>CAWDLJ010000001.1:0-29826 GCA_963803225.1 uncultured beta proteobacterium
TCTCCCGTTGTCGTCGTCAGGCGGGAGACGATTTTGCTTGCTTCGTCGTACAGGCTTGCCATTCTTCACTCCTCACCTGATCAGCAGTGCTTCGTACGTTTCATGCGTGGTGGATATATCTCGCGCATGCGACGCTCGTTTGGGGAGGGAAAGGTACGCCGATTTATCACGTCAGTGAATAGCCTTCCGTTCCAGCAGGCAAGTTCCTTTGCTTTTAGTTAATGATTAACAATCCTCAATCTTTATTTACGCTTTTGAGATGAATGACGTGATAAACATGGCGACTTTCAGCGAAGCCGGCACGGATCAAGATCTGAACAATGAGCGCAAGCTTCCAGAACAGTACGTCGAGAAACTCCATGATCGTAACAACCGACACGCCTGCGCAAACGAAAGAGCGCGTGCCGGTGCGCATGGTTTCGCTGCGACTCGATCACGAACTCGCGACGATCGACCGGCTGCTTGGCCGGCAAATCGATGCCATCCTCCACCACCCCGCTTTTCAGACACTTGAGTCCGCCTGGCGCGGGTTGAAGTTCCTGGTTGACCGCACCGACTTTCGTCGCAATGTGCTCATCGAGATGCTGGATGTTTCAAAGGAAAACTTGCAGCAGGACTTCGACGATGCGCCCGAGCTAATCCAGAGTGGGCTGTTCCAGCACACGTATGTCCAGGAATACGATACGCCCGGTGCATATCCCATTGCGGCCGTGATTGCGAATTATGAGTTCGACGCGAGTGCCCCCGATATCGCGCTGCTGCGCAACATCTCAAAGGTGGCGGCTGCGGCACACATGCCGTTTATCGGTGCGGCCTCGCCCGCTTTCTTCGGCCGTGCATCCATGGAAGAAGTGACTGGCATACGCGATCTATCCGGTTACTTCGACCGCGCGACTTATCACAAGTGGAAGGCGTTTCGTGAAACGGACGATGCGCGCTACGTTGGGTTCACACTGCCACGTTTCCTCGCGCGTGTTCCGTATGGACCGGACGTGAATCCGGTACACGCTTTCAACTACACCGAAGAAGTTCGTAGCGGTGGGCGCGATGCCTTCCTGTGGACTAACGCGGCATTTGCGTTCGCCGTCAATCTCGTCAGGAGCTTCGTGCGTAACGGCTGGTGCCTGCAGATCCGCGGTCCACACGCGGGCGGAGCGATCCATGATCTGCCCGTGCACCTCTATGACCTCGACACGGGACGTTTGGGAAAGATCGCCACGGACGCATTGATTCCCGAAGCGCGTGAACACGAATTCGCCGAACTCGGTCTGATCGCCCTTTCCTGCACGAGCAACCACGACTACGCATGCTTCTACTCGGCTCATTCGACACAGAAACCTGCTGCCCTTGATACACGGGAAGCCGAAGCCAACAGCCGCATCAATGCACGCCTGCCGTATATCTTTCTGGTCTCGCGCATCGCGCACTATCTGAAGCTGATTCAGCGTGAGAACGTCGGAACGACCAAGGATCGCCGACTACTGGAGCTGGAGCTCAACAGCTGGATCCACACGCTCGTGACTGTCATGACAACACCGGGTGACGATCTGCAGGCCGCTCACCCGCTGCGCGAGGCCCGGGTGGAGGTGCAAGACCTTGAAGACAATCCGGGCTTCTTTCGTATCAAGCTCTTCATCGTTCCGCATTTTCAGGTCGAAGGCATGGACGTGAGCCTGGCGCTCATGTCCCGAATGCCGAAGGCGAAGCGATGAAGGTTGCCCACTCCCCTTACCCGGATCCTGGCCAATATCCAAGATGAAGATAACGAAACCGTTGTGGGCGCGCGGCATTTTCATGACGCCGCAGCACTTCCAGCAGCAGGCGCTCTGGGAGCAGTTTGCGAATGAGCAGATTGCCAGTATGACGAGTCCCGACGCGTGGGGAGTCGTCGATGTGGCACTGGATACGCAGGCCCTTGGCATCGACCGGCTATATCTCACGAAACTGGCGGTGCGTTTGCCCGACGGCACGATCATCGATAGCGAAACGGCCGACTGGCTGCCCGGTGCGCGAAGTCTGGCCGATGTGCCATCGAGCATAGAAGCACTCACGGTGCTCGCCGGCGTAGCGCTCCTCGATGCGCAGGGCAACAACTGTACCGAGCCTGGGCAGAAGTCGGCGCGGCCACGACGCTCGACTCGCGAGTTCCTCCAGGTGGCCGACATCAACGGAGAGGGCAAGGAAGAAATCAGCGTCGAGCGACAGGTGGTGGTACTGCTACTGGATTTCGAGCAGACGGACGACTACGTCACATGCCCCGTAGCACGCCTCGTGCGTACGCCACACGGACGTTTCGAAGAAGATGAGTCGTTCGTGCCGCCGTGTCTGTTCCTGTCGTCCAGCGCGCGGCTCGCGCAACGCATGCGACGGCTCTCGGAGATCCTTTCCGCAAAAAGCGCGAGTCTCGCGGTACGCCGCAAGGAGCGCTCGGACATGATCGCCGACTATGCGGTGTCCGATGTAGCGCTCTTCTGGTTGCTGCATTCGGTGAACAGTACGTGGCCGGAACTGGCGCGCCTCGCCCAGGCGCCCGACCAACATCCCGAACGGCTCTATGCGGTGCTCGCACGCCTTGCCGGGTCACTTCTCACGTTCTCGACCACGGAAACGCTCAAGGCCATCCCGCCATATGACCATAACGCGCCTGAACCCGTGTTCGCGGAACTCGAGTCCCTGATCCGTGTGCTGCTGGACGCCGTGATTCCGTCGCGCGTCGTCCCCATTGCGCTCGAGCGTTTGCGCACGTCGATGTGGCGCGGTCTTATCAACGACGAACGCCTCACCGAAGACGCCGATTACTACCTCTCGGTGCGCGCGACCATGCCCGCCCACGCGCTCCTGGAGCAACTGCCAGTACTGTGCAAGATGGGTTCACCCGACGACGTCGAGCGTGTCGTGAACTCCGCACTGGCCGGAATTGCGCTGCGAACGGTGTCGCGCTTGCCCGCCGCGATACCGGTACGCATCGAGAACCAGTACTTCGCGGTGGACAGTTCGGACCCGGGGTTCGCGCGCATGATCGCTGCACGCGCGTGCCAGATCTATCTGCCTGCGTCGATTCCCGAGGCCGAACTTGAACTCTATGCGGTGCTGCCATCATGAGGTTCGCCACGGCCCAGACCGTCGACACCTTATTGCCTCTCACGCTGCGCGACACGGCGAGCATCGTCGTGGCACTGCGCAGCGGCAATCTGCCATCGGTAGAACACCTGCGTAAGCAATGTGATGACCTGGCCGTGAATCTGCGCAAGGAGTTGCAACGGCGCGGGCTGTCGCACGACGTGATCGATGACGCGCTCTATGCGCAATGCGCTCTTCTCGACGAGGCGGCACTCATGTGTTTGCGTGACGATGCGCGCGACGTCTGGGAACGCGAGCCACTGCAGGTGCGCACGTTCGGCCGCAACGATGCGGGCGAAGAGTTGCTGCGCCGTATCGGTCGGCGACTGCGTGAGGCCACGCCCGTCCTGCCGCTTCTGCAGATCTTCGCCGCCGTGCTCAGGCTCGGGTTCGCCGGTCGCTTTGCCGCAAATGAGCAAGTGGCCCGCGAGAAACTTGTCAGCGAAATCGACGAGCGCCTTACGCGGGCTGTGGGCAACGGGCGGGATGGCGACGCGCACGGTAGCGCGGGCGCGATCGTGGTGAATCCGTCGCGCCGGCGCAGGCGGCCCTTGCCGCCACTGAGTTGGGTATTGATCGCGTGGATCGCTGCGGGACTCGTGTGGTTCGCTATCGACCAGTGGCTAATGTCGGCAATCTCCGGCATGGGGAGTTGAGGCACGCATGCGCACGGGGCCAGGACTTTTCGAGCGAATCACAGGGCATTTCGCCGACGGAACAGCGGTGGGTGACTTCACGCCGCAAGAGCAGACGTTTTTCTCAGTGCGGGACAACATCGAGCGCATCCTGAACAGCCGGCGCGAGTCGCTCGCACACCTGCCAGACTTCGGGCTCGACGACCTGTCGGAAATCTACCGGCATTTGCCCTCTTCGACACACAAGCTACGTCACGCGATCGAATCGACGCTGCTCAAATACGAGCCGCGCCTAAGGGCGGTCGAGGTCGAAGTGCAAACCCCTGAACCTGGCATCGCGGTGAGCTTCACGATGAAGTGTCATCTGCATAAGGAAGGACTGGTGCGTTTCGACACTGTATTCACACCAGACGGCAAGACGAGACTGAAGTTGCTGCAGGCTGCGCTCGACAAGTATTGACATGGTATTGACGACCTCAACTGCAAGAGGAGAAACGTGACGTGGCTACGATGCTGGCGATCAAAGGCAACCGAACAACGACTGGAGGCCAGGTACTGGATGGCGACGAGTCGTTCTCGGATCAGAACGGAGCCCTCGCGCGCAATGGAGGACTCGCGTCCTGTGCGCGCTGTGGGCACAACGGCCCCATGCTGGGTACAGCCAGGAACTGGGGGCTGGCGGGAGCGACGGCCGTGAGAGACGGCGATATCGTCGCATGCCAGTGTCCGCGCGGCACAAACCGCGTGATCGCCCGCTCGGACTACCACGACGAATAGAGCGCTCCTTCGACGAAACCGGCAACAGACGGAATAAACATAGTATCCAGAGAATTGCGAATCATGGCCTATCGCAAGACCATCGCGGACATGCACGCGCTTGCTGCTCAAAAGAATGGGGCGTGCCTCTCATCGGAGTATCACGGCACCGAGACAAAGCTATTGTGGCGCTGCGCAAGCGGCCACGAGTGGGAGGCCATTCCCGAGCGGATTCTGCTGGGAAGCTGGTGCCCGCGGTGTGCCATCCTGCAGATGCGCGACACGCTTGAACATATGAGCGAGATTGCCAGCAAACGTGGCGGACGATGCCTGTCGACGGAATACATCAATACCAATACGGCACTCCTTTGGGAGTGTGCCGAGGGGCATCAGTGGAAGGCGCAGCCCGCCAGTATTAAACGGCCGAAAGCATCCTGGTGTCCTGTTTGCGCCAAGGAAAACACCAGAAAGCACACCTTGGCATGGGCACAGGGACTGGCTCGGCTACGAGGCGGCGAATGCCTCTCGACCGAGTACATGGGTACGACTGCGCCTTTGAAATGGCGCTGCGATAAGGGACATCGATGGACGGCCCCAGCGGCCGCCGTTGACGGCGGGCAATGGTGCAGGCTGTGCTATGTCGAAAGCATGCGCTTTAGCCTTTCCGACATGCAGGCGCTCGCGGCAAAGCATAACGGACGATGTGTTTCGAAGCGCTACACCGACGCCAAAACCCATCTGCTTTGGGAATGCGAAGAAGGACATCGCTGGCGTGCCAAGCTCAGTACCATTTACAAAAGCTGGTGTCCGACATGTGCCTTCGATCGAAAGCGCCTCGGGATCGAAAAGATGCATCAGATCGCGGCCGGGCATGGCGGTCAGTGCCTGTCGACGGAATACACCAACAACAATGCGTTCCTGCAGTGGCAGTGTCGAAAGGGACATATCTGGCTGGCACGGCCCGTGAAGATCATGATCGGTCACTGGTGCCGAACCTGCGCAGTGGACAGCAGACGCCTCGGTATTGAAACGATGCGTCAGGCCGCGGCGATGCATGGGGGAAAATGTTTGTCAGAGGTCTATGTCAACGCGATAACACCGTTGCAATGGCTATGTATCGAAGGGCACACATGGGCATCAAGACCTGAAAATATCCGCCGTGGCCATTGGTGCCCTGTCTGTCGAGCCAAGCAGACAGAACAGGCCAGAAAAATCCGGCGCACGCAGAAGAAAAGCAAAAAATTCAAGGTTCCGATTCTGATCTGACGTCGACAATGTTTACTGGGCAGGCGAAAGCATGCTGCCCGACCTACCCCCCACCACCCCCTCCCGCGCACGCCGCATCGCCTCGACCAGCGTCGCGCTATCCCCAACATGATTCGCCAGCAGCAAGATCAATTGCGCGTTCGCGCACTGGCTCTGCGCGTCGTCGAGGTCGCGATGCATGTCGATCAGCGCTTCGTAGAAGTCATCGGGGCACGCGAGGTTCGGTTGGGTATTGAGCATCGTCCGTCTCCTTGTTGTTTCACGCCGCTTCGGCCATGCACAGCGCGCGCTTGAGCGCTGCTTCGACGCGTTCACCATCGAGGCTGCGCCAGCGCGCACACACGTGCTGGTCTGGACGCATCAGATAGAAAGTACCGGGCGCCGCATCATGGCGGCGAGCCACGAGTCCTTCCACGTCGCGCACGACCACTGTCGATGCCGGCAATCCAGCCGGCAAAGCTGAAGCGGGCGCATCGGCCGCCAGCACGACAATGCCCCCCACCGGCACGGCCCCGCTCGCAAGTCGCTGCAGCGTGCGAAGCGCGGTCTCATCGATCGATGCCTCCGCGCCACAAAACAGCACCCCGCAAAACCGCTGACCAAGCTGCTGCAACAGCCAGCCGCTTCGCACGCCGCCGCCATCGCTTTCGACTTGCACGGGCGCATCGCAGCACGGCGCGCCCGGCACCAGCGGGCTCGCGAACGGGGCGTCGTCGGGTGTGTTGAGCGTCGAGTCGCGCAGTACGGCAGGCACCGACAGCCGGCCGCTGTTCACGAGTTGCCGCGCGAAGGCGTGATCGCGCGCGAGCTTGAGCACGGCGTCGCGAAAGAGGCGGCTCACCGGGCTCTTGGGCGTGATGAAGTCGGTCGAGCGCGTCGAGTTGCGGAGGTTTTCGTCGGCTGCGTATTCGCGCTCGCTGGCATAGGTGTCGAGCAGCGCATCGGGGGCGCGTCCGTCGAGCACCATCGCGAGCTTCCACGCGAGGTTCTCGCCGTCCTGGAAGCCGCTGTTCGCGCCGCGCGCGCCGAATGGCGACACGAGGTGCGCCGAATCGCCGGCGAACAACACGTGCGCGTGCCGGAAGCTGTCCATGCGCAGACACGAGAACGTATAGATGCTGACCCATTCGAGTTCGAACTGCACATCGGCGCCGAGCAGTTCGCGCACGCGCGCCTTCACGCGCTCGGGCTCCTTCTCGACGACGGGGTCGGCGTCCCAGCCCAGCTGGAAATCGATGCGCCACACGTTGTCGGGCTGGCGATGCAGCAGCACCGACTGGTTCGGATGAAACGGCGGATCGAACCAGAACCAGCGCTCGGACGGAAACGGCGCGTCCATCTTGACGTCGGCGATCAGGAAGCGGTCCTTGAACATCTGGCCGTGGCTGTCGAGTCCCATCAGCTTGCGCACGGGGCTGCGCGAGCCGTCGCAGGCAACGACGTATCGCGCGCGCAGTTCGTAGGGGCCGTCCGGCGTCTCGATGGCGAGCGTGACGTGGGCGTCCGCGCCACCGGGTTCGCCGTGCTGCGCGATGCCGGTGACGCGGCTCTTCCAGCGCACTTCGAGATTCGGCAGTTCGCGTGCGCGTTCGAGCAGAAAGCCTTCGACGTAGTACTGCTGCAGGTTGATGAACGCGGGACGATGGTGGCCGCTTTCGGGCAGCAGGTCGAACGAATAGACCTGTTCGCTTTCGAAGAACACCTTGCCGGTGTTCCAGCTGACGCCCTTTTCGACCATGCGCTCGCCGCAGCCGAGCCGGTCGAAGATGTCGAGCGAGCGTTTCGAGAAGCAGATGGCGCGCGAGCCGGTGGAGAGCGTGCAGTCGTCGTCGACGAGCACGACGGGCACGCCTTGTTGCGCGAGATCGATGGCGGTCGCGAGGCCGACCGGGCCCGCGCCGACCACCGCCACGGGATGCAGGGCCGCTGCCGCGCCGGGTTGCTGGTCGCGGCTGCGGGTGTAGTCGAAGCTGAGCGTCTGGTAGTTGATCATCTGTTGTCTCCTGCCGATGCCTCACCTCACCCCTGCAACGCGGCCCACATTTGCTGGTCGCGCTCGGCGGTCCAGATGCGCGGATGCACGATGCCGCTCGCTTCGTCATAAGCGCGCGACACGTCGAACGGCAGGCAATGCTCGTAGATGAACACGTGGCCGAACTTGGGATCCATCGCTTCGCGCGTGAGCGCCATCGACTGCTTGAGATCGAGCTTGCGCGCAACCGCCTCGCGTCCCTGGGCGAGCAGCGTCGAGACGAAATCCTTCGTGTAGTCGATGCCCTTGTCGACCTCGGCGGGCGTCGTGAGCGCGGGGCCACGCCCCGGCACGAGCTTGTCGGCGCCGAGCGCGCGCAGCGCTTCGAGCGTCGCGGGCCATTCGGCCAGTTGCGCGTCGCCGCAATAACAGGCCGCGTCGTATTCGACCAGATCGCCCGAGAACAACACCTTCTGCGACGGCAGCCAGACGACCGTATCGCCCTTGGTGTGCCCCGCGCCCAGATGCGCGATCTTCACTTCGAGCTTGCCGAGAAACAGCGTGATCTCGCGCTCGAACACGAGCGTCGGCCACGTGAGGCCCGGCACCGTTTCGACGCCGGCGAACAGGCGCGGGAAGCGCTCGATCTCCGACTTCATGTCGGCTTCGCCGCGCTCGACGATCATCTCGTACGTGCCACGGCTCGCGATGATCTGCTGCGCGCCTTCCTCGAAGTACGCCGAGGCGCCCAGCACGCGCACCGCGTGATAGTGCGAGAGCACGACGTACTTGATCGGCTTGTCGGTGATGGTGCGGATGCGCGCGATGAGGTCCTGCGCCATGGCGGGGGTCGCCGTGGTATCGACGATCAGCACGCCGTCGTCGCCGATGATCACACCGGAATTGGGATCGCCTTCGGCCGTGTACGCCCACGCGTTGTCCGAGAGTTGCGTGAAGGTGACGGCCTTCACGTCGAGATCGGCCTGGGATGCGAATGCCTTTGCCATCGTTGTCTCCGTAACTGGGGATTGCCTCGACCGGACTATGAACGGGCCGTGTTATGCCAAGGTGAGCGCATCATAGGCCGTGCGATTTTTATTTGTCAATGGCTAGTTATCTCGTCCTACGCTAATCTTGTACTGCCGACGCCACCGTGTCGATCGTTTACCATTGACCCCTTTTCAGGCAGGAACGAGGCGTGAGCAAACGTCGCAATGAAGTCGCGGAACCGGTCGCGGCGAAAACCCAGCGCGGCATTCAGAGCGTCGAGGTCGGCGGCCGTCTGCTGCGTGCGCTCGCCGATACGCGCGGCCCGCTCGCGCCGTCCGATCTGGCGGCCAGCGCGGAACTCGCGTCGGGACCGGCGCACGCGTACCTCGTGAGTCTCACGCGGCTCGGGCTCGTCAAGCGCGATGCGCTCTCGGGCCGCTACGAGCCGGGCCCGCTGGCGCTGCGGCTCGGTCTGCTGCATCTGGAGCAGCAGAGCGCGCTGCGCGCCGCCATCGGCGAAGCGCGCTCGCTGGCGCAGACGCTTCATTGCAGCATCGCGGTGTGCATCGCCGGGCCGCAGGGGCCGACCATCGTGCGCTACGACCACGCCGGGCTGCCGCTGCACGTGAACCTGCACGTCGGCACGGTGATGTCGCTGCGCGACACCGCAACGGGCCGCGTGTTCTGCGCGTTCCTCGCGCCCGCCGAGCTGCAGCCGATGTGGAACAACCAGTCGATGCAACCGGCGCTCGCGGCGAATCCGCAACTCGGCGGCGCACCGGCTGGCGCCATCGACGCCGATCCCGCGTTCGCCGGCACGCTCGCCGCGATCCGCCGCCACGGCGTGGAACACGCGATCGATGCGCCCACACCCGGCGTGAGCAGCGTCTGCGTGCCGGTGCTCGATGCGCACGGCTCGCTGCACGTGACGCTCACGGCGATCGGCGCGAGTGGTTCGCTCGATGTGCGGCCAAACGGCGCCGTGGTGCGCGCGCTCAAGCTGGCTGCCGACGCCATCACCGCGACGCTTGCGAGCCCGGACGCCGCATGAAGCACCACCCGACCCCGCCCATGGACGCAGCGCCCGAAGTAGCCGACAAACCACAACGCGGCATCCAGTCGCTCGACATCACCGGCGATCTGCTGACCGCGCTCGTCACCCACGGCGCACCGCTCAGCTTGCGCGACCTCGCCGCCGCCGCCGGCATGGCGCCCGCGAAGGCGTTTCCGCATCTCGTGAGCCTGCAGAAAATCGGCCTGCTAGCGCGCGATGCGGCTGGCCGCTTTCTTGCCGGGCCGCTCAGTCTCGAACTGGGCTTGATCGGTCTGGCGCGCCTGTCGCCGGTACGCGAAGCCGATGCCGAGCTGGTCGGTCTCGCCGCCGCCACCGGCATGAGCGTCGCGCTCGCGGTGCCGGGGCCGCTCGGCCCTACCGTCGTGCGCCTCGAAGAATCGGCGCGACCGTTGCATGTGAGCCTGCGTGCGGGCACGGTGATGTCGCTCGTCAACACGGCGATCGGCCGCGTCTTCGCCGCATGGTTCGACGACGACGTGCGCGCGAGCCTGCTCGCGAGCGACGCGCTGCGCCTCGCCGGGGTGCCCGACGGCGCGGCGGCGGCGACGCCCGCCTATGCCGCGCGGCTCGCGCAAATCCGCGCGGACGGCGCCGACACCGCACTCGACAAACCGGTCCCCGGCATCAGCACGCTCGCCGTGCCGGTGTTCGACCACACTGGGGACATCTGCCTCGTGCTCGCACTGATGGGGCCGTCGGGCAGCTTCAGCGCGGCGCTCGACGAGGCGCCCGCGCAGGCGCTGCGCGCCGCTGGCGCACGGCTCTCGCGCCGCTTCGGCTATATCGTCTGATCGTTATGATCGCCTGCGCTGTCCGTCTTCGTTCCATCCACGCCGCGCCGCGAGGCGCCGGGCAGGAGAGTCCATGAATGCTGTCGCTCAATCCGGCAAGCGGGTCCGCCAGGTCGCCGACCTGCCCTGCCCGAAGGGCTTGCCGCTGCTCGGCAATCTGTTGCAACTCGCGCCGTCACGGCTGCATCTGATCCTGGAGCGCTGGGCCGCCGAACTCGGTTCGCCGTATCGCTTCCAGATGGGCAGCATTCCAGTGACCGTGTGGACCGAACACGAACTGATCCAGTCCATCATGCGCGAGCGCCCGCATCGCTACCGGCGTTATCAGCCGATCGGCGATGTGCTCGACGAGATCGGCGCCAATGGGCTTTTCTCGGCCGAAGGCGCGGCCTGGGAGCCGCAGCGCAAGCTCGTCATGCAGGCGATGTCGATCCCCAACATCCGCGCGTTCTATCCGACGCTCGCCGGGATCACCGAGCGGCTGCGCCAGCGCTGGCTGCGCGCCGCCGCGAGCGGCGCGACGGTGGAGATGACCGACGACCTCAAGCGCTATACCGTCGACGTGACGAGCGCGCTCGCGTTCGGCGACGACCCGCGCACGCTCGAACAGGAACACGGCGCGATCCAGGAGCATCTGGAGCAGATCCTGCCGGCCGTGATGTGGCGCATCAACTCGCTCGTGCCGTACTGGCGTCTGATCAAACTGCCCGGCGACCGCAAGCTCGAGCGCACGCTCGCGCAAGTGCACGGCTACGTGCGCGCGATGATGGCGCGCGCTCGCGAACGCATGCGCGACGATCCCTCGGAGACGCCGCGCAATTTGCTCGAAGCGATGCTCGTGCAGCAGCAGGCAGACGGCTCGACGATCAGCGACGCGCAGATCGGCGCCAACGTGCTGACGTTGTTGCTCGCGGGCGAGGACACGACGGCCGACTCGATCGCGTGGACGCTGCCCTACCTCGCCGCCGATACCGCCTTGCAGCGCGAACTCGGCAGGCAAGCCGACGCGGCATTCGGCACTGCGGGCGTGTGTCCCGATTACGCGACGCTCAAGGAACTCGATCTCTTCGAGGCGATCTGCACGGAAGCGACGCGGCTGCGTCCGGTGGCTTCGATTCATTCGTTCGAGCCGCTCGAAGATGTGCGCGTCGGCGATGTCGATTTGCCCAAGGGCACGCGCATGTTCTTTCTCGCGCGGCCCGCAATGCTCGACGAGAAAAATTTCGTCGATCCCGCGCGCTACGATCCGTATCGCTGGATGCGCAAGCAGGGGCAGGCGAACGAGGGGGCGCACGATGTGCGTGCGTATCTGCAGTTCGGCGCCGGTCCACGTGTGTGTCCGGGCCGTCATCTCGCGAGCGTGGAAATGCGGCTCGTGCTGTCGATGCTGATGAAGGAATTCTCGATCGAGCTCGCGACCGATATCGCGAACATCGACGAAGTACAGGCGTTCACGATGGTGCCGAGCACGATGCCGGTGCGGCTCATGCCACGCGCGCGAACCTAGCCGCCGCGCCCTTCGTCGACTTCATCGTGCGCGTCGTTGCGCTCGCGCGCCTCGCGCATCTTCGCGAGCGTCTGGGGCGTGAGCCGCAGCGCGACGCCGATCGCGAGCGCATCGATCACGCACAGATGAACGAGCCGCGAGATGCCGGGCGCCTGCGGCTCGCTCACGGTGGGCACGCGCAACAGCAGCGCGATATCGGCGACCCAGGCGAGCCGCGTGCCGGCATGCGTGAGCGCGATCGTCGTCGCGCCGCGCTCCTTGGCGATCTGGATGCTTTCGTTGACTTCGACGCTGCGCCCGCTCTGCGAGATCGCGAAGGCCACGTCGCCCGGTTCCATCAGACCGGCGTAGAGACGCTGCAGATGCGCATCGGTGAACGCGCTCGCGGCGATGTCGAGGCGCAGGAAACGCAACGCGGCATCTTGCGCAACGAGCCCGGAGCCCGCCCCCACACCGAAGAAATAGACGCGCCGCGCGCCGGCGAGCGCGGCGATGGCCGCCTCGACGACGGCCGGATCGAGCGCGCTGCGCGCATGATCGATGCCTTGCACGACCGCTTCGGCGACCTTGTCGAGCAGCGTGCCGATCTCGGCGCCGTGCGCGACCTGCCCCGAGGCCAGCGGCACGCCCACGGCCGCGCTCTGCGCGAGCTGCATCTTGAAGTCGCGCAGGCCGTGCGCGCCCACCGCGCGGCAAAAGCGCGTGACCGAGGGCTCGGACACCTCGGCGCGCTGCGCGAGTTCCGTGATGCTCGCCCGCATCGCGAAGTCGACGTCGCCGAGCACCATCTCGGCGACCTTGCGCTCGGCAGGGCGCAGCGACTCGGCGACGTTGCGGATGTGATGGATCAGATTAGAGGCAGACAACCTGGGTTTCCCGTTGATTCCACTGCGAATTCGTTGGCGCACGCCTTGAACGCATGGACTTTCCGCCGGCACGCGGCGTGACTCATTCGAGCCGCTTGCCGCTTTCGGTGTCGAACAGATGCAGGTGCGCCGCAGGCAGACCCAGCGTCATGCGCTGCCCCGGCTCGATTGCCGGGCGCACGCGGGTCGTGACGCACCATGTGTTGCCGCCTATTTTCCCGTAGAAGTGGGTCTCCGCGCCAGTCGGCTCGATCACCTCGACCTGGAACGGCACGCCATCGTCCGCATTCGCATTCGCTTTTGCCTGCGCGCCGACCTCGACATGCTCGGGCCGCACGCCGAGCGTCACGCGCGCGCCGTTGGGCGCGGCGCCTGCGGGCAGCGCGATGCGCACGCCGTCGTCGAGCACGAGCGCCGTGCCGCGCGCATCGTCCATCACGGTGCCGGCGGCGAAGTTCATCGACGGCGAGCCGAGGAAGCTCGCGACGAACAGGTTGCCCGGCTTGTCGTAGAGTTCGAGCGGCCGGCCGATCTGCTCGATGCGCCCCGAGTTCATCACGACGATGCGATCGGCCATCGTCATCGCTTCGATCTGGTCGTGCGTCACGTACACGACGGTGTTTTTCAGGCGCTGATGGAGCGCCTTGATCTCGGTGCGCATCTGCACGCGCAGCTTCGCATCGAGGTTCGAGAGCGGCTCGTCGAACAGGAACAGCGACGGCTCGCGCACCACGGCGCGCCCCATCGCGACGCGCTGGCGCTGCCCGCCCGAGAGCGCGCGCGGCAGCCGCTCCAGATAGCCCGACAGGTTGAGCATCTTCGCGGCCGCCTCGATGCGCGGCTTGAAGCTCTCGGTGCGTTCCTTGCGGATGCGCGGGCCGAACGCGATGTTGTCATAGACGGACAGATGCGGATAGAGCGCGTAGCTCTGGAACACCATCGAGATGTTGCGCTGCTGCGGCGGCAAGCCGTTCGCGCGCGTGCCGCCGATCGTCAGGTCGCCGCCGCTGATGTCCTCGAGGCCCGCGATCATGCGCATCAACGTGGTCTTGCCGCAGCCCGACGGCCCGACCAGCACGACGAACTCGCCGTCCGCGATGTCGAGATCGACGCCATGCACGACCTGGGTGTCGCCGTAGCGCTTGTAAATGCCGTTCAGTTGTACCGCTGCCATGCTGTCCTCGTTCGCTTTGTAGGGTGCCGCCGCGCGCCTGCGCGCTTGATCGTGGATTGATCGTTTGGAATGCTTCGGACTACAGCTCGTCGAGCGTGAGCTCCTGCGCCATCATCCGGTTGCCGGCCATGAGCCCGCCGTCCACCGGCAGCGCGACGCCGGTGATCACGCGCGCGAGCGGCGAGGCGAGAAACTGCACGGCATCGGCGATGTCCTCGGGCGTCGCGAAGTCGCCGAGCGGATACCACTTCTTCAAGGTGTCGAACACCTTGGGATCGCGCTCGACGCGCGCCTGCCACGCGGGCGTCTTCACGGTGCCCGGCAACACGATGTTGGCGCGGATGCCGTAGCGCCCCAGCTCGATCGCGAGCGCCTTGGTGTAGCTGATGAGCCCCGCCTTCGCCGCGCTGTAGGCGGGATGGCCGAGCGCGGTCAGGCCGTTGACTGAACCGATCAGCACGATCGCGCCACCGGCGCGCTCGATCATCGAGCGGCGCACGGCCTCGACCGTGTAGTACGTGCCGTTCAGGTTCAGGTCGATGTCGCGGCGCCAGCTCGCCGCATCGGTGCCCGCGAGCGTCGTGCCAAGCGCGCCGCCCGCGTTCGCGACCAGCACATCGACCGGGCCGCGCGCGGCCACCGCGCGCGCCACGGCGTCCTCGACCGCGAGCGCATCGCCGATGTCGGCCGCGAGCGCTTCCACCTGCGTCTCGCCCAGCTGCGCCGCGAGCGCGGCCACACCGGCCGCGTCGCGATCGAGCGCGAGCACCGTGTCGCCCGCGTCGACGAAGCGTTTGCACAGCGCGCGGCCGATGCCGCCGCCCGCACCCGTCACCAGCACTACCCGGCTCATGATTTTGTCCTTTGCACGGTGGTCAGGCGCACTGTCGCGCCTGTAACTTTCCTACAAACATCGCGTGGGTCATCGGGGTATACGCGCACGGCTACGCACTGCTGCAGTGCATGAATTCCCCGCATTAACAGCATGTTAGGCAAATAACACGAGGAAAAACAATCTCGTCATTCCCAGGTGACAATGCTTTTTTCATCCTGTAGGATTTTTTCAAACAATGCAACCCAGCGGCCGGGGCCACGGCGGCAGTAAAACCACCAGGAGGAAGAAAATGTCGTTTCAGGCACGTGCAACCACCACGCTCGGCAAGCTCGCCGTGGCACTCGCGTTCGCCGGCATCACGGCAGGCGCGCACGCCGATACGGTCCGGGTGACCGTCGCGCACTACAGTGACGCCACCGCCCCGTACTTCGAAAAGATGGCCAAGCAGTTCGAGGCTGCCAACCCCGGCACGACGATCAAGATTGAAGACGTGAACTGGGACACGCTGCAACAGAAGCTGCAAACGGACATCTCCGGCGGCGCCAACGCCGACCTCGCGATCATCGGCACGCGCTGGCTGCTCGACTTCGTGAAGGACGGCATCGCCGAGCCGCTCGACGGCTACATGGACGCGAACTTCAAGGCCCGCTTCATCGGCCCGTTCCTCGCTCCGGGCGAAATCGACGGCAAGATCTACGGTCTGCCGATCGCCGCCTCGGCGCGCGGGCTCTACTACAACAAGGACATGCTGGCATCGGTCGGCTATCCGGACGGTCCGAAGACGTGGAACGACGTGATCGAAGCGTCGAAGAAGCTCAAGGCCAAGGGCATCGCCGGCTTCGGTCTGCAAGGCAAGGAAATCGAAACCGACGTGTACTTCTACTACGCCCTGTGGACCAACGGCGGCGAAGTGGTGGGCAAGGATGGCAAGGCGGCGTTCAACTCGGCGGCCGGCATCAAGGCCGCGACGCTCTACAAGACGCTGATCGACGACGGTCTCACGGAGCCGGGCGTGACGGGCTATAGCCGCGAAGACGTGCAGAACCTCTTCAAGCAAGGCCGCGTCGCGATGATGATCTCGGCACCGTTCCTCGCCAAGCAGCTGAAGAAGGAAGCGCCGAACATCAAGTACGGCATCGATCCGATCCCGGTCGGCACGACGCCGGCGACCTACGCGGTCACCGACTCGATCATGATGTTCAAGAACTCGAAGGTGAAGAAGGAAGCGTGGAAGTTCCTCGACTACCTGTTCACGAAGGCGCCGCGCGTCGAGTTCACGAGCACCGAAGGCTTCCTGCCGACGACCAAGGCTGAAGCGACCGACCCGGCGTTCAACGATCCGGACACCAAGGCGTTCGTGGCGCTCCTGCCGCACGCGAAGTTCGCACCGACCGTGACCGGCTGGGAAGACACCGCCAAGGCCGTGAGCAACGCGATGCAGTCGGTCTACCTCGGCAAGGCCAAGCCCGCCGACGCGCTGAACCAGGCGGCGACCGAGGCGAACAAGTCGCTCAACAAGTAACGAGGCGGCACGCTGCGGCGTGCCTCGCGCAAGATTTCAGCGCGCGGGGCACGCCGATGACGCGAACTGCAACCCGACATCTCGTCCCGATATGACCACGGGTCCACTGCAACGCGCGACGGCCGCCGCCGGCGACGCCCCTGAAAGACCACGCATGAGCCGAACCCCCGCCGCGACCCTCGCGCCCCGCGCCCCCTGGCTGCTGATCGTGCCAAGCCTGGTGCTGGCGCTGTTCATCATCAGCTATCCGATCTTCAACATCGTGTACCAGTCGCTGCACGACGTATCGCGCTTCGGCGCGATACGCGGTTTCAGCGGACTGCAGAATTTCTACAACGTGATCGGCGATCCGGTGTTCCTGATCGCGCTGAAAAACACGCTGATCTGGACGTTCTTCGTGGTGACGGGCACCGTGCTGATCTCGGTGCCGGTCGCGCTCGTGCTCAACCAGGATTTCTACGGCCGCGGCATTGCGCGCACGATCGTGATGCTGCCGTGGTCCGTCTCGCTCACGATGAGCGCGGTCGTCTGGCGCTGGGCGTTCAACGACGACTACGGCATGGTCAACGTGACGCTGCAACGCCTTGGCCTGATCGGCGGCCCGATCCACTGGCTCGCCACGCCCGAATACGCGTTTCCGGTCGAGATCGCTGTCGGCATCCTCGTGTCGATTCCGTTCACGACGACCATCCTGCTCGGCGGCCTTTCCTCGGTGCCGGGCGATATCTACGAGGCGGCGCGCATCGACGGCGCGAGCGCCTGGCAACAGTTCCGCAAGCTCACGCTGCCGCTGCTCAAGCCGTTCATCAACATGACGATCCTGCTGAACGTGATCTACGTGTTCAACTCGTTCCCGATCATCTGGGTGATGACCCAGGGCGGCCCCGACGACAGCACCCACATCCTCGTCACGTATCTGTACGAACTCGGCTTCCGGCTCGGCCGACCCGGCGAAGCCGCCGCCGTCTCGCTCATCATGCTCGTGATCCTGTTCGCCTTCTCGCTCGCCTATCTGCGCCTGCAGGCGCGGCGTGGCAACGCCCAGCAAGGAGACCTCGCGTGAACAGCAAGCTCAAACGCTCCCTGTGGTGCTGGCTCGCGCTCTCGCCGCTCATCGTCGCGGTGCTGTTTCCGTTCGCGGTGATGTTCTTTACGTCGGTGAAGCCTGCCTCCGAAGTGTTCGTCTATCCGGCGCGCTGGCTGCCGGTGCAGTGGCGCTGGCAGAACTACATCGACATGTGGCAAGCCGCGAACTTCGGCGTCGCGCTGCGCAACAGCATCATTGTCAGCGTGCTCTCGACGTCGCTCGCGCTCGCCGTGAGCCTGCCCGCCGCCTATGCGCTCGCGCGCTTTCCGTTTCGCGGTCGCGGGCTCTATCGCCAGTTCCTGCTCGTCACGCAGATGCTCTCGCCGATCCTGCTGGTGGTCGGTCTGTTCCGGCTCGCCGCGATGATCCCGTACGGCGACGGCAATCTCGTCGATTCGAGGCTCGGCGTGATCGTCTCGTACGCGGCGTTCAATATCGCGTTCGCGGTGTGGATGCTCTCGTCGTACTTCGAGACTGTGCCGCGCGACCTCGAAGAGTCGGCCTGGCTCGAAGGCTCGAGCCGCACGGGCGCCGTGTTCCGCGTGTTCCTGCCGCTCGCGATTCCGGCCGTGGTGGTCACCGCGATCTTCACGTTCATCAGCGCATGGAACGAGTTCGCCGTGGTCTACACGCTGATCCGCTCGCCGGAGAACAAGACGCTGACCGTGCAGGTCACCGACATGGTCGCGGGCAAGTACACCGTCGAATGGCAGCTCGTGATGGCCGCGACGCTCGCGGCGACGCTGCCGGTCTCGGTGGTGTTCGCGTGGTTGCAGCGTTACATGGTCAAGGGGCTCGCGCTCGGTGCGGTGAAGTAAGCGCGTTCATCCCGCGTTGCCATTCGACGATCCGCCATTGCGCCACTCGCGCCATGGCGGATCGTTGCTTTGTAGAGCATCGAACCACGCTCACTTGCCGAGTTCATGCCCGATCACCCCGCCCGCGACGGCGCCGCCCACCGTGCCGACCGCGCTCCCATCGGTAGCCTTGTTGCCGACATAGCCGCCGGCTGCCGCGCCGCCGAGCGTACAGGCGCTCGCGCCGAGCACGACGACGAGGGCAAGTGCGATTTGTTGAATGGTTTTCATGGCGTCTTGCTCCGCTCGAAGATGAACATGCCAGAGCGACAGCAAGGCCCGTGCCGAGCTCCTCAGCTGCCGTGCTGCAAGTGCAGCAGCAACACCGAGAGCGTGACGAGCGAAGCAACCGTCGAGAACAGGATCGTGCGCGACGTGACGTGCGCTTCGCGGCGATAGTACTCGGCGAGCATGAACGGTCCGGTGCCCGTGGGCAGCGCAGCAACCAGCACGGCGATCATCGTGAGCTGGTCGCTCAGGCCGAACACGCGCGCCGCGAGCCAGTACGTGAGCAGCGGCTGCACGACGAGCTTCAGCACGCTCAGGAGCCACGCTTCGCGCTGCACGGGCGCGCGTTCGCGGCGTTCGGCGAGAAAGAGACCGAGGCTCACGAGCGCGCACGGGCTCGCCGCGCCGCCCAGCAGCTTCAGGAAGGTCTCGGCGCTCGCGGGCAGGCTCCAGTGCGCGCCCGACATCAGCGCGCCCAGCAGCGGCGCGACGAGCAGCGGATTGCGCAAAAGCGAGCGCAGTACCTTGAAGAGAAGGTGATGCGGACGGCGTTCCGCCTGCAACCCGATCTCGATCAGTACGATGGCGCACGCGAACAGCCCGCAGACGACGAGGATCGTGGCGATCGTCGTCGGCGTGAGGCTCGCGGGGCCGAAGGCCAGCATGCACAGCGGGAAGCCGACATAGCCGGCGTTCGGATAGGCGGCCGCGAGCGCGTCGATGCTCGCATCGGCAAGCGGGCGGCCCATGAAGAGCCGCACGCCGACCACGAGCGCGAACACGCCGATGCACGCCAGGCCGAACGCGGCGACGAAGCGCGGCTGGTCGAGCTGCTGCCAGCTCGCGTGAGCGAGCGTGTCGAACAGCAGCGCGGGCAGCGCGAGCCACACGACGAAGCGGTTCAGTTCGGAAGCGGCGGCCGGCCCGAGCACGTTGCAGCGGCGGCACACGAAGCCCGCGAAGATCAGCCCGAATACGGGCAGCAGAATCGAAAGGGTGGCAAGCATCGACGATCAGTTCAGTGGCGCGGCGGCGGCGCCGCAAGGGACGGGCGCTTCGTTTGAGCCCGTTCAGTCCATCGCCGCGTGGCTGGTATCGATCTCGACGGTGCTGTGCGCGGGGCGGATCAGCAGCAGCAAGGGAATCACGAGCAGCGTCGCCACGAACATCAGCTTGAAGTCGTTCAGATAGGCAATCATCGCGGCCTGTTGGGTGATCGACTGGTTGAGCACGGCGAGATCGTAGCGCGATCCCGCTTCGAGCGCAGTCTGCATCGCAGGGTTGTACACCGTGATGTTCGCCGCGAGATCGGCGTGGGCGACCTGGGTGCCGCGCGTCATGAGCGTCTGCACGATCGAGATGCCGATACTGCTGCCGATGTTGCGCATCAGGCTGTAGGTCGCCGTGCCATCGGCGCGCAGCTCCGGCGTGAGGGTCGAGAACGTGAGCGCCGAGAGCGGCACGAACACGCAACCGAGGCCGAAGCCCTGCACGACGCCGGGCCACACGATGTCCGACTTCGACAGCACGAGCGTGTACTGCATCATCTGCCACAGCGCGTACGCGGACACGGCGAAGCCGAACAGCAGCATCACGCGCGCGTCGATGCGCCTGAGCAAGCGGCCCGCGATCAGCATCGCGATCATCGTGCCCGCCCCGCTCGGCGCCGTGACGAGGCCGGTGGTCGCGACCGGATAACCCATCAGGTTCTGCAGCATCGGCGGCAAGAGCGCGCGCGTGGCGTACAGCACCGCGCCGATCACGAAGATGAAGAACGTGCCGGTCGCGAAGTTGCGGTCCTTGAGCAGTTGATAGCGAAAGAACGTGTTCGGCCCGGAGGTCGCCGTATGCACGAGGAAGAACGCGAAGCTGACGATCGCGACGATCGTTTCGATGCGGATTTCGAGCGAGCCGAACCAGTCGAGCTGCTCGCCGCGATCGAGCAGCGCCTGCAGCGCGCCGATCGCGAGCGCGAGTGTCGCGAAGCCGAACAGGTCGAACTTCATGTCGCCCTTCGACTCGCGATTCGGCAGGAAGGTGGACACGCCGAAGAACGCGAACGCGCCGACCGGCACGTTGATGAAGAACACCCAGCGCCAGTTGTAGCTGTCGGTGAGCCAGCCGCCGAGCGTGGGACCCAGCACGGGGCCGACCATCACGCCCATGCCCCAGACGGCCATCGCCTGACCCTGGCGCTCGCGCGGATTGATGTCGAGCAGGATGGACTGCGAGAGCGGCACGAGCGAGGCGCCGAACACGCCTTGCAAGAGCCGCGACAAGACGATCTCGCCGAGCGTCTCCGACAAACCGCACAGCGCCGAGGCCACGGTGAAGCCCGCGATCGCGATGCCGAGCAGGCGCTTCACGCCGAGCCGGTCCGCGAGCCAGCCGGTGAGCGGCGTCGCGATGGCCGCTGCGACGATGTACGAGGTCAGCACCCACGTGATCTCGTCCTGCGATGCCGACAATGCGCCCTGCATATGGGGCAGCGCGACGTTGGCGATCGTGCTGTCGAGCGTCTGCATCAGCGTGGCCAGCATGATCGACAGCGTGATCATGCCGCGGTTGAGCGGCGCGGCGCCAGCGCGCGCCTGCGGCGATACAGCGTTCATGGACGAAGTGCGGCTTGCGCGGAAAAGGTAAGCAGGCTCATTATAAGCGTGATATCGACCCCGCGACAGCGCGGCTTTCCCGACGCGCCCGCGCACCGCCCGCCCTTATAATCGCGCCATGGCATACGACCTCGAAAAACGCTTCGGCTTCTTGATCTCGGAAGTGGGCCGCCTCACCAGCCGCCGCTTCGACGACCTTGCGAAGTCCACGCTCGGTCTCACGCGCGCACAGTGCCGGGTCATGGCCTATCTCGCGCATTACGGCGATACCAATCAGGCGCGGCTTGCCGAATTGCTGGACGTCGCACCCATTTCAGCGGGGCGCATTCTGGAGCGGATGGAAGAAGCGGGATGGGTCGCGCGCAGCGCGAACCCCAATGACCGGCGCGAGCTTCATGTGAAGCTCACGTCGAAGGCCGAAGCGGCGCTCGCGAGCGCGCGGCGGGTCGGCGACAAGGTCGCCTTGGAAGCGCTCGATGGCTTCACGCCCGAAGAAGCCGAACATTTCAACCTGATGCTGCAGCGCGTGCGCAAGAATCTCGGGCCGCTCGTCGAACGCTGACGCGCGGCCACGCCCGGGCCTTAAACGGCGCCCGCCTTGCGCTGGCGCCACAAGCACAGCAGATCGCACGCAATGTGCGCCGCCGCGATCGCGGTGATCTCGCTCTGATCGTAAGGCGGCGACACCTCCACCACATCGGCACCGATCAGGTTCACGGCCGCGAGGCCGCGCACGATCGCGAGCGCCTGCGCCGACGACAGCCCGCCCGCCACCGGCGTGCCCGTGCCGGGCGCGAACGCCGGATCGAGGCAATCGATGTCGAAGGTCAGATATGCGGGCGCCGCGCCGACGATCGACTTGATCTTCTCGATCGCCGCGCGCGGTCCGTGCTCGTGGACCCACGCCGCATCGAGCAGATTGATGCCGAGAAAGTCGTCGTTCCACGTGCGAATGCCGACCTGCACCGACGTCTTCGGATCGATCAGCCCGTCTTTCACAGCCTTGTAGAACATCGTGCCGTGGTTGAGGCTCGCGGGCGAATCGTCGGGCCACGTGTCGCAATGCGCGTCGAAGTGGATCAGCGAGAGCGGCTTGCCATACTTCTCGGCGTGCGCGATCAAGAGCGGATAGGTGATGAAGTGATCGCCGCCGAAGGTCAGCATCTTCGCGTCCGAGCGCAGGATCGTGCGCGCGTGCTCGACGATCGCGGGCTGGATCGAGAGCGGATTGTGCGCATCGAACCAGCAATCGCCATAGTCGGTGACGGCGAGCGTCTCGAACGGATCGAAGCCCCATGGGTACGGATGCAGCTCGGCGAGCTGCACGCTCGCCGCGCGCACAGCCGCGGGCCCGAGACGCGCGCCGGGGCGGAACGTCGTGGCCAGATCGAGCGGCACGCCCGAGACGACCACATCGACGCCGTCGAGATCGCGCGTATAGCGGCGGCGCATGAACGACAGCACGCCGCCGTAAGTGTTTTCGGTGGAAGAACCGTAGAGCGACGAGCGCCGGATTGCGCCGTCGCCGTGAAGTTTTTCAGTCATGCCCTGGCCTGAGGATCGGGAACCCGGATTCAATCAAAACGCGGCGGCCCTTCCGTTGAAAGGCCGCCGCGCCGGCTGGCGAATCGCTTAGCGCAGCCGCACGAGCGTGGACTTCAGCTCGGTGTACTTCTCCAGCGCGTGCAACGACTTGTCGCGGCCATTGCCCGATTGCTTGTAGCCGCCGAACGGGAAGTTCATGTCGCCGCCTTCGTCGTAGCAATTGACCCACACGGTGCCCGCGCGCAGGCGCCGCGAGATTTCGTGCGCGTTCGTGAGGTTCGAGGTCCACACGGCGGCCGCGAGGCCATATTCGCTGTCGTTGGCGATGCGCACGGCCTCGTCGATGGTGTCGAAGGTGATGACCGACAGCACCGGCCCGAAGATCTCCTCACGCGCGACGCGCGCATCGTGCGCGACGTCGAACACGGTCGGCTCGACATAGAAGCCGCCGCTCGCCGCGTTCACGCGCTCGCCGCCGAGCAGCAGCTTGCCTTCCTTGCGGCCCGCCTCGATGTAGCTGAGCACGCGCTCGAGCTGGATCTTGTCGACGATCGCGCCCATCGACACGTTCGGGTCGAGCGGATTGCCGGGCACGTACGCGCGTGCCGCCGCGACGAGCTTTTCGAGGAACACGTCCTTGATGTCGCGATGCACGAGCAGACGCGAACCGGCCGTGCACATCTCGCCCATGTTGTAGAAGATCGCGCCGGCGGCCGCGCTGGCTGCGCGGTCGAGGTCCGGGCAATCGGGCAGCACGATGTTCGGCGACTTGCCGCCGAGTTCGAGCCACACGCGCTTGAGGTTCGACTGACCGGCGTACTGCATGATCAGCTTGCCGACATTGGTCGAGCCCGTGAACGCGAGGCAGTCGACGTCGCTGTGCAGCGCGAGCAGCTTGCCCGGCTCGCCGCCGCCCGGCACCACGTTGAAGACGCCGGCCGGAATGCCGGCTTCGTGCGCGAGCTGCGCGACGCGGATCGCCGTGAGCGGCGACTTCTCCGACGGCTTGAGCACGACGCTGTTGCCCGCCGCGAGCGCCGGGCCGAACTTCCATGCCGCCATCAGGATCGGGAAATTCCACGGCACCACGGCGGCCACGACGCCGATCGCTTCACGCGTGACCAGACCGACCAGATGATGGTCGGCGGGCGCGACTTCGCCGCCCACCTTGTCGATCGCCTCGGCGAACCATTCGACGCAATACGCGGCGCCCGGCACATCGACGCTCGTCGTGTCGCCGATCGGCTTGCCGGCGTCGAGCGTTTCGAGCAGCGCGAGTTCGTCCTGATGCTCGCGCATCAGCGCGGCCCAGCGCAGCAGCACGGCCTTGCGCGCACGCGGGTTGAGCCCCGCCCAGACCTGCTGGTCGAACGCGCGGCGCGCGGCTGCGACGGCCGCGTCCACATCCGCGGCACCGCAGTCCGCCACGTTCGCGAGCACGCGCGAGTCGATCGGGCTCACGCATTCGAAGGTGCGGCCCGAGTAAGCATCGCGGTAGGCACCGTCGATAAAGGCACGCCCTTCGATTGCGAGGGTTGCCGCTTTGTCTTGCCACCAGGCCAGAGTTTTCTTTTCCATCAGGATGCCTCAATGTTTGATGATTCGCACGGCGCGCCGCGCGCGTTCGTCAGTGGCGCGGGCGTGAGCGAACCAGTTTGGCGCGTCAGACGCTCAGAAGGTCGGCGGCGAATTGGCCGACACGACCTCGCAGATCTGATCTGCGCTGGGATTGCGAAACCGGTGCGGGAAGCGACTTTCGAAGTAATAGCTGTCGCCGGGGTCGAGCAGCCACTGGTTGCCGTCCACGGTCAGTTCGAGCTGCCCCGCCACGACCACACCGCCCTCGTGGCCGTCGTGGGTGAGCATTTCGGTGCCCGTATCGGCGAGCGGCTGATACACCTCGCGCATGATGCACATGTTGCGATCGCGTACGTTCGAGCCCGCCAGGAAGAACTGCATCGACGCATCGCCGAGATTCGGCATCTCGCCGCGCCGCGACACGACCTGGCTGCCGTCCTCGACATCGAACGTGAAAAACTCCGCGAGACTCATCGGAATGCATTCGAGCAGTTTCTTGAGCGAACCGACCGACGGGCTCACGCGGCTTTGCTCGATCAGTGAGATCGTGCCGTTCGTGACGCCCGCGCGCTTGGCGAGCTCACGCTGGGACAGACCATGCTTCTTGCGGATGAAACGCAGACGGGTTGCGACTTCGGTGGACATCGAAACGGACTCGAACACGTTGGCTAACACAGGACGCCCGGTCGCGAATTCTTGACGGGCGCTGCAGGAGTGTTGAATATTCTAATCACTTTTGATTTTTATCTGTCCGGGGAAACCCCTGTAAGTAAAACGAAATATTCATGCATAGAGGGTTTATTCGGCTTTTTCACGCTTTTCGGGGGTCGCTGGGGAAACCCCTGAGGTCAAAAACGTGAAAAAATAATTGACGGCCTTTTTGGCTCGTATATGCTGGTTCACAGGTTGACGCAGCATCGATGTGAAGGCGGGATCACCAATATGCACCACCGGTGGTCACCACGTCGAAGCGTGCAAACCGCGCCTTGATTCATCGAGCATGACTTGTATGCCGCGAGTCGAGGCGATCAAAATGTTCAACAAACAGTCGAGTGTTATTGTGAGAGTCCGTGGCCCTCTGGTTAGGTGGGATCGTAGTCATGCGAGGTGTCTTCGCAGTGACTGCTCCATCGCCGATGGCAGTAGCGGCAGGCTTGCCTCTCGCCTGCTCCTGTCAGTGTTCACTATCCTGTCGCGCCGGTCTGTCCGGCGTCATAACTCTGTGTCGGCACGCGCCTTCATCGCCGTTCATACGGACGAAGTGGCTTCGCTGCTGCCGTAGCGCCTCTCCTTTTAGCGTCGTTCGTTTCGCCCGTCGTTCGCTGCGCGCCCATCGTGCCGCGTCGTACGAGCGGGATACGTTCGTGCGTACGTGCCGTTTGAGCACGATCGCGCCGCACGTCGGGTTGAAACGAACGGCCTACATGATCTCCACGCGCAGCGCGATTCGTTAGCTGCGCGCGGCACCCCACCCCACCGGTTGTGGCTTTGCCTCGTGCAAGGCTGCGGGTCATGTCACGTCGTTACGCTTCGCAATGCGTAAGGACATTGAAGGATACAATTAGTCATGCAAACCAGACCGCTGGTCGGCGTCACCGCTGACCGCACCATGATGGGATCGCACCCGTCGCACGTCACCGGCGAGAAGTACCTTGCCGCGGTCGTCGACGGTTCGGACGCGCTCGCCATGGTGCTGCCCGCGCTCGGCGACAAGCAAGCCTTCGCCGACGTGCTGCAGGCTGTGGACGGGCTGCTTTTCACCGGCAGCTATTCCAACGTCGAACCGCACCTCTACGGCGGCCCCGCAAGTGATGCCGGCACGCTGCACGATCCGGCCCGCGATGCGACGGCCCTGCCGCTCATGCGTGCGGCCATCGACGCCGGCGTGCCCGTGCTCGCCATCTGCCGTGGCTTCCAGGAGATGAACGTCGTGTTCGGCGGCAGCCTGCACCAGAAAGTGCACGACGTGGCCGGCTTCGACGATCACCGCGAAAGCAAGGACGATCCGCTCGAAGTGCAATACGGCCCCTCGCATGCCGTGCGCCTTCTCGACGGCGGCCTCTTGCAGAAGCTCGCCGGCGGCGCGCACGAAGTCGAGGTGAACTCGTTGCACATGCAAGGAATCGGGCAACTCGGCACGGGTCTCGTCGCCGAAGCGTTTGCGCCCGATGGCCTCGTTGAAGCGGTGAGTGTGGCGGGCGCGCGACGCTTTGCGCTCGGCGTGCAATGGCACCCGGAATGGAAATTTGCCGACAACGCGCTATCAAGCGCGATCTTCCGTGCGTTCGGCGCTGCTTGCCGCGAACGCATGCTCGCCCGAATACCGGGCGGGGCCACTCAGGGCTTGGCCGCGCCACAGACTGCGCACGCCTGAGATGGTCCATAACAGAACAGAGAGAACCAACATGCATGACATCGACGAATTCCTGAAGAAACACCGCATCACCGAAGTCGAAGCGATCATTCCCGACATGGCGGGCATCGCGCGCGGCAAGATCATTCCGCGCAACAAGTTCGAATCCGGCGAGAACATGCGCTTGCCGCAAGCGGTGATGATCCAGACCGTCACCGGCGACTACCCGGAAGACGGCAGCCTCACCGGCGTCACCGATCCCGACATGGTGTGCGTGCCCGATCCGTCGACGATCCGCATCATTCCGTGGGCCGTCGACCCGACCGCCCAGGTCATTCACGATTGCGTGCACTTCGACGGCACGCCGGTCGAAATCTCGCCGCGCCGCGTGCTGCGCCGCGTGCTCGAGCTGTATCGCGCGAAGGGCTGGAAGCCCGTGATCGCGCCGGAACTCGAGTTCTATCTGGTCGACATGAACAAGGATCCGGATATCCCCCTCGCGCCGCCGATCGGCCGTACGGGCCGTCCGGAGACGGGTCGCCAGGCGTACTCGATTGAAGCGGTCAACGAGTTCGATCCGCTGTTCGAAGACATCTACGAGTATTGCGACATCCAGGATCTCGACGTCGATACGCTGATTCACGAAGTCGGCGCCGCGCAGATGGAGATCAACTTCATGCACGGCGACCCGCTGAACCTCGCCGATCGCGTGTTCCTCTTCAAGCGCACCGTGCGCGAGGCAGCGCTGCGTCATCACATGTACGCAACGTTCATGTCGAAGCCGATGGAAAACGAGCCGGGCTCGGCCATGCACGTGCACCAGAGCCTCGTGTCGGAGGAAACCGGCCAGAACCTGTTCACCGGTCCGGACGGCAAGGCGACCGACATGTTCTACGGCTACATCGCCGGCCTGCAGAAGTACACGCCTGCACTGATGCCGATCTTCGCGCCGTACATCAACTCGTATCGCCGGCTCTCGCGCTTCATGGCCGCGCCGATCAACGTGGCGTGGGGTTTCGACAACCGCACCGTGGGCTTCCGCATTCCGCATTCGTCGCCGGCTGCACGCCGTATCGAGAACCGCATTCCGGGCGTCGACTGCAATCCGTATCTGGCGATCGCCGCGACGCTCGCGGCCGGCTATCTCGGCATGACGCAGCATCTCAAGCCGACCGAGCCGCTCGCGAGCGACGGCTACGAGCTGCCTTACCAGCTGCCGCGCAATCTCGAGGAAGGCCTCTCGCTGATGAGCGCCTGCGAGCCGCTCAACGACATCCTCGGCGAGAAGTTCGTGAAGGCGTACCTGGCGCTGAAGGAAACCGAATATCAAGCGTTCTTCCGCGTCATCAGTTCGTGGGAACGCAAGCATCTTCTGCTGCACGTTTAAGAACATCAGGAAGGAGGCAACATGAGCTATCGAATCGACGCACCCGCGAGCCTGCAGGCCGCCGCGCCCGCGCCGCGAGCCAACGTCAACGCGACGCGCAGCACGAGCGAGTACCGCGCGCTCGACGCCGCGCACCACATTCACCCGTTCTCGGACATGGGCTCGCTCAACAAGTCCGGCAGCCGCGTGATCGTGAAGGCGAAGGGCGTCTATCTGTGGGACTCGGAAGGCAACCAGATCATCGACGGCATGGCCGGGCTGTGGTGCGTGAACGTCGGTTATGGCCGCAAGGAACTGGCCGACGCCGCGTATCACCAGATGCAGGAGCTGCCGTACTACAACACGTTCTTCAAGACGACCCACCCGCCGGTGATCGAACTGTCGGCGCTGCTCGCGGAGCTGTCGCCGGAGCCGTTCAACCACTTCTTCTACTGCAACAGCGGCTCCGAGGGCAACGACACGGTGCTGCGTATCGTGCACCAGTACTGGTTCACGCAAGGCAAGCCGTCGAAGAGGGTCGTCATCTCGCGCAAGAACGGCTATCACGGCTCGACGATCGCGGGCGGCACGCTCGGCGGCATGGGCTACATGCATGAGCAGATGCCCTCGAAGGTCGAGAACATCGTGCACATCGACCAGCCGTATTACTTCGGCGAGGCGCAAGGCAACCTGAGCCCCGAAGAGTTCGCCCTCGCGCGTGCCCAGCAGCTCGAAGCGAAGATTCTCGAAATCGGCGCGGAGAACGTCGCGGCCTTCATCGGCGAGCCGTTCCAGGGCGCGGGCGGCGTGATCTTCCCGGCTTCGACCTACTGGCCGGAAATCCAGCGCATCTGCCGCAAGTACGACATCCTGCTGGTGGCCGATGAAGTGATCGGCGGCTTCGGCCGCACGGGCGAATGGTTCGCGCATCAGCACTTCGGCTTCGAGCCGGAGCTGATCACGCTCGCCAAGGGCTTGACGAGCGGCTACGTGCCGATGGGCGCGGTCGGCCTGCACGACCGCGTCGCCAAGGCGATCATCGAGAACGGCGACTTCAATCACGGCCTCACGTATTCGGGCCATCCGGTCGCCGCCGCGGTCGCGGTCGCGAACCTGAAGCTTCTGCGCGACGAGAAGATCGTCGAGCGCGTGAAGACCGACACCGGCCCGTACTTCCAGCAGAAGCTGCGCGAGACCTTCGCCAATCATCCGATCGTCGGCGAAATCCACGGCACGGGTCTGGTCGCGGGGCTGCAGCTCGCCGAAAACCCGCAGGCGCGCAAGCGCTTCGCGAATGGCGGCGATGTCGGCACGATCTGCCGCGACTTCTGCTTCAACAGCAACTTGATCATGCGCGCGACCGGCGACCGGATGCTGCTCTCGCCGCCGCTCGTGATCACGAAGCCGGAAATCGATGAAATCGTGTCGAAGGCGAAGCTGGCCATCGACGCCACGGCGCAGCAACTGGGTCTTTCGTAACGCAACTGTTCTACGGGCGGCGGCATCCCACGGGGTCCGTGAGGGATGTAACCAGAGCATGCGGGGGAGGCCCCGCCCGACCTTCATCTTCAGGGGAAACCAACATGAGTGTTTGTCATCTTCGTCATGCAGTCGCTGTCGCCGCGCTGACTCTCGCGGCGGGCCTCACGGCCACGTCGAGTCAACCGGCACGCGCGGCGGACACGGAACTG
>CAWDLJ010000002.1:0-1625000 GCA_963803225.1 uncultured beta proteobacterium
AGCTTGATACGAAAGAAGCCCGGATTGTCTTCAAGGTCTTGCACCTCCACCCGGGCCTCGCGCAGCGGGTGAGCGGCCTGCAGATCGTCACCCGGTGTTGTCATGACAGTCACGAGCGTGTGGATCCAGCTGTTGAGCTCCAGCTCCAGTAGTCGGCGATCCTTGGTCGTTCCGACGTTCTCACGCTGAATCAGCTTCAGATAGTGCGCGATGCGCGAGACCAGAAAGATATACGGCAGGCGTGCATTGATGCGGCTGTTGGCTTCGGCTTCCCGTGTATCAAGGGCAGCAGGTTTCTGTGTCGAATGAGCCGAGTAGAAGCATGCGTAGTCGTGGTTGCTCGTGCAGGAAAGGGCGATCAGACCGAGTTCGGCGAATTCGTGTTCACGCGCTTCGGGAATCAATGCGTCCGTGGCGATCTTTCCCAAACGTCCCGTGTCGAGGTCATAGAGGTGCACGGGCAGATCATGGATCGCTCCGCCCGCGTGTGGACCGCGGATCTGCAGGCACCAGCCGTTACGCACGAAGCTCCTGACGAGATTGACGGCGAACGCAAATGCCGCGTTAGTCCACAGGAAGGCATCGCGCCCACCGCTACGAACTTCTTCGGTGTAGTTGAAAGCGTGTACCGGATTCACGTCCGGTCCATACGGAACACGCGCGAGGAAACGTGGCAGTGTGAACCCAACGTAGCGCGCATCGTCCGTTTCACGAAACGCCTTCCACTTGTGATAAGTCGCGCGGTCGAAGTAACCGGATAGATCGCGTATGCCAGTCACTTCTTCCATGGATGCACGGCCGAAGAAAGCGGGCGAGGCCGCACCGATAAACGGCATGTGTGCCGCAGCCGCCACCTTTGAGATGTTGCGCAGCAGCGCGATATCGGGGGCACTCGCGTCGAACTCATAATTCGCAATCACGGCCGCAATGGGATATGCACCGGGCGTATCGTATTCCTGGACATACGTGTGCTGGAACAGCCCACTCTGGATTAGCTCGGGCGCATCGTCGAAGTCCTGCTGCAAGTTTTCCTTTGAAACATCCAGCATCTCGATGAGCACATTGCGACGAAAGTCGGTGCGGTCAACCAGGAACTTCAACCCGCGCCAGGCGGACTCAAGTGTCTGAAAAGCGGGGTGGTGGAGGATGGCATCGATTTGCCGGCCAAGCAGCCGGTCGATCGTCGCGAGTTCGTGATCGAGTCGCAGCGAAACCATGCGCACCGGCACGCGCTCTTTCGTTTGCGCAGGCGTGTCGGTTGTTACGATCATGGAGTTTCTCGACGTACTGTTCTGGAAGCTTGCGCTCATTGTTCAGATCTTGATCCGTGCCGGCTTCGCTGAAAGTCGCCATGTTTATCACGTCATTCATCTAAAAAGCGTAAATAAAGATTGAGGATTGTTAATCATTAACTAAAAGCAAAGGAACTTGCCTGCTGGAACGGAAGGCTATTCACCGATGTGATAAATCGGCGTACCTTTCCCTCCCCAAACGAGCGTCGCATGCGCGAGATATATCCACCACGCATGAAACGTACGAAGCACTGCTGATCAGGTGAGGAGTGAAGAATGGCAAGCCTGTACGACGAAGCAAGCAAAATCGTCTCCCGCCTGACGACGACAACGGGAGAACCTGTCCGTATTTTTGTGTGTGAGGCGGTTAGCGGAATTAACCGTGTGCCTGAGTAAAGCGCTCACCAAACAGAATAGCGAACTGGTTCATGGCGGACGACCAGTCGAATGTCGTTCGCACAGATTTGGCAAGCACGTTACGCAGCGCCAGCCAGAGCAGCTTGATGGCGGCCTCGTCGTTGGGGAAGTGGCCGCGGGTCTTGATGATCTTGCGTAGCTGCATGTTCAAACTCTCAATGGCGTTCGTGGTGTAGACGACCCGGCGTATGTCCGGCGGGAACACAAAGAACGGCGTGACGTTCTCCCACGCTCGCCGCCACGACTGCACGATGGTCGGATACTTCGTTCCCCATGGCCCTTCGGCGAAGTCGTCCAGGGCCTGCTGCGCGGCCTGTTCGCTCGCGGCTGCATAGATCGGCCGCAGCGCTGCGGCGACGCTCTTGCGGTCCTTGTAACTGGCGTATTCCAGACTGTTGCGGATCAGGTGCACGATGCAGGTCTGCACGGCCGTGCGTGGGTACGCCGTGCCGATCGCCTCGGCCAGGCCCTTCAGGCCGTCGACCACCGCAATCAGGATGTCCTGACAGCCCCGGGTCTTGAGTTCATTGAACACCTTGAGCCAGAACTTCGCGCCTTCGGTCTGTTCGATCCACAGGCCGAGTACATCACGCTGACCGTCGGCCTGGATGCCCAGCGCCAGATACACCGCCTTGTTGCTTACCACGCCGTCGCCACGGATTTTCACGCGCAGGGCATCGAAGAACACCACCGGATACATCGGTTCGAGTGGACGGCTCTGCCAGGCGAGCGTTTCGGCCATCACCTCGTCGGTGACCGAGCTGATGAAATCGGGCGACACCTCGGTGCCGTAGCTCTCGGCCAGAAAGGCCTGAATCTCGCGCACGCTCATGCCCCGGGCGTACATCGCGATAATGCGCTCGTCGAAGCCCGTGAAACGCCGTTCGTGTTTGGGAATCAGGATCGGCTCGAAGCTGCCGTCGCGATCGCGCGGCAGATCGACTCTGACCGGGCCGCGCTCGGTGATGACCGTCTTGCCGCTGGCGCCGTTGCGTTCATTGGTCTGGCCCGATGGCTTGGACTGGCCCGCATGGTAGCCCAGATGCATGTTCATCTCGGCACCCATCGCCCGCTCGATCAGCGCCTTGTTGAACGCCAGCATCAGGTCCTGAACCTCGCCGGGCGTCATCGGGCCCTTCACCAGTTCATCGAGCAGCCCTTCAGGCAGTTCAGGCAGCGGCCCGCGGGCCGCTGCCTGAGAAGCGACGGTGCGTTTCTTCTTCATGATTGGCATATCCATGATTTTCATCCTTCATGATATGCCTCGCCCACAAAATCACGGATAGGTCCGATTTCACGAAGTTCGAGATCGTCATGAAATCCCACCTCGGGCGGCTGGGCGCCGCCACCAACACGCAGATCTACCAGCACCAGTCGACCCCCGAGATTCTCGCGACGGCGATGCGTCGTCACGGCATCAAGGACCACCAGATGTTGTTCCTTCTCAGGAAGCAATATCCCAGGCATCTGTTCCGCCTCCAGTACAAGATCGACGATCTGGCCTACGCCCAGATGCTGATGCAAAAGGCAGGCATCTCCTGCTACGTCGTCGAGACAGAATACGGAGATCAAAACGTCTTCGTCGACGACGTCGACCCCTATATCTACGATCCGCGGCTCGTTGTGCCGTATCGCGAAGCGGCGGGTCTCGAAGCGGGCGGCGCAGAAGCGATCACGTCGCTCAAGACACACACGGTCACGGTGCCGCAGTCGTTCACCGTGGCGGACTACAACCCCGAGCAGGCGTGGGAGCGCTTCAGGGACAGCGCCAACATGGCGCCACAGGATCCGACGACGTACGGGCAGCCCTACATCTACGGCACCCACCATCTCGATCAGCAGGGGGCCAAATGGGAGGCGCAGTTGCGCCACGAGGCCGCGCTGGCGCGGCAGGTGGTGTACGAGGGCGAGAGCAACGTGTTGTCGCTGCAGTGCGCGCGCGTGCTGGAAACGGATATCGTGCTGCCGGACGCCCCCACGGGGCAGGTGATCATCGAGATCACCCACAGCGGCGCGCGCGACAGGGCCTATACGAATCACTACAAGGCGATCCCGGCGAACCGGCGTTTTCGCCTTGAAATCAGGCCCGAGACCTGGCCCAAGATTGCCGGCACACTCAGCGCGCGGATTTGCAGCCCCGACAAATACAAGTACGGCTACCTCAATTCCGCCGGCTATTACGTCGTCCGGTTCGATGTGGACTTCGCCGACTGGCCGAAGGGCGGTGAGAGCGTGCCCCTGCGCCTGGCCAAGCCGTTTGCCGGCAAGCTGCAAACGGGCATGCACTTCGTCGCGCGGGACAACGACGAGGCAGTGGTTTCGTTCAGGGAGGGCGACCCGGACAAGCCGGAAATCGCGGCATTCCATCACCACAGCCAGGCGCGCGACCTCATCACCAATGACCGTCGCTGGCTCTCGCGCAATGTAATCCGTACGCAGAGCAACAACAAGCTGCGCATGGAGGACTGGGCAGGCCAGGAAGGGATCAAGCTCAGCACGGAACACTCGGGCAAGTCGCAACTGAACCTCGGTTATCTGGTGAACCAGAAGCTCGAATACAGGGGCGAAGGCTATGAGCTGCGGACGTCGGGCTTCGGGGTGGAGCGCGCAGGCAAGGGCCTGCACCTGACGACCTACGATCGCCCGGCGGCAGCGGGCAAGCAGCTCGACATGCAGGAGACGATTGCGCAGCTGGAAAGCGCGCTGGCGACTGCCAAGGCGCTCGCCGCGTCTGCGCGCAGCGCCAAGGCGCAACCTGCCGATACCGATGCGCAGCAACAGATGCTGGACGATCTCGATGGTTTGAAGAAGCCGGGTCTGCTGATGAGTACGCCGGCCTCGGCCGGGATGATCGCAGGTCAGGGGTTGCAGTTCGCGGCGAAGGACAGCATCAACGCGGTGGCCGGGAAGAACGCGGATTTCAGCGTGGTGAAGCGCTTTACGGTTGCTGCGGGCGAACTCGTGTCGATGTTCGCGCAGAAGCTCGGCATCAAGATCATCGCGGCGAAAGGCCCTGTCGACATCCAGGCCCAGAGCGATGCGATGTCCCTGCTTGCCGATCGCGACTTGTCGGTGTCGAGCGTGAACGGAAAGGTCACGATCGCGGCCGCGAAGGAATTGATCCTCGAGTGCGGCGGCGCCTTCATCGAACTGAAAGGCGGCAACATCACGCTCGGCGGACCCGAGGATCTGTTCTTCAAGGTCATCACGATACAGAAGCAGGGGGCGGCTTCGATGAAGTCGCCTCTTCCACAATTCCCTGTCGCGCCGAGCAGAAATCTGTTTAGCCAGCGACTTGATGTCAGCCCGCTATTAGGTAAGGATTTTTCGCTTCCGTTTCAGCACGTTCCATATGTTGTGAAGGATTCCACAGGGAAAATTGTGGATAGCGGAATGCTGAGCGACATTGGGAAGACGAACCGCACGTTCACTGAGCAAATTACGACGTTGAAGTACCACATCGGTAACGATGCGTGGCGTCTTTTTCTCGATTCGGATCACGGCAAGGTTGACGACGAGCCCCTAGAATAAGGAACTGAGGACATGGCTACAAGTTTAGATGATTCGGAATCGACGTCCTTACCTTTGATTTCGGACGCCGATTCGACGTCGAATCGGCGGGTCAACAGCTCAGCGGACACAGTCACGCCAGCGACCGCTGACATGACGAATGACGCGACAGAGTCGCCATCATTCTCCACGTCGCCGGACGCAGCCGTCACGTCGACTGACCGGTTTCCTGCAGCGCAAGCATCTGCGATCGATGAGCCAACCGATAGGGCCGTGTCTGAAGAAACGCAACCGGATGCAGGTCAGCTTACGAACACGCATTCCGACACACCCGTACTCAGTCATGTGTTTGTCGGTCTGGACGGCTCTCCAATTGCCCGAATTGAATATCGGTTCGAATCCGACGGTGAGGTCGTAGCGGGGAGAACCGACGAGAATGGAAATGCGAAGCCGGTTACATCGTTTTCGGCGGGGTCGGATTGCACCGTTTCCGTATTGACTGACAGTGGCGCTTACAAGCAACTCGCTTGTTACACAGTACCGACGGCAGATACGACCGCAACACTGATGAGCGGTAGCATGGTCGTGGGAAGTGAGTCCCAGAAACATGGGGGGTCTCCGGAGAATGTTGCGAATGAGCCATCGGTACCCGCCATTGAAGACGGAAGTACCAAAACACATTCCGCCTATTCTCCGCAAGACCTATCCGAAACGGGAGACAAGTCCTTTTATTCGTCAAGCTCGACCGATGGAAATTCTCAGTCTGTAGGTTCGGCCGCAAGTGGGACCCATGCGGCAAAATCCGCAAGCGGCAATTCCGTACGTGCCGCATCGGCGAAGCCCACGGCCAAACCGTCACAGTCAACCACTCAATCGCAGCCTCACTCAGGAGTCAAGCTGAAGGGAGGGTCGGGAAATCCCGTTACTCCAACGACGATGACTTTATCGAGGGATGAGTTCGGTCATCCGCAGGCCTCACTCGTGGCAGCAATGACGGATTGGACATCTCATCAAGTTCACGCTGTTTGGCACTACATCGAAGATCTTTTTGGGCTCGAATCAAACCCGGTGGCAGGAAAGGCTATTCTCCCAAGCACATCCTCGTCAATCGGCGGAAACAGTGGCACCAATATAGCTGCCTCGCAAACTCTCGCCGCAGTAAAAAATCTGGTTTTGGTAGCAGAAGGGCAGGCTGAACACACAATGGCTTCGTCTGCCACTGTTATAAATATCAAGCAAATCGCAGATGGTTCGATTACGTACGGTAGCAAGCCTTCCAAGAAATCAAAAGGTCAATGTTATATGTACGTAAAAATTGCGCTTTGGAGGGCCGGCGCGATCAAATTTCTTAAAAACAAAAAAGGTGATTTTGACGCGGCTGGTGGAAGCTACGCTAAAGTTGCCGGTGAATTTTTGACGTCTCAAGGATTTGAAAATATTACTAGCCAACTTCCGGACGCGAGATGGGCACTCCCGGGAGACGTCATCGTTTACCACGTGAAAGGCGATACGGAAACCGCAGACGGTCACGGTCAACCGGGCCACATAGATATTAGAACATACCATTATTACGTTAGTGATTTTAAAAGGAATTATCTATGTTTCAGTGGTGGCGCTGGGACTCATTTTTATGAGGTTATTGGTATCTATCGAAAGCCTGGATTTAGTGATTCGCTTGCTTTGGCAAGGATGAAGGCATTTTTGAAAGTTATCCGTTCCAGGGAGGCAAAAGCCTTCTTTTCAATCGGCGACGACAAAACCTATCACGCGTCGCAGGGAATATATAGGTTTCAAGAAGGAATCCAGGATTTCTCGACTTATCCTGCCGGAGCAAATCATCAAGGTGCGTATCAAGTGTCACGTGCATCGTGGACTAGCGGTCATGCTATGGCCATGGGTGCATTACCGCGTGATTTTTCTCCGCAGACGCAAGACCGCTACGCCGTATGGTTAATGGAGGGCGAGCCAGGACGGTTTGGGCCAAAACCCGACTATCCTCCGGTTCCGACAGCCCTCGGCTATATACGGCAGGGGGCCATCGAGCAAGCAGTGAACCTGTTGCGCGCGCGACAATGGCCCTCGCTTCCTGGAGGAAATCAGGATCAGGGTTACACGCTCAATGAAATGAAAGCCGATTTTTCGAAATACCTAAAAGAATATGGTGGCTGAAATTGAGGGAAATTTGGTTATTCTATTGAGTAATGAATGAAATTTCAAAAATATGAAAAATATTATTTATAAATTCTTTTTTGGGTTCGTCGTTGCGGCAATGTCGATTGCAATTTCTGCGGAGACACCCACCGGCAACTACATGCTATTGCGGGAGCGTGTGATTGATGCGTTGCACGCGCAATATTCGGACCAGGGGAGCGAGCGATTAAGCAAAACGGCAAATAAATTGCTTTATGACGCGCACAGGCGACTAAACGAATTGGTTGGACCAGTGGACATCAATGGCTTTCCGAGTAGTGGAAAATCTGTTCTCGGAACAAGAGGTGATGATCAGTATGAAGGGTTGGATGGAATTGCAATGACATCAACTGACCGGAAAACACAGCTTTTTGTTACAGCAGTACCAATTATGCAGGCATGGCTGGCAGGGCATCGGAAAGATGTTGGTGAATACTCCGATCTATCAAAACTGGTTGGAACCGAGAATTTCTACAATGCGACGTCGACGATCAGTGGTGATGCGGCCGTGTATTCATATGGTGAAATCCCTGTAACTGCGAAGGGCGGATCGGTCGCGAGGGCGATTGTTTTTTCATTGGGGCAGGATGATCCTGCGCCTAACCCGCCCAATAGGCTTGGTGTGTCGGTGATGTCAGGCGATCGCATTTACGTTTTAACTGAAGCGATCAATTCGCCGAAAATTCCAGAGTGTAAATCGCTGAGCCAACAGACCTCGATCAGCTTTGAAAAATGCTTTGCGAAGAAAATGACGTCACAACCAGAATATTCTGGTTTGGTTCATCAAGCTCAAATGTTGGTCGATAGAGCCACCCACGCGCAGCAGGAGCGGGGGCGCGAGGCCCCGTTTTTTCAGAAAAGGTAATCGCACTATGTCATGGCCTATTCCGACATTTAAGGAGGTCCAGCGACCCCCACCGATCTCGTTGCGGTTCTGGCTGCCGTGGCTGGCTGCCTTGGGATCAGGTGCTGCAGGCATCGTGTTGCTGCTTTGGCCACATAGCGAGCCAACCCAAGGAATCCGCTTCTGGGCGTTACTTATCGGAATACCATTCGCCGCCTGCGCACTTTCATTCGGCATCCGACTGGATCGCTGGGAAAAAGAGCAGACCATAGCTGAGGAGGCGGAGCTTGAGCAGGCGCGGATCGCTGCACTCTGGCGGGCGTGGTCTCGCCGTCACCTTCGTGTCGCCGCCTCTTGCGTGGTCTTCCCGGTATCCCCTTCGGCGACGCAGATAGGCAATGCGATCCCCGGGATCCCGACTATTAGCGGACGGGCGAAGGGCTTCCCATGGACGAACGGCAAGCCGGAAGCCTGGCGACGTATGAAGCTGCTTGGCGTTATCGCGAATGGCTTGCGTGAATCGCTCGCGGAGCGGCAGGATTTGTCGATCAAGATACTGGTCGACAAAGCATCACTGGCGAACAAAGGCGCATGGGCAGCGTCGACTAAGGACGCCATCAGCGCCGTGGCGCCACGATGCCGACTTACGGTCGATGTGGAACAGGTCGCCGGCTGTGCGGATTTTTTGACGCAGCAGATTGATCTCTCTCGCTATTCATCGCAACTGGTGATTGCAGCTCAATTCTGGCGCGATAAAGAGATGAGCCCAGCGTTTAGTGAGATGGCTGCGGCACTACTCGTTGACGCCGCTTCGTCAGATCGTGGTTCACTCTTCCGACCTATGACATCGTCGCGCGACAAGCTCGAGATCGGGCTACAACAACTTGCGCAAGTGCAGGCGATGCCAGACATGATTTCCCGTGTCTGGTTCACCGGTTGCGATGACGCGTCGGTCGACATCCGCTCACTGCTCACGACGAATCCCAAGGCCACCATTCCGGAGCGACTGCTCGATAGTGTTCTCGGAATGCCGGGGCCGGCCAGCGCATGGATTGCTCTTGCAGCGGCCCTCGAAGCTTCGCAGGACAGGGGACTGCAACTGGTCGCCTGGCGCGAGCCGGAATCTGAACCGGTACACCTCTGCCTGGTTGCTCCCGCGCATGCGCCTCAAAAGGAAACGCCCGTTTGAATACTTACAAAATGCACATTCTTGGCCGGTGGCTGCTAGCCGCAGCGATTGCTTCAATGCTCGCGGTTTTGGTCTTGTATACCGTGGATCAGCAGAATCTGCTCACGTGGTTCGTTCGGTATCGAGCGATTCTCATTGCTTCAACGTTGACGCTCGCAATAATGCTTTTAGCTGTGTTGCGTCGACGTCAACAGGTGCGGCTGGAGATGCAGGGGGCATCCAGAGATCAGGATGCCGAGCCCCCCCGGCCCAATGATCCCGTTGCCGCTGTTGCGAGGAGCCGAGCACAGCAGGTCGTCAACCAGGCAACCGACCTGAAACACCAACTAAAGCAAAAGCGCCGGTTTCGCTGGGCCTACACCGAGCCGTGGATATTGCTCGCCGGCGACTCCGCAGCCGTTACCGCACTGATGCCGGAACTGGCGGCCAAGGGCTGGCAGACCACCGACGACGCCGTGCTGCTGTGGGGCGGTCTGACCGCAGACGGCCGTCTCGACGAACTGTGGCTGCGCCAGATTCGTCGGCTGCGCCGCAGCCGCCCGCTCGACGCCATCGCCCTCGTGCTCGATGACACGATGCCGTTGCCGGAGTATGCGCACGAAAAGAATCGCTGGAGTCTTCACCTTGCGCGCATCGCAGAGATCCTGCGCTGGTCGGCGCCGGTGTACGTCGTGGATGCCGCAGGCGCTGACTCCGTCCATTGCAACGGGACGCCCGTGACCGGATGCGAACTCAACCGTCCAGTCGATGCATCTGTCATTGAAACCGTGTTGCTCGAGTTGCGCGACAGGCTGGCCGACCGAAGCGTGTACCAACTCGCGGACAATCACAAAGACACTTACGCATCGGAACTGTCGAAGCGACTCGACACGCGCGGCGCGTTGCTCGCGCGATGGATCGCGAGCCTGTCGGACTGGCAGCGCCGCCCGTTGCCGATCGCGGGTGCTTTCTTTGTCCCGTTGCCTGCCGGCGGCCCGTCGACTGCCACTTCTGATAACACGCGTCTGCCGCTGTGGCGCCATCTCGCCGATGTCACAAGGTACACACCCGGTCGTCGCTTGCTTTCCCATCCGGTCACGGTGACCTCGACGATTGCGCTGGTCGTCATCGGTCTGTGGACCAGCGGCATGCTCATCGCAGGCATGAACAACGCGCATGAGGTCATGCTGACGAGCGCGTCCCTGCAAAAGCTTGACCGCGCGAGCGACACTCCGACACGCCTGCGTGCGCTGCTTGGGCTGCAGCAGCGCATCGGCCTGCATGAGGCCCGTGCGCAGGAACATACGCCACTGCTTACTCGTTTCGGCCTGAACCATGACGGTGCGGTGCTCGACGCGCTGTGGACGCCTTACGCGCGCGCCGCCCGACCATTGCTCGTCGCGCCGGTACAGCAGGAGATCGAAGACAGGCTCGTCGACCTGGCCAGATGCCGACTGCTCAGGTCGACGACCAGAGCAACCAGATGGCGCAGGATGGTCAGCAGGCGCTCAAGACCTATCTCATGCTGGCCGATCCGCAGCGCGCCGATGCGGCCTTCATGACGCCTCAGCTCGAACATCACTGGAACCTCGATACTGGCCTGCGGCCCGGCGAAAAACTCGACCTGTCCACGCGACTGCTGGGTTTCTGGGTGCAGCACTTTCCAGCGCATCCGGACTGGCGTATCCAGCCGCGTGAAGATCTGGTCAGTAACGCTCGTCAGACGCTGCTCGCGATCGTAGGCGTAAAGAACTCGGAAGACACGATCTACCAGGGCATCCTCGATTCGATGGGTCACAAGTATCCCGATCAAACGCTCGCGTCGCTGACGGCAGGCACCGATACGCGGGGTCTCTTCTCGAGCTCCGCTATCGTAGCCGGCGTCTTCACGCGCCAGGCTTGGGACGGTTCCGTCGAGGCGGCGATAGACGACGCGGCGAAGCACAATGGCGTGGCCGGCAACTGGGTGCTGGGCAACATGGCAGACACGCCGGCGGGTTCGGGCACGCAAGCGCTCTCGCCGGATGCGCTGCGCGCGGCCCTGCGCGCTCACTACTTCTCCGACTATGTTGAGCACTGGCAGGATTTCACGAATAGCATCCGGTGCACTGCAGTGCTCACGCTGCCCGCTGCGGTTGGGCAACTGAAGCTGATCGCGGATGCCCGGCAGTCGCCGCTCATCGTGCTCATGAGGTCGCTGGCATGGCAGGGCGGAGCGGGCGCACAGCGGGCGTCGCTTTCCGATGCGCTGGTCACTAAGGCTCAGAACCTGTTTGGCAAAAAGGACGAGGCACCCCAAGCCGCGCAGGCAAGCCCGGCTGGCCCGCTCGAAGCATCGTTCGGGCCTGTGCTCAAGCTGGTTGGCCAGACGGGCAACGGCAAGGCGGCATCGGGTTCCGGCAGCGACTTGAGCATGGAACGATTCATCGAACGTGTGACGACGCTGCGCCTGAAGCTGCAACAGATCAGCGACAGCGCTGACCCCGACGACCAGGCGCGTCAGGTTGCCCAGTCGCTCTTCCAGGGCAAAGGTTCCGAACTCTCCGATACGCTCTCGTACTCGCAGCTGGTTGCTGCCAGTCTCGGTGAGCAGTGGGCCGGCATGGGCACGGCGCTTTTCGTGCAGCCCATCGAACAGGCCACGCAGACCGTGCTTGGACCCGCGCAGGCAAGCCTGAACGATGCGTGGCGGCAGACGATCGTCGCCGCATGGAATCGTTCGTTTGCAGGACGCTACCCGTTTGCCAATACGCTCAACGATGCCTCGCTGCCTGAATTTGCCCGCTTCGTGCGCCCACAGGGAGGCCTCATCAACACCTTCCTCTCCACGCAGCTCGCCGGGGCACTGCAACTGCAGGGCGATCAGTGGGTGGCGGCGTCGGGTGGAACGGGTGCGGGCAGCGCGGCGCGAGCGTTCGATCCCGGCTTTCTGAATGCCGTCAACACGCTGCAGCAGATCGCCGGTCACCTGCTTGCGCAGGGTGAACCTCAGTACACGTTCGCACTCGAGCCGGTGGCCATGCCCGGCGTGACGGATACCTTGCTCACGCTCGACGCCCAGAAGCTGCACTACTACAACCAGGTGCAAAGCTGGCACACGATGACATGGCCGTCGAACAATCCGCAGAGCGGCGGGACCCGGATCGATTGGCAGACCGATACGGCTGGCACGAACAAGAGTTTCGAGTTCAGCGGCCGTTGGGCTTGGGTGCGCATGCTGGAACGCGCCAAGGTCGAACCGGTGGACAGCGCGACATACCAACTGACGTGGCAGGCGGAACCTGAAGGCGTCGATCGCAAGGCTGGCATGACAACTGGCGATGCGGCCGTCGATCCCGCAGCGCTGACGACGCAGGAGCCTCTTGCGGCTGCACCGTCAATCATGACGCACCCGTTGCGCTATCTGATCCGCACGGACGTCGGCAAGGGGCCGCTCGAACTGCTGGCGCTCAGAGGCTTCACGCTGCCCTCGCGCATCTTCATCGATCGTCCGGCGCCTGCCGCGAGCCAGCCTGCGCCGGTGGGTCCGCCGCCGCTGCCCAACGCCGCATTGGCGGCCGCGAAGCACGGTGCTGTGCCAATCCCGCGAGGGAGCGCACCGCAATGACCATCCGCCTGATTCGTCGAATGGTTCTTTTATAGCCTGACCTATGGCAAGACTTCCGCACCTCTGCGTCCACGGTCAGCCCCGGCATGTGATCCTGCCAGGGGCGGCGTGACGCCGCGGATGAGCCCGAACATCGCCATACAACTCACTCCTGACATGACAGAGCCAAGCCGAGACAACGAGATCCTGCGCTACTACGAAGCCGAAATGCGCTACTTGCGCGAGGCTGGCAAGGAGTTCGCGCAGGCGTTTCCCGATCGTGCGCGAGAACTGGATCTCGACCGCGTCGGCGAACGCGATCCACATGTCGAACGGCTCTTCGAAGGCTTCGCATTTCTGATGGGGCGTCTGCGCCACAAGCTCGACGACGAGTTGCCCGAATTGACGGAGGGGCTCGTAAGCATGTTGTGGCCGCACTATCTGCGCATGATCCCGTCGCTCGCCATTCTCGAACTCATTCCGGAAGAGGGCGCGTTGCAGAAGCACGAAACGCTCGAAGCCGGTCTGGAGGCCACGTCTGACCGGGTCGGTGATGGCGATGCCGCGGTCGAGTGCATATATCGCACGACGCAGCAAATCGATCTGTATCCGCTGACCTTGAGTGAGGCGGGTGTGCACGCTCGCGAGGATGGGCGTTCGGTGATCCGTCTGCGACTGACCATTCAGACCCAGGCACAGCGCGAGCGGCTGCAGGTGCCGCGTCTTCGCCTTTACCTGAACGCGGACCGTCCCGTTGCCCTTGCGCTTTACGCAGCGCTCACGGCCAAGCCGGTCGCAATGCAGGTTCGCGTGCCGGGCTGGCCGGAGGACCGGCCCGGCGCGCCAGTGGCGATGGCTGGTCTGCGTCTTGAGCCAGCGGGCTTCGCGGCCGAAGAGCGTCTCTGGCCCAAGGCCGACAACGCGTTTGGCGGCTACCAGCTGTTGCTGGAGTACTTCACGTTCCCCGAGAAGTTCATGTTCGTCGACCTGCTTGGGCTCGACATCCAGGCCATTCCGGTGTCGGCGACATCGCTTGATATCGAGATCGTCCTCGAGCGCCCGTACCCGGACGACATGCGCTTCAATGCGGATAATGTCCGCCTGTACTGCACTCCCGTCATCAACCTTTTTTCGGTGGGTGCCGATCCTGTCACAGTCACGCAGTACGAAACGGAGTATCGGGTACGCGCGCGCGCCGAGCATGGTTCGCTAGTCGATATCTATTCGGTGGATACCGTGGAGTACTTCGAGCGTGGCCGGCGTTACGAGTATGTGCCTTTCGCTGCATTTCGCCATCGTGGCGGCATGTTGCGTCACGACATGCCGGAACGCTATTTCCACACGCGCATGCGGCGTGGTCCGTCCGGGCGGTTTGACAGCTGGATCGTGCTCGGCGGTCATGCCTGGGATCAGGCGGACACGCTGCCCACAGAGATGCTGTCGCTGTCGGTGACGGGCACCAACGGGATGCTGCCGCGCAAAGCCCTGCGCGAGGCGGGCATCACTCGTATGCGCAGCGGTTTTACGAACATTGGCGCGGTGCGCAATCTCACGGCACCTACCCTGCCGGTCTATCCACCGACTGCCGACCGCTTCCAGTGGCGAGTACTTTCACATCTCGCGCCGAACTACTTGTCGCTGCTCGATGCGGAGATCCTGCGCGGTTCGCTCGCGCTGTATGACTGGACCGACGGCGAACTCAACAGTCGGCGCATCAACGCCATCATCGATGTGCGGCATCGCCCGCTCAGCAAACTCGTCAAGGGCGGGCTGATGCGCGGCGTGGAGATTACTGTGACGCTCGATGCCGCGCGTTTCGCAGGGGATGGCGATCTCGCGCTCTTCAGCAGCATGCTCGATCGGTTCTTGGGGCTGTACGCGACATTGAATCTCTACACGAAGCTTGTGATCGTGACTCAGCCCACGGGACGGCGTATCGAGTGCCCGGAAACGAAGGGCGAAGGAGCACCGTTTTGAACGTGTCGTCGCTGCTACCCGTGATCCTCGATCTTGCGCCGCAGATGAACTTCATCCGCTTCTGCGAACTGCTCGAACTGGCTGCGCCCGATGCGCCACGCCTCGGAACGACGGATTCGCCGGCCTCGGACCCCGTCCGGTTTCGATCGCGTGCGCAACTGGGTTTTCCCGGACGCGAAATCGACGCGGTCCGGTACGATGCCGCCAATTCGACGGCACCATCGACGGTGACGACGACTTTTCTCGGGCTCTATGGCGTCGACGCGCGCATGCCTGCCTACTTCGTCGATGAAGTCGCGCAGAACCGGGACGGCGCCGAGTCCTTGTCGGCATTCCTCGATGTGTTCCACCATCGTGTCGTTACACAGTACTACCGCGTCGCGCGCAAATACCGTTATCCGGTTGGCTTCAGGCGAGACGGCACCGACCCGGTGTCACGCTATCTGCTCAGTTTTGTCGGTTTCGGATTCAGTACGTCCGCCCGGATCGCCACGCCCGTTCCGCCGTTACCGTCAGCCGCGCAAAAGCCTCAGTCTACGAACGCGCGTCGTCGACTTTCGGTGGTGGCCGACAAGCGCCGGTTGCTATCGATGCTCGGGCTCGTCATGCAGAAAACGCGCACGGCAGAAGGGCTGGACGGCGTGCTGCGACATGCGGTCCCGGATGCGTCGATCACGGTTGAGGAGTTCCACCCGGTCTGGCGCGAAGTCAATGATCCCGAGCCCGCTGCACTCGGGGAGCAGTGTCTGCTCGGTCGCGGCTTTTACGACAGGGCGAATGTGGTACGGGTCGTCATCACACCGGCGTCGCGCGATGCCGTGCTCGCGCTTGTGCCAGGCCAGTCCGCCCATCGCGAGGTCATGGCGTTGCTGCGTTTCTATCTGGGCTACGAAAGCGAAGTGGATCTGGAAATGCATGTGCACGCGGACCTGATGCCGAGGCCCATGCTGGAGCCAGGCCAGACGAACCTGGGCTTCACGGCACAACTGGAAGCGTCGGCCAGGTATGCAACTGAAGGGCGGCCGCACATAACGCGCGTTCAGCTCGGTCGCTGGAGCGGAGCGGGGGAGGACAACGCGTGAAGGACAGCAAGAGAAACGGAGGTGTCGCGAAGATGGACAAAGCAATCAAGTACGTAGCACGCCGCGCTAATTTGACGGTCGCGATTTTGACGGCAGCCGCAAGCGCCGGATGTGGCGTCGCGCAATCGGTTGGCGACGGAACCGTTGATGCGGCAAAGTGGGCGTTCACAACTCAAGTCAAAACGATGAACGTGGACCTCACGGGCCTTGCGTCACTCAACGCCGATCTCCAGGGACAATCGTTCTCTACGGTGGTGAGGTTCTATCAGCTGAAGGACGAAAAAATATTCGCAAAACTGAATTATGCGCAGCTGCAAACGGATGATCTGAACCTGCTCAAGGCCGATTTGCTGGCCACGAAGGACGTTGTTCTGCGGCCAAACGGAAGCGCAAGCATTGCCGAACCGATGAATCCGGCTGCTCAGGTAGTGGGCGTTGTCGCGTTTTTCCGCGATCCGGTGCAGGACGGTGGATGGAAACTCGCAATCCACAAGAAGCAATGGAAGAAGACTGATCCAGTAAGGATCGAGGTCAACGGCAACGAACTGGTGCTCGTCGGCGCCGAGTCGCGACCGGTCAAACGCGAAGCGCCGCAGCAGTCCGTACCCGCGAATCCAGCTGCGGCTCGATAAGCTGTGCCGAGCCCGCCCGCCTACACCTGAACCGACGGCACATCCTTCACACACCGCAGCGCGAACACCGAGCGACTGTGACGGATGCCCGCGACCCGATACAGCTTCTCGCGCAGGAAGCGCTCGTAGCCCGCGGTGCCATCGACGGCGACCTTGATCCAGTAGTCGTATTCCCCCGATACCAGATACGCCTCGAGCACCTCGGGCAGCGCCGCGAGTTCCGTGCCGAAGCGGGCGAGGGCGTCGTCTTCGTGACGATCGAGCGTCACCTCGAGGATCACGATGTCGGCAAAGCCGAGCTTGCGCTGGTTGAGCAGCGCGACGTAGCCGCTGATATAGCCATCGGCTTCGAGCTGGCGCGTGCGGTTCCAGCAGGCGGTGGTCGACATGCCGACCTGCTCGGCCAGTTCGGCGTTCGACAGGCGCGCGTTCTTCTGCAGCGCGCGCAGGATTTTGAGGTCCTGGTTGTCGAGTGGCTTGGCGCCGCGCTCACGTGTATTCATCGCGAAAGAATCTTGTTAAGCATCAAGCGATTCTAGCGGAATATTGTTCTGAAAATGCGCGGATGCGGGCCGAATCAGGAAGCCTCTACCGACGCTTCATCGGTATATTTTCCCTCATGCCTTCACGCCCGAAACGACCCGCGAGGCTACCTCACCGCCGCGGGGCGCACCTCGACAGCCACTAGCCGCCGAGGACCGTCAGGACCGTCAAACCAAGTCGGCCAGCCGTATCGCTCGTTTTCCCACGGAAGAATGTTCGGCCGGCGTGAAGGCATCACACCGCCCGCTCCAACCACGAACCAGAACTACAACGATGTCGCTCCAGCTGTATTTGTCGTTTCTCGCCGCCGCTCTCGTCCTCGTCTACACGCCCGGCCCCGTCAACGTCCTGACCATGAGCCTCGCCTTGCGCGCAGGCTGGCGCCACGCCCTGCCGTGCGTCTGGGGCGGCTTGTGCGCCGTCCTGCTGCAGTTGGCTCTTACGGCGCTGTGCCTGAATTCATTGCTCATGATTAGTGAGCACTCACTCACCGTGTTGCGCTGGTTCGGCGCGGCCTACCTGGTGTGGTTGGGGTTCAAGCAGTGGCGCAGCACGAGTCTCGCGGATGCCGCGGAGACCGGCGCATCTGACACGCGTGATCATGCCAGCGGGCGCACGCTGTTCTGGCGCGGCTTCGCGACGTCCGGCCTGAATCCGAAGACGTTGCTGTTCTTTCCGTCGTTTTTTCCGCAGTTCATCAGCGCCGATTCGGCCTGGAGCGCCAACCACCAATACCTGGTGCTGGCGGCCACGTTCGCGGTGCTGTTTGTGGGCGGAGTCGCATCGATGGCGATGTTCTCGCATCGTCTGCGTCATCTGCTGCAGCGGCCGCCGCGCATGCGCGCGATGAACCGCTTGATGGGCAGCCTGCTGGTCGGGATGGGGGCGTTGCTGGCCGGACTGCGCTAACGGAGCGCAACCCCGGACCATGTAGCGCGCTTGTCAGGGCGCCGGAGCCGCCGGCGTCGCGTTTGCCGCCGCGCCATTGCTGCCGGCAGCCGTGGCGACCGTCGTGGCGACGTCCGCCGCCGCGTGCGTGGCGGTCGCGGCGCCGTCGGCGCCCGGATGCACGACCGCGGGTGTCGCCGAGGCCGCGGCCGGTGCGGACGCAGCCTGCGCCGACGAAGCGGCCACCGGCAGGGCGGCAGCCGGTGCCGGTGTGGCGGGGATGGGCAAGGCGGCGCTCGTGGAGCTGGCCGGGTTCACGACCGGCGTCAGCACATTGGCCGGCGCGCCCACAGCCGGCACGGCGGCCGTGGCGACCGGTGCGGGCACGCTAGCCGGCGCAGCGCTACTGGCGGGCGCCTGGGCGGTCGTGACGGGCGCGGCCATCCCGCCCGTCGTCGAGACCACCGCCGGCGCGGGCGTGATCACGGGCGGCAACAGCGTGACCTTGATCCCGGTTGTCGAGTTGGGTACGGCGTCGCTGCGCGCGACCGTGCGCAGATAACGGCCGATCAAATCGAAGAAACGGTCGTAGAACGCGCTCGACTGGATGGTCTCGCTCGAAATCTTGACCATCGAGTCGCTGTTCGAGCGGATCGGCAACGATACCGACCCGAGGATCGACAGGCCGACGCTGGCCGACGTATCGCTCTTTTTGAGCGCATAGCCGTTCTGCACGGCGTTGACATAGACGCTGCTCGTATTCGCTGTATCGCCCGGCGTGCAGACGACGTGAATCTCGACGACGATGTGCGAGTCGACGGCCGGCTGGAAGTTCTTGGTGCCGTCGACGGTATCGTTCTTCGTCATCGTCGTCATGTAGCCCTGACTCAGGAGCGCGCGACGAGCGGCTTCGCACGAGTCATTGCTCGCGAATTCGAAGTTGTGCGAAAAGGGGCTTGACCCGGTGCTGCTGAACAGCTGGTCGTCCTGAAACGTCGGTTTCGCGGAGGAACACGCGCCGAGCGCAAGAACAAGCGGGACGAGCAGAAAAGGGACAACTCGGGGAAACAGGGTCATATTTGACGGCACCACACCACAACACGACAGACGGGATGCATTGTAGTTCGGTTCGGTGTGCGCCGACCAATCCGTCTGCCGTCCGGCCAGGCCGATTCCGGCGCAGCGCCGGTCCAGCAAGGCTGCGAGCGTAGCCGGAATATTTGGCGCGCCAGCGTGTTCACCGATCCGATGACGCGTTTTCCGCCGCCACCGGCCATGACCTTTTCCGAGACATCCGCCACGCTGCCCGCCGAGCCGGACATCCACGCCTATGTGGATGGCCGCCTGCCGCACGCGCGGGCCGCGCCGCTGCGGCGCTATCTGGCTGGCCATCTGGCCGAGGCGCGGCGCGCCGCGTTCTATGGGACACTAAATCGGGCAATGCAGGCGGGCTATCCGGTCACGGATGCGCGCACAGATGCACTCGCGTGGCGGGCGGCCGCGCAGCGCGTCACGTGGCGCGGACGCGTCGCGGCGGCGCTCGGAGCAAGGCGAAGGCGTGTTCGCGCAAGCGGCGCGGCGCAACAAGGAAGGACGATGAGTCTCCCCGATGAACTGATCGAGCAGGTGCCACGGCTGCGGCGCTACGCGCGCGCACTGCTCCACAACCGCGAACTGGCCGACGACCTCGTGCAGGACACGCTCGAGCGCGGGCTGCGTCACGGCCACCAGTTCCAGCCCGGCACGGACCTGCGCGCGTGGCTCTTCGCGATCATGCACAACGTGTTCGCGAACCAGCTGCGCCGGCCGGCGGGCCGCGCGGTTCACGTGGACATCGATGGCGAAGGCGCGTTCGAGCGCGACCTCGCGGTGCAGACCAATCCCACGCGCGGGCTCGAACTACGCGATCTGGACTACGCGCTGCAGCGCTTGCCGCTCGAACAGCGTGAAGTGGTGCTGCTGGTCGGCCTCGAGGAGATGAGTTATGCGGACGTGGCGCTGACGCTGCAGATACCCATCGGCACGGTCATGTCGCGTCTGTCGCGCGGGCGCGAGCGTCTGCGCACGCTGATGGGGGGTGCCCAGCCGGGAGCGAAATTGAAGGTGGTGCGATGAACGAACAGACCGAACCCATCGGCGAAGACGAATTGCAGGCTTATGTCGACGGCGCGCTCGCGGGGGAGCGGCGCGACGCGGTGGAGACCTGGCTCGCGCAGAATCCCGCCGACTCGGCGCGGGCAGGCGATTATTTCGCGCTCAACAGCCTGCTGCACGAGCGCTTCGATCGCGTGCTCGACGAGCCAGTGCCGGAGCGTTTGCAACAGCGCGCCGCCTCGTCCGCTGCACCCGCGCATCACCTGTCTGGCGCGCGCTGGTGGCAGCGTGTCGCCGCGGCCTGGCGCGTGCAGCCGGCCGGACAGCTCGCCGGTCTCGCGGCGGCACTCGTGCTCGGCGTCGGCATCGGCACGCTCGTCATGGGCTTCGGCATGAATGCCGGCGTGCAGCGTGGCGCGCAGATCGCCCAGGGCGATCCGGCCGCGCGCCTCGCGAGCATCGACGCGGACAACGCGCGGGTGTTCGCGCAACAATCGGCGATCGCGCATGTCGTGTATGCCCCCGAGGTCACGCGCCCCGTCGAAGTGGGCGCGGACCGCGAGCAGGAACTGGTCGCGTGGATTTCGCGGCGGCTCGGCACCCGCGTGCGTCCACCGGTGCTCACGTCGAGCGGGTTCGAGTTGATGGGCGGCCGGCTGCTGCCCGGCAACGACGGCCCCGTCGCGCAGTTCATGTATCACGACAAGCAAGGCGAGCGCATCACGCTGTGCATTTCGCATCGCAAGGCGCCCTCCGGACTGACTGCGTTCCGGCTCTATCGCGATGGGCCCGTGAACGTGTTTTACTGGATCGACGGCGATTTCGGCTATGCGGTATCGGGCGGAATCAGCAGTGCGAAGCTGCTTGCGCTCGCGCACGACATCTATGCGCAGCTCGAACCCGCCGTGATGCCTGCGCCAGCGCCGGGCGCGTCGGGTGCTTCGGATGCCAAGGCCGGTTGAGAAGGACGGGCGCCCCCAGTGTGAAGCGATGACGATGACTGAGGAGACAGTGAATCATGTCGAATCCTGCTGATCCCGCCACACCCAAAGCACTGCGCCGCCTGCGCAGCCGCCGCTGGTTCGACGACCCGCACGATCCCGGCATGACCGCGCTCTATATCGAGCGCTACATGAACTACGGCATCACGCGCACGGAGCTGCAGTCGGGCAAGCCGATCATCGGCATCGCGCAGACCGGCTCCGATCTCGCGCCGTGCAATCGCCATCATCTGCAGCTTGCGCAGCGCGTGCGCGACGGCATCCGCGATGCGGGCGGCATTCCGCTCGAATTCCCCGTGCATCCGATCCAGGAGACGGGCAAGCGGCCCACCGCCGCGCTCGACCGCAATCTCGCCTATCTCGGTCTGGTCGAAGTGCTGCACGGCTATCCGCTCGACGGCGTCGTGCTCACCACCGGCTGCGACAAGACCACGCCCGCGTGCCTGATGGCGGCCGCGACCGTCAACATTCCCGCCATCGTGCTCTCGGGCGGCCCGATGCTCGACGGCTGGTGGCACGGCAAGCTGGCCGGCTCGGGCACGGTCATCTGGCATGCGCGCAAGCAGCTCGCGGCCGGCGAGATCGACTACGAGACCTTCATGGACCAGGTCGCGGCGTCGGCGCCCTCGGCCGGGCACTGCAACACGATGGGCACGGCGCTGTCGATGAATTCGCTCGCCGAAGCGCTCGGCATGTCCCTGCCGGGCTGCGCCGCGATTCCGGCGCCGCATCGCGAGCGTGGCTGGATGGCTTACGAGACGGGCCGTCGCATCGTCGCGATGGTGCACGAGAATCTGCGTCCCTCCGACATCATGACGAAGGCCGCGTTCGAGAACGCGGTCGTCGCGGCGGCGGCGCTCGGCGCGTCGTCGAATTGTCCGATTCACATGATCGCGATCGCTCGCCACATGGGCGTCGAGCACACGCTCGACGACTGGCAGCGTCTGGGTCCCGACGTGCCGCTGCTGGTCGATTGCCAGCCTGCGGGGCGTTTTCTGGGCGAGGCGTTTCATCGGGCGGGTGGGGTGCCGGCCGTGCTGCGCGAGCTGCTTGCGGCGGGGCGGCTCAATGGCGGTGCGCGCACGGTCACGGGGCGCACGCTCGCCGAGGATCTTGCCGATGTGCCCGAGCCCGATCGCGAAGTGATCCGCCGCTACGATACGCCGCTCAAGCACGCAGCGGGCTACGTCGTGATGAGCGGCAATCTGTTCGACAGCGCGGTCATGAAGATCAGCGTGATCGACGAGGCGTTCCGCCGGCGCTTCCTGTCCGATCCCGCGAATCCCGATGCGTTCGAATGCAAGGCCATCGTGTTCGAAGGGCCGGAGGATTACCACGCGCGCATCGAGGATCCCGAACTCGGCGTCGACGAGCACAGTCTGCTCGTGATCCGCAACTGCGGGCCGGTGGGCTATCCGGGCGGCGCGGAGGTCGTCAACATGCAGCCGCCTGCCGCGTTGCTGCGTGCCGGCATCGACACGTTGCCGACGCTCGGCGATGGACGCCAGAGCGGCACGTCCGCGAGTCCGTCGATTCTCAACGTGTCGCCGGAGGCGGCCGTGGGCGGCAATCTCGCACTGCTCAAGACGGGCGATCTCGTGCGCATCGATCTCGCGAAACGACGCGTCGATGTGCTGATCGCCGACGAGGAGCTGGCTGCGCGACGCGCCGCCTGGCACCCGTCGTTATGGGTGAACATGACGCCGTGGGAGGAACTCCATCGCGGTTCGGTCGGCCAGCATGGCGGCGGGGCGTGTCTCGAAGCGGCCACGCTGTATCTGAACGTGATCGAAACGCGCGGCGAGTCGCGGCACAACCACTAGGGGAGGCGAGTGCGCCGAGCTCGTCACACGCTCGCGGGCTCGGCTTGCCCCACGGCTTCGGCCGATGTCGTTGCGCCCGCACGCGTTTCGGCCTCGCGTCGCTTGACCGCTTCGATGTCGCGATAGCCGGCGGCCGGGTGCGTATCGGGCAGCAGCGGGCCGTCGCCGAACAGTTTCTCGCGCAACGTTCCCGGCTTGTACGCGCGCGGATAGAGACCGCGCCGTTGCAATTCGGGCACGAGATACTCGACGATGCTCTCGAACGTTTCGTGCGCCACGGCATAGGCGAGATTGAAGCCATCGACGTCGGTCTCCTCGACCCACTTTTCGAGGATGTCCGCGATCGTCGCGGGCGAGCCGACGAACACCGGCCCCATGCCGCCGATACCGCCCCACGCGGCCAGCTCGCCAATGCTCCAGGAGCGATCGCCGCCCGCGAGTTGTTCGAGCGCCGAGACGATGGCGTTGGTTTCGACCTTCTTCACGAGATCGGTCGGCGCGTACTGGCCGAAGTCCACGCCGGTCCAGCCGGACCAGAACACGAGCGAGCCGTCGTAGGAGGCGTGGCGCTGGTATTCCTCGAACTTCGCCTGGGCCTTCGCATCGGTCTCGTCGACGATCAGCGTGACGAGGTTGTAGACCAGCAGCTTGCGCGGATCGCGCCCGGCCGCCGCTGCCTGCAGGCGCACGTCGGCGACGTATTGCTTGAGCACGGCGGGCGTCGGCGCGGCCACGAACACGCACTCCGCGTGCTGCGCGGCGAACGCCTTGCCGGGACCGGACGCGCCAGCCTGATAGAGCACCGGCGTGCGTTGCGGCGAGGGCTCGCTCAGATGGTAGCCGGGCACCTCGAAGAAGCGCCCCTTGTGGCCGATCTCGTGGACCTTCTCGGGATGCGCGAAGATGCCCCGCGCGCGGTCGCGCACGACGGCATCGGCTTCCCAGCTTCCTTCGAGCAGCTTGTAGAGCACTTCCACGTACTCCGCCGCGACTTCATAACGGTTCGCGTGCTGACGCAGACCGCCCTCGCTGATGTTCTTCGCGCCGCTCTCGAGATACGACGTCACGATATTCCAGCCGACGCGGCCCTTCGTGTGATGATCGGCGGTCGCGAGCCGTCGTGCGAACGTGTACGGATGTTCGAACGATGTCGACGCCGTGATGCCGATGCCGAGATGCTCGGTGACCATCGCCATCGGCGCGGCCAGTTGCAGTGGATCGTTGACGGGAATCTGCGCGCCTTCACGCAGCGCGTGATGATTGCTGCCGTGATAGACGTCGTAATAGCCGATGACATCGGCGATGAAGATACCGTCGAAGAAGCCCTTTTCGAGGATCTTCGCGAGATCGGTCCAGTAGTCGAGGTCCTTGTATTGCCAGGAGCGGTCGCGCGGATGCGTCCACAGTCCCGGCGATTGGTGCGCGACGCAGTTCATCTCGAACGCGTTGAAGTGAATGGTCTTGCTCATGACGGCTCGTCCGCTGAGAGGGAAACAGACGCGGCCGTTCGCGTGTGCGAGGGCGGCCACAACAAGCGATCAGGTTAGCGGCGACGCGCGCGGGCTGCTAGATTGATTCGAGCTTTGCATATGCGCTCGCCTGGAATGAGCTAATGCGCTCATGGGGAAGTGATGGAGCAGCCGTGTCCCGCAGGCAGGGGACAGACGGCGACCGGTTGCCATGTTCTAATACGTTCCTCATACACGATGCCTCACGGCACCGCATCAACCGGCTGGAGACATCCACCGAGGCGTCCGGTTGATGACTGGAATAATGGATCGCTCGCTGTAGTTGGCCATGCAGACGGCGCGATCCGGTTCATCGTCTTGGTAGCGGCGCGTCGGGCGTGGCGGCATGCACGAACCAGCGCGTCAAACCAGGTTCAAGAGTTCAACTTCCGAACGAACAACGCTGGAATTGCGCTTGCCATGGCAGGCGCATTCGATGCGCGCGCGCGGTCGTTGAATCCATACTTTAGTCTGGAATCCTTTCAATTGGTAATGTCGTTGCGTCGAAGCACGACTCGCGGTAATGGGTGCGCCTGAAACGGCTGCGCGCCGGGACATCAAAAAATCAGAACACATGAATCGGACACATCGGATCGGCAATACGGGGCTGCTGGAAAATCTTCGCGTGGCGCAACATGGCCACACTCGACGCGCTAACCGTTACGCGGCACGCAGGCGAAATGGGCAGGGGACGCTGGCCGTATTGGTCGCTGCGGCCGTGGCCGTCATGTCCGCCGAGGCGAGAGCCGATGCGCGTGTCGGCACGACGCCGGTCGTCTCCGGCACGCCCGCGAGCAACGCAGCGCAGTGGACGTGGGACGGCGCCAACCTGTCGATCGGCAATACGGCGTCCATCAGCGGTGTGATCAATAGCGGCTCGATTGCGAGCCTCAGCAACAACGGCACGCTCACGCAAGACCCATCGTCCGATGGCATCAGCAATCGCGGCTCGATCGGCCAACTGCTCAATAACGGCACGATTACCAGCGCGCTGTGGGGCGTGTACAGCAACGGCACGATCGGCACGCTCGACAACGAGGCCGTGATCGTCGGCACCAATGCCGGGGTCTGGAACAGCACGGGCTCGATCACGTTGTTGAGCAACAGCGGAACGATCGAAGGCGGCAGCAGCCAGGGCGGCGTGTTGAACAGCCTGGGCATCATCGAGACACTCAGCAACAACGGTACGATCGTCGGTGGCGTCGGCGTCTTGAACAGTTCGGGCAGCACGATCACATCGCTCAGCAATGCCTCGGGCGGCACGATCCTGGGCGCGACCTACTACGGCATCGACAATGGCGGCTCGATCGATACATTGTCCAACGATGGCATCGTGAGCGGCGTGGCGACGGGCATCTGGAGCAGTGGCTCGATCGGAACCCTGGTGAACAGCGGAACGATCGGCGCCAGCGGCCATTTCGCCGTGGCGATGTTCAATCGCGGCTCGGTCGATGCGCTGAGCAACAGTGGGCGCCTCGTTTCAACTGCCGTCGTCAGCGGCGATGTCGTGACCAACATCGGTACCGTCGGCTCGCTCGTCAACAGTGGTGTGATCATCAGTACGGCCGCGCAGGTTTCGGGCGGCGTCGTCAATTTCGGGCTCGTCGGCACGCTGGACAACAGTGGCCAGATCGAAGCCCGCGACGCGCAGTTCGGCTACGGCATCCTGAACGGCGAGGCCACCATCACCGCGTTGAACAACGCACTGCACGGCACGATTGCGGCCCAGGGGGGCGCCCTTGGGGGCGAAGCCATCGGCATCTATAGCGGTCTCGACGGCGGCATCAACAACAACGCCCCCGCGCTGATCGGTTCCCTCGTGAACGACGGCGTGATCGGCGCATCGGTCGATGGCGCGAGCGGCTCCACGGGTGCGAGCGACGGTGAGGCCGTGGCCATCGATAACCATACCGCGAGCACGATCAGCGTATTGATCAACCACGGCACGATCGCCGCGGCGTTGAGCGCGACAGGCGTGAGCATCGGCGTGACGCGCGGCGCTGTCGTGGGTATCGACAACGTCGGCACGATCGGCGCGCTGACCAACAGCGGCGTGATCGGCGCGACGCTGGCGGGCGTGGGCGGCACCACGGCGCTTGAAAACAGTTCGGTCTACGGTATCCAGAACCCGGGCATCATCACGTCGCTGACCAACAGCGGCACCATTAGCGCCGTGGCGAGCGGCGCGACCCAGGTCGGCGTGACGATCTATGGCGTGTACAACAGCGGCACGATCGGCGCTCTCGACAACAGCGGCACCATCAGCAGCAATGGCATTGCGCTCGATAACGACAGCAACGGCACGATCGGCGCGATCGCGAATGCGGGGGTAATCGCGGGCAACATCGCGAATGCGTCGAGCCATGCGCTGACGATCAGCGGCGGCGTGGGATCAGCGTTCGGCACGCTGACGGGCTATGGCGGTGCGTTGGGCACGATCTCCAGCCCGGCGGCCGATCTCGTGTTCGCGAGCGGCAATCTGCTGCTCGACGATGCGATCGACATGGGCAGCAACACCGTCCACAACGACGCGGCGACCCTCGAAGTGAACGGCGTCATCCACCTCGCCGGCAACTACACGCAGGGCGAGGCAGCGACGCTGCTGATCGGCGTGTCGAGCGGCGCGACGCCGAACGGTAGTCTTGCGGACACGGGTTACGGGCGCCTCGTCGTGTCCGGCGATGCGACGATCGCTGCGGGTTCGTCGGTGCAGCTGAAGGGCGTGGCGGGCGGTTACGCTTTTGCTGCGGGACAGCGCTACGTGGTCGTCGATGCGGCGGGCAGCGGGGCGTATAACGCGGGCACACTCAACTATTCGATTGCGGGCGTGAGCGCTACGTTGAGCGGCGCGAGCGTCGCCACGGCGACCGGCCATAACGATCTGGTCGTCACCGTGAACAGCGTCGGCACGCCGGCGCCGTCGGGCGGCGGAGGGTCATCGGGGGGCGGTGGTTCGTCGAACGGTGGTGGTTCGTCGAACGGCGGCGGCTCATCGGGCGGCGTCGACTCTTCATCAGGCAGCGGTGGCGACGGCGGTGCCTCATCAACCCGCTCCCCCCGCTCGTATGCCTCGATTGCCACGCAACCGAATGCCGAACGCGCGTTGAGCGGCTTGCTCGGCTACACCGGCGTGAGCAACGCGCCGCTGCTGAATCTCTACGACGCGACGCTCGCCACGCTCGCTGGCGGTTCGATCGAAGCCGCGAACCGGCTCGGCAAGCAACTCGGCCCGCTGCAGACGCAATACGCAGGCTCGGCGGCGACGCTCGATGCCTTGGGCGTGGTCGGCGCGCACGTCGACGCGTTGCGCGTCGCGCATGCCGCGGGCGCCACCGGGCTCACGACCGGCGACAGCCCGACGCAATGGACCGCGTGGGGCCAGACCTTCGGCGGCCACGCGAGCCAGGACGCGCGCGACGACACCGAGGGCTACAGCGCGAACTACGCCGGACTCGTCGTCGGTGCGGATCGCAACTTCGGCGATCATTGGCGCGCGGGCGGGGCCTTCGATTACGCGCACACGGCGACCAGCTTCAGCGGCGACACCTCGGTCGACAGCGCGGGCATCAATGCCTTCGGTCTGATCGGCTATGCGAGCTATCAGGGCGCACCGTGGTACGTGAACTTGTCCGGCGCGGCGACACTGCAACGCATCGACACCACGCGCATCGTGTCGACGACGGGCTATGACGCCATCGCGAGCGGCAGCTTCAACGGCCAGCAATACATCGTGCGTGCAGAAGCCGGCTGGCCTCTCGCGATCGCGCACGCCGTGACGCTCACGCCGCTCGCGAGCATCACGTATAGCTATCTGGGCCAATCGGGCTACACGGAATCGGGCGGCAACGGCGCGGCGCTCACGGTTGACGGTCAGCACGCCAACTCCGTGCACAGCGCGTTGGGCGCGGCGCTCGCCAAGACCGTCGCGACCTCGTACGGCGAGCTCGTCCCCGAGTTGCGTGTGCAGTGGATCCACGAATACGATCACACGCGCCAGCTCACCGGCGCGAGCTTCGCGGGCGACGCCAGCGGCGAAACCGCCTTTACGACCGTGGGGGCCTCGCCGGTGGCGAATCTCGCCGATGTCTCACTCGGCATCACGCTGATGCGCGCGAGCAACTTGAGCGTGTCGGCGCGTTATGAGTTGCAGGCGGGCTCCGGGTTCGTCTCGAACACAGGCACGCTGCGTCTGCAACAACGCTTCTGACGACAAGCATATCGCCCGCCCGTCAGGACTGCGATTATTCTCGATTGCGCTCGAACACTTCGGCAATGCGCTCCGCGACCTCGGCGCGGACCTTCTCGCTCAGCTTGCCGTGCGACATGGACTCGTAGATCCAGAGTCCATCGGCGGCGAGACGGGCGATGAAGCGGTTCATGGCGAGCGGATCGGACTCGTCGACGGGCGCGGGCGGTGCCCAACGCTGGAGCACAGGGAACCAGGGCGCGCGCTCCGGGCCCTCCGCGGCCGATTCGAGCATGAACTGCAACTCGGCGCGCGTGGCGCTTTGCGCGGACGCGCGAGCGTAGGCCGCATAGCGCTCGTGCAGCGGCGCCTGATCGGCGGCCTGGCCGGCCAGTTTCTCGAGGTCGGCTTCCCAGAGCGCCATCAGGTGCTCGTTGATGCCTCGTATCAGTTCTTCGCGCGAGGGGAAGTGGTAGAGCAGACCGCCGCGTGTCAACTCCGCTTCGGCCGCCACGGATTCGAACGTGAGCGCGCCGATGCCGTCGCGATTGATGACGCGCACGGCAGCTTCGAGAATCTTCAAACGATTGCTGGGTTTCATGGCATTAATGTGCGTTGGCTTGCGACGTCGCGGAGCCCGGGCCGTAGTCGCGCAACAAGGCGCCCGTGAGAGCCGATCCCGCGAACAAGGCGAGCGCCACGATGCCCAGCACGATGACATAGCTTTGCTCGTACGCTGTGGCGGCCCGCGCCGCCAGTTCATCGGCGCCGCTTTGCCGCGCCACGGCCAGGGTGCGCATGAACCCTTCTTGCACCGGGCCGGGCATGCCTTGCGACGTCTTCATCATCGCAGCATACAAGGCCGCGCTCAGACTGCCCAGCAACGCGACGGCGAACAGGCTGCCGAACTCGTAGGAGACTTCCTCGACCGACGAGGCCATCCCGGCACGGTGCGACGGCACATTGTCGATGATGGCACTCGACGCGACCGAAATCGATGCGCCCAGCCCAAGGCCCGCGATGGCGAGACCGACGACGGTCCCGATCAGCGCCTGCCCGCCCGCAGCCGCGACGATAGCCGCCCCGACCGCGCCCACCCCGAGGCCGCCCGAGATCAACAGACGCAGCCCCACGCGATGCAGCAGCGCGCCGCCGAGAATGGCGCTCGGCAACGCGCCGAACGCGACGGCCGACACGAGCATGCCCGCATCGAGCGGGCTGAAGTCGCTCGCGAGTTGATAGCGTTGCGCCACGAGCAACTGCAGCCCCGCGATGGCGAACAGGGAGAACGAAGCGGCCAGCGTGCCGGACAGAAACGCGCGATTGCGGAAGATCGAGAAGTCGAGCAGCGGATACGCGAGACGCGCTTGTCGCTTGACGAACCAGGTCGCGCCGACGGCGCTCAGCGCGAGCATGGCGAGACCCGTGTCCCACGACGACGCCAGATCGGCCAACGCCTTGAGCGCGGCGACGAAGCCCGAGACCGTGACGAGCGCGAGCAGCGACGAGAACAGGTCCCACGGCCGCGTGATGTCGCGCTCGCTCGGCGGCGCGAAGGCGAGCGTGCCGACGAACGCCACGACGACGACGGGCACGTTGATGAGAAACACCGAGCCCCACCAGAAGCGCGCGAGCAGGGCGCCGCCGATGATCGGCCCGAGCGCACTGCCGACCAGCGCGAGCGAGCCCCAGATGGCGATGGCGAGATTGCGTTCGCGCTCGTCGTCGAAGGTCAGACCGATCAGCGCCAGCGTGGACGGCATCATGGCAGCCGCGCCGATGGCGAGACACGCGCGCGCGGCGATCAACGTGCCGACACTGGGCGAGAACGCCGCGAACAGCGAAGCGACGCCGAAGATGACGAGGCCCGCGAGGAACATGCGCCGATGGCCGATGCGATCGCCGAGCGTGCCCGCGCCCAGCAGGAGACCGGTCATGACGAGCGGGTAGGCGTTGATGATCCAGAGCGCATCGCTCGTGCTCGCGCCCAGCGCGGACGTGAGCGTGGGCAGCGCTGTGAAGAGCACGGAGTTGTCGAGCGTGATCAGGAGCAGTCCGGCTGAGACCGTGAAGAGAAGGTACCAGCGTCTGCGTTGGGACAGGGCCATCGGGATCTCGGGTGTCGAATGCTGAGGACCAAACTATACAGGACATCCTGTATAGTTTGGTGGGCGCACGATGCCCCGGATGGGGCGACAGTCACCGCGATGCCTACGGCGTGCCGTTGCGGCAATATTCGACGAAGCCGGGTCGATCGGCCAGTCGGTTGAAGTAGGCGGATATGGCCGGCAGCGCGGGATGCTCGAACGGGGTGCTGAGCCAGCGGTTCACGGACAGGCCGATGGGAATGTCGGCGAGGCTGAATTGCGCGCCGGCGACGAATGCGCCGGTCGCCTGAAGTTGGCCTTCGAGAATGCCCATGGAGCGGGTCCAGTTGGCGATCGACGCGGCAATCTCGGCGCTCGCCTGATGCGCGGGCGAGTGTCTGACCAGCGCGAGGAACGCGTAGCTCCACGAGCGGTTCAGGTCGGTGGCTTGCCAGTCCATCCATTGATCGACGCGGGCGCGTTTCATCGCATCGGCCGGATAGAGCGCTTCGCCGCCATAGCGCGTGGCGAGGTAGCGGATGATCGAATTCGATTCCCACAGCACGAAGTCGCCATCCCTGATGACGGGCACGAGTGCATTGGGATTCAACGCGAGGAATTCGGGCGTGTCGGTGGGCCGGAAGCCCGAGCCCCAGTCCTCGCGCTCGAACGCAATCTTCAACTCGGCACAGACCCACAGCACCTTGCGGACGTTGATGGACGAGGCTTTTCCGAGGATTTTCAGCATACGGTGCTCCGGCAGTGGGCGGGGTGCGTTTGCGCGGATTGTCCCCAATTCATGCGCGGCTGTCGAACCGCTTCGCGCACCCGCAGGTTCGTCGATGACGAATTATCCAGCCATCCGCGCGCGTCCTCTCTTCAGTAACCGAAAAAACGTTTCACATTGCGGAATCCCGCTCGATTCTCCACTTCCCCAATTGTCCCGTCTGTTGAAAGATCGCTTCACATCGCAAAATTGCGCACGTATCTCATTGAAAAACAACAGAAAATTTTAGTCTTATGTCTTATATAAGACATTGGACCGTGGCGCTACTATTTAGTCATGCAGTTCGCTGCGACAAACGTGGCGACACGCTCAACCATCTATTCAATGCGCTTTGCTCTCAGGAGATAGACATGGCCCAGTATCAGGACGACATCAAGGCAGTTGCCGGTTTGAAGGAACAACAAGGCAGCGCGTGGAACGCCATCAATCCCGAGTCGGCCGCACGCATGCGCGCCCAGAACAAGTTCAAGACGGGTCTCGACATCGCAAAGTACACGGCGAAGATCATGCGCGCCGACATGGCTGCCTACGACGCCGACCCGTCGAAGTACACCCAGTCGCTCGGTTGCTGGCACGGCTTCATCGGTCAGCAGAAGATGATTTCCATCAAGAAGCACTTCAACAGCACCGAACGCCGCTACCTGTACCTGTCGGGCTGGATGGTTGCCGCTCTGCGCTCGGAGTTCGGCCCGCTGCCGGACCAGTCGATGCACGAAAAGACCTCGGTCAGCGCGCTGATCCGCGAGCTGTACACCTTCCTGCGCCAGGCCGACGCCCGTGAACTGGGCGGCCTGTTCCGCCAGCTCGACGCCGCCGAAGGCGCTGCAAAGGCTGCGATCCAGGAAAAGATCGACAACCACGTCACGCACGTCGTGCCCATCATCGCCGACATCGACGCGGGTTTCGGCAACGCCGAAGCGACCTACCTGCTGGCCAAGCAGTTCATCGAAGCGGGCGCATGCTGCATCCAGATCGAAAACCAGGTCTCCGACGAGAAGCAGTGCGGCCACCAGGACGGCAAGGTCACCGTGCCGCACGAGGACTTCCTCGCCAAGATCCGCGCGATCCGCTACGCGTTCCTGGAACTGGGCGTTGACGACGGCATCATCGTGGCCCGTACCGACTCGCTGGGCGCCGGCCTGACCAAGCAGATCGCCGTGACCAATGCAGCGGGCGACCTGGGCGACCAATACAACTCGTTCCTCGATTGCGAGGAACTGTCGGCGGACGCGCTGGGCAACGGCGACGTCGTCATCAAGCGCGACGGCAAGCTGCTGCGTCCGAAGCGCCTGCCGAGCAACCTGTTCCAGTTCCGCGCCGGTACGGGCGAAGCGCGCTGCGTGCTCGATTGCGTCACGGCCCTGCAAAACGGCGCCGACCTGCTGTGGATCGAAACCGAAAAACCGCATATCGCCCAGATCGGTGGCATGGTCAGCGAGATCCGCAAGGTCATCCCGAACGCCAAGCTGGTGTACAACAACAGCCCGTCGTTCAACTGGACGCTGAACTTCCGCCAGCAGGCCTACGACGCGATGAAGGCCGCCGGCAAGGACGTGTCGTCGTACGACCGCGCCCAGCTGATGAACGTGGAATACGACCAGACCGAACTGGCGATCAGCGCCGACGAGAATATCCGCACTTTCCAGGCCGATTCGGCACGCGAAGCCGGCATCTTCCATCACCTGATCACGCTGCCGACGTACCACACCGCCGCGCTGTCGACCGACAACCTGGCCAAGGAATACTTCGGCGACCAAGGCATGCTCGGTTATGTGGCTGGCGTGCAGCGCAAGGAAATCCGCCAGGGCATCGCTTGCGTGAAGCACCAGAACATGTCCGGCTCGGACATCGGCGACGACCACAAGGAATACTTCAGCGGCGAAGCGGCGCTGAAGGCAGCGGGTAAAGACAACACGATGAACCAGTTCTGATTCTGGTTGTACCCGAAGCTACGAACGCCAGCCTGTTCACACAGGTTGGCGTTTTTTGTTGGTGCGATGCGTTTGCTCGCGAAGTGCTCGTCGAACGCTTCAACGAAAAAGGGCCCGGCAGCATGAAGCTGTCGGGCCCTCGGTGCTTGTGAGCGCGGCGCGTCGAAAGCGACGCGCTACATCAAACCGCCATTTCCGGCGGCGCCTGCCGGAAGCCACGCGTGATCCAGCCGAGGTAGGCCAAACCGAGCACGAACCACATGACACCGAGCATCAGCGCAGTCTTCTCGAGGCTGCACAGCAGCCAGAGATCGGTGCCGGCGCCGATCAACGGAAACACGAGGCCGCCGAGCACACCAAAGCCGCGCGTCTTCGCGCCGCCCGTGAAGTACTGCCGGATCACGCACAGGTTCACCGCCGTGAACGCGAGGAACGCACCGAAGTTGATGAACGAGGTCGAGGTGGCGACATCGAGCTTGAGCGCGATGAGGCCGATGGCGCCCGCGATGGCGATGTTGATCGCCGGCGTGCGAAAGCGCGGATGAATGAAGCCGAAAATCGCTTTGGGCAGCACTTCGTCGCGGCCCATCGCGTACAGCAGACGGCCGACGCTCGCCTGCGCCGAGATGCCCGAGGCGAACTGCGCGAGGATCAGGCCCGCGAGGAAAATCGACACGAAGATATCGCCGCCGACCTTGCGCGCGATTTCGAACGCGGCCGAATCCGGGTCCTTGAACACGGCGCCCGGATGCGCGAGCTGCAGTGTGTAGGCCGCGATCACGAAGATCGCGCCGCCCACGAGGGCGATCAGCACGATCGCGCGCGGAATGGTCTTCTCGGGCTCGATGGTTTCTTCGGTGAGCGTCGAGACGGCATCGAAGCCGAGGTACGAATAAGCCGCGATCGCGGCACCGGCCATCGTCGCGGAGAGCGGCACGTGCGCCTGGAAGAACGGTTGCGCGGACATCAATCCACCCGGCCCCGCTGCTGCGGCGGCATAGTGGCAGCACAGCACGACGAAAATCGCGACGATCGCGAGCTGCACGACCATCAGCACGATGTTGAAGCGGTTCGCGAGTTCGATGCCGAGAATGTTCAGGCCGCTCGTGAGCACGATGAACGCGACGATCCAGATCCACGACGGCACGCTCGGGAACGCGGCGCCCAGATAGGCCGCGCCGATCAGCCAGATCACCATCGGCAGGAAGAAGTAGTCGAGCAGGGTCGCCCAGCCGATCAGGAAGCCCAGATGCGCGCTGAAGGTCTTGCGCGTGTACGTGTAGGCGGAGCCGGCCACCGGGAACAGTCGCGCGAGCTTGCCGTAGCTGAGCGCCGTGAACACGATCGCGACGAGCGCGATGAGGTAGGCGAGCGCGGCCGTGTCCTGGCTGGCGCCCGCGAGCACGCCGTAGGTGCCGTAGACGATCAGCGGCGCCATGTAGGCGAGGCCGAACAGCAACACGGACGGCAGGCGCAATGTGCGCTTGAGGTGAGTGTGGTGGGCGCCGCTCTGGGGCGACGGCGTGGACGGGTTCATGCGGTGTCTCCGTTATGGTAACGACAGATGACTTGGGCGTGCGTGCCAAGGCGGTGGTCCGAAGACCGTCGCGTCTGACGATGCGTGCCGGGGTTCCTGCGATGCAGCCGCGCCTTGTGCCATGGCGCGTGCCGCCGGATCAGCGACGCGCAGCGTTGGCGCGTCGCATGGACTGACGAGAATCAGCGCGGGCGGATCAGGAGCGAGCGGCGTCCCGCTGCATCGTTGTGCGCGTCGAGGTTGAGCGCGACGCGCGCGTCGTGCAGGTAGCTGTAGTGCTCGCGGCTATCCGCGAGCAGCTTGCGATCGACGGTGACGGGCAGCACGGCGTCTTCGCCGTGCAGCTCGCTGATGACATCGCCGAACGGGCTCACGAGCGCCGATTCACCGGGGAACGTCAGGTTGTCGTCGCCGCCGCCGACCCGGTTCACGAGCGCGGCGAACATCTGGTTTTCCATTGCGCGCGCAACGATCGCGCGGCGATGCACGGGGCCGAACGGGTCCATGTTGCCGTTGGTCACGATCAGCAGATCGGCGCCGAGCGCGGCGACGGCGCGTGCCGTCTCGGGGAACTCGATGTCGTAGCAGATCACGATGCCGACGGTCATGCCCTTGAATTCGCACACTTCGAAGCGATCGCCGGGATGGAACACGCCGACGTCGGTGGCCCACAGGTGCGTCTTGCGATAGCGCAGCGCGATCTCGCCGTGCTCGTCGATCAGCACGGTCGTATTGTAGAAGCGATCGCCATCGCGTTCAGCGAGGCCGACAGCGGCCGCGACACGCGCGCGCCGGGCGGCGTCGCGTACGGCGGAGAGCGACGGACCGTCGAGCGTCTCGGCGACATCGCGGACGTTGTCGCGGGTGGGAAAGCCGGTGAGCGTCGCCTCGGGAAACACCACGAGGTCGGTGCCCTCGCGACGCTTGCTGATGATGTCGACCACACGGGCGAGATTGGGAGCGACTGCGCTGTCCACGAGCGGAATCTGCGCGAGTTCGAGTTGCATGGTCTGTCTCCTGTATCGCCTGATACGAATGATTGCGCGCGTCTAAGGCGTCTGCACGGCAAGCCGTCGTCGCCGACGCGAGAAGCGTGATTTGCTTTGGAGCGGCTATTATCACCACGTTATTTTTCTACCGAAATTCCCCAACCGGGGTACCCTGAGCGGAGGATCCATGGAACCCGACTGGCATGACCGGGCGTTCCATCACCATATCGGCACGCTGATCGAGGCGCTCGACGGCACCGAATTCTGGACGCGCCTCACGCGTGTCATCGAGCGCTTCGTCACGTTCGACAACTGGGTCGCACTCGTGTTCTCGCACGATCGCGCGCCGCGCGTCTGCGCCGAGTCGCCGATGCCCGACGGCACGGTGGACCTGATGTTCCGCGACTATCTGGCGGCGCTTTACCAGCTCGATCCGTTCTACATCGCGGCCTGCGAGCGGCCGCATGCGGGCCTCGTCACGCTCGCGGAAGTCGCGCCCGACAACTTCCGCATGACCGACTACTACCAGCGCTATTTCAAGAGCAATATCAGCGGCGACGAGGTGCAGTTCAACTATCCCATCGACCGCACGCGCACGCTGATTTTTTCAATCGGTGCAAAGCACCGTTACACGGAACGCGACATGGCGTCGTTCGCGCTGTTCGGGCCGTGGGTCGTCGCGCTGATGCGGCAGCGCTTGCCGTATGAAGATTTGACCCATGGCGCAAGCGAGACGGCAACGCCCGGCGAAGCAACGGCGCCCGGAGCCCGCGCGGCGCTCGACGAAGCGGGCTACGCGAGCCGCTTCGAGGCGATCTCGCAGCAAAGCGGCCGCACGGCGCTCACCGCGCGCGAAATCGAGGTGGTGCGTCTGGGGCTCAGTGGTTTCTCGACGCGAGCGATCTCGGAGCGGCTCGAAATCTCGTTCGAAACGGTGCGCGCGCACAAGAAGCACATTTACGCGAAGCTGGGCGTGAGTTCGCAGTCGGAACTGTTCGCACTCTTCTACGAGCGCGGCGAAGGCACCTGAAGCTGCTTCAGAACTCGGAACTCAGAACTCGACCAGCGCGAAGTCTTCCTTGCCCACGTCGCACAGCGGGCAGCGCCAGTCATCCGGGACATCGGCCCAGCGGGTGCCGGCGGCGAGGCCATCGTCAGGTGCGCCCGCGGCCTCGTCGTAGACCCAGCCGCAGATCACACAGACCCACTGCTTGAAGTGGTCGTCGATGGGCTTTGGCGCACTCGGCGCGGCGCTCGCTGCCGCGTCGCGCGGCAAGGTTTCGTCCAGTGCGACGACCAGCGGCGCGGCCGTGCCCGCCTCATGCGAGCCGAGGCGCGCCTGCAGCGTCTGCAGCAGTGCGTTGGCTTCGTCGGCTGTGAGGTCGATCCAGTAGGGATCGCCTGCGCCGTCGTTCAATCGTTGGGGGGCAAACTGGAGTTCGAGAGCAACGCCTTTCTTGTACATGCGTAAAGCCGGTGTATGCCCCGCGCGCTCAGACGAAGAGCTTGATCAGCACGGACACCGCGACGCCGCTGATGCCGATCAGCGCGAGCAGTTGCAGCAGGGTGAGCGTCTTGGGCGAGGAAGCGCGGACGGGGGCTTGAGTCTGGTTCGAAGAGGTCATGTCGAAAACTTGCGGGGTCGTAACGAACTAAAACGCGCCAGCGAGGCGCACGGGCGCAGAGTGTCGCACGATTTCGCAGGGCCGGGGGACGTGGCATATTGCCTGTCCCGCGCGACCGGTGCCCATTATCGCCGCAATGCCCGCCGCGATTAGCGAGCGCGCGGAGATGGATTATTTCCCGATAGTTGGGAACGTGGCTTCCGGTGGCCTCAAGCTCCGCTCAGGCAGGGCCGCTCAGGCAGCGTCGCTCAAGCAGCGCCGCTCGAACCACGACATGAGCCAGCCGACGGGCAGCGCGCACGCCATGCCGATCGAGACCTCGGCGAAGCGGAACAGCGCGACGTCCCAGGCGGGGCCGATGCTCGGCACCAGCATCACGATCGTCGCCGTGGTGGCGCCCAACCGCGCCGCGCTGCCGACGTTCAGGCACCAGCAGCCGACGATCACGACCGCGACCGTCGCCGCATAGGCCGCGAAGTGGCCGCCGCCGAGCCACGCCCCCGCAAAGCCGCAGACCCCGCCGGCCGCCGCACCGATCAACTGGTCGCGCGACTGGTTCAGTGTGTCGACGTAGTCGTGCTGCGTGACGGCGATGGCCGTGATGGCCGCCCAGAACGCCTGCTCGGTGTGCAGCGCGCGCCCGATGCCGTAGGCGAGGCTCGCCGCGCAGACGGCGCGCATGCCCATCAGCACGCCTTGCATCGCGCGGCTCTTGAGCGGCAGCCGTTTGAACACGTTGAACATCGACTGCTGAAGCAGGGCGACGTACGCCGAGCGGCTGCTGTGAGGATCGGTCATCGCGCGGGCATCGAGAGGCGGGTGGAACGGCACGCGCCCAGCATATCAAGCCTGGGCGGGCGCCGGCGCGGCCGCGCTGGCGCACAGCCGCCGCAGGTGGCGGCCCGAATGCTGCAGATCGCGCTCGATCGCACGCCGCACGCCGGCCGCGTCGCCGCGCTTGAGGCGCCTCAGCAGCCCCTCGTGTGCGTCGTTGAGCGTCGCGGCGAACGCGGCATCGTCGAAGAGCAGGTTCGACACCGGGCCCACTTGCAGCCACACCGTCTCGATCAACTCGACGAGCAGCGGCGAGCCGCTCGCGCGATAGAGCCGCAGATGGAAGTTCTCGTTGGCATCGAGATACTGCCTCGGCTTGCCGCGCGCGAGGGCGTCGGCCATTTGCTTGCAGAGCGCGTCCAGCGCGTCGATGTCGTCTTGCGTGAGGCGCTCGGCGCCGAGTTCGGCGGCCTCGCCTTCGAGCATCACGCGCACGCGCAGCACGTCGTCGAACTGTGCGCGCGAGAGTTGCGGCACCACGACGCCGCAATTGGGCACGTTGACCAGCGCCGATTCGGCGGCAAGCCGTTGCAGCGCCGCGCGCACCGGCATCGCGCCGACCCCGAGCTGCTGCGCGAGCGCGTGGATGCGCAGCCGCTCGCCCGGCACGAAGCGGCCGAGACTCAGCCACTGACGCAGCGTCTCGTAGGTCTCGTCCTGCAGAGACTGATGGGTGCGCGTTTTCATCGGGCGGCGCTCAGCACAGTTCTTCGACGCACGCTTCGAACACGGCGAGCAGCCGATCGACGTCGGCAGCGGTGGTGTCGGGGCACACGAGCATCATGTTGTGGAACGGCGTGATCAGCACGCCGCGATTGAGCAGATACAGATGGACGATGTGCTCGAGTTCGTCGTCGAGATGCGCGCGCGCTTCGCTGCCGTTGCGCGGCGGCTGGGCACTGAACTGGAATTCGGTGCGCGCGCCGATGCGCGTCACGCACCACGGCAGCGCGTGGCGCGCGATCGTCGCCGCGAGACCATCGGCGAGGCGCGCGGACAGCTCGAACATGTGGGCGTAGGCGTCGGCGGTCATGACTTCGTCGAGGGTCGCGCGGATCGCGCTCATCGACAGCATGTTCGCCGTGAGCGTCGTGCCGATGCCCGAGTGTCCCGGCGGCGCATCGCGTTTTGCCTGTTGCGCACGCGCGGCCAGTTCGGCGGAAAAGCCGTAGACCGCGCACGGCACGCCGCCGCCGACCGGCTTGCCGAGCACGAACAAATCGGCTTCGATGCCGTGCTCGCGCGCATAGCCGCGCGGACCGGTGCTGATCGTGTGGGTCTCGTCGATGGCGAGCAGCGTGCCGTGCGCACGCATCAGCGCCTGTGCTTCGCGCCAGAAGCCAGGCTCGGGCAGCACCATGCCGACGTTCGTCATCGCGGGCTCGGCGAGCACGCAGGCCACCGAGTTGTCCGCGAGCGCGGCGGCGAGCGCAGCGAGATCGTTGAACTCGACCACGCGCGTATGCGGCAGCAGATCCTGCACCTGGCCCAGCAGACTCGCGCGCTGCACGGGAACGCCATCTATCAGGTCGACGAATACGTCATCGACGGTGCCGTGATAGCAGCCGTTGAACACGACGATCTTGTCGCGCCCGGTGGCCGCGCGCGCCCAGCGCAACGCGAAGCGGTTGGCGTCGCTCGCGGTCATCGCGAACTGCCAGTACGGCAGGCCGAAGCGTTCGGCGAGCAGTTCGCCGACACGCACGGCGTCCTCGCCCGGCAGCATCGTCGTGAAGCCACGCTGCGCCTGGGCGGCGAGCGCGCGCGCCACGGGCTCGGGCGCGTGGCCGAACATCGCGCCCGTGTCGCCGAGACAGAAATCGACATATTGATGCCCGTCCACGTCGTTGAAGCGCGCGCCGCGCGCGGCTTCGACATAGAGCGAGAACGGCGTGGACCAGTCGTTCATCCAGTGCAGCGGCACGCCGAACAGCAAATGCTGCGCGGCTTCGGTCGACAGCGCGCGCGAGCGCGGTCGTGCGCTCACGAAAGCGGCGCGTTCGCGTTCGAGCACGCGCTGCGCGCGCTCGAAATCGACTCCGTGGCGGATGGACATAATGGGCGTCTCCTCGTATCAGGCGGCCCGCGCAATGGCGCGGATTCATTTGATCAAATCATCGCACGACATAACGAGCGTGGCAATTTGATCAAATTGATCCGGACGGGGAGACAAGGCAAAAAAAAAGCGATGCATCGCCGCATCGCCTTTGCAGGGGGAAGCGCCAGCGGCCTAGCGCCGATCCATCGAAAGCCGCCCCGGACCCGCGACCGCCAGCGCGAGCAGGCCACCCGCGATGCTGACGTTCTTGTAGAAGTTAATCATGTTCTGCAACTGCTCGGTGCCCGTCATGGTCCAGAAGTGATGGCCGATGAACGCGGTGCCGATCGTGTAGAGCGCGAGCAGAACGGCGAGCGGACGCGTATAGAAGCCGGCGATGATGAGGATCGCGCCGAAGAACTCCATGACGACGGCGATCACGGCCGACACGATCGGCGCGGGCGCGCCCACGGCATTCATATAAGCGATGGTGCCGCTGAAGCCGGTGAGCTTTTGCCAGCCGAACAACAGGAACAGCGTAACGAGCAGAATGCGCGCGATGAGCAGGACGACATCGTTGGCCGCACCGAACAGGTTGTATCTCATGCCGACTCTCCGATAAAGCGGTTGGATTTTTTATCGATCAGGCGAGCGGGGATGGCCGCCGCCATCCCCTGCGGGTCACCGACGCAACGCGTCAGGACCACAGCTCCGATACTTCGTTATTGCGCAGATCGAACACCAGCACTTCCGCGTCGTGGCCTTCGCTGAAGCTCAACAGACGTTCCGCACGAATGCGGGCGCCGTCGCCCTCGCCGAGGGTCACGCCGTTCACGTTCACGCTGCCGCGTGCCACGTGCACGTAAGCATAGCGGTCCGCGCCCAGTTCGAGTTGGGCTTTTTCCTCGCCGTCCAGCAGACCCGCATAGACGCGCGCATCCTGGCGCACTTCGAGCGAATCGTCGGCGCCATCGGGCGACAGCACGAGCCGCAGCTTGCCGCGCTTGTCAGCGGCGGAAAAGTGCTTCTGCTGATAACGCGGTTCGGCACCCTTGTGCGACGGCGCGATCCAGATCTGCAGGAAGTGCACGCCATCGCTCGCCGAGTGGTTGAACTCGCTGTGCGCGACGCCGGTGCCGGCGCTCATCAACTGCACATCGCCGGGGACGATCACCGAGCCCGTGCCCATCGAGTCCTTGTGTTCGAGCGCGCCTTCGAGCACGTACGAGAAGATCTCCATGTCGCGATGCGGATGCTTGCCGAAACCACGGCCGGCCGCGACGCGGTCGTCGTTGATGACGAGCAGGTCCGAGAAGCCGACCTGCTTCGGGTCGTAGTAGTTGGCAAACGAGAACGTATGGCGCGAGCTGAGCCAGCCATGTTCACCACGTCCGCGCTGGTTGGCTTGTCTGATTTCAATCATGGTGACCTCCGTTGAACGCTTCGTTGATTGGATAGACGTCAGTTTAGGTCAATCCGGATGATTATAATGACGCCACAACTGGAATCACTGTCTCATTCCAGTGGACAATGAGGCGTGACATGCAACTCGACGACATGCGTATCTTCGTGGCGACCGTAGAGGCCGGCAATTTCACGGCGGCGGCCAACCGGCTGCGGCTTTCGAAGCAGTTCGTGAGCCGCCGCGTGGCGGCGCTCGAGGCCAGTCTCGGCGTGCGGCTGCTCGTGCGCAATACGCGCAAGCTGGCCGTCACGGATCTGGGGCACGAGTTTCACGAGCGCGCCAGGCGCATCCTCGGCGAAGTGGCCGATGCGGAGCAGGCGATGTCGGCGCGACGCTCCGAGCCGCGCGGCCTGCTCAAGCTGAGCGCGCCGATGTCGTTCGGCATGGCCCATCTGTCGCCGCTCGTGGCCGAATTTCTGCGCGCGCATCCCGATGTGCGCTTCGACGTCGATTTTTCCGATCGCATCGTCGATGTGGTGGGCGAGGGCTTCGACATGGCCTTGCGCATCGGCCGGCTCGCGGACTCGACGCTGATCGGCCACAAGCTCGCGGACATTCGCATGATCGCGTGTTGCAGTCCCGGCTATGGGCGGCGTCATCGCGCGCCGGCCACACCCGACGAACTGGCGGCACACGCGTGCCTCGTTTATGGGCAGGAAGGACGCGCGAGCTGGGAGTTCACGAGCGGCACCATCGATGTGCACGGGCCGCTGCGCGCGAACAACGGCGAAGTGATCCGCGATGCCGCCGTGGCCGGGCTCGGCATCGCATTGCTGCCCGAGTTCATCGTTGCGGACGCACTCGCCGGGGGCCGGCTCGTGCCCGTGCTCGCCGACGCCATGCCGCCGCCCAACGCGCTGCACGCCCTGTATCCCCAGCATCGTGAGGGTTCGGTGACGATCCGTGCATTGACACAGTTCCTGCGCGCACGCCTTGCCACACGCGTGCCGACGCAACCTGTTTCGACCCAGGGCGGGGCCCATTGACGCACGAAGCCTTGCAATCGGCGCATGAAGCCCACATTTGCCGAATGAAACGGTTGTACCACGATGGTGCATGCGCAACGAATGGAACCTTGCACGCCGCGCGCTATCTGATGGAGCGACCGGATCGTGACGGGAGTTGAGGCAGATTGTCGCAATTTCGTTGTATCCTCGACGCCCCGCGTCATAGGGCGGGGCCGGGAGCCCGATAGGGATAGCCAATTCCCGCGATCAAACTAACCAATTTTTCAAACGGACGTGATTCCCGTAATCTTCGTCCATACCTTTTCCAACCCAGAGTGAGGAAGCAACGCATGTCTCTCATCAACACGCAAGTCAAGCCGTTCGAGGCCACCGCTTATCACAATGGCAAGTTCGTTCCGGTGTCGGACGAGAACTTCAAGGGCAAGTGGTCGGTCGTCGTGTTCTACCCGGCGGACTTCACGTTCGTGTGCCCGACCGAACTGGGCGACCTGGCTGACCAATACGCTGAATTCCAGAAGCTCGGCGTCGAAGTCTATGGCGTGTCGACCGACACCCACTTCACGCACAAGGCATGGCACGACACGTCGGAAACGATCGCCAAGATCAAGTACCCGCTGGTCGGCGACCCGACGGGCGCGATCACGCGCAACTTCGACGTGATGATCGAAGAAGAAGGCCTCGCACTGCGCGGCACGTTCGTGATCAACCCGCAAGGCGAGATCAAGCTGTGCGAAATCCACGACAACGGCATCGGCCGTGACGCGAAGGAACTGCTGCGCAAGGTGCAAGCTGCGCAATACGTGGCATCGCATCCGGGCGAAGTGTGCCCCGCCAAGTGGACGCCGGGCGCAGAAACGCTCAAGCCGTCGCTCGACCTCGTCGGCAAGATCTAAGCGTCATTCACGTCACGCGGCGGCACAAGCTGCCGCACGACGCCGCGCCGGACTTCTGCGTCCGGCGCCCGACCGGGCCGCGCCTTCGCGGCCGCCGCCCGGTCTCTTCTTTCCCCTCGCTTCTCATTCGCCGGAAATCGCCATGCTGGACGCCAATCTCAAAACGCAACTGAAGAGTTACCTGGAAAAGATTACGCAGCCGATCGAGATCGTCGCCTACCTGGACGGCGGCGAGAAGTCGCAGGAACTGCAGGGCCTGCTGCAAGATGTTGCCTCGCTGTCCGCCAGCATCAGCTATGCGGAACGCCGTGGCGCCGAAGCCGGCGACGCGCGTACTCCGTCATTCGATTTGAAGCGCGTGAACTCGGACGTCAAGGTCACGTTCGCGGGCATTCCGATGGGCCATGAATTCACGTCGCTCGTGCTGGCGCTGCTGCAAGTCGGCGGCCATCCGGTCAAGCTCGAAAACGACGTGATCGAGCAGGTGCGCGGACTCGACGGCATCTTCTCGTTCGAAGTCTATATGTCGCTGTCGTGCCAGAACTGCCCGGAAGTCGTGCAGTCGATCAACGCGATGGCGGCGCTGAATCCCAACGTCAAGATCGTCACGATCGACGGCGCGCTGTTCCAGGACGAAGTCGAGACGCGCCAGATCATGGCTGTGCCGACCATCTACCTGAACGGCGAAGTGTTTGGCCAGGGCCGCATGGGTGTCGAGGAAATTCTCGCCAAGCTCGACACGGGCGCAAGCACGCGGGCCGCCGAGAAGCTCAACGCGAAGGACGTATTCGACATGCTGATCGTCGGCGGCGGGCCCGCAGGCGCGGCCGCTTCGATCTACGCGGCGCGCAAGGGCATCCGCACGGGTGTGCTCGCCGAGCGCTTTGGCGGCCAGGTGCTCGACACGATGGCGATCGAGAACTTCGTGTCGGTGAAGGAAACCGACGGACCGAAGTTCGCGGCGGCGCTCGAACAGCACGTGCGCGCCTACGACGTCGACATCATGAACCTGCAGCGCGCGAAGACGCTCGTGCCGGGCAACGGCGCAATCGAGATCCACACCGAAAGCGGTGCGGTGCTGCGCGCAAAGAGCGTGATCCTCGCGACCGGCGCGCGCTGGCGCAATGTCAACGTGCCGGGCGAGCAGGAATACCGCAACAAGGGCGTGGCGTACTGCCCGCACTGCGATGGTCCGCTCTTCAAGGGCAAGCGCGTCGCGGTGATCGGCGGCGGCAACTCGGGTGTCGAAGCCGCGATCGATCTGGCCGGTATCGTGAGCCATGTGACGCTGCTCGAATTCGGCGCGCAACTGCGTGCCGACGAGGTCCTGCAACGCAAGCTGCGCAGCCTGCCGAACGTGACGGTGCACGTGAACGCGCAGACCACCGAAATCGTCGGCGACGCCCAGAAGGTCACGGGTCTCGCCTTCGTCGAACGCACGACGAACGAGAAGCATCATCTCGAACTCGAAGGCGTGTTCGTGCAGATCGGTCTCGTGCCGAACACCGAATGGCTGAAGGGCACGGTCGCGCTGTCGAAGCATGGCGAGATCGAAGTGGACGCCAAGGGTCAAACGTCGCTGCCCGGCGTGTTCGCGGCGGGCGATGTGACGACGGTGCCGTTCAAGCAGATCGTCATCGCGGTCGGTGATGGCGCCAAGGCATCGCTCGGTGCGTTCGAGTATTTGATCCGCTCTTCGGCGGATGAAGAGGAAGACGCGAAGCAGGTGGCTAGCGTCGAGTGAACGCTGTTCCTTCGCAGCATGTTGGATAGAGACGCCGGCTGTTTAGCCGGCGTTTTTTATTGCGTGCAGAGAAGCCGGGTTCTCACGGTATCGCCGTCTCGGCCCACATAGCGAGCTGGCACATGGAGGTATCGGCGATAGCAGTCGCCAAGTGTAAAGTGACGCATTCGCGGTGCGACGTATATTCACTCGGTTCACTCGGTAAAGGAAACGACATGGCAAAAGACGAAATCGTCTGGGGAATTCTGGGTACCTCGAACATCAACGACAAAGTAGTCGTGCCCACGCACCACGCGTCGAACTGCCGGGTGAAGGGCATTGCCTCGCGATCGCTGGACAAGGCGCAGGCCGCCGCAGCCAAATATGGCCTGGCGATGGCCTACGACAGTTACGAAGCGCTTCTCGCGGACCCGGAAATCGACGCGGTCTATATTCCGTTGCCCAATCACATCCACGTCGAATGGACGATCAAGGCCGTCGAGGCGGGCAAGCACGTCCTGTGTGAAAAGCCGATAGGACTGGACGCACAGCAGGTTGAACAGCTGATCGCTGCGCGCGACAAAAGCGGCCGCTATATCCAGGAAGCGTTCATGGTTCGCACGCATCCGCAATGGCTGAAGGTGCGCAGCTTGATCGACGAAGGCGCGATTGGCGAATTGCGCGCCGTGACCGGCGGCTTCACCTACTACAACACCAACGCGGACAATATCCGCAACCAGAGCGCATTCGGTGGTGGCGGTTTGCTCGATATCGGCTGTTATCCGGTCACGACCTCGCGCTTCGTCATCGGACAAGAGCCGGCGCGGGTGGTCGCGCTGATGGAGCAAGACCCCGCGTTCAACGTGGACCGTCTCGCCTCGGTGCTGATGGATTTCAATGGCGTGCAGGTGAGCTTCTTTTACTCGACGCAGACGTGTCCGTACCAACGCATGCAGTTTCACGGCACGAAGGGGCGCATCGAAGTCGAGATTCCATTCAATGCGCCGAACGATCAACCGACGCGTCTGCTGGTGACTGAATTCACGAGCGACGGCACGACGACCGATCGCTGGCTCGAACTGCCGGTGTGCGATCAATATGGCGTAGCGGCCGCTACGTTCGCCGATGCGATATTGAATGGACGCCCGCAGGCGATTCCGCTCGAAGACGCACGCGCCAATATGCGCGTGATCGACGCGGTGTTCCGCTCGGCGCGCTCGGGCGCGTGGGAGACGATTGCGCGGGAGTGAAGGCTGATTGCATCGTTGGGCGGGCAGCGCCGCAGAGCCTGATCATCAACGCGCAAGCTGCATCCATCGATCGCAGACCTGCAGCCCGGTGCGGAAACCGGGCTTATTGCGGCATGGTCGCGTTTGCGACGGCTGAGCGCTTCGTACGAGACGCGAGCCAGCCACGCGAGCGCGCGAGCAGCGCCCGGCGTACGGGCAGATCGTAGTAGCGGTCGGTGCACCACGCGAGCAGCACGATGCCGGGCAGCAAAATCACAGCGGTCGTGCCGGACGGATGCGGCAGAAGATGATGGCGCGAGACGAGATCCTCCACGATGAATTCGAACGGCACGTGGAGCACATAGACGGCATACGAGATCGCTCCCGAAAAGAGGAAGAGCGGCAGCAGACGCGCGGGAGGCTCTACCCGACCTGCCGTCCACACGATCGCGGGAAGCGCGACGAGTGTGACCAGCAGATTGACGGCGGTTGGATGGGGCGTCGACCAGGGTATGAAGAGCAGGCCCGTTGTCAGCACAGCGATGACGAGCGCGGAAGACGATGCCCGCCTGTCGGTGACTCCGCGGAACCGGTATAGCAGCAGACCCGCGGGAAACGCGTAGCCGAGGCGCGCAAAACCCACGTAGAACGTCGGCCACTGAGCGCCGCTGTCCAGCCCCGCGAAACGAGCCGCCACCGCGAGTGAGACACCCGACACGCCCATGATGAGCAAGAGCCGCCGCGTCGTCAGGTGGCGAAAGAACAGGCCATAGGCGAGGCTCGCGAGAAGCTCGAAGAATAACGACCACGCAGGAAAATCCAGCGGATAGACAAAGTCGTAATTCACCGGCAATGGATAAAGCGCCCGGAGGGGGGCATGCGAGGGCATCATCAAAAAGCCGGTCGGGACCGCAGAAACGATTCGACGCCAGTCGGATTCGGGCAGCCGGTACATCAGGGCAATGACACCGAGCACGAGGCCGGCGCAGTAGAGCGGATACAGGCGGAACAGGCGCAATACGACGTACTGCTGCCAATTCAGTTCGCCTGCTGAAAGTTTCCCGTCGTAGGCGTTGGCGATGACGAAGCCGCTCATCGCAAAGAACAGATCGACCGCCAGATAGCCGTGGCTGATGTCGGGAAGGTGGTACAGCGCATGGAAGTGAACGAACACGACGACGATTGCCGCCGCGCCGCGCAGGCCATCCAGGGTGGCATATCTCGAGTCCGTACTCGACTGTCGCATGGCGCTCCCCAGCGGCTCTTCATGGTGGTTTCCATGCGGAGGATAAGCTTCGCGAGGGCGACGGGTTAGTGTGTTGCCAGACACAAACCCCACGTTCGGAGTTAAGGGAATCCCCTGATCGCAGCGGTTCGCAAGTCCTCCCCGAATGCTCAGTGCTCAGTTCGCCGCCGTCTGAACCCATTGCCCGCAAGCCTCCCGCACCCGCTCGGCCAACGCGCCCCACCCCTCATCCGCGCCCTGCCGAAACACCCGCAACCCTCGCGGGTACCAGGGCGAATCGCTGCGCCCATGCATCCAGCGCCAGTCGATGTCATGCCCCGGCAACAGCACCCAGCAAGGCGTGCCGAGCATCCCGGCCAGATGCGCCGTCGATGTATCGACGCAGATCACGAGATCGAGCTGCGCGACCACCGCAGCCGTGTCGGCAAAATCGTTCACCTCGGAGCCGAGCGCGAGCAGCGGTTGCGCAGCGGGTGGCGCTTTCGCCTCTTCTTCGCCCGCGCCTTTTTGCAGGCTCACGAACTGCACACCGGGCACTTGCCAAAGCGGTGCGAGCGCGGCGAGCGATGGTATCGAGCGATGCGCATCGTTGTGATGGCGCGGATTGCCTTTCCAGACGAGACCGATACGAGGCCCCGGCGGCAGCGCATCGAGCCGCGCGCGCCACTGCGCATCGAGCGCCGGGTCGGGTTGCGGCGGCACGGCGGACGGGATCGTATCGAGCGCCGTGCGGCAATGCTTTGGCAGACTGAGCAGGCTGCTCCAGCAGTCGAAATCCTGTGAAGCCTTGATCGCCTGCTCGTGATCGAGCACGGCATCGACGCCGTCGATCCGGCCGATCAAGCGATGCAGCGCCGGCATGCCCGCGAACGTGACGTGCGCCGCGCCACGCGCCTTGATGAGCGGCAGATAGCGGCTGAACTGGAGCATGTCGCCAAGGCCGTCTTCCTGAAACACGAGTACGCGCTTGCCTTCTAGCGTTTCGCCCTGCCATTGTGGACATTGCAACAGCGCGCGCGTCTTGTGATGCACGAAGCCCGCTTGCGCGTAGCGCGATTCGTAGCGGATCCAGCCTTCTTCGAAATGCCCCTGGCTCAGCAGCAGCACGGCGAGGCCGAAGTGCGCGTCGGCGTAGTCGGGACGCAGCGCGAGCGCGGTGCGCAGACGGGTTTCGGCCTCATCGAGTTCGCCCAGTTCCTTGAGCACGCTGCCGAGGTTGTGTTGCGCCTCGGCGAGCGTGGGGCTCAACGCGAGCACCTCGCGAAACGTCGCGGCCGCTTCGGCGAGGCGATGCTGCGCGCGCAGTGTGCAGCCGAGGTTGTTGCGCGCCTCGATCGCTTCGGGGCGCTGCCGCAATACCTCGCGATAGGTACTCTCGGCTTCGGGCAAGCGATCGAGCGCATGCAACGCGATGCCCAAGTTGTAGCGCGCCTCGGCATAGTCGGGCCGCAGCGCAAGCGCGCGGCGATACGACGTCTCGGCTTCGGGCAAACGCCCGAGTTCGGCGAGCACGGCGCCGAGGTTGTTGTGGGCCTCCGCGTAATCGGGCCGCACGGTGATCGCGATACGGCAGGCCAGCTCTGCTTCGGGGAAGCGTCGCGATGCCTTCAGCAGGTTGGCGAGGTTGTTGAGTGCCTCGGGATACTGCGGGCGGACGTTGAGCGCGTCGCGATATGCGGCCTCGGCTTCGTCGGTGCGGCCCAGATCGTTGAGGACGTTGCCGAGATTGTTGAAGGCCCGGTCGTAGCGCGGCTGCGCATGGAGGGCCGCGCGATAGGCCGCCTCTGCCTCGTCGAGCCGCTTGAGCTCGTGCAGCAGGATGCCGAGGTTGTAGTGCGCGGCCGCGTGGTCCGGCCGCGCCGCGAGCGCGCGGCGGTACGCGGCTTCGGCGTCGGTGTGCTGGCCGAGATCGTAGAGCGCTGCACCGACGCTGTTGTGGGCATCGGCATTGGCCGGTTGCAGTTCGAGCACGCGGCCCCACGCGCTCGCGGCTTCAGCGGGACGCTGCAGACCCTTGAGCAGGATGCCGAGGCTGTTGTGCGCTTCCACGAAGCCGGGCTGCAGTTCGACACAGCGGCGCCACCAGTGCTCGGCGTGCGCGAGCTGGCCGAGTCCGAGTGCGCTGACCGCCGCGATGTTCAGCGTTTGCGCGAGGCCGTCCGCGCGGGCGTCGTCGGCTGCATCGATAAGGGGCTGGAGCAGCGCGAGTGCCTCCGCGAAGCGCCCGGCGGAACAATGGGCGACGGCCTCACGTTGGCGATCGGTGTCGAGGGAAGCGGGCGGCGGGGCGCAGGTCACAGTCGATGGTAGCGGCAGTCGGCCTGGGTCGGCCGCCGCGGATGAAGTCAGCCTGCAGGGTACGGCATCCGGGGCGCGCGCGAACGGACGAATTGGGCGGCCGACGCCGCCCAATTCGCTCGATGAACCTTGCAACGGCGTCAGCGCGTGAAAGCTTCGCGCGGTTCACTGCCCGGTGTAGCCGATGGGCGCCGTGTATTTGCCCTGCAGCGCCGCCGCGTTCGACGACACCACGTAGATCGGCGACTCGGTCAGCGTCAGCCTGACGACGCCGTTCGAGTAAGTCACCGACGTCGGGTTGCCCATCATGTCGATCACGGTCACATTGCCGCTCGTGCCGGCGGAGTTGACGGGGAGCGAGTACGAGGTGCTGTAGGTCGAGCTATAGGTGCCCGCCGAGGTCGGCCAGACATTGTTGTTGTGGGTCCACAGCGCGGTGATCACGGCGCCGCCGTTCAACTGCTGGAACGCGTAGCCATAGACCATCGAGGGCAGGCCGTTCAGATGTCCGAGCGTCTGCGTGCCGTCGAGCACCCGCGTGAGCGCAGCAAAGGCCATGGCTTCAGGTTTCGGGCTGACGTTGCTCGCGCCATATTGCCCTTGCGGATCGGAGAGGTCGAAGAAGGTGCCCTGGCCGATGTCGGCCGGATAGTCGGCGCCGTAGAAGAAATAGGTCACCTGGGCGCCTTCGCCGAGCATGATCAGATGGGCGCGCGTTGCGACGGCGGCCTGGCCGTAGAGCTGGTTCGCCGGCGGATAGGTGGGTCCATAGGCGGCACCGGCGTCGTAACTGAAGCCGAGTTCAGTGACCCATAGCCGCATGTTCGGCTTGAACGACTGCATCTGGGCACGCAGGGCGCGCATCTGCTGGTCGAGGGCGTTGGCCACGTTGGCCGGATTCGGGTCGGTGTCGTACTGCTCGGGCGGATGCGCGGCGAACGTGCCCGCGTTGTAGTAGCCGTGGGTCGTCACGCCGTCGATGTAGTTGCCGAGTCCGAGCGGCACATAGCTGGCCAGATAGCCCTGGGTGCATTCCGTCACGCAGTTGGCGGGAAACACGTTGGTCGTGCCCATGACGACCGCGTTGGGATCGGTCGAATGCAGTCCGTTATAGACAGCGGCATACATCGCGACGAAGTTGGCGGTGGAGTCGGCCCACTGCGGTTCCCATGTGACCTGATAATAGTCGTTCTGCTGACGCGGGAAATACGCGCGCCGGATCGCGGCCGAATCGGCGCCGACGCGCGCCATGTAGTTCTGGTAATAGCCGAGATCGGTCGGCGCGTTGGTGTCGTCCTGGAAGCCGCCCGTGGGGCTCGCCCACGCGGGAATGCCGTCGAGGCGGATGAGCCGCATGATCTGGCCGTTGGTGTAGAACGGGTCGAGATCGCCGAGCGAGGGCGTCCATGTGTTCGGCGCGTTGGGTTCCATCGCCGACAGTTCGCGATCGTCGATGGTCTGCGAGATGCCGAGCTTCGTGAGCATCGGGCCGTTGTCGTTGAAGCCCTGCATGCCGAAGCGGTGTTGTTCCTGACGCGCGAAGCTCACGGCAGGAATGATCGATGCCAGGTTAGGAAGGATGCCAAACGTTGCGATGCCCATCGGCCGCGTGCCGGCCTGGGGCAGTGTGCCGCCGCTGCGTCTGAGCGTCGCGGTGAGGGCGAAATAGCCCGCGACCGTCGACTGGCACGACAGCGTGCTCGTACGCGCGCCCCTCGCGACGGCAAACGAACCACTGCCCCTGATGTTGCCGAGCTGGTCCTGCATGGACCAGACCACCGTGTCGCTCGCCGAGGCGGCCGTCACGAAGACGACCTTGAAGGTACTGCCGCTCGCGAACAGGCGCGTGCTGTCGCTGCTGGGTGTGTCGGCGCTGATGACGCCATTGGTGGCACCCCCGGCGCTACTGGTGGGTGTCGCACACGTTATCGAACCAGCGGCGCTCGATGTGGTTGAGAAGAAAACGGCCGGGACGGCCGCGGCGAAAGATGCGAGAAGCGTGAGCGCGCGTTTTTTCATCGTGCGACTCCGTAGAGGTCGTCAGGAATCCAGACGTTTGCGGCGAAGTGTTTCGCCGGTCACTGCGGGCTGGTCGCAGTGACGCCTGCGCAGGCGACCCTTACAGTAAAGGCGTTTCTATCGGCTCGAACGGACAGAAGCTCGCGCTATTCGGAAAAGATGGTTGCATCCGGCGCGCGGGTGCGATAAGCGCGCCCTTTGCGTGCGCAATTTTTTCCGACCTTGCCGCGTGCGTTTATTGCCCGCGCGCCGCGATCTGCTTCTTCCAGCCCGCGATGATGCGCGCGGCCAGCGCGCTGTAGTCGCCGTCGAAGTGATGGTTGCCGTTGGTGCGCACGACGTCGATGCCGGTGCCGACGAGCGCGGGACACAACGTATCCTTCTCGTCGGCGCCGTACACGCATTGAACGAGCGAGGGCGGCACCTTCGCGAGTTCGGGGCGCACGGGCAGCGCCTTGTCGCTGGCGGGCATGCCGAGCCAGCCTGTCACGCGGATCTGGAAGTCGGCATCGGGCGCGAAGCCGAGCAGCGAGAGGTACGACACGCGCTCGCGCAGCGCGTCGGGCAGCCGGTTATAGGCGAACGGCATCACGTCGGCGCCGAACGAATAGCCGACCAGCGCGATGTGCCGCGTGTGCCAGCGCGCGCTGTAGGTCTGCAGCACGCGGGCGAGATCGTGGCTCGTCTGCGCGGGGCTCTTCTCGCTCCAGAAGTAGCGCAGCGAATCGATGCCGATCACGGAGACGCCATCCTTTTGCAGCGCCTCGCCGATGGTCTTGTCGAGATCGCGCCAGCCGCCGTCGCCCGAGATCACGACCGCGAGCATGTCGGTGGGACGCGCGGCGGGCAGTTCGATGAGCGGCAGGTCGGAGACGTCCTCTTCGCTGTCGACGGCAACGCGCAGATGCGGCGCGGTGAGCGCGACGAGCTTGTCGGTGCTGGAGAGGGACGGGGCGAAGACGCGCGGTGCCGGTTGCGACGCTGGCTTTGCAACGCCGGCCGATGCCGCACGCGTGACGCCGCGCTCGAAGAAGCCGGGCAAGCCTGTGCCGCGGCTCAGCTTGGGATCGGCGGGACAGGGCGCGAAGCGCTCGTCGAGCTGCGCGGCCGGATCGAGCGACACCGCGCCCGCGACCGTGTTGGCGGGCGCCTGCGCGAGGATGCGTTCGGCGAGCAGCGCGCTCGTGCCGCTGCCGATCGCGATCGGCGCATAGAACCGGCTCGTCTCGACTTGCCGCTCGAGCTGATGGCTGATCGCTTCGGCGTCGCTATAGAGCTTGTGGCAGGTTTCGGTCTTGATGGCGGCGAGGTTCTCGGCGTAGCGCGTGGTATCCACGCCGACGACGAGCGCGCCGCGCTGCGCGAGCGCGTCGGCGCTCGCCTGGTCGGACGAGGCCCAGTGCGCGCCTGCCGAAAACAGCACGACGAAGCCGCGCATTTCACCGACGGGCTTGGTCACGGCGACATCGCCGTAACGGCCGCCCGCGAGCGTCGACGGTGCGCCAGCGGCGTGCGCCGCGAGCGGTGCGAGCATGCCAAAGCCCGCCGCGGCAAGCCACGGCATGACGAGAGAACGAAAGGTCATGAGCGCCAGCCTCCTGCCAGCAAAGAAAGATCAGCTAGCGTGATGAAGACGCCAAACGAGCCGGAAGCGGCGAGATAACGGGGTTCCCAGCGCGGCTGGAACTTGTTCTTGAAACCGCGCAGGCCGCGGAAGTTATAGAACTTGCCGCCAAAGCGCCACACGAGCCCGGCGATGCGATGCCATGACGAAGCGAGCGGTGTCGGCTGCATGCCCGCGAGCGGCGCGATGCCGAGGCTGAGCGAGCGGAAACCGGCGGCCTTCAGATGCAGCACGAGTTGCGTGAACAGATATTCCATCGCGTAGGACGATGCGCCGGGCATGTGGCGCATGACGCCGACGGTCGCCTCGGTGTTCATGTCGGTCGTCATGAACGTGACGAACGCGAGCGGCACGCCATGCTGGCGCACGAGCAGCACGGACTGCGCGGCGAGGTATTCGTCGTCGAACGAGGCGACCGAGAAGCTCTTCTCGCGCGCATCACGTTCTTCGAGCCACGCATCGGAGATCTCGCGCAAGAGCGCGAGATGCTCGGGCATCCGCAAGGGATCGATCAGCTCGCTCGCAAAACCTTCGCGCTCGCCGCGCTTGAGCGCGTAGCGCAGATGCGCGCGATGCGGACCCTTGAGATCGAATTCGGGCAGTGCGACGTGGGCTTCCTCGCCGAGTTTCATCAGCGTGAGGCCGGCGTCGAGATAGAGCGGCAGCGCATCGGCACGCACCTGGTAAAAGGCGGCGCGTCCGCCATGCGCATGCGCGAGCGCGACGAACTCGCGGATCAGATCGGCCCATTCGCAGCGCGGGCCGACCGGGTCGTGCAGCGCCGCCCACGTGCGGCCGCGTTTCGCATACATCAGGAAGGCGTTGCGCGACTTGGAGAAGAGAAAGCTCTTGTCGCCCATCAGCGCGAGGCCGGCGTCGCTGCGCTCCTGCGAGCGCACGATGCGCGCGGCCTCGACGAGGTCTTCGCTCGCCGGTTTCACGAAGCGCCCGGCCGCGGGGCGCAGCAGCTGCCACGATGCGAGCGCGGCCGCGAAAACCCCCGCGCCGAGCGTCGCGCGCAGCGCGCGCGGGGCGCGACCGTCGAAGGCGAACTTCCACCACAGATGCTGCGAATACTGCACATCGCGGAACGCGAACAGCAGCACCCACACGGCGAGCGCGATGACGATGCCGACCGAGGCGAGCCAGCCTGGCGTGAAGCGCTCGGCGAACAGCGACGAATGACGGTTGAAGCGCGAGCGCGTGGCGAGCAGCAGCACGATCAGCACGCCGAGCACGCCCGCTTCGACGAACGCGAGACCCTTGGCGAGCGACAGCGCGAGGTTGGCGACCGCGAGGATCAGCGCGAGCCACCACGCGGCGTCGAGCCGGCGCAGCAGGCCGCGCGCGACGAACAGGAGCAGCACGCCGAACACGCTGCCGAGCAGTTGCGAGCTTTCGAGCACCCACAACGGCAGAACGGTCTGGAGCAACGCGATGCGGTGCTTGAACGCGGGCGTCGCGCCTGAGATCACGAGCAGGCTGCCGGTCACGAACGTGACGACGGCGAGAAAGAGCGGCGCGAGCTGCGTCACGCCGTCTACGCCGCGCCGCGCGAGCGCCGCGCCGAGCGGCGTCTTGAGCGCGCGGCCTTCGAACGCGGCAAGCAGCGCGGCGGCCAGCACGAGCGGCGCGCCGAAATAGATGGCCCGGTAGGCGACGAGCGCGGCGAGCATGTCCGGGGTCGGCACGCTGGCGCCGAGCGCGTAGACCATCGCGGCCTCGAACACGCCGATGCCGCCAGGCGTATGGCCGAGCAGGCCGAGCAGCATCGCGGCGGCGTAGACCGTGAGGAACTGGCCGAAGCCGACCTGGGCGTGCGGCAGCACGGACCAGAGCGCGAGGCCGGCGGTGGCGACGTCGGCGGCGGCGAACAGGAGCTGCGCGACGAGGTCGCGGCGCGCGGGCAGCGCGAAGCTGAGCCAGCGCCGGCCGAAGCACTGAACCCGGCGGGTCTCGCCCGGACAGACGGCGATCAGCACGGCGCCCAGCGCGAGCAGCGCGCCGCCGATCCAGCGGACGGTGGCGGGGGCAAGGTGCAGGAGACCGGCGAGCGTATCGGCCGCGCCGACCATGCCGAGCGCGGTCATCAGCGCAAGGGCGAGGGCCAGCGTGGCGCCGGTCAGCACCGTGAGCTGGCCGATCTGCACGGGCGTGACGCCGGCCGGGCCGTAGACGCGGCAGCGCACCGCGCCGCCCGTGAGCGCGCCGAAGCCGGTGACGTTGCCGAGCGCGGAGCCCGCCGTCGAGCCGATCCACAGCGCATGGCGCGGCACGCGCACGCCGAGGTAGCGCAGCCCGACCGCGTCGCGCCCGGCGAGTGCCACATAGCTCAACGCCGTGGCGGCCAGCGCGCCCGCCCAGCGGGCGGCGTCGAGGTGGCGAAGCTGCTTCATCACCGAGTGATAGTCGACGGTTTGCGACAGGTGCTGGAACACGATCAGCAGCAGCGCGCAGATGCCGAGCGCGAACGCGGGCGCTGTGAAGCGCTGCAGTCGCAAGGCGCTCGTCCGCTCGCGCAACTGCTGCGCGAAGCGGACGAGGCGGGAGGAAGGGCTTTCTGGCATTGATTGGGGCTTACTGTTCGTGTGCGGCAACCGTGTTCGCGCGGCGCCACTGGTAGCCAGTCGTAAACGACTGGTAAAAGAATGGTAAAAGACAGCAAACGCTTATAACGGCACTGAGGTTGACCGACTTGATGAAATCGAACACGTACGACGTGGGATTGGGGCGGTAATTCGTACCGTATTTAAACGGTGTCGGGGTGCCGAAAAGGGTTGTTTTTTACGTCCGCCAAAGCGCCGCTTCATTTAATGCGCGCAATATTCAGGCGCCTGGGCATTACGAATCGCTGATGTTCAAAAGCGCTATTAATCCAGTTGAATGTAATTCATAAATAAGGGATGAAACGCTGCAAACGCAAGCCAGGCGGGCTGTGCGGGGGATTGTTGCATTTCTTGCCAGATTGAATTGCCGGAATCGACTAGAATTCGCGAAATGGCTGTTACTAATTTGGTACACCTTTTTTAATCTTTTTACTTCGCCGTTCGAGAGAGTTAGTCTTGCTGCAAACGAGACCCTCGCCAGGAGACGCTAATGAAAAAACTAGCCGCAACCTCCCTGTCTCTCGCAGCACTCGGCGCCGCGGGCGTCGCGCACGCCCAGACGAGCGTCACGCTGTACGGCACCATCGACACATCGATCACCTACGTCAACCACGCCGCCGGCAGCAACAGCCTGTGGACCCTCGGTAACAGCAGCTTCGGCAACCTGTCCGGCTCGCGCTGGGGCCTGAAGGGCGCCGAGGATCTCGGTGGCGGCCTCAAAGCCATCTTCCAGTTGGAAAACGGTTTCAATCCGTCGACGGGCCAGTCGGGGCAGGGCGGCAAGATGTTTGGCCGCCAGGCGTTCGTGGGGCTGACGAGCGAGCAGATCGGCTCGCTCACGCTCGGGCGCCAGTATGACCCGCTCGTGGACCTCGTCCAGGGCATCACGGCCGACAACTATTTCGGCTCGGCGTTCGCGACCGCGGGCGACGTCGACAACTACGACAACAGCTTCCGCGTGAACAGCGCGGTCAAGTACACGACGCCGGTCTGGTACGGCCTGCAGGCCGAAGCGATGTATTCGTTCGGCGGCGTGGCCGGCGCGACGAGCGCGCAGCAATCGTATTCGGCGGCCGTCAACTATACGAACGGGCCGCTCGCCGTCGCGGGTGGCTACTTCTACGCGGCCAACAGCCAGGCTGGGCTCGGCGTGCGCACCGACGGCTGGACCAGCACAGCCGATGGCGGCACCTTCGACGGACCGATCAATTCCGGCTATGCCAGCGCCCACTCGCTGCAGATCGCGCGTTTGGCCGGCCAGTACACGCTTGGCGGCTTCACGTTCGGCCTCGGCTACAGCAACGCGCAATACGCACCGGATGGCAGTTCGGTGTTCCGCGACACCGAGAAATACAACACTGGTCAGGGCTTCATGAACTATCAACTGAGCACGGCGCTGCTGCTCGGCCTCGGCTACAGTTACACCCACAGCAACGGCGATACGACCGCGACCTATCATCAGGTGTCCGTCGGTGCGGATTACAACCTGTCCAAACGCACCGATCTGTACCTGACTGCCGCCTACCAGCACGCGAGCGGCGAAACCGGCGACGGCACGGGCGGCTCGGAAGGGGCGCAGGCGTCGATCGGCTCGTACGGCTACGCCGGCACCAACTCGCAGACGATGGTCAACATCGGCTTGCGCCACAAGTTCTAGGCATCGCGACCGGGACATCGCGTGCGCGATGTCCCGGTTTTTCATGCCTGTGATTTAGCGAACCCGTCTCAACGCGAGACCGCCCGACCACGTACTCAACCAGTCGATCCAGCGTCGCACGCCGCCCGGCTGCACGGGCCAGGCGCTGGTGAGCGCGATGCGCGCGGTCTGCGTGTCATCGGTGGCCACCCAGAGGCGCTCGCCGCGCCGGACCCGCAGCGTTTCGCCCGGTTGCAGCCAGTGGTCGTACGGCGAGCATGCGCGCGTGATCCACACGCGTGCGCCGTAGACACGCAACTGCGCATCGCAGCTTACGCGCCAGCTCAGCGTGACGGCGGGCGGAACGGCAAAGTGGATGATGAGCGCGGGCGAGGGGTCGTCGGCGTGGGACAGCGGTGCCTGCTGCGCGGGCTGGCGAGGGAAACAGGGCGAGGCGTCGTCTTGCTGCTGGGCTTGATCCATGGTCATCTCCGTCTGTACCGGTTACCGGATCGACAGAAGCGCCACCGCCACCACCAACAACAAAGGCCCCAACCATCGCCGGCGGGGCCTTGTGTGATATGCGTTACAACAAACAGCTAAGCGCGCACACGTCCCCGTTGATTCGCCCACATACGATGGGCAATCATCGGGTTTTTAATCGCAATGGCGTGGGTGGCTGACGTGTGCATGAGGGCCAGTGTCCAATGGTTCGTTGCGACGTGTCAACCCGTTATGCCAGGCGCATCGATACAACTTTGATGTCGCACTGGCCATCCGGACGAGCGGACAAGACTTGCCGTGGCTCGCCGTTTCATCCAGGATGCTCGTAGTTTTCGGGGTCGTGTCCGTCCCTGCTTGGTGTTGCAGCCAAACGACAGCATCTGATATATCACATACAGAATATTGCCTTTTGTGGCGACGCAGCATATCATTCAGTCATTCAACGACTCAATGATGCGGAGCTTCAAATGGATCTTGTTTCTCTCGCCCTCTTTGGCGTGGCTGTCGTGGCGTTAGGTTCGGCTGCAACCGTGCTGATTGCACGTTGGTTGCCGGCGTCGGTTGTGGAGCAGTCGGCACAGCACGGCCGGTTCGTCGGTCTGGGCGAGGCGCCGCCGGTGCGGCAGGCCGCCTGGCGTCCGCAGGTCCGCAAAGAGGCAATGAATGTCGTCAGAACTTCAAACTGAAGCAGTAGTCACCCCCCCTGGCGGCGCGACGCTCAAGCTCGCGCTGCAGCCGATCAATACCACGGCGAGCCTGCGCGACCAGGCGTACGCGATGCTGCGCCAGGCCATCGCCGATGCGGACATTTATCAGTCGCGCGAGGAAATCCGCCTCGACGAGCGCGTGCTGAGCGAATCGCTCGGCGTGAGCCGCACGCCGGTGCGCGAGGCGATGACGCTGCTCGAGCAAGAGGGCTTCCTGCGCATGGTGCCGCGCCGCGGCATCTACATCGTGCGCAAGAGCAAGCGCGAGATCGTCGAGATGATCCAGATGTGGGCCGCACTCGAAAGCATGGCGGCGCGGCTTGCCACGCTGCACGCCACCGACCAGGAAATCGCGCGGCTGCGCCACATGTTCGACAATTTCCGCGACAGTACGCCGGCCGAGCACATCGCCGAGTATTCCGACGCCAACATCGCGTTCCATCAGGCGATCGTCGAGTTGTCCAAGTCGCAGCTGATTCTCGATACGATCAAGAACATCTTCATCCACGTGCGGGCGATCCGGCGCATGACGATTTCGCAGAGCGATCGCGCGTCGCGCTCGATTGTCGATCACCTGCGCATCATCGAGGCGCTCGAAAAACGCGATACCGAGCTTGCGGAAAAGCTGGCTCGCCAGCATTCGCTCGATCTGGCCGCGTACGTCGAGGCGCATTGCGATTTTCTAGACTGAGCGCCTCCGGCTGTAACGGGGCTTCGGACATCCACGCCGCCTTTCGCGTCGGGGACCACGGCAACAGTTCGTCTGCAATCGCACAATTCTAGTGAGTTGATGAAGCGCAATTTTAGTGAAATTGTGGATCATCATTCTAGTGATATGATCGAGCATAATTTTAGTGAAATGCTCGAAACATGGCTGCTCCTCACGAAAAGCTCGCCGAATCGCTTCAGATATTGAAAGCCTTGCAGGAGGAGGGTGTGAGGGCGTTTCGCGCAGCTGCGTTACCTGCCCTGACCCGCGTACATCGAGAGCGGCTTCTCAAGGCGGGTTTTCTCAAGCCGGTCATCAAGGGCTGGTATCTCGCCAGCAACCCGGAAGACACCGACGGGGATTCCACACTCTGGTACGCGACCATGGAGGTGTTCGTGGCCGCTTATGCAACGTCCCGGTTTGGAGGGGACTGGCAACTTAGTGCCGAGCTGTCGGTGCTGAAGCACAGCGGCCACACCAGCATCGCGAGGCAACTGCAGATTCAGGCGCCGTCCGCAGACAATCAGCCGCAACCGTTGCCGTTTGACTGCTCCATCTTCTTCTACCGCGTGCCCGCCGCGCAGCTTGTGCCAAAGCGCGCGCCGGACGCCAGCGGCATGCTGCTAATGCCCTTGCCGCAGGCACTGATTCGGGTGAACCCAACGTTTTTCACACAGCACGAGATGGCCGCCCAGATAGCGATGCGGCAGGTCGACATCACCCAGCTCATCGAAGCGCTGCTCGCAGGGGGGCACAGCGTAGTGGCAGGTCGGCTGGCAGGCGCGCTTGAGGCGGTAGGACGTGTGGCTGAAGCCAATCAGCTGCTCGTCACCATGCGGGCTGCGCAGTTCAGCTTGGGTCTGGACAATCCGTTCGAGCGGCCGCTCTTGCCGATCGGTGGTGGCCGAAATGTGTCTCCGTACGTGATGCGCATCCGCGCCATGTGGTCTGCAATGCGCGAGACAGTCGTCAGTTTGTTCGAGGGCGTGCCACGTACCACGCCAACGGATATCGACGCATTGATTTCCGACATCACAGCCAGGTACGTGGCGGATGCGTACCATTCACTGTCGATAGAGGGCTATCGAGTCAGCGCGCAACTGATTGAAAAGATTCGCGCTGGACAGTGGAGCCCGGAAACCAGCCGAGAGGACAGACAGACACGCGATGCCATGGCGGCGAAGGGGTACGCCGAGACCCATGCGCACGTCAAGTCGCTCATCGGACGCGTTTTGCGTAACGGTGAGCGGCCAGCCGATGCTTTTGGCGCAGACTTCTTTCAGTGGTATCTGACGCTCTTCTCGCCGAGTGTGCAGGCGGGCATTCTCAAGGCCGCAGACCTGGCGGGGTACAGGAACAATCAGGTTTTCATCCGCAACGCGCTGCACGTTCCACCTGCCCCCGAGGCGGTGAGCGATTGCATGCCTGCGCTGATGGCGCTCCTTGATGAAGAGGCGCATGCGGGCGTTCGTGCTGTGCTGGGTCATTTCATCTTCGTGTTCATCCATCCATACATGGACGGCAACGGGCGGCTGTCGCGTTTCATCATGAATTTCATGCTGAGTACAGGCGGCTACCCTTGGACAATTGTGACGGTTCAGTCGAGGAGCGCCTATCTTGCAGCACTCGAACAAGCGAGCACGCATCAGAATATTGAGCCGTTTGCGAGTCTCATCTGCGAGCTCATCGCCACGCAGGCAAACACGCCAGTTGACCGTATCACGCAGCGACCTGAGTCAGGTAGCTGGACGAGGCCTTTCGTGATCGAGTCGGGCAAGCCATAAGCACGCCTGGGACCATTTCGCGACTTCTTGGCGTGACCCGCCAGAGGGCGCAGAGAAAGTCTCAAGTAACCGCCTGTTCTTTCGGGGCCCGCCACACCAAATGTGAAATACCAAGCTCGGTATTTTCCCTTGTGTGCACTGCATCAAATATTCCCCATTCGCCGCAATCCCTTGCAGCGCAGTCCTTTCGGCCATTCGAGCCCGGTTCCGCCAGGGGCAAACTCGCGCTTGCCTGTTACTGATATATCACATACTGTATTGACCAATGAGGGCGCTGAGATCACCAGCGTCGCTGTCGATCAGTAGAGCGTCATGTTCGTTGTGCCGCGAGCCGCGTGTCGCTTTGGCTCGCCGCACAGACCTGACCTGACGTGCATTGCCGCCGGCTTGCGTACGCGCCGGCACTGCCTCACCACCGATTACCGATAACTCGCCCGGCCACGACACATAAGGAGACATGACATGGGCAAGGCACTGGATGGCGTGCGCATTCTCGATTTCACCCACGTTCAGTCGGGTCCGACCTGCACACAGTTGCTCGCATGGTTCGGCGCCGATGTCATCAAGGTCGAGCGCGCCGGCGCCGGCGACATCACGCGTGAGCAGTTGCGTGATCTACCCGACGCGGACAGCCTCTACTTCACGATGCTCAACAGCAACAAGCGTTCGCTCACGCTCGATACGAAGAACGCGCACGGCAAGCGCGTGCTCGAATCGCTGATCCGTCAGTCCGATGTGCTGGTCGAGAACTTCGCGCCCGGCGCGCTCGACCGCATGGGTTTTACGTGGGAGCGCATCCAGGAGTTGAACCCGCGCTTGATCGTCGCGTCGGTGAAGGGCTTCGGCCCGGGGCCGTACCAGGACTGCAAGGTCTACGAGAACGTCGCGCAGTGCGTCGGCGGCGCGGCCTCGACGACCGGTTTCGACGACGGGCCGCCCGTCGTCACCGGCGCGCAGATCGGCGACAGCGGCACGGGCCTGCATCTCGCGCTCGGCATCGTCACGGCACTCTTTCAGCGCGTGCAGACCGGACGCGGACAAAAGGTGCTCGCCGCGATGCAGGACGGCGTGCTCAACCTGTGCCGCGTGAAGTTGCGCGATCAACAAAGGCTCGAGCGCACCGGCGTGATGAAGGAATATCCGCAGTATCCGAACGAGACCTTCGGCGACGCGGTACCGCGCGCCGGCAACGCCTCGGGCGGCGGCCAGCCGGGCTGGATTCTCAAGTGCAGAGGCTGGGAGACCGATCCCAACGCGTACATCTACTTCATCGCGCAGGCGCCGGTGTGGGATCGCATCTGCAAGCTGATCGGGCGCGAGGAGTGGATCGACGATCCCCACTACGCGACGCCCAATGCGAGGCTGCCGCGCTTAAAGGAGATCTTCGCCGAGATCGAGCGCTGGACCATGAACCGCTCGAAGTTCGACGCGATGGCCGTGCTGAACCGCTACGACATTCCGTGCGGCCCGATCCTGTCGATGAAGGAAATCGCCGAGGATCCGTCGTTGCGCGAAAGCGGCACCATCGTCGAGGTCGATCATCCGGTGCGCGGCAAGTACCTCACTGTGGGCAATCCGATCAAGCTCTCGGACAGCCCGACCGATGTCACGCGCTCGCCGCTGCTCGGCGAGCACACCGACGAAGTCCTCGCGCAGTTCGGCTACACACGCGAACAGATCGAGTCGCTGCGCGTGGCGGGCGCCATCTGAGCGCGCCCGCGTTTCATTCGATCAACCGGACCGCGGCGCTGCCGCGGTCGCGACGGAGCGGAGCATGGATACGTGGATGCGTTTTATGTCGAACGATGGCGGCATTGTGTTTGGCCGCGTCGAGAACGGCTATCTGCATGAATACGAGGGCATCGATCAGCCGGTGCCGACGGGCGCGGTCTTGTCGTTGCGCGCATTGAGGCCCTTGGCGCCGTGTGCGCCCGGCAAGATCGTTGCGTTGTGGAACAATTTTCACGCGCTCGCCGCGAAGCTGGAAAAGCCGGTGCCTGCGCATCCGCTTTTTCTCGTCAAGCCGGCCAGTTCGGTGATCGGCTCGCGCGAGCCGATTCGCCGGCCGCCTCACTACGCGGGAAAAATCGTCTTCGAAGGCGAACTGGGCATCGTGATCGGCAAGCGTTGCCGCAACGCGAGCGTCGAGTCCGCCGCCGAGGCGATCTTCGGCTACACGATCGTCAACGACGTGACGGCGGCAGGACTCCTCAACGAGAATCCGCATTTTCCGCAGTGGTGCCGCGCGAAAGGTTTCGATACGTTCTGCTGTATCGGGCCCGCGATCGTTTCGGGATTCGACTGGCAGCGCGCACGTGTCGTGACCAGGCTCGATGGCGTCGAGCGGCAGAACTATCCGCTCGACGATATCGTTTTCACGCCCGCCGAGCAGGTCAGTCTGATTTCGCAGGACCTGACGCTCGAACCCGGCGATGTGATCGCATGCGGAACGTCGCTCGGCGTCGGCTCGATTGGCGATGGCGCGACGGTGGAGATCACGATCGATGGTATCGGCACGCTGGTCAATACGCTTGCCGTGGCGTGCGGCGACACGGAACTCGCGGCCGACATCGCGGGCGCCGCATAGAGACGCGAGGAGACAACATGCCGGGGCACCTGGCTGAGATGGCGGCGTGGGTCGGCGCGGGCTGCGCGCTGGCGGTGGCGTTCTGCGTGCTGGCGCGGCTCGTGGATCGTGTGGGCTTCGGCGTGCGCCGCGCATCGCCCACGCTCGCGCGGTGCCGTCGAGCGAAAGCGCGCACGGCCGCGCGAGGCCATGCGCTCGCCGCCGGCGCCGTCGTGCTCGTGCCACTGCTGTCGTGTGGCGCGCTGGCCGTTTCGTTCGGTGGGGGCGCCATGGATGTTGCATACACAACGATTGGCGCGCTCGGCGGCGCATGGCTCGCGATACGGCTCGCCAGCACGCGTCATGCAGCGCGTCTGGTCTGGATGAGCGGCGCGACGGGTTTCGCACTCTCGGCCGGCGCATTCGTGCGCCTGGTGGTCGATGGCGCGCCGCCGTTCGACGAACGGGCGGGGCTCTACGTGGCGGTGTCGCTCGGTGCCTGCCTGATGGCGCTCGCGGCCTCGTTCGAGCGACGCGGGCCGCAACGGCCAAAGCAGCCGAAGCGGCCGCGCACGTCGGGCGATCTCATCATGCGGGGCGTCGCGCTAGTGCTGTGGGTCGGACTCGGCGCCATGTTCGCTGTGTGCCCGGCGGCGCTCGACATGGGCCTGGCATCGCTGCTCGGGGCGGCTGCGCTTGCGGCGGCACTGTGCGCGCGCTCGCCTCGTGTTCCGGTCCCGGTCGCGACACGCTCGCGCGCGCTCGCAACACCGCCCAGTCAGCCCGGCGCGTTGCGCCTCGCCGGCATGCCCGACGAATGGCTCGTCGCCGCGTGCTGCGGCGATTCATTCATTCCCGCTTATACATGCGTTGCACCCGCAACGAGTGATCCGCGTCACGCGCAACATGGCTGGCGCAGATTGCCGCGACGAAGCCGCGAGCGTTACGACACGCCGCTGCAAGCGCGACGAAGACGATAGACAGGTTGGCGCGGCACCGCTTGTTACCGTGTCGCCGCGCGAGGGGCGCCGATGGCGATGCATTCACGATCACCAAGGATCAGGTGCGGATCTATCACGCCTTACTTATGAAGTCTGATTCTTTCACTTTCGTAATTTTCTCGATCAACTGAGCGCCTTCCTCCATCAGGAAGCGCTTGAACGCGAGCGCGACGGGCGGCAGGCGCTTGTTCTTCCGATGCACGACGTACCAGTTGAGCATGACCGGAAAGCCTTCGACATCGAGCACGACCAGATGCCCGACCTGGCGCTCGAGGCTGACCGTATGAGCGGAAAGGAACGCGATGCCCATGCCCGCGATGACCGCCTGCTTGATGGTCTCGTTGCTCTTGATCTCCATGGCGATCTTCAGGTTCGTGAGGCGGCCCGCGAAGCCTTCCTCCATGGAGTTCCACGTATCCGAGCCGCGCTCGCGCACGATGAACGGCTCGTTGGCGAGCGTCGAGAGCTTGATGTTGCGCTTGTGCGCGAGCGGGTGACTCGGCGACGCGACGATCACGTACGGATGCGGCGCGAACGGCTCGTTGATCGCGTCGGTCTCGTGGGGCGGGCGCACCATCACCGCGAGGTCGGTCTGGTTGGTCGATAGTTGCTGGAGCAACTGCTCGCGGTTGTGCACGGCGAGGTTCAGCGTGACGCCTGCATAACGGCGCGTGAATTCGGCCAGCAGGCGCGGAAAGAAGTAGTCGCCGGCGCTGATCACAGAGACGTTGAGCTTGCCGCCCGACACGCCCTTGAGCTGGCTCATTGCCTCGTCGGCTTCATGAAACTGCTGGATGATCGCGCGGCTGTAGTGAAGCATCTCGGTGCCGGCGGGCGTGAGGTAGATCTTCTTGCCGAGCTGCTCGAACATGCGCAATCCCGCGTGTTCTTCGAGCTGACGCACCTGGGTGGAAACGGCCGGTTGGGTCAGATGCAGTTCTTCCGCGGCACGCGAAAAACTGAGGTGGCGCGCCACGGTTTCGAAGACTTTTAGCTGGCGCAACGTAGCGTTTCTCATCGTCATGGCCGATCCATAAAGAAACGTGAATCAACATAATAACAAACTTTAATTATTAGTAATTCAGCAATCACCCTAGCATGTTGTTGAAAGGAGTCCGAATGCAATGGGGCTCTCCGAGGGTTAACGCCTGGTTCACTAAAAAAATGTCTGTTTAGTTCATCGATCGTCGGCGGCGCAGGGTCCTTGAAAAAGGGCGCATCGCCGCGCGGACGAATCACGAAATGGCGAATTTCCATTCGACTTTCGATCGCATCAGACGAATAAAACGTTGCAAGCACACGCAAGCGGAAGGGATTGGAGACAGCCATAAGGCAATAGCTATGAAAGACCCGCGCATCAGCGGGCTTCGGTGAATGAATAGCGGAGACATGTGACATGAAAGAACTCAGTTCAAGGAGCGAAAGCGGTCCGTTCTGGACGGGCCGCTGGGGCCAGCTGGTCGTCGGCATGTTGTGCATGGCGCTGGTGGCGAACCTGCAGTACGCGTGGACACTTTTCGTCGCGCCGATGAACGCGCGGCATCACTGGGGCGAGGCATCGATCCAGCTCGCCTTCTCGATCTTCATCCTCACTGAAACGTGGCTCGTGCCGGTGGAAGGCTGGCTCGTCGACCGCTTCGGTCCGCGTCCGGTCGTGGCGGTCGGTGCCGTGTGCGCGGGGCTCGCGTGGGTCATGAATTCGTATGCGACGACGCTGCCGGTGCTGTACGCCTCGGCCGTGATTGCGGGTATCGGCGCGGGCGGGGTTTATGGCACCTGTGTCGGCAATGCGCTCAAATGGTTTCCCGATCGGCGTGGTCTCGCGGCGGGCCTCACGGCGGCCGGCTTTGGCGCGGGGGCGGCCGTGACCGTGATTCCGATTGCCAACATGATCACGAGCAAGGGCTACGAGCACACCTTTTTCTTCTTCGGCATCTTGCAGGGCGTCGCGATCCTGTTGCTCGCGTTGCTACTGGTGAAGCCGCAGCCGCGCGCGATGCCGGCTTCGCGCCGCCTCGTCACGCGCACTGACTACACGCCGGGGCAAATGGTGCGCACGCCCGTGTTCTGGGTGATCTACATCGCGTTCGTCGCGGTGGCGGCGGGCGGTCTGATGGCGACGGCGCAGATCGGTCCGATCGCGAAGGACTGGGGCCTCGCCCGCATTCCGATGACCGTGTTCGGCGCGACGCTGCCGCTGCTCACGCTGACGCTGTCGATCGACAACATCTGCAACGGCTTCACGCGTCCGCTATGCGGCTTCATCTCCGACAAGATCGGCCGCGAGAACACGATGTTCATCATCTTCGTCGGCGAAGGGCTCGCATTGCTCGGCATGATGCAGTACGGCACCAACCCGTATGCGTTCATGACCTTCGCCGCGCTGATCTTCCTGTTCTGGGGCGAGATCTTCTCGATCTTCCCGGCAATCTGCGCCGATACCTTCGGCAGCAAGTACGCAGCCGCCAACGCCGGCACGCTCTATACCGCGAAGGGCACGGCTTCCCTGCTCGTGCCGGTGGCCTCGGTGCTGTCGGCCACGGGTGGCTGGAGCGCGGTGTTCATCGTCGCGGCGATCATCACGATCGCGGCCGGCGTGAGCGCCAAGTTCATCCTCGCCCCGATGCGCGCCCGCTGGATCGAACAGTCCGGCGAAGCGACGACGTCTTCGGGTTCGACCTCCCTCAGCGCCAGCGCGGGGGTGTCGCAATGGTCCGGCCAGACCGGCGAGTGATGAATCCCGACGACGCGTCGCCGCGCCGAACGACCATGAACGTGTCATTGCAGCAGCTCAAGGTGTTCGTCGCGGTGGCGCGGGCGCGCAGCTTCACACGCGCCGCCCGCGAGTTCGGGCTCACGCAGTCGGCGGTCAGCCGCTGTGTGCGCGAACTGGAAGAGGCCGTCGATCTCAAGCTGTTCGATCGCACCACGCGCCAGGTCGAACTGACGCTCGCGGGCAGCGGCTTCGAGCGGCGCATCGCCCGGCTGCTCGACGAGATCGAGATGGCGCTCGTCGAAGGGCGCGATGCGCATCAGGCGCATACGGGCGTGGTCGTGGTGGCGAGCAATCCGGTGTTGTCCTCCGGTTGGGTGCCGGCCGCGTTCGCGCGCTGCTGCGAGGCGTTTCCCGCGCTCTCGCTGCAACTGCAGGACTTGCCGCAAGCCGCCGTCTTGCAAGCCGTCGAGCAGGGCGAGGCGGACTTCGGCGTGATCGCCGATACGGTGCCGTTCGCATGCGGCCAGCTCGATGTGCAGCCGCTCGCGACCACGCCGCTCTGTGCGGTGCTGCCCGCCCATCATCCGCTCGCGCAACGCGGCGCGCTCAACTGGAGCGATCTCGCTGACCTGCCGCTCGTCACGCTCAATCGCGATGCCGGCGTGCGCGCGGCCGTCGCGCGTGCACTCGCCCCGCATCGTTCCGAGGGCCGGCCGCTTCAGGAGTTCGCGCATGTGGCCGGCGTCGCGCGCATGGTGGAACTCGGGCTGGGCGTCGGCGTGCTGCCGGTTGGCACGCTGGATCGCGACACGGCGCACGAGGCCGTGGCCGGTCACTGGCCCGCGCCCGCAGCCGGGCTGGTGGTGCGCGTGGTGCAGCCTGTCGTTGCGGTGACAACGATGCTCGTGCGGCGCCGCAATCGTTCCTTGCGACCTTGCGCGCAGGCTGCGTGGACCCAGTTCGCGGCCGACGGCCAACGCGCGCCGAAGGGCGCCGTGCCGTTCCTGTATGGCACGACGATGCGCGCCGACACCGACAGCCTCGCTTCGCCACTGCGCGTCGCCTGAGACGCGTTACTTTTCCGACTGCCACTGAAAAAAAACGGCTCGCCTTGGCGAGCCGTATCCGTTCAATCGTTGTGTCCGCAAGCGTCGATCAGGCGCCTTGCAGCACCGTTTTCTCGCGCAGCTTGACGAGTGGCAGCACTGCGTCGATGGTGGGCGTCGGCTCACCGACGAGCCGCCCCATCTCCTGCACGACCGTGACGAGCGGATCGATTTCCATCGGCCGCTTGTGTTCGAGATCCACGAGCATCGAGGTCTTGTGCGCGCCGACCGCACCCGCGCCATCGATGCGCCGTTCCACATCGACACGGAAATGCACGCCGAACTGCTCCGCGATGCGCTGCGCTTCGAGCATCATCGCGCGCGACACGGCGCGCGTGCCGGGGTCGCTCGTGATGACGTCGAGCGTCGCATGGGTGAGCGCGCTGATCGGGTTGAAGCACAGGTTGCCCCAGAGCTTGAGCCAGATCTCGTCGCGGATGTTCTCGCGGATCGGCGCGTCGAAGCCCGCCGCCTGCATGATTTCGTGCAGCTGGACGATGCGCGGCGTGCGCTCGCCGCCCGGCTCGCCGAGCGGAAACTTCTTGCCGTAGACGTGACGGATCACGCCCGGTTCCTCGATCTCGGCCGCGGGATACAGCACACAGCCGATCGCGCGCTCGGGGCCGAGGCGCGTCCATTGCGAGCCGTCCGGATCGACGCTTTGCAGGCGCGTGCCCGCGAACTTGCCGCCGTGCTGATGGAAGTACCACCACGGAATGCCGTTGGTGCCCGTGACGATCGACGTGTGCTTGCCGAGCAGCGGCTGCATCGAATCGATCACGCCCGCCACCGAATGCGCCTTGAGCGTGACGATCACGACATCCTGCACGCCAAGCTCGCGAGGATCGGAGGTGCAGCGCACCTGGGCCGTGTATTCCTCGCCGTCCATGCGCAGGCGAGGGCCGCGTTCGCGCATCGCCGCGAGATGCGGCCCGCGCGCGATGAAGCTCACGTCGGCACCGGCACGTGCGAGCTGCACGCCCATCATGCCGCCGATCGCTCCGGCTCCGAAAATGCAGATTTTCATGCTGAGTCCCCAATGACATGGAAAACCGCTTGCCCGGGGCACGCGCGCGGCGGCCGGGCGCTCAATGCGCGGCCGCTCGCCGCTGTGACGGGCGATGAATCCAGCATAGGGGCGAGCGTCGATTAACGATAGTTAAAGTTTCTCGACGCCAGCATTATGGATGACTTATAGAAGTGCGAGCCCGTGATCAGGCGCGGCGCACCAGCAGGAAGCTCACGCCGATCAAGCCGAGGAAGGCGCCGCAGCAGCGGTTGAACCAGCGGCGCACGGACGCGCGCGTGAGCCAGCGGCCGAGATGGACACCGGCCCACGAATAGAGCGCGATCGCGACGGCTTCGAGCACGAGAAAGCTCGCGCCGAGCACGCTGAACTGCGCGAGCATCGGTTTGGCCACATCGACGAACTGCGGCAGGAAGGCGGTGAACACGAGGATCGCCTTCGGGTTGCCGGCCGCGACGAGGCACTCGCGCCACGCGAGGCGCTTGAGTGACGCGTCGCCGTCGAGCGTCATGCCGACCGGCGACGTGTCGCTGCGCCACAGCTGGATCGCGAGCCAGACGAGATAGGCGGCACCTGCGAGCTTGATCGAGAAGAACACCACTTCGGACGCGTGCAGCACGACCGCGAGGCCGGTGGCCGCGAGCGCGATCATGGCCGCGAACGCGACGAGCCGCCCCATGCCGCCGATGAACGCACGCATGAAGCCATGGCGCGCGGCGACGTTGATCGACAGGAGATTGTTCGGTCCGGGCGCCATGTTGATCGCGAAGCAGGCGGGCAGAAAGAGGAGCCAGGCGGTGAGGGACATGATGCGAGATCCGGTTCGACGAAAAGAGCGGGCGCGTGGCGCCCTTTCGTCGATTCTAGCGGATGCGCCTGGTGTCGCTCACGAGAACAGCGGCAGCGCGAGAAACAGCTTGATGACGATGGCGTTGACGATGTCGATGAAGAACGCGGCGACCATCGGCACGACGAGGAACGCGACATGCGAATGCCCGAAGCGGGCGGTCACGGCCTGCATGTTGGCGATCGCGGTCGGCGTCGCGCCGAGTCCGAAACCGCAGTGGCCGGCCGTGAGCACCACGGCGTCGTAGTTGCGGCCCATCACGGGGAACGTGACGAAGATTGCGAACAGCACCATCAACAGCGTCTGCGCGGCGAGGATCGTCACGACGGGCAGCGCGAGCGCGGCGAGATCCCACAGACGCAGCGTCATCAGCGCCATCGCGAGGAACAAGGCGAGACTCACGTTGCCGATCAGCGCGACGGCGTGCTCGGTGACGGGCAGGCCGAAGAGCGCGAGCGCGTTGGCGAGCAGCACGGCGCTGAACAGGACGCAGACGAACGACGGCAACTCGAACGGCGTGCCCGCGATGAACTCCGCGATCGTGTCGCCGACGGCGAGGCTGATGGCGATCAGCGTGAGCGTATGAATGAAGGCGGCCGGCGTGGTCGGCTGCTCGGCTTTCGGTTCTTCGAACGCATAGGGGGTGGCGACGGGTGTGTCGTCGTGCGCATTACCGCCGCTGCGCTTCATCAGGAAGCGCGCGACCGGACCGCCGAGAATGCCGCCCATCACGAGGCCGAAGGTGGCGCAGGCAATCGCGGCCTCGGTGGCCGACTGCAGCCCGTGGTGCTCGCTGAAGACCTTGCCCCAGGCCGCGCCCGTGCCGTGCCCGCCCGCCATCGATACCGAGCCGCCCAGCAGCCCGTAGAGCGGATCGATGCCGAGCGCCAAGGCGAGCCCGACGCCGAGCACGTTCTGCAGCACCAGCAGCGCGACGACGACGGCGAGAAAGCGCACGAGCACACGGCCGCCGGACTTGAGACTCGCGAGGTTGGCGTTCAAGCCGATCGTCGCGAAGAAGGCGAGCATGAGCGGCGCTTGCAACGTCGCGTCGAACTTCACTTCGATATGCGCGAACGAGCGCAGCGCGAAGAGCACGAGCGCGACGACGAGGCCGCCCGCGACCGGCTCGGGGATCGTGTAGGTGCGCAGCGGCGCGATCGCCGTGACGAGCCGGTTGCCGAGCAACAGCACGAGTGAGGCCGCAACCAGGGTTCCATAAGTGCCGATGCTCATGCGTGTCCTCGCAAGGCAGCATGGCGCGCGCGGTGGCGCCGTCACGCGCACGTTACACGAGTGCGCCGGGCAATGCGTCGTGAGTGTCTTCGTGCGGCGCGCCGCGTTGCTGCGCTTGCACGCGCGCCGGCCGCACGCTTAAATAGCACCGGGCGTTGGCCGCGTTGTTTTGCGCCGGGCAGTTCATGACATTCACAACAACGGAGAAGTTCATGAGTGCGAGCACCATTGCAGAGCGCGAGGCGGCCGGACGGGCGGCACGCGAGCGCGCGAAGCGCTCCAGCCATCGCGAGACGGGCAAGCTTGAACGCGATCCCATTGCGCTCCTGCAGCAAAGCGGCGAGGGGCGCGTGCCGAGGCTGCTGCCGCTGCGCTATGGCCGCATGCTGGTCTCGCCATTCACGTTCTTTCGCGGCAGCGCGATCCTGCAGGCACACGATCTGGCCCAGGCGCCGAACACGGGCATGACGATGCCGATCTGCGGCGATGGGCACCTGCTCAATTTCGGCGCGTTCGCGACGCCGGAGCGGCAGATTGCGTTCGACCTCAACGATTTCGACGAAGTCGCCATCGGCCCGTGGGAATGGGATCTGAAGCGCCTCACCGCGAGCTTCGTCGTGGCCGCGCGGCACATGCGCTATTCGCGCGGCGTCGCCGAGACGCTGGTGATGTCGGTGGTCAACGAGTATCGCGATCGCATGCGCCGGTACGCGGAGTTCGGCGCGCTCGATCTCTGGTACGAGAAGATCACGGCGGATCGCATGATCGACAGCGCCGTCACGCCCGAGGGGCGGCGCCTGATCCGCCGTGGCATGGAGAAGGCGGCCGGCCGCACACACGAGAGCGTGCTCGAAAAGCTCGCCGAGCATGACGGCAGTCGCTGGACCGTGCGCGACACGCCGCCCTCGCTCTTTCACGTGCACGGCGCGAATACGCTGTTCGAACCCGAGGACGACTGGTTCCAGCTAGGCCATTGGCGTGCGCTGATCGAGCCGATGTATGACAAGTATCTGGAAACGCTCGTGCCCGACCGGCGCGAACTGCTCGAGCATTTCACGCCGCAAGATCTCGTGTTCAAGGTGGTGGGCGTCGGCAGTGTCGGCACGCGCTGCCTCGTGCTGCTGAACGTCGATCATCGCGACCGTCCACTCTTTCTGCAGATCAAGGAAGCGCGTCCATCGGTCATCACGCAGTTCGCCCGGGCGGATGCGTACCAGCACGAAGGCGAGCGCGTCGTGCGGGGTCAGCGGCTCTTGCAGGCCGTGAGCGACATCTTTCTTGGCTGGTCCACCGGGCCATCGGGGCGGCACTTCTATTTCCGGCAGTTGCGCGACATGAAACTGGCCGTCGACATCGAACTGCTCGACAGCACCATGCTGGCGGGCTACGCGCGGCTGTGCGGCTGGGTGATGGCGCGCGCGCACGCGAAGGCGAGCGGCAAGGCCATCGAGATCGCCGCCTATATAGGCCGCAGCGACCAGTTCGCCGAGGCGCTCACGGGCTATTCGTTCGCCTACGCGGATCAAGTCGAGCGCGATTACGACGCGTTCCTGAAAGCCGTGCGCAGCGGCGCGGTCGAGGCCCGCACCGACGAAGACATGGCCAACGACTTCCGCGTTTGATGTGTGCGATGCGTTTGCGTTTGACGCATGCGATGCGGCGGTGCCGGCCGGCGTGACGAGACGCGGCGCGCTATCCTTGCGCCTTTCGCCACTTTGCGGATCGACCGCGTCGGCAGTTTCCGGAGCGCCATGCGTCTACGTCACATCGAAGTCTTTCACGCCATCATGCGCACGGGGTCGCTGTCGAAGGCGGCCGAGTTGCTGTGCGTCTCGCAGCCGGCCGTCAGCAAGGTGCTCGCGCATGCCGAACGCAGTCTCGGCCTGAAACTTTTCAGCCGCGCGCACGGCCGTCTGCAGCCGACGCGCGAAGCCGAGCTGCTGTTCTCGGAGACCCAGAAGCTGCAGTCGAACCTCGACAGCATCCGCGATCTCGCGCGCAATCTCGCATTGCAACCGCAAGGGCTGTTGCGCATCGGCTGTCTGCCGAGCCTGGGGCTCAGCCTGATTCCGCAGGCCGTCGAGGCGTTTCGCGGCCACTATCCGGGCGTCTCGCTGAAGATCCAGACGCGGCACACCGAAGAGCTGCTCAACGCGCTGCTCACGCGCGAACTCGATCTGGGCATCGCGATCAATCCGCCTGCGCGGCCCGGCATCGCGGCCGTCGAACTCGGGCGCACGGCGATCGTGTGCGTCGCGCCGCCCGACGACCCGCATGCGGGCGAGCCGCTCACGCTACAGGCGTTCGTCGATGCCGACTGGATCAGCATCGGCAACGTCGATCCGCTCGGCGAGGCCATCGGCAATCTGCTCGAAGTGCAGGGCATCGAAGGACGGCTCGCCACCATTGAGGCGCAGACCTGGTACGTGGCGCGCTCGCTGGCGGCGCGCGGTGTCGGGCACGTGCTGCTCGATGAGCTAAGCGCGCGTTGTGCGGGCGAGCCGGTGTCGGTGCGGCCCGTCGAGCCCGCGCTCAGCGTCGGCGTGTTCGCGCTCTGGCGCGACGGCGGCCTGGATTCGCAGGCCGGCAACGCGTTTCTCGACGTGCTGCGTGCATCCTTCGAGGCGAATTAACCGCAGGTTATAGCGGCGTGAAACTGGCTATTTGCGCGGGACGCGGGCGGCGCGACACACTGCGACGCAACGTATTTCAAGCGAATGGTCGGTCACGATGCAAGTCTGTGTGCTTGGCGCTGGCGTCACGGGTTTGACGAGCGCGTATTGTCTGGCCCGCGAGGGCCACGATGTCACCGTCCTCGAGGCGCGCTCGGGCGCGGCGCTCGAGGCGAGCTATGCGAACGGCGGCCAGCTCAGTTACAGCTATGTCGCGCCGCTCGCCGATCCGGCCGTGCTGCCGAAGCTGCCCGGCATGCTGCTCGATCGCGAGAGTGCGTTGCGCTATGTGCCGCGCCTCGACCTCCAGCAATGGCTGTGGTGCCTCGCGTTCGTGCAGGCGTGCACGTCGGCGCGCGCGCGACAGACCGCGCTCGAACTGCTGCAACTCGGCGCGTTGAGCCGCGCGGCGCTGCATGAACTCGTCGCGCGCGAATCGATCGCGTTCGACTATGTGCGTAACGGCAAGCTCGTCGTCTATCGCGATGCTGGTGAATTCGCTGCCGCGCGCCGCAAGATGGACACGCTCGCGCAAGCCGGCGCGCAGCAGCGTGCGCTCGATGTCGCCGCGTGCATCGAGCTCGAACCGGCGCTCGCGCCCGCCGAGGCGCTGCTCGCGGGTGGCATCCACACGCCCTCGGAGGAGGCGGGCGATTGCCATCGCTTCTGTGTGGCACTCGCGGACGTGCTCCAGCAGCGTTACGCGGTCGATATCTTTTATGACTCGCCGGTTACGTCGATGCGCACCGAAGGGCGCCGCGTCGTCGCGGTCGATACCCGCCAAGGCGCCATCGCGGCCGACGCGTTTGTTGTGTCGGCCGGCATCGCGAGCGTGCCGCTGGTCCGTGCACTCGGCCTGCGCCTGCCGCTCTATCCGCTCACGGGGTACAGCCTGAGCGCGCCCATGCGGGCCGGCTGCGCGCCCCGTGTGAGCGTGACGGACCTGCATCGCAAGATCGTCTATGCGCCGCTCGGCGATCGTCTGCGGGTGGCGGGCATGGTCGAGATCGCGGGGCTCGATGCTGCCCGCGATGCCGCGCTGCGCACCGGGCGTCTTGCGCTGCTGGCGCGTCAGGCGCACGAAATCTTCCCGCAAGCCGGCGACTACGACCGCGCGCAGACGTGGTGCGGCCACCGGCCCGCGACGCCGGACGGCAAGCCGCTCATCGGCGCGACGCCGTGGCGCAATCTCTGGCTCAACACGGGGCAGGGCGCGCTCGGCTTCACGCTCGCGTGCGGCAGTGCACGGTTGCTCGCCGATGCGATCGCGGGGCGCCCGGGCGAGATCGAGGCTTCGGCTTACGCGTTCGCACGGTAAGGACGGAGTCGAGGGGCGATCTTTCGTATACTTGCTGGATGCCATCGCTCCACGACCTCCACACCGCTTGCGCCCCTTCCGTTGGCGCTGAAGACGACCCACGCCCCCAGCCGCCCGAGCGGCCGGGCGACGACGAGTGCTGCCAAAGCGGGTGCGACCCGTGTGTGTTCGACTTCTACGCCGAGGCACTTCAGCGTTACCGCGAGGAGCTGGCCGCGTGGGAGGCCCGCGAGGCCGCGCGCCAGGGCAAGCCCTAGCTCGTGTCGTCCCGCACGAAATCGCCGCGCAACCAAGGCCGCCGATCCCCATGACCGAACTCGCCCTTACAACCGACTCCCCCGCCGCCGCGCTGCGCACGTTCGTCGAGCGCCATCCGCGGCTCTTCGTGCTGACCGGCGCGGGCGTCAGCACGGACTCGGGCATTCCGGGCTATCGCGACGAAAACGGCGCGTGGAAGCGTTCGCCGCCCATTACGGTGCAGGAGTTTCTCGGCTCCGAGGCGATGCGCCGACGCTACTGGGCGCGCAGCATGCTCGGCTGGCCGGCGGTCGCGAACGCCGAGCCCAATGGCGCGCATCGCGCGCTCGCCCGGCTCGAAGCGGCGCAGCATCTGCACACCATCGTCACGCAGAACGTCGATGGTCTGCATCAGCGCGCGGGCAGTGCCGACGTGATCGAGTTGCATGGCAGCATCGGCCACGTGCATTGCCTCGACTGCGGCACGCAGCAGACCCGTGCATCGATCCAGCCGTTGCTCGAAGCAGGCAATCCGGCGCTCGCGGGCGCGAGCGCCGAGCCCGCCGCCGATGGCGACGCGCATCTCGACTGGGACGGCGAAGCCGCGTTCCACGTCCCCGCATGCCCGGTATGCGGCGGGATGCTCAAGCCATCGGTCGTATTCTTCGGCGAGAACGTGCCGCGCGAACAAGTCGCGGCGGCGGCCGGGGCGCTCGAAGCTGCCGATGCGATGCTCGTCGTCGGTTCGTCGCTGATGGTCTATTCGGGCTATCGTTTCTGCGTGTGGGCCCAGAAGCTCGGCAAGCCGATTGCCGCGATCAACCTCGGCAAGACGCGCGCGGATGCGCTCTTCTCGCTGAAGGTCGAAGCGCCGTGCGCGCCGGCACTCGATGCGCTCGTGCAGGATCTCGCCGCATCGCGCTGAACCGGTTTAGCCGCATGAGCCTCGCTTGACCAACTGAACCAGGCAAACATGAACCCAACTGAAAACGACGCACGCCAGATCGCGCCCGCCGCCGAACGCAACGCGGCGCCGATTCTCGACGTGCTGCGCGAGTGCTTGCCGTCTGCCGGCGTCGTGCTGGAGATCGCGAGCGGCACGGGCGTGCATGCCGCGCGCTTTGCCGCCGCCCTGCCGACGCTCGCGTGGCAGCCGAGCGATGCCGACGCGCGCGCCCGCGCGTCGATCGAGGCGTGGCGTGCGCACGCTAGTCTCGCGAACCTGCGCGCGCCGCTCGATCTCGACGTCTGCCGCACGCCCTGGCCGATCGAGGCGGCCGATGCAATCGTCTGCATCAACATGATCCACATCTCGCCGTGGGCCGCTGCCGAAGCGCTGTTCGACGGCGCGCAGCGCTTGCTGCCTGCGGGCGGCGTGCTCTATCTGTACGGACCCTACCGGCGTCACGGCGCGCACACGGCGCCGAGCAACGAAGCGTTCGATGCGCAACTGCGCGAGCGCAACGCGGCATGGGGCGTGCGGGACATGGAGGCGGTCGAGGCGCTCGGCGAGGCGCGCGGTTTTGTCTGCGAGGCGCGTGTCGCGATGCCGGCGAACAACTTCAGCGTGGTGCTGCGCAAGCGCTGAAGCGCGAGTGGCGCGCGTGAGTACGGTTTGCGCGCGTTTCCCTTATGCTTGCGTGATCGGCGCCCCGATGGCGCCCGTCATTCGAAGTGGAGAACGAACATGGGTAAGCAGGCAATCGGCGTGGTGGGACTGGCGGTGATGGGACGCAATCTGGCGCTCAACATCGAGAGCCGTGGCCACGCAGTGTCGGTCTTTAACCGCAGCCGCGCGAAAACGGATGAGCTGGTCGCGGAGTTTCCCGATCGCAAGCTCGTGCCGACCTTTACGATGGAAGAATTCGTCGAGTCGCTCGAAAAGCCGCGCCGCATCTTGCTGATGGTGAAGGCCGGCGAGCCGACCGACGACACCATCGCCGCGCTCAAGCCGCTGCTCGAAAAAGGCGATGTGCTGATCGACGGTGGCAACACGCATTTCACCGACACCATCCGCCGCAATCAGGAGCTCGCGAAAGCCGGGCTTCATTTCATCGGCACGGGCGTGTCGGGCGGCGAGGAGGGCGCGCTCAAGGGGCCGTCGATCATGCCGGGCGGCCCGCGCGATGCTTACGATCTGGTTGCACCGATCCTCACCGAGATCGCCGCGAAGGCGCCGGACGGCGCGCCGTGCGTCGCCTACATGGGACCCGACGGCGCGGGCCATTTCGTGAAGATGGTGCACAACGGCATCGAGTATGGCGACATGCAGCTGATCGCGGAAAGCTACTCGGTGCTCAAGCAGGTGCTGGGTCTGTCGAATGAAGAGCTGGGCAAGGTCTACACCGAATGTAACCAGGGCGAGCTCGACAGCTACCTCATCGAAATCACCTCGAAGATCTTCGGCAAGAAGGATGACGAGACGGGCAAGGATCTGGTCGACGTGATTCTCGATCGCGCGGCGCAAAAGGGCACCGGCAAGTGGACGAGCCAGAACGCACTCGATCTCGGCGTGCCGCTGCCGCTCATCACCGAATCGGTGTTTGCGCGCGTGCTCTCGTCGCTCAAGACGCAGCGCGTCGCGGCGAGCAAGGTGCTGACCGGGCCGGACGCGAAGCCGTTCAGCGGCGATCGCACCGCGTTCATCGAAGCCGTGCGCCGCGCGCTCTATCTGAGCAAGGTCATTTCGTACGCACAGGGCTTCGCGCAGTTGCGTGCGGCATCGGACGAGTACAAGTGGGACCTGCAGTACGGCACCATCGCGAAGATTTTCCGCGCTGGCTGCATCATCCGCGCGCGCTTCCTCCAGAAGATCATGGACGCCTACGCGAACGACTCGCAGCTCGACAACCTGCTGCTCGATCCGTATTTCCGCGACATCGCGGCCAAGTATCAAGGCGCGCTGCGCGACGTGGTGGTCGCGGCGGTGTCGGCGGGCGTGCCGGTGCCGGCGTTCTCGTCCGCGATTGCGTATTTCGACGGCTATCGCTCGGAGCGCTTGCCCGCGAACCTCGTCCAGGCGCAGCGCGACTTCTTCGGCGCTCACACGTTCGAACGGATCGACAAGCCGGGTAGCTTCCACGCCGACTGGTCGTGACGCAAAAGCCATGATTTATCGCGGTGATTGCGGGAATTTATCGGTGAAGTGCCGAACTTCACCGTTTATTGTTGCGAGATAAGCAATAGAGTTTCGACAAATAAGGGTTAGTACCTATTCGGTAAACTGCCTACACTGCTAATTAAGCGCTGGCTGACAAGGTGTCCCGGCGACAAAACAACAGTTGGAGGTAATTACCATGAAGAAGCTCATTCCCGCAGTTGTCGTAGCCGCCGCTCTTGCCATCCCGGCTATTTCGTTTGCCCAGAGCAACCAGCCGCTGACCCGCGCGCAGGTTCGCGCCGAACTCGTCCAACTCGAGAAAGCGGGCTACAACCCGGCCGATAACGAGATGAATTACCCCGAAAACATCCAGGCTGCACAAGCCCGCGTGACGCAAGAGAAGCTCGCGCAGGGCGACACGAGCGGCTTCGGTTCGGCGACGACCGGCAGCTCGGCCGCTGGCGCAGCGGTTCAGCCGGCGCGTGTGACGCCGTCGCAATCGATCTACTTCGGTCATTGAGGGGTTGCGGGGCAGGCGGGCCGCGTGAGGCGGCTTGAACCTGCTTGCTTTAACGGGCTTCTTCTTCGAAGCCGCGTAAAGACGCCAAACGTGCCGAAACAGCGTCGTCCGTACGATGACGACGCGATCAACCTGCAAATCTCCCCCGCGCGGGCCGGTTCTCCGGCCCGCGAATCTTTATGCGCCTAAACTTTTCCGGCCTGGCCTTCGCCTAACGCCCGGGCAGGTGCGGTACGCCCTCGTTGCGCGCCACGGTCAGTTGATGAATCGTGCGGTGCGCCTTGTTAAGCAAAGCCTGCGACGCGAGGCGCTGTGCTTCGAGTTGCGCGACGTCCTTGCGCACCTGATGCTGCCTGCCCGTCACCTGATTCTCCTGGGCGGCCTGGCGTTGCAAGTCGCTGCGCAGGCGCTCGGCCTGCTCCTCCGATTGCGCGATCTGCCGGACCAACTGCTCGTTTTGCGCAACTAACTGCGCGCGGCGCGTTTCGCCGTCGGCCAGGCGCGTCGCGTGCTCTACCAGATGCCGGAACACGGCGCTCGCGGCATCGAGATCCATGGCCTTGAGCACGCGCCACAGCACACCGTCCTGATGCAGCGCGACGTAGAAGGTCAGCTCCTTCGCGTGAAATTGCAAGCTTACGGTGTAATCGAAACTGCGAAACAGCCGGAACGTCGAGACTTCCGCCGTGGCGCAGAGCGCGTTGAAGGCGAGGCCATCGGCGATGCCGACCGGTCGGCCGTTGACCTGCGACGGCACGACCGGGACAGCGCGCAAGGTCGGCACGGGACGCGCGCCTTCGCCCGACTCGTGGGCTTCGTCCGCGCCCGCGTGTGCTTCATCGTGGGACTCGGAGCCAGCGACGGGTGCTGGCGCATGGGTGACGGCGACGAGATGCGACGGGCCCGCGAGCGTCGCGTGACGGCGATTGAGAAAGGTTTTCACGGCGATTCCCCCAAAAGGCACGCCGGTGAGCGGCCCGGTCCCACGAACAGCAACGTGGAACGCCGATCCCGCGTGCAGGTGCGGCCCGGATGGCGCGGCAGCAGACCGGCGCCAGCCAGGGCGGCAGGGTTTAATGCAAGATGCGCCGTCGACGTGCAATGTCGTCGAAGAGCGCACGGCTCGGCTCCAGCGCGAACAGCCAGGTTTCGTCGTAGTCACTGAGGGTGTCGAGAGCGTCGCGAAGACGCTCGACGGCGAGCGCGGGGAGCTCGACGGTGGCTTCGATGCCGCTGGAGAGTCCCGCGATGCTGGCCAGCTGGACGAGGGCGTCGGCGGCTTCGGCGACGTCGGCGGCGAAGACGAGATGGTTGTTGAGCAACTCGACCAGACCCGGCGACGCGGCGACATCCTCGACGTTCAGCTGTACGGACAGGAACGTGGCTTTGTTCATGCTCGGACTCCTCCCGAAGGTAGCCGTAGCGGGTGCGGTGTCTTATCGTCGGTTTATTGTGAGCAGCACGACGCAGTATAGGCCAGCGTGGCGGGGAAGCAATGTTGGACGGCTGGCGGAAGGCTTGGAAAGCGCGACGATATAATGGGGCCGTTTGCCAATTACCGTCGGCCCGTGCGGCCTTGTCGGGGCTTGTCCATCACGACAGTGGGCGAACGAATGGCTGCGGACGGCAATCGAATTCGCATCGAGAGCACGTAACGAGGAACAGCACGATGAATCGACAACGGCTTCATCCCGGCGTTTTCGCAGCATGCGCCGCCGCAGCGCTGCTCGTCAGTGGCTGCGCGGTCCCGCCTTGGGGCGGCGAGCAGCCGCCGTCGAGTTCCTCGACGGGAGTTCCGGCCGGCTACTACCGCGTGAACCCTGGTGACACGCTCACGCGAATCGCTTCGGCCTATGGGCAGCGGCCGCAGGATATCGCCGCGTGGAACCAGTTGCCGATGGGCGCATCGGTGGTGCCGGGGCAGGTGCTGCGGGTCGCGCCGCCGTCGAGTTTCGCGCCGCCACCAGCGGGCGCGACTTTGCCGAGCGCACCGCTGGCACCGGTACCGGCGCCCACCGCCACGCCGCCGGCGGCGGCCGTGTCGTCGGTGGCGCTCGCATGGCCCGTGCGCGGTCCCGTGTTGCAGACGTTCGCGCCGGGCAAGTCGACCGGCATCGTGATCGGCGGTACGCCGGGCGAGCAGGTACGGGCCGCCGCAGCGGGCCGCGTCGTGTACGCGGGCAACGGCATCGAAGCCTATGGGCCGCTCGTCATCATCAAGCACAACGATCAGGTCGTGACCGCCTATGGGCACAACAGCCGTCTGCTCGTGAAGGAAGACGACGCCGTCACCCAGGGCCAGCCCGTGGCCGAAATGGGCACCGATTCGAAGGGCGTGCCTGGCGTGTTGTTCGAGATTCGCGCGGACGGCAAGCCGGTCGATCCGCTGAGTGTGTTGCCGCGGTAGAGCGCGTCAGGCGCGTTTGCGGATTGCCTTCAGACGGCGGCCATACTCTGGCCGCCGTTTCCGTCACGATGCTGGAACCGGGTGGCGTGTGTGACGCCGACGCCCGCACGCGTGCCGCCTGCACCCGCACCCATTTGCCTCCCGGCGCCATTTGAAAATACACTCGTTGGTTCCAGTGCCGTGCGGGTCGCCGCGCGGCCGCACACGAGGAACCCAGCATGATCGATTTGCGCAGCGATACCGTAACCCGCCCGAGCCAGCCCATGCTCGAAGCGATGACCCGTGCCGAAACCGGCGACGATGTGTGGGGCGACGACCCCACCGTCCAGCGCTTGCAGGAGCGTGTCGCGGCCGACGCCGGCAAGGAGGCGGCCCTGTTCTTTCCGAGCGGCACGCAGAGCAATCTCGCCGCGCTGATGGCGCATTGCGGGCGCGGCGACGAATACATCGTCGGCCAGGCGGCGCATACCTATAAATACGAAGGCGGCGGCGCCGCGGTGCTCGGCAGCATCCAGCCGCAGCCGCTCGACAACGCGGCCGACGGCTCGATCCCGCTCGAGCGCATCGCCGCGGCCATCAAGCCGCTCGACGACCACTTCGCGCGCACTCGGCTGCTCGCACTCGAAAACACCATCGGCGGCAAGGTGCTGCCGGCAGGCTATGTCGCCGAGGCGACGGGCCTCGCGCGCGAGCGCGGCCTCGCCACGCACCTCGACGGCGCGCGCGTGTTCAACGCGGTGGTCGCATCGGGGAGTTCGCTGGCCGCGCTGGCCGCGCCGTTCGACAGCGTGTCGATCTGCTTCTCGAAGGGTCTCGGCGCGCCGGTCGGCTCGGTGCTGGTCGGCAGCCGCGCGCTGATCGAGTCGGCGCACCGCTGGCGCAAGGTGCTCGGCGGCGGGATGCGCCAGGCGGGCCTGCTCGCGGCGGCCTGTCTCTACGCACTCGATCACAACGTCGAGCGTCTCGCCGACGACCACGCCAACGCGCAGCGCCTCGCGGCCGGCCTCACGCAGATCGGCGAAGTCACGGTGCAGTCGCAGGCGACCAATATGGTCTTCGTGCAATTTCCGCAAGAACATTGCGCGCCGCTCGAAGCGTATTTGAAGGAGCGCGGCATTCTCACGCAGATGCTGTATGCATCGCGCTTCGTGACGCACCTCGATGTGTCGTCGGCCGACATCGACACGTTCGTGGCCGCCGTGAAGTCGTACTTCGCGCGTTGAGCGTGTGACCGGCGAGCGGGTGGGAGCGGCGCAACGCGCCGGCAGGCGTTATCCCACCACCCCCGCCCGATGCGACGGCGCAAACAGCCGCAGCCCGCTCGCGACCGCTGCCGCCCCCGCGAACACCGCGCCGGTGGCGAGCGCGAGGGTCGGGCCGTGGCGTCCCGCCAGACTGAAGCTGAGCGCGACCAGCGCCGCGCCCGTGGCCTGGCCGATCAGCCGCGCGGTCGCGACGATGCCGCTCGCGCCGCCGCTGCGCTCGGGCGGCGCGCTCGCAATCAGCGCCTTCAGATTCGGCGACTGGAAAAATCCAAAGCCCGCGCCGCAGATCGCCATGCGCACGCAGATGTCCAGCACCGAAGGGTGCACGGGCAGCAATGCGAGCGACGCCATCCCCGCCGACAACACCGCGAGTCCGATCGCGCCGAGCAAACCCGGCGGATAACGATCCGCGAGCCGTCCGGCAATCGGTGCCGCGAGCGCGACGATCACGGGCCATGGCGTCATGAGAAAGCCGGTTTCCACCTGGCTGCGCATGAGCACGCCTTCGAAATAGAACGGCAGCGAGACGAACGCGAGCCCTTGCGCCGCGAATGAACACACGGCCGTCACGGCCGAGAGCGCGAACACCGGGCGCCGGAACAGGTCGACGGGCAGCATCGGCGCCGGATGTCCCGCCTCGCGCTTGATCAGCAGCGCGCCGAAGCCGAGCGCGAGCGCCGCGGCGCACAGCACTTCGAGATCGGGCGCGCGCTGGGCCGCTTCGCCGAGCGCGAAGATCAGCGCGGCGAAGGCGACGACGTTGAGCAGTGCCGCGACCGGATCGAAGCCATGCTTGCCGCGCTCGGTATGCGGCAGCGCCGGCATCGCGAACGCGAGCGCGACGACACCGAGCGGCACGTTGATGGCGAACAGCCAGGGCCACGTGGCGGCGGACAGGATCAGCGAGGCGACGGTCGGTCCGACCGCGAACGACACGCCCACGATGAGCGCATTGAGGCCGACGCCACGGCCAAGCCGATGCGGCGGGTACAGATAGCGGATCAGCGCCGTATTGACGCTCATGATCGCGCTTGCGCCGAGCCCCCGGAGCACGCGCGCGGCGGTGAGCGCGGACAAGGTCGGCGCGATCGAGCAGACGAGCGAGGCCACCGTGAAGACGGCAATGCCGGCGATGTAGATGCGCCGATGTCCGAGGATGTCGCCGAGCGCCGCGAGCGGCAGCAGCGTGGCCACCATCGCGAGCTGATAGGCGTTGATGATCCACACCGAGGCGGCGGGCGCCGCGTGCAGATCGGCAGCGATGGCGGGCAGCGCGGTGTTGGCGATTGCGGTGTCGAGCGTCGCGAGCGCGACGGCGAGCATGACGGCCGCCATTGCACGACGGTTCTTCGCCGACATCGGCTCGTCGGTGCGGGGCGCGGTGCTGGTAGCGGACAAGGCAGACTCTGGCGGTTGACGGCTCGCGCTCGGGGCGCGCGAAAGGCGTCATTGTTGCAGAGGCGCGGCGAGTCTGCAGCGGGCCCCCGCGCTACGGCGGAACAATTGAAGCGCAACTAACGGCCCAGCCAGCGCGACGCGGACCGATGGAACCATCGCCCGGGCATGGCTACGAAAAGACGTTGCTACGAAAAGGCGTTGCTACGAAATCGAGGCCAGCACGTTGGCGAGCTTGCGCAGATGCGCGTGAAACGCCTCGGTCACCTCGCGGTCATGACCGGTGCCAGGATGCGGCGCTTCGGCGAGCGCGACCTGCTGCTGGAATTCGTCGGCGATGCGGCTGCGGGTATCGGGCGGCAATGCGCGAATCAGCGAGACGAGCAGCAGTTCGTGGGCGTGCAACGTGCCCAGCAGTGCGGAGGCATTCATGGCGGTCTCCCTGAACCAGCGACGGTCCGATTGTCATGCTACATGGTAGTGCACGTAGTGCGCCGAATCGCGTCCACGCAAAATGTCCTACTCTGCAAACTGGTTCAACCGCATAGCCAGAGCGTCCCGAACTGTGGGATGAAACACGTCCGGGACGCTGCGCATTATCGGGAGATTTTTGATGACCGCCGTCGATCTGGAATTCGATCAGCTCAACAGCAGCGTCGATGCGCTGCGCCGCTCGCTCTCCAACCGTCTCATGTATGGCGTCGGCAAGGATGCCGTCGCCGCGCGCCCGCAGGACTGGCTCCATGCCGCTGCGCTCGCGGTCCGCGACCGCCTCGTCGCGCGCTGGATGGCCACCACGCGCCGGCAATACGAACAGGATGTGAAGCGGGTCTATTACCTGTCGATGGAATTCCTGATCGGCCGCACCTTCACGAATGCGCTGCTCGCGCTCGGCATCTACGACCAGATGAAAGAGGCGCTCGCGAGTGTCGGCGTCGACCTCGAATCGTTGATCGATCTCGAACCCGATGCCGCGCTCGGCAACGGCGGCCTTGGCCGTCTCGCCGCGTGTTTTCTCGATTCGATGGCGACGCTCGGCATTCCGGGCTTCGGCTACGGCATTCGCTATCAGTACGGCATGTTCCGGCAACAGATCGTCGATGGCGAGCAGGTGGAAGCGCCCGACTACTGGCTGCGCGCGGGCAATCCGTGGGAGTTTCCGCGGCCCGAGGTTCAGTATCCGGTGCACTTCGGCGGACGCACCGTGCAGCGCGATGGTCATATCGAGTGGATCGATACGCAGCACGTCAACGCGATGGCCTATGACACGGTCATCCCCGGCTACGCGACCAGCGCCACGAACACGCTGCGCCTGTGGTCCGCGCTCGCCGATGAAGAGTTCGACCTCTCGGCATTCAATCAGGGCGACTATCAGCGCGCGGTCGAAGCGCGCAACGAATCCGAGAACGTCTCGCGCCTGCTCTACCCAGACGATTCGACGATGGCCGGCCGCGAACTGCGCCTGCGCCAGGAGTACTTCTTCGTATCGGCGACGATGCAGGACCTGATCCGCCGCTACCTGCGCACGCACAGCACGTTCGGCCGTTTCTCGGAGAAGGTCGCGGTGCATCTGAACGACACGCATCCGGTGCTGGCGATTCCCGAGTTGATCCGCCTGCTCGTGGACGTGCATCATGTGCCATGGGACAAGGCGATGGCGCATGTGCAGCAGGTCTTCTCGTACACCAATCACACGTTGATGCCCGAAGCGCTCGAGACCTGGGACGTCGAACTGCTCGCGCGCCTGTTGCCGCGCCACCTGGAAATCATCTTCGACATCAACGCCGCGTTTTTGCACAAGGCGAGCGGGCAGGGCAACCGCGATGTCGATCTGATCCGCCGCATTTCGCTCGTCGACGAATACGGCCAGCGCCGCGTGCGCATGGCGTATCTCGCGATCGTCGCGAGCCACAAGGTCAACGGCGTGTCGAAGTTGCACTCGCAACTAATGACACGCGATATCTTCTCGGACTTCGCGCGTCTTTTTCCCGAGCGCTTCACCAACGTGACCAACGGCATCACGCCGCGCCGCTGGCTCGCGCAGGCGAGCCCGCCGCTGGCGAGTCTCATCGACGAAAGCATCGGCACGCGCTGGCGCTCCGATCTGTTCGAACTCGGCGCGCTGCGCAAGCTGCGCGGCGACAGCGCGTTCGAAGCCGCGTTTCACGAAGCCAAGCGCCGCAACAAGGTGCGCCTCGCGCATCGCATGGCGCAGCGCACGGGCGTGATCGCGAGCCCCGATGCGCTGTTCGACATGCAGGTGAAACGCATCCACGAGTACAAGCGCCAGCTGCTCAACTTGCTGCACGTGATCGTGCGCTACAACCGCATCCGCGAGGAGCCGCAGCGCGACTGGGTGCCGCGCGTCGTGCTGTTCGCGGGCAAGGCGGCGTCCGCGTACCGGATGGCGAAGACCATCATCCGGCTCATCAACGATGTGGCCGCCAAGGTCAATCACGATCCGCTCGTGGGCGACCGGCTCAAAGTCGTGTTCGTGCCGAACTACGGCGTGAGCGTCGCGGAGGTACTGATTCCGGCCGCCGATCTGTCCGAGCAGATTTCGATGGCGGGCACCGAGGCATCGGGCACCGGCAACATGAAGCTCGCGCTGAACGGCGCGCTTACGATCGGCACGCTCGATGGCGCGAACATCGAGATCTGCGAATCAGTCGGGCCGGAGAACATCTTCATCTTCGGGCATACGGCCGATCAGGTGGACGAGCTGCGCGCGAAGGGCTACCGGCCGCGCCAGATCTACGAAGAAAACGCCGAGTTGCGCCGCGCGCTCGACCAGATCCGCACCGGTTTCTTCTCACCGGGCGATACAGCGCGCTTCTCCGATATTTTCCACACGCTCGTCGACTGGGGCGACCACTACATGGTGCTGGCGGATTTCGAGCCGTTCATCAAGGCCCAGGAGGACGTCGACCGGCGCTTCGTCGATACGGCGAGCTGGACGGCCAGCGCAATCGAGAACGTGGCGGGGATGGGGCAGTTCTCGTCCGATCGGGCGATTGCCGAATATGCGCGCGAGATCTGGCGCGTGGCGCCGATCGAGTTTGGTTGAAGGGGCCGCCGGGCGCTGACGGTCAGGCCGCCGTGGCGCTGTCGCTGCGTCCGCCCATCGCCTGGCGCATGACTTGTTCGACGCGTTCGACGAAGGCGCGGTCGGTGCTCGACAGCGCCTCGCGGTGCTCGCCCCCCGTCACGACGATGAGCTGGTGCGTCACGTCCTGCGAGTACCAGGTCAGCAGGCCGACGCCCATCATCATCAGACCGCACACGAGGGCGGCCGACGAGCCGGACCAGCCCCACACCGCCAGGCCGATCACCCCGGCGACTGCGAGCCCTATCGGTACCTTGCGGTCGCGCCCGATCGTGACGACACGCAAATCCTGCACGTCGCGCAGTGCAATGACCTGGCCTGCGACGGACAGCGCATTGCGCGTCACCGAAACACCACGTTCGTTGAAGGGGAGTTCCATCGATTCGAGTCCGCCAGGGGAAAGGCCGCAGCGTACCAGAACGGCACGCGCGTGACGCGTTCTTGCACGGGCGTAGCCCGCGCACGGTGTGGCATAACAAGACGGGGCGTCGCTGCGGACGCCCCGTCTTGTGCCCGCCTCGTGCGCGTCACGGGCCGACAATGCCCCTCGGTCAGAATTTGTGACGAATTGCCACACGCATGGCGAACTGGCTTTGGGCGCCTTCACCCGAGGGCTGGAAGATGGTCGCGCCGGAGTCGCCGATCTGCGCCTGGACCGGCGTGTTGCCGACCTTGCCCGAGGCTTGCTGATAGACGCCGAGCAGATACACGTCGGTGCGTTTGCTGAGCGCGTAGTCGACGGCGGCGGTGCCGCCGTTCCAGTGGGCGCCGAACAGGCCCGTCGTGCGCGAGTACGTGTAGCCGAGCGCCCCCGACAGCGCCGGCGTGAACGCGTACTTGCCGCCCACCTCGTAGGCGTTGTAGAGCGTCGACGAACCGGCGACGGGCGAGAGCAGCGTGTTGGTCCACAGGGCCCACAGCGTGGCCGGCCCCACGACGTAGCGCCCGCCGAGGCCGAACGTGCGCAGATCGTGGAGCGAGCCGGTCGGGACGTTGGCGATGCTGGTCGTGAACGCGGGCGTCGATGCGCCCGGGTAGGCGATGTACGTGTAAGCCGAGCCGACGCTGAACGCACCGAGCGCATAGTTCGCGCCGAAGCTGTAGGCGCGCGAGGAACCCGGCGCCGTCGCGCCGGCGGTGGGCGAGCCGGCGAAGTGGCCGGCCTGGTTCGAAAAGCCGTAGAGACCGCCGAACGTCAGGCCCGCGAAGTTCGCGCTGGTGAACTTGACGGCGTTATTGATCCGGCTCAACACGATCTGGTCGATGTCGTTGAAGTGATACGAAAAATTGCCGCCGACCGTGTTGCCGCCCGTCGAATATTTCGGCCCGAGGAAGTCGGTCGTGAACGTGTATTGGCGCCCCAAGGTCAGCGAGCCCACGCTGGCCTGGCTCAGGCCGACGTACGCCTGGCGGCCGAACATCGCGCCACCCTGACCGGCGGCGCCGGTGCCGCTGTTGAAGCCGTTTTCGAGCACGAAGAGCGCCTTCAGGCCGCCGCCGAGGTCTTCGGTGCCGCGCAAGCCCCAGCGGCTGCCCGCTGCCACACCGTCCTGATACTGGAACAGGTTATCGGCTTTGCCGGTCGCGGGATTCTTCACGTGGTTGACGTAGCTGAGGCCGGCGTCGATCAGCCCGTACAGCGTGACGCTGCTCTGCGCATGCGCCGCGCCGGCGATGGTGGTGAGAACGGCGGCGGTCAGGATCTTCTTTTTCAACTGTTCCTCCAGGTATCAGGGAATATCGATGTGATGGCGCTTCGTTCAGCGGATGCCTGAATTTTTAAGAAACATCAGGAATGCATAAGAAGCGAATGCGACAGTAAGAGAGCGAGGGAGGCTTGTCTCTATGCTGTGGTGCGGGCGCGACGGCGATTTCGAGATGCCATGGAAGGGCTGGAAGGCCCGTGCTGACTGGGTTTCGAGCAGACAAGCGGGGCCGCTATCAAATTACACTGTCAGCCATATTCGAAATATTTTTTTCTAATATCGGGGTGCTGATTTCGATCTATTCAACTTTATTTGAATGATATTTTGAATAGATTTGTAGTCGAATGATTCGATATGGAATCCGAATTAAATGGCGGAAAAGAAAACTGCCCGATCGACACAGGCCGATCGGGCAGCGGGCTTCAGGCGCACCGTCTCGCGAGGTGCGCCGTCTGCAGACGTTCGATTAGAACTTGTGGCGGATCGCGACGCGCACGGCCACTTGATTGTCCGAACCGTTACCCGACGCCGCGAAAATGTTCGAGGTCGAGTCGCCGATCTGTGCTTGCATCTCTGCGCCGGTGTTGGTCTTGCCCGAAGCGCCTTGGTAGACGCCGAGCAGGTAGACGTCGGTACGCTTGCTGAGTGCGTAGTCGACGGCTGCCGTGACGCTGTTCCAGTGTGCGTCGGCGAGGCCCGACGAACGCGAGTACGTGTAGCCGAGCGCGCCCGACAGAGCCGGCGTGAACGCGTACTTGCCGCCCACTTCATAGGCGTTGTACAGCGTCGACGAACCAGCGATCGGCGAGAGCAGCGTGTTGGTCCACAGGGCCCACAGCGTTGCCGGGCCGACGACGTAGCGGCCACCCACGCCGAACGTGCGCAGGTCATGCAGCGTACCCGAGTTGAGGTTGGCGATGGCGATGCCCGTCGTGGGCGTGATGGCCGCCGGCGAAGCCGAACCCGGGTAGCTGATGTACGTGTAGGCCGAGCCGAGGCTGAACGGGCCGTACGCGTAGTTCGCGCCGAAGCTGTATGCGCGCGACGAGCCCGGAGCCGTCGAACCGGTTGCCGGCGAGCCAGCGAATTCACCGGCCTGGTTCGAGAAGCCATACAAGCCGCCGAACGTCAGACCTGCGAAGTTCGCGCTCGTGAACTTGACGGCGTTGCTGATACGGCTCGACGTGAGCTGGTCGATATCGTTGAAGTGGTACGAGAAGTTGCCGCCGACCGTGTTGCCACCCGTCGAGTACGCCGAGCCGAGGAAGTCGGTCGAGAACGAGTACTGGCGACCGAACGACAGCGTGCCGGCGTTGTCTTGAGCGAGACCAACATAAGCTTGACGGCCGAACATCGCGGCGCCTTGACCGGCGACACCCGTGCCGCTGTTGAAGCCGTTTTCGAGCACGAAGATTGCCTTCAGGCCGCCACCGAGGTCTTCAGTGCCGCGCAGGCCCCAACGGCTGCCCTGGGCAACGCCGTCCTGGTACTGGAACAGGTGGCTCGAGTTGCCAGCCGGGTTCTTCACGTTGTTGACGTAGCTGATACCAGCATCGATCACGCCATAGAGCGTGACGCTGCTTTGTGCGTGTGCGGCCCCCGCGACCGTTGCGAGAATAGCGGTGGTCAAGATCTTCTTTTTCAACTGACTCTCCAGAGAGATGAGGAATATTGGTTATGGCCGCGCCCGGTGCTCTGTCGGCCGGTCATGCGACGGACTGCAATGTAAGGAACGTCAAAGAAACGAATGTGACAGTAAGTGCATGACGGAAATATGTCGCTATTGTGTGGTGTGGATGCGACACGGGGCTTGCCGGATAGTGGGACGGCTGTGTTGGCCGTCTTTGCTGGGCTGGGGGGAAATGAGGCGGGTCGGCCGTGCCTTGGCGGCACTGCAATTTTCTAAATATTTTTTTCTGCTATGGATATACGTCTTTTAGAAAATTGAGTTCAATTTCATATAGGCGCGCATTAATGGCTCAAAGGAATCAAATGCCGATTATTAGAGGCAAACGTTTGCAGTGGGCGCGCAATGAAAAATTGATTGGCAATGCAAAGTAGCGGAATGGCGAAACAACCCGGCGATGAGTCTGCTCATGCCGCCGCGCGCATCGATTGCGTCGCGGCGGCACAAGGCGGCTTTAAATCCGGTTTAAAGCGAGAGCAGCGAACCCGAACGGATCGGCTTGTCGCCGGCAATGCGCGCGACCTCCATGCCGGCGGTCGCGAAGCGCGCCGAGTGACGCGCATAGAGCACGCCGCTCACACTGCTGCGCAGTGTCGTGACGCTGTCGCTGAGCGGATCGACGATATCGGCCACGGGGGAGCCTGCTTCGACCCAGCTGCCGCATTCCGCGTGAAACACGACGACACCGCTCGCGGGCGCGACGAGCGGTTCGGTGCCGGCCAGCGGGGTCGCAGGATGCGCGAGGGGCGGCAGCGGCGCCGCCGTGCCATCGATCACGCCACGCAGCGTCAGGTAGTCGACGAGTGCCTGGGCATCGCGTTCGGCGAACTCATACGAGACGTCACGCTGGCTGCGCAATTCGATCGTCACTGAAATCGAGCCGTCCGGAATCGGAAAACGCGCGCCGAAACGCTCGCGCAGCATCGACCAGCAGAAGCTGTGAATCTCGTCGAACGGATTGCCGATCGAGTTGAGCGCGAGCAGCGATGCCTTCGCGTCGAGGTAGCGCGCAAGCGGCTCGACCTCGGGCCAGAGTTCCGGGTTCGTATAGAGATGGAGCGCCGCTTCCCAGTCGCAATGCAGGTCGAGCACGATGTCCGCATCGAATGAAAGCCGCTGCAGCGCGAGACGATGCGATTCGAACTCGGTCTTCGGGCGTTGCGCATCGAGTGCTTCGCGCATCGCCGTGCGGATCGCCAGGCGGTTGGCGTTCGCGTCGCCGGTGAGGCGCGTCTCGATGGACGGCGCGATGAGCGCGTGCAGGTCGTAGAAGTTGCGATTGAAGTTCTGCGCGGTATTCGTCTCGAAGCGGCCGAGCATATGGCCGAGCACGTGCTGATCGAGACCGACCGGATTGGCGACCGGCACCACGACGATCTCGCCGCGAATGCGCCCGGCCGCTTCGAGCGCGGCGAGCTTGCGGCGCAAGGCCCACGACACCAGCATGCCGGGCAGTTCGTCCGCATGCAGCGAGGACTGGATGTAGATCTTCTGTCCGCCGCCTGCACCGTAGTGGAAGCTGGTGATGTGGCGTGCCGTGCCGAGCGCGGGCGGAATCAGCGGATGGGTCTGCGTTTGCATGGTCGAGCGGGCGCGGCGCAACGCGTGTTGCACGCACGCTGGAGTTGACGGTGGAGGGCGCGCAATCCGCGCGGCGGTGTTCAGCGCTTGGCAACACCACCAGCGACTGCGGCAGCCGGTGCCCACGATCTTAGCCGATTCTCGCGCGCGTCCCACGAACGAGCGGCCAAAACAAAACGGGCTCCGCAAATGCGGAGCCCGTCCGGGATGCTGCTGGCCGCTCATGCACCCATCGAGCGGCGTTCGGCGCGTCAGCCGCCGTAGACGTCGAAGTCGAAGTACTTGGCTTCGATCTTCTTGTACGTACCGTCCTTGATCATGTCGGCGATGGCCTTGTCGATCTTCGTCTTCAGGTCGGCGTCGTCCTTGCGCAGGCCGATTGCTGCCGAGCCCGTCGGGATTTCCTTGCCGGCGAACTGGAAGTTCGCGCCGCGCGGCGTCTTCAGGAAGCCGAGGTCAGCTTGCACTTCGTCTTGCAGCGCTGCGTCGAGACGGCCCGACAGCAGATCCGCATAGACCTGGTCCTGGTTCTGGTAAGGAACGACGTTCACGCCCTTCGGTGCCCAGTTTTCCTTCGCGTAGGTTTCCTGGATCGTGCCCTGCTCGACGCCCACCGACTTGCCCTTGAGCGTGTCAGCCGACGGTTGCAGGCTCGCGCCCTTCTTGGCGACGAGGCGCGTCGGCGTGTTGAACAGCTTCGCCGAGAAGGCGATCTGCTCGGCGCGCTGCGGCGTGATGGTCATCGACGACAGCACGCCGTCGAACTTCTTCGCCTTCAGTGCCGGGATCATGCCGTCGAAGTCTTGCTCGACCCACACGCACTTCGCGTTCAGGCGCTTGCAGATTTCGTTGCCGAGATCGATATCGAAGCCGACGAGTTTGCCGTCCGGTGCCTTCGATTCGAACGGCGCGTAGCTCGCGTCGACGCCGAAGCGGACCGTGCTCCAGTCCTTGGCATGGGCAACACCCGCCGTAACGGCGAGCATGGTGATCGACAGGGCGGCAAGCAGTTTCTTCACTATGTGTACTCCTCGGAGTGGTTCTTGATGGGCCTCGCATGCGGTCGTGCCGCTGCGAGGCCTGTTTCCCTTGCTGATCGCGTCAGGATTTCGTCAGGTCCGCCAGCAACGCTGCCAGCGGCGCGCGCTCAGCTTACCTGTTCAAAAATATTGCGTAGCTAGTGTAATACCGGATAGTCGCTGAACAACCCCTCTAACGGAGTTGTGTTCGACGGCCGGCCTGCTGCTCCACAAGGGCCTGTGGACGGGATTCTACGAGGAAAGGGGAGATTCGGGGCGCAATCTGTGCGATGCGCGTTGGCGATGCCGTGCCGCAACAATCGGCGCCGCTTCGTCGCGAGCGGCGTCGGCGCGCCGCAAGTGATGAAGGGAGGATGAAATTAAATAGATGGTGATTTGAAGGCTGTTTCAGACGATGCGCGTGCCTTCGCGCCAGGTTGCACGCGGTATCGGCAACGCGTCGAGCATCGTCACGCGCACGAAGTCGGCGCGTAGTCCTGGCGCGATCGCGCCGCGATCGGCGAGGCCCGAGCTGTGCGCGGGCTCCCACGATACCGTCGCGATCGCACGCGGCAGCGTCCAGCCCGCCTTGTCGACGAGGTCGAACGCGGCGGTGAGCAGGCTCGACGGCACATAGTCCGACGACAGGATGTCGAGCAGTCCCGCTTGCGCCAGTTCGAGCGCCGAGACGTTGCCCGAATGCGAGCCGCCGCGCACCACGTTCGGCGCGCCCATGATCGTCGCAATGCCGCGGTCGCGGGCCGCTTCGGCGGCCACGCGGGTGGTCGGGAATTCGGCGAGCACGATGCCTTCGGCCGCGGCTTGCTCGACGTGCTCGATGACGGTGTCGTCGTGGCTCGCGAGCGGAATGCCGCGCGCCTTGCAGCGCTTGACGATCTCGCTGCGATGCTGGTCGGCGAAGCGCTGCTGCTCGTCGGCGAGTTCGGAGAGCAGCGTCGCGGCCTGCTCGTCGGACCATTTGCCGTGGCGCTCCTGATAGCGGCGCCATTGCTCGCGGTCGTGCCACTGGCGCTGGCCGGGCGTGTGGTCCATCACCGAGGCGAGACGCAAGAGCGGATGGTCGCTCAGCAAGTCGAACAGCTCGACTACGTCCTCGGTGGCGATTTCGCAGCGCAGATGCAGGAAGTGCTCGGCGCGCAGCAGCTTGCGCTCCGAGAACCGCGTGAGCGCATCGGCGCAACGCAATTGCACGTCGCGGCCGCGCACGCCGACCGCGAGACGCGTGCCGATGGCGAGCGCATCGAACACCGTCGTGATGCCGGCCGCCGCGATCTGCGCGTCGTGCACGACGAACGCGGCGTCGGTGTTCCAGTGCACGCCGGGGCGCGGCGCGAGATGCTTCTCGAGATTGTCGGTATGCAGCTCGACGAGGCCCGGCAGCAAATAGTCACCGTCCCAGTCCTCGGCTTCGCGCGCGGCGGTCGTGCCATGCGAAAGCTCGCGGATCTGACCGTCCTCGATGCGCATCACGCCCGTGAAAACTTCATCTCGCGTCACGATGCGAGCATTCTTGATCAACATCACCGGGCTCCGTATCAAGCGGTGGCAGTTTCGGATTCGCTGAGCGCCGCGTCGCTGCGCGGCGCACTCAGTGCAAGAAGTCGTGTAGCAACCCGCGTGCGCGTGTCCTCGTCATGAAACACGCCGACGATCGCTGCGCCCCGTTCGCGTGCCTCGCTGATGAGTTCCGCGACGATGGCGCGGTTTTCCGCATCGAGCGAGGCCGTTGGCTCGTCGAGCAGCAACACGCGATGCTGCGCGATCAGGCCGCGCGCGATGTTCACGCGCTGCTGCTCGCCGCCCGAGAACGTTGCGGGCGCAAGCGACCACAGCCGCTTCGGCACGTTCAGCCGCGCGAGCAGCGTTTCGGCGCGCGCGAGCGCTTCGTCCTCCGCGACGCCGCGCGCGACCAACGGAGCGGCCACGAGATCGCGCGTCGTCACGCGCGGAATCACGCGCAGGAACTGGCTCACGTAGCCGACTACATGGCGGCGCAGCCGCAGCACGTCATGAGGCGCGGCGCCGGTGATGTCGAGATGCTGGAGCGGTGCGTTGTCGTCGCGAATCGAGATCGTGCCCCCGCTCGCGAGGTAGTTGCCATACAGGCATCGTAGCAGCGTACTCTTGCCCGCGCCCGACGGCCCGACGAGCACGACGGATTCACCGCGCTCGACGTCGAGCGAGACGCCCGCAAGCGCCTCGATGCCGATGCCGCCTTGGCCATGCAGCGTGAAGGTCTTGCGCACGTTGTCGGCGCGCAGCATGAGGGCGGGGCGCTCGATGAACGCACGGGTCGCTGAAGAAGCCGTGGAAGTGTGAGTCATGGTGAGCGTCGTCCTATACCGGCAGCACGGAGGCCACCAGGGTCTGCGTGTACGGATGCTGGGGGTCGTCGAGCACCTGGTCGGTGAGACCGGATTCGACGACGGTGCCGCCCTGCATCACCATGAGCCGGTGCGCGAGCAGGCGCGCCACGCCGATGTCGTGCGTGACGATCAGCACGGACAGATGCAGCTTCGTCGTGAGCGTGCGCAGCAGGTCGAGCAGGCGCGCTTGCACCGACACGTCGAGACCGGCGGTAGGCTCGTCCATGAACACGAGACGCGGCCCGGTGACGAGGTTGCGCGCGATCTGCAGACGCTGCTGCATGCCGCCCGAAAACGCGGAAGGCAGCTCGTCGATGCGCGTCTCGTCGAGTTCGACGCGCCGCATCCATTGCGCGGCCGTCTCGCGGATCTGGCCGTAATGACGTGCGCCAACTGCCATCAGCGGCTCGCCGATGTTGGCGCCCGCCGAGACCCCCACGCGCAATCCGTCGCGCGGATTCTGCTGCACGAAGCCCCATTCGGTGCGCATCAGGAGCCGCCGGCGCGGCTCGGAGAGCGTGCGCAGATCGAGCGTCTCGCCGTTCGTGCCCGCGTAGCGCAACTCGCCCGCATCGGCCGCGGTGCGCAGCGCGAGCGTGTTGAGCAGCGTGGTCTTGCCCGAGCCCGATTCGCCGACGATGCACAGCACCTCGCCCGGATACAGGTCGAAGCTGACGTCGCGACAGCCGTTGCGGCCGCCGTATTGTTTGGTCAGGTGACGGGCGGTCAATAGCGGCGTCATGCGTTCTCTCCGTTTTCTCCATTGACGTGGCCGTCTTCCTGCCGTTCGCGGCGCTCGTGGCAATAGTCGCTGTCCGAGCACACGAACATGCGCTTGCCCGCATCGTCGACGATCATCTCGTCGAGAAAGCTCTCGCGCGAGCCGCACAGCGCGCACGCATGTTCCCAGCGCTGCACCTCGAACGGATGATCGTCGAAGTCGAGGCTGCGCACCGGCGTGTACGGCGGAATCGCGTAGAGGCGCCGCTCGCGGCCCGCGCCGAACAGTTGCAGCGCCGGATTCATGTCGAGCTTCGGGTTGTCGAACTTCGGAATCGGCGAGGGCGAGCTCAGATAGCGGCCGTTGACGATCACCGGGTAGTCGTAGGTCGTCGCGATGCTGCCGTGCTGGACGATGTCCTCGTAGAGCTTCACGCTGATGAGGCCGTAGTCGGCGAGCGCATGGAGCTTTTTGCACTCGGCGACGCGCGGCTCGAGCCGGAACAGCGGCTCGGGCATCGGCACCTGATAGACGAGGATCTGCTCGCGCGTGAGCGGCGTCTCGGGAATGCGGTGACGCGTCTGGATGATGGTCGCATCGCGCGTGTGGCGCGTGGTCGCGACGCCGGTCGTGCGCGCGAAGAAGCGGCGGATGTTGACGGCGTTGGTCGTGTCGTCGGAGCCCTGGTCGATGACCTTGAGCGTGTCATGCGCGCCGATGATCGCGGCCGTCACCTGGATGCCGCCCGTGCCCCAGCCGTAGGGCAGCGGCATTTCGCGCGAGCCGAACGGCACCTGATAGCCGGGCACCGCCACGGCTTTGAGCAGCGCGCGGCGGATCATGCGCTTGGTCTGCTCGTCGAGATACGCGAAGTTGTAGCCTTCGGTGCCGCCGGCAACGGCAGCGTTGTCGATGACGTCGGGTGCGTTCATTGAGCGGCCTCGGTCTGGGTTTCGCGATGCTCGGCGCGCAGGCGGCGCACGAGTTCGAGTTCGGCCTGGAAATCGACGTAATGCGGCAGCTTCAGATGCTGGACGAAGCCGGACGCCTCGACGTTGTCGCTGTGGGACAGCATGAACTCGATGTCCTGGGTCGGCGAGGCAATCGTCTCGCCGAGTTCCTCGGCCCGCAACGCGCGATCGACGAGCGCCATCGCCATGGCCTTGCGCTCGGCGTGGCCGAAGGCGAGGCCATAGCCTTGCGTGAAAATCGGCGGCACGTCCTTGCTGCCCGCGAACTGGTTGACCATCTGGCACTCGGTCAGCTCGATATCGCCGATCTCGACGGCCTCGCCGAGTTCGTCGAGTTCCATCTCGACGGCGACCGAGCCGAAGCGGATCTCGCCCGCGAACGGATGCGAATGCGCGTAGCCGCGCTGCGTCGCGTAGCCCATCGCGAGCAGGAAGCCTTCGTCGCCGCGTGCGAGGTTCTGCAGGCGCGTCGTGCGATCGGCGGGGAACGCGAGCGGTTCGCGCGAGAGGTCGCCGGGTTCGGCGGCATCGGCGTGGGGCACTTCCTGCTCGATCAGGCCTTCCTGATTCAACAGCGTGACGACACGCGGCATGGGCGCGGTGTGCGCTTCGTTAGAAGCCATCGGTGCAGCGGCTTCGTCGGGCGCTTCGCCGCGCTCGGCAAGCAGCGTGAAATCGATCAGGCGCTGCGTGTAGTCGTAGGTTGCGCCGAGCACCTGGCCGCCGGGCACGTCCTTGAACGTTGCGGAAATGCGCCGTTCGACCTGCATCGCTTCGGTTTCGACGGGCAGCGTGTAGCCGAAACGCGGCAACGTCGTGCGATACGCGCGCAGCAAAAAGATCGCTTCGACGAGATCGCCGGCCGCCTGCTTGATCGCGAGCGCCGCGAGTTCTTCGTCGTAGACGGAGCCTTCGGTCATCACGCGCGCCACGGCAAGACGCAGTTGCTCGCGGATCTGCGCCACGCTCAATTCGGCCAGCGCGGTGTCGCCACGGCGGGCCTGGTCGAGCAGGCGCCACGATGCTTCGATCGCGCGCTCTCCTCCCTTGACGGCGACGTACATCAGTTCATCTCCACTTGGACCGTGCGCGGCAGACCGATCAGGCGCGCGCCGCACACGAGGTAGAAATCGACGCCGCACGGAAAGAGCGGTGCGAGCGCGGCGCGTTCCTGCCAGAAGCGCTCGGGCAGGCCAATGGGAGCGATGGTACAGGTCGATTCGATGCCGGGGCCGCGCAACACGAGCGGCGCACCGCCCGTGAGCGCATCGACGCGCACGAGCACCGTGGCCGAGTGCTCGGGCGCTTCGGGCGTGCCGTGCGCGAACTGTTCGAGCGGCGGCAGCGCGGCGGCGTCGTGCACATAGACGAATGCGGCGTCGTCGGCGCCTTGTGCGAGCGGTGCGCCCGTATGAAAACGCAAGGCGGCGGCGAGCGCGGCGTCATGCTGCGCGAGCCAGACCGGCGTGGCGTAGTCGCACAGCGCGAGCAGCGACGCGAATGCCGCCAGGCCCGCGCCGGGCGCATGTTCGTCGGCGGCGCCGGCGAGCGGCGTCTCGATCACGCCGATCGTGCCAGGCCGCGCGAGCGCATCGAGCAGCGTGCGAAAGACCGATTGGGTATCGCGTACCGGCTCGGCGAAGCCCGGCGTGAGCAGGTGCAGCGCGGCGCGCGGTTCCATGTGTTGGTTCATGCGTCACCTCTGACCATCGTGAAGAATTCGACTTTCGTGCTGGCGGCTGCCGCCTGGCGCGCCGCGCGTTGCGCCGCGATCTGCGCGGCGAGCGGTTCGATCAGTTGCGCATGCAACGTCTCGTGACAGTGCGGCAGTTGCAGCAGTGCGTCGGCGAGCGCGGCGAGTTCGGCGCGGCGCTTGTCGCGGCCCAGATGGCACGCGACGCCGACGGCCTCGCCATAGCGCTCGCCGCGCAGCCGCAGCGTTGCGCGCGTGACCGTGGCCTCGCCGGCGTTGAACGCATCGCCGCTGCCGCCGATGCGTGCGCGCACCATCGCGAGGCCGGTTTGCGGCGCGCGCAGCCAGTCATAGTCCGGCACGGGCGCGCCGTCGAGTGCGACGGCGAGTGCGCTTTCGAGCGCGGCACGAGGCGTGCGCGCGAGCACCGCCATCCAGGCGCGGCGCCGGGCACTGGAGGCTGGATTGGAGGAAGCGTTCATCGAGATTCCTGTGGTCGCCACGCGAGGCGCAGAGGCAATGTCGCTATTGGAGCATCTATTCATCTAAACGTCTAGACGTCTTCGGATACAATGAGGCGATTGGCGCGCGGCGGACGTTTTCATATTTCCATCACGCCTTGCGCTCTACAATGCGCAAAAACCATATTGAATCGCAGAGGAATGACAGCACCATGACATCGAACGACGACTCGCCGCATGGCATGCAGCTCGAGCGCGGCGCTGGCGTGGCGGTGTGGCGCCAGATCGAGCAGATTCTCGCGGCCGAAATTGCCGCGAGCGGCTTCGGCGACGACGGCCGCCTGCCGAGCGAGGGCGAACTCGCCAAGCGCTTCGACGTGAACCGCCATACGGTGCGTCGCGCGATGCTCGGGCTCGCGGCCCAGGGCCTCGTGAGCGTGGAGCAGGGGCGCGGCACATTCGTGCAGCCGGGTGCGATCGACTATTCGATCGGGCGGCGCACCCGCTTCACCGAGAACCTGCAGCGCCAGCAGCACACCACGGCGGGCAAACTGCTGGCGTCGTCGCGCGTTAAAGCGGATCCGGCGGTGGCGAAGGCGCTCGGACTGCGCTCGGGGGCGCTCGTCTATCGCATCGAAACCCTGCACGAGGCCGACGGCGTGCCGCTCACCTACGCGCGCAGCTGGTATCCGGCCACGCGCTTCGCGGATCTGCCCTCGGTGCTGGAGCGCGTCGACAGCACGACCAAGGCGCTCGCCGAATTCGGCGTGGCGGACTATCTGCGCAAGTGGAGCCGCATCGGCAGCGTGCTGCCCGAGGCGGAGGTGGCGCGTCGTCTGAACATCAACCGGCAGCAACCGGTGCTGTGGGTCGAGAACGTCGACGTCGACCTCGATGGCGTGCCGATCAAATACGGCGTCACGCACTTTGCCGCCGACCGCGTGCAGTTGATGGTGGAGCACGACGGATGAGCGAGGCCGCAGCACAAGACTGGTCCGCCGACGCGCGCTTCGCACTCTATTACGCGCCGCCCGCCGATTCCGCGTGGTGGCGGGCGGGCTGCGCGTGGCTCGGCCGCGATCCCGAGACCGGCGAGACACTCGCGCCGCCTGCGCTCGCGGGTCTCGCGCGGCCGCTCGGCGAACTGACCGTCGCGCCGCAACGCTACGGCTGGCACGGCACGCTGATCGCGCCGTTTCGTCTCGCCGGGCACGTGAGCCCCGACACACTCGTCGAGGCCGCGCAACGCTGGGCCGATACGCGCTCACGCTTCGCGGTGCCGGTCGAGGCCGCGATGCTCGGCAACTTCGTCGCGCTGCGTCCCGCCGACGAACCGGGCGACGCCGCCCTCCGAGATCTGGCCGCCGACGCCCTGCGCACGCTCGATGCGTTGCGCGCGAAGCCCGCGGCAGCCGAGCTGGCGCGCCGTCTCGCTGCGCCGCTCTCGCCGCGTCAGCGCGAACTGGTCGAGCAATGGGGCTACCCGTATGTGTTCGACGAGTTTCGCTTTCACATGACCCTGTCCAGTTCACTCGACGATGCTTGCGAACGCATGCAGCTAGTCGATGCCTGGAACGACCGGATGCAGCCACCCGGCGCATTGCCCGTCGAGGGCGCGGCGATCTTCGTCGAGCCCGCACCCGGCGCGCCGTTCGTGTTGTGGCGGCGGGTTGCGTTCGGCGCCGTGGCGCAAGCGGAGCGCGCGGCATGAGCGAGCGGCTGATCTACGTGATGGGTCCATCGGGCGCGGGCAAGGACTCGCTGCTCGGTTTCGCGCGCAGCCAGATCGCGACGCACGACGTCGTGTTCGCGCATCGTTACATCACGCGCCCCGACGGCGGCGGCGAGAATCACATCGCGCTGACCGAGGCGGAGTTCGAGGCGCGCTCGCGCATCGGTCTCTTCGCGCTGCATTGGCGCAGCCACGCGTTGCGTTATGGCATCGGCATCGAGATCGACCAATGGCTCGCGCTTGGCTGCACCGTCGTGGTGAATGGTTCGCGCGCCTATGTGGGCCATGCGCTCAAGCGCTATCCGCAGATGACGCTGGTGCATATCGATGCGTCGCCCCACGTGCTCGCGGCGCGTCTGCTCGCGCGGGCACGCGAGACGCGCGAGCAGGTGGAAGCACGGCTCGCGCGCCGCGCGCCGTTCGACGTGCCGCCGGGCGCGACGCTCGCGAACATCGACAACTCGGGTCATCTCGACGAGGCGGGCCGCGCGTTCGTCGAAGTGGTGCAGCGGGTGGCCGCCGGTTGAACGAAGCGCGTGCGTTGGGGATTCTCAACGGGGTGGCGATCGTGAGAACATGGATTCGCTTTCGCGCGAATACCCACGCTCACGAACCCGACCGAGGCCGCCTTTGGACCGCTTCCAGGAGATGCAGATATTCACGCGGATCGTCGATCGCCGCAGCTTCACGCAGGCGGCCGAGGACCTGAACCTGCCGCGCGCCACCGTCACGAATTCGATCAAGCGGCTGGAAGCGCGGCTCGGCGTGCGGCTGCTGGAACGCACCACGCGTCACGTCAAGCCGACGCTCGACGGCGATGCCTACTATCTTCGTTGCACGCGCCTGCTCGCCGACCTCGAAGAAACCGAGGACGCATTTCGTGACAGCGATCCGAAGGGGCTATTGCGCGTGAACATGCAGGGTACGCTGGCCCAGCATTTCGTCATGCCGCAACTGCCTGCGTTTCTCGCGCGTTATCCGGACATCGAGCTGTATATCGGCGCAGGCGACCAGTACGTCGATCTCGTGCGCGAGGGTATCGATTGCGTGTTGCGCGCGGGCGAGCTGGCCAGTTCGTCGATGATCGCGCGGCGCGTCGCGCTGCTCGAACAGGTGACCTGCGCGAGCCCCGCGTATCTGCAACGTCATGGCGAGCCCGCGTCGATCGAGGCGCTCGCGGCCGGCCACCAGGCGGTCAACTATCTGTCGCCGGCCACGGGCCGCCCGCATCCGCTCGAGTTCGCGCTGCCCGACGGCATCCAGCGGCTCACGTTGACGGGCCCGGTGGCCGTCAACGGCGCGGATCTCTACCGGGGCGCGGCGCTCGCGGGCCTTGGCATCGTGCAGGTGCCGCGCTACCGGATCGAGGAGGAACTCGCCAACGGCGAGCTGTGCGTGGTGCTGCCCGATGCGCCGCCGCCGCGCATGCCGGTGTCGGTGCTCTATCCGCAGAACCGGCAGCTCTCGTTGCGCGTGCGCACGTTCGCCGACTGGCTCGTCGAGGTATTCGCCGACGTCGCGTGACGGCGGTTCCGAACGTGTTGCTTAGATGCGCCGCGCGACCATGCTCGAGACGCGTTGCGCGGCTTCGAGCAGCGGTTCGAGGAATAGCTTGACCATCTGCTTGGCGGACGTGCGCTGCGCATTGCCGCTGATGTTCAGCGCCGCGATCACGCGGCCGTGGCGATTGCGGATCGGCGCGGAGATCGAGATGAGGCCGCCCTCGAGTTCCTGATCGACGATGGCCCAGCCCTGCTGGCGCACCTGCGCGATCACGCGTTTGAGTTCGGCCGGATCGGTGATCGTGCGCGGCGTGTGGGCATAGAGCGGCGACGAGCTGAGCGTTTCGTCGAGCGCTGTCTCGTCGAGCGCGGCGAGCAGCACGCGGCCCATCGACGTGCAATACGCCGGCAAACGGCTGCCGATCGACAGATTGATCGTCATGATCTTGTGCGTGGGTACGCGCAGCACATAGACGATCTCGGTGCGATCGAGCACGGCCGCCGAACAGCTTTCGTGCACCTGGCCCGAGAGCTGCTCCATGACCGGTTCGGCGAGATTCCAGAACGGCATCGACGTGAGGTACGCGAAACCGAGGTCGAGGATCTTCGGCGTCAGGCGAAAGAGCCGCCCTTCGGCCTCGACATAGCCGAGCGTCTGCAGCGTGAGCAGGATGCGGCGCGCGCCCGCACGCGTGAGGCCGGTGGCGGCGGCGACGTCGGTGAGCGTCTGCTCGGGGCGCTCGGCGTTGAACGCACGGATGACCGAGAGCCCGCGCGCGAACGACTGCACGTATGAATCGCCGGGCTTGTCCGGGATCTCCGGCTGCGCGTCGGGATGGTCGGGCGAATCGTTGGAAACTGGGCTCATGGGCGTCCAGGGGCGCGGTCGGTGGAGCGTCGGGAAGCCGTGAAGATAGCGCAAGCGCCCTGTTTCGCCAACCGGCGCGCCGCCGGGCCGGGTGGTGGCCGTGCCGCGTGTATGATGAACCGGCCCAGTTCGCGAGGCGGCGTGCGCCGCCTTGCCATGCCCTTGAGAAGGAGTTTCGATGCCCCGTTTCGCGGCCAACCTGACGATGATGTATGGCGAACACGCGTTTCTCGATCGTTTCGAGGCGGCGGCGCGCGATGGCTTCGCCGCCGTTGAATTCCTGTTTCCGTACGAATTTCCGGCGGCGGAGATCCGGGCCCGGCTCGACGCCCACGGTCTCACGCTCGCGCTCTTCAACGCGCCGCCGGGCGACTGGGCGGCGGGCGAGCGCGGCATCGCTTCGCTGCCGGGCCGCGAGGACGAATTCCGCCGCGGCATCGAGACCGCGCTCGACTATGCGCGCGTGCTCGGCAACCGCAATCTGCACGTGATGGCGGGCTTGCTGCCTCAGGGCGCGGAGCGCGCGCGGCATCGCGAGGTCTATCTGCGCAATCTCGCGTACGCGGCGAAGGCGGCGCAGCCGGAGGGGCTCGCGCTGCTGATCGAGCCGATCAACACGCGCGACATGCCGGGCTATCTGCTCAACCGCCAGGACGACGCCCAGGCGATCCGCGCGGAACTGGGCGCGCCGAACCTCAAGGTGCAGTTCGACTGCTACCACTGCCAGATCGTCGAGGGGGACCTCGCGACGAAGCTGCGACGCGATATCGACGGCATCGGACACGTGCAGGTCGCCGGCGTGCCCGAGCGCCACGAGCCCGACATCGGCGAGCTCAACTATCCGTATCTGTTCGCGCTGCTCGATTCGCTCGGCTATGACGGCTGGATCGGCTGCGAGTACCGGCCGCGCGCCGGGACATCGGCGGGACTGGGGTGGCTCAAGCCCTGGTTGCCGTGACGGGTTTTACGTTACTTGATTCGGCAGTTGTCGTAGTTTTCGACGACTGTCGATTTATTGCCTTAAAATTCATGTCCGTGATTTTATTTTGAATCGTGCAAATATTGATATTGCGCAATAGCCGGTATCGACGTGCCGGTTTGTTCATTCGGTGCGACAAAATGTCTATTTAAGCCGGGCAATTAAAGTGTTTATTTTCCGGTGATCCGTATTTGTCGCGTGCGCAACCTGCGCAAGCGATCTTCAAGCGCGGCGCGACGCAGGTCCCCTTCAAGCGCCGATCTTGCTCCGCCAAGCCTCTCCCCCAGCATTAAACAACCGCAATGAAAGGTTTGTGAAAGATAAATTGCGGGGTTGCGACCGTCCGACGCAGGCGATATTTGGCGCGCTCAAGCCTTGGTTTATCTGGGATCAAATTTTGAGAGACCCGCAGTCCGTAGAATAAGCCCGCATACGATACGGGTGGCATTTTATTGCGCATTTTCAGGGGTCTTGAATGCGCGTCCAGTGCCGAAGTGATTCAACGGAAATCGGGCAATCATGATAGTCAGAAAAGCCTTTAACAAATGGGTAGTCCCCCTCGGGGCCGGACTCGCCGCCTCTCTTTCGGGATGTAGCGAGCTCACGATCCTCGACCCGAAAGGGGCGGTGGGTGTGGCCGAAAAGTCGCTGATCGCGACCTCCACTTACGCGATGCTGCTCGTCGTGGTGCCGGTCATCCTGTTGACGCTGCTGTTCGCGTGGCGCTACCGCGCGTCGAACCGCAACGCCACCTATGCGCCCGAGTGGTCGCATTCCACGGCGATCGAAGTGGTCGTCTGGGCCATCCCGACGTGCATCATCTTGTTTCTCGCGGTCATCACCTACCGCACCTGCCACGAGCTCGATCCGTACAAGCCGCTCGAATCGAACGTCAAGCCGATCAACGTCGAAGTCGTCGCGCTCGACTGGAAGTGGCTGTTCATCTATCCGGATCTCGGCATCGCGTCGATGAACCAGCTGGCCGTGCCGGTCGGCACGCCGGTGAACTTCATCATCACGTCGGACTCGGTCATGAACTCGTTCTTCATCCCGCAACTGGGCAGCCAGGTGTATGCGATGGCGGGCATGCAGACGCGTCTGCACCTGATCGCCGATCACGCGGGCGACTACGCGGGCATGTCGGCGAACTTCAGCGGCAAGGGCTTCTCGGACATGAAGTTCCGCACCCTCGCCACCAGCCAGCAAGACTTCGACGCGTGGGTCCAGAAGGTGAAGGCGTCGTCGAACGGCCTGTCGATGGATCAATACGCAACGGTCTCGCAACCGACTGAGAAGGCACCGGTTCAGTACTTCTCGACCGTCGATCCGAAGCTCTTCAACAACATCGTCGCGAAATACAACAACGGTCACGTCACGAATTTCAGTGATCCGTCGTGCGTGACGAAGGGGTAAAGCCATGTTCGGCAAACTAACACTAGAAGCAATTCCGTTCGATCAGCCCATCATCATGGGCGCAGCGGCCTTCATGGCGCTGATCGTAGTAGGGGTCCTGCTCGCGTTGACCGTGACGCGCAAATGGGCGTGGCTGTGGAACGAATGGCTCACCAGCGTCGATCACAAGCGCATCGGCGTGATGTACATCGTCGTCGCCATCCTGATGCTGGTGCGCGGCTTCGCCGACGCCGTCATGATGCGCATCCAGCAGGCGATCGCCTTCAATGGGCCCGGCTACCTGCCGCCCCATCACTATGACCAGATCTTCACGGCGCACGGCGTCATCATGATCTTCTTCATGGCGATGGCGCTCATGGTTGGTCTGTTCAACCTGGTCGTGCCGCTGCAGATCGGCGCGCGCGACGTCGCTTTTCCGTTCCTGAACTCGCTGTCGTTCTGGATGACGGCGATCAGCGCGATCCTGATGAACCTGTCGCTCGTGATCGGCGAGTTCGCCCAGGTCGGCTGGCTCGCGTATCCGCCGCTTTCGGAGCTGCAATACAGTCCGGGCGTGGGGGTCGATTACTACATCTGGGCGTTGCAGCTGTCCGGTGTGGGCACGCTGATCACCGGCATCAACTTCTTCGTGACGATCATCAAGATGCGCGCGCCGGGCATGACGATGATGCGCATGCCGGTGTTCACGTGGACGGCGCTCTGCTCGAACGTGCTGATCATGGCGATCTTCCCGATCCTCACGATCGCACTCGCGATGCTCGGTCTCGACCGCTACCTGGGCATGCACTTCTTCACGAATGACGGCGGCGGCAACCCGATGGTGTACCTGAACCTGATCTGGGCATGGGGGCACCCGGAGGTCTACGTGCTGGTGCTGCCGGCGTTCGGCATCTATTCGGAAATGATCGCCACGTTCTCGAAGAAGCCGCTGTTCGGCTACAAGACGATGGTCTACGCATCGTGCGTGATCATGGTCCTCGCGTTCCTCGTGTGGGCTCACCACTTCTTCACGATGGGTGCGGGCGCCGACGTCAACGCGTTCTTTGGCATCATGACCATGATCATCGCGGTCCCCACGGGCGTGAAGATCTTCAACTGGCTGTTCACGATGTATCGCGGCCGCGTCGAATTTACGGCGCCGGTTTACTGGACGATCGGCTTCATGGTGACGTTCACGATCGGCGGCATGACCGGCGTGATGCTCGCGATCCCCGGTGCGGACTTCGTGCTGCACAACACCGAGTTCCTCGTTGCGCACTTCCACAACACGATTATCGGTGGTGTCGTGTTCGGCTACCTCGCGGCCCTGCATTACTGGTTCCCGAAGGTCTTCGGCTTCAAACTCAATGAGCGGCTCGGCAAGTGCTCGTTCTGGTGCTGGTTCGTCGGCTTCTACGTGGCGTTCGTGCCGGTCTACGTGCTCGGCTTCATGGGCATGCAGCGCCGCATGAATCACTACGACAACCCGGCGTGGCAACCGTTGCTGATCGTTGCTGCATGCGGTGCGGGTCTGGTCGCACTCGGCGTGATCTTCTTCGTGCTGCAACTCGTCGTGAGCGTCATCAATCGCAACAAGCCCGAGTATCGCGACGTGACGGGCGATCCGTGGGGTGGCCGTACGCTCGAATGGTCGATCTCGTCGCCGCCGCCGGTCTACAACTTCGCCGTGCTGCCGCAAGTGGAATCGCTCGACGCGTTCAGCCGCATGAAGGAAACGGGCCGTGGTCTCGGTCTCGCGGCTAAATACAGCGATATCCACATGCCGTCGAACACGAGTGCCGGTGTGCTCATCGGAGTGTTCAGCCTCGTGCTCGGCTTTGCCGGGGTCTGGCATATCACGTGGCTCGGCGTGCTGGCGCTGGCCGCTATCGTACTGACGCTCGCCATTCGCAGCTTCAGCGATGACGACGGCTACTACATCCCCGCCGCCAAGGTCCGCGAAATCGAAGAGACGCGCCATCGCGCACTGGGTACTGCGACCGTCGGCGCTCCGGTACCTGCCGCTGAGGAACTCGCCGTGGAGGCCAACTGATGTTACAAAAAACCAATGCCGCGACGCTGGCTGATCTCGGCGATCACGACCATCCGGAGTCGAATTCCGTATTCGGGTTCTGGATTTATCTGATGACCGACTGCGTGCTGTTCGCATCGCTCTTCGCCGTCTTCGGCGTGATGATGCATCAGTTCGCGGGCGGCCCCACGGGCAAGGATCTGTTCGACATTCCCGGTGTCGCGCTCGAAACCGCCGTGCTGCTGCTGTCGAGCATCACGTACGGCTTCGCGATGATCGGCGCGCATCAACGTCGCGCGGGTGCGGTGCTCGGCTGGCTCGTCGTCACGTTCGCGCTCGGCGTGATGTTCCTCACGCTAGAACTGCGCGAGTTTTCGCATCTGATCGAGGATGGCGCGGGCCCCGATCGCAGCGCGTTCCTGTCGTCGTTCTTCACGCTCGTCAGCACGCACGGCTTGCACGTGTTCTTCGGCCTCATCTGGATGGTCGTGCTCATGCTGCAGGTGATTCGCCGTCCGGAACTGGACGAGCGTCAAATCCGCCGCCTGACGTGCCTGAGCCTCTTCTGGCACTTTCTCGACATCGTGTGGATCTGCGTCTTCACTTTCGTCTATCTCGGGAGCGTGATCTAAATGGCTCATTCGCATACTCAAGCGGCGCACGGCGGTCTCGGCGGCTACGTGGCCGGCTTTATCCTCGCGGTCCTGCTCACGGCTGGCTCGTTCGGTCTGGTGCTGCATGGCGCACTGCCGCCGAGCACCATGATGTTCGCGCTCGGTGCGCTCGCGTTCGTGCAGATCGTCGTGCATCTGGTGTTCTTCCTGCACATGAGTCCGGGTTCGGGGCAGGGCTGGAACCTGCTCGCGCTGGCCTATACCGTGTTGGCCGCGCTGGTCGTGGTGTTCGGCACGATGTGGGTCATGAACAACGTGGGCGCGCTGATGATGTCGCGTTAAGACGCTCGCGCCGCTTCAAGCGCGCGAACCGGCTTTCCCAGCAACGGCCGTACAGACTTTGTCTGTACGGCCGTTTTTCATGGGTCCATGATGTCGTCGAGGGTGGGGGCGGTCCGGCCCCCCGTCGAGCGGCTTGACACCGGGTTCGCGCGACCCCTATCATGGCCGCAAATGTTCATTATTCGGCCATGTGTTCGCGTATAGAACATTTAGACGAAACTGGCGCGCTCGACAATTTCCGGTCGCCTGCGCGCGCTTTACCGGAGATTCTCATGACGGAAGCTTTTCTGTGCGATGCCATTCGCACGCCGATCGGCCGCTATGCAGGCGCGCTGTCCCAGGTTCGCGCGGATGACCTCGGCGCAGTGCCGCTCAAGGCGCTGATGGAGCGCAACAAGGATGTCGACTGGAGCGCCATCGACGATGTGATCTACGGCTGCGCCAATCAGGCGGGCGAGGACAACCGCAACGTGGCGCGCATGTCGCTGCTGCTCGCGGGCTTGCCGCAGGCCGTGCCGGGTTCGACCGTCAACCGCCTGTGCGGCTCGGGCATGGATGCGATCGGCATCGCCGCGCGCGCGATCAAGTCGGGCGAGGCGGGTCTGATGGTCGCGGGTGGCGTCGAGAGCATGAGCCGCGCGCCGTTCGTCATGGGCAAGGCCAATTCCGCGTTCGCGCGTGACGCGGCGATCTACGACACGACGATCGGCTGGCGCTTCGTCAACCCGTTGATGAAGCAACTGCACGGCGTCGATTCGATGCCCGAAACGGCCGAGAACGTCGCCATCGATTACAACGTGAGCCGCGCCGATCAGGATGCGTTCGCCGTGCGCAGCCAGCAAAAGGCCGCGCGCGCGCAGCGCGACGGCACGCTCGCCCAGGAAATCGTGTCGGTCACGATCGCGCAAAAGAAGGGCGATCCCGTAGTGGTGTCGCTCGACGAGCATCCGCGTGAGACGAGTCTCGAAGCGCTCGCGAAGCTGCGCGGCGTCGTGCGTCCCGACGGCTCGGTCACGGCCGGTAATGCCTCGGGTGTCAACGACGGCGCAGCGGCGCTGCTGCTCGCCAACGCGGAGAACGCCAAGCGCTTTGGCCTCACGCCGCGCGCCCGCGTGCTCGGCATCGCCACGGCAGGCGTCGCGCCGCGCGTGATGGGCATCGGCCCGGCGCCGGCCACGCAAAAGCTGCTCGCACGCCTGAACATGACCATCGACCAGTTCGATGTGATCGAGTTGAACGAAGCGTTTGCTTCGCAGGGCCTTGCCGTGCTGCGCATGCTCGGCGTCGCCGACGACGACGCGCGCGTGAATCCGAACGGCGGTGCGATTGCGCTCGGCCATCCGCTCGGCATGAGCGGCGCGCGTCTCGTCACGACCGCGATGTATCAGCTCGAACGCACGAAGGGCCGTTTCGCGCTGTGCACGATGTGCATCGGCGTGGGCCAGGGTATCGCTATCGCCATCGAGCGCATCTGATACGCAGCTTTCGCTTCACAGGCCTCGCCGTCACGAGCGAGGCACGGCCGCTTTCGTAGTGGCTTCCACGCAGCGCACGCATCGTCGTGTGTTGCTTGCGCCCATGCACCTGCCTTGCTGCAGTGGCATGGGCGTTTTCTTTTCTGCCGGGCGCGCGCCTCCAGCGCTCAGCAAATTCGCCTTGCGCGTAGAATCGTCGCGGCGCCGCGGTGAACCCGCGTAGTGCGGGCTGCGAGGCGCCGCTTGCGCCGCGTGCAGTCCGCTCGTGCCGGGACTGCCCCACGCAGCGTTCAAATCCATTCAAGGAGAACGTGGATGAAGGCAGCCATTCTGGGGGTAGCGCTTCTCGCCGGTGCGGGGTCGATGCAGGCCGCTTCGGCGCAGGATGCGATGGCGAGCGCGGCGCAGGCCATCGTCGCCGACATACAGCCCGTGCACATACAGGCGAAGATCGCCAGTATCGACCGTGCCGCGCGGGTCGTCACGTTGCGCGGTCCTGAGGGCAACGAGGTCGATGTCGCGATCGGCCCGCAAGTGCAGAACTTCGATCAGCTCAACGTGGGCGACACGGTCGACATGCTCTACAAGAACGCTTTGCTCGTGAGCGCCGACAAGGTCACCGGCAAGGACACGGGCATTCGCAAGCGCGTCGACACGAACGTCTATATTCCGGCTTCGTCGGGCTACGACACCGCGCGTCAGGTCGAGGTCGAGGCGAGCATCCAGCGCATCAATCTCAAGAAGCGCCAGGTGACGCTGCGCGGCGCTTACCGGACGGTGACGCTCGATGTGTCGAAAGACGTGGACCTGAAGTCCTACAAGGTCGGCGACATGATCCACGCGGTCTTCGTGTCGGCTTACGCCGTGCAGGTGACACCGCCGGCGCATTGAATCGCGTTGACCACGCCAGCACGAAAAAAAAGCGCGAAAACGCGGCAATCCCGCGTTTTCGCGCCTCGAGGCTTTCGCCCGGCCTGCTTACATACCGGCCATGCAGAGATACTTGATCACGACGTAATCGTCGATGCCGTAGTGCGAGCCTTCGCGGCCGAGGCCCGATTGCTTGACGCCGCCGAACGGCGCGACTTCGTTCGAGATCAGACCGGTGTTGATGCCGACCATGCCGTATTCGAGCGCTTCGGCGACGCGCCAGACGCGGCCGATATCGCGGCTGAAGAAGTACGCGGCGAGGCCGAACTCGGTGTCGTTCGCCATGCGGATCACTTCCTCGTCCGACGAGAAGCGGAACAGCGGCGCGAGCGGGCCGAAGGTTTCGTCGCGTGCGACCTTCATCGCGGGCGTGACGTCGACGAGCACGGTCGGCTCGAAGAAGCCGTGGCCGAGCGCGTGGCGCTTGCCGCCCGTCAGCACGCGGGCACCCTTGGCGAGCGCGTCTTCGATGTGCGATTCGACCTTGAGCACGGCCGCTTCGTTGATGAGCGGACCTTGCGTGGTGCCGGCCTCGGTGCCGCGACCGACCTTCAGTTGCGCGACGGCGTCGCGCAGTTTCGCAGCGAACGTATCGTAGACGCTGTCGTGCACGTAGAAGCGGTTCGTGCACACGCAGGTCTGGCCGCTGTTGCGGTATTTCGAAGCGATGGCGCCCGCGACGGCGGCGTCGATGTCGGCATCCTCGAACACGATGAACGGCGCATTGCCGCCCAGTTCGAGCGAGACCTTCTTGACGGTCGGCGCGCATTGGGCCATCAGCAGGCGGCCCACCGGCGTCGAGCCCGTGAACGACAGCTTGCGCACCGTGGCGTTGCCGGTCAGCTCGGCACCGATCGCCTTCGGGTCGCCGGTCACGACGCTGAACACGCCGGCCGGCACGCCGGCGCGCTGCGCGAGCACGGCCAGCGCGAGCGCTGAGAACGGCGTCGCTTCAGCCGGCTTCACGACGATCGGGCAGCCTGCGGCGAGCGCGGGACCGACCTTGCGGGTGATCATGGCCGCCGGGAAATTCCACGGCGTGATGGCCGCGCACACGCCGACCGGTTCCTTCGTCACGACGATGCGCTTGTCGTTGGCCGGCGTCGGGATCGTGTCGCCATAGACGCGCTTGCCTTCCTCGGCAAACCATTCGAGGAACGACGCCGCATAGCCGATTTCGCCCTTCGCTTCGGCGAGCGGCTTGCCTTGTTCGGTGGTGAGGATCAGCGCGAGGTCGTCGGCGTGCTCGATCATCAGATCGTGCCACTTGCGCAGGATCGTCGAGCGTTCCTTCGCGGTCTTCGCGCGCCATGCGGGCCAAGCCGCGTTGGCGGCGGCGATCGCGCGGCGCGTTTCCTTCTCGCCCATGCGCGGCACGCTGCCGATCAATTCGCCGGTGGCCGGGTTCACGACGTCGAACGTCGCGCCATCTTCCGCGCCTTGCCATTCGCCGGCCAGAAATGCCTTGTTCTGCAGAAGACCTGCGTCTTTCAGGTTCATTTGTTTTTGCTCCAGTCTCTCTGAGGACTACCAGGCGTCGGCCGTTTTAAAGAGGCTCGACGCAAACGTCCGCGAGGACGACAGGGCGTAACAGCGTCATTAGCGTCACGCCCCGCCGCGCTCGCGGACGGGGGCACTTCGTTTTATCAGGCAGCGACGCCGACGCTTTCCTTGAGCACTTCTTCGAGGATCGCGAGGGCTTCGTTGAACACGTTGTCCTGGATCGTCAGCGGGAACAGGAAACGCACGACGTTCGAGTACACGCCGCACACGAGCAGCAGCAGGCCGCGTTCGAGGGCGAGCGTCTGCACGCGCTTGGTGAAGTCCGCATCCGGCTCGTTCGTGCCCGGCTTGCAGAATTCGACCGCGTTCATCGCGCCCGGGCCGCGCACGTCGACGATTTGCGGGATGTCGGCCTTCATCGCGTTGAGCTTGGCCTTGAGCGTGTCGCCGAGCTGGGTCGCGCGCTCGCAGAGCTTCTCTTCGTCGATGATGTCGAGCACGGCGTGGGCTGCGGCGACGGCCAGCGGGTTGCCCGCGTAGGTGCCGCCGAGGCCGCCAGGCGCTGCTGCGTCCATGACTTCGGCGCGGCCGACGACGCCCGACAGCGGCATGCCGCCGGCGAGGCTCTTGGCCATCGTCATCAGGTCAGCCGTGACGTCGTGGTGTTCCATGGCGAACAGCTTGCCGGTGCGGGCGAAGCCGGTTTGCACTTCGTCGGCGATCAGCAGGATGCCGTGCGTGTCGCAAATCTTGCGCAGGCCGCGCACGAAATCCGTCGGGGCTGCGTAGAAGCCGCCTTCACCCTGGACCGGTTCGAAGATGATCGCGGCGACGCGCTTCGGATCGATATCGGCCTTGAACAGCGTTTCGATGGCCTTGAGCGAGTCGGCCGTCGTGATGCCGTGGACCGGGTTCGGGTACGGTGCGTGGTACACGTCCGACGGGAACGGGCCGAAGTTGAGCTTGTACGGTGCGACCTTGCCGGTGAGCGCCATGCCCATCAGCGTACGGCCGTGGAAGCCGCCCGCGAAGGCGATGACACCCGGACGGCCGGTGGCGGCGCGGGCGATCTTGACGGCGTTTTCGACGGCTTCGGCGCCGGTCGTGAAGAAGGCGGTCTTCTTCGCGAAGTCGCCGGGCGCGCGCTGGTTGATCTTTTCAGCCAGCTCGACGTACGAAGCGTACGGGACGATCTGGTAAGCGGTGTGCGTGAAGTGGTCGAGCTGCTCGCGCACGGCGGCGATGATCTTCGGATGGCGGTGACCCGTGTTGCACACGGCGATGCCGGCTGCGAAGTCGATGAAACGGCGGCCTTCGACGTCCCACAGTTCCGCATTTTCAGCGCGCTCGGCGTAGAACTCGCACATCACGCCGACGCCACGGGGGGTAGCGGCGTTCTTGCGGCTCAGCAGTTCAGCGTTCTTCACGTTCATCTCCTTCACAGACGGTTTTTTCACGGGGACAAATCCCCCGGTTGTTGGGTGGTCAGGCCAGCGTAGCAGCCCATGCAGCGACTATACTGATATTTGGCTCTGAATTTCAGAGCCATTTTGCAAAATTCTTGGGAGCCAATTTTCATGCGAGCGAGCGTCCTGTCCGATTGGCTGGCCCAGCGGCTCGACCGGGGCGGCGGTCAGCCGATCTATCGGCAGCTTCACCGGCTGCTGCAGCAGGCGATTCTGACGCGCGAACTGCCGGCGGGCGCGCGGGTGCCGTCGTCGCGGCTGCTCGCGGCCGAACTCGGCATCGCCCGCAATACGGTCACGCAGGTGTACGAGCAACTGGTGCTTGAAGGTTATGTCACTTCGGCCACCGGGCGCGGGACGTTTGTCGCGGACAGTTCGCCGGATGAGATTGTCGGCGCGCTGGAGGGGCTGGATCCGGGGATCGATCAGGCTCGGGGCAAGTCGTCGGGCGCTGCATTTGGCCGGGCACCGGCCGCCGTGACCGACGGCGACCCTTTCCTGCGCGACGCATCGGCCGCCGCGCTGGCGGGCGAGCCGTTCGCGCTGGAACTCGCCGCAGCCACCGAGCGTGCCGGCAACCTGTCGGCACCCGCCGCGTTTTCTTCCACGCCAGGCGGCGAGCCGTTCACGCGCGGCGTCGCGTCGCTCGCTTCGGCCGGGGCCGCGCCCGCGCGCACGCTGTCCGCGCGCGGCACGCGCCTGCTCGCGGGCGCGGGGGTGTCGAAGCGCCAGGGCGGCGCGTTCATGCCGGGCGTGCCCGACGTATCGCGCTTTCCGGCGCGCGTCTGGAGCCGTCTGCACAACAAATACTGGCGGCGTCTGCGGCCCGATCTGCTCACCTATGCGCCGGGCGGCGGCCTCGCGCTGTTGCGCCACGTGCTCACGGACTATCTGCGCACCTCGCGCTCGGTGCGCTGCACGCCCGAGCAGATCATCATCACGACCGGCATTCACCAGTCGGTCGATCTCGCCGCGCGTCTGCTGTCCGATCCCGGCGATGTGATCTGGACCGAGGATCCGTGCTACTGGGGCGTGCGCAGCGTGCTGCAGATGTCGGGCTTGCAGCCGCGTCCGATCGGCGTCGACAGCGAAGGCATCAATCCGTCGCCCGAGGATCTCGCCGCGCCGCCGCCCAAGCTGATGCTCGTCACGCCGTCGCATCAATATCCGCTCGGCATGGTGATGAGTCTCGCGCGCCGCCGCATGCTGCTCGAATATGCGCGCCAGCATCAGTGCTGGATCATCGAGGACGACTACGACAGCGAGTTCCGCTACGGCAGCCGGCCGCTCGCGTCGCTGCAGGGGCTCGATACGGCAGGGCAGGTGATCTACGTGGGCAGCTTCGGCAAGACGCTGTTTCCGGGCTTGCGCGTGGGCTATCTCGTCGTGCCGGAGGCGCTCGCCGAGAGCTTCGCCACCGCGAGCGCCGAGCTGTATCGCGAGGGTCAGTTGCTTCAGCAGGCCGTGCTCGCGGAATTCATCGCCGAGGGGCATTTCACGTCGCACATCCGCAAGATGCGCACGCTCTACGGGCAGCGGCGCGGCTTGCTGCTCGACGTGGCCGGACGGCGCTTCGGCGAGGTGTTGCCCGCCGCGGGCGGCGACGCGGGGCTGCACCTCGTGATGCAGTTGCCGCCCGGCAGCGACGATCGCGCGGTCGCGGCGGCGGCGCTCGAACGCAATATCGTGGTGCGGCCGCTGTCGGGCTACTACGCGCAGCGCGAGCGCGCCGCGTCGGGGCTGTTGATCGGCTATGCGTGCGTCCCCGACGAGGAAATCGAGCCCGCGTTCAACACGCTCGCCGAAGCAATCGACGCAACGCTTCCCGTGTTCACGTAGCAGCGCGGCTGCGGGTTCAGATGCGGATTAAGACCGCGCCGCCGCAGACGAGCACGCACGCCACGACGCGCCGCGTCGTCAGCTTTTCGTGCATGAAGAGCCAGCCGATCAGCACCGCGAAGATCGAACTCAGTTCGCGCAGCGCGGACACCATCGCGATCGGCAGATAGCGGTAGGCCTCGATGATGAGGCAGTACGCCGTGAGCGCGACGGCGCCCGCGAGGATGCCTTTCACGACGGCCGGCGTCGAGGTGAACATCTGCCGCGCGCCGCCGCGCCAGTGCCACACCAGCAGAAACTGCGGGATGTTCCACAGCAGATAGACCCACATGACGTAGCTCAGACCGTTGCCGGCCTCGCGCGCGCCGATGCCATCGACGACCGAATAGCTCGCGATGAACAAGCCCGTCAGCAGCGCATAGGGCACGCTTTCGCCGGAAAAGCGCATGTTGCGGCGAAACGCGAGCGACATGATGCCGAGCGACACGAGCGCGACGCCGGCCGCGGCGAGCGGCTGGAGCGATTCATGGGCGAACACGAGCGCGCCGATGAACACGAGCATCGGCGACAGCCCGCGCGCAATCGGATAGATCTGGCCGAAGTCGCCGCTGCGGTACGCGCGGATCAGCGTGAAGCAGTAGGCGAATTCGAGCACCACCGACGCGATGATGTACGGCCACGCGCCGTGCGCGGGCAGCGGCAGCAGCACGACGCCGATCGCGCTCACGACGAGGTAGGGAATCGACATCATGCCGAGCAGCCAGAGGCGGTCGCCGGACAGATGGAGGAAGGCGTTCCAGCTTGCGTGCAGCAGGGCGGAGACGAGTACGAGCAAGACGACGGGTGAGTTCATCCAGGAAGGCGGCGGGCGGCAGATAGCTGTGCAAGCGCCCGATTATTGCAGCGAATCGACCGTTGCGGGCCGATTCGTGCTGGAAACAGGACAACCAGGCAGGCTTGGCAGGATCAGGTCACGCGTTCGCGCAGCCATGCGGAGACGAGATCGATCGCGGTGACGACGGCGATCACCATGATCATCACAGCCGCCGTTTGCGCATAGTTGAACGAGCGGATCGACTCGTAGAGCACGACACCGATGCCGCCCGCGCCGACCATGCCGACCACCATCGCCGAGCGCACGTTCGACTCGAAGCGATACAGCGTGTACGAGATCCACAGCGGCATCACCTGGGGCAGCACGCCGTAGATGATCTCGTCGAGCGGCGTGGCGCCGGTCGCGCGCACACCCTCGGCGGGGCGCGGATCGATCGCTTCGACGGCCTCGGCGAAGAGCTTCGCGAGCACGCCGGTGGTGTGGACCCACAGCGCGAGCACGCCCGAAAACGGGCCGAGGCCGACCGCGACGATGAACAGCATCGCGAAGACCATCTCGTTGATCGCGCGGCAGGCGTCCATCACACGGCGCACGGGATGGCGCAGCCACGCCGGTGCGATATTGTTCGCGCACATGAGCCCGCACGGAATCGCGCAGACGATCGACAGGGCGGTGCCCCACAGCGCGACCGCCAGCGTGACCCACATCTCGTGCACGTAGGTCGGCCACTCGGTGAAGTCGGGCGGGAAGAAGTCGCGCGCGAAGGTGCCCATGTTCGCGGAGTCCGCGAACAGGTCGAGCGGGCGCATGTCGGCGCCACGCCACGCGGCGCCGAGCATGATCGCGACGAGCGCCCACAGCGCGAGCGAGAGCCAGCTGCGCTTCTTCGTGAGCGCAACGCTGGCTGCAGCGTCGGCCCGCGCCGGCGCGCCGAGGTCGGCGGAGCTCATTGCTTTTGCGTGGCCGAGAGGGCGTCGATTTTGGCGTCGATATCGGCGAGCTGGGTCTTGCGTGCGTCGGCGGACAACTGCGCGTCGGCCTCGATCTTCTGCTTCTGCTGGAACAGGGCGACCTGGCGAATCGGCAGCAACTGCGCATCGGAGGACGGCGCGAAGCCGCCGTAGCCGAAGATGTTCGCCATCACCGCTTTTTCCTTCGGATCGGTCTTCGCGTAGTGGTAGAAGAAGTTGCGCAGCTTCTCCTTGGTCGCGTCAGGCAGGTCCTTGCGCCACACGAGCGGGTCGGACGGAATCAGCGGCGAGGTCCACAGCACGCGCACCTGGGCGAAGCGCTCGGGGTGCTGCTTCTTGAGCGTGTCGAGCATCTCGGTGTTGTTGGTTGCGATGTCCACCTTGTTGTTCACGATGGCGAGCAGGTTCGCCTCGTGGCTCGACGGCAGCACCGACTTGAAGTCGGTGCGCACCGACACGTTGTGTTTGGCGAACAGATAGTAGCCGGGGATCAGCGAGCCCGAGGTCGAGTTCGGATCGCCAAAGCCGAGCGTGACATCCTTCGTGTTCCTGAAGACATCGTCGAGGGTCTTGAAGCGGCTGTTGACGTTCGTGATCAGCACCGAGTTATAGCCGGCCGCGCCGTTGGCGTACTCGATCTTCGCGAACACTTCGCCATTCGAGCGGTCCACGGCCTCGATCGCCGAGGCGTTGCCGAAGTAGCCGACCTGCACCTTGTTGAAACGCATCGCCTCGATGATGCCCGCGTAGTCGGTCGCGAAGAACGCTTGCACGTGCAGGCCCGTTTCGCGGTTCATGTCGTCGATGAGCGGCTGCCAGCGCTGCTTGAGCACCGCCGACGAGTCCGTCGAGATGATGCCGATGTTGAGGTCCTCGGCCAGCGCGGCGGTGCTGAACGCGCCGAAGGCGGCGCACGCGGCCGTGCAGGCGAGAAGGGAGCGGAGCAGTTTCATGGGAGCAGTCCGTGGTGGAGTGAGAGGCGCGGATTCAATGGACCGGCTGCAGCGAGGCGTGACGCGCGGTGTGGGCACGCTCGCCGGCGGCGGGTTCGAGCAACTCAATGGCGGCGGCACCATAGAGCTTTTGCAGCAATTCGGGCGTGAGCGCGGCGGACGGGCCGTCGTAGACCACGCGGCCCTGGCGCAGCGCGATCGTGCGCGGGCAGTACTGCATTGCTATGTCGACTTGATGAAGCGAGACCAGCACGGTCAACTGATGCTCGCTGTTCAGACGCCGCAGCATTTCCATCACGCGACGCGCGGATTCGGGGTCGAGTGAAGCGATCGGTTCATCGGCGAGGATCACGCGGGCATGCTGCACGAGGGCGCGCGCGAGTGCCGCGCGCTGCTGCTGGCCACCCGAGAGCGTCGCGGCGCGCTCGCCCGCCTGCTCGGCTATGCCCACCTCGGCGAGCGCGGCGAATGTCAGTTCGCGTTCGCTGCGCGGAAAGCGCGCGATGAGACGCCGCCACAGCGGCAGACGCGCGAGCGCGCCGATCAGCACGTTGGTTTCGACCGAGAGCCGGTTGACGAGATTGAACTGCTGGAACACGAAGCCGATATCGCGCCGGATGCTGCGCACCTCGCGCACGATGCGGCCGTTGTGCTGGATCGGGCGGCCGAGGATCTCGATCTGCGAGGGCTGCGCGTCGGAGGGCGTGAAGCCCGCGATGTGGCGCAACAGCGTCGATTTTCCCGAGCCCGATGCGCCGATCAGCGCGACCATCTCGCCGGCGGGAATGCGCAGGTTGATTTCGTCGAGTGCCTTGCGGCCGTTGCCGAAGGTCTTCGACAGCCGTTCGATGCGTATGGCGTCCATGTCATTCCGTCGCGACCAGGGCGGCGCTAACCGTTGTGTTGGCCACATTCTAGGAAGGGACTGTGACGGTTGAGTGAAGGCGTCGCGACGTCTAGACGACTATATGTCTTATGCATCTGTGACGCGGGCATGACAAGCTCGTCTGACATGCGCAACGCGGGTCGAAACGGCTATATTCACGTTGTAGAACGTGCTGTCCCCGATAACCCGATAACTCGACGACGCGAAGCCCGACGATGCAGGCGCTCTCCTTCTTGCCCGATAGCTTTACCGAGTACGAGGATCTGAAAGTGCTGCTGAACGACGGCAGTCGCTGGTTCGACGTGCGCAGCGCCGGCGTCACGCAGGTGCGCGGACGCGAATTCGAACTGTATGTGGCGAGCGTCGGCTCGCGTCATCCGCTCGCGCCTGCCATTGGTTTGTTCGGCGGCATTCATGGACTCGAGCGCATCGGCTCGCAACTCGTGCTCGACTATATGCGCGCGCTGATCGGGCGGCTCGCATGGGACGAACTGCTCACGCGTCAGCTCGAAGCCGTGCGCATCGTGTTCATGCCGATCGTCAATCCCGGCGGCATGTGGCAAGCGACGCGCGCGAATCCGCATGGCGTCGACCTGATGCGCAACGCGCCGCAGGACGCCGACGAGCGCGTGCCGTTTCTCGCAGGCGGCCAACGCGTGGGGTCGTGGCTGCCGTGGTATCGCGGCCGGCGCGGCGCGCCCATGGAGCCAGAAGCCGCTGCGCTGCTGAAAGTCGTCGATGAGGAACTGTCGTGCCGGCCGCTCAGCATCGCGCTCGACTGTCATTCCGGTTACGGCTGGAACGACAGCATCTGGTTTCCGTATGCCCGTACGCGTCAGTTGATGCGCAATCTGCCGGAGATGTACGCATTGAAGACGATGTTCGAGCGCGCGCATCCGCATCACGGCTACGCCTTCGAGCCGCAGAGCCATCAGTATCTGCTGCACGGCGATCTATGGGATTGCGCGTACGATCGCGCGCCAGCCGACAACGTGTTCTTGCCGCTCACGCTCGAACTCGGCTCATGGCTATGGATCAAGAAGAATCCGCGCCAACTGTTTTCGCGCCAGGGCATGTTCAATCCGGTGATGGCGCATCGCACGGCGCGCGTGTTGCGGCGTCATGCGAACCTGTTCGACTTTCTCGCGCGTGCCGCGTTTTCCGCGCCGCGCTGGCTGCCGCAAGGCGACGAGCGCCGCCTGTTGCTGCAAAACGCGATCAATCACTGGTATCAGCAGCCCGGGAACTGACGACGCGATGAGCACCTGGATCCTGCTGCGCGGACTCACGCGCGAAGTACGTCACTGGGGCGCGTTTCATGAGCACTTCGCGCAATCGGCGGGCGACGTGCTCGCGGTCGATCTGCCTGGCAATGGCGAGTACGCCTCGGTGTATTCGCCGACGCGGGTCGAGGAGCTCGTCGAATGCGTGCGGCAGGCGGTGTCGGCGAGAGGCGCGCGCGAGCCGTATCGCGTGCTGGCGATGTCGCTCGGCGGCATGGTCGCGACTGAATGGGCACTCGCGCAGCCGCACGAAGTCAGTCAGCTCGTGCTCGTCAACACGAGCATGCGTCCCTACAGCAATGTGATCGAGCGCTTGCGTCCGACGGCCTGGCCAGGTCTCGCGCGCGCGGCGCTGCGCTGGCGCGATGCTCGCGAAGTCGAACAGATCGTGCATCGCCTGACCTGCCGTCGCGACGACACCCTCGACGACGACCTCGCCGCGTGGCAAACAATTCGCACCCAAGCCCCGGTGAGCCGCGCCAACGCCCTGCGCCAGCTCGCGGCCGCCGCGCGCTTCGCGGCGCGCGGCGTGCCGCGAGCGGCGGCGTTGGTCGTCTCGTCGCGCGGCGACCAGCTCGTGAATCCCGCGTGTTCGGCGCGGCTCGCGGCGGCGTGGGGCGCTCGCCACGTCGAGCATCCGTGGGCCGGCCACGATCTGCCGCACGACGATCCGCACTGGCTGTGCGCCGCCGTGCACGCCTGGCAGACAGGCTCCGCGATGATTGGCACATAATAGGGCACGTTTCACTCGCGAGCCGACATCATGACCGCAAGCTCCTCCCCCGCCAGCCCGGCGCCGCGCTTGACGAGCCTGTCACACGGCGGCGGCTGCGGCTGCAAGATCGCACCCGGCATCCTCTCCGAGTTGCTCGCGCGCAGTGCGCCGCTGCCCGCGTTTCCGAATCTGCTGGTCGGCACCGAGACCTCCGACGATGCCGCCGTCTACCAGCTCAACGACGAACAGGCCATCGTCGCGACGACCGACTTCTTCATGCCGATCGTCGACGATCCGTACGACTTCGGCCGTATCGCGGCGACCAATGCGCTGTCCGATGTCTACGCGATGGGCGGCAAGCCGATCCTCGCGCTGGCGCTGGTCGGCATGCCGATCAACGTGTTGCCGCGCGATGTGATCGCCGCCGTGCTGCGCGGCGGCGAGGATGTTTGCGCGAGCGCGGGCATTCCGGTCGCGGGCGGTCACTCGATCGATTCGGTCGAGCCGATCTACGGACTCGCCGCGCTCGGCATCGTGCATCCGCAGCGCGTGAAGCGCAACGCCTCGGCGCTGCCCGGCGACGTGCTCGTACTGAGCAAGCCGCTCGGCATCGGTGTGCTATCCGCTGCGCTGAAGAAGGATCTGCTCGACAAGGCCGGCTACGCCGCGATGGTCGATACGGCCACGCAGCTCAACCGCACGGGCACGGCGCTCGCGGAACTGGACGGCGTCCACGCGATGACCGACGTGACCGGCTTCGGCCTGCTCGGCCACACGCTCGAAATCGCGCGCGGCGCGGCGCTTTCCGCGCAACTGCGCTATGCCGACCTGCCCTGGCTGCCCGGCGTGGAGGCACTGGCGGCGAGCGGTGTGTACACGGGCGCCTCGGGTCGCAACTGGCTCTCGTATGGCGACGAAGTGCGTCTGCACGACGGACTGCCCGACATCGCACGCCATTTGCTCACCGATCCGCAAACCTCGGGTGGCCTGCTCATCGCCTGCGCGCCGGATACGGTCGGCGAGGTGCTCAAGCGTCTGCGCGCCGATGGCTTCGTGCACGCGGCCGCGATCGGCGAACTGGTCGGCGGGCCGGCCGGGGCCGACGTTCTATGAGCGCCGAATCGCCGAAGGCCATTCTTTACGCACTCGCCGCGAATCTCGGCATCGCCGTCTGCAAGTACGCGGCGGCGGCGTTCACGGGCTCTGGCTCGATGTTCGCCGAGGCGATTCATTCGACCGCCGATTGCGGCAACCAGTTGCTGCTGCTGTTCGGCCTGCGCGTGGCCCGGCGTCCCGCCACGCCCTTGCATCCGATGGGCGGTGGCCGCGAGACGGTCTTTTATTCGTTGCTCGTGGCGTTGCTGCTGTTCTTCGTCGGCGGGGCGTTTTCCGTGTACGAAGGCATTCACCGCCTCATCCTGCGCGAGCCGCTTCAGTACGTTTATGTGGCGCTGGTCGTGCTCGGCGTATCGGTGGTGCTCGAGACCTTGTCGCTGTACGGCGCGCTGCGCGTGATCCGCAAGCAGTATCCGCACAAGTCGCTGTGGCGCTGGTTTCGCGAGACGCGCGAGCCCGATCTGCTGGTCGTGACCGGCGAGGACATCGCCGCGCTGCTCGGCCTCGCGATCGCGTTCGTCGCCGTGCTGATGACGGTCATCACCGGCAATCCCGTGTGGGACGCGTGCGGGTCGATCGGGGTCGGCATCTTGCTGATGGTGATCGCGGGGATCGTCGCGCGCGAAGTGAAGTCGATGATCGTCGGCGAATCCGCGAGCCCTGAAATGCGCCGCGAAATCGAAGCGTTTTTGCGTGCACGCGCTGAAATACGCGGGATCATCAATCTGATCACGCTGCAATGGGGCAAGGAAATCGTCGTCGCCGTGCAGGCCGAGATGATCGACTACGAAGAAAGCCGCGCGATGGTCGCTGCGATCAATCGCGTCGAAGCAGATCTGCAAGCGCGCTTTCCCGAAGTGCGTTGGGTGTTCTTCGAACCGGATTTCTTCAAGCGCTGAGCGCACCTCTAACTCAAACAACGAAGGGCCGCGCGTTACAACGCGCGGCCCTTTGCGTTCAATGCGAACCGTTATTGCGGAACGGCTTCCACACAGGCGTCGTGGTGTCCCAGTGATCGAGTTCGGACGGGTTCATGAAAAGCTCCTGGTACGCGTTATTGGCGAGCGAGACGCGTGGTGCTGTCGCCTTCCTGAATCGCGAGACGTTGCGCCTGCGTGCGGCCGACGAGACCCTGGTCAGGGTACGTCGTCTTGTTCATCGAGGGCAGTGTGCCGTCGCGCCAGGCCTGAACGAGTTCGGCCTTCACTTCGGCGCGCGTCTTCGGTTGGCTGTTGTCGCTCGTTTGCTGGGTTTGCGCCGGGGCTTCCGGACCATAGGTGCCCGTGCGGCCGATGCCACCGGCGAACGCGGCGGTGCTGGCTGCTGCGAGTGAGAGAACGAGTGCTGCTGCGAGAGTGCGTTGCATGATTTGCTCCTGCTGTCGGTTGGCCGCGCCGGTCAGGAAACGATCGATGGCGCGGCGGCAGGTGCAAATGTAGGCGTGCGGGCGCTGACGATAAATGACCTGTCAACGAAAAGAATTGTCGAAATTCCGGAACAATGCGCCGCGCCGCGCGGCGTCGAATCGCTCGAAGCGCCGCGCGGCGGGGTTCAGCAGCGAGCGCGCATCACGCCACCCACTCGTTGACGACGGGTGTTTCGATATCGGGCGCGGACTCGCGTTCTTCGAGCGTGCGCATCGAGCAGGTCTTTTCGAGCGAGGCGCGGCCGCTCAACAACGGGCAGCGATCGAACAACTCGGCGATCCAGTCGACGAACACGCGCACTTTCGGTGACAGATGGCGGCTGTGCGGATACACGGCCGAAATCGGCATCGGCAGCGGCTTGAAGTCGGGCAGCACTTCGACGAGCGCGCCCGAGCGCAACTGCGGCAGCACCATGAAGCGCGCGGGCTGGATCAGGCCGAAGCCTTCGATGCCGCAGGTCACATACGCATCGGCATCGTTGACCGACACCATGCTCTTCAACTTGACCTCGACTTCCTTGCCCTCGACGAGAAACGCCCAGTCGATGATGCGCCCGGTACGGCTCGAAAAATAGTTGACCGCGCGATGGCCCTCGAGATCCGCGAGCGTGCGCGGTATGCCATGACGCTCCAGATAACCGGGCGCCGCGCACGATACGCCCTCGAACAAGCCGATGCGCCGCGCGACCATCGACGAATCCTGCAGCGCGCCGACGCGCACCACGCAATCGACGCCTTCCTGCAGCAGATCGACGGGCCGGTCCGAGAGGCCGAGCTGCAAATCGATATCCGGGTAGCGCGTATGGAATTCGCACAGCGACGGAATCACGATCAAGCGGCCGATCGAGCCGGGCATGTCGATGCGCAACTTCCCATGCGGCTTGCGGTTGCCGTTCTGGAAGCTGGCCTCGGTCTCCTCGACATCGGCGAGGATGCGCACGCAGCGCTCGTAGTACGCGGCGCCATCGGGCGTGAGCGAGAGGCGGCGCGTCGTGCGGTGCATGAGGCGCGTGCCGAGAAACGCTTCGAGATTCTGGATGATCGTCGTTACCGACGCGCGCGGCATGTCGAGCGTTTCGGCGGCGCGCGTGAAGCTGTTGGTGTCGACGACACGGGTGAACACCTGCATGGCCTGCAGCCGGTCCATTGCTTTCTCCAAAGGCCCTCGGCGCGCCGGCCGCACGTACGTTACGTGCGAAGAATCGAAACGGATTGTTCAGGTGCGCCGAATTGTGTTGCCGGAGTATAGGTCTTTATTTGGAACCTTGCCGAATCCACAATTCGCTCCATTCGATACTAATTTCGCGCCTCGCGCCGTTTCGACATGGATGCAATGAAACCTTCGTTGGGTTGGACGCCCGCTGGCGGCGCCTCTGAATCGGCGGGTGGACAGCCCGCCGCGAGCCGGGGCGCGGACGCCGTGGAAACCACCGACGTCACGATCGACGGCTACAAGCAACCGATTGCCCTGCGGGTCTACCGGCCCGCGGGCAAGAGCGGCTTGCCGGTGCTGCTGTACTTCCACGGCGGCGGATTCGTGCGCGGCTCGCTCGATAACGCCGAGAAGGCCGCGCGCTATTTCGCAGAGCGCTTACCGGCGCTGGTCGTGTCGGTCGGCTATTCGCTCGCGCCGCAATTTCCGTTTCCGGCCGCGCCCGAAGACGCGCATCGCGCAGCGTTGTGGGTGCTTACACGAGCCCGTGCGTTCGGCGGCAGTACACGCCGCATCATCGCGGCCGGCCACGATGCGGGCGGGCAGATCGCCAACGTGCTCGCTTTCATCGGACGTGATCGCGGCGATGTGCGTATCGACGCGCAAGCGTTGTTCGCGCCGATGCTCGACCCGAGCCTCACGCGTCTTGGCGACGAACGCAAGCTCGGCTCCGAAGTGACGGCGAGCGAATGCGCCGCGTGCTACCGCGCGTATTTGCCCGAGGCCTCGCACCGCATGCATCCGTATGCGGCGCCACTGGAGTCGTCGCGGCTCGCGGGACTGCCGCCGACGCTGATCGTGACCGCGCAGAACGACGTGCTGCACATCGAGGCGGAAAAGTACGCGAGCCGTCTGATCGATGCGGGCGTGCGCACTCAGGTCGTGCGTTATCCGACCCTCACCCATGCGCAGATCGCCGACGATCCGGCCGTGCTGCAAGCGGCAGTGCGCTTCTTTCTCTGTTGCTTCGAATGCATCGAGGCAGGCCGCGCGCGCTGACGCGTGAGCCGCCATCAACAAGCCAAAACGAATTCACGAAACTGGAGCCCAACATGTCAGTCTTCCCGCTTACCCGCTCGCGCATCACGGTGGCCGTCGCCATCGCGGCCGTGCTCGCGGGCCTTGGCGCGCTCGGCGCGCTGCGTGTCGATGCCCGCGCGAGCGCCGCGCCCGAACAGGCCGTCGCGCCCGAGGTCGATGCCGCCGCCGTGATCCAGCGCACGATCACCGACTGGCAATCCTACTCAGGCCGTCTCGAGGCCGTCGACAAGGTCGAGATACGGCCGCTCGTGTCCGGGACCATCGTGTCGGTGAACTTCCGCGATGGCGCGCTCGTGAAGAAAGGCGACACGCTGTTCGTGATCGATCCGCGTCCGTACCAGGCCGCAGTCGATCAGGCCGCCGCGCAACTCGCCGCCGCCCAGGCCCGCACCGGCTACGCGCAAAGCGATTGGGAGCGTGCGCAACGACTCATCGCCGACAACGCGATCGCCAAGCGCGATTACGACGAGAAGCAGAACGCCTCGCGCGAGGCGAACGCGAATCTGAAGGCCGCGCAAGCCGCGCTCGAAGCCGCGCAGATCAATCTCGGCTACACGAAGATCGTCGCGCCGGTTGCAGGGCGCGTGTCGCGCGCCGAGATCACGCTCGGCAACGTCGTCTCCGCTGGCGCGAGCGCGGCGCCCCTCACGACGCTCGTGTCGGTCTCGCCGATCTACGCCTCGTTCGATGCCGACGAGCAGACCTATCTCGACTACATCAGCCGCATGAAGGACGGCTCGAAAGTGCCGGTGCAACTGGGCCTCGCGAACGAGTCGGGCTATTCGCGCAACGGCACGATCGAGTCGATCGACAACCGGCTCGATACGTCGTCGGGCACGATCCGCGTGCGCGCCCGCTTCGACAACGCCGACGGCGTGCTCGTGCCGGGCCTCTATGCACGCATCAAGGTGAGCGGCAGCGCCCCGCATCCGGCGCTGCTGATCGACGACGCGGCGATCGGCACCGATCAGGACAAGAAGTTCGTGTTCGTCGTCGATCACAACGATCAGGTCGCGTATCGCACGGTGCAGCCGGGCGGACAGCAGGGCAATCTGCGCGTGATCGTCGGAGGCTTGCGCGAAGGCGACCGCGTGATCGTGAACGGCACGCAGCGCGTGCGCCCGGGCGAACCGGTGCGCGTGCACATGGTGCCGATGAACGGCGCCGCCGACGACGGCAACGCGCTCGCGCAGACGAGCCCCGCTGCGCCGCACTCCGCCTCTTCGCCCTCCGCCTCGACCCAGGCCGAGGCACGACCCGCTGCCACCAAGGCTGGCCAGAACTCGTGACCGGTGCGCGCACGGACAGCGGCACGCTGTAGTCGCCGCTGTCTGACGTGCGCCATTTTTTTCCGAGCGACCCATGAACATATCGAAATTTTTCATCGACAGGCCGATCTTTGCCGGCGTGCTCTCGGTGCTGATCCTGCTCGCAGGGGTGATCGCGCTATTCCAGCTGCCGATCTCCGAGTATCCCGAGGTCGTGCCGCCATCGGTCGTCGTGCACGCGCAGTATCCGGGTGCGAATCCGAAGGTGATCGCCGAGACGGTCGCCGCGCCGCTCGAAGAGCAGATCAACGGCGTCGAGAACATGCTGTACATGCAGTCGCAGGCAAACAGCGACGGCAACCTCACGCTGACCGTCACGTTCCGCCTCGGCACCGATCCCGACAAGGCCACGCAGCTCGTGCAGAACCGCGTGAACCAGGCGCTGCCGCGTCTGCCCGAGGACGTGCAGCGCTTGGGCATCACGACGATCAAGAGCTCGCCGACGCTCACGATGGTCGTGCATCTGATCTCGCCGAACAACCAGTACGACATGACGTATCTGCGCAACTATGCGCTGCTCAACGTCAAGGACCGGCTCGCACGCATTCAGGGTGTCGGCGAGGTGCAGCTGTGGGGCGCGGGCGATTACGCCATGCGCGTGTGGCTCGATCCTCAGAAGGTGGCACAGCGCGGACTTACGGCGACCGACGTCGTCAACGCGATCCGCGAGCAGAACGTGCAGGTGGCGGCCGGTGTGATCGGCGCTTCGCCGAACGTGCCCGGCACGCCGCTGCAGTTGTCGATCAACGCACGCGGGCGTCTGAGCACCGAGAGCGAGTTCGGCAACATCGTCATCAAGACCGCAGCCGATGGCGGCGTGACGTATCTGCGCGACATCGCGCGCATCGAACTCGCGGCTTCGGAATACGGCTTGCGCTCGCTGCTCGACAACAAGCCGGCCGTGGCGCTCGCCATCAACCAGGCGCCGGGCGCGAACTCGCTCGCGATTTCGGATCAGGTGCGCGCGGCCATGAAGGAGTTGAAGCAGGACTTCCCGGCCGGTGTCGACTACAAGATCGTCTATGACCCGACGCAGTTCGTGCGCTCGAGTATCGAGGCCGTCGTGCATACGCTGCTCGAAGCGATTGCGCTCGTCGTCATCGTCGTGATCGTGTTCCTGCAGACGTGGCGCGCATCGATCATTCCGCTCATCGCGGTGCCCGTGTCGATCGTCGGGACGTTCTCGCTGTTGCTCGCGTTCGGCTTCTCGATCAACGCGCTGTCGCTGTTCGGCATGGTGCTCGCGATCGGCATCGTGGTCGACGATGCGATCGTGGTGGTCGAGAACGTCGAGCGCAACATCAGCAGCGGACTCTCGGCACGCGACGCCACTTACAAGGCGATGCAGGAAGTGAGCGGGCCGATCATCGCGATCGCGCTCACGCTGGTCGCGGTGTTCGTGCCGCTCGCGTTCATGAGCGGCCTCACCGGTCAGTTCTACAAGCAGTTCGCGATGACCATCGCGATCTCGACGGTGATCTCGGCGTTCAACTCGCTCACGCTGTCGCCTGCGCTCGCGGCGCTGCTGCTGCGCGGCCATGGCGAGAAAGAGGACTGGCTCACGCGTGCGATGAATGCCGTGCTCGGTGGATTCTTCGCGCGCTTCAACAAAGTGTTTCATCGCGGCTCCGATCAGTACGGACGCGGTGTGAACGGCGTGCTGCGTCACAAGGGTGCGATGCTCGCGGTCTATGTGGTGCTGATCGGCTTGACGGTGCTGATGACGCGCGTCGTGCCGGGCGGCTTCGTGCCCGCGCAGGACAAGGAGTATCTGATCGCGTTTGCGCAGTTGCCCAATGGCGCGTCGCTCGATCGCACGGAGAAGGTGATTCGCGACATGAGCAGCATCGCGTTGAAGCAGCCGGGCGTGGAAAGCGCGGTCGCGTTTCCGGGCCTTTCGGTGAACGGCTTCACGAACAGTTCGAGCGCGGGCATCGTGTTCGTTACGCTCAAGCCGTTTCATGATCGGGGTAGCAAGCAGCTCTCGGCGGGTGCGATTGCCGGAGCATTGAATCAGCAATTCGCGCTCATCAAGGACTCGTTCGTGGCCGTGTTTCCGCCGCCGCCGGTGCTCGGGCTCGGTACGCTAGGCGGCTTCAAGATCCAGCTCGAAGATCACGGTGCGCTCGGCTATGAAGCGCTCAATCGCGCGACCCAGGATTTCATCAAGCGCGCGGCGGCGACGCCCGAACTCGGCCCGACCTTCTCGAGCTATCAGATCAACGTGCCGCAATTGAACGTCGATCTCGATCGCGTGAAGGCGAAGCAACTCGGCGTGCCCGTCACCGATGTGTTCAACACGATGCAGATCTATCTGGGCTCGCTCTACGTGAACGACTTCAACCGCTTCGGACGGGTCTACCAGGTGCGCGTGCAGGCCGATGCGCCGTATCGCCAGAACGCCGACGACATCCTGCAACTGAAGACGCGCAACAACGCGGGCGAGATGGTGCCGCTGTCGTCGCTCGTTGCCGTGACGCCGACCTACGGGCCGGAGATGGTGGTGCGCTACAACGGCTACACGGCCGCCGATATCAACGGCGGTCCCGCGCCCGGCTATTCGTCGGGCCAGGCGCAGGCCGCCGCCGAGCGCATCGCGGCCGAGACCCTGCCGCGTGGCGTGAAGTTCGAGTGGACCGACCTCACGTATCAGCAGATCCTCGCCGGCAATTCGGGCGTGTGGGTGTTCCCGATCAGCGTGCTGCTCGTGTTCCTCGTGCTCGCTGCGCTCTACGAGAGTCTGACGCTGCCGCTGGCCGTGATCCTGATCGTGCCGATGAGCGTCCTGTGTGCGCTGACCGGCGTGTGGCTCACGCAGGGCGACAACAACATCTTCACGCAGATCGGCCTGATGGTGCTGGTCGGGCTCGCCTCGAAGAACGCGATCCTGATCGTCGAGTTCGCCCGCGAACTCGAACATGACGGACTCACGCCGCTCGAGGCGGCCATCGAGGCGAGCCGTCTGCGTCTGCGGCCGATCCTGATGACCTCGATTGCTTTCATCATGGGCGTGGTGCCGCTCGTGCTCTCGACGGGCGCGGGCTCGGAGATGCGTCATGCGATGGGCATCGCCGTGTTCTTCGGCATGCTCGGTGTGACCGCGTTCGGGCTGCTGCTCACACCGGTCTTCTATGTCGTGCTGCGTACGCTCGCGGGCGGCAAGATTCACGTCGCGCAAAAGGATCGCGCGGACCACACGGAACGCCCGCGTGACGTCGTGACGACGATCGACGCATGAGGAAAAACCACATCATGACTACCCAACGCATTGATGCGTCGCCCGCGTGGTGGCGCCGCGCGCGGCTCGCGACCAGCCTGACGCTGCTCGCCTGGCTCGTGGCGTGCTCGGTCGAACCGACTTATCAGCGGCCTGACGCCGCCGTGCCCGCCGCGTTCAAGGAAGCGCCGCCGCAAGGACCGCACGACGTCGGCACATGGACGCCGGCCAAGCCCGCCGATGACGCGCATCGCGGCGAGTGGTGGACGCTCTTCAACGACCCGGCGCTCGACGCGCTCGAAGAGCAGGCCGCCGCCGCGAACCAGGACTTGAAGGCCGCGGCGGCGCGTGTGCAGCAGTCGCGCGCGTTGACTCAGGCCGCGCGCGCCTCGTGGTTCCCGTCGTTCGATGCGGGCTTCGGCCCGACGCGTGAGCGTCTATCGCCCGCTTCGCAGTTCCAGCCAGCCGATGCCAACGTGCCGACGCAAACGCTCTGGCGCGCCCAGGCCACCGCTTCATACGAAGTGGACCTGTTCGGCCAGATCAGCTCGAACGTGCACGCGGCCACGGCCGACGCCCAGCAGCAGGAAGCGCTGTTCCGCTCGGTGCAGCTCGCGTTGCAGGCCGACGTCGCGCAGAACTACTTCCAGTTGCGCCAGTTCGACTCGGACGCGGACCTCTATCAACGCACCGTCACGCTGCGCGAGGACGCACTCAAGCTCGTCGAGCGACGCTTCAAGGAAGGCGACATCAGCGAACTCGATGTGGCCCAGGCGCGCAACGAACTCGCCTCGGCGCGCGCCGACGCGGTCGGCGTTGCGCGTCAGCGCGCGGCCTCCGAGCATAGCCTCGCGATCCTGCTGGGCAAGGCGCCCGCGGACTTCTCGTTCGCGCAGACGCCGCTCGTGCCGGTGAACGCGCGCGTGCCGGCCGGCTTGCCCTCGACGCTGCTCGAACGCCGTCCCGACATCGCCGCCGCCGAGCGCGCGATGGCGGCCGCGAATGCGCGCGTCGGTCTCGCGAAATCGGCGTTCTTCCCGAAGCTCGATATCACGGGTGCGTTCGGCTATGAGTCGGCGACGCTCGGCGACCTGTTCATGTGGTCGAGCCGCGCGTTCCTGCTCGGGCCGTTCGCGGGCACGGCGCTCACGCTGCCGCTGTTCGATGGCGGACGGCGCAAAGCAAACCTCGCCCAGGCGCGCGCGAAGTACGACGAGGACGTCGCGCAGTATCGCCAGCAAGTACTGGTCGCGTTCAAGGAAGTCGAGGACAACCTGGCCGATCTGCGCCTGCTCGACGACCAGATCCGCGAGCAGAACGCAGCGGTCGATGCTTCGCAGCGCTCGGCGCATCTGTCGCAGACGCAGTATCAGGAAGGTCAGGTTAGCTATCTGAACGTGATCGACAGCGAGCGCTCGGTGCTCGTTTCGCAGTTGCAGGCGAGCCGGCTCGAAGGCTCGCAGGCGGTCGCGACGGTCAACCTGATCCGCGCACTCGGCGGCGGCTGGGGCGACCTCAAGGCGGACGATGCGCCGCCGCCTCCCCCGCTGGCGGCGCGCTGAGCGGTACATCGTCAGCGCGAGCGCGCCGCGCGGCAAAACACGCGGCGCGCTCATATCAGCGACGGCGATTTCCTTTGCGCGATCCGTTCGTAGACCGCGCGCTGCGCGCTCTTCTATCATCGACGGCTTGCGCGCGGGCGTAATATCGACGTAGACGTGCCGCACGCACGTTCCATCCCGTCGAGTCAGGAAATCCGCATGAACGAATCCCGCCATCCCGCCGCGCTCGCGCTGGATGACGCTGCCCGGGCCGAACGGCTCGCCGCGTTGTCTGCCGCGTTGCGTGCAAGCGCCGCCGAACGCGACCGCGCAGGCGGTCACGCCGCGCACGAAAAGCAGTTGATCGCCGAGGCCGGCCTGCTCACGCTCGCGGTGCCGCGCGAGTTCGGCGGCGACGGCGCGCCGTGGCCCGCGATCTACGACACGATCCGCACGCTCGCGCGCGTCGATGCGCCGCTCGCGCATCTGCTCGGCTTTCAGTGCCTGCAGGTCGTGAGCGTGGACGTATGGGGCAACGACGCGCAGCGCGAGCACTATCTGCGCGACACCGTCGAGCACAACTGGTGGTGGGGCAACGCCGTCAATCCGATCGACCCGCGCCTCGTCGCGCAGCGCACACCTGCTGGCGGCCTGCGGCTCGACGGCAAGAAGGGCTTCTGCTCGGGCACCTTCGGCTCGCAGATGATGACCGTGAGCGCGCACGATCCCGCCACCGGCAAACCGGTCTTCGCCGTCGTGCCGACGACGCGCGCGGGCATCACCGTCCACGACGACTGGGACCCGATTGGCCAGCGGCAGACCGATAGCGGCACGGTGTCGTTCGAAGGCGTCGAGGTGCGTCCCGACGAAGTGCTGGGTCGCGCCGAGACCCCGCCGCGTCCGCGCGCGACGCTGCGCACGCTGGTCTCGCAACTGGTGTTGACGAACCTGTTCGTCGGCATTGCGGAAGGCGCGCTCGAAGAAGCACGCGCGTGGGTATTGCAGAACGGCCGACCGTGGGTGAACTCGGGCGTCACGCAAGTCAGCGACGATCCTTATCTGCTGCAGCGTTTCGGCGAAATGCGCGTGCAGGCGCTCAGCGCGGCACTCGTCGCCGATCGCGCGGCACGGCTCATCGACGATGCATGGTCGCAAGGCGAAAGCCTCGCCGCCTCGACGCGCGCTGAAGCGGCGATCGCCGTATCGGAAGCGAAGATCGTGGCGCATCGCGCGGCGCTCGCAGCGGGCGAGCAGCTCTTCGATGCGTGCGGCGCGCGCTCGACCGCCGCCGCGCTCGCGTTCGACCGCTTCTGGCGCAACGCACGTGTGCACACGCTCCACGATCCGCTCGACTACCGCGTGCGCGACGTGGGCCGCTACGCGTTGACGGGCATCCTGCCGGAGCCGACGCTGTACACTTGAGGGCCGCTTCCCCTCGAGGATCTTGCGTTGACGTTCAGGCTACCGACCACGGCGACCGCGCCGTTCTGTCCGTCCGAAGTGCAGGGCAGCGTGGCCGTCTCGACGGGCGCGCCGTTCTGGAAAAAGATCCTGCAGTTCGCGGGCCCGGGCTTGCTGGTATCGATCGGCTACATGGACCCGGGCAACTGGGCGACCGATATCGAGGCCGGCTCGCGCTACGGCTACAGCCTGCTGTTCGTGGTCGTGCTGTCGAGCCTCGCGGCGATGGTGCTCCAGTGCCTGAGCATGCGGCTGGGTCTCGTGACCGGACGCGACCTCGCCGAGCTGTCGCGCGAACGCTATTCGAAGCCGGTCGCGCGCGTGCAATGGCTGCTCGCCGAAATCTCGATCATCGCGTGCGATCTCGCCGAAGTGCTGGGCGGCGCGCTCGCGTTTCATTTGCTGCTCGATTGCTCGTTGATGGTCGGCGTCGTGCTCACCGCATTCGACACGCTGATCGTGCTCGGCCTCAAGGGCAAGAATTTCCGCAGCCTCGAAGCGATCATCCTCGGCCTGATCGCGACCATCGGACTCGGCTATGCGATCGAACTCGCGCTCGTGAAGCCATCGTGGTCCGCCGTGCTGCACGGCGCGATTCCATCGTGGCACGCGATCGCGTCGCGCGAGCCCATGTATCTCGCGATCGGCATCCTCGGCGCCACGGTGATGCCGCACAACCTCTATCTGCATTCGTCGATCGTGCAGACGCGCGCCGTGAAGCGCGATGCGGCCAGCATCGCCACGGCGATCGGTCTCTCGCGCATCGACACGATCGTCTCGCTCGTGCTCGCGCTTTTGATCAACGCCGCGATCCTGATTCTCGCCGCCGCCGCGTTTCATGCGACCGGCCACAACCAGGTGACCGATATCGAGGAGGCCTACCGGCTGCTCGCGCCCATCGTCGGTACGGGCGCGGCGGCGGCGCTGTTCGCGATCACGCTGCTCGCCTCGGGCCAAAGCTCGACGTTTACGGGCACGGTCGCGGGCCAGGTCATCATGGAAGGCTTTCTGCAGATGAAGATTCCGTGCTGGCAGCGGCGGCTCATCACGCGCGCGCTGGCGCTGATTCCGGCGCTCGCGGGCGTGGCGCTGCTCGGCAACGGCGCGGTGGGGCGCTTGCTGGTGGCGAGTCAGGTGGTGTTGAGCCTGCAACTGCCGTTCGCGCTATGGCCGCTCATCCGCATGACCGACGACCGGACGCTGATGGGGCAGTTCGCGAACCGGCTGCCGACGCGTTTGCTCGCATGGCTGCTGTTCGTCGCGATCACGGCGGCGAACCTGTGGCTCGTGCTGCAGACGTTCGGAGTGGGATAAGGACAGAAGGGAAATGCGCTTCGCCGTCCGGCGTTTTGTGCACGCCGGACGGCTTCGCGTCTAGTTGATGCGTCCGGGTGGGCCCGGATCTGGTCTCCTACGCTCAGGCAGCCGCTGCAATGCCGCCCGCATCGACTTCCGCGGGCTGGTTGCTGTCGGTCTGCGTGGCGCCCCGTCGCGCTGCAGCTGCCTTCTTCGTCTTGCCGGCGCGCGAGGGCGGCTGGCATGCTCCGCACACGACGTTGTGCTGCAGGTCGTGACGGTGGGCGACGAACTTGCCGCTACAGCGGCAGCAAGGCGTGAGCTGCAGAATATCGGCATCGAAAAAGCGCACCAGGGTCCACGCACGCGTGAGATCCAGCACCGGTTCGGTGCCGCTATGGTGGCAATGTTCGAGGTAAAGCCGGAATCCTTTGGTCAGCGCGTCCAGATGCGAGCAACGCGCTTCGTTCTTCAAAAACAGGTACGTGTTGTAGAACAGCGACGCATGAATGTTCGCGAGCCACGTCATGTACCAGTCCGCCGAAAAGGGCAGCATGCCCTTGGGCGGCGAAACACCCTTGATCTCGCGATACAGACGAATCATGCGGTCGCGCGACAGCGTGAGCTCGCTTTCGAGCACCTGCATGCGCGCGCCCAATTCGATCAGCGCGATCGCCTTGAAAACTTCCTGGGCGTCTTCAGTCAGACTGCGCTTGGTCATGATGGGCCGCTCCCGGGTTCAGGCGAACTGTTCCGCAGGCTGACCTGCGAGCAGGATGGCCGCATGGGTGGCCGCCACGTCGGCGTGCCGCGAAGTCTGCGTGAGCGCGGACAGCATGGCATGGTCGTCGAAGCGGAAAAAGCAAAGGAGCTGGTCGGAAGAGGCCAGCTTGACGCACTGCGCGAGCGACAGCCCGGCAAGCAAATCAGCCAGTTCCGACGACAGACCCAGCCTGAATTGGCCGATGGCTCTGTCCTCGCGCAACATTCGTTGCGCAAGCATGATGTACGACAAATTGATTTCGCGGATTGACTCCAGCGTCTCGCTGCTACGGTCCATTTCTCTGTTTTCCGAAGCCCCGAATTAACCGCCGGCATTTGCTGCCGTTATCACTTTTGGTCTGTCGGGCACCTTCATGGGCGACCCTGACTATTTGATACAAGGTGTTACATCTCGTAACACCTTGGAGCAAATTGTATGAGGGCTTCCGGGCGAAATCAATCCCTTCTCAAAAAATAAATTTTAGATTTTTGACGTATTTCGGTAATTCTTTCATCTGCGTGCCACAAACGCTGCGCGCCGGGCGCCACCGCCTGAATGTCAAGACCACCAAGGGAAAACGAGATGTGGAAATCGTTGTGTGCGGGACGATCTCGGCCTGACAGGGCTTGGCGAGGAGATTAAATGTTTTGAAAGATTATGTCGAGAAGGTAAAAATTTCCTGACAAATCGTATGATTTATATGATGAATAATCAGGTTACATTTTGATTCACGTCTATTGACGCGAACGGAAGGCTTGCCAGTCGGGGCTGCCGGACTGTCACGGTGCGTCGTGCAGGATTATGCCTAGCGCATGGCGGTGCCCACTGCGCAGGCGGCTCACGCCATGCCGCAGCGTGGCGCGGCTCGCGCCGCGCGTGCCTTGCAACGGACGATGTGAAACCGCGAACAGCACCATGTCGCCTTGGCCGAGCGGCACGACCTCGACGCGTGACTGGCGCCGCGCGCGCTGTTCGGTCAGCACGAATTCGCCGCCGGTGAAGTCGGCGCCGGGATTCGACAGCAGGGCGGTGGCCTGGATTGGAAAGACGTGCTCGCCGTACAGATCCTGATGCAGGCAGTTGTAGTCGTCGGCGCGGTATTGCAGCAGCAGGGGCGTCGGTCGCGTCTGGCCGGCCAGATGGCATCGCTCGATAAAGTCGGCATGCGCGGGTGGGAAATGCTGGCCGGTCTCGAGCCAACCCGCCCAGCGGTTCGCGAGCGGCGCGAGCCGTTCATACAGCGCGCGGCGCAGTTCGGCGACCAAATCGGGCAGCGGATACGCGAAGTAGCGATACTCGCCGCTGCCGAAATTGTGTCGCGCCATCACAACACGACTGCGAAACGGGGCGTCGTCGGCGTAGAGCGCGGCGAGCGTCGCGCATTCGGCGCCGCTCAACAGCTGCGGCACCACTGCGTAACCGCGCTCCGTCAAGTCCAGTTCGATCTGTCCCCACGGCAGCGCGTCGATGCGTGTGGAAACGACCTCGGCGGTTGTAACAATCTCAGCGGCGCGGACCGGCGTCGGGGCGGCAGGCAAGTTCATGGCGGGCCTCGCGTGGGCAGTGGGGCAGTGGAAAGGAGGCCACCAGTCTAGGCGGCGAGGCCGCAAGCCCGCACTCCGAACCTTGCGCTTACGTCCCGCCGGGCGCCATCGCTTGCGCGCGCAGGATATCGGCCGTCGCTGGATCGGCGGGAAAAAAGGCCTCGATCGCCAGCTCGGAGAGCGTGATATCGACTGGCGTGCCGAACACGGTGGTCGTGCTGAAAAACGACAGCACGCCCAGCTCGGTGCGGATGCGCAGCGGCACCACGATCGGATTGGGCTCGGCCGAGTCGGCGTCGGCTTGCGCCTCCATGCCGGCCGGCGCCGGAAACGCGGCCAGCTCGGTGCGCAGTGCGGCAAGCGCCGCGTCGCCGCTCGCATCGATCTGCCGTTGCAGTCGCATCAGCAGATGCGCACGCCACGCGTGCCAGTTGACGATGCGCGGCGCAATCCCCTGCGGATGCAGCGAGAGCCGCAGGGCATTGGCGGGCGCTTCGAGCAGTTGCGGCGATACGCCCGCGACGAGCGGCGCCAGCGCCCGGTTGGTCGCGACGATGTTCCAGTGCCGGTCGACCGCGAGCGCCGGATACGGCTCGTGTGCGCGCAACACCAGCTCGACGGCTTCGCGCGCGCAGGCCAGTTGCGGATCGGCGAGGCTGCGCTCGCGAAAGAGCGGCGCATAGCCGGCGGCGACCAGCAGGGTGTTGCGTTCGCGCAGCGGGACGTCGAGCTGTTCGGCCAGATGCATGACCATCTCCCGGCTCGGCAACGAGCGGCCCGATTCGACGAAACTCAGATGGCGTGTCGAGATATCCGCTTCGGTGGCGAGCAGCAACTGGCTCATCCGGCGGCGCTGGCGCCACTCGCGCAGCAGTTCGCCGACCGGCTTGCGCAAACTCGCGCCAACCGGGGGCGCAGCGATGAAGGGAGCGATCGTGTTCATGCCGACGATTCTAGTCAAACGGCGAGGCGTGCCGCCATTACCTGACGGGTAATGACCGGGCGCCTGCGGGCACACCGTATGCGCGCCACGGCGGGCCTGGTGCGGCGCGAGCCCGGCCGCTATGTTCAGACGATCAGGCGCAGCGCGAGGAACGTCGCGCTGCGGGAGCGATACGGCACATTTTTGGTTGCGCCAAAGATCTCCTAAAATGGCAGTACGTCTGTGGTTTACATGGCTAGGAGAGTGCCATGAGGGAAACGTTAGCCGCCTATCTGCTCGGCCCTGCGGTCATGCTGCTGGTCTGTGGCGCCATCTGGGTCTTGTCGCATCGCGGCCGTGGACTGCTCGAGAAGCGTCTCGACGAGTGGTTCAACGCGCATCGTGGTCACTGGATGCATCACAGGCATTGACCGCGCGCGACCTCCGACGCCTGTCCCCTCCGCCCGCGCTTGCCGGGCGACTCCCGAAGGCTCACGCCGTTCTCGTGGGCGGTGACGCCGCGCGCCGCTCCATCCTTTGTTTAATAAGTCATCCGAAGCAAATGGGCGGCCAATCCTGGCTGTCCCTTCGCTTACCTCGCACGTAATTGTTCACGCTCGTCCTGGCAGTCACGCTCATGGTCAGGCGCAACGCATCGGCAACCGGCCGCCGCGTTCGCCCCACGAAGCCGGTCCCGTGTGGCCGGCACTGACCCGCATGTCTCCAGGAGCCAGCCATGAACAGCAACGAACTCGTCGAACACTATTTCGCCGCGTGGAATGAAACCGATCCGGCCCGGCGCGCCGAACTGATCGCGCTCGCGTGGGCCGATGACGCGTCCTATGTCGATCCGCTGCAAACCGGCCACGGCCACGCGGGCATCGACGCGATGATCCGCGCCGTGCACGAACGCTTCCCGCAGTTCACGTTTCGCCGCACCGCGAACGTCGACGGTTTCGCCGACCGTCTGCGTTTCGGTTGGGAGTTGAGCGCGCCCGATGGCACGCCCGTCGCGCGCGGCTCGGACTTCGCGGTGGTGGACGCAGGAGGGCGCCTCGCCGAAGTGACCGGCTTCCTCGACAGCACACCCGGCAGCGCCTGAGCGGCGGCGACGAGGAGAACGCGATGAACACGACCACACCACAGCGCGCCATGCTCGATACAGCCAACCTGCTGGCCTGTGCGCTGCTCGGCTACGCGCTCCATGGCGGCGGGCGCACCACCTGCTGGCTGCTCACGGTGCGCGCGCCGCTCGCGGCCGCGGCGGGGCTGGCCGTGCTCGCAGCGCTCGGCTGGCTGCGTTCGTCACGTGTAAAGCATGCGTTTCACGCGACGCGCAGGCCCTGCCGAATCGTGGAAGAATGACACTCGAACGGGCCAGTTGCGGCCGGTGCGCCGATGCCGTATTCCCGTCGCCGGGGAACTGTGGCCACGTGGGGGTGTCACTTCCCTATTCTTCTGCGGAGCCCCCCAATGACGCGTCCCGTCGATTCCCTGCTTTGTTTCGTTGCCCGAGTTGCTCTCTCCGTGGTGTTCCTGTGGGGCGCGGCAATGAAATTGCTTGGCTACGCGGGCTTCGTGACCTGGCTGCATGGCCGCGGCGTGCCGTTCACGCAAGTGGCGGCGCCGCTCGCTGTCGCGATCGAGCTGCTTGGCGGCATCGCGCTGGTGTTCGGCGTGCGCACGCGCACCGTCGCGCTGTTCATGGCCGTGTACACCGTCGTGACCGCCGTGTTCGGTCACGATTTCTGGAACGTCACCGACGCGGCCTTGCAGCAGGACACCGTCGTGCACTTCTGGAAAAACATCGCCATCGCGGGCGGATTCTTGCTGCTCACGGTGACGGGTGCGGGACGTTTCTCCGTCGACGGCATGCGCGCGCCGCGCGGCGGATTGCGGGGTTGAGTGGGTGGGCGTCGGCGTGGCGAAGCATCGCGGCGCCGACCGTTGAAGATCGCTGACGATAAGGAGCTGGCCTTGATACAAAACTTCGATTTCAACGTGGGTGGCAAGACCGAGCAGCTGTGCGCGAGTCTCGCCGAGGACGGCTCGCACCGCGTGCTGATCAGCTTCGCGGAATCGGCGCAAACGCTCGTGATGCTCGATGCGTCGGGTTTGCTCGGCGCGTTGAAGGCCGAGCTGGAAGAGCCCGCGCAATTGATCGCCCATGCGATCCGCAAGGCGAAGGATGAAGGTCTGATCGAGCGGGCAATCGCGAGCGGCGAGATCCAGCAAACGTCGCTATAGCCAACGCGCTACGCTGCACCGCGCTAGTGCGAATCGTCGGCGTGCAGTCGTGCGCCGACGCCCGCAGCGGCATGTCCGGGTGCGTGCGGCTCGCCGTGCACGAGGCACGCGAGCAGCGCACCCATCAGCAACAGCGCCACGCAGATGAGCGTCTCGGCGTGCAGGCCGGCTACGACCTGGGCGGCCGCGCCATCGCCGGCGAGCGCACCGAACGCCGCGACGCCCACCGCACCGCCTGCCTGGCGCGCCGTGTTGAGCACCGCCGACGCTGTGCCCGAACGCGCGTGATCGACTGACGAGAGCACGGCCGTCGTCATCGCGGGCACGGCGATCCCCATTCCCGCCGGAATCAGCACGAACGTGACGAGCGCGGCGGCGAGCGGCGTGTGCGCATCGACGAGATGCAGCAGGCCGTAACCGAACGCGGCGAGCAGCGCCCCGCCGACCATCGGCACACGCGTGCCGTACCGTGCAACGACCCAGCCACTCGCCACATTCGACACCAGGAACCCGGCCGTGAGCGGCAGGAACGCGAGCCCCGCCTCGAGCGGCGACTCGCCGCGTGCACGCTGCAAGAACAGCGTGAGCACGAACACGGTGCCGTAGTACGTGAGATTCACGCAGATGCCGAACAGCACGGCCGCGCTGAACGTGCGGTTGCGAAACAGCGCGAGCGGGAGCATCGGCTGCTCGGTACGCGCTTCGAGCGCCACGAACGCACACGTGGCCACCAACGCCAGCAACAGACTCCCGGCGACGAGCGGGTGCATGAAGCCGAGCGGACGCCATTCGATGACGGCACCCGTGAACGCCGTGAGCGCGACGACCGCGAGCACCTGACCGCGCAGGTCGAGACTCTGCGCCGCGACGGGTTGCGACTTGTCGGCCGGTTCGATCCAGCGCAGCGTCGCGATGAGGCCGAGTGCGCACAGCGGCAGATTGACGAGGAAGATGCTGCGCCAGTCGAATGCGGCGATCAGGAGGCCGCCTGCCACCGGCCCGGCAGCAATCGCGATAGCGCCGGCGGCGGTCCACAAACCGACCGCGCGGGCGCGCAGCGCGCGATCGTGACGGCACGCGGCGTTGAGCAGCGCGAGCGAGTTCGGCAGCATGGCCGCAGCACCCGCGCCTTGCAACGTGCGTGCTGCGATCAGCGTCGCCGCATTGGCAGCGAGCCCGCAGCCGAGCGAGGCGAGTGCGAACACAACGAGCCCGGTGGCGTAGAGCCGCCGCGCGCCGAAGCGGTCGCCGAGCACCCCGGCCGAGAGCATGAATACGGAAAACGCGAGCGTATAGGCGTCGACGACCCATTGCAGGCCGGCCACGTTCGCGTGCAGATCGTTGGCGATACGCGCGAGCGCGATGTTGACGATCGTGACATCGAGTTGCGTGACCACGAAGCCGACGCTGACCGTGCCGACGATGCGGGCGAGCGCCGGCGTGAAGCGTGCGGGCGCGGGCGGGGAGGGGTTTGAGCTGTCCATGTGTTCATGTTAGGACACACGGACAGTTCGATATTTCAGCCCTTTGCGAAGTATCGGCGCGCGGTGGGCTTCAGTGACGCGCATCCTTGACGAAGCACGCCGTGATCATGCCGATCACGCACACCGCGCCGACGTAGTACGCAGGCGCCATCGGTTGGTTTTTCATCAGCAACGCGACGACGATGGGCGTGAGGCCGCCGAAGATCGCATACGCGACGTTGTACGAGAACGAAATGCCCGAGAAACGCACGGCCGGCGGAAACGCATTGACCATCACGAGCGGCACGGCGCCGATCGTGCCGACCAGGAAACCCGTCACGGCATAGAGCGGCATCAGCAGCGAGGTGTCGTGGGCGAGCTGGTGGAACATCGTGTAGTACGACGCGGCGAGCAGCGCACCGCCGATCACGAGCGTGCGTCGCACGCCGAAGCGGCCCGCGATGGCACCCGCGCTCACGCAGCCGAACGACAGGCACAAGGTCGCCACGCCATTGGCGAGCAACGATGTGGTCGCATCGATATGAAACTGCTTTTGCAGCAGCGGCGGCGTCATCAGGATCACGACGACGATCGCGGCCGAGAGCATCCACGTGAGCAGCATCGACACGACGACTGCGCGGCCATGATCGCGCAACACCGCCTTGAGCGGAATCTCGTCGGCGAGCGACTTGCGTTGCTGGAGCTCCGCGAACACCGGCGTCTCGTGCAGCCATTGCCGCAGCCACACCGCGAACATGCCGAACACGCCGCCGAGCAGGAACGGCAAGCGCCATGCGTAAGCGGCGATATCGGCGGGCGCGTAGTGATGATTGACGGCCGCCGCGATCAGCGAACCGAGCAGGATGCCTGCGGTCAGTCCTGCGGTCAGCGTGCCGCATGCATAGCCGATATGACGACGCGGCACGTGCTCCGAGACGAACACCCACGCGCCCGGCACCTCGCCGCCGACGGCCGCGCCTTGCAGCACGCGCAGCACGAGCAGCAGCACCGGCGCGCAGATGCCGATCGATGCATGGGTCGGCAGCAGACCCATCGCGAGCGTGGGCAGCGCCATCATCAGGACCGAGAGCGTGAACATGCGCTTGCGCCCGAGCAGGTCGCCGAAATGCGCCATCACGATGCCGCCGAGCGGTCTCGCGAGATAGCCCGCCGCGAAGATGCCGAAGGTCTGCAACTGGCGCAGCCAGTCGGGGATCGATGCGGGGAAGAACAGTTGGCCGATGACCGGCGCGAAGAACACGAAGATGATGAAGTCGTAGAACTCGAGCGCGCCGCCAAGCGCGGCGAGCGCGAGCGTCTTGTAGTCGCTGCGCGCGAGGGGGCGTGACGACGCGGACACGGACTGGCCCAGATTGGTTGCCTGCATTTTCCGAAAACCCGAAAACGAACGTTGGTTTTGATTGAAAGATCACGCATCGCGCGTGAGGAACGGCTGTCGTCGGAAAACAGGGCACGGGGTAGGGCGCAAGACATGGGGCGCGCCCGGCCGGATAGGCGGGCACGCCGACGACATAAAGCCAGTCGCCGATTTTACCGGAAGCCGTTGCCTCGACTCGGCAAGTGCCGTTTTCAACGCCGATCGGATTTTCTCGACATCAGCCCGAATTCGGAATGCTCTTATGTGCCCCCTTTGCACATCTCCACAAAATTGCGCGGTCCAACAACGACATCGAGGCTTGTCATGCGTATTGCCATATTGCAACGCGACGCGGCCCACCGCGCCATGATGGAGACGGTGCTCACCCAGGCTGGCCATACCAGCATTCTGTTTCAGGACGGACTGGCGCTCGCCAAGGCGCTCGCTGCATCGACGGTGGATATGCTGGTGCTCGACTGGCACGGTACGCGGCTGTCCGGCGTGGAAGTGATGCACGCAGTGCGCACGGTGAACGGCAGCCAGATCCCGGTGCTGTTCGCCTCCGAGGACTGCTCGGACGAGAGCGTCGTGAACGCATTCGCCGTCGGCGCCGACGACTACATGGCGCTGCCCGCGTGCCAATCGGTGTTTCGCGCGCGCGTGGCGGCGCTGCTGCGGCGCGCGTTCCCCGAACGTTTCCAGACCGTGACACTCGATGCTGCACCCTACTATTTCGACATGCGCCGCCAGGTGGTCACCGTGCATGGCAGACCGGTGTTGCTCTCGGGCACGCAATACCGGCTGGCGTCGCTGTTCTTTGCGAACGTCGGGCGCGTGCTGTCGCGCGATCACATCTACGCGATGGTGTGGGGACGCGAGCTTCATACGCTCACGCGCACGATCGACAGTCACGTATCGCGTCTGCGCATGCTGCTCGAAATCGAGGAACACAACGGCTTTCGCCTTCAGCCGGTCTACAAGAGCGGCTACCGGTTGCTGCGTTTGCAGGACGGTGGCGGGCTGATGCAGCGCGCGGCGGCTTGATGCCGGCTGCGCGCAAGACGCCCGTGGGGCACTGAGAGAGGGTAGGGCAGTGAAGGTTCGACTGCGGGGCGCGCTGGGGCGGAACTGATCGGCCGGGTGGCCGAACGATGCAAGGCGGCCGGCGCTTTAGCGGGCGACGCCGAGACCTTGCAGCACGGCGTTGCCTTCCCGCGTGAGGCGGATTTGCGGCTCGCCGCTCGCCGAAGCAACCTGCTCGACGAGACCGGCTTCCTGCAGTTGCGGAATTTCAGGCTTGGCTTGCGCCGCGATGGGCGCGTGCAGCAACACGAGCAGCGTGGCGATCTCGTGCGGGCTCAACAAGCGGCGCAGGATCGTGCGGCGCGGGGGCCGGTTGGCGGTGTCGCTTGCGTCGTTGGTCATGGGGTTTTGCCGGAACATCGGGTACCTCCTGCAGCGTTCTGGATCTGACCCGGTGATCATGGCGACGAAGACTTAAGCGATTCTTAAAATGGCCTCACTCAGTTGTTACAGCGGACTACACCGCGTAACCCTGGCGGGCCATCTGTAAAGGTTCCCCACGATAGCTTGACAATCATCAGGGCGCGCAGGTCTTGCTCGCGCCTTCGATCCATAGATTGGAAACATGACGCGTGCCCGGATAGAACCGGTAAGCGGTCGAACCATTGTCAGCGCGAATCTTGACGATGTTGGAATCGCCGAAATCGAGCATCTCGCCCTGCGGCAGCGGCTTCTGCGCGAAGCTCGTGCCATGCTTGGAGGCCTCCACCGTGAGGCACTGAATCACGTCCTGGACCGAACGCGAGGTTGTTTTGTCGATGACAGGATCGCCTTCGTCGGGGTTCTTCTGGAACCAGGCGCAGCCGTTGAGCGCAAGCGTGAGCATGAGGGGAATGGCGATTTTCTTCATGTCTCTCCTGAGAGTGCGCGTCTGGCAGCACGGACACGTGACTGACACACGCTGACCTAAAAAGTCTGTCTATTATACCGGCCCCCCATCGAGGCTCCTGGACCCGCCGCAAAGCACGCCACACAGCGGGTGTTGTACGTTTGCGACTGCACCGGCACGGACGTTGCGGGGTTCATACAAGAACCGCAAGAGCGCGCTAGACTATCCTGAAAATGCAGTCCGATCTGGCGCAAGTCAGGGAGAATCCGCATGAACCGGCCGTCGGTCCGTATTGCTGTCCGCGCCACGGGCGCTGGCTCGCTCTGGAAGTGGGTCAAATGGGGATTGCTCGTCGCGGTGCTGGTGAGCGTCGTCATTGTGGCGCGCATCGTCCAGATCGAAATCGAAACATCGCGGCTGCAAGCGCGTTACCTCTCGGAGCTGACACGCGATGTCGGCTTCACGCTCGGTGCCGGACCGAGCGACAGCATACGTTTTCCTTCCACCAATGGTCCCTATGACGTGCGGCTCGGCTATGCCCAGTTGCCCACGTTCCAGTCGCGGCTGATCGCGCGCGGCTTTACGGTTTCCGAACAGGCGCGCGATTCGGAGCGGATGGTTTCGCTCTCCGACGAAGGCCTTTTCCTGCCCTACGCGGAGAAGGATCAAGCGGGCCTCGTGCTGCGCGACACCAACGGCACGCTGCTGTTTCATTCGCGTTATCCGCTGCGCACCTACGAGAGTTTTGACGCCGTGCCGCCGCTCGTGCGCGATTCGCTGCTGTTCATCGAAGACCGCTACCTGCTCGCCGACGATCAGCCGAACCGCAATCCGGCGATCGACTGGGGCCGTTTCAGCCGCGCGCTCGCCGATCAGGGCCTGCGTGTTTTCAATCATCATCAAGCGACGCCGGGCGGCAGCACGCTCGCGACGCAGATCGAGAAATTTCGGCACTCGCCCGGCGGCCGTACGGCGACGCCGCCCGAGAAACTGCGGCAGATCGCGTCGGCATCCGTGCGCGCCTATCTCGACGGGCCGCAGACGATGGCCGCGCGCCAGCAGATTCTCGTGCGCTATCTGAATTCGGTGCCGCTTGCTGCCAAGCCCGGCATCGGCGAGATCAACGGGCTCGGCGATGGCGTCGCCGCGTGGTTCGGCCGCGACTTCGGCGATGTGAACCGGATCTTGCGCGCGCCGGTGTCGGAGGGGACGCTCGACGAACAGGCGCTCGCGTTTCGCCAGGTGTTGTCGCTTCTGATCGCGCAGCGCGCGCCCTCCTTTTATCTGCAGCGTGACAACGACGATCTCGCGAAGCTGACCGACAGCTACCTGCGTCTGCTCGCGAGCGGCGGCGTGATCACGCCCGCGCTGCGCGACGCGGCACTCGCCACGCACCTCGATTTCGACCACGCGAAGCCGCTGCGCGCGCCGATGTCGTTCGTGGGCCGCAAAGCGGTGACGTCGTTGCGCACGCAACTGATGTCGGCGCTCGGCGTGTCGACGCTGTACGACCTCGACCGGCTCGATCTGAGCGCGACCTCGACGCTCGACGACTCCGTACAGCAGGCCGTGAGCGAGCGGCTCGCCGATGCGATGACGAAAGACGGCGCGCGCGAGGCCGGTCTCGTCGGCTTCGAAATGCTGCGGCCTTCCGATGACCCGTCGAAGATCGCATACAGCTTTACGCTGTTCGAGCGGCGCAACGGCGAAAACCTCGTGCGCGTGCAGACGGACAGCGTGAACCAGCCATTCGATATCAATTCGGGCGCGCGTCTGAATCTGGGTTCGACGGCAAAGCTGCGCACCATCGTCACGTACCTGCAAATCGTGAGCGCGCTCCACGAAAAGTACGCAGCGCTCGACGCGAAGCAGTTGCGCGCGATCCAGCCCGATCCGAGCGATGCGCTTTCGCGCTGGGCACTCGACTATCTCGCGCACACCGACGACCGCTCGCTGCACGCCATGCTCGAAGCCGCCGTCGAGCGCAAGTATTCGGCCAATCCCGGCGAGACCTTCTACACGGGCGGCGGCGCGCAGAGCTTCAACAACTTCGAGTCGAGCGACAACGAGCAGATCCTGACCGTGCACCGCGCGTTCCAGCACTCGGTGAACCTCGTGTTCGTGCGGCTCATGCGCGATATCGTCCACTATGAAATGATCGAGACGTCGGGGCCGCCGTCGCAATGGCTCGACGATCCCGCCACGCGCAAGCAGTTCCTCACGCATTTCGCCGATCAGGAAAGCCAGGTCTACATGAAGCGCTTCTATGGGCGCTATCAGGGCAAGAGTGTCGATGACTCGGTGGCGACGCTCTTGCAGCACACGCGCAAGGGTCCGGCGCGCATCGCGACCGTATTGCGCAGCACCGTGCCCGATGGCTCGCCGACGTGGTTCAACGCGCAGATGCGCGCGCAACTGAAGGGCACGAAGTTCCAGTGGCTCGACGACGACGATCTCGCGAAGTACTACGACAAGTACCAGATCGACCGCTTCAACCTCAATGACCGTGGCTACATCGCGGGCATTCATCCGCTCGAACTGTGGCTCGTCAACTATCTGCGCGAGCATCCCGGCGCGACGCTCGACCAGGTGCAGCAGCAAAGCAAGGATGTACGGCTCTATACGTACTCGTGGCTCTTCAAGACGCGCTACTACGGAACCCAGAACCGGCGCATCCGCCACATGATCGAGCTGCGCGCGTATGCGGCGATCGGCAAGTCGTGGCGCGAACTCGGCTATCCGTTCGAGACGCTCACGCCTTCCTATGGCGCAGCAGTCGGCGCGTCGGGCGACCGCCCGGCAGCGCTCGCCCAGTTGATCGGGTTGATTGCGAGCGATGGCGAGAAGGTGCCCACGCATAGCATCGCCTCGCTCGATTTCGCGCGCGGCACGCCGTACGAGACGCACTTCGAGCATGCAGCGGCGACGCCGCAGCCGTTGATCTCGCCGGAAATCGCCTCGGTGGTGCGCGAGATGCTGAACGCCGTCGTGCAAGGCGGCACGGCCAAGCGCCTCGCGGACGGCATCACGTTCCCCAACGGCCACACCCTGCAGGTGTATGGCAAGACCGGCACCGGCGATCAGCGCTTCAACGTCTACGCGCCCGGTGCCCGCCTGATCGAATCGCGCAAGGTGAACCGCAGTGCGACGTTCGTGTTCGTGATCGGCGATCGCTTTTACGGCACGTTGACCGCGTGGGTCCACGAACCGTATGCGTCGCACTATACGTTCACGAGTGCGATGTCGGTGCAGTTGCTCAAGTCGCTCGCACCCGTGCTGCAACCGCTGCTCGACGAACGTGCCACGCCTGCCGAAGGCAAGCAGGTCGCCGATGCCGGCGCGAGCAACACGGGCAACACAGGCAACACGGGCAACACGGGCAACACGGGCAACACGGGCAACGCCACGCGCAACGATCCGCTGCCCGATCTGCGCAAGATCGTGTGGGCCGCGCTCACGGGCGATCAGTAGTCGCCCTGTTGGGCCGGCTTCAGAAACAGTTCGTGGGACGGCGCGAAATGCGCGTAGAGCGGCAGGATCGCGCCGCCCATTGCGCGCGCATCGGCGCCGATCGTCCCTTCGAGCACGTGCGGGCGCACGATGCCCTCCCATGCGAATCCATCGAGCACAAGCTCCGTGCGACGGATGATTTCGCGCAGCAATTGCCGGTCGAGTTCGCCATCGATCACCACCGCTTCCAGATCGAGTAGCGCGGCCGCATGGGCGAGCGTCGTCGCGATCGCGGGGCACGCGCTGTCGAGCCATGTTTGCGTGAGAGTCCACAGCGGCGCCGAGAGTGCGCGATGATCGTGTGCGGCGCTCGCGGGCGCGCCCGCTTCGACGAAACGCTGCTCGAGCACGAAGCCGGACGCGACGTGCAGCAACTGTCGCGCGGGATCGCCGGCGGGCGCGGAGCCCACTGCGCCGGCGTTGCCGTGCGGCCCGCCGTGCAGCCGTCCATCGACAACGAGCCCGCCGCCGATGAAGGTGCCCACGAATAAATAGAGGAAGTGATGGATGCCGCGCCCCTGGCCCATCACGAGTTCGGCGGCGCAGGCGGCGGTGGTGTCCTTCGCGAATTCGACGGGTAGTCCCGTCATCGCTTCGATGCGTGCGCGCAGGTCGATCGTGTCCCAGTCCGCGAGCACCGATGACGGCGCACCGAGGAACGCGCGCCAGCCGCCGAGCCACAACGGCGCGGCGACGCCGACCCCCACCACCTTGTGCGCATGCGGGCCGAGTGCCTTCGTGAGCCGCGCGAGCCGCGCTTCGAGTGTGGGGAACAGTTCGCGCGGATCGGGGTACGGGTACTCGTAGATGTCGCGGCGGCGCACGCGGCCCGTGAAGTCCATCGCGAGGAGGTCGAGGCTGCGCCGCCCGACCTTCACGCCGATCGTGAATGCGCCGTCCGGTGCGAGTGCGATCGGCACGGACGGCTGGCCGATGCGTCCGCGCACGCGTGGTTGCTTGAGCAACAGGCCATCCGCGATGAGCCGCTCGACGATCAGCGACACGGTCTGCATCGACAGACGTGTGAGCCGGCCGATGTCGGCCTTGGCGAGCGGGCCATGAAGGCGGATCGCCTGCAGCACGATGCGCTCGTTGAACTGGCGCATGCCGACCTGGTTCGAGCCGACCGACTGGCGCAGCGTGGCCGCGCGGCTCGTCATGGGATCGCGTGTCACGTTGCCGGAGCGCCGCTCATCATCGTCATGCGATCGCTTTGACGTCGGCTTCCTTCGCGCCGGTCATGATCGCCACGGCCTCCGACATGTGGATGTCGGCCGTTTTCACGAGCGCGGCGCGGCGTCCGAGGCGCTGGATGTGGATGCGATCGGCGAGCTCGAACACATGCGGCATGTTGTGGCTGATGAGGATCACGGGCAGGCCCCGCTCGCGCACGCGGCGAATCAGATCGAGCACCATGTTGCCTTCCTTCACGCCGAGCGCGGCGGTCGGCTCGTCGAGGATCACGACGTGGCGCGCGAACGCCGCGCTGCGCGCCACGGCGACGCCCTGGCGCTGGCCGCCCGAGAGGGTTTCGACGGCCTGCTTCATCGAACGGATGCCAATCTGCAGGCCTTGCATGTGCGCGGTCGCCTCGTCGAGCATGCGGCGCTTGTCGATCATCTTCAGGAAGCGGCCTCGCCAGCCGGGTTTCACGATTTCGCGCGCGAGAAAGAGGTTTTCGGCAATCGTCATCGCGGGCGCCACGGCGAGGTCCTGATAGACCGTTTCGATACCTTGCTCGCGCGCGTCGAGCGGACTGCGGAACTGCACCGGTTGCCCATCGAGCAGGATCTCGCCCTCGTCGGGCACGCTCGCGCCCGAGAGCGCCTTGATCAACGACGACTTGCCCGCGCCGTTGTCGCCGATCACGGCGAGGATTTCGCCCGGCAGCACCTCGAAATCGCAGCCGTCGAGCGCGGTGACCTGACCATAGCGCTTGATGAGGCCGCGAGCCTGCAGCACAGGTGTCACGGAAACGTCGGAAGAGGGGGAAGCCATGACTCGCTCCTCGTTGTTACGCGGGGTCAGCGCGCGCCGCGATGCGAAAGCTTGTCGGCGGCGACGGCGAGGATCACGAGGATGCCGGTGATCAGCACCTGGTAGACCGACGACACGCCGATCAACGTGAGCCCGTTGCGAAACACGCCGACGATCAGCGCGCCGAGCAAGGTGCCGACCACCGAGCCGCGCCCGCCGAACAGACTCGTGCCGCCGAGCACCACGGCGGTAATGCTGTCGAGGTTTTCGGTCTGGCCGGCCTGCGGATCGCCGACACCGGTGCGCGAGACGGACAGCAGCGCCGCGACCCCGTAGATCGCGCCCGCGAGTCCGTACACCGTGATGAGGATGCGTTGCGACGACAGGCCCATCAGCCGCGCGGCCTCGGGGTTGTTGCCGAGCGCGTACAGATGGCGGCCCGGCACCGTGTCGCGCAGCACGAACCACGCGACGAGATACATGAGCAGCGTGAGCACGGTGCCATAGGTCACTTGCGCGGCGCCGATCCTGAAGGTCGTGCCGAGGAACATGATGGCGTCGGGCAGGTTCGACACGCTTTCGGCGTTCGAGTAGATCTGCGTGAGCGCAAACGCGATATTGAGCGTGCCGAGCGTGACGATGAACGGCGGCAGCTTGATACGCGTGATCAGAATTCCGTTCAGTAATCCGAACAACATCGATGCAACGATGCCGCACGGAATCGCGAGCAAGGGATTGATGCCGAGCACGACCGCAAAACGCGTCATCACGATCGAGCCGAATGCCATCACCATGCCACACGACAGATCGATGCCGCCGGTCAGCACGATCAGCGTCTGGCCGATGGCAATGACGGCGACGACCATGGTCTGCTGCAGGATGAGCGACAGATTGTCGAACGACAGGAAGCGGTTGCTCTGCGAGATGAAGAACGCGCAAGCGAGCACGAGCGCGACGAGCGGGCCGACGTCGGCGATCGATGGCAGACGGCCGGCAAGCAGCGCGCGATCGCGGGACGCGGGAGCGGTCGGAGGCGGCATGATGGCTTCCTCGGGTGCAGCTTGTCGCGCGAGAGGCCGCTGCCTTGCGCGCGACAAGCTTGGGCTTATTTGCCCCAGCAGTTGGCGAGCCCGAATTTCGAGTCCTGACTCGGCACGCCGGACATCGGCTTGTCGGTGATGAGCGTGACGCCGGTGTCGTGATAGCCGCTCGGCTTCTTGCCGGTCTTCGCGTACTCGACGCCGGCCGCCACGCCGAGCTGTGCCATCTTGAGCGGATATTGCTGCGAGGTGGCCGCGATGGCGCCGGCCTGAACGTTGCGCACGCCATCGCAGCCGCCGTCGATCGACACGATCATCACGCCATGATCCTTGCCCGCCGCCTTGAGCGCGCGATACGCGCCCGCCGCCGCGGGCTCGTTGATCGTGTAGACGAGATTGATGCCCGGGTCTTTCTGCAGGCAGTTTTCCATGGCGGTCTGGCCTTTGGCCTGATCGCCGCGCGTGTCCTGGCTGCACACGATCTGCGCATCGCCGGCCTGGATGCCGAAGCCTTGCAGGAAACCGTTATGGCGCAGCACGCCGACCGAGATGCCGGGCGCGAGATCGAGCGTCGCGATTTTCGCGGGCTTGCCCGCGAAGGCCGCTTTGGCGTACTGGCCGATCAATACGCCGGCCTTGAAGTTGTCGGTGGCGAACAGCGCATCGGTGGCGTCCTGCGGCTCTGTGGGCGTATCGAGCGCGATCACGATGGCGCCCGCGTCGCGCGCTTTCTTGATGCTCGGCACGATCGCCTTGGTGTCGCTCGGCGTGATCAGGATCGCCTTGGCGCCTGCGGTGAGCATGTTTTCGATTGCGGTGACCTGGCTCGCGTTGTCGCCGTCGAACTTGCCGGCGGCCGTGAGCAGTTTGGCGTTGTCCTGTTTCGCGGCGGCGTCGGCGCCTTCGCGCATCTTCACGAAGAACGGATTGGTGTCGGTCTTCGTGATGAGTCCGACGACCGGCTGCGAATCGGCCGCCTCGGCGACGGGCAGCGCGGCAAGGGCGGCGGCCGCAAGGGCGCCGAGGCCGGGCAACGCGAGCCGGCGCACGACAGACCGCTGATGAACACGCATGGAATGCTCCTCCGGTAATGGAATGGAAACGGGGACGGCCCGGTGGGCGACTAAATCTATGTGATTGATTTAGGACGGTGCACGCGCAAAGTCAAACCGGCGTGCGGTGTTGCAAATGCGCGGTCGAGCGCGGCTGCCGTCCGTAGCATGCCCGCGCACGGGTCTTGTCGGCATTGCTGCGGCGCGACGCGACGAACGGCACGATGCGGGTATGTCCTGGCGACGCACGATCCGCGCAAGCACGGGCTAATCTGCCCCTAACTCGGCGCGACAAGAATGGGTGACATGGTGAGCAGGCTCGTTGCACTGCTCCGCTCTCATCCACGCAAGGAGCTGGAAATGTTCGGCAAGTTTTCCCGTCTGGCCGCGATCGCCACCGCCACGATTGTTCTCGGTATGGGCCAGGCTTCGGCGCAGGTGGCCCCCGAGGTCTATGTGCCCGAACAGCCGGTCATGGGTGTCAATCTGCAGTTGTTGCACGCGCAACTGAACCTGAGCCCGGAGCAGGAAGTCCAGTGGCAGGGCGCCCTCGACGCGATGCGCAGCAGCCATGCCGAGGCGCTCTCGAATGCGCAGCAGCTCGAAGTGGAGGAACAGGTGATGCTGCAGCAGCCGATTCTCGACTTTAACGCGCTCCATACCCTGCATATGAGGATCATGCAGCAGGACGAGCAGCTGCCGGAGCAATCGGCGAGTGTCTGGCTCGCGTTCTATGACGGCTTGAGCGATTCGCAGAAGATGGTGTTCAGCGATGCCTTCCGGCCGGGCTTCGAGAACATCGCCCAACATCCTGCCAAGCCGTTCGATCCGCGAACGGGGCTTTGAGCGGAGCGGTTGTCGTTCTTGTCCGGTAGCAGGCGAGCAACAATGCTACGCAGTCCAACTCAATCAAGCCGTGGTGCTAACCACCACATAACTCTCGAACGGCAATATGCGCTTGCGCCGTCGCCTGTCGCCTTTATGGATGACAGGCAGACCGGGCGCCATGCCGCCATCGCTGCCGTCGTCTCCCTTGGTACTTCGTCGAGCCGGAACGTCAGACATGGACTGAATGCCGGAGCGCGCGCCCCGATCGTCGGTGCGCCAAACGGAAAGGACGAAATCGATGCAGGGGAGTGCCGTGGTGAACAAGTTTTCGGGGCTTCGTCTGACGCCCGGGCGGGCCGGATGGATCGGCTGTGTCAGTTACGCGAGACATATGTGGCAGCGCATCTGCGGCTTCACGGCCGCCTGCCTCGGCTACGCGTTTTCGCGCGGCGCCTGGTCGGGCAACGAACTGTCGATGTCGTCGGTGCTGATGCTGGCCGTGGTGGCGCTGCGGCTCGGTCTGGAGCAATGGCGCGCGACGCGCGCGCCGGCCGGCGCCAACTGGCGAGATGTGATGCGGCCGTTCAGGCGCATCGCGCCGCTTGCCATCGTGATCATGATGGCGGCAACCGGGCTTGCGCATGAGTGGGCCAGCAGCCAGTCGGAGCAGGCCCCTTCAGCGGCGCAACGGCACGAAATCTCCGTCGTGCCGCATTGAGCGGGTCGGCCCGGCCAGCCGGCCGGGTCTTCGCAGCGGCTCAGCCCGCGTCGGACGCGCCCGTCGTGCCAGTTGCCTGCGCCGACGGCTGGGCGCCGTCGCGCGCCACGAGATCGACCGTCCAGCCGAAACCGCGCACGTTGCGAATCACCTCGTGCCCGAATTTCTTGCGCACGGCGTGAATGAGCACGGCAATGGCGTTGCTTTCCACTTCCTGGCCCCAGCCGTACAGCCGTCCCTCGAGCTGTTCGCGCGACAGGATCATGCCGGGCCGCTCCAGCAACGCGGCCATCAACGAGAACTCCTTGGCCGACAACGCCTCGCGATGACCGCGAAAACTCAGCTCGCGTTTGTCGAGGTTGAGGTTCAGCGTATCGTCGCCGATCGTGGAGACGGCCGCGCCCGCGTGCCGGCGCACGACGGCCCGGATGCGTGCCAGCAGCTCGGAGGTGTTGAACGGCTTGAGCAGATAGTCGTCGGCGCCGATGTCGAGGCCGCGGATACGGGTGTCGATGTCGTCGCGTGCCGTCACGATGAGCACCGGCGTGGCGACGCCGCGCGCACGCGCGGCCGAGAGCACCTCGATGCCGTCGGAGCCCGGCAGCCCGAGGTCGAGCAGCACCATCGAGTAGCCTTCGTCGAGCACCGCCGCCTTGGCCGCGATGCCATCGCGTATCCAATCCACGCTGTAGCCCGCATCCTTGAGTGCACGCATCAGGCTCTGCCCGATATCGATATCGTCTTCGACAATGAGGATTCGCATGATGTCCTGTCTGAGATCCAATGCCCGCGCGCGTTCGCGAGACCAGGTGAAAGTATAGGTGAACACGTCACAACGCTGACACCACATCGTGCGGTCGGGGCACTGCCATCTGCTATCGTTAGCGGGTTTGTCGGCGCGCCGGGGGCGGCGCGCGGCCGATACGCCCAATCATACGCAGCCGCATATCACTGACTGTGCATCTATATCATCATACATATGGCCGCGTCGCCGGACGCGGCGGCGTACGGGTTCTGCCAGCACCGCGTGCGCGTCAATCGCCCTTTCGAGGCTGAAACAACATGAACATCAAAGCCCGGTCTCTCGGCACCCAACTGATTGTCACGCTTGGCATCCTGCTGTCGATATTCGGCATCGCGCAGGGCGTGAGTTCGTACCATCTTGCGCGCGTCGGCGTCGATGCACTGCTCGACGATCGGCTCTCCAATGTCGCCGTGCGTGTGCGCGACGTGTACGAGGCCGCGATTCCGCGCGAGTCGACGGGCTCCGGCAATGCGGAAGACGTGGTCGTGGTCGTCTGGACTTCCGAGCATGCGAAGCCGGAACATACCACCGACAGCACAGTCGTCTTCAATCGCGACGTGCCGAGCGGCTTTTCGAACCAGACTGTGAACAACGAGCAGTGGCGCGTCTATACGTTCATCGCGTACGACGAGGTGATCCAGGTCGGGCAGCGCGTGTCGGTGCGCGAGCGCATGGCCGAGGAAAGCGCCGTGCGCGCGTTGCTGCCGATTTTCGTGCTGATTCCGGCGGTCTGGCTCGTGGTGTATTTCTGCGTGCAGCGCGCGTTCGGTGTGCTCAACCGGCTCGGCCATCGCGTGCAGGCCATCGATTCGGCCCATCTGGTGCCGCTGCCCGCCAACGGACTGCCCGTCGAGCTCCAGCCGTTCGTCAGCTCGATCAACCGGATGATCGAACGGCTGGACGAGTCGATGCAGCTCGAACGCGATTTCATCTCCGATGCCGCGCATGAGCTGCGCACGCCGCTCACCGCGCTCAAGCTGCAGGCCGACAACCTGCACGGCGACATCGTGCCTGGCAACCAGGAGCGCTTTCAGGCGCTGCGCCGGGGGATCGACCGTACTACCGCGCTGGTCGCACAGCTGCTGCAACTCGCGCGCGCCGATGCGCAGATCGCTCCGGTGGCGGCGTCCGAAGTCGACGTGACGGAGCTCGTGTCCTCCGTGGTCTCGGAACTGCTGCCGATCGCGACGGCCAAGCGCATCGATATCGGCGCCGACGAGCTCATGCCGGCGCGCGTCCACGCCACCGAATCCGACGTGCGGGCCGTGGTCAAGAATCTCGTGAGCAATGCGTTGCGCTATACGCCGGAGGACGGTGCGGTCGATCTGCGTGTCCATACCGGCGATGGCGTGGTGCGCGTCGAAGTGCGCGACACCGGGCCGGGCATTCCCGAGGAGATGCTGCCACGGGTGTTCGACCGCTTCTTCCGCGTGAGCCAGTCGATCGAGGGCAGCGGGCTCGGGCTGGCGATCGTGAAGGCGATCATCAACCGCTACGGCGGGACGGTCGAGCTGCGCAATCGCGACGACGGACGTTCGGGGCTGATCGCGGAAGTGGCGCTGCCGTTGCTGTGAGGGGGTGGGGCGCCGGGTCTGTTGCGGGGCGGCGGGAGCGGTGTCCCGGTGACACGTGACGGGCAAGCGGGTGGTGCTTCTGCGGCTATGCCGCGTGCCGGGCTGGATGCCGGGCGGGGAGGCTGGAGCTTCTGCGGCTATGCCCGTGCTGCACTGGGTGCCGGGCGTGGCCTCCGGGTGACGCATGACTGGCGCGGAGGCCGGAGATTGTGCGGCTGTGTCGCATGCCGGGCGGGGGGCCGACGTGGGTTGGTTTCTGAGGCAGCCTGCGTCGAGCGCTTTGTGACAAGCGAGGAGCGGCGTCGAAAGCGGTTTTTTTCCGCGCGCACCCTGTGACCGGCGCGCGCGGACCGGGCGATCAGTAAGCGCCGGGCGGAGGCGGCGGGGGCGGCATGTAGTGCTGCGTGGGCTGCGGCTGGGCCGTGGCCATGTTGCCCGAGACGGGGATGCGGTTGCCGGTGGCGTACATGCACTGCAGGTACGAGTAGTCGTAACGGCGCTGCACGTCCCAGGCCGAGCCTTGCGCCGCGCTCGTGCCGTAGGCACTGCCGGCCAGCAGACCCGCGCCCGCGCCGATCGCGGCGCCTGAGCCGCCGCCGAAGGCCGCGCCGGCGGCCGCGCCGAGCGCCGTGCCGATGACGGCACTGCCGACCGCGCTGTTCGTCGCGGCCTGGTTGGTGGTCGTGCCGCCGACCTGGTTGAAGGCGAACTGGCGACACGAGGCGTCGTCGGCGCGGAACTGGTCGAACGATTTGCCTGTGCCGGGCAAGGCCATCACGCTGGGTCCGGTGGGCACGACCGCGCAGGCGCTGAGCAGGCCCAGCGACGCGAGTATCGCAACGTAGCTGTATTTCATGGCGACTTCAATCCCAATGGATGTTTAGTTGGCGGGCGCGGCTTGTGCGGGGACTTCGCGCCAGCCTGACGGGCATTGCTTGACGTACGGGTAGTAGGTCTTCGATGCGTCGCAGTAGTACCAGGTGTCGCCGCCCTCGGTCGGGCCGGCCTCCTGCTCGGCCGGACCCTGCTGGGCCTGGCCCTGCTCGACATAGTCGGGCGCCTGGGGCGCCGGCGGCGCGACGACGACCGGCGCGGGCCCATAGTAGTAAGGCGCGGGCACGACCGGGTAGTAATACGGCCAGGGACCGGCGCCGATGTAAACCCCGACGTGTCCGCCGGCGAACGCGGCCCCGCTTGCGCAGGCAAGCGCGGCGGCCGCAACGCCGATGAACAGTTTCGACCTTCTCACAACAGTCTCCGAACGATATTCAGGGTCGACATGACCCTCGATGGATAAGTCAACGCTAAGCGATCGTATCGGCGAAAGCAATTACGGCGATTGCAGTCTTTTTTCCAGTTGTTACAAAAGTGCCGTCAAGGGACAGACCGTAACGTCTGTAAGAAATTTGTCAGGGTTGATCGTGTGATTACGGTGGTTTTCGGCGAGCGATGGCGGCCAAGCACACGACCGCTATTCGCTATTTTGCGCGCGGTTTATTCGAAAAGGTCGTTTTAGGAATTTACCTGCGCCATTCGTTTGTCAGGAAATCTCGAAAGCAAAAATCGAATAGGCATTTTCAGTCGTTTATCAATTTCGCCGATCGGGTCCCCGGTAGACTTGCTGGCCGCAGCCTCCGGCTGCCGGATCTCCTCTATCGAGTCGGAATTAAGGACTGCGACATGAAATTGAACTTGACCTTGACCTGCATGGCATCGGTGGCACTGATCGCGTGGTGCGCGCTGACGCCGGCTCACGCGGAACTGGGCGGCGCGCCATCGTGGCAGGGCGCACGCGCGAAGACGGATAACCGGACTCTCGCGGCGAGCGGCGTCAACGATGCGGGGTGGACCGTGAGTACGTCCACCCTCGATTCGGGGGCCATCGTCCGTGAATACGTCGGGCGCGACGGCAAGGTGTTCGCGGTGTCGTGGTCGGGGCGGCGTCTTCCGCCGCTCGATCAACTGCTTGGCCGCTACTTTCCCGACTATGAAGCGGGGCTCGCCAAAGCGCAGGCGGCGCGCGGCGGCGGTCACGGACCGTTGGCTGTCCAGCAGCCCGGCCTCGTCGTCGAGACCGGGGGGCATATGGGGTCGCTGAGCGGCCGCGCGTGGTTGCCGCAGGCGCTGCCTGCCGGTGTGACCACTGACCAGATCCACTGAACGGGAGTTGAGCATGCGCAGAATCGGGTGGGTCGCGGCGCTGGGGTTGAGCGTGGTTTTGTGGGCTTGCGGGGGTGGGGCGGATGAGGGGGGGAACGGCAATCCGGGAGCCAACGTGGCCGCCAGCGGCAAGAGTGCGGATACCTCCGGCGGGAATAAATCGACTGGGAACGGGGCTGGGAATGGTGGTTCGGGTGGTGCGACCTCGGGCGGCGGAACTTCGGGCGGCGGAACTTCGGGCGGCGGAACTTCGGGCGGCGGAACTTCGGGCGGCGGAACTTCGGGCGGCGGAACTTCGGGCGGCGGAACTTCGGGCGGCGGAACTTCGGGCGGCGGAACTTCGGGCGGCGGAACTTCAGGCGGCGGAACCTCTGGCGGCGGAACCTCTGGCGGCGCAACCTCAGGCGGCGCAACCTCAGGCGGCGCAACCTCAGGCGGCGCAACCTCAGGCGGCGGAACCTCGGGCGGTGGGACCGCAGGTGGCGGTGCCTCGGGCGGCGGCACCTCAGGCGGCGGCACCTCAGGCGGCGGAACCTCCAGCGGCACCGCCGCCGCTCCCAGCACTGTCCGGGTGCTCGTCTCGTCCGCGTCCCGCGTGCGCAACTTCCCATTCGTGAGCGTGACCGTCTGCGCGCCCAACAGCGGCGCAAAGGCGAACTGCTTCACGGTCGACAACGTCGTGCTCGACACCGGCTCGTACGGTCTGCGGTTGTTCGCATCGGCGATCGCGCCCGCCACGCTCGGCGCGTTGCCCTTGCGCGTCGACGCCGCGAGCGGCCAGAACACCGCCGCGTGTGCCGTGTTCGGCTCCGGCCACACGTGGGGCAGCCTGCGCAAGGCCGACGTCCAGTTGGGCGGCGAAATCGCGCAAGCCGTACCGATCCAGGTCGTGAGCGATCCCGCGATTCGGTCGAGCGCGCCGCCGGTCTGCGCGGGCAACACCGCGCTCGACAGCCCGGGCGCGCTCGGCGCGAACGGCATCCTCGGCGTCGGTGTGGCCCGCTACGATTGCGGTATGGCTTGTCTCAGCGATCCGGGCTACGGCGGCTACTACTACGCGGACACAACACCGAAGCCGACACCCATCGCGATGCCGCTCGCCGAGCAGGTCGTCAACCCCGTTGCCCTCTTTCCGGTCGACAACAATGGGCTGATCGTCCAGATGCCGCAGGTCGCCGACGCGGGCGCGCGGTCCGTCGAAGGACTCGTCATCTTCGGGATCGACACGCAGCCGAACAACGCGCTCGCGGGCAAGGCCGCGACCATCATGGCCACCAGCGACTGGGGCGACTTCGACGGGAACTACAACGGGGCATCGAAGGTGACGAGTTTCATCGATTCGGGGTCGAACGCGCTGAACTTCGACGATGGGACCCTGCCGCAAAATAAGTCCTTCTTCTACTCGCCCGCGACGCCACAGCAGCGCTCCGTTGTGATTTCGAGCAATGGGATCAGCGCAACGGTCACGCTCAACATCGCCAATGCGACGACGCTGTTTGCCTCGCCCAACTACGCGTTCAACAACCTCGCCGCAGCTGCGACGACCATGGTCGATCTCGGCCTGCCGTTCTTCTATGGCCGCAGTGTCTGGTACGGGATTGTCGGAACGAGTTCGAAGGGCGCGGGCGCCGGGCCCTACGTGGCGTTCACCGCGCTATAGCGAAGCGGCCCACGCGTTCCAGCGGATGCGAGCCCCGCCCCGGCGGGGCTCGCGTGTTTCTGCATCGTGCTTACTGCGACACGTACGCAACAGCGGGGCCGGTGACGCCGCCAGGCGTCGTGCCATTGCCGATCACGTAGTAGACATGGCGTCCGTAGAAGAACGGTATGCCAAAGTCGACGGTGAGCGGCAAATAAGCGGCCAGGTCGTTGAACGCGTAGTTCACGGCGGTGAACAGGGCGGTCGCGTTGGCGATATTGAAGGCCACGCTCGTCTGCTCGCCGCCGCTGTTGTTGGTCAGCACGGCGGTGCGCGAGATCGTGGTGCTCGGCAGGTAGAACGAGTGCAAATTCTGGGCGAGCGTCGAGTCCTGGAAGTTCAGCGAGTTCGAACCCGAGTCCATGAACGCGTTCACGCTCGCGCCGCCGTTGTAGCGGGCGCGGAAATCGCCGGTGCTGTCGGTATGGATGAGCGTCGCGTTGGTGCCGGCCAGTGCGTTGTTGGCTTGCGTGTCGATGCCGAACACGAGCGTGCCGGTCGCCGACGGCGCGCCCTGGTCGGATACCTGGGCCATTTCCACGATCACCCCGTTGTTGTCGAATGCAAAGCGCGTGACCGGATTCGTGACCTGGTTCGCAATGGCTACGGTCGCGGGCGTCGCGGCGACCGCGCCGTCACCGTAATAGGAGCCGTTGGCCGTCTTGGTGGCGCACGCGCTGCCGCAATCGTTCGGGGCCACGCCGATGCCGAGGATGCCATTGGCGCCCAGTGCCGAGGGCTGGTCGAGTGCGCCATAGCCCGAACACTCCGACGGCGGTTGCGAGACGACCGTATCGGCGATGATCTGGACCGGCACGCTCGGCGCGACTTCGCCGGCCATCTTGATGTCGGCGAGGCGCACGCTGCCCCACGCGTTGCCTGAGCCGAACGTTGCGCATTCATCGACATTGGCGCCCCCCGACGAGGTCGTCGCGTGGGTCAGCGTTTGCAGCGTCGTCGACGGCACCGCCGAAGCGAACAGGCGCAAGCCGAACGATTCCGTGTCGAGCAGCACGTTGGGGATCGTCGTGCAACCCGACGACGCGTTGGAGCCCGGCGTGCAGATGGTCACGGAGACGAGCGGGAAGTTGATGAAGTTCGACGCCGACGAGACCTGCACGGGAATCGCGTTGCTCGCGCCTTGCCAGGAAACGGGCGCGGCGGAGGCATCGGCCGCGAGCGAATTGGTATTCGAAGGCGGCGGGTTCGAGTCGCCCGTGGGGTTCGAAGCCGGATTGGCCGCGTTGTTGCTCGCGCCGTTGCCGGCGCTGCTGCCCGAACCGCTGCCCGACGATTGCGAGGACGAATTGTTGCTGCTGCCACCACCGCCACACGCGGACAACGACAGAGCGGCGCTCAGCGCGAGCGCCCAGAAGAAACTGCGCATCGTGGGTTCCCCGTTTACTGGATCTGGTCGGTGTTGAAGCCGGCTGGCAGCGCCGAGGGCAGCCATGCACGTCCCGAGATGGCGCCCATGTGGCCGCCCGTTTCGACGACGAGATCCTGCTCGTGGACCGCGATGGGTCCGTTGCCGCCACCTCGCCGGGTGCGCGCTTCGTCGAGTCCCTCGTGCCACTTCTCGAACGACGCGCCGAGCAATTTACGCAGCGGCACCGTGCGCGGACCGTGCCAACTGACCGCAAAGACTTTTCCGGTGTTGTCGACGTATTCGTTGACGACCGTTTCCGAAGGCAGCGTGGTGGTGGTCACCGTGTAGCCGGTGCTTGCCGTGCTTGCTGCGGCGCTGGCGGCGGCCATGCGCACGGTTTGCTGGCGGGTGTCCGGGTTCGATGCCCCGGCGTTCCACGTCGGCGCGCCGCCGAGGGCGGCATGAGCGGGTAAAGACAGAACCACCGCCGCAGCGAGCGCGGTAGCGCGAATCAAGGTTTGCGTCATTCGATGTTGGGGAAGTCGTTAGGGTGCGCGTCTTACGCGGCAATGCACCATTATTCCCATATCCGCGACGCGCGATCGGCGGAATTGATAGCGAAATTCGCGCTATTTTGATTGGGGTACGATCGCCAACATCGCGCTTTCGTTGCAATTTCGTTGACCTTTCAACAATGTCCTCTTGCTCCCAACCCCTGATCTGGCCCGGCTTCGAGCGCAGCTTACAGGAAATCGAACTGCATATAAGCAAACGATTGCACTCTCGCAAACCCCTAATCATTTCCGACCACGCAATGCCGTTATAGAGCACGTCAGGAGGTATCGCGATGCACCATCGCCCGCCTGACGTAGCCGTCGTACCTGCATCGAGTCACCGCAGAGGGCGCCAGCAAGAGCGTCCATTTGAATAGAGATCAGACGAGAAATCCCCACCGCCGCGTCACGACGCGGTCACTTTGATCTGGCCGGCCTGCCTGTCTTGCAAGCGAGGAATTAGCGATGGAAACGTCCACCCCCGAGCGGCAACTCGAACTCAATGAACTACGCGCGATCAGCAGCGCACTCAACCGCGTCCAGGCGGTGATCGAGTTCGATTTGCACGGCATCATCCTGACTGCGAACGAAAATTTTCTTGCCACCGTCGGCTATACGCTCGATGAAGTGCGCGGTCAGCATCATCGAATGTTTTGCGATCCTGATTATGTTCAGAGCGTCGCTTATCGGCAGTTCTGGGAAAAGCTCGCACGTGGCGAGTTCGATCGGGGCGAATATCGGCGCATCGGCCGGGGCGGCCGGGAAATCTGGATCAATGCGTCGTATAACCCGGTGCTCGGCGAAGACGGCCGGCCGTACAAGGTCATCAAGTTCGCCACCGATGTGACGGCCGCCAAGCAGAAGAACGCCGACTATGAAGGCCGGGTCAATGCAATCGACAAGGCCCAGGCCGTGATCGAATTCGACACGACGGGGTATGTACTGGGCGCCAACCAGAACTTCCTCGACACGCTCGGCTACCGCAGCGAAGAGATCGTCGGCAAGCATCACCGGATGTTCTGTGACGACAGCTACACGGCGAGCAACGAGTACCGCGAGTTCTGGGCCAAGCTCAATCGCGGCGAATTCGATGCCGGCCGTTACAAGCGCGTCGGCAAGGGCGGCCGGGTGGTGTGGATTCAGGCTACCTACAACCCGATCTTCGACGTGAGCGGACGGCTGCACAAGGTCGTCAAATTTGCCACCGATGTCACGGCCCAGGTCGAACTCGAAGACAGCGTGAAGCGCCGCGCCGCCGACGACCAGCGCAAGGTCGAAGATCTGCTCGGCGTCGTGCGCCGCGCGGCCGAGGGCGATCTGACCGGCGAGGTCGCGGTGAGCGGCACCGAGCCGATCGACCAGCTCGCGGGCGGCATCAAGAGCATGATGTGCGATCTGAGCGGCGTGATCGGCAAGGTGATCGAATCGGTCGGCACGTTCAAGGATTCGTCGCAGGACATCGCGGGACGCGCCGATACGGTCGCGGGCGGTGCGCAGTTGCTCGGCGCGACGGTCGAGGAGATGAATGCCTCGATCGAGGAACTGACCGCATCGATCAATTCGATCGCCGACAACTCGCGCGGCGCCGATCAGCTCGCGAAGGACACGCAGCAGGAGGCCGAGCGCGGTGCGAAGGCGGTGACGCGTTCGATCGAGGCGATGGAGCTGATCAACCTTTCGTCGGAGGACATTGCCGAGATCATCAAGGTGATCGGCGAGATCGCGAGCCAGACCAACCTGCTCGCGTTCAACGCAGCGATCGAGGCGGCGCGCGCGGGCGAACACGGGCTCGGTTTCTCGGTGGTGGCCGACGAGGTGCGCAAGCTTGCCGAGCGCTCATCGCAGGCGACCAAGGAAATCTCGAAGCTCATCAACGAGTCGGTCAAGCGCGTGGCGCAGGGCAGCGAGATCTCGAAGCAGGCGGGCGAAGCGTTCGACAAGATCGTGGCGGGCGTCGCGCGTACGACCCAGGCGATCTCGGAGATTTCGTGCGGCGCGGACGAGCAGCTAATCGCGGCCCGCGAAGTGAGCACCGCGATCCAGCAGGTCGCCGAGGAGACCGAGAAGTCCGCGGGCGCATGCGATACGATCGCGCGCGCGGCCGGCTCGCTCAAGCAAGGCGCCGAAGGTCTGAACGAGACAGTGGCGCGTTTCGTCGTTTGACGGTTTGACGATCGGGAGGTTGCCGTGGATCTCGACTACGAAGTCGATCCCGCGACCCGGCGCGCCCTGTTCGAGCGGGTGCGCCGGCATACCGGTATCGCGATGAACGAGCGCAAGTGGACGATGCTGCAGGGTCGTCTGCGGCGGCGCGTTCGCACCCTGGGGCTCGTGGGTTTCGACGATTATTTGCGCGTGCTCGACGGCAATCCCGACGAGGCGCGCGAGTTCATCGATCTCGTCACGACCAACGAGACGTCGTTCTTTCGCACGCCACGCATCTGGGATTATTTCGCGCGCGAGTTCCTGCCGACGTGGTTCGCCACGCATCCAGGCGCGACGTTGCGCATCTGGTCGGCGGCGTCGTCGAGCGGCGAGGAAGCGTGGTCCACGGCGATGCTGTGCGAAGAATTTCGCGCACAGCATCCGGCGTTTCGCTATGCGATCGTCGGCACCGACATTTCACTCGGCATTCTCGCGGCTGCATCGGCGGCCCGCTACGATGGCCGCAGCATGGAAGGTCTGCGCCAGCATCATCCGCAGATGCTGGAGAAATACTTTCACGATGAAGGTCGCGCGATCCGCGTGCGCGAGGCGCTACGCCCGCATGTCACATTCCGCCGCCACAATCTCTACGATGCTCCGCGCGATCTCGGTCCGGTCGATCTCGCGTTGCTGCGCAACGTGCTCATCTACTTCGACGAAGCCGGGCAGAGCGCGGTGCTCGCGCAGATGCGCCGCGCGCTGCGTCCGGGTGGCGTGCTGATCGTCGGCGAGTCGGAGTCGCTCTCGCGGCTCGCTTCGGGTTTCGCCTTCGAGCAACCGCTCATTTACCGCAACGGGGAGCACGACGATGAGCGGCGCCCATGACGTGCAGGTGCGCATGTGCGAGATCGCGGTGGGCAGCGCGCGCGATGGCGCACTGCTGCACGCGACGCTCGGCTCGTGCGTCGGCATCGGTCTGATGTGGCGCGAGCGCGATCTCTACGGGCTCGCGCATTGTCTGTTGCCGGGCGGCGCGCACAGCGCGGATCACGATGCATTGGCCGCGCGTCCCGCACGCTATGTGACCGAGGCACTGCCCGCGCTGCTCGCGTTGATGGGCGCCACCCATGCGCAGGAGCGCGAGATCGAAGCGGTGCTCGCGGGCGGCGCGAACATGATGTCGCAACGTGTGTCGACGCTCGCGTCGATTGGCGAGCAGAACATCCGCGTGGCCCAGCAACTGCTCGCGCAGACGGCGGTGCGGATGGTGCATGTCGATGTCGGCGGTGATTGCGGGCGTCAGTTGTCGATTGATTGCTCGCAGCATCACTATGCAATCCGAAAGTTTTCACGCTCGTCCTGATACGGAGATCCGCCATGACACATCGCTCGCTTGCCCTCGCCAGTGGCGCGGTCGAACTCTATGGCTCGTTTCATCTCGCGGGTGCAGAACTGGCGTTGCCGGTCGCCGCATTGCAGGAGGTGGTCAATCATCCGGCTGCGCTCACGCCGGTGCCGCTCGGGCCATCGTATCTGCTCGGGCTCTTCAATCTGCGCGGCACGCTGATTCCGGTGGTCGATCTGCGTCAGCTGCTGTGTCTGCAGGCGGACAGCGGCGGCGCGCCGCCGAAGATCGCGATCGTCGAAGTCGGCGATGTGCGCGTGGGCCTGCAATTCGACGCCACCGGCGAAATCCTGCGCGTGCCGCAAGAGCAGGTGATCGCCGTCGATCTGCCCGACACCGGCACGGCGGCACCGATTTCAGCGGTGCTCAAGCTCGACGACGGCGAGCGCATTCTCCAGGTGCTGTCGCCGGCCGCGCTGCTCGGCTTGCGCGATGTGCCGCATCTCGCGGCGAGCACGCGGCGCACGAATGCCGCGCGCGTCCAGCAGAGCCAGCGCCGGCAGAATGTCTCGTTCCGGGTCGGCACGACGCTGCTCGCGCTGCCGATGGACGCGATCCAGGAGATCATTCGCGTGCCGGCGCTCCAGCATTCGCCGTTCGCCGATGAAATCTGCATCGGCCTCTTGAATCTGCGCGGCGCCACCATTCCCGTGGTCGATTTCGGCCGCTTCCTCGGCTTCGCGGGCAACGCGTTCACGACGACGCCCGATAGCGACGAGCGCCGTATCGTCGTGCTCCAGCGCGGCGATCAGCATTTCGGCCTGCTCGTCGATGAAGTCAGCAGCATCGTCGCCTACCGCGAGGACGAGTTGCTGGCGATGCCGTCCTATGGCGTGCTGCAGCGCTCGCTGTTCGCGGGCTACCTGGGCGGTGACGGCAGCGCGGGTGTGCTGTTGATCAACGCCGAATCGCTGTTCGTGCACGAACGTATCGCGCTGCTCGCGCAAGGCCATCGCGATCTCTATCGCAATGCGCTCGGCCAGGGCGCTGCTGCGCGCGCCAACGGCGTCGCGACGCGCCAGACCTTCGTGACGTTCCGCATCGGCCATCTGCTTGGTGTGCGTATCGGCGAGTTGCGCGAAGTGATCGACTATCGCGACGACGTCGTGAAGACGCCCGGCCTGCCTGCGTTCGTGCGCGGTGTGTTGAACCTGCGCGGCGGGCTGGTCACGGTGATCGACGTGCGGGCGATGTACGCGATGAGCGGCTACGAAGACCTCTCGCACGCGAAGATGCTGATCGTCGAGCATCGCGCGGAGAAGTACGGGCTGCTGGTCGATACCGTCGAGGACATCGTCACGCTCAACGGTGGCGCGCGCCTCGCGATGCCCGCGATCTTCACGCGCGATGCGGGTATCAGCGCGCGCAACGACATGCGCGAGGCGATCGAGCTGCCGGGTCAGGGCACGCTGATGCTGCTCGATCCGGCTTCGCTGTGCGAGCGTGTTGCGCAACAGGTGGCGCTCGCGGCCTGATTACGCTTCGAGCGCGAGCAGCGCGAACGAAGCGAGCCAGTGCTCGCCCATATAGTCGCCGGCCACATGGGGAAGCGCGCTGGCGAGATGTTCGTGCGCCGCGTCGCGCAGGATGGGCGCACGCACATCGGCTGCGGGCAACGCGCGCGCCAGCGTGCGCTGGCACCACGCACGGCTCAGATTGAGACCGTCGAGATGCGCGATCTTGCCGTCGCTGCGATCGCTCACGATGGCGGGCACGAACAGCGTTGCGGGCTGCCGCGCGGCCAGATCGGGCAGAAAGCGCGTGAACCAGGCGTCGAATTCGTCGGCATCGAGCACGCGGCTCATCAACACGGCTTCCATCAATGCCGGCGAAAGGAACTCGTCGCCGGAGGGCTCCCATGCCTGACAGCGCGTGTCGTCGAGATGCCAGCGCCTTGCCGTTTCCTCGATCAAGACCGCGAGTGCATCGCGCGAAGTTTGTCGCGCGAAATCGAGCGCGAGCGTCAACGCGAAGGCGGTGTTGAAATGCGTGCCGACGCGCAGTGGGTAAGTCGCGTTCGGTAAAAACGCTTCGAAGCGCTCGACGAAGGTCTCCGTGAGCGGCGCTAGCGCATGCGACCAGCGCTCGGCGTGCGCCGTCTCCATCGCATCGAGTTGCGCCGCGAGCGCGAGCAGCCACGCCCATCCATACGGACGCTCGAAGCCGCGATTGTGCGGCAGGTCGAGATACGCGCGCTCGCCGGCCATCTTCTCTGCGGTGAAATGCTCGTCGATCACGGCGACGATGCGCGAGGCCTCGGGCAGCGCAGGAAGGCGCTGCAGCAGGCGCGCGATCAGCCAGTAGCCATGCACGCACGAATGCCAGTCATAGCTGCCGTAGAACACCGGATGCAATGCGCGGGGACCGCGCACGTCGGCGGGGCCCGCGAGCGCATGCGTGAGCTTGTTCGGATACTCGCGCGTCAGATGGGCGAGCGCGAGCTTGGCGAATTGCGTGGCGTGGGCAGCGGTCAGCTCGGAGGTCATGGTGATCGCGCGTGGCAGGATGAAGCGGCCAGCGTAGCGCGATTCAGCCGCGCACGTCGCGTGTGCTGCCTTTGCGCGCGGTGCCGCTCGCGCGTTCGCGTTCGAGCCGCTGCATCGCTTCGCCGACGTCGTGGCTGAACTGCACTAGCGCGGCGAGTTCCACGTCGCGCGGTTGCAGCGCGGACCACAGCAAGTCGATGAGGCGCTCGGCGGTCGCGTCGATGTCGATGCGCCGGTTGGCGAGCGTCGCGTCCCACAGCACGTGTTCCATCGGCCCGAACACCATCGAGCGCAACAGGCGCAGTGGCACGTCGTTGCGAATCTGGCCGCTTTCCTGGCCGCGCGCGAGCACGCGCATGAGCGGCGCGGTGTAACGGCGTTGCAGTTCGGTCAGCGCCTCGCCGAGATCGTGATGCCGCGTGCGCCCTTCCGAGAGCACCAGCGAGCAGATGCCGGTGCCGCTCTCGAGCATCAACTGCAGATGCATGCGCACGATGAACGCGAATTGCTGGCGCACGGTGCCGTCGCGCGGCAGACCGGACTCGATGGCTTCGATGGTTTCGTCATACCAATCGCCGATCACGCGCGCGCACAGCTCGCGCTTGCCGCGAAAGTAGCTGAACACGGTGGCCTCGGAGACGCCGAGCCGCTGTGCGATCTCGGCCGTGGTCGCGCGTTCGTAGCCCTTTTCGGAGAACACCTCGCGCCCCGCCTGGAGAATCTCCTTCACGCGTTGCTGCGACTTGCGTCCCGCTGGCTGCCGGCGCGATGCGGGCAGCGCGGCTGTCGTGGCGGCCGGCATTTTGAGTATGAGTCACTTATTGAACAATCGACGAGCCAATTATCGGCGTCGATCTCGCCAAAGTACAGGAAATTATGGGCTCGCCGCAGATTTGAGTATCGCTCAAAAAATATTCTTGACGTATACGTAAATGTGGCGTGAAATGAGCATCCATCAGACGCGCCCGACGGTCGAGACCGGCGCGCCCAGCCCGCATCGAGGAGACATCATGAGCAACATGCCCGGTTTGCAGTTCCCGCTTGGGGAAGAGATCGCAATGCTGCGCGACAGCATCGCCAGCTTCGCGGCCAAGGAAATCGCGCCGCGCGCCGGCGAGATCGACCGCACCGATCAGTTCCCGATGGACCTGTGGCGCAAGTTCGGTGAACTCGGCGTGCTCGGCATGACGGTATCGGAAGAGTATGGCGGCGCGGCGATGGGCTACACCGCGCATATGGTCGCGATGGAAGAGATCTCGCGCGCCTCGGCATCGGTGGGGCTTTCGTATGGCGCGCATTCGAATCTGTGCGTGAACCAGATCCATCGCAACGGCACCGAGGCGCAAAAGCGCAAGTACCTGCCCAAGCTCGTCTCGGGCGAACACGTCGGCGCACTGGCGATGAGCGAGCCGAACGCGGGCTCGGACGTGGTGAGCATGAAGCTGCGCGCCGACAAGCGCGGCGACCACTACGTGCTGAACGGCACGAAGATGTGGATCACCAATGGCCCCGATTGCGACACGCTCGTCGTCTATGCGAAGACCGATCTCGAAGCGGGGCCGCGCGGCATGACGGCGTTCATCGTCGAGAAGGGCATGAAGGGCTTTTCGGTCGCGCAGAAGCTCGACAAGCTCGGCATGCGCGGCTCGCATACGGGCGAACTCGTGTTCCAGGACGTCGAGGTGCCTGAAGAAAACATCCTCGGCCAGCTCAACGGCGGCGTGAAGGTGCTGATGAGCGGCCTCGACTACGAGCGCGCGGTGCTCGCGGGCGGCCCGACCGGCATCATGGCCGCGGTGATGGACTCGGTCGTTCCGTACATTCACGAGCGCAAGCAGTTCGGGCAGGCAATCGGCGAATTCCAGCTGATTCAAGGCAAGGTCGCCGATCTCTACACGACGTACCAGGCGTGCCGCGCGTATCTGTATGCAGTGGGCCGGCAACTCGACACGCTCGGCAGCGAGCACGTGCGCCAGGTGCGCAAGGACTGCGCGGGCGTGATCCTGTACACGGCGGAAAAGGCCACGTGGATGGCCGGCGAGGCGATCCAGATCCTCGGCGGCAATGGCTATATCAACGAGTATCCGGTGGGGCGCCTGTGGCGCGATGCGAAGCTCTATGAGATCGGCGCGGGCACGAGCGAGATCCGACGCATGCTGATCGGCCGCGAACTGTTCGCCGAAACCGCGTAAGCCACGCCCTCTTAGCCCTTCAAGGACGCACGCGATGCCGATCATCGAATCGAAGCTCAATCCGCGCTCGGACGACTTCAAAGCCAATACCGCCGCGCTCGAAGCGGTCGTTGCCGATCTGCGCGAGAAGATCCAGAAGCTGTCGCTCGGCGGCGGCGAAGCCGCGCGCGACAAGCACGTTTCTCGCGGCAAGCTGCTGCCGCGCGAGCGGATCGCACAACTGCTCGACCCGGGCACGCCGTTTCTCGAGCTCTCGCAGCTCGCCGCGTACGGCATGTACAACGACGACGCGCCGGGCGCGGGCATCATCACGGGCATTGGCCGCATCGCGGGACAAGAGTGCGTGATCGTCTGCAACGATGCGACCGTGAAGGGCGGCACCTACTATCCGGTGACCGTGAAGAAGCACGTGCGCGCACAGGAAATCGCCGAGGAAAACCGCTTGCCGTGCGTGTATCTCGTCGATTCGGGCGGCGCCAATCTGCCGAACCAGGACGAGGTGTTTCCCGATCGCGATCACTTCGGCCGCATCTTCTACAACCAGGCGAACCTGTCCGCCCAGGGCATTGCGCAGATCGCCGTCGTGATGGGCTCGTGCACGGCGGGCGGCGCCTATGTGCCCGCGATGAGCGACGAGTCGATCATCGTGAAGAACCAGGGGACGATTTTTCTCGGCGGGCCGCCGCTCGTGAAGGCCGCGACCGGCGAGGAAGTGAGCGCCGAAGACCTCGGCGGCGGCGACGTGCATACGCGTCTTTCAGGCGTGGCCGATCATCTCGCGCAAAACGATGCGCATGCGCTCGGCATCGCGCGCAGCATCGTCGGCAATCTGAATCGCACGAAGGAAGCGCGCATTGCGCTGCGCGAGCCGCTGCCGCCGCGTTACGACGCGCAAAGTCTCTATGGCGTGATTCCGGTCGATACGCGCAAGCCCTTCGATGTGCGCGAAGTGATCGCGCGCATCGTCGACGATTCCGCCTTCGACGAATTCAAGGCGCGCTACGGCACCACGCTCGTCACCGGCTTCGCGCATATCTGGGGGCATCCGGTCGGCATCGTCGCGAACAACGGCATCCTGTTTTCGGAGTCGGCGCTCAAGGGCGCGCACTTCATCGAGCTATGCTGCCAGCGCAAGATTCCGCTCGTGTTCCTGCAGAACATCACGGGCTTCATGGTGGGCCGCAAGTACGAAAACGAAGGCATCGCGCGCAACGGCGCGAAGATGGTGACGGCCGTGGCGACGGCCAAGGTGCCGAAGTTCACGGTCATCATCGGCGGCTCGTTCGGCGCGGGCAACTACGGCATGTGCGGTCGCGCGTATTCGCCGCGCTTCCTGTGGATGTGGCCGAACGCGCGCATTTCGGTGATGGGCGGCGAGCAGGCGGCTTCGGTGCTGGCGACGGTGCGTCGCGATGGTATCGAAGGCAAGGGTGGCAACTGGTCGGCCGAGGACGAGGAAGCGTTCAAGCAACCGATCCGCGATCAGTACGAGCGCCAGGGGCATCCGTACTATGCGAGCGCACGGTTGTGGGACGACGGCGTGATCGATCCTGCGCAGACGCGCGATGTGCTCGGCCTCGGCTTGTCGGCCGCGATGAATGCGCCGCTCGAGGAAACGCGCTTCGGCGTGTTCCGCATGTGAGGCGAGGAGACACGACGATGCAATACGAGAATCTGCTGGTCGACGTGGCGGGCCATGTCGCGACGCTCACGCTGAACCGGCCCGAGGTGCGCAACGCGTTCAACGAAACGATGATCGCGGAACTGCGCGATGCGTTCACGACGCTCGGCACGCGCGACGATGTGCGCGCGATCGTGCTCGCCGCGAACGGCAAGGCGTTTTGCGCGGGCGCGGACCTGAACTGGATGAAGAAGATGGCCGGCTACTCCGACGCGGAAAACCGCGCGGACGCGCTGTGTCTCGCGCAGATGCTCGCGGCGATCTATCGCTGTCCGAAGCCGGTCGTCGCGCGCGTGAACGGCGACGCCTACGCGGGCGGCATGGGCCTTCTCTGCGCGGCCGATATCGTCGTCGCGGCCGACAACGCGCATTTCTGCCTCTCCGAAGCGAAGCTCGGCCTGATGCCCGCGACGATCGCGCCGTATGTGATACGCGCACTGGGCGAGCAGGCCTCGCGCCGCTATTTCGTGACCGCCGAAGCGTTCGATTGCGCCACGGCACTGCGCCTTGGGCTCGTCGCCGAAGCGGTGAGCGCGGAGCAACTCGACGCCACGGTCCAGCGCATCGTCGACGCGCTCTGCGCGAACAGCCCGAACGCCGTGCGCGAGTGCAAGACGCTCGTGCAGGACGTCGCGGGCGAGCCGATCGGCGATGCGCTGATCGCGGACACGGCCGGGCGCATCGCGCACATTCGCGCGAGCGCCGAGGGCCGCGAGGGCGTGGCGTCGTTCCTCGACAAGCGCACCCCGAGCTGGCGCGCCTGACTGACCTGAAACGAACGACACCCGACCAGCGAGACCTCTCATGTTCAACAAGATCCTGATCGCCAACCGGGGCGAGATTGCGTGCCGGGTCGCGGCGACCTGCCGGCGCCTCGGCATTGCGAGCGTGGCCGTGTATTCGGACGCCGATGCCAACGCGAAGCACGTCGCGGCCTGCGATGAAGCCGTGCATATCGGCGCAGCGAGCGCGGCCGAGAGCTATCTGCGCATCGAGCGCATCATCGCAGCGGCGCGCGCGACCGGCGCGCAGGCCATTCATCCGGGCTACGGCTTTCTGTCCGAGAACGAAGACTTCGCCGAGGCCTGCGAACAGGCGGGCATCGTCTTCATCGGGCCGCCGGTCAGCGCGATCGCGGCGATGGGCTCGAAGGCCGCCGCCAAGGCGCTGATGCACTCGGCGGCGGTGCCGCTCGTGCCGGGCTACCACGGCGACGACCAGGACCCGGTGCTGCTGCAGCGCGAAGCGGACGCGATGGGTTACCCGGTGCTGCTCAAGGCAAGCGCGGGCGGCGGCGGCAAGGGCATGCGCGTGGTCGAGCGCAGCGAAGACTTCGCTGCGGCGCTGGCCTCGTGCAAGCGCGAAGCGGCGAGCAGCTTCGGCAACGATCGCGTGTTGATCGAAAAGTATCTGCAACGGCCGCGCCACGTCGAAGTGCAAGTGTTCGCGGACCAGCACGGCGGCGCGGTGTATCTGTTCGACCGCGACTGCTCGGTGCAGCGCCGTCACCAGAAGGTGCTCGAAGAGGCGCCCGCGCCGGGGCTCGACGAAAGCGTGCGCCGCTCGATGGGCGAGGCCGCCGTGGCTGCTGCACGCGCCGTCAATTACGTGGGCGCGGGCACGGTCGAATTCATCATGACGGGCGACGCGTTCTACTTCATGGAGATGAACACACGCCTGCAGGTCGAGCACCCGGTTACCGAAATGGTGACGGGCCTCGATCTGGTCGAGTGGCAATTGCGCGTGGCGGCGGCCGAGCCGCTGCCGCTCGTTCAGGAACAGCTGGTGGTCGAAGGGCACGCGCTCGAAGCGCGTATCTATGCCGAGCATCCGGCGCGCGGCTTCCTGCCGTCGACGGGCAAGCTCAAGCATCTGCGCATGCCGGCAGGCGTCGAGTTCACGCTCGGCGAGGCGGGCCGGCGCGCGGGCGTGCGCATCGACAGCGGCGTGCGCGAAGGCGACACGATCACGCCGTTCTACGACCCGATGATCGCCAAGCTGATCGTGCACGGTGCGACGCGCGACGAGGCGCTTGCGCGTATGAAACGGGCACTCGAAGCGTGCGAGGTTGTGGGTCCGCATACGAACGTGGAGTTCCTGCACCGGCTCGTGACGAGCGCGCCGTTCGCCGGGGCCGATCTCGACACGGGCTTGATCGAGCGTCATCACGATGCGCTGTTCGCGCCGCAGAATCAGCCGTTTCGCGAAGCACTGGCGCTCGCGTGCGCAGCACTGCTCACGCGCGAAGGCGGCGTCGCGCACAGCGCTTCACCGTGGGACGCGCTCGCGCACTGGCGTCTGAACGGCGGCTATACGCAATCACTTGCATGGCGCGACGTGGAGAACGAGACCGCATTCACCGCGACTTTCGCACGCGACGGCAGCCACCAGACGCTCGCCTGTGCGGACCGCGTCGAGGCTTATACGTGGTGGCAGGGCAGCGGTGCGCACGAGTACGGCGCGACCATCGGCGAGACGCGCGTGACGGGCCGCGTGTTCATCGATGGCGATACGTTCCATGTGTTCTGCCTCGGCCATGCGGTCGCGTTCGAGTGGCAAAACCTGCTGGCCCACGCAGCCGATGCCGAGCACAGCGAAGGCCGCCTCACGGCGCCGATGCCGGGCAAGGTGATCGCCGTGCTCGTGGAGCCGGGCACGGTGGTCGAGAAGGGCACGCCGCTCATCGTGATGGAAGCGATGAAGATGGAGCACACGATCGGCGCGCCGTCGGCGGGCAAGGTCACCGAGGTGCTGTTCGGCGTGGGCGATCAGGTCACCGATGGCGCCCAGCTGCTCGTGCTCGAAGCGAGCTGATCGAGTGGCCCGCGCGGCATTCAGGCCGCGCGCTGCGGTATCGGCGGCGCGAAGCGCAGCGCAATCGCGATGCGGTTCCATGCGTTGATGTTGGCGATCGCGGCAGTGAGGAACGCGAGCTGCGGACCGGGGAAATGCTGCTCGACTTGCGCACGCAGCGCGTCGTCGATGCCCTTGTGCAGCGCGCTGGTCAACGCTTCGGTGTAGGCCAGCGCGGTACGCTCGCGCTCGCTGTAGAGATCGGGCGTTTCATGCCACGTTGCCACGAGGTCGAGCTTGGCGGCCGGCACCTGCTTGTCGCGGGCGATGTTCAGGTGGTATTGCAGGCAGAACGCACAGCCGTTGATCTGCGAGGCCCGCACCTTCAACAACTCGGTGAGCGTCTTTTCGAGCCCGGCGGCATCGACCGCCTTGCTCATTGCGCTGAGCGCGGCCGCGACCGGCGCGGCTTCATCGATGAACTGCTGATACGAAATACGGGTGGTTATCGGAGACATGTCTGGACCTTGCGCGGGTTGGCAGTTAATATCAGAGTACGAACATCATATTCGAACTCTGATAACATGCGCAACAGCACCAAACGATCCGCAACGGACACGCTGGAACCAGCCATTCCGGCGGTCGGCGAAGGCAAGCGCGGCGAAGCCGGCCATCTCGGCTATCTGTTGCGCCAGGCGGGCGCGGCGCAGCGGCTGCGCATGGAGCGCGCGCTCGCCGATCTGGGCGTGACGCATCCGCAATTCGTGGTGTTGACGATGCTGGCCGCTTATCCGGGCATCTCCGGCGCGGACCTGGCGCGGCTCGCCGCGCTGACACCGCAGACGGTCAGCGTGATCGTCGCGAACCTCGAACGCGACGGCGCCATCGCGCGCCGGCCGCACCCGGTGCACGGCCGGATTCAGCAGATCGACGTGAGCGCAGCGGGACAGGCGCTGCTCAAGCAATGCCGGGCGCGTGTGCGCAAGCTCGAAGCGCAGATGATCGAAGGCTTTAGCGAAGCCGAGGAAAACGTGATCCGCCGCTGGCTCGTGAGCATGGCGCTCGCGGCGGATGCGCTTTGACGCTACGAGCCGTTGGTGCCCTGCGCGAGCGCGCAATGGTGGTCGAGCAGTCCTTCGGCGGTGCCCGTGCCGCCCGGCAGATCGAGCGAGCTGTTGACGATCAGCCAGCCGTCGCGCGCAGTATCTGCGCCCGCGCCCGTGACGAGAATGGTCTGCGTGCTCATGCCGTGATGCGCGTCGAGACTGCGCTCGACCACGCGGAACGGATTGTTGCGGTCGCTGAGGCTCATCACCCGCGTGATGCGATACTGCGCGCCATCGAGCGTCGCGTTGCGCCAGCTGCCGGGCGGTGTGTCGCGATAGTTGAGCAGCGCGTCGGTGACGTCGGTGCGCATGCAGTCGATGTGAATGTGCAGCTGGTTTTGCGAGCGGCGCGTCGAGCCGTTGATTTCGAGGCCGAGCTGCGTCGGCGCGAGTGGCATCTTGAGTTTCGCATCGACGTAGCGGCCCGCCGCCCACGCGAACGACCAATACTCGGGCGCACCGGCGTAGAGAATCTCGGGGCTTTCGATGCCCGCGACGCGATCGGTCGGAATCAGCAGATGTTGGGCGCGGCCATTGATGTCCTTGAGCACGGCGTAGCGCTGGTCGAGATCGACGCTCGCGCAGGGCGCGGGGTTGCCGTGCTCGCGCGCGTCGGGTACGCATTGCCCGCCGACGATTTTCCACAGGGCATTCGAATCGAATGTCGAGAGGCGTACGCAGCCGCTGCTGGACAGCAGCATCGCCAAGGCGAGCGCGCAGCCGAATAGTCGGAGAACAGCGGGGAAGCGAGTGAGCGGCATGGTCACGAGGGTGGGTGAGCGACGCGGCATACGCTACCACAAACGTGCAACACCACCACGACGGCGCCCGCTCAGATCACGGGCGCCCGCAACGTCCCCAGCACCTGCTCGAACGCGAGCCCGATCGCGATGAGACGGCGGTCGCCGCCGAGCGGTCCATCGAGTTCGAGCCCGACCGGCAGCCCGTTCGCGAACCCGGCGGGCAGCGACAGCGCGGGGATGCCGGCGTTGCTCGCCGGATCCGTGTTGCGCAGATACGCTTCCAGTTCGTCGATCGGCGCCGCGCCATCGATGGACACGTGCGACGAACCGTTCAGATCGTCGATCGGCACGGCGGTGAGGCGCGTGGTCGGAAACAGCAGCGCGTCGAGCCCGTCGGCCGCGAAGGTCTGTGCGTACAGTTGCTGCAGACGCGGACGCCAGCTCGCGAGCGCCGTCGCGTAGTCGTTGCTGCGCGTGTCGCTGAGCAGGACGTCGCAGATTGCCCGCACATCGGGACTGGCGATGCGCGCCACCACATCGGCGAGGGTCTGCGCCGGCGCGTGATTCGCGGCGAGCCACGCGCGCAGGTCCTCGCGCGGCTCCTGCAGTGCGATGGCCACGCTGATACGCTCATTGAGGCTCAGCAGCTCGGGCATCTCGACCGGCACGAACCGCACGCCCGCATCGGCGAGCTTGACGAGCGCTTCGCGCGCGGTGTCTTCTAGCGCGCGTTCGAGCCCGGCCCACAGCGGCGCGGGCAGGCCGATGCGCAGCATCGTGAGACTCGCGGGCGCGAGCGGCCCATAGCCGGTGATGACGCCGTCGAGCAGCGCAATGTCGGCCACCGTGCGCGCCATCGGGCCGATGGTGTCGCGCGTGTGGCTCACCGGCACGACGGCGAGCGGATCGTGATAGCGGCGCTCGGTGGCGCCGTCGCCGACCGAGGGACGAAAGCCCGCGACGCCGCACAGCGCGGCCGGAATGCGCACCGAGCCGCCCGTGTCGGTGCCGAGTCCGGCCGGCACGATGCGCGCGGCGATCGCGGCCGCCGTGCCGCCCGACGAGCCACCGGGAATGTACGCCGGATCGTAGGGATTGCGCACCGGCCCCGCAGCGGGATTCAGATTCGTGCTCGTGATGCCGAGCGCGAGTTCGTGCATGTTGCTCTTGCCGATCAGGATCGCGCCCGCATCGATGAGCCGCTGCACGGTCGGCGCATGACGCGCGGGCTTGAAGCCTTCGAGCGAAGGGGTGCCCGCGGCGGTCTGCAGCCCGCGCGTGTGGATGTTGTCCTTGACGACGATGGGCAGGCCCGCGAGCGGCAGACGCTCGCGCTCGTGCGCGGCGAGCGCGTCGATGCGGCGCGCGCTGGTGAGCGCGCCTTCGACATCGAGCACCGTCAACGCGTTGAGATTGGCCAGCGCCTCGGCGCGCGCGAGCAGGGTCCCGACGTATTCGGAGGTCTTCAGTTCACCAGACTGGATAGCGGCGACGGCCTCGGTGGCAGTCAGTCCGACTTGCTTATCGACGGTCCAGCTCATGCGGTCAATCTCCTCGTACATCGACGGGAACAGCTATTTTTTCATGAAGCGCAGTGCGAGACGGGCCAGCGCGGGCATGAAGGTCGGGCGCAGCAGGCGCGCATCGTAGCCGGCCATGCGGCGGTCGTTTTCGCTCACGCACAGCGCGAGCATATCGCGCAGTTCGAGCGTGACGCCGATCGCGTCGTGATTGGCCGCGAGAAAGTTCGAATCGTGCGCGACCCCATCCGCATCGATGCCCTTGGCGATCGCGAGCCGCTCCCACACCAGCATGAACCAGATCGCGCCGACGCGCAGCGCATGCCACGGCCTGCGCCACCACGGCATGTTCCGGCGATACCACGCGATCCAGTTCACGAAGAACAGGATGTGGCGCGCTTCTTGCTGGATCACGGGCTCGAAGGTCTCGACCAGTTCCGGCGGGAAGTAGCCGGACTGCTGCGCCGAACGAAACAGGCCGAACGCGAAGAAGCTGTCGATGCATTCGCTGTAGCCGGTGAACATCCATGCCCACTCGGGATTCTTTGGGGGCGGATATGCGGGCTCGGGCGCGAGCTTGATGCCATAGGCTTCGACCAGCTTCGACAGCACGACCTTGTGACGCGCCTCCTCGCCGGCGTCCATGCCGATCGCCTCGCGCAGCAGCGGGTCGTCGAGCGTGGCCGCGTAGGTCGACACACGGATCGACGCACGGCCTTCGGTCTGCACGGCGATGTCCCAGATGGGCAGCGAGGTGATGCGTCCGAGCGTGTCCGCGTCGAGCTTCGGCCAGTCGATCACGGCCGGCCGATACGGATCGTGCGTGTCGAGCAGCATGGCGCAGAACATCCGGCGATGCTCGTCCGAGCCGATCCTGACGGGGCCGGGGAGATCGAACGTCCAGCGGCGCAGCGCGTCGTCGTCGTGTTCGCGACGCTCGCCGGCGTCTTCAACGTGCGTCAGGGTGTCGGCCATGGAGCGTCGTCGGATGCGGTGATGTGGCTCCTATTCTGTCACAACGGTAAGGAATGGTGCGCGCTCACGCACACGGGTGCAACGCGTCCTGGTGGTCGTTGATCCACATGCGCGCCCAGCGGCACGCGTAGGCGAGCGCGAGTTCCTCGTCGAAGAAGTAGTCGAGCGCGTCGAACGACCAGGCTTTGCCCTGCGCGGCGGCGCTGGTCTCGATGATGAGATTGGCGGCGAACAGGCCGTTGGGAAGCCGCTGCGCCGCAGGGGCGACTTCGTAGCCTTTGTAGCGGATGGATCGGTTCATGGCCTTGGGTGCCGACAGGGCACGTTCGTCTGATGTTGCGCGAACGGCGCAATCCGGGGATTGCGTCGCGGACACGGATTAGCCTAAGGGGCGTCGGGTGCCGCGAAAACCAATCTTTCGTCGCAAGCAAATCACAGTCGGCCTGAAACGGTCAGCACGATTCGGATGAGGCGAGGATGCGCGTTGAAGTGACTGTCGGCCGCTCGGGGCGGCCTGTCTGTGGGTTGGCGCACGCCCGCCGCGCCAGGCGCGTGGCGGGGCTGTCCAAGGGCGTGAAGCTCAGTTGGCGAGGCTCAGTTCCCGCGCGGCTGGTGTGGTTCTGCCCGCTTGTTGCGCGGGGACATCGTGACGCTGCGCCCCGAACGCCAGCGCGAATTGCGCGGCTTGCGCGCCGACCGTCGCGAGTTGCCCGGCGGCTTTCGCGTCCGAGCAGTGATAGTCGTCTTCGAAGCGCGTTTCCAGCGTGTTGACGCCCGCGCCAAACGGCGTCGGCCAGCCGCGCAACGCATGCACGATGGTGCGCAGCGAGGCGAGCACCGAGCCCGTCGCTTGCCAGCCATAGGCGGTCACGATGCAGCCGACCGCGCGGCCATCGAGGTAGGGCCGTGCATCGACGCGCAACTCTTCGAGCGTGTCGAGCGCGTTTTTCACGAGGCCCGAGACGCCGCCGTGATAGCCGGGCGTCGCGATGATGAGCGCGTCGGCGGCGCGCACGGCCTCGACCAGTTCGAGTTGCGCGGCGCTGCGCGTGGCGTGTTCGGGCGCGTAATGCGGCAGGCTGGCCAGAAACGTGCCGCCGAACAGGCGCGTGCGTGCGCCCGCTGCTTCGGCACCGCGCAGCGCGATGGCGAGCGCGCGTTCGGTGGACGAGGCGGCGCGCGTCGTGCCGCCGATGCCGACGATGAGCGGCCGGCGCGAGGGATCGGGGGAGTTCAACGAAATGCTCCTTCGGTTGCGGATCGCCATGCGCTGGCGTCGCCTTTTCAATGGGTGTTGAACAGCAATGGTAGTGAGCGCGCCGCGTGTCGCGAAACGACTTTTCGTTCTATCGATATTCGCTGGCCGGGCATCGTTCGATGCGCGCGCAACCATACCGCACAGGTCGCCTATGCATGCATATGCATAGACGAAAGTATTGGTTGGTGGGCGCGCAGGCCGCTGGCTATGATGAAGCCGTCTCCTCCATGACATCTCCTTGACATGGGATTCGGCCCCGCACCTCACGGTGACGGGGCTATTTTTTGGTTCATCGCAGGAAACCGTGGAGCATGAAGGAGTAGTTGAGTACCCTGAGGCCTGACTTGATGAAGCTCAGGAGGCAGAGTTGCTCGATCGCAAGGCACTTCAGGCATTGGGTTGCTGGACGGGTTACCGGCTTGAGCGCGTGGAATGGCCGCAAGGTGAAGGTCATACGCTGTCGCTGTATCTGAAGCCGGCCGGCAAGGTCATGTACTGCGAGCAGTGCGGCGCGCGTTGCCAGCAGATCCACGAGACCACCGTGCGGCGAGTGCGCGATCTACCCCTGTTTGAGTACCGGGTCGTGCTGCATGTCCCGCGCCGGCGGGTCTGGTGTGAGCACTGCGGTGGCCCACGGCTGGAGAAGCTGGACTGGCTGGGCCGTTATCAGCGGGTGACCGAGCGTTTTGCGAAGGCGTGCGAGAAGCTGCTGCAGGCGGCCAGCGTACAGGCGGTGGCGGCTTTCTACGGTCTGGGCTGGCACACGGTCAAATCGATCGACAAGATGCGCTTGCGTGCGCGTGTGGTCGAGCCAGACTGGTCGACCATCCGCTACCTGGCGATGGACGAGTTTGCGCTCCATAAAGGCCATCGTTACGCCACGGTGGTGGTCGATCCTGTGGGCCGGCAGGTGCTCTGGATCGGACAGGGACGCTCACGCGAGACGGCCCGGGCCTTCTTCGAACAGTTGCCGGCGGGCGTTGCTGAGCGCATCGAGGCGGTTGCAATCGACATGACAACGGCCTACGAGCTGGAGATCAACGCACATTGCCCGCAGGCTGAAATCGTCTACGACCTGTTTCATGTGGTGGCCAAATACGGACGCGAAGTGATCGACCGGGTACGGGTCGATCAGGCCAACCAGCTTCGCCATGACCGGCCCGCGCGCAAGATCCTGAAGTCCAGCCGCTGGCTGCTGCTGCGCAACCACCGCAATCTGAAGCCCGACCAGTCGGTGCACCTGAAGGAATTACTGGCGGCCAATGAGCCGTTGATGTGTGTCTACGTGCTGCGTGACGAGCTCAAGCGTCTGTGGTTCCAGCGTAACCCCACCCAGGCACAAGAGGCCTGGGAGCAATGGCTCGAGCAAGCCCGGCAAAGCGGAATTGACGCTCTGCAACTGTTCGCCCGGCGCCTGCAAGGCTACTGGCACGGGATTGTGGCGCGCTGCCGCCATGCGCTGAACACCAGCATCGTCGAAGGGATCAACAACACCATCAAGGTCATCAAGCGGCGAGCTTACGGCTACCGCGACGAGGAGTACTTCTTCCTGAAGATCCGCGCCGCGTTCCCCGGTAATCGTCGATGAACCTTTTTTTACGCGTTCACCATGACGTCAGCCGAGCGATCCGCAAGGTCTCCGAATAGCGCGAAGTCAAGGGCGCCAGCGTCACATCCCCCGTCCGCAGCGGGCCCATAAAGCACGAACGCCGCGTTGCTCGCCGCGAACCAGAGGTCGCCGACCACCGCATCGTCGCGCCGATAGAGCCTCAGCGCATGGCCGCCCTGGTCGTCGACGATGGCCGGATCGACATCGGCTCACACGAAGCCGTACAGCGTGGCGAAGCGCACGGGCAGGCCCGCCGCCGAGGACGTGAGCAGCAGTAACGCATCCGGCGCCGCCGTCGCGCAGACGCCCAATCGCGAGCCTTACGTTGTTGGGCCAGAACGGCGCAGGCCACACGCGCCGCGCGCTGATGATCGACACGTTGCCCGCCGCGCCATGAGCGAGGTGAGTGCGAGGCGGCCGTCGGCGGTATCGACGGCGATCAGTGAGACCGCTTGCGATTGCGCGCCACGTACGGCGAACAACCACGGGTTGTCCTTGAGATCGTGCGCGTCGCCCTCGTCTTGCTTGCTGACGCGGCCGTTGCTGGCGGCGCCCATGAGGCGCAGTTCGAGTCCGCCGCCGTCCGTCTTGTGCACGGCGAGCACGCTGGCATGGACCGCGCCGTTGAAGTCGTCGGCTCGATATCGCTGAGCACGCGCGGGATTCAGTTCGGTATGCGATTGAAACCACAGGCGCGGGACGCTCTAATGTGTGCCCAGCGGGAAAGCTCATGGTGGTCGCCGCCAGCTCGCGTTATGCCGGCTCGGCGGGCGGCGAGATCGGTGCGTCGTGCGTGACGGACTACAACCGTGTCGTGCTCAAGCTCTTGAGTAACACGGGCAGCAATGGCATTGTCGGGGTTGTCCCGGTGCGAGGTATCCGTGGTTGCGAGGCTTTGATCGTCGCTTGCGGTGGTGCTTTTCATGGCGTTATGCGGTCCGCGTAGGCGCGTTGCATACCGGTTCTATTGGTTGTTTGCGGATTTCCGGGAGGCACGCGAGCAGGCGGAAAGCGGCCACGACCAGTGTCGGATAGCGAAGATTATCGCCGTTGGAGTGGCTGCTTTATATGCGGAATCTGCCGGATGACGCGACCTGTTTTTTCTCCCTCCGTTACTCGACGTAGTCTACAGGCAGTACGCTAGCAAGCTTGACGCTTGCCAATTTTGCTTCCATCAGCGCGAACGTTCACGAACGCGTCGCGGCGGGGCGGGCCCGGGCAAAACTGTCTGCCCGGTACGTTTGAGTCACAACCGTTGCTCGATACCGGCGAAGGCCACTACGCTCACGATGTGCGACCTGGAAATCCATAGTCAAAATTGACCATGGCGAGTCTCGAGCGCCTGGCGCAATCTCGCTCTTACCTTATGCAACAGACGCGGTGCGGTGAAAGTGCAATCGCGCACTGAAGGGCGGAGGGCATCCAGCGAGAGGAGCAAACCATGGCATCGGACGCTTTTTTGCAGGAGGCGGAATCCAGTTTCCAGGTCGGACAATGTACACGTGCGATGCACCTGTTGGCAGCCGGATTTGCAGGTGTGCGTAAAGATATGACCGTTGCCGATTGGCGGCAGTACGTCTCTGAAGTGAGACGGCATGAGGCTGTCAAGACAACGCTCCTGTGTCCGTTCATAAAGCACGCGATATCAAAGCCGTTCGGATATCCGGGCGACGCGGCGTTGATTGATCACATCTACGGCTACGCGAGACCAGAGCTGACCGGCTTGTCCCGGTCACTCTACGCATGCATGACAAGCGCTTCGGCGCCACGTTCAGTGCGATTCAGACGCCACCTCCTCGCGCACTACGTCGACAAGGTTCTGCACGAACGAGAGTGCGAAGCAAACATTCTCGCTCTCGGCTGCGGACACCTCAGGGAACTCGACCTGAGTCGCGTCATTTCTCAAGTCAAGCCACGTCGCTTTATCGCGCTGGACCAGGACGCCAACAGTCTCGCGGAGGTCGAGCGGTGCTTTGCCTCGTTGGGCGTGAGCGTTGACCGACGAAACATCAAGGACGTCGTCGCCGGGCGACATGCGTACGAGAATCTGGACCTGGTCTATGCGGCCGGCCTCTATGACTATCTGACTACCGAGGCCGCCCAGATCTTGACGTTGCGTCTGTTCAACATGCTTGCGCCAGGCGGCACGCTGTTTCTCGCGAATTTTCTTGCGGATATTCCCGACGCCGGCTTCATGGAAGCCGCAATGGACTGGTGGCTGATCTACCGCGATGGGAACGACATGCTGGCGTTACTGACTGGCATTGATGACGCGGATATCGCTTCGGTGCGGCAATATCGGGACCCGGAGGACAACATAACGTTTCTCGAAGTGCAGAGGCGTTGACGGGACGACGGCCGGACGGGGCGAGCGCGTTGTCACGCGTGACCGTTGGCTTTGCACAAAGCCGATGGGCGAGGACCAGCGCTGCCCCGGATTGCATCATTCGCAACCGCCTTTTCGCCTGATCTTGAGGTTAGCGCTCCCCGCCGTGCCCGAACCCGCGTCGCTTCCCTGCGTGGCCACTTCGGCACGCGACCGCAACTGGCGCAGCACCGCTCGTTTAACTGGCGCTGCAGGCCACGCCTGATCGTGTCGAAACCCACCCGGCCGTGAAAACTCTCCCACTGTATCGCCTGCGAGGCTGATCGCTTCGCTCGCGCAAGCCGTGGAGTAATTACATCAGTTCGAATCGGACCGGCGAGGAGCGAAACGACGAGACTGATACCTGCCAATCCGCCGACAAATCCGGCTAATGGAAAGCCAGGTGCAAGCACTTAGACAGTCGCTCATCAGCTGCCGCTATAGTAGAAGAAAGCCGTACAAGAGATCTTCGCCCGCTATAGACGCCAGGATGATGCCAGCAATGGACGAACTGCATTCGCTACTGCTAGGGCTGTATCGATGTGCGCGGGAGGCGCCGTTTGACGATTTTCAGCGACAGGCGTTGCTCTTGCTCCAACGCGCAATACCGTTCGATGTCGCCCGCTGGGGTACGGGTGTAGTCGATTCGCAAGGACTCGTATTCCACGACCCCTACCTGCACAACGACTCGGCGGAGAGCCTGAAAGACTACACCGACGTGCGGGAGTACGACGACGTCGCAATCTTCTGCATCAAGCATCCGGGAATCACACTGAACTGCTACCTGCCCGATCAGTGCACGCGTTCAAGGGATTTAAAGGCCTACGCGCATCGCTACCGTCACGAACACGGCCTTGTGACCGGTTTTATCAACCCGGTCACCGGACATGCTGCTTCCATATCGCTGTATGGCGCATATGAACGCAAGCCTTTTTCGGAAGGCCAGCGCAGCCTGATGCAGATAGCCTTCCCACATTTTCAGGAGGCCTTGGGTGTTAGCCAACGATTGCAGGCAGAACGTTTCCGCGAGATTGACCAAGGCGGACGGTGGGGAATTGCGGTTGCGGATTCCGGCGGTTTGATATGTATCGCAGAGCCGGCATTCGTCCGAACGATCCAGGCGGAGTGGCCCGGGGCGTCTGAAAGTGTCGTGCCCCAACCCCTGTTTCGTTGGCTCCTCGAAAAACCGCACCGACCATTTTCGGGGCGCAAGACCATCGTCGTGCCGTTTCCGGCGAAGGGCCTGGTGTTTTTCAAGGCGCGCGCGCGTGAAGGAACCTGTCCGTATTTTTGTGTGTGAGGCGGTTAGCGGAATTAACCGTGTGCCTGAGTAAAGCGCTCACCAAACAGAATAGCGAACTGGTTCATGGCGGACGACCAGTCGAATGTCGTTCGCACAGATTTGGCAAGCACGTTACGCAGCGCCAGCCAGAGCAGCTTGATGGCGGCCTCGTCGTTGGGGAAGTGGCCGCGGGTCTTGATGATCTTGCGTAGCTGCATGTTCAAACTCTCAATGGCGTTCGTGGTGTAGACGACCCGGCGTATGTCCGGCGGGAACACAAAGAACGGCGTGACGTTCTCCCACGCTCGCCGCCACGACTGCACGATGGTCGGATACTTCGTTCCCCATGGCCCTTCGGCGAAGTCGTCCAGGGCCTGCTGCGCGGCCTGTTCGCTCGCGGCTGCATAGATCGGCCGCAGCGCTGCGGCGACGCTCTTGCGGTCCTTGTAACTGGCGTATTCCAGACTGTTGCGGATCAGGTGCACGATGCAGGTCTGCACGGCCGTGCGTGGGTACGCCGTGCCGATCGCCTCGGCCAGGCCCTTCAGGCCGTCGACCACCGCAATCAGGATGTCCTGACAGCCCCGGGTCTTGAGTTCATTGAACACCTTGAGCCAGAACTTCGCGCCTTCGGTCTGTTCGATCCACAGGCCGAGTACATCACGCTGACCGTCGGCCTGGATGCCCAGCGCCAGATACACCGCCTTGTTGCTTACCACGCCGTCGCCACGGATTTTCACGCGCAGGGCATCGAAGAACACCACCGGATACATCGGTTCGAGTGGACGGCTCTGCCAGGCGAGCGTTTCGGCCATCACCTCGTCGGTGACCGAGCTGATGAAATCGGGCGACACCTCGGTGCCGTAGCTCTCGGCCAGAAAGGCCTGAATCTCGCGCACGCTCATGCCCCGGGCGTACATCGCGATAATGCGCTCGTCGAAGCCCGTGAAACGCCGTTCGTGTTTGGGAATCAGGATCGGCTCGAAGCTGCCGTCGCGATCGCGCGGCAGATCGACTCTGACCGGGCCGCGCTCGGTGATGACCGTCTTGCCGCTGGCGCCGTTGCGTTCATTGGTCTGGCCCGATGGCTTGGACTGGCCCGCATGGTAGCCCAGATGCATGTTCATCTCGGCACCCATCGCCCGCTCGATCAGCGCCTTGTTGAACGCCAGCATCAGGTCCTGAACCTCGCCGGGCGTCATCGGGCCCTTCACCAGTTCATCGAGCAGCCCTTCAGGCAGTTCAGGCAGCGGCCCGCGGGCCGCTGCCTGAGAAGCGACGGTGCGTTTCTTCTTCATGATTGGCATATCCATGATTTTCATCCTTCATGATATGCCTCGCCCACAAAATCACGGATAGGTCCGCGTGAAGCTATCGACAATCTGACTCCCCGCGAACGGGAAGTTGCCGAACTCGTCGCTTCAGGTTTAACGCATAAGGAAGTCGCAAAGACATTGAATATCGCGCCTTCCACGGTCAACAATCATCTGCGCTCTATCCACGAGCGGGTCGGTGCGCGCAACAACGCGGAACTGGCCGCGCAATTACGTCTCGCACAGCCCTAGGCCGACGGCATCCAGGTTTCCGGCGCCATCTCGAGCTGGACGAAGTGCCCGGTGTCGACGCAACTAATCGTGGCGCGTGGAAAGTGACGTGACCACCTGTGCGCATCCGAAGAAGGGTCGACCAATACGTCATGCTTACCAAAAATCAGCTTGACGGGGCCAGTGAAATCGATCGCTGCGGATAATTCAGGGCTGTTCCAGAAGTCGCGAAGGACGACCTCGCAGGTATTGAGGTCCGCCCAGGATTGGCCGATGACAGTTTGATAAAACCACCTCCGCCGCAATTCGGAGTGGGGACCCCAGTACGCATCGAGAAACTGCGGAATGTCACAGATAGCTTCGACCAGACACCAGAAGGCTTCAAAACTCTTCCGGTCATCGCGACATCGGGTTATCGCATCAAACAGGCGGTCCGCGCGCGCTTCTGTCATCGCCAGGCGTTCACCCAGTCGCACGAACGCATCTGCAACGTCGAACACAGGCGCAATCAAGCTAACTGCTTCAATGCGTGTGGGCATCACGGTCGCCAGATGCAGGGCAAGTCGCGCGCCGAATGAGTGAGCAAGAAGATTGATTTTCCCGTCTGTACTGGCCACAAGACGCTGCGCTTCGAACACGACTTCATCGAGCAGTGCCTGATAGGGACGCGCGAAAAGAACTGCGCTCCTGGGCTGGTCCCACCAGTGAACCGGAAGCGAGTTCGCGTATAGCGCACGCTCCGCGATTGCCGAAAGTCCAGGGCCGCCGTGAAGGAACAATGTAGGGGTCGACTTCATGTGCCCTCCGAAATCAGCGTGGTGTCTGGCGAACTGGCTTTTCAAACATATCCCGGGATACTTGCCGTAGCAACCGGTTAAATTTGATCATGGTGTTTTCCCGATGCAAACGTTTAACCACCCATACCGAAGCGTGACTACCGGCAAAGGGGAAACCGCTCACGGTCCGACGATGCGACCTTCGCATAGATCGCCATAGTCAATTTTCACCATAGACTCCGCTTCCCGCTTTTTCCATAGTGTTGTCCGTGGACTCTACCCGCCTGGCGCGATTTCACCCCATGAAAATATATTGGGAGGAATCCGTATGAATGATTTTCCGATGGTGAACACCAATATTGTCTGCTGGTTGGCAACAGCAGTTTTGATCTGCTTGATCGGTGCCTGCGGCGATAGTGGCGGGGTGGCGAGTGCGACCCAGTCGGATCACTCCACCGCATCCCTGTCGATGTCGGCACAACAGTCGGCAGCATCGGGAAGTGCGTATTCGTTGTCTCCGGTATCCGAGGTCAACAAGTCGACTCCTGGCATCGCCGAGTCGGCTGCGATGGCGGCAAGCCAAGCCGCGCGTGATCAATAGCCTCACACCAGACAGGGTGTCGATCCAAGTTCTGAAACAGCTGCTACTGGTCGCAGACACAACGTTCGATTGAACGCGTTCTGTCGTGACTGGCAGAACAACCCGCATCAGGAGGTAAGTCATGAAAATCAACCCGTCCCTGGGCGATATTGTTTTTCGCCGCCTTCTGGTATTGCTGCGGTTTTCGGTGCCGATCTTGTGCGCTTGGGGCGCGGTGCCGAGTGCGACTGCACAGAACTCTCTCGCACTTAGCTTCGATAACCTCCCCGATGGTACCGCTGTCACGAACCAATATTCCGGCGTGACGGTTTCGGGGGCGACGGTAGTTGTAGCTTCAGAAGCGGGAGTGCCCGCCCATTCTGGACAGAACGTGGCGTACGCATCAAGCGCAATCGGGCTGATGAGCTTCCAGGTTAGCAACTCATTGGAACCGGTAAAAAAGGCCAGTGCCTATGTGACCGGTCCGGTGAATGTCGGGATGTTCGCCTATGACAGCTCGAACAATCTTCTTGCTTCGGCAGTAATGCAATCGAGTGGCACGAACGTTCTTCTTTCTGTGACAACGGACGGCAATCCCATCGCCAGGCTCGACATCCACGACGGCGGCGCAAGCTTCTTTGTCGACGATGTGACATTTACTGGCTCGTCACCGTATTCGCTCCGCAATCTAAGCCTTGGCCCCTCCGCCGGCACGGTTCAGACTGAAGGGATAAACGACCAGGGACAAATAGCTGGCGTATCGACCAGCTTGAACGGAGACCCTCGCGCCTTCTTCTACAACGGCACCTCGATTCAGGACATTGGCACGCTGGGAGGCAAGTACGCTGCAGCGGCCGCGGTCAATGACACCGGACAGGTCGTCGGCAACTCAGGAACCGCGAATGGGACCATGCGTGCCTTTTCGTGGACGCCGGGTGGAGGGATGCTCGATCTCGGCTCCCTTGGCGGGAGCATCGCGTATGCCAATGCCGTGAACGCATCGGGAACCGTGATCGGCGTCGCCAATCTCTCAGCGCTCAAATACCACGGCTTTGTGTGGACTCAAGGCGGCGGCATGACCGACCTCGGCACATTCGGCGGACCACTCTCATACGCATCCGACATCAACGACGCCGGCCAGATCGTCGGCTATGCCACGGTCCCGGCGGGGTGGCCCCACGCGTTCGTCCGGACAGGTCCGACCATGACCGATCTCGGTCTGTTGCCCGGCGCCCAGATCTCGTACGCGACGCGAATCAATGCTGGCGGACGGGTCATCGGAGGCTCCGTCTTCGCCAACGGCCGTGTCGCAGCATTCTCGTGGGTGCCGGACGCCGGGATGATGGACATCGGCACGCTAGGCGGCAAGCTCACCGTTGCGAACGACATCAACGCGGCGGGCCAGATCGTGGGAGCGGCAACCGACGCGCTCGGCAATCCCAAAGCGTTCCTGTGGAAGGGGGGTGCTCCGATCGATCTCGGCACATTGGGCGGGAAAACCGCGACGGCGAACGCTATTAATAGCGGTGGCCAGGTCGTGGGCACAGCCGCGACGACAAGCGGACAGTCGCGTGCATTCATGTGGAGTCAGGATACTGGAATGGTCGATCTGAACAGCCTCATCCAGTCTGCGCCGGCTGGTCTGGTATTAACCGGGGCGCTTGCGATTTCTGGCCAAGGTTTGATCGTCGCGACGTCCAGTGCTGGTCTGATTCTGATTGGCGGCAACTCGACTGCACCCGTGATTGGACCGATCACGACGGGTGCCACTGCGACGGCCGGATCCGCCATTGGCTTCAAGGCGGCCTTCACCGATGTCGACGCTGGCGATACGCATTCCGCAACGTGGTCGTGGGGCGACGGTAGTCAGACGCAGGCCGCGACCGTGAACGAAAGCGCAGGCATGGGGACCGCGACTGGGACACACACATTCAGCAAGCCGGGGATCTACACGGTCAGCTTGAAGGTCATCGATACGACCGGCCAAGTCGCACAAGTGGGCAACGACATTACCGTGACGAAGAAATAATGAAGGCCGATATCCGTCCCCGGTCGGGCTGAAGCGGCCAAAGAACCTTGGAAGCTGCCATTCGCATATCGGGAGCTCGAATGGCGGCAGAGGTTCGACCTGAGAGCTTCCAAAAATCCACGAAGAAAGAACCCATTCCTCCGCCTTCACCACCCCATGAGCCGATCGATCCGCAACGTCTCCGAATAACGCGAGGGCAAGTGCGCGACATCCTCAGCCGCGCCCAATCCCCCATCCGCCGCGATCCCATAACGCACGAGCACCGCGTTGCCCCCGGTGAACCAGAAGTCGCCGAGCACCGCATCATCGCGTCGATAGAGCATCAGTGCATGCCCGCCCTGATCGTCGACGATGGCCGGATCGACATCGGCCCACGCGAGGCCGTGCAGCGTGGCAAACCGTACAGGCAGGCCTGCGTGCACGGGATCGTCGAGCTTCCAGACGTCGATGTCCGGCGCGCCCGCCGCCGAGGACGTGAGCAGCAGCAACGCATCCGGCGCACCGTCGCGCAGACGCCCCACTGCAAGCTTCACGTTGTCCGGCCCGAACTGCGCAGGCAACACGCGCCGCGCGCCGATCGTCACGTTGCCCGCGCGTGCCGTGAGCGAGGTGAGTGCGAGGCGGCCGTCGGCGGCATCGAAGGCGATCAGCGAGACGTCTTTTGATTGCGCGCCGCGTACGGCGAACAACCGCGCGTTGTTGTTGAGACCGCGCGCTTCACCCCAGTCTTGCTCGCTGACGCGGCCGTCGGCAGAAGCGCCCACGAGCCGCAGGTCGAGTCCGCCGCCGTCCGTCTGCTGCACGGCGAGCACGCTCGCATGGCCCGCGCCGTTGAAGTCGGCGGCCAGATATTGTTGGGCACGTGCAGGATTTAGTTCGGTATCCGATTGAAACCACAGGCGCGGGGCGTCATAGTGCGTGCCCTCGTCGCGCATCAGCCAGAAGGCCGTGCCTTTGCCGCGCGCGGCGATCGCCATCAGGTCCGCCCGGCCGTTGCCGCTGAAGTCGCCGAGCACGAAGCGCGCGCCGTCGAAGCAGAGCGCATCGCCCGCGCAACTCGGCTTGAGCGCGCGCGGATCGAACGGCACGCGGTTCGCGTACCAGAGCGTCGCGTGCGAGCCCGCCGCGAGCGGCACCGTGTAGACATCGAAGCCGGGACCGTCGCCGCGCCGCACGACGTAGACGGCCGACGGCACGCCGCCCGCGTTGCCATAGAGCGCACCCGCGAGGCGCGGGTCGGTGGCCGCGCTCGGGCGCATCGCGGTCCATCGAAAGCGCGTCGTGAGCGCGGCGCAGCCGCGCAACGTCAGCTGACCGTCCTGCTCGCCGAGGCAATGGCGCTGCGGCGAATAGATGAGCCCGAAGTCCCACGGCGTCCAGCGCTGCGCGAGGTCCCATTCGTGGCAGGGCTCCGCGATCGGCGCGCCATTGCGTTCGGCGATGCACTGGCCGCTCGCCACACTCACGAGTGCGGCATCGTTGCGGTTGCCCGGATAGCTCGCGAGTGGTTGCCAGCGCCACTGCGCGTTGGCGTCGCGCGTGCAGGCGGCCATGCGGGGCGCGCGCGCGGCGCCGTCCGAGACGAGGCACAGGTTCGACGCGGCGTTGAACAAGGCGAACGGACGCGCGACGAAGTCAGCATGCGGCACGCCGCCCGCGCCATCGGTGAACGCATAGCGGCGCGCGATCCAGTTGCCGTTCCATTGATACTCGCCGAACACCGGACTCGCCTCGTTGCCATCGATGGTGAAGTAGGTCGCCGAGATATCGCGCTTGCGTTCGACTTCGGCGGCGGTCAGGTTCGCGGGCCAGCCGCCGGTCGGATAGGTGACGTGATAGACGAGCGGCACGTGCGTGCCGAGCGCTTGCACGACGAAGCGCGTGATGCGGGCGGAGTAGATGTGGTCCGGGTGTTCGAGGAACGCAACGGTATCGGGATTGAGCGTGTAGACGAGTTGCGCGCCGGCGAGGATCGGCTTGAGCGTGGCGATGAGCGCGGCGCGATCGTAGCTCACGCGGCCGCTGCCGTCGTCGTTGAGCGGATAGGTCTGCAGCGTTGCGCCCTGGTCCCACAGCAGCGCGATCGGCGTGCGTCCACCGCGTACGCCCGAGCCCGGCAGACGCAATTCGAGCAAGCGCACGCGCGGTTGCCCCATGAGCACCATCTCGTGCACGGGCCGCCCGCCGAGCGTGACGGTGCGCTGGTCCCAGTCGTCGGCGACACCCGCCATGCGTGCATAGGCCGCGCGCGACGCGCGCTCGCGCGTGAGCACATAGGCGAAGTTGCTGCCGTTGGCGCCGCCGATCAGATGCACGGTGGTGACGCACCATCCCGCATCGAGATGCTCGGCGATGGCTGGATCGACGAACAGCAGATCGTCGTCGAGATGGGCGACCACGGTGACGAGCGTGCCGGCCCGGCAATCGGCCGCGTGCGCGGTGCCCCACGCAACGCACGCGGCGGCGACGAGGCACAGGCGAAGCAAACGAGACACGGCGGCGGCGAGCGACGATAAAAACGGCGCGACTGTCGATGGCATCGTGAGTCCCGGCTCCTGTACCCGATACGGGCATCACTATAGTCGGACAAAAGAATGGCGGGCGTGGGCGTGCGCACACTGCACGCGACAGGCGGCAGGCGGCAAACGCCCGGTGTGGGAGCACTCAGCGCACGTAGTAGCCGCGGCCTTGCATGCAGGTGCTATAGGCGCGCCAGTAGCCGACCATGGGCGGCTCGGGGGGCGGCACCGGCCCGGCGGGCATGCCGGCGACCTGCGTGCCGGAGGCACCACTGGCTGCGGCAGCAGAGGCGGCAAGCGCACCCGAAGCGCCCGAAGCGGGCATGGCGGCAAGCGTGCCCGAGGCGCCCGAGGCGGGCATGGCAACCTGCGCACCCGAGGCACCCTTCGCCGCCTGCGCAGACGATGCACCAGCCGCCGCCGATGCCGCGAGCGGCGCGCTGCCCGGCATGGTCGCCGAGGCGCCGGACGCAGCGCCCGGCAACGGTGGCTGAAGCGGCTGCGGCAACAGCGCGACACGCGGCGTGGCTTTCGCCTGGTCCTTGAGCGGCGCCGGGGCCTGCGACTCGCGGGCCATCACGACGTGGGTCTTCTGGTTGGCCTCGGCGTAGCACGCGGCCGTATCGACCGCCTGTTGGCCGCCGTTCTGGCTGCGGTAGGGCAGCGTCATCGGCTGCTGGGCGAGCACGCTCGCGCTCGCGATGGCGAAGAGACAGGCCGTTGCAGTGTGGAAAGGCATGGTCATGGTTCGCTGGACCCTGAGGTAATGCCCGTCGAAGCGCCGGGCCGCCACGCCACGGTGTTCCGGGACGATCGGCGCCGGCGGGCTCTCGCGCCGTCTATCTGTTTTCAAGCATATCGCGCGCTGGCGGTCCGTTCCGCCAGAAGTGCGGACGGTTTCCGCCAAATCGGCCAGTTGCCGGGCGCCCTCGCCCTCAATGACCGCGATAGACGAGCGACATCACGTTCTGGTTCGCGCTCGTGTGTGGCCAGACCGCGTGCGCCGCCGTGTTGTGGCCGGGCGTGAAGAGGCGCGGGATCGGGGCGTTTGCCACCCTCGCACTCGACGTCTTGCTCATGCCAGCGATCGATTTCTCGTTCGGCTTGTGGCTGCGCGCGGTATGACGCCGTGTCGCCGGTTTGCAGGTGCTGTCGTCCTTGCACGTATAGGTGGCGCGCTGGCCTATCGGCTCGGCGGAATTCTGCGCGTATTGCGGCGTGGTGCTCGCTGGCGCGGCGGCCGCGAGCGTAGCGGGTGAGGGTACGCCTTGGGCACTCGCCGGGCGTAATTCCCGCGTCACGGATTCGTTGTGGTCGAGCATCTGGATCACATCGTCGAGCGCCTTGGCCTGAGCGGCGGCGTCATCGATCGGGCTCGTCGGCACTTCGCGCGACCGGTGGCTCGCCACACTGGTCGCGTGATGCTTCTTCGCCGCCGATGGCGCAAGCGTCGATGTATCGGTCTGCGCCGACGCCACGGCAGGCGCAGTGCGCTTCGTCGCGCGATGCGCGAGCGTCGCCGATGACGCGAGCGGCGGCGTGACGAACGTGAAGGCGGGCGGGGCGTCGAGATTCGCGAACGCATCGGCGCTCGACGATGTCGCGGCATTCGTCGCTGCGGTGTTGCCTGGAGTCGGCGGCTGGACCGGTTGCTGCGGCGGCGTCGAGAACGCAGCGGCGGCCAGCGTTTGCCGATGGATTGGGTTGGCAACCGACGGTTGTACCGGCGTCACGGCATGGGGCGGCGTCACGACGGAGGGCGGCGGCGCGTCGAAGCCCGCGATCGTCGCCGTGTCGTGCGCTTCGGGTGGCACGCTGTGATCGAGGCTCGCGACCGGCGTCGCGGCATGGGGCGGCGGCGTGTCGTGCGCTTCGTGCGACGCCCCGGTGTTCACGCTCGCGACCGGTGTCGCGACATGCGGCGGCGTCACGATCGAGGGCGGCGGCATGTCGTAGTCCGCGATCGCCGCCGTGTCGTGCGCTTCGTGCGCTTCGTGCGGCGCCGCGGTGTTCACGCTCGCGACCGGTGGCTCGTGTCGTGTCTCGCGCGCGGCAACCGACGAGGCCGCATTTGCGTTGGCCGTCGCCATCATGCCCTCTGCCTCGCGCGGGATGATCATGGGACCGGCCATGAGGCTCGCGATCGTCGTCGGGCTATGCGTCTCACGATGCACAGGGGCGGGCACCGGTTGAGTGGACGCTTGGTCCATCGTCGTCGATGTCTGGACGCTTCCGGTCGTCGCGACGTCACGGCTCGGCGCGGGCGCCGGCGCCGTGTTCACCGCGAGCGGCGCCATCAGGACGCTGTCCGGCGTCACGCCGTGGGTGGACGCGAACCCTTGGCCTGTATCGGAGCGCAGCCCAGTCGCCGGTGCGGTGGCAGGCACCGTGAGCATCTGCGCGAGCGCGGCGTCCCCTGCATGTTCGAGTTGAGCGGTCGTGAGGAGCGGTGCAGCGGGTGCGGGGGCCGGTGTGGGTGCCTCGCGACTGGCGACGACGCGCGTGTCGCCCGGGTTCGGGGCCGGCGCGTGCTGCGCAAGTCTTGTCGTGTCTTCGTGCGCGGGCAGCGCGCCCTGGTGTGCGATCGTCGCGGCGGGCGCGGGTGTCACGTAGTCGATCGAGGGACTGCGCCCTGCAACACGCGATGCGTTCTTGCGCTCGCGTCCGGCGGGCCCGGTCTGCGCCGATGTCGTGGCGGGCGCGTTCGCCTCGGCGGCAGGACCGTTCGCGGCGTTGCCATCGCGATGAGCGTGTTCGAGCAGCGGCGCGACCGGTTCATCCGAAGTCGGATGGACATGCCATTCGAGATCTTCGCGTTCGCTCAGCGTCACGTAAGTGCCATAGGCGAGCACGAGCCCGAAGAAAACGACAGCAGGGCCGGGACTGAGACTCCAGTACGGTTTGGGCACGGAAGGCGGGTCGTGGCGCTGCAGTGTCGCGCGATTGCCGCCTGGCATGCGCGGGCCGCCGCCCATCGCACCTGGCGCACCCGGCGCGACCGGCATGCCGGGAGAACGGGTGCCGAGCAGACCGGGCGGTTCGAGCCCTCCGCGCGCCTCTGCCATCTTGCCCCGTGCCGCGCGGGACGACGACGTACCGTCACTGGATGAACGCAGGGACATTCATGCCTCCATGCCTCGTGTGCGCTTGTGGCCTCGCACCTGATTCACCGTACCGCATCGGGGTCGTACCGCTGGTCGCGCACAGTCAAGGCCGCACGCGGACGCACAGGGGTCCGAAGTGAATAGATTCAATATGTGTCACTTTATCGACGAGGTCAACGACAGACTTGCGCGCGGGAATGGCGGATTAGCACTATTTATTGCACGTCGTAAGGGCCCGGCGGCATCTCTCCGCGCGAACGGCTCGAAACGTCGCCGCCGCCGCCTTGCTCCGACATGGCGCGCGCGAGCAGCCGTTTCGCTTCGCGGCTCGATGCATCGATCGAAAGGGCGTTGCCCGCGTTGTGCCACACGCAGTCCCACTGACCATCGCGTGCGCATAGACGCGCGAAGCCGAGCACGGAATCGCGCTGCTTTTCTCGCGCATTCAGGTCGGCGCGCAGTTGTTGTGCGTCGCCATTGGCGGGCTGCACGGCCAGTGCCTCAGTGATGGCCTGGCGTGCGCGCCAGAGATTGTTCTTGTTGAGACTGTCGCGCGCGAACGCGAGATCGCGCTGCACGTCGCCACGCGAGTTGCCTCCAGGCTTCTGTGCATCAACCTCGTGCACGGGCGCCTCGATGCGTGGCGTATTGATCACCGTTGGTGCGGGCGCCGGCACTTCGCGATGCGGCGGCGCGGACGCGAGTTCCGCCGCGCCGCGCAACGCGGCGTTCTTCGCCGGACGCGGCTGGGGGAACGCTTGCTGCGGCTGTTGCGCTTGTTGCATGTGTTGCATGTGTTGCGGCACGGTCACGCTGCCTTCGACGACCTGCATGCTGCCCGCCGCTGGCTCGTGCTCGTCGCGATGGGCCAGCACATACGCGCCCAGCGTGCAGGCGAGCAGCGCGACGCTGCCGAGGGCATAGAACGGCAGGCGCGAATGATGGGGCGCGCTTTCATCGAACGAATCGGTATCGGCGGGCAGATAGCCGTTGCTGTAGAGCCGCCCGCCGCCGAAGTTCGCGGGCAATGCGCTCCAGTACGCTCGCAGGCGCTCGGCGTAAGTGGGCACACGCGGGCGCGCCTCGCGAGCGGCCGCGCGCGCCGACGACGGCGGCTCGGGCGGCGCCACCGCCTGATTCGCGCCGCAATGGGGGCAAAACATCAAAGGCGCGTAGAGCTTGCCCCCGCAATACGGGCATTGCTGCGAAGCTTTTCCTCGACCGGTTTCGGTAAACATGGGATGGACGACTGCGTCGAGAGGCAAGAGACGAATAGCCGCCGCACGATTGGTGCCTGGCGCGGCGCGTCTATAGGGGCACAAAGCATGCCCGCGGTCCGTGGAGTGTGGCTGAGTCGCGAGAATTGAACTTCGACTATCGGTCAGTTCGCCCTGAAGATCAATCGGCGGATTCCGCCACGCTGGCGGAAAAGAACAGGCGAGGAAATGCAAAAGGGGCTTTCGTTTTTGTCTGTCTGTACGCGTTGGCCAGCATCGGTTCTGGGGCGCTCGACACTCGAAGTGGCGACCGCGCCCTTGACGAACCCTTGACGCCTCACGCCGCCGCGCTCGCCACGAGCAACTTCTCGATCGACGCGGCAAGGGCCTGCGGATCGGCACGGGTCGCGCCGATCGCAGCGCCGAATTTTTGCGCGCGTGCGAAGACGGCCTCGTCGGAAAGCGGCGCGGCGGCGACACGATTGGCGCCGTCGAGCACGTCCAGATGGCGCGATGCGAGTTTGAGCAGCGACGCCTGTGTCTTGTCGGCCTGCGCAGCCGCGCCGTCGAACAACAGGCCGCTCATCGTCGTGCCGCCTGCTTTCAACACCGGCTGGCCCGCCTGCATCTGGCGCCACGCCTCCATCTCTGCCACATAGGCGCCCAGCACGCCGAAGCGGTCACCCTCGGTCAGATCGGGCGAGCCGACGATCTCGGTCTTCAACTGGCGAAAATCGTAGTCGGCCGAGGCCGCCTCGCCCGCGACGAGTTTCTTGCGCGTCGCGGTCCACGTCGCGTGGAACGGCAGGCTGGCGAGCGCCGCACGCCCTTCGTCGAGCAGCGATTGGCGATATTCGAGCGCGAGCACGAGGTAGTCGATATCGTCGACACTCCCGCCGTCCGCGCCCGAGCGTTGCAGCTTGCCGTCCTTGACCTCGAACTCGTCGACGCCTGCGCCGGCGCCCGCCAGCACGCGATAGCCGCTTTCGACGAGCGCATCGCCGTCGTAGATGCCAAAGCGCGTCGTGACGCCATCGGAGCCGAGCAGCGAGCCGAGCCGCTTGACCATGTCGATGCCGGTCTTCGCGACGAGCCCCGCCGAGGCCCCGCCGATCGACTCGGCCGCGTCTCCTACGAGGTCGAGCATGCCGCGCGCGAAGCTGCTGTCCGACACCCGGCACAGCGCGGCGAACATCGTCACGCCACCGGCCTTGAGCGGCACGTCCTTGACGACGTAGGTGTTGAGCACGGCGATGCTCGCCGCGCCATCGGCGGCGTTGCTGTCCTTGAGCGGCAGGCGGATCTTGTCGTAGCTGAGGATGAACGGCACCTCGCGTTGCTCGCCGCCGTAGCGATAGCGCAGAAAGCACGTGCACATCGGCAGCCACGTCGTCAGGTAGGTGCCCGCGTCGGCCATGCGCATCTCGGCGATGCGCACGGAGAAGTAGCTTTCCTCGGCAGCGAAGCGGTCACCGCGCAGGCGCGCCGCGCGCGGATCGTCGCTGTCGGCCTGCGCCTTGAAGGTGCTGTCGAAGTTGCGACGGTTCGGCACGCGGAACGTGCTCGGGGAAAGCTTGGCGAGAAAGGAAGGCATAGTCGTGCTCCGCTTGGGTGAAGACGTTCGACTAGTCGCGCAGGACCGCGACCGCAGAGGCCCACGCGGTCGATCCGCCGCGCGCGAGCTTCAACTCGTTGCAGGCGAACCGGTAGGCTTCGCACAGGTTCTGGTCGACGAGGTACTTTTCGTAGAAGCACTGAAAGTACTGTTCGCACAGATCCGCTTCGACTTTCCAGCGGAATCCGATCAGCCGCTCGATGCCCACGCGCATCGTCTCGCGTGCCGTTCTCGCCGAGGCGCCCTCGCACGACGACAGCACGACCATGCGCGTGTCGCTGTCGCGCAGCCATTCGGCGACGAGACCGATGGGTACGCCGAAGCCGTAGCCTTCGGCGTCGTCGGGGAAGATCAGGTAGGTCTGTCCGTCGGCGAGCGTCGCCGAATGGCCGCAGAAATGGAACAGGTCGTATTTGCGGGACTTCAACTCGGTACGCAACGCTTCGCAGAGTGCTTTACCGAAGAGTTTCTTGTCTGGATGACCAATCAGTTCCGGCTCCGCCATTTGCCCCGGATGTGCTTTCGCGAGCTTCTGCAGAAGTTCGAATTCCTTGCCGATGGTCGGCAGTTCCGCGAACGTGCGGGCCGGTTCCGTCTCCTCGCTGTCGAGCTTGCGCAAGGCGACGTGGCCCTTCACGTCCGCATGCATGAACAGGACGCGCAACGCCTCTCGCGTCGTGGCAAGTGGCGCTTCGGCCCAGTCGCCGCTGCGATTGATGCGCACGCGACGCGCCATCGGCACGCGCGAACACATGACACCATCACCGGTGCTGTCGTTGAGCAGTTCGAAAGGCAGCTTGAACAGGTCGTTGTAGTCGTTGTCGTCCGAGTCGATCTCGAAGCGCACATCGATCTCGGGTGGCACGCCGTCGGCGGCGATCGACGGATGCGCGAGCAAGTGCTGCACGTGCGAGCCCACGGTGTAGCGCATCAGCATTTCGTAGAGCGCGCCGCCGAGTTCGACGGCGGTCTTGCTCCAGAGCTTGTCGGGCGGCGTATTGGATCCATCGCGCCACGGCGTGAGCCGTTCGATCCGGTCCATGAAGCGGTCGATGGTGGCGTTCTGACCGTAGGCGATCGGATTGGACGAGAGAAATTCGTAGCGGCCATTGCTCAAGCGATAGCACGCCGAGTTGCGCCGCACGTCGATCGTGATGTGGTGCGTTTCGCGCCTTTTTTCGGCGAGCGCCTGTGCGGGCGCGATGCCGGCCAGCGTCTCGGCGAACACGTCGCGCCGGCCGCCGCTATCCGAATGGTTCATTCGCCACAGTGCGGTGTTCGGCCGGCCGACGACGAGCCGCTCGACGTCCTGGGTCGGCGCGGCTGCGACGACGAGCACCGGAACCGTCGGGCAGAACTCCTGGAGCCATTCCAGCAGGTTGCGGGCCGCCTGGCCTTCGATCACCTTCAAAACGTTCTCGGCGCGCCGCGCGAGCGCATCGATGATGATGAGCGTCGGCAGATCCGTGTCGCGTTTCTTTTTTTCGAGCATGGCCTCCGCGTCGTCGGTGAACTTCTTGCGGCTGGCCCGCGTATTGGTGGCGAACCACGCCAGCTCCGGATACACGTCGACCTTGTACTTGAGTCCCTTCAATCCGAGCGAGATCATCGAATAGCGGGTTTCATCGTTGCACACGACCAGAATCGACTTGCTCATGATGGTCTTCCTCGCACGGGCTCAGCGTAGCTGCGCATCCGTCGGGTGTTTCGGCAGCTTGATGTCGAAGCCGATCCAGCGCGGCGATCCGTCCGACTCGGTCTCTTCGCCGGCGGACGTCTTGAGCGTGCCATGATGCGCACGCACGATGCGCCGGATGCTGCCGAGCGACAGCCGCACGGCCTCCCTTGCTTCGCGCGAGGCGGCGAGCAACGCATCGACGTCCTCGGCCTGCGCTTCGCGCTCGCTCGCGGGCGAGCCTGGTTCGCCGATCTTGAGCACGAGATGCGCGTAGCGCGCGTCGCCCTGGATCGACACCTTGACCTTGACCGCATCGCCGCGCCGCACGCGCAACAGATGCGCGACGATCGAGCGGATGACATAAGTGAGCCGTCCCACATCGCCCTGCACGAAGACGAGCGTCGCGGCCGGAACATCGATGCAGCGCCGGTCCCGCTCGGGCAGACATTCGAGCACGTCGTTCACGCAGCGGCGCAAGTCGATGCTCGTCACGCTGCGCACGGGATTCATGCGGATCGAGGTGGCCTCGGCGAGGCGTTCGAACGAAATGTCGGCCTTGTTGATTTCGGCAACCAGTTGCGTGGTGAGCGTCTGCGCCTCGCGGCTCACGGGGCGCTCGGCCGCCTTGCGTCCCATGAAGGCGCGCGGCAATTCGTTGGCGAGCATCGAGGCGAGCGCGAGCGGTGCGCGCGCCTGTTGCGCGACTTCCGTGACGGTATCGCGCAGGAAGCGCAGGCTGCGATTCCATTCGACGCCCTCGACATCGGTCAGAAACCACACGCTCGTGTCGAAGCTCTGGTGCAGATCGATGCGCGTCGCGATCGCGACCTTGTTGCGGCCCGTGCCGTTCTTCAGTTCAACGCGTCGTTTGGAGGCGTAGTCGGGAGATTCGAGCACATCGCGCGAGTGCTCGTCGGCCGCCAGTTCGCTCAGACGCACGTTGCGTTCGACACAGTCGTCCTTCTCGACATCGAGCATCGCTTCGGCTGCGTCGTTCATGTCGAGGATCGCGCCTTCGGTGCCCACCACGATCACGCCGCGATCGGTCTCCTTGAACAGGCACGCCTTCATGTCGTTGAGCATGCGATGGTTCAGCCCTTGCTCGACACTGCCGACGACTTCGCGGATCGCCATCTCGTCGGGTCCGCGAAACGCATCGGACGCTTCGCATTCGATGTTGAGGATCCAGCGAACGCGGCCGTTCAGGCGTATGGGGATCGTCATGGCAGAGCGCAGTTTGCGCGAACCCGGGCCGCCGCGTGCTCCCTGTACGTAGCCATATTGCTGCTTGCGGCGCGCGCCGATCTCGTGAACGATGCGCACGCGCTGGGCCTCGAGCGTGGAGGCGAGCATGCCTTCGCCGATGTCCTGGGTGTAATTCTCGGGCAACAGGAAGTCAGCGCGCGACGGCGCCTGATAGAACAACTCGAATAGTTTGCGATGCCGGTTCACGCGGAACAGGCCGACATAGTCCCAGCTGAAGTGATCGGCGATCGCGTCGACGATGCGCATCGCGGCTGCGCTGAGCGGGATGGGTTCGTCGAGAGTCGTACGCACGCTGGCGCAGAACTCGCGTCGTTCGGTGTCGAGATGATCTTCGTAGCGCAGGAGCACCGGTTCGAGATCGAATTCGCGCAGCGACTCGCAGTCGGCCTTGCTGTATTTGCCGCGCTCGAACGAGCACAGCGACAGCGCCGAAGTGGGCCGTCCGCCTTCGCAGATTACGAACGACACCGAAGACTTCACGCCGAACTTGATGTAATAGCGCACCACTTCGTTATCGCGCATCTCGGGGAATCGGACGAGAAAGTCGTCGAGATCGATCGAGGTGTCATCGCTCGCAAGAAATTTGTCGATGCCTTTCGGCAGCGACATCCAGCGCGCGGGCCATTCGACCGAACCGGGGGGATACAGGGCTTCGGCGCGAAAGAGCGTGGTCTTCTCGTCGTAGACACCGAACGTCGCATGATCGAACTCGATCACGGTGCGGATCTGTTCGAGCATCTGGTTGAACTGGGGCTGCCACGGCGGCTGCCTCAGCTTGCGCGTAGGGCGGCTCTTGCTTCGTGTACGCGCTTTGCGCGGCAATTCCTCCGCTTCGAGCGCAATGCGGCGGATCTTGTCGCGCACGGTCTGCGTGGCCGCCTGAATGACGACGAGCGCGCCGAGCGGCGGCCCGCTCGGCGCCGGGTCGGGCGTGACCGTGAGGACGACGGGCTTCGCACGGCGCTGCTCGTTGGGGGCGGCGACGACTTCGAGCGTGCGCGCACAGCGGCAGAGGATGCATTCGGAGATCGCCGCGCTGACGCGTTCCGTGTCGGCCGGGTCGAACAGGTTGGTCAACGGCATGCCGACCAGCAGCGCGGGATCGTGGCCGAACGCGTGCATCGTGTGGCTGTTTGCGAACGTGATGTTGCCACCGGCGCACACGCGCACGATGGGACAAGGCGTGGCCTCGAAACGGCGGGCCTCCGCGTCGCGCACGGGCATGCCGTCGGTGAGCACGGCGAGCATGCGCTCGCTCTCGCCTTGCCCGAGCGGCAGCAATTGCAAGGTGGCGGGCGCGCACCCACGGGTCGCGTGCCGATACGTGACGTGGAGGATGCCTTCGCCTTGTGCGAGCACATGAGCGATGCCGTCGCACTCGATGAACTGTCCCGCGAGCGCTGTGCCGGGACCGCCGGGAAGCAAGCCGTCGAACGCCGCATTCGACGCGACGATCATCCCGTCCCGGTCGATGAGCGCGCAAGCAGCGCTGCCGCGCAGCAGGCTCATGCCGCTCATGGCACCGGGCGAACTCGCCGCGTTGCTGCGCGGGGCATCGGCATACGCGGGGCGTGGAGTACTCATGGTGACCGCCTTGGCAAGATGGACCGCTAACAGGGATCTGGCCTTTGGTTGCTTTTGAACACGGTTTGCGAACCACCGGCAAAGGCGGAACGGATGCGGCAGCAAGCGGTGAGCAAAGACGGCGGCAGGCTTGTTATAGGCCGGCGGTGAGCCAGCACGTGTCATTGAGTATATGAAATGAAAATCACCGCCGGTAGGAGATTTTGACGTCCTTGAAAAGGAATCCGTATGAATTGCCGATTCAAAGATGAAGCGTCCAGTTCTTTAAACCGCTTATTAACGGCTTTGATAAGCGCGTGTACAAACGTTTGCAGTCGAATCACCGGCGCCGCGTCGCGCCGGCACGCGGGCGCACGACGTTTCCCCGACTCGACACGCTCACGCCGATCGTCGACAATCGCCCGGACGCGCGCATCAACGGACGGTCCGTGCCTCACGCATCGGCACGATCTGGGCGGCTCGCGCGGCCGCGACGACAACGGGGCAAACAACAACGATGGCAAACGAAAAACAACGGGGTGCGAGAACGCGGCTGCGGGTCTGGGCAACGGCGAAACAGACCTATACGTGGGTGATTGCGCATCGGCGCGAACTGGCCGCGCCGCTGGCCGTGCTGATCGGCGTTCATGTGGCCGTCGCGGCGTTCCAGCTCTGGCTGCTGTTGTCGGGCGCAGCGGGGGCAATGCCGCGTTGGCTGTGGCATCTGATCGAGTACGGCGCATACCTCCCGGTGCTGGTGCTCGAAGTGGCGTTCCTGATCGCCGTGCAGCGGGCGCTGTATCGCGGTGAAGACCGGCCGGCGAGCTTCTTTGCCTTCGATCGCACCTTGGCGCGCAGCCTGCTGACCGTGCTGAGCGTCACGCTGCTGAGCTATGTGACGCCCTCGGTGGTGGCCGTGCCGGCCTTCGTGGCGCTCCTCGTCATCCGGCCGCATCGCGCCATACTGGCCATATCGCTGCTCGCCATCCTCGTCGTGTTCGCGATGGTGTTCGTGCTCATGCGGCTCTCGCTCGCCGTGCCCGCCGCCGCGCTCGACGAGCGCGCGAGCGTCTCGGTCTCATGGCGCGCCACGCGGGGCAACGTACTGCAGCTGCTGGGCGCTTGCATGCTCGTCTATGTGCCGTTCGTCGTGGTCGGCTCGGTACTCGCGAGTTCGTCGATGCGGCAGGTGGCCCAACTCACCGCGCACCCGTCGGCATTGACGGTGGAGATGGGTCCGGGAAGCATCGTGCCCTGGCTGCTGATGTCGGCGATCGGCACCGTCGGCATCGTCTGCGCGGTCGTGATGTTCTCGCTTGCCTACGGCGCCTTGATACGCGGCACCGGTCCTGCGGCCGGGCCGGCCGCAGTGCAATAATCGCGCTACTTGTCTCGACCGGATCTGGAGGTCTCACGATGTCGCTCGCGCTTTACGGTCATCCGTTTTCGTCGTTCACGCAGAAGGTGCTCATCGCGCTTTACGAGAACGACACGCCGTTCGAGTTTCGCCGCTTCACGCCCGAGACGCCGCAACACATGGCGGACTGGCTGCAGCGCTGGCCGCTGCGCAAATTCCCGCTGCTCGTGGACGGCGCACGCAACATTGCGGAATCGAGCATCATCATCGAGCATCTGCAACTCGCGCATCCGGGGCCGGTGCCGCTTTTGCCTGCCGATCCGGCCGCCGCACTCGACGTGCGCGCGCTCGATCGCTTCTTCGACCTGCACGTGATGGCGGCGGCGCAGCATGCCGTCGACGGCGCCTTGAGCGGCGATGCGCTCAAGCGCGAAGAGGGCATGGCGCTGTCGGTGAAGAAGCTCGAACTGGCGTATGCCTGGCTCGAAGGCGCGCTGCAGGGAAGGACCTGGGCCACGGGCGAGACCTTCTCGATGGCCGATTGCGCCGCGGCGCCCGCGCTGTTTTATGCGGACTGGACCCATCCCATTGCGAACGCGTTTCCCGTACTGCGCGCCTACCGCGCGCGCTTGCTCGCGCGGCCCTCGTTTGCGCGTGCCGTCGATGAGGCCCGGTCGTATCGTCCGCTCTTTCCGCTGGGCGCACCCGATCGCGATTGATGCTGCATCAGGGAGCCGCTGCGCAAGAACCCGTCTCCTGCGCAACGGCTTCAGCGCCTAGAAGCGATGGGTCATGCCGATGCCTGCGAGCACCTGCTTCGTGCCCGGTGCCGCGACGCTGATACCGGGCCAACTGGTCGTCGCGCTGCCGTTGTTCTTCATGTAGCCCGCGCGCGCGTAGACGCTCGTGCGCTTGGACAGCGAATGATCGACGCCGATCTGCACGCCCGGCGTGTTGTCGTGCACGCCGCGCACGCGGCGCTCGAACCCGGCGATCTCGATCGCGTCAGCCGAGGTGGCCTGGATGGTTGCCCCCAGCTCCGCGATGCTGAACGAATGGGCACTGCCGAGCAGCGCGGCGAGCGAGTGAGCCGCAGGCGTATCTGGGCGTTGATACGAATAGTTGAACTGGAGATTGACGATGCCGATGCGGTACGCGAGCGCGCCGATGAAGTGATCGGTGCTCACGAGGCCGAGCGTCGTCGGCAGCGTCGCGATGGTCTCTGTGCCCGGGTGCTGTTTCACATAGGCGAGGCCTGCATAGAGCCCGGCGCCGCTGAAGCTCGCGCCCACGTTGAGCATGTTGCCCGAGGTCTCGGCGACCGGCTGCGTCGTCGTGGCGGAGAACGCATACATGCCGTACGCGCGAAAGCCACTGAGATTGGGCGTTTGATACATGATCGAATTGCTCGCGCGGCCCCCATCGTATTGCGTCGAGAGCGTATTGCGGTCGACGGCCAGCACGGCCGCCGAGAGCGGCGACAGTATTTCGTTCACGTAAAACGGATCGGTCGGATAGATGACGCGAAACGACGGATCGTATTGCCGCCCGAAAGTGAGCGAGCCATACGTCTCGTGTTGCAGACCGACCCAAGCCTGGCGATAGAAGAGTGCCGTCGTGTCGGCGAACAGCGCGCCGTTGTTGAGATTGAAGCCCGTCTCGACATCGAAGCGCGCGCTCAGACCGCCGCCGAGATCCTCGGTACCCGTCAGCCCGAAGCTCGATCCACTCGAACCGCCGCTGCGCTGCGAGTACGAATGCGCGCCTCCGTTGTCCAGATACTGCATGAACGAATCGGCGACGCCGTAAAGCGTCACACTCGATCCAGCCGCCAACGCACTGCCGCTGGCGAGCGCCAGCGCGGCACCCCACAGACTTTTTTTCGCAAAACGCATGCACATCTCCTCTTGGTGTGCGCTAGCCGCGCTGGTCGCGCGGCATGCCACGAAGTTGTCGTCTCCCCACGCTCATCCGAGCGCCGCTCACGCAGCGTGCTGCGCAGCGACAATCGAATGAGCGTGCTAATTTAAGAGGAACAAATTCGACGGCGCCAATGCATTGTTCTCATGACGAGCTTGCAAAGGGCGCATGGCGAGGGACGAGCGAGAGGCGTGCGATCAGGCGCTGGCCATCAGTTGCGTAGACGCTTTCAGCGCGCTGGCCAGCAGTTCTTCGGCGACGGCGAGCGCGGCTTCGGCCGCTGGCGAAAGCGTGCGCTCGGCCAACGTGACGAGGGCGATTTCGAGGCCCATGCGCGGCATGTCGCGCACGTGAACGGGAGCCAGCGAACCTGACGCCAACTCCCGGCGCACCGAGGTGGCGGTCGCGAACAACAGCGCGTCGGTCTGCTCGACGAACGACTTCAGCACTTGCGCGTCGTTGCATTCGAGCAGCAACGCGATTTTTTCGTGCGAACGGATCTTCATCAGCCGGTGCACGGCGGTGCGCATGAAGGGTGGCAGCGGCACGGAGACCAGCGGCCAGGGCCGCAGCGCGCTCGTGGGCACCGGCGCGCCAGCCGTCAGCGGATGACCCTTGCGGGCGAACCAGCAGCCCTCGTGACGCTTGGTCGGCTTGACGTGCAAGGCAGGATTGTCGGGCAGCACGCGCCGGTCGGTCACCAGAAAATCGACCTCCTCGGCGAGCAGCATGTCCACCATTTCCACATCCTGATTGACCGCGACCTTCATCTCGATGTTGGGATGACGTCTCGCGAATTCGACCAACAGATCGGGCATCAGCACCGTGGTGGGATAGGGGCCGAGCGCCATGCGCAATTCGCCCGCTTCGTGCGACTTCAGCAATTCGACATCGCGCGCGAGACAGCCCGCCTCGAACAACACGCGCCGCGCGCGCTCCACCACCATCTTTCCCGCCTGCGTGATCGCGACGCCGCGCACCGCGCGATCGAACAGGCGCAGGCCGAGTTCGTCCTCGATGGCCTGAATGCTGCGGCTGAGCGCCGGCTGACTGAGATGGACGCGTTCGGCGGCGCGGGCAAAGCTGAGCTCTTCGGCAAGAGCGATGACATGGCCCAGGCGCCGCACATTAAGCTCATGCATGGCGTGCAAGCTCCTGACTGTGAAATTGCAATTCTGTAATTTACAGATTAGCCCGGATCGCGTCGCGCGACAAATCGTCGGGGGAATTCTGCAGACCATATCGATGTATGGTGGCTGTCGTCGCGATGCCGCCTGCAGTAACGCTTCGCGGCCGGTGCGCCGGTTTCGCCATGCACGTTTTGCAGGCTCGCTATAAAAAGAATGCAACGAGCGCTTCAGCGACGATCGAACGCCTCGGCATAGGCCTGCGATTGCATTTCGGCGAGACGGCTCGTCGTGCGCGCGAGATCGTGTGCGCCTTCGAGACCGTCGAGCAGCGCGCCGATGGGCGTATCCGATGCGATGAACAACGCGCGCTTGTGGTCGTAGAAGATGTCGATGAGCCACACGAAGCGTTGCAGCGTATCGGGCCGCAGCAGGCGGTCCGCATGCATATGGTCGACGATGAACGCCTGCCAGCGCTCGCACAGCTCCAGGTAGTCCAGATGCGAGCGGCGTTCGACGCACAGATCGTCGAAGTCGGCCCACAGCAGCGTCTTGCCCGCGCCACGCACCGACAACTGCCGGCCCGCGAGCGTCACATCGCGCCGATGGAGCGCGCCTTCGCCTTCGTGACGCACGAACAGCGCATGCAGTGCCTCGGCAGCCGCGACGACCGGCGCGAAGAAGCGGACCGTGGCGGCAGCGGCGCTGCCGTGACGATAGTCGCGCGCGCCGTCGAAATGGAGGATCGTGAAGTGACGCTCGATCTTGTCTATCGTGGGCAGGAAGCGCTCGTGAAAGAGCGGATCGGGCAGCAAATCCTGCGGTGCGTAGTTCGAAGTCAGCACGATGCGCGTACCGAGTTCGATGGCGACATCGAGAAAGCGGCCGACGAGAAACGCATCGGCGATATCGTGGACATGGAACTCGTCGAAGCAGAGCAGTTCGACGCCGCTCAGCCAGTCATGCACGACGGCCGCGAGACGGTCGGGACCGGGTGCGCTCGCAACGAGCCGCCGGTTCATTTCGCGCATGAACGCGTGGAAGTGCACGCGCCGCTTCGTGCACGAGGCGAGTGCGAAGACCGTATCGACGATCAGGCTCTTGCCGCGACCAGGCAGGCCATGGCAATAGAGGCCGCCCCTGCGCAACGGTGCTGAGAGCATCGCGACGAGTTGCCGAATCGCATCCCGTTGACGCTCGTCGGGCACGATATGGCGCTGGGCGAGTACGTCGAGCACGCGTGCTTCATCGAGCATGATGCAAAGGCTCCTTTGACGACACCGCAAGCGGCGAGAGCACGAACAAAAACCCGCGCAGCAGCGTGCTGTCGCGGGTTTTTTCGAGCGGCGCAATGCGCCGCCAGTGAAATCTTGGTGCCCAGGGCGGGATTCGAACCCGCACGCCTTTCGGCGCTACCCCCTCAAGATAGTGCGTCTACCAGTTTCGCCACCTGGGCAAGAGGGGCGCAATTGTATCGACGATTTTGGATTTTTTGAAGCCCCTTTGTGCAAAAAGTTTGAGGGGTGTTCTCGATGCGTGTGCAACGACGGGTTTTTCGGGTGCCTCGCCGCCGGCTGGCGGGTTTTCACGGAAACGATGGACTCGCCTTTGATCTAGTCCCTGACCAGCGCCTGCAACAGCCGAGGCAAGTGGGTTACGCTCACGCGAAGCATGGACACGGCGTGGACTTCCGGGAGACGCTCCAATGTATTCTGGTATGCAGATTAAAATTACCGCGATCATCGCGTTCGGACGTTGGGCCCGGCTAGCGCGCCAGGTGCTGGCAGCAGGAACGTTTATGTTCAGCGGCTTCGCCCTCGGGGTAGAAGGCGTCGCACCGGAGCTTCAACTCGAGTCGCGCCCGTTTGTCTTTGCCGATGGTGGCAACGCTGCGTCGTATCGCATGACGCTCGGCAACCTGTCCACCCCGGACGTCATCATCTTTTTCATCAGCGGTTCCGGCTGTGCCACGGTGAAACATCGGCTACCGGCGTACTTCAACCCGATTCGCGTTTCAATCGATGCAACTGTCTTCATGCTGCAGAAACGCGGAATCGATGAGGAAAACAAGAGCGGACACTTCTGTACAAGCGCGTTCAGAGCGGCAGACCATTTCGACCAAACCGTGAAGGACCAGCAGGAGTTCATCAACGCCACGCTGGCGGGGCGCGGTGTGGCGCCGCGGGCGGTGGTTATCGTCGGGGCGTCGGAAGGGGCTGTCGTGGCTGCCAGGATCGCCACCGAAGACAAACGAATTACACACCTCGGATTGGTCGGGGGCGGCGGTGGACCCGTGCGGGAAAATCTGCGGATCCTTTCCGCCAGCACCTGGTATCTGCATCGTCCCGAGTCTGGCTTCGCGGACATAGCTGCCGATCCAGACAACACCGAAAAAGAGATCTGGGGGCAAACGTACCGTTACTGGAGCGAGCTTCTCGACATCGATATCGGCAAGCTTCTTCTGAGCCTCGACACCCCGATCGTCATGGCCATGGGCGACACGGACCGATCGGTTCCACTGGCCCCGACACGAGAGCTACAGGCGAAGTTCGTCGAGCGCGGAAAACGTAATTTCAAGCTGATGATCTTTCCGAACGCGAATCATCGACTCGAAGACGTCGATAACGGGAAGTCGTACGCGCCGGATTTTCTGCAGGCGCTTGTCGCGAACGTCAACGAGGCAGTAATTCCACACGAGGCAAGAGAGCAGGCGCAATCAGCGAGCCGGGAGCATGCTGCGGAATCTCGTTAGAGTGTTGGCGACCGGCGCGAATCTGACTGTCTTGCGGTCGTACAGTCTGCGAGGGTTTGCGCGTTTAGCCGAGGGCGCCAGCGCGTATCGCGTCGAGGTGGACGGTGCGTACACTATGCTCGAAGTGAGGGGGCCGGTTGAGGTTCGACGATGCGGGGCGGTCCGAAATGCGCCGACGAGTGTCACTGCAGCGCCCGGGTCATCTCCGCCATCGGCAATTGTTCAATCGCGTCGAGCAAGCGGAGTTCTCCCGCATTCGGCCGAGCAATCTCGCTTATCGCTGCCCGGGTTCGCACTACGTGCTGCGGAAAGTCCCGCAGGAGTTTGTCGAGTTCCTGTGCGGCTCCCGAAGCACGCAGCCCAAGTTCGCTGGCGAACGCCAGTACGTTTTCGCGCGTGACCTCGTCGAAAAACCTCGCTTTGCCCATTGGCATGGAAAGTTCGACTCGAGGCCAGCGCTCACTGAACGCGTTGTAAGTGGGCGTGTTGTAGACAACCGTGCTGACAAGGTCATAGAACGGAGCGAGTTGATATCCGCTTGAACGCGAGAAGAACGACAGGTTCTTCAGATGTGCATCCGCATTTCCGATAAGTACGTTGAAGACGGACCACCTGAAGATAGCCAGACGTGCAACAGCTTTCGCGCCGAGCTTCGCGATGCATTCGGCAAGCGATGTGGCGTTCGCGTTGTGGTACTTGAACGACTTATCCTTGTTCAATAACTGGGTCGCGTCGAGCGTATGAATCCGGGAGGCGGGGGTAGTCTCCGTATCACGATCGAACCGGCTTATCACATAGCACGCAGAGGGGACGCGAAGGAAGTGAGTATCGGGAACCGGCAGCCCCACTTCACGTGCAAGTCGTGCGCAGAAGAATTCATTGACGGCAGAGTGCGGATAGCCCGTCACGCGCGTGTCAGGCTTGAGCAGGTGCATTGAAGGCTCGGAATTTTCCGGCTCGAACAAGGCGTAGTCCGGGTGCTGTCCGGTGAGGATGACAAGCAGTTTCTGCTGTGCTCCTGCTGCCGACATCCGTTTGGGTGACGTTGCGGTCAACGCGTGCTGAGGCATCGCCTGAATGCGTGCTTCCAACTGGTCAAACTCAAGCGCGACACGTCCTCCCGCCGCCTCTGCTTCGCCCTCTGGCAGCAAGGTCAGCGCGCCTGCGGATTCCCTGCCGTAGTAAGCCAGAAGTCCCCACCCATCATTGGCATCGAGCCTGGCCTCACGCGCCAGCGCCGTGCGCATGCCTTCTTCGGGCGCAGATTATCAAAGAACCACTGCACCGGACGCTCGGTGGAATTGTCGATGATGCGTTGCACTGCTAACGGAAATGCCGGCGAAATCGGAAAGGCCCCGGTCGCCGCTATCCACTCCGTGCAGTATTCGAACGACCAGACACCCTTATCATCCGTGAGCACGCCGACGCGCCGGCCGTTGGAGGAAGCCACAAGCGTTCTTGCCGTCATGAATACCTCGGTTATCCGGGCATGCTGGTGTGAGGAGAGCGGCGCCGCTTCGACGCCGCCTTGAGGGCGTCTGGCGAAATAAGTATGGACGACTCGGCGCTCAAGCCGATTCCAAGCTCGCTCAGCAAAGCCAATACTTTGCCAATTTGCGCGGTCGCCTTGCCGGCTTCAATCTGCGAAATGAACTTCGCGGAAATGCCAGTGGCGTTGGCTAGTGCGTCGCGCGTGAAACCTTGCGCGATTCGCGCTGCGCGGATGTACAACCCTAAAGTTTCGATGCTGTCGATTGATTGGCTCATGCGCGGCTCCTTCGTTCCCGCTCGGTAACATTATGCCGCGGCGAAGAGGGTCTGCCAAATTTCGTAGCCGTACGGAAACGAATATGCGGTGGAAGTACGGCGTAGGCCCCGTTCGTTTCCGGTCGGGAGCGAAGAAAACTCCAGACGGACGCGGCGCGTATTCCTTGTTTCCGCCTGGAGGCGAGCAACTGCCAAGAGGCAATGGAAGACGGCGCCCCGCCAATTCCCTGGTTCCAGAAGTCAAAAGCGAGACGAGCCAAGCAAAAAGAGCATTCGCCACCCAAACCCCGCGAACGCCCCCCAGACCTCAAACCCACCCAGTCAAGTAATACACACCAATCACAAAGAAAACCGCCAGCGTCTTGATGATCGTGACCGCGAAAATGTCGCGATACGACTCACGATGCGTAAGCCCCGTCACCGCAAGCAGCGTGATAACAGCGCCGTTATGCGGCAGCGTGTCCATACCGCCGCTCGCCATCGCAACCACCCGATGCAGCACTTCGAGCGGAATATGCGCGGCTTGCGCGCCCTTGATGAAGGTGTCCGACATCGCCGCGAGCGCGATGCTCATGCCGCCCGATGCCGAGCCCGTGATACCCGCGAGCGAGCTGACCGACACGGCCGCATTGACGAGCGGATTCGGAATGCTCTTCAAGGCATCGCTGACGACGAGAAAACCCGGCAATGCCGCGATCACGCCGCCGAAGCCATACTCCGATGCCGTGTTCAACGACGCGAGCAGCGCGCCCGCGACGGCCGCCTTGGTGCCATTCGCGAAGCGTTCCTTCACGCGGTTGAACGCCGTGATCACCACGAGCACGATGCCGAGCAGCAGCGCGCCTTCCACCGACCAGATCGCGACAACCTGCTTGATGGTCGCGGTGACCGGCGTGTGCACGCCGGGCAACACGTCGGCCGGGACCGAGTAGATGTCGCCGTACCACTGCGGAATCCAGCGCGTCAGGAAGAAGTTCGCCACACCGACGAGCACCAGCGGCGCGATCGCGAGCAGCGGATGCGGCAGGTTCTTCGTCTCGACGCGTTCGGGTTCGTTCACGAGCGAGGTGCCGTAGCCCTCGCCCTTGGCCATCGCGTTGCGGCGGCGCCACTCGAGATACGAGAGGCCGACCACGATGATGAACAGCGAGCCGATCGTGCCGAGGATGGGCGCGGCCCACGCGGTCGTCTTGAAGAAAGTCGTTGGGATGATGTTCTGGATTTGCGGCGTGCCCGGCAACGAATCCATCGTGAACGAGAACGCGCCCAGTGCGATGGCGCCCGGCATCAGACGCTTGGGGATGTTGCTCTGGCGATAAAGCTCGGCGGCGAACGGATAGACCGCGAAGACCACGACGAACAGTGACACGCCGCCATAGGTGAGCAATGCGCACACGGCGACGATCACGGCATTGGCCCGCGAGCGGCCGATGTAGCGGATCGCGGCCGCCACGATCGATTCCGAGAAGCCCGACAGTTCGATGACCTTGCCGAACACGGCGCCGAGCAGGAACACGGGAAAGTAGAGCTTCACGAAGCCGACCATCTTCTCCATGAAGATGCCGGAGAACACCGGCGCGACGGCCGCGGGATCGGTCAGCAGGACGGCGCCGAGCGCGGCGATCGGCGCGAACAGGATCACGCTATAGCCGCGGTAGGCCGCGAACATCAGAAACGCCAGGGCGGCGAGGACGATGACAAACGACATTGAGTCTCCTGGTGTGTTGTGCGGACGGGCATGTCGCGACTCGGGGGCCATGCCGTACGCAGTCAGGCATCAGTGCGTCGCCGCGCATGAAGCGCGCCGTTCGCGGTGCGCGCACGATTGTACAGAGTCGTCTCGAACGGGAGACGCAACGTGCGAAAAGCACCACGTTTTTGCGGGTAAATCCTGATCGATACGGCGTTGTGAGGCCTTGGGGCGCTGCGCTAACATTGTCTCCATTCGTAGACAAAGGCCCGGCCATGAGCGCCGGAACCGCTGGTGGAGGCAGGCAGACAATGCTCAATGAATGGTCGGATCTGCCGGCCAGCTACGGCGACGTACTGCGTCGCGCGATGGATTCGCTGTTTCGCACGTTCGAGAATTTCAGCGAGGGCACCTTCATCGTCGACAAGGACGCGCGGGTCGTCTGGATCAACAAGCGCTATGCGGCACGCTTCGGATTCGCCGATCCGCAGCAGGCCATCGGCCTCGATTGCGAGGCCGTGATCCCGCACAGCCTGATGCGCGAAGTGGTGACCAGCGGCAAGCCCATCCTGCTCGACATCCTCGAAACCGACCGCGAGCCGCTCGTCGTGACGCGTCTGCCGCTCAAGGACGATGCGGGCGAAACGATCGGCGCCGTGGGCTTTGCGCTGTTCGACGAATTGAAGGCGCTCACGCCGCTCTTCACGCACTATGCACGCCTGCAGCAGGAACTGCTCGCGACGCGCCAGTCGCTCGCCCAGGCGCGGCGTGCCAAACACACGTTCGCGAGCTTCGTCGGCACCAGCGCGGCGGCGCTCGAAACGAAGCGTCAGGCGCGTCGCGCGGCGCAGCTCGACGCGCCGGTGTTGCTGCTCGGCGAGGCCGGCACCGGCAAGGAACTGCTCGCGCACGCGATCCACGAGGCGTCGGCGCGCGCGCAGGCGCCGCTCGTCGGTGTCAATCTCGCCGCGATCCCTGACACGCTGCTCGACAACGAACTATTTGGCGCGGCGGCGGGTGCCTGGCCGGGCCCGGACCGCATGGGCGGAGTCGTTGGCAAGGTCGAGTTGGCCGAGGGCGGCACGCTGTTTCTGGACGAAATCGGCGCGCTGCCGCTCGCGCTCCAGGGCAAGCTGCTACGTGTTCTGCAAGATCAGGAATTCGAGCCGGCCGGCTCGAATCGCGTCGTGCGCGCCGACGTGCGCATCATCGCGGCGACGTCGGCCGATTTGCCCGCGCTCGTCGCGGCGGGCCGTTTTCGCGCCGACCTGTACTATCGCTTGAACGTGCTCACGCTGAACGTGCCCGCGCTGCGCGAGCGGGCCCAGGACATCGCGCCGCTCGCCTGGTCGATCCTCGAAGAATTGTCGGTGCCGCCGCGCGGCGGCCCGTTCGAGCTGCGCGACGATGCGCTCGCGCTACTCGGTGCGCAGGCCTGGCCCGGCAACGTGCGCGAGTTGCGCAACACGCTCGAGCGCGCGGTCATGCTGGCAGACAGCGAGCGCATCGATGCAAGGGCGCTCGCGCCGTTCGTCGAGGCGGCGCGTGACGGCACACATGACGGGACACGGAGCGCGCCGCGCGCATCGGAGGCGCAGGCTGACGCGCCGCAGAGCTGGGCCCAGGCGATGGCGGCGTTCGAGCGCCGTCTGCTGTGCGACACGCTCGAAGCCTGTGGCGGGCGCGTGAGCGAGGCGGCGAGACGGCTCGACATGGGCCGCGCGACCCTCTACAAGAAGATCGCCGTCCACGGCATCGCGTTGTGACCGGAGGCGCCGATGAGGCAACGCGCAAAGGTGATGTGGGTCGCAGTCTGGCTGGCCGCTGCCGGCTGCTTCGCGCAGTCCGGGCGGGCGCAGACGGCGCCGTCCGAGGCCGGCGCGACCGCGCTGCGCAACTGGTACAACGATCCGTTCTTCGCGCTCTCGGACGCGCTCGCGGAGTGCCCGCAGCCGCTCGGCCCGCGGACGACCAAACAGGAAGCCGACGACGACGCGCACTATCGCGTCGAGCGCGGCACCACCTGCTGGCTCGCGCACAAGTGCAGCAAGCCGAACTCCTACCTTTACGACGCGCCCATCGCCGAGGCCATCCGCGAGCGCATGGGCGCCGCACGGCTGATCGCGGGCACGAGCCTCTGGATCACGGTGCAGCGGCGCTTCGTCTATGCCGAGGGCTGCGTGCCTGCCGGTTTCGACGCCGCAGCGCTCCAGCAGGCGCTCGAAGCCGTGCCCGACGTGGAGCAGGTGTTCGTGCGGGTGAGCCGCGATCCGCACGGCGCGCCGCCCTACAAGACGCTTGCGCCGCCGCCTTGAAGCGTGCCGGGCCATGCAGGTTCGTCGCACGGCGTGCGCGGCATGGCACAATCGCGTCGTCGAAAAACAAAAAGGCCCACACGGGGTTCACCCATGACTCGTATTCGTTCGTTGTTGACCCGCCATGGCAGACTGCCGCTCAGCGCCGGCGCGCTGATCCTCGCCTCGGCGCTCGCCGCATGCAGCAGCGCGCCGCCGCTCTTTCTCTCCGATGGCCGTCCGACGCAACAGGTGCAATGTCCGTCGGCGGGAGACCACGACTCGTGTAACCAGCAGGCTCGCGTGCAATGCGGCGCGGGCGGCTACGACACCATCGACGAATCCGACGCAGGCGGCACGCATACGCTCGTGTTCGCTTGCCGCGCCAAGTAAGCTCGCCGGCAGGAACCGCACGAAGTCCGTGCGGTTCGTGCGCGGATGACCGCGCGCACGCGGCCGCGCTCCCCGCGCGGGGCATGTCGCATCGACCTGGCGCGCCGCTCGCCGTCATCCCACATAGTCGACCATGTCGCGCGAATGGCGAATTCCAGAAAAAAATGAATTGCCTGTGACAAAAGCGTCATCCGTCTATTCGCGCCGATGAAACCACTTTGATACCGCAATAGACCACTGCGACGGCGGCAAATATATTCCCATTCATTGGCGCTTTTCAGGTTATATCCATCGCCAAAGGAAAAAATTTCACGGCGCCAGACATAACGGCGCATTTAATCGTATCGGTTCCGGTAATTTTTTCCACGTCGCGTGGAAATCGCTCCACGGACTTACGTTCGCTATCGTGCCGTAAAAACCGTGTAACAACGGATCGCACTGTTCCCCGCTATACTCCACTACTTCCTCGCGGCCGCGAGGCCGTGGCATAAGGCCCCGGGCCGGATGCGCGCAGGCCAGTCGGGGAATATACAGTCGAATTAGCCGCCGTTAATCTGCAGGCGGTTTTGCGCGCGATTACGTCTGCACCCCTGGCGATATTTTGCCGATTCTCGGTGCGGCAGCCAACGGACCTGAGCCCGCACGAGACCTTATCGTCGACCAGCGAGCATCAATCAAATACCCGCAAAGCATAAGCGGCGGTTTGAGACAGGGATAACGGCGAATCAGTGGGTTTTTTTCTGGTTACGTTGTGAGCAGGTGCATCGCCGATGCATTTCATGCATTCTGAATTCGGACCGGCAATACCGGGGGGCGTCAATGAATCACCATCAACTCGAAAAAGACATTGAGCATCTGGAGCACGTGATCGCACGCATCTCGGGGCAGGACCGCATTCCCCTGTCCTACTGGCGCGGTCGCGTCGATACGGTGCTGAACGCGGATCTCGTGCCGTCACAAGTGCGCCGCGTCAAGCGCCTGAACGACGCCCTGCGCGAGCTCGAATCGCGCGCGGAACAAAACTGAACCGAACTCAAGTCAACTCAACTCAACTGAACCAGCAGGCACGGCGGGGACGGCAAGCATGGAGAGAGCGGGGTTCAGCGCGGCGCGGCTCGCGCGGATCGGGGAGTGCGTTGACGGCTACATCGAGCGCGGCGAGATCGCCGGCGCGGTGACCCTCGCGTGGCGGCACGGCGAAACCGCGTGGCTCGATGCACGCGGACTCGCCGACGAGGCCAGCGCACGGCCGATGCAGACCGATACGCTCTTTCGCATCGCCTCGATGACCAAGCCCGTGACCACCGTCGCGCTGCTGATGCTGCTGGAAGAGGGTCGCGTCGCGTTCGACGACGACATCGCGCGCTGGCTGCCCGAACTCGCGTCGCGGCGCGTGCTGCGCGATCCCGCGGGTGCGCTCGACAACACGGAGCCGGCGCGCTCGCCGGTGAGCGTGCTCGACTTGCTCACGCACCGCGCGGGCTACGCGTATTCGTTCACCGCGACCGGGCCACTTGCCGATGCCTATGTCGAGGCGCTCGGCGGCTTCGACGCACGCAGCAGCACGGCGCGCTGGCTCGCGGGCGTCGCCACGCTGCCGCTCGTGTTCCATCCGGGCTCGCGGTTTCAGTACGGCATCGCCACCGACATCCTCGGCATCCTGATCGAGCGCATCGCCGGGCAGTCGCTCGGCGAGTTCTTCAAGCACCGCATCTTCGCGCCGCTCGGCATGCGCGACACGACGTTCTTCGTCGCCGACTCGCAGTTGCCGCGCCTCGCGACCGCCTATGGCATCGAAGCGCAGACGCGCCGGCGCCTCGTCGACGATCACGCCGCGTCGAGCCGCTGGGCCGACGAAGGCGACCCGGCACGTTTTAATCGCGGCGGCGGCGGGCTCGTTTCGACGGCCGAGGACTATCTGCAGTTCGCGCGTCTGTTGCTGGGACGCGGACGCGTCGGCGACGTGCGGCTGCTTTCGCATCGTTCGGTGGATCTGATGCGCTCGAACTTCCTCGCCCGCGACCAGCGCCGCATGCCGGCGATGGGCTACATCCACTGGGGCGGCCAGGGCTTTGGTCTCGGCCTCGCCATCGTCGACGACCCGGCGCAGCAATTGCCGCTCGGCTATCGCTCGATGGGCTCGTTCGGCTGGCCGGGGGTCTATGGCACGACATGGCTCGCCGATCCCCTCGAGGACATGATCGGGATCCTCATGATCCAGCTGCGCCCGCTTGAGCCATTTCCGATGTCAGTGGAGTTCGAGAAACATCTATACGACGCGATCGACGACTAATTTTCGAATCCTGACTGTCGCTATCCGGCACTTTTTCGAATGCTCAAAGTCAGACATCGGTTATGGTTATGCGATCGACTGGAGATGACCTTTCATGGCAAGCTACAAACAACTGACAGCCCAACTGGAAAAGCTTCATAAGGAAGTCGCCGTGGCGCGCGACAAGGAAATGGCCGAGGCCATCGACCAGATCAAGGCGCTGATCGCCGAGTACGACATCACGGCAGAGGAGCTGGGCTTCTCGACCCGCCAGAGCGGCAAGACGCACAAGCGCGCGTTGCCCGCCAAATACGAAAACCCCAAGACTGGCGAGACCTGGAGCGGCCGTGGCCGCGCGCCGGGCTGGCTCGCGGGCAAGAACCGCGAGCGCTTTCTCGTCAAAAGCTGAACACCCGCTGGCGCGCGCGGCGCGCATTCATCGCCACGGCCGATGCATGCGACTGCGCAACGGTCTCGCGCGCAAGGCTCCCGCAAAAGCTCACCATTGAAGGCGCGCAGCGGACATCGGCCGATATTCATCGTGCTGCAGGCCGCTTCGCACCGGACCTTGCCGCGGCAGGTCATCCCGCCAGTAGAACACCCACCGAAGGGTGCCGTGCCGGCGACGCAAACCCTTATCCAGCAAGGCTTCCAGCCGCAACGAGCGGACTCGCCGCAGTGCGCGCGACGCTCGCCGGCGGCGTGCGCCGCTCCGCTTTCAAACGCTTTCGATAGCCCCTGAGCCATCGGAAAACCGCCCGCGCGACGCGTTCATTCCGCGCCGCCCGATCGCTCCCGAAAAACCTCACCTCAAGCGCGCGTGAACAACCATTGAGGCAATCTGCGCTTCACTTTGCATCGATCGCCGCAATGACGTGTATCATTCGTCCCCGGCGCTGTTCTGTGCGCGTGTTGCATCCGTTATCCGCAGTCCATTCCAGACGTTCGTGCCATTCGCGGCATCGTGCCCGCGTGGACCCTCGATCAGCGGAACGATCCCGACCCCAGCCACCGCCGCCAGTACGCCGCGCCTGCCGCAACCGTTGCCAGGCGGCCCGAATTTCATCTGCGATACCCAGTCGATGTCAGTCTCCGAACTCAAACGCCGCCGCACGTTTGCGGTCATTTCCCACCCGGACGCGGGCAAGACCACGCTCACGGAAAAGCTCCTGCTGTTCTCGGGCGCGATCCAGATCGCCGGCACCGTGAAGGGCAAGAAGAGCGGCCGCTTCGCGACCTCCGACTGGATGGAGATCGAAAAGCAGCGCGGCATCTCGGTCGCGAGCTCGGTGATGCAGTTCGAGTACGGCGATGCCGTCATCAACCTGCTCGACACACCGGGCCACGAGGACTTCTCGGAAGATACGTACCGCGTGCTCACGGCGGTCGATGCCGCCGTGATGGTGATCGATGGCGCGAACGGCGTCGAAGCGCAGACGCTCAAGCTGCTCGAAGTCTGCCGCAGCCGCAAGACGCCGATTCTCACGTTCATCAACAAGCTCGACCGCGAAGTGCGCGAGCCGCTCGACCTGCTCGACGAGATCGAACAGCATCTGGGCGTCGCCGCGGTGCCATTCACCTGGCCCATCGGCATGGGCAAGGAGTTCCACGGCGTCTACGACATCCAGCGCGATCAGGTGCGCGTGTTCCGTCCGGGCGAGCAGTCGCTCGGCGGCGCCGTCGAAACGCTGCAGGGCATCAGCGACGACGCCGGCGAGCAGCGCTTCGGCTATCACTGGAAGCGCACCAAGGACGAGGTCGAGCTGATCACGGGCGCGACGCCCGCGTTCGATCGCGACGCGTTCCTCGCCGGCGAGCAGTCGCCGGTGCTGTTCGGCTCGGCGATCAATAACTTCGGCGTGAAGGAAATTCTCGACGCGCTCGTCGATCTCGCCCCGCCGCCGTCCGCGCGCATGACCGTGCAGCGTCCGGTCGAACCCGGCGAGCCGAAGTTCACGGGCGTCGTGTTCAAGGTGCAGGCGAACATGGATCTCGCGCACCGCGACCGCGTCGCGTTCATCCGCGTGTGCTCGGGACGCTTCGAGCGCGGCATGCAGCTGAAGGTCACGCGCAACAACAAGACCTTCCGCGCGAACAACGTGGTGAGCTTCCTGTCGCAACGCCGCGAGACCGTGGCCGAGGCGTATCCGGGCGACATCATCGGCATTCCGAACCATGGCACGCTGAGCCTCGGCGATACGCTGACCGAAGGCGAAGACCTGCAGTTCGTCGGCCTGCCATTCTTCGCGCCGGAAATTTTCCAGACCATCGAAGTCGTCGATCCGATGCGCGCGAAGCAACTCGGCGAAGCGCTCAAGCAGCTCGGCGAGGAAGGCGCGATCCAGGTGTTCCGGCCGATGCATGGCGGCTCGATCATTCTCGGCGCGGTCGGCCAGCTTCAGTTCGAAGTCGTCTCGCATCGCCTCTCGGCCGAATACAAGGTCGACGTGCGCATCATGCCGGCGCGTTATCGCATGTCGCGCTGGGTCACGTGCGACGACGCCACCGAGCTGCGCCGCTTCACCGATTCGTACGCGGCGCGCATGGCGCTCGATGCCTCGAACGCGCCGACCTATCTGGCGTCGCACGTCTCCGAGATCGAGGTCGCGCAAAAGGCGTGGCCGAAGATCGTGTTCAACGAACTGCGCGAGCATTCGGGCGCGCCGTTCCGCAAGGGGCTGTGAGGCTGGCTGCCGCCGCCGCTCATGCGCCCGGCGAGGGCGGCCTGAGCGCGGCCAGCGCGTTGGCGAACTGCCGTAACGCGTCGATGAGCCGGTTGTACGCTGCCAAGGCCGACTGCTGCGCGCGTTGATCCCGATTCTCCGTCGTCGGGCGATGGCGCTTGCGATGATTGCTTGGCGCGTGCGTGCCGTTGGGATATTGCCGTCGCGGCGAAGCGATGGGGCCACTGCTGCCCAGGCCTGCTCCGACCGGAACGCCGTCATCGCGGCGGCCGCACGAAACCTGCGTATTGACGCCAGGCTGTCCCACCGAACCGGGTGCGCCAGGAAAGTCTGGCGTATTCGCAAGTTGCTGGGCTGCCGAACTGAGTGCACCAGGGGACGCGCGCGTGTTCACACCTGGCTCTCTCAACAAACCGAGTGCGCTACGGATTACGGGCGTATTCGTCCCATCCTGTCGCGCCGAACCGGGCGCGCCGCGCAAGTCTGTCGTAGTCGAGCCAGGTTGCCCCGTCGAACCGGGCGCGTCACAGCATTGGCAGCCCCCTGAATCCGGCGCGTCCTGTCCGCGCGCAGCGACCACTATAGGCGCGCCGTCGCCTTGTCCATTCGCAGTGTTCGCAGCCAGCGGCGCTGCATTCGCCTCGTTGAAGCGCTGCGTCACCGTCCGCCCCGAAGCATAGCGCTCGGTCATCGACTGGATCTCGCCGCTGCCGTTGGGATCGGAGAACGTCACGCCGGTCAACGTGCCGAGGCCCCGCTGTGTGGCGCCGCTTGCGCGGCCGTAATAGGACAGATAGTTCTCGTTGGGCGATGTGCTCGGCCGCTGCATCGCGTTGACGCCCATCGCGTCGGCGATCATCAGGTTGCGGTCCTGTTCTTCGCCGAGCCCGTTGGCCACGTCCTGCGCATGCTGGCGGTCGAGCGCTTGCTGGGTCGGGCCACTCGACCGTTCGCCGGCGAGGTTGATGAACGTGCCGCCCGCATCGCGGATCTCTTGCTGGACTTTCCAGTTGTTGTAGATCGCCTCGCCTTCGCTGTGCACGCCTTTCATCGCTGCGACGCCAAACGCGCCAGGGTCGCCGCGATTGACGGGATAGCGTGCGTTGAACGCCTGGTCTGCGCTCGCGTTCTCGAAGTGGCCGAGTTCGTGGGACAGCGTGGAGACGAATTGCCCTGCGGGCTGCGACTGCGCGTTGCGTCCGAGCGTGATGCCCCGTCCATAGCTGAAGTACGTGCCGCTGCCGGAACCCTGCGCGAACGGCTGCAACTGTCCGCGGTCGACAGCGTTGCCATAGTCGCGCAACTCGGAGACGAGTGTGGGGCTGTCGTTCATCAGCGCGACCTGGCCGGCCGATGGCGTCACGCTGCCCCAGTAGGGCTCCCGGCCGGTGAGCGGCGGCGATGCGCTCGCCTGGGTGGGTTGCATCGGGGTCGTCATGTCCACTCCTTGCTGTCGGGTCGGCCGCCACGCGCCATGGAGCGTCAAGTATTGCGTGACGACGAGCGGGCGGGTGGTGGTCCGGCATCGCCCGGCTGCAACGCGCGTCACCGCGACATCCCGTCCCCCCCTGACACGCCAGCACGCCTTCTCGTGCACACTTCGCCTATCCTGATTCCAGCGGCAATGCGTCCGCTGCACACACAGCGGGAGCTCCTGTGACAGTTCGCAATCTCGATGCGGTATTCAACCCGAAGTCGGTCGCCGTGATCGGCGCGTCGCGGCGCGTCGGCAGCATCGGCGAGATGGTGTGGCGGCGGCTGATCGGCGGCGGTTTCGAGGGGCCGCTGTGGGCCGTCAATCCGAAATACGCCGACGATGAAAACGGTCTCGACGGCCATCGCGTGCTCGCCGACGCGGGCGACCTGCCCACTGCGCCGAGCGTCGCCGTGATCTGCACGCCGCCGGCGACATGGCCCGCGCTCGTGCATCGGCTCGGCGGCATGGGCACGCGCGCGGCGATTCTCGTCGGCGAGGTCACGTGCGATGCCGACCACGACGATCTGCGCCATGCGCTCGCGGCGGCGCGGCCGCATCTGCTGCGTATCGTCGGGCCGGGCAGTCTCGGCGTCATCACGCCGGGGCTGCGCGCGCAGCTCGGCGCGGCCGCGTGCCTCGCGCGCGCGGGCGGCGTCGCCTGGGTGTCGCAGTCGAACGCGATCACGAACGCCGTGCTCGGCTGGGCCGAGCCGCGCGGCCTCGGCTTCTCGCATGCGATCGCGCTCGGCGACGAAGCGGACGTCGATGCGGGCGACGTGCTCGACTACCTCGCGAGCGACCCGACGACGCGCGCGATCCTGCTCGAAGTGGACTCGGTGCGCGCGGCGCGCAAGTTCATGTCGGCGGCGCGTGCGGCGGCGCGCAACAAGCCGGTGCTGGCCTTGCGCAGTGGCCGCGACGATCCGGGCGACGCACTCTACACGGCGGCGTTCCGGCGCGCGGGCATGGTGCGCGTCGACACGCTCGACGACCTGCTCGACGAAATCGAAACGCTCGGTGTCGGCCGCGTGGCGGCGAGCGACTCGGCGACGCTCATCACGAGCGATCGCGGTGTGGCGCTGCTCGCGCGCGATGCATTCAACAAGGCCGGCGACACGCTCGCGGTGTGGAGCGAAGACGCCCAGGCCGCCATCCAGTCGATGCTGCCGCAAGCGCGCGCCGGCAATCCGCTGCTGCTCGGCGACACGGCGAAGCCCGAGGACTTCGGCCTCGCGCTCAAGACGCTCGCGCCGCATCGCGACACCGGCACTGCGTTCGTCGTGCACGCGGCGACGCACAGCGCACCGGCCGCGGCGGTGGCGCGCACGCTCATCGAGCACCATCGCTATGCGTATCGCGGCGTGCTCGCGTGCTTTTTCGGCGGGGTCGACGCGGCGACGCGCGATGCGCTGCACGAACAAGGCATTCCCGTGCATACGACGCCGCGCCGGCTGGCGCGCGCGTTTGCCCGTCTCGTCGATTACCGTCTCGGACGCGAGCTGCTGATGCAGACGCCCGAGAGCCTGCCCGAGCGCGGCGCGCAGGCAATCGAAGGGGCGCAGGCGCAGGCATGCGCGGCGCTGGCGGCGGGCGAGACGTCATTGAGCGGCGAGGCGGCGGCGCAATTGCTGGGCTGGTTCGGGCTCGAAACGCTGGCGCGCTCGCCCGAGGACGAACAGGCCGAGGGCACGCCGGCTAGCGTCGTCGATGTGACGGTGAGCTTTCGCGACGACGAGAACTTCGGGCCGGTGTTTCGTTTCGAGGCGCCATCGCCCGATGGCGTATCGAGGCCGCTCAGTGTATATGCACTGCCGCCGCTCGATCCGGTGCTCTCGCGCGATGTCATCGCGAACTCGCCCTATGTGGGGCGCGTGACGCCCGAAGCGACGCTCGGCGCGCTGACCGAACTGTCACAGGCGGTGTGCGAAGTGCGCGAAATCGTCGGCATGCGGCTCACGTTGCGCGTGTTGCCGCTCCATACGGTCGTCGTCGATCCGCATATCGAGCTTGGCGCGAAGCGCAGCCGCTTCGCGATCATGCCGTATCCGCGCCGCCTCGAAGAGACGCTCGAATGGCGCGGCGCCAGCATCACGATCCGGCCGATCCGTCCCGAGGACGAGGACCAGCATCGCGTTTTCGTCGAGGCGATGACGCCCGAGGATCTGCGTCTGCGTTTTTTCTCGGCGGTGCGCAGCTTCGATCATTCGCAGCTCGCGCGGATGACGCAGATCGATTACGACCGCGAGATGGCGCTCATCGCGATGGAGGAGGGCGAGAACGGCGCGCCGCGCACGCTCGGTGTCGTGCGCGCCGTGGCCGATCCCGACAACGAGACCGCCGAGTTCGCGGTGACGGTGCTGTCGACCGAGAAGGGCCGCGGTCTTGGCCGCCTGCTGATGGAGCGGATCATCGCCTATGCGCGAGCGCGCGGCATCCACTGGCTGCTCGGCGAGGCGCTGCGCGAGAACGCCGCGATGATCGGCCTCGCGAGGGCCAGCGGCTTCACGGTGACGCCGACCGAAGATCCCGGCGTCGTGGGATTCCGGATGGCGCTCGACTGAGGCTGAGGCGGCGGGCTTGGCTGCCTTGGCCGCCTCCGGCTATCAGGCCGCGAGTTTCGCGAGCGCGTCCTCGACCTGGCCGCGCGTGAGGGCCAGCTCTTCGAGCCACGCATCGGCGTATTGCGCGCCGGTTTCCTTTTCGAGCCGGGCAATCGTCGTCGCGCAGCGCTGCGCGTCCTTCGGGGTCGCGATGAAGGCCTTCACCGACTCGCCGTTGTTGAATGCCTCGAACAGCGGCGCGCGCACTTCTTCGGGAAGATTGCGGGTCCACTGGTACGGCTTGCCGTTGAACATCAGCGACGGCGGCAGCACGCGTTCCTTCTTCGTCGCCGGAATCAGTCCGTAATTGCGGGCTGCCTCGCCGATCTGCTCGGGCGTGAACAGTTCATCGGGCGTGATCGAGAACTGCTCGATCGCGGTTTCGACGGCTTTCATCGCGGCGGCGCGGTCGTCACGCTTTTTCTGCGCACGCGCGACGATGTCGCGCAACTCGTCGGCCTCGTCGGCCGTAATCGTGAAGTTCGCCTGCTTCTGCTGAAGCTCGGAGAAACGCTGGAATTCTTGTTCGGTCAGGAGTTTCGCCATGAAGTGTGGAGCGCGCGGTGTCTTGGAAGGGCCGCTATTCTAACGCCTTGTGCGGGACGGTTCCAGTTGCGCATTGCTGCGCGATGCGGCCCGTTTTGTTTGCGCAGTGCGTCGCGTCTCGGAGCCGGTCAATCGATAAAGACAGGATTCCGAATCATATCGATTGAACCCCATGCTTCATGAAGCGCCGACGCACGTCGCATGGCTTTAAATGGCCGCGCGCCCACGCCTTGACTTAAAAAGGCGCCTAAATGAATAATGCGAACGACGAGGATGTCGAGATTCAACGTAAGAAGAATCAGGAGACAGACATGGTTTGCGCAACCGGGCCGCACGCGGCTCGCCGTTTCAGCGCCCGCGCCCGCGCAGCAAAAGCGGGCCGCGACCGCCTTCCCGCTTCCTGGCGCGCCCCGCAACCGGGCGAGGTCGCGCGCCATGCCCACTGATCCCCGCCTGATCCTGCTGTCCGCCGACGACAACTGCCTGATCGCCGGCGCGACGCTCGCCGCGGGCGAGACCGTCGAGATCGAAGGCGAGCGCGTCACGCTCGCCCACACCATCGTGCTCGGCCACAAGCTGGCGCGCCACGCGCTCGCAATCGACGCGAAAGTGCTGCGCTACGGCGCGCCGATCGGCCATGTGACCGAGCCGGTCGCGCGCGGCGAACATCTGCATACGCACAATCTCGTGAGCGACTATCTGCCCACCTACACGCACGACGACGGTCACGCCTTCGTCCAGCACTGAGGTTCGAGGTCACCATGACAGCATCGGCAGTGCCTGCATTTCCCGAACTCGAAGGCTGGTTGCGCAGCGACGGTCGCAAGGGCGTGCGCAACGTGGTCGCGGTCGCCTATCTGGTCGAATGCGCGCATCACGTCGCGCACGACATCGTGGCGCAGTTCCGCGAGCCACTCGATGCCTTCGACGATCCCGCGGCCGTGCACGAGCCGCCCGTGCATCTGATCGGCTTTCCAGGCTGCTATCCGAACAGTTATGCCGAGAAGATGCTGCGCCAGCTCGCGACGCATCCGAACGTGGGCGCGGTGCTGTTCGTGTCGCTTGGCTGCGAGAGCATGAACAAGCACTATCTCGTCGATGAGGTGCGCGCGAGCGGCCGTCCCGTCGAAGTGCTGACGATCCAGGAAAAGGGCGGCACGCGCAGCACGATTCAATACGGCGTGGACTGGGTGCGCGAGGCGCGCGCGCAACTGGCCTTGCAGCCCAAAGTGCCGATGCGGCTCGACGAGTTGATCGTCGGTACGATCTGCGGCGGCTCGGACGGCACCAGCGGCATCACCGCGAATCCGGCCGTGGGGCGCGCGTTCGACAGGCTGGTCGAGGCGGGCGCGGCCTGCATTTTCGAGGAAACGGGCGAACTGGTCGGCTGCGAGTTTCATATGAAGAACCGCGCCGCGCGGCCCGAACTCGGTGAGGCGATCGTCGCGTGCGTCGCCAAGGCCGCGCGCTATTACTCGATACTCGGGCACGGCTCGTTCGCGGTCGGCAACGCGGACGGCGGCCTCACGACCCAGGAAGAAAAGTCGCTCGGCGCGTACGCGAAGAGCGGGGCCTCGCCCATCGTCGGCATCGTCAAGCCCGGCGATGTGCCGCCGACCGGCGGTCTCTGGCTGCTCGACGTCGTGCCGGACGGCGAGCCGCGCTTCGGCTTTCCGAACATCAGCGACAACGCGGAAATCGCCGAACTGATCGCGTGCGGCGCCCACGTGATCCTCTTCACGACCGGGCGCGGCTCGGTGGTCGGCTCGGCGCTTGCGCCGGTCATCAAGGTGTGCGCGAATCCGCTCACTTATCGCAATCTCGCGGGCGACATGGATATCGACGCGGGCCGCATCCTCGAAGGGCGCGCGACGCTCGACGAAGTCGGCCACGAAGTGTTCGCGCGCACGCTCGCGGTGGCCGCCGGCGAGCATTCGAAATCCGAGCAGCTCGGCCACCGGGAATTTATCCTTAGAGACCGTTTCAAAAAGACAGCTCCGTACGTCTGAAGATGTTCCAGCAGACGAGGGAGCAACCGAGTTTGAGGAATGCTTCGTGAATGTCGGCGCGACGCTCAAAGCGAATGCGAAGACGACGAAAGTTGTGGAGCCATGCGTGAGTACGCTCGACCACCCAGCGAAATTTACCGAGACCACTGCCGTGCTCGGTCCGGCGCTTTGCGATCACCGGCTTGATGCCACGTTCGCGAAGTTTCTGGCGGTGTGGTTCGGAGTCGTAGCCGCGATCGGCGTAAATGACTTTGGGCTTCTCAAGCGGCCGGCCACGTACACCGCGAATCGGCGCAATCGCATCGACAAGCGGCAGCAACTGGGTGACATCGTTGCGGTTCGCGCCAGTCAGGATCGCGGTGACGGGGACGCCGTTTGCGTCGACGAGGATGTGGTGCTTGGAACCGGGTCGCGAGCGATCCGTGGGGTTCGGGCCAGTTTTTCGCCCGCCCCAACGGCTCGCACCGACGATGAATCGACGGCTGCGCGTGAGAAATCGAGCTGGCCGGCCTCGCGTAACTTCGCGAGCAGCAGCTCGTGCAGCCGGTCCCACACGCCGGCCTTTTGCCAGTCGCGCAGGCGACGCCAGCAGGTCGGGCCCGAACCAAATCCCAACTTGATCGACAGGTCGCACCAGCGTATCCCGGTCTTGAACACGAACAGGATGCCGTTCAGTGCCGCCCGGTCCGAAACAGGGCGGCGGCCTGGATATTTCTTGCGTCGCGGCTTTGGCGGCGGCAGCAAAGGTTCGATCAATGCCCACAGTTCGTCATCAATGATCGGCGTGCCCATCCCCTTGGTTCCTGTTGTTCAGATGGCTAAGGTTAACAGCTTGCCGAAAAGGTTAACAGCCCCCTCGGGGTCTTTTTGAAATGGTCTCTTACGTACAAGACGTTCGAGCCGATTGGCCCCGCGTGCCTGCCGGCCGGCGCGCGCGGACCCATCGTCGCGGCGGCGCCGCGCTGAGCGCGACGCCATTCCGGGAGCGAGACACGACATGGCACACGACGAGCTTCATCCCGCGCTTGCGCGGCAGCGCAGCATCGGCCGGCACGGTCTGCGGGTGGGAGCGCTGGGTCTCGGCACCGCGCCGCTCGGCGGTCTCTACCGCGATCCGGGCGACGAAGCCGCGCAGGCGACCATCGAGGCCGCGTGGGAAGCCGGCATCCGCTACTTCGATACCGCCCCGCACTACGGCCACACGAAGGCCGAGCACCGGCTCGGCGCGGCCTTGCGGCGCTATCCGCGCGACGCCTTCGTGCTCTCGACCAAGGTCGGACGCCGTTTCGTGCCGCGCACGACGCCCGACGACGGCAGCGACGGCTTCATCGATCCGCTGCCGTTTCAGGCGACCTACGACTACACCTACGGCGGCATCCTGCGCTCGTTCGAGGACAGCCTGCAGCGTCTCGGCACGAATCGCGTCGAGATCGTGCTCGTTCACGACATCGGCCGCTTCACGCATGGCGAGCGCAACGCGCACTACTGGCGCCAGCTCACCGACGAAGGGGGCTTCAAGGCGCTCGACGAGTTGCGCGCGGGCGGCGCCGTGCAGGCGATCGGCTTCGGCGTGAACGAGCGTGAGGTGCTGCTCGATGCGCTCAAGGTGTTCGATTACGATTGCGCGCTGCTCGCCGGACGCTACACGCTGCTCGAACAAACGCCGCTCGACGACCTGCTGCCGCTGTGCGTCGAGCGCGGCGTGCGGCTCCTGCTCGGTGGCGTGTTCAATTCGGGCATCCTCGCGCACGGCACGCAAGGCGAGCGCAAGTTCAACTATGGCGATGCGCCGCCCGAGGTCATCGAGCGCGTGACGCGGCTCGACGCCGTGTGCCGCGCGCATGGCGTGCCGCTCGCGGCCGCCGCGCTGCAGTTCCCGTATGCGCATCCGGCCATCGCGACGATCCTGACCGGCGCGCGCAGCGCGGCCGAGTTGCGCGAGAACGTCGCGTCGTTCGAGACACCGATTCCTTCCGGGCTGTGGAGCGCGTTGCGCGACGAGGGTCTGCTCGATCCACGCGCGCCCGTGCCGCAGGACTGACATGACGACGCCCCTGGCTCTTGCGGACAGCGCGCAGACCGATGCGCACCAGCACTATTGGGACCCCGCGCGCGGCGACTATGGCTGGCTCACGCCGGAACTCGATTTGCTCTACCGGCGCTTCGCACCCGCCGATCTCGCGCCGCTGCGCAAGCGTGCGGGCGTGCGGCGCACGGTGCTCGTGCAGGCCGCGCCGACGGTCGACGAGACGCGTTATCTGTTGCGCCTCGCGCGCGGCGAGCCGTCGATCGCGGCCGTGGTCGGCTGGGCGCCGCTCGACGATCCCGCCACGCCCACGTTGCTCGCGGAACTCGCACGGGAGCCCAAGTTTCGCGGCGTGCGCCCGATGCTGCAGGACCTCGCCGACGACCACTGGATCGCCACCGCCGATACCGACGCCGCCGGCGATGCCATGATCGCCCACGATCTTGCCTTCGATGCGCTCGTGTTCACGCGCCACGCGGCGGCGCTCGAAGCCTTTCTCGCGCGTCATCCGGCCTTGCGCGTCGTGATCGATCACGGCATGAAGCCGCCGATCCGCGACGGCACGCGAGGCTGGAGCGCATGGGCCGAGGCCATCACCCGGCTCGCGCGCTTTCCGCAAGTGCATTGCAAACTCTCCGGGCTCGCGACCGAAGCCGCGCCCGGCTGGAACGACGCGACGCTGCGCCCGTGGGTCATGCATCTCGTCGGCGCATTCGGCGCGCAGCGGCTGATGTGGGGCAGCGACTGGCCCGTGCTGAACTTGAACGGCGGCTATGGGCGCTGGCACAGTTGCGCGGCGCGGCTGCTCGCAGGGCTCAGCGAGACGGATCGCTGGGCCGTGTTCGGCGCGAATGCCGCCGTGTTCTACCGACTCTGAACGCTGAATAAGAGGACCCGCATCCCATCACCCGCGCGGCATGGTGCACGTACTGCAATACCGGGTATCGCGACGCCGCGCTTTCTCCTGGAGTGGCAGATGGTACAAAGACTGGCAGGCAAGACAGCACTGATCACGGCAGCGGGGCAGGGCATCGGACTGGCCACGGCCGAGCTGTTCGCACGCGAAGGTGCGCGCGTGATCGCCACCGATATCCGGCCCGACGCGCTCGCTCGACTGCCGGTCGAGGCACGCCGTCTCGACGTGCTCGACGGCGCGGCGGTATCGGCGCTCGCGGCGGAACTCGGTGCGATCGATGTGCTGTTCAACTGCGCCGGCTTCGTGCATGCGGGCTCGGTGCTGGAGACGAGCGAGGAAGATTGGGACTTCGCGTTCGAACTGAACGTTAAGGCGATGTACCGGATGATCCGCGCGTTCCTGCCCGCGATGCTGGCGCAGGGGCGCGGCTCGATCATCAACATGTCGTCGGCGGCGTCGAGCGTGAAGGGGGTGCCGAACCGGTGCGCGTACAGCGCATCGAAAGCGGCTGTGTTAGGGTTGACCAAGTCGGTTGCGGCCGACTTCGTGACGCGCGGCATTCGCTGCAACGCGATCTGCCCGGGCACGGTGGCCTCGCCATCGCTCGAGCAGCGCATCGCTGCACAGGCGCAGACCCAGGGCACGAGCGTCGACGCAGCGCGCGATGCATTCGTCGCGCGCCAGCCGATGGGGCGCATCGGCACGCCGCAGGAAATCGCGGCACTCGCCCTCTATCTCGCGTCGGACGAATCGTCGTTCACGACGGGCCATGCCCATGTGATCGACGGCGGCTGGGCACTCTAGCGCGCGGCACTCAGGTTGCGCGCGAGCGGCCCCAGGTTGTTCCATCGAACTGGACCAAACGCAACTCACAGGGAACATGCAACGATGAAACTGCTTCGCTATGGGCCGAAGGGCCATGAAAAACCGGGCATGCTCGACGCACAGGGCCGCTTGCGCTCGCTGGTCGGCGCGGTGCCGGATATCGCCGGGGACGTGCTCTCGGATGCCGGGCTCGCGCAGCTGCGCACCATCGATCCCGAGTCGTTGCCGCTCGTCGAGGGCACGCCACGCCTCGGTGCCTGCGTCGGCCATATCGGCAAGATGGTGTGCATCGGCCTGAACTATGGCGATCACGCGGCCGAGTCGGGCATGCCGATCCCGCCCGAGCCGATCGTCTTCAACAAGTGGACGAGCGCGATCGTCGGCGCGAACGACGACATCGAAATTCCGCGTGGCTCGAAGAAGACCGATTGGGAGGTCGAGCTGGGTGTCGTGATCGGCAAGCACGCGAAGTATGTCGACGAAGCGAACGCACTCGACTACGTCGCGGGCTACTGCGTCGTCAACGATGTGTCCGAGCGCGAATGGCAGATCGAGCGCGCGGGCCAGTGGGACAAAGGCAAGGGCTTCGATACGTTCGGCCCGATCGGCCCGTGGCTTGTCACGCGCGACGAGGTGGCCGACCCGCAGGCACTCGACCTGTGGCTCGAAGTCGATGGACATCGTTACCAGAACGGCAACACGCGCACGATGATCTTCCCGGTCGCGAAGATCGTCTCGTATCTGTCGCAATGCATGAGCCTGCAGCCGGGCGATGTAATCGCGACCGGCACGCCGCCGGGCGTCGGCATGGGCATCAAACCTCAGCCCGTGTTTCTCAAGGCAGGCCAGACGGTGCGCCTCGGCATCCAGGGCCTCGGCGAGCAGACGCAGAAAACGCGCGCGGCCGAATAGGCCGCGTCAACAGACGCGTGACTAAACGGGTGGCGCTCAGCCGGTGCGCCGCAGCGGCGCCGCCCGTTCATCCACCGCCGCCATCCGGCTGACGGTGCCCTGGGCGAGCGCGACCAGCCGCTCTTCGCCATTCTCCATCACGAACACACTGCATTGGCACATGGCCTGCTGGCCGCCCGCGTGGACGACTTGCGCGCGTGCGAGCAGCGTGCCGTTCATGGCCGGCGCGAGATAGTTGATCTTGTACTCGCCGACCACGACGCGCGGCCCGAGCGCGAGCGCGCCCGCGAACGTGAGCGCGTTGTCGGCGAGATAGCTGATGACCCCGCCGTGCACGAAACCGAACTGCTGACGCAGTTCGTCGCGCACCGGCAAGCGCAGGGTGAGGTCGCTCGTGCCGACGTGCGTGAGTTCGGCACCGAGCAGCACGCTGAACGGCTGCGCGTGCAGCGCTCCGCGCGCGCGATCCGCGAGATCAGTCATGGTCAGGTTCCTCGGGACTGCGCCCGCGTGGTTTCCTAACCACTCTAGGATGCGTTGACGCGGCGTCAAGGTGAATCGGAAGAAATTGTTGCGCGAAATGAGGGGAATCGCGCGGTCAGTATTGCGGGATGCATCTTTGTGCGCGTGGCGCGGGGTTTATTCAGCTTTCGCATCGAACAAACGTTTGCTCATGCTGAAGTGGCATCAGCGCCGCAAAGCCCTCAAGCGCACGCTCCCCGCGCCGTTAACGGGGCTTGGGGCGCGAGCGGCACAACTGTTCGCGCAGGCCGCCATCTCGCAATACAGGGGTTCCGGATGTTCAATAAAATAAGGTTCATCGCAGGAAACCGTGGAGCATGAAGGAGTAGTTGAGTACCCTGAGGCCTGACTTGATGAAGCTCAGGAGGCAGAGTTGCTCGATCGCAAGGCACTTCAGGCATTGGGTTGCTGGACGGGTTACCGGCTTGAGCGCGTGGAATGGCCGCAAGGTGAAGGTCATACGCTGTCGCTGTATCTGAAGCCGGCCGGCAAGGTCATGTACTGCGAGCAGTGCGGCGCGCGTTGCCAGCAGATCCACGAGACCACCGTGCGGCGAGTGCGCGATCTACCCCTGTTTGAGTACCGGGTCGTGCTGCATGTCCCGCGCCGGCGGGTCTGGTGTGAGCACTGCGGTGGCCCACGGCTGGAGAAGCTGGACTGGCTGGGCCGTTATCAGCGGGTGACCGAGCGTTTTGCGAAGGCGTGCGAGAAGCTGCTGCAGGCGGCCAGCGTACAGGCGGTGGCGGCTTTCTACGGTCTGGGCTGGCACACGGTCAAATCGATCGACAAGATGCGCTTGCGTGCGCGTGTGGTCGAGCCAGACTGGTCGACCATCCGCTACCTGGCGATGGACGAGTTTGCGCTCCATAAAGGCCATCGTTACGCCACGGTGGTGGTCGATCCTGTGGGCCGGCAGGTGCTCTGGATCGGACAGGGACGCTCACGCGAGACGGCCCGGGCCTTCTTCGAACAGTTGCCGGCGGGCGTTGCTGAGCGCATCGAGGCGGTTGCAATCGACATGACAACGGCCTACGAGCTGGAGATCAACGCACATTGCCCGCAGGCTGAAATCGTCTACGACCTGTTTCATGTGGTGGCCAAATACGGACGCGAAGTGATCGACCGGGTACGGGTCGATCAGGCCAACCAGCTTCGCCATGACCGGCCCGCGCGCAAGATCCTGAAGTCCAGCCGCTGGCTGCTGCTGCGCAACCACCGCAATCTGAAGCCCGACCAGTCGGTGCACCTGAAGGAATTACTGGCGGCCAATGAGCCGTTGATGTGTGTCTACGTGCTGCGTGACGAGCTCAAGCGTCTGTGGTTCCAGCGTAACCCCACCCAGGCACAAGAGGCCTGGGAGCAATGGCTCGAGCAAGCCCGGCAAAGCGGAATTGACGCTCTGCAACTGTTCGCCCGGCGCCTGCAAGGCTACTGGCACGGGATTGTGGCGCGCTGCCGCCATGCGCTGAACACCAGCATCGTCGAAGGGATCAACAACACCATCAAGGTCATCAAGCGGCGAGCTTACGGCTACCGCGACGAGGAGTACTTCTTCCTGAAGATCCGCGCCGCGTTCCCCGGTAATCGTCGATGAACCTAAAATAAAGGTCGCCACAGGCCTTCTGTGTGTCCTCGTCGCATTCTGCGTACTGCAGTTGATGACGCAAGGACTGGGTTTCTGGTCGCTGTCGCGCACGCACGACGACGTCGACGATCTCTCCAGCGTCGCGCTGCGCCAGGCCAACGCGATCAACGAGACGACGCAGCATCTGATGGATGCACGCATCAACCTCGCCCGCGCAGGCACGCGCCTCGTGCGCGGCGGGTCGGTCCCGACCGACATCATCGGCCACGCCCACGACGAAATCGTCGACGCCGAGCGCTCGTTCGCCGCGTTTTCGAGCGCGCCGCGCATCTCCGCCGAGGACGAGTCGCATGTCGCCGCGCTGACCGAACGCTATCAGGCGTTGCACAACGCGCTCACGGATCTCGCGCAATACCTCGGCAACGGCAATCTCGACGCCTATCTCGGCCAGCCGACGCAGTCGTATCAAGATGCCTATCTCGCCGAGCTGAACAGCTTCGCCAAGTTCAACGCGGCGACGAGCCAGGCCTCGCTCGACTCGATCGATGCGCGGCTCGCCATTTTTCGCGGCGTCGGCATCGCCATTCTGGTCGTGTTGATCGCGCTCACGCTCGGCTGCCACTTCACGTTGCGGCGTGGCGTGGTCGCGCCGCTCGAAGAGGCGGGGCAGCACTTCGAGCGCATCGCACGCGGACGACTCGACGAACCCGTGATCGCGCGCGGCGACAACGAAATCGGCCGGCTCTTCAGCGGGCTCGCGACGATGCAGGCGAGCGTCGCGCGCACCGTGCAGACCGTGCGCGATGCGGCCGAGTCCATCCACACCGGCGCGAACGAGATCGCGACGGGCAACGCGGATTTGTCGGCGCGCACCGAGTCGCAGGCCGCTTCGCTCGAAGAGACCGCGTCGAGCATGGAAGAATTGACGGGCACCGTGCGGCGCAACGCGGATCACGCGCGCGAAGCGAGCGAGCTTGCGCAGACGGCACTCGACGCGACCGCGCGCGGCAGCGGCGTCGTGCATCAGGTGGTGGACCGGATGCAGGGCATCGCGAGCAGCTCGGACAAGATCGCGGAGATCATCGGCGTGATCGACGGCATCGCGTTCCAGACCAACATCCTCGCGCTCAACGCGGCGGTCGAGGCGGCCCGCGCGGGCGAACAGGGTCGCGGCTTCGCGGTGGTGGCGGGCGAGGTGCGTGCGCTCGCGCAGCGCAGCGCGCAGTCGGCGAAGGAGATCAAGTCGCTCATCAGCGACTCGGTCGAGCAGATTCGCGGCGGCTCGGAACTCGTGGGACGTGCGGGCGATTCGATGCAGGACGTGCAGACCTCGATCTCACGCGTCACGCAGATGATGGCCGAGATCAGCGCGGCCTCGCATGAGCAGAGCGGCGGCATCGAGCAGGTCAATCAGGCCGTCATGCAGATGGATCAGATGACGCAGCAGAATGCGGCGCTCGTCGAAGAAGCAGCGGCGGCCGCCGCGTCGCTTCATCAGCAGACCCAGCAGTTGCAGGATGCCGTGTCGGCCTTCGTGATTTCGCCGGCCGTGCTCGCGGACCGCCGCGCAGGCGGCGCTCCGCATGAGGCCCGCGTCGCGGCGTTCGCTGCGGTCTGACTTAGCAGTCCCAGCCCGGCAACGTCTGCCAGGCTGTGAGCAGGTGGTACGGCGTGGTCGAAGGCATCTCGGCGCGCGTCGCGGCGCCCGCCGCGTCGCGGCATTCGACCCAGCCGGCCGCTTGCAGGAAACGCGGAGCGAACAAGCCGATCTGCGCATCGAGCGTGGTGCGCACGGCTTCGTCGGCATGGGTGGCGATGGCGCGCAGATATTCCGTTTGCGCCCAGATGCGTTGCGTGCCGTCGAGAACCTGGCCGTGCTCGTCGAGCGCGGCGCATACGCCGCCCGTGACCGCATCGACACCGTGTCTGCACGCGAAACCGAACGCACGCGCGAGTGCTTCGTCGAGTCCCGAGGCACCGAGCCGGCCCTTCGCGAGCGAGACGAGGTACAGCCACTCGAATTGATGACCCGGCTCGAAGCGATTGTCGACGCTGCCCAGCGGCAACTCGGCGATGCAGCCCGTCGGTCCATGCACGAAGGTGCGCGCGACGGCTTCGAGCAGATGCGTGATGGCGCCGTCGAACGCTGCATCGCCGGTGGCTTCGCGTGCCGCGAGCCACGCTTCGGTCAGATGCATGAGCGGGTTCTGCACCGGTGTGCCGGTGACAGTGGCGTAGTCCACGGCGAGCGCCGCATTGAGCAGACCGCCGTGCGCGGCAAATCGATCGACGATCAGGGCCGACGTGCGGCGCACCACGTCGAGCGCTTGCGCGACGCCAAACTGCTGGCCATAGTTCGCGCATGCGAACACGACGAATGCGTGCGTGTAGAGATCCTTGGTGGTGTCGAGCGGGGCGCCGGCGGCATCGACGCTGTAGAACCAGCCGCCGTGCTCGCGGTCCTCGAAGTAATGGAGCAGCGACTCGAACAGCGTGTGGGCGTGAGCGGCGTCGCGCATCTGCGAGAACACGAACAATTGCCGCGCGCACGCCATCGCGCGGTAGCGGCTGACGGGCAGCGGCTGCAGGCCGGCGGCATCGAGGGCTTCGTAGGGCAAGCGCCGCGCCGCGTTGTAACCGGGGCCACGCCAACGTGGAACGATGACGCCGTCGAAATGCTCGCGCAGGGCTGCCGGGCTGGTAAGTCTATTCATGTCGTGGACGAGTGCGCCGCGCACTGGATGGTCGGGGACTTGCGATTGTACGCTGGCGGCCCAGGGCGATCCGTAACCGGTTGTGTCGTGCTCGCGCACCGAAAACGGCTCTGCGGCGAGCGCGAGCATGCGACAATGCGGACTCGAAAAAGAACGTTCACAGACCATGCGCGCGGCTCTTGACCGACCGTTGCGCCGCGACTTTTCGCCCCCCCTATGGCAGATTCCGCAGCAAACCGCGCATCGCGCGATGCGAACTCGAAGCGTGCCGCTTCGGGCGCTTCTTCCGTTTCCACCGTTTCCCCCGAGACCGAAGACAAACTTGCGCGCGCTGCCCAGTCGGCGCAGCGCCTCGCGCAGCTGAGCGAGACCCCGCGCGAGGACGACACACTCGAACTATTCCCCGACGATCCGACGCGTGCGCTCGTGCAGGCGATGGAGATCGACGTGCGCCAGGCGACGCTGTCCGGCTTCGAGTTGCCCGGAGTCGTGCTGGCGGCCGTCGGCGGAGCGCCCTCGACGCAGTCGGCAAGCGCGCGCCGCACGGCCCGCGCGAAGAGCGTCACGGCTGGCGAGGTAGCGAGCGAGAACAGCACCGACGGGATGCTGGCGTTCGCGCTCGAGGCCGACGATGCTGCGGCCGGGACTTCAGCGCAGGTTGCGACGATCGATGACGTGGCAACGAGTATCGGGAGCGATGCGGTCGCGGCTGTGGCTTTGGCTGTGGCGACGCCCGACGCGACGTCGCCAAGTAGTGCGTTGACGCAGGAAACTGCAAAGGCATCGGAGCCTGCGCCGTCGATCGACGCTCCGCTATCGCCCGGCCGCGCGGCCGCGCAAGCGAGGGACGCAGCGCGTGCCCAGGGTGGCGATGCGAACCGTCCAGGCAGCGCGGTTCGAAGCGCGTCGGCCCCGGAACCGGTCAGGACGACTGCCTCGCGCGTTGAGACGAGCGCTCACGAACCGGAAACGGCCAGTGTCCCGACGCCCGCGACGCCCGCGACGCCGCGTGCCACGCGTCCGGCCGGCGCCGAGCTGGAACGCGCGCGGGCGACGGCTTTCGCCGATACCGTCGACGCGCTCTATGGCGTGATCGCCGACCAGCGTCGCACGGCGGCCGAACTGACGCGGCGGCTGAAATGGGTATTGGCGGTCGTGATCGGCGCGCTGCTGGTCACGGTCGGGATCTGCGTCGCGCAGACGATGTTGCTGGCTCGCCTCGCTCGCGACTCCGCCGCCCAGCAGCAGCGCATCGAACAACTGGTGCAGAACCAGCAGGCTGCGCTGCAGAGCTTGATCGAGCGAATCCCGGCCAGCCCCTCGGCGCCTGCGGCGGCAGCGGCAGCGCCCGCGCAGCGCGCGACGACGCCATCGACGGCCACTCCGGCCCTGACGCGACATGCGCGCCCGGCGCATCCCCATCGCCCGCCAGCGGCGACGCAGGTTGCGCGATAAGACCCCATAACGTGGAATCCCGTTCGTTGTATTGATGCAACGCATCAAACGACGCGCGGGCCCTGCGACGCCGCGCCGCAGAAAATTTGCTGCGTCGCACTAGCGTTCATCTAGGGAAAACCCTATACTTCTTCTTAAGGGAAAACCCTAGCTAACCGCTTGATCCACCGGGAGTCGCCATGAGCTTTATCTTCGCACTGTTCCAAAAGGTGAACGACCTCTTCGCATCGCCTTACCTGCCGCTCGATTCGGACTATTCGTACGCAGCGCGTCATCGCGAAGCGGAGCGTGTCCGTCGCTCGCAGTACCTGCCGTTCGGCGCGCCGCGCGGTTAATACCGTACTCGGCAGAGCGTTGCGCGCGGCCTGACCGCGCGCCGCTTTATCGTCTTCAGCAAGGCCGGTCCTCTTCGTGAGGGCCGGCCTTGCTGCGTTTACGGCCGGCTTCGCCGCCCGCCCGTTGCACAGCGCTTGAATCGACGGCGAATTCCCTTACGGTTCAACGCTCTGTTGTCCGTGTGCCCAGCTTGTCCACACCCCTTTCAACAAAAACTGTGGATAACCGTCGCGGCGGTTACCGCTCCGGGCGGCCTGCCCGGAATGCGCCGGTATCGCAAAAATCCTTACGGTTCAAGCGTCTGAGCAACGTGCAAGAGCGTTGTCCACAGCCTTCTCCACGGTTTCTGTGGATAACGTCTCTGCTGTCGGTGCTTGTGTGCGAGGCGTTTGGTGCTTGCCGATGCGTGGGGGAATTTCCGTTTCGGGTCAATGGGCTGGCCTATGTCTCCAGTCGATATGCACAGGCTTGCCCACGAAATTTGTGGATAACGTTCGGGCTGTGGAATGTTCCCTTGTTCTCTGACGTCCGTGGCTTTCATGTCCGACGGAACGTTTCCGGCTGATCGTGGGTATGCGAGTAACTCGGCGTCTCCCTCGTTCGCCGGTTGATTTGCGTCCAGGAATCGGGCGCGGTTTGCATTTAACTTGGTCACGCTAAATTTATATCGGGAAGGGGCGAGCGTGGCTGAACGGGAGCGGTTGAACAGGGACTTGACTGGGCGGCAGGCGGCGCATCTGCAACTGGTGCGGTGGGGGCGTGGGGCTTCTTCGTCCTCCGGGGCGTTGTCTGCCCCTTCGCCGATGCCGGTGGTGTCCGTGGTGTCGTGGGAAGTGCGCGAGTCGGTCTGCGAGCCGTATACGGTCAAGGCGCTGGTGTCGTGTGCGGGCCCGGTTTCCCGGGTCGACGTACTGGGCCAGCTTGCGGCGTTCTCGGTCGAACCCGAGGACGGGCGCGGGCGGCGCGAGTTCCGGGGCGTCGTGACGCGCTTCGATTCGGTTTCTTCCTCGCGCGATGAATGGACGTACCGGGTGGTGGTGCGCCAGCGTCTGAGTGTGCTGGACGGCCCGAGCAATTGTGCGGTCTACCAGAACAAGACTTCCTGGGAGATTGTGAAGGACGTCTTCGAGCGCAATGACGCCCGCCCGTGGATGCAGCTTGAATTCCGCCTGCACCGCGAGCACCCGCGACACGCGTTCCGCTTCCAGTACAACATGGGCGACTGGGAGTTCATCAAGCTTGAAATGGAGCAGGCGGGCCTGTTCTGCTTCACCAGGATGGGCGAGCACGGCGAAGTGCTGGTGGTCACGGACGAAATCGACGGCTACGAACGGCCGGCCATCGTGTTGTCCGACCGGCCTTTATCCGGCCTCTCGACCTTCGAGGAATCGATCTACGCGCTCAGGCTTCGCACGCGTACGGTGCCGGCGTCGTTCGTCGTGGCCGATTACAACCCCGAGGCGGCGTGGACGCGTTTCCGCCACGAGGACCGCGTCGGGCGTGAGGACCCGACGACGATCGGCACGCCCTATGTGTGGGGTACGCATCACGGAGACGCCGATGCGGCCAGGCGGGAGGCCCGGTTACGCCACGAAGCGGCGCGTGCGCGTCAGGTGCGCTTCAAGGTCCGCTCGACCGCACTGGGCATCCGCCCGGGCTGCATCGTGCGCCCGGACCCGCTGCCCGACGAGGCGCCCGAAGGCATGGCCGTGATCCGCGTCGTGCACCGTGGCGCCCGTAACGCCAGCTACACGAATCGCTTTACGGCCATTCCCGCCGACCGGCCCTACCGCATGCCGATCGACGAAGCACGCTGGCCGAAGATCCACGGCACGCTCGGCGCGACGATCACCTCGCCCGATGACTACAAGTTTGCCTACCTGACCGAAAAGGGCGAATACATCGCGCGTTTCCACTGCGACTTCGGCAACTGGCCGAAGGGCGGGGAAAGTGTGCCGCTGCGGCTCGCCAAGCCCTTCGCCGGCAAGGGTTACACGGGCCTGCACCTGCCCGCCGTCGATGGCGACGAGGCGCTGGTGGGCTTTCGGGAAGGCAATCCGAACAAGCCGGTGATCCTCGGTTTCATGCACAACAGCGAACACCCGGACCTCATCAACACGATGCGTCGACGGTTCTCGCGCAACGAGATCCGCACCCAGTCGGGCAACAAGCTGTGGATGGATGACTGGGACCGCCAGGAAGGGATCGAACTGGGCACGGAGCACTCGGGGCGCTCGCAGCTCAGCCTCGGCTACATCCCCGATGGTGAACTAGAGGCGCGCGGGGCGGGCGCAGAGTTGCGCACCGGGGCGCGGCTAGTAAATCGCGGCGGCGCCGGCGTGATGGTGAGCGCGTACGACCAGCCGGGCGGCAGCGGCAAGGTGCTCGCGATGGACGAGGCACACGCGCAGCTCAACGAGCACCAGGCGATGGGCGAATCGCTGGCAGCATCGGCCGACGCGTCAAAGGCGACGCCCGCCGATACCCAGGCGCAGAAGGCGATCCACGACGGTCTGCATGAACTGAAGCAGCCAGGCGTGCTGGTGACCGCGCCGGGGCCGGTCGGCATCGTATCGGGCGATGGCGTGCAGCTGGCGGCCGATGGTTCGGTCATCGGCACGGCGAAGAAGGGGATTCACTTCGGCACGCTCAAGCGCTTCACCGCTGCTGCACGTGATCGGATCTCGCTGTTCGCGCAAAAGGGCATGAGCCTGATCACCTCGGCGGGCGACTTCGTGGCGCAGGCCCAGCGCGGCCGCATGCAACTCGCCTCGCAGGGCGACATGACGGTCGAGACGGTTGAAGGCGTGCTGCACGTGAAGGGCAAAAAGGAAATCGTGCTGAACTGCGGCGGCTCGTATATCCGCATCGCGCCCGACGGGATCGAGATGGGCACGCGCGGCGCAGTCCGGTATCGCTGCGCGAAGCTCGGCAAGACCGGGCCGGCGCAGATGGACCTGGGTGGCGTAGCGTTCTCGCCGAAGCTCGTGCCGTACACGACTGAATGCGAAATCTGGCGCAGCAACGCCAATTTCGTGGAGGAAGTTGCGGGGACGCCTGTGCCCGCATCGAACTCGCAGCAGTCTCAGGCACTTGCGAATAGCGGACCAGTAGCGCCTGCATCATCGCTCGACGCCGGATCGATGGCGTCAGCGGGTGGTGGTTCGACGGGGGCGCTTGAGCCACTGACGCAAGGGCGGCCGCTTTCGGGGTCAACGGGTTCCACACGTGTTCTCGGTGGCCTGGTTATCAACGATCCGCAAAACGAAACCCAGAACCCTGTCACGCCTGATCCGATTGAGTTGAAGACAGCGGTGCCGTGTAACTGGCAACTCCCGGATTTCACGACATCGGCCAGCATGACGCGGGAGACGCCGAGATACCAGAAATACGGATGGACGCGAACTGAGCGGCTTATGGACAAAGGTCAGCCGGAGATGTGTTCGGGTACGGCGACCACGACGTGTCAGTTCTCGTATGACGCGAAGAACAAGACGCTTACGGCGAAGGTCACTATCGCGCTGGTTCCACGCTTACTAATAAAACTTGATCCCGTCAGCAAGGAGCCATTGCGTGACGACGAAAATAGCTACGTCGTCGAACAATATGAGACTTTCGAAAATGGAGCTAATTCGACGAAGCCATTCTCTGCATTCAACTTGAAGCAGATTGATCGGGATGCCAAGGAGGTCGATGCCTCGACATACAAAAAACAGATTGAATCCACCCTGAATCAAGGAAATTACAAGCTGATTCTGGGCGGTTGCCAGAAAGGTGCAGCTTGCGGCTGTCGTGTTTCGGTGAAATTCTGTGTCGACGTGCATGTTGTAACGGAATCGGCTGCCGCAGCGCTGAATCCCGACATCACGATCAACTTGTTTCCGACCACTGCGCGTGCTGATGCGAGTAATTGGCCGGAGGCAGACTATGTGTCGGTTAATGGAAAATATCAACCAAAAATAACACAGGTTAAGGCTCACGAAACGGGGCATCTGTTTAATTTCCCTGACGAATATTGGGCGCAAGGGGGATTTGTGCACTCGATATACGTTAAAGATGGCTTGAATATAGATTTTGAGCGCGCCGACGCGAATAAAGGGAAGAATAAAATATGGGTAATTGAGTCGGAGAACAGTCTTATGGGTGGCGGGTGTAATAAACCTGCTGCCACCATTCCGCCGTACTATCTCGATTATATTCGCGGATGGTTTTCTGCGCATACCGGCAAGCTCTGGAGGATTGGCTATGAAGCTACCGCCTTACCTCGTGTCGACGAACACGTCAGAAATGTTGAATCAGCAGCGAATGGCGCAGCCAGAAACGTGGCCAATAAAGCGACTGCATTGCACAAACCGCGCAAGTAAGCCGCACATGATGCGATTATTTGGAATTATTCGTGTATTTATAATGTTGGTATTGACGGGTGGAGGGAATGTAATGGCAGATTCCGAAGTTACTGATGTGCCGCATCCCGGAGAATTTTCGTTGTCGTGGTCGGGTGGTCTGGAATATGGCTCAAGAGACATGGTCTTCGATGGCGAAAGCAAATTCTATTTTGCCAAAGGAGATACCATCAATAGTGATAAGCACACTGGTATCGGCGTTTTCGCATTGAGTCTTAAGAATGCCGATCTTGAGGAGTTGAAGGTCGTCGCACAACAGCTATGCGATAAAGATATTCAAAGCGGTGGTCCCGAAACGGTGGACCCATCGTCAACGTTCGGCGTTGTATGTATCGATAACGAGGGAAAAGCCGTTCGCAGAAGCGGTTCCACGCGCCTGATTCCCGAACGTTTCAATCGCGTCATCTTTGACGTTCCGTACGAACTGGCGGAGCGAGCATGGAATGAAGGCAGCAAGATTATAAAACTGGACTTCGAAACTGTATCGATAGTGCGCAAGGACACTCACTATATTGTTTCGGTGCGGTTTATAAATTCGGGGAATCGATGGATCAGGTTCAAGACCCCGGATCAATGGTCGGGAGGACCCGCAGGCGGGGAGTTGGGGGTTGCACCATTCAGCAAGCTGGGGCAAATGGACCCTCGTGATGACTGGGGTTTCGGGTTGTCGGGGGCAAAACTGATCAATCGAAGCGAGTTCCCGGATGGGTTCATCACGCTCAATCCTGGTGAAACCCGGTTGCTCAAGTTCGAAGCTCTTCCCGACAACAAAATCTCCAGAGGGGAGTACAGCATGTCGGGCGCCGCGTTCATGAGAATCGAATATGAGGGATATGGATGGGGTCTTGCAACCAACGTGGACTTCCGGCCAATCAGAACGCGTATCACCTTCGACCACGACTACCCCTCCACCCCCCAGGAACGCGAGCGATGGGAGAAGACCCATCGCGAGAACATGTCCCAATGGCCGGTCAAACCCGGCGCAACCTTCGCCGAAGACGGCCTCTATCGCGCGATACGCACGAGCGGCGGCTATCGCGGCCTGCTTCTGAAGCCATTCAAAGCAGGCGATGTGGCGACGACCGAACCCGTGACAATGCCGATGGAGTCCCCATATGCCGACGACTACATCCAGGGCCCAGTGCAATGGCTATGGGAAGCAAGCGCACCGACCCCGGTCAAGCAGTGGTCACTCGATCTGATCGACGGCACGCAGCACGACTGCGAACCCGGCGCGGTGTGTCCGCGCAACGGCCGATGGGTGCCGCGCGTAATGAGCGGTGTCGACTATGTGTCGATGGAGTACGAGTACCGGCCAGCGGGCATCGCTACGCTTCGCCGGGGCGACCCGATGCCGCCAATCCGGGGGCGGCACGCCGCATGGGAGTGGGTCGGGAGCGCAACCTGAGCGAACGCGCATCGGGAACCGACACAACATCGCGCGCTAGGCAATAATCCTTATACGTCAACGCCCTGACGCCCCTGTGCAGCAGTTACCCACAGCCTTATGAACTATTTCTGTGGATATCCTGCCCGCGCGCGGCGCTCCCCACAGACACCATCATCATGACCGACACCTACTTCTACGACCCCGCCACCGGCCACGGCCTGCGCCACGATCCCTTCAAGGCGATCGTCGCGCCGCGCGTGATCGGCTGGATTTCGACCCGCTCCGCCGAAGGTGTCCTCAATCTCGCGCCGTACAGCTTCTTCGGGGCGTTCGCGACGTTTCCGGCGATCATCGGGTTCTGCAGCGAAGGCCGCAAGGACAGCATCCGCAACATCGAGGCGACCGGCGAGTTCGTCTGGAATCTCACTTCGCGCTCGCTCGCCGAGCAGATGAACCGCACGTCGGCGCCGGTCGAGTCCGATGTCGATGAGTTCGCGCTCGCCGGGCTGACCGCCGCGCCCGGGCGCAACGTCGGCGTGCCGCATGTCGGCGAGTCGCCCGCGGCGCTCGAATGCCGGCTGCTGCAGATCGTCCAGCTTCGCACGCTCGACGGTGCGCCGATGGACAACTGGCTCGCGCTCGGCCAGGTGGTCGGCGTGCATATTCAGCAGGCGTTTCTCAAGGACGGTTTGTTCGACACCCACGCCGCCCAGCCCGTCATGCGCGCCGGCTACCGCGCGGATTACGCGCAGATCGGCGAGATGTTCCAGATGATCCGGCCCACGGCCTGAAGTAACGTCGAGGACCCAGCACCCGGCGCGCGTTGTGGCCGTGACTCGTCCCGTCGATAATGGCAGCACCCGCCGCATCGACGGCCGGGCACAAGGAGAGTGAGCGATGGCTTATCCAACGGGAACGGTGGTGGCGTTGAGTTCGGCGTCGTCGACGGTGTTTTCGATCGGGATGATCTATCTGACCTATTGGGGCGTGCACGAGCCGACGCCCTGGCGGCTCGTCGACCGGCTGGTGCTGACGATCGCGCTGGCAGGTTTCGGCTGTCTCGGCTTTGTGCCGTGGATGGCCTCGCGGCCCGGCGCGACGGCCGACGACGAAACCGGTCTGCGGCGCGCACGGCGCCTCTTTCTGTGCGGCGTGTGCGCGACGTGGTCGGCGGTCGTGATTTCGCTCATCGCGTGAGGTGAGCCGAGGCGAGGCGGCGGATCGACACAACACCGCCGCCCGGTTGCGTCACCTCAGAAGCGCGCGCGAATGCCCGTCGTGGCGACGACCTGGTTGGCCGTCGACGACGCGCCGCCCGACGTGTTGATGAACGCCACGTAGTTGTGCCCCGAAGCGTGCTGGTACATCGCTTCGAAGTACACGTCGGTGCGCTTCGACAGTTTGTAGACGGTCTGGAAGTCGACTTGATGCCACTTCGGATCGCTGCCCCAGCTCGTCTGATCGACGTGACCATCGGTGTAGACATACGCGAGGCCGAAGCTGAGCGCCTGGGTCAGGGTGTATTTGCCGTTCAGTTCGTAGTTGTTGAAGCTGACGGCGCCGCCCTGCGAGCCGAACGATCCCGAGCCGTCGTATTCGCTGCGCGTGAACACAAAGCCCGCCGAGGCCGGTCCGAACGCGTAGTTGATGCCGCCGCCGAACGAGCGCATGCGGTCCGCGCCGAGCGAGAAGCCCCCCTTGCCGTTGGCCGACGATTCGGCGAGGTCGACTGCGCCCGGGCTGCTCGCGCTCGCGCCTTGCGTGCCGTTCATCTGCAGATAGCCGCCCGCGAGCGCGAGCGGGCCGTTGTTGTAGCTCGCGCCGAAGCTGTACACGCGGTTCGCGGCGAAGTCGGGCTGGTTCGAGAAGGCATAGAGGGCGCCGAACTTCAGGCCCGCGTAGTTGTTGCTCGTGTACTTGAGCGCGTTGCTGATGCGCAGCGAGTGGTTGAGGTTGTCGTTGTCGAACGGGTGGGCGAAGCTCGTGTCGCCGAAGGTGCCGGCGGTGGCCGAGAGCGGCGCCACGTAGTCGACCAGCGAGTCGTACTGGCGGCCGAGCGTGACGGTGCCGAACTGCTCGCTGGCGAGGCCGACGTAAGCCTGGCGGCCGAACATGCGGTTGTCCTGGCCGAGCTTGCCGTTTTGCAGGTTGAAGCCGTTCTCGAGCACGAACAGCGCTTTGGTGCCGCCGCCGAGGTCTTCGCTGCCCCGCATGCCGAAGCGGCTGCCGTTGATGGTGCCGCTGGTAGCCTGCCACAAGGCGCCGGCGTTCTTGCCGCTGGCGACGTTGTTGGTGTACATGAGGCCGGCGTCGATGAGGCCGTACAGCGTGACCGAGCTTTGCGCGTTGGCGTGGGTGGTGGCGAACGCGGTCGCGCAGGCGGCGACGGCGAACGATATCTTGTTCTTCACGAAAGAGGCTCCTGATGGATGTCGGTTGCGCAGGAAGGCAACAGCGTCAGGAGTGTAAGAATTCAGGGCGCGCAGAAAAGCCCGTGTGACTGGAGAGGATTGTTACAGGCGGCGGAATGGACTTGTCATCAAGGTGTCATCGACGGGCTTCGTGCGCTGCGCGAGCGGCGTCGTTCGCACGCGCGCACAGCGCTTTGTTGCGCGCCGAAGAATAATCGCGACGGGGTGTCCGGCGACTTTTGATACGATGCACGCTTTTCCAGCCGATCCCCCCATCGCGTGAAGCGTCGAATCATCTCGTCCGTCCGTGACCATTGCGCCCAATGGCTCGCGCACCTCCAGCCTGTCCTTGCCGCGCTCGCGCCGCTCGTCCGCGCGGGCCGTCAACAGCTCGCGGCGTGGCTGGCCGTCGCGCTCCATCATCTGCGTCATCCGACGCGCCGTGGCGTGGCGCTCTCGATCGCCGCCGTGCCGGCGCTGTTCGTGCTCTACGTGCTGGTGCTGATTCCGTTCACGCCCAGCATCGGCGATATCCGCAAGGCGCGCGTCGACCAGCCGGCCCAGATCATGTCCGCCGACGGCAAGCTGCTCGCCGAATTCAAGCCCGCGAACCGCGAGTGGGTGTCGCTCAAGGAGATCTCGCCGCATATGGTCGATGCGCTGATCTCGACCGAGGATCATCGCTTCTACGAGCATCACGGCATCGACTTCCGGCGCACGGCGGGCGCTGCGCTGCACACGTTTTCGGGCGACCGCCAGGGCGGCTCGACGATCACCCAGCAGCTCGCGCGCAATCTCTATCCCGACGAGATCGGCCGCGCGCCGACGCTCACACGCAAGCTGAAGGAAGCGATCACGGCGTTCAAGATCGAGGCGGTCTACAGCAAGCAGCAGATTCTCGAGACCTATCTGAACACGGTGCCGTTCCTCTACAACGCATATGGCATCGAGATGGCCGCGCGTACGTACTTCGGCAAATCGGCGGATCAACTCGACGTGCTCGAAAGCGCGACGCTCACGGGCATGCTCAAGGGCAACAGCTACTACAACCCGGTGATCAATCCCGAGCGCGCGCTGCAGCGGCGCAACACCGTGCTCGCGCAAATGGTCAAGTACGGCAAGCTGAGTCCCGCCGCATTCGAGACCTTGAAGCGCAAGCCACTGGGCGTGGACTTCGAGCGCCAGATCGAGCCGCCTGGTCCCGCGCCGCATTTCGCGCAGCAGCTGCGCAAATGGCTGATCGGCTGGGCCGACCGCAACGACTACAACATCTACTCCGATGGACTCGTTGTGCGCACCACCATCGATTCGCGTCTGCAGTCGATGGCCACGGCCGCGCTCACGCAGCATGCGAACCAGTTGCAGGGCATCGCCAACGGTGCGTGGAGCGGTCGCGCGGGTTGCTCGGCGGACAACGAACTGTTCAAGACCTTCATGCGCGAGACGCCCGACTACAAGGCCGCGCTCGATGGCGGGCAGACCGATCAGGATGCGCTCAAGCGACTCGCGGCGGACCGCGCGTTCATGCACAACCTGTGCAAGACGAAAACCGATGTGCAGGCCGGCTTCCTCGCGATCGATCCGCGCAACGGCCAGATCAAGGCGTGGGTGGGCAGCCGCGATTTCGCGGGCGAGCCGTTCGATCACGTGCAGCAGGCGCGCCGCCAGCCGGGCTCGACGTTCAAGCCGTTCGTCTATGGCGCGGCGTTCGCGGCGGGCGCAAAGCCGGCCGATACGTTCATCGACCAGCCTGTCGAAATCCCGCTCGCGGGCGGCGAGATCTGGCGTCCGAGCGACGACGTCGCACCGAGCGGCAAGCCGATGTCGCTGCGCGACGCGCTCGCCTACTCGCGCAACCGCATCACGGCGCAACTGATGCAGACGGTCGGCCCCGACAAGGTCGCGCGGCTCGCGCGGGCGATGGGCGTGCGCGACAGCCAGCTCTCGCCGGTGCCGTCGCTCGCGCTCGGCACGAGCCCGGTCACGCTCAAGGAAATGGTCTCCGCGTACAGCACGATCGCCAACGACGGCGAGTACATCGAGCCGCGCATGGTGACGCGCATCGAGGACAGCAAGGGCGACGTGCTCGCCGAATTCGATCCGGCGCGGCCCGAACGCGCGTTGCCGGTGGCCGCCGATCGCACGCTGCTCGACGTGATGCGCGATGTGGTCAACCGTGGCACGGGATCGAGCATTCGCACGCGCTTTGGCATTCGCGCCGATGTCGCCGGCAAGACCGGCACGACCCAGGACAATGCGGATGGCTGGTTCATCCTGATGAGTCCGCAACTCGTCGGTGGTGCGTGGGTCGGTTTCGACGATGGGCGCGTGACGCTCAATAGCGACTACTGGGGCCAGGGGGCGCGCAGTGCGCTGCCGATCGTCGGCGACTTTTTCCAGCGCGCGTATCGTGCGCGGTTGATCGACTCGCGTGTGCGCTTCGACACCGAAGTCGCGCCGGGCTGGTTCGAGACGTTCCGCGAACGACTTACCGCGTGGGTCGACAAGGTGTTCGGCGTGAAACAGGAAACGCCGGTGACGCAGCCCGTGAAGCGCGCGCCGCCGCGGCCCGTCGTGACGGCGCCGCCGGTGGCCGCGTCGCCTGCGTCGCAGATGCCGCCCGCGCCCGCATCCGCGCCGCTGCCTGCCTCGTTGCCGCCGATTCTCACGCCGTCGCCAGCCACGGGCGCGAGCACTGCGCCGGCCGCTTCGCAGCCGGCCGCGCATGAGCTCGCACCGTCGTTCCCGGTCGAGTCGCCGTCACTGGCGCCGACGCCGACGCCCGATGCGCCGGAGAGCGGTTCCGCGCCGGATTCGGAGTAAAGCTGCCCGCCCATAAAAAAACGGCGGCCCCCGCACAAACGGGGGCCGCCGCCATGAGGGCGAAGCGTCTTAGAAGCGGTGACGGATACCGACCGCGACACCGATCTGGCTAGCCGTCGACGACGGCGGGATCACGCCGCCGATCGACGTCACGTTGTCCGCGACGAAGCCGCTGCCGTTGTCGTAGACGGTACCGGACGCGTGCTGGTACGCAGCCGCGACGTACGTGTCCGTACGCTTGCTGAGCGAGTAGTCCGCAGCGGCCACGACCGAGTGCCACTTCGGCGACGTCGAGTTGGAGTTCGCGCTCGTCATCTTGCCCCACGTGTAGGTGTACTCGCCGATCAGCGCGAGTGCCGGCGTCACCGAATACGTACCATTGAGTTCGATGTTGTCGTAACGCGTGCGACCGCCGGTGACCTGGCCGAAGCTGCCGTTGGCAATGCCGTTCACATCGAACGGCGACGAGGCGCGATTGTCGAGTTGCGACTGCGTCCACACCACGCCGACCGTGCCTGCGCCGAACGCGTAACGCGCGCCCACGCCGAAGACGCGATGCAGCGCGGACGTGTTCGGATCAGCCGACGCAGCGCCGTTGGCGTTGAACGGCGTGGTGCCGTTGATCGAGTTGGTGTCGTTGTTGGTCTGCATGTAGGCAGCGGCGAGCGAGAACGGACCGTTCTCGTAGCCCGCGCCGAGGCTCCATGCACGGCCGTTGGCGAACTGGCCTGCTGCATTGCTGAAGCCGTACATGCCGCCGAAGTGGAAGCCCGCGTAGTCGGCGCTTTCGTACTTGATGGCGTTCTTGGTCGAGAACGAGCCACCGAGGTTGTCGTTGTCGTACGGGTGAGCGGCGAGCGTCACGCCATGGGCGGTGCCGGTGAGCGACAGCGGCGACAGGTAGTCGTTCGTCGAGTCGTACTGGCGGCCGAGCGTCACGGTGCCGGCCGTTTTGCTGCTCAGGCCAACATAGGCCTCGCGGTTGAACATGCCGGATTCGCCGCTGAGCAGCGAGCCGACCTGGCCGTTGTTGAGCATGAAGCCGTTTTCGAGCTTGAAGACCGCCGACAAGCCGCCGCCCAGATCTTCCGTACCCTTGAAGCCGAAAAACGTGTTGGAAATCGCGCCGCTGTCCTGCACCCAGGCGCTGCCGCCCATCACGTTGTTGAAGTAGGCGACGCCTGCGTCCAGCGATCCGTAGAGCGTGACGCTGCTCTGTGCGTTCGCACCCATTGCGGCCGTGCCGAGCAGGCCCAGGGCGATCCAGTGCTTGTTCATATATTTATTCCGAGTCAACGATAAAAGTCCTTGTTTCGACTGGCCTCGCTATTCAAACGCGGCCTGTCGACGGGTCACAACCCGGCCGAAATTTAATGGCCTCGCATCAGACTCGCCCCCGGAATGATCAATAAACGGCGATAAAACTTTTTCTGCAAAATGCGTAAAGCGAATTAACTCCGTGAATTAAAAGCGATTTGCGCACGGCATGCCGAATACCAGATTTGGGGTGGCGTGGTATGAACGCGACGTCGAAGCGGACTTCGCACCTGGCAAATTGACGCACCCGCTGGGCGAGTCGCGACGCGCGTCGTGCCACAATCGTCGTGATTGAACGCGCGAGCGAGGGGAGGATTTCCGATGGCGATCTATATCGCGTTGTTGCGCGCAGTGAATGTGGGCGGCACCGGCAAACTGCCAATGGCCGAGTTGCGCGCGATGTGCGAGCAAGCGGGTTTTCGCAACGTGCGCACTTATATCGCGAGCGGTAATGTCGTGTTTGAAAGCGGCACGTCGCGGCGTGCCGTGCGCGCATCGCTCGAACGTGCGCTGGAGGACTATGCGGGCGAGCCGGTCGGCGTGCTGCTGCGCACTGGCGCGGAGATGGCCGCCGTGCTCGCCGCCAATCCGTTTCCCGAGCGCGAGGCGAACCGCACGGTGGCGATCTTTCTCGACGGTCCGCCGCCCGCCGATACGCTCGCGACGCTACGCGGGCTCACCGCCGAGGAAGTGGTGCTCGGCCATCATGAAATCTATGTGCACTATGGCGACGGCATGGGTCATTCGAAGCTGCGCATTGCCGCTGCGAGCAAGGGCACGGCGCGCAACATGAACACCGTGGCGACGCTTGCGCAATGGGCGGCGGGCGGGACGCGATAAACGTCGATGCCGCTGCTTCAAGCGCGTGCGCGCCACGCCCGCAACAGCAGCGCGTTGGTGACGACGCTCACGCTCGAGAACGCCATCGCCGCGCCCGCGATCATCGGATTGAGCAAACCGAACGCGGCGAGCGGAATGCCGATCAGGTTGTAGACGAACGCCCAGAACAGGTTTTGCTGGATCTTGCGCCACGTGCGCCGCGAGATGTCGATGGCGGCGGCGACGAGCGCCGGGTCGCCGCGCATCAACGTGATGCCGGCGGCGTGCATCGCGACATCGGTGCCGGTGGCCATCGCGATGCCGATGTCGGCAGCGGCGAGCGCGGGGGCATCGTTGATGCCGTCACCCGCCATCGCGACGATCGCGCCCGTGCGGATCTTCAGGTCGCGGATCGTGCGGGCCTTTTCGTCGGGCAGCACGCGCGCATGAACCTCGTCGATGCCGAGTTGCGCGGCGACGCTGGCGGCGGCGCCTGGGTTGTCGCCGGTGACGAGCACGCTGCGAATGCCCATCTTCGCGAGACGCGCGATGGCGTCGCGCGCGCCGGGCTTGAGCGTGTCGCCGAAGGCGAGCAGCGCCAGCACGCCGCCGCGCTCGTCGTGCGAGTCGGAGGACCTGACACGTTCACTTTCGGCCAGCAGTTCATCATCCCCCGCCGCGTTGACCGCGCTTGTCGTCAGATCAACGGGTGCGAGCAGCCACGATATCGTGTTGCCGGACTGCTCCAACTCGCGTGCGCGCGCGGCGAGCGCGGGCGGCACCGCGAGGCCGAGTTCATCGAGCCAGCGCGCGCTGCCAAGCGCAATGCGCCGCCCTTCGACGAGCGCTTCGACGCCGCGTCCCGCGACGGCGCGCGCGTGCGATGCGTGCGATGCGACTGATGCGTTGAGCGGCTCGCCTGCTTGCGCCGCGTCGAACGCGTTCACCACAGCTCGCGCGAGCGGATGCTCGCTGTGCCGCTGCACGGCGGCGGCGAGCGCGAGCGCTTCGTCGCGGGCCACGCCTTGTGCGGGCTCGAATGCCGTCAAGGCGGGCTGGCCGAGCGTGAGCGTGCCGGTCTTGTCGAACGCGACAACCGAGACGGCGTGCGCCGTTTCGAGCGCTTCGGCATCCTTGATGAGCACGCCCTGACGCGCGGCGACGCCGGTGCCGGCCATGATCGCGGCAGGCGTCGCGAGGCCGAGCGCGCACGGGCAGGCGATCACGAGCACCGCGACCGCGTTGAGGATCGCGGTCTCGGCGTGGGCGCCCGCGAAGAGCCAGCCTGCGAGCGTGATGGCGGCGATCACGAGGATCGCGGGCACGAACAGCTCGCTCACCCGGTCGACGAGCCGCTGGATCGGTGCCTTCTCGGCCTGGGCGCTTTCGACGAGCCGGATGATGCGCGCCAGCGTCGTCTCGGCGCCGATGGCCGTGGTCTGCAGGACGAGCGCGCCTTCGCCGTTGATCGAGCCGGCCGTGACCGCATCGCCGGGCTGTTTCGGTACCGGCAGACTCTCGCCCGTGATGAGCGATTCGTCGATATGGCTGCGGCCTTCGCTCACGACACCGTCGACCGGCAGACGCTCGCCGGGACGCACGATGACCACCGAGCCCACTCGCACCTCGGCGAGCGGCACATCGCGCTCGACGCCGCCGATACGCACACGCGCGCGCTCGGGCCGCAGCGCGTTGAGCGCGCGGATCGCATCGGTGGTCTGGCGCTTGGCGCGCGCTTCGAGCCATTTGCCGAAGCGCACGAGCGTGATGACGACCGCCGCGGCCTCGAAATACAGATGGGCCGTCTCGCCCGGATGGGCGAGCATCTGCCAGACGCTCACGCCCCACGCGGCGGAGGTGCCGAGCGCGACCAGCAGGTCCATGTTGCCTGCACCCGCGCGCACGGCCTTCCACGCGGCGCGATAGAAGCGCGCGCCGAAGCCGAACTGCACGATCGAGGCGAGGATCAGCTGGAGCGTCGCGGGCACCATCGCGTGGAGCCCGAACCAGTGGAACAGCATCGGCAGGACGAGCGGGGCGCTGAGTGCTGCGGACGCCAGCACGGCATGGAGTTCGCGGCGCGTGGTGTCGCGCTCGCGCTCGCGCTGGCCGGATGCCGTTTGCGCGGGCGCGGCGTCGGCGACGACCGGCGTCGCTTCGTAGCCGGCCTTCACGACAGCGGCGACGAGCTGGTCGAGCGTGTCGCCCGTGAGCGGCGCGCGCAGGTTGACCGAGGCCTTTTCGGTCGCGAGGTTCACGCTGGCGGCGCTGACGCCGGGCACACGCGTGAGCGCCTTCTCGACGCGGTTTGCGCAGGCCGCGCAGGTCATGCCGCCGATCGCGAGTTCCGCGCTGCCGGCGGCGAGCGGGAGCGCGGTGTAGCCCGCTTGGTCGACGGCGGCGACGAGGGTGTCCGGCGTGACGTCGGCGTCGGATTCGACGGTCGCTTTTTCGGTGGCGAGGTTGACCGTTGCGCGCGTGACGCCGGGCACGCGCGCGAGCGCTTTCTCGACGCGCGTCGAGCAGGCCGCGCAGGTCATGCCGCGGATGTCGAATTCGGCCACGGCGCTGGCCCTGCGCGTGGTGACGGTCGGTTCGTTCATGGTCGTGGGTCGCGGCTATTGCCTGCGACAAGGATTGCCGATACTGGACAGTATCGACGTTCCCATCATGGGAAGGTCAAGCGGGGCCGCGCGACGACCGTCGGCGCGCCGGTTGTGCCGCGACCGGTGCGTTACGCAACGGGAAATTTGTCGAGCATGACCTCGCCGACGCCGCGCTGCGCATCGCTGCCGCGTTCGATCAGCGTCTGGCCGGCGCCGCGCGCATCCTGGGCGGTGCGGTTCTGCCCCACTTTCCATTTGCCGACGAGCCGCACGATCTCGATCTCGATGCCGACGATATTCGCGAGCATCTGCTCGATGAAGTCGGCCGGCGCATCGCTCATCTTCCACGGCACCGGCTCGCCGGCTTCCATCTTGCGCGTGAGGCGGGCGACGAGCCCGCGCACGAACTTCTCGTCGTCGCGCACGACGATGCGCCCGTGCGCGTGCACGACCATGTAGTTGTAGGTGGGCACATGGCGGTGCGTCTCGTGCTTGCTCGGATACCAGCTCGGCGAGATGTAGGCGGCGGGGCCCTGGAAGATGACGAGCGCATCGGGGGCGTTCGCGGCTTCCTGCCAGACCGGGTTCGCGCGGGCCACGTGGGCGCGCAGCGTGCCGTGCGCGCCGAGGGAGGGCTCCAGTTCGAACGGCACGTGATTTGCGTCGAGTCCGTCCGGACCGTGGGTGACGAGCGCGCCGAGCGGTTCGGCGGCGATCAGCGCGTGCAGGACCTCGGGCCGATCTTCAGCGAAATGAGAGGGGACGTACATCCGGCTTGACTCCTGTTTGTCACGATGAGGCCGCAAGAAAGTGCTCACTTTATCGGCATTTCGCACGGCGAGGAACGCACAATTCCATGCTGACCGCTTTTCATGCTCTGGCGCGAGCGATACGATACGAGCCGGCGAGATCGGGACCACGCAACGCGCACACCAAAGGCTGGGGGGCCGCGCACCGCGCAGGCCGGTCGACGTCATCTTCTGGACCGCCCGCACCGAAAAAACGACCAATGATAAAAAATCATCGAGAGCTACATCCGCTTTACCGCGCCTGCGCCGTGCTCGCAGGCCTCGCATTCATCGCTGGTTGTGCGTCGGCGCCGGGAGACGTGGCACCCAAAACCGCGAGCGGCTGGGTCAAGGACGAAGTGTCCGATTCCTACGTGTTCGGCTATCCGCTAGTGCAGATGGACATCGCGCGCGAGGCGGCGATCGGCACCGGACCCGGCCAGGCCGACCTCGACACGCTGCGCCACGCGCAAGCGCTGCCGCCCGTCGGCGCGGCCAATCCGCCCCTGCCGAACCTCGACACGCTGGCCTCGAGTGGCTGGCTCGACGTGGGCAGCGAACCCGTGCTCGTCACGCTGCCCGACACGCATGGGCGCTACATGGACGTGCGGGCACTCGACATGTGGACCAACATCGTCTGGTCGAGCGGCGCACAAATCACGGCCCGTTCTGCTGGCCTGAAATCGCAAACGATTGCGTTCGTGCCGGCCGGCTGGAAGGGCACGCTGCCCGCGCGCGTGCAGCGTGTCGACGTGGGCACGCGCTACGTGTGGTTCGTCGCGCGCATCGAAACGCGCGGCGGCGATCTCGCGGCGATCCGCACGCTGCAGCGCGCCATGCGCGTGGCGCCCCTGTCCGCGTGGAGCGCCAGTCCCGGGCGTGCCAGTACGGCGCCGGCCGCAGCGGGCGTGATCGGCGATCAGGTCGCGCCCGGCTCGCCCGGTTCGCCGCGCGCGAAGGTGGCCGCGCTCGCGCCGACTGCCTGGTTCGATCGCCTCGCGCAGGCACTCGCGGACAACCCGCCGGTGCCCGACGATCCGCACGCGCTCAAGATCCTCGCCGATCTCGGCGTGCGCCCAGGCGATGCGGGCGATCCGCCGAAGGGCTCGAGCGAGCTGTTCACGGCTGGTTTCGCGGATGGCCGCGAGCGCCTCGCCACGCCGCCGTCGAACCTCTTGACCGGCAACGGCTGGACCTGGGCCGGCGATGCGGCCGGCACCTGGGGCACCGACTACGCGCTGCGTGCGTGGGCTGCGTACACGACCCCGGCCCTCGGCACGCGCGACGACGAAGTGCGCGCGCGCGTGAGCGTCGACAGCGACGGCCATGTGCTGAACGGCGCCAATCGCTACGTGATCCATTTTGCGCCGAACCAGTTGCCGCCGGTGCGCGGGTTCTGGTCGTTGACGGCGTATACGCCGGACGGCGCGCTCGCCGACGACACGCCGGTGCGCGTCGCGCTCGGCGATCGCACGGGCGCGCACCGCAATCGCGATGGCTCGCTCGACGTGCGGGTGTCGGCCGGGCGGCAGAAGAGCGGCAACTGGGTGCCCGCGCCGCATGGCGACTTCGTGCTCGTGCTGCGCCTGTACGCGCCCAAGCGCCAGGCAACCGATGGCAGCTGGCAGCCGCCTGCGGTCGAGCGTCAGTGAGCGATGCTGTTTGTGCTGTGTGAGCGTTTCGCGGGCGCGGGCGGCGCTGTTTATGCTGCGTGAGCGTCCAGCCAATGCGGGCGACGCCGGTTATGCGCGTGAGCGTCACGCAAACGCAGGCGACGCCGCTTGTGTTGCGCGGGTGTCTCGCGAGCGCAGGCGGCGCTGTTAATGCTGCGTGAGCGTTCAGCCAATGCGGGCGACGCAGGTTATGCCGGATGAGCGTCGCGCAAACGCGGGCGATGCCGGTTATACCGCGCGGGTGTCTCGCGAGCGCAGGCGGCGCTGTTAATGCTGCGTGAGCGTTCAGCCAATGCGGGCGACGCAGGTTATGCCGGATGAGCGTCGCGCAAACGCGGGCGATGCCGGTTATACCGCGCGGGTGTCTCGCGAGCGCGGGCGACGCTGTTTATGCTGCGTGAGCGTTCAGCCAATGCGGGGGGCACCGCTTATGCCGCGAGAGCGCCCAGCAACCTCGGGCGAAACCGCTCATGCCGCATGAGCGGCGCACAAACTCCCGCGACATCGCTTCAGCCACATAAAGCATCCAGCAAGCCCCCGCGTCGCCCTGGCGCGCCCACGCCCGCGCCCAAACTTTGACAAACCCCGCACCCCGCCAGCCGCTTATCTAACGCCGCCTGCGCCATCCGGCCTATACTTTTCGCTGTCCGGGCACCGATCGTCGGGCGACCGACCCACCCCTTCGCGGCGCCGCCGCGTCACCCGCAAGCGAGCATGGCAAGCCTCAACAAAGCGACTCTGAACTCTTCGCTTCAATCGGTGCGCGCCGTCGCGCGCGCACCGCGTACCCGCCAGATTTTCACTGGCGTCGTGATCTTCCTTGTCGTGTTCGGGTTGCTCGGCTTTTTCGCCGCGCCGCCGCTCATTCGCAGCATCGCGCAGCAGCAGCTCAGCAAGCTGCTCGATCGACCGGTCACGATCGGCCGCATCGCGCTCAATCCCTATACGCTCAATTTTGAGGCCGATCGCGTCCATATCGGCGAGCGCGGCGGCAACGGCAATTTCTTCGACGTCGAGCGGCTCGTCGTGCAGACTTCGTGGACGTCGATTTTCCGCGCCGCGCCGATCGTCAACCAGGTGCGCCTCGACTCACCGCGCCTCGCGATCGTGCGCTACGACGCGCAGCGCTTCAATTTCACCGACCTGATCGAGAAGTTCTCGACGCCGCCCAAACCCAACGCCAAGCCGACGCTGTTCTCGGTGTCGAACATCCAGATCGAGAACGGCCGCGTCGATTTCGACGATCGCCTGCTCAACGAAAAGCACGTGATCGACCGCTGGTCGCTCGGCGTGCCGTTCATCGCGACGCTGCCCTCGAAGACCGATATCTTCGTCGAGCCGTTGTTGCGCATGCGCATCGACGGCGACAGCACGCTCGCGCTCGACGGCAAGACCAAGCCGTTCGCGAGTTCGCGCGAGTCGGAAGTGTCGCTGCGTCTGACCGACCTCGACATTCCGCGCCTCATCAGCTACTCGCCGACCAAGCTGCCCGTCACCGTGCGCGCGGGCCGCCTCTCGACCGACCTGAAGCTCATGTTCGTGATGAACGACGCGAAGCCGGAGTTGCGCGTGTCGGGCACCACCGATCTGAACGACCTCGACAGCATCGATGCGACCGGTGCGCCGTTTGTCGCGGTGCGCAGCCTGCACGTCGCGGCGGGGCAGCTCGTGCCGTTCAGCAACGTCTATCACTTCGACGAGATCCGTCTCGACGCGCCGACCTTCAACGTGATACGCGACAAGGACGGCATGCTGCGCGCCGAAAAGATGGCCGCCGCGCCGCCGGCCTCGGGCGCGCAAGCGGCATCGGCGCCATCCGGAGCGCAGGCTGCGGGCGAGGCGAAACCCGCGCCGCTCGACCTCGCGATCAAGCGCTTCGCGCTCACGGGCGGCACGATCAATGTCCACGACGAAACCACGGCCAAGCCCGTCGATCTCGTCATGACCAACGTCGAGACCTCGCTCACCGATTTCTCGACGCTCGCGAAGTCGAACGCGCATTACACGTTCAGCACGGCGTTGCGCGAGGGCGGCACGATCGGCGTCGCGGGCAACTTCGGGTTGGCGGCGAAGAGCGCGGACGCCAAGGTCGATCTCCAGTCGATCCCGCTGCCGCCCGCGCAACCGTATCTCGACACGCTGAGCGCCGCACAGGTAACCGACGGCAAGCTGAGCGCGAACGTGGCGCTCACCGCGAACTGGGCGAGCGAGCCCGCCGCGGTGCAGATCGGCCAGTCGAGCGTGGAAGTGGCCTCGCTCAAGCTCGCGCAGCGCGGCGGCGGCAGCGGCACCGTCGCGCTCGAGCACGGCAAGGTCTCGATCAGTCAGGTCGATCTCGCGGCCCGCAAGGCGCAGATCGCTTCGATCGATGCCACCGGCCTCGCCGTCAACGTCACGCGCCAGAAGGATGGCAGCATCGATCTCGCCGCGCTCGCGGGCCAGCATGAAGTCGCGCAGCAGCGCACGGCCATCCACGCGGCGCAAAAGTCCGTGAAGGAAGGACCGGCGTGGCACTACCAGATCGACGCGCTCAGCGTGAGCAACGGCAACATCGATTTTACCGACAACAGCACGCCGCGTCCGGTCAAGCTCGCGATCACGCCGTTCGATGTCAAGGTCCAGAAGATCAGCGACGACCTCGGCCATCCGCTGCCGATCGACCTGAAGGCGACGCTCAATCGCAAGGGCACGCTGGCGGTGAACGGCGAGGTCAATCCGACGCCGCTCAAGGCGACGCTCAAGGTCGATGCGAACCGGCTCGATGCCGCTGCGTTCGAGCCGTACTTCGGCAGTGTGCTCAACGCGACGATCGCGAGCGCGCTGCTCAACATGAACGGCCAGCTGTCGGTCTCGCAGGACAAGGCGATGCGCGCGAACTATCGCGGCGACGCCGCCGTGGTCGACATGCGCATGCTCGACAAGGCCACTTCCGATCCGTTCGCGGGCTGGCGCTCGCTCGCGTTCAGCAACCTCAAGGCGAACTACGACGAGCACGGCACGGATGTCGATGTGGCCCGCGTCACGTTCGCGGGCTTCTACGGACGGGTGCTGCTCAACGAGCAGGGCAAGCTGAACCTGAAGGATGTGGTCGCGAAGCAGAGCGGCCCGGCCGAATCGCTCACGCGCGACAAGAGCGGCAAGGAGCCGGTGCCACTCTCGCCGCAGGCGGCGAGCGCTCCCCATGCGGTGGCCGCAGCTCCGGCTCCGGCAAGCACGGCCACCGTCACGGTGAATGCGGCGGCGGCGCCGAAGAGCCCCGTGCGTTTGCACTTCGGCCAACTGGTCTTGCAGGCCGGACGCGTGAACTACACCGACCACTTCATCAAGCCGAACTACACCGCCGATCTCGTCGACATCCACGGGACCATCGGCGCGTTCGGCACCCAGTCCACGACGCCCGCACCCGTCGATGTGCAGGCGAGCCTCAACCCGAACGGCCCGATCACGATCAAGGGCACGGTCAATCCGCTGATCGCCAAGCCGGCGCTCGACATCACGGCGAGCGCGCACGACATCGAGCTCACGAATCTCACGCCGTACTCGTCGAAATACGCGGGTTATCCGATCACGAAGGGCAAGCTCAACGTCGATGTCCAGTACAAGCTCGACAACGACCAGCTGTCGGCCAACAACCACATCTTCATCGACCAGCTCACGTTCGGCGACCACATCGACAACGACACGGCGACCAAGCTGCCGGTGCGCCTCGCGATCTCGCTGTTGAAGAACCGGCGCGGCGAGATCGACGTGAATATTCCGGTGTCGGGCTCGCTGTCGAATCCCGAGTTCAGTCTCGGCGGGGTGATCTGGAAGGCGATTCTGAATCTGATTGCGAAGGCGGTGACGGCGCCCTTCACGCTGCTCGCGAACGCGTTCGGCGGCAATGGCGAGGAGCTGGGCTACGTCGAGTTCGAGCCCGGTGCGGCCACGCTCACGGATGCCGACAACAAGAAGCTCGATACGATCGCCAAGGCGCTCGACGACAAGCCGTCGATCAAGATCGACCTGATCGGCCGCGTCGATCCGGCCATCGATACGCCCGCGCTGCGCGAGCAGTACGTCGATCATCTCGTGCGTCAGCAGAAGGTGAAGGACACGGTCGGCAACGGCGAGAGCGTCGATACCACGAGCATCAAGGTCGACGACAAGGAATACAGCAAGTATCTGGCCAAGGCCTACAAGGCGGCGGACTTCAAGAAGCCGCGCAACATGATCGGCATGACGAAGACACTGCCCGACGACGACATGAAGCAGGCGCTCGCCGAGCACGCCACCGTCGATGACGCCGCGCTGCGCGATCTCGCGCAGCAGCGCGCGCAGGCCGTGCAGCAGTATTTCACCAACGCGAAGGTGGATCCGGGGCGGGTGTTCATCGTGGCGCCGAAGCTCGATGCGAAGGGCATCGACGACAAGGGCGCCACGACACGCGTCGATTTCGGGTTGAAGTAGCGGCGCTCAACCCACGCCGCGACGCCCGGCCTTGCGCGTGAAGACCTGTTCCTCGATCACGCGCGCGAGGGTCGCGAACGAAGGCCCGATCTGCTCGTGCGGCACGCATGCGTAGCCGGTCAGGAGCCCGTAGCGATCCTGGCGCCCGCAGTAGTACGAGGCGAGCGGGCGCACGATGACGCCGGCATCGTAGGCGGCCTGGGTCACCGCGCGGTCGTCGGTGCCGTCGGGCAGGCCGAGCACGAAGTGCAGTCCGGCTTCGTCGCCCATCACGGGCAGAGCGTCGCCGAAATGCTGCGCCACGGCATCGATGAGCAACTGGCGCCGCTCGCCGTACAGCGTGCGCATGCGCCTCACGTGCGAGGTCAGATAGCCGTCCATGATGAATTCGGCGAGCACGGCCTGCTGCATCAACTGGCCTTCGCGGTAGAGTTCGGCGACGCCGGTGCGGAACACGTCGATCAGATGCTCGGGCGCGATCATGTAGCCGATGCGCAGGCCCGGAAACAGCATCTTGCCGAGGCTGCCGACATAGATGACCTGTCCCGCATCGTCGAGACCTTGCAGTGAGGCGAGCGGACGACTACCGTAACGGAACTCGCTGTCGTAATCGTCCTCGATGATCCACACCTTGTGCTGGCGCGCGTATTCGAGCAATGTGCGGCGGCGCGCCAGGCTCATCACCATGCCGAGCGGATACTGATGCGAGGGCGTGACGAGCGCGAGGCGCGGCGGATTGCGCATGTCGGCCTCGCGCGGATTGAGTCCTTCTGCGTCGACCGGCATGGGCGCGAGCTTGAGTCCCGACGACTGGAGCACGCTGCGCGCGCCCCAGTAGCACGGCTCCTCGACCCACGCGCGGTCGCCGACATCGGTGAGCAGGCGCACGGCGAGGTCGATCGATTGATGAATGCCGGTCGTGATGATGATCTGGTCGGGCGTGCAGCGCACCGAGCGCGCCACCCGCAAGTAGTCCGACAACGCGCGCCGCAGCGGCCGGTAGCCGCCGCCGGGCGCATAGGTGAGCAGATCGTGATTGGCGGATTTCCACAGCCGCGCCTGCAGGCGGCTCCACGTGCGCGCCGGAAACTCGGCCACGTCGGGCACGCCCGGCATGAAGGCGCCCCATTGCTTGGCGGACACCCCGGCCTCGTCGATCAGCCGCTGTCCGCGCATCGACATGCCGCCGCGCGGGTAGCTCTGCTGCGGCGCAGGATCGACGGAAGCGGAAGTGGAACCGGAAGTGGACGCGGTACCGGAGGGCACTGCGGTGAGCGCCGAGCCGACCGCCACCGCGCGCGTCGTGCAGGCGAGGCCGGGCGCGAGCGCGGCCTTGTCGGGGCGCGTATCGGCGACGTAGGTGCCGCTGCCGGTGCTGGACAGCACGTAGCCTTCCGCGCTCAGCTGGTCGTACACGTGCAGGACCGTATTGCGCGCAATGCCGAGCTCGCCGGCGAGCGTGCGCGAGCTGGGCAGTTTGGTGCCGGGAGCGAGCTGGCCGGTCAGCACGGCCTGCTGCATCAGGCTCAGCAGCTGGCGGTACACCGGTTCGGCCGAGTTCTTGTCGAGCCGCGACGAGAGCCAGTCGGAAAGGATGACGGTGTCCAAAGTGGTTCCATCGAAATTATTGAAATGGCTCTCTAGTATAGGGCCGTGAGCGGCTATAGTGGTTCGCACTCAGGATCTGACGGTGTTTGTGTTGCCTGCGGGCCGCCACCGTCAAAAGGTCTAACGGGCCGCCAGACAAGGCGCTCCGGGGCAACAGACACGGCAATGGCAAGGAGACTCGCGATGAACAAAGGCGACGTGATCGTCAGCTTTCGCGGCGTGCGCAAGACGTACGACGGCGAAACGCTTGTGGTGAAGCAACTCGATCTTGATATATATCAAGGAGAGTTCCTGACGCTGCTTGGGCCGTCCGGCTCGGGCAAGACCACCTGCCTGATGATGCTGGCCGGTTTCGAGTTTCCGACCGGCGGCGAGATCCGCCTCGATGGCGAGTTGCTCAACAACGTGCCGCCGCACAAGCGCAACATCGGCATGGTGTTCCAGAACTACGCGCTGTTCCCGCATCTGACCGTCGAGCAGAACGTCGCGTATCCGCTCAGCGTGCGCAAGGTGCCGGCCGGCGAGCGCGCGCAGCGTGTCAACGACGCGCTCAAGATGGTGCGCATGGAAGCCTTCGCGAAGCGCTATCCGGCGCAGCTCTCGGGCGGTCAGCAGCAGCGCATCGCGCTCGCCCGCGCGCTCGTGTTCCAGCCGAAGCTCGTGCTGATGGACGAACCGCTCGGCGCGCTCGACAAGCAACTGCGCGAACACATGCAGTACGAACTGAAGTCGCTGCACGAAAAGCTCGGCGTCACGTTCGTCTACGTCACCCACGACCAGGGCGAGGCGCTCACGATGTCGGACCGCGTCGCGGTGTTCGACAAGGGCATCGTGCAGCAGCTCGACACCGTCGATCGCCTCTATGAGTCCCCCGGCAACGAATTCGTCGCCAACTTCATCGGCGACAGCAACCGTCTGCGCGGCACGATTGGTGCCGTGGACGGCGAGTTCTGCGAACTGCATCTGGCCGACGGCACGCGCCTGAAGGGACGCAACGTCGCCGGGGCAGCCGCCGGCGCGAGCGCCGTCGCGTGCATCCGGCCCGAGCGCATGAAGCTCGCCGCCCAGGGCTCGCCGCGCGCCGGCGCCAACGCGATCGCGGGTGAAGCGCGCGGGCTCATCTATTTCGGCGACCACGTGCGCATGCGCTGTGGTCTGCCGCAGCAGGACGAGTGCTTCGTCAAGGTGCCGCTCGGCACCGAGGCGCTCGACGTATTCGCACCGGGGCAGCCCGTTGCGCTCGAATTCGCGCCCGAGCATCTGCGCGTGTTCGCCTGACGGGCCCACGAGGCCTGGCACGATAACCACTACGGAGAAGGGAAGACACCATGAAGAAGATCGGCATCACGCGCATCGCCCTCGCAGCGGGTTCGCTCGCATTCGCCCTGGGTACGGCTCACGCCGCTGAACTGACCGTCGTGAACTTCGGCGGCGCGAACGGCGACGCGCAGAAGGTCGCATTCAACGAGACCTTCGCCGCGCAGACCGGCAACAAGGTCACGGCCGTCGAGTACAACGGCGAGCAGGCCAAGGTCAAGGCGATGGTCGAGGCGAAGCACGTCAACTGGGACGTCGTCGAAGTCGAAACGGGCGACATCGCGCGCGGCTGCGACGAAGGTCTCTACGAGAAGCTCGACTGGTCGAAGCTCGCGAACAAGGCTGACATCGTCAAGTCCGCGCAACTCGAATGCGGTGCGGGCTTCTTCGTGTGGTCGACGGCGCTCGCGTACAACGCGGACAAGCTGAAGACGGCGCCGACCGGCTGGGCCGACTTCTGGGACGTGAAGAAATTCCCGGGCAAGCGTGCGATGCGCAAGGGCGCGCGCTACAACCTCGAGTTCGCGCTGATGGCTGACGGCGTCGCGCCGAAGGACGTCTACAAGGTGCTCGCGACCAAGGCGGGTCAGGATCGCGCGTTCAAGAAGCTCGACGAACTGAAGCCGAATATTCAATGGTGGGAGGCGGGTGCTCAGCCGCCGCAGTTCCTCGTGGCCGGCGACGTCGTGATGTCGACCGCATACAACGGCCGCATCGACGCGGCGCAGCGCGAAGGCAAGAACCTCAAGGTCGTGTGGAACGGCAGCATCTATGACCTCGACTTCTGGGCCATTCCGAAGGGCTCGCCGAACAAGGCGCTGGCCGAGCAATACATCGCTCACACGCTCTCGACGAAGCCGCAGGAGATGTACGCGCAGCACATCGCGTACGGCCCGGTCAACCTGAACGCGCTCAAGGGTCTCGACCCGAAGACGCTCGCCAACCTGCCGAACTCGCCGACCAACGGCAAGAACGCGATCCAGGAAGATCTCGCGTTCTGGACCGATCACAGCGACGAACTGGAGCAGCGCTTCGCTTCGTGGGCAGCGAAGTAAGCAGGTCCGCAGTAGCACGCGACGGCGCGGCACACGCTGCGCCGTCTATGGAGGAAGGGCCGCACGCCCCGCATGAAACGGTGCGTGCGGCCCGCAGTATTGCAGGAGACTGGGTGTGACAACGATGACAATCCCCACCGACGATACGACGCCCGAATCGTCGGCGCGCCTCAAGCGCGAGCTGCGCGTGGCGGAAGCGAAGAAACGCACGATGGCGCTGCTGCTGATCGCGCCGCTCGCGATCTTCCTGCTGCTGATCTTCGTCGTGCCGATTGCCGCGCTGCTCACGCGCGCGGTGCAGAACCCCGAGATCGTGAGCGCGCTGCCGCATACGATCGGCGCGTTGCGCGACTGGGACCGCAAGAGCGTGCCACCCGACGACGCGTATGCCGCACTCGCCTCGGACCTGCTGGTCGTGCGCGAAGGCGATGCGATGGGCGCGCTCGCGCGACGCCTGAACGTCGAAATTCCGGGCTATCGATCGCTGGTCGCGAAGACCGCGCGCGCGATGCCGTTCGCCGATGACGACGGCCATCCGCTCAAACTCACGCCCGCGCAGACGCACGCGAAGTTCGTCGATCTCGACGAACGCTGGAACGACGTCAGCTACTGGCAGGCGATCGCGAAGAACAGCAGCACGTATTCGCCGTTCTATCTGCTGGCTTCGCTCGATCATCGTCAGGATGCGTTCGGCCATATCATTGCCTCCGATCCCGACCAGCAGATCTACCTGGCCGTGTTTCAACGCACGTTCGTGATCAGCGTCGTCGTTACGTTGCTTACGTTGTTGCTCGGCTATCCGCTCGCGTACTGGATCTCGCAACTTTCCGAGCGGCGCGCGAACCTCGTGATGATCCTCGTGCTAATTCCGTTCTGGACGTCGATTCTCGTGCGCGTCGCCGCGTGGATCGTGATCCTGCAAAGCGAGGGACTAGTCAACAAGGCGCTGATGGGTACCGGCATCATTTCCTCGCCGCTCGCGCTGCTGTTCAATCGCGTCGGTGTCTACATCTCGATGACGCACATCCTGCTGCCGTTCATGGTGCTGCCGCTGTTCAGCGTGATGAAGTCGATTCCGCCGACCTATCAGCGCGCGGCCGTCTCGCTCGGCAGTCATCCGTTCGCAGCGTTCTGGCGGGTGTACGTGCCGCAGACCTATCCGGGCGTGGGCGCGGGCGCGCTGCTCGTGTTCATCCTCTCGATCGGCTACTACATCACGCCCGCGCTGCTCGGCGGCCCCGGCGACCAGATGGTCAGCTACTACGTCGCGTACTTCACGAACGTGTCGATCAACTGGGGCATGGCGTGCGCGCTCGGCGCGCTGCTGCTCGCGGCGACCACGGTGCTGTACTTCATCTACGGGCGCTTCACGCGCACGCAATTGAGCCTCGGTTAATCAAGGCGAAGGAGACACAACGATGAAATTCGCCAAACCGCTCTTTGCGCCGCACACCTCCGCGATCGAACGCGTGTGGTACTTCGTGCTGCGCGGGCTTGCCGTGCTCACGCTGCTCTATCTCGTGCTGCCGGTGCTTGCGATCGTGCCGCTGTCGTTCTCGTCGAGCACGTTCCTCGTCTATCCGATTCCGGGCTGGTCGCTGCGCTGGTATCAGAACCTCATCGCGTCCGATGAATGGCGCATGGCCGCGAAGAACAGCTTCATCGTCGGGCCGGCCGCGACGGTGGTGGCCACGGTGCTCGGCACGCTCGCGGCGATCGGCCTCACGAAGGCGAACTTCCGTGGCAAGTCGGTGCTGATGGCGGTCCTGATCTCGCCGATGATCGTGCCAGTGGTCGTGGTCGGCGTGGGCATGTATCTGTTCTTCGCGCCGCTTGGACTCGCGAACACGTACATCGGGCTGATTCTCGCGCATGCGTCGCTCGGCGTGCCGTTCGTCGTGACGACGGTCGCGGCGACGCTGCAGGGCTTCAACTACAACCTCGTGCGCGCGAGCCTGTCGCTCGGCGCGAATCCGGTGACGACGTTCTTTCGCATCACACTGCCGGTGATCGCACCGGGCGTGATGTCGGGTGCGCTGTTCGCGTTCGCGACCTCGTTCGATGAAGTGGTCGTCACGCTGTTCCTTGCGGGCGCCGACCAGACGACGCTGCCGCGCCAGATGTTCACGGGGATCCGCGAGAACATCAGCCCGACGATCGCCGCGCTCGCGACGATCCTGATCGTGTTCTCGACCTGCCTGCTGCTCGTGCTCGAATGGCTGCGCGGGCGCGCTGCGGCGAGGGCGGTGAAGGCGTGAGTTCACGCAAGACTGCATGAAAAATCGGCGCTCGGTGAGCGCCGATTTTTGGTTTACCGCTGCCGTTTCAGCGGTGCAGCATCGGCGGCAAACGCCGCTTCACCCACTGCGTCGCCTGGTCGTACGCATGCGCGAGCTGCAGCACCGCGAGATCGGCGCGTGGCTTGCCGATCAGCTGGATGCCCATCGGCAGCCCCGCCGCGTTGAAACCCGCCGGCACGCTGATGACCGGCAAGCCCGCGAGACTCGCGCCGATCACGACTTCCATCCAGCGGTGATAGGTGTCCATCGACTTGCCCGCGATGGCCTTCGGCCACGGTTCGTTCGCATCGAACGGGAACAGGTGCGCGCTCGGCAACGCGAGAAAGTCGCAGCGCTCGAACAGCTTGAGCAACGCGTTGTACCAGTTGCTGCGCGCGAGCGTTGCGTTCCACACGTCCTCGCCGGTGAGACCCAGGCCGCCTTCGATTTCCCATACCGCTTCGGGCTTCAGCAACGCGCGCTTGTGCGGGTCGCGATACAGCGCGCCGTGCAGGCCAGCGCTAGAGAAATGACGCAACGTGAGCCAGCTTTGCCACAGCGTGGCCATGTCGAAGGCCACACGCGTGTCCTCGACGATGCAGCCGATCGCTTCGAAGTCCTGGAGCGCCGTGCGGCACAGATCGAGCACACCGTCTTCCATCGGCAAATAGCCGTCGTAGTCGCCGAGCCAGCCGATGCGCGTGCCACTGACGTCGCGCTCCAGCGGACCGCTAAACACGGTGGGATCCTCGTCCAGCGACAGCGGCGCGCGCGCGTCGTAGCCCGCCTGCACGGCGAGCAACTGCGCGATGTCGATGACGCTGCGGCCCATCGGCCCTGAACACGCGAGTTGCTGGAAGAACAGCTCTTGCGCCGGCACGCCCGGCACGCGTCCTTGCGACGGTCGAAAGCCGAAGATGTTGTTCCAGCCTGCCGGATTGCGCAGCGAGCCCATCATGTCGCTGCCATCGGCGACCGGCAGCATGCGCAGCGCGAGCGCGACGGCCGCGCCGCCGCTGCTGCCGCCCGCGCTGCGCGCCGGGTCGTAGGCATTGAGCGTGGTGCCGTACACCGTGTTGTAGGTGTGGGAGCCCAAGCCGAATTCGGGCGTGTTGGTCTTGCCGATGAAAATCGCGCCGTTCGCGCGCATGCGCGCGGCCATCAGCGCATCGGTCGTCGGCACTTCGTCGCGGAAGATCGGCGAGCCTTGTGTCGACGCGATGCCGGCGGTCGCGGTCAGGTCCTTGGGCGCCTGCGGCATGCCGTGCAGCCAGCCGAGGTAATGGCCTTGCGCGAGCTGCGCGTCGCGCTCGTCGGCCTCGCGCAGCAGATCGGCACGCTCGCGCAGCGACACGATCGCGTTGGCCGGACGATTCACGCGCTCGATGTGATCGAGAAACGCGCTCATCACTTCACGACACGAGACTTGGCGCAAGCGGATCCAGCGCGACAGTCGATGGGCATCGGCCATCACGAGATCGTTGTGCGAAGGCGCGGCGGGGGACTGCGGGGCGTCGTTCATGCGGGACTCTCGGCGGATCATGGAGACGATGGGCTCATTGTCGCGCAGCGACGGCGAATGCGCCGCGAGGCGCGCAAGCGAGCCCGCTCAGCGCGCGCTCACGTCGTCCCACGCGGCGCCGCCGAGCGCCTGGTACAACGCGGCGGTATCGGCGAGCCGGTCGGCCTCGGCGCGCGTGCGATCGAGCGCGGTTTGCAGCGTCTGGCGTTGCGCGTCGATCAGCGCGAACTGGCTGATGCCGCCCGCCGCGTAGCGATTGCGCGCGATGGTCGTGCTGGCATCGGCTTCGCTTGCAGCGAGATCGCGCGAGCGCAACGCGAGCGCATCGTCCTGTAGCGCATGGAGCGTGTCGGCGACTTGTTGCAGCGCCTGCAGCACGGTCTGCCGATAGTCGGCGAACGCGGCATCGTAAGCGGCGAGCGCGGCGCGCTTCTTCGCGCGCAATTCGCCGCCGTGAAAGAGCGGCTGCGTGAGACTGAGTCCTGCGTTCCAGATGTTCAGACCATTGACCACGTCTTCGATGCGCGTGCGCTCCGAGCCGATGCCCGCCGAGATCGACAGTTGCGGATACAGGTTCGCCGTGGCCACGCCGATGTTCGCGCTCGCCTGATGGAGCAGCGCCTCGGCCGCGCGGATGTCGGGACGCTCGCGCGCGAGCTGCGATGGCAACGTGAGCGCGACGGTATCGGGCAGGTGCAGCGCATCGAGCGTGAGCGCGTCGAGTTGCGCATCGAAGCGCTCGCTCGCGGGCGCGACGCCCAGCAGCAGCGCCAGTTGATGCGTGGCCTGCGCGAGCTGCGTGGCAAGCGGCGGCAGCGATGCGCGCGTTTGTTCGAGCAGGGTGCGCTGGCTGTGCACGTCGAGTTCGGCGACGCCGCCTGCCGCATAGCGTGCCTCCATGATCGACAACTGCTGCGCCTGGGCCGCGATCAACTGCTGTGTGAGCGCGATCTGGGCGCGCAACGAAGCGCGCCGGATCGCCGCCGATACGACGTTGCCCGCGATACTCAACTGCGCCGCCTGAAGTTCGTACGCCTCGTAATCGACCTGCGCGAGCGTGGCTTCGAGCGCGCGGCGATTCGCACCGAACAGGTCGAACACATAGGACACGCTGACCGATGCGTTGTACAGCGAAAACGGCGGCGGATTGGGCACCGAGCTGATGCCGAACGCCGCGAGATCGACTTTCTGGCGCGTGCCCGAGAGCTTCAGATCGACCGACGGAAACAGCGTCGCGCCGGCTTGCGCGTTGTAGTTCTCGCGCGCCTCGACGAGTTTCGCGCGCGCTGAGTCGAGCGTCGGACTCGCGCGCAGCGCTTCGTCGACGAGCTGGTCGAGCGCCGTGCTGCCGAACTGCGTCCACCACGCGCGCGGTGCTTGCGGCGCCTGCGTGAAGACCTGGGCGCCGCCTTGCGGGCTGTTCGTAGACGCCGTGGAAGCCGTCGCGGCGGGCGGATTGGTGCGTGCGTAGCCGTCGGCGTCGGCGGTGGGCGACGTGTGGAAGTCGGGGCCGAGCGTGCAGGCCGACAACGCGGCGAGCGACACGAGCAAGATGAACGGTTTCATCGTCGCGTTCTCCTAGTCGAGCGTACGCCGGTAGAACCGCACGGCGACGCCCATCACGATCACCATGAAGAGTGCGATCGGCCAGATCGAGGGCCACAGATCGACCCAGCCGTTGCCCTTGAGCAGGATGCCGCGCACGAGCCGGTTGAAGTACGTGAGCGGCAGCAGGTTGCCAATCCATTGCGCCCAGCGCGGCATGCCGGCGAACGGAAACATGAAGCCCGAGAGCAGCAGGCTCGGCAGGAAATAGAACACGGTGAGCTGCATCGCCTGCAACTGGTTTTGCGCCAGCGACGACAGCGTGATGCCGACGGTCAGATTGGCCGCGATGAACAGCAGCGCGGACAGATAGAGCGCGATGAGACTGCCCGTGAACGGCACGTGAAAGATGTAGCGCGCGGCGGCCAGGATGATGGTGGCCTGCACGAGGCCGATCGCGACATAGGGGACGATCTTGCCGGTCATCACCTCGACGGGCAGCACGGGTGTCGCGAGCAGGTTCTCCATCGTGCCGCGCTCGCGTTCGCGCGTGATCGCGAGGCCGGTCATCATCACCATCGTCAGCGTGAGAATCGTGCCCATCAGGCCGGGCACGACGTTGTACTGCGTGATGCCCTCGGGGTTGTAAAGCCGGTGCACCGTGACGTCGAACGCGGCGGGGCCGCCGTTCAGATGCGCGAGCGGGCCCGTCACGTCTTTTTGCAGCACGGGCTGCACGAGTCCGGGCAACGCGGCGAGTGCGGTCGTGGTCGCGGTGGGATCGGCCGCGTCCGCCTCGACGAGCAGCGAGGGCCGCTCGCCGCGCAGCAGGCGCCGCGAGAAATCGACCGGAATGCTGAGCACGAACTGCACGTCGCCGCGCGCGAGCGCATGACGGCCGGCGGCCTCGTCGGGCAGCGTTTCGATCACATCGAAATAGGCCGAGTTCTTCATGCCCGCGATGAAGCTGCGCGAGAACACACTGTCCTCGCCGACCACGACGGCGGTGGGCAAATGCTTTGGGTCGGTGTTGATCGCATAGCCGAACAGCAGCAGCTGCATGATCGGCAGGCCGACGATCATCGCGAACGTGATGCGGTCGCGCTTGAGTTGCAGGAACTCCTTGAGCACGATGCTCCACCAGCGCGCGAGCGAAAACGACGGCAGCCGGCTCATGACGCGCCGCCATAGTTGTCGGCGGCGTGGCTCATCAGATAGATGAACACGTCTTCGAGACCCGTCTCGATGCGCTCGGCGCGCAGCGACTGCGTGCTCGTGACGCGCTCGATCGTGCTCGAGAGCGCCGCGTGATCGCGCCCGCTCACATGCAGCGCGGAGCCGAACACGACGGTCTGGTCGACGCCGGGTTGCTCACGCAATTCGGTCGAGAGTTCCGAGAGCCGCTCGCCGTGGATCGCCCAGGTATCGAGCTGCTGCGACTCGATCACTTCGGCGGCGGTGCCCTGCGCGAGCAGCTTGCCGTAGGCGATGTAGGCGAGCTTGTGGCAGCGCTCCGCTTCGTCCATGTAGTGCGTGCTGACGAGCACCGAGATGCCGCTTGCCGCGAGCCGGTGCAGTTCTTCCCAGAACTCGCGGCGCGCGTTGGGATCGACGCCGGCGGTCGGCTCGTCGAGCAGCAGCAGACGCGGCTCGTGCAGCATGCATGCGGCGAGCGCGAGACGCTGCTTCCAGCCGCCCGAGAGCGCCCCGGTCAACTGGTTCGCGCGGCTCGCGAGACCAAGCGATTCGAGCGCCTGATCGACGGCCTCGCGACGGCGCTTCATCTGATAGATGCGCGCGACGAAGTCGAGATTTTCGCGGATCGTCAGGTCTTCCCAGTACGAAAAGCGCTGCGTCATGTAGCCGACGCGCCGCTTGATCTGTTCGCTTTGCGTGCGGATGTCGTAGCCGAGGCACGTGCCGGAGCCCGAATCGGGCGTGAGCAGTCCGCACATCATGCGGATCGAGGTGGTCTTGCCGCTGCCGTTCGGGCCGAGAAAGCCGAAGATCTCGCCGTGCGCGACGCGCAGCGAGAGGTCGTTGACGACATGCTTGCTGCCGAAATGCTTGTTGAGTTCATGCACGTCGATGGCGTAGCCGCCGTCGTCATGCGTTGCCCGGGGCGCCTGGCTCATGAGACGTGCACCTCGACGGGCTGGCCGGGATGGAGCTTCGGCGCGTCGGCGCTCGCGGGCCGCGCTTCGATCATGAAGACGAGCTTCGCGCGATTCTCGTTGCTGTAGATGACGGGCGGCGTGTACTCGGCGGCGTTCGAGACATACGTGATGGTGGCGGCGATGTCGGCCGCGCAGCCATCGCAATGGATCGTGACGTGGCGCCCCGGCGCAAGCGCGCCCACCACCGACTCGGGCACGAAGAAACGCACCTTGATGTTCTGCGGCGGCAGCATCTGCACGACGGGGCTGCCGGCCTGCACCCATTCACCAACCCGATAAAGCGTGTCGTAGACGAGCCCCGCCTGCGGCGCGCTCACGCGCTTCTGGTCGAGCCGCCATTGCGCCTGCACGAGCGCCGCGCGCGAACTCTCGACTTCGGCGGTCTGGGCGGCGACTTGTTGCGTGCGGCCCGGCAGGTTCGCGACCGCCACCTGGTTCTGCAGCTCGCGCACTTGCGCGGCGGTCGAATCGGCTTGTGCGCGCGAGTCGTCGAGCTGGCCTTTGGGAATGCCGCCGGCGCGCCATTGCGCTTCGTCGCGCGTGAGTTGCAGCGCGGCCTTGCGCGCATTGGCGCGCGCCTCGGCGAGCTGGGCCTCGGTCACGCGCACTTCGGGCGCACGTTTGCCGGTCTGCAGATCGGCGAGCTGGGCGCGGGCCGCCGCGAGCTGATGGTCGGCCTGCTGCACGGCGGCGGTTTCGTCGACGGCTTCGAGTTCGAACACGGGCGCGGTGGCCGCCAGGGTCTGGCCGCGCTGCACGCGCAACTGGCTCAGCGTGCCCGCTTGCGACGACGACAGATACACGTATTCGCCTTCGACGTAGCCCTGCCACGTGTCGGCTGCGGGCCGGGAGCACGCGGTGAGCACCAGCAGCGCGGCGAGGGCGCAAGGCGTGATCAGGCGGCGTGCGCCCGGACAGGGCGGTCGGGTCGAGGTCATGACGGACTTCCTTGCTCAGGTTCGCAAGCGGGCGCGCAAGGCTGCATGCCGTGCGCGAGCAATGCGCTCACGTGACGGCGCAGCGCGTCGCGTTCGATGGGCGGCAGGCCGCGCGCGCTTTGCCAGATTTTCGAGGTGGCGAGCGGCAGCATCACGAGCGCGAGGATCGACATGAAGAGCAGCGGCGCTTCGAGCGCGTCATTGACGGCGCCCACATGCTGCGCGTGTTCGACGCGGGTCGCGAAGCGCAGCAGCGGCTCGACGGGAAGACGGCTCAGCATGCGCTCGCGCAGCAGGCCGCCTTCGTTGACGATTTCGCGCAGCCATAGCGGCGGCAGCCAGGGCATCTGCGCCGTGACGTCGAACAGCCGTTCGACGAGCGCCTGGGCGAGCGCGTGGGCATCGTCCGGGACGCTCTCGACGGCGTCGGTCCAGACCCACGCGACGGCGCGCGCGATGCGCTCGTCCACCACCGCATCGAGCAGACGTTCGCGATTGACGAAGTAGTAGTGGACCATCGCCGACGTGACCCCGGCCGCGGCGGCGATCTCGCCCATCGTCGTGGCCGCGATGCCGCGCTCGGCGAACAGCTGCGTGGCGTGGTCGAGCAGCCGCTCGCGGACGTCGGCGTCGGCAGCGGCGCGACGCCGGCCACGGCCTTGGGCACGGGCTGGATGCGCGGCGGATCGGTCGGGAGCCATTTGCGCAGTTTAATTCACGCGTTAATTAGTTCCAACTGGTCGGCGCGTGACAACGGTTAACCGCCTGATCGGGGTCATATCCCTTTCGGAACTTTCCTATACCCAACGGGAAGAAGGTCGGCGACTCTGTCACTTTTTCGCCTCAGGGCGCCTCCCAGAACTGCTCAAACGGACAAGAACATGAAGCGCATCGTAGTCATCGACGACCATCCCATCGTCCTGAAGATGTTGGCTAACGTGCTGCATACGGAATATGAGCTGGTCGGCGAATGCGGGGACGGCGAGGAGGGCTTGCGGATGGTTCAGCAAGTGCTGCCCGACCTCGTGATTCTCGACCTCGAACTGCCGCGACTCGACGGCCTCTCGGTGATTCGCGGCATCCGCAGCCGCCAGCCGGCCACGCGCATTCTCGTGCTGTCGGCGAAACCCGAGCAGGTAATGGCCAATCACACGCGCATCGCCGGTGCGAACGGCTATGTGAGCAAGAGCCGTGGCGTCGAGGAACTGTGCGGCGTCGTCAAGGCGGTGCTGCTCGGTTATGACTGCTTCCCCACCGGCAGCTGCGGCGGCGGCCGCGACGTGGCGCTCAACGGCCTGTCGCCGCGCGAGGTCGAAGTGCTCCAGTACCTCGCGCGCGGCATGAGCAACAAGGGCATCGCCGCGCGGCTCGGCCTGTCCGACAAGACGGTCAGCACCTACAAGACGCGCGTGCTCGACAAGCTCGGCGTGTCGTCGCTCGCTGCGCTGATCGAGTTCGCCACGCTCAACAAGCTCGTCGAATGACGGGAAGGCAGTGCGCAACGGTTGGGGGTTCCAGATGCGTCGATGGTTCAAGCCGGTTGCCCTGTTGCGGGCGATCTTCGCGGCGAGCCCCGGCCTCGCGGCAATGGGCGCGGTCGCGATGCCCGCGCAGACCGGTTCGCTCGCCGCCGGCGTGGCGGCGATCGTCAACGGCGTGGTCGTTTCGGAGGCGCAAATCGACGCGGCCGCGCGCCTCGCCGGCTGGCGGCCGGATCAGCACGACGCGCTGCCGTTGCGCCAGGCCATCCGGCAACAATTGATCGTGCGCGAGCTGTGCCGCCAGGCGGCGCAAAAGGCGCACTATGGTGCCCGCGAGGAAGTGCTGCACGCCGCCCCCGACGCGCGGGCCGACGTGGAAATCGAGCTTTATGTCCGCGATCGTCTGCATCAACCGGTCGTGACGGACGCCCAGCTGAGGGCCCGTTACGACGAACTGGTTGCGCTGCTGGGGCCGCTCGAATACAAGGCGCGGCTGATCGCGGTCCGTGACGAGGCGACGGCCCGGCAGGCTCTCGCGGCGCTGCACGCGGGCCAGCCGTTCGACGCCGTCGCGCGTCAATACAGCGAGGCGCCGAGCCGCGCCGAGGGCGGCGAACTGCCGTGGGCGAGTTTCAGCCTCCCGCTCAAGGAAGGCCGGACCCAGGGCTACCCGCTGGTGCTGGCCCAGGCGATCACCCGGCTCGCGGTCGGCGCGCTGAGCGCTGCGCCGCTGAAGGCGGGCAACAGCTGGTTGATCGTGAAGCTCGACGCCGCGCGGCCGACCCGGGTGCCGCCGTTCGATGACGTGCGCGGACTGCTGCTCCAGCAGTTGCGCGCCGAAGCGCAACACCGTGCCGCACTCCAACTCGCGGAGGCGCTGTACAAGGACGCGGTGATCGAGCCGTGACGCGCCGGCTTTTTCCTCAGTCCATTCATTGGCCGAACGCCGCGCAGCAACGCTCCTATACTTCGAACTGGCCAGCCATGCGGGCCCGTTGATGGCCCGCCTCGCGCACGAGCCTGCATGAGCCTCGTTCCGCGCTTCGACGACTGCGCAACGACCCGCCTCTCGCGTCTCGCGCAGTGCGGTGAAACGCGGCCGCCTCGATCGACTGCATCCTCTATCGCCATGCTGATCATCGACGACCTGCGCGCAGTCCCGCTCTTCTCGACCCTCTCAGATCGCGAGCTCGAAGGCCTCGCGCACACCTCGGCCGACCTGCAGTTGCGCACCGGCGAATACGCCGTGCACGAAGGCGGCGAGCGCGCGTTGTATGTCGTGCTCGCCGGCAAGATGGAGGTCGTCAAGATGTTCGACGGCTGCGAGCGAACGCTCGGCTGGCGCTTGCCGGGCACGATCTTCGGCGAAGTGCCGCTCGCGCTGAGCTGCCCGTTTCCGGGCGCGTACCGCGCCGCCGAGCCCTCGCGGGTGATGCGCGTCGATGCCGAGCACTATTACACGCTGGCCGCCGCCGCGCCGGACGTCGCGCTGCGCATGGGCGCACTCGCGCGCGAGCGCATCGGCGGTTTGCAGGGTCTTTCGGCCGAGCCGCCGAAGCCGCGTGTGCTCATCGTCGGCAGTCAGTGGGATCCGGCGTGCCGCAGCCTGCGCCAGTTTCTCGCGCGCAACCAGATCAGCGGCGACTGGCTCGCGCCCGATGCGCCCGATTTCGCCAAGCGCTGGGCCGAGGCCTGTCCCGCTGAGGAGGACTGTCCCGCGCTGCGTTTGGCCGATGGCACGCGGCTCACGCGGCCATCGACGCGCGAACTCGCCGAGCGGCTCGGCCTTCAAACGATGCCACTGCGCGACGAGTACGACACGCTCGTGATCGGCGGCGGACCGGCCGGGCTCGCGGCGGCGGTTTATGGCGCCTCGGAGGGGCTGCGCACGGTGGTGGTCGAACGCGAGGCGCCGGGCGGGCAGGCGGGCACCTCGTCGCGCATCGAGAACTACCTGGGCTTTCCGAGCGGCGTCTCAGGCGATGAACTCGCGAGCCGCGCACTCCAGCAAGCGCGGCGTCTCGGCGCGGAGATCCTCGTGACGCGCGCCGTGGAGCGCATCGATGTCCACACGCGGCAAGTTCATCTCGACGGCGGCGAGGCGATCCGCACGCGCACGATCATCGTCGCCACGGGCGTCGCGTGGCGACGGCTCGTGATCGACGGCTTCGAGCGTTTCATCGGCAAGGGGATTTACTACGGCGCGGCACGCAGCGAAGCCAGCGCGATGCATGGACTCGATGTGTACCTGATCGGCGGCGGCAACTCGGCGGGCCAGGCCGCGCTCTACTTCGCGAGCCATGCGCGGCGCGTCACGCTCGTCATCCGCGGGGATTCGCTCGAGAAGAGCATGTCGCGCTATCTGACCGAGCAACTGGCTGTGAAGTCCAATATCAACGTGAAGCTGCGGGCCGAAGTCGTCGGCGCGCATGGCGATACGCATCTGGGCGCGATCGATCTCGTCGACCACGCGAGTTCGAGCGTGAGCCGCCACGATTGCGGAGGCCTCTTCGTGTTCATCGGCGCCGATGCGCAAACAGACTGGCTGCCGCCCGAAGTCGCGTGCGACCAGCGCGGCTACGTGCTGACCGGCGACGATGTCGTGAAGGCCGGGCGCTGGTCACACAGCCGCGACCCCTGGCTGCTCGAATCGAGTGTGCCCGGCCTGTTCGCGTGCGGGGACGTGCGGCTCAGTCCCGTCAAGCGCGTGGCATCGGCCGTGGGCGAGGGCAGCATGGCGATTGCCTTCGTGCATCGATACCTGCAGAACGAAGGGCGATAGGCGTCACGCGTGTGGCTCGCCGTTCTTCTCGGGGCGAAACAGTCGGGAGCGATACGAACCCGCTGATACGCCGGTCCACGATTTGAACGCGCGCTGAAATGCGGCGCTGTCCGCGAAGCCGAGTTCGGCGGCGAGCGTGGCGATGGCGATATCGCTGGTGCTGAGCCGCCTGATCGCGATGTCGTGCCGCAACTGGTCCTTGAGCGCCTGATACGACGTTCCTTCGGCGGCGAGGCGCCGTTGCAGGGTGCTCGTCGAAATATGGATCAGGTCGGCCATCCGCTCCAGATCGGGCCACGCAGGATTGGCGTTTTGCAGGAGCGTGCGTACGTTCGCGGTGGTCGCGTGTTCAGCCGGTCGCGGCACGACCAGGTTGATGGCCGCGTCGGAGAGCACGAGGCGCAACGCCTGTTCGTCGCGACGAAGCGGTCCTGCCATCACGTCGCTGTCGAACCACACGGCGGTGGCGGCTTGATTGAACTGCTGAGGGCCGGGGAAGATGTAGGGATACATCCCGACGTGAGGCGGCTGATCGAAACTGAAGTCGACGCGAAGTGCCGTCAACGGCTCGGCACGCAGCCACGCCATGAGTTGCCAGAACTGCCGCAGCAGATACTCGTGCAGAAACATCCGTTCGGCGGCGGCCGCATTGCGGAAATCCAGTCTCAGGCCGGTCAACGAACCTTCGCGCACGCACGACAGGATGATGTCGTCCTGCAGCAGCGTGAAGATATCGGCCGCTTGTTGAAGCGCGGCTTCGAGCGAAGGGGCGCTCAACATCGAGCGCGCCATCAGCGTGAAACAGCCGCGACGCAGCGGACGCGACAACAGCCCATACCACTCGTCGTTGCGGCGGTCGATCAGCACGCGGATCAGCTTCGCGTACTGCTCGGCCGTCACGCACGCCCCGGCCTGATCGAGCAGTGCCGGTTCGATGTTGGCTTCCTCGAGTGCCGAGTCGATCCACGCAGGCGTTTCGAGCTTTCGCGTTCGAATGCCGGAAAGCAAACCATGGACGAAGACGACGGGGACGATAGCGGGCTGACAAAGCATGGGTCGATTACAGCGGAATGTCGTACGCGTGTCGATTGGGGTTATTTGCAATGTTATCGGGGCGATCGGCAATCGCCGCCCCAGAGGCTCTGCTCCTAACATTGCTCTAACACTAAAGCATAAAGAAACACGGAGACACCTATGTACGCTTACCAATTTTTACAGCGGGCGATACGACCGCCAGCGCAGTTGCGAGCCAGGCTTCGATTCTGAGGCTTCATCACGCGCGATCGCGTTGCTGATGTCCCGGTAGTGCCGATGACGACTCCGATGCTTTTCCCGGCATGGAGGAAGGCGTTCGGCCGCCGATTCCAGACTCCGGATTATTTCTACTCGCATACCTGGTTGGTCGCTCGAACATGCCAAACGCTATTGTTTATGCAGTGCCGTTCTTCTACGTCTGTCTCGTTGCCGAATTGCTGGTGTGCTGGAAGTTGCGCAAAGCGAATTTCAACTTCAGCGATTCCGTGACGAGCATGGGCCTCGGGTTGACCGGGCAAATCGTCAATGTCTTCGTCAAGGCGGTCACGCTCGGCATCTATGCTGCCGCCTACAAGTTTCTGGCGGTATGGCACATGCCCGCCGACAAGTGGTGGACATGGGCCGCCGCAATCCTGCTCTATGACTTTTTCTATTACTGGAATCACCGGCTGGACCACGAGGTCAATGTTCTGTGGGCGTCGCATGTCGTGCACCATTCCAGCGAAGAGTTCAACTATTCGACGGCAATGCGGCAGACGAGCACGGGGTTCATCACGGGCTGGCTGTTCTATATCCCGATGGCCATCATGGGGTTTCCGGTAACGGTCTTCGCGATCAGCGCGGCATTGAATCTGTTCTATCAGTTCTGGATACACACGAAATGTATCGGTCAGTTGGGATGGTTCGATCGCTGGTTCGCTTCACCGTCCAATCATCGCGTGCATCACGGGCAAAACGAATACTGCGTCGACAAGAACTATGGCGGCATCCTGATGCTCTGGGATCGCATGTTCGGGACTTTCACGACGGAGCGGCCGGAAACGCAAGAGAAGATTGTGTTCGGTATCCACGGGCAATTGAAAAGCTTCAATCCGGTATGGGCGAACCTGCACAAGTATCACGACCTGTATATGGATTCGAAAGTCGCCACCAACTGGAAGGACCGGCTGCTGGTCTGGTTCAAGCCGCCTGGCTGGCGGCCCGCCAACGCGGATGTGGCGCGGCCCAAGCCGGCCTACAGTCTCGACAAGTTCAATATCTACCGGCCCGGAATCAAGACCCGCGCGAAGATCTATTGTTTCGTTCAAGCCTTGTTCGTGTTCGCCGTGGGTTCATGGTTCATCGGTTTCTCGGCGCAAGTTCCGGTTGCTTTGCGTGTCGAATTGGCGATTTTCATTGTTGCCTCGATTTGGGTCGTCAGTAACACACTCGAGAATCGTCCCCACCATTTTCGCTATCAGCTTCTCTGGCTGGTGTCACTGGTGCCCTGTGTGCTGATCGGGCTGACTCAACTGCGCCCACATTGGGCATGACCGGATAAAGAGGTGGCTATGTCCCTCGACGTTTTATGTGAGATCGTTCTCGCGGCGGCTTGCGCCTGGGCGACCTGGTGCAGTTGGCGCAGCCGGTCCTCTTTAAGTGGGACAGGTTTCCTGATCTTCGGATTGGCGGCACTCGCCGGTGCATTGCAATACAGCGGCATTCAACAGGCGACTCAGGCGCATCAGTATTTGACGCTATGGGGATCGAGAATGGGTTTGGCATTGATCGCCATCGGCACGCTGATCGGGAACGCCGGACTTCTCTTTGCCGTCGGGATGTGCGTCGTATTGCTTGTCGTTCCCGGACCTGTGGCGCTCGCGGCGAATTTTCTCGCGCTGATTGCGATCGTTTATGAAGGATGGTCGCGCCGCTCGTGGTCGTTGATCGTCGGTGCGCTGCTGTTTTTCGTGGCGGCCGTGGTAGTCGGGGCGCAAGGCCAGTGGTTCGGTATGCCTCGGGTCGATATCTACCATCTCGGCCTGGCGATCGCGGTCATCGTGTGGGCGCCGCGCGCAGTGGCGGCTGCTTCCCGGGTCAGGGCCGCCTCGTGATGAGGTGGGCGCTTGCGCAATGTGACGTTGAAGCGGAGTTACGGGTATGGAATTGGCACGACGAGAAAACAATGGGAGCCACGGCTTTGAACGCTGATGTCCTCGAACGTGGGTCGCTTGAAGAAGTTGGCAACATCGATCTTGTTGAAACCTTCAACCAATTGCGCGCTGCATACCTGCGCGATCCGTTTCCCTCGTGGGAGGTGCGCAAGGGACATCTGAAGTCGCTGCGCGCGATGATCCTGAACCACCGCAATGAACTCGCCGACGCCATCAGCGCCGACTTCGGTTCGCGTTCCAGGCAGGAAATCGAGCTATCGGAGATTTTCCTGCTCAAGGAGGAAATCGATTCCGCGCTGAAGCATGGCGCGCACTGGATGAAAACGCAGCGGCGCGCGGTCAACAAGTGGCTTCTGCCCGCGCGAGCCTTCGTGATGCCGCAACCGCTTGGTGTCGTGGGGATCGTGGCGCCGTGGAACTATCCGGTGCAACTGGCGCTCGGTCCGCTGATCTGCGCGTTGACGGCGGGAAACCGCGCGCTGATCAAAACATCGGAGCTGACGCCGCGGACGTCCAGATTGCTGGAGCAACTGGTTGCAAAGACTTTCGCGCGTGACCATGTTCGGGTCATCAACGGCGATGCGTCGGTGGGGGCCGCATTTACCGCGCTGCCGTTCGATCATTTGTTGTTCACCGGATCGACGAAGATCGGCTATCAGGTCATGCGTGCGGCCGCCGAGAATCTCACGCCGGTCACGCTCGAACTCGGCGGCAAGGCGCCCGCCATCATCGGGCCGCATGCGCGCTTCGACTATGCCGTCGACAGCCTGCTCATCGGCAAGACGCTGAACGCCGGGCAGACCTGTGTTGCGCCCGACTATGTGCTCGTCCCGCGAGGTCGCGAGCGCGAGTTCATTGAGCGCGCACGGCAAGCGTTCGGTCGCATGTATCCGGATCTGCACACCAACCGCGATTACACGTCGATCGTTTCGCCCCGGCATTACGCGCGCCTCGAGCAATTGGCAGCGGACGCACAGGCGCAAGGCGCGACGCTGCACCCGTTGTCCACCACGCGCGCCGACGTGACGCGGCGCTGTTTCCCGCTCACGGTCGTGACCGGAGCGCCGGATCACAGCGCGCTGATGCAGGAAGAGATTTTCGGCCCGTTGCTGCCGCTCGTGCCCTACGACACGCTCGACGAGGCAATCGCGTACGTCAACGCTCGGCCTCGTCCGCTTGCGCTCTATCTGTACGAACAGGATCGTCCAGCCATCGAGCGCGTGCTTCGCGCAACGATCGCCGGCGGTGTCGCGATCAACGACAGCCTGGTTCATCTCGCCTGCGAGGACCTTCCGTTTGGAGGCGTGGGGGCGAGCGGCATGGGCGTCTATCACGGATATGAAGGTTTTCAGACCTTTTCGCTGATGAAGCCGGTTTTCCGCCAGGCAAGGTTCAACGCACGCGCCTGGCTTTCACCGCCGTACGGGCGACGGTTTGCGGCGTTGATGAAAGTGATGTTGAGGTTCTGAGGGAGGCAGGGGCAGCCGATCAGGAAGTAACCGTAGAAACAGCAATAACAAGGCAAGGCATGACGAAAGATCTGGATGGAAAAGTCGTAGTGGTGACGGGTGGGTTCGGTTGTCTCGGTCAAGCGGTTGCGCGAGTGCTCGCCGGGCACGGTGCGTGTGTCGCCCTGATCGATCGCACGCAAGCAGTTTCGCCGCAACCGGTCGACATGTTCGCGCTCGGCAACGTCGATCTCGGGGATGTCGAGGCAACCCGGCGCGCCGTCGATACGATCGCGGAGAAGTTCGGCGGCGTGGACGCGCTGCTCAATATCGCCGGTGGTTTCCGCTGGGAGACCCTCACGGACGGCAGCGTCGACAGTTGGGATCTGATGTACCAGATGAACTTGAAGACGGCGGTGAATGCCACCAAGGCGTCCCTCGAGTACCTCAAGCACAGCAGCGACGCACGGATCGTCAACGTGGGCGCCGGTGCCGCCCAGAAGGCCGGGCTCGGGATGGGTGCCTACGCGGCGGCGAAGGCCGGCGTGGCCCGCTTGACGGAGGCACTCGCCGAGGAACTGGCAGGCAGCTCTGTCACAGTCAACGCGCTGCTCCCGGGCATTATCGACACCCCGCAAAATCGCCGGGACATGCCCGATGCCGATTTCTCGCGCTGGGTGAAACCGGACGAGATCGGCAAGGCGATCCGGCTGCTCCTGTCACCGGATGCCCGGGCGATCACAGGCGCACTCATTCCTGTCACCGGCACCGTGACGTAAATCCCCTGGCGGATCCCGGTCGAACGTTTTTGCATTCCAATGAGTTGGATTACTAATTAAAAAATACGAAAGGAGATGTGGCATGAGGAGAGCGTATCAGCTGGGCCTGTTGTCGATAGTGGCGACCCTGTCGGAAGGTGCGTTGGCACAATCGAGTGTCACCTTGTACGGCACGGTCGACGCCAGCATCCAGTACCTGACCCACGCGAACACCGCAGGCGATTCGCTGACCCAGATGGGAAACGGTGGTCTCGCACAAAGCCGCTTCGGCGTATCGGGGAATGAAAGCCTCGGGGGCGGATACTCCACGATTTTCCGGCTCGAAAACCGCTTTGCCACCAATACCGGCGTGACCGATCCTAGTGGTCCGTTCTGGGACACGGCGTTCGTCGGTCTGAGGTCGACGACGCTCGGGTCGCTGACGCTCGGCCGGCAAACGAACCCGATGGCCGACATGGCGGCACTGACCTATGCGTCGAACCCGTGGCTGCCGTACGACTACAAGTTCCAGCCCGAAATCACGCTGATGGGCGGGATCTGGTCGAGCAACATGGCGAAGTATCAGTTCAGGTATGGACGTTTCGTGGCCGAAACGTCGTATGCGTTCGGCGGTGTGCCGGGTCACATGTCGTATGGTTCGCAGACCGGTGCGGGTGTTGCCTACGTTGGCGCGATCGTCGGCGCGGGCGCGAGCTATCTGGACATCAAGGATTCGGTCAACGGTGCCGATTCGAAGGGTTGGAGCATGGGCGGATCGTTGACCTGGCAGGGCACGCAACTGCATCTGGGTTATTTCGAGAACCGCTTGTCGCCGGGCTTCGGGACATGGGCCAATGGTCCTTATACGCCGCAGGAACTCGCGGCGTTGAAGTTCACCGATTTCAGTTCGCGGCGCATGTTCAGCGCGGGCATTTCGCAGACGCTGCTCTCTTCAACGCATCTTTCGTTCAACTATTGGCGCACTTTCCAGACCGGCAAGACCTCGAGCCAGGATGGCACCGCATCGCAATTCCAGGTGCTCGTGGATCAAAGCCTTTCCCGGCGAACCGACGTCTATCTTGAAGTAGACTATTCGCTGTATCGCGAGGGTTTGATCGGCGCGCAATTGCAGGGTATCAACGGCTTGAGCTCGGCTCAAAAGGGTACCCAGCTGGGGATGATGGCGGGTGTTCGACACCAGTTCTAGAGAGGCGCGGGTTGCCGGTCAGGCAACCCTTTCCGGCGTTCGGCCGAGTCGAATATTCAAGTTTAATCGGAGTAAATCGTCAATGAATCTCTTGAAGCCCATCTGCGTGTCGCTATGCCTTGTCTTTGCCACGGCCGCATTCGCACAGGGCGGAGCATCAGGATCGTCTGATGTAATGACCGCCAAGGAACAAAAAAGCATCGAAAAGAAGGCGAATCGCAAGCTCAGTCTCGACGTCCGGCGCGCCTTGGCCAAATCGAATGGCATCGAGGTGTCGGGCATTACCGTATTGGCGCGCTCGGGCGACGTGACTCTCACCGGGTCGGTGCCGGAAGGGCCGCAAATCGACAAGGCCGCAGAAGTGGCCAAAACGGTACCCGGCGTGAAAACGGTCATCAACAAACTGACGATCGGCGCGCCGTACGGCCAGTAACGCAGGCGGCCGGCGAGTATCGCCGGCCATGGCAAACGCTTTTCGTTTCAGGCGACCAGCAGAACGTGGTCGCCTTTCTTCGTGCAGTAGACAGGGGGTCAACCCATGAATGCGCCATCCGTGACGCTCGCGCCCTCCTGGGCTCTGGGCTTGCGTCGATTCACCAGTTGGGTGTCCCAGGACTTCGGCGGCGGTCCTCGTCCATGGAAGCTGGCCTGGGTCGTCAATTTCCAGAAAGCGGGGACTTTTTTCTTCCTCGGCTTTCTGATTTGGCATTACGGCAACCACTCTATTGCAGCGTGGGTCTATCTCGCCTTGCACGGAACCTACGGTCTCGTCTGGTTATTGAAGGACATGGCCTTTCCCGATGGCAGCTGGCAAGTCAAAGTGACATTGCTGGGCGGGCTGAATGCCTTCCTTTGCGTATTGGGCCCTTACTGGATATTCGGCTGGCTGCTCATATCGGGCACGGTGCATCCCGTTTATCCGTTATCCGATCCGGTCTGGTTCGCGTTGTGCATCTCGCTGTGCATGTTCGGCTCGGCCCTGATGATCGCGGCCGATGCGCAGAAGTTTTTCACTTTGCGCATCAAGCGCGGACTCATCACCGACGGGGTTCATCGCTATATCCGCCATCCGAACTACCTCGGCGAAATGATGATTTATGCCAGCTTCGCGATGATGGTCTGGCATTGGTTTCCAGTCGTCGTGCTGGCCTGGGTCTGGCTGGGACTGTTCATGCCGAACATGGTGCTCAAGGAAGCGAGCATGTCGCGCTACCCGGAATGGGCGGCGTACAAGAAGCGCAGCTGGTGGCTCGTGCCGTTCGTGCTCTGAAGCGCCACTCAACGATCGTCGTCGGCGCGGCTTCGCAGCGCGGGCTGCGCGGGCACGGCGAACCCGTCGTGTTCCGTGCGCACGCTCGCGAAGCGCCGTTCTCCGATGGCTTCGCCCCAGGCGGTGACCCAGCGCTCGGCCGTATCGCGCTCGGCTTCGCTGCTGGCGTCCATCAATCGCTGCATCGCGCGGCGAAGGCGATGCATGGCGTATCGTTTCTGCTGCGATCTGGCGTCGAACCGCTTGATCATTGCGTCGTTCCCTCTGGTTCCCCTGTGCGTCGTGCCGGGCGGCCGTTGCGGAACGCAACGGTAGCAGGCAACAATGAGCACGGAATTAGCCTCAGTCGGACAGCTTACCGCCGACATTTGACCGCATGATTGCAAAGCGTGCACTTTTTGCCTATCGGCGGGTTCGTATGATGTGACGCGCCGCGTCGCGTTCGGCCGCGCGTTGTGCAGGCTCGGCGAGGGTGGACGGCGAGGCGTCCTACAATGTTCGGGAGCGGGCGCGTGGTTGTCGCCGCCTGCGGTCCACGAACCGGATACCGAACCTGCGAGGCGTGCAAGCCGGCCGCGCGGCGCTTCCCATCGAAGGAGCAAACCATGCGAACCATGCAGGCTGTGCAGGTCGAGAATGCGGGCGGTCCCCTGACGCTGGTCGAGCGCGAGGTGCCGGAGCCGCCCGCAGGACACGTTCTGATCAAGGTGCAAGCCTGCGGGATTTGTCATAGCGATTCGTTGACCAAGGAAGGGAATTGGCCGGGCCTTCACTATCCGCGTGTGCCCGGCCACGAGATCGCCGGCGTGATCGACACGCTCGGTGCGGATGTGGAAGGGTGGCAGGCGGGGCAGCGCGTCGGTGTCGGCTGGCACGGCGGCCATTGCGGCCACTGCGAGCACTGCCGGCACGGCGATTTTGTGCTCTGCAAAAATGCGCTCATTCCCGGCATCAGCTACGACGGCGGCTATGCGGAGTACATGGTGGCGCCGCAGGAAGCGCTAGCGCGCGTGCCCGACGACCTGTCCGATATCGACGCGGCGCCGCTGCTGTGCGCGGGCATCACGACGTTCAATGCACTGCGCAATAGCGGGGCGCGTGCGGGCGATGTCGTCGCGGTTCTCGGCATAGGCGGGCTCGGACACCTCGGCGTGCAGTTCGCGCGCAAAATGGGTTTCGTCACGGCGGCCATCGCGCGTGGACAAGACAAGGCGGCGCTCGCGAAGCAACTCGGCGCCCATCATTACATCGACAGCGAAACGCAAGACGTCGCCGGGGCGCTGCAGGCGCTCGGCGGCGCACGCGTGATCCTCGCGACGGCCACGAGCGGCAAGGCCATGAGCGCCGCGCTGGGCGGTCTCGGCCTGAACGGCAAGATGATCATGGTGGGTATTTCGCAGGAGCCCGTCGAAGTGTCGATTGTGCAGTTCATCATGGGCCGCCATTCGGTGCAGGGCTGGCCCTCCGGAACCGCGGCCGATTCGCAGGAGACGCTTGCGTTCAGTGCCTTGTCGGGTGTGAAGCCGATGACCGAGGAATACCCGCTCGCCGAGGCCGCACAGGCGTATGAGCGGATGATGAGCGGCAAGGCGCGCTTCAGGGTCGTGCTCACGCCGGGGCGTTGAGGCGGCGCTTCGTTGTGGCGCTTCGCCCCATTTGCCCATTGCAATCGGGCAAACCGGCACCATCTGATCGACGTGTTTAACCAGGCAAAGCCCCATGGAAATTCGCGTCAGCTACGAACATAGTCTTGCATCGGCACCCGACGACTTCATCGTCAACGTCCCCGCGCAGACGATCCCCGACGTGCCCGCCAACGTGCCGCGCGCGTTGTTGCCCGAGTTCGTCACGAAGCTGATCGTCGAGCGCTCGCCATCAATCGGCAAGATTCGCAACTTGCGGATTCTCTAGCGAGAATCCTCGCCTCGCCGGCGTCACCGCACGGTGGTCCGCGAATCGAAGCGGTTCGAGATGGTGTCGAGCAGAGCGGTAAGCCGAGCCGGGACGATCTTTCGGCTCGGCAGCAGGGCATAGACCGTGAGCGGCACGAGTTCGTAGGCAGGCAACACGCGCACGAGGCGTCGCTGTTCGATCAGTTCCCGACAAAACAGCAACGGCAATACGGCCACGCCCACGCCCATTTCAGCCGATCGCGCGCGGATCACCGCGCTCGGCACGACCAGACGCGAGTTGGGGCGGAAAGTGATCGTCTCTTTGGTTTCCGCACGGGTGAAGCAATATTCCTGATCGGCGGTTGCCGTGATGGCCGGCCACCGATCGAGATCGGCGGGGGTCTCGGGAAAGCCCAACTCGCGCACCATGGAAGGCGATGCGTAAATGCCGAAAGCCACTTCGTAAAGCCGCCTCGCGATCACGGGCGAATCGGGCAACGGCATCAAGCTGTGATAGAGCACGACATCGTAGCCGGCCTGGGCCGGATCGACGACACGCAGACTGAAGTCGACAGTGACTTTGAGCTTCGGGTGAAGGGTCAGGATTTCCGGCAGGACGTCGATAAGATTGGCCGTCGCGATTTCGTAGGTGGTCGCGATGCGCAGCATACCGTGCACTTCAGCGCTCTGTGATTGCCGCTCGCTCAGAATGCCGTTCAATCGCTCGACGAGCGGGAGCGATTCCTGAAAGAGGCTGCGGCCCGCGTCGGTCAACTGCACTTTGCGATTGCTACGGTCCAGCAATCTTTCTCCGAGTCTTTCCTCGAGGGCTACGACGGCCCGGCTGATCGACGACTTCGGCCGGTTCAGTCGTTCGGCAGCGCGTGTGAAGCTTTCCAGCTCCGCGACACACAGGAACATCTCCAACTCTTCCCAATACATAGGCGATATCTCTGAGAAATGCGGGTGTCGACTGGCTGCCGGCTCAAGGCTGCAAAGAGGCCATTCACCGGCTGCAGGCGGATGCGCGGCAGTCTACCGCCTCCCGCACTAACCGGCATCGGTGTTTGCCCTGTCGACGCAACGACACTCGCATTGATCGAGACGTTTTGGAATGCGGTCTCGCCTGGTTGGTTCAACAGGCTAGCGCCGCGATTCGTCGTGTCATCTCCGGCCAGATTTCGTTGGGCATCGAATGTCCCATGCCGTGCACCACCCACATCTGCGAACCGGCGATTCGTTCGTGCGTGGCGTTTGCCTGTTCGAGGCCGAAAACCGGATCGTCACTACCGTGCACGATCATCGTCGGCGCAACGATGTCGGCTTGTTGCTCGAACAGATTGGGCGACGTGCCGACCGCGATTGCCGCTCTGCCAATCGCCTCCGGACGATAGGCACGGTCAAACGCAAACGTGCAGCGTGCCCTGACCCAGTCCTCGTCGAACGGGAAAGTGTTGCCCCAGTACGAGCGCCAGTCGCTGACCATCCGCTTGACCACCTCCGTTCGATCAGCGCGGATCGTCTTGAGAAGAAGCCCTGCGAGCAAGCTCTCGTCCTGTTGCGAGGCGTCAGGCGGTGTGCCGCTTCCGCTCATGACGACGGTGAGCGAGCGCACGCGCTGCGGATGCCGGATCGCGACCCAGCGGGCGATGAAGCCGCCAAGCGACGCGCCGACCACATCGACTTGCGGCAGTCCGAGTGCGTCGACCACGGCGATCACATCGTCCGCCATGTCCACGAGCGTGTAGTCGGGCACGACGGGCTTGCCCGATCGTGCGGCCGCAAAGGTCGCCATGACGTCACGCGCGGGCAGATCGGGTTCGGGAACGGAGAGTCCGACATCGCGATTGTCGATGCGAATGACGCGAAAGCCCGCTTCGACGAATTGACGACACTGTTCCTCCGGGAACTCGACGCTGCCAATCTGCTCCCCGAGTCCGGCAATCAGCACAATGGCGCGGCCGTCCTCCGCTCCCATCGTTTCATAGTAGATGGGCACGCCGGGACGTTTGATAGTCGGCATCATTGCTCTCCAGTTATTTAGCGTTCCGTACGAAAATGCCATGAAACCCGGAGGGCACCGCATGGGGCAAATGAGCCTTTGCAATGGCGCGCAGCGTCGTGGGTTCCAGCGCGAGCAGAAAGGAGCGTCCGGTCTCGCTGTCGAGACCCACCGACAACAACACGCCGTCGGCTTCGCCCGTGCGATCCGGGCGTGCTACGAAGACTGGCTCGCCCAGATAGTGCTTGTCGTTGCTGTAGGTCTGGAAATCGCCGGTCTCGAGATCGAAAGACGAGAGCTGGTTGTAAAAGCGCGCCGTCGGTCGCTGATCGATGCCGGTCGCGTAGAAATAGCGGTACGGCAGGCCATTGCGTTCGGCGTAGTCGATGGTGGGCAACTCGACGCAAACCTCGGCGATCCGCGTTTCGCTCACCTTGCCTGTGGGCATCTCCAGGCGGTAGCGGCAAGGATGCGCGTGACTGCGCAGCTCCGGCGCCCGGGCTTCGGGATACAGGCCGCCGGCCGGACGCAGATGGGGAGCGAGGCCGAGTTCCCAGACGTGGTTGCCATCGTCGTACACCGCCATGTCGAGGACGATGTCGTCGCCGTCCTCGTACGCGTTGATCGTGTGCATGACATACGATGGGCGGACTTCGAATGTGCGCACGTGGCGCTTCTCGACTAGATCGATTACGTGCAGGTACATCGGCGTACCGTCGCGCCAGTAGGCCGAACCTGCAATGGAATCGCCGCTGGCCAGACGCTCGCCATCGAGCCGCAGTGGCGACTCGGGCAGGATGATGTAGCGCTGCGTCACGCAGAAAGCGTGAATGAACGCGGATTCGCTCGTCGCGATCGCGGCAATCGGTTCGCGCTGGCGACTGCCCGCCGCGACGCGGAAAAAATTGTACGTCACCGGGCGGCCGCGTTCTGCGGGCTGGACGAAATAATTGATCGCGCTGTGATCGACCGGATGACGGTGCCAATGGCCCGTCGTGCCGCGTTGACGCCACTGAAGCACGCTATTGCCGTGGCAATCCTGCTCTTGAAGAATGTCGTCCCAGACGAGCAGATCTTTGGTTTCCAGCGTTGCAGGATCGATGCGCACGGGCACCGTATGCCCATCGGTGGTCGCGTAGAGTTCGCCGGCAATCGGCATGAAGGCGACGCTCGGATTGACGCCAGGCTCTTCGCCCCGATTCGCTTCGTCGCGGAGTCGCTGCATCGCCTGCTTGCTCATGGGCGTGCCGAACGTGGCATGTCCCAGCTCCCCATTGCGCCGAATGTGGTCGAGCATCTTCGAGCGGCAATAGCGGTTCGCGTAACTGACATTCCCGTTGCTGAAGCCGAAGCGATGAAACATGGCCGGCCCATCGAACTGATGCTGCAGAAGATCGTGACCGGCCTCGAACATGCCCGGTCCGTTGCGCAACAAGGCCCCGTCGAGCCATTCAGGAAATTGTCCTTCAACGGGCAACGTGGAAATCGTGACTTCCTCGTCGAGTGTTCTGAATGCAGCCTGATGCTCCGGTGTGCGGACCGCAGTTTCGCTCGTTACGTGCTGCGGATTGTGGTTTTCCATGCTGTTCTCCCGTGTTCCATCTTGCGTTGATGTGCTGGCACACACTACACAGCGCGGACACGCCGGCACAGCGGGTCCGACGGAACGCAACGTTCCCTCGATGAAACATTCATCGCTCGCGCCGATGTGACGGAACTCGCTTCGCGAGTCATCGGGGAAAACCCCGGCAGCGTGATCGGTTGAACCCATGAATCCGCTGACGCAGTGCTCGCTGCGCTTTTCTATCCGCGCTATAAATTGTCGCGCCGTGCTTGGGCAATTCAGATGAATTAGGCGGTTTACCTCTTTAAAAAGGAGACGAAATGAACGGATTGAACGCAACACCACTGCTGGATTTCGATCGAATGGCAGGTTGTCTTTTTGGCGGCGAGCAAGGCACGTGGTATCGCGCGAGTCGCGAGGCCGACGTTGTGGAGCCCGCCACCGGTCGCACGCTCACGCAGACCGGTATGGCATCCGCAGACGACGTCGCGCAGGCTTGCGCGCACGCGCACAATGCGCAAAAGGCATGGGCGGCGTCAGCGCCCGCCGAGCGCGCGGCCGTGTTTCGGCGCGCAGCGCAGATCCTCGAACGCGAGGCCGATCAGGTCGTTCCTCACATCGCTCGCGAGAGTGGCAGCATCCTGCCCAAGGCGCATCTCGAAGTCTCGGCAACCGTTCTGCAACTGCAGATCGCCGCGGGATTGCCGCTTCAGCCCGAGGGCGTGATCTTGCCCTCGCATGGTCACCACAGTTACGCACGACGCGTTGCGCTCGGCGTGGTGGGCGTCATCTCGCCATTCAACTTCCCGCTCATCCTTTCGATGCGCTCCGTGGCCCCTGCGTTGGCGCTCGGCAATGCCGTCGTGCTCAAACCGGACTCGCAGACGCCGTTCTCGGGCGGCTACCTGATTGCGTGCGTATTCGAAGAAGCAGGACTGCCGCCGGGCGTTCTCCAGGTCCTGCCGGGCGACGCCGAGGCGGGCGCAGCATTGGTCGAGTCACCGCACGTGGCGATGATCGCTTTCACGGGTTCGACGGCCGCGGGCCGCAAGGTCGGCGAGCTGGCGGGACGGCATTTGAAGAAGGTGTCGCTGGAGCTGGGCGGCAAGAACTCGCTCATCGTGCTCGATGACGCCGATCTGGAGATCGCCGCGAACAATGCGGCATTCGGCGCATGGTTCCATCAAGGGCAGATTTGCATGGCGACGGGACGCATCATTGCCCACCGGCGTATTGCCGGTGAACTGACGCGTCGTCTGGTTGAGAAAGCAAATAGTTTGAAGGTCGGCGACCCGACTCGCGCCGATGTCGCGATTGGTCCGATCATCAACGAAAAGCAACTGGCTCATATCGACGCCATCGTGCGCTCGACGCTGGATGCAGGGGCGCAGCTCGAAGCGGGCGGCAAAGCAGACGGCCCGTTCTACCGGCCGACCGTGCTGTCCCAGGTGGTGCCCGGCATGCGCGCGTTCGACGAGGAGATCTTCGGACCGGTCGCCGTTGTCACGCAGTTCGACACGGACGAACAAGCGATCGAACTGGCCAATGGTACGGAGTTTGGTCTTTCGTGCGGCGTCATCGGCAAAGATGTCGCGCGCGCGATGGCGATTGGCGAGCGGTTGCGCTGCGGCATGCTGCACATCAACGAGCAGACCGTGATGGACGAAGGCGTGAACCCATTCGGAGGCCGTGGGCATTCGGGCAACGGCCATAGCATGGGTGGCGCTGCCGATCACGACGAATACACGCAATGGCAGTGGGTGACGGTCAAGGGCGCAGCCGCTCCGATGCCCTTCTGAGTCTGAGCCTGAATCGACACGCTGGCGGCGCGCTTCACGGGCGCCGCCAGTTGGGGATGCGTCGTCGCTCAGGACGACGTGCTCGCCGAATTGATCTGCTTCTCGAGCGCTAGCGCTTTGGCGCGAAGTTTGCGGGGTGCCGTTTCGATCATGAAGATCACCGCGATGCCGCCCAAAAACAGGCAGGCTGCCGCGAGTCGAGCGCGCTGCGCAGACTGAAATGCTGTGCAATGTAGCCCGCTACAGTGGGCGCCACGCCGCCGCCGAACACTTCCCCGATGCCGGAAACAAAGCCGATCGACGAGGCTACCAGCCCCACCGGTGCGGCCTCCGTTGCGATCGGGCCGCACAGCAGAGGAAGCATCGGCATCGCAAAACCGATGACCAGGAAAAGCAGTCCGAAAAGGACCAGTGGATCGGCGCCTGCGCGCGAAAACACGAAGAGCACGACGGCCGACACAAAGAACGCATAGATGCAGACGGTCCTTCGACCGAGATAGTCGGACGGGATCTGTACGGCAAACAATCCGAGTGGCCCGGAAAGCCCGATCGCCGAGCAAATAAAACCCATGTGCTGCGTATCGATGTGCAGGTCGTTGACGAGATAGCTGGGCAACATCGTGGTCACGACGAATACGCCGGCCATCGCGCACGGCATGGCGAATGCGGCGATCCATACGTTGCGGCTGCGCAGTACTTCGGTCCAGCGGCGCGGTGGTCCATCAGGGAGTGGTTGGGGCAGTTTGCTGCGCGCAGGGCTTCGCAGTGTCGCCGCGACCAGGGTGGCCACGATCAGACCGGGCAGCGCCGAGATCACGAAGACCCAATGCCATGACGGCAGAACCTGCAATAGCTGCGTGGCGACTACCGGCCCGAGGCCCATGCCGAATATCGAGAACATGGCCATCAGCAGCCCCTGATTGAAGGTCCGCCGAGCCGGCAGCGACACTTCAGCCACCGTCGCGACGCTGGCCGGGAGGAACGGACCCTCCGCTGCGCCCATCAATGCACGGACGATCATGAGACTCACGAAGCTCGCGGCAAGGCCGGTTACACAGGACAGGATGGAAAACGCGACCATCGTTATGACGAGGATCTTCTTGCGCCCAAGCCGGTCGGAAAGCGGTCCGCCCACGATCGCCCACAATCCCCACGTCAGACTGAGGATGCCGAACAGGGCGCCGAGCTGCTGATAGTTGAGGCCCAGATCCCGCATCATGTGAGGGAACAATGGGGTAATGAGCCAACGGTCGAATCCGACCAGACCGAATCCGGCACAAAGCAGGAAGACGACCTTTATTTCGTACCAGGTGTCGTGCGAGGCAGTGTTGTTCGAGCTTCTTTTGCGAGGCAATCTCATGGACATCTCCGAAATTTTATTTGATCTGGATGGGCCGGCGCATGGCTAAAGATCCAAGCCGGGCCTATCCGCGTTTTGATTAAAAGCTGTGACGGATACCAACGCCGAGCGTAGTGGTGTTGCTACCGGGGTAGCCGCTCGTCAATTCCGATGTCGTCATGTTCGTGAGCGAATTGGCTCCCTTCTTGGCCGCCATCAGCCCGACGTATCCATAGACCGTCGTACGCTTGCTCAACGAATAGTCGTCGCTCAGGACATACATCGATGTGGCGTTCGTGGTGTCCATCTTGTTTTCGGTGAAGTAATAAGCCGCCGTGAGTAGTTGTGCCGGCGAGATTCGCCAATTCACCCCGCCGCCGGCCATGATGATGTGCGAAGGCGGTGTGGTGCCGAGGACGACGATGGTGTTGCCTTGCGGCAGGTCGTAATCGGCGTACAAGACTTTCAAGGTGACATTGGAGAATTTGTATCCAGCGCCCAGTTCCCACACGCGCAGATCCCGCTTTCCTGCCGAATCGTTCTTGGTGTAATAGCCCGCGGTAGCCAGCACGCCACCGTTGTCATAGCTGAGCCCCGCTGAGATGACCTGCCCCGGGGCGAACGATCCTGGCGTTCCACCCAGGCGATAGAGCACACCGGCAAGCAGCCCGTTCCTTTGGTAGAAGTACGAAACGGCGTTGGTGTCGTACATCGTTTCGCCCGGATTGACTTCTTTGCCTCCCAGCGAGTTCCACGCGCCGGCGGCACTGTACGCGTGCGTGGCGCCACGCGGGTCCGCAAAGTAGAGGGCGACGTAAGCCGGGTCGATCTGTTCCCCCATGGTCACTCGACCGTAGGGACCCTGATAGTAGAGATTCGCTTCGCCGTCGAAGATGCTGCCCGGCGTGTTTGCACCGGTGCCGCTATTGAATATGCCCATCAACTTGAAACCGACTTGCGAGCCTCCCCCGAGGTCTTCGGTACCTTGCATGCCGAACTGGTTATTGACGGAGCCACCGGATCCCGCCATCAGCACCGTGCCGTCCTTGGTCTTTCCACCAAATGCGTTTCCCCCATTCTGGTTTTGATAAATCAAACCCGTGTCGATAACGCCGAACAAAGTGACGGAACTCTGCGCATGCACACCGGCTGAAACAAGCAGAGGGGCGATCGCCAGTATTTTTCGTTTCATACTTTGGCTTCCTTAATAATTGGATGATTTGAAAACTGAATATATGGAACGTTGTTCTTTGCCTCTGCTTTCGACGACTCCCGCTTTTCCCCTGATTGGCGGGTTAGTCGTCTCGACAGTCAATGCCGCTTATGCGACTTCGTGCCTCGCGGCCACGCGCTCGCGATCGAGCCCAAGACGGAGGCGGGGCGAGTAGCGCAACGTATGGCCGTCGTCGCCAAGGTAGAAATCGATATCGAGCGTCAACGCTTGCACGTCGTATTGGGCGTTCCAAAGCGTGCGGCCCTTGACTGCCGCGTTGGCGGGAAATCGCACTGCGCCGGCTGCTTGCGCGATCTGCTCAGGCGTGAGCACGCTATTCGACACGCGTTGTGTCAGCACCCGCCAACGCTGATAGGTGTCGCCTTCGCCCGCTTCGGCCGGAAGATCCTCGGCAGAAGGAAAGCGGGTCAATTGATGGTTGGTCACGATCTGGGGCTGCTTGCCGCCGACCACGATCGACGCGCCGTCCGACGTGAAGGGCTCCCAGACGACGGAGGCACCCGTGCGGTCCGCGATCACGAAGTGGCAATGGACCGTCGACACGTAGTGCTCGATGCGCGACAGTCGATCCAGTGCTTCCTCCACGCTGGCGCAGGTTTCCAGCAGGTACAGATTGAGTTCGAGTTCGTTGATGCCGACCCTCGGCTCTCTCGACGCAGCGATGCCGACGCCATCGCGGTCGGCCAGCAAGGCCACCGTCAGCCCGGCACTGTTGATACCGTCGAGGCAGCCGCCCAGCAGGTCATAGGAGCGTAGTTGCAAGGTGGCGTAGCCGGAGTCCGGATAGCTTTCGATCACGTGGGGGCGCGCGGTCATCGGCAACGTGCCGGGGACGCGGGCGACAGGTGCAGGCGGGGACGTTGCATCGCTCAGAAAGTCGGCGATGAACTCGGCCAGCGTGCCGGTGCTGAAGTCGTAATTGCGGCTCAGGCGGCCGTGGCCGTCGACCGTGTACTGGGGTGGATGCCACGCAACCGAGCACGCGCCGAGCGACATCAGATACGGCGCTTCACCGAGTTCGATGGTGTCGTCGTCGTAGCTCACGCCACTGGCCAATGCGGCGCCGCGCATGCGGGCGGCGTGGGCGGGCCAGTGTGCTTCGAACCATGCCCGGCGCTTGCGTACCAGGCCGGGATCGCGGGCCTTCGCGGGTCGCCAGTCGTACCGTTGCGCCGCGAGCGTGGCGAGGTGATGACCCATCTCCTCGTGCGTGCCGCTCAGTACGAGTCTTCTCACCTCGGTGAAATCATCAGGACCGCCTGCGAGAATCGTATTAACTTCAATCATGTAACCTTCCGGTAGTGAACAGATAACTTGTGCCGCCACGCGCTGAATGCGTGTGTGACGCCTGCGAACAAGTGAGACACTACGGACGGGGCTATGGGTAGTACAGCAGTGCTCGGGAACGCAACGTTCCCCCGCTGGAACACTGAGCCGCAAGCCCGATGCAGCATGACTTGCTGTTCGCTGTCTCGGGAGAAACCCCAGAGAAAGGTGTGCTCCATGCGCGCCTTGGCGCTTCGTTGGCCGATGAGGCGGGGGAGGTTGGAGTGAAACGCCGCCGGGCGGCGGCGTGTCTGAAGAAGCGCCCGGCGGCGGCTATCGATTTAGCGCGTGCCGCGTCATCGGGCGGGTGACGAAAACGGTTCTACTTCGCCGCTGCCGCGCTTTCAATCCCGGCAATATCGATCTTCTTCATCGTCATCATTGCGTGCATCGCGCGCGCGCCGGCTTCCTTGTCGGCACTGTTGACGAGTTCCAGTAAGCGCCTCGGCGTGATTTGCCAAGAAAATCCCCAGCGGTCCTTGCACCAGCCGCACGCCGATTCCGCTCCGCCATTGCCCACGACGGCATCCCAGTACCGATCGGTTTCTTGCTGGGTATCGGTCAGGACCATGAAGCTCACGGCCTCGTTAGGCTGGAAGTTCGGGCCACCGTTGAGCCCCACGAAGCGCCGGCCCAGCACGGTGAATTCCACCGTCAACTCCGGGCCTTGACCGATGCCCGGTATCGGCGATACGTGAGCCGCATCGACATGGCTATCGGGAAAGGTGGCCGCGTAAAACTCCGCGGCCTCGCGTGCCTTGCCTTGATCGAACCATACGCAGGTGACGAGTTCAGCCATCGCAGACTCCTTGAAGGAACACGCGCCTCGCGGCCGGCGTTGGACGCAATCAACCGGATCGGCGCTGTCTGTCGATGATAGCCTGGTCGCGCTTGCGTGCTCGTGCACCAGGGCTCAAGGATCAAGGCCGAAAACTCAAGGCAGTTCGCTCATCAACGCGATGATCTCGCTGCGAATCCAGCGGCTCGCCTGATCTTGTTCGCTGCTGCGATGCCAGTACAAGTGCCATTCGACATGAGGAACGGCGAACGGCAGTTCGAGAATGCGCGCGTCGTAACGCTGCAGAAGCCGCACGGGCGCGGTCAGCGCGAGATCGGTGCGCAGCGCGATGAGGGGCGCCACCATGTAATGTTGCACGCGCATCTGCATGCGCCGCTGTTTGCCGTGCTTTTTCAGCTCGGCATCGACGATGCCGCTTCCCTGGCGACGGCTCGACACCTGGATATGGCCGAGCGCGAGATAGTCGTCGAGCGTGAGCGTGTCGCCTGCGAACGGATGATCGTCGCGCAGCATGCAGGCGTAGCGGTCGCTGCCGAGGCGGGTTTGATGGAGCAGCGGGTCGTCGATGATCGGTGCATCGATGGCGAAGTCGATCTTGCCGGTGGCGAGCGCGGTGGAGATCTCGCTGCGTGGCGTGAAATAGCACTCGACGCTCATGCCGGGCGCCTCGCGTTCGAGCAGTTCGCCGAGCGCGGGCAACAGGGTGGCCTCCAGCAGATCGGGCATGCTGAGCCGGAACGTGCGCCCCGATGTGGCCGGCACGAACACATCGCCTTCGGTCGTGCTCGCGTCGAGCAACTGCAGCGCTTCGCGCACGCGGCCGATGATGTTCTCGGTGAGCGGCGTCGGCACCATGCCCGCCGACGTGCTCACGAACAGCGGGTCGTTGAAGGCGCGGCGCATGCGCGCCAGTGCATTGCTGACGGCAGGCTGGGTGATGAACAACGCTTCCGCAGCACGGGTCAGATTGCGCTTTTCGTAAATCGATTCGAATACGACGAACAGATTCAGATCCAGCTTCGGTGAACGCATCTCACAGTCTCCGTTTGTCCGACATGATAAACGAGAGGGCCGTGAGAACGCGTTCACCTGAGTGCGCATGACCTCAGCTTCGCGCGGGCGTGTTCAGATACGCTGCGCTCGAGCCGAGCCGTTCCTTGCTGCTTGCGATCTCCATACGCGCGATAGCCTGCAAATGGACTTCGTCCGGACCATCGGCGTAGCGCAACGCGCGGCCCCAGGTCCAGTGATCGGCGAGCGGCGTGTCGGGGCTCAGTCCCATCGCGCCGAACACCTGCATCGCGCGGTCGCATACGGCGGTGTGAACCTGCGGCACCAGCGCCTTGATCATCGAAATCTCCTTGCGTGCCGCTTTCGCGCCCACTTCGTCGAGCAGCCACGCGGCCTTCAGCACGAGCAGACGCGCCTGCTCGATCTCGATGCGCGACTTCGCGATCCATTCGGCGACCGTGCCGTGCTGATGAATGAACTTGCCGAAGGTCTTGCGTTCCTGCGCGCGCTCGACCATCAGTTCGAATGCCAGCTCCGCCGCGCCGATCGAGCGCATGCAGTGGTGAATGCGGCCCGGCCCGAGGCGGGCCTGCGCGAGCGCGAAGCCGCTGCCTTCTTCGCCGAGCAGATTCGAGCGCGGCACGCGCACGTTCGTGAACGTCATTTCGCAATGGCCGTCCGGCGAGACGTGATTGATGACCGGAATGTTGCGTTCGATCTTCACGCCCGGTGTGTTTGCCGGCACGAGGATCATGCTTTGCTGATGATGGCTATCGGCGTCAGGGTCCGTCTTGCCCATGACGATGAAGAGCTTGCAGTTCGGATGCGCTGCGTTCGTGATGAACCACTTGCGGCCGTTGATCACGTAGTCGTCGCCATCGCGCTGGATCGAGGTCGTGATGTTGGTCGCGTCCGACGAGGGCACACCCGGCTCCGTCATGGCGAACGCCGAACGGATCTTGCCTTCGAGCAGCGGCACGAGCCACGCTTCGCGCTGCGCGGGCGTCGCGAACATGTGCAGCAGTTCCATGTTGCCGGTATCGGGCGCATTGCAGTTGAAGACCTCGGAGGCCCACGAAACGCGGCCCATGATTTCGGCGAGCGGCGCGTATTCGAGGTTCGTGAGGCGCGTGCCGGGTTCGTCGTCCTTCAGGTGAGGCAGGAACAGGTTCCACAGGCCTTCGGCTTTCGCGAGGGCTTTGAGGTCCTCCATGAACGAGACAGGGTAGATGCCCGCGTGCACCTCTTCGTGCCACTGGCGCTGGCGCGGCACGATGTGCTCGTCCATGAAGCCGCGCACGCGGCGAATCAGGTCTTCGACCTTGGGGCTGTTGGCGAAATTCATGTCGTGATTGTTCCGGAAAAGGGTTCGCTAGATCGTCAGGCCGCCATCGACGACGATGCATTCGCCGTTCGTATAGCTCGCGGCATCGGAGACGAGATAAAGCACGGTGCCCGCCATGTCTTGCGGTTCGCCGTGACGGCGCAGCGGGATCTCGTTGATCCAGCGGTCATAGATCGCCTTGTTCTCGAACAGGGCGCTCGCGAATTTCGTCTTCGTGAGACCGGGCAGCAGCGCGTTCACGCGAATGCCGAGCGGTCCGCACTCCTTGGCGAAGGCCTTCGTCATGTTGACGACCGCGGCTTTCGTGATCGAGTAGATGCCCTGCATGTCGCCGGGCTGCAAGGCATTGACCGATGCCGTGTTGACGATGGCGCCACGGCCCTGGGCCTTCATCAGCTTGCCCGCCTCGACCGACATGAAGAAATAGCCGCGCACGTTGACTTCGACAGTCTTGTTGTAGGCCGTCAAATCGGTATCGAGGATATGGCCGAAGTACGGATTCGCCGCCGCATTGTTGACGAGAATGTCGAGGCGAGCGTGCTTCGTGCGAATGTGGTCGAAGATCGCGGCGATGTCTTCCATGCGGCCGACGTGGCACGCGAGCGCTTCGGCGCTGCCGCCGTCGCGCCGGATGGCGGCGGCCACCGATTCGCAGTCTTCGAGCTTGCGGCTTGACACGATCACGTGGGCGCCTTGCTCGGCGAGCAGCCTGGCGATGGCTTCGCCGATACCACGGCTCGCGCCCGTCACAAGGGCGATACGGCCGGTGAGGTCAAACAGGTTCGTGCTCAATGTCTTCTCCTGAGCGAAGTGGAATGGGGTGAGGTGTCAGGCGATCAGTTCGGTGGCGAGCGAGGCGAGCGGGCCCACCATGCTGCCCACTTCGAGCGCGGCGGCACTCGATGCGTTGCCTTGCAGCGCGCGCGCCTTCACGCCCTGCACAATCGCGGCGAGCCGGAAGAAGCTGAACGCCAGATAGAAATGCCAGTTCGCGATGCCGGGCAGGCCGCGCAATGCGCAGTACTGGTCGACGATTTCGGCTTCCTCGGGAATGCCGAGCGCCGCGTGGCTTTGCCCGCGCAACCCGCTGATCAGTCCCACCGAAGGCAGGCGCAGGCACATGCAGAAGTACGCGAGATCCGCGAGCGGATTGCCGAGCGTCGACAGTTCCCAATCGAGCACGGCACGCACGCGCGGCGCGTCCTTGTCGAAGATGAGGTTGTCGAGCCGGAAGTCGCCGTGCACGAGCGCGGGGTGTTGCGTATCGGCGGGGCAATTCGCGGGCAGCCACTCGATCAGCACTTCCATCGGCTCGATGCGCTCCGTTTCGGCGGCTCGATATTGCTTGGTCCACAGTTCGATCTGGCGCTGGAAGAAATTGCCGGGGCGTCCGTAATCGGCGAGTCCCACGGCCTCGATATCGACATCGTGCAGCGCGGCCAGCGTGGCGACGATCGACGCGTAGTAGTCGCGCCGCGCGGCGGTATCGACTTCGGGCAGGGCCGGGTTCCAGAAGATGCGGCCTTCCTCGTAACTCATCAGATAGAACATACTGCCGATCACGTCGCGGTCTTCGCACAGATGCCAGGCGCGCGCGACCGGCACCGGCGTTTGCGCGAGCGCGCTCAACACGCGGAATTCGCGATCGACGGCGTGAGCCGACTTCAGCAATTGCCCCGGCGGCTGGCGGCGCAATACATAGCCGCCGCCGGGCGTGTCGAGCAGAAAGGTCGGATTGGACTGGCCGCCCGCGAACTTCGTCGCACTCACCGGACCTTGAAAGCCAGGCAGATGCTGTTGCAGGTAGGGGACGAGCCGGTCGAGATCGAGTGAGGAACTGGAGGGATCGCGGGTCATGGTAATGGCTGCCTGACGAAAGGATTAACCGTAGGTTTGAAACGCACGGCGCTGCGGATCGTCGAGGTGCGCGATGCCATTGAAGCTCGACAACTGAAACGCCTCGCGATTGAAGAAGCAATGGGTGACGCTGCTGTTGCGGATCTGCAAGTTCAGCGCGATGGCCGCTGCAGCGGGCGCCTGCAATATCTGCTGCACCATCGCGCCGATCACGCCGCCCGAGCTGACCACCAGCACGCGCTGCGCGCCGCAAGCGCTAATCGCGGCACGCGCGTCGGCGACGCGTTGCTGGAACGCGCTCCATGTTTCGGGCGCGCGCTCGTCGAGCTCGCCTGCGGCCCACTGCTGCAGCGCGCGCTGCAAGGCCTTGAAGAACTCGCGTGGGGTGCCCAGGGTGGACTCGGTGAGTTCACCCTGGGCGCGCAGCAGCGCGTGGAAATCGTATTCGTCGAGACCCGGATGCACGTCGCATTGATCGGGCAAGCCAGCGAGGCCTTGCCGGATCGCGTCGAGCGTTTGCGCGTGGCGGCGCAGTGTGCCGGTCATGATCCGGTCGAAGCTCACGCCGTTGCGCGCGAAGTATTCGCCGAGCCAGCGTCCTTGCTGCTCGCCCGTGCTGGAGAGCTGATCGTAGTCGTCGGTGCCGAGCGACGCTTGCCCGTGCCGCACCAGATAGAGTTCCGCCATCGCGTTGCTGCCTCGAAAGTCAATGAAGCCAGCATAGCGACGGCGTCGTCATTAATAAAATTTATTTGTTGAATCGTCAGCTATTCATCGACGTGATGCTTCACGAAGGCTTCTGCACGCTCTGCATCGCCTTGTTGTGGGCCGCTTGCGCATCGACGATCAGCTTGTACGCCGCGTAGTACTTGTAGATGTTGCGCACGTAGGTCGTCGTTTCGATGCCGATCTTCTCGGCCGTGACGATCTCGACATTGTTGAACCACTTGTCGGGATCGAGTCCGCGCTCCGTCGCGAGCTTGCGCATCTTCGCGATGTTGCCAGGCCCGGCGTTATAACTCGCGAATGCGAACAGCGAGCGGTCGCCCGCGCTGAAATGGGCATCGGAGAAATAGTCGGTCATGAGTTTGTCCATGTACTTCGCGCCGGCATGCACGTTGTCCTCGGCCACCGAGATGCTGCCGACGCCCATCTGCTTGCCCGTGGCCGGCATCAGTTGCATGAGGCCGATCGCGCCGACATGGCTGCGCGCGGACTGGTTCAACTGCGATTCCTGAAAGCCTTGCGCGGCGAGCATGAGCGGATCGAAGCCATATTGCGTGCCGTACTTCTGGAACAGCGCCAGCGTTTGCTCGAAGCGCTTCTGGTCGGCGTCGTTCGCGTTGTTGCGAATCTGCTTGATCTTCTTCATGTACTGCGCGAGACGATAGTCGTAGACGCCCTGCTTCTTCACATAGTTCAGATAGAAATCGGTCAACGCGGCCTGCAGTTGCGGACTGTTCTTTCTGATGGCCCAGCCGGTGTAGCCATCGCCCCTCACGGCGAGATCGTCGCGAACCTTGAGCTTGGGGAGCACCTGGGCCCAGAGATGCGCCTTCCAGTCATCGACGACAATGTAGTTGAGAAGTCCCGCATTGACCATTTCCATTTCGTCTTCGTCTTCGAGCGCGTCGGGCAGCAGCGTGAGGGTCACCGGTGCCTTGCCTTCCTTGTGCAGGCGCTCGTTCAGCGCGTTCAGACTCTCGTAGTAGCTCGACGAGCGCCGCACATGCACCTGCTTGCCGGCGAGGTCGTCGAGCGTCGCGAGCGGCGGCGATTTCGGTCCGGTGACGATCAACTCGCGGACTGGCTTGCGGTCGCGCGGCGCGGCGAAGTCGACGATCTTCAGGCGCTCGTCGGTTACGGTGAGATTGCCCGCCGAGATATCCCCCTTGCCGTCGACGAGGCCGCTCAGCAGCTTGTCGCGCGTGGTCGGAATCAGATAGACGGTGAGCGGCCGATTGTTCAACTGGGCCGCATACTTCTGGTTGATATAGCGCTCGAAGTCGCGCGCCAGCTCGGCGGCCAGCCCGCGTTCACGGCCCTTGTCGACGAAGTAGAGCGTGCGGCTGTAGGGCACGAGAAAACGGATCATGCGACGGTTGAGCATCGCATCGAAGTCGCCCGTCCATGGTTTGTCGGTGAGGCTCAGCTGGCGCACGCCGGACGGCGCGGTGGCTGGCGGTTTCGACGGTTTCGAAGGCGCGGCGGCGGACCCGGCCACCGCCGCGCTGGCCGTGCTGGGCGCGGGCTGCGCCGACTGGGCCTGCACACCCGTTGCGCTGAAGCACAGCGCCAACACCCAGCCGGTCACGACGCGGATCCATGCGTTCACGATCAGCCTCCCCGTAGCAACGGTTCAACGAGACGATGACGCGAGCCGAACGGCGAAGCACAAAACCGGGAGCGAAGCGGCGCACGCGATGCCTCGAATCCAGCATAGACGGAAATTGGCGCGATATGCGTGCGACGACACACGAGCGCGAGTGTGCGGTGCCGCGATGTCTGGATGACCGGCGTCCTGCGAAAGGTGCGGCGCAAAACGCGGCGTGGTGTGAGAGAAGCAAGTCGCATCGCGCAAGACCGCAGTTGCTTCTTGCGCGAGGGCGGGCGATGGCTATTGCACTGCAACGTCCCCTACTGGACCGAGCGCCGCATCAACTGGCGCAGCGAAAGCAGGTGCAGCAAGATCGAGCTGGGCACGATCAACGCGGGTGTCAACACGCCCGGATACGCGCCTGCGCCGATGCTTGCCATCGAAGACACGATCAGTTGAAAACGCCCGGGCGATGTGATCAGGCCCAGCGTGATGGCGATGGCGAAATCCGCGAGACCGAAGACATTCCAGGCGATGGCCGTGCGTCGCCCCGCAGCCGTGCCGCCCGCGAGTGCGATGGCTGCCGGCACGGCGAACAAGCCGGTCAGCAGATCGCCGGTGCCCGCAGGCAACGCGAACACGCCGGGCAGCGCGCCGTGCAGCCAGGCCGCAAGCGCCCAGACGCCGAACACGCGATAAGCCTGCAGCGCGACGAGCCACACCGGCGGCATGGCGTCGAGCGTCTGGCCGATTCGCTTCGAGAGCAGCAACAGGGGCGCGCCGACCAGCACCGGCAGCATGATCGCCAGCGGCAGGAACGGCAGCGACGGAGGCGCCGCGTCGAGGCTGAAGACGCCGTGGATGGCCGCGCTCCAGACGCCTGCGAACCACAAGGTGTACGGGGTCATGACTGCCAGCCAGGTCGTGAGGCGCTGGCGCGGCGTGAGGTCCGCGCGTTCGAGGCCGAGCCACAGGCCGAGCGCGATGAGCGCGTGGGTCATCGTTTGAAGCGCCGTGACGGGCACGCCGCTCGCGATGATGGCGGGTTGCCAGACGATCAACACGGCCCATGCGAGCGTCGGCGGGCCGATCCACAGCAGGCCGTGCCACGGGGCCCGTGGCGCTTGCGCGAAGGTGGGTGCGGGCATCGTGCGGGCAGCATCGCGCAGGTCATCAAGCGCATCGTTCATAGCAGGGTACCTCCAGGGCTCGGGCGCCCGCTCTGGCGCGGGGCCTCGTCGACAGGCACAGGTGTACCATGGCCTCTCGCGAGCGACTATTCCTCGCAATGTGGACACGCCATGAAGCAGAACTTCACAGTCAGGCAAGGCGCGCTCGATGGCGTGGAGGCGTTTCTGAGCGTCGCCCAGCATCGCAGTTTTCGCCGCGCGGCTGCGCAACTCGGCGTGACGCCTTCGGCGGTGAGTCAGGCGGTGCGTGTGCTCGAAACGCGTATCGGCTCGGCGCTCTTCATACGCACCACACGCAGTGTCGGCTTGACCCAGGCGGGCGAGCAGTTCTTGGCGCGCGCGAAGCCGGCCTTCGACGAACTCGTGGCCGCGAGCGAAGCCGCGCGCGGCCTCGGCCAGCGGCCCACCGGACTGCTGCGTCTTTCAGTGCCGCGCGCGGTGGTGCCGATCCTGCTGGAGCCGATGATTGCCTCGTTTTGCAAGGCCTGGCCCGAGGTCGAAGTCGAGATCGAGGCCAGCAAGGAGCTGATCGATATCGTCGCGCAAGGTTTCGATGCGGGCATCCGCCTCGGCCAGTTCGTGGCCGCCGACATGGTGGCCGTGCCGTTGACGCCGCCGCTGCGGCTGGTGGTGGTGGGCAGCCCCGGGTACTTCGCGGGCCGCACGGCGCCCGCAAGCATCGACGACCTGCGCGAGCATGCGTGTCTGCGCTGGCGCCGCACCGGCGGTGCACTCGCCGCGTGGTCATTCAACGATGGCGGCCGTGCGATCGAGATGGTCGTTGCGGGGCCGTTCATCGCGCATGATTATTCGACCATGCTGGGGGCCGCGCTCGAAGGCGTCGGCCTCGCCCAGCTGCCCGAACCGATGGCCGCCGACGCGCTGCGGGCCGGCAAACTCGTGCACGTGCTGGAGCCGTTCGCGCCCGTGATCCCCGGTGTGTTTCTCTACTACCCGGACCGTCGCCAGGTCATGCCGAAGCTGCGCGCTTTCATCGATCACGTGAAGCACTACCGGCCGGGCGCCGCTGATTGATCACTTTGATCATTTGAAAATCCCCTTGCGCTGGGTCGCTTCCGGCAACTGCCGCGTTTCGCGCACAGAGAGCGGATGCCACAGACGCGCACCGCCTTCGATACCGCGATCGTTGGGCACGGTCGCCACGTTCGGCGGCAAGTCGAAGTTGAGGCGCGTTGCGTTGCCGCCGCCTATCCAGAGCCTGTCGTAGTGCACGAGCGATTCGAGAATGCCGATGACTTTCTCGATGCGCTTGTTCCAGCGTTTGTCGCCCACCTTGCGCCGCGCGGCATCGCCGATGTACTCGTCGTATGCGTGTTTTTTGCTGACCGGATGATGCGCGAGTTCCAGATGCGGCATCAGTTCGCCGTCGCGAAACAGGGCCGTGCCCGCGCCGGTGCCGAGCGTCAGCACGAATTCGAGGCCATGTCCTTCGATGGCGGCGAAGCCCTGCATTTCCGCATCGTTGATCAGGCGCACCGAGGGATTGCCGAGGCGCTTGCCGAGCATGTCCGCGAGCGGCACGTCGCTCCAGCCTTCGGTGCCGATATGCGGCGCCGTCATCACGCGATTGTTGCGCACGAAACCAGGAAAGCCGATCGAGACATGGGTCGGCGGATGGACCTTGATGAGCGGCTCGACGAGCGTGTAAAGCGTATCGACGAGTTGTTGCGGCGTGCACGGATGCGGTGTGGCCACACGCACGCGCTCGCTGCGCATGGTGCCCTGTGCGTCGACGATGGCGGCCTTCAAACCCGTCCCGCCGATGTCGATGGCCAGAATGTTCTCGATATCGTTCGGTGCCGGCCGGGCGCGTGTCGTGCGAGTTGTGTTGTTCGTTTTTGCCACTCGTTCCTCCAGTGTTGTTTATTGCTTCGCGGGCTTCGCTGGCGTGAGCGTGCGCCACTTGCGGCCGTCGCGTGCGAGCAGCGCATCCGCTTCGGCCGGTCCCTCGCTGCCTGCCGCGTAGCCGTGCACGGGGATCGTTGCATTGTCCTCGGGATGCAGCACGTCGTCCACGGCGGCCCACGTCGTTTCGATACTGTCGGCGCGCTGAAACAGCGTCACGTCGCCGAGCATGCAGTCGTACAGCAGCGTTTCATAGCCCACGTTCGCGCGCGCCGAGAAAAACGTGTCGTAGTCGAACGACGACTGCACCGCGCCGATCTGCATGAGCGGCCCCGGAATCTTCACGTTGAAATCGAAGCTCGTGCCGTGGGTCGGATCGATGCGCAGCGTCATCACGTTGGGCGTGAGCGCATCGACGGGCGTGTCGCGGAAGAGCCGGAACGGCACGCTCTTCAGCTGCACCGCGATTTCCGTGCGGCGGGCCGCAAGCCGCTTGCCGGTGCGCAGATAGAACGGTACGCCGGCCCAGCGCCAGTTGTCGATGTGCACGCGCGCCGCGGCGTAGGTTTCCGTGTGACTGTCCTTCGCGACATCCGGCTCGTCACGATAGGCCACGCCTGCCGGCCCCGCCTCGTACTGGCCGAAGACGACATCGTCGCGCGTGAGCGGCTTGAGCGCATCGAAGAGATCGGCTTTCTTGTTGCGCACGGCTTCAGCGTCGAACGAATTGGGCGGCTCCATCGCGACCATGCCGAGCAGCTGGAACAGGTGATTGGGCACCATGTCGCGAAACGCGCCGGTCTGCTCGTAGAACTTGCCGCGCCCCTCGACACCGATCACCTCCGACGCCGTGATCTGCACGCTGTCGATGTACTCGCGCCGCCACACCGGTTCGAGCAGCGCATTGGCGAAGCGCACGGCCAGAATGCTCTGCACCGTGTCCTTGCCGAGAAAGTGATCGATGCGATAGATCTGCGTTTCGTTCATGAAGCTCAGCAGATGCTGGTTCAAATCGCGCGCCGAAGCGAGGTCGCTGCCAAACGGCTTTTCGATCACGACACGACGGAACGGCCCATCGCCGTTGTCGTCTTCCTTGAGCAGGCCCGCTTTGCCGAGCTGTTCGACGATCGGCTTGAAAAAGCGCGCACCGACGGCCAGATAGAACACGACGTTGCCTTGCGCCTTGCCGTCGAGTTGCTGCGCGAGGCGCTGATAGGTGCCGTCGTCGGCGAACTCGCCGGCCATGTAGTGCAGGCGCTGCGCGACCCAGTTCCAGGCCTTGTCGTCGAGCTTGCCGGCGTGAAAGGTGCTGGCCTTGTCGGCGGCGAATTTCTGCAGCGCGTCGTGCAGATCGTCGCTCCAGGCCTGGGTTTCGCGCTCGCCGTGATTGATGCCGATGATGCTCATGTGCTCGTCGAGCAGGCCATCGACGGCGAGGTTGTAGAGCGCCGGCATCAGCAGCCGTTGGGTCAGGTCGCCGCCCGCGCCGAAGATCACGAGCGTGCAGGGCGGTGCCGGTCGGCTGCCGGCGGGCGAGGCGGGTGCGCCTTGCGGATGCGAGGGCACTTTCACGCTGGCCGGCGCGGGGGAGGAATCGGGACTGGGCTGGTTCGTCGACATGATTTCGCTTCGGTTGTCCGGAATGTATGGGCTCAGCAATCGCGATACCTGAGTGACTGCGCGAGCGCCATTGCGTTCAATCCGATCATGCCCGTCACGCGACTTTGCCGTTGTGCGATGCGCCAACGAGACCGCAAGCCTTCAGCGAGCTTGCGACAGGCCGACGATCACGCTCGATTCAATCGGCGCAGCGCAGCCTCGAACAGGTCCATGTCGGTCGCGCCACCGGCCACCAGCTGCGTCAGGCCACCGAGCCGCTCCGTGAGCATGAGCAGCGCGAAGCCGTGTGCCAGCGCCCAGCGTGCCGCGATGGCCCCGACCTGATCGACCGACGCGCTTTCCCCGGACACACCGCCGACGCTCATCAATGCCATGCGCGCTTGCTGGCGCGCCGCTTCGAGTTCGGGATACGCCGAATCCAGTCTGCTCGGATCATTCATCAGATAGAACATCTGGCGATTGTTCTGCGCGAAGCCGACGTAAGCGAGCGTCGAGTCCGTGGGCAGCGCGCCGGGCCGGCTCGACGCTTCGCGCAGCGCGCTGGCGAGCCGTTCGAACCCCACCGCCGCGAGCGCGCTCAATAGCGCGGCGAGGTTCGCAAAGTGATGCGACGGCCCGGCATGCGATACGCCGGCCTCCTTGGCGCAGGCACGCAGCGAGATGGCGTTGGGGCCATCGCGTTCGAGAATCTGCTCGGCGGCGCGCAGGAGCGCCGCCCTGAGGTCGCCATGATGGTAGGCGCTCGTCTTCCGGGAAGACGCTTTTGTCGTTGACATGTCGGCGTGGATGCGTATTATCTTGGCGGTGACAAGATTGTACTCGACGGGCACGCATGTGTCACGGCGTCGAGGCTTTCGACCGACCACCGTTTCCATGGGAGCAGCAATGACAGCAAGTTCGAAAGAGGCCGCGTTTCCGTACTTTCCCGGCAATCCGCAGTTCTGGTTCGAGATCAAGCGCGCGTTCGGCTCGTCGAGTTATGGGGGAAGCGAGTTCGGCGAAGTGCACGCGACCGCCTTGCGCATCGTGTCCGGCGACTTCGACAGCTGGTACAACGAATGGATCGTGACTGCCGAGCGCGTGGAGCGCGAGGCGAAGCAGCAACTGGCGGGCGGCCATCGCGTGAGCGCGCGCGACAGCTTCTTGCGTGCCACGACTTACTTCCGCACGTCGGAGTTCTTTCTGCACGGCAATCCCGACGATCCGCGCATTCACAATGCGTACCAGAAGTCGATCGAGTGCTACCGGGCATGTTGCGCGCTCTACGATCCGCCGATCGTGCCCGTCGAGATTCCCTACGAGAACACGACGCTGCCGGGCTACTTCCACACCGTCGACGATTCGAAGCGCGAGCGACCGCTGCTCATCATGCATTCGGGCTTCGACGGCTCGGCCGAAGAGTTGCATTCGGACGGCGTACGCGCCGCCGTGGAGCGTGGCTACAACGTGCTGGCCTTCGACGGCCCCGGCCAATACGGTCCTGTTCACCGGGCGCGCTTGCCGTTCCGGCCGGATTGGGAAAAGGTCGTGACGCCGGTAGTGGACTTTGCACAGATGCTGCCTGGCGTCGACAAATCGAAGATCGCGCTGATGGGCATCAGCCTCGGTGGCGTGCTCGCGCCGCGCGCAGCAGCGTTCGAAAAGCGCATCGCCGCGCTCATTGCCAATGATGGTCTCTACGATTTCGGCGCGTCGGTCCTCAAGATGTTTCCGCAGTACAGTCGCGCAGAAGTGGTGGCCACGCTCAGTGCCAAGGAAGCGCCCGAGCTGGACCGGATGATCGGCGAAAGCATGGCGACCTCGACCACGAGCGCGTGGGCGATTGCGCAAGCCATGTATGTGTTCGCCGCGCCCACGCCTCGTGCCGCGTTGGCTGCGATGCTCGACTACCACGTGAGCGACGCCGTGGCAGAAGCGATCTCGTGCCCCACGCTCGTTCTCGACGCCGAGGGTGATCTGTTCTTCAAGGGACAGCCGCAGGCCTTGTACGAGCACCTGACGTGTCCGAAGACGATGATGCATTTCACGGAGGCCGAAGGGGCCGGTGCGCATTGCCAGGTGGGCGCTCAACGCCTCGCGTTTGCCCGCGTGTACGACTGGCTCGACGACACCTTCGGTCTGGCCTCAGGCATCAACGCCCGGTGACGCAGGCGTTGGGTAGACGGGCCGTGAAAATCGTGCCCTGTTCCAGATTCGAGCACACGTCGAGCATGCCGCCGTGTGCTTCGACGATCTGCTTGCTGATGAACAGGCCGAGCCCCAGTCCGCCGCCGGGCGCACTGGTCGCCGGCCTCCAGTAGGGTTCGAAGACCTTGTGAAGCAGTTCCTCTGGAATCGGCGTGCCGCGATTCGCGACGGAAATGACGACCTGTGTTTCGTCGCCGCTCACGCCGACCTTGATGGGCGCATCCGGTGCCCCGTGCGCGAGTGCGTTGCCGAGCAGGTTCGACAGCAGTTGCTGCAAGCGTCCCTGGTCGCAGCTCACGGCGGATGTCAACGCGATGTCGCACTGCACCGTTCGCGAGGGATTCGCATCCCGCAGTTCGTCGACCACTTCGCGCAAATGAAGGCCGAGATCATCGACGGTTTCGATGTTGACCGGAATGCCGCCACCGAGGCGGCCCCGCGCGAAATCCATCACGTCGTCGATCAACTGGGCCATTCTCTTGACTGTGCGCTTCAGGCGCTGGCCTGCGCTGATCATGTTGGGGTCCGAGCTTTGCCGGACCAGCAGCTCCGCCGTGGCGTTGACGGCCGATAGCGGATTGCGCAGATCGTGACCCAGCACCGCGATGAATTGCTCTCTGAGCGCGGCCGTTTCACGCTCGGAGGTGAGGAGCGCTTCAGTCGACCACTGGCGCATCTCGTTGTCGAGCTGCATGGCGATCAGCGTCGCGAATACCTCGAACATGCGCACGACGCGTAGCTCCGACACCTTGGCCGGTCTCGCATCGATGGCGCACAGGTTGCCGAAATAATCGCCGTTGGGCAGGATGATCGGCACCGAGATGTAGCTCTCGAGGCCATAGATCGCCGGCGTATGGTGGCCGCGGTAGGTCGTATCGGTGCTGAACTGGTCGATGACGATGGCCGAGCGCGCCGCGCGAGACTCGAAGCACAGTGTCGTCTTGAGTTCCAGTTGTCCACCTGCCTTCAGACCGAAGTTCACGGTATCGTGGACAGCGCAAGCAGTCCACGTGGCATCGGTCACGCGCGCCACGGCGGCAAAGCCCATGCCGGTCTCGGCGCAGATCATTTGCAGTATGGACGGCACCGCGGCGATACGCGAAACAGCGCCGATGTCGCGAGCGAGCGATTCGCGCGAATCAGGCGAAGCGGGTAGATTTTGCATCTGTCGGCACCTTTGAACCGTCGATGCGGACATTTTGCAGCATTTTTCCCGCTGGACCGGTGTCGAGCCCGAAATATCTTGGGCGCAGCGGTGAGACGGACTCGATATCGACGCTCAGGCGCGCAACGCTTGAACCACGAAGTCGAGCCGGTCCTGCCCAAAATACATCTCGTCGCCGACAAAGAACGTCGGTGCGCCGAATGCGCCGCGCCGGACCGCTTCCTCGGTATTCGCGCGCAGTTTTTCCTTCACGTCCTGCGCGGTGGTGAACCCGGCGATTTCCGCGGCGCTGAATCCCGCCTTTTCAAGCAGCCCGGACAGCACGCCCAGGTTGCCGAGGTCCAGTCGATCGACCCACATGCTGCGAAAAATCAGGTCGGTGAACGCGAGGAAGCGCTCGGGATGAGCGATCTGGACACCCGTGATCATGCGCATCAACTGCAGGGTATCGATCGGAAAGTGCGGGTTGTTGGCGAACGGCACGTCGTAGCGTTGCGCAAAGCGCTCGAGATCCGTCAGCATGTACTTGCCCTTGGCCAGCACCATCGCCGGAGACTGGTTACCCGTTGCCTTGAACACACCGCCGAGCAACATCGGCTTGCGCACGATCTGCGCGAGCGTGTCGGCCTCGATGCGCGGCATTTGCGTCCACGCGAGGTAAGTGGCGGGGCTGCCGACGTCGAAATAGAACTCGAGAATCTTGCTGCTCATGGCGTCTCCGGTTATTGTTGAATGGTCGTTATTTAAACGGACGTTATGCTAAAGTCGATTTCACTGTCAAGAAGAGTCATCGATGCGCTACTCGAAAACCCACAAGGAGGAAACGCGCCGCAAGCTGCTCGATAGCAGCCGCGCGCTCGTGAAGCGAGGCGGGTTCGACACCACCGGCGTCGACTCGCTGATGTCGGCCATCGGGCTCACCTCCGGTGCGTTCTACAGTCATTTTCCTTCCAAGCAGGCGCTGCTCGAAGCGGTTCTGCAGGAAGAGATCGACAACTCGATTCGCATGCTCGCCGCGCCCGCCGACGGCAGCATCGACGATATCAATCGCGCGCTGGGCTTGTATCTGAGCAACACCCACGTGCTGCATCCCGAGGCGGGCTGTGTGCTGCCGTCGCTCGGCGCGGAGATCGGCCGCACGCCGCCCAAAGTGCGTGCCATTGTCGAGTCGGGACTCAAGGAGCTGCACCGCAACTGGACGGCCATCATCGGCGACAGCGACGCTGCGTGGTCGGTCATTTCACAGTGTGTCGGCGCGTTGATTCTTGCCCGCACCGTGAAGTCGGAAAAGGCGCGCACGGAGATCCTGCAGGCCAACCGGCGTCATATCGCGCGCTTCGTCACACTGCTCTTGTCGAAGTAAACCTCTCGATCGGCAATGCGTTGCGTGCTTGACACGCAAGCATCGTGCGTCCCATCATGACATAACGATCATTTACCAATACAGGAGACGACGTGTCGACAAGCGAGGCCGTGAAAAAGGTGGCATTGGTCGTTGGGGCAGGCGACGCAACAGGCGGCGCCATCGCGAAGCGCTTTGCGCGGGAAGGCTATACGGCCTGCGTGACCCGCCGTTCCGCGGACAAGTTGCAGCCGCTGGTCGACGAGATCCGGGCGGCAGGCGGCGCGGCGCACGCGTTTGCATCGGATGCGCGCAAGGAAGAGGAAGTGATCGCGCTGATCGAGGAAATCGAAACGACGATTGGAACGATCGAGGTCTTCGTGTTCAATATCGGCGCCAATGTCCCCAGCAGTCTGCTCGACGAAACCGCGAAGAAGTACTTCAAGATCTGGGAGATGGCGTGCTTCTCCGCGTTCCTGAATGCGCGTGAAGTGGGCAAGCGCATGGTCGCGCGCCAGCGCGGCACCATGCTGTTCACCGGCGCGACCGCCAGCATGCGCGGCTCGGCGCATTTTGCCGCGTTCTCCGGCGCGAAGTTCGCGCTGCGCTCGCTCGCGCAAAGCGCAGCGCGGGAACTCGGTCCGTTGGGTGTCCATGTGGCCCACGTTGTCGTGGACGGCGCCATCGATACCGAGTTCATCCGCACCGTCGCCCCCGAGCGCTATGCGCTCAAGGATCGCGACGGCATTCTGAATCCCGATCACATCGCGGAGAACTACTGGCATCTGCACAGCCAGGCGCGCGATGCCTGGACGTTCGAACTCGATCTGCGGCCCTGGATGGAGACCTGGTAAGCGGTCTCGCTCGGGATGGCGCCGATGCGTTGCCCTGCATCGGCGCCCGGCGCCCGGTGTTACGGCACGATTACGAGCTTGCCGCGGGTATGTCCGGCGGCGAGTTCTTCATACGCGGCAGCCAGGCCATCGAGGCCGAACGTCCTGCTCACTACGGCACGGATACCGGCTTCGTCGATGATGCGGGCGATTTGCGCGAGTTGCGCGCCATCCGGCCGCGTGACGACGCCATGGAATTCGGCGCCGCGCGCGCTGGCGCGTTCGACGAACGGCTTGATGCCGGCCGCAGCCTGTTCCGCAATGGCGGGCGGAAAACCGATGTCACGGTAAGCCCGCGCATCGGCGACGCGCACGAGGCCCACATAACGTCCACCTGCGCGCAGCGTATCGATACCGCGCTCGATCAGCGGCCCACATACACCGTCGTAGACGACGTCGAACGGCCCCGCATCCTCGAACGATTCGCGACGGTAGTCGATCGTGCGATCCGCACCGAGTTCGGCCATGAAGGTCTGGTTGTCGGGGCCGCCGGTGGCCACGACGAATGCGCCAAGATGCTTCGCGAGCTGGATCGCGAAGCTGCCGACGCCACCCGCGCCGGCCTGGATCAGCATGCGCTCGCCGCGCGCGAGTCTGGCCCGTTCGACGAATCCTTGCCACGTCGTCAAGGCCACCGTGGGCAGGCTCGCAGCCTCCACGAACGAAAGCGAGCGAGGCTTGTGGGCGAGCAGGCTCACGGGCACGACGGCCTGTTCCGCGTAGGCGCCCGGCCTGGGGTTGGGCAAGCGCGAGTAGACTTCGTCGCCAGCCTTGAAAGACGAAGCGGCGGGCGCCGAAACGACCACGCCGGCGATGTCATAGCCCACCACCTGCGGGAACTTGAACGGAAACGCCGCGTGGTAATGGCCTTCGCGCATTGCCAGCTCCACGGGATTGACCCCTGCTGCACGGACGTCGATCAACGCCTCGTCGGCGCCGGGACGGGGGGCTTCTATTTGCTGGTAATCCACCACTGAGTTGTCGCCATAGTTCGTGATGACCGCTGCTCGCATCGATACCTCCAGACTGGTTTGAGTTGGGTTGTGATGTTGAGATTTACTCGTCGATGGCCTCGGCCATCGCGCCGAGCAGCGGATAGTCGTTGTAGCCGCTGGCGTCGGCGGTATAGATCGTTGCCATGTCCACTTCGTTGAGCGGCGCGCCGAGTCGAAAGCGTTCGACCAGATCGGGATTGGCGATGTACGGACGGCCGAACGCGGCGGCGTCGCCTTCGCCGCGTTCGATGGCGCGCTCGGCGCTATCCTTCGTCAGGCCGTCATTGAGGATGTACGCGCCGTTGAAGATGCGGCGCACGTCGCTTCCGATGCGTTGCTCGCCGCGTCCGATCTCTTCACGCGCGAAGATGAAGGCGAGCTTGCGCGCGTTGAGTTGCTCGGCGACGTAGGTGAACAGGGCGCGCGGGTCCGTGTCGTGCATGGAATACGTATTCGACATCAGGTTCAGATGCACGCCGATGCGATCGGCGGCCCAGACGCTCAGCAGCGCATCGACGGCTTCGAGCAGCAAGCGCGCGCGGTTCTCGATCGATCCGCCATATTGGTCGGTGCGCTGGTTCGACCCGTCATGCAGAAACTGGTCGAACAGATAGCCGTTCGCCGCGTGCAATTCGACTCCATCGAAACCGGCGCGTTTCGCGTTCTCGGCGCCGCGCCGGAAGTCCTCGACGATGGCGGGAATTTCCGCCGTTTCCAGCGCGCGCGGAACCGTGTAGCCGCGTTTCGGCCGCACGAGTGCGATGTGGCCTTCGGGAGCAATCGCGCTCGGCGCAACCGGCGCCTGGCCGTCCAGGTAGATCGGGTCCGAGATGCGGCCGACGTGCCAGAGTTGCGACACGATCAGACCGCCAACTTCGTGCACCGCCGAAGTGACGCCCTTCCAGCCCTCGATCTGCTTTTCCGACCAGATGCCCGGCGTGTTCGGATAGCCCACGCCGTGTGGCGTGACCGAGGTGGCTTCGGTGATGATCAAGCCCGCATCGGCGCGCTGGGCATAGTGGTGGGCCTGCAGCGGTCCCGGGCTGCGCTCGTCGAAGGCGCGCATGCGCGTGAGCGGCGCCATGACGATCCGGTTCGGCAGTTTCAGTGCCCCGATCTGGACGGGTTCGAAGAGTGTAGACATGAGTATCGTGCTCGCTTTAACGGCAGACCCGCCGGTGACGGATCGCTCAGAGATTGGAAACGATTGCCCTGAACGGGCTTGATGTAACTAAAACGGTTACATCGTAGTCGAATCGATCGGCGAATTCAAGCGGGTATGGCTTGACAGCTTCAGTTGTAACAAATATGGTTATGATTGATTCGACACACAGGTTATGTTATGAGCGCCAATAGCCGTTTGACCGTAGCGATCCATATCCTGACGTGGATGGCGCTCGTGGAGCGCGAATATCCGGACGCGGGTCCAGTCACCTCGGAACAGATCGCCAAGAGCGTGAACACCAATCCGGTGGTGATTCGGCGCACGCTCGGAAGCCTCGCGAAAGCGGGGCTCGTGGAAAGCTTTCGCGGCGTCAATGCGGGCTGGCGTCTGGCCAAACGCGCCAATGACATCACCATGCTCGACGTTTTCGATGCGCTGGAAGAGGGGGCGCATTTTGCCCTGCACGCTGCCCAGCCGAGCCAGGCCTGTCCGATCGGCCGGGGCATCGGGGCGACGCTGGGCGATGTCTATGACTCGATTCACACGGGCATGCGCGAGGTTCTCGCCTCGAAGTCGATCGCCGCGTTGTTGACGGAGACGCTTGGTCCGAAGCGTCCTCGAAGCGCGCGTCGTTAGCGCTTTGTTTGCGAACATAAGTGGCGGTCCATAAAACCCGCTGTTGCGATTTTGCGTATCCTGATGAGACTTCGCCGGGGCGTGACCCGCGCAAAGCCTGACCGTGCCGATGCAGACAAGCGCTGCGTAGTGCTCGCCGACGCAATCGGCCCTTGGGAGACACGCAATGAAGAAGCCGTTCAAATGGCTCGCCTCATGGGGCTTGTTCGTGTTGTGCATCGCGACCGCTGGAGCCGCCGTGCCAACGGCGCAAGCGCTCGACGCCGCAAGCGGCGCCGCCACGACGACGGCAGCCACGCCTGCTCCGTTACGCGTCGCCATCGCGCCCATCGCGCCTTTCGTGTTGCCCCACACGCACACGCCTGAAGGCTTCAGCATCGACATCTGGAACGAAGTGGCGCGGCGCGCACGTCTCGACTTCGTGTGGCATCCCGTGCCCGTCCACGCCGATCTGCTGCCCGCCATGCAGCGCGGTGACGCCGATCTCGCGATAGCGGCGATCACCATGACACCGGAGCGCGAAAGAAGCGTCGACTTTTCGATGCCTTACTTCGATTCGGGTCTGCAGATCATGGTGCGCACGGACGGCGGCAGCTCGCTTGCGACCGCGTTCTGGTCCATACCTTGGCTGGCCATCGGCGAACTCGTCGTCGTCACGATCGTCATCATCTTCGTGCTGGCCAATGTCGTCTGGCTCATGGAACGCAAAGGCGATCCCAACTTTCAGAAGCCCTGGTGGCGCGCGATCGGCGAAGGGGTATGGGCAACCATGCTCATCATCGCGACGGGCGAATACGGCGAGCGCGACGCGGCGAGCATGAGCCGGCGCGTGATCGTGCCGCTGATGTGGCTGATCGGCGTCGTGCTGATCGCGCAGTTGACGGCGACCGTGACATCGTCGCAGACGGTCGCCCGGTTGCAGTCGGCGATCCGCGGCCCCGACGACTTGCCGGGCAAGACCATCGGCACGGTGCCCGGGACCGTCGCTGCCGACTACCTGAACCAGCGAGGCTTGCCGTTCGTCGCCATCAACAGCGCGAACGATGGCTTCCATAAGCTGATGCAAGGCGACGTGCAAGCCATCGTCTACGACGCGCCGACGCTTCAGTACTGGGCCGCGCGGCTCGGCGGCGGCGCGCTGACGGTGGTCGGGCCGGTCTTCCTGCCCGAGAAATACGGCATTGCACTGCCCAACGGCAGTCCGCTTCGCAAGACCATCAACGAGGCGCTGCTCACCATGTACGCGGACGGCACCTACGAGCAGATCTACGCCAAGTGGTTTTCGCCGGCGAAATAGACGCGTGGTACGGCGTGCAGCTACTCGCCAGGCGTCGCGCGAAAGCGGCTGCGATATTCGCTCGGACTCATGCCGTGCAAGCGTTTGAAGCCCCGGCTGAAGTTCGAGATTTCGCTGAAGCCGGTGCGCTCCACGATTGCGCCGATCGGCAACACGGTCTGCCGCAAATACCAGCAGGCGAGTTCGCTGCGGGCCTCGTCGATGAGATCCTGGTAGGCCACGTTCTCGGCGCTCAGGCGCCGTGCGAGCGTGCGCTTCGATAACGCCAGCTGCGAGGCCACTTCGTCGAGCGTCGGCCAGTGCGGTGCATTTGCATTGATCAACTGGCGGATGCGCGCGGCCATGTTGCCCGAGATCCGTTTCAATTCGTCTTCGGCGGCGCTCGTCAGGCGGCGATGCAGATCGGGGTCGGCGGTCGGCGCGGGACGCCTCGCGACTTCGGTCGGAAAGCCCATGCAGAACTTGCTCTCGCCGAAATGGAAGCAGCGCGACATGGCACTATTCACGCTGTCGAGATTGGCGGGCGCCGGCCACGGGAAGCGGATGAAGCCGTGTTTGAGCGTCAGCGGTTCGGAGATCGTCCTGAAGATGTTGAAGATCGCGATGGACGCGGCGTACTCGAGGAAGCGCTCATAGTCGCGCAGCTCGAGGCGCGGGGTCAGTTCGATCATCGAAAAACCCTCGTCCTCGACGAAGTGGTACACGAACAGCCCATTGCGCACGCGCACGTAACGCGCGATGGCGTGAAGCGCGTCGAGGATCGTCGCACTCGAGATCGCCGACATGCCCATCAAGCCATGCGCGGCGCCCGGGATCGCGAGGCCCAGCTCGATGCCGGACAACGGCTGCGTGACCGCGCTGATGGCGTCGAACGACGGCAGGAAATCGATCATGGGCAGCAGGCGCGGCTGGCCCGCCGGCGCGCGCGGCGTGGGCAAGCCGCGCTCCTCCAGCACCTTCGAGAAGATGCGGAAGTAGGACGTGTGAATGGCCGGCTCGAACCACGCGGCCGGAATGTCGCGGCCGTCGGCGCTGCGCCTGCTGCGTCCTGTCTTCGTCATCTTGTCTCCGTGAACCCCTGTTTTTTGGCATCTTAGGATAAATATTTGTCATCAACAACCCTGTGCCGGGCAGACCAGTGCCTCCAGAATGGCCGGCTGGTAGTCCCGGCTGATCGTCGGCGGGGCGAAGTACGAATCAGAATCGGAGACAAGATGTATCCCCAGCGCGCTGACTATTCCGCAGAGGCCACTCATGCGTAATCAACCTTGGCTCAATAGTTACGGCGCCATGCCGCACGACATCGACCCCGACAAGTGGCCGCATCTGGTCGCCATGTTCGAGGACGCGATGCAGCGCTACGCGGATCGTCCCGCGTTCACGTGCCTCGGCCAGACCCTGACCTATCGCGACATCGACGAGCAGTCGCGTGCATTCGCCGCGTATCTGCAGTCGAATCTGAAAGTCGGCAAGGGCGAACGGGTTGCTGTGATGCTGCCCAACGTGCTCGCGTTTCCGGTCGCGCTGATCGGCATCGCGCGAGCCGGCGCGGTGCAGGTCAACGTCAATCCGCTCTACACGGCACGCGAACTCGAACACCAGCTCAACGACGCCCAGGTCGAGACCATCGTCGTGTTTGGCGGCGTGGCGGCGACGGTGGCCCAGGTGACGAGCCGCACCGCGCTGCGCAACATCATCACGGTCGGCGCCGTCGATGCCGCGCTCACGACGCCTGCCGATGCCCCGCTCGCGAACGCCGTGCCGTTCGAGCGCGCAATCGAGGCCGGCAAACAGGCCACGTTCGTGCACGTCGAGCAGACCGCACACGACTTGATGTTCCTGCAATACACGGGCGGCACGACCGGCGTGTCGAAGGGCGCCGCGCTCTCGCACCGCAATCTGCTCGCCAACGTCGAGCAGTTCAAGGCGATCAACCCGAACAACCTGCGCGAAGCCGAAGAGGTGGTCGTCACCGCGATTCCGCTTTATCACATCTTCGCGCTGACCGTGAACTTCATCACCTATTTCTCGGTGGGCGCACACAACTGGCTCGTGCCGAACGCGCGCGACGCAGGCTCGCTCGTCGACGTCCTGAAAGCCTCGCGCTGCACGGTCTTCACGGGCGTCAACACGCTGTTCGCCGCGCTCGTCACGCATCCGCGCATCGGCGAAGTGGACTTCTCCAGTCTGCGTCTGGCAGGCGGGGGCGGCTCGGCCATCATGGACGCAACCTCGGCACGCTGGAAGGCGCTGACCGGCGTGTTCGTGCGCGAGGGCTATGGCTTGTCGGAGACGAGTCCGGTCGTGAGCTTCAATCCGCCCGACGTCGAGGGATTCAACGGCACCACGGGGCTGCCGCTGCCTTCGACGGACGTGAAGATTCTCCTCGATGACGACGTCGAGGCGCCCCTCGGCGAGGCCGGCGAAGTCTGCGTCAAGGGACCCCAGGTCATGGCCGGCTATTGGCAAAAGCCGGAGGCGAATGCGAGCGCGTTTACCGCCGACGGCTACTTCCGTACGGGCGATATCGGCTTGCTCGACGAACGAGGCTTCCTGAAGATCGTCGATCGCAAGAAGGACATGATCATCGTCTCGGGCTTCAACGTGTTCCCGAATGAAATCGAGTCGGTGGTCAGTGCGTGCGCGGGCGTGCAGGAATGCGCGTGCGTAGGCATCAAGGACGAACGAACCGGCGAGGCGGTGAAGGTCTACGTCGTGTGCGCGCCGGGCGCGACGCTCGATACCGATACGTTGATCGCCCACTGCCGCGAGCAGCTGACCGCGTACAAGATGCCGAGGCAGGTCGAATTCGTCGAAGCGCTGCCGAAGTCGACGGTCGGCAAGGTATTGCGCCGGGAGCTGCGGACGTAATCCAGGCCGAAGCCGCATTCGCCGTCAAGCAACATAAAAACAGAATAAATATCGAGGGGGAGACAGTGGGGTTCTTTAAGCAATTGAAGGTGCGCGCGCAGGTCCTGTTGGGCTTTTCTGCTGTCGTCGTGATGCTGGTGGCCGTGGGCGGCTTCTGTCTGAGCCAGTTGCATGCGGAGAACATGCGTGGCGACGACCTGCGCAATTTCCGTTTGCCGGCGGTACGCGACAGCCTGCAGATGCAATCGAACCTGCGTGACATGCGGATCGGCGAGTTTCGTCTGGCGGGCGCACGCACGCCCGACGAAGTGCGCACGGCCATCGAGCAACTCGATGCGTCGATGGCCAACTACCGGCAAACGATGGCCTCGTTCATGAAGCTGCGCTTCGACAAGGAGGTCGGCGCGGCGCTCGAGGACATCGAGTCGCTGCGTCCGCGCTATGTGGCCGCCGACAAGACCGTGCGCGAGATGGCGCAGGCGGGCAAGGGCAGCGAGGCACTCACCGTGCTGCTCAGCACGGACGATGTCTTCAAGGCCGGCGAGAGGGATTTTCAGACCATCGTCGACGCCAACATGAATGCGGCCGTACGCGACGGAGAACGGGCGCGCAGCGCCTATAACGGCGCGCTCACGCTGACCATCGGTTTCATCCTCGTCGCGGTGGCGGCGGCGCTCGGGCTTGCGTGGGCCATCGCGCGCAACATGGTGGGCCAACTCGGCGGCGAGCCGAGCGATGCGGCCCACATCGCCAGCGAGATCGCAGCCGGCAATCTGCGCGTGCAATCGACGCTGAAGCGCAACGACGAATCGAGCCTCATGTACTCGCTCGAATCGATGAAGAATCAACTAACGACGATCGTGCACGGCATCAAGGACGCGAGCGATTCGATCTCGGTGGCCGCGCGCGAAATAGCCCAGGGCAATGCCGATCTGTCCCAGCGCACCGAGCAGCAGGCCGCTTCGCTCGGCGAAACAGCCACCAGCATGGAGCAGTTGACGGGCGCCGTGCGCCAGAACGCGAGCAATGCGTCGCAGGGCGCCACGCTGGCCGGCACGGCTTCCGCCGTTGCCCAGCGGGGCGGCGAAGTGGTGCAGCGCGTGGTGGGCACGATGCAGGACATTTGCGTGAGCTCGGGCAAGGTGGCCGAGATCGTCAACGTGATCGAGGGGATCGCATTCCAGACCAACATTCTCGCGCTCAATGCGGCGGTCGAGTCCGCGCGCGCGGGCGAGCAGGGACGCGGCTTCGCGGTCGTGGCGGGTGAAGTGCGGGCGCTGGCTCAGCGCAGCGCTGCTTCCGCGCGCGAGGTCAAGGCGTTGATCGAGTCGTCGGTGAGTCAGGTCGAGGCGGGGGAGAAGCTGGTCGCGGAAGCCGGCGTCACGATCGCCGAGATCGTGGAGTCCGTGCATCGCGTATCGCTGATCATGAGCGAGATCGCCACGGCCTCCGACGAGCAAAGCGTCGGCATCGAGCAGGTCAATCGCGCCATCGCGCAGATGGACGTCGTGACGCAGCAGAACGCCGCGCTGGTCGAAGAGGCAGCGGCCGCTGCACAGTCGATGTCGCATCAGGCGCAGTCGCTGCGCGACGACGTCTCCATTTTCAGGGTAGGCAAGCAGGCTTGAGGCGAGGCGGGGGCCCTTCATTCACGCCTCGTTTCTATTCAAATTCGCAATATCGATATAGGCACGGGTTATTAGGCGGCTCGCATCAAGCGACGCCGATCCTCGCAAAGCCCCGTACGGCGGGCTTTGCGGCCCGCTGCCACGACGCGTGTGCGAGCTTGCCGCGAGCCCGCCCCGACCTACGGTCCGCGGCAGTCGTCGCGCGACAGTTCGGTATACTTGTCAACTTTCCGTCAACGACTTTTCGCGCGCCAGACCGCCCGCTTTTACCGGCGTGCCGCTCATGTGCAACGCGCGCGTCCGCTCCCGTCCATCATGTCCGATCTTTCCACGTCGTTCGGTGGCGCGCCTCGCCGGCTCGTCAACATCAATCTGAAGCCGCTCGCCGTGGCGATCGCGCTCATCGTCCTCGGCGCGATCTATCTCGCGCAGAGCGTCAGCGCGAAGCAGGCCACGCTGTATGTGCTCGGCGCGCTGCTCGGCATCACGCTCTATCACGCTGCGTTCGGCTTCACGTCCGCATGGCGCGTGTTCATCGCCGACGGTCGCGGCGAAGGCCTGCGTGCGCAGATGCTGATGCTCGCGATTGGCGTGCTGCTGTTCTTCCCGGCGCTTTCGGCGGGCACGTTGTTCGGCCATCCGGTGGTCGGCGAGGTGTCGCCCGTGGGCACATCGGTCGTGATTGGCGCGTTCATTTTCGGCATCGGTATGCAACTCGGCGGCGGCTGCGCCTCCGGCACGCTGTACACGGTCGGCGGCGGCAGCACGCGCATGGTGGTCACGCTGATTGCGTTCGTGGTCGGCTCGGTGGTGGGGACGGCGCATCTGCCGTTCTGGAGCGCGTTGCCGCATCTGCCGCCGATCTCGCTCGTGAAGACGCTCGGCGTTGGGCCCGCGATCGCGCTGAACCTCGTGGTATTCGCGGCGTTCGCCGGGCTGACCGTGCTGATCGAGAAGCGCCGTCACGGCCGCCTCGTGAGCGAACGCGTGCCGGGCGCCTCGCCGTGGCTGCGTGGCCCGTGGCCGCTGTTCGTCGGCGGCATCGTGCTCGCGCTGCTCAACTTCGCGACGCTCGCACTGTCGGGCCGTCCGTGGGGCATCACGTCGGCGTTCGCGCTGTGGGGCGCGAAGGCGTTCTCGGCCATGGGTGTCGACGTTGCGAGCTGGCCGGTGTGGAGCACCGGCCCGAACGCGGCCGCGCTCGCCGCGCCGCTCAGCCACGACGTGAAAACGGTCATGGATATCGGCCTCGTGATCGGCGCGATGATTGCCGCTTCGCTCGCTGGCCGCTATGCGCCGGTGTGGCGTTTGCCGCTGCGCTCGCTGGTTGCGGCGGTTGTCGGCGGATTGCTGCTCGGCTACGGCGCGCGGCTCGCGTATGGCTGCAATATCGGCGCGTATTTCAGCGGCATCGTGTCGGGTAGCCTGCATGGCTGGCTGTGGCTCGTCGCTGCGTTTTTCGGCAATGTGGTCGGGACGAAGTTGCGGCCGCTGTTTGGACTGGCGGTCGAGCGGGTCAAGCTGACCGGCTGCTAAGCGGAGCGGCTTTGGCCGCTAGCTGTCGATGTAGTGAAAAAGGCAACGCGAGTTGCCTTTTTTTATTGGGCGGGCAATCCGGTGCTGCGCGCGTATGCCGGAGCTGGACGAACTGCTGGCGAGGGCCGTGGAGCCTGGCGCGGCCATGCTGCGAATCCGCCCGCAAAGCCCCGGATGCTCGAGAGCGGTCGTTGCGCCGGGGGCACGACTACAACGTGCCGTTGCCACTCGGCGCGTAGCGAGGTGCCGCTTTGGCATTCGCGAACTTCGGAGCCAGCGCACGCCGCTCTGCTTCCCATTTCGTCCAGTCATTGCCATCGTGCAGCGTGGGGATGGTCACGGACTCTCCTTGATCCAGCCCGACGAGCGCAGCATCGACCAGTTCGTCTGCCGTCATCGTGCTCGCTGCTTCCTTTTGCTTCGCATAGCCCGCCACGTCCCAGAACTCCGTTGCCGTCGCTGCCGGCAGCACGGTCTGCACTCGTACACCTTTGCCCGCGAAGTCGCGTTGAAGCGCGTGGCCGAAGCTCAGCACGTACGATTTCGAGGCGCTGTACACACCGTTCAACAGTTCGACTGCGATGCCGACCACCGAACTGATGTTGATGATGGTGCCCGAGCCCTTCGCGACGAACGCAGGCGCAACGGCATAGGTGAGGCGCGTCAGCGCCGTGATGTTCAGGTCGATCATCGATTCCATCGAGTCGACATTGCCGTCGAGCACCGATGCGACCGAGCCGACGCCCGCATTGTTCACCAGCATCGTGATGCGCGCGTCTTCGCGAAGCATGCTTTCGATTGTCGCGAGCGCAGCCCGGTCGTTGAGATCGGCGGCAACGGTCTCGATCGAGCGGCCCGTTTCTGTCGTCAGGCGGGCGGCGAGCGCATTGAGCCGGGTCTGGTTGCGCGCCACCAGAATGAGGTCATAGCCGCGCTTTGCGAGGCGGTCCGCGTAGATGGCGCCGATGCCAGCCGATGCGCCGGTGATCAGCGCGATACCTTTCGTGGAAGCAGTCATGGTCTTTCCTTTGCGTAAGTTGAACCAAGCGGGCGTCGGTTCGTGGAGCAAATTCTGACCGTGGTCGTTAGAGACCTCAATGCCATATATGCAATGATTTATGCCATTGCTTGTCATGTCACGCGGTTGGAGCGTATCCTGCGCAATTGTCCGTTTTATGCTAGCTTCAACGAATCAAGCCAAGGCTCTCACGAGGCGTCATGCATACCGTCGGACTGCTCGTCTATCCCAACTTCCAGTCGCTCGCGCTCGCAGTGGCCAGCGTGTTCGAATACGCCAATCTGCTCCGTGGCGAAGCGGCCTATCAGTTCAGCGTTGTGTCCGAGCATGGCGGACCTGTTGCTTCGTCGCAGGGCTTTTCGGTCCACAGCGAACCGCTTGCCAAAGAAGGCTACGACACGCTCATCGTCGCGGGCGACAACGAATGCCGCCTGCCTTCGGCTGCGCTGCTGGATTACCTTCGACAAGCGCCCCGCCAATCACGGCGTATTGCGTCGATCTGCACGGGCGCGTTTGTTCTCGCTGCTGCAGGTCTGCTGGAAGGAAAGCGGGCGACGACGCACTGGTACCACGCGCGTGATTTCGCCAAGCAGTATCCGGGCATACATGTCGAAGAAGACCGCATCTACGTTGTCGATGGGCAGATCTGGACGTCGGCCGGCATGAGCGCCGGCGTGGATCTCGCGCTTGCGATTGTCGAAAACGACTTCGGCCTGGACACCTCGCGCATGGTCGCGCGCAAGCTCGTGCTCTATCAGCGCCGCGGGGGCGGTCAGTCGCAGTTCTCGGCGCTGCTCGAGATGAGCGCACGCTCGGACCGCATTCAGATGGCCCTGACCTTCGCGAGCGAAAACCTCGCAAGCGATTTGTCGGTCGAGCGACTGGCCGAAGCGGCACGGCTCAGTCCGCGCCAGTTCAGCCGTGTGTTTCGCGAGGAAACGGGGCAATCTCCCGCCAAGGCAGTCGAGCGGCTTCGCGTTGAAGCCGCTCGACTGATGATGGAAACGACTCGTCATCCGATCGAGATCGTTGCGCGAGAGACGGGTTTTGGTGATCGGGAACGGATGCGTCAAGCGTTCCTGCGCGCATTTGGTCAGCCGCCGCAAACCATTCAGCGGGCGTCAGGTGTCACGCCGCTTGCGCTCTAGAGATCGCGTGTGTCACTGCTCGCCAGGCGTCCATTCGGGACTGTAGCCGCCGAGCGCCGGGTGATACATTTCATCGCCGGAATGCTGAGTGAATTCGACGTTGAGCCGGTCTTCACGCAGGCCGAGAATCGCGATGCAAAGCGCTTTAGCCACGTCCATGCGCAATTCGGGCGGCCTGCCCTTGCGGATGTCCAGCATCATGACCGCGACCGGCACGGGCTCGTCACCGGCTTCAACGATCCGCCAGACACCCCCGTCACCCAGTTCTCGTATCGCCACGCTGATACGCCTGATGTCGACCGACATCATTTGCGCGTAGGTCTCGCTCATCCTCAGCGCGAGGCGCTGTTTGTCTTGCACGGAATAATGGTCGTTCACGTCCAGTTGCAGGTAGGGCATGGTCGTCAACACTCCTCGAAAGCCCCATTTTTCACCGGACGAGCTGCATCTCCAATGTCAGATGCACAAGCTTTCCGGACGCCGGAGTGATGTCGGGTGTCGATCCACGGAGCCGCCCGAAAGGCCTCCCGACATCCGCCCGCGACGGCAGGACGTCGATGACGTGACCGCCCCGTTCGCACCAAGCCCGCAGCTTTCTTCGCGGTGTGAGCGACTCTACGCACCGTCGATGTGGCGCGAATCACACGAAAACCGAGACGCGTGGTCAAGACGTTTCCTTGACGAGCCGGCAGACTTCGCCTCGGTGAATAAACCATCGCTCGAACAAGAGCAGCAAGCGCGCCACGAGAAGCTCGTGAGCGCAACGCCAGTTCCGCGACACTCGATGCGAATCGGGCGGTCAGCGTGACGTCGCAGGACGGCACGCTCTTCACCGCGCCAAGGACGAGCCTGCCGCGCGGCGACCTGACGATCGGCATCAGCGTGGGCATGCAGTTCGCGAAATGCCTGAGCGTTTCTCCGGGCTACGACGCGCCCGTCAATATGACCCACGCGTCAGCGCAGCCAGCCAGCTCGAGAGCGGACTATCGCTCCTGATCGATTCGTGCGACCTGGGTCGACCGTCCGTGTTTTGCGCCGGTCTTTATAACGAAAATTATCGGTAATCCAAATGATTGTGAACCTGCTCTACAACAACCCGACATGGCTGGTCGGCACCGTACTTATCGTCGTTCCCGTCGTACTGGTGTGTCTGGCTTTGCGAGTGTTTCACCGCTTCGTTCCGTTGGCGATGCGCCAGGCGCACAACGAGTACACAGGTTATGTCGTCGCGATTATCGGCATCAACTATGCCGTATTGATTGCCTTCATCGCGGTTGCCGTTTGGGGGGCGTACGACCAGGCCACCGCTATCGCCAGCGAGGAAGCCGAACTGGTCGGTAACCTGTATCGCGATGCGCCCGGACTGGGGGCCGGCATGGAAGCGGTATTGCGCGCCGACCTCAAGACCTACGTACACACTGTCGTGGAAGACGAATGGCCGGCGATGTCGCGCAGCGAATACCCTACGGCAGGCTGGCAGTCGTTGGAGCACATTCAGGACAGGCTTGCAAACTATGAGCCGGGCAGTACCGCCCAAACCGTGTATATGCGCGAAGTTCTTGGCGAGCTCAACAAGCTGTACGACGTTCGCCGCAAGCGACTCAACGCGTCCGAAAACGGCCTCGAACCGGCGGTGTGGGCTATTGCCCTGCTCGGCACGGTGCTGACGATCGGGTTCACATTCTTGTTCGGCATGCCGAGCTTGCGGATGCACATGGTGATGACAGGCGGTGTGACCGCCGGCGCCATGCTCGTACTGGTGCTCATCATTGCACTCGATTGGCCCTTCCGGGGCGAAGTGCAGGCAAGCCCCTCCATGTTCAAACGCGTGGTAGCGAACATGAGAACACTGGATGTGGCGGAGAAGGGATCGAGCAGGACGTTTGTTTTGGGCGGGACAAGCCCGGTCCCGAAAGGCGAATCGCCTGTTCGTCACGATTGACACGAGGCGGGGCCGGATCGCTACCCCCCGTGCATCCCGCCACGGTTTCCTGCGCAGAACCAAAAAAAAGCCCGACTTGCGTCGGGCTCCAAGTGTGACGGCGTCCGTTGCCGGACGCCGCACCTGCAAAGTGTCTCAGGCTGCGAGCAGCGAGCGCAGCACAAACGGCAGAATACCACCGTGCTTGTAGTAGTCGACCTCAATCGGTGTATCGATGCGCAGCAGCACCTGCACGCGTTGCTCCTTGCCATCCGTGTGATGAATGACGAGCGTCAGATCCTGTTGCGGCTTGAAGTTGTCGGTCAGGCCTTCGATATCGAATGTCTCTTCGCCAGTCAGACCGAGCGACTGCACGCTGTCCGAGCCCTTGAACTGCAGCGGCAGAACGCCCATGCCGACCAGATTCGAGCGGTGGATACGCTCGAAGCTGCGTGCGACCACGGCCTTCACGCCGAGCAGTTGCGTGCCCTTGGCGGCCCAGTCGCGCGACGAGCCCGTGCCGTACTCTTCGCCCGCGAACACCATGGTCGGCGTGCCCGCGTCGATGTACTGCATGGCGGCGTCGTAAATCGACATTTGTTCGCCGCTCGGCTGATGGATCGTCAGGCCGCCTTCGATGCGCGTGCCGTCGGCCTTCGCCGGAATCATCAGGTTCTTGATGCGCACGTTCGCAAACGTGCCGCGCATCATGACGTCATGATTGCCGCGTCGCGAGCCGTAGCTGTTGAAGTCGGCCTTCTGCACGCCGTTCGCCTTCAGCCACTTGCCGGCCGGCGAGTCTTCCTTGATCGAGCCCGCCGGGCTGATGTGGTCGGTCGTGACCGAGTCGCCGAAGATGCCGAGCGCGCGCGCGCCCTTGACCTCAGCCACCGTTGACGACGGCGTCATCGAGAACTCGCTGCCGAAGAACGGCGGCTCGGCGATGTAGGTCGACTTCGGCCAGTCGTAGACCTGGCCTTCCTCGCCTTCGATCTTGCTCCACAGGTCGCCCTTCTTCGTGAGCTGGCTGTAGTTCTTCTGGTAGACGTCGGCGTCGAGTGCGAACTTGAGCAGCGCGTTGATTTCTTCGCTGGTCGGCCAGATGTCGCCGAGGTAGATGTCGCGCCCGCCCTTGCCCTTGCCCACGGGCTCGGTCATCAGGTCGCGCGTGATGGTGCCCGCGATGGCGTAGGCCACGACGAGCGGCGGCGACGCGAGGAAGTTCGCGCGGATGTTCGGGTGGATACGCGCTTCGAAGTTGCGGTTGCCGGACAGCACGGCCGCTGCGACGACGTCGTTCGACGTGATCGCTTCGTTGAGTTCCGGCGTGAGGTCGCCCGCATTGCCGATACAGGTCGTGCAGCCGTAAGCCGCGAGTTCGAAGCCGAGCTTCGACAGATAGGGCAGGAGCCCCGTCTTCGTCAGGTACTCGGTGACGATGCGCGAGCCCGGGGCGAGCGACGTCTTGATGTGCGGCGCCACCGTGAGGCCCGCTTCGACGGCCTTCTTCGCGAGCAGGCCGGCGGCGAGCAGCACGCTCGGGTTCGAGGTGTTCGTGCACGACGTGATCGCGGCGATCAGCACGTCGCCGTTGTGCAGCTTGACGCCGTCGGTCGTCGTGTACTCGGCCGGGAGGTCGGCGGCCTTCTTGTTGAAGCCGTTATCGGCGACCGGCTTCGAGAACAGGTCGCTGAAGGTCGACTTCACATGACCGATCTCGATACGGTCTTGCGGGCGCTTCGGGCCGGCCAGCGACGGCGCAACCGTCGACAGATCGAGCGTGAGCGTCTTCGTGTAGTCGATGTCGCCGGCCTTCGGAATGCCGAACAGGCCCTGCGCCTTGAAGTAGTTCTCGAACGCGGCGATCTCGGCTTCGGTGCGGCCCGTGCCCTTGAAGTAGTCGATGGTCTTTTCGTCGACCGGGAAGAAGCCCATGGTCGCGCCGTATTCGGGCGCCATGTTGCCGATCGTCGCACGGTCCGGCAGCGACAGCGAGGCCGTGCCTTCACCGAAGAACTCGACGAACTTGCCGACGACCTTCTCCTTGCGCAGCATCTCGGTGATGGTCAGCACGAGGTCGGTGGCCGTGCAGCCTTCGCGCAGCTTGCCCTTCAACTCGACGCCGACGACGTCCGGCGTGAGGAAGTACACCGGCTGGCCGAGCATGCCCGCTTCGGCTTCGATGCCGCCCACGCCCCAGCCCACCACGCCGATGCCGTTGATCATCGTGGTATGCGAGTCGGTGCCGACGAGCGTGTCCGGGTAGTAGACCGTATCCGCGCCTTCGCTCTTCTTGTGCACGCCGCGCGCGAGGTATTCGAGGTTCACCTGGTGGACGATGCCGATGCCCGGCGGCACGACCTTGAAGGTGTCGAAGGCCTGCATGCCCCACTTCATGAACTGGTAGCGCTCGTTGTTGCGCTGGAATTCCAGCTTCATGTTCAGGTCGAGCGCGTCCTTCTGGCGGAAGTAGTCGATCTGCACCGAGTGGTCGACCACGAGGTCCACCGGCACGAGCGGCTCGATCACTTTCGGATCCTTGCCGACTTGCTTCGCGACGCCGCGCATCGCGGCGATGTCGGCGAGCAGCGGCACGCCGGTGAAGTCCTGCAGCACGACGCGCGAGACGACGAACGGAATTTCGTCGACGCGCGAGGCAATGGGCTTCCAGTTGGCGAGTTGTTCGATGTGCTCTTCCGCGATCTTCTTGCCGTCGTAGTTACGCAGGACGGACTCAAGCACGATACGGATCGAAACCGGCAGACGGTTGATCTTCACGCCGAGCTGTTTGCCGAGTTGCGGCAGCGAGTAGAACTTGCCTTTGCCGGAACCGCTGTCGAATTCTTTTAGCGTTTTGTGGAGATTGTGGGCCATGGTGTTTTCCTTCGTTTAATCGCGGAAATAACGCTTCACTACACGTTTGCTGCGTGTGCCTGCTTGCTCAGATTACGTACAGATCGACGTACTCGTGGACCGGCATGGCATCGAGCCGTGCCGCATCGAGCGAGACGTCGAGAATCACCTGCTGCTGCTTCGCCGGGAAGCGGCGCGCGAGGTTGGCCCTGAATTTTTCGATCAGGAGCGGCAGGCCTTCTGCGCGGCGCCGGTGGTGACCGAGTGGATATTCGACCACGACTTCGTCGAGCTGCGTGCCATCGTCGAATTCGACGGTGAGCGCGTTGGCGATCGAGCGCTTGGCGGGGTCGTGGTAGTCCTTCGTGAACTGCGGGTCTTCCACGCAGACCATCTTCGCACGCAGCGCGTCGATGCGCGGATCTTGCGCCACGTCGTCTTCGTAGTCGGCGGCGGTGAGGCGGCCGAACAGCAGCGGCACCGCGACCATGTACTGGATGCAGTGGTCGCGGTCGGCCGGATTGGCGAGCGGACCGGTCTTGTCGATGATGCGCAGCGCCGCTTCGTGCGTGCGGATCGTGATCCGCGCGATGTCCTCGCTGCGCCGGCCTGCCTGCGCGAGCGTGCGATGCAGCGTCATGGCGGCTTCGGCGGCGGTCTGCGCGTGGAATTCGGCCGGAAACGCGATCTTGAACAGCACGTTTTCCATCACGTACGAGCCGTACGGACGCTGGAAGCGGAACGGCTGGCCGTTGAACGAGACGTCGTAGAAGCCCCAGGTCTTCGCCGTGAGCGCCGACGGGTAGCCCATCTCGCCGGTCTGCGCGATCAGCGCGAGGCGCACGGCGCGCGAGGTCGCGTCGCCGGCCGCCCACGACTTGCGCGAGCCGGTGTTGGGCGCGTGGCGATAGGTGCGCAGCGCCTGGCCATCGACCATCGCGAGCGACACCGCATTGATCAGCTCGTCGCGCGTGAGCCCGAGCAGCTGGCCGACCACGGCGGTCGAGGCGAGCTTCACGAGCAGCACGTGGTCGAGTCCGACCTTGTTGAACGAGTTTTCGAGCGCGATCACGCCCTGGATTTCGTGCGCCTTCACCATGGCGACGAGCACGTCGCGCATCCGTAGCGGCGGCTTGCCGCTCACGACGGCGGTGCGCGAGAACCAGTCGGCGCTCGCGAGGATGCCGCCGAGGTTGTCGGACGGATGGCCCCATTCGGCGGCGAGCCAGGTGTCGTTGAAGTCGAGCCAGCGGACCATCGCGCCGATGTTGAACGCGGCCTGGACTGGATCGAGCTGGTATTGCGTGCCGGGCACCTTCGCGCCGTGCAACACGGTCGTGCCCGGCACGACCGGTCCCAGCAGCTTGGTGCACGCGGGGTAAGACAGCGCCTCGAGCCCGCAGCCGAGCGTGTCGATCAGACAATGACGCGCCGTCGAAAGCGCGAGTGCGCTGTCGATGCGATCGTTCAGGACATAGTCGACGATATCGACCAGGACCTGATCCGGCGCAGGCCGGACATTGGCGATCGGCGCGGACATCGAGGCGTCCAGCGGGCCGGAGCTTACTGGCCCGACGCGGGAGCCGGTGCGCGGGTCGCCGGGTTCAGTGCACCCGCTTGCGTCGGCGCCATTGCGCCTTGCTGCATGGCGACGGTCTTGCACTCGTCGGCCAGACGCGAGCTGTCCTTGTCCGAGAACAGCATGGCCTTGGTCGGGATCACGACCAGGTCGAGGCCGGTGGCGGCGTCGTGGAAGCGGTCTGCACCCGTCGTGGTGGGCTGGCGCGGCAGGTTGTAGTTCTTGTTCGCCCAGTGGACCGTCACGATCTGGTCACGTGCCATGTCGCCCTTCAGGTCGAATTGCATGCCTTCGGCGCAGGACCAGTGTTCCGAGCCTTCCGGCACCGGCTCGACCTTCGCTTCCTTGGCCGGATTGGCCTTGCGCTTGATGATGCGATTCTTCGGCGCGGGCTTCTTCGGGGTAGCCGGCTTGGCGGTGGTCGTCGACGTTTGGGCGAATGCTTCGGACGCCGTGAACAGCATCGTGGACGACAGGGTGCCAATGACGGCGGCGATCAGCAGTTTTTTCATGGTGAGGAATCTTCCATCAAATCGTTAATCAGTGCGTGGCCACCGTAGCGGCCACGCTTGCTTGCTCTGCACGCGCCCCGAAAGCGCGCAGCGGCCGCTATTTTCGCCTATTTAGCGCGAGGAACTTCAAATTCTCAGGACCCGTGTAGTTTGCGCTCGGTCGAATGATCTTGTTATCGATGCGTTGCTCGATGATGTGGGCGCTCCAGCCTGCCGTGCGCGCAATCACGAAGATCGGCGTGAACATCGCGGTCGGCACGCCCATCGTGTGGTACGAAACCGCGCTGAACCAGTCGAGGTTCGGGAACATCTTCTTGATGTCCCACATCACCGTTTCGAGGCGCTCGGCGATGTCGAACAGCTTCATGTTCGACTGCTCCTTCGAGAGCTTCTTCGCGACGTCCTTGATGACCTTGTTGCGCGGGTCCGAGATCGTGTAGACCGGATGACCGAAACCGATCACGACTTCCTTCGCCTCGACGCGGCGGCGGATGTCCGCTTCGGCTTCATCGGGGGTTTCGTAGCGCGACTGGATCTCGAACGCGACTTCGTTGGCGCCGCCGTGCTTCGGGCCGCGCAGCGCGCCGATCGCACCGGTGATCGCCGAGTACATGTCCGAGCCCGTGCCCGCGATCACGCGGCCCGTAAACGTCGAGGCATTGAATTCGTGCTCGGCGTACAGGTTCAGCGAGACGTGCATTGCATCGACCCACGACTTCGACGGCGCGACGCCGTGCAGCAGATGCAGGAAGTGGCCGCCGATCGAATCGTCGTCGGTTTCGACTTCGATGCGGCGGCCATTGTGCGAGTAGTGGTACCAGTACAGCAGCATCGAGCCGAGCGAGGCCATCAGGCGGTCGGCGATGTCGCGCGCGCCCGGCAGGTTGTGATCGTCCTTCTCGGGCAGCACGGTGCCGAGCACCGAGACGCCGGTGCGCATCACGTCCATCGGATGCGCGCTTGCCGGCACCCATTCGAGCGCGGCCTTCACGTTCGCGGGCAGGCCGCGCAGGGCCTTCAACTTGGTCTTGTAAGCCTTCAGTTCGGCGGCATTGGGCAGCTTGCCGTGCACGAGCAGGTGGGCGATCTCTTCGAATTCGCAGTTGCCCGCGAGATCGAGAATGTCATAGCCGCGATAGTGCAGGTCGTTGCCGGTGCGCCCGACCGTGCACAGCGCGGTGTTGCCCGCCGTCACGCCCGACAGGGCCACCGATTTCTTCGGCTTGAAGCCGCTTGCTTGCTTCACTTCGCTCATCGGCTGAAGTCTCCTTGCTGGCTTATGTTGCCGCTTGCGCCGCGCTTCCGCTCACCGGGAAGAGCGGGGCGGCGTCGTCCGGGATGCGCTGGCCCGTCGAGCGGGCGCGCCGCAGCACCGACCAGTAGTAGCGGTAGCTCGCGCGGTCGTGCAGCGTGTCGCCGTGGCGCGTCGGGCCCCACTGCGAGGCCTGGGCGGCCAGCAGGATTTCGGCGGCGGTGACGATTTCCTCGTCGCGCGGCGCGTAGGCGGCGACGATCGCGGGAATCTGCGCGGGATGAATGCTCCACATGCGCGTGTAGCCGAACTCGTTGCGCGCGCGTTGCGCATCGTTGGCGACGACGCTCATGTCGCGCACCTCGGTGCTCACGTTGTGCGAGGGCACGCGGCCGAACGCATGGCAGGCCGCCGCGATCTCGAGCTTCGCGCGCCGCACGAGCGGATGATCGAACTGGCCCGGCGAGCGCATCGCGGTATCGGGGATCGCGCCGTCGTGGGCGGAGACGAAGTCCATCAGGCCGAAGCTGAGCGACTCGACGCTGCGCAGTGCCGCGAGCTCGAACACCTGGCGCAGCGCGCCGTGCGTCTCGACGAGCAACTGGACCGGCACGGGCTTCGCGATGCCCAGTTCGATGCGGGTTGCTTCGATGAACGCGCACATCTCGGCGGCGTCGGCCACCGAGCGGATCTTGGGCAGCATGATGTACGCCGGCGCGCGTTTTGCCGCGCGCAGGATGAGGCGCACGTCGTCGCGCCAGTGCGGATGATGGAAGTCGTGGATGCGCACGCCGACGCGCCCGAAGCGGTCGTGCTCGCTGCCAGGGAACGACGCGACGAGTTCCGCGTGCTCGGCCTCGCGGCCCACCTGCGCGCCGTCTTCGCAGTCGAGCGTGATGTCGAACACCGGCCCGAGCGACTGCTGCAGCGCGAGCGATTTGAGCATCAGCTTTTCGCTGCCCGCGTAGTGATCGCACACGGGCAGGACGGTCGGCGGCACTTCGCCGTCAAAGAGCACTTCGGCGGGAGTCAGGGCGCGCATCGTCGGCGTCAGAGTTCGAAGGTTGGGGGAGAACCGGATTCGAACGCGCTCTGTGGATCAAGGCGGCGCGGCCAGCGAGGGCGTGCGCCATGCAGAACGCGTTCGGATCGGGTGCGCGAGGGGCAGCCGAAGCGGATCACCGCCTGGGCGCCCCTTGAGCGCAAAAAACCGGAATCCGTCGCGTGGCAACGGAGTTCCGGTTCATGTGCATCGGGCTTAGCCGAGCAGGTGCTGGACGCCGTCGCGCTCTTCGAGCAGTTCGTTCAGCGTGCCGTCCATCTTTTCGCGCGAGAACGCGTCGATTTCGAGGCCTTCGACGCGCTTGTATTCGCCGTTTTCGCAGGTCACCGGCACGCCGTAGATGATGTCTTCGGGGATGCCATACGAGCCGTCCGACGGGATGCCCATCGTGACCCACTTGCCGTTCGTGCCGAGGACCCAGTCACGCACGTGGTCGATCGCCGCGTTGGCAGCCGATGCCGCCGACGACAGGCCGCGCGCTTCGATGATCGCTGCACCGCGCTTGCCGACCGTCGGGATGAACGTGTTGCGGTTCCACTCGTCGTCGTTGATCAGCTTCGTGAGGTCCTGGCCTTCTGCCGTTGCAACGCGGAAGTCCGGGTACATCGTCGGCGAGTGGTTGCCCCACACGGCGAGCTTCTCGATCGATGCGACCGGCTTGCCCGACTTGGCGGCCAGTTGCGAGAGCGCGCGGTTGTGGTCCAGACGCAGCATGGCCGTGAAGTTCTTCTTCGGCAGATCCGGTGCCGACTTCATTGCGATGTAGGCGTTCGTGTTGGCCGGGTTGCCGACCACCAGCACCTTGACGTCGCGGCTGGCGACTTCGTTCAGGGCCTTGCCTTGAACCGTGAAGATTTCAGCGTTGGCCGAGAGCAGGTCCTTGCGTTCCATGCCCTTCGAGCGGGGACGCGCGCCGACCAGCAGGGCGACGTCGGCATCCTTGAACGCAACCTTCGGGTCGTCGGTGACCACCACGCCCGCGAGCAGCGGGAATGCGCAGTCTTCCAGTTCCATCACGACGCCTTTGACGGCGGCTTGCGCTTGCGGCAGATCGAGCAGCTGCAGGATGACCGGCTGGTCCTTGCCGAGCAGATCGCCGTTGGCGATACGGAACAGCAGGGAGTAACCGATCTGACCAGCGGCGCCGGTGACGGCAACGCGCTTTGCGGACTTAGCCATTGAGAAATCTCCAGGGGGGTGCGTTAGACGCCAAGGTAAAACGCCATTCTATATGCGCGTTACGCGAAGCGTTCATGAATCAGGCGGTCCGTGACGGATTGCGTGCCGCGTGCCTCGTGGGCCGGGCCGCGCGCCGCCGGCGGGGGCCGCCTGCCGGTAACCTGTGCGACCGAGCGAGAGAGTGACGAAACGGCCCGTGGCGGGGAGACGTCCGACGTTGGCCGCCTGCTGCGAGTGCCGGCTCCTGTAACAGCTTGCTTCGACCGGTCCGGGGCGCCTCGCGAAGAGGGCTGGGCGGAGCGGAACCGCGACTGCGTGAGGGGACAGCATGGCGCAGGGGGAAACGCGGCGCATGGCGCCGCTTCGCGCGGCAGACCTCACCTCCGGCTTCGCCGGGTGATCCGAGAGACCCTTGCTCGCCCAGGAGTTTAGGAGCCGAAGGGGTCAAAGTCAACACTATCTTATGTCTTATATAAGACATGTTTTTTACCGTAGAAATGCTGGACTCGACAGGGCGCTTGTGTTGAAATGCGCGCCATGAGTGCAAACCCGGCCAGCAACGTGAATCCGCCCGCCCCCGAAGGCGGCGTTCCCGCGCCTGCGCCGTCGCCGACCTTCAGTCCTCTCTACCAGCAGATCAAGGGGCTCATTACGCAGGGCCTCGAGTCCGGCGAGTGGAAGCCCGGCGAAATCATCCCCAGCGAAGTCGAACTGGCCGCCCGTTACAAGGTGAGTCAGGGGACCGTGCGCAAGGCGATCGACGAACTCGCGGCCGAGAACCTGCTCGTGCGCCGCCAGGGCAAGGGGACATTCGTTGCGACGCACAACGAAGACCGTGCCCAGTTTCGCTTCCTTAGATTGCTGGCAGATGACGGTGCCGAACATCCGCACGTGAGCCGGCTGCTCGACTGCCGGCGCTTGCGCGCCTCGGCCGACATCGCACGCCAGCTCGACCTCAAGCCCGCGGATCCGGTCGTGCTGATCCGCCGCCTGCTCGAGTTCGACGGCGACACGACGGTCCTCGACGAGATCTGGTTGCCGGGCGCCGTGTTTCGCGGACTCACGGTCGAGCGTTTGACTGAATACAAGGGGCCGCTCTACGCGATGTTCGAAACGGAGTTCGGCACGCGTATGATCCGGGCTTCGGAAAAGATCCGCGCGGTCGCGGCCGAGCCCGCCGTGGCGGAACTGTTGAAGGTGCCATCCGGTTTTCCATTGCTATCTGTCGAGCGCGTGTCCTATACCTATGGAGACCGGCCCGTCGAGGTGCGTCGCGGATGGTATGTCACGACCGGCTATTACTATCAAAATGACTTGAGTTGAACGGGCGGCCGCGTGTGCGGCCAACGTCCCATCGCGCCATCATTGCGCCAGCAGCAGAGGTCCTGGTCACCATTTTCGCTGCAGCGCGATATGAAAAGGCGCTAAAATTGCGTATTAGTGTGACTACATAGTAGGGGTCTAGCATGGCTGAAGCCGCAAAAAAACCGAGGCCGGAATACCGGAACATCGGGATTGGGCAGATATTGCTCGCATACCGCCTGCCGCTCGCGGGGCGCGTATCGATTGGTCACCGCATCAGCGGTGTACTGATGTTTGTCTTTCTGCCTTTCCTGTTGTATCTGTTTGACCAGAGCCTCACTTCGGAGCTGAGCTTCGAGGTCTTCAAGGGCTTCCTCTCCAACATCATCGTCAAGCTTGTCGTGCTGGTCCTCGGGTGGGCATTCCTGTTCCACTTCTGCGCGGGCGTTCGTCACCTGTGCATGGACTTCTGCCACGACCTCGCGAGCAAGGAAAAGGGCAAGTCGACTTCGATCGTCGTCCTGACCGTCTCGTCGATCCTCACGATCGCCTTCGCGGCGAAACTCTTCGGGGTGTTCTAAGAAAATGTCTGCCAATAACGGAATTGGTCCGAAGCGTCTCGTCGTCGGCGCTCATTACGGCCTGCGCGACTGGATCGCGCAGCGTGCCACCGCTGTGATCATGGCGATCTACACGGTCATCCTGCTCGCCTGGTTCTTCGGCGCGCACGATTTCTCGTACGACGGCTGGGCCTCGATCTTCTCCACGCAATGGATGAAGCTCGCCACGTTCGTCACGCTGCTCGCGCTCTTCTACCACGCCTGGGTTGGCGTGCGTGACATCTGGATGGACTACGTCAAGCCCGTTGGCCTGCGCCTCACGCTGGATGTCCTGACGATCGTCTGGCTGCTCGCGAGCCTGGGTTACGCCGCGCAGATTCTCTGGAGAGTGTAAAAGAATGGCTGCAACCAAGAATTCTCTGCCGCGTCGCAAATTTGACGTGGTCATCGTTGGCGCGGGCGGCTCGGGGATGCGCGCATCGCTGCAACTCGCGCGTGCCGGCCTGTCGGTCTGCGTGCTCTCGAAGGTGTTCCCGACGCGCTCGCACACGGTCGCTGCTCAAGGCGGCATCGGCGCCTCGCTCGGCAACATGAGCGAAGACAACTGGCACTACCACTTCTACGACACGATCAAGGGTTCCGACTGGCTCGGCGACCAGGACGCGATCGAGTTCATGTGCCGTGAAGCACCGAACGCTGTCTACGAACTCGAACACTTCGGCATGCCGTTCGACCGCAATGCGGACGGCACGATCTACCAGCGCCCGTTCGGCGGCCACACGGCCAACTACGGCGAGAAGCCGGTGCAACGCGCTTGCGCGGCCGCTGACCGTACCGGTCACGCGCTGCTGCACACGCTGTATCAGCAGAACGTCGCGGCCAAGACGCAGTTCTTCGTCGAATGGATGGCGCTCGACCTGATCCGCGATGCGGAAGGCGACGTGCTCGGCGTGACCGCGCTCGAAATGGAAACCGGCGACGTCTACATCCTCGAAGGCAAGACCACGCTGTTCGCCACGGGCGGCGCGGGCCGCATCTTCGCGGCATCGACGAACGCGTTCATCAACACCGGTGACGGCCTCGGCATGGCGGCCCGCTCGGGCATCGCGCTGCAGGACATGGAGTTCTGGCAGTTCCACCCGACCGGCGTCGCCGGCGCGGGCGTGCTGATCACCGAAGGCGTGCGCGGCGAAGGCGGCATTCTGCGCAACTCGAACGGCGAGCGCTTCATGGAGCGCTATGCTCCGACGCTGAAGGACCTCGCGCCGCGTGACTTCGTCTCGCGCTCGATGGACCAGGAAATCAAGGAAGGCCGTGGCGTGGGTCCGAACAAGGACCACGTGCTGCTCGACCTGTCGCACATCGGCGCCGAGACGATCTTGAAGCGTCTGCCGTCGATCCGCGAAATCGCGCTCAAGTTCGCGAACGTGGACTGCATCAAGGAACCGATCCCGGTCGTGCCGACCATCCACTATCAGATGGGCGGCATTCCGACCAACATCCACGGCCAGGTCGTGGGCACGCCGAAGGGCCACGAAGAAGTCGTCAACGGCTTCTACGCGGTCGGCGAATGCTCGTGCGTGTCGGTGCACGGTGCGAACCGTCTCGGCACGAACTCGCTGCTCGACCTCGTGGTGTTCGGCCGTGCGGCCGGCAACCACATCGTCAAGCACGTGAAGGAACTGCGCGATCACAAGCCGCTGCCGGCCGATGCCGCCGACTTCGCGCTGTCGCGTCTTGCCGAGCTCGACAAGTCGAGCTCGGGCGAGTACGCGCAGAGCGTCGCCAACGACATCCGCGGCACGATGCAAAAGCATGCTGGCGTGTTCCGCACGTCGGCGCTGCTCAAGGAAGGCGTGGATGAAATCGCGCAAGTCGCCGAGCGCGCGAAGCACATCCACCTGAAGGACAAGTCGAAGGTGTTCAACACTGCGCGCGTCGAAGCGCTCGAAGTGGCGAACCTGATCGAAGTGGCGCGCGCGACCATGGTGTCGGCCGAAGCGCGCAAGGAAAGCCGCGGTGCGCACGCACAAAGCGACTTCGAACATCGCGACGACGAAAACTGGCTGCGCCACACGCTGTGGTTCAGCGAAAACAATCGCCTCGACTACAAGCCGGTTCACATGCAACCGCTGACCGTCGAGTCCGTGCCGCCGAAGGCGCGTACGTTCTAAGGCAAAGCCAGTTAAAAGGAATCGGAAATGGCCAAACGTATTTTTGAAGTCTACCGCTACGATCCGGACAAGGACGCGGCGCCGCGCATGCAGACGTACGAGCTGGACCTCACGCACGAGCGCATGCTGCTCGACGCGCTGGTGAAGCTCAAGGAAGTCGACGAAACGCTGTCGTTCCGCCGCTCGTGCCGCGAAGGCGTGTGCGGTTCGGACGCGATGAACATCAACGGCAAGAACGGCCTCGCGTGCCTGACGAACCTGAACGAGCTGCCGCAGAAGATCGTGCTGCGTCCGCTGCCGGGTCTGCCGGTCGTGCGCGACCTGATCGTCGACATGACGCACTTCTTCAACCAGTACCACTCGATCAAGCCGTACCTGATCAACGACACGCCGCCGCCCGAGAAGGAGCGTCTGCAGTCGCCCGAGCAGCGTGACGAGCTCGACGGCCTGTACGAGTGCATTCTGTGCGCGAGCTGCTCGACGTCGTGCCCGAGCTTCTGGTGGAACCCGGACAAGTTCGTCGGCCCGGCAGGTCTGCTGCAGGCTTACCGCTTCATCGCCGACAGCCGCGACGAAGCGACTGGCGAGCGTCTGGACAACCTCGAAGATCCGTACCGTCTGTTCCGTTGCCATACGATCATGAACTGCGTCGATGTGTGCCCGAAGGGCCTCAATCCGACGAAGGCGATCGGCAAGATCAAGGAACTGATGGTGCGCCGCGCGGTTTAAGATGGATTCGCATCAGTCCGACCCCCTACGCCGTGCGCGCCTTCGCTGGCGCGCACGGCGCGGCCTGCTCGAAAACGACCTGATTTTCGAGCGTTTTTTTGGCCGCTACGAGCATGACCTCAGCGACGCCGATGTGGGCGCCCTTACGCGCCTGCTCGAGCTGAGCGATAACGACCTGATGGACTTGCTGCTCGCGCGCAAGGAACCGGAAGGCGACCTTGCCGACCCGGACGTGAAACGGGTGCTGGAGCTGCTTCGCCACGTGTGAGGCGCGGTGGCGTCAGGAGGCGCCGCGCCTCACGCGTGCAAAACTATCGAATCCCGTATTTATCTTCGATTGAGGATGCTATGACCCCGTCAGATGTAAAAGCCACGCTATCGTTCAGCGATAATTCGCCGAGCGTCGAACTGCCGATCTACAAGGGCACCATGGGCCCGGATGTGATCGACATCCGCAAACTGTACGGTCAGACCGGCAAGTTCACGTATGACCCGGGCTTCATGTCGACGGCGGCGTGCAACTCGGCGATCACCTACATCGACGGGGACAAGGGCGAGCTGCTGTATCGCGGCTATCCGATCGACAACCTCGCGCAGAACGCCGACTTCCTCGAAACCTGCTTCCTGCTGTTGAAGGGCGAACTGCCGACGGCAGCGCAGAAGGACGAGTTCGTCAAGACGGTCACGAACCACACGATGGTTCACGAGCAGATGCAGTTCTTCTTCCGTGGTTTCCGCCGCGACGCGCACCCGATGGCGATCCTCGTCGCCGCAGTCGGCGCGCTGTCCGCGTTCTACCACGACTCGCTCGACATCAACAACGCGAAGCATCGTGACGTGTCGGCGATCCGCATGATCGCGAAGCTGCCGACGCTCGTCGCCATGGCGTACAAGTACTCGATCGGCCAGCCGTTCGTGTACCCGCGCAACGACCTGTCGTACAGCGCGAACTTCATGCGCATGATGTTCTCGAACCCGTGCGAAGAGTACAAGGTCAACGACGTGCTCGTGCGCGCGCTCGACCGCATCCTGATCCTGCACGCTGACCACGAACAGAACGCATCGACCTCGACCGTGCGTCTCGCCGGTTCGTCGGGCGCGAATCCGTTTGCGTGTATCGCGGCCGGTATCGCTTGTCTGTGGGGCCCGGCGCACGGCGGCGCGAATGAAGCCGCGCTGAACATGCTCGAACAGATCGGCTCGGTCGACAACATCCCCGAGTTCATCAAGCAGGTGAAGGACAAGAACTCGGGCGTGAAGCTGATGGGCTTCGGTCACCGCGTCTACAAGAACTACGATCCGCGCGCCAAGCTGATGCGCGAAACGTGCTACGAAGTGCTCAACGAACTGGGCCTGCACGACGATCCGCTGTTCAAGCTGGCGATGGAACTCGAAAAGATCGCGCTCGAAGACGAATACTTCGTGTCGCGCAAGCTGTACCCGAACGTCGACTTCTACTCGGGTATCGTGCAGCGCGCACTGGGCATCCCGACCTCGATGTTCACCTGCATCTTCGCGATGGCGCGTACCGTGGGCTGGATCGCCCAATGGAACGAGATGATCGCCGATCCCGAACAGAAGATTGGCCGTCCGCGTCAGCTCTTCATCGGCGAAACGCCGCGCGAAGCCAAGCCGATCGCACAGCGTTAAGCATGGCACGCTGGCCGGACGCTTCGTCGTCCGGTCGGGCAAGTCCTCGAACACCCCGCCGGGTTTCCCGGCGGGGTGTTTTGTTTTGTACTGCGCGCAGATTTTGAAGCGCTTTTGCGCAACGATGCGCGTCAGCGTTTCGCGTTGTTCAACCGTCGGCGATGCTGGTTTGCTTTCGTCAGCGCAATGCTCATAATGGAAATTCCGCGAGGGTCAGATACGACGTAACTTTTCTGCGAGGAGAAGGCGTGTATAAAAAAACAGCGGTCGGTCTGGTCGGCGCTGTGTGCCTGTATCAGCCGCAATACGTCGGCACGCGGATCGAGTATGTGGTCGTCCCGGAGCCCTGAGCGCACGCGCGACGCCCGGCGGCACCCGGCCACCGCGATCGCTCATTGCACCGCCGCAGGCAGTTGCGCAACGCTCGCCTGCGCGCTGGTGCTGGGCGCGCTGTCGCCGCCCGCGTGCGCAGATGCAGAAGGTCTCGAAGCGAAGTCCGGCGCGTTCGACATGAGCAACATGCTGCTCGAAGGCAAAGGCGTGCTGCCGGTGCCGACGGTCATCACCGAGCCCGCGATCGGCTACGGTTTGGGGCTCGCATTGCTTTACTTCAGCCTGCCAAAGTCAGCGCAGGAAGACGGCGCGCCGGCCTCGGGCGAGGCGGCGCCGCGTCCGAACATCACGGGCGTCGCCGGTTTCGCAACCGGCACGCACAGCTGGGGCGGCGCGCTGCTGCACACGCATTCATGGGACGACGACAGCATTCGCTACGTCGGCATCATCGGCAAGATCAATCTGCATCTGAACTACTACGGCGTGCGCGGCAATGCGCAGTCGTATCAGCTCGACGGCCTCACGCTGTTTCAACAGCTGTTGTTTCGCGTCGGATCGAGTGCGTGGTTCATCGGGCCGCGCTACACGTATTTCGACGCGCATGCCCGCTTCGGCGAGAGTTTGCCGCCCGAACTCGGCGATCTCGAAGCAAAGCAGCGTGTCGCGAAGGGCGGCCTCGTCGCCCAGTACGATACGCGCGACAACCAGTTCTATCCCGTCGATGGTACGTATGCCGAAATGGTGGCCGATTTTTCGCGCCCGGCGCTCGGCAGTTCGACGTCGTTCCAGACGCAGTCGCTCAAGGCGTTTCGCTGGTTCCCGCTCAGTCCCGATTGGGTACTCGGCTTGCGCGCCGATACGGGCTTCTCGCAAGGCCAGATTCCGTTTTTCGCGCAGCCCTACGTGAGTCTGCGCGGTGTGCCCGATGCGAAGTATCAGGACCGCCGCCAGGTGACCGGCGAGGCCGAGATTCGCTACAACCTGACTCCGGTCTGGTCGGTGCTCGCGTTCGGCGGCGCGGGCCGCGCGTTCGGCCGGCTCCATTCGTTCGCCGATGCCCCCACCGCGTATGGTTTCGGCGCGGGCTTTCGCTATCTGCTCGTGCGCAAGATCGGGCTCGCGCTCGGCATCGACATCGCGCGCGGACCCTCGCAAAACGCGTTCTATGTGCAGATCGGCAGCGCGTGGCGCTGATGAAATGTGCCGTAAAAAGTGCACCTTCCGTTCAGCGCCCCGCGCGGAATAGGCTGCCAGGCCGTTTCGTTATGAAGAGTGTGGAGCGACGTAGCCGCGCTGCCGCCCTTCGACGGCCCCACGGCGCGCTCGACCCGCAAGGCACATTCGATGGGGTCTTCACGGACGGGCGTGCGGCACGCGCGCGCCGGCGCCGGTCCATCGGGCAGGACGAAATCATGCGCACTTCCTTGGGACTCGGCGTCGTGCTGTGCACGTGCGTCGGCTGCACGGCGCCCGCGACCGTGCCGGCGCCGCCGGTAGCCGACCTGCAGAACTGCCGCACGATGGTGGGCCAGGCCCAGATCGACGGCACCATGCAGACGATTACCGGCCACGCGTGCCGGCAGCCCGACGGCACGTGGCTCGTCATGCCCGACGACGATATGGCCGCCGCCATGTACTACGCCGCGTGGCCCTGGTATGTCGATTACGCGTACCCGTGGTGGCCGCCGGCCGTGGTTGGCGTCGGCGGCTCGTTCGTGTTCATCGACCACTTTCATCATTTCCATCACGGCGATCATGGCGACCACGGTCACGGCTTCCCGGACCACGGCCATCCTGGCATGTACGGGATGAATGGCATGAACGGCATGGGTGCGCATGCTGGCGGCGTCGGCTGGGTGGCGGGAGGGCACAGCGGCCATCGCTAACCGGTCGATGTCGATGCACCCGGCCGCGTTCGCGCCGCTGCAGAAGCGGTGGCGCGACCTGTCCCGAATGAGTCTTGCGTCGCAGGCGATCGTTTATGATGGCAGCGACCCATCCTGCGCCAAGGCCTCTTCGAGACTCATTCATGTTTGCAGCGAATTCCCTGCATCGGCGGCTGTCCATCGCGCTCGGCGTGCTGGCGCTCATCGTCGGGTTGTGCGGGGCGCTCGGCACCTTCTTGGTCGTGCGCAGTCTCGCGACCGATTTCAGCATGACGCTGCGCGACGCGGCCTCTCACGTGCACGTGAGCGCCGGCGCGCCGGTCACGGCGGCGGGCGTGCCCGGCGCTTCCGGCGCGCCGCAGGCCGCGCACGCTGCCGCCCCGCACGCACGCGATCTGGTCGTGCAGATCTGGCGCGATGGCGACGGCGCCGCGCCGCATCGCACGAGCAATCCCGAGATCGCGCTGCCCAGGGCCGCGCCCGGCTTCTCGTCGATCGACTACGACGGCGAGACCTGGGATCTGTTCGCGCTGCCGGCCGGCGACGAGTATTTCCAGATCGGCGAAGCGCGCAGCTCGCGCAACGATCACGCGCTGCGCGTGGCGTTCTGGAGTCTGTTGCCGATGCTCGCGCTGTTGCCGCTGCTCGTGTTGACGATCGCGCTGACCGTGCGCGTGTCGCTGCGTCCGCTCGAGCGCATCGGCCGGCGTGCGGCGCGCGTCGATCTGCACAACCTGCAGCCGCTCGAGCTCGACAAGGCGCCCGAGGAACTGCGCCCGTTCCTCGCCTCGATCAACCGCATGATCGAGCGTCTGTCGACGCTGGTCGATGCCGAGCGCAAGTTCATCGCCGACGCCGCCCACGAACTGCGCTCGCCGATCTCGGCGATGCAGTTGCAGATCGACAATCTGCGTGACGCACCGGCGGATCAGTATCCCGAGCGCCTGGACGAACTGCGGCGCGGCATCGGCCGCACGACCTCGCTCGTGTCGCAGTTGCTCGGGCTCGCGCGTGCCGAGATCGGCAGCGCGCAGCGTGCATCGGCGGACGTGCCGATTGCCCAGGTGGTGAGCGACGTCGTCGCGGATCTGTTGCCGCTCGCGCTCGCGCGCGGCATCGACCTCGGTGTCGTGCAGCTCGACGAGTGCGTCGTGCATGCAGTCGAAGGCGATCTGCGCGTGGTCGTGCGCAATCTCGTCGACAATGCGATTCGCTATGGCGAGGAAGGCACGCAAGTCGATGTCGCCGTGCATGCCGTCGCGCAGCGTGTCACGATCGACGTGATCGACAACGGCCCCGGCATCGCCGAGGACGATCTGGCGCGCGTGTTCGACCGCTTCTTCCGGGCGGCCGCCAACGACGCCGAGGGCAGCGGTCTGGGACTCGCAATCGCGCAGACGCTCGCGCAAAGCTACGCGGGCAGCGTCACGCTCGCCAATCGAACGGACGGGCAGAGCGGCATCGTCGCGCGCATCGATTTGCCGGCGGCGCGTGATCCCGCAGCCTAACGATCAGGATATCGAACGATGCGGATTCTTTTGATAGAAGACGATTTGCTGATCGGCGCGGCGCTGTTGCGCGCGCTGAAGGATGCGTCATACAGCGTCGACTGGGTGCGCACCGGCGAGGCCGGCCGCGCGGCGGCACGCGACGGTTCGTACACGACCATGCTGCTCGATCTCGGGCTCGTCGACATGAACGGCCTCGACGTGCTGCGCGCGCTGCGCGCCGCCAACGACACGACGCCCGTCATCATCATTACCGCGCGCGACGATGTCGATACGCGCGTGCAGGGCCTCGATCTCGGCGCCGACGACTATCTCGTCAAGCCGTTCGAGAGCAAGGAGTTGCTCGCGCGCATCCGCGCGGTCGTGCGACGCAAGTCGGGCTTCGCCTCGGCGACGATGGGCACGAGCCGCGTGTCGCTCGACATCAACGCGCGCAGTCTCACGTTCGATGGTCGCTCGGACGAGCTGAGCGCGCGCGAGTATGCACTCGTGCTCGCGCTGCTCGAGCGGCCCGGCGCGATCCTCTCGCGTCAGCAACTCGAAGAGCGGCTCTACGGCTGGGGGGAAGAAGTGGAGAGCAACGCGGTCGATGCGCTCATCTACAGCGTGCGCCGCAAGTTCGGTCACGAGTTGATCCGCAATGTGCGCGGACTCGGCTGGACCCTCTGCAAGGATTGAGCGGGCGCGCTGCGGCCGCAGCCGCAGCGCACTATCTGCATCAGTTGTGCAGGTACTGGGGATTCACGCCCCACGCGCGGGCGAGCGCGGCGAGCATGGCTGATTCGCTTTCGGCGACGTGATTGTCCGCGTAGACCGCCGCGTGACACAGGCGCAGCACTTCCGCGCGCAGCGCAGGGTCCTGCAGTTCCTGCGTCACGATCTGCATGATTTCCGAATCGACCTGGCAGGCGTCACGCCAGCTCAGATGCGTGCTCGCGGTCAGGTCTTCGCACAGCGCGTGCAGAATCGCGCCGAATTCGCCGGGCTTGAGCCCGAGCCGTTCGCTGATCTGTTCGCGCGCGAGCGCGGTGAGTTCATCGCTGCTCAGATGACCGTCGGCGAGCAGCGACATCGCGACGATCCGGCCAGCTGCCTGCGGGCTGTTGCGAGAGTAGGTACGCATAGTCGGGTTCCTCGTGGTGCGGTTGCGTTTAGTCGAACAGATCGGAAAGCCAGGACTTGCGACGACTGCCTTCGTGACGGCGGCGATCGTCGCCATAGCCATCGCGGCGATCGTGGCGACCGTGGCGGTCATCTACGTAGCGCTCGCGCTCATGAACCGCGCGTGAGTCTTGCGACGGCGATCCGGCCTTCTCGATCAGCTTGTCGAGTTCTCCGCGGTCGAGCCACACGCCCCGGCACTGCGGGCAGTAATCGATCTCGACCCCCTGGCGCTCTGTCATCGTGAGCGTGACGTCGGAACAGCTGGGGCATTTCATGATGGGCTCCGTGGGCAGGTGAGTGAACCGTTTGAATTCATCGTATCGGCGAACAATGAGCGAAGAATGAGGAGCATGCCGATCACGCTGGCCCCGTTTCACCGCCGGTGCGCGGTGCCTTGACGAGCGAGAGCCAGAGGCTTTCGCGGATGCCGATCTCGTGATCGTCGCGATGGAGCACGAGCAGCGTGATGACGAAGGCGATGAACACGGCGCATAGCCAGATCGGCTGGCCGAGGAAGAAAGGTGTCGCTGGCGGCGGATAGAAAGAGATTCAAGCGTGGCCGCGCTGTAGATGGGGCCGCCGGGCCAGGGACCGGCGGACAGGCTCGGATCAGCGGACGCGCGAGGACGGCGGCGTTTTTTTCCGGTGCTCTGCAGGCTAGTGGCGGCGAATGATCCGAAAATGAGCGCGCGAGGTTGCGCTGCCGGTTTTCAGTGCGCGACGAGAGCCGCTTCCACCTCGGCCGCGTGCACGCACACGCGGTTGCGTCCCTCGGCCTTGGCCTGGTACAGCGCGGTGTCGGCGGCCGCGAGCAGGTCTTCGGGGCGATCCTCGGCGCCCGGCGTGCAGGTGGCGCTGCCCACGCTCACCGTGACGGTGCCGTGCTCGCTGCCCGGGTGGGCGATGTCGAGCTGCTGGACGGCGGCGCGCAAGGCTTGGGCGACCTGCAGCGCGCCGCGCGAGTCGGTGCCGGGCAGCACGAGCGTGAACTCTTCGCCGCCGTAACGCGCGGCGAAATCGGACGGACGCCGGCAGCAGCGCGCGAGTGTCGCCGCGACCTGGGCCAGCACCGTATCGCCGAACGCGTGACCGTAGTGCTCGTTGAAGAGCCGGAAACGGTCGATGTCGATGAACAACACCGACACCGGCTCGCGCTTGCGGCGCCCGAGTGCCCATGCGTCGTTGAGTTTGCGTTCGAGCGCGCGGCGATTGTTGAGCTGCGTGAGCGGATCGGTCAGCGACAACCCTTCGAGTTCGGCTTGCAGCCGCAGACGCACGCGGATCATCGCGGTGAGGCCCCACGACGCGGCCGCCAGCAGCGTGCCGATGCACAGCGTCAGCGTGCCGAAGGCCAGCGCGCGGATGCGCCAATGCATGAGCAGGTCGTCGATCGCGGGGGCCGCGATCACCACGAACGGGCTCGCCGGCACCTTCAGAAACGTGTAGGCGCGCTCGATGCCCTCGTCGTCGCGGGCTTCGAACGTCGCGCTCGACGTATCGGCGAAGCGCACGGCGGCGTTCGCCGCGACGTGCGCGTCGAGTGTCGCGCCATGTACCGGGTTGGTCGCGAGCAGCGCGCCATCGCGATACGCGATGCCGATGCGTCCAGCCCCCTGCATGTCGACGGTGGCGAGCAAGTCGTTGAAATATCGCTGACGCACCGCGATGACGGCGACACCGCCGAAGGCGCCGTCCAGTGCGTTGATCCGTCGGCTCAGAACGATGGTCGGCTCGCCGTGCTGCAATCGCGACGCCACCGGGTGCGAAATGTAGGTGCGCGGCGCGAGATCGTGCTGATGCGCGCGAAAGTACTCGCGATCGCCAAGCGGCATGCCCGCGCTCGATGCGTGGAAAAGCGATGCGATCACGACGCCGTTCGCGTCGAGCACGTGGGCATCGGCGAAATACTCGCCCGTCATGAGACGTCCGAGCCCAAGCCTTGCGCGTACGTCGGGCGGCAGGGTCGGCGAATCCCCTTCCTCGACGCCTGCGACGACATCGCGCAGCAACAGGTCGTAGATCGCCAGTTGGTGGCCGAGATCGCTCGCCACGACCGCGACGAGGTTGCCGGAGTTCTGGCGGGCGTGCTGGAGCGTTTCTTCGCGCTCGTGCCAAAGGAACGCCGCGCTCATCGCACACACGAGGAAGGCGGTCACTGTCCCGCTGATCCCCACGATCAGCGGTTGCGCTTCGACGAGCGCCATGAAACACGCGCGTGCCCGGCGCGCCAACGCACCGATCCGCTCGAACAGCGAGCGGTGAGAGGTGGGGCTGGGTAATGCGGGCATGGCGAATCCTGTGAGCGAGCCGCAAAGGGGGCTGCATAAAGGACAGACAGCGTCTATCTCGATAAATTCGGGGTAGGAGGGGTGTTGTTTTGTCACGGGTCGCGACAGGACGTCGTATCGACTTTGCCTGCGAGGAAACGGGGAGCCTTGTCCTGATGGCCAGGGGCGTTCCCGTCGCCCGTCGCGTGGCGTATAACAGGAAGACGCGCCGTGCCGGGTAACGCTGATACAGGTATCGTCACTACCACCCAACTATCTGTTTTCTATCGGTTTTTCCGCAGAAAACGCGCCTTGCATGGCATAATCGGCACACAACAACGCAAGACACCGGATTGCCCGCAGTCATTCACTCCCCGCACATCATGGCAAAGACTCTGTACGACAAATTGTGGGACTCGCACGTAGTCCACACGGAAGACGACGGTACGACGCTTCTCTACATCGACCGCCATCTGCTGCATGAAGTCACGAGCCCGCAGGCCTTCGAAGGCCTGAAGCTGCACGAGCGTCCGGTCTGGCGCATCAGTGCGAATCTGGCGGTCTCCGATCACAACGTTCCGACGACGGACCGCAGCCACGGCATCGCCGATCCGGTCTCGAAGCTGCAGGTCGACACGCTCGATTCGAATTGCGACGCGTTCGGCATCACGCAGTTCAAGATGTCCGACCAGCGCCAGGGCATCGTGCACATCGTCGGTCCCGAGCAGGGCGCGACGCTGCCGGGCATGACGATCGTGTGCGGCGACTCGCATACGTCCACGCACGGCGCGTTCGGCGCGCTCGCGCACGGCATCGGCACGTCGGAAGTCGAGCACGTGCTGGCCACGCAGACGCTCCTGCAAAAGAAGAGCAAGAACATGCTCGTGAAGGTCGAGGGCCAACTGCCGCGCGGCTGTACCGCGAAGGACATCGTGCTCGCCATCATCGGCAAGATCGGCACGGCGGGCGGTACGGGCTACGCGATGGAATTCGGCGGCTCGACGATCCGCGCGCTGTCGATGGAAGGCCGCATGACCGTGTGCAACATGGCGATCGAAGCGGGCGCGCGCGCCGGCATGGTCGCCGTCGACGACACCACGATCGAGTACCTCAAGGACCGTCCGTACACGCCGCAAGGTCCGGAGTGGGACCAGGCCGCCGCTTACTGGAAGACGTTCCGCACGGACGAAGGCGCGCAGTTCGATCGCGTGGTCGAGTTGAATGCCGCTGAAATCGTGCCGCAGGTCACGTGGGGCACGTCGCCGGAAATGGTGACCTCGGTCGATGCCCGCGTGCCCGATCCCGAGCGCGAAAAGGACCCGGTCAAGCGCGATGCGATGGAGCGCGCGCTGCAGTACATGGCGCTCGAACCGAACACGCCGATCGATTCGATCAAGCCGGACAAGGTCTTCATCGGTTCGTGCACGAATGCGCGCATCGAAGACCTGCGCGCCGCCGCGTATGTCGTGAAGAAGCTGGGCCGCCGCGTCGCCCCGAACATCCGTCTCGCGATGGTCGTGCCGGGCTCGGGTCTCGTGAAGGCGCAAGCCGAGCGCGAAGGGCTCGACAAGGTCTTCACCGATGCGGGCTTCGAATGGCGCGAGCCGGGCTGCTCGATGTGCCTCGCGATGAACGCCGACCGGCTCGAGCCGGGCGAGCGCTGCGCGTCCACTTCGAACCGCAACTTCGAGGGCCGGCAGGGCGCGGGTGGCCGCACCCATCTCGTGAGCCCCGCGATGGCCGCCGCCGCGGCGATCGAAGGCCATTTCGTCGACATCCGCAAGCTGGGCTAAGGTCGTGAAGGTCACTGCGATCACGCGTCGCGTTGCGCTCTTCGTCATGGCGGGCTGGCTGCTCGCGCTGGCGGGCTGCAATACCGTCGCCGGCGTCGGCGAGGACATCAGCAACTCGGCGCGCGCGGTACAGAACAAGCTCTGACGCACACTTTCAGGACACACCGGCTCATGGCCGTTGCAGCGCGCGCAGTCGCGCAGCAACGGCCCGGTCAGCATCCATCAGGATCGGATCATGGAAAAATTCATCGTACACACCGGCGTCGTGGCGCCGCTCGATCGCGAGAACGTGGACACGGACGCGATCATTCCGAAGCAGTTTCTCAAGTCGATCAAGCGCACCGGCTTCGGCCCGAACGCCTTCGACGAATGGCGTTATCTCGACCACGGCGAGCCGGGTCAGGACAACTCGAAGCGCCCGCTCAACCCGGACTTCGTGCTGAACCAGCCGCGCTATCAGGGCGCCTCGGTGCTGCTCACGCGCAAGAACTTCGGCTGCGGCAGTTCGCGCGAACACGCACCGTGGGCGCTCGACCAGTACGGCTTTCGCGCGATCATCGCGCCGAGCTTCGCGGACATCTTCTATAACAACTGCTTCAAGAACGGTCTGCTGCCGATCGTGTTGAGCGAGTCGGACGTCGATCACCTGTTCAACGAGACCTACGCGTTCAACGGCTTTCAGCTGACGATCGATCTCGACAAGCAAGTTGTGCGCACAACCGACGGCGCGAAGGAATATCCGTTCGAAGTCGCCGCGTTCCGCCGCTACTGTCTGCTCAACGGTTTCGACGACATCGCGCTCACGCTGCGTCACGCGGACAAGATCCGCCAGTACGAGGCCGAGCGTCTCGCGCGCCAGCCGTGGCTGAACCATCGCATCGTCTGAGGACGGGCGAGGCGCGACGCGCATTCGTCAACGCAAAGAACGCAAAGAACGCATCACAGCGAGGAAACACACGATGAAGATTGCAGTGCTGCCGGGCGACGGCATCGGCCCCGAGATCGTCAAGGAAGCCGTCAAGGTACTCAACGTACTCGGCGAGAAGTTCGAACTGGAAGAGGCGCCGGTCGGCGGCGCGGGTTACGAGGCAAGCGGCCATCCGCTGCCCGAGGCGACGCTCGCGCTCGCGAAGGCTGCTGACGCGATCCTGTTCGGCGCGGTCGGCGACTGGAAATACGACTCGCTCGAACGCGCGTTGCGTCCCGAGCAGGCCATTCTGGGTCTGCGCAAGCATCTGCAGCTGTTCGCGAACTTCCGCCCGGCGATCTGCTATCCGCAGTTGACGGATGCGTCGTCGCTCAAGCCGGAGATCGTGTCGGGCCTCGACATCCTGATCGTGCGCGAGCTGAACGGCGACATCTATTTCGGCTCGCCGCGCGGCACGCGTGAAGCGCCGGACGGCCCGTTCCAGGGCGCACGCGAAGGCTTCGACACGATGCGTTATTCGGAGCCCGAAGTGCGCCGTATCGCGCACGTCGCGTTCCAGGCCGCACAAAAGCGCCAGAAGAAGCTGACCTCGGTCGACAAGGCGAACGTGCTCGAAACGTCGCAGCTCTGGAAGGACGTGATGATCGACGTCGCCAAGGAGTACCCCGATGTCGAGCTCTCGCACATGTACGTCGACAACGCGGCGATGCAGCTCGTCAAGGCGCCGAAGGCGTTCGACGTCGTCGTGACCGGCAATATGTTCGGCGACATCCTCTCCGATGAAGCCGCGATGCTCACGGGCTCGATCGGCATGCTGCCCTCGGCGTCGCTCGATGCGAACAACAAGGGCCTGTACGAGCCCTCGCACGGCTCGGCCCCCGACATCGCGGGCAAGGGCGTCGCCAATCCGCTCGCGACGATCCTGTCGGCCGCGATGATGCTGCGCTATTCGCTGGGTCGCGCCGAACAGGCCGACCGCATCGAAACCGCGGTCAAGAAGGTGCTCGAGCAGGGCTACCGCACGGGCGACATCGTCACGCCGGGTTGCCAGCAGGTCGGCACGGCGGCGATGGGCGACGCGGTCGTGGCCGCGCTCAAGTAAGCAGCAAGCGGGCCGCTGTTGCGCGTACGTTGCGCACGACAGCGGCCAGTCGCCGCAACTAGCGGCATATCTCGTGTGTTACCGCGCGAAAATGCGGTTTTCGTGTAGACTGTAGCGATGGCGACGATCCCCCAGATCACTTTGTTTGCGACATTCCACGGCAAAACTGCCCGTGCGATGACGCGCGCCATCACCATCAAAACGATTACGTCGAAAACGATCATTACTCGTTGATCGTCCGTCGTGCCCGCTCATCTTCCCCGCGCGGCCACTGCGGGCGAAAAATGCGGGGAAGGTGTCCATTTCAAGGGTTAGTCATGAACGTAGGTCTCGTAGGTTGGCGCGGCATGGTCGGCAGCGTGCTGATGCAGCGCATGCAGGAAGAACGTGATTTCGACCTGATCGAACCGGTGTTTTTCAGCACCAGTAACGCAGGCGGCGCGGCTCCGTCGTTCGCCAAAAACGAGACGAAGCTCAAGGATGCGAACAGCATCGACGAGCTCAAGAAGTGCGACATCATCATCACCTGCCAGGGTGGCGACTACACCAACGAGGTGTTCCCGAAGCTGCGCGCGGCAGGCTGGAACGGCTACTGGATCGACGCGGCTTCGTCGCTGCGCATGAAGGATGACGCGGTCATCATTCTCGACCCGGTCAACCTCGACGTGATCAAGGACGCGCTCGTCAAGGGCACCAAGAATTTCATCGGCGGCAACTGCACGGTCAGCCTGATGCTGATGGCGCTCGGCGGCCTGTTCCGCGAGAACCTCGTCGACTGGATGACGGCCATGACCTATCAGGCCGCTTCGGGCGCGGGCGCGCAGAACATGCGCGAGCTGCTCTCGCAGATGGGCGCGCTCAACGCGGCCGTGGCGAGCGACCTGGCGAACCCGTCGTCGGCGATTCTCGACATCGACCGCAAGGTGCTCGCCACGATGAACAGCGACGCGATGCCGACCAGCCAGTTCGGCGTGCCGCTCGCGGGCTCGCTGATTCCGTGGATCGACAAGGATCTCGGCAACGGCATGTCGAAGGAAGAGTGGAAGGGCGGCGCGGAAACCAACAAGATTCTCGGCAAGCCGGGCATGGGCGAGCCGGGCTCGATTCCGGTCGACGGTCTGTGCGTGCGCATCGGCGCGATGCGCTGCCACTCGCAGGCGCTCACGATCAAGCTGAAGAAGGACGTGCCGCTCGACGAGATCGACGGCATCCTCGCGTCGGCCAACGACTGGGTCAAGGTCGTGCCGAACCAGCGCGAAGCGTCGATGCGCGATCTGTCGCCGGCCGTCGTGACCGGTACGCTGACCGTGCCGGTCGGCCGTCTGCGCAAGCTGGCGATGGGCGGCGAGTATCTGTCGGCCTTCACGGTCGGCGATCAGTTGCTGTGGGGTGCCGCTGAGCCGCTGCGCCGCATGTTGCGCATTCTGCTCGACAAGTGAATGAATTAAACTACGCGGTCATGACGCGTAGACACCGTTGAAAAGCGCCGCGCCAGTCGCGGCGCTTTTTTTATTGTGTGTTGCTCGCAGGCTGTTCTCTCCTCGTTACCAATATATCGAGAGCCGCACGTGCGGCTTGCCAGGGCATCTGATGACCGTTCGAATCGATTCTGTTTCTGTCGCGGCCTCGGCTGTGGCGTTCGCGCTGTTCGGCGCGCAGGGTAGCCATGCCGCTGACACGGCGGCTTCGGCTGCGTCCGCCGCCGTGGTGACTGCCGCGTCGGCGCCCACGGCGGCCTCCGCGCCCGTGATCGGCCAGTACACGGTCCGTCCCGGCCAGTCGATCAACGACGTGGCCGTCGATCTCACCCAGTCGCACGACAAGAGCGCCCTCGCGCGCGTCGGCCAGGCGCTGTTCGATGCGAATCCCAACGCGTTCATGAAGCACAACGCGAGCTTGCTGCGGGTCGGCGCGGTGCTGAACGTGCCGGTGGTGCCGGGCGTGCTGCCGGCGAGCGGCGCGGCGGCTGCATCCGCGCCTGCTTCGGGCGCGGCGGCCAGCGCACCAGCGAGTGCGCCGGGCTCGGCGACCGAGGCTGCGGCGGCCGCCGTGGCGGCGACGCAGGGCGCGAGCGCTGCGTCGGGTACGGCGGCGATGGCATCGGCTGTCAGCACGGCCAGCTCGCCTGCGGGCGCGAGCGAAGCGGCGGCGGCCAGCACGGCGAATGCCGCGAGTGAGCCGGCTCCGGCTTCGTCCGCGGCCAGCGCAGCGGCTGGCGCTTCGGCGGCGGCACCTGGCAGCGATGCGCACGTCTGGAGCGGTTCGGTCCAGGCCGCGAGCGGCAGCGCGGCGGCTTCGCAGCCGGTGCCGCTGTCGAGCCTGCAGCAATTGCTCGCGCTCAAGAATCGCGTGCTGATGGCGCTGCAAAAGCACGGCATCGGCAAGGCCGCCCAGACGGGCGCGGCCAGCGGGCAGGCTGCGCAGCCTGGCACCGCGCAGGGCGGTGCGAATCCGGGCGCGGTGGCGGCCAATGGCGCCGCTGGACAACTCGACATGTCGCCGGTCAATGTCGGCATCGTGTCGGCGGTGGGCGCGGCGGTGTTCGCGCTGGTCCTCGGGTTGCTGATGCGCCGTCGCAAGCGCGCGGCCGTGACGCCCGTGCAGGACGAAGGCGGCGCGCCTCCCGCATCCGCCAACGAGGAAACCCGCGAGCCGGCGCAGGCCGATGCATCGCTCGAACACGCTGGCGACGCCGCCAGCCTCGCGGCGGCCGCGACGCTCGGCGGCGAGGCGCTCCCGCCGACCCTGTTCGACACGCCGCACGGCGCGCTCGCGGTGGCGGAGCATGAGGAACATGAGGAGCACGTCGAGCACGAGGAACACGCCGAGCCCCCCGAATTGCACGACGCGATCGTGACGCACACGGGCGAACCGGTGCACCGCGACGTCGAGCCGGATGAACACGTCGAGCCGCAAACGCTCGCCGATGCGAGCCGCGAAGCGAGCCTCGCGGCCGCTGCCGAACTGGGCGCGTCGGCGCTGCCCGTCGAGCCGCTCGAACCGGCCAGCGACGAAGGCGAAGCCGAGGCCCTGAAACGCGAGGCCGAAGGACAAGCCGAGCCGGCCGAGCCGATCCACACAACCGAAGAAACCCCGGCCGAGGAAGAAGAAACCCCCGAGCCGCCCGCCGAACCCGCAACACCCGCCTCCCTGGAAATACCCGAAGTCCCCATGAAGTCCGCCGTACCTCACGAATTCCCGCGCGATGCGCTCGCTGCGTTCGGCAATCTCGACATGCCGCTGCCGCCGCGCCTCGAAGAGCCGGTAGTGCCGCCGGGATTGCTCTCGAGCGAGCCCGTCGCGTCGCCCGACACGACGGCGAAGCAGGCCGTGCCGTTCAACGAACCGCCAGCGCCGCCAGCCGGCGCGCAGATCACGGCGGGCACCGCAGGCCCGGCGGCAGTCGCCGGACTCGGCGCCGCGCGTTTTGGCGCGCTCTCGCTCGATTTCGATCTCGACCAGCCGCCGCAACCGTCCGCGCCGCTGCCCGTGTTCACGCCGGAGCAACTGGCACGCATCGCCCGCAACAAGCTCGATCTGGCGAGCGAGTACATTGCGCTCGGCGATCTGGCGGGCGCCCGCACGCTGATCAACGAGGTGATCGACTCCAACGATCACGCGACGCGCGCCGACGCCGAAGCGCTGCTGTCGACCCTCGCGCCGCTGTCGTGACACCCGTCGTATGCGCATTGCACTAGGCATCCAGTACGACGGCGCGGCCTTCTGCGGCTGGCAGTCCCAGAAGCACGGCAAGACCGTGCAGGACGCGCTCGAACGCGCCTTGCGCGAGTTCGCCTGCGTACCGCTGACGACCGTCGTCGCGGGCCGCACCGATACCGGCGTGCATGGCTTGGGCCAGGTCGTGCATTTCGATACCGATCTGGAGCGCACGCCATTTTCGTGGGTGCGGGGCACCAACGCGTTCCTGCCGTCGACGGTGTCGGTGCAGTGGGCGCAGTCGATGCCAGAGACGTTCAACGCGCGCTTTTCGGCGTTCGAGCGCACCTACTACTACGCGCTCTACGTGCATCCGGTGCGCTCGCCCATGCTCACGGGCCGCGCCGGCTGGATCCACACGCCACTCGATATCGAGGCGATGCGCGAGGCGGCCGCCTGTCTGATCGGCGAGCATGATTTCTCGGCGTTCCGCTCGTCCGAATGCCAGTCGAAGACGCCGGTCAAGCACCTGCGCCAGATCGACATCCGGCCGCTCGGCGACTTCATCCATTTCCGCTTCCGCGCGAACGCGTTTCTCCATCATATGGTGCGCAACCTGATGGGCAGTCTGGTCGCGGTCGGGCGCGGCCGCTATCCGCCCGAGTGGCTGGCCGAGGTGCTGGCGAGCCGCCAGCGCGTGCGCGCGGCGCCGACCTTCATGCCCGACGGGCTCTATCTTGCCCAGGTGGGGTATCCTGTCGAGTTCGCGGTGCCGCCGGCCCATACGGGCAGCGTGCCCTGGAGCGAGGTGTGGGCCGACGGCGAGTGAGCCGCCAGCGGCCTGTCCGGCGCGCCCAGAACCCCTCAGTCATCAGCCGTCACGAGTCATGAATCCAGCCGATCTTCCTGCCGAACACGACGCCGCGCGCTCCGACGCGACACGCGGGTACGCCCATCGCACGCGCATCAAGCTGTGCGGCCTGTCGACGCCCGAGTCGGTGGCCGAGGCGATCTATCTCGGCGCGGACGCGATCGGCCTGGTGTTCTATCCGCCCAGCGCGCGCTCGGTCAGCGTGGCGCAAGCCGTCGAACTGACCCATGACATCCCGCCGTTCGTCTCGGTGGTCGGCCTGTTCGTGAACGCGACGCCCGACTGGATCGGCGAAGTGGCGAGCAATGTGCCGCTCACGCTCCTGCAGTTCCACGGCGACGAGACGCCGGCCCAGTGCGAGTCGCTCGCCGCGCTTGCCGGTTTGCCCTGGTTGCGGGCGCTGCGCGTCGCGGCCGATACTCGGGAAGTCGATTTGGTAGAATCGGCAAACCGTTATTCAGCAGCCAGCGGCCTTCTGTTCGACACCCATGTCGACGGATACGGCGGTGGTGGAAAGGTCTTCGATTGGTCACTTATTCCCGCAGGGCTCGCGCGTCAGGCCGTTTTGAGTGGTGGCTTGAGCGTGCAAAACGTCGGTGAGGCGATCCGCCGCGTGCGTCCGTTTGCCGTCGATGTCTCCAGTGGCATCGAGGCTCCGGGCGCCAAGGGCGTGAAGGATCACGCCCGCATGGCGGCGTTCGTTCGTGCAGTGCGCGAAGCGGACGCGGGATAACATACAGGGTTGGCCCAGGCGCCTGTGCAACGCAGGACGCGCGGCTGGCCCGAGCGAGTGACTTATGTACAACTTACCCGATGAACGTGGCCATTTCGGCCCCTATGGCGGCGTTTTCGCTGCTGAAACCCTCATGCAGGCGATCGACGAGCTACGCGCGGCTTACGCGAAGTACAAGGACGATCCCGACTTTGTCGCCGAATATCAGCGCGAGTTGAAGCATTTTGTCGGCCGTCCGTCGCCGATTTATCACGCGCAGCGCTGGAGCGAATTGCTCGGCGGCGCGCAGATCTATTTGAAGCGCGAAGACCTCAATCACACCGGCGCCCACAAGGTGAACAACGTGATTGGCCAGGCACTGCTCGCCCGCCGCATGGGCAAGCCGCGCGTGATCGCCGAAACCGGCGCGGGCCAGCACGGCGTCGCGACCGCGACGATCGCGGCACGCTTCGGCATGGAATGTGTCGTCTACATGGGCGCCGAGGACGTGCGCCGCCAGGCCGCCAACGTGTACCGCATGAAGCTGCTCGGCGCGACCGTCGTGCCGGTGGAGTCGGGCTCGCGCACACTCAAGGACGCGCTCAACGAAGCGATGCGCGACTGGGTGACCAACGTCGAGGACACGTTCTACATCATCGGCACCGTGGCCGGGCCGCATCCGTATCCGATGATGGTGCGCGACTTCCAGCGCGTGATCGGCGACGAATGCCGCGTGCAGATGCCCGATATGGTGGGCCGCCAGCCGGACGCCGTGATCGCGTGCGTGGGCGGCGGATCGAACGCGATGGGCATCTTTTACCCGTATATCGAAGACACTTCGGTGCAGTTGATCGGCGTCGAGCCGGCCGGTGACGGCATGGAAACGGGCCGTCACGCCGCTTCGCTCGCGGCGGGCACGCCCGGCGTGCTGCACGGCAACCGCACGTACCTGCTGCAGGACGAGAACGGCCAGATCATCGAGACGCATTCGGTCTCGGCGGGCCTCGACTATCCGGGCGTCGGACCCGAGCACGCGTGGCTCAAGGACAACGGCCGCGCTCAGTACGTCACGATCGACGACGCAGGCGCGCTCAAGGCGTTCCACGACTGCTGCCGTATCGAAGGCATCATTCCGGCTCTGGAGTCGAGCCACGCGCTCGCCTACGCGGCCCAGCTTGCGCCGACGCTGCCGAAGGACAAGATTCTGCTGGTGAATCTGTCGGGCCGCGGCGACAAGGACATGCATACGGTCGCCGAGCGATCGGGCATCCAGTTCTGAGCGCCGCCCCGATGCGCGACGAGTTCGACGAGCCGCAGCTGGCACCCGGCGAGGGTGCCGTGTCCGATGCTGCGGCGGCGAAGACGCTGGCCCTGCCGTCCATTCCGGACGGCATCCGGCTCTTGAACCGCGATTTTCTGACCGATGTCGCCCACCTGCCCGACGCGTCGATCGACCTGATCGTCGCCGATCCGCCCTACGGGCTCGGCAAGGACTACGGCAATGACTCCGACATGCGTTCGGGCGAGGACTTTCTCGCGTGGACGCGCCACTGGCTCGAGCTGGCGATTCCCAAGCTCAAGCCGAGCGGCTCGCTGTACGTGTTCTGCACCTGGCAGTACGCGCCGGAAATCTTCGTCTTCCTGAAGTCGAAGCTCACGATGATCAACGAGATCGTCTGGGACCGGCGCGTGCCGAGCATGGGCGGCACGACGCGCCGTTACACGTCGGTGCACGACAACATCGGTTTCTTCGCGGTCTCGAAGGATTATTACTTCGATCTCGATCCCGTCCGCATCCCGTACGATGCCGCCACGAAGAAGGCGCGTTCGCGCAAGTTGTTCGAAGGCAGCAAGTGGCTCGAACTCGGCTACAACCCCAAGGACGTCTGGTCCGTCTCGCGCCTGCACCGTCAGCACGCGGAGCGCGTCGATCACCCGACCCAGAAGCCCCTGGAAATCGTCGAGCGCATGGTGCTCGCGAGCTGCCCGCCGGGCGGCCGCGTGCTGGACCCGTTCATGGGCAGCGGCACCACCGCAGTCGCTTGCGCGCGCCAGAAGCGCGAATTCGTCGGCTATGAAATCAACGAAAGTTACTGCGCGATCGCGCGCGAACGTGTGAGTCTGGCGGCCAATGCCGTCGTCGCCTCCACGAGCGCCGCCGATGCCGGGGCATAAGTCGCAAGACGCCGCCCCTGTCGCGCAGCAACACCTAATTTGAGGACCCTGACATGTCCCGCATCAAGAGCAAGTTCGAAGCGCTGGCCGCCCAGCGCCGCAAAGGTCTGATTCCGTTCATCACCGCCGGCGACCCCGATCCGCGCCGCACCGTCGAGTTCATGCATGCGCTCGCTGCCGGCGGCGCCGACGTGATCGAACTGGGCGTGCCGTTCTCCGACCCGATGGCCGATGGCCCGGTGATCCAGCAATCGTCGGAACGCGCGCTCGCGAAGGGTATGACGCTGCGTCACGTGCTCGCCGACGTGAAGCGCTTTCGCGAAACCGACGACACGACGCCCGTCGTGCTGATGGGCTATGCGAACCCGATCGAGCGCATGGGCGCCGACGCGTTCGCGGCGGCCGCGCAGGAGGCGGGCGTCGATGGCGTGCTGGTGGTCGACTATCCGCCCGAAGAGTGCGAGAGCTTCGCGCAAAAAATGAAGGCGGCGGGCATCGATCCGATCTTCCTGATCGCGCCGACCTCGACCGACGAACGCATCGCCGAAGTGGGCCGCATCGCGAGCGGCTACGTCTACTACGTGTCGCTCAAGGGTGTGACGGGCGCCGCGAATCTGGACGTGGCCAGCATCGCGAGTAAAATCCCGGCCATCAAGTCGCGTGTGTCGGTGCCGGTCGGTGTCGGTTTTGGCATCCGCGACGCGCAGACCGCGGCCGCGGTCGCCGAAGTGTCCGACGCCGTCGTGATCGGCAGCCGCATCGTGCAGCTGCTCGAAAGCACCGCGCCGGAAGCGGCCGCCGACGCGCTCAAGCAGTTCATCGCAGGGGTGCGGGCCGCAATCGACGGAGCGAGCGCCGCAGCAGTGTAAAATCCACTTTTCGCCGTGCGCAGACGGGGTCAGATCCCGCTGCGCATCACGAAGGTCAAAGAAGGAAAACATAATGAGCTGGCTCGACAAACTGCTGCCGCCGAAAATCAAGCAAACCGATCCGAAAAGCCGCAAGAGCATTCCCGAAGGCCTGTGGATCAAATGCCCGTCGTGTGAAGCGGTGCTGTACCGCAACGACGTCGAGGCGAATCTGCACGTCTGCCCGAAATGCGATCACCACATGCGCATCAACGCACGTGAGCGCCTCGATGCGCTGCTCGATCCGGAAGGTCGCTATGAGATCGGCCAGGAGATCGTGCCGGTCGATGCACTGAAGTTCAAGGACAGCCGCAAGTATCCCGAGCGCCTCAAAGAGGCCATCGAGGACACCGACGAAACCGATGCGATGGTCGTCATGGGCGGCGCCATCCACACGCTGCCGGTCGTGGTGGCGTGCTTCGAGTTCGCGTTCATGGGCGGCTCGATGGGTTCGGTGGTCGGCGAGCGCTTTGCACGCGGCGCGCAGAACGCACTCGAACAGCAAGTGCCGTTCATCTGCTTTACCGCTTCGGGCGGCGCGCGCATGCAGGAAAGCCTGCTTTCGCTGATGCAGATGGCCAAGACCACGGCGATGCTGACCAAGCTCTCCGATGCCAAGCTGCCGTTCATCTCCGTGCTGACCGACCCGACCATGGGCGGCGTGTCGGCGAGCTTCGCGTTCCTCGGCGACGTCGTGATTGCCGAGCCGAAGGCGCTGATCGGCTTCGCCGGCCCGCGCGTGATCGAGCAGACGGTGCGCGAGAAGCTGCCGGAAGGCTTCCAGCGCTCGGAATTCCTGCTGCAAAAGGGAGCGATCGACATGATCGTCGACCGCCGCAAGCTGCGCGAAGAAATCGCCCGCTTGATGGCGCTGATGACGCGCCTGCCCGCCGACGCCGTGGCCTGACCCAGCCCACACCGACACAGCAGGCAACCGCCTGCTGACTGCAGACAAAACCAGCGCGCCGCGAGCGAAAGCAAGCGGCGCGTTGTCATTTCCGCGATAATCCCGCCTTGAACGCCGGGCCGTCCCGCGCGCGCACTCCCCGAAACCGTCACACCGAATCAGCCGATGAGCACTTTTCCCACCCTCGACGCGTGGCTCACGCATCTCGAAACCGCGCATCCCGTCGGCATCGACATGGGGCTCACGCGGATCCGCAAGGTCAAGGACGCGTTGCAACTGTCGTTCGCGTGCCCGATCTTCACGGTGGGCGGCACCAACGGCAAGGGTTCGACCTGCGCGATCCTCGAAGCGATCCTGCTGAAGGCCGGCTATCGGGTCGGCTGCCACACGTCGCCGCATCTGCTGTCGTTCAACGAGCGCGCGCGCCTGAACGGCGAGCAGGCGAGCGACGACGACTTGCTGCCGCATTTCGAGGCGGTCGAGGCGGCGCGCTGCTCGCTCGCCGAGCCGGTCTCGCTCACGTACTTCGAATTCACGACGCTCGCGATCATGCATCTGTTCGCTTCGCGCGGGCTCGACGCGGTGATTTTCGAAGTGGGGCTCGGCGGTCGGCTCGATGCGGTCAACGTGCTCGACACGGATTGCGCGATCATCACGAGCATCGATATCGACCACACCGAATATCTCGGCGATACGCGCGAGAAGATCGGCCGCGAGAAGGCCGGCATCTTCCGGCCGGGCAAGCCCGCGATCTGCGCGGACCCGATGCCGCCGCAATCGCTGGTCGACCATGCAAACGAGATCGGCGCCGAACTGTGGCTCTTCGGCCGCGATTTCCATTACGAAGGGCAGGCGGGCAGCGAGCGTCAGCAGTGGACCTACGTCGGCCCGTCGATGCGGCGGCCGTCGCTTGCCTATCCGGCGCTGCGCGGGGCCAATCAGCTCATCAACACGTCGGCGGCGCTGGCCGGACTCGAAGCGCTGCGCGACCGGGTGCCGGTGTCGGCGCAGGACATCCGCCTCGGCCTCGCCAACGTCGAGCTGCCGGGCCGCTTCCAGGTGCTGCCGGGCAAGCCCGCCGTGGTGCTCGACGTCGGCCACAACCCGCACGCGGCGGCGGTGCTCGCGCAGAATCTCGGCGGCATGGGCTATTTTCCGTACACTTACGCGGTGTTCGGCGCGATGCGCGACAAGGACATCGCGGGCGTGATCGCGCACCTCAAGGGCGAAATCGACCACTGGTGCGTGACGGACCTGCCGACGCCGCGCGCGGCATCGGCGCAACAACTCGACGATGTCCTGCGCGAAGCGGGCGTCGCCGATGGGCCCGACAGCAGCGTGACGCGCCATGAAACACCGGCTCTGGCGTTTCAAGATGCGCTAAAACGAGCTTCCGAAAATGATAGAATCGTGGTTTTCGGCAGTTTCCTGACGGTTGCAGGTGTGATGGCATGGCGCAAGTCGCAGCGGCACTGAGCCCCGGCGTCACGCACAGGGCCCGCCAGAGACCCCGAATCACGAAGTCAGCGCGCGCCGTTTGTGCAACTTGCGCGCTATTCGCCACGCAGTCGGCCAGTTAGCAGGCACATTAGCCATACATGGGAATCTTCTCGTTCGGCAAGAAAGACGAAGCGCCGGGTCGGCGCGGCGCCAAGGCCCGTAGCGGCCGGAGCAACGAGGGCACGCGTGTCGAGCGGCGCAGCCGCCGGCCGGACCGTTCGGGCGATGCCGAGGCCATGCTGCTGGATCCCACGCTGCCGGAAAAGCAGCGCGCGCGCCGCCGTCTCGTGGGCGCCATTGCCCTCGTGCTGGCTGCCATCGTCGTCCTGCCGATGGTGCTCGATTCCCATCCGAAGCCCGTCACCGACGACATCGCGATCGACATCCCGAGCCACCCGGCCGCCGACAACCAGGCCGACGCCGAAGACACCCAGGCGGGTGTCGCCCCCGACAACCCGACAGCTGCGGACATCGCGCCCGGCGCCTCCGGTCTGGTGAGCGCGAGCGCGGCCACGGCCACGGCCGCCGCCATGGCGAAGCCGCCGGCGGCAGCGCAACCGGCGCCGCAGGCCGCCACCCCGGCTGCCCCCACCGCGCAGACCGCCCGCGCCGCGTCGTCCAGTACGGCCGCGAAGAGTGCTGCGGGCGCCCAGAGTGCACAAAACATGCCCGCCGAGGCCGCACCGGCCGCGAAACCGCAGACAGCCGTTGCCGCCAAGCCGGCCACGAAGCCTGAGACGAATCCCGACACGACCACCGCCGCGAGCAGCAGCACGCCTCCGGGCGCGCGCTTTGCCGTCCAGCTGGGCTCGTTCCCCGACGACACGAGCGCGCGCAGCTGGGCCACCAAGTTGAAAGCCGCGGGAGTACCCGCATATACCGAACATCGCAAGGACGCCGACGGCACGACCCACACGCTGTTGCGCGCAGGACCGTTTGCGGATCGCGCGGCCGCCTCGGCGGCGATCGCGAAGGTGCGCGAGGCAGGCCTGACGGCAGGCGCGAACGGCAGCGCGGCGGAATAAGGCGCCGATGTTCACTGCATTCGACTACGCTGTAATGGCGGTGATTGGGTTGTCGGCGCTGCGTGGGACGTGGCGCGGCTTTATCGGCGAGATATTCGGGCTGATCGGCTGGATCGTGGCGTTCATCGTCGCGTGCAAGTTCGTCGATCGCGTGGTGCCGTGGATTCCGGCGCATTGGCCGGGCGGCTCGCTCACGCAGTGGCTGATCGCTTTCGCGCTGATCGTGATCGGCGTGGTGCTGATCGCCGGCGTGGCGAATGCGCTTTTGAGCCGGCTGGTGCTGGTTAGCGGGTTGTCCGGCGTGGACCGCTCGCTCGGATTGCTGTTCGGCCTCGTGCGAGGCGTCGTGTTGGTGCTGATTCTGGTCGCCCTCGCTGGCTTGACCGAGCTGCCCCAGCAGGAATTCTGGCGCGATGCGCTGCTGCGGCCCTATGCCGAGCAGGGCGTGCGCGAACTAAAACCATTCTTGCCGCCGACGCTCGCCGCCTACGTCCATCTGTGACGCACGCGGGCGCTATGCGGCAAACCTGCACTTTCGCGGCGTATTGCTGGCCCACGCCCCAAGCGTCGCGACCGATTTCGCTTTTTTGAAGGACCTGCCATGTGCGGCATCGTAGGCGTAGTTTCCCGTTCCCCCGTCAACCAGCTGCTCTATGACGCACTGCTGCTCCTGCAGCATCGCGGCCAGGACGCGGCCGGCATCGCCACGGCGGACGGCAGCACTTTCCACATGCACAAGGCCAACGGCATGGTGCGCGACGTGTTTCGCACGCGCAACATGCGTAGCCTTCCCGGGACCAGCGGTATCGGTCAGGTGCGCTATCCGACGGCCGGCTCGGCGTCGAGCGAAGAAGAAGCCCAGCCGTTCTACGTGAACGCGCCGTTCGGCCTCATCCTCGCCCACAACGGCAACCTGACCAACTGGCAGCAGTTGAAGGACGAGATGTTCCGCATCGACCGCCGCCACATCAACACGAACTCCGACACGGAAGTGATGCTCAACGTGCTCGCGCACGAAGTGCAGCTCGCGACCAGCGGTCTGGAGCTCGATCACGCGGCGCTCTTCAAGGCGGTGTCCGGCGTGCACAAGCGGGTGCGCGGTTCGTACGCGATCGTGTCGCTGATCGCCGGCTTCGGCCTGCTCGCGTTTCGCGATCCGTTCGGCATCCGCCCGCTGTGCATCGGCAAGCTCGAAACGCCGGAAGGCACCGAGTGGATGCTCGCGTCGGAATCGGTGGCGCTCGAAGGCATCGGCTTCGAATTCGTGCGTGACGTCGAGCCGGGCGAGGCGATCTTCATCGACTTCGAAGGCAACTTCCATTCGCAGCAATGCGCGGCCTCGCCGAGCCTGAACCCCTGCATTTTCGAACTCGTGTATCTCGCGCGTCCGGACTCGGTGCTCGATGGCGTGCCGGTCTACAACGCGCGTCTGCGCATGGGCGACTATCTCGCCGAGAAGATCCAGCGCGAACTGCCCGACGTGAAGATCGACGTGGTCATGCCGATTCCCGATTCGTCGCGTCCCGCGGCGATGCAGGTGGCCAACAAGCTCGGCGTCGAATACCGCGAGGGCTTCTTCAAGAACCGCTACGTCGGCCGCACCTTCATCATGCCGGGCCAGGCGATGCGCAAGAAGTCGGTGCGCCAGAAGCTCAACGCGATGGGCATCGAGTTCAAGGGCAAGAACGTGCTGATCATCGACGACTCGATCGTGCGCGGCACCACCTCGCACGAGATCGTGCAGATGGCGCGCGATGCGGGCGCGAACAAGGTGATCTTCGCGTCGGCGGCGCCGCCCGTGAAGTACCCGAACGTGTACGGCATCGACATGCCGACGCGCGGCGAACTCGTCGCGCACGGCCGCACCGACGAGGAAGTCGCGAAGATCATCGGCGCTGATTACCTCGTGTATCAGGACGTCGAGGCGCTCAAGCAGGCGGTGCGCGACATCAATCCGGAACTGCAGCACTTCGAGGCTTCGTGCTTCGACGGCGACTACATCACCGGCGATATCACCTCGACCTACCTCGACAACATCGAGCGTGCGCGGCTCGCGCCCGACGCACAGTCCGACCGCGACGCGGCGAGCGATGCGATGGACGGCGGCTCGCGCTCGCAGTTGCATCTGCAACTGTCGATGGAGTAAACCTGCGCTGGCACGGTAGGGCGACGGTGTCGCGTTACCGTGTTAGCATGGGGTCTTGCGTCGATTTGATCTCAGCTTGCGGACGCGGGGCAACCCAAAACAGCTAAAGCGACCGGTGCGCACCCGCCCGACGCTTTTTCCTGTTGCGTACCCCGTTCATACATGAAGCCCGCCATGCTGACGCAAAGCGGGCTTTTTTGTTGCCCGTTTGTCCGCTACGGAAAACTCACGGAAATCGTTACGAACATGGACGACACCTTCAACTTCGACACCCTCGCCGTGCGCTCGGGTACGCTGCGCAGCGAGTTCAACGAACACTCGGAAGCGCTCTACCTCACGTCGAGCTTCGTTTTTGCGAACGCCGCCGAAGCGGCCGAGCGCTTCAAGAACTCCGAAACCGGCTACACGTACGCGCGTTTCACGAACCCGACCGTGACGATGTTCCAGGACCGGCTCGCCGCGCTCGAAGGTGGCGAGGCGTGCATGGCGACGGCTTCGGGCATGGCCGCCATCCTGTCGGTCGTGATGTCCGCGCTGCAGATGGGCGACCACATCGTCAGCTCGCAGAGCCTGTTCGGCTCGACGCTCGGCATGTTCTCGCAGATCTTCAGCAAGTTCGGCATCACGACCACGTTCGTCGATCCGACCGATCTCGACGCATGGAAGAACGCCGTGCGCCCCGAGACCAAGATGTTCTTCCTCGAAACGCCGTCGAACCCGCTCACCGAGATCTCGGACATCGAGGCGATCAGCAAGATCGCGAAGGCGGCCAATGCGCTGTTCGTCGTCGACAACTGTTTCTGCAGCCCGGCGCTGCAGCAGCCGCTCAAGCTCGGCGCGGACGTCGTGATGCACTCGGCGACCAAGTTCCTCGACGGTCAGGGGCGTGTGCTTGGCGGCGCGCTGGTCGGCTCGAAGCAGTTCATCATGGAGAAGGTGTTCCCGTTCGTGCGCAGCGCGGGCCCGACGCTGTCCGCGTTCAACGCCTGGGTGCTGCTCAAGGGCATGGAGACGTTGTCGCTGCGCGTCGAGAAGCAATCGGCCAATGCGCTCGACATCGCGCGCTGGCTCGAAACGCATCCGGCCATCAAGCGCGTGTTCTATCCGGGCCTCGAATCGCATCCGCAACATGCGCTCGCGATGCGTCAGCAAAAGGCGGGCGGCGCGATCGTGTCGTTCGAGCTGAAGGGCGATACGCCCGAGCAGCAGCGTGAGAACGCGTGGCGTGTGATCGACAGCACGAAGATCTGCTCGATCACGGGCAACCTCGGCGATACGCGCACGACGATCACGCATCCCGCGACCACGACGCACGGCCGCATCACGCCGGAAGCGCGCGCGGCGGCCGGCATCACGGAAGGGCTGATCCGTCTCGCGGTCGGCCTCGAAAACGCTGCCGATATTCGCGGCGATCTCGCACGCGGACTCGGCGCCGCCGCTTAAAACGAGAGCCGGACGTTTGCTCGTCCGGCTCTCGTCTTCACGCCGGTGCGCTGCTGGGCACCGGCTGTTTCGTTTCTTCAGCGAGCCTGTCATGCCCGTTATTCGCGCCCTCTACGTTTATCCGGTCAAATCGTGCGGTGGCATCGCGCTCGATGACGCGCTGCTCGAAGCGCAAGGCCTCCAATGGGACCGCCGCTGGATGGTGGTGAACGAGAGCGGGCGCTTCGTTTCGCAGCGCGAATACGCGTCGATGGCGCTGATCCACACAGCCTTCGTCGAAGACGGCATTCGTCTCACGATGGACGGCATGGCCGCGAGCCTGACGCTGCCGTTCGAGACGCCAGCTGGCCTCGCGCGTGTGCCGTCGTCGGTGTGGAAGGACAGTTTCGAGGCGCTCGACGAAGGCGATGCAGCCGCGCAATGGTTTTCGGCCGCGCTTGGCGTTGCTGTGCGGCTCGTGCGCTTCGCGGCCGACGTCACGCGTCTCGCCAGCCCGCAGTGGACCGGTGGCGTCGAGGTGCCGACTTCGTTCGCCGATGGCTTCCCGTTACTCGTGACGAGCGAGGCATCGCTTGCCGAACTGAACGTGCGGCTCGAAGCGAAGGGCGCGACGGCGGTGCCGATGAACCGCTTCAGGCCCAATATCGTGGTCGATGGCGAAGGCGCGTTCGACGAGGACTTCATCGAAACGATGTCGATCGGCGATGGCGGCATCGTGTTGCGTTTCGTGAAGCCGTGCACGCGCTGCCCGATCACGACGATCGATCAGCACACGGGTGCACCCGATCCGCAATGGCCGCACGAACCGCTCGACACGATGGCGGGCTGGCGCGCCGATCCGCGCGTCGATGATGGTCTGGTGTTCGGCCAGAATGCGATTGTCGAGCTGGGTTTGGGTAGACGCGTGAACGTCGGCGCCGAGGCGCAGTGGGAGTTTCGTTTCGACGAGTGATTCAGTGCGGCAGCAGCCGCCATTGCCCGGGTGCGAGGCCGAAGCGCCGCGTGAACGCGTGCGTGAAGGCGCTCTGGTCGCCGAAGCCGACTTCGAGCGCGATGTCGGTGAGCGAGCGGGCGGGTTCGGCGAGCAGCGTCATCGCCGTATCGAGGCGCAGCCGCTGCAGATAGCGATGCGGAGTTTCGCCGAAGGCATCGACGAACACCTGATGAAAACGGCGCATGCCGAAGCCGCAATGCGCGGCGAGATCGGCGATGCGCAGCGGCTCGGCCAGATGCGCGCGCAACCAGCGGTCGATGCGCGCGAAGTCGAGACCGATGGCGGCATCCGCATCGATGCCGGTCTGCGCGATGACCGCCGCGCACAGGCGTGCCGACGCGTCCCAATGAAAGCGCCGCAAGCGCACGTCGTGCGCCGCGCCATGATGCGGCGCACGACATACCGTCGCGGCGCGCGTGGCGAGTTCGCCGACCAGTTGCGCGAGCGAGGCGTCGATGCGCACCGCGCGCGCTTCGTCGAACAGCCGCTCCGGCACCGCGAGCGATGCCGCGGGCAGGTCGAGCACCAGCTGGCAGTTCTCGCCGATGCCCGCATAGTCGTGCCGCGCGCCTGCCGGGATGAGCCACGCCGAGCCACGCTCGATGCGCTCGCCCACGCCGTCCACGGCCATCTCCATCGAACCGTCGAGGCCGAGCACGATCTGGTGAAAATCGTGCAGATCGGTTTCCTCGACGCTGCCGTACCGGCGCAATTCGACGCCGGGTGCGGTGACGGGATGGTGATGGTGCGGATTCATGGCGCGCTCTGCTCAAGCCCGGTTATCAGACCGCGAGCAGTTCCACTTCGAACACGAGCGTCGCGTTCGGCGGAATCACGCCGCCCGCGCCACGCACGCCGTAGCCGAGTTGCGGCGGAATCGTCAGCTTGCGCACGCCGCCGACCTTCATGCCCTGCACGCCTTCGTCCCAGCCCTTGATGACCATGCCGCCGCCCAGCACGAAGGCGAACGGGTCGTTGCGGTCCTTGCTCGAATCGAACTTCTGGCCGTCCGTCAGCCAGCCGGTGTAGTGCACGCTGACGGTCTGGCCGGCGGTGGCTTCGGCGCCGGTGCCTTCGGTCAGATCCTCATACTTGAGGCCGGATGCGGTGGTCACGATGGACATGGATCACTCCTGAAAACGGATGAAAGAAAACCGCCATTGTAGGCGGTTTGGGCATTGCGTATGCGCTGCGAACTCGGGAGCGCGCATCCGTAAGCATGCTGCCTATAATGAGGTCTGGCCGAAACGCGCCCGCCAGAGGGCGCACAAAGAGGAACTGATGACGGCATCCCCCGAATCCCGTGTCGAACGCCTCGCACGATTGCGCGCCGAGGTGGCGCTTTTCATGCGCGACCATGTACTTTCGCGCGTGTCGCACGATCTACGCAGTCCCCTCAACGCGATTCACAGCTGGGCCTATGTGCTCGAGCGCAAGGTCGATACGACGGACACCACCGCGCAGCGCGCGCTCGACGGCATCCGCACGGGCGTCGAGCAGCAGGTGCAGTTGCTCGAACAGATGGTCGATCGTGCGCGTAGCGCGACGCGCCATCTGGCGATCGAGCGCGCGCCGTTCGCGCTGGCTCCGTTCGTCGAAGAAGCCATCGACGAGGTGCGGCTCGCGCTCGCCGATGCGCGCGGCGTGACGCTCGTGCTCGACAGCACGCTGAACGCCGAAACGCTCGACGCGGATCGCGAGCGCGCTGCGCAAGCGCTGTGGCTGATGCTCGTGTTCGCCGTCGAGTCGGCGGCGCCGGGTTCGACAGCGACGCTCAGCGCGCGTGTCGAGGCGGGCAACGCGCGCTTCGAGCTGGTCTATGAAGCCACGCCCGATGCCTTGACCGACGAGGCGCTCCCGCATCTGCTCGAAGCGTTCGCGCGGGTCCAGGCGCGCGAGCCGCAGGAGACCGGGCGCTACGCGTGGGTGCTCGCGCTCTGCCAGCGCGTCGCGGAGGCGCACGGCGGCAGCTTCGCGCAGCCCGGTGGCGGCGCTACGCTGGCCCTGTCGCTGCCGCTCAACGGCGGCTGAAGCTGCACGGCTGCGTGGTTGCGTGGCTGCACGCGCGGGCGCCGTCGAGGCGTTCGCGCGAGGTTGAGCGGGATTGTTAGGCCTCCCCTAACCTTTCAAACGTCTTTCGCGCCTTATACTGGCGTTTTGCTTGCCGGAGCCGTTCCCCTTGATCCAGGTTATCGCCCTAATCGGCGCGCTGCTGCTCGTTGCGCTCAACGGTTTTTTCGTCGCGGCCGAGTTCGGTCTCGTCAAGCTGCGGCAGACGCGGGTGCAGGCGCTCGCGGCCCAGCACGGCATGCGCGGCAGGTTGCTCGCTAAGGTGCATGGTCAGCTCGATGCTTATCTGTCCGCTTGCCAGCTCGGCATCACGCTCGCGTCGCTCGGGCTCGGCTGGATCGGCGAGCCTGCGTTCGCGCAGTTGCTCACGCCGCTGTTCGAATTGTTCGGCGTGCGCTCGGTCGAGCTGATTCACGGCATTTCGTTGTTCTTCGCGTTTTCGGTGATTTCGTTCCTGCATATCGTGGTGGGCGAGCTGGCGCCGAAGTCGCTCGCGATCCGCCAGTCGGAAACGGTCGCGCTGTGGACCGCCGCGCCGCTCTATGGCTTCTACTGGGCCATGTATCCCGCGATCTGGGTGCTCAATTCGAGTGCGAATGCGGTGCTGCGTCTGTGCGGCCTCACGGCGGAACACGGCGCGGAGGCGCACTATTCGACCGACGAACTGAAGCTGATCCTGCGCGGCCGCCGCGCCTCGGCGTCCGAGCAGGCGCACGAGGTTCAGCAGGCGATGGCGTCATCGAATGCGTGGAGCAACGACGAATGGAACGCGCTTGCGCATTCGCTCGATTTCTCGCGCCTCACGGTGTCCGATCTGATGCGGCCGAAGCACGAGATGGTCGGGCTGCGCCGCGATCTGTCGCTGCACGAGAACATGCAGATCGTCGCGCGCCATCGCTTCAGCCGTTATCCGCTGTTCGAGGACGGCACCGGCGAGCGCGTCGCGGGCCTCATCCATTTGAAGGACTTGCTGCTCGCGCGCGAGGCCGGTCAAACGCTCGACGATCTGGGCAAGTTCGTGCGGCCGGTGCAGTACGTGAAGCCCGATACGCCCGCGCTCGCGTTGTTTCGCCGCTTTCGCAAGGGCGCGCCGCATTTCGCGCTGGTCGGGCACAAGGGCGCGCGGCCGCGCGGCTTTCTCACGCTCGACAATTTGCTCGGCGCGCTGGTCGGCCAGATTCAGGACGAATTCCACCAAGGCGACAGCGACTGGACGCGCATGGACGACGGCACGCTGATGGGCAAGGGCAGCCTGCCGGTCGTGTCGCTGGAACAGGCGCTCGGCATCGACATCGACGAAGGCCGCGCCGAATCGGTCGGCGGTCTCGTGATCCAGGCGCTCAGCGATCTGCCGACCGAAGGGCAACGCGTGATGTTCGATCGCTTCGATATCGTCGTGAAGCGCATGAAGGGGCCGCGCATCGTGCTGGTGCGCGTGTATCCGAAGGATCTCGAGGACGAAGGCGGCTAGGGCGTGCCCTCGCTCTTGCTCGCGCTCTCGCTCTCGCCGAACCATGCTGCAACCGGCAGTGTCGCGAGCGCGTCGCGTAGCGGCAGGAGCCGCGCTCCTTGTGTGTGGTGCACGGCGTCGCTCAGGACATCGGTCAGTTCGAGCGCGCCGAGTGCTTCGGGCAGTTCGACGGCGGTGTCTTTCCAACGCGATGCTTCGACATGCGGGAGCGCCTGACCGGCATCCATGAGCGGCGTCGCTAGCCGCGTGCCGATCACGATGAACCACGCGTCGTCCAGCCGGCGCGCGAATGCCACGACCTGCGCCGCGTGCGCGCCTTGTACATCGAGCGGCAGATACGCGCCTTCCGTGAACAACGCAGGCAGGCGTGCACGCAGCGCGAGCAGCCGCTGTACGATGCGCTGCTTGATGCGCGCATCGCGCCAGCTCGCCAGCAACGCCCCCGCCGTTTCCCCTGCGCCTAGCGCGGCTGCACGCATGTCGTAGTCGACGGGCCGCCGGTTGTCAGGATCGACGAGGCTGAAATCCCATAGTTCGGATCCCTGATAAAGATCCGGCACGCCCGGCGAGCTGAGCCGCAGCAGCGTCTGCAGCAGCGAGTTGAGCGCGCCGGCCGGCGCGATGTCCGCGACGAACGCCGCCAGCTCGCCGAGGAATCCCTCGCGCCGCTGGGGCGCGAGGATGTCGAACAGAAAGTCGCGGCAGCCCGCCTCGTAGGCCTCGTTGGGCGCGAGCCAGTTGGTGCGCTGCTTCGCTTCGCGCAAGGCCTTCGTTTGCCACTGGGCGACACGCTCGGCGAGCTCGTGCACGCCGTCGGCATCGGCGGGATCGAGACCGGGGGGCCAGCAGCCGATCAGGGTTTGATACAGCATCGCTTCGGCGCCGGGACCGGGCGCCCATTCGGCGCCTTCGATGTCGCGCCGATGCGGCTGGTTCAGCGTCGACCAGCGGCGCAGCGCGGTGTGCCAGTCGTCGGCGCGTTCGCTCAGGACCGCGAGGCGTGCGCGCACGTCTTCGCCGCGCTTGTGATCGTGCGTCGCGGTGGCGAGCAGCGCGTGCGGATGGCGGCGTCGGCGCTGCAGGTTGGCCGCGTGGAACTGCGCGACCGTATGCGCGAAGTCGGCCGGATCGGCGCCCACTTCGTTGCGCGAGAGCAGACGTCCGTAGCGATAGAACGCCGTATCTTCCGAGGCCTTGGCCGCGAGCGGCGCGCTCAGTTGCGAGAAGAGCGTGAGCGCGGTGCGCTGGGCGACGAGCGCATGACTGAGCGGTGCATTCGGCGGGCTGTGATGAGTGGTGCGGGCCGTCCGCGTGTCGGCGTTGTGCTCCGGCTGTGGCTCCGTATTGGCAGCGTCGTGCGCGCGCGCGCCGAGCCAGCGATCGACCTGGTCGAGTACCGCGAGGCTCGCGCGCGGCACGACGCGGCGCGCGGCTTCGAGCGCCACCAGGAAGTGGCGGTCGTCGAGCGCGGTGCGCATGCCGTTGACCGGATAGATCCGGTAGATCGGGAATTGCATCGCGATCTGCGCGACCACCCGATGAATCGACGCGTAGGTGTAGTCGCGCGTGACGGGATGATCGCGGGCGATACGGTGCAACGCGCGCGCGGCGTGATCGAGTTCGGCGGCGAGATAGGCCGCGAGCACTTCGCGGCGCGCGTCGAGCGCCACGCGTGCGAACGGTGCGTCGCTGCCGCTGGCCGCGGCCCACGTCACCGTGAGTGGCGCTTCGCCCGCAGGGTCGTGCAGCAGCGCGCCGACGTCGTTCATGAAGTCATAGCCGGTGGTGCCCTGCACGGGCCAGTCATTGCGCAGCGTTTCGCCCTGCGCGAGGATCTTCTCGACCACCACCCAGGGCTGCACGCCCGGGCGCAACCCCGCGAGCCGTTGACGTAGCCGCTGGCAATACTCGCGCGGGTCGGCGAGGCCGTCGATGTGATCGATGCGCAGGCCGTCGATCACGCCGTCGCCGTAAAGACGAAAGAACAGCCGGTGCACGGCCTCGAAGACATCGTTGCGCTCCACGCGCACGCCCGCCAGCGCGCTCACGTCGAAGAAGCGCCGCCAGTTCACCTCGTCGGTCGCGGTGCGCCACCAGGCGAGCCGGTAGTGCTGGCGTTCGAGCAGTCGATGGAGCCGGTCGCGTCCGCTGGCATCGTCGCCGGCGTGAGCTGCGAGCACGCGATCGAAGGCGTTGGCGCCATGCTGTTCCGCGTGCGCGCGCAAGGTCTCGCAGGCGCTCGCCGCGCGCTGCTGGTCGTCGGGTTGTGTCGTGAGACCATGGAACGAAGCGGCGAGCGCTTCGAGCGCGGGCTCGCCGCTCGCTTGCAGCAGTGGCGCGTAGTCGGTCGGACACACGGGGCACAGATGCTCGCCATAGACGATGACGAAGCGCGCGCGCTCCACATCGAAGCGCAACACGATGCGGCCCGCCGCGAGTTCGTCGCCGTACTGCGCGCCGAGGCACGGCATCAGCACCTTGCCGCGCAGCGCGGGATCGGGCGAGTGCCAGTCGACGTCGAAATAGCGTGCATAGGCACTGTGGCGTCCCCATTCGAGGATGTCGAGCCACCATGCGTTGTGCGCGCCGCCCACGCCCATGTGATTGGGCACGATGTCGATGACGAGACCCATGTCGCGCGCGTGCAGGCCGTCGGCGAGGCGCTGCAGCGCCGCTTCGCCGCCGAGTTCCGGGCTCACGGTGCCGTAATCGACGGTGTCGTAGCCGTGCATCGAGCCGGGCTGCGCGGTCGTGATCGGCGAGGTGTACAGATGGCTCACGCCGAGCGCGGCGAAGTAGTCGAGGCGCGCGAGTGCATCGTCGAGCGTGAAGCCGCGATGCAGTTGCAGACGCAAGGTTGCGCGTGGCCAGCTCATGGCAGGGCCTGCGAGGAAGAGGGCGAGGTGGCCTGCGCGCGTTCGCGCGCGGCGCGGATCGCTTCGACGCGATGCTTGACGGCGGCGTCGTCGAAGAGTGCGGCCACGTCGATCGCCATGCGCCGGCGCCAGTTCGGATGCTCGTCGATCGAGCCCGGCAGGTTGGGCTGGTCCGCGAGGCCGAGCAGGTCTTCGAGGCAGCAGGTCACCAGCGGGCTCGCGCTGGCAGCCACGTAAGCGAGCGCGGCATCGACGGGCGGTGCATCGACGCCGGGCACCGGCCCATCGGCTGGCACGAGGCCGCTGCGGCCGAACGCGTGCCACAGCGCGACGCGATCGGCGGCGCGCCGCTCGTGTTCGAGCTGCACCGGATCGAGGCCGTCCGCGCGCGGCAGCGTCTGGCCAATGCGGTTGCGCCAGTCGATATCGGCCCCGAGCCACCAGCCCGCGACGGTCGGCAAATCGTGGGTCGTCGTCGTGCCGACTGCACGGCGGTCCCAGTGTTCAGGCGCGAGAAAGCCCGCGCCGTCATGCTCGAACCACAACACGCGAATGCCATAGAGCCCGTGCGCGGCGAGCCGCTCGCGCAAGCCAGGCGGCACGGTGCCAAGGTCCTCGCCGATCACGATCGCGCGATGCCGCCACGATTCGAGCGCGATGAGGCGCAGCAGATCGTCGAACGGATAGCGCAGATACGCGCCATGCCGCGCGCTCTCGCCTTCCGGCACGAGCCACAGGCGACGCAGTCCGAGGATGTGGTCGATGCGCACACCGCCCGCATGCGCGAACGCGGCGCGCAGCATTTCGATGAATGCGCGGTAGCCGCTTGCATGCATCGCGCGCGGCGAGAACGTCGTGAGTCCCCACGACTGCCCCGCCTGATTGAAGAGATCGGGCGGTGCGCCGACCGAGACGCGCTGGAGCATGTCGTCGGGCCGCGACCACGCATGGCTGCCCGCGCCATCGCAGCCGACTGCGAGATCGGCGATCAAACCGATTGCCATGCCCGCCTCGCGCGCGCTCTGTTGCGCATGCGTGATGCCTTCTGCAGCGAGCCATTGCAGAAAGCGATGGAAGTCCACCTCACGGCGATTCATCGTGGCGAACTCGGCGACTTCGGCGCTGCGTGGATCGCGCAACCCTTCGGGCCAGTCGCGCCAGTGACGGCGCGGGTCGGGTGGCGCGAACATCGCGGCCTGCAGCGCTTCGAAGCGCGCGTGATCTTCGAGCGCTTCGCCGCCGTGCGCGCAGAACGCTTCGAATGCGCTTGCGCGTGACGAGCCGCTCGCGCGCTCGCGTGCCTCGAACTCGTCGAACAGCACGCGCAGCGCCTTGAGCTTCAGCGGCACGACGCGCGGCCAGTCGATCAGCGCCAACGGTTCGAGTTCGGCATACAGGCGCTCGGCGCCGATGGCGGCATAGGCGGCGCGTGCGGCCTCGACGCCGAACACGGCGGCCGGATCGATATGCGCGACGTTGAGCCAGAGCCGCGAGGACGGTGCATAGGGGCTGAAATGATGCGGGTCGGCGCTGAACATCGCGTGGGTCGGGCTGACCGCGAGCGCGTGCGCATCGCGCCGTGCGCCCTCGACGGCGAGCGTCGCGAGCGCGCTGTAATCGCCGATGCCGCCGTCGTGTTCACGGCGCAGGCCATACAGTTGCGCGGCGAGGCCCCAGAGCGGCGGCATCGGTGTGTGCGCGCCGTGACGTTCGCGCCATGCGTCGTCGATCGTGAAGCAGCGCGCGGGCGCGACCGCGAGCGTCAATTGATGATCGTTCACGTGCAGCGTGTGATAGCCGGGCTCGCTTACCGGCGAGAGCAACGCGGGCTCGCCGCGCGGCGCCGTGAAGCGTCCGTCGATGCGCTCGCCGTTCTCGAGTTCGATCAGGTAGTGGCTGCCCGCGCGCACGGCCGAGGCGGGCAACTCGATCGCGCCATCGGACTCGGCGGTGATGAGCGGTGGCAGACGTCGCGACGATTGCTCGGCGTTGAGCACGGCCGCGCTGTGCCGCAACTGCGCGGCCGTGCGGCATTCGAGTCCGATGCGATCGAGCAGCGTCGCCAGCGTGCTGTCGGGCACGCGCTGCAGAATGCCTTGCGCATCGCGCCATTCGACTTCGAAGCCGGCGCGGGCGGCGAGGGTGGCCACCGTCTCGGCGGCGCGGCGCGGCGTGCTCATTCGGTGGGCTCTCCGGGGTGATGCAGCGCATCGTGGCTCAGTGCGTAGGCGGGCACGTCGCCGGTGAGCCACGCGACGCACGAGCCTGCGGGCAGAACGTGGTTGGCCAGCAGGTCGCGCGCGCGCGGCGGGGTCTCGAACACCACCATGCCGTCGGGCAATGCGTCGAGCTGCACGCCGTCGTGACCGAGATTGAGCGCGATCGTCAAGGTCTCGCCGTCGCCGAGACGCCAGCGCGCGATCAGCGCGGCCAGATGGTTGCCCGCGTCGTCGGCGAGGACCTCGGCGCCGCGCGTGCTTGCATGTTTGAGACGCGGTATCACGAGGTGGCCGCGCACGGCCAGCGCCGACTTGTAGAAATGCATCCATTCGCGGCGCGCGTCGTCGAGCGGCTCGTGCGCGGGCGGCGAAGAGGCTTCGAACGTGCGCACGTCGTTGGGATCGGGAATCTGCGCGCGCCGCGCGGGATCGCTGAACGCGCTGAACGCGGCGAACTCGCGGCGACGCCCTTCGCGCACGGCGTCGGCCAGCTCGCCGGTGTAGTCGGTGAAGTACTGGAACGGCTCGGTCGAGCCGTATTCCTCGTCCATGAAGAGCAGCGGAATCTGCGGCGCGAGCAGCAAGAGCGCGGTGGCGGCGCGCAACGCATCGTCGTCGCTGAGCGCGCGCAGCCGGTCGCCGAATGCGCGGTTGCCGATCTGGTCGTGGTTCTGCAGGAACATCACGAACGCCGTGGGCGGCAGGTGGCCGCTCGGTTCGCCGCGCGGCTCGCCGCCATGCACGGGCGACGGGTCGCCTTGATAGGCGAAGCCTTCGCCGAGCACGCGTGCGAGCTTGGCGATCGGATGAGTCGTGAACGCGCGGTAATAGCCTTCCGCTTCGCCCGTCAGCATGACGTGAATCGCGTGATGCGCATCGTCGTTCCACTGCGCATCGAAATGGGCTTCGAGCAGGTTCGCCTCGTTGTGTTCGTTTTCGAGCACGAGATGCACGTGACGCCCTTGCTCGATGCGCGCGTGCACGTGGTCGGCCAGTTCGCGCAGCCAGTCCGGATTGCCGATCGCATGCGCGGCGTCGATACGCAGACCGTCGAAGCGATACTCGGTGAGCCAGTAGAGCGCGTTCTCGCAGAAGAAGTCGCGCACCTCGAAGCGATCGAAGTCGAGCGCATCGCCCCAGGGCGTCTTGATGTCGTCGCGAAAGAACGGCTTCGCATAGCGCGGCAGCCAGTTGCCGTCGGGACCGAAGTGGTTGTAGACCACGTCGATGAACACCTGCAGGCCGAGGCCGTGCGCCGTGTCGATGAGCGACTTGAGTTCGTCGGGCGTGCCATACGAAGGATGCGGCGCGTACGGCAGCACGCCGTCGTAGCCCCAGCCGCGCTGACCCGAATACGTGTTGAGCGGCATCAGTTCGATGGCCGTGATACCGAGTTCCGCGAGCGCGGGCAAGCGAGCGATCACGCCGCGATAGCCGCCGAGCGCGCCCACGTGCAATTCGTAGAGCACGGTCTCTTCCCATGGCCGGCCATGCCATTGCGTGTGCTGCCATGGGTAGGCGCGCGGGTCGATCACTTCGCTCGGGCCATGCACGCCTTGCGGCTGGAAACGCGAGGCGGGGTCCGGCACCACCTCGCCGCCATCGAGCCGATAGCGATACAGCGTGCCCGCGCCGCACTCGGCCTGGGCCTCGAACCAGCCGTTGCCGGCCGCTGTCATGTCGAGCGCGGGCAGCCCCTCGGGCGCTTCGAATTCGACGCTCACGCGCTGGCATGAGGGCGCCCACAGGCGGAAGCGCGTGCGCGGTTGCGCGCGCGCCGCGCCGGTCAGTTGCGCGCCGAATGGCAGGCAATGCAGGTGGTGACGGGCGAGATGATCGGGCGAAAGCGAAGACATGGTGAATTCCTGTCGCTATGCAGTGGATCGGCCGCCGTTGCCTGCGGGCGGCTCCCGCGTCGGCCGCGCGCCCAGTACGACGAGCGCGTGCGCGGCCACTTCGAGCGTGGTGCCGGCGAGCGGGCAAGGTGCGGCCGCGGGCTGCGCGGTATCGATGAGCACCTGCCAGGCGAGCGCGGGCGGCGGCGCGCTGAACGTCACGGCCAGCGCCGACGCGTTCAGCAACATCAACAATACTTCGATTTCGCCGTCGAGTCCCGGACCTGCGCGCCGCAGCATGAACGCGCGCGCCTCGGGGTCCTGCCACGCTTCGGGCGAGAGCGGCTCGCCGCGCTCGTTGAACCAGTCGATGTCGTGGACACCCGGCAGCAATTCTCGTTCGCCGAACAAGAAACGCGTCTCGTGCAACAGCGGATGCTCGCGGCGCAGCGCGATCGCGCGCGCGACGAACGCCGTCATCGCCTCGCCGCGCGGCGAGGCCGCGAGCTTCCAGTCGAGCCACGAAATCTCGTTGTCCTGGCAATACGCGTTGTTGTTGCCGCGCTGCGTGCGGCACGCGGCGTCGCCCGCGATCAGCATCGGCGTGCCGAGCGCGATCAAGAGCGTCGTCATCAGCGAGCGCGCGACGCGCTCGCGGGTCTCGCGGATCGCGGGGTCGTCGGTGGGACCTTCGACGCCCCAGTTCGCGCTCCAGCTTTCGTTGTGGCCGTCGCGGTTTTCCTCGCCGTTGGCCTCGTTGTGCTTGTGCTCGTACGCGACGAGATCGGCCAGCGTGAAGCCGTCATGCGAGGTGATGAAATTGATCGATGCCCACGGCCGCCGCGTGCGCCGGTTGAACAGGTCCGCCGAGCCCGTGAGGCGCGCGGCGAGATCGGCGCGCTGGCCGGGGTCGCCGCGCCAGTAGCGCCGCACGGTGTCGCGAAAGCGGTCGTTCCATTCGGCGAAGCCGGGCGGATGGTTGCCGAGCTGATAGCCGCCCGGGCCGAGGTCCCACGGTTCCGAAATCAGCTTGCAGCGCGACAGCACCGGGTCCTGGCGCAGCACGTCGAAGAAGCCCGCGGCGGGATTGAAGCCGTTCGCCTCGCGCCCGAGCGTGACGCCGAGATCGAAGCGAAAGCCATCGACGCGATAGGACGTTGCCCAGTAGCGCAGCGAGTCGGTCACCATCTGCAGCACGCGCGGATGCGAGATGTTGATGGTGTTGCCACAGCCCGTGTCGTTGATGTGATGGCGCTCGTCGCCGGGCACGAGGCGGTAGTAGCTTGCGTTGTCGAGGCCGCGCCACGACATCGTCGGGCCCGACTCGCTCGTCTCGCAGGTGTGGTTGTAGACGACATCGAGGATCACTTCGATGCCGGCCGCATGCAACTGGCGGATCGCGATGCGCATTTCGTCGGGGTCGCCGTCGCACAGGTATTCGGGGTGCGGCGCGAAAAACGCCGCCGTGTTGTATCCCCAGTAGTTGCGCAGCCCGCGCTCGACGAGAAAGCGCTCGTTGACGAACGCATGCACCGGCAGCAGCTCGACGGCGGTGATGCCGAGCCGCTGCAGGCGCTCGATGAAGTGCGGTGTGACGAACGCCGCGAAGGTGCCGCGCGTGGGCGGACGCAGTTCCTCGCGCAGCATCGACGCGCCGCGCAGATGCGTTTCGAGGATCACGGTCCTGGCCCACGGCACGTCGGGCCGCACATCGTTGGACCAGTCGAAGTTGTCGCTGACGACCATGCATTTGGGCATCGCGGGCGCCGAGTCGCGGCGATCGAGCGAGAGGTCGATGCGGTTCGAGTGGACGCGATAGCCGAACAGCGCATCGGACCAGCGAAACTGGCCGACCAGACGTCGCGCGTACGGATCGAGCAGCAGCTTGTGCGGGTTGAAGCGATGGCCATGCTGCGGCTGATACGGCCCGTGCGCACGCAAGCCGTACACGGTGCCCGGATGCGCGCCCGGCAGATAGCCGTGCCAGACCTCGTCGGTGCATTCGGGCAGCGTATAGCGATGCAGTTCCTTGCGCCCGCCGCGATCGAACAGGCACACCTCGATGCGCCACGCGTGCGCGGAGAACACGGCGAAGTTGGTGCCGAGGCCGTCCCACGTCGCGCCGAGTGGATAGGGCGAGCCTGGCAGCAGCTTGTCGGGCAGGCCGTGATTGTCATGCATCGCGGACCTCGCGCGGGCGCGGCAAAGCCGCTGCGTGGTCCGGCTGGACGCGATGGCGCGCGCGCGCCGTCATCGCTGCGCCCGCAGGATCAGCGTGCCGAGCGGCGGCAGCATCAGCGCCACCGACTGCGGCTTGCCATGGCTCGGCACGTCCTCGGTCACGACCAGACCGCCGTTGCCCATGTTCGTACCGCCATAGGTCTCGGCATCGGTGTTGACCAGCTCTTCCCATTGGCCCGCCTGCGGCATGCCGATGCGATAGCCGTGGCGCGGCACGGGCGTGAAGTTGCACACCGTCACCAGTTCGCGGCCGCTGCCGTCGACGCGCCTGAATGCGAACACGCTGTTGGCCGCGTCGTCGCCGATCAACCATTCGAAGCCGCCCGGCTCGGCATCGAGCGCATGCAGCGAAGGCTCGCTGACATAGACGCGGTTGAGGTCGCGCACGAGGCTCTGCACGCCGCGATGCAGTGGATCGTCGAGCAGGTCCCAATGGGGTGTGCCGTCGTGATCGAACTCGGCCATCTGCGCGAACTCGCCGCCCATGAAGAGCAGCTTCTTGCCCGGATGGCTCCACATGAAGGCGAAATACGCACGCAGATTCGCGAAGCGTTGCCAGCGGTCGCCCGGCATCTTGCCGAGCAGCGAGCCCTTGCCGTGCACCACTTCGTCGTGCGAGAGCGGCAGCACGAAGCGCTCCGACCACGCGTAGACGAGCGCGAACGTCATGTCGTGATGATGATGACGGCGATGGATCGGGTCGTAGCTCATGTAGCGCAGCGTGTCGTGCATCCAGCCCATGTTCCACTTGAAATCGAAACCGAGGCCGCCGTTCGCGACCGGCGCGGTGACGCCGGGCCACGCGGTCGATTCCTCGGCGATCGTGATGACGCCGGGACGCTGCGGCACGTAGCGCACTTCGTGATTGAGACGCTTGAGGAATGCGATCGATTCAAGATTCTCGCGGCCGCCGTAGAGGTTCGGCACCCACTCGCCGTGCGCGCGCGAATAGTCGCGATAGAGCATCGAGGCGACCGCATCGACGCGCAGTCCGTCGATGTGATAACGCGCGAGCCACGCGAGCGCCGACGCGATCAGAAACGCACTGACCTCGCTGCGCCCGAGGTTGAAGATCATCGTGTTCCAGTCGGGATGAAAGCCCTCGCGCGGATCGGCGTGCTCGTAGAGCGGCGTGCCGTCGAACGCGATGAGGCCGTGCGCATCGTTCGGAAAGTGCGCGGGCACCCAGTCGATCAGCACGCCGAGGCCGGCCTCGTGCGCGCGATCGACGAACGCCGCGAAGTCGAGCGGCGAGCCGAGCCGCGCCGTGGGCGCGAACTGCGAGAGCGGCTGATAGCCCCACGAGCCGCCGAACGGATGCTCGGCGATCGGCAGCAACTCGATGTGCGTGAAGCCCATGCCCTGCGCGTAGGGAATCAGTCGGTCGGCGAGCGTGCCCCAGTCGACTGGGGCGTTGTCCGGGCCGCCAGCGGGCAGCCATGCGCCCGCGTGCACTTCGTAGATCGAGATCGGCGCGCGTTCGCTCTGGCGCTGCGCGCGGCCTTCGATCCACGCGGCGTCGTGCCACGGAAACTGGTCGAGCGCATTGGCGGGCGCGACGATCGACGCCGTCGCGGGCGGGCATTCGGTCTGCAACGCGCACGGATCGGCCTTGAGCGGCAGCACTTCGCCGCCCGGGCCGATCAGCTCGTACTTGTAGCGCGCGCCTTCGGCGATGCGCGGAATGAACAGCTCCCACACGCCCGCTTCATGGCGCAGTCGCATGGGATGGCGCCGCCCGTCCCACGCGTTGAAATCGCCGACCACCGAGACGCGCCGCGCATTCGGCGCCCATACCGCGAAGCGCACGCCCGGCACGCCGTCGATCACAAGCGGCCGCGCACCCAGGCATTCGAGCACCGCATACGGATCGCCCGAGGAGAGCCGCCGCAGCGCGTCGTAGTCGAGCAGTCCGCCAAACGAGTAGGCATCCTCGACTTCCTGACTCACGCCGTGCCAATCGATGTCGAGACGGTACGGCACGGCTTCGTCGATCGGTCCTGCGAAAAGCCCGGCAGCCTCGATGCGCGTGAGCGTGCCGAGGGTTCGCCCGTCCGCGCGCGCGACGACGCGCACGCCCGCTGCGTTCGGCAACAACGCCCGCACGTAGGGCACGCCGTCGATCTGATGCAGGCCGAGCAGCGCGAAGACATCGCTCGCGCGTGCATGGATGAGCGCTTCGATGTCGTGCGGCGCGAGGCCGGCGGCCGGATTGCGTTCACCCATGACTGCCTCCTGGCTCATCCGGCGAGCTATGGTGTGCGGCGCCGCCGTGCGCGCCTGCAGCCGGCGTCACGCCGAGCACGCGGCTCGCGATCGCCGCGAGTCCACGCACCGGCAGACCGAGCCATGTGGGGCGGTTGGCGGCTTCGTAGCTGATTTCATAGGCCGCCTTCTCGATCAGGAACAGATCGAGCAGCGCCTGCTCGTGGGTCGCGCTCACGAGCGGCTCTGGCGTGTCGGCCACGGCCGCGCGATAGGCGCTGAGGAACGCCTCGGCGGCACTGCCACGGAAGCGTTCGGAGAGCGCGCGCTTGCGCTCGGCGGTCTGCTGCGGCGCGCTCTCGGTGGTCGATTGCGCGGCGGCACCCGCATACGAGAGCGAACGCAGCAGGCCCGCTACGTCGCGCAGCGCACAGGTCTTGTCGCGCCGTTGCTCGATCGGCCGCGCGGGCTCGCCTTCGAAGTCGATCAGATAGGCGTCGCCCTGCGCGAGCAGCACCTGGCCCAGGTGGAAGTCGCCGTGGATGCGGATGCGCAGCGCGTGGGCATCGGCGGGCACGCGCTCTTGCATCGCCTTGATGAGGGCAGCGCGCCGGTCGAGCAGACTCTGCGCGAGTTCGCGCATCTCGCCCGAGAGCGAATGCTGGGTCGAGGCGAGCTGGCGCGCGAGCAGATCGAGCGCGACGTCGAGGGTCTTTTTCGCATCGTCGAGCCAGTGGCGCACAGTCTCGCGCGTGGCCGGCTCGGGTGCGAACGCGGGGTCGTCGCTCGGGCTCGCGAGCGCGGCGTGCAGTTCGCCGAGCCGCCGCCCGATCGCACCGACGATCGTGCAGTAGCCCTGCATCGCTTCTTCTTCGCGCGCGAGATCGCCGGCCGCGTCGCCGTCGCCGTCACCGTCGCTCGCGGCGAGCGCGAGTTCGTCGATCGTGCGGCGCAGGTAGTCGAGCGCCCAGTCCCACGCGTTGCCCTGGTTCTCGATGTAGCCCTGCAGGATCGCGAGCATGTGCGGCACGCCCTGCGGATCGACGCGCACGACTTCGCCATAGAGCGGCGCGGTATTCGCGTAGCCGAGCTTGGTCAGATAGCGGCTCATTTCCGCTTCGGGATGCACGCCCGCCGTGAGCCGGCGCACCAGCTTGAGCACGATGGCCTCGGCGATCACGAGCGAGCTGTTGCTGTGCTCGGCGGCGAGCCAGCGGATCTCGGGCGCCTCGTCGAGCTTGAGCGCGTCGAGCCGGTCGGTCGGGATGAAGCGGATCTCGCTGCCCTGCACGGTCGGCACCACGGCGCGCTCGCGCAGCTTGTTGAGCACGCCGTAGGCAAAGAGGGGCAGCGCGAACGCGTCGGTCAGATGGCCGATCGTGCGGCCGCGCCGCACGCGCGCGAGCGCGAGCTGGATATGCAGCGGCGTCGTCGTGTCGGTGCCCCATGTGATCGCGATGGGCAGCACGTAGCGCTCGCTCGTGCCGTCCTGCAGTTCGGCATCGATTTCGGTGAACGCGAAGCCCGCGCCCTGGATCGTCGTGAGCGCGGCGAGACGCACCGAGCGCAGCGGCCGGTCCTTCGAGGCGAACCAGCGCCGCCGCGTGAGCCACGAAGGCAGCACTTCCGATTCGAGCAGCCGCACGTTCTCAGGCGTCGCACCCGTCTGGCCTTCGCGGATCACGACGGTGACGAATTCGGGCAACTGCTCGGAGGTCGGCTGGCTCCAGACCGGACGCTGTCCGCTCGCACAAAGCAGGAACCACAGGAAGCCGTAGGGCGGAAACGTCAGCAGATACGGCAACTGCCCGATCGGCGGGAACACCGAGTCGGCGGTCATCTCGATCGGCGCCGCGCCCACGAACTCGGAGAGATCGAGTTCGACGGCCTGCGGCGCGCGCGACAGATTGGCCACGCACAGGATCGGCGCCTCGCCCGGCATCTCGCGCACGTACGCGAGGATCTTGCGGTTGGCCGGACGCAGGAAGCGGATCGTGCCGCGTCCGAACGCCTGCTTCGAGCGGCGCGTGGCGAGCATGCGCCGGGTCCAGTTGAGCAACGAGTGCGGATCGCGGCTTTGCGCTTCGACGTTGACCGCGTCATAGCCATAGAGCGAACCCATCAGCGGCGGCAGCACCAGTTGCTCGGGATCGGCACGCGAGAAGCCGCCGTTGCGGTCGGCCGACCATTGCATCGGCGTGCGCACGCCGTCGCGATCGCCGAGGTGGATGTTGTCGCCCATACCGAGTTCGTCGCCGTAATAGATCACCGGCGTGCCCGGCATCGACAGCAGCAGCGAATTGATCAACTCGATGCGGCGGCGGTCGCGCTCCATGAGCGGCGCGAGGCGGCGGCGAATGCCGAGGTTCAGCCGCGCGCGGCGATCGCTCGCATAGGTGTTCCACAAGTAGTCGCGCTCGGAGTCGGTGACCATTTCGAGCGTGAGTTCGTCGTGATTGCGCAGAAAGATCGCCCACTGGCAGCTCTCGGGCAGATCCGGCGTCTGCTTCATGATGTCGATGATCGGAAAGCGGTCCTCGCTCGCGATCGCCATGTAGATGCGCGGCATCAGCGGGAAGTGGAACGCCATCTGGCATTCGTCTTCCTGGCCGAAATACTCCTGCACGTCCTCGGGCCACTGGTTCGCTTCGGCGAGCAGCATGCGGTTCGGGTAGTGCGCGTCGATAGTGGCGCGGATCTGCTTGAGCATCAAATGCGTTTCAGGCAGGTTCTCGTTGCTCGTGCCTTCGCGCTCGACGAGATAGGGCACCGCATCGAGCCGCAGACCGTCGATGCCCATGTCGAGCCAGAAGCGCATGATCTGCAGCACCTCGCGCATCACCGCCGGGTTGTCGAAATTCAGATCGGGCTGATGCGAATAGAAGCGATGCCAGTAGTAAGCGCCCGCGACTGGATCGTGGGTCCAGTTCGACGGCTCGGTATCGATGAAGATGATGCGCGTGCCCGAGTACTTCTGATCGGAATCGGACCACACGTAATAGTTGCGATGATTCGAGCCGGGCTTGGCGCGCCGCGCGCGCTGAAACCACGGATGCTGGTCCGAGGTGTGGTTGATGACGAGTTCGGTGATCACGCGGATGCCGCGCGCATGCGACTCCTGAATGAAGCGCCGCACATCGGCGATCTGGCCATAGTCGGGATGCACGCTGCGATAGTCGGCGATGTCGTAGCCGTCGTCGCGGCGCGGCGACGGATAGAACGGCAGCAGCCAGATCGCCGTGACGCCGAGCGCCTCGATGTAATCGAGCTTGGCGAGCAGGCCGGGAAAATCGCCGACGCCGTCGTTGTTCGAGTCGAAGAACGACTTCACGTGCACCTGGTAGATCACCGCGTCCTTGTACCAGAGCGGATCGTCGGTGAGCTGCGAGGGCTTGCCGCGCCGGCTGGCGTGCCGCGCGGCGGCGAATGCTTCATCGGCGGTCGAGTCGTGCGTGCGCGCCGGGGCGTTGGCTTGGGTGCCCGGTTGCGTGCGACGGTCCTTCGGGTGGATGTCCCGTTTCATGTGTCAGCTCCGGCTGCAAAGTCCGCACCCAGTTCAGGATGGTCCGCGAGCAGCGTGCCCGGATCTTCGGGCGGCGGCTCGTCGCGTGGCAGGCCCTGCGCGGGCGCGATGCGCCACACAGCGAAGGAGCGCGTGCCCGGGTCGAGCCGGATGTGCTGCCAGCGGCTGGTCCATTCGAAGCGCTCGCCCGTCATTTCGTCGCTGACCGCGAGCGCGGCGTGATCGTCGAGCCGCCATGCATCGAAGGTGGCCCACGACAGTTCGATATCGGCTTCCTGGGCGTGATACGGATCGAGATTGATCGCGACGATCACGACGTTGTCGCGCACGCTCGTCGCTTTCTCGAAGCACAGGATCTGGTCGTTGCGCGCATCGAGGAAGGTGATGCCGAGATGCGTGTGCAGAGCGGGGTTCGCACGGCGCAGGCGATTGAGTGCGGTGATCTCGCCGACGATGTGGCCCGCGCGCTGCCAGTCCCACGCACGTAGTTGATACTTCTCCGAATCCGCGTATTCCTCGCTGTTGGGCAGCGCGCGCCCTTCGCATAGCTCGAAGCCGCAGTACACGCCCCACAGACCCGACAGCGTCGCCGCGAGCGCCGCGCGGATCAGGAAGCTTGCGCGCACACCGGTTTGCAGATGGCGCGGATTGATGTCCGGCGTATTGACGAAGAAGTTCGGCCGGTAGAAGTCGCGCACTTCGGTCTGCGTGAGTTCGGTCAGGTAGCCGATGAAGTCACGCTTGGACTCGCGCCACGTGAAGTAGCTGTACGACTGCGAGAAGCCGAGCTTCGCTAGCCGGTACATGAGGCGCGGCCGCGTGAACGCCTCGGCGAGGAAGATCACGTCGGGGTGGCGGCCGCGCACGTCGGCGATCATCCACTCCCAGAACGGCAGGGGTTTCGTGTGCGGATTGTCGACGCGGAAAATGCGCACGCCTGCATCGATCCAGAACAAGATCACGTCGCGCAGCGCGAGCCACAGATCGGGCTTCGCATCGTGCGCGTAGAACTCGGGGTTCACGATGTCCTGATACTTCTTCGGCGGGTTCTCGGCGTAACGCAGCGAGCCATCGGGACGCCATGCGAACCAGCCGGGATGCTGCTCGAGCCACGGATGATCGGGCGAGCACTGGATCGCGAAATCGAGGGCGATTTCGAGGCCGTGCGCGTGCGCGGCGGCCTGCATGCGGCAGAAGTCCGCGAGCGTGCCCAGTTGCGGATGCACGGCACTGTGCCCGCCTTCGGCCCCGCCGATCGCATAGGGACTGCCGACATCGCCGGGCTGCGCGACGAGCGCATTGTTGCGGCCCTTGCGGTTGGCATGACCGATCGGATGGATCGGCGGAAAGTACAGCACGTCGAAGCCCATGTCGTGAATGCGCGGCAGCTTCGCGATCACATCGTCGAAGGTGCCGTGGCGCTGCTCGTCGTCGCTCATCGAGCGCGGGAACAGTTCATACCAGCTCGCAAAACGCGCGGCGCCGCGTTCGGCATCGACGCGCAAGGCGAGCGGCGCACGCGACAGGAACGGCCGGTGATGCGCCGCGCGCACGGCGGCCGCGGTCTCGGGCGCGGCGAGGATCGCGCAGCGCGTATCGGTGTCGCCGCTGACGAAGTGCTTGACGATCGCATCGAGCGCCGCGCATTGGCGCAGGTGGTCGTCGTGCGGCATGTCGTCGGCGTCCGAGGTTTCCGCCGTCGCCAGCACGAGCGCGAGCAGGCGGCTCGCCTCCTCGAGTTCGAGATCGACGTTCTGGCCCACCGCGCGCTTCTTGTGCAAATGCTCGGCGAGCGAAGCGAAGTCGTCGCGCCACGCGATCACGATGAACTCGTGACGGCCCACGCGTTCGAGCGGGAAGTGGCCGCTCCACATGTCGGTGCCCGCAGGCTGCACCGGTTTCATCGGCGCTTCGCGCCACGCGGTTTCGTCGGCCGCGCGCCATAGCACGGCGGCATCGATACGGTCGTGGCCTTCCGCGAAGATCGCGGCACGCACTTCGACGCGCTCGCCCACGGTGCGCTTCACGACGAAGCGTCCCTGATCGACGGCCGGACTCACGCTTTCGATGGCGATGCGCGGCGCGACGAGCGCTTCGACCACGCTCTTGTGGCCACTCGTGCGGTACTTGGCGACATCGTCGGGCGGCGCGAGCGCGACCGGCGGGCTCACGAGCGAGGTGAAGAGCCAGCACGCGCCGGCGGGCAGCGTGAACACGTTGGGCACGACGCGCGCATGGACATCGCTCGGGCGCGGCGCGTCGCGCACTTGCGCCGCATCGAGCGGGGCGAAGCGCGTGAAGTTGCCGGGCGCACCCGCGATGAGCCGCGCTAGATCGACGCGCACAGCCGCCGACAGCGACAGGTTCGCGAGCATCAACACCGCCTCGCCCGACTCGCGCAGGTCCGCGTGGTCGCCGCGCAAGAGCGCCGCGACCGGCGCGCCGGGACCGGCCAGCGAGCACAGCTCGCCATTGGTGCCGAGCGTGCGCGTGCCGCGCTGCATCGCGTTGGCGTGGGCGATTTCGGCGCTGATGTCGAACGGCCGCTTCGCGCACGCTTCGGCATAGGCGGTCGGGTCGCCGCCCTTGTGGGCGAGCGCGTCGCCAAGGCCGTATTCGAAGCCCATCGGCATCAGCCAGCCGGTGCCGAGCCCCGCCGCTGCACGCACGAGACGCCGATAGGCGCGCTCGACCGCATGCACATCGACGGCGCCGTCGAGATCGCGGCGCAGCCGCGTGCCATACGGCGCCTCCGGAAACGCAATCGGTGCGCCGACGCGCCGTAGCAACTCATGCTCGTCGACGAGCCAGCCGGCCGAAAAATCCCACCAGCGCAGCGACGAGAACACGCTGTCGAAGCCCGCGCCTTCGAGCCGCGCGATCTCGTCGCGCGCGAGGCCAGGCGTCGCCGCGAGCCAGCGCGTGTCGGGGTGGCGCACCCGCACGCTGTCACCGAGCGCTCGCCAGACGTTTGCCGCGAGCTGATGCGGCGAGTCGAAGCGAAAGCCGCCCAGACCCGCTGCGGCGAGCCGCGTGAGCCGCTCGGCCCACCACGCGACGAGCGGACTGTCCACGCGCGTGAAGTCGGCGTACGCGACGTTGGCATCGCGATGGCCGTGGCGCGGGTCGAGGCGGGCGTCGTCGGGCTCGAACGGATGGAACCACTCGGGATGCACGCCGTACAGCGCGCCGTCGGCGGCGCTGCGGTCGATGACGAGATCGGCGAGCAGCGTGATGTCTTGCTCGCGTGCGGCGGCGGCGAGCTTGCGCAGCGCGGTATCGGCGGGTTCGGTGCTCGCGAAGGCCGGATGCAGTTGCTCGTGATCGCCGACGAGCCGCGCGTTGCCGGCCGTGCCTGGCTTGAGCAGCCCGCCGATCAGAACATGATCGAAGCCGAGCGCGGCCGCACGCTTGAAAACGGCGGGCCATGCCGCAAGCGGCCCGACCAGGACGGAATGGACGAAGTAGATCCGCGGCGCATAAGCATGGGCAGCTTCCATCGGTCGTGTTCCAGATTCGTCGGGCCACGCGGATGCACGTTATGTGCGATCACGTCGTCCGTTGGACTGATTCGGGTGGCCGTTGCAGATGGGGCCCCGCGCAAGTCGCGCTGTGCGGGGAGGCGCCGGCAGCGCGTTGTGTTCAATGTAGTGCAAAGAACGTTCGGCTGCGCGGGCGCTGGCTCACATCGGCACGAGGCCATTCGTGTGACCAGACGGCAGCAAGCGATATGCCACGCATGCGCCGGCACACCGCGCGAAGTGCCGCGCGGCCAGCGGGTATAAGGCGCGCAGAGATTTGGATCAGGCCGCGCGCGCGTGCCCGCACACCGCGATCGCGAGGGCGGCGCGTGTAAATCCGGGCGCGCGATTGAAGCGGTGGCGCTAGTTGCCCACCATGCTCGCGGCGATGTTCACCGACAGGCCCAGCACGGCGACGTTGAAGTAGAACGACAGGATCGATTGCGCGAGCACCGCGCGGCGTGTGCTGCGCCCGCGCATGCCGACGTCGGCGGTTTGCGAGGCGACCGCGATGGTGAACGAGAAGTACAGAAAGTCCCAATAGTCGGGCAGCAAGTCGCGATCGGGAAAGACCAGCGCGCGCGAGTCGGGATCGGAGCCGTAGTAGAGCCGCGCGTAATGGAGCGTGAAGATGGTCGGAATCAGGAACCATGCACCAAACAGCGTCATGCCCGTGAGCAACGTGTGCAGCACCGTCGAGGCCACGCCGAGATTCTTCGTCTGCGCGAGTTCGAGCACGATCGCGACGATGCTCGCCACGGTCGCCGTGCAGATCACGACCAGCACAGCGAGCGCGTTCTCGTCGTCCTGTCTCGCTCGCGCGCGCACCTCGTTTTCGGAGGCGAAGCCCATGTGAATCCACATCGTCAGCAGATAGCTCCACACCGTGACGTCCCAGCCGAGCAGGATGCGCGCGACGGGCTTCATCGGATGCGGCGCGAGCACGCTCACCAGCCCACCGGCCACGAAGGCGAGCGTCATGTGAGGACGGTTGCGCAACACCTGCGGATAAAGATTCATGACGTGAGCGGCGGCGCGCGCCGTGTGACGAGGTTGCGGCGATTCTACAGCGCGGCGTCGCGCGCGTTGGCGACGCAATTTGTGGAAATGGGTCCCGGAGACTATATTGCTTGCGCAATGTTGCGACCCTGTTGCGGCGCTGGTCCCATCGTCTGAGGCTACGCGCAATGTGGGTGTAAGCACTCGTCAGCCATCGTTAAGCCAGAGGCCGGGCGCGTCGGTTGCCGCGCCGGCGTCTCGTCACCCAACGGGAGCGTTCATGACCGAGGTGTCCAGCGGCGCGACCCCGCACGCGCCAGCCGATGCAGGCCGACGCACGTTCGTCGCGCTCGGCTGCGCGAGCGCGGCGATGCTCGCCTTCGCGATGGCGGGACGGCCCGGCGCGCCGTTTGGCGTGGCGCGCGCGTTCGCAGCCGAGCCGTTTTCCGATGCCGGCTATGACGCGTTCATCTCCCTGTCCCAGCGCCTCACGGGCCGCAGCAGCTTCGACAAGGTGCTCGGCCAGCGGGTCTACACAGCGCTCGCTCGCGAGAGCACGGCATTCTCCGAGCGTGTCGATGCACTCAACATCTGGTTGCAGAGCCACGGCGGCGTGCCATCCGATGTCGTCACCGATGCGCTCAAGGGCGAGCAGCCCGAACTCGCCAGCGCGATCGGCGACATCATGCGCGCCTGGTATCTCGGGGTGGTCGGCACGGCGCCGCACGTGCAGGTCGTTGCCTACGAGCGCGCGCTGATGTTCGATCCGGTCTCCGACGTGCTGACGACACCGTCGTATTGCCGCGACGTGCCGTTCTACTGGGTGCACAAACCGGCCGGCTGAGCGCGTCTCGCGAGAAGAACAAGCGAACAAGAGGACGACAATGGCGATGGCGAATTCGGCCGATGTGGTCGTGGTGGGCTCCGGTATCGCGGGCAGTCTCGTCGCGCATCAGCTGGCGCAGGCCGGCGCGTCCGTGATCGTGCTCGAAGCGGGGCCGCGTTACGAGCGCTGGCAGATCGTCGAGAATTTCCGCAACTCGCCCGCCAAGGGCGATTTCGCGACGCCGTATCCGTCGGCGCGCTATGCACCGCATCCCGAGTACACGCCGCCCAACCACTACCTCGTCCAGAAGGGCGCCGATCCGTACAACGCGCAATACGTGCGGCTCGTCGGCGGCACGACGTGGCATTGGGCGGGCACGAGCTGGCGGCTCTTGCCGGCGGACTTCCGGCTCCACTCGCTGTATGGCGTGGGGCGCGACTGGCCCTACGCCTACGATACCCTCGAGCCGTGGTACCAAGCCGCCGAGGTCGAGCTGGGCGTGTCGGGCCCCGACCTCACGGTGAACCTCGGCTCGCCGCGCTCGCAGCCCTATCCGATGCGCATGCTGCCGCTCTCGTACATGGACCAGCGCTTCGCTGACGTGCTCAATGCCAACGGCTTCGTCGTGGTGCCCGCGCCGGCCGCGCGCAACAGCCGCCCGTACGATGCGCGCCCGATCTGCTGCGGCAACAACAGCTGCATGCCGATCTGTCCGGTCGGCGCCATGTACAACGGTGCCATTCACGCGGACAAGGCCGAACGCGCCGGCGCGCGGCTCATCGCGCAGGCGGTCGTGTACCGCATCGAAGCCGACGACAAAGGGCGCATCGCCGCCGTTCACTACAAGGACCCGCACGGCGCGAGTACGCGCGTGAGCGGCAAGCTCTTCGTGCTCGCGGCGAACGGCATCGAGACGCCCAAGCTGATGCTGATTTCCGCGAACGAGCGCTTCAAAAAGGGCATCGGCAACAGTTCTGACCAGGTCGGCCGCAACCTCATGGATCATCCCGGCACCAGCGTTTCGTTTCTCGCCAACCAGGTGCTCTGGCCGGGGCGCGGGCCGATGGAAATGACCTCCGTGGTGAATTTCCGCGACGGCGCGTTTCGCGCCGATTACGCGGCGGCAAAGCTGCAGCTGTCGAACGCGGTCGCGACCATGGCCGTGACCGAACAGCTCATCGACGGTGGCCTCACGGGCGGGGAACTCGACCGGCAGATCCGCGACCGCGCGGCTCGCATGGTGACGATCAAGAGCTTCCACGAGCCGCTGCCGCAAGCGCAGAATCGCGTGCTGCCCTCGGGCGATCGCAAGGATGCGCTCGGCATCGCGCAGCCCGAGATCTACTACGCGATCAGCGACTACGTGCGCACGAGCGCCGTGCATACGCGCGAAGCCTTCGAGCAGATCGCGGTGCTGTTCGGCGGCACGGAACTCGCCTACGACGATACCTTCGCGCCGAGTCATCACATCATGGGCACGACGATCATGGGCAGCCACGCTGCCGACTCCGTCGTCGATGCCGATTGCCGGACCCACGATCACGCGAATCTGTTCATCGCCGGCAGTGGCGTGATGCCGGCGGCGGGCTCGGTGAACTGCACGCTGACCATCGCGGCGCTGTCGCTCAAGCTCGCCGACAAGCTGCGCCGCGAGCCATGAAACACGCGATGCGATCGTCCACGTGCTGGACGCTGCTCGCGGCGGCCTGTGCGTTCGCAGGGCTTCATGTAGCGTGGCACGCGAGTCAACATGGCGATACCGGCGTGTCCGTGCCGACAGTGCTTGCCGCGCAGGCGCCACCGTCCGCCACGCCCGACGACGACGACGCCGATCTCGTCAAGCGTGGCGCCTACCTCGCCCGCGTCGGTGATTGCTACGCGTGCCACACGGCCGACAAGAACCGCCCGTTCGCAGGCGGCGTGCGGATCGCGACGCCAGTCGGCACGCTCTACACGCCCAACATCACGCCCGACCCCGTTACCGGCATTGGCCAATGGACCGACGCCGACTTTCTGCGCGCGCTGCACGAAGGCATCGGCAAAGGCGGCGAGCGCCTGTATCCGGCGTTCCCGTATCCCGAGTTCACGCGCATCACGAGCCGCGATGTGCAGGCGATCTTCGCCTACCTCAAGACGGTCGCGCCCGTTCGCTACGCGCCGCCTCACAACGAACTGGGCTTTCCATTCAACCAGCGCTGGCTGTTGATGGTCTGGAATCTCTTCAATTTCACCGAAGGCAGTTTCGTGCCCGATCCTAAGGTGAGTGCGGAGGTCAATCGCGGCGCCTATCTGGTGCTCGGCCTCGGGCATTGCGAGCGATGCCACACGCCGCGCAACTTCATGCAGGGATTGAAGGACACGCAACGCTTTTCAGGTGCGACGCGCCTCGGCTGGCAGGCGTACAACATCACGTCCGATCGCAACGCGGGCCTCGGCGCATGGAGCGACGACGCATTGCGCAGCTATCTGTCGACGGGCATCGCGCCCGGCCACGCGAGCGCGGCGGGGCCGATGGCGGAGCTCGTGCAGAACTCGACGCAATACCTCGCCGATGAAGACCTGCGCTCGATCATCGCGTATCTGCGCACGGTGCCGCCGGTTGCGCTCGGCGTGAAGCGTGCCCGCGATACGTGGGGCACGCCCGCGCACGACGACGTGACCGCGTTGCGCGGTGCGGACATCGTGGGCGTCAACGGCGTGCAGTTGTTCGTGGCCAATTGCGCGAGCTGCCATCACTGGAGCGGCGAAGGCATCGGCGCGAGTGCCGTGGGCGCGTATCCGTCGCTGATCCACAACAGCATCGTCGGCGCGCCGCAGGCGGACAACCTCGTGATGGTGATCTTGCATGGCGTCACGCGCACGACCCAGGGCGCCGACGTGTTCATGCCCGCGTTCGACGAAAGCCTGAGCAACGATCAGATCGCGGCAATCGCCAACTACGTGACGAAGCAGTTCGGCAATCCGCAGACGAGCATCACCGTCGACGAGGTCGCCGCGTTGCGCGCGCAGCCTCAGTAGGCACGGCGCTTGCGGTCTCTTCAGACATTTCTCGCGGAACGATCGCCAGCGCGCATACGTGTGCCGGCATCGCGCTATGATGGCCCTCATGACGACTGAGACCACTCATCTCATTCAATACCATCCCGTCAACCATGCAGGTCGCGACTTCGTCGTCGGTGACCTGCACGGTTGTGTGGATGCGCTTCGCTATCTGCTGCGCGAGTCCGGGTTCGACCCTGCACGCGACCGGCTCTTCTCGGTGGGCGATCTGGTCGATCGCGGCACGCAATCCCAAGAAGCGCTCGCGCTGCTCGACAAGCCGTGGTTCTATGCCGTGCTCGGCAATCACGAAGATGCCTTGTGCTCCGTCGCCGAAGGGCGCTTGAGCCGCGTGCGCTGGTACGGCATCGGCGGCGACTGGGCGGATTCTGTGCCCGACAGCAAGCTGGCCGAATACGCCGTGCGTCTGCGCGAGCTGCCGCTCGTGCGCGTGATCGGTAGCGGCGCGCAGCGTTTCAACGTGCTGCACGCGGAATTCTTCGGCGACGATGCGATGCTCGATGCAGGCGACTACGACGAAGCCGTACGCCAGCAGATGCTATGGGGACGGCAACTGGCGCTAGGCAGCGCGAGTCCTCAAGATCAGCGCGGACTGTCGATCACCTACTGCGGCCACACGCCGATGCGCTATATCCAGCAGATCGGCGCACAGGTCTACATCGACACCGGGGCTTTCGGCACTGCCGGGAGGCTCACGATGGTCGAGGCGCTGAGCGAGCGGCGCTGGGCCGTGTCCGTCGAGCAGGCGCAAGTCGAAGGGGCTGCGGCGATCGCGTTGCCTTAGCACGCCTCAGCTTTGCGCTCAGCCGACGCGGTTCAACTCGAACACCATGTCGATGGCCGAGCCATTCCAGTTGTATTCCAGATACGCCGCGTGATGGCATGCGTGGAGCAGCGTCGTGCGCAACGCGGCGAGACATTCGCCGCCGGCATGCCGCACCGACGGATACGCGATGCCCGGCGCGCCCGCCGTGCGCGCGGCGCGTCCCAGTGCCTGGCCGGCAGCGTAGTCGTCGGGCGCGAGCAGCGCGGTATCGAGCGCCGGATCGTCACGCAGATCGACGACATCCCCCTGGGCAATCACCGTATAGAGCCGCATCTGCTGACGCAACGGCGGCTCGGCCGTGGCCGCGAGAAACAGCGCCGCGTGATAGCGCGTCTCCGCGATCGCGGTCTCGCGTGAACGTGCGCAATAGAACACGCCATACGTGCCATCGGAGAAGCGGCTGCCGTTCGGATTGAGGTGAGTGAAGGCGGCCATGATCGGACCGTAACCGGGCCCGAAACGGCGCTCGTCGCGCGGCACCAGGTCGAGTTCGCCGGTTTCCGTGCGCAGTCGATCGTTGGTCATCGCTTCGAGCGCATAGAGCGCATCGAAATCCTCTTCCGAGGCCACGCGGTCGAACAGGTTCACGGCCGGAAAGCGCGTGGCGACGACGCGCCAGGCCGGCGACCACGACAGCGGCGCACTGCGCCAACGGCGTTGCCAGGCCGATGCCGTCACGCCCAGCCGCCCCGCATGGCATCGAGATACTGACGCACCGCGACGAGATCGCTGATATTGCCCGCGAGCATGCGGTCGAGCGCCCGGCGTCCGCCGAACGGCGGGGCGCTGTTCGGCCGCTTGATCCAGTTGTCGGCGGGAGCGGGTTGCGGCAGCAGGATCTGCAGCGCCTTGTAGATGCCCAGCAGGAGCGACAGACGCTCGAGCGTATCGCGCCCGAGCCGCGCGCTCTGGGGCGCCTGTTTCCATTTGAAGAACGTCGAGCGGCCAGGCGAGCCGAGCAGGACGATCTGCTCCTCGGTATTCAAGTCCCAGTCGCGGGCGATGTTGAAGAACGCGCGCAGGCCGGCCGCTGACATCTCGCCAAGCGATGGTGTAGCGCCTTGTCGCCGGGACGTACCGGCGGAAGAGGAGGCAGCGGCCGTAGTCGGCATGATCGAGTCCCGATTTGAACTTAATATGGATCGTAGTCTATATATGGATTATTGCAAGTTTTGTTTGGGTATAATCGCCGGCCGAAAGCGGGAGATAAAACAAGGAGGCAGGCGTGCGGGTAGGTGTAGCTCTAGCGATGTGCGCGACGATGTGGCTTTCGTCGACGGTCTGGGCGGCGCAGCAGGTGACCGAGACGTGGAATCCGCCGGAAGTGCGACAGGCGGGGAGCGCGGTGCATCGAGGTCGCGCGCCGGCGCATTGGTCGTGCGCGTCGGGGCAAACGTTTGCGCATGATCGCGTGTCGGCGGCTCGCAAGCCGGGTGCACCGATTCAGCACGTCGCGCATCAAGCCGTCCCACCGCACTCGCATGCACCGGAGCGGCCGCGTGTCGCGCCACTTGCGAGCGAGCACCGGGTCGCCAGCGCCAGCGCGGGACCGCATGCGCCGCACGATACCGCGCCCGGGCCGCGCCTGGCCAGCACGATGCCCCATCACGAGCCACGAATCGCCGCGCAGAACGCAGCGCCTCGCCATGCGCCGCACGACGCCACGCCCGGGCCGCGCGTTGCCAGCACGATGCCTCGCCCCGAGCCACGACTCGCCGCGCAGACCGCAGCGACCCGCCACGTGCCGCACGAGCACCGCGAAGCCGCGCACGTCGTCGCCTCGACCGGCCGCATCGCGCCATCATCACCGGCCGGAGCCGCCACCAACTACCATCGCGGGCCCGCATCGAAAGACGCCTCGCTCAAGGCCCCGCGCGCCTTGCCGCCGATCCTCGGGCAAACGCACGGGCGCAGCCCCTCCGCCTAGCCGTCAACTCACCTCGAGTCCGGTCGCCAGCAACTGCAGCGTGGCGGCCGAGCGCGCCTCGCGCACGCGCGAGTGCAGCGTCACATGCGACACCGGCATGGCCGGCAGACCGAGCCGCGCCCCGACGTCGACGAGCGCGCGCGGCGCCACCCGCCGTGCCAGCGGCGAGACGGCGAGCCCGGCCTCGACCGCCGCGCCCACGGCACCGACCCCGCCGCCGATGAACACCTCGCTCCACGCGATGCCCGCCGTGTCGAGCGAGCGCAGCGCGCTCGCGCGCACCGCGCACGGCGCGGCCAGCAAGGCGAGCGGCAGCGGCGTACCGGGCGCCCATTGCCAGTCCGGCGAGGCGAGCCACGTGAGCGGCTCGGCGAACAGCGCCCGGGCATCGTCGCGCAGGGGCTCGTCGGGCTCGCGCCGCACGATGACCGCGTCGAGCCGGCGCTCGTCGAACTGCGCGAGCAGTACGTTCGAGAGCCCCAGATGCAACTCGACGACCAGCCCCGGATCGTGCGCGCGCAGTTTGGCCAGCAAACGAGGCAGCCCGGCGCCGGCGACATGCTCGCTGAGCCCGAGAGCGAGCCGCCGCTGCTCGCCGGCCAGCGCGCCGAGCGCACGCTCATGGGCGCCGAGCAGATCGCGCGCGGCGTCGAGAAACGCGGCGCCATCGGGCGACAGCCGCACGACGCGCGGCGTGCGCTCCAGCAGCGACTTGCCGAGATGCGCTTCAAGGCGCTTCAGGCGCAGGCTGATGGCCGATTGCGTGGTGGCGAGCGCATCGGCGGCACGCGTGAAGCTGCGCAATTCGGCGACCAGCACGAAGGCCCGCACGGCATCGAGATCGAGTGTTTTCATTTCAGTTTGAAATGGATGAAATATCCATCTATGTCTGTTTATTATGGCAGATCGGGACTAACCTGAAAGCGTCGATTCACCCATCAACGAATCAGGAAAGGAGTCCACCATGCCATTTACCCGCATCGCCCTGCACGAGGGCAAGCCGGCCGCGTATCGCCATGCCTTGACGCAAGGGATTCAGCGCGCGCTGATCGACGTCTTCAGCGTTCCGCACGACGACATCTTCATGGTCATCACCGAACATGCCGCCGACAACATGGTCTTCGATCGCAGCTATCTGGGGATCGAGCGCAGCGACGATCTGGTGCTGATCCAGATCGCCGTGACGAACTCGCGCGGACCGGATCTCAAGAAGAAGCTATACGCGCGCATCGCCGAGGAGTTGGGGCGCGAGCCGGGCGTGCGCAAAGAGGACGTATTCGTCAACCTGGTCGAGGTCGCGAAGGAGAACTGGTCGTTCGGCAATGGCATCGCGCAGTACGCGACGTGAGAGGAAGGTGACGCGTGGCCCTCATCGCCGCAACCGATGCGACGAGGGCCGCGCGCTTACAACGCGCGGCTGACCAGCAGCGGATCGATCGGCTCGATTGCCTCGCTATCGCGGCTCGTGTACGGCAGCCTGTGCAGCACGTAGCGCAGGGCGTTGAGCCGCGCGCGCTTCTTGCAGTCCGAGCGGATTACGGTCCACGGGGCGTCGGCCGTATCGGTGCGCGAGAACATCGCTTCCTTCGCGCGCGTGTAGTCGTCCCACTTGTCGAGCGACGCGAGATCGACCGGGCTCAGCTTCCATTGCTTGAGCGGATGGGCCTCGCGCTCCTTGAAGCGACGGCGCTGCTCGGCTTGGCTCACGGAGAACCAGAACTTGATCAGATGCGTGCCGCTGCGGATCAACTGGCGTTCGAACTCGGGCACCTGCTGCATGAATTCGCCGTATTCGCTCTCGGTGCAAAAGCCCATCACGCGCTCGACGCCGGCGCGGTTGTACCACGATCGATCGAACAGCACGATTTCGCCCGCCGACGGCAGATGCTGCACGTAGCGCTGGAAATACCATTGGCCACGCTCGGTCTCGGAGGGCTTTTCGAGCGCGACGACCCGCGCGCCGCGCGGATTCAGGTGCTCCATGAAGCGCTTGATTGTGCCGCCCTTGCCGGCGGCATCGCGGCCTTCGAACAGGATGACGACGCGCTGGCCCGTCTCGCGCACCCACGCCTGCAGCTTGAGCAATTCGACCTGCAACCGGTACTTCTGGCGCTCGTACGCGCGCCGCGTCATCAGATTCCGGTACGGATAGGCGCCTTCGCGCCAGCGCGACGACAGTTCGTCGTCGGGATGCGCGCTGCGGTTGCGCCAGGCGGCGGGATTGCCTTCGAGGATGAGCGTGCGCAGCTGCGTGGCTTCGTCGGGTGAAAGGCCGTCCATCAAGGCGCCGATCGATTCGAGCAGCGTGCTGGCGGAGGCGCCCGAGGCGTCGTGCGCCTTGAGCACGTCGCCGAGCGTGCCGGCGATGACGGCGCTGGCCGATTCGACGGCGGCATCGACGGTGCGCCGCTGTTCGTTGCGGTCGACGGCGGCTGGTTTGGGGCGGGTGGAAGAGGGCGTGTCGCGATTGCTCTCGACGGGCTTGAGATCCTGAGCGGGTGTGGGCATACGGGAAGCGAGTGGCAACGGAAGAACGTTGTTATGAAGGCTTGCAGCTGGCGGCAGGCTTTGCTTTCAGCCTGCCGCCAGCCGGCGAGGGAGCGCGGCTGGCGCCGCCTAAACGTGGGAAGCCTTGCGAAGGATCTGGTACAGCGAGTCCTTGAGCTGCAGCTTTTCCTTCTTCAGATGTTCGATCGCCATGCCGTCGGCCGGGATGATGCCGGCTTCCATGTTCTTGATCTGCTGGTCCAGATCGTTGTGGCGATTGAACAGACGCAGGAAGTGCTCGTCTTCGCCCTTCAGGCGAGTAATCAGGTCACGAAATTCGGGGAACACTCAATACTCCTTAGGGACATTCAAACTTTCGAATGGGAATGTAGGTATTTTCCCGCCGTTGCCGTACAGCAGTCTTGATAATAGTCAAGATGGGCCAGGCGGGACGGCCAGTTGGACAAGGTCTGCCTCAACGTGAAGTGATTGGCGACGGCTGTCTTCTCTTTTGTCGCACGTGTACTATTGGGGTCGGCTATGACAGCCGAGTTCTACTGCGACCGCACATCCGATCCGCCCGCCTCATCGACACACGGAGCATCCTTCATGACCCGCGTGCTGGAAATCGTGCTGGATATTGGCCATTCGCCTGCGGCCGCCAGTCCGCCCGACGCCGCCGATCTGCCGCGCGCGCTCGCCGCTGCGCTGCCGCATCTCGACGTGCTCACGCCCGAAGCCGGCATGCGCATCGATACCGTCACCTTCGATCACGACCATGCGCTGACCGCCGCCGGCTGGCGCGTGGCCGTCGAGACCCAGGGCACGGCGCGCGAGGTGACAGTATCGAACCGGATCGCGTTCTCGCCGGGCGTGACCGCGTACACGCCGATCTTCGTCGCGCCACTGTCGGCCGCGGGCGTCGCCAATGCATTGTTCGATGCCGCGCCGGTGCCGTTTCGCGAGGCGCTCGCCGCGGCGGGCGAACTCAGCGCGTGCGCCACGCTGACGAGCGACCGGCATCGCTGGCAAGGCACGCGCGATGGCGTAGCGCTCACGCTTTCGCTCGACGCCGCCCTGTGCGAGCCACTCGCCGGGGCGGCGGCGCCGCTGCAAGAACTGCGCATCGCCGCGCCCTGGCCCGAAGAGAGCGACGCCACTGCGATCGTCGAGACGCTGTTCGCCTGCGCGCGCGACGTCGTCGATGCGCTGCCCGCGCTGGTGCGTCTCGACGATGTGCTCGCGCGCATGGCGAGCGACGCGCCGCCGCAACCGCAGCAGGCGACCCGCGCCGTGCCCGTCGACCTGCGCGGCGCCGGCAGCGCCGAAGCCGCCTTGCTCGCGATTGCCGGCAACATCACGGCGCACTGGTTCGGCAACGATGTCGGCGTGCGCGATATCGGCAGCGGCGAGTTCGTTCACCAACTGCGCGTGGCGCATCGGCGTCTCGCGACGGCCATGCGCATCTTCTCGCCGTGGCGCGATGACAACTGGCTCGAACACATCGCGCCCGACCTCCAGTGGTTGCGCGCGCTGCTGGGCGAGGCGCGCGACCGCGACGTGTTCACCGACGCCACCCTGCCGATGCTCGTGCAGGCCGAAGGCGATCTCGACGCCTGGGCGCCGCTGTGCGCGCGCGCCGACGCCGAGCGGCTCGTCGCGCGTTCGCGGGTGCAGGACGCACTCGCTTCGCGGCGCTACGCGCGCGTCGCGCTCGCGTGGCTGCAGTGGCTCGCGACGCTGACGCTGCATCAAGCGGCAGCGACGGATGCGGGCCCGTCCCTGCGCGAGCACGCCAAAAAGCGCGTACGCCGCTACCATCGACAGCTCATGTCGGCGGAAAAGCTGACGACACTCGACGATGCGGCACGCCATCGCGTGCGCATCGACGCGAAGTATCTGCGCTACACGCTGGAGTTCTTCGCGCAGATCACCTCGCGCGCAACGCGCTCCGACGCCGTGAAGACGCTCACGCGCATCCAGGCCGCGCTCGGCGACGGCAACGATGCGGCCGTGGCGCTCGCCTTTCTCGAACAGATGGACGTAGACGCGACCCGGCGCGGCTTCGCGCGCGGCTGGTGCGAAGCGCTCAAGCGCGCGACGGCGAAGGAAGGCGAGCGGCTCGTGCGCGAGTTGCGCAAGCCGAAGGTCGTCGGTGGCGTGTGAGAGTCATGGCGTGCCTATAATCGGCTGCTTCCCTCGACCGCCTCGTTGCCAACCATGCCCGTGCTGAACGATTCCGCTTCCTCGTCCCCAACCGAACCGCTCGCGCTGGCCGGCTCCGTCTGGCTCCAGGCCGGCGCGCAGACGCTCGGCGGCGCGGCGCGCATCGCGCTGCTCGCGGCGATCCACGAGACCGGCTCGATCACGGGCGCGGCGAAGGCCGTGGGCATGAGCTACAAGGCCGCGTGGGACGCCATCGACGCGATGAACAATCTCGCGGGCGAGGCGCTCGTGAAGCGCGCGAGCGGCGGCAAGGGCGGCGGCGGCACGACGCTCACGGCGCGCGCGCTCAAGCTGATCGAGACGTTTCGCGCCATCGAGCGCGAGCATCGGCGCTTTCTCGACGCGGCCGGCGCGGCGATCGACGGCTTTGCCGGCGACTGGGCGATGCTCGCGCGCATCGGCCTGCGCACGAGCGCGCGCAACGCCTTTTACGGCACCATCGACGCGATCGTGCGGGGGGCAGTCAACGACGAAATTACGCTGGTGCTGCGCGGCGGCCAGCGCATCGTCGCGGTGGTGACGTGCGAGAGCACCGAGACGCTGGCGCTCGCGGTGGGACAGCCGGTGTGTGCGCTGGTCAAGGCGTCGGCGGTGCTGATCGTCGCCGATGCGCAGACCAGCGCGCGTCTGTCCGCACGCAACCAGTTGCACGGCGTCGTGCGCACGATCAAGCGCGGGGCGGTCAATGCGGAGGTGACGCTCGAACTCGATGGCGGTATCGTCGTAACGGCGACGGTGAGCGATGACGGCGTCGAGGCGCCCGGGCTCGCCGAGGGTCAGCCGGCGACGGCCGTGTTCAAGGCGTCGAGCGTGATTCTGGCGGTGGGCGCGTAGCGGCGGATCAGGCGTCGTCGGCCGACGACGGTTGCGCCATCGTGCTGCGGGTAGGCTGGGCTGATGCTGCGGGCGCGCGGCTCTCGCGGTTCGCCTTCCACTTGGCGCGCACGAATGCCCGTTCGTGGCCCGAAACGGTCAGCGCGATATGGGTCATCCAGCGGTAGGTCGGAATATGTACGTTGTGGAACGACAGCGTCAACGCGGCGAGACTCACGGTGACCACGGCAGTGGCCAGCCGTCCGGGCTGCGCGTCCCACCAGTAATGGACGAACACGAGCGCCGTGAGCGCGCCGACGATCACGCCCGTCACGGCTTCGGACGGCGAATGGGCATCGAGCACGACGCGCGACAGGCCGACTGCCACGCCCGTGGCGAGCCCCAGCGCGACGCCGCCGAGGCGAACCGGATTCGGTGCACTGAGCAAGATCAGGAAGAAGGCGACGGTGTAGACCGCGCTCGAGAGCATGGCGTGGCCGCTCACGCCCGTGAAGTCCAGCTCGCGCACGCCGACACCCCAGCCGAGGAAGGCGATCTTCGTCACGGTCACGAGGCCGATCGCGGCACCGAGCATCAGCAGCCAGCTTGCGGCCATGCGCCACGAGTAGCCGGTGGCGAGCCACAGCGCGATGGCCAGCGCGAGCGGCAGCGTCACGCCGGCGCCGCCGAGGCTCGTGATCAACAACCAAAGGTGAAGAGGCAAGTCTGGCATGGAGCAGCGCCGTACGGGCGCATCCTGGGCTATTCACAATCTATAACGCGCGCCCTGCCGAAAAAGCAGACAACACGTCGACGACGTCCTGCCAAGTATAGCCGCCGGCCCCCTTTTCCGGGCGCCACGTTCCAGGCCGGGACGGCTAAACGTCGCGGAGAACACGCGCTGTGGGCATCGAAAAGGTCATGAGCGGCTACTCGGCGCGATACGTCGAATGGTGTTATTGTGCATCGCACAACAGACCATCCGTGCCGGGTCGGTAAACGGGTCGGTCCCCGAAAGTGAGGTCGGACAATGACGAAGAACGCGACGAAGCTATGGTTGGGCGGACTGCGAAGTGTGCTCGCCATCCAGAAGCAGACCGCGCGCGCGGCAAACCGTGCCGCGAAGACAATTGATCCCGACGTGTGGCGCGTGGCCGCGCAGACTGCGAGGACCGTGGCGAAAGCGGCAGAAGAGGCCCAGCGTGCGGCGACGATGCCGGCGCCCGTGGCGTCGCCGCCCCGCGAGTCGCGCGTGCGTCCGCGTGCGGCGGCTTGGGCGGCCGGCGCGTGGCTGCGTTCGACCTTCGCGGCCCCGCGCCCGGACAGCGCGACTACCCGCTCGCTGACCTACGGCCTCTACATTCCGGCCGGACATGAAGGCGAGCGTCTGCCGCTCGTCGTCATGTTGCACGGCTGCACCCAGACCATCGACAGCTTCGCCGACGGCTCCCGCATGAACCTGCTCGCCGACCAGCACGGCTTTGCCGTGCTGTACCCGGAACAGTCGATCGAAGGCCATGTGCACCAGTGCTGGCACTGGTACGACGCTCGCGAGCAGGCGGGCGGCGGCGAGGCGGCAGCGATCGTCGCGCTGATCGACAGCGTGATCGACGAGTACGGTTTCGATGGCTCGCGCGTGTATCTGGCGGGGATGTCGGCGGGGGCCGGACTCGCGGCGTTGCTGGCCGTGACCGCGCCGCGCCGCTTCGCGGCTGTCGCATTGCATTCGGGACCGGCCTTCGGCGAGGCGCACTCCGGCATCACCGCAATGGACGTGATGCGCCGCGGCGTGCACGGCGATCCGGCGGCGTTGATCGAGCGCTGGGTGGAGATCGAGCACTATCCCGGCATGCCGGCGCTCATCGTGCAGGGCAGCCAGGATCGCGTCGTGGCGCCGGTGAATGCCGAACAGCTCGCGCTCCAGTTCCTGCACCTGAACCGGCTGGCAGGCGCGGACGCCATCGAGGAAGAGGCCGCCGACCACCTGATTCGCGACTACCGGCGCGGCGACGAGACGCTCGTGCGAACCTGCGACGTCACGAAGCTCGATCACGCCTGGAGCGGCGGCGACGACACGATTGCATTCAATTCGTCGACGGGACCGGCTGCCAGCGAAATGATCTGGAGCTTTTTCGAGGGCAGAACGCGCAGCGATGCGACCGGCGTGTACAACGCGACACAACCTGCCGACGCGTGATGCGTTTTGACCACTGAGACAAAAAGTCCGCTGGCCTTGTTTAGGGGTTTACCCTATAATCGTTTCATTAACGAAGGGTAAACACCTAGAGGCCGAATCATGTATCTGCTGAGCCGTCTGTTCCTGTTTCTGACCAAATCGCACGACGAAATCGAGAAAGAACGCGAAGAAGCGTATCTGGCCGAGGCCACCGATCTGTACGATCTCGAATACCGTCTGCGCAGGATCGATCAGGACAAGTCCGCGCGCCATCCGTCGTGGATGGGCCAGCACTAAGCCGGTATCAGCCGGTATCGCAAGCAGAATGCACAACGCCCGCGCATCGCGCGGGCGTTGTCGTTTACAAGCTCAGCTCAACGGCCCGCGTTGGGCAGGTCGCTGGTGGCGGCCTCTTCCTGCACGCCGAAGCAGCCGCGATAGGTCGCGTAGAACGAGCTAGTTGTGCGACGCAACAAAACCTTTTGAATCAACGGGTTAAGCAAAAGTTTCCATCGAAAATCTCGGGATTGTGCACATTTTTGTGTATAGCGAGGTGAAAGATGGCTACGTACGTTCGCAGAGGCAACAAATGGTTGGCGCGTGTTGTCCGCAAGGGCTACCCCAACAAAAGCAAGACGTTCGACAGCAAAACAGAAGCGAAACGCTGGGCGCTAGAAGTAGAAGCGTCAATGCAAGCTAGGACGTTTGAAGACAACCAGGCCGATCTCGCAACAACGATCGGTGAACTGGTCCAGCGCTACCTTGACTCTGATCCAACGTTACACGTCCTGCCCAATGGACCGCTCGTAACGAAGAACACGATGTATCTGAAATACCGCTTGCTCAATATGAAAGAGCGGCTGGGTGCGTACAGCGTCGAAAATCTCACATCCAAAGTGCTCGCAAAATACAGGGACGAACGACTCAAGGTTGTTTGTGCCGGTACGCTGTTGCGCGAGATCGCCGTTTTAGAGGGGTTGTTCAAGAAGGCTCGCAAAGATTGGGGCATGAAGCTCCCCAACCCGTTTGCAGACTTTATAAGGCCGGAGTATCACGGCAAGCGAGACCGGATACTCACACAAGCAGAGTTGGACCGGCTCTGGGTCGATGGAGTAGCCCCTTGACGTAACGGGTCAGGTAAACGGCGCTGTTAGCCAGATGGCAAACAACGGTGGTAACAACTACGGGAATGTCGCCACGCCAACGGCTACAGCGTCGCAAAACCCCTATGCGAGTATGAGCAATCCATATCTTGCGCAGGAGGTGAATGCAGCTAATCAGCAGACCACGCAAGCGTTCAACCAGAACGCAATGAATCTTAATTCTCAGTTTGCAGGTTCGGGTGCGTTCGGCGGTAGCGCATATCAGAACGCCGTCAACAATAACAACATGACGTTGGCAACTGCGCTCGGTAACAACTCCGCGAACATCTACGGCAACGCGTATAACACAGCGGCACAAGCCGCCAGCACAAACGCAACGTTAGGTACCGAAGCAAGCTTGGCTAACCAGTCTTCTGCATTGCAGGCTGCAAACCTCAACAGCAACAACTACAACACAGCGCAATCACGTGCCCTGTCTGCTGCGGGTCTTGCACCAACCTTGGATTCGTCAACTCTCAACCAATTGAACGCCGCGTACACAGGCGGGACGGCACAGCAAACCGCTGCCCAGAACCAGCTTAATTCGCAATACCAGCAGTGGTATCAGGACGCGATGCAACCATACGAGCAGCTTGGTATCGAGCAAGGCGCGTTGTCTGGTGCATTGGGTAATGGTGCGCAGGGTATTACAAGCTCAACGCAGAGCGCAAATCCACTTGGCTTGACTGTAGGCGGTCTTACTGCCGGTGCGGGGATTTTGTCTGTTGATTTGCACCGAATCCGGACCCAGGATTTGCATCGAATACTGACCCACCCTTTGATCCAGTTTTAGGGTTCAGGTTGGGTGTTTCGGGGTTCGCTTTCTCTCCTTTTCAGGCTGTGTCGTGCTGTTTCTGAAACGATAGCTATCGTTGCCGGTTTCTACAATGTGACAGTGGTGCGTGAGCCGGTCGAGCAGCGCCGTGGTCATCTTCGCGTCGCCGAAGACGTTAGCCCACTCAGAGAAGCTCAGATTGGTTGTGATGACGACGCTCGTGCGCTCGTAGAGTTTGCTCAGCAGATGGAAGAGCAAGGCGCCGCCGGTCTGGCTGAACGGCAGATAACCCAGTTCGTCGAGGATGACGAGGTCAGCGTACATCAGACGCACAGCCAGTTGCCCGGGCTTTCCGGTCAGCTTCTCCTGCTCAAGCGCATTGACGAGTTCAATGGTGGAGAAGAAGCGTACGCGGCTTCGATCATGTTCGATCGCCTGCACGCCAATCGCCGTCGCCAGATGCGTTTTGCCCGTGCCCGGTCCGCCGACCAGCACGACGTTGTGTGCCGATGTCATGAACTCACACCGGTGCAACTGACGCACGGTTGCTTCGTTGACGTCGCTGCAACTGAAGTCAAAGCCGTTGAGATCCCGATACGCCGGGAAGCGCGCGACCTTCATCTGATAGGCCAGTGAACGTACCTCACGGGCCGCCATCTCCGCCTTGAGCAGACCTGCCAGAACCAGCGATGCCGACTTGTATGCGGGGGAATCCTGCGCGGCCAGCTCGCCCAGCGCCTGGGCCATGCCGTGCAGCTTCAGTGACTTGAGCATTTCCATCATGGCGTCAGGCTGCATGATGATCCTCCCTGCCTCTCAGGTCGTCATAACGGCCGACGTTGGCTTGCGGCTCGACGCGCAGGGCGAAGGCCTGAGGCGTCTGCAGCGGAGGCACCGGTGCGCCGTCAAGCAGCCGGCTCAGGAAGTTCATCACCGTCTGCTTTGAGGGCGCACCGGCTTCAAGTGCCAGCTCGACGGCGGTGAGCACGGCCTGTTCGTCGTGCAGCAGCACCAGCGCCAGTATCTCGACCATCTCCCGGTCGCCACCGGGGTGCTTCAGCAGGATTGTCTGCAGCCGCTTGAAGGCGGCAGGAAACTCTGCGAACGGCGCGCCGTTGCGCAACGCTCCAGGCTTGCGCTGCAGGACTGCGAGGTAATGACGCCAGTCGTAGATGGTTTCCCCACGATCATGACTTCGGCTGATACGCCTGACGTGCTCCGCGATGACCTGTCCTTCGGCGACGAAGACGAGCTGGGCTGCATAGACATGCAGGCTGATGGGCCGGTTGGCAAATGCCGCCGGCACGCTATAACGGTTGCGGTCGAAACTCACCAGACACGTGGGCGAAACAAGCTTGGTGTGCTCGACAAAGCCGTCGAATGCCTGGCCGACCGGCATCAGATGGGGCCGCTCGATCGACCACGCGTCCCAGATCGTCGTGTCCTGTTCAGGATGCTGCGTCTGCTGCCAGAGCAGGACGCACTGGTCAGCCAGCCAGTCGTTCAGTGCCGCGAGCGAACCGAACGCCGGCACACGTTGCCACAGCCGGTGACGGCTATCCTGGACGTTCTTCTCGATCTGCCCCTTCTCCCAGCCTGAGGCCGGATTGCAGAACTCGGCGTCGAACAGGTAGTGACTGACCATGGCGCTGAAGCGCGCGTTGACGTCCCGCAACTTGCCACGACGAACCTTGTCGACAGCGGTCTTCATGTTGTCATATATGCCACGGCGCGGAATGCCGCCCCACGCCACGAACGCGTGGTAGTGAGCGTCGAACAGCATCTCGTGGGTTTGCAGAAGATAGGCACGCAGGAAGAACGCCCGGCTGTGACTGAGCTTGAACTGCGCAACCTGCAGTTTGGTGCGCTCGCCGTTGATCACGGCCCAGTCCTCGCTCCAGTCGAACTGGAATGCTTCACCGGGTGCAAAGGTCAGTGGCACAAAGGTGCCACGTGCTGCGCTCCTTGCCTGCTCCTGCTGCTCCTGTCGCCAGCGACGTGCAAAGGCGGCGACCCGGTCGTAGGAACCGGTGAACCCCAGCACAGTGAGGTCAGCGTGAATCTGCTTGAGGGTTCTGCGCTGTTTGCGCGGCCGGTTGGCTTCCGTCTTTAACCAGCCCGCGAGCTTCGCCGCAAATCCGTCGAGCTTGCTCGGGCTCTGCCGTTCCGGATAGGTGGGCACGACGGTGCCGGCGCGAATATGGCGCCTGACGGTGTTTCTTGAAACGCCAAGCCGTTTGGCGATCTCGCGTAGCGAGACATGATCGCGATAATGCCAGCGTCGGATGATGCTCAATATTGCCATGTCGATCACTCCGTTCTCCCGCTAGCTGCACAGCGGGCCAGTGTGTTCCACGTGGGTCAATATTCGATGCAAATCACCGTGTCAGGTGGGTCCGGATTCGGTGCAAATCAACATTTTGTCGTCTCTTTCAAGTTCAGGAGTGCTATAAATGTCAGTTCCATCATCAATTTCTCAACTGAGCACTACGCCTAGCTTGAACAGCCCATCTGGTAGTGAGCCGGTCGGCAACAACGCGGCGCTCTACATCCAAGCACACGCGGCATTCATCGCACAGGTAGCAAATGGCACACAGTTCAAGCCATCGATTGCCATGTCTATGAATGGGTTGCAGATCAACAACCTCGCAAACGGTACGTTGACGACCGATGCGGCAACAGTTGGTCAGCTTCGCAACTACCTGCCTGTCGGCGCGGTCATGCTCTACAGCGGAACAGCCGCAAGTATTTCAACTGTGTGGGGTGCGAATTGGGCATTGTGTAACGGCCAGAACGGAACACCAAACCTGACAGATCGCTTTGTCATCGGTGCAGGTGGTTCATATGTTCCGGGTGCTACTGGTGGCACGACAACCTACACGTTGTCGGTTGCCAACATGCCGGTTCACAGCCACGGCGTTTCTGATCCAGGGCACGGCCACGGTGTTGCAGACCCAGGGCACAGTCACGGCGTCTACGATCCAGGTCACCAACACAGCATGCCAAAGAACGCGTCTGCGCAAGCTGGTTCCGACAACAACGGTATGCCTATCGGTACAGACCAGCCTTACTACAGCACAGGTCGTAATCCACTGCCAACCAACGTCAGCGGCACCGGCATCAGTATCTACGGAAGCGGTACAGGCATTGGGATCTACGGTTCTGGTACGGGCATTAGCATCAACAACAATGGTTCTGGTCAGGCGTTCACGGTCATTCCACCGTACTACGCGCTGTGCTACGTGATGAAAGTTGCGAACAACTAAAAGAACAACAGGAAGGAAGATATGGGTTCAGCAGTTTCGGGGATCGACAACGCGCTCTCACCAATTACAGAGGGCATCGGCAAGATCGACAAGGCAATCAATCCCCTTCGCAGAATCGGGTTCATCGACAACACGATGAATACCGTCGAATCTCACCCACTCGAATCCGCTGCAATTGCCGCTGCCGCGTATTTCACGGGGGGTGCAGCTTTGGGGGCGTTGGGTGGGCTAGGTGGTGGGGCTGCTGCCGCAACCGCTGGTGCCAGTGGAGCGCTTGGTGCCGAAGCAGGTACAGCCGCAGCAGTTGGCGCAGGCGCAGCAGACGTCGGAACAGCAGCAGGCTTGGGTTCAGGTTTGCTTGCTGGCACCGCGGGCACGGAATTGGGAACAGGAGCGCTTGCAGCATCGCTCGGCACAACAGCCGGTGCTACCGGTTCTCTAGGCGCAGCCGGTCTTGCTGGTGCTGCGGGCGCAGCGGGTGCAGGAGCCGCTGGTTCAGCATTTTCACCAACATTGGCAGGCGTGGGTAATGCAGTCGGCTCCAGCGTTGGGGCAGGAGCAGGGCAAGCAGGCACAGGATTGTTCGGCGCTCTACACGGTGCTGCTGCATTGGGTGATTCTGGGCTAGCGAGCGGTATCAGTGCTGGTGGTAGCGGAATCGGCGCAGCAGGCGGAAGCATGGGCGGTGCATTGGGTGAAGCGCCAGCAGGCTTGTTCAGAGGCTTACTGCCGGGCGGCGGAATGACCGCAACATCGTCAGGCGCTTTGGGCGGTGGTATTTCGGGCGCAGTGAACGGTGCAGACGCCATCGGCACAACCACAATGGGCGGGTTCGCACCGATGATCGGGCAGATGGGGAGCGCTTTGTCTAACGGCCAGCGAGCATACGGCGCGATCAGCGCAATGCAACCTCAGCAAGCAGGCGCGTCACCAGCGCCAGCGGCGCAATACCGTAGAAGCGGTAACGGCGCGAGCGGAACCTGTCCGTATTTTTGTGTGTGAGGCGGTTAGCGGAATTAACCGTGTGCCTGAGTAAAGCGCTCACCAAACAGAATAGCGAACTGGTTCATGGCGGACGACCAGTCGAATGTCGTTCGCACAGATTTGGCAAGCACGTTACGCAGCGCCAGCCAGAGCAGCTTGATGGCGGCCTCGTCGTTGGGGAAGTGGCCGCGGGTCTTGATGATCTTGCGTAGCTGCATGTTCAAACTCTCAATGGCGTTCGTGGTGTAGACGACCCGGCGTATGTCCGGCGGGAACACAAAGAACGGCGTGACGTTCTCCCACGCTCGCCGCCACGACTGCACGATGGTCGGATACTTCGTTCCCCATGGCCCTTCGGCGAAGTCGTCCAGGGCCTGCTGCGCGGCCTGTTCGCTCGCGGCTGCATAGATCGGCCGCAGCGCTGCGGCGACGCTCTTGCGGTCCTTGTAACTGGCGTATTCCAGACTGTTGCGGATCAGGTGCACGATGCAGGTCTGCACGGCCGTGCGTGGGTACGCCGTGCCGATCGCCTCGGCCAGGCCCTTCAGGCCGTCGACCACCGCAATCAGGATGTCCTGACAGCCCCGGGTCTTGAGTTCATTGAACACCTTGAGCCAGAACTTCGCGCCTTCGGTCTGTTCGATCCACAGGCCGAGTACATCACGCTGACCGTCGGCCTGGATGCCCAGCGCCAGATACACCGCCTTGTTGCTTACCACGCCGTCGCCACGGATTTTCACGCGCAGGGCATCGAAGAACACCACCGGATACATCGGTTCGAGTGGACGGCTCTGCCAGGCGAGCGTTTCGGCCATCACCTCGTCGGTGACCGAGCTGATGAAATCGGGCGACACCTCGGTGCCGTAGCTCTCGGCCAGAAAGGCCTGAATCTCGCGCACGCTCATGCCCCGGGCGTACATCGCGATAATGCGCTCGTCGAAGCCCGTGAAACGCCGTTCGTGTTTGGGAATCAGGATCGGCTCGAAGCTGCCGTCGCGATCGCGCGGCAGATCGACTCTGACCGGGCCGCGCTCGGTGATGACCGTCTTGCCGCTGGCGCCGTTGCGTTCATTGGTCTGGCCCGATGGCTTGGACTGGCCCGCATGGTAGCCCAGATGCATGTTCATCTCGGCACCCATCGCCCGCTCGATCAGCGCCTTGTTGAACGCCAGCATCAGGTCCTGAACCTCGCCGGGCGTCATCGGGCCCTTCACCAGTTCATCGAGCAGCCCTTCAGGCAGTTCAGGCAGCGGCCCGCGGGCCGCTGCCTGAGAAGCGACGGTGCGTTTCTTCTTCATGATTGGCATATCCATGATTTTCATCCTTCATGATATGCCTCGCCCACAAAATCACGGATAGGTCCCGCGAGCGCTGCGATCCCAAGTGCGCTCCCTATGATGACCAATCCATCTGCGTCGTTCGCTCCGATGCCGGGAGCAACAATGTTGCCGACAACGACAAGCACGTATCAGAACCTGCTTACAAACATGCTGACCAACGAGATGCAGCCGCCAACAGCGGGACTGGTCGGTTCCGGTTCAACGGGCAGTTTCATTCCGGGTGCAGGCGGCATGATGAATCCCGGCTACCTGATACCGGGCATGTACTAAAGAAATCACGATTCCGGTCGTTGTTATAGCGATAGCCACAATCGGATCGGTGCAATAGATGACAAAGGCGTTTCCTGAATCGATGGCCGAAACCATCGAAGATGCTGGACATGAGATCGTTGAAAATCTCGCTGTTAGGTACTGCATGCTCCAGCCTGGTAAGGGCGTTGAAGACTTCACGCGCGACATACTCCGTCCCTTTATTGAGGCAAAACCAACGAAGGGCAAGCGCACAACAGTTGAGATTCCGTACTTTAACGGGGGCTGGCACGAAAACAACGCTGCTTTGATGGAACAACTTGTCAAAGGTGTCGTGTACGTCGCAGAGGCGTATGCGGCAGAAGCGGAAGGCGATGTTGTGAATGCTTGGCGTTCAATCGGTATCGCGCTTCACTGTGTTGGCTTTCTCGATGGATTAATGATCATCAAGCCCTCCGTTGAGCACGCACACTCCAAGCGCAGCAAAGCCGGCGGCTCAACGCGTGCTGAGAACATGGGGTTCAACAAGGTCAAAGAGCACGCGCTCCAATTAGTTGAGCTTCACGGCCACAAGTACCACACACGAAATCAAGCAGCAACAGCGCTGGCTGGCCAAGTGTTTGAATTTGCTAAGAAAAGCAACGTCGTAATGAGCGAAGACAACATGGTCAACAAGCTTAATGGCTGGTTCAAGCACCTGAAATTCGAGAAGAAAAAGCAACTTCCCTCCTAGTGCTAGGGCAGACCTAATTCTTGTGTCTTGGTGGTAGGGCAATAGAAAGCAAATCTCCTTGCAGGCAGAATTCTTCTTGTCGCAACGCTGAACGAAACAGCGAAACGGCAGACTAGTTCAAACCCTACAAGGAGATTTTTTATGGCAATTCGCAATTTCATCATCACACCGGTCGCACACAACGTCAGCGCTCAGTACGACGACGAATCGACTGCTCGAAAGCATTATGAGGAGTTGGAGATTTTCTGTGTAAAACACGGAGAAGCAACCCCTAGTTTTTCCAAGAGCAATATTCCCCAGATTCGTGAAGACGAAGATATGGTAACCGGCGAGAAGCGAACGGTTACGATTGGTGAGCCAAAGATTGTTTATGTGGTTAGTGCGACGATTAGCGACGATGTTCTCGTGAAATTTAACGAGGAAATCAACAACAAGGTGACAACGGGCAGCGCGGGGCAGAGCAAGAAACAAGCAGAGAAGGCGAAGTTCTTCAAGATGCTCGACGGCGGTAAAAAGATGACGGACAAAGCGTTTGCAGAATTGCTCCGTGTCAGCGTCACCACTATTCAAAACTGGAAGAAGGAACGAGCAAACGCCTAATCCGAAAGACTCACAAGTAACCAATCGGGGCGTTGTCCAAACAAAACTATCAGAAGGAGATTTCTACATGACTGTATCCTACAACGAAATTGCATTTCCCAATAAAACCGCAAAGCGCTTGCTTGATGCACTCGTAGCAGGCTTGGTCAAGTTTCCCAATGGGTCAAAGACTGGCATCTTGTTGCACGGCGAGTCCGGTATTGGCAAGTCTGCGGTTGCCGAAGCCTTCCCTGTAGAGATGCAGAAGTATCTCGACCCAAACGTGACGCCGTATGTAAACAAGCACCATATCAAGTCGCCGAATAACGGCGTTGGCTTGATCCAAAGCTTGGAAAACCGCTTCATGACTTGGCCTGTTGGCGCATACCACTACTGCGTGCTGAACGAAATTGACCAGCTTGCTCCTGCTGCGATGCCGCAGTTCAAAAGTTTGATGGATCAAGTCCAAGATAACGTGGTGTGGATTTTCACCACGAACCATATTGAGAAGCTGGACAAGCCTCTTGTTGGCCGCTGTCATGTTATTGACTACAACCCGTCGAGCCACACCGTTTGGATTCCGTATGCACGCGACTTGTTGCTGAAGCGCGGTTTCAATCTGAGTGACGACGAGATTTTGCGCGACATCGTAATTCCTGCGGACAACAATATCCGCAATGTGGTTGCGCAAGTTGCCTTTTACCAACCGACGGCGACAAGCACTCCAATTAACAATCCAGTAGCTGTCAGCGCGGTTGCGCAGAATGTGGCAAACACGACTTCGCAGGTTAAGCAAGCAGCGCTCAATATGCTGCAACGCCTGCCGGTTGCAGAAGTGGCGAAGAAGCTCGGCGTATCCACGACCACGATCGAAAATTGGCAGCAAGCAGCGTAAATCTATAACCGGTGGTTCCGTTCAACCCTTGACCTGATAAGGCCATGTCCACATACACATCAGTAAATGCGGGATAGCAGTTTGAGATGTTGGGTTTTCTAGAGGCTCAATATCTCAGGCTGCTGTTCCTTCGATAAATCGCAATGCTCTGCAAAGTGGGCAGGGTGTTGCTCAGCCATCAAAGGAGTAAAAAATTATGATCAGTTTGGTTGCGTGGGACAACGAGTATGTGAATGATTTGTATGTCTTCCGTACTAAAACGGATAACGAGCTTGTCGGTCTCGATATCGAGACAGAAGTTTATGGTTGGTTGGCTCAGTGCGGATACCGACAAGCAATCAAAACACTGCGATTGATACGAGTCTATCGAAGTACTAGTGTGAGAGATCGATTTAAGCAGGTGTATCGCTCATTCCGCAACAGTAAGCCTTGGTATGAGGTCGAAGTTGCTTTTGAGGACGCGGCAGAAGCTGTTGCCTTCAAATTGCTGCTCGCGACAAATTAGAGAATTCATTCTAAACGAGAAAAGGGGCCAGTTTGTCTGGCCCCTTTTCTTTGCTTGATGCCACCAGAACGGCGTGCTATCAGAGGGATGCTGTGTTGCGGTTCGTTGTACACAGCGCAAGCAAGTAGATGCCGGCGCTCAAAAGTCGTGACGACGATCCTATAGTGCTCGTTCTACGCGACCATTTAAGTGCTTGTTTTAAAACGGAATGTACACAATAGCGGTAGCTGCTTTTTGTGTACATCGAAGTGCATGGTGCCCTTGTATTTCTGGGTGGAAATAGTGGCTTAGCGGTTCACACCTTGATTCGACGGTTGGCGTAAGTTGTTGAAAAATCAGGAAATTGTATCTTCCGTCTTTTCCTGCACACCGTAGCAGCCGCGATAGGTCGCGTAGAACGAGCAGTAGAGCATCGTCGTCACGATGATCATCGCGGGCATCATGATCGCGAGCGCGTAGTCGCCGGCGCCGAGCGTGTGCAGCAACAGCGAGAGCCCGAGCGACACGGTCACCGATACCGCGAACCACAACACGCCGTACACCGCGAACGCGCCCTTGTTGCGCCAGCAGCTCACCACGCTGAAGAACATCGCCTTGAGCGGCGGCACGTCGTGCCACGCGATCAACACCGGCGAGAACCAGAACAGCATCGCGACCGGCACGTAGAGCGCCAGCGAGGCGAGCACCGCGAGCGGCACGTTGCTCGCTTCGAGCGAGTCCGTATCGAGCGTGCCGCCCACCGTCATCAGACGCAGCAGCGTGCCGCCGTCCGCCAGCGCGGACACCGCGAGCACGAGCGTCATCGCGATCACATAGGCGAGGCCGAGCAGCAGCAGGCGTTTGGCCACCACGGAACCATACGAACGAAAGCCGTCGATCAGGATGGTCGGGAACACCGGCTTGCTCGCGATCGTGTCGCGGCACGCCGCCATGAAGCCGACCGCGACGCCGGGAATGAAGATGAGCGGCAGCACGCCGCCGATCAGCGGGATGCTCGAGATCAGTGTCATCGCGAGCAGGTACGCGAAGAACAGCGTGAGAAACGCGAGCGGGTTCCGGCGGAACAGCCAGATGCCCTGGCGGAACCAGACGTAGCCGGTCTTCGCGGGGACTTCGATCAGTTGCATGGGCTATGGATGCCAGGTAGTGCGCTGCCGGCGAGCCGCTCGCGCAGGATGCGCTCGAAGTGACCCGGGTCGTGGGGCTTGAGCAGTTCGGCCGAGCGTGGCAGGTGGAAATCATACAGGCGCGATACCCAGAAACGGTACGCGCCTGCTCGCAGCATGTCGCCCCAATGGCGGTTCTCTTCCGGCGTGAAGGGCCGCACGGTCTGATACGAACGCAGCAGCGCCTCGACGCGCGGCATGTCGAGCTGGCCGCTCGCGAGGTCGACGCACCAGTCGTTGACCGTCACGGCGACGTCGAACAGCCACTTGTCGCAGCCGGCGAAATAGAAGTCGAAGAAGCCGCCGAGGCGGACCTCGTGGCCCGTCGTCTCCGGGGCCGCGTGCGCGAACAGCACGTTGTCGCGGAACAGGTCGCAATGGCACGGGCCGGCCGGCATGGCCGCGTAATCGGCGGACGCGAAAAACGCCTGCTGATGCGCGAGTTCGCTCGTGAGCAGCTCACGTTGCTCGCCCACGAGGAACGGCAGCACGGTCGGCACGGTTTCCTGCCACCAGCCGAGGCTGCGCAGGTTCGGTTGATCCATGCTGAAATCGCGGCCCGCCAGATGCAGGCGCGCGAGCATCTGGCCGACTTCAGCACAGTGCTCGATGCCGGGTTTCAGTTCGGGCGCGCCGTCGAGCTTCGTCACGATGGTCGCGGGCTTGCCCTGCAGCAGGCCGAACAGCGAACCGTCCGCGCGCGGCATCGGATCGGGCACCGGCACGCGGTGCAGGGCCAGGTGACGCATCAGTTCGAGATAGAACGGCAGTTGCTGCGCCGTGAGCTTCTCGAAGATCGTGAGCACGTATTCGCCGCGCGTCGTCGTCAGGAAGAAATTGCTGTTTTCAATGCCGGACTGGATGCCGCGGAAATCGACGACCTCGCCGAGATCGTAGTCGCGCATCCATTCGGCAAGCTGGGTTTCGGTGACAGCGGTGAAGACGGCCATGCGGGGTTGTCGGTTCAGGTTAGGGGGCGAGACGCAGGGCGCCTCGCTCTCGTCGGCGGCCGGCCGGCAAACGCGGCGCCGCAGCGGGCCGATGAGGCCACGACGCGCCGCGCGCGCGACGCCCCCGGCGCCGTGCGCGTGCGGCGCGCTTCGTTCAGTAGCCGAGCTTGATGGACGGCAGGCGCGTGCTGGCCTGGCCGTTGTCGCGCACTTGCGGCGAGGTGTCGGCCGGCGCGCTCATCGTGTAATGCGTGCCGAAGTTCGAATGCACGTTGATCTCGACGGGCTTGCCTTTGTCGCGGTACTCGGTGATTTCCGTGCCGTTCGGGCTGACCTCATGGAAGCTCGGCGTGCGCGGCACGTTGATGTCGACCTTCGAGCTGACTTCCGCGGCCGGCCGGTTGATCGCCTTCAAGTCCGGCAGGCCGGCGCGTTCGTTGGCGGACTGGGCTTCGACAGCGGTCTGCGCGTCGTCGACGGGCGCAGCCACGGCGGAGCCGCACAGTACGAGCAACAGAGCGGCGGGAAGGAGCGACTTCATGAGGATTCTCCGTTGAGATGCCAGATTCTAGCAAATCCGGCCGGCTAACCGCGTATCGGTTCCTTATTTTGCGCCGCTTTCTCGCGCATTGCTGCTGGCTCCGCGCACGTGTGGCACGCCACCTTGGCGTCATCTTTCCGTGCGGGTTCCGTGGTAAGGTCATTGCACACCTACGAGGCTAGTGAAGATGAAAAACGAAAGCATCCTGCGTCCGCTGATGACGCCCGCAATCGGTTCACCGACTGAATCCTTCGAAGACGCGACCGACGCCGTGACGCGCCTCGCCACGCTCTACGACGCGAATACCTCGTTCCTGCGCGATGCGTTCGCGCGCTACCGGCGCGGTGAAGCGTTCGACCAGCGCGTACGTGCGTGCTATCCGTTCGTGCGCATCCGCACCAACGTCAACACGCATATCGATTCGCGCCGCTCGTATGGTTTCGTGGCCGGCCCCGGCGTGTTCGAGACCACCGTCACGCGTCCCGACCTGTTCAGCAACTACTATCGCGAGCAATTGCGCCTGCTCGCGAAGAACCACCACGTGTCGATCGAAGTCGGCGTATCGGACCAGCCGATTCCGATTCACTTCGCGTTCGCGGAAGGTATCCATCTCGAGGGCGATCTCGATCGCGAGCGGCTCTTCGCGATGCGTGACATCTTCGACGTGCCCGATCTCGCGCAACTCGATGACCGCATCGTCAACGGCACCTATGAGCCCGCGCCCGGCGAGCCGCAACCGCTGGCGCTCTTCACGGCGCCGCGCGTCGACTTCTCGCTGCACCGGCTCAAGCATTACACCGCGACCTCGCCGACGCACTTCCAGAACTACGTGCTCTACACGAACTATCAGTTCTATATCGACGAATTCGTGAAGCTCGGCCGCGCCATGATGGCCCATACCGACGACGCCGACGTGCGCACCTATCGCAGCGAATATACGTCGTTCGTCGAACCGGGCGACGTGGTCACGTACAACGCGAATCTCGGCGAGCAGGACGTCGAGGGTGTGCCGCCCGCGCGCCTGCCGCAGATGCCCGCTTACCACCTCAAGCGCGCCGATGGCAGCGGCATCACGATGGTCAACATCGGCGTGGGGCCGTCGAACGCGAAAACGATCACCGACCACATCGCCGTGCTCAGGCCGCATGCGTGGATCATGCTCGGCCACTGCGCGGGCCTGCGCAACACGCAGCGTCTGGGCGACTATGTGCTCGCGCACGGCTATGTGCGCGAGGACCACGTGCTCGACGACGATTTGCCGTTGTGGGTGCCGATTCCGGCGCTCGCTGAAGTGCAGGTGGCACTCGAGCGCGCCGTCGCGCAGGTCACGCAGCTCGACGGCATCGAGCTGAAACGCATCATGCGCACGGGCACGGTCGCGAGCGTCGACAACCGTAACTGGGAATTGCGCGACCATCGCGAGCCAGTGCAGCGGCTGTCGCAAAGCCGGGCCATCGCACTCGACATGGAAAGCGCGACGATCGCGGCCAACGGCTTCCGGTTCCGCGTGCCGTACGGCACCTTGCTGTGCGTGTCGGACAAGCCGCTGCACGGCGAGCTGAAGCTGCCGGGCATGGCCGATTCGTTCTATCGCGCGCAAGTCGATCAGCATTTGCAGATCGGCGTGAAGGCGATGGAGATCCTGCGCACCAACGGCTTGCACAAGCTGCATAGCCGCAAGTTGCGCAGCTTCGCCGAGGTCGCGTTCCAGTAAGCGACAGATGGCCCTCGCGCGGAGCGCCGCGCAGCAGCGATATCGACGTACGACCGGGACCTCGCCAATCGATGGCTTGATGGCAGCACACATCGTTTTCGATGTGTGCCCATGATCAACGTGATAAGGATCCCGAAATGCAAGTCAACTCATCTTCACCCGGCTCTGGTAGCAATATGTTCGCCACCGGCGAGGCGGGCGGCGCGCAAAGTCAGCAAGCTCAGGGAGCGTCGCAAGCGCCGTCCCAGCCGGGCGTGTCCGGCAATGGGGGCGGCAGTATGCCGTCCTATGGCAGTTCGTCTGGTTTCGACAAGGCCCCCTCGGGTCTCGGCGGGAGCGCGGCGGCCGGCGGGTCCCAGTCTGGAGCATCTGGCGGCACTGGCGGCCAATCACCCGGTGTTGACCTCACGACCCAACGTCGCGATCTCGGGACCGAGGCTGCCGGGGTCGCGGGCAAGCTCATGAAAGATCCCGGCAACCCCGAACTCAAACAGCAGTACCAGAAGTTGATGGGCCAGATGAGAAGCCTCGGCTCCCAGCAGAGTTCGGAAGCGCAACAGCGACTGCTTGCCCAGAACAATGCCGGTCAGACCGGTGGCAGCAACTAGCCGTTCTGCGTAGTGACGTGGTAGCGTCCGACCTCAAGATGCGCCGGCGAAGTCGGGCGGCTCATTCGGAGGCCGGGCGCGTCGCACTTCCGCCATTACGCTCGCGCGGGGCCGCACTCACTGGCCAAACCCGCTCAAGCCAATCAGGCTTCCAGCCGCCAGTAGCCACAGCGGGTGAATCTTCGTGCGAAACGCGAGCACGGCACACACGCCGGTGATCACCCACGCGATCCACACCGGATCGGACGCTTTCGCGATCAGCAACGCACTGGCCGCGACGAGCCCGGCCGTGACGGGCACGAGACCGCGCTGCGCAATACGCCGCCACGGCCGGTCCTTGAAGCGGTCCCACGCGTGCAGCACGGCCATCGTCACGAGCGACGACGGGCCGAACTTCGCCACGCTCGACACGAGCATGCCGGACCAGCCGGCCACATGCCAGCCGATGAGCGTCACGATCATCATGTTCGGTCCCGGCGCGGCCTGGGCGAGCGCGAACAGCGCGCTGAATTCGCTCGCGGGCATCCAGTGATGAACCTCGACGACCTGGCGCTGCATCTCCGGCAAGATGGTGTTGCCGCCGCCGAACGCGAGTAGCGAGAGCTGGCTGAAGATCGATGCGAGGGCAAGCAAGGTGTCGTTCATCGCGAACCTCCCGTCGAGCGCGCGGCGCGCGCGGCCAGCGCGATGCCGATCGGCGTGAGCACGAGCATGGTCGGCAATAGCGGCGTGCGCAGGATCGCGATCGCGATGAAGCCGAGCAACGCGACGAACACGGCGCCCGGATCGTGGCGCAGCGGCAGCACGATCTTCACGGCCATCGAGATCAGCAAGCCCGCCGCCGCCGCCGCGAGGCCGACGAACAGATGGCGCACGTGCGGGTCGTTCTGCGTGCGCTCGTAGAGCACGCCGAGTCCGATCACGACGAGCGACGGTCCCGCGATCAGTCCGAGCAGTCCCGCGAGCGCACCGCGCCAGCCGCGAAAGCGCATGCCGATCGCCACCGACAGATTGATCACGTTGCCGCCCGGCAGAAACTGGCACAGGGCGAGCAGATCGGTGAACTCGGCCCCGGTGAGCCAGCGGCGCTGCTCGACGATCGCACGCCGGGCAAGCGGCAGCGCGCCGCCGAACGACGTGAAGCCGAGGCCGAGAAAGCCGAGGAAAATCTCGCGCGAGGTGGGCGTGGGTGCGTGGGCGGCGGGCGAAGCGCCGCGGTCCGGCGAGGCGGCGGGCGGGGTTGGGTCCATGATCGATTGCCTTGTGACGTAAGCCGACAGCGTAGCGTCCGTTACTTACATTCGCGGTACAGCGGGCACGATCACAGGGGGCGCAAGAGGGGCGGGCTAACGGCGGAGAGGATGGCACCGCGCGCAAGCGGACAGTCCGCCGAAGCGGCCATCCACTTGCGCGCTGATAGACGACTTACGTCTACAGATAGAACATGCGGTCGTCGTCCGAACGCGAGGGCGCTTCCTGATCGGCTTCGCCTTCCTCGTCGCGGTCTTCGTAGAACGCGAGCACCGCTTCGAGCACCTGGTCCGGCTCGTCGATGACCTGCATGAGGTCCATGTCTTCGGGATTGATCAACCCCATCGGCACGAGCGCGTCGCGGAACCAGCCGAGCAGGCCCTTCCAGAATTCCGAGCCGACGAGAATGATCGGCACGTGACGCGATTTCTTCGTCTGGATCAGCGTGAGCACTTCGGCCAGTTCGTCGAGCGTGCCGAAGCCGCCCGGCATCACGATGACGGCATCGGAGTTCTTGACGAACGTGACCTTGCGCGTGAAGAAATGGCGAAAACGCAGCGAGATGTCCTGCCACTGGTTGCCCGACTGTTCGTGCGGCAACTCGATGTTCAGACCCACCGACGGCGACTTGCCCGCATGCGCGCCCTTGTTGGCCGCTTCCATGATGCCGGGACCGCCGCCCGAGATCACGGCGAAGCCCGCATCGGACACCTTGCGCGCGATTTCCATCGCGAGCTGGTAGTACTTCGAGTCCGGTTTCAGGCGTGCGGAACCGTAAATGCTGACGGCCGGACGGATCTCGGACAGGTATTCGGTGGCCTCGATAAACTCTGCCATAATCGTGAACATCTGCCACGACGCGCGCGCCTTCTTGGCCGTTGCGCGCTCTTGATCTGCGAGTGAACGCAGACTCGGAATCACTTTTCTCTTGTCCATAATGCCTGAAGAACTAAGCCTGCAAACTGAGCTGGAAGGTAAGACCCTGCTGTTGGTCGATGGTTCGAGCTACCTCTATCGGGCCTTCCATGCGATGCCTGATTTGCGCGGTCCGGACGGCGAACCGACGGGTGCGCTGTACGGAATGATCAACATGTTGCGTCGCATGCGCAAGGAGGTTACGGCAGAGTATAGCGCGTGCGTGTTCGATGCAAAGGGCAAGACGTTCCGTGACGAGTGGTATCCCGCATACAAGGCGAATCGGCCGTCGATGCCCGAGCCGCTCGCCGCGCAAATCGAGCCGATTCACGTGGTCGTGCGCGCGCTCGGCTGGCCGCTCGTGATGGTCGAAGGCGTCGAGGCCGACGATGTGATCGGCACGCTCGCGCGCGCAGCCGCCGAGCGCGGCATGAAGGTGATCGTATCGACGGGCGACAAGGATCTCGCGCAGCTCGTCACGGATCAAGTCACGCTCATCAACACCATGACCAACGAGACACTCGATCGCGCCGGCGTGATCGAGAAGTTCGGCGTGCCGCCCGAGCGCATCGTCGACTATCTGTCGCTGATCGGCGACACCGTCGACAACGTGCCCGGCGTGAACAAGTGCGGCCCGAAGACGGCGGTCAAGTGGCTCACGCAATATGGCTCGCTCGACGGTGTGGTCGAGCATGCCGAAGAAATCAAGGGCGCGGTGGGCGGCTATCTGCGCGACGCACTCGACTTCCTGCCAATGGCAAGAAAACTCGTGACGGTCGAGACCGCGTGCGATCTGACGTCCCATATCGAGTCGATCGAAGGATCGCTTGCCACGCGTCCCGAAGCGCGCGAGGAACTGCGCGATATCTTTGCGCGCCACGGCTTCAAGACCTGGCTGCGCGAAGTCACCGAAGCCGGCCAGATGCAGACCGTTGCGGCGGCCACGAGCGGCGACGTCCCCGAGAAAGATGCGAACGTGCAGCCGGCGCTCTTCGTCGATGTGCCGCGCCATTACGACACGATCCAGACCTGGGAGCAGTTCGACGCGTGGCTCGCGAAGATCGAGGCCGCGCGGCTCACGGCGTTCGACACGGAAACGACCTCGCTCGATCCGATGGTCGCGCAAGTGGTCGGTCTGTCGTTCTCGGTCGAGCCGGGGCATGCCGCGTACTTGCCGGTCGCCCACCGCGGTCCCGATGCGCCCGAGCAGTTGCCGCGCGACGAAGTGTTCGCGCGCCTGAAGCCCTGGCTCGAAAGCGAGGCGCACAAGAAGGTCGGCCAGCATCTCAAGTACGACGAGCAGGTGCTCATCAACCACGGCATCGCGCTCAATGGCGTCGAGCACGACACGCTGCTCGAATCGTATGTGCTCGAGTCGCATCGCACCCATGACATGGACAGCCTCGCGCTGCGCCATCTCGGCATCAAGACGATCAAGTACGAAGACGTCGCGGGCAAGGGCGCGCAGCAGATCGGCTTCGACGAAGTGGCGCTCACCCAGGCCGCCGAATACGCGGCCGAGGACGCCGACGTCACGCTGCAACTGCACGAAGCGCTCTATCCGCAGATCGCGCCGGAGCAGGGGCTCGACTACGTCTATCGATCGATCGAGCTGCCGACCGCGCGCGTGCTGCGCACGATGGAGCGCAACGGCGTGCTGATCGACACTGAAAAGCTGCGTAAGCAGAGCAGCGAGATCGCGACGCGTCTCGTCGAGCTGGAGGCCGAGGCCTACACGCTCGCGGGCGGCGAATTCAATCTCGGCTCGCCCAAGCAGATCGGCCAGATCTTCTTCGAGAAGCTGCAACTGCCGGTCATCAAGAAGACGCCGAGCGGCGCGCCCTCGACCGACGAAGAGGTGCTGCAGAAACTCGCCGAAGACTATCCGTTGCCCAAGCTGCTGCTCGAACATCGCGGGCTCTCGAAGCTCAAGTCGACCTACACCGACAAGCTGCCGCGCATGGTCAACGAGAAGACCGGCCGCGTGCATACGAACTACGCGCAGGCCGTGGCGGTCACGGGCCGGCTCGCGTCGAACGACCCGAATCTGCAGAACATTCCCGTGCGCACGGGCGAGGGCCGGCGCATTCGCGAGGCCTTCATCGCACCGCCGGGCCACAAGCTCGTATCGGCCGACTATTCGCAGATCGAGCTGCGCATCATGGCGCACATCTCGGGCGACGAATCGCTGCTGCAGGCGTTCGCGCGCGGCGACGACATTCACCGCGCAACGGCCGCCGAAGTGTTCGGCGTGACGCCGCTCGAAGTGAATTCGGACCAGCGGCGCATCGCCAAGGTCATCAACTTCGGGCTGATCTACGGGATGAGTTCGTTCGGCCTCGCGTCGAATCTCGGCATCACGCGCGATGCCGCGAAGCTCTATATCGACCGCTATTTCGCGCGCTATCCGGGCGTGGCGAGCTACATGGACGAGACGCGCGCCAGCGCCAAGGAGCGCGGCTATGTGGAGACGGTGTTCGGCCGCCGCCTGTGGCTGCCCGAGATCAACGGCGGCAACGGCCCGCGCCGCCAGGCCGCCGAGCGCGCCGCCATCAACGCGCCGATGCAGGGCACCGCTGCCGACCTCATCAAGCTGTCGATGATCGCGGTGCAGAAGTGGCTCGACGAGCGCGCGATCGGCACGAAGATGATCATGCAGGTGCACGATGAACTGGTGCTCGAAGTGCCCGACGCGGAGCTCTCGGAGGTGCGCAAGCGCCTGCCCGAACTGATGTGCTCGGTGGCGCAGTTGAAGGTGCCGCTGGTGGCCGAAGTGGGTGTCGGCGCGAACTGGGAAGAAGCACACTGACAATGCGTGCGCCGCGCGTCCATCGCGCGCGGCGCATGACGGTCATGTCCGCGCGAGCGCTTGCGGCGCATCGCCGGGCTGGCCGACAATGCCGGACATGGCAGCCGCACGCTGCCCGACGAATCACCAATCGACAGGCTGGGGGAATCTCATGCATCGCTTTATCGTGGTGGGGGGAGGCGCGGGCGGACTGGAACTGGCGACGAGGCTCGGCGACCGCTATGGCGAACGCCGCTCGAAGTCGGGCAGACAGCGGGCAACGGTGACACTCGTCGACCGCAATCCGACGCATATCTGGAAGCCGCTGCTCCATGAGGTCGCGGCGGGCAGCATGGACCCGTTCACGCAGGAACTCGAATACGCGGCGCAGGCGCGCTGGCATGGCTTCGAGTTTCAGCAGGGCGAGTTGACGGGCCTCGATCGCAGCGCGAAAAAGATCGTGCTCGGTCCTGTACGCGACGACGACGGCGTCGAGTTGCTGCCCGAGCGCGAACTCGACTACGACACGCTCGTGATCGCGATCGGCAGCACGACGCATTTCTTCGGCGTGCCAGGCGCGTCGCAATACTCGCTCGCACTCGACACCGTCGAGCAGGCCGAGCGCTTTCGCAAGCGTCTGATCGCGGCCTGCATGCGCGCCGAGCATCAGGCAACGCATCCGAAGGCGGCCGTCCTGGCCGATGGCGTGGTGGCCCCGGCCCCGGCCTCGCCCTCGCCCTCGCCCTCGCCCTCGCCCGAAGAGCCGCTGCCCGCCACGGGCGAACCGCGCATCCAGGTGGCGATCGTCGGCGCGGGCGCGACCGGTGTCGAGTTATCGGCGGAATTGCGCAACACGGCGCAGGTGCTGTCCGCGTACGGGCTGCACAAACTCGATCCGCGCCACGATGTCGGCATCGCGCTGATCGAGTCGGGGCCGCGCATTCTGCCGGCGCTCACGGAACGCGTCTCGTCGGCGACCGCCGAGCTGCTCACGAAGCTCGGCGTGCGCGTGATGACGGGCGAACGCGTCATCGAGATCACGCCGAACCAGGTGCGCATGGCGAGCGGCAAGGTGCTGCGCACCGACCTGACCGTCTGGGCCGCGGGCATCACGGCGCCGCCGGTGCTCGCGCAACTCGATGGTCTGGCCGTCAACAAGCTCGGTCAACTGGCCGTGCGGCCCACGCTGCAAACCGAAACCGACGACAACATCTTCGCGCTCGGCGACTGCGCCGCCTGTCCGTGGCCCGGCAACGAGCGCAATGTGCCGCCGCGCGCACAGGCCGCGCACCAGCAGGCGACGTTCCTGTTGCGCGCGCTCGGCGACCGGCTCGAAGGAAAGCCGCTACCCGAGTTCACCTATCGCGACTTCGGCTCGCTGGTGTCGCTCGGTCATTTCAGCGCTGTCGGCAATCTGATGGGCGGCTTGATCGGCGGTAGCATGCTGATCGAAGGGCTGTTTGCGCGCTTCATGTACATGTCGCTGTACCGGCTGCACATCGCCGCGCTGCACGGCTACGCGCGCATGGTGCTCGATACCTTCGCGCACTGGCTGCGCCGCACGACGCTGCCGCGCGTGAAGCTGCACTGAACTCAACGTCACCTCGTCAAAGGAGCGTCGCATGTTCAAATCCGATGTCGAAAGCCTCGTGCCGCAAGTCCCGTTCGATCGCCGCACGTTCATCAAGGCGACGCTCGGCGGGGGCTTCGCCGCCTGCGTGCTGCCGGTCTCGGCGCAAACCATCCATACCGATGCAAACGGGCTCGACGCCGGCTGGATCGGCTTCGATTCGGGCGGCACGCTGATTCCCGCGTATCGCGCCCAGCCGCTCGGCAAGACGCATCTGCCGGTCATCATCGTCGTGCATGAAGCGTTCGGCGTGCATGAACACATCGCCGACGTGTGCCGGCGCTTCGCCAAGCTCGGCTATCTCGCGATCGCGCCGGATCTGTTCGTGCGCGAAGGCGATGCGTCGAAGTATCCGACCATCCAGCAACTCGCCAGCGATCTCTTGAGCAAGGTCCCCGACCAGCAGGCGCTCGCCGATATCGATGCGGCCATCGGCTGGGCGGGCGCGCATGGCGGCGACCTGAAGCGGCTCGGCGTGGCGGGCTTCTGCTGGGGCGGGCGCATCGCGTGGCTGTATGCCGAGCACAATCCGCAGGTGAAGACGGCGATCGCTTGGTATGGGCGCGTGGCCGGTGACAAGACGCCGTTGCAGCCCGCCAATCCCATCGATCTCGCCGGCAATCTGCAGGTGCCGGTGCTCGGGTTCTACGGGCGTCAGGACACTGGCATTCCGCAAGACTCGCTCGACCAGATGAAGCAGGCGATCGAGCAAGGACCGGCCGGCGGGCGCGGCTCGCAGTTCGTGGTCTATGACGACGCGGGGCACGCGTTCTTCGCCGACTATCGGCCGAGCTATCGCAAGGCCGATGCCGAGGATAGCTGGCGTCGCGCGCAGGTGTGGTTCAAGCAGCACGGCGTCGATTGACGCCGTGCGAAGCGGGCTAGTGGTGTGCCGCGCTCAGGGCTGCGGGCCGGTCGCGACCGGACGCGACGGGTCGGCGCACCATTCGCTCCACGAGCCCGCATAGAGCGCCGCGCCGTGCAGGCCCGCGATTTCCATCGCGAGCGCGTTGTGGCAGGCCGTGACACCCGAGCCGCATTGCAGGACGACGTGCTCGGGCACGATGCCGGGCAGCAGCGCGGTGAATTCGTCGCGCAGCGTATGGGCCGACTTGAAGCGGCCGTCCGCCGTGAGGTTGTCCTTGAAGAAACGGTTGCGCGCGCCCGGAATGTGGCCGGCGACCGGATCGATCGTTTCGTTCTCGCCGCGATAACGGTCCGCCGCTCTTGCATCGACGACCGTCAAGTCGCGGCTCGTCAGATTGCGTTGCACGGCCTGAGCGTCGATCGTGACCTGCAGCGGCGCGCCTGCCTTGAAGTTGCCGCGCGAGCCTTGTGGCACGTCCGGCGCGAGCGCAAAGCCCGCTGCTTCCCATGCCTGCAGACCGCCGTCGAGCACCGCGACCGAATCGTGGCCGAGCCAGCGCAAGAGCCACCACAGACGCGCCGCGTATGAGCCGCCCTGGGCATCGTAGGCGACGACTTGCTGGCCTTCGTTCAGACCGCGCGCGGCGAGCGTATCGACGAGCTTCGCGCGCTCGGGTAGCGGATGACGTCCGTTGCTGCCAGTCTTGGCGCCAGACAGATCGCGATCGAGATGCAGGTATTGCGCGCCGGGCAGATGGCCCGCTGCATAGCCGGCCTCGCCTGCGGCGGGATCGGCGAGATCGAAGCGGCAATCGAACACGAGCACGCTGCCCGGTGCCGCATTGAGCCGTTCGTCGAGATTGGCCGCCGAGATCAGCGTGGTGTAGTGAGTGTGGGGCATGACGGCTCCTGAAGCGTGCGCGGCCCGCTGGTGCTGGCCCGATGCCCTCAGTCTAAACAAAAAGACGGGCCGAGGCCCGTCTTTCCGTGTGATGTATGCGAGGGTGTTATGCGCTTCGCGGCGCGCTGCTCAGATCGGGCCGAGCTCGCGGCGCAGGAACTCGTGGAAGTGCTGCATGCCGTCTTCCATCGGGCTCTGATACGGGCCGACCTCCGACACGCCACGCGCCATCAGGGCACGGCGGCCAGCGTCCATGCGCTCGGCGATCTCGTCGTCCTCGACCGCCGTTTCCATGTAGGCGGCACGTTCGGCCTCGACGAACTCGCGCTCGAACAGCGCGATTTCCTCGGGGTAGTAGAACTCGACGACATTGGTCGTCTTCTCCGGACCCTGCGGAATGAGCCACGACACCACGAGCACGTGCGGATACCACTCGATCATCAGGTTCGGGTAGTAGACCATCCAGATCGCGCCGAACTCGGGCGGCACGCCATTGCGGAAGCGCAGGACCTCGTCGTGCCACTTGCGGTACGTCGGGCTGCCCGGCTTGCCGAGATGGTTGTGCACACCGACCGTCTGGACGCTGTACCAGTCGCCGAACTCCCACTTCAGGTCGTCGCACGACACGAAGTTGCCGAGGCCCGGGTGGAACGGGACGACGTGGTAGTCCTCCAGATAGACCTCGATAAAGGTCTTCCAGTTGTAGTTGCACTCGTGGATTTCGACGTGATCGAACATGTAGTCCGAAAAGTCGAGGTGCTGCTTCGGGCCGAGGCGAGCGAGGTCGCGCGCGACGTCACGGCCTTCGGTCTCGAACAGCAGCCCTTGCCAGCTCTGCAGCGGTGTCTTGCCGAGATTCAGGCACGGCTTGTCCGCGAAATGCGGCGCGCCGAGCAGTTCGCCCTTGAGGTCGTAGGTCCAGCGGTGCAGCGGACAAACAATATTGTCGGCGCTGCCGCGACCGTTTAGCATGATGGCCTGACGGTGGCGGCACACGTTGGAAAGCAGCTCGATTTCAGACTGCTTGTTGCGTACCAGCACGCGACCCTCATTTTCGCCGGGCAGCGCAAAGTAGTTCCCCGCTTCGGGCACCATGAGTTCATGGCCGACGTAACGAGGACCCTTCTGGAAAAGTGTTGCGATTTCGCGCTCGAGGAGCGCTTCGTCAAAGTAAGCCGTGACTGGCAGCTGACTATGAATGGAGTTCAGCTGCAACGCATTGCTCAGATTGGACATTCCCACTCCCGATGAAGACGTGAAAGCAGTGAACAACCCAACCATCGAAGATTCGATTTAGGGAGCCGGCTATTATACCTGTTTCCCCCGATTTTGGGGTGGACAAGCCACTGATTCCTGGCCAAAACCCGGCAAAATCGAGATCGTGCGAAGCGCTTTTCTGTCGCCCGGACAGCGTTCCTGCTGATCCGGCCGTTGTGGCCCTGGAGGGACACCCGCCGGCGAGCGGGTCGAAGTTGGCGCTTTTGCCGTAGAATGTCCGCCTTGTTTCAATTTTGCGACGACTCATGGCGAAATCCGCATCGAAAGGCGGCAGTCCCGGCGAAACTCTGGAGCCCGGCGAAGCCGCTGGCGCGGCCGGCGCTGCGCCCGTTCCTGAGAGTTATGAAGCGGCGTTGGCCGAACTCGACGCGCTGGTGGCGCGCATGGAAGGCGGCAGTCTGAGTCTCGAAGAATCGCTTGCGGCCTATCGGCGCGGTGCCGCGCTGGTGCGCTACTGCCAGCAGCAGCTGGAAAAAGTTGAACAACAGGTGCGTGTGCTCGACGGCGAAACGCTCAGACCCGTGCCCCTCAATACGACAGGCAGTTCCGCCCAGGGCGGAGACGACGATCTATGACCTTTGAACAATGGACCCGGCAGGTGCTCGACCGGGTCGAAACCGCGCTCGATCACTATTTGCCGGCCGCCGATGTGGCGCCGAAGCAACTGCACGAGGCGATGCGCTACGCGGTCCTCGGCGGCGGCAAGCGCGTGCGTCCGCTGCTGTGCCACGCGGCGGGCGAGCTGAGCGGCGCAACCCCCGAGGCGCTCGACGCCGCGGCGTGCGCGCTCGAAATGATCCACGTGTACTCGCTCGTTCACGACGACATGCCGTGCATGGACGACGACGCCCTGCGCCGCGGCAAGCCGACGGTGCACGTCCAGTACGACGAGCCGACCGCGCTGCTGGTCGGCGATGCGCTGCAATCGCAGGCCTTCGTCGCGCTGACCGCCGACGTGCAGGCACCGGCGCGCCAGGCGGCGCTCGTGCGCGAACTCGCGCTGGCGAGCGGCTCGATCGGCATGGCCGGCGGCCAGGCCATCGACCTCGCGAGCGTCGGTCATGCATTGACGCGCCCGCAGCTCGAAACGATGCATCGCATGAAGACCGGCGCGCTGCTGCGCGCGGCCGTGCGCATGGGCGCGCTCGCGGGCGACGGCGTGAGCGCCGAAGGCCTCGCATCGCTCGACGACTATTCGGCGGCCGTGGGCCTCGCGTTCCAGGTGGTGGACGACATTCTCGATGTCACCACGGATTCGGCGACCCTCGGCAAAACCGCAGGCAAGGACGCGAAGGACGGCAAGCCGACCTACGTGTCGATTATCGGCCTTGATGCCTCGCGTGCGCTCGCGCAGCAGTTGCGCAGCGACGCTCACGCCGCGCTCAAGCCGTTTGGCGCGCGCGCGCAGCGCCTCGCCGAACTCGCTGACCTGGTCGTGGACCGGGTGAGTTGAATGCGCAAGCCCGCCACCGCGCATGAAAGGGGAGTAGTGCGTGAGAACAAAAGTGCGGGCGCGCCAGTTTTCCTGACATGGAACGACGATGTACGACTTGCTGAAAACCATTGACGATCCGGCGGATTTGCGCCGCCTTGACCGCCGCCAGCTGCAGCCGCTCGCTGACGAATTGCGCGCTTTCGTGCTCGACAGCGTGTCGCAGACGGGCGGTCACCTGTCGTCCAACCTTGGTACGGTCGAACTGACGATCGCGTTGCATTACGTGTTCGACACACCGCGCGATCGCATCGTCTGGGACGTCGGCCATCAGACCTATCCGCACAAGATCCTGACCGGCCGCCGCGACCAGATGCACACGCTGCGCCAGCTCGGCGGCATCTCGGGCTTCCCGAAACGCGACGAGTCGCCGTACGACACGTTCGGCACGGCGCATTCGAGCACCTCGATTTCGGCGGCGCTCGGCATGGCGGTCGCGAGCAAGCTCAAGGGCGACAACGCCATGGGCATCGCCGTGATCGGCGACGGCGCGATGACGGCCGGCATGGCCTTCGAGGCGCTGAACAACGGCGGCGTCGAGGACGACGTGCCGCTGCTCGTGATCCTCAACGACAACGACATGTCGATTTCGCCGCCGGTCGGCGCGCTCAATCGCCATCTCGCCCGCCTCATGTCGGGCCGCTTCTACGCGGCCGCGCGTGCCGGCGTCGAACGCGTGCTGCGCCATGCGCCGCCGGTGCTCGATCTCGCGCGCAAGCTCGAAGAGCACGCGAAGGGCATGATCGTGCCGGCCACGCTGTTCGAGGAATTCGGCTTCAATTACATCGGACCGATCGACGGCCACGACCTCGACTCGCTGATTCCGACGCTGCAGAACATCAAGGAACTGCGCGGTCCGCAATTCCTGCACGTGGTCACGAAGAAAGGCCAGGGCTACAAGCTCGCCGAGGCCGATCCGGTGCTCTACCACGGCCCGGGCAAGTTCAATCCGGCGGAGGGCATCAAGCCGTCGAGCGCGCCCAGCAAGAAGACCTACACGCAAGTGTTCGGCGAATGGCTGTGCGACGCGGCTGAACTCGATGCGCGCGTGATCGGCATCACGCCGGCCATGCGCGAAGGCTCGGGTCTCGTCGAGTTCGAGAAGCGCTTCCCGGATCGCTATTTCGACGTCGGCATCGCCGAGCAGCACGCGGTGACGTTCGCGGGCGGCCTCGCGGCCGAAGGGCTCAAGCCGGTCGTCGCGATCTACTCGACGTTCCTGCAACGCGCCTACGACCAGCTGATCCACGACGTCGCGCTGCAGAACCTGCCGGTGGTGTTCGCCATCGACCGAGCGGGCCTCGTCGGCGCGGACGGCGCAACGCACGCGGGTGCCTACGACATCGCGTTCATGCGCTGCATCCCGAACATGATGATCATGACGCCGGCCGACGAAAACGAATGCCGCCAGCTGCTCTACACGTCGCTGCAGCAGGACTGCCCGACGGCGGTGCGCTATCCGCGCGGCGCCGGCGCAGGCGTGGCGACGGTCAAGCAGATGGCCGCGCTGCCTGTCGGCAAGGGCGAAGTGCGCTGCGAAAGCAACGCGCCGGCCGGCAAGCGCATCGCGATTCTCGCGTTCGGCACGCTGCTCGCACCGGCGCTCGCCGCCGCCGAGGAACTCGACGCCACGGTCGCCAACATGCGCTTCGTGAAGCCGCTCGACGCCGAACTCGTGAAGAAGCTCGCGGAGACGCACGACTACCTCGTGACCGTCGAAGAGGGCTGCATCATGGGCGGCGCGGGCACGGCCTGCGTGGAATCCCTCCTCGAAAGTGGGGTTATTAAACCCGTACTACAATTGGGCCTCCCGGATCGCTTCATCGATCATGGCGATCCGGCGAAGCTGCTGGCGAGCTGTGGTCTCGACGCAGCCGGCATCGCGAAGTCGATTCGCGAGCGCTTTCTCGATCACGCAACGAGCGCGTCGGGCAAGTCGGTGATGCGCGTCGCCTGAGGCGGCGCTCGACAGCCCCGGGGCTCAAGCGCCCGTTACCGTTGAACCGGCGGGCCTCGTGCCCCGCCAGCCAACGCCGGCTCGTGCCGGCGTTTGCCTTTTGCGCGCCAGCGAACCGGCGCGGCCCGTGAGGATAACAAGATGAACCAGATGAACCCGGCCTTCGTGATGCCGGATGTGCAAAGCTCCGTGGACACGCGCCAGATCCCGATCCAGCGCGTCGGCGTGAAGGCCGTGCGGCATCCGTTGACGGTGCGCACGGGCAGTGGCGAGGCACAACCTACCGTCGGCCTGTGGAACCTCGACGTTCATCTGCCCGCGGACCAGAAGGGCACGCACATGTCGCGCTTCGTCGCGCTGCTCGAAGAAAACAAGGCGCCGCTCGAACCGGCCACGTTCCGCACGATGCTCGCTGCGATGCTCGAAAAGCTCGAGGCGCAAGCGGGGCGTATCGAAGTGTCGTTCCCGTACTTCGTCAAGAAGGTGGCGCCGGTGTCCGGTGTCGAGAGCCTGCTCGACTACGAAGTCACGCTCACGGGCGATACGCGCAACGGCGCGACGCGCCTCTTCATGAAGGTGCTCGTGCCGGTCACGAGCCTGTGCCCGTGCTCGAAGAAGATCTCGCAGTATGGCGCGCACAACCAGCGCTCGCACGTGACGATCGACGCCGAACTGGCCGACGGCATGCCCGTGGAAGACCTGATCCGCATCGCCGAAGAAGAAGCATCGTGCGAGCTGTGGGGCCTGCTCAAGCGTCCCGACGAGAAGTTCGTGACCGAGCGCGCTTATGAGAATCCCAAGTTCGTCGAAGACCTCGTGCGCGATGTCGCGGTGCGGCTGAACGCCGATGCGCGCGTGCTGGCCTATGTGCTCGAAGCGGAGAACTTCGAGTCGATCCACAATCACAGCGCGTATGCCGTGATCGAGCGGGACAAGCGCCAGGCGTAAGACTCGCGTTCTTTCTGCTGAACGAACAAAACGGCCACCCGAGCGGGTGGCCGTTTTGTTGTGCGCCCAGCACGGGCGCAATCTTGTGGGTGCAAGTCCCATCGTGAGTTGACCACAGCGAACGAAGCAAAGCGCAACTGCGTGAGGGCGACCGAGCGTGGGGAGGAAGCGTGGAGCGAAACCGCGAGCCGATGAACAAGAACCGGATATGAGGCGGTGCCGATCAGGGCGAGCGCGCAATGAAGCGCGAAGCTCTCGTGGTCAAGGATCAGGCATCGTAAATGCGGCGGTTGTGCGGTGAAGGATTGCGCTCTTACCTGGGGAGATCTCGCCTCGTGCCTGAAAGGGCAACGGCGTCGAGCCGGAGCGAGAAGTCAGCAGAGGCCGTAGTAGTCACAGGACAGGTCGATGAGGCTGAAGCTGGTGACGAAGGGCCAAACGGGAAGGAGTGTCCAACGTCATGTCGATGCGACAGGCAATGCGTCAGATGCCCGTGCAAACGGGGCGAGCGGGAGTAGCGCGCGGTGAAGCTGCACGCGTACCCGTGAGCGACGAAGTCTGCGGCCCGCGCCATGAATCCGGGGACACGGGGTCAGCGTTGCTGGAAGCAGCGCTGACGAGAGAGAACCTGAAGCAGGCGTTCAAACGGGTACGGGCGAACAAGGGAGCCGCTGGCGTGGACGGTCTGGACATTGACCAGACGTCGCGTCATCTGGTGAGGGCGTGGCCTGCGATCCGTGAACAATTGCTCAAGGGGACGTACCGGCCCAGTCCGGTACGTCGGGTGACGATTCCGAAGCCGGACGGAGGCGAGCGCGAGCTTGGCATCCCGACGGTGACTGACCGGTTGATCCAGCAGGCGCTGCTGCAGGTGCTGCAACCGGTTCTGGATCCGACCTTCAGCGAGCACAGCTACGGCTTCCGGCCGGGACGGCGTGCGCACGACGCGGTACTTGCCGCGCAATCGTACGTGCAGTCGGGACGGCGAATCGTGGTGGACGTTGATCTGGAGAAGTTCTTTGACCGGGTCAACCACGACATCCTGATCGAGCGCTTACAGAAACGCATTGGCGACGCCGGAGCGATCCGGCTGATCCGTGCGTATCTGAACAGCGGCATCATGGATGGCGGGGTGGTGCAGCAGCGAGATCAGGGCACACCACAGGGTGGGCCGCTATCCCCGTTGCTGGCCAACGTGCTGCTCGACGAGGTGGACAAGGAACTGGAGCGACGGGGTCATTGCTTCGCACGCTACGCCGACGATGCGAATGTGTATGTTCGTAGCCGCCGGGCGGGCGAGCGGGTGATGGCACTGTTGCGACGCCTGTACGGGCGACTGCGTCTGAAGGTCAACGAGACCAAAAGCGCAGTGGCCAGTGTGTTCGGTCGGAAGTTTCTGGGCTACAGCCTGTGGGTGGCTGCGGGTGGGGTGGTCAAACGCAAGGTGGCGGCCAAACCGCTGCTGGCGTTCAAACACCGCATCCGTCAGGTGACTCGCCGATCCGGCGGGCGCAGCATGAAGGAAGTGGTGGAACAGTTACGGCCTTACGTGCAGGGCTGGAAGGCGTACTTCCGGCTGGCGCAAACGCCGCGCGTCTGGTTAGCACTGGACGAGTGGCTGCGTCACCGGTTGCGTGCCATTCAGCTTAAGCACTGGCGCCGTGGCGCCACCATCTACCGGGAACTGCGTGCGCTGGGGGCATCGGCTGCGGTGGCGCGACAAGTGGCGGCGAACAGTCGTTGCTGGTGGCGCAACAGCAACGGTGCGCTCAAGCGTGTGCTGACCATCGCCTACTTCGACCAGTTGGGCGTACCCCGACTCTCATAACCTCAACTTCCCGAACCGCCCGGTGCGGACCCGCATGCCGGGTGGTGTGGCAGGGGTACGGCCTCATGGCCGTCCCCTATGCCGATTGTCGATTGGGAAGGTTTTTAACGTGCGAGCGAAGTCAGATCCCAGCGCGGCTTGACCGTGAACGCATAGTCGCGTGTCGCCTGGCCGGGCCAGCGTTCGAGCCGCAATGCGCCCGCGAGCGCGATCATCGCGCCGTTGTCGGTGCATAGCGACAGGTCCGGGTAATGCACGTCGAAGCCGCGCTTTTGCGCCATTGCCGAGAGTGTTTCGCGCAACTGCCGGTTCGCGCCGACCCCGCCCGCCACCACGAGACGCTTGAGCTTCGTGCGCTTGAGCGCGGCGAGCGATTTCGCGGCGAGCACGTCGACGGCCGCATCGACGAAACCCCGCGCGATGTCGGCCTTGCCTTGTTCGCAGATGTTCGTGCCGAGACGCTTTACGTGAGTGAGGACAGCCGTCTTCAGGCCGCTGAAGCTGAAATCGAGGTCGCCGGAATGCAGCATCGGGCGCGGCAGGACGACCGCGCCGGGCGTGCCGAACTCCGCGAGTCGCGAGACTTCCGGGCCGCCGGGATAGCCGAGGTCGAGCAGCTTGGCGGTTTTGTCGAACGCTTCGCCGGCGGCGTCGTCGAGCGTTTCGCCGAGCGTCTCGTAGATACCGACGTCGGTCACGCGCATCAACTGCGTGTGGCCGCCCGATACCAGCAGCGCGACGAACGGGAACGGCGGCGGTGCGTCGACGAGCAGCGGCGACAGCAAGTGCCCTTCGAGGTGATGGATGCCGATGGTCGGCCGCCCCCAGGCCATCGCGAGCGCATTGGCGATGCTCGCGCCGACCAGCAGCGCGCCCGCAAGGCCGGGGCCTTGCGTGTAGGCGATGGCATCGATGTCGGCGCGCGCCGTGCCGGCCGTCGACAGCACTTCTTCGAGCAGCGGCAGCGCGCGGCGGATATGGTCGCGCGACGCGAGTTCGGGCACGACGCCGCCGTATTCGCGGTGCATGGCGATCTGCGAATGGAGCGCGTGCGCAAGCAGCCCGCGCTCTGTGTCGTAGAGCGCGAGACCGGTTTCGTCGCAGGAGCTTTCGATGCCGAGAACAAGCATGGTGTGACGCGCCGGCGCTCGCGCGAAAGGGCGTGGCGCAGGCCGGAAAAAGTGAAGGGCAACGTACGAGTATAGCAGTGCGCAAGAAAGCCGACAGGTACAATGCGCGGCATGGAATCCTTCGATATCGCCGTGATCGGCGCGGGTGCGGCGGGCATGATGTGCGCCGCTGTGGCCGGGCAGCTTGGCCGCCGCGTCGTGCTGCTCGATCACGCACCGCGCCTTGCCGAGAAAATCCGCATTTCCGGCGGCGGCCGCTGCAATTTCACCAATCTGCATGCCGGACCGGCCAACTACCTGTCCGCGAATCCGCATTTTTGCCGCTCGGCGCTGGCCCGCTATACGCCGCGCGACTTTCTCGCGCTGTTGCGCCAGCATCACATCACCTGGCACGAAAAGCACAAAGGCCAGCTGTTCTGCAACGAGTCGAGCGACGCGATCATCAACGTGCTGCGCGCCGAATGCGACACCGGCCGCGTCACGTGGCGCCAGCCGCTGGCCGTCGAGCAGGTCCGCCATGCCCCCGCCGACGGCTTCACGCTCGACACCCACGCCGGCCCGATTCGCGCCAGCGCACTCGTGATCGCGACGGGCGGCCTGTCGATCCCGAAGATCGGCGCGACCGATTTCGCCTACCGCGTCGCCAAGCAGTTCGGCCACAAGCTGATCGACACGCGTCCGGCGCTCGTGCCGCTCACATTCGCGGCGCACGACTGGGCGCCCTATGCGACGCTGGCGGGCGTCTCGCTGGAGGTCCATCTCGCGACCGGCGAGCGCAAGACCGGTGGTGCATTCGATGAAGACCTGCTGTTCACGCATCGCGGCCTGTCGGGGCCGGGCGTGCTGCAGATCTCGAGCTACTGGCAGCCCGGCCAGCCCATCCGCATCAACCTGCTGCCGGAACGCGACGCCAGCGAGGCACTGATCGAGGCCAAGTCGGGCGCGCGCCGCCAGATCGGCAACCTGCTCGCGGACTGGGTGCCGGCGCGGCTCGCGCACGTCTGGCTGGAGGCCCATCAGGTCAGCCCCGACGCGCGACTCGCCGACCTGCCGGACAAGACCCTGCGCCGCATCGGCGAGGGGCTGTCGCAATGGACACTCACGCCGACCGGCACCGAGGGCTTCAAGAAGGCCGAGGTGACACGCGGCGGCGTCGATACGCGCGAGCTGTCGTCGGCGACGATGATGAGCGAGCGCGTACCCGGCCTGTACTTCGTCGGCGAGGCCGTCGACGTCACCGGCTGGCTCGGCGGCTACAACTTTCAGTGGGCCTGGGCGTCCGGCGTCGCGGCCGGCGAGGCCGCTGCGGGATTCGTTCGAGAGGCTTGACGGGCGGCTGTCTTTGTGCAAATAGCTCTGCTATACTTTGTCCTCTTTACCCCAGATCCGTTATTGGAAAATGACGACCATCCGTGTAAAAGAAAACGAGCCGTTTGAAGTCGCGATGCGCCGCTTCAAACGCACGATCGAAAAAAATGGCCTTCTGACTGAGCTTCGCGCGCGAGAGTTTTACGAAAAGCCCACCGCTGAACGCAAGCGCAAGAAGGCGGCGGCTGTGAAGCGCCACTTCAAGCGTCTGCGCGGCCAGATGCTGCCGAAGAAACTGTACTGATTCCAGCGCTGCCGCGCCCTCCGCTATGATCGGGTTTCGGCAGTGCTTGCAGCCGGCAGCGCCAACGGCGCGGCGTACCGCCTTGTGCGGTGCAGTAATCCGCGCGGCGCGGCCAACTGGTGTGGCCGCCACCATGACGTATTTGCGCCAACCCGCCTGGAAAAGCCTTCCTGGCGGGTTTTTGCGTTGTTGCGCGACCGGCACGCCAGACATTATTTGCAACCTAACGCATTTCAGGTGAGTGATGAGCCTCAAGGACCGGATCAACGACGACATGAAAACCGCCATGCGCGCACGCGAATCGGAGCGTCTCGCGACGATCCGTCTGCTGCTCGCGGCGATCAAGCAACGTGAAGTCGACGACCAGGTAGCACTCGACGACGCGGGCATCATGGCCGTCATCGACAAGATGATCAAGCAGCGCAAGGACTCGTTCAGCCAGTTCCAGGCGGCTGGCCGCATGGATCTCGCCGACAAGGAAAGCGCGGAAATGGTCGTGCTGACCACCTACATGCCGGCGCAACTCGGCGAGGCCGAAGTCGCCGCCGAAGTGGCGGCGGCCGTCGCGCAAGTCGGCGCCGCGGGCCCGCAGGACATGGGCAAGGTGATGGGCGTGCTCAAGCCGAAGCTGGCCGGGCGTGCCGACATGACGGCGGTCTCGGCGCTGGTCAAGGCCGCACTTTCGAAATAAGCCGGGCGGCGCGGCTCGCCGTGCGGTGCCGGGGCTCACAGCGCTCCCGGCCCGTGGCGGCGACGCCCTGCCGATCCGGCTACAGCCCCGATCCGTATCGATGATTCCGCATTCGTTCCTGCAGGATCTGCTCAACCGCGTCGATATCGTCGACGTGGTGGGGCGTTACGTGCAGCTCAAGAAGGGCGGCGCGAATTTCATGGGGCTATGTCCGTTTCATAACGAAAAGAGCCCTTCATTTACCGTTAGTCCAACGAAGCAGTTCTATCATTGCTTTGGATGTGGTGCACATGGCACCGCGATCGGCTTCCTGATGGAGCACGCCGGACTGACGTTTCCCGAGGCGGTCAACGAACTGGCCCAGGCATGCGGCCTGACCGTACCGCAGGAACCGTCGCCGCTGCGCGGTGGAGCGGGTGGCGCGGGCGCGGGCGGCTACGCGCCGGCCGTGTCGAAAGCCGTCACGACGGCGCTTTCCGACGTCATGCAGACCGCCTGCGACTTCTACCGCAAGCAGCTGCGCAGCGCGCCAAATGCGATCCAGTACCTGAAAAAGCGCGGTCTCACGGGCGAAATCGCCGCGCGTTTCGGGCTCGGTTACGCGCCCGATGGATGGCAAGGCCTCGAAGCTGCGTTTACCAACTACCGGGATGACGCGCTCGTCGAGGCGGGTCTCGTGATCGTCAGCGAGAAGCAGGACGCGCAAGGCCAGGCACGCCGCTACGACCGTTTCCGGGAACGCATCATGTTCCCGATCCGTAACGTGAAGGGTCAGGTGATCGGCTTTGGCGGGCGGGTGCTCGACGGCGGCGAGCCGAAATATTTGAATTCGCCGGAAACGCCGCTATTTAACAAGGGCAGCGAACTGTATGGGCTGTTCGAGGCGCGCCTCGCGATCCGCGAACAGCATTACGTGCTGGTGGTCGAAGGCTATATGGACGTCGTGGCGCTCGCGCAGCTCGGCTTTCAGAACGCGGTGGCGACGCTCGGCACCGCGTGCACGCCCATTCATGTGCAGAAACTGCTGCGCCAGACCGATACGGTGATTTTCAGCTTCGACGGCGACGGCGCCGGGCGCCGCGCGGCACGCCGCGCGCTGGATGCCTGCCTGCCGCATGCCGCCGACAACCGCACCATCCGGTTCCTGTTCTTGCCGCAGGAGCACGACCCGGATAGCTACGTGCGCGAATTTGGCACAGAGGCGTTTTCGCAGCAAGTCGAGCGCGCTATGCCACTCTCGCAGTTCATGCTGAACGAGGTGCTCGCAGGCAAGGAACTCGATCAACCGGAAGGGCGCGCCCGCGCGCTGTTCGACGCCAAGCCGCTGCTGCAGGCGCTGCCCGCCAATGCGTTGCGCGCGCAGATCATGCACATGTTCGCGGACCGGCTCGACGTGCCCTTCGAAGAAGTCGCGGCGCTGTGCGAAGTGGACTCGCGGATCGCGGCGGCGGCACGCAAGGCGCCCGCGCGCAAGGACCGGCATCTGGTTACTGGCATCGAGCGCAAGTCTTTGCGCAGTCTGGTGATGTATCCGCGTATTGCGGCGCAACTCGATGAGGAAGCCGAACGGGCTTTGATTTCGCTTACAAGGCATGGCGAACTATTCGAAGAAGTGGCCACGCATGCCCGCGCACTGGGCGATTCAGCGGAGTTTCAGCTGCTTTCAGACCTCTTGCGCAATGGTGAGAATGCCCCAACCTTCGAGGAAATCTTTCGCGAAATTCTGGACTATGATGAAAACGTCCGGGATTTGCTGATGAAAAATCCAGAAGATGGCGCAGTCATCGAAGAGCGCCGGGAGCAGGAGCGGCTCGTCGGCGAGGAGCTTGCCGCGGCGATCCGCAAGATGCGTTACGACGCCTGCTCCGAGCGGCTCGATGTGCTGTCGAAGCAGTCCCGGCATACGCCGGAAGAGCTGGCTGAACTGATGGCATTGAATCAGACACGGGCTGACATGAAGCGCCAGCTCGGGCTATAACATGGACGAGGCGGCACGAAAAGGGGGTCGTTACCGCGTGCTATAATAAAAGGTTTTCAGTAGTTTGTTTTTTCCGGGCAACGCAGTTACCAGCAAGGGGCGGAGTCGCAATGGCAAAGACTACAGGCGGAAAAAAGGCGTCAGGCAAGAGCTCAATAGAGCCGACCAGCGAGGTCAATACGGCCAGTACAGCCAGTTCCGCGAGACAGATGTCGACTGCCAGCGCCGCGCCCGCGGCACGGAAGAAAACCACAGCTGCTTCGGCCGCGCGAGCGGCGCCGGCACGGGCGGCGAAGGCCGCCACCCAGCCGGCCACGAAGCAGCCGGGTTCGAGTAGTGCAAGGCAAGTGCCTGCCGTCGCGGACGATGCGGCAGAGCGCGAGGCTCCAGCATCCACGGTTCAAGAGGCTGTTGTCCAGCAGCCGAGAGTCGAGACTACAGCCGGTACGGCGAACTCCATGACGAAAAAGCTGAACGAAGTACCCGTCGATGACGACGCAAGCCAGAGCGAAGAGGCCGCCCCCGTCACGGGCAAGGTCGAAAAAGCCCGTGCCCGCGACCGTCGCGCGAAGGAAAAAGCGCTGCTGAAGGACGCGTTCGCCTCCAGCCAGCCGGGCACGGTCGAGGAGCTCGAAGAGCGGCGCTCGAAGCTGCGCGCGCTGATCAAGCTCGGCAAGGAGCGCGGCTTCCTCACGTACGCTGAAATCAACGATCACCTGCCGGACAACTTCACCGAAACCGAGGCGATCGAAGGCATCATCAGCACGTTCAACGACATGGGTGTCGCCGTCTACGAACAGGCGCCCGATGCTGAAACGCTGCTGCTCAACGACAACGCCCCCACTGCGCAGTCGGACGACGAAGTCGAAGAGGAAGCCGAAGTCGCGTTGTCGACGGTGGATTCCGAGTTTGGCCGCACGACCGATCCGGTGCGGATGTACATGCGCGAAATGGGCACCGTGGAGCTGCTCACGCGCGAAGGCGAAATCGAAATCGCCAAGCGTATCGAGGACGGCCTCAAGCACATGGTGATGGCCATCTCCGCGTGCCCGACCACGATCGCCGACATCCTCGCGATGGCCGAGCGCGTAGCGAACGACGAGATCCGCGTCGATGAGCTGGTCGACGGCCTGATCGATCCGAATGCCGAGGACACCGACGGCTTCTCCGCGCAGGAAGCGGAAGAGATCGAGAACGAGGACGAGGAAGCCGAAGAGGAAGAAGCCGAAGAAGAGGAAGAGGACGACGGCACCGCGCAGGCCACCGCCAACGCGGCGCAGCTCGAAGCGCTCAAGCGCGCGTCGCTCGAAAAGTTCGCGCTCATCAGCGAATGGTTCGACAAGATGCGCCGTGCGTTCGAGAAGGAAGGCTACAAGTCGAAGTCCTACCTCAAGGCGCAGGAAACGATCCAGAACGAGCTGATGTCGATTCGCTTCACCGCGCGTACGGTCGAGCGTCTGTGCGACACGCTGCGTGCACAGGTCGATGAAGTGCGTCAGGTCGAACGCCAGATTCTGCATACCGTCGTGGACAAGTGCGGCATGCCGCGCTCGGAATTCATCGCGCGCTTCCCGGGTAACGAGACGGACCTCGAGTGGTCGGAGAAGATCGTCGTCGAGAGCCATGCGTACAGCGCGATCCTGTCGCGCAACATCCCGGCGATCCGTGAACAGCAGCAACGCCTGCTCGATTTGCAGGCGCGCGTCGTGCTGCCGCTCAAGGACCTGAAGGAAACCAACCGCCAGATGGCGGCCGGCGAACTGAAGGCGCGTCAGGCCAAGCGCGAGATGACCGAGGCCAACCTGCGTCTCGTGATTTCGATTGCGAAGAAGTACACGAATCGTGGCTTGCAGTTCCTCGACCTGATCCAGGAAGGCAACATCGGCTTGATGAAGGCGGTGGACAAGTTCGAATATCGGCGCGGCTACAAGTTCTCGACCTACGCGACGTGGTGGATCCGCCAGGCCATCACGCGCTCGATCGCGGACCAGGCGCGCACGATCCGCATCCCGGTTCACATGATCGAGACGATCAACAAGATGAACCGCATCTCGCGGCAGATCCTGCAGGAAACCGGTCTCGAGCCGGATCCGGCCACGCTCGCCGAGAAGATGGAGATGCCCGAGGACAAGATCCGCAAGATCATGAAGATCGCGAAGGAGCCGATCTCCATGGAAACGCCGATCGGCGACGACGACGATTCGCATCTGGGCGACTTCATCGAGGACAACAACACGGTGGCGCCTGCCGATGCCGCGCTGCATGCCTCGATGCGCGACGTCGTGAAGGACGTGCTCGACTCGCTCACGCCGCGCGAGGCGAAGGTGCTGCGGATGCGCTTCGGGATCGAGATGAGCACCGATCACACGCTCGAAGAAGTGGGCAAGCAGTTCGACGTGACGCGCGAGCGGATTCGCCAGATCGAAGCGAAGGCGCTGCGCAAACTGCGCCATCCGAGCCGCTCGGACAAGCTGAAATCGTTCCTCGAAGGGAATTGATGAGCGGTTCGCGCACACGAATTCATCGTGTGCGATGGTCAGGCCGACGTGGTTTCGTGTAGTATGTCGGCCTGTCGTCAACAAGGCCCGGCCTTCTCAAGACCGGGTCTTTTTGTTGGTACATCGTTGGGCCGGACGCCGTGCTGGTTGCAGGCAGCGGACTCATAATCCGCCTCCGAAAGGACATCGTCGGTTCGAATCCGACCCGGCCCACCAAGAGTTTTTGCGGTTTTTCAAGAATCGGGTATTTTCCGCAAAATCCGAAATTTTCCGCAAAACCCACGTTTTGCTGCGCCGAACTCATCGCGTCGGCCTGACCTTTTCCCCCCGCCTTTTCCGCACGTAGTGTTCCGTCATCGTCAGCGGTTTGTGGCCCAATTGACGCCGCTCCTGTCGACTGTCGTCCGATGGGGCGGCCCTGTCAGCCTGAAACACACTGTCTTCGACCTATGCATCGTCCGCTCTCGGCAACGATCGCGCCCGCAGAAAGCCTACGCGTGCTCGACTTCGCGCGGCATGACCTCGCGCGCGATCTGTCGTGCGATGTCGCGTTCCGCGACTTTCAAGTCATACATGAGTTGGAGGTTCATCCACGTCTGCGCGTCCCCGCCGAAGTAGCGTGCGAGGCGCAACGCCGTATCGGGTGTGATGCCGCGCCGCTCGCGCACGATGTCGTTGATGCGGCCGGCGGTGACATTCAACGCTTGGGCGAGCGCGTTCGCGCTCATTGCGAGCGGCACGAGATATTCCTCACGCAGGATCTCGCCGGGGTGCACAGGACGCATTCCGTTTTTGACCATGTTCATTCTCGTCAGTGGTAGTCCACGATTTCAACGCTGGCGGGCCGTCGTTGGTCCAGGCGAAGCAAATACGCCACTGGTCGTTGATTCGAATGCTGTGCTGTCCGCGCCGGTCGCCCTTCAACGCCTCGAGGGCATTTCCAGGCGGCGAGCGTAAAGCGTCGAGCGTCATCGCCGCGTGCATAAGCGCGAGCTTGCGTTCGGCGACCGTTCGTATAGTGGCGAATCGTGGAACGCGCCGACCCTCGAAAAGGGCACGAGTATCGGCACAGCGAAACGACTGGATCATGGTGTCGATTTTAACCGTTTGCTGCTTGCCGGCAAACGGCAAGCAGCGGTCATTTGGAGACTGAATTGGGGCTGTCAGATGTACTGGACAGCATTGGCCGGCCTGTAGCGTACTACTCGGGACCCGCACGCCACCTGTGCGGCGTCAATGCGGTCATGCTTTTTTTGCCAGATCGGCTATTGGTGGGACAGGGCGACGTCTGCGCATGATATTGATGCGCAAGTCGCCAAATGGTTCGTCCCGTCGGCCACGACCCCAACGCGGCACCATCAAGGATGACGAAAGCCCATCGTCTCGTCTATCCTAGCGTGGGTCAAAGCAGTTCCCTCCACCGCTCAACACCTTGGCAAAATCCGCATGGACTATATTCTGGCAATGGCTGTCGATCCCGCCGCCTGGGCTGCGCTGGTGACGCTCGTCGTGATGGAAGTCGTGCTCGGCATCGACAACCTCGTGTTCATTTCGATTCTGACGAACAAGTTGCCCGAAGTGCACCGGGTCCGCACCCAGCGACTCGGTATCTCGCTCGCGCTCGTGATGCGCCTTGCGCTTCTGGGCACGGTTGCCTGGATCGCGCAACTCACGCGACCGGCGTTTTCGCTGCTGGACCATCCGTTCTCATGGCGCGATCTGATTCTGTTGGCAGGTGGCCTGTTTCTCGTCTGGAAAGCGACGTCGGAGATGCATCACCATGTCGCCGGCGATGCCACGGACAACGCTGCGCAGACGTCGAGTGTCGCCCAACTGACGCAGCGGGCAGCGATCTCGCAGATTCTCCTGCTCGATCTCGTGTTTTCGGTCGACAGCATCATCACGGCAGTTGGTATGACTGAAAACCTGGTCATCATGTACATCGCCGTCATCACCGCCGTGGTGGCAATGCTGTTCGCGGCAAAGCCGCTTTCGCAGTTCATCGACCGGAATCCGACCATCGTGATGCTCGCGCTCAGCTTTCTGCTGGTGATCGGTATGACACTGATCGCCGAGGGGTTCGGCACGCATGTTCCCAAGGGCTATATCTATGCGGCGATGGCGTTCTCCGCGTTCGTCGAAGGGATGAACATGCTCGCGAGGCGAGTTAAAGCCGCGCGTGTGAAGGGTTAGGGGTTCGCTTCGCTGAAGCGGTTCATCCGGTATTCCAGCGCGCTGCCGACGGCATCGTCCGGATTCGAGTACGCTTGTTCAACCGCCCGATCTCGCCCATGAACCTCGTTCACCCACTCAAACGCGATTTTGGCCGACCCGATCACGGCTGGCGACGGCGGCTGTATGCGATTGTCGTCGATACCGACACGCTCGCCGCACGCCGCTTCAACGCCGTTCTGCTGTCGGCGATCATACTCAGCGTCGCGGTCATCATGCTGGACAGCGTCGAGGCCGTTCGCACGCGCGAGCTGATCGTCCTCGATGTCCTGGAATGGCTCTTTACGCTGCTGTTCACCGCGGAATACGTGATCCGGCTGCTGTGCGTGGAGCGGCCGTTGCGTTATGCATTGAGCTTCTTCGGGATCGTCGACCTCCTGTCGATCCTGCCAACCTATCTGGCCGTCCTCTTGCCGGGCTTTCATGTGCTGGTCGATGTCAGGCTGTTGCGCATGCTGCGCATCTTCCGGATCCTGAAGCTGCCGCTGTACTTCGACGAGTCGCAGGTTCTCTGGCGCTCGCTCGTCCGGAGCCGGCACCGGATCGTGGTGTTCCTCGGTGTCGTGCTGATCCTGGTCGTCGTGCTCGGCACGGTCATGTATCTCGTCGAAGGGCCGTCGAACGGCTTCACCAGCATTCCCGTCAGCATGTACTGGGCGGTGGTCACGATGACGACCACCGGCTACGGTGACATTCATCCGAAGACACCGCTCGGGCAATTCGTCACCTCGCTCGCGATCCTGCTCGGCTACGGCGTGATTGCCCTGCCGGCGGGCATCGTGGGTGCCGAAGCGGCGACGGTGTTGAGACAAAAGCAATCGCCCGGGCGCGTCTGCACGCATTGCCGTTCCGAAGGGCACGACGATAACGCCGTGTATTGCAAGCACTGTGGCGAAAGGCTTCCCGCCGCCGATGGTTGAGCGGCTGCTCGCAGCCGCAAGCATTGAAGTACAGGCTCGCCAGCGTCGGTCCGTGTAATGTATATACTCGGAATGCGCGGCCGTCGTCATCGACTCCTTCCGTTTTAATCAATCTGCGAACTAACGGGTCGATGTGGTCGGACAGGAGCAACAAGGAGCGCTAAACGATGGCAAACGAACGCGAACCGTTGCTCGATCCAGTCGACAGAGTCTGCGAGATCGTCTTCGGTGTGCTCATGGCGCTCTCGTTCACGGGGGCGCTCAGTGTGGCGACCGCCGGCCGTCAGGAAGTCCGCACGATGATGTTCACGGCGCTCGGCTGCAATCTCGCCTGGGGACTCGTGGATGCCGTCATGTACCTTATCCGCGCGGCAACCGAGCGACGCAGGAAGATCACGTTGCTCGGGCGGCTTCGGACGATACGCGAGCAGCCTGAGGTGCACCGCCTGATTGTCGACGCGCTCCCGCAATTTTTCGCGGTCGTGGCCACGCCCGCAGCGCTTGATTCATTTCACCACGGACTCCTGAATGTTCGCGATCCGTCCGTGCGCTTGGGCGTGAGAGACTACGCCGCCGCGGTCAGTGTATTTGCGCTCGTTGTCCTCGCGACGTTTCCGGTCGTTGTTCCGTTCATCTTCATTTCGCAAGTGGTGCCGGCGTTGCGCGTGTCCAATCTGCTGGCGATTGTCACGCTGTTCATCGGCGGATTTGCGCAGGGCCGCTACACGGGCGGCCGGCCGGTGCTGACCGGGCTTGTCATGTCCGGCATCGGTGTCGCACTGCTGGCGGTCATTATGGCTCTGGGAGGGTGACTGGATCATGGCGTGGCTTGCCGTACGGCCGCGTCCGGACCGTGGTCACAGGCAAGGCCGCCATGCATCCAGCGTTCGACACGCGATCCACGTTTTTTGCTGTCCGATTCTCGAGGCGACCCACCGGGAGAATAGTTATGCTCACACCGGATATGCACCACATGCAGTCCAGGGGACTGCTCGATGTTTTTATTCGCGCCGGACTGGTCGCTGTTCTGGCCATCTTCTGTTTCCGGATCTTCGTGCCGTTTCTCGATCTGATGGTGTGGGCGCTGATCCTCGCGATCACGCTGTATCCACTGCACGTCAGGCTTCGACGCTCGTTCGCCAGCAAGGATGGTCTGATCGCCACGCTGATCATTCTCTGCGCGTTCGTCGTGATTCTCGTGCCGACCTATCTGCTGGGCGTCGCGGTCGCCAATTCCATCGAGCGCGCGATGGCCATCTTCAAGAGCGGCAGCTTCCAGATTCCGGCGCCGGACCAATCGGTGGCCGCGTGGCCGCTGGTGGGGCAGCGCGTGTATGACTTCTGGGCGCAGGCGTCAACCGATCTCACCGGGCTCGCGCAGCGCTTCGCGCCGCAGCTCAAGGAGGCTGGTCTCGCGGTCCTCGGCACGGTCACGGGTCTGGGTGCGGGGCTGCTCGTGTTCTTTGTCGCGCTGATCGTCGCGGGCATTTTCATGGCACATGGAGAGAAGGGCTACCACAGCGCGATTGCGATCGCCTCGCGTATCTCCGGCCCGGAAAACGGCCCGCAGATCGCCGATCTGTGTACGGCCACCATCCGGGCGGTTGCCCAGGGTGTGGTCGGTATCGCGTTCATCCAGATGTTGCTGATTGGTGTCGCGTTCGTCATCAAGGGCGTGCCGGGCGCGGGTCTGCTCGCGCTCGCCGTGCTGCTGATCGGCATCATGCAGTTGCCGGCCACGTTGATCACCGTACCCGTGATCATCTTCGTGATCGTCACCGAAGGTGCGAACACGGTGACGATCATCTTCGCGATCTATGTTTTCATCGCGGGTCTGGCCGATAACGTGCTCAAGCCGCTGCTGCTGGGCCGGGGCGTCGCGGTGCCGATGCCGGTGGTACTGATCGGCGCGCTCGGCGGCATGGTGACGGGCGGTGTCATCGGCTTGTTTATTGGTCCCGTGATGCTCGCGGTCGGTTATGAGCTTTTCTGGCGCTGGGTGCGGGATCAACCGGCGTCTCTTCCCGATCAGTCCCGGAACCCTGAGCAGCCTTGACGCTGCGAGGACGGCGCCGTGTCGCCTTCGATGCGCCCATGCGGAACAGCGATACTGCTCGGGGCAGGGTGCCTGAGCGCCTGCATGCGCGTGGGGCCGGACTTTCATCCGCCGCACGCCGGCTTGAGCGAACAATGGAGCAGCGCATCGATTGCGCAGGTCACGCAGCAGGCAGCGCAACCCGATCTGCGCGAGTGGTGGCGCGTTTTCGGTGACCGCGATCTCGAACGTCTGATTGCCGAAGCCGATGCGAACAACGGGGATCTGGAGATTGCCGGCTTGCGCGTGATCGAGGCCCGCGCGCAACTCGGCATCGCGCTGGCGGGACGCTATCCGCAGGTGCAACAGGCGAGCGCCGATGTGCTGCCCTCGGCGCGCAAGCGCTCGGATGGATTCAATACCAAGTCCGGTGCTTACCTGCAGTATGGCGCAGGCTTGAGCATCGGCTGGGAACTGGACTTCTGGGGGCGGTTTGCGCGCGCGATCGAGTCCGCCGATGCCGCGTTCTTTGCCGCCCAGGCCAACCGCGATGCCGCGCTGGTCCTGTTGCATGCGCAGGTCGCCGATACCTATTTCACGTTGCGCACGGCCGAGGCCCGCTTGCGTATCGCAAGCGAGAACGCGCAGCTGCAAAAGCGCAGCTACGAGATCGCGCAAAAGCTCTTCAAGAGCGGCGAGACCGACGAGCTGGATTTCCAGCAGGCCAAGACCCAGTATCTGAGCACACTGAGCAGCATCCCCGACCTCGAAAGCCAGATCGGGGTCGCCCGTCATGCGTTGTCTGTGCTGTTGGGGCGGCCGCCAGGGCCGTTGCCTGAACTCGATGAGCAAGCGGGCCGGCAAGGGGTGGTTCCGCTCGTCGATAGCGCCGTGCTGCAGGACGTGCCTGCCGATCTGCTGTTGCGTCGCCCCGACGTGCGTGCCGCCGAGTATCAGATGGCCGCGCAGTCGGCGCTCATTGGCGTGGCGAAGGCCGATTTCTATCCGTCCGTGTCGCTGCTGGGCTCGCTCGTCTGGAGCGCTAGTTCGCTAAGCGGCTCACCGAACACGCTGGCGCTGGTGGCGGGCCCCAGCGTCACGTGGAACGTATTCGATCACGGCAGGATCGCGAACAATGTGCGCGTCCAGGACGCCCGGCTGCAGGTGCTGACTGTCGCCTACCAGAACACCGTGCGCGAAGCGGCGCGCGAGGCCGACGATGCCGCCACGGCGCTGGTCGCCGCGTTGCAGCGGGACGCCATCCTCAATGATGCCCAGGGCGCTGCACGGCGCTCGCTGACGCTCGCCACGGCCATTTACCGCGAAGGGTATTCGGACTTTCAGCGGGTACTCGATGCGCAGCGTGCGCTGTTCGCGCAGCAGGACGCCTTTATCGTCAATCGCAGTAACGCGGTGGGCAGTTTGATCGCGCTGTACAAGGCGCTCGGGGGCGGCTGGTACTCGGAGCAGCCGCTCGTCGATCCGGCGACCCGCGCCGAGATGCAGCAACGCACCGACTGGGGCGATCTGCTTGACGAAGCAAGTGCGCCGCGCGCCGCGTCTGCGCAGCCCGCAGGGGTATCGCGATGAGCGAAGCGGCCGGGACTCCGAAGCCAGCGACGCCACCGCCCGCCTCCGATCCGTCGGGCAGGGCGGTGAAGTGGGTGCTCGGCTTGATCGTCGTGAGCCTGATCTGGTATCTGCTCGCCGACCGCTTTACTCCTTACACCCAACAGGCACGCGTGCAGGCCTATGTCGTACCCGTCGCCGCGGAAGTGTCGGGCACGGTGACGCGTGTTCCCGTGCACAACAACCAGGAGGTCAACGCGGGCGATGTGCTGTTCGAAATCGATGGCGAGCAATACCGCATCGCTGCCGATCGCGCGCGCGCCGACCTCGAGTCCACGCGCCGCCAGGTCGGCGCGAGCACGGCGGGCATCGATTCCGCGCAGGCCTCGCTGCGGGCGGCCATCGCGAACGAGGTGAAGGCGCGCCAGGATAGCGACCGGCTCGAACGGTTATACGGCGAAGACCAGGGCACGGTCTCGCTGCGACGCCTCGAGGTGGCGCGTGCGAGCTATGAGCAGGCGCAGAGCCAGGTGGTCGCCGCGCGGGCCGAAGTGGAGCGCGCCCGCGAGCAGCAAGGCGGCGGCGAGGCGGAGAATGCGCAGTTGCGCAGCGCGGCTGCGGCCGTGGAAAAGGCCGAACTCGATCTGGCCAATACGCGGATCAAGGCCCGTTCAAGCGGCGTCATCACGGATCTCATCACCGAAGTCGGCCAGTTCGCGGCGGCCGGCAAACCGGTGATGACGCTGATTGCGATCCGCGATGTGTGGATCAGCGCCGACATGACCGAGAATAATCTCGGCCATCTCAAGCCGGGCACGCCGGTGGCCATCGCGCTGGACGCGCTGCCGGGTGAAGTCTTCGCGGGGCGCATTCGCAGTATCGGCTATGGCGTGAGCGTGGGGCAGAGCACGCCGCCCGGCAGCCTGCCGACCGTGCAGAACAGCCGCGACTGGCTGCGTCCCGCTCAGCGCTTTCCGGTGATCGTCGAATTCGACCCGGCTGAGCGCTCGCGTCTGCAGAACATCCGCGTGGGCGGCCAGGCCGAGGTGATGGCGTTTCCGGATCAAGGCAATCCGCTCAATCTGCTCGGACGACTGTTTCTGCGCGTGATGAGCTGGGTCTCTTACCTTTACTGACTGCGTCCATGGAAACCCGCTTCCCGCTTGCCGATCGACGCGCGTTGCGGATCGCCACGGGAACAGCGCTCTGCCTCGCGATCAGTTTCGCGCTGGACTTGTCGGTCCCCGTCATCGCGCCCGTGTTCGCCGTGTTCCTTCTGGCGACACAAAACCGGCCGATGTCGTTGAAGGCGAGCGTGGCGTTCGCGCTGGTCGTGGCGTTGACGACGGGCAGCGGGCTGCTGCTCGTTCCGCTGCTTCGTCATTACGCGTTCGCCGGTGTGGCGATCACCGGGCTCCTGCTCTTTCTCGCGTTTCGCTACGGGCTGCGCGGCGGCAACAATCTGGTGGCGACCTTTCTCGTCGCTGGATTGACGATGATCTCGGCAGCGGGTACAGCGGACTTCCAGCTGGCGATGACGGTCGTCGGCGCGCTGGTGAAGGGGCTGTTGCTTGCCGTGCTGGTGGCGGCCCTGACGCACCAGCTGTTCCCCGAACCCGTGAGCGCGCAGCCCCAACCTGCTGCGAAGGCAATATCCGACCGATACACCGCTCGCGTCGCGCTGCAGGCTGCGCTCGTGGTGATGCCGGCCTGGTTGCTCGCGATGACCGATCCAGCGAGCTATCTCCCGATCATCATGAAGTCGGTCAGCCTCGGCCGGCAGAGCTGCACGACGACGGCGCGCGGTGCGGCGCGCGATCTGATCGGATCGACGCTGCTCGGTGGCGTGCTTGCTGTCGCGTTCTGGTTTGCACTGCGGCTCTTCGTGGACCTGTGGATGTTCTTCCTGTGGATGCTGCTGTTTGCGCTCGTGGTCGGGCGCAAGCTTTACCGCATCAGCCCGACGCGTTACTCGCCGGGTTTCTGGATGAACGCGCTCGTCACCATGATCATCCTGCTTGGCCAGTCGGTGCAGGACAGCGTGGCGGGCAAGGACGTCTATACGGCACTCGCGGTGCGTATGGGGCTCTTTCTGGCTGTCACGGTCTACGCCTGTCTGATGCTGTTGATTTTCGAGCAACGCAGCCGCGAGCCTTGACGCAGCGAGCCGCCATTTTTTCTGCCCGGTCATACATGAGGACCCGGCACATTCTGCGAGGTACCGAAGATGGGAAATGCGACAGGCGAGACCGTCGTGCGTCTGGGAGCACGCGAAATCTTGCGGGAAATGGGCAGGACGCTCTGGTATCTGCGTACGATCCTGGCGGGTCTGCTGGTGTTGTACGTTCTGCTGACGATAGGCATGTATTACTTCGGCGGCCCTGTCGAAACGGCGAACCGTACGCCTTCACCGATAGGCGAGACCGTCTACTTCTGCGCGATCACGGCGCTGACGATCGGCTATGGCGATGTCGTGCCGAGCTCGACGTTCGGGCGCGTCGATGCTGTCCTGCTCGGTCTGATTGGCCTGGTGTTCACGGGACTGATCGTCGCGGCAGCCGTGCGAGGCGTTCAGGAGGCGGCGCGTCGTGCGTTCGGCGAGGATTGAGGGGGGCGTTGCCGCTCGCGTGGTGGCACCGTTCGCCCCGGCGCGGGGCGTGGCTCACTGACTATCGGCATCCGGCACCTTGCTCCAGGCCGGTCCCGGGTCGAACGACTTGATCGCCTCCGCTTTGGCGGCGCTATCCGGCCCGAAGTCGCGTTGATAGACTTGTCCAGCATGACTCACCATGAAGGTCTTGATCCCCGTGTCGCCGTATTTCACCGGCCATGCGATGACCGCGAAGCCGCCGAACAGCTTGCCGTTCACGACATAGTCGTAGGCGCCGCCTGGCGCGTGCGGCCCTTGTGACTCGAGCAGCTTGTAGTGGTATCCGTAGTAGCCGGCTTTTTGCGCATTGCGCGAACTCGCATTGACGAACGCTTCGCCTAGCGGGCTCGGGTGATCGTCGGGTCCAGTGGGCCAGTACAGACCGTCGTGCCTGCCCGGCGAGCTCACCATCTTCGACGCGTAGGCCAGCACGCCCTCGCCGTCGTGATTGGTCTGCGCGTACTCGCGCTGCGCGTCGTAGATCGCGAGCATCGTCTGGATGACCGCCAGTTCGTTGCGGCCGATGCGCCGTGCGCGCATCACGTCCACACCCGCGCGCGTGTCGAAGTGCCAGCCCTGATCGGTCTTGACGAGTGGAATCGGGAACGTCCAGCCTTCGTCGCCGACGGCAATGCTGGCATGCCGGGCGTCCACCGATTCGATCTTGTGGGACTTGGCCCACGCCGCGATAAACGTGTCGCGCAATTGCGCGCCCGCGGGAGGAATCAGTTCGCGAAAATCATTGCCGAACAGCGTGCGCAATTCGTCCTCGCGGTCTTTCACGACGGCATCGCCGAACGCATCCATCGCCGCCTCCGGCGAACTGAAATTCTGCTGGGCCCAGGCGGGCGAGGGCATCGCGACCGACAGGGCCGCTGCGACGGCCAAGCTTGCGAGCGTGGGTTTTACCCACTTCCGGAAAACACGTGACTCGAGGTTCATGGTTTCCTCTCCTTAGCGTCTGCCGCCGCGTGTACCGCCGCCGCCGCCGCGCGCGCCGCCGCCCGAAGGCCGGTTGAAGCCCGAGCCTTGCATGCTCGATCTGCCGCGATCGTAGCTGCGCTGGGTCGCGCCGCCGCTCCCGCCCACACCCGAGAACGAACTGTCGCGTCCGCCGCCGCTGTACCCGCCCCCGCGATTGCCGCTGCTGACACGGCTCATGTCGCTGGTGCTGGCGCTGCCGCGATTCGAGCCCACCCCCTGGTTCGCTCCGCCGGCGCGGTCCGCCGTCGCGGGCCGATTGCCTGCGGCGGGTCGATCGTTGGACGATACCCGGTTCCCGGCGTTGGCGCGGTCTGCGGTGGTGGCGCGGTTGCCGGCGCCGGCCCTGTCGGTGGCGCCGAGACCCGCACCCGTATCGCCCGTACGCCCGCGATACTGGGAACGGTTGGCGGCACCCGGCGCCTGGCCGGCAAATTTGTCGCGCGTGGCGTTGTCCCGGTAGGCGACGCCCTGACGATGGCCGGCGTCATGCTGCCAGCGACCGCCCTGTGCCTGAACCTTGTTGCGATCGGTGTTGCGATTGATGTTCGTGGCTTTGTCGACGTCGATGTTCACGTCGCCGCCGCCCCAGTTGCAGTCGCTGAAGATAGCGCCGGCTGCCGCGAGTCCGATGCCCCACGCGAATCCTGTCGCGAGTGCGGCGCCGGGGTAATAAGCCGGGTAAGGCGGCCAGTAGGTCGGCGGATAGGCCGGATAGCTCCACGCGCCGTAGACGACGGTCGGGTTGTATGCGGGCACGTAGATCACTTCCGGATTCGCGGGCACGATCTTCACGATGGTCTGGCCGCCGGCGGGTGCCTGTTCGACGACCACGTTCTGCTGCTCGTTCGACTTGAGATTGCCGGCGTCCTTCGCGCGCGCCCGCAGCCGCTGCACCGCCGCGAAAACATCCTTTTGCTGCGCGAGAAAGGCGTCGCCGAGTTTCTGCGTCCAGTCGATCTTGTCATTCATCGGCTCGAGTATCTGCGGAAAAGCCACCAGCGATTTCACGCTGGTATCCCACGATTCGTTTTCCACCGCCTTCACGGCGGCGTCGCCCTTTACGTTCGGATTGGCCTTGACCCAGCGGGCCGCGTGCACGATCTCGAGCGGATAGGTCGAGGCCATCAAGACCTGGGAGAGCACGGAATCGGGGTACAGCGCGATCGGCGCGACCAGTGCCTCGATCTGCTCCGGACTGAACGGCGCCGGGCTCTGGGCGGCGGTAGCCGATGGGGCCGCGGCGGCGGGAGCCTGAGGCGCATCATCTCCAAAGGCTGGAATGGCCGCGAGCAAAATCAGCGACAAAAAAACGGCTTTTGCGCGCTGGTCGTTGTTCATGGTCCGATGCATCACGGAAGAATCGGAGGCGTCCATGTCCCTCTCCTGTCGCGGGGTGTTGACACGGAAATCTTGGCGTTCGTGACAGCCGCTTGCGGCGCACGCGCAACCGGCGTCGCGCCTGATCCGCTCGACAGCGGCAAGCGCTTTGCAGCGGGCAAGGCCCGTTGTCAGCCATCGTTCGATGTCGACACCGGGCCGGAAGACGGTCTGTGCGAAGCGCGAGAAGTCGTATCCCATGTCGAAGATCCTGTGTCGTTTTGCTTTTCACCCGCTTCGACCGATGCAACTACTCTCTTATCGTAGGCTCTGTCGCTTATAAAACAAGCCAAATATCTGGAGCGGTTGCAGAAGTCCATGCGTTTGCTAACGGCGCGAAGTCCGCCCGTTTTCCCCCTGTCCGGTTCTCGTCAAGCTGCCCGCGAATGGCCTACAATCGTGAGTCATGTTGTTGGAGATGAACGTGGACCGAGACAAAGCTGAGCACATCCTGATTGAGGCCGACACGGTGGCCGGACTCGTCATGGAGGGTTTCGACATGACGATGGAAACACCGGAAGGGCGGGCACTCTACGAGCGCGCCTTTACGACGTTCATCAAAAGCGAGATCGACGATACGCCCATGGCGACGCTCTATGACGCCTTGAAAGGAACCGGGGCAGTCGCCTCGCGCGACGCCGCGTAAACTTCATCGTCGGGGCGGGCGGGCACGTTCGGCACTTCCCCTGCTCATTTCGATTTCAGATGACTGCTGCGCCATGCGCGTGGCGTCATGCCGAAGCGTGAGCTGAACCAGTTCGTGAACGACCCTTGCTGGGCGTATCCCAGCAGCGCCGAGACACGCCCGATGGGATAGCGCGGGTTGCTCATGTAGCGCTCGGCAAGCTCGCCCCTGACTTCCTCGACCAGACGCGAGAAGCTTGTCTGCGCTGATTCGAGTTGGCGCTGCATGGTGCGAACGCTCAAATGCAAATGGCTCGCGACGCGTTCGACCGTGGCCTGTTCGAGCGGCAACAGCAAATAGATGGCCTTGCGCACTTCGAGTGGCATCGAGTCGGCGCCGGCAATGTTGAGCATGTCGCTCAAACCCTCAGCATACCGAACCAGTTCTGGATCGGCCGCCGGGTTCGGATAGTCGAGATCGGCGGCAGCGCAGACGATACCGTTGAAATCGCTGCCGAACTCGAGCGGGCAGCCGAAGAACCGGCGATGAAACGTCAGATCGCGTGGTCCCTGATGCACGAAATGGACCGAGCGCGGCTTCCAGTGCTCGCCGAGCAGGCTGCTGGAATGGCGCGCGAGCACCCCGACTGCGAGTTCGATGGCCTGCCTGGTCGGCGTTCCCGGTTCGACGACGAGTTCTTCGCGGATGGTGACGGTGTCGTGCGCGTCTTCCACGTAGACGGCCAGCGCCTCATTGAGCAGATGACGATACTCGGCCGTCGCCAGCAGCACCTCGCGCAACGTGCGCTTGTGGGCGAGCAGGACGTTGACCACGCCCGTGCCGAACTGATGGCGGGTCGCGGCCATTTGCAATGCGAAGGTGGGGCACGCGGCCGCTTCGGCCGTGTACTCGAGCAGCCGGCACGCGGGGGCGGCCGGTATGCGTTCGTCCGGATTGGCGAGCGCCGCAGCATCGAGCCCCGCTTGCAGCGTCAACTCGACCGGATTCAGTCCATGCCGTCGCGCGATTTCGAAGTAGCCGCTCATTGCCACCGCGCGCAACATCGTCTCCATGGTCGTCTCTCCGCTCGTTGTTTCGCGCCATACCATCGCTCGCGCCTGCTGCCGTCGGTGTTAACACCTGGTGGCGTAAAAACACAAAACAATGGCGCGTATTCAAAAAAGTGTAGCGCAGGATTGTCTTATCGTGCGGTCTCGCTGACGTGACGCCCGCGTGCAGGCGCTTTTTCCGTGCCGCGAGGACGAACTGCCATAACGCGGCAGTCGGGCATGAAGCATCTGCCCCTGTGCGCAGCGTAGCAGTATGAGTCTGGTAGAAGCCGTCGAGCGGCTGGGGAAGAAGGAGACAATTCATGCTCGCACATGCCGAGCCCGTAGTGGGTGATGTTTCGACGACGGTTTCGACGAGGCCGCAAGACGTGCAGGCTTATGCCTGGGTCGTGTTCGCGTTGACGGTGGGACTCCTGCTGTCCGACTACATGTCGAGGCAGGTCCTCAACGCGGTGTTTCCTTTACTCAAGGCTGCATGGGGCCTGTCCGACACGCGGCTTGGCTCGCTCAGCAGCGTCGTTGCGCTGATGGTCGGCGTGCTGACCTTTCCGCTTTCCGTGCTGGCCGATCGTTGGGGCCGGGTCCGAAGCATCGTTCTGATGGCCGCATTGTGGAGTCTCGCGACACTCGGCTGCGCCATTTCGACGAACTACGGCGAGATGCTGCTCGCACGCGCCTGTGTGGGCATCGGCGAGGCTGCCTATGGCAGCGTCGGTGTCGCCCTCGTCCTGAGCATCTTTCCGGCGCGGCTGCGCGCCACGCTCACGGCGGCGTTCATGGCGGGCGGGGCGTTCGGCTCGGTGTTCGGCATGGCGATCGGCGGAGCGATCGCGGCCCACCTTGGATGGCGCGCGGCCTTTGGCATCATGGCCGCCCTCGGCATCGCGCTGCTCGCCTTCTACCGGGTTGCCGTGACCGACACCCGGCTCGCGCCGCTGCAACCGGCAGGCATCGTCAGACGGGCAGAGGGACGTCGTGCTTGCGCGACATTGCGCGAGCTGATGCAAGGACTCTTTTCGACGAAGTCGGTGAAATGCGCCTATATCGGCAGCGGTATTCATTTACTGGTGCCAGCGGCCGTGTGGGCGTGGATGCCAAGCTACCTGAACCGCTATTACGGCATGGCCACTAGCCGGGCCGCGGTGGTGGCGGCGGTGTTCGTGCTCGCCACCGCTTGCGGCATGGTGGTGTGCGGAAACCTGACCGACCGGCTCAGCAAGCACGCGCAGGAGCGCAAGTGGAGCGCGGCCATCGTCTTTTGCCTGCTCTGTTTTGTATTGCTGTTGACTGGATTTCATATGCCCACGGGACCGGCGCAACTCGTCGTGATCGGTGCAGGCATGTTCTTTTGCGCAGGCGCGACTGGTCCTTCGGGCGCGATGGTCGCGAATCTCACGCCGGCGTCGATCCATTCCTCGGCGTTTGCCACGCTCACGCTCGCCAACAATTTGTTGGGACTCGCGCCCGCTGCCGTGCTCACTGGCGTGATCGCCGATCGCATCGGGCTCCTCGGTGCACTGCAGCTCGCGCCGTTTGCGCCGCTGATCGCGGCACTGGCGTTCTACATCGGCAAGCGCGGTTATGTCGCCGACCTCGATCGCGTGAATAGTCTTCAGGCGCGTGCCTCACGCTAAATAACGGGATCGTCGATGTCACTTCAAACAACTGTTGGACAAGTCGACGACTTCGCGCCGGGCGAGAAGAAACTGGCTTTCGTCGATGGTCGCAGCATCATCGTCATCAACCTGGCCGGTACGATTCACGCCATCGATAATGCGTGTCCCCACAACGGCGCCGCTCTGTCGGGTGGAACGCTGGAGGGCAGTGTATTGCGCTGCCCGGCGCATGGTCTGCGCTTCGATTTGCGCACCGGTTGCATGCCGGGTGCAGGCGGATTGTGCCTCACGAAGTTCCCGGTCGAGATCGTCGATGGGGCGGTTGTCGTCAGTCTTGGGGGTTGATGGTGCGAAGCGCGGTTGAGCCGTCTGGCCGCACCGCGGCTCAGGCACATCAGTTGATTCGTCCTTGCGGCGCAGCGGGATCCGGTGCGGTTCTCATCGATCATCAGGACCGGCACTGATCGCAGCATCGTTGCGATGTGCTGCGCTGTTCAACAGCAGCACTGATCCTCCCTCATTCAACACACTGTTCAACCCGCACGCGATGTTCGGCGTACGCGGTTCCTCGGCGTCGTCCACACCATTCTGCCGTACGCAGCCCAGTGCCGCGTAGTGCGCATCTGTGAGGAACAGAGATCGTTGTCCTGAAAATGTGGGACGGGCGCGGCCCGATGTCCATGCTATACGGACTGAGCCGCTTGTCACGCGATCACCGTGACATCCGAATCGGCCAATCCCCATTGAGGACCAATCGATGAACAACACATTTGCATACTGGCAGGACAAGGCCGCGACCCTTGCGATAGAAGGTCGGGCTTTCATCGACGGCGAACTGTGCCACGCCAGCAACGGCAAGACCTTCGCTTGCAATAGCCCCATCGACGGCCGTGTGCTGGCACAGGTGGCCGATTGCGGCGAGGCCGACGTGAACACGGCCGTGGCTGCTGCACGCCGCGCCTTCGCGCAGCAAAGCTGGGCGGGCATGAGTCCGCGCCAGCGCAAGGCAATTCTGCTGCGCTGGGCGGCGCTGATGCGCGAGCATCGCGAGGAACTGGCTCTGCTCGAAACGCTCGATTCCGGCAAGCCGATCGGCGACACGACCAACATCGATATCCCCGCCGCGGCACATTGTGTCGACTGGTATGCCGAAGCGATCGACAAGACCGGTGGCGAGGTCGTGCCCTGCGACCCTCATCTCGTAGGCCTCGTCACGCGCGAACCGATCGGCGTGGTCGCGGCGGTCGTGCCGTGGAATTTCCCGCTTCTCATGGCGGCCTGGAAATTCGCGCCCGCACTGGCCGTGGGCAACAGTGTCGTGCTCAAGCCTTCGGAGAAGTCGCCGCTCACGGCGATCCGGGTGGCGCAACTCGCGCACGAGGCGGGCCTGCCGCGTGGCGTGTTCAACGTCTTGCCGGGCGGTGGCGAGCCGGGCAGGGTACTCGCGCTGCATGCCGACGTCGATTGCATTGCATTCACGGGCTCCGGGCGAACCGGCCGGGCGATCATGGAATGCGCAGCCCGCTCCAACCTCAAGCGCGTCTGGCTCGAACTCGGCGGCAAGTCGCCCAACATCGTGCTGGCGGACTGCCCTGATCTCGATCGCGCCGCCCAGGCGGCGGCCGATGCGATTTTCTTCAACATGGGCGAGGTCTGCACGGCAGGCTCGCGGCTGCTCGTGCACCGCGATATCAAGGACGCGTTCATCGACAAGCTGCTGGTGGCGGCGCGCCGTTACGTGCCCGGCCATCCGCTCGACCCCGCCGTGACGATGGGCGCGATCATCGACCAGATCCAGCTCGACCGGGTGCTGGAGTACATCGAGGCGGGCCGTCGGGAAGGGCGTCTGCTGGCCGGCGGCTCCCGTGTCAGGGAGGAAGCCGGTGGTTTTTATGTCGAGCCGACCGTTTTCGAGGTGCAGCCGAACGCGCGCATCGCGCAAGAAGAGATCTTCGGTCCGGTGCTTTCAGTGATCACGTTCGACACGGTCGACGAAGCCGTCGCGATCGCCAACGACACCGAATATGGGCTTGCCGCCGCCGTCTGGTCAGCCGATCTGGGCACCGCTCACGACGTGGCGAGGCGCTTGCGCGCCGGCACCGTCTGGGTCAACGGCTATAGTGATGGCAGCGACGACCTGAACTTTCCGTTCGGCGGCTATCGTCAGTCCGGCAATGGACGCGACAAGTCGCTGCACGCGCTCGAAAAATACAGCGAGCTGAAGTCGACGATCATACGGCTGCGATAGGGCGCACGAGCGGCGTACGCGAGTCGCCAGCTCAATGTACGCCGCGCTCGCTCGCGTCGAGCGGCGCGCTCTTGAGCACGAGCGCCATCAACTGGCGCCGTGTATCGACACCCAGCTTTTCGAACGCACGCTTCGCATAGGTATTGACCGTCGATGCCTTGACCCCCATGTCCTGCGCGATGGCCTGGGTGGTCAGGCCGTTGATGAACGACGAGCATACGTGGGCTTCGCGTGGCGTGAGCTTGTCGTGAAGCTGCGGAAGCCACTGCGCGAGCGGGTTGCGATCGCTCGCACCGGAGGCGCAGTCGCCTGACGAAATCTCCCCGCGCAGCCGGTGATGGGCGGCCGAAAGCGGCAGTATCACGAGCGCGAGGTGCTTGAGCAGACTCAGCTCCTTGAGCGAGAACGGCGGAAGATGCCGCGTGCGGGCGAGCGACATCGAGTACGTTGTGCCGTTGACGAGGCGCGTCAGGATGCACTCGTCGTGAATGTCGACACCATCGAAGAACAGGTGTTTGACCTCCGTCGCCGCGTTCTGGGCGGAGATCTGGGCGACCTTGACTTCCTCCTCGACGGCGATGCCCTCGTAGGTCACGTCGTCGTTCGCATAGCTGCGGTAGTAGAGCGCCATGACTTGCGCGACGAGCTCCTGGTCGCGTCCGGAACTGCCGATCCAGCCCACGTTGCGTTGCCGCGCCGTGACCCTTAGATAGTCGAGATGCACCGCGTCGCAATCGACGAACTGCACGATGGTTTCGTACAGGGTCTGAATGAAAGCCGCCGAGCCCACGGTCTGCGCGACATTGCCGAGTCTCTCGGTGACGAAGGCGATCTGGCCGAGTGGCAGGTCTGGAACGGGACGGGGGGCATTCACAACGGTCTGCTCACTTCTGTACTGGATGAGCGGTACAGATAGCACGAAAAATATTGTCTGCCTACGCGGAAATTTCCCGAGAGATCCGCCGTTGGCGTCGGCGTTTGTCCCGCATTTGCCGGACAGACGCCCGCAACCCGTGTCGATAAAGTTCTTCACGAAACGCACGGCGAAGAGGACGAGTCCACTAACCGGCGAGCGCCATCGAACACAACAATGAGGAGCCTTATCATGCGTACCCGCCGTGACCGTTTGCCCCAATGTGTACTTGCCGTGCTCGTTCCGGCGGCTGCGGCATGCGTTTTCTCGATGGCAACCGGGACCGCCCGCGCCGAAGACACCGAGCTGAACGTCTACAACTGGTCCGAGTACATTGCGACGGACACGGTGCCCAACTTCCAGAAGCAGACGGGCATTCACGTCCGCTATGACAGCTACGACGGCGACGACACGCTGCAGACGAAACTGCTCGCGGGCAGTTCCGCCTACGATGTCGTGGTGCCTACGTCCAACTACCTCGCCCAGCAGATCAAGGCGGGCGTCTACCAGAAGCTTGACAAGTCCCGTATTCCGAATCTGGCGAATCTCGATCCGGTGCTCATGAAAATGGTCGCCGCCGCCGACCCGGGCAACCAGTACGGCGTACCGTGGGCATGGGGCACCACGGGCGTGGGGTACAACGTGCAGGCGATTCGCAAGCGCCTCGGCGACAGCGCGCCGGTCGACAGCTGGGCGTTGCTGTTCGACCCGGCCAACCTCGCGAAGCTCAAGAGCTGCGGTGTGTCGCTGCTGGACGCGCCCGATGCTGCATTCGCGGCGGTGTTGCAGTACATGGGCCGCAATCCGAACAGCAGCAATCCCGCCGACTACCAGGCCGCCTATGAGGTGCTGAAGAAAATTCGCCCGTACGTCACGCAATTCAGCTCCGCGGGCTATCCCGACGACCTCGTCAACAACGACGTCTGCATCGTGCTGGGCTGGTCGGGGGATGTGGGCCTTGCCCGCCGCCGCGCAGCGGAAGCAAAGAAATCATACGAACTCAAATATGTGAACCCGAAGGAGGGTGGTCTCCTGTGGTTCGACGTGATGGCCGTGCCCAAGGATGCGCCGCATCCCGAAGCGGCAATGAAGTGGATCAATTACATCGAGGATCCCAAGGTCAACGCGGCCATCACGAACGAGATCTTCTATCCGAGCGCGAACAAACCGGCGCGCCAGCTGGTGACGCCGGCCATTGCCCAGGATCCCGATGTCTATCCGCCGGACAGCGTGTTGAGCCAGATGGCACTTGCGTTGCCGCGCAGTCCGGATATCGCGCGTCTGCAGAACCGTCTGTGGCTGCAGCTCAAAGCGGGCGGCTAACGCCCGGTCTCCCGTAACGGACGAAAGCGCGCGCCGCTGGTCGCGGCGGCGCTTCACCGACCCCTCTCTCCCGTTCATTCGTCCGCATGCCATGGCATGCGGCGAGGGAGACGTGCGCGCCCTGAAAACGATGGATTGCCCTGCTTTCCCGCGATATCCCGTCATGAAAGAGAACCTTTTCGATTTGTCCGGCAACGGCGCCTTCGTTCGCATCGAAAACGTCGTCAAGAAATTCGGCGACAGCATCGCCGTCGATGATGTGAGCCTGACCATCGCCAAGAACGAACTGTTTGCGCTGCTCGGCAGTTCCGGTTGCGGCAAGTCCACGCTGCTACGCATGCTCGCGGGCCTGGAGACGGCGACCTCGGGCCGTATCTTCGTCGATGGCGAAGATCTCGCCGCGATGCCGCCGTATCGTCGCCCGGTGAACATGATGTTCCAGTCGTACGCGCTTTTTCCACACATGAGCGTGGAATCGAATGTCGCGTTTGGTCTGAAGCAGGAAGGCGTGCCGAAGAACGAGATCCGCGAGCGCGTCGCCGATGCGCTGAACCTCGTGCAGATGAGCCGCTATGTCAGGCGCAAGCCCTATCAACTGTCGGGCGGCCAGCAGCAGCGCGTCGCGCTCGCGCGTTCGCTCGTCAAACGCCCGAAGCTGCTGTTGCTCGACGAGCCGATGTCCGCGCTCGACAAGAAGATCCGCCAGAAGACCCAGCTCGAACTCGTGAACATCATCGAGAAGGTCGATGTCACCTGCGTGATGGTCACGCACGATCAGGAAGAGGCGATGACGATGGCCAACCGCCTCGCGGTCATGAGCGAAGGCCGCATCGTGCAGATCGGTTCGCCCAACCAGGTCTACGAATTCCCGAACAGCCGCTTCTCGGCCGAGTTCATCGGCTCGACCAATTTGTTCGAAGGCCGGGTCGTCGAGGACGAGCCCGATCACATTTTCGTCGAGAGCGAAGACCTCGAAACGCGCATGTACGTGAGCCACGGGGTCACGGGGCCGCTCGGCATGCCGGTCGGTATCTCGGTGCGGCCCGAGCGCGTGCGCGTCACGCGCGAGCGGCCCGCTTCGCAGCACAACTGGGCGCGCGGTGTGGTCGCCAACGTGGCGTACATGGGCAGCTACGCGCTCTATCACGTGCGTTTGCCAGGCGGCAAGACGGTCGTCTCCAACCTGTCCAGCTCGCACTTGATGAACGAAGGCGCGCCGGTCTGGAACGACGACGTGTACGTCTCGTGGTCGCCCGCCAGCGGCGTCGTCCTCACGCAATGACGAGGCAATGTCGATGAAATTTCCTCTTTTACGCGCGCGGCTGCGTTTCATGCCCTCGGGCCGGGCCACGGTCATCGGCGTGCCGTTCGTGTGGCTGCTGGTGTTCTTCGCGCTGCCCTTCCTGCTCGTGCTGAAAATCAGTTTCGCCGATCTCGAACTAGGCATTCCTCCGTACACGGCAATGCTGCACATGCAGGACGGCGTGGTGCACGCCGCGCTGCAATTCGGCCACTATGCGTTGCTGCTTCAGGACAGCCTCTATATCGCCACCTGGCTCAGTTCGCTGAAGATGGCGGCGCTCTCCACATTGCTGTGTCTTCTGATGGGTTATCCGCTCGCCTATTGCATCGCGCGCTCGAACCCGGACACGCGCAATCTGCTCATGATGGGCGTGATGCTGCCGTTCTGGACGTCGTTCCTGATCCGTGTATATGCATGGATCGGCATTCTCAAGGACGATGGGCTGCTCAATCATGCGCTCATGGCCATCGGCCTCATTCACTCGCCGTTGCGCCTCTATCACACCGACGCGGGCGTCTATATCGGCATGGTCTATTCGTACCTGCCGTTCATGGTGATGCCGCTCTACGCGCATCTCGTGAAGATGGACCTCACGCTGCTCGAAGCCGCCTACGACCTGGGCGCGAAGCCCTGGGTCGCGTTCACGCGGATCACGCTGCCGCTGTCGAAGAACGGCATCGTCGCGGGCAGCCTGCTCGTGTTCATTCCTGCGGTGGGCGAGTACGTGATTCCGGAACTGCTCGGCGGCGCCAATACGCTGATGATCGGCCGCGTCATGTGGGATGAATTCTTCAACAACATGGACTGGCCGATGGCGGCGGCCGTGACCGTGACGATGGTCCTGTTGCTGCTCGTGCCGATGGCGGTGCTCCAGTACTACCAGATCAAGGAACTGGAGGAAGGCCAATGATCAAGCCCAATCGCTGCTTCTCGATCACCGTTATCGCAGCCGGCTTCCTGTTTCTGTACGTGCCGATCATCAGTCTCGTCGTGTACTCGTTCAATGCATCGAAGCTCGTGACCGTGTGGTCCGGTTTCTCGCTGAAATGGTACGGCGCGCTGCTGCACGACGACGAACTGCTCCAGGCCGCCCTGTTGTCGCTGAAGATCGCGGTGATGACCGCAAGCGCTGCAGTAGTGCTCGGCACGTGGGCCGGTTTCGTGCTCGCCCGCATGGGCCGCTTTCGCGGCTACACGCTCTACGCCGGCATGATCAGCGCGCCGCTCGTGATTCCCGAAGTGATCCAGGGCATCTCGCTGCTGCTGCTGTTCGTCGCCTTGCAGCAGATGGTCGGCTGGCCTGCCGGGCGCGGCTTGCTCACCATCTGGATCGGCCACGTGATGCTGTGCCTGTCCTTCGTCGCCGTCATCGTCCAGTCACGCGTGAAGGAGATGGACCGATCGCTCGAGGAAGCGGCACTCGATCTCGGCGCACGGCCGCTCAAGGTTTTCTTCGTGATCACGCTGCCGCTCATCTCCCAGGCACTCATCTCCGGCTGGCTGCTCTCGTTCACGGTTTCAGTCGACGACGTGATTCTCTCCGCGTTCCTCTCGGGACCGGGCACGACCACGCTGCCGCTCGTCGTGTTCTCGCGTGTGCGGCTTGGGCTGAATCCGGAGATGAATGCGCTGGCGACGCTGTTTATCGCGGTGGTGACGATCGGCGTAATCGCGGTGAATCGCGCCGTGCTCGTGCGCGAGCGCCACAAGGCTGCGGTGGAGCGAGCAGCGGCGGAACGCGGCGATGGTGGCGCGACAAACGCCGCTCCCGCCGTCCGGTTGACAGTCCGCCGCGCGGCGGACCAGAGCGCTTCATGACAACAAGTTTCGCAAAGACGAACGACAAAGGGAAAGCTCGATGAAGAAGAAACTGTTATGCGCCCTGCTGGCCGGGGCGCTTCCGGGGTTTGCTGCAGCCAGTCCGGCAGGCGAGCAGTTGCAGGCGTTGCAGCGTCAACTCGATGCGCTGCAGAAGGAAGTCAGCGTGCTTCAGCAGGAACTGAAGGCACAGCCGAGTCAGGCTGTCACGAGGGGCGCGCCGCCGCCGGTCATCGACGTCTCGTCGCCGGACTATGGCGTGCAGCAGGCCCGGCTATCGAACGACGATGTGGACGCGATGAAGCAGCAGATCGCGAATCAGCAGTTGAAGGTGGACGTGCTGACCGATGCCGCCAACACGGGACCGATCGCGGGGCTGTCGATCACGGGTTATATCGACCCGTCGTACATCTACAACCGCGCTGCCGGCAGTTCGTCATTCCTGTTCGCGAACCACGAGAACGCGTACCAGTACTACAACAGCACGATCGGCGATCTATACCTCGACATCAAGAAGACCTTCGGCGTGGGACCGATGGCCCCATCGGTCGAGTTCTCGCTGATGCCGAATCGCGGTGCGGGCATCTTCATGATGGACGAACACGCGGACAGCGGGTTCAACATTCTCAACACCGCCTTCGCAACGGTGCCGCTGACCCCGACGACGGCAGTCGTAGCAGGCCTGATGCCGGGCCTCGCAGGCTACGAGTATCAGCAGTCGAACCTGATGTTGACGCTCACGCATAACCTGCTGTACGACTTCTCGGACCCGGGCAGTTCCATCGGCGCGGGCGTGAACTACACGGGCGATCAGTGGGCCTGGAAGTTCCTGCTCGCCAACGAGCAGTTCCGCACGTATGGCGCGGTCACGCAGACGGGCATGAATGCGTTGGGCGACCCCATCACGACGAGCAACAAGACGCCGGCATTCAGCGCCCGCGTGGACTATCTGCACGGCAGCGCGCTCGACGTCGGTGGCTCGTTCACGATTGCGCGGCAGACCTTGCCGAGCGGCTTCGATCCGTCGACGGGGGCGACGGTGTACGGCTGGGGCGGCCAGGCCCCGGGCGCTTACGGCACGTTCTTCTTCGCCGAGGCCGACGCAACCTACACGCTCGCCGATATCCAGTACAACGCCCAGTTCGATTACGGCCAGCAGGCCCATGGCGCGTTCAATGGCGGTCTCGCGCAATGGTACGGCTTGTCGCTGCTCGCCCATCGCAAGTTCAATGCTCCGGTCGTGGGGCACATGGGTGTGACGGCCCGCTACGACCTGCTGGCCGATACCAAGAACGGCGGCGGTGGCGGTGGCATCGCGCTCAACGGCAACGGCATGGATCCGTACAACGGCTTCGGCATCGACGCCGACTGCCTCTCGCGCTCGAAGGCGGGCGGCGGATACGGTTTCGAGTGCAAGGGCGCGATTCGCCAGGACGTTGCGCTCGACCTGTTGTTCTTCCCGACCCAGAAGATCATCGTGAAGGTCGAATACCGGCACGACTGGTCGAACAACCGGGTGTTCCTGCGCGCCGACGGCTCTTACTCGAAGTCGAACGATCTGCTGGCCGCGCAATTCATCTACTCGTTCTAACGTACCCAGGCCGGCTTCGCGCAACGCGTGCGAAGCCGGCCATCGAAGGTCGTGGCTTATGCTCAAATTCAGGAATCAAACCCACGTTCGCTCGTATTACGCAGCCAGCGCCAACGATACGGCGCGTCATGCGCCGCTCGCCGGGCGAGTGCGGGCTGACGTCTGTGTCATCGGTGGAGGCTTCACCGGCCTGTGCACGGCACTCAATCTTGCCGAGCGCGGCTATGCGGTCGCGTTGCTCGAAGCTTCGCGCATCGGCTGGGGAGCGAGCGGACGCAACGGCGGGCAGTTGATCACCGGCTACTCGTGCGGTATCGACACGTTCGCGTCGCAACTGCCACCGGAAGACGTGCGGCGTATCTGGGACATGGGGCTCGAATCGGTCGATATCGTGCGCGAGCAGGTGGACAAGCATCGCATCGAGTGCGATCTCACGTTCGGCTATCTGACCGTGGCCAACAAGGCACGCCACGCCGACTCGCTCAAGGCATGGCGCGACGAGGCAGCCGGGCGGTTCGGCTATGAAGGTTGTCAGTACATCGAATCTTCTGACCTGGGCCGCTATCTCGACTCGAAGCGTTACGTCGGCGGACTTCATAGCGACGATAGCGGCCATCTGCATCCGCTCAACTACGCATTGGGACTCGCGCGTGCGGCGAGCGACGCGGGCGCTTCGCTTTACGAGGAAACCTGCGCGGTGTCGTTGCGCAAGACCGCAGCGGGCTACGATGTGCTGTGCGAGAACGGACAGGTCGAGGCCCGTCACATCGTGCTCGCCGGCAACGCCTACCTGGGGCCGCTCGCGCCCGAACTGGCGCGCAAGATCGTGCCCGTGGCGACCTACTTGATCGCGACTGAACCGCTCGCAGAGGCGAGGGCGCGCGCGCTGATGCCCGCCAACGCGGCAGTCTGCGACTGCAATCACGCGCTCGAGTATTTTCGGCGTTCCGCGGACGGGCGCCTGTTGTGGGGCGGCCGGGCCAGCTACTCGACGCGCATGCCGGCCAACGCCGCCGAACTCATGCGGCGCGACATGCTGAAGACCTTCCCGCAACTCGACGACGTCAAAATCGATTACGCATGGGGCGGCCTCATCGACGCGACGATGAACCGTGCTCCGCACTTCGGCAGGCTCGCGCCCGACGTGTATTTCGCGCAGGGATTTTCGGGCCACGGCGTGAACGTCACGGCGCTGGCAGGCCGCTTGATCGCCGAAGCAATCGACGCGCAGGCGACGCGCTTCGATCTGTTCGGCAAGCTCCGGCATCGCGAGTTTCCGGGCGGCACATTCCTGCGCAAGCCGTTGCTCGCACTGGCGATGGCCTGGCATGCGTTGCAGGACGCGCTATGAGGAAACAGGGAGGTTCTGGAACGTGAACGAAGACTGGAGAGTGAACATGTTGGGCGTCGAACATATCGTCGATCTGATGACCGATGAAGGCGAGGTCACCGAATCTCGCATCCCGCGTGAATGGCTGCTGGCAGGCGATCCTGTCCAGACGCTGACGCGCGGCTATTTGAGCCCGTGCGGGCTGTTCAGTTCTGGCCTTTGGGCTTGCACGCCTGGCCAGTGGACGGTCGAGTACGACGAGGTCGAGTACTGCGAGATGTTGAGCGGCCTATGCGTGATGCGAGATGCACGGGGCGTAGAGAAGGTGCTTCGCGCAGGTGATCGCTTCGTCATCCCAGCGGGCTTCCGGGGCACCTGGGAGGTCGTGGAAACGTGCCGGAAGGTGTTCGTTTCGTATAAGTCGCAAACAGGAGGAAAGTAAGGTGAGCCAGGATTTGTGGCGCTTGAGCGCAAGCGAAATGGCCGCGCGAGTCGCGTCGCGCGATGTGTCGTCGACGGAACTCGTCGAGAGCTGCCTGCAGCGGCTCGATGCGGTCAATCCGTATGTCAATGCGATCGTCGATGTGCTGGCCGGGAGCGCGCTGGCCGCAGCCGCGCTCGCCGATGCAGCCGTGCAGCGCGGCGAGCCGCTCGGCCCGCTGCATGGCGTGCCGGTGACGGTGAAAGTGAACGTCGATATGGCGGGCCGCGCGACCACCAACGGCGTCGTGTCATTCAAGGACCTCGTCGCGGGTGAGGACAGCCCCGTGGTCGCGAACCTGCGCAAGGCGGGCGCGATCATCATCGGCCGCAGCAACGCACCGGCGTTTTCGTATCGCTGGTTTACCGATAACGATCTGCACGGGCGCACGCTGAATCCGTGGAACGCGCAACTGACGCCCGGTGGTTCGAGCGGCGGAGCGGCCGCTGCGGTCGCGGTCGGGATCGGCGCGATCGCGCACGGCAACGATCTGGGTGGATCGATCCGTTATCCGGCGTATGCCTGTGGCGTCGCGGGGCTGCGGCCGAGTTCGGGCCGTGTGCCGGCGTACAACCCGACGCAGGCACGCGATCGCACGCTCGCCGTTCAACTGGCGTCGGTGCAGGGGCCGCTCGCGCGTACCGTCGGCGATTTGCGCCTCGCGCTCGCTGCCATGGCTGCGCCCGATGCACGCGATCCGTGGTGGATGCCGGTCGCGCCCGCCGTCGGCGAGCCGTCGTTTCCCGCGCGTGTTGCGGTGTGTGCCGAACTGCCCGGCGTGGCGACCGATGCAGCGGTAGCGGACGCGGTGCGCAGGGCGGCGCGGTGGCTGGAGGATGCCGGATGCGTTGTCGAGGAGGTCGTGCCGCCGCGCTTGAACGAGGCAAGCGAGCTTTGGCTGAGCCTCGTCACGACGGAAGCGGCGAGCGGACTCGCCGATACGATCGAGTCGCACGGCGACGCCGCGATACGCAAGGCCTTCGGCAGCCAGCGCCGGCTCGCGACGACGCTCGACCTGGCCGGCTATGCGAGTGGCCTCGCCCAGCGGACCGGTTTGCTGCGCGAGTGGCAGCAGTTCTTCGAGCGCTATCCGCTGCTCTTGATGCCCGTATCGTCCCGGAGTCCGTTTACGATCGACGAGGACCAGCTCGGCGATGCCCAGTTGCGCGGCATCATCGATGCACAAGGCCCGCTGACGGCCACGGCGTTGCTCGGCCTTCCCGGGCTCGCCGTACCGACTGGCCTGAGCGACGGGCTGCCGACCGGTGTCCAGATCGTGGCCGGGCGATTCCAGGAGGCGCTATGTCTTGCTGCGGGCGAGGCGATCGAAGCGCGGGCTGGCGTTTGCACGCCGGTCGACCCGCTTGGTGCGCCGCGTTGATGACGGCAGGCGAAGCGGGCCGGCGTTTTCCCGTCTGCGGGGCCTGTCGATCAGGCTTCGCAGTACAGCCCTTCAACGGCCAAACTGGGCAGCCACGGTTGCGCCATATCGGTGCCGACGGCGCTTGTGATCTGCTCCAGCAAATCCGCGATCAACGCTTGCCGCTTGCGAAATGCAGAGCGCCGGTGCGACGGCACTTCACTGATGTCGCGGTGATAAGGGTGAAGCGGCAAGACGAACCGTCCATCGGTCTCGATGCCGCCGATCTCTTGCCAGAAGCCGTCGTAATCGGCGCAAAACTGAATCGAGGTGGTGGCGGAGATATGGGTCTTCTTGGACACCCCGGTCAGCACTTGCACGTTCGCCATCCGGGACAACACGCAGACCGCTTCCATGACCGCTGCTTTCGGCCGCAAGCCATGGCACGCGCGCGTCGCGTCGCGAACCCGATCGCGATCCGCCCCGCCCGGCCCCTGCAGACCACCGATCAGCGCGCTCAGCTTGCCCGTTTCGGCATGCCTTTCGAAACTGATGGTCGCCCACGCCAGATCGATGCGGTCGATCTCGTCGCGCCATGCAATCGTCAGTAAGCCTTCGCGCCAGCAGCGCACTGGCTCGCTCACGACGATCGCGTACCGGCCGCTCGATGCCAGCGTTACCGCGTTGCCTTTCAGGTAGAGATTGCGCACCAGATCGTCGCGGAACAGATCCTGCACGACCTGGAAATGCCCGCACAGCAGTTTGGCACGCTCGCGTGCCGTCATGTTCGCCTGAATGAAGCGGTGAAAGGGGCGCTCCAGAAAACGCCGGTTACGCACGGCAATGCCGCCAAGCAGGGAGTTCGACGTCAGCGCGCCCAACCACACACGCGCAGCGGACGGATTCAGCAACGCATACATCAGTACGCGGCTTTGCCGGAAAAAGGCACTGGGAGTCCGACCGGGAATGGACCGGGACAGCAAGTGGCAGATATTGAGAATCGACGTCATTGTCCGCGCGCTTTTAACATTTGCATATATGGCCTAAATGCCTTGGCGGGCGGGAAAATACGAGGCCACTGTTTTAAAGGCTTTTTTCATAAATGAAAATGCCCTTGGTCTCTCCCCTCGGTCAGCCGACGCGGACAGTCGCGTGCGATCTCGATCCGGACGGGTCGGGTGCGCAATGTTACGAAATATTTCTGTGTATGACTAGCCTTTAACGAGGCGATTTTGTGAAATAACGTTGGATTTATGCGAGTCTTGCAGACGGTAATCAATCAGGAAGCCAGATTGAACCCGTTGTCGATAAAATGAAAGAAACATGAAGGGTTTGAAGGCTCGTGTTGCGGCGGGCGGAATTGACGAAGTACGGAACCTGCAAACGTTTTCGCCATATCGTCTGCATTCCTGATGTTTGTCCGCGGGAGAGGGGACAAGCAGCGACGCCCGGGAAGGGAGTCGACGGTCGCGCCCGACCGGACGCGCCTCCTACAACGCACGCAGGTTGCGTACGCACGCATGCAGCAGCGTCTGCAGCGCCGGGCCCGCGTCCTCGCTCAGGTCCTCGAGCATGACGGCCTCGACGTGATCGGCGGCGGCATCGCATGCATCGAGCAAGTCCTTGCCGGCGTCGGTCACCGAGAGCAGGACCACGCGCCGGTTCACCGGATCGGCTTCGCGCTCGACCCAGCCTTGTGCTTCCAGCGTCTTCAACACTTCATTGGCCGATTGCGGCGTGATGAGCGCGCGCTCGGCGATCTGCGCGTTCGACGAGCGGCCGCGCGCACGCAGCACGGATAGCGCCGTGTATTGCGGCAGCGTCAGGCCATGGCGTGCCAGCGCCTCGGTCAGGCGGCGCGAAATCACACGATCCAGCTGGCCGATCAAATAGCTGAGACGCATCGGGCGCACGACAGGCGGGCTGTTGTCGGCGTCGGGTTGCGTCGGCTTGGTGCGCGTGGAGGCTTTCGGGGTCATCGATGAGTGCGTTCTAAGGGTTTCTGCCGACGACATCATATTCTACTTTACATATCAGGTAGCCTGATTGTAAATTGAGACCGAGTCGCAGATGCGGCAGAGTCCACGGAGAACGAAGATGAGTTACGAAGGTCGCTGGGAAACGGTCAAGGTCACGGTGGAAGCGGGAGTTGCCTGGGTGTCGTTCAATCGCCCCGAGAAGCGCAATGCCATGAGCCCGACGCTCAACAAGGAAATGATCGACGTGCTCGAGACGATCGAACTCGACGCCGCCGCGCAGGTATTGGTGCTGTCCGGTGAAGGCGCTGCGTGGACGGCGGGCATGGACCTCAAGGAATATTTCCGCGAAGTCGATGCGGGCCCCGACGTGCTGCAGGAGCGCATTCGTCGCGATGCAAGCCGCTGGCAATGGCAGTTGCTGCGCATGTATTCGAAGCCGACCATCGCGATGGTGAACGGCTGGTGCTTCGGTGGTGGCTTCTCGCCGCTGGTGGCCTGCGATCTCGCGATTGCAGCCGATGAAGCCGTGTTCGGTCTTTCGGAAATCAACTGGGGGATTCCGCCGGGCAATCTCGTGAGCAAGGCGATGGCCGATACGGTGGGGCATCGCGAAGCGCTCTACTACATCATGACGGGCGATACGTTCACGGGTCAGCAGGCCGCGAAAATGGGCCTCGTGAACAAGAGTGTGCCGCTCGCGCAGTTGCGCGAAGAGACGCTGGCGCTGGTCGCGAAGCTGCTCGACAAGAATCCGGTCGTGCTGCGCAACGCCAGGCACGGTTTCAAGCGTAGCCGCGAATTGACGTGGGAGCAGAACGAAGACTACCTCTACGCCAAGCTCGATCAGGCCAACTATCGCGATCGCGAAGGTGGCCGCGAACAGGGACTCAAACAGTTCCTCGACGACAAGAGCATCAAGCCGGGTCTGCAGGCCTACAAGCGCTAACCCGACGCTTCGCACCTAATGGAAGGAGGAGACGACATGCATGAAACTCAGCTTCTGATTGGCGGCGTGGCGCGCGCGGCATCGGGCGGCAAGACCTTCGGACGTATCAGTCCGGTGACGGGCGAGGTCGCGACGCGCGCAGCCGCCGCCACGCTCGACGATGCCGATGCGGCCGTCGCCTCGGCAGCCCGCGCTTTTCCGGCATGGGCCGCGCTCGGGCCGACCGAGCGTCGCCGGCGCCTGCTCGCGGCTGCCGATGCGATGGACGCGCATACCGCGAAGTTCATCGCCATCGGCGCGGCCGAAACGGGCGCGATGGCGAACTGGTACGGCTTCAACGTGATGCTCGCGGCGAACATGCTGCGCGAAGCGGCCGCGATGACGACGCAGATCGACGGCGCGGTCGTGCCCTCGGATATCCCCGGCAGTCTCGCGATGGCCGTGCGGCAGCCGTGTGGCGTGGTGCTCGGCATGGCGCCGTGGAACGCACCCGTGATCCTCGCGACGCGTGCGCTCGCGATGCCGCTCGCGTGTGGCAACACGGTGCTGTTGAAGGCCTCGGAAGGGTGCCCGGGCGTGCACACACTGATCGGCGAGGTGCTCAACGAGGCGGGACTCGGCGAAGGCGTCGTCAATGTCATCACGCATGCCGCCGAGGACGCGCCGGCAATCGTCGAGCGGCTGATCGCCAACCCTGCTGTCAAGCGCGTGAACTTCACGGGCTCGACGCGCGTGGGCCGCATCGTCGCCGAACTGGCCGCGCGGCACCTCAAGCCCGCGTTGCTCGAACTGGGCGGCAAGGCCCCCGTGCTCGTGCTCGACGATGCCGATCTCGATGCGGCCGTGGAAGGCATCGCGTTCGGTGCGTTCTTCAATCAAGGACAGATCTGCATGTCGACCGAGCGAGTGATCGTCGATCGCAAGGTGGCCGATGCGTTCGTCGACAAGCTCGTCGCCAAGGCGCGCACGCTCAAGGCCGGCGATCCGTCGCAGCCCGATTCGGTGCTCGGCACGCTGGAGAGCGAGGCTTCGGCGCGGCGCATTCTCGCCCTCGTCAACGATGCACGCGACAAGGGCGCGAACCTGCCGCTCGGCTGCAACGTGAGCGGCGCGATCATGCAACCGGTGATCGTCGAGAACGTCACGCCGCAGATGAAGCTCTACGCGGACGAGTCGTTCGGTCCGGTCGTCACCGTGCAGCGCGTGGACGACGACGAAGAGGCGCTGCGGGTCGCGAACGACAGCGAATATGGCTTGTCCGCAGCGGTTTTCAGCCGCGATATCGCGCGCGCGATGAACGTGGCAAAGCGTATCGAATCGGGCATTTGCCATATCAACGGGCCGACCGTGCACGACGAAGCGCAGATGCCGTTCGGCGGCATGAAGGCGAGCGGTTACGGGCACTTCGGCAGCAAGGCGTCGATCGCGGAATTCACCGACCTGCGCTGGATTACCGTGCAGACCGCGCCGCGTCACTATCCGGTCTAGTCGTCCTGGCAATCGTCGCAAGCAGAAGAAGGCACGCCGCCGGCGCGCACACGCACGCCCGGCGGCCACACGAGGAGACAGCTGTTGGAAGCGGACCAAAGCCACACAAGCGCTGGCGTACCCGGGTATCGGAGCGTCGCCATCGGTTCCATCTCGCCGCGCATCGAGCGGCGTGGCGAGTGTTGGTATATCGAAGCGCAAACAGCGCTTGGCGCGTACCCTGAGCGCTTCACGGACCGCCTCGAAAGCGGCGCGAATGCGCATCCCGACCGGCTGCTCGTCGCGCGCCGCGACGCGCATGGAGCGTGGCAAGGCATTACGTATGCGCAGATGCTCGACGCCGCGCGCGCCATCGGTCAGTCATTGCTCGATCGTGGACTCGATGCACAACGGCCGGTCGCGATTCTCGCGGGCAACGGTCTCGAACATCTGCAACTGGCGCTCGGCGCAATGTGGGCGGGCATTCCGTATGCGCCGATATCTCCCGCGTATGCATTGGCCTCCGGCGATTACGGCAAGCTTCGTCATGTGCTCGAACTCGTGAGCCCCGGACTCGTATTCGTCGACGAGATGAGCGCTTACGCCACCGCGCTCGATGCGGCGTTGCCGGCCAGTGTCGAGCGCGTGTGTATCAGCGGCGGCGCCGACGATGTCACGTCATTCGCGTCGCTGCTTGCCGCGCATCTTCGCGACATCGACGCGGCCCATGCACGCGTCACGGGCGACACGATCGCCAAGTTCCTGTTCACGTCCGGCTCGACGCGTCTGCCCAAGGCCGTGCCGACCACGCACCGGATGCTGTGCGCGAACCAGCAGATGCTGCTCGAAACGTTTCCGCAGTTCGCCGTCGAGCCGCCGGTGCTGGTCGACTGGCTGCCATGGAATCACACGTTCGGCGGCAGTCACAATGTCGGTATCGCGTTGTATAACGGCGGCACGTTCTATATCGACGACGGCAAGCCCGTGGCCGGCAAGTTCGATGAGACGGTGCGCAATCTGCGTGATGTCGCGCCGACAATCTACTTCAACGTCCCGAAGGGCTGGGAAGAGTTGACGGCCGCGCTCGAAACCGATGCCGCGTTGCGCGAACGCTTCTTTTCACGCGTCAATGTGTACTTCTTCGCGGGCGCGGGCCTTTCGCAGGCGGCGTGGGAACGACTCGATCGCGTGACGCTCGCGCATTGCGGCGAGCGCATCCGCATCATGGCCGGGTTGGGCATGACGGAGACCGCGCCCTCGTGTCTGTTCACAACGGGGCCGGTCTCCGGCGCGGGCTATATCGGCTTGCCGGCGCCGGGTTGCCAGACGAAGATCGCGCCCGTCGATGGCAAGCTTGAGGTCCGTTTTCGCGGCCCGAACGTGATGAGCGGCTATTGGCGTGCGTCGGCGGCGCAGTCACAGGATGTGTTCGACGACGAGGGCTACCATCGCAGCGGCGACGCCGTGCGTTTCGTCGATCCCGGGCGGCCCGAGATTGGCCTTGTCTTCGATGGTCGCATCGCCGAAGACTTCAAGCTCGGATCGGGCACCTTCGTGAGCGTGGGGCCGATGCGTGCGCGCATCGTCAGCGAAGGTGCGCCCTATGTGCAGGACGCAGTGATCACGGGCATGAATCGCGACGATGTGGGCGCGATGGTCTTCGCTCGGCTCGAAGCGTGCCGTTCGCTGTCGGGACTCGGGCGCGATGCGCGTGCCGCCGACGTGTACCGTTCAGCGCCGGTGCGTGCGTTCTTCGCGGACTTGCTCGCGCGGTTGAACGCCGGCGCGACCGGCAGCGCGACGTTCATTGCGCGCGCGCGTCTGCTGGTCGAGCCGCCTTCGCTCGATCGCGGCGAGATCACGGATAAAGGCTCGATCAATCAAGGCGCCGTCCTGCGGCATCGTGCGGCTTTGGTGGAGTCGCTATATGCGAAAGATATTGACGATGTCGATGTGATACGCGCTCGATCCAGAAGCGTGATGTGAGGCACGCCCGGCATCGGGTCTTCCCCGATGCCGAAGATCGCGCATCACGCGAGCGCCGGGCATGGAGGACGATCGTTGCGCGGCGGGAACATGATGTTCCATCGCCCCCCCTGTACGCGCCTGGACGGTGTCCCTACTGTGTTGCTGCGAAATGAACGCAAGGCACAACACAGGAGAAACGATGGACGCCCACCAGACCGGTCCCGAGCATCAAGCAATGATGGAACGTATGGAATTGCCGTTGTCACGCGCCGATCTACTGATCGAGCGATGCTTTATCGCGGGCGAATGGGGCGATGCACACGACGGCAAGCAATTCGATGTGATCGATCCCGCCACCGGCATGCGGATCGCAGCGGTGCCGAGCGTATCGGCCGCTCAGGTCGAGGCGGCGATCGAGGCCGCCGAGGCCGCTTACCTGGCGTGGCGCGAGGTCACGGCGGCACAGCGGGCCAGGATCCTCGGCCGCTGGTTCGATCTGATCGAGGCGCATGCCGAGGACCTCGCAACCATCGTCACGGCCGAGAACGGCAAACCGCTCAAGGAAGCACGCGCCGAAGTTGCCTATGCAGCGGCTTTCGTCGAGTGGTTCGCGCAAGAGGCCCGGCGCGCCTATGGCGATGTCATTCCGGCGCCGGTGTCGCGCCGCACGATCAATGTGATCAAGCAGCCGGTCGGCGTTTGCGCGGCCATCACGCCGTGGAATTTTCCGCTCGCGATGGTGACGCGCAAGGTCGGCCCGGCGCTTGCTGCCGGTTGCAGCGTGGTGCTCAAGCCGGCCGAGCAGACGCCGCTGTCGGCGCTCGCGCTCGCGCGCCTCGCCGAGGAGGCCGATGTGCCCGCAGGCGTGTTCAGCGTGGTCACGGGAGACCCGCGCGTGATCGGTGGCGTGCTCACGAAGAGTCCCGTCGTGCGCAAGCTGTCGTTCACGGGCTCGACGCCGGTGGGCGTCACGCTGATGGAGCAATGCGCGCCCACGGTGAAGCGGCTCTCGCTCGAACTCGGCGGCAACGCGCCGTTGATCGTGTTCGACGACGCCGATGCGACGCTCGCGCTCGATGGCGCCATCGTCGCGAAGTTTCGCAACAGCGGGCAGAGTTGCGTCGGCGCGAACCGGATCTATGTGCAGCGGGGCATCTATGAATCGTTCGCCGCGCGACTGGCCGAGCGCGTGCGTTCGCTGCGCCTCGGCAACGGCTTCGCGGCACAGTCCGATATCGGACCGTTGATCGACGAGCGTGCCGTCGCCAAGGTGCGGCGTCATGTGGACGATGCGGTGTCGCGCGGCGCGCGTGTTTTGACAGGGGGGCGCACGAGCGCGCTCGGCGCGAACTTCTTCGAGCCGACGGTCATCGTCGATGTACCCGCCGATGCCTTGCTGACCACCGAAGAGACCTTCGGTCCGCTGGCTGCGCTGATCCCGTTCGATACCGTCGAGGAGGCCATCGCGCTCGCCAACGACACGCCGTTCGGTCTCGCCGCATACCTGTTCACGAACGATCTCGCACGCGCGATGCGCGTGAGCGAGCGCATCGAGTCGGGCATGGTCGGCGTGAATACGGGCCTGATTTCGAGCGAGGTCGGACCGTTCGGCGGCGTCAAGATGTCGGGGCTCGGCCGCGAAGGCTCGAAATACGGGCTCGACGAGTATCTCGAGACGAAATACATCTGCCTCGATAGCGCGGCGCTCGCGTAACGCATCGACACTGACCCCTGGAGAACAAGCATGTTGCAAGTAAAACACCATGGCGTATCGATCCACTACGAAGTCACCGGACCGGCAGACGGACGCCCACTCGTGCTGATCGCGGGCCTTGGCGAACAGATCGGCAGCGTGGAGTTTCCCGACGAGCATTGTCGTGAGTTTGTCGAGGCGGGCTATCGCGTGATTCGCATCGACAATCGCGATGCGGGCCTGTCGATTCCCGAGCCTGATTTCGCGCCGCGCGATCTGTTGGCGACGTTCGGCGCGGCGCAGTCGGGGGCGCCAGTCACGCTCGACTACACGCTGAGCGATCTCGCCGACGATGTCGTCGCCGTGCTCGACGATCTCGGTGTGGTTCAGGCCGATGTGCTCGGTGCTTCGATGGGCGGCATGGTGGCCCGCTGGGTCGCGATACGGCACCCGCAACGCGTGCGCACGCTAACGATCGTGATGAGCGGCAGCGGCACCATCGACCAGAGCGCGGAGCAGAGCCAGCGCACGCTGGAGGCACTCCTGTCGATGACGGCCCGGCGCGAGCGCGTAGAGGCGATCGAGAGTTCGGTCAACGCCTGGCGCATGATGTGGGGCAGCGCGTTCGACTTCGATGAGGCCTGGGTCCGCGCGCGTCACGTATGCGCATGACCGCTCGTATCGGCCGGAGGCGACGGCGCGCGGAGCGCTCGCGGTGGGGTTGTCGCGAGGTCTGTTCGAGGCGCAGCGCGAAATCGGCTGTCCGACGCTGATCGTGCACGGCGATGTCGATCCGGTCTTCGCAATCAGCGAGGCGCTTCAGGTGCACGAGTGCATCGCCGGCTCGCAACTATGGGCCGTCGAGGGCATGGGGCACGCCATGCCCAAGGAACTCTGGAGCGAGATGGCCGAGCGCGTCGCCGCGCTCGGCCGCTGATCCAGGCGACGCATCCGGCTGCGCGTGCGCTCGCTCACGCCTCGCGCAGCTTGATGATGGTGGCCTTCAACTCCGTGTACTTGTCGAGTGCGTGCAGGGAGTTGTCGCGTCCGTTGCCCGATTCCTTGAAGCCGCCGAACGGGAAGTTCATGTCGTCGGTTTCCTCGTAGCCGTTGACCCAGACCGTGCCGGCGCGCAGTCGCCGTGCGGTCTGATGCACCGTGCTCAAATCCGCGCTCCAGAGCGCGGCGGCGAGGCCATACGGCGAATCGTTGGCGAGCGCGATCGCGTGGTCGAGGTCGTCGAAGTCGAGGATCGACAACACCGGTCCAAAGATCTCTTCACGGACGATCGCAATGTCGCTGTGCGGGCAGTCGAACACGGTCGGCTCGATGTATTGGCCGCCCGATTCCGTGCGGGCCTGGCGGCCGCCCGCCAGCAGCGTTGCTTGCGCACGGCCCTGATCGATATAGCCGAGCACGCGATCCACCTGCGCCGGATCGATCAGACTGCCCATGCGCGTGTCGGGGGCGAGCGGATGGCCCGGCGCCCAGTCCTTGGCCGCGGCCAGCACGCGTTCGATGAAGTCGGCCTTGATGTCGCGATGCACGAGCAGGCGCGATCCCGACGTGCACATTTGCCCCGTGTTGTAGAAGACCGCGCGCGCCACGGTCTGCGCGGCATAATCGAGGTCGGGACAATCGGGCATGACGATCTGCGCCGACTTGCCGCCGAGTTCGAGCCACACGCGCTTGAGGTTCGATTGCGCGGCACAGGCCGCGACCTTGCGGCCCACGGCGGTCGATCCCGTGAAGGCGATGCAGTCCACATCGGCGTGGCTGGCGAGCGCCTGGCCGGCCTCGCCGAATCCCGGCACGACGTTCAGCGCGCCTGGCGGCAGGCCCGCTTCGTGCGCGAGTTGCGCGAGACGCAATGCAGTGAGCGGCGACTTTTCCGATGGTTTGAGCACGACGGTATTGCCGCATGCGAGTGCGGGCGCACACTTCCAGATCGCAATGAGCGCAGGGAAATTCCACGGCACCACGGCGGCAACCACGCCGACCGCCTCGCGGGTCACGAGTCCCAGCAACTGGCTCGTGGTCGGCGCGACCTCGCCTTGCACTTTGTCGATGGCTTCCGCGAACCAGCTGATGCAATAGGCCGCCGAGGGGATATCGACGGTCGTGGTGTCGCCGATTGGCTTGCCCGTATCGAGCGTCTCCAGCAGCGCCAGTTCGTCACTGTGCTCGCGCACGAGTTCGGCCCAGCGCTGCAGGATCTGCTTGCGCGCGCGCGGTTCGAGCCGCGTCCATGCCCCGCTCTCGAAGCAGCGCCGCGCCGAGGCGACGGCGCGCTCCACATCGGCCGCGCGGCAGTGCGCGACGTGGGCGAGCGTGCGTCCGTCGATGGGGCTGATGCTGGCAAACGTGGCGCCATCGGCGGCGTCCGTGTACGCGCCGTCGATCCACGCCCGGCCTTCGATCTTGTCCAGCTGGGCCGCGCGCGTGCTCCACGCTTCGAACGTCATGATCATACGATGCTCCTGGTCGATGCGAGGCGAGCGCTCACGCGGGTCCTCGCGAGAGTGGCGGGCTGCGTGTCAACGCTTGGGCTGTGCGTCGTCGCGCCGTGCGAGGGACAACACCGGGCGCGTGTCGTCATCGCTGGCATGGGCGCGCTGAATCAGGTCGAGGCGTGTGAGCAGTTCGGGCGGGAAGGGCGCCGATTTGCCCGCCGTGGTATCGACGTGCATGAGTATCTGCTCGGCAATCGCGAGCAGCGTATCGCGGACCCCATGATGCATTTCGTGCGCGATGTGCAGGCGCTTGTGGTCGAACGCGAGCAGGCGCAGCGTCAGCCGCAGTGGCTCGCCGAGCGCGGCTTCGCGCAGATTGCGGATGTACGTCTCCACCGTGTAGACCGAGCGGCCCGGCTCGCGATACGCCTCGTCGATGCCGACATAACGAAAGAACGCGTCGCTGCTGTCGCCGAACACCAGCAAATAGCACGACTCGCTCATGTGCTGGTTGTAGTCCACCCATTCCGGCTTCACTTCACACCGGTGCAGCGCGAGCGGCGCGGGGATCGCGGCGTGCAGGTCGAACGGCAGTGAGGGCTGGCCCTCCAGCGGGGACACGAGGCGATGCGCGCGTTGCTGCGGAACCTGACTGGCGAGAGTCACGTGGATGGCACTCCTTGAACGTGGGCCGGGACCCCGGCATGCTGCCGTTCCCGCATGGTAGTTTCAATTGAACATTTTTTCAACACAGTGACGTAAATGGCATACGTACCTTCCCCTAGGAGATATTTTTTTATTTGCTATTGAACATTCGTTCAGTCAAACTTGGCTCCGGCTTCGAGCGACCGCACTTGTCGTTTGACTCGGTTGGTCCTTCGTACTGCCGCACTAACGAGTGCATGCGTGGCGCCTTTCGTTGCGCTTTGCGGTGCACAAGACGAATTCGAACGACTCTAATCATGGAGCGCAAGCCTTGAAGACAACCCACAAATGCCTTATCGGATGCGCGGCCGGACTACTCGCGGGCGCATCGGCCCACGCACAAAGCAGTGTGTCGTTGTACGGCATCATCGACGCGGGCATCACCTACGTGAGCAATGCCGGCGGCGCGCATCAGTACCTGTTCGACGACGGTATTTCGTATGGCAACCGCATCGGCTTCATGGGCACCGAGGATCTCGGCGGCGGCCTGAGCGCGGTGTTCAAGCTCGAAAACGGTTTCAAGCTCGGCACGGGACGCCTGAACCAGGGCGGCGCGCTGTTCGGGCGCCAGGCCTATGTCGGGCTCGGCAACTCGTGGGGCACGCTCACGTTCGGCAATCAGTACGACTTTGCCTACGACTTCACGGCCGCCTATAACGTGAGCGCGTTCGGTACCGGCTACGGCGTGCACCTCGGCGACTTCGACCGCCAGAGCGGTGACCGTCTGCAGAACTCGGTCAAGTTCGTGAGCAACGCGTACAACGGCTTCGTGGTCGGGGGCATGTACTCGTTCAGTAACGTGGCCGGCGACTTTCACGACGGCAGCGCATGGAGCGTGGGCTCGACCTACACGATCGGCAATTTCTCTGCGGGCGGCAACTACACGCGCCTGAACAAGCCGCAGGGGCTGGCCGCGCTCGATCCCTATGCGCAAATCGGCGTGACCACGATGCTGGGTCAGACCGTCGCCACCGTCGATCCGGTGACGGGCGCCAAAACGGACCTGTACTCGTCGACGCCGTTCGAGATCGACTCGCAATCGATCTTCGGCATCGGTGCATCGTATGTATTCGACAAGCTGACTGTGAGCGGCGACTTCAGCAACACGACCTTCAAGGGCTACGGCAATTCGTCGACGATGCGCGTCTATGAAGGCGGCCTGCAATACCAGGCGATGGTCGATCTCGCGCTGGTCGGCGGCTATCAGTACACGACCTTCGAAGGCCATCACTGGCACGAGGTGGCGCTGGCCACGCACTATTCGTTGTCCAAGCGCACCGATGTCTATGCGGGTCTCGACTGGATGCGCGCGTCGAGCGGCGTCGATGCGGTCATCGGTTACAGCTTCACGCCTTCGTCGAGCCGCAATCAGACTGCCGTGCGCCTGGGTATGCGTCACAGCTTCTGACCTTAAAGCGCCTGTAACACGGCGCTCCGTTTCACGCTCACGGCGTAAAACGGAGCGCTTTTTTACGTCTACTGCGTTTCGAGCCGCACCAGCGCATCCACAGCCGTTGCTCCTTGCGCATGCACGAGCAGCGGATTGACATCGAGTTCCACCAGCGTCGCCGCGTGCTCCTGCGCGAAGCGGGCCACGGCCATGATGTTGCGCACGACGGCATCGATATCGGCTTGCTGCGTGCCGCGATAGCCCTGCAGCAAGGGCCCCAGCTTGAGACTGAGCAACGCAGTACGGACATCTTCCTCGCGCACCGGCAGCAGCATCGTCACGGTGTCGCGGATCAGCTCGACCAGAACGCCGCCGCTGCCGATCACGAGTGCAAGACCGAAGTCCGCTTCGCGCTTCACGCCGACGATCAGTTCGAGCAGCGGCGCGCTCGCCATGCGCTCGACGAGAATGCGTTCGACCTGGACCTCCGGCGCATACTGCGCGACGCTCTTCGTCATGCGCTCGACCGCTTGCGCGACGGCCTCGGGCGAATCGAGCTTGAGCGCAACGGCGCCCGCTTCGGTCTTGTGCGGCAGTTGCTCGCTCACCACTTTGACGCAGACCGGAAAGCCGAGCCGTTGCGCGGCTTCGGGCGCGAGTGCGGGCGTGGTCAACTCGCTGGCGGGCACGCTGAGGCCATACGTCTTCAGCAACTGCTTGCTGTCCCATTCGTCGTGCAGGCGGCTCTCGCGCGTCGACGCGCCGCCCACGTGCAGCACGGGCAACGCGGCGAGACCATCCGAGTCGAGCACACGTTGACGGGTCGTGCCGTACCACATCGCGGCACCGAGCGCGGCGACGCCCTCGGTGAGTCCCTGCAGCGGTGCGATACCCACGGCGGCCATGCGCGCCGCGTGCTCGGGCGGCGTGAGGTCGGGAAACACGGAGATCAGCGCGCCCGTCACGCCATGACGATGCACGGAGTCCGCGAAGGCATCGGCGGCGATATCGCACATCGGGCGCTCGCCGGTGTCTTCCTTCGGATAGTCGAGGATCATCGCGGCCGCGCCGGGATCGTTGGCGAGCAACGCGTCGCAGCAGACACGCATGGCGTCCGCGCTGCCCCACGGCGTCGTCGTGAAGTCGAGCGGATTGGCGATGTTCGCGTAGGCGGGCAGCACGTTGAGCAGCGCCTCGCGCCCGTGCGCCGTGACGGGCGGAAAGTCGATGCCGTGGGTTTCCGCGAGATCGGCGATGAGACCTGCGTCGCCGCCCGACGTGGCGAGCGCCGCAAGCCTGCGGCTCCTGGGGATGCCGCCGATCGCCAGCAGTTTCAGCGTTTCGGCGAGCCCCACGGGGTCCTTCACGCGGATGATGCCGAGGCGCTCGAAGAGCGCGCCATACAGTTCGTCCGAACCCGCGAGCGAACTCGTATGGCTGAGCGCAAGCGCTGCGCCGAGCTTCGATACGCCCGTCTTGAGCGCGACGATCGGCACCCCGCGCGCGAGCGCGCGCGACGCGGCGATGCTGAATGCGCGCACGTTCTTGAGGCCTTCGAGATGCAGGCCGATGGCCTTGATCTGCGGGTTGTCGAGCAGCGCATCGATGAGACGCGCGACATCGATCGACGCCTGATTGCCCACGCTGATCAGATACGCGAACGGCACGGCGCGCGTGCTCATCGAGAGGTTGTAGGCGAGGTTGCCGCTTTGCGTGATGACGGCGACGCCGGCTTCGACACGCGCGGCGCCGTGCGCGACGGGCCACAGCGATGCGCCGTTCAGGCAGTTGAGCAGGCCATAGCAGTTCGGGCCGAGGATGGCCATGTCGCCGGCCGCGTCGAGTAGTTGTGTCTGCAACGCTGCGCCATCGGCGCCGGTTTCGGAAAAGCCCGAGGCATACACGATGCAGCCGCCCGCGCCGCGCGCGGCGAGCTCGCGCACGACCTCGACCGAGTTCGCCGCCGAGACGGCGACGAATACCGCATCGGGCGCGTGCGGCAGCTCTGCTACAGAGCGGTAACACTCGCCGCCGTCGATCTGCGTGTGGCCGGGGCCGACCAGATAGATGTCGCCGGTGAAGCCCGACTCGCGGCAGCGCGGCACGGCGCTCGCGATGCCACGGCCGCCGACGAAGGCGATGCGTGAAGGATTGAGCAGGCGGCGCAGGTTGGCGGAGACCCGCTCGTCGCGGGCGGCGTCGGAAGGAGTGGCCATGACTCGTCTCGTGTTGGGATGCGGACGCGGCGAGGCGCGTCCGTCACATGGTTCGGCAGCGGCGTTCGTGGGGACCGCTGGCGTGGGCGCGTTGCCCTTAGCTGTAACGGCGCAGGATTTCCTTGGAGAGGATGTGCCGCTGAATCTCCGAGGTGCCTTCCCAGATGCGCTCGATGCGGGCATCGCGCCAGAAGCGCTCGATCGGCAACTCGTCCATCAACCCCATGCCGCCGTAGATCTGCACGGCATGATCGGTCACGCGCCCCAGCGTTTCGGTGGCGAGCACCTTGGCGAGGGCGGCGTCGCCATCGGTCATCGTGCCTTTGTCGAGCTTGTCGGCCGTGAACAGCGTGACGAGTTCGGCGGCGCGGATTTCGGTGGCCATGTCGGCGAGCTTGAACGATGTGCCCTGGAATTCGCCGATGCGCTTGCCGAACTGCTCGCGTGTGGCAGCCCATTCCGCCGCCATTTCGAAGGCCCGTTGCGCGCGGCCGATGTTGTTGGCCGCGACCATCACGCGGCCCGCCGTCAACCATTCGCTCGCGAGTTCGAAGCCGCGATGCTCTTCGCCGAGGATCTGCGTGGCGCTCACGCGGCAGTCGGACAAGAAGATCTCCGACTGGTGATAGCCGCGCAGGCTCGTGCAATGCGGGCCCCGGCGAATCGTCATGCCGGGCGTGCCCTTGTCGATCAAAAAGCACGTCACCTGCTTGCGCTTGCGTCCGCGAACTTCTTCTTCGCCGGTGACGGCGAACAGGATGATGTAGTCGGCGGTCTCTGCGTGGCTGATGAAATGCTTGCTGCCGTTGATCACATAATCGTCGCCACGGCGCACCGCGTGCGTGCGGATGCCCATCGCATCCGATCCCGCGCCCGGCTCGGTGAGCGCGAAGCAGTCGACGAGTTCGCCGCGCACGGTCGGCATCAGATAGCGATCGATCTGATCGCCCTTGCACGCCATGAGGATCTTGCTCGGCCGCGCGACGAACACGTGCAGCGCCCAGCTCGTGCGGCCCAGTTCGCGCTCGACGAGCGCCTGGTTCAGATAGTCGAGCCCCGCGCCGCCAGCGCTCTCGGGCATGTTGAACGCGTACAGGCCGAGATCGATGGCCTTCTTGCGAATCGACGCCGCAAGTTCGGGCGGGACATCATCGGCGCGGTCCACGGCGAACTCGTGCGGCTGCAGCTCTTTTTCCACGAACGTGCGCACCGACGACACCAGCATTTCCTGTTCATGCGTAAGCGAAAAATTCATGAATCATCTCCCTGCAAACCGTGGAGCGCGCGCCTGAACGGCAGCACGCAATGCTTCCTGACCGTCTTCGCTGTGACCGCACGCAACGCCGGCAGCCAGTTCGCGTTCGAGTTGCGCGGCGAGTGGCGTCGCGAGCGAGTGCGCGAGCAGCGCCTTGGTGTGGCCGAACGCGACGCTTGGGCCGCTCGCGAGGCGCTGCGCGAAGTTGTCGACATGTTGCGCGAACTGTTCGTCATCGATGACTTCGGAGACGAGGCCCGCCGTCAACGCATCGTGTGACGACCATCGCTCGTTGAGAAAGATAAAGCGCTTGACGATGTCGGGTCGGGCGATGCGCGGGAGGAACCATGATCCGCCCATGTCGGGGCTGTAGCCCATGCCCGTATACCCGCAGCGCAGCGACGCCTTGGCGCTGGAGATGCGGAAATCGCAGGCGAACGCGATATCGGTGCCGGCGCCGACGGCCGAGCCGTTCAGCGCCGCGATGGTCGGGCGAGGGAAGGCCGCGAGCTGCTTGACGAATGCATGCGCCCGCTCGGTCCAGCCGTAGGTGTCGAGTTCGCCGGCGGCCTCGGCTTGCGCCCATTCGTCGACGTCGGCACCCGCGCAGAACGCTTGGCCCGTGCCGGTGATCACGAGGCAACGAATCGCCGGATTGGCGGCATCGGCCGCGAGTGTGGCGGTGAGCAAGTCGAGATGCGGCCGGGCCAACGAATTGCGCTTCGCTGGCCGGTCCAGACAGATGGTGCGGATGCCATCGCGCTCATCGATGCGGATGTCGCCTTGTGTCATGTTGCTTGCCTCTCTTCAGTCTGAAAACTCTCGGATGGCCAACAGGGGGTCGCCGCTACTTGAAGCCCGGGTTCTGGCGTAGTATAAAGTTTATTAAATGAACGTTCAACCCAATTGTGAAGACGCCCGGCCTGTGGGGCTTTCCGGGGTGAGTGGTGCCGGCGGGTTCAACAGCGCGCGGCGCGCAACGCGTTCACATAGGGTGTTCCCTCGGTTTCGTGAAGTCCTGGAGAATCTTCGACATGAAAGTACTGATCGTACATGCGCATCCCGAGCCGCAATCGTTCACGGCCTCGATGCAACGTTGCGCCGTGCAGACGCTGCGCTCGCTGGGTCATGAAGTGATGGAGTCGGACCTGTATGCGATGAACTGGAATCCGGTCGCGAGCGCCGACGATTTCGGCGCGCGCCACAACGAGGACTACCTCGTCTACGCACTGGAACAGCGCCACAACGTGACGGCCGGGGCCATCGCGCCGGACATCGCGGCCGAGCTCGACAAGCTGTTGGCGTGCGACCTGGTGATCTTCAGCTTCCCGCTCTTCTGGTGTTCGATGCCGGCGATCATGAAAGGGTGGATCGACCGCGTGTTCGTTTCCGGCAAGCTCTACGGCGGCGTGCGCTTCTACGATCGCGGCGGCATGCGGGGCAAGCGCGCGTTGCTGGCCTACACCTGCGGCGGACGCGATTTCATGTTTGGCGCCGACGGGGTTCATGGCGACATGGACCTGATGATGCGGCACGTGCTGCGCGGCACGCTGGGCTATGCGGGTTTCGACGTTTTGCCGTCGTTCGTCGCGTATCACGTGCCTTATATCGCGCAGGGCGAACGCGAAACGATACTCGACGCGTATCGCGACTATCTGGCGAAGCTCGACGAGCTGGAGCCGCACGCGTTCCCGTCGCTCGACGACTTCGATGCGGATATGAATCCGCTGCCGCGTGTTGGCGCGGCCGATTGACACCGATTCAACTTGATAAGGGCAATGACATGAGTTTCAAGGTACTGGTGGGCGTCAAGCGCGTAGTCGATTACAACGTCAAGGTCCGTGTGAAAGCGGACGGCACGGGTGTCGATCTCGCCAACGTGAAGATGTCGATGAATCCGTTCGACGAAATCGCCGTGGAAGAAGCGGTTCGTCTTCGCGAAGCGGGCGTGGTGAGCGAGGTAGTCGCAGTTTCAGCCGGTGTCGCGCAAGCGCAGGAAACGCTGCGCACGGCGTTGGCGATGGGTGCGGACCGAGCCGTGCTGGTCGAGTCTGCCGAAGACCTGCAGCCGTTGGCGGTCGCGAAGCTTTTGAAGGCGCTGGTGGACAAGGAGCAGCCGCAGCTCGTGATTCTGGGCAGGCAGGCGATCGACGACGATTCGAACCAGACCGGCCAGATGCTGGCCGCCTTGGCGGGTCTTCCGCAAGCGACGTTCGCTTCGAAAGTGGTTGTGGTGGACGGCAAGGCCACGGTGTCGCGGGAGGTCGATGGCGGCGCGGAAACGCTGTCCTTGATGCTGCCTGCGGTGGTGACCACCGATCTTCGTCTGAACGAACCGCGTTACGTGACGCTGCCCAACATCATGAAGGCGAAGAAGAAGCCTTTGGATACGCTGAAGCCCTCGGATCTGGGCATCGATGTGACGCCGCGTCTGAAGACTTTGAACGTCAGCGAACCGCCCAAACGCAGTGCGGGCGTGATGGTGCCCGACGTGAAAACGCTGGTCGAGAAGCTGAAGACCGAAGCCAAAGTACTGTGAGAAGGAGCCTTGAAAAATGACGAATCTGGTTATTGCTGAACACGCGGATGGTGCGATCAAGGCTGCAACGTTGAACACGGTGGCAGCGGCGCAGAAGATCGGCGGCGAGGTTCATGTGCTGGTCGCGGGTCACAACGTTGAGGTTATCGCTCAAGCGGCGAGCAAGATCGCAGGCGTCTCGAAAGTGCTGCTTGCAGACGCGCCGCATCTCGAAGCGGGTCTTGCTGAGAACATCGGCGCGACGGTTCTGTCGATCGCTCAACGCTATTCACACATCCTGGCGCCGGCTACGGCCTCGGGCAAAAACGTGGCGCCGCGCATCGCCGCGAAGCTCGATGTGGCGCAGATCAGCGACATCACGGCCGTGGTGAGCGCCGACACGTTCGAGCGGCCGATCTATGCGGGCAATGCGATCGCGACGGTGCAGTCGCAAGACCCGGTGAAGATCATCACTGTGCGAACGACGGGCTTCGACCCGGTTGCAGCCGTTGGCGGCAGCGCATCGATCGAGAAGATCGAAGCCGCAGCGGACAGCGGTCTGTCGCAATTCGTGAGCCGTGAAGTGACGAAGCTGGATCGGCCGGAACTGACGAGCGCGAAGATCATCGTTTCGGGTGGCCGGCGTCTTGGCAGCGGCGAGAACTACACAAAGGTGCTTGAACCGCTCGCGGACAAGCTCAACGCGGCGCTGGGCGCATCGCGTGCGGCCGTCGATGCCGGTTTCGTGCCGAACGATTATCAGGTGGGACAAACCGGCAAGATCGTCGCGCCGCAGCTGTACATCGCAGTCGGCATCTCGGGTGCGATCCAGCATCTCGCGGGCATGAAGGACTCGAAGGTCATCGTCGCGATCAACAAGGACGCGGAGGCGCCGATCTTCAGCGTGGCCGACTATGGCCTCATCGGCGATCTGTTCGAGGTCGTGCCGCAACTCGACGGCGAACTTGCGTGAGAGGAGCATTCATGCCACGCGAAGTCATACGGCATGGCCGTCGTGTTCGCGCGTCTTCGACACGGAGCGCCGCGCGATGACGATGTCATGGTCTGACGTGTCGGTGTTCATGGGCGCGCTGCTCACGCTGTTCTGTCCGCCCATCGCGTTGCCGATCTATGCGTCCGTCACCGGACACTTCCCCGCGCCGGTCCAGCGTCAGATCGCGCTGCGCCTGTTCATGTGGATCGGCGCGCTGATGGTCGGCGCGGCGTGGGTCGGGCAGTTCGCGTTGCGTATGCTCGGCTTGAGCGCCGGCGCGTTGACGGTGACAGGCGCAGTCGTGCTGTGTCTGTGGTCGATTCCCATGATGCGCGGTGCCACGGGCGGCGACGGACACGCGCCCGCGTTCAGGCTCGACCACGCGCAATGGCGCAGCTTCATCGCGGTGCCGCTGATCTTTCCGCTTTCGATCGGCAGCGCAGTGATCTCGCTTGTGATTACGACGGCCGCGCGATTCAATACGATCGGCGACCTGTTCCTCATCAGCGCGGCCTGTGTGGTGCACGCGGCGCTGATCGCGCTGGCTTACGCGTTGTCGGGGCTCTGGAGCAAGCACCTGGGCACGGCCCGCCGCGTGCTCGTGGAGCGGCTCTCGGGCATCGTGATGACAGCGATTGCATTTCAGATGCTGGCGCAAGGGGTGCGCGAACTGCTCCCTGGTCTCGCATCGTGATGAACACGGATCGCGCGAACCGGCGCGAGTTCATGAAATACGAATATCCACGGACGAACTGATATGAAAACAGTAGGCATGTACCTCGTCGAGCTGCTCGCGGCGTATGGCGTCGATACCGTGTTCGGCATACCCGGCGTCCATACGGTCGATCTGTATCGCGGTCTCGCGGGCGGTGGCGTGCGTCACATCACGGCTCGTCACGAGCAGGCGCTCGGTTTCATGGCCGACGGCTATGCCCGCGCGACCGGCCAGCCCGGCGTGTGCTTCGTCATCACGGGGCCGGGCGTCACCAACATCGCCACGGCCATGGCGCAGGCCTACGCCGATTCGATTCCGATGCTCGTGATCTCCAGCGTCAACGCGCTCGGCAAGCTCGGCTCCGGCAACGGGCACCTGCACGAAATGCCGGACCAGCGCGCGTTCACGAGCGGCATCGCCGAATTCAGCCACACGATCACGCGCGCCGAGGAACTGCCGCAAGTCATCGCGCGCGCGTTCGCGGTCTTTTCGAGTGGACGTCCGCGGCCCGTTCATATCGAGTTGCCGCTCGATGTGATCAACGCGCCCGCCAGCGAACTGCCGGCTGTCCCGGGCACGCCGCCGCGCGTGGACGCGGGTCCGGCTGCGTCGCGTGCCGTCGAGGACGCGCGCGCGGCGTTGGCGCGCTCGCGTGCGCCGCTGATTTTCGCGGGCGGCGGCGCGCTCGGCGCGGCGGCCGAGGTGCAATGGCTCGCCGAAGCGCTCGATGCGCCGGTCGTCATGACGATCAACGGACGCGGCATCTTGCCGGCCACTCATCCGCTGGCGATCTCGCTGTCCGCGTCGAGTGCCGCCGTGCGCTCGCTGATGCGCGAGAGCGATCTAGTGATCGCGCTCGGGACGGAACTGGGCCCCACCGATTACGACCTCTATGCGGACGGCAGTTTCGAGCCGCCGGCAAGCCTGCTGCGCATCGACATCGACGCGCAGCAGCTGTTTCGCAACGCGGTGCCGAGCTGGCCGCTCGCGGGCGATGTCGGCGAAACCTTGCGGGCGTGGCGCTTCGATTGGCCCGCGACTGAGCGCGACGGCGCAGGCGCGCGCCGGGCGGCGGCGTGTCGCGAGGCAGGCCTGCGGGAACTCGATGCCGTCACGCTCGGCGACCTGCGCATGCTGGAAGAAGTCAGGCAGGCCTTGCCGCAAGCATCGATCGTCGGCGATTCGACGCGCATGGTGTACTCGGGCAATCTCGCCTTTGCCGCCGAGCGGCCGCGTTCGTGGTTCAACGCTTCAGTGGGTTTTGGCTCGCTCGGGTATGGTTTGCCGGCGGCCATCGGCGCCAGTCTCGCCGACGCCACGCGCACTGTCGTGTGTCTTGCGGGCGATGGCGGCTTCCAGTTTACGCTGGGCGAAATGGGCACGGCCTGGCAGCATGGCGCACGGCTGATCGTGCTGCTGCTCAACAATGGCGGCTACGGCGAGATCAAGAGCGCGATGCTCAATCGCGATGTCGAGCCGATCGGCGTCGATCTGCACACGCCTGACTTCGTGGCGTTGGCCAAGGCCTATGGCTGGTCGGCGGAACGCGTCGATGCACACGCGCCGCTCGCGCAGAAACTGGTCGAGGCCGCACAGCGCGGCACGCCTCACCTCATCGAACTGATGGTACGGTGAGGCGTTCAAGCATCAAGCGGATGCGTGCGCCTGCGCGCTCCGCTTCTTGTCCGCGCCGGGCGGCGCCAGAAAACTGTTCACCACCTGCATGCAGCCGCTCAGCGCCTCGTCGGCCGAGAACGAGGCCGGGTCGCGGGCCAGTTCGAGCCAGAACCCATCGATCACGGCCGTGAGCGTGAGCGCGGCCAGCTCGCTGTTGAGCGGGATCTTGCGGGCCTCGCCGATCTGGTCGAACAGTTTGGTCAAGGCCGCACGATAGCCCGCATACAACTCCTTGTGCGCCTTGCGGATCACCGGATCGCTGTGCACGACGCTCCAGAACCCGAGCCAGACCTTGACGTTCTTCGGCGCGAAGACCGGCGCCGCGAAACTCACGCGAATGATCGCATCGAGTTTTTCGGCCGGCGTCGTCGCCTTCGCCGTGGCGTTGCGCGACACCTCCAGCAGATCGGACGCGAGCCGCTTGTAGGTCTGCGCCATCAACTCGTCTTTCGACTGGAAGTGGTGATTGATGAGCCCTCGCGATACCTTCGCCTCGGCGCAGATGCGATCGATCGTGGTCTCCGAATAACTGTGGCGCGCGATGCAGCGCATCGTGGCGTCGATGATCGATTGCTGACGCACAGCCGGGTTTTCACGGATTCCGCGGCCGCGCGCCGGGACGGATTCGTTGCCGGTGGTCTTTTTCACGTGCTCGCCTTGATGGGTCGTCGAGTCTCCGATTATAGGTGAATGCCGGACGATCGTTCAATTGTGCAGCGAGCATGCGGGTCTCTCCCAACGAGCGCACAAGTCCGCATGGACGGGGGCTTGCGGGGTCATGCCAGGGTCCGTACCATCAGGGCAAAAACCGATCTCGCGCATTATTGAAAATTGTTGAACTGTTGTTCAACAAGCCATATACTCAGCCTCACGTTAAGAGGGTTGTCGAGTAGATGGCCCACCACGGTTCGCGCGGCGCGAGACGCTTGAAGGAGACAGCATGCTGGCCTCAGTAGATAGCAGTAGTCGAATAGCGGTGGCGGCACAGGAGCGAGTGCGCATCGAGAATCTGCACAAGAGTTTTGGCGATCTCGAAGTTCTCAAAGGCGTATCGCTCACCGCGCGCGAAGGCGAAGTGATTTCGCTGATCGGCGCGAGCGGTTCAGGAAAGAGTACCTTGCTTCGTTGTATCAATCTGCTCGAAGTGCCTTCGCGAGGCACGCTCGTGGTCGACGGCGAAGAGATACGCCTCGGTGTGGACAGGAAGGGCCGGCCCGTGGCGCGCGATGCGCGACAAGTCGAGCGGATCCGCACGCGGCTCGGCATGGTGTTCCAGAATTTCAATTTGTGGGCACATCGCACGGTGCTCGAAAACGTCATCGAAATGCCCATTCACGTCCTGGGCGAGCCGCGCGCCGAAGTGATCGGGCGCGCCGAGCAACTGCTCGAACGAGTGGGGCTCATCGACAAGCGCGACGTGTATCCCGCCTTTCTCTCCGGTGGCCAGCAGCAGCGTGTCGCGATTGCGCGCGCGCTCGCGATGCGCCCCAAGGTCATGTTGTTCGACGAGCCGACTTCGGCACTCGACCCCGAACGCGTGGGCGAAGTGCTCAAGGTGATCCGCGATCTGGCGGACGAAGGCCGCACGATGATTCTCGTCACGCACGAAATGGATTTCGCCCGCGACGTCTCCAGCAAGATCATGTTCCTGCATCAGGGACGCGTGGAAGAGAGCGGTGCACCGAGCCAGATTTTCGAAACGCCGAACAGCGAGCGCTGCCGCCAGTTCGTGCGGGCTCACAAGCAGCGTCATTGAAACTGCCTTGCCGTGAACGCGGTGCGCACGACGCGCGCCGCATTTGAAGCTTCCCGTTTGCAGCTACTTCCCGAGGAAAGGATCGATCATGAAACGCATGCTTCGCAATCTGGCTTTGCTGGCTTCCATCGGCGCGACACTGTGCTCGTTCAGTGCACCCGCGAGCGCGGCCCAGGACACGCTGCGCTTTGGCGTGGCCGCCGAGCCGTATCCGCCGTTCCTTGTGAAGACGCCCACGGGGCAGTTCACGGGTTTCGAACCGGACTTGATCCGCGCGCTGTGCGACCAGATGAAGGCCAAGTGCGAAATCAAGGAAGTCGCGTGGGACGGCATCATTCCCGCGCTGATCGACAACAAGTTCGACGTGATCTTCAACTCGATGGGGATCAGCCCGGAGCGCCAGAAAGTCATCGCGTTCTCGCGGCCCTACTATGAGACGACGGGCATCTTCGTCGCGCCGAAGAACGTCAAGCTCACGCTCACGCCCGAGGGTCTCGCGGGCAAGTCGATCGGCGTGCAGGGCTCGACGACCAACGCCGAATTCGTGCAGGCCGCGTATGGCAAGACCTCGACGATCCGCGTCTACAACACGCAGGATGACTGCAATGCCGACCTGCTTGCAGGCCGTATCGACGTGATGTTCCTCGACAAGATCGGCGACATCGACTTCCTGAAATCGAAGGACGGCGCGACGCTCGAGGAAAAGGGCACCGGCAGCGTCAAGATGGATCCGCTGCAATACGGTCTCGGCGTGGGTGCGGGCTTGCGCAAGAGCGATACGGCGCTCAAGGCACGGATCGACGAGGCGCTCAACCAGCTGCACGATTCGGGCAAGTACACGCAGATCTCGAAGAAGTATTTCCCGGTCGACCTGTGGCCGCACTGATCACCAAAGCCGTTGTCGTAGTGTAGAAAACCGCATGGGGGCGTCGTGAATTTTGACTCGTGGATCGCGTTTCTGGGACTCGACCCGGACGGCTGGGGCGTGGCGATGCTGCAGGGCGCAGTCGTCACACTGGAAATATCGTTCGGGGCGTTTCTTGTCGGGATCGTGCTGGGTCTCGTCGGCGCACTCGCGAAGCTGTCCGGCGTGCGTCCGCTCGTGCGCATCGCACAGGGCTATACGACGCTGTGCCGGGCCGTGCCGGAACTGCTGCTGATTCTGCTGCTGTACTTCGCGGGCACCGACGCCGTCAATCTCGTGATGTCGATCTTCGGCGTCGGCCCCGTCTCCGTGAATGGCTTTGCGACCGCCGTGATCGTGCTCGGCATCGTGCAGGGCGCCTACGCGTCGGAGATCATTCGCGGCGCCATTCTCGCCATTCCGTATGGACAGATCGAGGCGGGCCGCGTGTTCGGCGCGCGGCCCACGCTCGTGATGCGCCGCGTGATCCTGCCGGCGATGGCGCCGTATGCGCTCGCGGGCTTCGCTAACCTGTGGCTCGTGCTCGTGAAGGACAGCGCGCTCATCAGCGTGGTCGGCTATAACGAGCTGCTCAGCACGGCCAAGCAGGCGGCCGGCTCGACCCGCGAATATCTGCGCTATTACCTGCTCGTGGCGGCCGTGTATTTCGTCATCACGTCGCTGTCCAATTTGCTGTTTCGCGAGATCGAGCGTCGCTTTGGCCGCTGGATGCCGAATTCCTGAGGTGCCTGCCATGGATTGGAGTGTATTGTCGTCATATGGGTCGATGCTGATGCTCGGCGTAGTCACGACGCTCAAGCTGTTGACCATTTCCGCCGTGCTGGGATTTCTGCTGGCCGTCGCGGTCGCGTTCGCTCGCATCTCGCACAACCCGGTGCTCGCCTGGCTCAGCAAGGGCTTCACGGAGATCATTCGCGGCACACCGCTGCTCGTGCAGATCTACGTCTTCTACTATGGCCTCGGCTCGCTCTTTTCGAGCTGGCACTGGCTGCGCGATACGTTCCTCTGGCCGTTTCTGCGTGACGGCTTCTGGTACGTCGCGCTCGCACTCGTGATCAGCGTGGGCGCCTATGTCGGCGAAGTGTTGCGCGGCGGGCTGCGTGCCGTGCCCAAAGGCGAGATCGAAGCGGCGCGCGCAATGGGCATGCGCCCCCGGCTGATCGTGCGCCGTGTCTGGCTGCCGCGCGCCGTGCAGATCCTGCTGCCGACGCTCGCGGGCGAAACGGTCATGCTGCTCAAATCGACGGCGCTCGCCTCGACCGTTGCCGTCATGGACGTGCTCGGCGCGGCGAACTACATTCGCGGCCAGACGCTGCGCACCTATGAGCCGCTGCTCGCCATCGCCGTGATTTATGTGGTGCTCGCCATCGTGATCGAAAGGGCGTTCGGCTATCTGGAACATCGCGTGCCGGTCCGCTCGGCACGCTGACGCGCGCGGCGCGTCTCATCGCGAACCAAGGGAGGCAGGATGGAGTATTCGAAGCTGGTCGAGCGCTTGCAGGGCAAGCGCACGGCCGCATGGGAGATTCATTACGCGGCGCAAAAGGCGCGCGCCGAAGGCGAGGACGTGATCTTGCTGAGCGTCGGCGATCCGGATTTCGCCACGCCGCCCGTGATCGTCGATCGTGCCGTCGAAGCGCTGCGCTCGGGCGACACGCATTACACCGACGTCGCCGGGCGCCCCGCGCTGCGTGCGGCGATCGCCCGCGAGCATGCACGCACCACGGGTCTGCCCGCGAACGCCGATAACGTCATCGTCGTGGCGGGCGCGCAGAACGGTCTCTTTGCCGCGTCGCTGTGCCTGTGCGAAGCGGGCGACGAAGTGCTCGTGCCGGAACCGATGTATCTGACCTACGAGGCCAGCGTCCGGGCCGCCGGTGCCACGCTCGTCGCGGTGCCCGTCGATCCCGCGCGTCAGTTCCATATCGACTGCGCTGCCCTCGAAGCCGCGATCACGCCGCGCACGAAGGCGATCTTCTTCGCGACGCCGTGCAATCCCACGGGCGTCGTCGTGCCGCGCGCCGATCTCGAACGCATCGCGAAGCTCGCCTGCGAGCACGATCTGTGGGTGCTGTCCGACGAGGTCTATGCCGACCTCACGTTCGAGCGCGAGCATGTGAGCATCGCCTCGCTGCCGGGCATGGCGGAGCGTACCGTGACGCTCGGCAGTCTGTCGAAGTCGCACGCGATGCCGGGCTGGCGTGCGGGCTGGGCGTGCGGTCCGGCCGAGCTGATCACTCACATGGAGCGCCTTGCGCTGTGCATGCTGTATGGCCTGCCGGGCTTCATTCAGGAAGCGGCGCTGACCGCGCTCGACAACAAGCCGCAGATCGTCGCCGACATGCGCGCGATATACCGGCGCCGGCGCGATGTGGTCTACGAGGGCTTGCGCAACGTGCCGGGCCTGCGTTGCCTGTTGCCCGATGCGGGCATGTTCATGATGGTCGATGTGACGGGCACCGGGCTCGATGCCTACGAGTTCAGCTGGCAACTGTTGCGTGCGCAAGGGGTTTCGCTGCTTGACGCCAGTGCGTTTGGCGATACGGCTAAGGGCTTTGTGCGCTTTGGTTTTGTCGTCGACGAGGCGCGTCTTGCCGAGGCGTGCCGGCGTATTGCTGCTTTTGTGGGGACGCTGGCGCGCTGATCCTTGACGGCTGAGTCTGCTGCAACCAAAAACGCGGGGAGTGACGGATGTTGCGTCACTCCCCGCGTTGTTTTATGCGTGGGCCGTTCACGCCGGCAACGCAACCCACCCCTGCAACGCCTGCCAATCAGGCTCAAGCGCAGCGAACCGCTTGAGCGAGAAAGTGGACAAATCCGCGAAGCTGCACTGTCCATCGACGACGAGATCGCGAATCGCATGACCGCTTGCGGGCGAGAGCCCGAAGCCGACCCCCGACATCGTCGCGACGGTGACGTTGTCAAGCGTGGCGGGGCGATCGATCACGGGCCGCCCGTCGGGCGTATTCTCGATGAAGCCTGCCCAACTGCGGATCACGCGCTTGTGCGCGACCTTCGGAAACAGTTCGGCGAGACGTTTGGCGATACTGCATTGCAGAGGCGTCGATTGCGGACGCGCGCCGCGCAGATCGTCGAGTTCGATCCATTCGTGCGGACCGCCGCCATACGCGAGATTGCCGCGCAGCGTTTGCCGCCCATAGAGCCCGTTGCCATCGACACCACCGACATCGAGCAACGGCAGCGGCTCGGTCACGATCATCTCGGCGCGCGCCGTGACGAGCGGAATGGCCACGCCGAGTTGCGCGGCCAACTCGCCCGTGTAGGGACCGGCGGCGATCACAAGATGGTCGCATTCGATCAGCTCCTGCGCCGTGCGCACACCGCTCACGCGACCATTGCGCTGCTCGATGCTCACGACCGGCGTGTGCTCGCGGATGCGCCCGCCGAGATTCTGCAAGGCCCACGCATACGCCTGCAACGTGCGATGCGGATTGGCGTGGCCGCCCAGGTGATAGTAGAAGCCGGCCAGCACGTTGTCGCCGGCGAACGGAACGATCTCGCGTACCTGCTTGGGATCGAGCCGATCGACACGCATCCCGTACCACGCGCATTCGTCGACGACTTTCTGGTCGAGCGCCACCTGATGTTCGTCGAGATCGATGCTGATGCGATCGCGCCGGTACTCGGTCGGGTAGCCGAGCAACTCGTCCATCAACGGCCACAGACGCTGCTCTTCGAGAAAGAGCGGACTGTGATGATGCGAGCAGCCGCCGCCGTTGCGGCCCGAGGCGCACCAGCCGATCAGACCGGCTTCGAGCACGAGCACGTCGATGCCGTCGCGCGCGAGCCACCAGGCCGCGCTCAAGCCGGTCACGCCGCCACCGACGATAACGACGGACGCGCGATTGGAGGAGGTCGTTACTGCATGCATGGTGTCAGCCCTCGTGATTGAGCGGTTGAATGAGCGCGGCGCCATCGGGCGCGCGGCGTGCGAGCGTCAACGCATCGGTGCACTGCCAGAAGGGCGTCCATTGCGAGGGCATGCCGAACCACGCGTCCCAGCGCTCGCGCATCGACGGGGTTTCCTCGATCTGGCCGATCTGTTGCAGCGACAGCGGCCGCACGGGCGGGCGGAACGACGCGAGCGGCACTTCATCGAGCGCGAGGCCCGCACCGATGCCGAGCAAGGTCGCCACCTGCTCGCGACAGCGCCGTCCCTGGCACGGGCCCATGCACGCGCGCGTGAGCCGCTTCGTGACATCGGGGTTGGGCGAGCCTGTCGTCATCGTGCTTTCCAGCGTTCCGTTCGCGGCTTTCCAGCCGAGATAGCGGGGCGGCTGGCGCGCGAGAATCTCGCCCGCAGTCACTTCTTCGCACAGGCAAACGAACGGCTCGTGCTGCGCATAGACGATCGAGGCACGGACCCAGGCCGCGAGATGGCGGGCGAGATCGAACGCGGGCAGATCGGGAACGGATGCGCTTTCGCCGGGACCGGCGTCGATGCCCAGCGCCGCCAGCGCGGTGTGCGCGGCATTGCGGCCTTCGCGGCGCGCGATGGTTTCATCGAGGCTCTTCGATGGCCAGGCGCCCGCGCAATCGCCCGCCGCGAGAATGAACGGCAGCGAGGTGCGCTGCGCGGTATCGACAACGGCCACGTGGCCGCCGCGCTCGGCCTGGAAGGCCATGCGGCAGCCGGCGGATTCGATCAACTCGATCGCGGGAATGGCCGCGATTCCGAGCAGCACCGTATCGCACGCGATCTCGCGGCGAGGTGCATCGAGCGGACGGCCTGCTTCATCGACGGCGACCACCGCAACGTGTGTGACGCCGTACGCGTCGCCCGTGGCCTCGCGCACGACGTGGCCAGTCAAGACCTCGGCGCCGTGTGCGACGAGCCGTTCGAGCAGCGCGGGGTCGCCGCTCACGCTGGCAGCCTGCTCGACGATGGCCTCGATGCGCACGCCCTTGTCGACGAGCGCGAGCGCACTCGCGAGTGCTTGCGTATCGCTGCCCACCAGCACGGCGCGTTTGGCGTCGAGCGCTTCATAGACGCACGCGAGCCGGTGCGCGGCGCTCACGCCCATCACGCCCGGTTGCTGCCAGCCGTCGAATGCGAGGCCCATGTCGCGCCGGCCGGCCGCGACGATCACCTGTTTGAAGCGCACCAGCCAGGCGTTTTCCGCATCGGCGAGACCGGCGACCGCGCCGTCGATCCACGCGGTGGTGGGCCGTTGCGGAAAGAGTCCCCACACTGCGGTGCCGAGCCTCACATCGACGCCGGCTTCCATGGCGTCGGCAATCTCGGGGCGCGCGTCGAGCAGCGTCTGCAGCATGCTGTTGCGATTCGATGCGGCCGCACCCATGCGGCCGCCGAAATGCAGCGGCACTTCTTCGCCCATCGTTTCGATGGGCACGGGATTCTCGTCCACGAGCATGACGCGCACGCCCTCGCGCGCGGCGGCGAGCGCGGCCGCGAGGCCGGCCGGTCCTGCGCCGACGATGAGAATGTCGGTCTCCTCGCCGATCGGCGGCGCCTTGCCCGCAACCGACGCGGGGTCGAGCCAGGGGACGTGTTTGCTGGAATCTCGGGTCACGATGTCTCCTCCCGGAAGGGTGGCGTGTAATGGACGAAAGCGGGGCTTATTGCGGTGTCGCGTCGGCCTGCAGCGAGAACACGTAGTACTTGCGAATGCGTTCGAGGACTTCCCAACTACCTTTGAACCCCGGCTCGATCACGAAGACATCGCCGGCTTTGAGCTCGATCGCGTCGCCGCCTTCCGGCGTGATCACACAGCGGCCTTCGAGCAGGTGACAGTATTCCCAGTCGTGGTAATCGACCCGCCACAGTCCCGGCGACGACTCCCAGACGCCCATCAATTGGCGGCCATCGGCGGACGCATAGCCGTTCAGGGTCACGGTGTGGGGATCGCCATCGATCGCGACGCCGGGCCACGGCGAATCGATGACGGCCTGGGCCTTGGCGTGGCGATGCAAAAACAAACCGGACGCATGCATGAGTGCAACACTCCCATTGGGTTCGTAAAAGACAAGGTGGAAATCAGAACAGCGAAGAGGGCGGCTTCACATCGCCTTCGGCAAAGCGCGAGAGGCGCAGCTGCCGCATGTCGAGTCCCGGTTCGCCCGTGGCGATCCAGTCGGCGAGCGTCTTGCCGACGATGGGGCCCATCGCGAAGCCGTGACCGCAGAAGCCGGTAGCGACGGCGAGACCGCGCACCGACGTTTGCGCATCGATGACGGGGATGCCGTCGGGCAGGACATCGATGCCGCCGGCCCATTGATCGGCGATCTGCGTGTTCGCCTGCGCCGGGAAGGCAGTCTTGAGCCCTTGCAGGGCCGTGCGCAGACCCTTCTGGTTCGGCGCGATGTGCGGCTCGCGCACGTGAATGGCCGGCCCGAGCCGCGCGGCCTCCGACCACGGCATGCGCTCGCGCAGATCGGTGAGGCACGCGCCGTTCAGATTGAAGCGGAACGCCTTGCGCTGTGCCCATAGCGAGGGCGCATACCAATGCAGCGCGCGCAGATGGCCGAGCGTCATGTCCACATCGACGTGCGCATCGTCGGCGATGTTGAAGCTGCCGTCGATTCGTTGTCTGAAGCCCACGCCGTTCGCGATGGTCGAAATGCCCGAGAGCGCGGGGCCGCGCGTGGTCCGCGCAACCGTGCCGCGCACCAGTTGCTGCGGCAGTTCGATGCCGAGCAGCTTGAGCAGTCGCCAGCTCGTGACGCCCGCCGCGCAAATCACCGTTTTCGCCTTCACGTAGCCGCGTTCCGTCTCGATGCCGACGACCTGGCCGTTGGCGACGTCGATGCCCCTCGCGCCACAGTGCTCGACGATGGACGCGCCGCGTTCGCGTGCGCGCAGCGCGAACGCGCGCGCGACGAGGGTCGGCTCGGCTTGTCCATCGCTCGCGGTAAAGATGCCGCCGAGTTGCGCGCTGGCATAGCCGGGCAGACGCTCGGCGACTTCGCGCGGCGAGAGCATCACGGTATCGAGCGAGAACTCGCGTGCGATCGGTAGCCAGGATTCGTAGCCTGCGCGCTCGGCCTCGTTGGCCGCGACGAACAGACACCCGTCGTTGCGCCAGCCGAGATCGGTCTGGAGTTCATGTTCGAGCGAGCGCCAGATGCCGAGGCTCGCCTGCATCAGCGGAACTTCCGCTTCGTCGCGCGACTGCTGGCGCACGAAGCCCCACGCGCGCGAGGACTGCTGTCCCGCGATGACGCCCTTGTCGAGCACGAGCACGCGCGCGCCTGCCTTCGCGAGGTAGTACGCGATCGCACAGCCCATCAGGCCGCCGCCGACGATGGCCACATCGACTTCGTCGGGCAGCTTGTGTTCCTGCGCCGCGAGGCGCGCGGCGAATGCAGCATCTGGAGCGTTCATGAGGGCAACCGGTCAAGGGGAAGACGACGCGTCACGCAGCGTCGCTATGCCGTTTCAGGATGAGCCTCGATCAAGTGAAAGAAAAGTGATATATCTACATTTATCCCATGCACGGAGCGCATAGAAAGATGAGTCGTCAACTGCCGTCCATCGAACTTCTGCAGGCGTTTCTCGCGGTCGCGAAGACGGGCAGCTTCGGCCGCGCCGGCGAGCAGCTCAACCTGAGCCAGAGCGCGGTGAGCCGGCAGGTCGCGCAGCTCGAAGCGCGCATGGAGAGCCGCTTGTTCGAGCGCCACACGCGCAAGATCGTGCTTACGCCCGAAGGCGCGTCGCTCGTTCCGGTGGCCGAACAGGTGATCGGGCTGCTCTCGGATGCACCCTACCTGCTAGGACGCGTGGGCCGCAGCGTGAGCCTGCGCGCCCATCCGACCATGGCGACGCGCTGGCTGATTCCGCGCCTCACCGCGTTCTATCGCGCGTATCCCGAGGTGAGCGTGAGCGTCGATACGGTCTATCACCGCTTTCCCGACTTTGCGTTCGAATCGATCGATGCCATGATCGCTTACGGCACGACCACATGGCCCGATTTCGAAGCGATGGAACTGTGGAGCGAGGCGCTGATTCCCGTGTGCGCGCCGGCGTTGCTCGCAGATGCCTCCGGGGCGGATGCCTTGAAGACCGCGCGGCTCATCGATTCGAGCATGGACCGCCTGGACTGGCGCCACTGGGACGACGACTATCCGGGCTCGACCGGCGGCGACAACGGGCATCTGACGTTCGACACGCTCGAATCCGCGATCGTCGCGGCGAAATGTGGCCAGGGCATCGCGCTCGTCGATGCGGTACTTGCGCACGACGAACTGCAAAGTGGTCAATTGATGCGCGTGCATCCGGGCAGCATCGCGACGGGCGGGCGCTATACGCTGGTCTATCCGAAGCGCGTGAAGCGCGCGGGAGGCTTCGCGGAATTTCTCGAATGGTTAGGGGAAGAGGTGGCGCAGAACGGCGCGTAGCCGTCATGCGCCGGTTGGTTCGTCGAGGCGATTTTAGACGCTTCGCTCAGTGCAAAATCTTCGCCAGAAAATCCTTCGCGCGATCCGACTTCGGATTCGCAAAGAAATCCTCCTTGCGGTCATCCTCGACGATGAGCCCCTTGTCCATGAAGATCACGCGATGCGCGACCTTCTTCGCAAAGCCCATTTCATGCGTCACGCACATCATCGTCATGCCTTCCTGGGCGAGTTCGACCATCACGTCGAGCACCTCGTTGATCATCTCCGGGTCGAGCGCGGAGGTCGGCTCATCGAACAGCATCGCGATCGGATCCATCGACAATGCGCGCGCAATCGCGACGCGCTGCTGCTGACCGCCTGAGAGCTGGCCCGGAAACTTGTCCGCATGCGCGCGCAAGCCCACTCGATCGAGCAGCTTCATGCCCTTGTCGGCCGCCTCGTCCTTCGAGCGTCCGAGTACCTTGATCTGCGCGAGCGTCAGGTTCTCGGTGATCGACAGATGCGGAAACAGCTCGAAGTGCTGGAACACCATGCCGACCTTCGAGCGCAGCTTCGAGAGGTTGGTCTTCCTGTCGCCGACCGACTGGCCGTTGACGAGAATCTCGCCCTGCTGGAACGGCTCGAGTCCGTTGACGGTCTTGATGAGCGTCGACTTGCCCGATCCCGAAGGTCCGCACACGACCACCACTTCGCCCTTTTGCACTTGCGTCGTGCAGTCGGTCAGCACCTGGAACTGGCCGTACCACTTCGAAACGTTCTTGATTGAAATCATCTTGCGACCTTTTTCTGAAGACCCTTGACGAGGCTCGACGCAACCACGCAAACCACGAAATAGCAGGCGCCCGCGAACAGCACCATCTCGACCGTCGTACCGTCACGATCGCCGATGTTGGCGGCCGTGCGGAAGAAGTCGGCGAGGCTGATCACATAGACGAGCGACGTGTCCTGAAACAGCACGATGGCCTGCGTGAGCAACAGCGGCACCATCGCGCGGAATGCCTGCGGCAGCACTACGAGACGCATCGCCTGGCTGTAGCTCATGCCGAGCGCAAACGCGGCGTTGACCTGCCCGCGCGGCACGGCCTGGATGCCCGCGCGGATGATCTCGGAGTAATACGCGGCCTCGAACAGCGAGAACGCGACCATCGCCGAAGCGAGACGGATGTCGATGTCGGGCGAGAGGCTCAGCACGCTTTGCAGCACCTGCGGCACGATCAGGAAGAACCACAGCAGCACCATCACGAGCGGGATCGAACGAAACAGCGTGACGTAGCCCTTCGAAAACCATTCGAGCACCTTCACGCCCGACAGGCGCATGAGCGCGAGCAGTGTGCCCCACACGATACCGACCACGATCGCGAGCACCGTGATCTGCAGCGTGACGACCGCGCCGGTCCACAGCGTCGGCAACGAACCCGCAATGCCACTCCAGTCGAAATGATGCATCACTTGCCTCCTATGTAGCCGGGCAGCCGCGTCTTCGCCTCGACCCGGCGCATGAGCGTCATGACGACGAGATTGATCAGCATGTAGGCAACCGTCACGGCGATGAACGACTCATACGACTGCGCGGTGTAGTCGACCAGCTGGCGCGCCTGGGCGGACAGATCGAGCAGGCCGATCGTGGAAGCCACCGCCGAGTTCTTGAAGATGTTGAGAAACTCCGAGGTGATCGGCGGCACGATGATGCGCCACGCGACCGGCAGGAGCACATAGCGATAGGTCTGCCATTGCGTGAAGCCCATCGCGAGACCCGCGGCGCGCTGACCGCGCGGCAACGCATTGATGCCGGCACGCACCTGTTCGCACACGCGCGCGGCGGTGAACAGACCCAGACAGATGATCGAGGCCGCGAAGAACTGCACATTGGGCGGCAATTCCTTGAACCAGGTGCCGATCGACTTGTGCAAGATCTCCGGCAACACGAAGTACCAGATGAAGAACTGCACGATGAGCGGGATGTTGCGGAACACCGCGACATACACAGTGCCCGCGCCCGAGGCCCATTTGTTCGGCACCGTGCGCAGCACGCCGAAGAACGATCCCACGATGAGCGCGATCACCCACGCCACGAGCGACACCGAAATCGTCACCCAGAAGCCGGAAATCAGCCAGCCGAGGTACGTGGTGGGCTCGCCGGTGGAGACCGGGCTCAGCAGGATGCCCCAGTTCCAGTGATAGGACATGAAGAACACTCCAACAAAAAGAACGGAAGAAGCGCGGCTTCTTCCGTTCTGTTCAAGATGCAGAACAGGGTGAGACCGACGCCTTATTCGATCGCCTTGTCGTTGGGCTTCTTGAAGAGCGCCTTCATGTCGTCGCTTTCGGGGAAGTTCAGGTTCAGGCCCTTCGGCGGAATCGGCGATTCGAACCACTTCTTGTAGATCGCATCGGCTTCGCCCGAGGTCTCGACCTTGGCGATCGCGTCGTCAACGACCTTCTTGAACTCGGGGTCGTCCTTGCGCATCATGCAGCCGTACGCTTCACGCGTCTGCGGTGCCGCGACGATCACGAAGTCTCCCGGGTTGTTCGACTTCGCGCGCTCGCCGGCGAGCAGCGCATCGTCCATCATGAACGCCACCGCGCGGCCGGTCGACAGCGTGAGGAACGACTCGCCGTGGTCCTTTCCGCTGATGATATTCATCTCCATGTTCTTGTCCTGGTTCATCTTGCGCAGGAGCCGCTCCGACGTGGTGCCCGCGGTCGTCACGACGATCTTGCCCTTGAGGTCGGCCCAGTCCTTGATGCCCGAGTCCTTCTTCGTCATGAGACGCGTGCCGATCACGAAGATCGTGTCCGAGAACGCAGCCTGCTGCTGACGCTCGACGTTATTCGTGGTCGAGCCGCATTCGATGTCGATGGTGCCGTTCTGCACGAGCGGGATGCGGTTTTGCGACGTCAACGGCACGAACTTCAGCTTCAGGTTCGGCATGTTCAGCTTGGCCTTCACGGCGTCGACGATCTTCAGCGCGAAGTCCTGCGAATAGCCGACGACATTCTGTTTGTCATCGTAGTACGAGAACGGAATCGACGACTCGCGATGGCCGAGCGAGATGACGCCCGTATCCTTGATCTTCTTGAGCGTGCCTGCGTCCTGCGCGTGCGCGCTCATGACGAAGAGACCAAAGAGTGCGAGTGCGATGGTGGTTTTTTTCATCGACATTATTTCCTCCTTCGGAAAGAAAGGCGGCAGCTTAGCAACGCGCCGATTCACGGCAATCAAGACAGACCCTGGTGTGTCATCAATTCGATTGCGCGAATGGTCGAGTCTGAAGAGGGCATTTAATGCTGAAACCACTTGTGGGTAAGGCTTGCAAAGTTCATGGCGTTGACTATGCCGTGCGGAGGGCCCCCAGGTCGCACTCGATATATAGAATAAAACGCGCAAATACGACGGATTTTTGGCAACTTGTTCCAGGTCATGGTCCTGGCCTTTTTGGTTGGTTTCGTTATTGACCGGTTAAATCTGGTGTAGGAGATTGCGGGCCAGTTCGAAGTATTCGCGGTAGCCGCAGGGCCAGCGGGTGGCCGAGGGGTCTTCGAACAGGAGCAGGAAGTCGAATTTCTGCCGCTTTTATCCAATCCAGGAGACAGATAAATGCTTCAAACCGCGACACATTATGAGTCTGGGCTTCGTGAGCTGACCCCTTCGGAAATCGAATCAGTCGGAGGCGCAATCAGCGATATGGGACTGACCAGACCGAAAGCTATTATTACAACCCCTTACCATATTGATATTGATATTCATGTCAATTGGGCGGGTGTTTTGAATGAGCTCGGCAAGATTGCCGGCGGCGTTGTCGTTGCCAATACCAACGTCAATTACATGGTCAGAAAACAATAAAATCTTTGCGAATTTTCCACTCCGCCGCAACCGGAAGGCGGGGTGGCATTTCCGGATTCGATAAAAATTAATCAAAGAAAAAGTCTCTTTCGACACGAAGCCCAAGCCGCACAGGGAGCCAAACTGGTCGGCGAGGTGCTGCTCGTCCGGCCGCTTTCGTTGAGGCTCTTGACTGCGTTGATTACCTGCATGGCACTGGCCCTGGTCCTGTTGTTCGTCTTCGGCGCCTATACGCGTCGCACGACGGTCAGCGGCGTGGTGACACCGGACACGGGCCTCATCAAGCTATACGCGCAGCAGGCTGGCATCGTGCTGCAGACGCGGGTGAGAGAGGGCCAGGCGGTCTCACGCGGGCAGGTGCTGTACGTCGTGTCGACCGATCTGCAAACTGCCGCCGAGGGTCACGCCGAGGCGGCCATCATCGATGGGTCGCGCCAGCGCAAGGCAGCCTTGCAACGCGAGATCGACCAGACGGCCTCGCTGCAGAACGACGAACGGCGCTTGCTGCAGACGCGGGTCGAGAGTCTGCGGCGGCAACTGACCAATCTGGACGATCAGATTGGCGCGCAGCGCGCTCGCACCTTGATCGCGAAGGACATTGCTTCGCGCTACGAGAACCTGCTTGACCAGGACTACGTGTCGAAAGATCAGGCGCAGCAGCGTGAGGCGGACCTGTTCGACCAGCAGTCAAAGCTCGACAGCTTGCAGCGCGATCGCGCAGGCGCGGCTCAGACGCTCAACGAAACCGCCGAGGATCTGGCGGCCTTGGCGCGCAAGCAGCGCAACGAACTCTCGCGGCTCGGCCGCGGTGTGATGGAACTCGACCAGAGTCTGATCGAAAGTGAGGCGCGCCGTGAACTGGTTGTGACCGCAACTGAAGCGGGAACCGCTGTCGCGGTTATGGCCGAACCGGGTCAGAGGGTCGACCCGGCGCACCCGCTGGCGAGCGTGGTGCCCGCAGGCGCTCGTTGGCAGGCGCATCTGTTCGTGCCCAGCAGCGCCGTGGGCTTCGTGCATGTCGGCGACGCGGTGCTGATCCGCTATCACGCGTACCCGTACCAGAAGTTCGGACAATATCCCGCGCGGGTGGTCTCGATCGCCCGCACCGCGCTATCGGCAGCGGAACTTGCCATCGACGGCGTGCCTGTCGATCGCGACGGCACGTTCTACCGCGTGATCATCGAACCGCAGTCGCAGACCGTGACGGCGTACGGTCGAGCGCAACCGCTGCAGGCCGGCATGACGCTGCAGGCCGATATCCTGCAAGAACGCCGGCGCCTCTATGAGTGGTTGCTCGAACCGCTCTACAGCATGACTGGCAAACTGTGACGCGAACAGCATGACGTTTCCTGGCGAGCGATTGTTTTTTGGTGCCGGTGCCCGGTTACCGGTGATCCTTCAGACCGAAGTGGCCGAATGCGGTCTCGCGTGTCTGGCCATGGTCGCGGGATACCACGGCCATCATGTCGACCTGGCCTCGATGCGCAGTCTCTTTCCCGTGTCACTGAAAGGGATGGGCCTGAATCGCGTGATCGACATCGCGCGTCGTCTCAATCTCGGGACCCGTGCGGTCAAGCTCGATCTCGACCGTCTCGGCGACCTGAAGCTGCCGTGCATCCTGCACTGGAATTTCAACCATTTTGTCGTGTTGCGCGAGGTGGGCCGCGCAAGCGTCACGATTCACGATCCGGCTCGCGGCGTGTGCGAACTGCCGGTGGAAGATGTCTCGCGCGCGTTCACCGGTGTAGCGCTCGAACTGTGGCCCGCGAACAGTTTCGAGTTACGCGAGCCGGCGCCGAACTTGAAGCTGCGCACGCTGTTCGGCCGGGTGTCGGGGCTCGCACGCTCGCTCGTCCAGATTCTGTTGTTGGCCGCCGCTCTGGAAGTCTTCGCACTGGTGCAGCCGTTCTTCCTGCAGTGGGTCATCGACGAAGTCGTGCCCGGCGGCGACCGCGATTTGCTGACGCTGCTCGCGGCCGGCTTCGGCCTGTTGCTGGTCATGCAGCAAGCGAGCGCCGCGCTTCGTGCGTGGGCGATGATGTACTTCAGCACGACTTTTGGCGTGCAATGGCGGGCGAACGTATTCGCGCACCTGCTCAGTTTGCCGATACGGTATTTCGAGCGAAGGCATCTCGGTGATGTGGTGTCACGCTTCGGTGCGCTCGACACGATCCAGCAGACGCTGACCAGCTCGTTTCTGAGCGCTGTCGTGGACGGGCTGATGACCGTCGTCACGCTCGCCATGATGTTCGTCTACAGCTGGAAGCTCGCGCTCATTGCACTGGCCGCGATCCTGCTGTGCGCGATCGTTCGCGTGCTCGGGTACTTCCCGCTGCGGCGCGCTGTCGAGGAGCAGATCGTGCACGCCGCGAAGCAGCAGAGTCACTTCCTCGAAACCGTGCGCGGTATCAAAACCATCAAGCTGTTCAATCGCGAGAGCGAGCGCCGTTCAGCTTGGCTCGCGTTGCTGGTCCGGCAGGTCAACGCGGGCCTGAACGTGCAGAAGCTGCAGTTGCTGTGCCAGCAAATCGACGGTCTGCTTTCCGGGCTCGCAGGATTGCTGGTGATCTGGCTCGGCGCGCGTCTCGTGATGGACGCGCAGTTCACGGTGGGCGCGCTCATGGCGTTCAACGCATACCGGATGCAGTTCGACACTCGCGCGGGTGGTCTTGTCGAGCGGTTTTTCGAGTTCCGCGTGCTGCGACTGCAGGGCGAACGTCTTGCCGACATCGTCGCGACGCAGCCCGAGCAGGACACCGGCACGCGCTATGTGCCCGGTGAAGCGCAAGATCTCGTCGCGGGCATCGAGTTCGATCACGTCGCGTTTCGCTACGCCGATGGCGACCCGCTGGTGCTCGACGGGATATCGCTGAAGATCGAAGCCGGCGAGTCGGTCGCGCTCGTCGGGCCGTCCGGCTGTGGCAAGACAACGCTCGTCAACCTGTTGCTCGGTGTGCTCACACCCACATCGGGCACGATCCGCATCGGCGGCATCGAGGCCGACCGGCTCGGCATGGAACGCTCGCGCGAGCTGGTCGGGACCGTGCTCCAGGACGATGTGCTGTTCGCAGGCTCGATTGCCGACAACATCTGTTTCTTCGCTTCGCAGCCCGATGCCGAGCGTATCGCGCACTGCGCGCAGCTGGCCGCCGTGCATGCCGATATCGCCGCGATGCCGATGGGCTACAACACGCTGGTCGGCGACATGGGAACGGTTTTGTCGGGCGGCCAGAAGCAGCGTGTATTGCTGGCGCGAGCGCTCTACAAGCGGCCCCGGATCCTCGTGCTGGACGAGGCGACCAGCCATCTCGACGTGCACTGCGAGCAACAGGTCAACGCGGCCATTCGCGCGCTGAATCTGACCCGTCTGATCGTCGCGCATCGTCCGGAAACGATCGCCTCCGCCTCACGCGTGATCGTGCTTCAGGCGGGGAGGGTCGCGCTCGATCAGCCGACGGCTACGCCTGCTAACGGTGCGATCTGATGCGCCGGGGCATAGTCGTGCGCATTGGCGCGCTCGCTCTGGCGGCAGCAGGATGGCTTCCGCGGACCGGCCACGCGCAATCGCCCGACACGATGCCGCTGCAGCCAGGCGCGGGCTGCGAGGTCGTCGCGCCGAGTCATCCGCTTGCTCTCGAGGACGTGATCGTGCAATCGATTTGCGCGAGTCCGCAGGCGCGAAAGGCGTGGGCCGACGCCCGCGAACAGGCGGCGGAAGTGGGCGTCAGCGCGTCCGCGTACTTGCCCGCACTGAACGCGGTGAGCGGGGTCGAGCGCGATACCTTGTCGACTGCATATAACGTCGAGGGCTATGGCGGTCTGAATCAATCACAGAATTCGAACAGCCGGTATGCCATGCTCAATCTCAGCTGGGTCCTGTTCGACTTCGGCAAAAGGAATGCAGCGCAGCGACGGGCGCAACAACTGCTCGCAGCGGCCAACGCGGAACGGGATGCGGTATTGCAGGCCGTATTCTTCAACGCGGCCCAGGCGTTCTATGCGCTGCGCGATGCGCATGCCGCCGTCGAGGCCGCTCGCGAAATCGAGGCCATCGCACGTGACAGTCTGGCCGAGGCCAGCGCGAAGCACGAGCAGGGCGCGGGCACGTTGGCCGACGAGTTGCAGGCCCGGACCACTAGCCGACGCGCACTGCTCGACCGGGTCGGCGCCGAAGGCGACGAACGCATCGCCACCGGCGTGCTGGCAGCCGCGATGGGCCTGCAGGCCAACGTGCCGGTGTCGATCGTCGCGACCGACCCAACGCCTGCGCCTGCCGGCTTTTCTGCGGGCGTCGACCAGTTGATCGAGCAGGCGCAGGCTCGCCAGCCCACGCTGCTGGCCGCGCGCGCCCGCTACGAAGCCGCGCTCGCGAACGTCGACGCCACCCGGGCAGAGGGCCGGCCGACTGTTTCGCTGGTAGGCAGCCTGACGCGCAACAACCCTTCGTACCAGCAGTCGCCGCAGGGACCGGGCGGTCCTTCGATCAGCGGCAGCGAGGGTAGCGCGATCGGCCTCCAGCTCACGATCCCGCTGTTCGACGGCTTCGCATCGGGCCACAAGATCGCACGAGCCCGGGCGCAGGCGGACGCCCAGGAAGCCAGCGTGGATGACGCAAGACTGCAGGTGGCGCTCGACGTATGGAAAAGCTGGCAGAGCCTGCGGACCAGCGACGAGAACCTGACCAACTCGCAGGCCTTGCTCACGGATGCCCGGCGCTCGCTGGAGATAGCGCGCGGCCGGTACCGTGCGGGTGTCGGCACATTCGCGGAACTGCTGGGCGCACAGGGCGCCTTCACGGATGCGCAAAAGCAGCGCGTGCTGGCCGTCTCGAGATGGCATACTGCACGGCTCAGACTCGCTGCCAGTCTGGGCGATCTGGGGCTGTGGAGCATTCATTGAAACAGGCAGGAAACAAGGCGGAACCACCTTGCAGACCAGCGAAATCATCACCGTCGATATCGTCGTCTACGACGGTTTCAAGGCGCTCGAAGCGATCGGGCCGATGAGTGTCTTCAACTACGCGAATTTCCATTTGCAGCGTCTCGGTCTGGCGGGCGGCTACGACGTCAAGATCGCGGCCGTGCGGCCCGGCGAAGTGCGCTCTGATACGCAGATGTCCCTTCACGCCCACAAGGCGCTCAATCAGCTGTCGTTGCCGCATACGGCGATCATCGTGGGCGCACGCGACATCGAGAGTGCGATAGCTTCATCGCCTGAAATCGTCGAGTGGGTCAAGGTGAGTTCCGCGCGACTCACACGCACCGCCGCGCTGTGTGCGGGAACCTTCTTTCTCGCGGCGGCGGGGCTGCTCGAAGGCCGGCGCGCGACCACGCACTGGGCGCTCGCGCCGCTCCTGCGCGAACGCCATCCCGAGGTGATCGTGGATGCCGACTGCATCTTCGTGCGCGAGGACAGTCTGTGGACCTCGGCGGGCGTGACCGCCGGTATCGATCTCGCGCTGGCGCTCGTCGAAGAGGACTTCGGCCGCAACGTGGCGCTCGATGTCGCGCGCGATCTCGTCGTCTATCTCAAGCGGCCCGGTGGCCAATCGCAGTTCAGCGTGCATCTGACGAGCCAGCAGACGCGTCATCAAGGCACGAGCGAACTGCAGGACTGGTTGCTCGCCAATCTCGACAAGCCGGTAACGATCGCCGACATGGCTGGACGCGTGGCGATGAGCGCGCGCAATTTCACGCGCGTATTCCAGCGCGAAACGGGCATGTCGCCGATGGCGTTCGTCGAACAGGCGCGCGTCGAAGCCGCGCGACGAGGCCTCGAAGATACGGCGCTGCCCATCAAGACGATCGCCGCGCAAGTCGGTTTTCGCTCATATGAGCCTATGCGCAAGGCGTTTCTCAAATGGATCGGTGTGACGCCGCGTGCGTATCGCTCGCGCTTCAGCTCGTCGTTCGCGTCGTTCGCGTCGCTCGCAACTGAAGCGGGCGAGGCGAACGACGCTGCCGGCGAGCACGAAAAGCCTCGCGTAACCCGCGCGCGCGTCAGTCGTCGGCAGCCGGCTTGACGAGCGTGCCGCCCTTGATCACGCCGCTGACGTTTTCGAGCACGCTCACGTCCTGCAGCGGATCGTTCGCGACGGCGATCATGTCGGCGTAGTGGCCGGGGCGCAGCGACCCCACATCCTTCGGCCAGCCGATCAGCGTCGCCGCGTTGAGCGTGGCCGCGCGAATCGCCTGCAACGGCGTCATGCCGTAGCGCACCATGTACTTGAACTGGCGCGCGTTGAGGCCGTAGGGATAGACGCCTTCGTCGGTGCCGAACGTGAGGTTCACACCCGCTTTCACGGCCTTGCGGAAGTTCTCGCGCTGCACTTCGGTCAACTCCCGGTTCTTCTTCAACATGTCGGCGGGCCAGTTGTCCTTCGTGCCTTGTTCGTCGATGTAGTCGCCGTTGTAGATGTCCATGTCGAGGTAGACGCCCTTGGCCTTGGCAAGCGCGATGCCTTCGTCATCGATCAGCGACGCATGCTCGACTGCCTTCACGCCCGCACGGATCGCCGACTTGATGCCCTCGCTGCCATGCGCATGCGCCGTGGCCCAGCTGCCGTATTTCGTGGCCTCGGCGACGGCCGCCCGCATTTCGGCCTCGCTCAGTTCCTGCGCGCCGGGATCGGTGCCTTCGCTCAACACGCCGCCCGTGGCCATGAGCTTGATCGAATCGGCGCCGTTCTGCAGCAGATAGCGGACCCGGCGCCTGGCGTCTTCGGGATCGGTCACGACGCCGACCCGCATATCGGCGGGCAGGCTGACATCGGGCGAGAGACCGGTCACTTCACCCGATCCACCGGGCACCGTGATGTATGCACCCACGGCGCTGATGCGCGGGCCTTCGACATCGCCGCGATTGATCGCATCGCGCAGCGCGGTGTCGGCGAACGCGCGATAGTTGCCGAGATTGTGGACCGACGTGAAGCCCGCACGCAGCGTCTGGCGCGCGTGCAGCGCGCCGGCATAGGCGATGTCCTGGGTGCTGTGCAGGAGCGGCTCGGCGACGTTGTTCGTCATGTCCCAGTCTGCGAGATGCACATGCATGTCGATGAGGCCCGGCAGCACGTAAAAACGCGACCAGTCCGTCACGGGGCCATCGGCGGGCGCGCCGGTCCATGGCGCGATGGAGGCCACGCGGCCGTCCTCGACGCGCACCAACTGGTTGCTCAACACCTCGCCGCTCTCGACATCGAGCAGCTTGCCCACATGCACATAACTGGTGGCCGCGCAGGCCGCGGATGCGGCGAGCGCGAGGCCGATACCCGCGATCAACGGTCTGACTGAGGTGCGCCACGCGCGAACGTTTGGCTCATTCATCGTATGTCTCCATGATTGTGTTGACTGATGAAACTTGCAGCGACGTGCAAGGCGGCGCGCGGCCGTACGGGCTGCGCGCCGCCATCGAGCGGAAGGCGCTTATTGAGGTGCTGCGATGCCGGGCATCGGAATGAAACCGGGCAGGTACTTCACGCGCTCGATCCAGCGCAACACGTTCGGGTAGGCCGCGAGATCGATGCCGCCTTCGCCGGCCAGCGCCGTGTACGGGAAGCAGGCGATGTCGGCGATGGTCGCGTGATCGAGTGCGAGCCATTCGCGCGAGGCGAGGTGCGCGTCCATGATCTTGAAGACGCGATGCGCGCCCGCCTGGAGCTTGTCGAGATCGAGCGGGTAGTCGAGGATCTTCACGAGACGCGCGCCCGCTGCGTTCATGATCTCGCCGCCGCCGGTCGAAAGCCATTGGGCGATCTTGCCCATCGATTCGGCATCGTCGGGGAACCATTGCCGGCTGTGATCGTACTTCTTCGCGAGGTAGATCAGGATGGCTTGCGCATCGCGCAGGCGCAGATCGCCATCGTCGAGGATCGGGATTTCGCCGAACGGATTGAGCGCCGTATAGGCCGCGTTCTTGTGCTCCTTGTTCACGAAGTCGACGGTCTGCTTTTCATACTCGAGACCGATCATGTTCATGAAGAGGCGCAGCTTGTAGCAACTGCCCGACAACTCGAAGTCGTAAAGCTTGATCATCTTTTGTCTCCGGATGGAAAAGGATGCCTGGTTTTAGCGGCGACCTAGCGCTGCAGCGTGATGCGCGATGTGATCGCCGATGAAGCTCTGGATGAAAAAGTAACCGTGGTCGTAGCCCTCATGGCGGCGCAGGGTGAGCGGTTGATCGGCCGCGCGGCACGCGGCTTCGAACACGTCGGGATTCAACTGTTGCGCGAGAAACTGATCGGCCATGCCTTGATCGATCAGGATGCCTTCTTTGAACTTGTTTTTTGTGCGCCCCACCAGTTCGCTCGCGTCGTAAAGCTTCCACGCCTCGCGATCCGCGCCGAGATACCCGCTGAACGCCTTCTCGCCCCATGGGCAGCGCATCGGCGCGGCGATCGGCGCGAATGCCGATACCGAGCGATACACCTCGGGATTGCGCAACGCGAGCACCAGCGCACCGTGCCCGCCCATCGAATGCCCGAAGATGCCGAGCCGCTCGCCATCGACGGGCAGGTTCGACACCACCGTCTCGCGCAACTCGTCGAGCACATACGAGTACATGCGCCAGTGCGCCGACCACGGCTCGCGCGTCGCATCGACGTAGAAGCCCGCGCCGACGCCGAAGTCCCACGCGTCGGCTTCGCCCGGCACGTTCGCGCCGCGCGGACTCGTGTCGGGCGCGATCAGCGCGAGCCCATGCTCGGCCGCGAAACGCTGAGCGCCCGCCTTGACCGGGAAGGTTTCTTCCGTGCAGGTCAGGCCCGCCAGATAAAACAGCGCGGGCACGCGGGCCGTGCGGGCCTCGCGTGGCAGGAACACCGAAAAGCGCATCGGCAGCCCGATCGTCTGCGAATCGTGCCGGTAGATACGCTGCACGCCGTCACAGCAGGCGTGCTCCTCGACGAGCATCAGCATCGCGTGCCTCCGCTTCAGTAGACGACGACCGAGCGGATCGACTCGCCCTTTTTCATCAGGTCGAAGCCGTCGTTGATCTGTTCGAGCTTCAGGTGGTGCGTGATGAGATCGTCGATATTGATCTTGCCTTCCATGTACCAGTCGACGATCTTCGGCACATCGGTGCGCCCACGCGCGCCGCCGAACGCCGAGCCCTTCCATTCGCGACCGGTCACGAGCTGGAACGGACGCGTGCTGATCTCCTCGCCCGCTGCCGCCACGCCGATGATGAACGACTGGCCCCAGCCCTTGTGCGTGCATTCGAGCGCCGCACGCATCACCTTGGTGTTGCCGATGCATTCGAACGAATAGTCGGCGCCCCCATCGGTGAGCTGCACGATGTGATCGACGATGTTCTCGACTTCGTTGGGGTTGATGAAGTGCGTCATGCCGAACTTCTTCGCGAGTTCGACGCGCTTCGGATTGATGTCGACGCCGATGATCTTGTCCGCGCCAACCATCTTCGCGCCTTGAATCACGTTCAAGCCGATGCCGCCGAGACCGAACACGACCACGTTCGCGCCCGCCTCGACCTTCGCCGAATACACGACCGCGCCGACGCCCGCGGTCACGCCGCAGCCGATGTAGCAGACCTTGTCGAAGGGCGCGTCCTCGCGGATCTTCGCCACCGCGATCTCGGGCACGACGATGTAGTTCGAGAACGTCGAGGTCCCCATGTAGTGGAAGAGCGGCTTGCGGTCGAGCGAGAAGCGCGAACTGGCGTCGGGCATGAGGCCCTTGCCTTGCGTGGCGCGGATCGCCTGGCACAGGTTGGTCTTGCGCGAGAGGCAGAACTTGCACTGGCGGCATTCGGGCGTATAGAGCGGAATGACGTGATCGCCTTTCCTGAGCGTGCCCACACCGGGACCGACATCGACGACGACGCCCGCGCCTTCGTGACCGAGGATCGCCGGGAAGAGACCTTCGGGGTCCGCGCCCGAGAGCGTGTAGTAGTCGGTGTGACAGATGCCCGTCGCCTTCACCTCGATCAGCACTTCACCGGCACGCGGCCCTTCGAGATCGACTTCCTCGATCGTGAGCGGGGCACCGGCTTTCCATGCGATTGCAGCTTTGGTTTTCATCGTTTCGTTCCAGGTCGCCAACAAGTGCGCTCACGTTACGCGCACAGAAGTCGAATGGAGCCGGAACGGTGGAAAGGTGGCAGAAAGCGAGGTGAACTTGTCCTGCGAACGACAAAACCGGCAGGTCGTTCTCACTGTTCACTAATTTCACGCGGGCAAGATGACCCCATCGACCAACACACAGCGGGAGTCACGATGAACCAGCAAGACTTTGCCACGGCGCTCACGATGGCCAACGCCCAGATCCAGAGCCGCCTCGCCAGTGAAAAGGCGTTCGTGAGCTTCCGCACGGGCCCAGTTGTGCGCGTGGTCGAGGCGGAACCGGCGCAGCAGATTCACCAGACGCACACCACGTTCGTGTTTGTCGGCTGACGCTTCACACGCCGCAAGCGCCAGCGCGCCACATTCACGCCTTAGAGCTGGGCTTCGGGCACCATCGATGCCAGTTCCGCGGCTGCGTTGCGCAGCACGTTGGCGATTTCGTCGAAACGATGCGGCGGAATCTGCTGGCTAAGCGCCATGACGCCGATCGAATACATTCCGCCCATGCGCGGCAGCAGAAGCGGGCAAGCGATCGCGGTGACCCCCGGTTCGTTCTCGCTCACGCAGGTCGCGTAGCCGCGCTTGCGTACCGCGTCCAGTTCGGCGAGCAGATCGTCCACGCTCGTGAGCGTATTGGCCGCAAGCTTGGGCAATGGCTCCTTGACGATCTTGCGCACGAACGCCTCGTCGTGCTGCGCGAGGATGGCCTTGGCACTCGCGGCCGCATGCAGCGGCTGCGTCAAGCCCGGGATCACGTAGCCCTTCAAGCCGTCGGCCGGTGCGGCCCACGCGGCGGACACCACCTGATCGAGTTGCAGCTTCGCCAGATAACTCGTCTCCATGACGGCCGCCGACACGCGGTCGAGCATCTTCTGCCCCGTGATGCGAATCCACGCGTGGTCCGAACCTCCTTGCACGAGCCGCAGCAATCTTGGCCCGAGTTCGATGGGCTTGCGCTTGTCGCCGACCAGCAGCCCTTCCGTGCGCAGCCCCTGAATCAGGCGGTGCGCCGTGGGGAACGGCACGCCGGCGAGGTCGGCGATTTGCTGGACGCTCGAGCCGGGATGGGCGGCCACGATCTCCAGAATCGAGAAGTAACGGGCGAGCGGTGACTGCTTGCCTTCAGGCGATGAAGAAGCGGTATTCATGGTTTTGCGGAGCCGATGAAAAAATTTTGACGACTGTCAAACGCGATACTAGAATACCTCAAATATCGGAATTCGACAACAAAATATCAATAAATGAGATTTGGTTGTCGAGCTAAGGAGACGGAGGAATTCCATGTTCTGGGCAGTCATTCGCTGCAATCTGCAATCGGGCGTCGACGAGCAGGTCTTCAACACCTGGTACAACCGCGAGCACGCGCCGCGCTACATCAACCAGGCGGGCTTCACGCGCGGCTGGCGTCTGCGGCGCCTCGACCATCCCGCGCAACGTGGCGAGCCGGGCCAGCGCTATCTGGCGATCTATGAAGTCGATGCCGTCGCCGCGTTCAATGCGGCGCTCGAGCGCGATTTCGTCGAAGGCCATCCGTGGGAAGGCTGGGAGAACAAGATCGTCGACTGGCAGCGCACCTACTACGAGCAACTGAGCACGCGTCGCGTGAGCGCGCCGCAGGTGCACGGCACGCGACGCTACTGGACGATCGTGCGCATCGACCTCGACGGTCTCGATGCCGAACAGGAAGCGGCCTTCAATCACTGGTACGACACGAAGCATGTCCCGGAAGTAACGGCCTTCGACGGCGCAATCCGCGCGTGGCGCATGCGGGTAGCGCCCGACGCAGGCGCGCTCGGGCCGACGGGTCAGCGCTACATGGCCGTGTACGAGACCGATTCGCCTGACTACCTGCCGCGCGTGCGGTCAGGCACCGAACCTTGGGACGGCGTGTGGGCGCCGTTCATTCGCAACTGGGAAATTGGGTTTTACGAACAACTCTTCGACTCGGAAGAGGCCACTGGAGAAGCAACTTGAGCACGACCACAAAGAAACCGCTGCAATCCACCGAATCCATGCCTTCGGCACTGCTGGTTGTCAACGCAGTGATCGACGAGGCGGTGGAGAGCGCCTGGAACGATTGGTACAACAACGAGCATCTGCCGGAGATCCTCGCCTGCCCGCACTTCGCCGCTGGCGCGCGCTACGTCACCGAAGAAGACGGTAAGCGCCGCTACCTGACCGTCTACGCGCTCACCTCGGACGAGGCGCTCAAGACCCCCGAATTCGCTTCCGCGCGCGGCTGGTCGGTGTATCGCGATCAGGTCGATGCCACGACGCGTCTCTTTACCAAAGTGGAGTAACCGATCATGACGAACTCGAACACCAGTGAAAACTGGTACTTCCGCAAGAAGTGGGACGACTTCCGCCGCGGCGACGTCAAAGTCGAACTGCGCTTTGGCGGTCAACGTGCGGTTGCCCGTTTGTATAACGAGGGTGTTCCTGAAACCGTGCGCCTGTTGAGCGCGCAGATGCCGTTCGCCGTGCCGGTGGTCCACGTGGCCTGGAGCGGTGACATGGTGATGAGCGCTCAGCCGTTCGACTTCGGACCGACCGAAGCGGAAAACGCCGTGCGTCTGCCGCGCGTCGGCGATCTGACCTGGGATCACAAGGTCGGCGAGATCTGCTTTACCTACGGCACGGCCGAGGCGCGTTTGCCGTCGGGCGAGAATCAGCTGGTCGTGTTCGGCCAGGTCGAGGAGGGCATCGAAGCGCTCGCGGAATATTGCCGCGCACGGCGTTTCGAAGGTCTCGGCAAGATCGAGCTCGTGCGTCTGTAACGGCGTCGCCTGAATCGACGACTTCAACCGGAAGATAGAGGTCCATCCAATGATTAGGGTAACTACCAAACTCGCTGCGTTTTGTGGCGTCGCGTTGACCGGTCTGCTTGCGGCTGCAAGCAGCTTCGGCGCCAACGCACCCGTGCTGGTCGGTAACGCCATCGCGCAATCGGGCTGGATGCAGCCGTACGATTACGGCGTGCGCATGGCCAACTTTGCGATCGACGACATCAACGCGAAGGGCGGCCTGCTCGGCCGCCAGATCAAGTCCATCGTGATCGATACGAAGACGGACCCGGCGGAGTCGTCGCGGGCCGGTGCGAGTCTCGCCGAGCAGGGTGCCGACCTCGTCGTCGTGAGCTGCGACTACGATCAGGGCGCACCCGCTGCGCTCGCCGCGGTGGGCGCGGGCAAGCTGGCCATTTCGCTGTGCGCGGGCGACCCGAAGATGGGCGTGCAGGGTATCGGCAAGCTGGCCTTCACGTCCGCGATGGCAGGCCAGGTGCAGGGCGCGGCGAATGCGAAGTGGGCGCACGACATGCTGCACGCGAAGACGGCCTACCTGCTCACCGACGACACGATTGCCTACTCGCGCTCGGTCTGCAAGGGCTTCGAGTGGCAGTGGAAGCAGTATGGCGATGCGCATCTGGTCGGCAGCGACAGCTTCAAGAACGGTGACCCCTCGATTGCCGCGCAGATCTCGCGCATCAAGGCCCTGCCGCAGCCGCCGCAAGCGATTGCGCTGTGCTCGTTCATGCCGGGTGCGGCTTCGGCGTTGCGCCAGTTGCGCGCGGCCGGCATCAATTTGCCGGTGTTCATGCCGACCGGATCGGACGGCACCTACTGGTTCGCGAGCGTGCCCAATCTCGACAACGTCTATCTGCCGGCACCCGTGATCGCGGGCGGCGGCGATCCGAACCCGGCAGTCAATGCGCTGGTCGCGCGCTACAAGCAGAAGTACGGCGACGTGCCCGCGACGTCGTATGTGTTGTATGGCTATGCGCTGATCCAGATGTGGGCCGATGGCGTGCGTCAGGCCAACAGCTTCGATGCCGAGAAGGTCGCGGCCGCGATGGAGAGCTTCAAGAATCATCCGACCATCATCGGGCCGGTGTCGTTCACGCCTGACCTGCATATCCAGAATCAGGCGCACATGCTGATGCTGAAGATCGCGAACGGCAAGTACCAGAATCTCGGTTACGTGGATTCGCCCACCGTGCCGATGAACGTGTTGTTTGCGCGCTAACCCCGTGCAGGGCGGCCCGCCAGAGCGGGTCGCCCATCCCCTCGGTCATCAACCGGTATTGGAAGACCATGAGCAACATCTGGAACAACGCTGAAGCGCCAACGACGCCCACCGAGGGACTCGTGGCGCAAGGCATCGGCGTGCGCTTTGGCGGCTTGACGGCCCTCGACGGCGTGACGCTGCAACTGCGGCGCGGCGAGGTGCTCGGCCTGATCGGACCCAACGGCGCGGGCAAAACCACCTTCGTCAACGTGCTGTCGGGCTTTCAGGCCGCGACGAACGGCCGTCTGTCGATGGACGGCGAGCGCATCGACGCACTCGACGCGCCCGCGCGTGCAAGACTCGGCCTCGCGCGCACATTCCAGGCAGTACGTTTGTTCGCCGATTTGTCGGTGCTGGAGAACGTCGAGGTCGCGGTGTTGAGCAGTGGCGTCGATCGCCGCACGGCGCGCCGCAGGGCGGGCGAACTGCTCGACTGGATGGGCCTTGGCGGCCGCGCTGATCAGCGCGCCGACGCACTCGCCTATTCGGAGGAGCGCAAGGTGGGCATCGTGCGTGCGCTGGCCCTCGAACCGCGCTTCCTGCTGCTCGACGAACCCGCAGCCGGGATGCACGAAGACGAAGCGGAACAGTTGATCGCCAAGGTCGCGCAGATTCGCACGGACTTCGATTGCGGTGTGCTGCTCATCGAGCACAACGTCAACCTGATCATGGCGTCGTGCACGCGCATTCACGTGCTCGAATTCGGCCGCACGCTGGCCGAGGGCACCCCTGCCGAGGTGCGCGCGGACCCGAAGGTCATCGCCGCCTATCTGGGCGCGGCGGCGGATGCGGCACCGGCTGTCGATGGCGAGCGCGCAAACGACGATAACGAGGTGCAACGATGACACTTGAAATCAGGCACCTTCAGGTGTCGTACGGGCGCGCGCCCGCCGTGCTCGACGCGAACGTGTCCGTGCAGGCCGGCGAAATCGTCGCGCTCGTCGGGCCCAACGGGGCGGGCAAGTCGACCACGCTGCTGGCGGTCGCCGGCGCCGTCAAGCCGAAGGCCGGCGAGATCCTGTTCGACGGCAAGCCCTTGCTCGGCCTCGCACCGGAGCAGCGCGTGAAGCGTCATCTCGCGATGGTGCCCGAGGGGCGCGAGATTTTCACCTCGATGAGCGTAGCCGACAACCTTCAGGTCGGCTGGAGCGTGGGCAAGGCCAAGGGCGCGTCGCGCTCGGTCTACGACAACCTGCTCGATCTCTTTCCGATTCTCGCTTCGCGGCTCAAACAGCCGGCGGGTCAGTTGTCGGGCGGCGAGCAGCAGCAACTGGCGATTGCGCGGGCACTGCTGACCGCGCCGCGTTGCCTGTTGATCGACGAGCCGTCGCTCGGGCTCGCGCCGCTCGTGACCGACCGCGTGTATGGCCTGATCGGCGAATTGCGCAACGCGCGCGGCTTGTCGGTGCTGGTCGTCGAGCAAAGCATGCGGCGCGTGCTGTCGGTCGCGGATCGCGTGTATGTGATGCGCGAGGGAAGAACCGGTTCGGAGTTCGCGCGCGATCAATTCGCGGATCAAGAGCGAATGGAACAGGCTTACTTTGGTTGACACGGAAACAGGGAATCACCATGCAGACCTGTATTGACGCGATCGCGCTCGGTGGCGTGTACGCACTCGTCGCGCTGGGCATCGGGCTTTTGTTCGGCATGCTAAAGATCATCAACTTCGCGCACGGCGACTACATCACGATAGGCGGCTTCGCGCTGATCGTGCCGACCGGCGAGGCGCTCACACAACTCGGCATCGGCGCGCTGCCGTGGCCGCTCGTGATCGTTGGCGTGGCTTTGGTCGTCGTCGCCGTCGCGATGGCCTCGGAATGGCTCGTGTTCCGGCCGTTGCGCGGCGCGGACAGCGCGACCGTGATGATTGCCTCGTTCGGCCTTGGCTACTTTCTGCAGAGCGTGCTGCTGCTCGTGTTCGGCAGCCGCCCCAAGAGCGTCGATCTGTGGCCGGCGCTCAACACGCCTGTGCACGTGCTCGGTGCCGAGACGTCGCTGCTGCAGCTGGTCACTATCGGCTTCACCGCGTTCGTGATGCTCGCGTTGACGGCCTTGCTGCGCTGGACCTCGGTCGGCATCCACATGCGCGCCGCCGCTGAGAATTTCCGCATGGCCCGCATGCTCGGCGTGCGCGCGAACCTCGTGACGGCGGCGGCAGTCGTGCTGAGCGCCTTGCTCGCGAGCGGTGTCGCGTTGCTGATGGTCGTGCAGACGGGCGTGCTCAGTTACCGGATGGGCGTGCCGTTGATGATCTTCGGCTTCGTTTCGACGGTGATCGGCGGCATGGGCAGCCTGGCGGGCTCGGCGCTCGGCGGCGCGCTCGTCGGCATCGTCAGCGTGCTGGCGCAGACGTTCCTGCCGCCGTCGGTCGCGCCGTTTCGCGATGCGCTGGTGTTCGCGCTCGTGATCGTAATCTTGATGGTCCGTCCGAAGGGCCTGCTCACGCGCGGCCAGCGCGGGGAGAGAGTGTGATGAAGAGAATCCTTGAATTGCGGCCTTCCGTTTCGCGCGGCACGCCGGTCATGTTGTGCGCACTGCTGTTCGCGATCGTGCTGCTCAGCATCGTGGCGCCCTCGGTGGTCTCGCCGCGCAACATCACGCAGACCATGATCTGGGTGGTGCTCGTCGTGGGACTCTATACGTTCACGGGGCTGTCGGGCGTGGTGTCGTTCGGGCAGACCTCGTTCAGCACCGTCGCTTCATATGTGGTGGCCTGGCTCACGCTGAATCCGTTTTCGAAGAGCATGCTGATGCCGGGGCTGCCCGACTTCATCGCCTCGCAGCAGTTCTCGCCCGTGCTGGCCGGCGCACTCGCGATCCTGGCGGCGCTGCTGTTCGGTGCGCTCGCATCGATTGCGGTGACGAAGCTGCGCAACGACGCGGCGACCATCGCCACGTTCGCGATGCTGGTGATCGTCTACGCGGTCGCCGGCAACTGGACTTCGATGACGGGTGGCACAAGTTCGGTGGTCGGCATTCCGGTGACGGTGGGGCCGTGGCGCGCGTTTGCGGGCGCGGTAGCCGCGATCGTCGTCGCTTACGCGCTGCAGCGCTCGCGCACCGGCTTGCGCCTGCAAGCCTCGCGCGACGACGAAGTGGCGGCGCGTGCGAGCGGCATCAACGTGCGCCGCGCGCAGATACTCGCGTTCACGATCAGCGCGGGCGTGATGGGGCTCGGTGGCGTGCTGCAGGCCTGCTCGCTCGGCGTCATTTCGTACGACACGTTTTACCTCGAAGTCACCTTCATGTCGCTCGCGATGCTCGTGGTGGGCGGGCGCAACAGCTTGACCGGCGCGGTCTGCGGGGCGCTGCTGCTGTCGCTGATCACCATCTTGCTGCGCGATCTCGAGCATGGCATCACGATCGGCTCGATGGACGTGCATCTGCCCAACGGCCTGCAGGAGGTGCTGCTCGGCGCGTTGCTGCTGCTCACGCTGACGATGCGCCGCCGCGGCCTGCTCGGGCTCGCCGAGATTCACGCCGGCAGCGCACGGCGGTGACGCGCATGACGACCCGCACGCCTTCGCGCGACCGGCTCGAGCAGGTGCTCGCCGACGCCAGCAGCCCGCGCAATCGCGCGATCTTCACGCGACTCTATGGCGAGCGTGCACGGCGCGCCGCCGATGCCGCCGACGCCCGCCATCGCGCGTCGCAACGGCTCGGGCCGCTCGACGGCAAGCTCGTGACGATCAAGGATCTGTTCGACGTCGCGGGCGAGGCGACCACCGCCGGCTCGCACATGCTGCGCGACGCGGCGCCGAGCTGCCACGATGCGCTCGTCGTGCAGCGGCTGCGCAATGCCGGCGCGATCATCGTCGGCAAGACCAACATGACCGAGTTCGCGTATTCGGGCGTCGGCATCAATCCGCATTGGGGCACGCCGTGTAACGCAGTGTGCCCGGAGCGGGTGCCGGGCGGCTCGTCGTCGGGCGCGGGGGTGTCGGTGGCGAACGGGCTCGCCGATATCGCGGTCGGCAGCGATACGGGCGGCTCCGTGCGGATTCCCGCCGCGCTCAACGGCGTCACGGGTTTCAAGCCCACTGCCGCGCGCGTTCCGCTCGACGGCGTGTTTCCGCTGAGCCGCTCGCTCGATTCAGTGGGCGCGCTCGGCCGCTCGGTCGCGGACTGCGCGGCCGCGGACGCGATACTCGCGGGCGAGCAGCCCGCGTGGACGATGCCCGCCTCGCTGGCGGGCCTGCGTGTTGCCGTCGTCACCGAGTTTCTGGAAGGTGCCGACCAGACGGTCACCGGGGCCTTCGATTGGGCATTGCGACGCTTGCAGGGCGCAGCGGTGCGGGTCGCGGCGGCGGACGTGAGCCTCGCGCTCGACGTCTGGCGCAATGTCCTTGCGCACGCACCGATCGTCGCGGTCGAGGCGGCGGCACTGCATGCGCAGCGTCTCGAACAGCAGGCGGCTCAATTCGATCCCTCGGTGCTCGGACGCATCCGGCGTGGCCTCGATGTGAGCGCTCCCGCGTATGCCGATGCGTTGTGGCGCAGGCAGTCGTTGATCGCTTCGCTGGACCGGCAGTTCGATGCGTTCGATTTTCTGCTCGCGCCGACCACGGCGATCGTTGCGCCCCGTTTTGCCGACGTCGATGAAGCGGCCAGCTTCGATCGCATCAACGCGCTGTTGTTGCGCAACACGGGCTTCGCGAATTTCTTCGATCTGTGCGCGATCTCCATTCCGCTTGCGCATGACGCGCTGCCGGTCGGGCTGATGCTGATGGGCCGGCGCGGCACCGATCACGCGTTGTTGCAGGTCGCGCGCGCCGTCGAGTCGTGTTTGCAGGCTTGAGCTGAGCAGAAGCCGCGCCTGGCCGTGACAGGGCGCACACCATTCACGGTTTGCGAGAGGCGGACCGAACGAGGAAGGATGGGATGGACCGGCTGCGATGTATCGAAGTGTTCGTCGAAGTGGCGCGCGCCGCGAGTTTCTCGGCGGCGGCGCGCAATCTGGCGTTGTCCAACGGCAGCGTGACCAAGCACGTTGCGCGTCTCGAGGAAATGCTCGGTATTCAGCTGCTCATGCGCAGCACGCGCCAGGTCAGCATGACCGACGCGGGCCTCGACCTGTTTGAGCGCGGCGAGGCGCTGTTGCAGGAGATGGCGGCGTTTCAGTCCCGCGCGCACTGCGCGGCGTCGACCAATAGCGGACGTCTGCGCATCGGTCTGCCCGCGCTGCTGGCATCGCGCGTCGCGCCGCTCGTGGCCAATTTCGTGACGCGTCACCCGACCATCGACATTCATCTGTGCGCGGACGAGGGCAAGGCCGACCTCGTGGCGCAGCGGCTCGACATGACGATCCGCATCGCGCCAATGCTCAGGGACTCCAGCCTCGTCGCGCGCAAGATCGCGACCGTGCCGCAATGTCTGGTCGCGACCCGCGCGTATCTCGAACAGCATGGCGTGCCGCAGACGTTGAACGATCTGCTCGACCATAGCTGTCTGGTGGACGTCGACAAGGCAGTGCGCGGGCGCTGGGTGTTCGAACACATTGAGTGCAGCGAGCAGGTCGACTCGATCGCGCCGCGTGGGCCGTGGCGCGCCGATTTCGGTGAACCCTTGCTAGGCGCGACGCTGCTCGATAGAGGCTTGTCGATTCATCCGCGCTTCGTCGTCGAGCCTTATCTTCGCGATGGCGCCTTGTGCACGGTCCTCGATGCATGGCGCCCGCAGGCACTCGATATCTACGGCGTCTACGTGAGCCGAAAAAACGTGCCGGCGAGAGTGACGAGTTTCGTGGACTATCTGAAGCTGCATCTCGCCGGCACGGACTAAAGCATCGATCAGAACCAGTGGGTCATCGCAACGCGGTAGATCATCTGGTTCTCCGACGACGAGATGCCGGCTGAGGCGGGCGTCTGGGCGTAGTCGAAGTCGGTGCCGGTATGGGCGCTCGCAACGTGCTGCCATGCGCCTTCGGCATAGACCGTGGTGGACTTGCTCAGACGGTAGCCGAGAATGGCCGTGATCTGGTGATAGCGCGGCAGGTATGAGGTTTCCGTCGAATGCAGATGGGCCATCGTGTATGTATAGGATGCGCCGAACCAGGTCGCGGGCGTGATGTCGTACTGGCCGTTGATTTCGAAGTTGTCGAACTTCCACGAGTTCCACTGTCCGCCGGGCGGCGCGAATCCAGCCGACGTGAAGTACGCGTTGGCAGTCGGTGCGTACACATCGACGTGGGACCATGCAAAGGCCGTGGTGAGCTTGCCGAACTTGTATTGCACGCCCGCATCGAGATTCTGTTGCGATGACGCCGTGAAGACGTTGTCGCCCGAGAGCGCGCCGCCCGTGGTGGTGCCGGGGGCGCGTGCTTTCAGGTAAGCCGCGACGGCCGTGAGGCTGCCCTGCTGATAGCGCACGGCGGCACTGTAGAGGCTGTTCGAGGCGAAGCCCGTGCTGTTGCTGAACGCATACATGGCCTCGGCCGACACGCCGCCGTAAGTCGGCGACAGATACTTGACGGCGTTGTTGACGCGGAAGTCCCAGTCGACGTTGTCGTTGTCGTAAGGATGCGCCGCCATGTTGCCGCCGATCTGTTCGGCAGCGGCGATCGGGCTGAAGAAGTCGGCGACGGGATCGTACTGGCGGCCGAGCGTCAGCGTGCCGTAGTCGTTCGATTCGAGCCCGACATACGCCTGCCGACCAAACAGCCGGCCACCATTGCCGAGGCGCCCGCTATTGATATCGAAGCCGCTTTCGAGCTGGAATATCGCATGGAGGTTGCCGCCGAGATCCTCGACGCCATGCAGGCCCCATGCGGTCACGCCGCCGAGCATCTGGAACGTGCCGTGGCCGCCGCTGTTCGAAGTGTAGTTCAGACCGTCTTCCGTCATGCCATAGAGCGTGACGCTGCTTTGCGCGTGACAAGTGCCCGCGAGAAGCACGGCGAGAGCCGGCCAATAGGTATTTTTTCCGAGTTTCATGTCTGTCCCGATGAATCGATCGCCTGTTGGGCGATTTCAGTTGGTGTTGGCGTCGTCCTTTGAAAAGGAATCCAAAGTGTGACGTCAAACCAATCGGGCAAACAGTCGTGGTTCGGGAAAAACGATCTTTTCCAAACGAGTGCGTGACAAGTGCGCTGTGCTTTGCTGCATCAGTTGTCCTCGAGCGTGCGCAGAAAGAGTGCGTCGTCTTTCCTGTCTGCCTCGACCTGCAGCTGATTTGGGACGGAGGACTCGATGCAATGTCAGCGAACCGATTCGTGGCTACTGCAGGCCTTACTGAACGCTTGTTTGTCGCAGACCTCAGATAACGCTCATTCGGCGTCGGTAAGCATGGTCTTCATGCACGGAGCACCATACTTTGATGTCTGGGCTTGGGACCCGATCGTTCCGTTTCAGGAGGCACTATGTTCGCAAGGTTGGCCAGCAAGCTAGAGGCGCTGTTCGTCGAATCGGCAACGCGCCGGCACGGAGCTCAACTCTCCTGCGCATGGGAGCTCGGCGATTCCCAGCACCGTAGTCGCTTTCTCGAGGCGAGTCACAATCCCTATGGGTTTCGCTGCGCGGACAAATCGGGTGATATGCGTATCTAACAGCAGGGGACGGTGGCCCGCTACTTTCGCTCCCTCGTGTCGAGCAGTCGCACGGAGATGGACTTGCGCAACAGTGTAGCGACCCAGTGAATGCTTGCCTTGGCGCTAGCCAGACGATACGGACATGAGATGAACGAGAACGAACCAATGAGCGGATGGACAGGAAAGCGTAAAAGTGTGTTGGTACTCGACATCATTCAGGGCCACACGACGATCGCTCAGGCGAGCCATTCCTATGGTCTGCCGCTCTCCGAAATCGAGGCGTGGATTCAGGCCGCCTGGCATGGCATGCAAAGCGCGCTGCGAGCGAATCGGCCAGACATACCGGAACAGTGCGAACACTAGATCAAGGATCGGCCGGAGCGGACGAGGGTGCTCGGAGATGGTCGGCGTCTTTCATCAATTCTTCGAAGATGCCGACGAAATCATCGATGGGTAAAAATTCCCGCATTCAACGGCAGACACCGGGCCCGCGCCAAGTTGAGAATGCTTGCCTCATGCCAAAGCTATGGGGCGTGGCGGCGTCGGCGGCAATGCTGTAAGCGGCCACTGCTGCGCTAAACGCCACGACGAGTAGCAGGTGCGGGTTTCTCGTTCCCGTCGACCTTCCTGAAAAAACTCTATTCCATGGAGAATATATGTTGAATTTACGATGGTGTGATCAGGATAGCGAATTAGTCTGGACAAGAGCGAGAAAAGCCGTAGATCTTATTTTCCAGGATTCAGTGTTGGTTTTTGCGCAGCGTTAACCTTGCGCTAATACGGCATCGATAACATGGTGTCCATGGATCACGAGCGCCGCATTTGCCTCGTGTCTTTAATCCCTTTGTCCTGTTTAAAGAGGGCGCCATGTTCGCCAAGTTTGCCAGCACGCTTAAAGCGCTCATCACGAAGACGGAAACGTGTCACCACGAAGCAGGCTTTTCTTCCGTGGATATCGAGGATATCAAGCGTCGTAGTGGCTTTCTCGAAGCAAGCCACAATCCGTTTGCGTTCCACTACTCTGATAGCTCGCATGATTTGCGCATCTAAAGCGGTGTGCGACGCACGTGCCGGTCTGGTGGAACAGGTGCCGCCCGGCTATGGACTCAAACGATCGCCGTGCAACTTCGCCGGCGTCAGTCTTGATCGGTAGTTTTTGTTCGTTTCACAATGCCAACGACGATAGCAACCCAACCATCTGACCGTCGCACGTTCCTGCGTACGGCCGCAACCGCAGTAGCAGGCGCGGCCAGTTATGCGGCATTCCCGACACCCACCAATGCGGCTACTCCGGGTGCCGGGACCGATCAAAGGTCATTGGACGCCGATGATGGCCGCCACGTCGTGATCATCGACTGCGATCCCGGTCAGGACGACGCCGTCAACATCATGTTCGCGCTCGGCGCGAGTGACAGGCTCGATGTGCGAGCTATCACGACAGTGGCCGGAAACGTCGGTCTCGATCTGACGCAACGTAACGCGAGGATCGTCCGTGACTGGGCCGGTGCCACGTATGCGATCCCGGTTTACGCGGGCTGTCCACGGCCGCTCGTGAGAGACCTGGTGAACGCTGCGGACGTGCATGGGCAAACAGGGCTGGAAGGTGTGCCACTGCACGAACCGCTCGCACCGTTGGCCAAAGAGCATGCGGTCGAGTTTCTGATCGAAACGCTGCGCGCGGCCAGGCCCGGCAGTGTGACGATTTGTGCCACCGGACCGCTGACCAATATCGCAACTGCGCTGATCTGCGCCCCGGACATCAAGCGCGGCATCCGCGAGTTGGTCATCATGGGCGGCGCCTGGTTCGAACGTGGCAACATCACGCCAGCCGCCGAGTTCAACATGTATGTCGATCCACACGCGGCGAAGGTTGTATTTGAAAGCGGGGTGCCGATTGTGGTTTTGCCTCGGGACGTCGCCGTCAAAGCGATGATTACACCTGCTCGCATTGCTCCCATTCGTGCGCTGGGCAATCGCTGCGGCGCGATGGCGGCGGCAATCATGGATGCGGAGATCGCCCAGAAAAAGAAGGTTCGCGGCGTCGAAGAGTGCCCGATGTACGATCCGACTGCCGGTGGATACCTGATCGACCCGACCCTCTTCAAGGGGCGTGTAGTGAACGTCGCGATCGAAGTAACCGGGGAACTCACAACGGGCGAAACAGTGGTCGACTGGGACAAACGTACCGCACGCAAGCCAAATGCACTATGGATCACAGAGGTCGATGCAGACGGATTCTACGAAGCCCTGCGTGTGTGCCTTGCGAGACTCCCATAACGGCTCGATTCGCGATCCATATTGCTCAACGGGCTGCGGATCAAGACGGAGTTCCTCTGTGTCCTCACCGTCAAGGGGGTGTCGGGTGCGCGGCGCGCGTTCACTCCTCGTTGGGGCGACACCGAGGGCGCAAATCAGTGGCAGGTCTCACCGATCGCTAATTTCACACTGGCAAGATGACTCCATCGACCAACACGCAGCGGGAGTCACGATGAACCAGCAAGACTTTGCCACGGCGCTCACGATGGCCAACGCCCAGATCCAGAGCCGCCTCGCCAGTGAGAAGGCGTTCGTGAGCTTCCGCACGGGCCCAGTTGTGCGCGTGGTCGAGGCGGAACCGGCGCAGTAGATTCACCAGACGCTTGCCACGTTTGTGTTTATCGGCTGAAGCAGCGTCCCCTCATTCGTCTTCGAGCGAACGCAGACGCTTCAGCGCATCGACATGGCGCCCGCCCAGCTCGTGCACGAGATTGGTCATCAAGCTGGCCAGCAACGACGGATGTGAAGCACGCAGGCTTGCGAGTGCCTGACCGGACAGCACGAGCACCACAACGTCGGTCTGCGCGACGAGCGTCAGCTCGCGCGAGCTGAGCGCATCGAGCGCCATGCCGGCGCGATAGCTCGCCACGTTGCGCATCTCGCCGCCTTTCGGCACCAACGCATTCACGCGTCCTTGCGCGAGCAGCAACAGCGCGGTCGGCACGTCTTCGGGCGCGACCTCACTGCCTGCTGCCAGATGCCGTCTTGCGAGCAACGCAGCGAGCGTGTCGAGTTCTCCACGGCTCAAGGTCCGCGTAAGCGCGAAGCTCGCGAGTCCACATTCGACATCGTCGTCGTCGGCCTTGAGCGCGACCAGGAGTTCGTCCTCGGCGGCGGACAGCGCGGCGTCGGTCGTCGTGAAGAAGCGGCGTTCCTTGTCGAGTCGCGCGAGCCCGAGATTCACCATCAGCCGGCGGCGCGGGCCGTTTTGAGGCACATGCGCCATGAAAAGGCGCTTGCCGTCCCTGCGCGCTTCGTCGTCGACGCGCTTGAGCATCATCACGCCGCTGCTGTCGAGGTGACTCACGCGCTTCAAATCGAGCACGATCCAGTCGGCACGCGCGAAGCGTTCGCCGATCGCCTTCGCCACGGTCTGCGCTGCACCGAAGAACAAGGGCCCATCGATTCTCACCACGGCGATGCGCTCACCGTGCGCGTCGAGCGCCTCGCGCTGGCGCGGCGAGCGCTCGGTACGCGAGCGCAGATGCGTGGCGTCGTGCGTGCAGCGCACGATGCTCGCATTCGATTGATAGAGAAACAGCAGCAACGCCGCAACGAGCCCGACGAGGAGCGCCGGCAGCACGCCGACGAAGGCGACGATGGCCGTGACGATCAACACGAGCCCGAGGTTCAGGGCGAGGTCGATGCGGCCCATCGCGCGGCCGCGTACGCGCAGCGCGACGGCGAGCTGGCGGGTCCAGCCGTCCATCGCATCGGCGCTCGTCACGATCACGACGCCGGCCATCACGGCGTGCGGGATCACGGCGATCACGCGATTGAGGCCATACGACAACGCAATGGTCACGCCCGCGAATACGAGGTTCGCGACGTTCGTGCGGCCACCGCTCGCGTGCACCGCTTGCGTCACGTTGGGCGAGCCGCCGCTCGGCGCGCCGCCCGCGAGCGCGCCGAGCAGGTTGCTCGTGCCTTGCACGACGAGTTCGCGATTGCCGCGATGGCGCGCGCCGAACAGATGCTCGGTGCTGGCGATGCTGAGCAACGATTGCAGCGACGAGACGAGCGCGAGTGTCAGTCCGGTAATGACGATCGGCGCAATCAATTGACCGAACACGCCCGCCTCGGCAAAGCGCGCGATCGGCGCGAACTGAAGATGCAAGGGAATACCGGCAGGCAGTGCTCCGATCAGCGGGCTGCGCGGCCACGCCGGCGCGAGCCACACGACGAGCCATTGCGCGGCGGTGCCGACGACGAGCCCGGCCACGGCGGGCGGCACACGCGAGCGATAGCGCTTCACGATCACGACCGTGAGACCCGACAGGCACGCGAAGACGAACGCCGCGAGATTGACGGCCACATGTCCGGTCCACAGCGTGAGCATCTGCTCGTCGTTGTTGAGCCCGAGCGTGCGTGGCAGTTGCTGCCAGACGATCTGCAACGCGAAGCCGTTGACGAAGCCGGCCAAAACCGGAAACGGCATGAACTTCACGACACTGCCGATCTTGAGGCCACCGAGCAGGATCTGCGCGAGCCCGGAAATAGCCAGCGCGAGAAAGCCAATCGTCATGAGCGCGGTGACGCGTTCGCTGCCCGTGAACGTGGCGCTGAACGCGGGCGTTGCGGCGACGGTCGCGGCGAGGCCCGAGAGGATCGCCGCGTGGGTGGTTTTGGGCGTGTTGACGTGCAGCGGCGCGCCGCCGAAGCAGCCCGCCACGAGCGCGCTGATCACGACGGCGATGAACGCCGCCACGATGCCCGCCGTCACGTACTGCGTGCCGAGTGTTTCGTAGAGGACCGCACCGCAGCTCAGGACAATCGGCACCGCCGTGAGCGCGCCCACGCAAGCGCCGGTGATGTCGCCCGCCAGGTTCTGCCGCTTCAGTGGTCTCACGTTGCCCGATCTCCCTGCCTCGCGTCCTGGCCGCGCGACGCACGGCCCCACGACACTATAGCCGAGACAAATGACGCGACGTTTTACCGTTGGGCAAGGAGGATCAAAGCGCGCCGATGAATCGCAATCGCGCGGAAAGTCCCTGACACACCCTAAACGAGCGGCGGCCCGCCGTCGCCTTCGGCGCGACGATTCGGCGTGCGCGGCAGGCGGATCGTGAAGGCCGTGCCACGCACCTCATCGGATCGGACGCCCACTTCGCCGCCATGCGTGCGCGCGATGAGCCGCACGATATGCAGCCCGAGCCCGAGCCCCGATCCGGGGCTGCGCATCCGGCTCGCGGTGCCGAACGCGTCAAACAGCAACGGCAGCACATCCGCTGCGATGGCGCCACGGTTTTCGACCGACACGAGCACCTCGTTCTCCAGCTCGCCGTTCACGCGGATCTGCACGGGCGCGTCCGGTTCGCCGTGCATGAGCGCGTTGTTCACGAGATTCGACACCGCCTGTGCGACGAGGTCGGCGTCGCACAGGACCGAGACGTCGCCGTGCCGTTCGAACAGCAAGCGTCCCGCTGCCACCTTGCCGGCGAACTCGTCGAGCACGGTCTCGCAGAGTGCATCGATCTGCACCGTCGAGGCCTGCAGCGTGAGCCGGCCGCCCTGCAGCCGCGCGAGATTGAGCAACTGTTCGACCATGTGCGTCATGCGTCGCCCGCTGCTCTGGATACGGCGTCCCACGGCGACGATCTGCTCATCGGGCGAAGTGCGCATCAAATACTCGGCCGATACCATCACCGCCGAGAGCGGCGTGCGCAGATCGTGGCTCAACACGGCCATCAGCATCTCGTTGGCCTCCAGCATCTGTCGCGTGGCCGCGAGCTGCTCGGCGAGCTGACGCTTTTGCAATTCCAGTTCGACGAAGATACCGACCTTCGACTGCACGATGCGCGCCTCGACCGGCTTGTAGAGAAAGTCGACGGCGCCGGCTTCGTAGCCCTGGAAGGTGCGCAGCGCGTCCTGCGATGTGGCCGTGAGAAACATGATCGGCACATGCGAGGTGCGCGGACTGCCGCGTATCAGCGACGCGAGTTCGAAGCCGCTCATGCCCGGCATGTTGACGTCGAGAATCGCGACCGCCACCTCGTGTTCGAGCAGCAGTTCGAGCGCTTCGACGCCGGAGCGCGCCACGAGCAGATTGATCTCGGGCCGCGCTAGCAGGGCCGAGAGCGCGATCAGGTTGTGCTCGATATCGTCGACGATCAGGATGTTGACAGGGCAGGGTGTCATGCGATCAATCCGTTAGCAGTGTCGGCCAGGCGGCAAGGCGCCTGGCGAGCAGGGAGGGCGTCATCGTTTCGTCGACCGCGTGAGCGGCGATCGCGGCTTGCGGCATCTGCGGCGAACTCGCGGACTCGGGCGCCTGCGCCCATGCGAGGCCGCCCGCGGCGCGTATCGCGGCGAGGCCCCGTGCGCCGTCGTCGTTGGCGCCGGACAAGAGCACGCCGAGCAGGCGCGGACCATAGGCGCGCGCGGCCGATTCCATCAGCACGTCGATGGACGGTCGCGAGAAGCGCACGGGTGCATCGACGGAGAGCGCCACGCACGCATTGGCGTCGAGCAGCATGTGATAGTCGGGCGGCGCGACGTACACATGGCCGCCCACGATCGGCTCGCCCGCGTCGGGCTCGCGCACGGGCAGCGCGCAACGGCCGGCGAGTGCCTCGACGAGGAAGCTCGGCGCGCCCGGTGGCAGATGCATCACGATCAGCAGCGCCGCGCCGAACGAGGCGGGCACGAGCGGCAGAATGTGCCCGAGCACGTCGAGGCCGCCCGCCGACGCGCCGATCACGACCGCATCGAACGGCGCTATGTGCGCAGCCCTGGACACAGGCATGGCAGCGGGGGGCGGGTGGCGTGGGCGCATCATCGCGGGACCTTCCTAGCGTTTCTGATAGATGCGTTCGAGCGGACGAAACTCGTCGAACGCTTCGTGGCTGGCCGAAAAACGCAGGTTCTCCTTGCTGCCGAGACCGAGGAAGCCGCGCCGTACCAGCGCCCGTTCGAACAGACCCACGGCGCGGTCCTGCAGCGGCCGCTCGAAGTAGATCAGCACGTTGCGGCACGACACGAGATGCGCTTCGAGAAACACTTCATCGGTGGCGAGGCTGTGATCGGCGAACACGACGCGCTCTTTCAGCGTGCTCGCGAGCCGCGCGTTGCCGTAGGCCGCGTGATAGTAGTCGGACAGCGTGCGGCGGCCGCCCGAGGCGAGGTAGTTCTGGCTGAACGCCGCGAAGCGCTCGACGGGGTAGATCGCGGCTTCGGCGCGGGCGAGCGCCTGCGGGCTGATATCGGTTGCGTAGAACAGCGTGCGCTCGGCGAGGCCTTCTTCCTCGAACAGGATCTTGAGCGACCACAGCTCTTCGCCCGAACTGCAGCCCGCCACCCACACCTTCAGCGAGGGATAGGTCTGCAACACCGGCAGCACCTGCTGGCGCAGCGCGAGGAAGTACGCCGGATCGCGGAACATGTCGCTCACCTGGATCGTCATGTACGAAAAGAGCCGCGCGAAGTCGTCCGCGCTGCGCAGCACACGGTCCTGCAACTGGCTGAGCGTGGCGACGCCGAAGTCCTGGCGCGCCTGTTCGAGCCGGCGCTGCAGCGACGGCAGCGAGTAGCGGCGAAAGTCGTGCTGGTACTTCAGATAGATCGCTTCGAGCAGCAGCCGCAACTCGATGTCGAAGTCGCTCAGCGTCTTGCGGGTGCCGTTCGTCGTGGGCTCGGTCATGGTGGTCGCGGCTCGTCTCGATGTGTCCGTGGCGCGCGCTATTTGCGCAGCCAGACGCGGCACAGCGAGACCAGCTTGTCCACGTCGATCGGTTTGGAGAGATAGTCGTCCGCGCCCGCTTCGAGGCAGCGCAGGCGATCGTCGGGCATGGCCTTCGCGGTGAGCGCGATCACGGGCAGGCGCGCGAAGCGCGGCTCTTCGCGCAGCTTGCGCATCGCCGTGATGCCGTCCATCTCGGGCATCATCACGTCCATCAGCACGAGGTCGACCTTGGGCGTCACGTTGAGCAACTCCAGCGCCTCGCGGCCGTTGCGCGCGATCAGCAGCTTCGCACCGAGCGGCTCGATCACGTGCGAGAGCGCGAAGATATTGCGCACGTCGTCTTCGGCGAGCAGGACGGTCTTGTCCTCGAACACATCGTCGCGTTGACGCACGGCGCGCAGCATGCGCTGCTGCTCGGGCGCGAGCGACGACTCGACGCTGTGCAGGAACAGCGTTACTTCGTCGAGCAGACGCTCGGGCGAGCGCGCGCCCTTGATGATGATCGATTTCGAATAGCGGCGCAGGCGTTGTTCGTCGTCCTCGGAGAGCACGCGGCCCGTGTACACGATGACGGGCAGCGGCGCGAAGCCCGCATCGCCCGCGAGTGTTTCGAGCAGATCGTAGCCGGTGCCGTCGGGCAGCGTGAGATCGGTGACAATGCAATCAAATGCGCCTTGGGCGATTTGCGCGTGCGCGTCGGCGAGCGTGCCGACCGCGACGATTTCGACGCCATCGCCGATCAAGAGCGCGCGGATGCTCTCGCGCATCGCGTGATCGTCCTCGATCACGAGCACGCGCTTCACGCGCTGTTCGAGCCGCGCTTCGAGGCGCCGGATGGCGATTTCGAGCGTGCTGCGCGCGGTTGGCTTGAGCGTGTAGCCGATCGCGCCGAGATGCAGCGCCTTGTCGGCGTGATCGGTGGCCGAGACGACGTGCACGGGAACGTGGCGCGTGAGCGGATCGCCCTTGAGCCATTCGAGCAGTGACAGACCCGAGCGGTCCGGCAGGCCGACGTCGAGCAGCACGGCCACGGGCGACAGGTTGCGCGCCATCGCGAAGCCCGTGGCTGCATCGGCGGCGTGCAGGAAGTCGAAGTTCAGTTCGTGGACGATGTCGCGCAGAATGCCCGCGAACAGCAGGTCGTCCTCGATTACGAGGATCGCGCGGGTGCCGTGGGTGCGCTGGTCGCGGTCGTCGGCGAGCGCCGGCGCGCTGTGCGCGGGCTCGGCGGCAGGCGGCGTGGCCGGCGCTTGCACCCGTTGCGAGAGTTGTGTCGTGATGGCATCGGCCGGCCTGGTCGTTGCGGGCGTGGCGCTGGGCCCAGCGGCGTGATTCTCGCGCGCGGCAGACGTGCTGTCGAGTGGCAGCCACAGCGTAAACACGCTGCCGACGCCGGGCTCGCTCACCACGCCGATGCGCCCGCCAAGCAGCCGCGACAGCTCGCGCGAGATCGACAGGCCGAGCCCGCTGCCGCCGTATTGACGGCTCGTCGAGCCGTCCGCCTGCTGGAATGCCTCGAAGATCATCTCGAGTTTGTCCTCGGGAATGCCGATGCCGGTATCGCGGACGTCGAAGCGCACGGTCTTCGCATCGACCGCCGAGACGACCAGCGCGACCTCGCCCTGCTGCGTGAACTTCAGTGCGTTGGACAACAGGTTGCGCAGGACCTGCACGACGCGCTGGCTATCGGTCGTGAGCGTGTCCGCGACGGCCGGCAGCCGGTCGATGCTCAACGCGACGCCTTTTTCGTGCGCGAGCGGCGCAAAGGTCTCGCGCAGCGAGTCGAGCACGTCGTCGAGCTTGACCGGCTCCAGCATTAACTGGACCTGACCGGCCTCGACCTTCGAGAGGTCGAGAATGTCGTTGATGAGCGCGAGCAAGTCGGTATTGGATGCATGAATCGTTGCCGCGTAGCCGATCTGTTCTTCGGTGAGATTGCCGGTGCGGTTTTGTTGTAGCAGCTTCGCGAGGATCAGCGAGCTGTTGAGCGGCGTGCGCAGCTCGTGCGACATGTTGGCGAGGAATTCGGACTTGTAGCGGCTCGACAGCGCAAGGCGCTCGGCGTTGCGCGTCAGTTCGGCCTGCGCATAGCCGAGTTCGGTGTTCTGCTGTTCGAGCCGGCGCGCGTATTCCTCGATGCGCACGTTGGTCTGTTCGAGCTCGACCTGCTGGGTTTCGAGCCGGCCTTGCGACTCCATCAACGCGCGGCCGCGCTCTTCGAGTCCTTCGTTCGCGACGCGCAACTCTTCCTGCTGGACCTGCAATTCGTGATTGAGCTGCTGCGCTTCGGCATACGATTCGCGCAGACGCTCGCGCGCGAGCGCGGCCTCGACAAGATCGCCGATCGTGTTGCCCACGCGAGTCAGGAACTCGCTGTCACGCGCCGATGGCGCTCGCGTGAAGCCGAGTTCCACCACGCCGTTGACCTGGCCCGACGCATCGATCGGCGCGATCAGCAGCGCGGCCGGTGCCGCCGAGCCCAGCGACGACTCGATCTTGAGGTAGTCGGCGGGCACATCGGTGAGGGCGATCAGGCGCCGCGACACGGCGGCCTGGCCGACCAGCGTCTCGCCGTCCTGCAGCACGGGTACGTGCCGCGCGCTGTCCTCGCCGAGCCCGTAGGCCGCGACGCGGCGCAGCGGCGCATCCACGGCATCGCGCACGTAGAGCGTGGCGACGCTCGCCTGCAGATAGCGCGCAAGACAGTCGATGAGCGCACGGCACACCTCCGCGAGCGCCTCCTTGCCGATCCCGCTTTCCGCGAGCAGGCGCTGGCCGGAGCGCAGCCAGACCTGCTCCGCGAGCGCATCGGCCTGTTCCGCCTGGGCGCGCAGTGCGCCGTCGTAGGTCTGCGAGAGCGAGGTCATCTCGCGGCGCCCGCGCCACGCGAGAAAGCTGTTCACGATGATCGTGAGCGCGAGAAACACCGTGACCGTCGTGAAGGTGAGCCGGCGCGCGGCCGCCGTGCGCTCCTGGCGCAGGCGCATTTCGACATCGAGGAACTGGGCGAATTCGCTGCGCACGGCCTCGGCGGTCGCCTCGCCACGGTCCGCACCGAGCACGGCGGACGGGCTCGCATGCGCACGCTTCTCGGTGACGGCCGCGCGGGCCGCGTCGTCCCACTGGGCGGCGACGGCGCGAATGAGCTTGATGCGCTCGACCTGGGGCGGATTGTCGGCGACGAGATCGGCGAGGCTGGCGAGCTGCGCGTCGACGCGCGGCCGTCCCGCCTGGTAGCGCGCCAGCGTGCGCTCGTCGCCGCTCAGCAGGAAGGTGCTCAAGCTCGCTTCGCATTCGGCCTGAAGCCGCAGCACTTCATAGGCGTCGCCGATGACGCGCTCCGAGTGCTCGGCCCAGTTCATCGTCGAGACGAGGTAGGCGATCAGCGCGAGAAAGGCGGCGGCGGTGGCGAAGCCGGCGAGGAGCGGCAGCGCCACGTTGCGCTGGATAATGCGCTTGAAGCTGCGGGCGTCGATCGCGTTCAGGGCGGACATAGTGTTCCGGATGAGCCGTGGCGCGCGGCAGCGGTCAACAACCGTGACCGTCTTCCGCGCAAACGAGCCTCACGGGGGCGAGGCTCACCAATGGGTAAAACGGGGCAAAATCGTCGATGCCCCGCAATCATACAAAAAGGTTGCGGTCGATGTGAGGGCTTCTCGCGGCTGAGCACGGATTGTGCCGCGCGGCACGCCGTTTGCTCTTACGCTGGCACCCGGTGCGCCTCGCGCGTGTCCGCGACACCTTTGGAGAGAACAACATGTATTCCGCCACGCCCTGCATTACGAGCTGCGTCATCGACGGCGCGCTGGTGACTTTTACCTATCATCCCGATACTTGCGTGCTGCGTGTGAGCGACGCCACCGGGCAGTGCCTGCGAGAAGACCGTTGGGACGGCGGCTGGCCGCAACTGCTCGCCCATGTGCGTGAACTGGGGCAAGCGTCGTCGCTTGAAGACGACGACGCGGTCCGTACGCCGGAACCGGCTGCGAATCAGGATGCGATAGCGGCGTAGCGGCGGGGCGGGGTTTGCTTTGGGCGCGATCCCGCCCACGCCCTCTATGCCAGCAAAAACCACCGTAGTGGCCGCGCTCTGCGCGGCATCGCTTTGCACCGGCTGCATTCCCCATCGGACCCACACGGCTGCGCGCTGCGACGGCAGGCGGCAGTGCTTGCTGGACTGACTTCCTGTACTGCTTACGCCAGCCGAACACCTGGTTCGGGTTCACGCCATGCCGCCGCGCTATCGCTGACGCCAATGCGCCCGGCGCCAGCGTTTCCCGCTCGATGGCAATTCTTCCCTGCGCTGTATGCCGACGAAGGCGCTCCGGCCCGGTCAGAATTTCGATGGCTCCCACGTACGGACTATCGCTTGGTCAAGAGAGTCCGTTGTCCCTGGATACGTGGGACGGGTCCAATGGCTCATCTCGGGCTAACTGTTGATGCTTAAGAATTCGTTTGCTTATCGGTGAGATGGGCTATTTCGTGCCTGTTAGATAGATGAATCCTCGATCAATGATTCGAGAGTCATCCCGTACCGGCGTGGCATGACCTGCGCGCGAAAGCAAAAGGGTTGTGACATCGCGGCAAGCCGAGGCCCAGTTTCAACCAGCCTCGCGTCTCGGCCGAATTGCAAGGCTTTCGTTTCGACCAGGACAGGAGAGGGGTAGTGACGGAATACACGGACGCGCAGGTGCGGGACACGGTTTCGGCGTGGCTCGGCGAACTGGGGTGGGCCTTTGGCGTGACCTTGAAACTGGACGATCGCGGTGCCGCGGGTCTCGTGCTGTCCGACGGGACGCGTGTGATCGTCGAAGTGGAGCCGTCCGTGGCGGCCGTGCATATTCATGCTGAAGTGATGCGGCTCCTAAACGACAAAGAGACACGTGAGCGCGTGCTGGAAGCCGCGATGGTCCTGAATGTCTATGCGCGGCGCACGCAAGGCGCGACGCTCGGCCTCGACCTGCGTACGGACGCCGTCGTCCTGTCCATCACTCGCGCTGTCGCTGAGCTCGACGCTGCGGGATTTGCCAGCCTGCTCGGCGCGTTCGTCGAGACGCTCGGCGCGTTGCGGAAAGAGTTGAACGCGCCCGCAGTGATGCATCCCGCGCGCGTCGCGCGGGCGAGCACGCTTCATCCAGCCGTGGGATCGAACCTGCAGAGGAAGTTTTCTGGATGGCGTTGACCACGAACGTCGTCGCCCCGGGTACGGCCCTGTCGTACGACAGGGCCACCGACGCGGTACTGGACAAGCTCAGGCAAGGGTTCTGGAAAGTCGTCGACTTCTTCAAACCTGATCGTTCCGTGACTGAGGCCGGCGACGGCCAGTACAAGCTGACGCGGCGTGGCGAGGCCGGCCATGTGAAGCTCAATCTGATCGGCGGGGAAGCCGTGCCTCAGGAGGCGCGACGCCATCCAGCCGCGGGCCAGGTCATCCGCCCCGAGGTCGCGCCACCGCCACCGCCGCCAAAGCCTGCACGGCAGCCGGGCCAGACTGAGGTCGGGGCTGCAATGACCGAGCTGCGGGCTGCGCGAGACAAACTGGATTCTGCACAGCAGGCACTTGCGCGTGCCACCATCAAGACGGTTTCGTTACCTTTCACGCAGTCGCATGCCGAGCGGGAGGCCGAGGCATCAGCCACGTTCGGCCGTGCGCAGGCGGACGCCGAGGCCGCCATCCTGGCCCATATCGACGCGATCCTCTCGCCACCAGACGGCCAACTGACACCTGAGAAGCGTGCTGGTCTCATTGAGGCCACCCAGTTGCTTCTCGAAGTACGGCAGCCGCGCGCCGCGAGCGCGCTGAAGGCTCTCCAGGAAACAGGCGGGTCGGACGGAGAGTGGACCGAAGCGGCGGACCGCCTGCGCGTGCGCTGCGCGAAGACGGAGGCGAGCATCGCGTCGAGCCCCGTCGAGGACTTCGGCAAGCTTCTTCAGGCGTTGGGCGCGAGCGACAAGTTGTCTCCCGCGCAGGCGAAGCAAAAGCTGATCGAGCGGGATGGGGCCGCAAGCGTCGCAGGCGTCTCCGATGAGCGTGCCCTCGGCCTGTTGCGCGAAGCGGGACACGACGGGAAGCTATCTCAGGACGAAGCAGCAGAACGGCTCGGCACGAAGCTGGATGAGCTCGTCAACGGTTTGGCAGCCGATATCGCCACGCTGCATGCCCGCAACCTGCTGAAGCCCGAGGTATTTCGCGCCCTGTCGGAGGTGGAGGGCGTCTGCCGTGCCAACTCCGACCCGAGGGAACGCGGCGCGCTCTCGCGCAGCGGCTTCGATGCGCTCGCCAGCAACGCGGCGCTGCTCAACGCAATCGCGCGCGGCAACCACGACGTCATCGATTTCGTGATGGGTGGCGATCCGCGCCACGACGCTCTGGCGCTCGAGCTCAAGCAAGCGGCACCGTGGAAGAACGCGAGCCCGGAGCTCATCGCCGCACGCCATCAGTTGTCCGTCGCCAAGCGGACCTTGGCCGCAGTCTGGACTGAGCAGACGCGCGGCAAGCACCTACTTGCCGATATCTGGAAGTCGCTGACCGGCACCCATGACCGGCAGCCTGCTATCAACGTCGGCGGGTCGGGCCAGCTGCGCGTCGATGCGCAGTTCCTCGCGGCGGTTCGTCACGCCGCGCAACACAACGGGGCGTCGGCACCGACCTTCAAGGGCGGCGCGAACGCGGGACGGCAAGTGAATCTGCTCGTCGCCAATGTCGTGCTCTTGCAACGGGCGCTCGACGCGCAGGGTCACCAGCATGCCGCCGCGGCGGCGGAGGCCGCCCAGGCGGCGACGGCACGGGCCTTGAGCGAGTACTTCCGCGCAGAAAACGGCGCCACGCCGCGGCTTCGAGAATTCGTTGCCGCGCGCTGTCAGGGCACCGCGCAGATGGCGCCGATGGCGCTCGCCAACAAGCTGTGCGGCGATCCGATGTTGCTGGACGACCTCGCGCGCGTGGTGAAGGCCTTCGCGGAGATCAGGGGCAGCGAAGGCGCGAACCCCGAGCCTCAAGACAACGCCGGGGTCGCCGCGGCTCGCGCGGAGCTGCAAACGTTGTTCGGAAACCCACCGCCCGACCGTGCCGACCTCGAGGCCGCCGTCAAGCTGTTCGATGCCCTCACCGAGCACCGCGCGGCCAGCGAGGACGTAGCGCGTGAGCGAGCCGACCGCCTCCTCGGTCTGGACGACACGGATCTGCGGGAGATGGGGTTCAGCAGCGAGGAAATCATCGACCTGACGCGCGATGCCAACGCGCAGTTCGGCACGCAGATGAAAGACGTATTGCGGCAGGGACTCGACAACGCCGAGCAGATCGGCAAGGTCACAGCGGCGATCAACACCGGCGTGCGGCGCCTGTTCGACAAGGGCATGGCGCAGGGGGCGATGAACGACGCAGCTGCGCAATTCCCCGAGGCACGTGCGCGCGTTTTCGTCGAGACGGTCGAGCGCGCAACGGTGCCGACGACCGCGCGAACCGAACCGGGCCAGCAGGGAGTCATGGAGGCCACTCGCGCCTATGGCGAGGCCGCAAAGACCAGCATCGCCGCCTGGTCCACGCAACATGCAGCGGGCTCGATGGACCAGAAAAAGCTCATGGATGCCATGCGCAAAGCGTCGGATCAGTTCGGCGTCGCGCACATCGAGATCCACAACGAGATGCTCAAGCTGACCGGGGTCGACAAAGGCGAAAAAGAGGCGCGCGACGGACTGGCGGCCCACGCGAGCGAGCACCCCACCCAGACGACGGACGCGTCCGACAAGACCGTCCGGGCCAACGCCGCACGCATCGTGGAGACGTTGGAAATACTGGACCACCTGGACGCGATGACGGAGGAGTCGAACCGCTTGCGAGGAAGTGTCGAGCAGTACGACCAGCAGATCGCAGGCGCGCGTAGAAACGGGACGTCCCATGTCGTGACCGCAGCCGAACGCAAAGCCCGCAAGGAACTCGCGACGCAGCAAGCCAGCGTGCGAGCGCTCGAAAGCAGGGCGCTCCGTCTGATCGACAAGCTCCACTCGATGAACGCCAATACGATGGGCAGCGTCGGCGTGTTCGCCGGCAATGCCCCCAGACTGAACCTGCCCGATCCCGCCAGTGCGTTCTGGCTGGCCGATACGCATACCGCGTTGACCCGCTACGTCGAGCGCGCGAAGCACGTGCAAACGATCGAGAGCGCGCCCGGCAAGCGCAAGCTCAGCATGGACCTGGTCACGACGCAAACTCGTCTGCTGGATGCGGCCGTCGCGGCACGGCATGCCATCATGGAGCCGAGTGGGTCCGCCGCGGCGCTGACCCATGCGATTCGAGCCACCATCGTCAGGCAGGCGCTGAGATCGCCGGAGGGCATTGCGGCCTTCGAGCCGATGGCGCATCGCGCAGCGATAGAGACTGAACTCGCCGCTATGGGCATCGACGCGCAGCTCTACCGACCCGAGGTCACGCGCGCGCTGCTGCACAACCTCAGTGCCGAGGTCGTTGCCGAGTGGCAAAGCGAAGCGGAGCGTCACTACGGGAACGAGCCATTCCAGGAAAGAGAGCAGCCCGGCTTGTTGCAGCGCGCTGGCGAAGTGCTGGACCGCTTCGTCAGGGACGAGCACGTTGCGAGCTGGGCGACGCAGCGGGTCCTGCTCGACAGCGTGGCGTCCATGCGGATCGGCGACAGCCTGTTCATTGCACAAGGCGAGGCATTCAACCTCGACACGCTGCGCGTCCCGCTCGAAGCGTCCGGCACGCTCAAAGCCCGCGTTGCCATGCAGGCGGGCGACCGCAAGGCCGTCGAAGTGCGCCGTACCGGCGAGGGCTACGAGGTGTGCCTCAAGGCCGGTTCCCAAGGCAACGGCGGTCTGTCGTTCTACGCCGACGCGGCGAAGCTCGTCGAAGGCGAGGCGAACCTCGGCGTGGGCGGATCGAACATGGCCGGTGCCGTGCTGGTTTTCAAAACCGCCGAAGAAGCGAACCGGCTACTCGAAACGATGTTCCAGCGACGCGTGCTCACGCCGAACGACTGGGCGCATGCCGAGCAGGCCGAGTTGCTGGAGAGCGCCAGCATCACGGGCAATGTCGGCTTGCGGGCACGGCTCGGACCCGACCACGCATTCGGCGGGGACAAATGGCTGAACCCGACCGAGACCGGCAAGATCGACGGCGCAGGGGTCGGCGCCGTGGCCGGCGCACGCGCCAGCGTGGCGTACGCAGGAGAGAAGGCGTGGACCACGAGGACGAGCAGCACCGGTACCGTGAAGGAGCGGGAGACGACGCATCAGCTCTCCATGCGAGCCGATATCGGCGAATGGATCGCGATCCCGATGGTGCAGGACGTCGCGGTGGACAAGGCGATTGCGCGTTTCAAGCCCTGGGACAAGGTCAACGACATCATGGCCAACTCACCGTTCGACATCGGCAAGCAGCCTTCTGCACGGATGATGAACCAGATTGGCGATTACATGGTGGATCCGTTCTCCGCCTCCTTGAGCGAGGACCCGGCGCTCGGCTACGCGGGACAGCTCAACCTCGTCGCAATCACGGAGTCCTCCAGCATCGCTTACGATCGCGATGGCCGTATCGCGGAAGGGGGCGCCAGCATCACGCGCCGCATGCCGCTCGGGAAGTCGACGGTGCGCCCGGCGGATATCGCCCATGTTTCGCTGGACCGGAACAAGAAGGCAGCCGACGATCGTCTGAAGCAATGCATCGATCAGTTGCGTCAGTCGGTCAACGGCATTGCGGCACTCGATCAGTTGTTTGCCGCGGCGAAAGAGGGCGATTCGTTGTCCGCCACGTGGACGCTGAGCAGCGAGGCCCGCGAGATCGCCGACACCGCCGCCGCCGAGGCCGCGCGTCTGCGCCGCGAGGCGGCTCAACTCGATCACAGCAAACGCCCCGAAGACGCCGCCCGCGCATCGCAGTTCCGGATCCAGGCGCAGGTGCGCCAGAAGATGGCTGCCGGTATCCTCGAGAATCCTGAAAGCTACGAGCCTGACACGATCGAATTGACGGCGAGCTCGAGCGCGGGGCGCAATCTCACCTTGCTCGGCACAGCCTGGATAACCTGGTCCCGGCAGGCGCAGGGCAATACCTCGCGCTCGGTGCTGACCTTGGCATTACCGGGCGGAAAAACGTGGATGAAAGGGGCTCAACCATAGTCAGCAGAGATCGAGCCGCGGGCGATGCCGTGTGACCAGTCAAACTGTGGGGACTCACACGTGACGCTCACGCCGCGCTAGTGCAGCAACGCCGCGAGGTCCCGCAAGTCCGGATTGAACCGGGAATGCCAGATACTGCGCAACGGATGATCGCTTCCGGGAAACGGCAGCCACAGAAAGGGTATCTGATCTTCTTCATCCCGCTACGTATGCCGCCACACCGCTCAACTTGACATCGACGTTATCGGGGATCCCAGTAAAGCTTCAGCTTCGCGAAACATGTTCTCGACGATATCCCCCGGCGAGGCAACTTCACGAATCAGGCCGACCGCTTCGCCTGCGAATACAGCCGAATTGTCGACGTCACCGACCTTTGCTGCATTCCGGTAGCGGGTCTCTTCGCGCGTGCGGATTCGAGGATCGGAGAGCGTCGTCTCACGGCCGTGCCAATCCTTCGCGAAGCGGGTCTTGAGCATCCGGCCAGTGAAGGGTTCAGGCCAGTCGATACTGCGGACGATGTCGACGACGCGGGTTCGAACAGTCGAATCTCCATCGGCTGCCAGTATCGCCGTGTGCACGCTTGGAGCCACCAGCGCTTCCGTACTCGCCAGAAATCGTGTGCCGACCAGTACCCCGTCGGCACCGAGCATCAGTGCCGCCGCGAGGCCCCGGCCGTCGGCAATACCGCCGGACGCGACCAGCAGGGTATCGGGCGCCGCGCTGGAAAGATAATCGGCAATCTCGGGTACCAGCGTGAAGGTTGCGCGTCCAACGCCGTGGCCCCCCGCTTCCGCGCCCTGTGCCACGATTACGTCCGCCCCGGCGGCGACCGCCTCATGTGCCGATGCCAGCGTCTGTACCTGGCAGATCAGCCGCGTGTTACTGGCCTTGATTCGTGGCGCGAAAGTCGCCGGGCAGCCAAATGACAACATGACCGCGACCGGAGCGTGTGCAAGTACACGGTCGAGCAAATGCGGTTGCCGAGCCAGCGACCAGGTTATGAACCCGCAGCCAACGCGGGCGTTACCTGCCTCCGTGAATTCGCGTTCGAGCCAATCGGCATCTCCATAGCCACCCCCGATCAAGCCGAGTCCGCCAGCGGAGGACACGGTCGCTGCAAGTCGTCCCCCTGCCGCAAACGCCATCGGCGCAGACAGGACTGGATGCTCGATGCCGAACATCTGTGTCAATCGGGTCTGCATCGCGTCCTCCGGTTGACTGGTCGTCAAGGTGGTGAAAATGGCGGCAGCAACTACGGCAAAATACGCCATCGTTCGAGCCAAGGTCAAGTCGGGTGTATGGACGAGCTGGCCCCTCTGGTAGTGAACCGCACCCGGAATCGTGGAGGCCGGTTGGTTCAAGCTTCGGGTGCCGGCGCGAACACTGGAATCAACGGCTCCAACGCCGCCCATAGTTCATTGCTGATTATGAATCTGGATACGCTCCCAATCAGTCTGATCAAGCTCACGCAGCCAGCGAAGCATCGCCAGATACCGTTGTGCCCGCACGCTCGTCGCCTGCCAGTCACGTAATGCCGGCAGTGTCGGGGGCGAGCCTGGGTTGCCGGTTTCGGCGAAGTGCGGAGTCGTTTCGAACGGCGTCTCCACATTCATATCGCGTCGCTTTCCCTGGCTGCTGCCGTTGTCTGCTCACGCATCGTTGATCGCTTGTGTTGGCGGTTCTAACCCCAACACGGTGCCGATCGCTTGTGGGGCAGGCGTTCACGGTCTAAACACCGCAACCAGTTGCGACTTTCCGGGTCATGGCGGTGTAGCAACTGGCAAAGGCACGCGCCTTGCTAAAACCGCCCTCTATGTCCAACCCGCCGCGGCGCCCCCCGCCCACGCCCATCGATGCCGACAAAAACCACCGTAGTGGCCGCGCTCTGCGCGGCATCGCTTTGCACCGGCTGCATCCCCATCGGACCCACGCGGCTGCGCGCCGATCAAGTGGACTACGCGCGCGCCCTCGGCGACGCGCGCAAGCGCGAAATCCTCGCGGCCATCGTGGGCCTGCGCTACGGCGATGCGCCCGCGTTCCTCACGGTCAGCTCGATCATCGCCGCGTATCAGTTCGACTCGACCGGCGGCGCGACCGCCAATCTCGGCTCGGGCGCCGAGCCCAACTACGCGCAGGCGACCGCCAGCGTCTCCTACGCGAATCACCCGACCTTCACATTCACGCCGACCACAGGCGAAGCGCTTGCGAACGCCTATATCCGGCCGCTCGCGCCCGAACTCGTGTTGCCGCTCGCCGAGGGCGGCATGCCGATCGACCTGCTGCTGCGCATCACGGCGCAGTCGATTGGCGGGCTGCAGAACGGCAGCGCGCTCGGCGGCGACGACAGCGCGGGAGCGGCCGGTTTCTTCGAGTTGCTGCAGGTATTGCGACGGCTGCAACTGGCCGGCGAGCTCAATGTGGAGACACGCGACGAAGCGGGCAAGCAGCGCGTCTATCTCACGCTCGGCGCCACCAACAGTGCACAGTCGCCGGCCGTTGCGGCCGATCTCGCGCGCGTGCGCGCGCTGCTGCATCTCGGCACGAAGACGCGTACTTATCCGGTGATCTATGGTCCGTCGTCGCAATACGGCGAGCGCATTCCGATGGTGACGCGCTCGGTGCTCGGCATCCTGACCGATCTCGGCGCGCAGGTGCAGGTGCCGCAGATGAACGTGAGCAACGGCTCGACCAAGCCGACGGTGGGCCTGATCGGCGGCGAAACGCGGCCGACCATCATCGTGCACGCGGGCAAGAAGCCATCGCCCGGGGCGTATGTCTCGATCGACTACGATGGCACGGCGTATTGGGTCGAGCGCAACGACTTCGACTCGAAATACGCGTTCACAGTGCTGCAGAATCTGATGTCGCTGGCCGAATCGGACACGAGCGCGAAGGCGCCCGTCGTCACGATCCCGGCCAACTAGCGGCGCCGGGGTTCGTTCAAGCGGCTTCCCACGCGGGCCTCGGCGCGCCCTGAGCCCGACGCTGCAGAAGAGCGGCGATGAGGGCCGGTTGCGCGTCGCTGCCGTCGATACGGAACACGGCGACCGCTTCGCGCAACTCCTTCGCCTGGTCGCTCATCGATTCGGCGGCGGCCGACGCCTCTTCAACCAGCGCTGCGTTTTGCTGCGTAAGCTGATCCATTTGCGTAACCGCGCGGTTGACCTGCTCGATGCCGCCGTGCTGCTCCGTCGAAGCCGCCGCGATCTCGCCCATCAGGTCCGTCACGTGACGCACGGAACGCACCACTTCGTTCATCGTCTGGCCTGCCTCGTTGACGAGTTTCGCGCCCGTGTTGACGCGTTCGACCGAGGCGTCGATCAGTTCCTTGATCTCCTTCGCCGCCGACGCGCTGCGCTGGGCGAGCGAGCGCACCTCCGAGGCGACCACCGCGAAGCCCCGGCCCTGCTCGCCGGCGCGGGCGGCCTCGACGGCCGCGTTGAGCGCGAGGATGTTGGTCTGGAACGCGATGCCTTCGATCACGCTGATGATGTCGGCGACCTTCGCCGAGCTATCGGAGATCTGTTCCATGGTCTGCACGACCTGGCCCACGACGTTGCCGCCGCGCGCGGCGATCTCGGACGCGTTGAGCGCGAGCGTGTTGCCTTGCTTCGCGCTCTCGGCGTTCTGGCGCACGGTGGCGGTCAGCTCTTCCATGCTCGACGCGGTTTCTTCGAGTGACGCCGCTTGTTCCTCGGTGCGCGAACTCAGGTCCGCGCTACCCGCCGCGACCTGCGCGGAGCCTGTGACGATGCTCTCGCAGCCGGCCCGCACGCGTCCGATCAGGCCCGCGAGGTTGGTGTTCATGTCCTTGAGCGAACGCAGCAGCTGGGCGGTCTCGTCGCGCCCGACGGCATCGATGCGCGAAGTGAGGTCGCCGCGCGCGACGGTCTGCGCCACCGACACGGCCGCGCGCAGCGGACCCGTGATCGAGCGCGTGATGAGCAGCGACGTGCCGATGCCGATGACCACCGAGACCGCGATCATGAGGCCAGTCGCGACGAGGCCGGTGCCATAGGTATCGGCGGCGGCCTCGCGTGCGTGCGTCGCGCCTTCGCCGTTCAGCCGCACGCACTGCGCGATCAGGTCGAGCGAGGCTGCGAACGTGCTGGCAGCCTTGCCGTTCGCAATCGAGCGGGCTTCGGCAAAGGCGCTCTCGTTGGCGGCGTTCGAGATCTCGATCACCTGGGCATCGTGGGTCAGATACTCGCCCCAGGCCTGCTGGAAGCGCTCGAACAGCGCGCGTTCGGCGGGCACCGTGATGCGCTGGCGATAGGCCTGCATCGCGGCATCGAGCTTGGCGATTGAATCGTCGTGTTGCGCGCGCTGGGCGCTGCGAGCCGTTGCGCTCGGCTCCATCGCGAGCCGCAACGATGTGCGGCGAATGCCGTTTGCATAGGCGCGGATGTCGCCGAGCGCCTGCACGGCGGGCAGCCAGTCGTCGGCAATCCTGACCGTGCCGTCGTTATAGATCCGCGAGGTCTGCCAGCTTGCGAACGCGCCGGTCAGGCAGAGCAGCGCGACGAGGACACCGAAGCCCGCACCGAGTCGAACGCCGATCGGGGCGTGAAGAAGTTTGCTGATCATGGGCTGTCTTGCTCCGTATAACGTGGCAGGATGTTCGGACGAGCGCAAACAACTGGATAACGACGCGCTTTCAAATCTCTTAACCCTGCTTTACACGGTCAAACGTTTGCGCCGAAAAATATCGCTACGCGCGGCGCATCGCGGGCACGTCAGCGAAAGCGCCTGAAAAAACGCCGGATATCGTCAGCGAGAAGATCGGGCTCCTCCATCCCGGCGAAGTGGCCACCGCGCGGCATGTCGGTCCATTGCGCGACGTCGAACACGCGTTCGAGCCACGTGCGCGGCGGATGATTGATCTCGCGCGGAAAGCTCGCGAACGCAACGATCGGGCGCACCCGTTGCCCCGGCGCGAAGCGAAACGGCTGCAGGCGGTTCTCCCAATACAACTGCATCGACGTGCCGATGCTCTGCGTGAACCAGTAGAGCGACAGGTTCGTGAGCAGTTCGTCCTTCGTGAAGCGCCGCTCGATCACGCCGTCGCAATCGCTCCACGCGCGAAACTTCTCGCCGATCCATGCGGCCAGTCCGGCAGGCGAATCGTTGAGCGCGGCCGCGAGCGTTTGCGGCCGGGTACTGTGCATATGCGCATATCCGCCTTCGATGGCGGCCCAGTCGCTCTTCGACTGTAAATAGCGGGCCTCGGCTTCGCTGAGCGGCGCGTGCACGGCATCGATGGCGGGCTCGTACGAAGTCGGCAGGAAGTTCAGATGAATGCCGTCGACGCACGCCTCATGACGAAGCGCGAGCGCAATCGATACGCCCGCGCCGAGATCGCCGCCTTGCGCGCCGAAGCGTGCGTAGCCGAGCCCCTGCATCAACGACGCCCACAGGTCGGCGATCTGGAAGGCCGAGGTGCCCGCCGCGGCAGGCGGCGCGGAAAACGCGAAGCCGGGCAGCGAGGGCACGACGACGTCGAACGCATCGGCGGGGTCCGCGCCGAACGCGGCGGGGTCGCACAGCCGCGCGGCGAGTGCCTGCATTTCGAAGAACGAGCCGGGCCAGCCGTGCGTGATCACGAGCGGATACGGGCTCGGCCCCACGCCTCGTCGATGCACGAAATGCACGCGCTGGCCGTTCACCTCGGCGTGGAATTGCGGCAGCGCGTTGAGCGCGCGCTCGGCGCGGCGCCAGTCGAAGCTATCGGCCCAGTACGCGACCAGCTCATGCAGCCATGCGTCGTCGGTACCCTGTTGCCAGGCGGGCGCCGGGGTCGCGCTCGCCCAGCGCGTTTGACGAAGACGTTGGTGCAGGTCGTCGATGGCGGCATCGGCGATGGAGATCTGGAACGGCTCGATATGCATGGCGGCCTCGCGCTCAGGGACCGGCGGCCGCCGCTCAACCCGTGCGCGGCGCTGCCGTTATCCGATAGAGGATAATGCAATCTGGCACGCTCGCAGGCGCCGTAACATTGGCCGCTGAATTCACTGGACTTCTCCCGGACCGTCATGCAACCAGGCACTCCCACTACCGCCGCCAGCTTCGAAACCATGGGCGTCGGATTGTTCGACTTCTTCGACTTGACGCCCACGTCGCTGTGGCTCGAGGACTATAGCCAGTTGCGCGAGCTGTTCGAGCGCTGGCGCGCCGAGGGCGTGACCGACCTGCGCCGCTACCTCGAAGAAGACACGCAGCGTGTCGCCGCATGCTCGGCCTGCATCCGCGTGCTAAAGGTCAATCGCCATACGCTCGCGCTCTACGGCGCAAGCTCTTTCGAGGAACTCACGTCGCGGCTCGATCATGTGTTGCGCGACGACATGCTCGAAGCGCACGTCGACGAACTCGTGCAGATGTGGTCGGGAAGCACCTCGTTCGAGAGCAAGAGCGTGAATTACACACTCGCGGGCCGGCGCCTCGACATCCTGCTCAAAGGCGTGATCCTGCCGGGTCACGAGGCGCAATGGGACCGCGTGCTGGTGGCGATCGACGACATCACCGAACTCGAGGACGCGCGCCGCCGCGCTGCCGCGAGCGAAGAATATGCGCGCGGTGTGTTCGAATATGCGCCGGTGTCGCTGTGGGTCGAGAACTTCGCGAGCATCAAGCTGTTGCTCGAAGAAGTGCGCATGCAGGGCATCAGCGACTTTCGCACCTTTACCGATGTGCATCCCGAGTTCGTCGAGCGTTGCATGTCGGAGATCCAGGTGCTCGACGTGAACCGCCAGACCCTCGCGATGTTCAAGGCGCCGGACAAGACGTCGCTGCTCACGCGTCTGCCCGACGTGTTTCGCGACGGCATGCGCCAGCATTTCCGCGAGCAACTGATCGACCTGTGGGAAGGGCGGCTCTTTCAGCAACGCGAAGTCGTCAACTACGCGCTCGACGGCAATCCGGTCAACGTGCATCTGCAGTTCTCGGTCTTTCCGGGGCACGAGGCGCATTGGGATCGGGTGCTGCTCGCGCTCACCGACATCACCGCGCGCAAGAAGGCGGAGATGTACCTCGAATACCTCGGCAAGCATGATGTGCTCACGAAGCTGAAGAACCGCTCGTTCTACGTCGACGAACTGAACCGGCTGGAGCGCAAGGGGCCGTTCCCGGTGAGCGCGATCATCCTCGACCTCAACAACCTGAAGGCCGTCAACGACCAACTCGGTCACGCGGCCGGCGACGCACTGCTGCGCCGTGCGGGCGAGGTGCTCGGCAAGGCGATCCAGAAGCCGTATCAGGCGGCGCGCATCGGCGGCGACGAGTTCGCGGTGCTGATGCCGGGCGCCAACGCGCGCGATGCGGAAATCGTGATGCAGAGCATCGCCAAGCTGGTCGAACTGAACAACCAGTTCTATACGGGATCGCAGTTGAGCTTCTCAATGGGCAGCGCGACGTGCGAGGAGGGCGTGCGCCTCGAAGCGATGCTGCGCGCCGCCGATGCCGCAATGTACGAGAACAAGCGCAATCATTATGAGGCGGTGAACGGGTTGGCGCGGTAGGGGGCTGGTTCGCCCGGGGCCGACGGCCAGTTTCGATAGCGCCCGCCTGCTCGCGCGTTCCTTGCGCGTGCGCAACGTCCGCGTATTCACATGCTGCTAAATTACCCGAGATTTCGCAAATTTGCTAATATCTCAAAAGCATGTGGACTATCACGTACTACAGCGAGGCCACCCGGCAGCAGGTTGTGGCTTTGCCGCCAGGTATCCTCGCGAGCTATCTGCGGCTGGCAGAGGCGATGCAGGAACATGGCGCCAGCCTGTGCATGCCGCATTCGCGCGCGATGGGCGACGGCCTCTTTGAACTGCGTCCGCGGGGGCGCGAGGGCATTGGGCGGGTGTTTTACTGCACTCAGGTCGGCCGGCGCATCGTCGTCCTGCATTCGTTCGTGAAGAAGACGCGTGAGACGCCAGATGCGCAGCTGCGCATCGCCCGCAAACGCATGAAAGAGGTCCGGGAAAATGGTTAACTCGAAACAGAAGGTCAAGCGCACTGAACAGTACGCACCGGTGCCGCACGACGAAGCATTCGTCAAGCATCTGCTGGCCGATGCGCAGGTCAAGTCGGCTTACGACGCGCTTGAAGAAGAATTCACTGCACTCGACGCGCTGCTCACCGCGCGCAAGGAAGCAGGCCTCACGCAGGCGCAGGTCGCCGAGCGCATGGGCACGACGACGTCTGCTGTCTCGCGCCTCGAGTCATCGCTCGCGAGTGAAAAGCATTCGCCGTCGTTCTCGACGTTGCGCAAATATGCTGCCGCGTGCGGCAAGACGTTGAAGATATCGCTGGTGTGAACTGCGTGGCAGCACCCCGCCCCGCTCCCCCTTCAGCAACCCTTAAGCACCCCGCGGCCAGACTAGCGGATTAATCAAGCATCCCGGCCGAGCGCATGAGAGCCCTCTATTCCGACCTGAAGCGAGCCCGGCTGCGCCCGACAGCGGGCCGCGTCGCCATCCTGAAGGTCTTTCACGACTATCCGGGTGAACACCTGAGCGTCGACCAGGTCTACCGTCGCGTGGCGGAAGCGGACGATGCCGTCCAGTGCAGTCTCGCGAGCGTCTATCGCGCGCTGCCGCAACTGCTCGACGCGGGGCTCATCACGAGCGCCTGGATTGGCGAGCAACGGGTCGTCTACGAACTTCAGCGCGGCGCGCCGCATGCTCATCTGGTCTGCAACGGCTGCGCAGCGGTTCACGACCTCCACGAACCTGCGCTCGAATCACAGCACGCCGCGCTCGCGCTCGCACAAGGCTTTCGTTACGCGCAGACGAGCCTCGTGGTGTTCGGCCGCTGCGCGTCGTGCGCCGACATGCCGGCGAGATCAGGCGGCCGCGCGCAGCCCGGCTAACGTGGCGGTGAGTCCCGCGCCGCCCGCGTTGTTGCTCAACTGAAGCGTCAGCGCATGACGCTGCGCGACCCGCGCGGCAATCGACAGCCCCAGCCCGCTCCCCGTGCTCTTGCCTTCCACACCGCGATAAAAGCGGTCGAGCACGCGGGGCAGTTCCTCAGCCGGGATACCAGGTCCGTTGTCGCTCACGTCGAATCCATAGTGCCGGCCCGTGCCCGTCAACACGACGTCGATCTTGCCGCCCGCCGGCGTGTAGCGGATCGCGTTGTCGAGCAGGTTGTTGAGCAAGGTGCTCAACGCATGGCCGTCGCCGACGACGTTGCACGGATGATCGGCCGTAATGGGCGGTCGCGATTCGAGTCCGAGATCGATCTGCTTCGCTTCGGCGAGCACGTAGAAATCGGCGATGGCCTGTTCGCACAGATGCCGCAAGCTCACGGTCGAGGCGGGTGCGCCGGGCGCCGCGTCCTCGCGTGCGAGCGTGAGCAGTTGCTGCACGAGGCGGATCATGCGGTTCAGGCGCGTCTCGACGCGCTCGAGGATGTGCGGCTCGGCGCGCAGCGTGCCGTCCTTGGCGGCGGCCTCGAGTTGCAGCTTGAGCGCGGCGAGCGGCGAGCGCAGTTCGTGCGCGGCATCGGCGATGAAGGTGCGTTGCGCGTGCGCCGCCGCGCCGAGGCGCAATAACAGGTCGTTGAGCGCATCGACGAGCGGGCGCAGTTCGAGCGGCGCATCGTCGAGCCGCAGCGCTTCGGGCGCATCGGGCGAGCGCGCCTTGAGCAGCGCGGACAGCGCGCGGATCGGTTCGAGCCCGCGCGCGACGACCAGCAGCACGAGCACGACCATCGCAGGCACGAACAGCGCGAGCGGCCAGATGGTATGGAGAGCGAGCCGCAGCGCGAGTGTCTCGCGCACGGACACCGGCTGCGCCACCTGGACATAGCGGCCCGGCTCGGCGACGCTGAACACGCGCCACTGGCCTTCGCCGCGATCGAGCGTGCTGAAGCCCGGCGGGGCGCTGCGCAGCAGCGGGCCTTCTTGCGAGCGGTAGACGAGTGTGTCCGCGTCGTCCCACACCTCGATCATCAGACGGTCGTCCGCGATGGTGTTGAGGCCTGTGGTGTCGTCTTCGATCGAGCGCGCGGCGTCGAGATTGGCCGGCAGCGACAGTGCCACGGCGCGCAGTTCGTAGTCGAACAGCTCGCCCGCTTCTTTCTGCGCGGTGAGAAAAATGCCATAGCCGGCGATCGCCGATGCGACCGCGAAGCCGCAGATCAGCCAGCGGAGCAGGCGGCGCTGGATCGACGTCATTCGCCGCGCCTCAAGCGGTAGCCGACACCGCGCACGGTGACGATCTGTTCCGCACCGAGCTTGCGGCGCAGAGTCGACACGTGGACCTCGATGGTGTTGCTGCCGACCTCCTCGCCCCAGCCGTAGAGCCGGTCTTCGAGCTCGGCGCGTGTGAAGACGCGCGTCGGCTGTTCGATAAGCACGCGCAGCAGCGCGAATTCGCGCGGCACGAGGCTGACCGGCACACCGTTCTTGGTGATTTCGTGGGAGGCGGGATCGAGCGCGAGTTCGCCGTGCGCATAGACCGGCTGTTTCTTGCCGACGCGCCGGCGCAGCAAGGCCCGCGCACGGGCCGCGAGTTCGTCGAGATCGAAGGGTTTGACGAGGTAGTCGTCGGCGCCGGCGTCGAGACCGGCGATGCGCTCGCTCACGGCGTCGCGCGCGGTGAGGATGATGACCGGCGCCTCGCCGCCGTTCTTGCGGTAGGCGCTCAGCACATCGAGGCCGTTTTTCTTCGGCAGGCCGAGATCGAGCAGCACGAGGTCGTACACGTCATGGCCGAGCGACAGTTCCGCTTCGCGGCCGTCGCGCGCCCAGTCCACCGCGTAGCCCTCGCGCCGGATCGAGTCCAGCACGGTCTCGGCAATCATCTCGTCGTCTTCCACCAGCAGCAGCCGCATCGCGCTTTCTCCTTCGTTGCAGACGACATTGTCGCCTGCGAGCGCTGCGTGTTGCCAGTCCCGCGAGAAGGGCGGGCTGCGAGAGCCCGCCCTGATGCTGCCTCAGGCCGTGACGGCGTGCATCGAGTGGCGCAGTTCCTGGAAGCTGCGCAGGCCGGCGATGCCGAGTTCGCGGCCGATCCCGCTCAGACCGAAGCCGCCCCACGACACGTGCGGGAAGATCAGCTGGGGCGTGTTGACCCACACGAGCCCCGCACGCAGCGCGCGCTTGTAGCGCTCGCCCTCGGTCTCGCTGCGCGTGACGACGGTCGCCACGAGGCCGTAGCGCGTGTCGTTGGCGAGCGCGATGGCTTCGTCGTCGGTGCGGAACGACTTCACGCAGGCCACCGGCCCGAAGATCTCGTCGGTCCACAGCACGTTGTCGGCAGCCGGTTCCGCGATCACCACGGGCGCCATGAAGAAGCCGTCTTGCGCTTCGTTCGCGTTGTGTCCGTGGAAGGCGATCTGCGCGCCATCGCGCACGCCCTGCTCGACGAGCGCCTGAACCCGTGCACGCTGCGCAGCCGAAATGAGCGGGCCCATGGCCACGTCCTGGGTCGCGGGCGGCGCGACCACGAGCGCGCGCACGGCGGTCTCGAACGCCGCCATGAACTTGCGGTACAGGCTGTCGTGAACGAGGATGCGCGCGGTCGCCGAGCACATCTGCCCGGCATTCGCGAACGCGCCGCCCACGGCGAGCGACACGGCCAGTTCGACATCGGCGTCCTCGCGCACGATCAGCGCGGACTTGCCGCCGAGTTCGAGCGTCACGCGCTTCATGTCTTCGGCGGCGGCGCGCATCACGTGCTTGCCCGCAGCCGTGCTGCCGGTGAACGAGATCTTGTCGATGCGCGGATGCTGCGTGAGACGCGCGCCCACTTCGGCACCGCCGTTCACGACATTGACGACACCCGTGGGCACGCCGGCTTCGGCGAGCAGTTCGAGGAACGCGAATTCGGCCGGCGACGTGAGTTCCGAAGGCTTGAGCACGACGGTGCAGCTAGCGGCGAGCGCGGGTGCGAGCTTCCATGCCGTCGTGACCATCGGGAAATTCCACGGCACGATCAGCGCGGCCACGCCGACCGGATCGTGGAAGCGCTGCGCCGCGATTTCGTCGGCGGGCAGGGCCACGGCTTCGGTCGTGAACGCCGAACCTTCGGCGCACAGATCGGCGTAGAACGAGAACGTCGCGGCGATGTCGCCCACGTCGATCGAGGCTTCGACGGGCGGCTTGCCGCTCACGCGCATCTGCAGCGCGACCAGTTCGTCGCGGCGCGCTTCGACGCGCTCGGCCACCTGGCGCAGGATCTCGCCGCGTCGTGCCACCGGGGTGGCGCGCCACGCGTCGAAGGCTGCGCTGGCCGCTTGCACGGCTGCGTCGATCTGCTCGGCCGAGGCCGCTTCCTGCCACGCGAGCATCGCGCCCGTCGAGGCGTTGAAGACCGGTGTGCGGTGCTCGCGCTGGACTGCGGGCACGGCTTGCCCCGCGATCACGGCGGCGGGCAGCACTGGCACGTCCTGGCCGGCGGCCGTGCCGCTCAGCATGTCAATCAGGTTCATGAACAGCGCCTTATTAACGGTAGTGAACGCCCGGCATCACGCAGAGCATCTCGAAGGCGAGGTTGGCGCCCACCAGCGCGGTCGTGCCGGCCTGGTCATACGGCGGCGACACTTCGACGAGATCCGCGCCGACGATGTTGAGTCCCTTCATGCCGCGCACGATTTCGAGGCCTTGATGAATGGTCAGACCGCCGACTTCGGGCGTGCCCGTGCCCGGCGCGAAGGACGGATCGAGCCCGTCGATGTCGAAGCTCAGATACACCGGCGTGTCGCCGACGCGCGCGCGCACTTCTTCCATCAGCGGCGCGAGCGAGCGGTTCCAGCACTCTTCGGCCTGCACGACCGTGAAGCCCTGGGCACGGCACCAGTCGAAGTCGTCGGCGTGGTAGCCCGTGCCGCGCAGACCGATCTGGGTGACCTTGTCGCACTGGAGCAGACCGTCTTCGACGGCGCGGCGGAACGGCGTGCCATGAGCGATCTTCTCGCCGAACATGGTGTCGTTGACGTCGGCGTGCGCGTCGATGTGCACGACAGCGACCTTGCCGTACTTCTTGTGCAGCGAGCGCAGGATCGGCCAGGCGATCGTGTGGTCGCCGCCGAGCGTGATCGGGCGGCAGCCGGTTTCGACGATGCGGTCGTAGGCGGCTTCGATCAGATGGATCGAGTCCTTGAGGTCATACGGATTGGTTGCAACATCACCGATGTCGGCGACTTGCAGCGAATCGAACGGCGCGGCGCGCGTCGCCATGTTGTACGGGCGCAGCAGCACCGATTCCGAACGGATCTGGCGCGGACCGAAGCGCGTACCCGAACGGTTCGACGTACCGATATCGAGCGGCACGCCGACAAAGCAGACGTCGAGCCCGTCGGCCGTGGGAGCGTGCGGCAGGCGCATCATCGTGGCGATGCCGCCGAAGCGGGGCATGTCGTTGCCGCCGAGCGGCTGATTGAATTCGCGCGTCATGGCGTCGTGTGTCCTCATCGGTGAAAAGCGGTGCGCCGATGATAGTGGAGAATGCACCGCTCAAATATTCCAAAGTCGCGGCGTTCGCATTGATGTTTTTCGATGTAAGCGCGGGACGCCGGTGCGAGGGCCTACGGGATTACCCGGATATCGTGCCGGGCCAGGCGGGGCCGGCCGTTGCGCGGACGCCACCCGGTTCGTCGGGGGCGCTGACGAGTGCCACGAGTTCGCGCTTGGAGCCCACCCCGAGCTTGGCGAACGCACGCTTTGCATACGATTCGATCGAAGCGAGCCGCACGCCGAAAATCTCGGCGGTTTCGGGCAGGGTCCGGCCCGAGATCAGATGCTTGCAGGTCTCGTATTCGCGTTTGGACAGACGAATGCCCTCGGCGGCGACCTTGGCGTCGAAACGCGTGAGCGGCTCGTCGGCCGACTTGCGTTGCGCCACCAGACGCGCGGCCGTCGTGGACGCATGCAGTTCGAGCACCGGGAACAGAAAATCGCTGATGCTGCGAAAGAGCCGCATTTCCTCGAGCGAAAACGCCGGGCGGTCGTGCGCGCGTTCGAGCGCGATCGACAACTGGGCGTAGCGTGTCCCGCGCGCGAGCACGCATTCGTGACCGATCGCGACGTCGTCATAGATGCGCTTGCGGAATTCACCGGGCGGAATCGCCTCGATGTCGCGCAGCACCAGCAGCGTGCCGGTCTTGCCGCGAATGCCCGCGAACAGCGGATCGCTTGCCTGGAAACGCTCGTAATAGAGCGTCATGACCTCGGTGATCTCGGTGTCCGCCTTGTCGATGCCGCTGCTGCCGATCCATTCGCAGCGATAGCCCGAGGGCATGCTGTCGTCCACGCGCGAGCGCTCGACGTGCGCGACGTCGAGCGGAATCACGTCGTTCACGAAGCGCGCCAATTGGGGCACGAAGTCAGGTGTGCCGATGACCTCGACCAGATCGCCGAGCGATTTGAACGTGACGGGAAGCGTGTCGGTGATAGCGGGATTCGGGAGGGGCGTGTTGAGCAGCATGCCGTTGTACCTTTGGCAGTTCACGCAATTATACCCATGTCGAGTGCAGGGCATTTTTTGCGTGCCCCCCGCAAAACTCGCTTTGCCCCCCCTGCAACCGGGGCATACCGGACGACCCGAAGCCGATAACTTCCCGGTTACTTCTTCAATGGTCGAGTGAGACATACAAAAATGAGCAAGCTGATTCAGGACATCGTGTTGCTGGGCGCCGGCGAGGGCGAATTCACCAAGCTGGAATTCGGCATGGACGAAATCGACTGGCGCGGTGCAGCGGGCGAGAACCGCAACTACGTGGTGGGCTGGTGGGAAGGCAAGGTCGGCGCCGTCGACTTTCCGGAAACGACCTCCGACGAAGCAGTCTGGCTGACCGAAGGCCGTATCGCGCTGACCGACACCGCCGGCAACCGCAAGGAATTCAGCGCGGGTCAGGGCTATCTGCTGCCGGCCGGTTTCGCGGGCCGCTGGGAAACGATCGAGGACGCCAAGAAGTTCTACGTCCTGCTCGATCGCGCGTAAGACACGCACCGAACGCGTGTAAAGGCGGCCTTCATTCGAAGCCGCACAGGCCAGGGCAGCAAGAGAAGTGTGCTGCCCGGCTCACTACCAAGACAAAAGCATCATGAGTGAAATCCTCGCGAGGAGACCGGCGGCCAAGCCGACCGCCGAGGGCCGGCCAGCGCCGGTCGCGCTGAGCGTCGAAGAGGCGCTCGCCAGCACGCGGCTGTTCCCGTACTGGCTCGACAATCCGGCGGCACCGTCCGCCGAGCCCGAACTGAACTTCGACACCAACGCCGATCTGCTGATCGTCGGCGGCGGCTTCACGGGTCTATGGGCCGCGGTGCAGGCGAAAGAGCAGATGCCGGATCTCGACGTCGTCGTGATCGAAGCGTATCTGGTCGCGCATGGCGCATCGGGCCGCGCGGGCGGGATCATCTCGACCTCGGTGATGCATGGCCTGCCCAATGCCGTGCGCGTGTTCCCGAACGACATCGATGAACTCGAACAGTTCGGCCAGCACAACCTCGACGGCTTCGAAGAGACACTCAAGCGCTACAACATCGACGCGGACATCGAATGGAACGGTGAAATGACCGTGGCCGTCGATCCCGATCACCTCGAACATCTGCGCGCCGATTACGAACTGCACAAGAGCCACGGCCATAACGTCGAGCTGCTCGATCGCGAGCAAACCGCCGAGCAGCTCGATTCGCCGCTGTTCGCAGGCGCCTTGTGGTCGCGCAACCGCAGCGGCATCGTGCATCCCGCGAAGCTCGCGTGGGGGCTCAAGCGCGCAGCGCTGGCGCTGGGCGTGCGCCTCTATGAAAAGACCCCGCTCGAAACCGTCAAGGACGAAGGCGACACCGTCTACGTGACGACGCCCCAGGGCAGCGTACGCGCACCGCGCGTGCTGTTCGGCAGCGGCACGGCGAAGGTCGGCATCGCCGACATCAACCGCCGCGTCATGCAGGTGCGCGATCACGTGCTGGCCACCGAGCCGCTGACCGAAGAGCAACTCGCGCGCATCGGCTGGAAGAACCGCCAGGGCATCTACGACACGCGCACGCAGCTCAACTATTTCCGCCTCACGCGCGATAACAACATCATCTTCGGCGGCCTCGTGAGCTATCACTTCGATGGCGACCCGGACCCGCGCCAGGACCAGCAACGCGAGACCTATCATCGTCTTGCCGCTGCGTTCTACAAGACCTTCCCGCAGTTGAGCGACGTGAAGTTCTCGCACGCGTGGGGCGGTCCGATCGACTACTGTTCGCGCGGTTCGGTGTTCGCGAAGCGCTATCTCGGCGACAAGGCCGTGTTCGTCGCGGGCTATACGGGTTTCGGCGTGGCGGCGAGCCGCTTCGGCGCGTTCATGGGCCTGAACATCCTGTTCGATCGCAAGAGCCCCGAGCGTCGTCTCGACATCGCCAACCAGAGCCCGACGTACATCCTGCCGGAGCCGTTCCGCTGGATCGGCGCGAAGATCACCTTCCACGCGTTCGATGGCGCGGACGCGGAAGGCGGCTGGAAGCGCGCATGGATCAATGGCCTCAAGGCCATGGGCTTCCCGATGTAAGAGGCGTGAGCCTCACAGGCATGGCAGCGCGCGCCGCGAGCGCGTGAGGCCATGCTGCCTGCGTAGCGCGAAGTATTTGTATGTTTTCGAACACCACCGATCTCGATCTGAAGCTCATCCGCGTATTCCTCGCCGTCGTCGACGCGCGCGGAATCACGGCGGCCGAGGCATCGCTCGGCGTGCGTCAATCGACCATCAGCACGCAGCTCTCGGCGCTCGAAGCGCGGGTCGGCTTCACGCTGTGCGAGCGCGGCCGCGGCGGCTTCCGGCTGACCTCGAAGGGCGAACGTTTCGCGGCCACCGCGCGAGGGTTGTTGACCGCGACGAGCGACTTCGTCGCGCGGGTTCGCGAGATCGACCGCAAGCTCGTCGGCACGCTGTCGATCGGACTCATCGGCCAGGCGCCGCTGGTCGAGAACACGCGCGTGGCGGAGGCCATCGGTGCCTTCCAGCGACGCGATCAGGCGGTCAACTTCGCGATGAAGGTGAAGTCGCCGCAGGAACTCGAGGAAGGGCTGCTCAACAATCAGCTCGATCTCGCGCTCGGTTACTTCTGGCATCGCGTGCCTGGCCTCGTCTACCGGCAGCTCTTCACCGAACGCCAGGTGATCTATTGCGGCCGCGGTCATGCGCTCTTTCACGCGGCGGCATCGGTCAGCGAGCAGGACCTGAAGGCGAGCGACTGGGTCTGGCGCACCTATCCGGTCCCGGAAGAGCGCATGCCGATCGCGGAGCGCCGTGTGACTGCGCTGGCCGACAACATCGAGGCGGCGACGATCCTGATCATGTCAGGCGGCCATCTCGGCTATTTGCCGGCGCACTATGCTGCGGCGTTCGAGCAACGCGGACTGATTCGCGCGCTCGGCGACACAGCGTTCGGCTTCGACGTGCCGCTGCATCTCGTGATGAAGCGCAGCGCCACCGACAAGCCCATCGTCGAAGCGTTCTGCGAGGACCTGTTCGAGGTCTACCGGCTCGTCGCCGAACCCGCGCGCAAACCCGAACGAAACAACAGCACGGCGGCGCAGATCGCCATACATAGTCCGATCGCGTTGTGAAGGTTTAAAACATCGAATGTTAGCCACCCTGAACTGCATTAGAGTGGCGCGTAACAAAAGAGTATTCGACGCTGTGCCGCATGAGTTTCGTGCGGCTACGGCACCCCAGGAGCAGGAGACAATGGCTGAAACAAGTATTACGCAGGTCGAAACATTCGGCTTTGAACGCATTCCCGACAAGTCGCGCTATGCGCGTCCCATCGATCTTTTCCGCTTGCTGTTCGGCGGATGCAACACCTTTTCCACCTCGGTGCTCGGCAGTTTTCCGGTGCTCGTCGGACTGTCGTTCAAGGCTGGCGTCTGGTCGATCCTGATCGGCGTGATCGCCGGGACCATCGTGCTCGCTCCGATGAGTCTGTTCGGACCGCGCAACGGCACCAGCGACCCCGTTTCGTCGGGTGGGCACTTCGGCATTCATGGCCGTATCGTCGGCTCGTTTCTCGCGCTGCTCACCTCGGTGGCGTTCTTCTCGCTCGCCGTGTGGAGCTCGGGCGATGCACTCGTCGGCGGCGCGCACAACATGGTCGGCGTGCCGGTCAACCCGTGGACGGTGGGCTCGGCGTACATGCTGTTCGCCGTGCTCGTGCTGATCGTGTGCATCTACGGCTTCCGCTTCATGCTGTGGGTGAACAAGATCGCCGTGTGGGCCGCGAGCCTGATGTTCGTGCTCGGCCTGTTCGCGTTCGCCAATGCGTTCGACGCCAACTATGCAGGCACGCTGCACGCAGGCAGCGCGGGCTTCTGGGCCGCGTTCGTGAGCGCGGTGCTGGTGGCAATGAGCAATCCGGTGTCGTTTGCCTCGACGCTCGGCGACTGGGCGCGCTACATTCCTGGTAACACGCCCAAGCATCGCGTGATCGGCGCGGTGTTCGTCGCGCAGATCGCGACCTTCGTGCCGTTCCTGTTCGGCCTCGCCACGGCGACCATCATCGCGGCCAAGGCCCCGTCGTTCATCCAGTCGAATGACTACGTGGGCGGCCTGCTCGCGGTGTCGCCGCGCTGGTTCCTGCTGCCGATGTGCCTGATCGCGATCATCGGCGGCATGTCGACCGGCACGACCGCGCTGTACGGCACGGGTCTCGACATGTCGAGCATGTTCCCGAAGGTCCTCAACCGGGTCCGCGCGACGCTCCTGATCGGCACGATGGCGATCGGCTTCATCTTCGTCGGCCGCTTCGCGTTCAACCTGCTTGAAAGCGTGGCGACGTTCTCGACGCTGATCGGCACGTTCAGCTGCCCGTGGATGGCGATCATGGTGATCGGTTACTTCACGCGCCGCGGTCACTACCTGTCCGACGATCTGCAGATCTTCAATCGTGGCGGCCGTGGCGGTCACTACTGGTTCACCCGCGGCTGGAACCTGCGGGCGATGGGTGCGTGGATCCCGTCGGCGCTGCTCGGTCTGTCGTTCGTGAATCTGCCCGATCAGTACGTTGGCCCGCTTGGCAACCTCGCTGGCGGTATCGATCTGAGCGTGCCGGTGTCGCTCGTGCTCGGCGGCGGGTTGTATCTCGCGCTGCTGTGGCTCTTTCCCGAGCCGGATGCGGTGTATGGTCCGCAAGGGCGTCGGCTGGTGCGCGGGTTTGGCGATGGGCGTGAGGCTGCGCTTGCGCGTAGTGCTTCGGTGCAGACGGAAAGCGTTTAAGTTTTCTTCGTGGCGGGGCTGTTTGCATTCCCAAGGCGGTTGAACTTGATTGCTCAATCAACGAATGCCGGCCCCCGTCGTTGGGGAAGAACTGTGGCCACTGATCGAACCAGGGACGCAATCAGTACCCTGAAGGGCTGCCGGTATCGAACCGTCAGCCCTCGATAGCATCCCACTCGCGCTCGAGACGCAGATGCGATGGAATCATCTGCCGGTCGGGCATGACTACCAGCAGAGCGGCGTGAGCACGGTCCGACGCATCGCCCCCAACTTGGCGGGCTCATTACCGGCTGCGGTCCAGACTGACGAGCCGTTCGACACGCATGCGCCCCGGTGGCTCGAAACAGGTCCCGAAGCGAACGAGCCCGGCCTTCTTCAGGTGGCAGACCATCGTGAAGCTCACCAGCAATCCGGGATTCGGATTGTCATTGATCTCGATTCCGACCGAACGAAGACGCGGCTCGAACTTGAGCAGCGCGCCTTCCATCTGTTTGCGCAGATCGTGAACCGATGCCGGCAGGTTCGAGTAAACCTCCGTGAGATCCGCCAGCCCGTAGTCCGGAACGTGCTTGAGCGCTCCGGCGCGCGTGTTGAGGATGCGGCGAATATTCGTCTGGACGCTCAGGATTTCGAGCGTGTTGTCGTCGTGATCTCCAAGCGCTTCGCCATCGATGTGGCCGAGCAGCATCTCGTACAGGGACGGTCCGGCTGGCATTGGGTTGGCCCTCTCAGGTCTCAGGCAATTGAACGTTCCGGCGTTGCATCGAGCGGCCATGAAAAATGTGCGTAACGTGTTCTGAACGCTAGAGCATCAGGTTTTCACCTGCAACAGATGGGACACCTGCAACTCGATGCCTTGCCCGATCAAAACGAAGACGACCGCGCCGGCCGCACACACGAGCCCGGCGATCGCCCACGGGGAGAGCTGGTGCAACCAGTCGAAGCGGGGCGTGCGCGTTGCATCGACGACCAGTCCAGAATCGCCGGAGGGCGCCAGTGTTTTCAGGCGCTCGTTCACCGAACGGATGATATCGACACGCTGGATGGCTCCCTCGTGTGCATACCGCCCCTGGAACCCCAGGCCAAGTACGGTCGCGTAGCACGCGAGCAGTTCCGCGTGGGGTGGTGTTTCCCGCATGCGCGCCGCAAGAGCTCTGTACACCTGCTCGCCAGCGTCGTGCTCTCCGAAGCGTTCTACCTGCAACGGTGTCGCTTCCCACAGTGAGCAATTCTCCGCCGTCAGATGCGCGAGAACCATTTCGTCGAGCAGACCGCATTGCATGTACAGCGCCTCGCGTGCCACGTCAGTCGGAACCTTGCGTGCGTCCATGGCCGCGGCAAAGTCGTCGATCAGACGGCGGCACTGCACCCGAAGACTCTCGACGTCGTTCGTCGCAGGGCCCTGTGCCAGTAGCGAGATTTCGAGCGCCGTGTTGCGAAACAGGGCAGAAAGGGGAAGCGGACTGCTGGTGGTCATTTGTCGGCCTGCGATGGGGTAGATCTGCCTGGCGCGCGGTGAGTATTTCGGCGAATACGGGGCGTTCGGGTTGAACTGCGTATTCAAAACGCATTCGCCTGGTGTGTAGTTCGACGAAGAAATTGTCCGTACGCATAGCCCGAATTAATATAAGCGATCCAGAATAAAACGATTGTTCAAATTAGGCGTTTTTGATTTCCGTCAATAAATAACGACGACGATTTTATTCTGTGAGATCTGCTATCTGGATGAAACCTTCCTGCACCGTCAATTCGTAATGGATTAAATTAACAAATAATTACGATTTCTTTGTTAATAAGATAAACAGTCAAGTTTGACGAATCCGGAAATACACGTTCTAATGCCGACCTGAGCTTGTTGGCGAATTGAAATGGATGGGTTCAGAAAAGTTTGATGTTGTATGTAGGAATCCTATAGATATGACGGAGAACTAGATAGCGCGAGAACGTCGGCACCATCAGGAATCTCACGCGCCATGCAAGGCCGCGAGCCAAGAAATTGCCAATCAACCCCGGGAAAGGAACTGGATCAATGTCTCACGTGCAAGCCTATCGCCGACCGTCGTTCGCTTTTATCGCTGCGTCCTGGTGCGCCCTGTTGGCGGGCGTCATGGCCTACCTGATCGGGCTATGGAACGCCGCCATGCAGCTAAATGAAAAAGGCTACTACTTTGCGGTGCTCGTTCTAACCCTGTTCGCCGCCGTTTCCCTTCAGAAATGCGTTCGCGACCGACTGGATGGAATTCCGGTAACGGGCCTCTACTACGGCATCACGTGGGCGTCACTGTTGCTGGGCATTGCCCTGCTTTGCATTGGATTGTTCAATGCTTCGTTCACGCTGAGCGAAAAGGGATTCTACGGAATGTCATTCGCACTCAGCGCATTTGCAGCTATCGCCGTGCAAAAAAACACGCGGGATCTTGACGCTGCGAATTCGATTGCCGGGCCTGACGCGTATGCCGATGCGCGAGAACGGGAAACGTCTGTCGACTAGATTCGTCGACGAATGTGCGTCGTCCAGGGCAGCGAGCGGCGCCTGCACGACAGTTGTGTCGCTCGCCTTGACTCCCGATCGGGATGTCTGCCCCGGGTGTTTTGCAGAACGTTTTCTCAGGAGCTTAGAAGATGGGCGTCAACGAAACAATGGGATCCCTGAGAAGAAACGGTCTGCAGGCCTTTCACCTCGACGTTCCGGGCAGCGAGAGTGCGCCGGCTTTTGATGTCGTGGAGTTCAGCGGCGTCGAGCAGGTAGGAGCGCCCACCCACTTCAAGATCATGCTGACCCACCCGCAGGCTGACTTGCCGGCGGCGGATATCCTGACCAGATCCGCCGTTTTTTCGATCCGGCCTCCGACTCTGGCGGGAGTGACGTTACCCGTGGGCCCGGGGCGCCGATTTCAGGGGGTCGTCACTGGCTTCAACCAGCTTTCCAGCAGCAAGGACCAGACGACCTACGAGGTCGTGCTTGAATCCCGCATCGCACTGTTGAGTAATGTGAAACGTTGCCGCATCTTCCTGGGACAAACCGATCCGGAAACGATCGAACAGGTGTTTCGCGAGCATGGATTTGGGGCTGGCACCAGTGACTTCGAATTCACGCTTCGACGCGAGTACCCAAAGCGCGACTTCGTGATGCAATGGAACGAGACGGACCTGCAGTTTGTGACCCGTCTCGCGCGTCGCTCCGGCATCTGGTTTGTAATTCGCGAGGGCGAATACGGCGAAGTGGCGCACCTCGGGGACGACTTCACCCACTACGAGCGCAGCGACGCGTTCGTTGCTCCGTTCCGGCCGGCGTCAGGCCTTGAAAGCACAGGTGCCGAATCGGTGGAGGAGTTCGAAACCCGGACGAAGACGATTGCCCACGCCGTCACCGTAAGACATTACAACCATCGCCGGGCGCCTCGACCCATCGATGGAGAAGCCAACGCCGCCCCGGATGACAAGACGACGTGGGGTACGCCAGATGTCTGGGCGGCGGGGCACTTGAGCGACGACCAGGCTGAATGGGAAGCGCAGTTGCGGCACGAAGCACTGTTGTGCGAGAAGATCGTTTATACGGGCAAGGGCAACGTGCTGTGTGTTGCACCCGGCCGCGTCTTCAAGTTCACCAACCGCACGCTACCCGAGGCCGAGTACGGTCAGTTGATCACGCGCGTCGAACATCACGGATCGCGGAAGAAGGCTTATCACAACAGCTATACCGCGATTCCGTCACACCTGATCTATCGTCTGGCGCTGCTCGAGGAAACGTGGCCGAAAATCCACGGTACCGTCAGCGGACGGATCAACTCGCCGGACCGGTACAAATTCGCCTACGTCAACAAGGACGGCCATGTCATGGTCGCGTTCGATTTCGACCGCGATGAACGCATGCCCGGGTTGACGAGTTGCTGGATGCGGGTCGCGAAACCCTTTGCAGGCGCAAGGAATACGGGCCTGCATTTCCCGAGTCTCGACGGCGCGGGCGTGGAAGTCGCCTTCGAAAACGGCAATCCCGATTTTCCGTACGTCGCGCATGTGATGCACGACAGCGTGAACCCCGATGTCATCACGAGCGACGATCGCTGGATGACTCGCAATGTCATTCGCACGCAGTCGAATAACACCCTTCAGATGGAAGATTTTGACGGGGAGGAGCATATCAAGCTTGCGACTGAGGGCGGGGGGAAGAGTCAGTTGAATTTGGGTGTCATGGTCGACGCCAGCCGCAAGAAACGCGGGTGTGGTGCCGAGCTTCGTAGCGATGGTCACTTGGCCGCGCGAGGTGGGAAGGGTGTTCTGATCTCTGCGGACGAGCAATCAAGCGCGAGTGGACGGCAACTCGACATGCAGCCTGCCCAGACGCTCCTCGAACAAGCCTTGGCGCAGATGCAGGAACTGACCGAAGCGGCGACCGCATCTCAAGCTTATGGGGCCGAGGTAATAAGGCAGAAGGCGTTACTCGACAACACCTTGAAGGACCTCAAGAGTGCCGGCATCGTGGTCAGCACGCCAGCAGGCATGGGGCTTGTGTCGGGCGGAGATTTGCAGGCAAGTGCCGCAGGCAACCTGTTCGCGACGGCAGGTGGAAATGCCGACTTCGGGGTATTGAGGAAATTTACTGTGGCGGCGGGACAAGCGATTTCGCTCTTCGCACAGAAACTTGGGATAAAGATTTTTGCCGCAAAAGGGAAAGTCGAGTTGGAGGCCCAAGGCGGCGAGATGGCACTCACAGCCCTGCAGAACATCGCGATCACCAGTACCGACGGAAAGCTCATTCTGACTGCCGCCCAGGAAGTTTGGATCGGGGCTGGCGGATCTTACATCCGGATCAGTGGTGAACGCATCGAAAACGGTACGTCTGGCGACATTCTTGAGAAGTGCGCGTATTGGGGCAAACGCGAAGCTCAGACTCAATCAATCGCCGCGAATGGGTGGGACGGAACGCCGTTTAATGAGCGCTTTCGCGTCCAGCTTCCCAATGGCGAAGCTGGGAAAAACCGGGCATATATTCTGACCCGCGCCGACGGCGGCGAAATTCACGGTGTTACAGATGCCGACGGCATGATCAACCTGCAGCAGGGCGTATCGGTGGAAGGTCTTCGCGTGCGCTTTCCTGACACTTCGAACGGAGAAATCGCACCATGAGTGACTTCGATCAAGCGAGGTATGCGCCTGGTGGTCCTGGAGCACAGGGCGGACATGAGTTCAGCTGGCAGTTGACGTCGGCAAAACGCACAGATCCGGTGATTCTGGAGTTGCCACCGGATCATGTTCTGCCGGTTATCTTTGTGCCGGGGATTATGGGATCGAATTTGATGGACAAGAGGACCGACGACCCGGTGTGGCGACTCGACAACAAGACGCGCGTAAACGCTGTGTTGAACGTTGTTCCCCCATTGAAGGATCAGCCCTTGGAACTTGTTGGAGCGATGGCAACAAAAAGCGCTGCGGAGCGTCAGCGGGCATTGAACCCTGCACAAGTCGCGGTAGATCTTCGTGGTGCCATCCCAAATCAGACTGCAGGATCCGTCTATGATCCGGCTGAGTATTTCAAGCGACATTGGGGGGAAGTTGGCCAGAGCTCATACGGTGATTTTCTGCTGTGGCTCGAACGGGTTCTCAACGGGCAGGGATTTAACCCCGCAAAGTGGTCGCAGTTTTCATACGTCGCGGTGTCCGCGCCGCCGACACCCGGACAGTCACGAGAAATCCCGCACTTGCGCAACGGTATCCGCATGTCGATTACGCAGCTAAGCGATTTGTCGAAGCTTGCCGAAAAGGGGACTGCTGACCTTTATTCAGACGATCTCATTGCGCGCGCGAGGTTCCGGATGCCGGTGTATGCGTGCGGGTACAACTGGCTTGATAACAATATCAGGGCCGCTCAGCGTTTGAGAGATCGCATTGTCGCGGTTATCGCGGAAAACGGTCGCGGCAAATCGCGCTGTTCGCAGGTCGTACTCGTGACGCACTCCATGGGCGGATTGGTGGCGCGTGCATGCCAGCAGCTTGAAGGCATGCAGGACGCGATCGCAGGCGTCGTGCATGGGGTGATGCCGGCTATCGGTGCTCCGGTGGCATATCGCCGTTGCAAAGTCGGGATGTGGGACGAGGACGCGACTACAAGCTTGGTGGTCGGAAGGACTGGTCAGGACATTACGGCAGTTTTCGCGCAAGCGCCAGGCGCGCTGCAGCTATTGCCCACAGAACAGTACCGCCCAGGCTGGCTCACCATTGATGGGCCGTCGGGAAAATCGATTACGAAAGAGCCACGTGCCGGTAACCCGTACAAGGACATTTATTTGCGGGAAGATCGATGGTGGGGCTTGGCGCGCAAGGAATGGCTAGCACCGGCGGGCGGAAACAACTTGGACTGGACGGCCTATTCAACAAATGTCGGTTACGCCCAGGACTTTCATGTTGGTATTCGTGACGCCTATCACCCGAACACTTTCGTGTTTTATGGGAAGGATAGGGATGTCCCCAGTTTTGAGGGCGTCCGCTGGAAAATCAAACCCGGGTCCCTTTCTCCCGATGCAAAGACGCCACCAACAGCTCAACAGGTTGGTGAAATGGGTTTTCGCGACGTACGGGACGACGGAAACAATCCGCTTCGTGTGGGTGGTGGCCTTAAGGTCCTACCGGGTTTTGGTGATCATCTCAATGTAGTGAATTCCAGTTATTGGGATCTTGTTTGCGCGACGCAGGATGGCGGCGGCGACGGTACCGTTCCGGCAAGCTCGGGGGCCTTTCCTCTTCGCAGCGGCGCCGCCGGAGTCCAGCAGCAGTTCGGATTGACCGGGATCAAGCACGAGCCGGCTTATCACGATTCAACTGCGAAGTTTGTCACCCTGTACGCCCTACAAAAAATCGCGTCAACGGCCAAGGTGAGCGCGTGAGAATCAGCGTTTGTGCCGCGACTATCGTGGTGCTTGCCGCAGCGTTGGCTGCTTGCGGGCCCTCTGACAAGGAGAAGAAAGTGATCGAAGATTTGACGTCGAACATGCAAGCCGTCTGCGTGGGGCGGCTTATGCTGGAAGTCCCACACGATGCAAAAATTGACGGCCGGGTAAAGCTGTTCTACGGCGTGGACATTAATACCAAGACTGTCGATGTATCGATTGAGTCGCTTGATAGCACGATAGCAGCTATGAGAACTATGGTAGACGCCGAAGCGAAGAAAATCGACAAGGGTGACAAGAACTGGAAAACAAAAGGGTCGATGCTGATTGGAGTAGCCCCTTGATTCTCAGGACACGAGACACCTCTTAAAATAAGAGGGAATCTTGTGACTAGTTTTAAGCCTAGGCAAATCGTGGAAAGCATTGAAGTTCTGACCGAGCCGGAGCGTCGTCGTCGACGTTCGGTCCAGGAGAAAGTGGCCATCGTGCAGGAAACCCTGGAGCCGGGAGCAACAGTTTCAGCGGTTGCCCGGCGACACGGGGTCAACCCAAACCAGGTGTTTGCGTGGCGCAAGCAATACGAGGAAGGCAGCCTGGCTGCGGTGAAGGCTGGAGAAGCCGTAGTGCCCGCCTCGCAGTTAGCCACGGCGATGAAGGAAATCAGGGAGCTGCAGCGTCTGCTTGGCAAGAAGACGCAGGAGGCAGAAATCCTGAAGGAAGCAGTCGAGTATGGCCGCTCAAAAAACTGGATTGCGCGCTCGCCCTTACTGCCCGGGGACGACCAATGAAAACGGTCTGCGATGTTCTCGGCGTAGCGCGCTCTGCTCTGGCAGTCAGAAAGGCCCGCTCCCCGGACTGGCAGGACGGCCGCCGTGCCCGACAGACCGACGACACGGAACTGGTAGCTGCAATCCACGAGCATGTGGCGGGCTTGCCGACTTATGGATACCGGCGAGTCTGGGCACTGCTGCGACGTAGTCACGAAATGGCTGGTGTGCCGTGCGTGAACGCCAAGCGGGTCTATCGCGTCATGCGAGACCACCAGTTGCTGCTTCGGCGCCTTGGCCAACGTCGCGATACCCGCCGGCATGACGGACGCATTGCCGTTGACCAGAGTAATGTCCGCTGGTGCTCGGACGGCTTTGAGTTCCGTTGCGACGACGGCTCGCCGTTGCGCGTGACGTTTGCGCTGGACTGCCATGACCGGGAAGCTATCAGCTGGGCAGCGACTACCGGCGGTCATAGCGGCGACGTCGTGCGTGATGTGATGCTCGCAGCGGTCGAGCAACGCTTCGGCACGACGCAGGCAGGCGCACCCATCGAGTGGCTGTCGGACAACGGCTCTGCCTACATTGACCATCGCACGCGCAGTTTCGCTCGCGAGCTGGGTCTGGAGCCGTTGACTACACCCGTTCGTTCGCCGCAGAGTAACGGCATGGCTGAGTCGTTCGTGAAGACAATCAAGCACGATTACATTGCCTTTATGCACAAGCCTGATGTGCCAACAGCACTCGCGCATCTGGCCGGCGCCTTTGAACATTACAACGAACGCCACCCGCATAAAGCACTGAAGTACCGTTCCCCCCGGGAGTTCCGGCGAACCGCTGCATCATCAACCTAACTGTGTCCGAGTGTCCTGAGTTACAGGGTCAACTCCACTGATCGACTATCGTGAGATTAACGACCATACGATTTATCTTCGACAATATGGCTCGCTTGCGAGTTCGGCGGGCAGCAAACACGACGTGTACGTACTGATCGGAAAGACCCAACTCGTGCTCAGCGCAAACTCGGCCGAAGGAGTCCCTGAGGCAGGTCGTTACGAACCCGATGGAAAGGTGGAGACGCCCGAACAGGTCGCAAGCCGGCTTTTCAGGATTGCGGGCGCTATCCGCGCGGTTGACGCCTCGAAGAAAGTGGGACCGGGTTACTGTCTCGGGCCTGTCGTGATCGACAGCGATCACGACGAGGAGCGAGGGAATGCTTATATGACCATCGACAGATATCCCGATCTGCTCGTTGAATTCTTCAGCGAAGGGCTAACTCCCGACCAACCAGACCAACAACTCGCGAATCGTTCACAGATTGCGAACGATTACTCGGCGATCCACGTGCTGAGGAATCGTGATATCACGCTGGGCGGCATGAAGGCACACGAGTGGCTGGCACGGATGACGGACCATGACCACGACGATATTGAAATGCTCAGCTTTGCAGCAGAGTCTATTCGCCCGAATCCCGCTCTGATACGACCATACTTGAATATTACCTTCGGCGCAGGCGGACAACTCACCAGAGGGCCTGACGCTGACATAGGGAAATATGTCAGTTCCTCGCTTACGCCAAAGGAAGCCACAGCACTGTGGGACGCCATGATCCAATCGATCCGTGTACGGCCTGACGCAATAAAATCGGTGGCGAATTCGAAGGAGATGTCTCCTTGAAATTATGGCGCAACCCCAGAGAGATCGCCATTCCGGCAAGGGCGCAGATCACCCTCGCGCAAGGCGTCTATGACCATTTTCGGCAACAGGTAGGTTGGCTACCGTTTGCAGCGTTCTGGATGAACGTCGTGTTTCAGCTTGTTTTTTTCAGTAACGATCATGAGCCCAAGGACATGTTCCAAAGAGCCGCAGAGGCGTTGCTTGATCTAATGGGATTGACGATCTTCACCATTGTGTTTCTTGCAATTTCGACCGTTCAGTACTTTTCATACAGAGAGAACACGAATTGCCGCGTTGTGATCGCGGGGCTCGCGATGCTTCTTCATGGTGCCACGATGTTGCTGGTTTCTGCCGTATGGATTATGTGTCTGAATATTTTAAGGGTGCGATGAAAGAAAAACGTGGCTCGTTGCGCACTCAACGTAACCCTCGTCAACAGGACAATACCGATGGATTTTATTCGACTTGGCGATCCCACCGACCATGGTGGAAAGGTGATCAGCGCATCGCCAACCATGGACTACGATGGGCTGCGCCTTGCCCGTAAAGGCGATGAAGTGACCTGCCCAAAGCATCCCGACGTACGTCCCAACCGGATTATCGACGGGGATGAAACCATGACTGCCGACGACGGCATACCGCTGGCACGTCATGGTTTTCGGGCAATGTGCGGTTGCCGATTGATTTCGAGCCTGCTTTGATTGCGCGCTATGCCGGTTGAACTGCCGCCCCAGATCGACGATGCGTCAGAGCCGTCTCCGCCTGGTCCCGTTCTGTGGGGAATCCTGGTCACATTGATCATCGTCGGTGGAGTCCTTCTAATGCTCATTACCGGGCCGAAAAATGCTCCAACGAACACGGCGTGGTTCTGGACCCGTACGGCTCTCTTTCCTGTTGTAGCGGGAATGATCGCGTACGGGCTACGCTTGCTTTACTGGGAGCAGGAGATGGATCGTCGGGAGGCGGAGCGTGTCACGCGTCGCGTGGAGTGCGACGAAGCGATGCAGTTCGCTCGCGAACCACTGGCGATTCTCGAGTACCGATACCTTTGCGCCATCGGGGATATGGGTGCCGCAACTGCCATCGTCGGACGGCAGAGGGCACTTGAAGCACGGAGGTCGTCCAGCGGTCAGGTTGCGACTAGACACACGTGCTTGACCTCGATAAAGGGCACATGCGCCGATCGCTACCGTTCTTGTCTGGTCAAGCTTCTGGAGCAGATCGAAACAACGCTGGAATCGATTCCTCGCGAAGTGCCTTTCGCTGTACATCTGAACGTGTCCGCAGATTTGGAGCGCAGCGAAATTGAGGAGATCTGGCGTCAGTGCTGGGAGTCAGCCGGCTATGAGTCCGCCGGGGTGAAGTTGTCGCGCCTGGATCGGGATCTGATGGGACTCGATGCATGGCTTGACGTTCAAGGTGGCCCCTCACTCGAGCGCTTCGCTCTCGTCATTGCTATTCAGCTACGCGGCGCGCCAATCGAAAACAGCGCGGAGGCGGCCGTAGCGCTATTGGTGGGTTGGGCACCTCTTGTGGAGCGCAGTGGTTTGAACTTCGGCGCCGTACTTCATCGTCCAGTGGAAGCAGCCGACGACACGGCCGCAGCTATATCCAGTGCGCTAGTTTGGGGTGAACTCGAGCCTGCCGGGATCGCCGACGTATGGCAGGCCGGAATTTCAGGACCTGACCGATCTGCGGTCCTGCAGGCCACTTCCGATCTTTCAATGGCGGTTTCTGAATCGGAGAATTTTTCCGGTATTCACGATATTGATGCGGCGATCGGGGATGCGGGTATTGCCGCTGGATGGCTTGCTGTCGTCCTCGCCGCCGAGCACGCTGTCGAGACCAATGTGGCGCAATTGACTGCGAGCCGGCAGGGATCCCTCAAGTTCGCTGTTATACGGCCGAACCACAAGCGCGAAGCAACGAGAATTCAAGAATGACCGCACGAAGAATATCCGCTTATTGGCTGATTGTTGGGGCTGCGACGGTAGGCCTCGCTGCGACCGCATACTTTAAAGGCACGTCACTCCATTCGTCGCCTGCGGTTCGAATCTTGGCTGTGTTGCTTGCGGGAGCGATCCTGCTTTTGGCGCGTGGGGTAGTCGTGCTGGCGTGGAATTGGCTTGCCGAACTTGCGCCCTCGCGTCGCACCGGCCGTTATAGACGTGATTCCGACGCCCGGACGATTCGCGGAGGAGACGGCGACTGGCGCTTGAAGATAGCCAATGAGTTACGGGCGCGTTATGGATGGCGTTGGCGTTATCGGTTGCCGTGGGTGCTCGTGACTGGTGATGACCAACGCGTCGCGAATCAATTACCCACTTTGTTCAAACACCATTGGCATGTGACGCACGACATGGTCATGCTGTGGGTGCCGCAGGGAAGTAACGGTCTGCCCGACGAAGCAACATTGCGCACGCTTTACAAGCTTCGACGGTGCAGGCCCATCGATGCAGTTGCACTCGTCGTCGATTGCAATAGTGATACGACTACGTTGCGGAGGCATGCCTCGGGGTTCGCAGCATTTTTCTTTCGACTCGCACACGTATTGCATTTAGCGCCGCCGGTTTACATGGTCGTGGATACAGGCATTGCAGCGCTTGGGAAAGAGGCGACGGAGTCGATTGGCTGCCTGCTTCCGCGCCGCTACGACGGCGCAGTCACGGTCAACGCTCTGCGTCTCCTCGCAGGCCACTTGGGCCTCGCAGGAACGCGCCGCCTCGCTCAGGATCTTCGACATCGATATGCCGCTGAGCTTTCTGCTCGTTTGGATAAGCATGGCAACGCGGTTGCCGATTTTGCTGCATCCCTGGTGACGTCCGTGCGAATGAGGCTTGACGTGCAGGGCATCTGGTTTCTACCTGCAATTGAAGGTCCGATGCAGTTGAACCTGGATCACGACCCTTCGCATCCGGTCTGGCGCGAAATTGCGATATCAGCGGTCGGAGTACCTTGCAGACGGTTATGGTCGCATCCAGGCAGCGTAGGGGCAATCGCCGTCATTCTTGTCGCCTGTTTCTGGATCGCTGGAACGTTCATCTCCGCCGGATCCAACGTCCGCGAACTCATGTTCGCCAACCAGCTAACCCGTCAACTCGCATCGACTCCGAACGGCCGCCCCGCTCTCCACGCCTTACTCAACCTCCAGCACAACATCGAGCGTTTCGAATACCGCGTCTCGAACGGTGCGCCGTGGTATTCACGTTTCGGCCTGAACCGCGACAAGTCGATTCTCGAAGGCATGTGGAATGCTTATGCCCCTGCAAGCCAACGCCTGCTAGTCTCCCCAACACAGCAGGGCCTCGAATCGTCACTCGCCACGATAGCCGCGATGCGCACAGACGTCGCCGACGAAACCACGAGCGAGCAGGCACTCGCCGGACACAAGACTCTACGCGCGTACCTGATGCTGGCCGAAGCGAAGCGAGCCGACGCGAAGGTAATGGAGCCCGAACTCACGCGCAACTGGCTGACCAATGCCAGCATGACGACCGGCGAGCGAGAGGATCTGGCACATCAGCTTTTCCCGTTCTTCGCCGAACATCTCGCGTCGCACCCACAATGGGCGATCCAGCCACGTACCGATCTCGTGAATACCACGCGCCAGGTGCTGCTCGCGCTGATCGGCACGAGCAACTCGACGGATACGATGTATCGGTCGATCGTGGACGCGGCAGCCGGCAAATACGGCGACCAGTCACTTGCCACGCTGCTGGCCGGGACCGACGCGCGCGGACTGTTCCGTACGGGCGCCATAGTGCCCGGCGTCTACACGCGGCAGGCATGGGATGGTCAGATCGCCAAGGCAATCGATGAGGCAGCGCAACGCCAGAACGTAACGGCCGACTGGGTGTTGAACGCATCGGCAACGACCCAGCCGACGCAGTCAGTCGACGCGCTTCGCAAGGCGCTGCGCGACAGGTATTTCGACGACTATGCCCGGCAGTGGCAAACGTTCGCGAACTCGATCCAGTGGGTGAGCGCTCCAACACTGCCGGCGATCGCCGAGCAGCTACGCCTGTTCGCCGACTCCCGCCGTTCACCCATGATCACGCTGATGAAGACGCTCGAATATCAGGGCCGCGCTGGCGAAAACACGACATCGCTCTCCGACACCCTCGTCGCGAAGGCCCAGAATCTGATCGGCAACCATGCGTATGCCGGTGCCGTCGAAGGCGGGGCTCAAGCCGTCGTCCCGCCGGTGCCTCTGGATGCGTCGTTTGGCCCGCTCCTGCGTCTCGTGAGTGCCGCCCAGTCCCAAGGCAAGGTCGATTCGAACATCGGCTTGCAGCGCTATCTGGACGCCATTACGACGCTGCGCCTGAAAATCGAGGCGATGACCAACAGCGGCAGCATGGAAGATCAGGCCCGTCAGGTCGCACAGGCGCAATTCCAGGGCAAGAGTTCCGAGCTGTCCGATACCCGCACCTACGCTAGTCTGGTCGCGGCGAGCCTTGGGGAGCAGTGGTCCGGGCTCGGGGATTCTCTCTTCCTGCGTCCCGTCGATCAGGCCATGCAGGCCGTCATGCAGCCGGCCCAGGCGAGTCTGAACGATGCCTGGCGGCAGACCATCGTCGAACCTTGGGCGCGAGCATTCCAGGGGCGCTATCCGTTTGCCTCGAGCGACGACGACGCGTCCTTTCCCGAGCTCGTGCGTTTCCTGCGGGATCAGACGGGACTCGTGCCGTCGTTCATCAATCAGCAGCTTGCCGGAGCACTCGAACTGCACGGCGATCGCTGGGTGCCTGGCAGTGCCGGCGCGGGACTGCGGTTCGATCCGGCATTCCTGAACGCGATCAATCTGCTGCAGGGCATCGCGACTCACATGCTCGCGTCCGGTGCCGCGCAGTATCGCTTCGATTTGATGCCGCAACCGGGTATCGATGTAACGCAAACGCAGCTCACTATCGACGGTCAGACGCTCAAGTATCTGAACTCGGCGGATCGCTGGCAGCCGTTCGTCTGGCCGGGCAATGACCTGCTCGTCACCGGCACGCGCCTGGAGTGGCAGACCGTGCAGTCGGGCCTCGACAAGGGTTTCGAGCGGCAGGGACGCTGGGCGTTCGTGCGCATGCTGGCGTCGGCCAATGTCGAACCGCTTTCGGATACGCGATACAAGCTGACCTGGATCGCCACCCCCAGCGCGGCGACGGCGGCAGTGGCACCGGATCCGGCCTCGGCAGCGGCGCCGACGATGGCGAGCGACCCGACGACGCTCACGGCGAAGGCGCCTGAGACGGCGGTCCCGAAGAGCGTTACGCACCCCTTGACCTACGTATTGCGCACCGACGCGGGCAAAGGGCCGCTGGAATTGCTCGCCCTGCGCGGGTTTGCGATGCCCACGAGAATCTTCACGCCGCCGGCAACTTCGGCAGCGGCTGCGATGACGAACGCCGGGCTGCCGCCGCTGCCGGCGTCGGCAGTCGCGGCCGCCCGCCATGCAGCGATTTCACTTCCCCACGGCGCTGTGCGCGAGACCGAGTGACAGGTCTGCACATCTCATCAAAGGTTACATCGAGGACATTGCATGGACGACGATTCCACGCTGCGCTACTACGAAGCCGAGATGCGCTATCTGACCGAGGCGGGTCGGGAGTTCGCGAATGCTCATCCGGATCGCGCACGGATGCTCAACCTCGATCGTGTGGGCGAGCGTGATCCCTACGTCGAGCGCTTGTTCGAAGGCTTTGCGTTTCTGGTCGGGCGGCTGCGCCAGAAGCTCGACGACGAACTGCCTGAAATCACCGAGTCGCTGGTGAGCCTGCTCTGGCCGCACTATCTGCGTACGCTGCCGTCGCTCTCCATCCTCGAACTCGTCCCCGACCTCGGTACGCTGCAGAAATGCGAAACGATTCCTGCAGGTATCGAGGTCCGCTCCGATCCGATCGGGCAGGAGCGCACGCGCTGCACGTACCGCACGACATGGCCAGTAGACCTGCTGCCGCTGCATCTGAAATCGGCGAGTCCCGGCACGCGTGCCGACGGACGCTCGACCCTGCGCCTCACGTTCCAGATCGAGGCCCAGTCGCGGCAGAACACACTGAACGTTGCGCATCTGAGGCTGTACCTCAACGCTGACCGGCCGGTGGCCATGGCCCTGCATCTGGCGCTGACACGTCATGTCGATGACATCCTGCTACGGCTGCCCGATATGTCCGCCGAGCCGCGGTCGTTGCGCGACGCGTACTTCGCGCCCGCCGGATTCGCGGCCGAAGAGCGGTTGTGGCCCAAGCCGGACACTGCCTTCGGCGGCTACCAGCTGTTGCTCGAATATTTCAGCTTCCCGGAGAAGTTTCTTTTCATCGACCTTCACGGTATCGATCTCGCCTCACTTGCTCCGAGCGTGACCGAGTTTGAGATCGAGGTGGTGCTGAACCAGACGTACCCGGCCGATCTTCGTTTCTCCGAGAAGAACATCCGGTTGTTTTGCACGCCGATCATCAACCTGTTTCGCATGGACGCGGAGCCGGTCCGTGTCGACCATCATGCGACGTCCTATGTCGTGCGGCCGCGGCTGCGCCACGGTGAGCATGTCGAAACATACTCGGTCGATGCGGTCGATGCGCACGTTCATGCAACCGGGAATCGCGCGCAATACGTGCCGTTTTCAAGCTTCAAACATCGTGGCGGCATGCTCAGGCACGATGCGCCAGAGCGCTACTACCATGCGCGCGTGCAGCGGGGCGTGAAGGGGCTCTACGAAACGTGGCTCGTGCTTGGCGGTCACGCCTGGGAAAACGCCGAGGCGCTGCCGCACGAAACGTTGTCGCTGCGCGTCACGGGCACCAACGGCATGTTGCCTCGCAAGGGCCTGCGCGAAGCCGGCATCAATGAAATGGGCAAGGGCATCGCGAATGTCGCGCGTGTACGCAATCTCGTTTCGCCTACGTTGCCGCTCCATCCGCCGACTGGCGACCGTTTCCAGTGGCGCATCCTTTCTCACCTCGGTCCAAACTACTTGTCGCTGCTCGACGCGCAAGTGCTGCGCGGTACGCTCAGCCTATACGACTGGACCGATGGCGAGATGAACCGGCGACGGCTCGATGGCATCCAGAAGGTGACCCGCAAGGGCTTGCGCAAGGTCATGCAGGGCGCCGTCGAGCGCGGCGTGCAAATCGAGGTGACGCTCGACAGTCGCGCATTTTCCGGCGAGGGCGACATGATGCTCTTCGGCGAGATGCTGCAACGTTTCTTCGAGCTGTATGCCGACGTGAATCTCTTCACGCAGCTCGTGATCGTCAGCCTGCCGACACAGAATCGTATCGAATGGCCGGCCAGCAAGTCGGACAGGGCGCCGTTATGAGCGAGATGGATGCCATGCGGATTCGCCGTCCGAAGCTCGCGCCGCTTGTCCGTGCGCTACTGTGCGCGGCACCGCGCATGAACGTGCTGCAGCTGCTGCGTCTGCTCGAGTTGCAGGCGCCGGACAGCCCCGGCTTCGGTGCAGCGGACACACCTGAGCATGAGCCGGTGCGCTTGCGGCCGCGTGCGCGGGTGGGGTTCCCCGGCTCGGAAGTCGCGGGTGTGGTGTTCGATGACGAGAACGACGAGGCGCCGCCATCGGTAGAGACCACGTTCCTCGGACTGTATGGCGTCGATGCCGCGATGCCGCCGCACCTGATCGACGATATCGTGCTGCGCCGGGAAGGGCACGAGAAGGCGATGGCCTTTCTCGACATCTTCAACCATCGCATCGTCTCGCTCTTCTATCGCGCCTGGCTCAAGTACCAGTATCCGGTCAATTTTCGTCCCGGCGGCACCGATGAGATCTCGACCTGTCTCCTGTCTCTGGCTGGACTGGGTATCGGGGATCCGGCCGGCAATTCCGGGCTGGTGCCGTCGCGGCTTCTGGCGCTGGTGGGGCTCTTCATGCAGCGTACACGCCCGGCCGAGGGAGTGGCGGGCGTTGTGTCACATCTGCTCGATGGAGCCGGCGTTACCGTGCGCGAGTTCCACGCGCAGTGGACGCCGGTCGAGCACCAGCAGGGGCTGGCCGCAAGGCCGCACGCCCGTAGGGCCGACACTCGCGCTTCGAGCGGTCTGGGCGATGGCCACGTTCTCGGGTCGCGGGTGCTGGATCGATCACAGGCAGTGCTCGTAACGATCCGGCCGCTCGATACCGCCCAGACGCATGCGCTGCTGCCGGGCGAGGCGCTTCATCAAGATCTGATGCGCCTCGTCGGCCTTTACCTCGGTGACAAAGCCGACGCGGTGTTGCGCATGGAGATTCCTGCGTCGGCGGCGCCGGTGCTCGCCCTGACAGGGGGTGCCGCGCTGGCTGGCAGCCATCGGCCGCGCCTCGCATGGACGGCGCTGCTGACGCCCGCGACTGATCAGATGGTGACGATCAATCTGGGTCGCTACGACTCGCTGAACCCCTGAATCACGGAGGAACCGTGCGAAAGACTTCTACAGTAGCCACAGCAGCCATGTGTCTCACGCTCTCCGCGTGCGGCGCGTGGCAATCGATGTCCGACGGCACCGCGGCCGCGTACAACGCGGTGTTCCACAAGACGATCAAGACGCTCGACGTGGACCTGAGCGCGCGCTCGTCGCTGAACAGCACTTCGGGAACCCAGCCATTCCCGGTTGCCGTACGGATCTATCAACTGAAGGAGCGCAAGGGCTTCGATGCAGCGTCGTACGACGATCTTCTGAATGACGATCGTGCGGTGCTTGCCCAGGATCTGCAGGATATGGCCAGCGTTATCGTGGCCCCCGGTGGCACGGCAAACGTCACGCAGCCGATGAAGGCCGATACCCGGTACGTTGCCGTAGTGACATTTTTCCGTGATGCGACCGGCGGCACGACCTGGCGTCGCGTGTTCGCCAAGCAAGCGTTGTCGGCGGATGATCCGTTGAAGCTCGAACTCGTCGGCAACGATATCATCGATGAACGGACGGCGAGGTCACAACGATGAAGCAGCGTTTCAGGCGGAACAGGGGCAGGCCGGTTGCAGTGCGATTGCCTTATCAACGCGAATCGATCGAGGAGATGATACTGCACGGGCGTAACGAAGGAACGGCTCATGCCATGTTGCTCGGCGCGCTGGTGGATTCATGGTTGGAGGGCGGTGGCCGCGTGCGCGCCCACGGCATTGTGCCGGGCGTGTCGGTCGTGATCGAGGCACCCTTCGCGAGGCGGCCGAAGGACGTGGACGAGATCAACGAAGTCGTGAGTGCGTTATGCGAAGCGATCTGGCCGCAGTTGCGCGACTGGTGCGCGATTGATCCGTTGCCTCGGGAAGCCGTGCGTTTTGACACGGGGGGCGTGGTGATTCATTGTGGATGGGACCAGTATGTCTCGTGGCTTCCGGGCATCATGGACATCGTGATCAAGAACGACCCTGCCGTTCCCGGCGTGGCTGCGGCCCGGGAGTGGGCGATCAAATCCCGGGTGTATCCCTGTGTCGCGCAGCCCGCTGCCGAGCGCCCGCGTCCGGCGAAGACACCCGTTGCCGCTGGACGGCATCCCGTCGACGAAGTGATCGAGCGTGCGTTGCACTGCCTGTGGCGCGGATCGGCGCCGGAATTCAACAGCTTGCCGCCTCCTGTGCGTTACCGCGCGACCGGCGCGCTCGACGCATGGCAGGCTGTCTGGCGCGCAACCGGAAGCGAAGGGGCGCATTTCGCGGCCTGTCTGCGCGATCCACGGTATGCGCCCCTGGCGATGAGCGAGGCCTTGCCAACCTTCATCGAGATGCAGAGCCGGCTTGATTTGCGATCGAACGACGACGGACGTCTGGCGACGATACTGGCGAGCGTGAACTGTCTGCACGAGTTGTTCTGGCAGCGGCAAGGCGTGCTTTACGAACCGACCGTCGCGTTGCACCGGCTGATGGAGGTCAGTGACATCGGTCATGATGTCCCGCCCCGGCTGCTGCGTCTGCCTGCGAAGGCGTTGTGCATCGTTCCCCCGGCATGCGAACGCAATCGCCCCGGCGGCCTGACTGCGCTCAGCGTATTCGAACATGAAGGTCTTCCCTCCGACACAACCCGTGGCCGCAGGTTGACCGTGGTCGCCTGGCAGGCGCCGAGCGCCAGTCTGCCCAAAGGCAACTGGTTTGCGCACGACATGCATTGGGACGCTGACTCAGCGACTATCAGCGGGATGCAGGAGGCATCGCTGCGGGATCTGTCGATACCCGAAGAGCGGATCGCGTTCTGGCGGTACAGTCTGGACTATCTGGTCAAGGTCATGCTGTACTTGTCGCTCGATCATGTGCCGATGGTGCACGATCGGGCCTACAGCGACGCACCACGTGAGTTTGCCGGGCTGGGCAAGCGCAGGCGCCAGGAACGGCTCGCGAAAATCGGCCAGCTCTACGACCGATATATCGTTGGCCCTGCAGTCCTCGATGAGCCCGACGACGAACGCGGTGCTGTCTCTGCCACTGGTACTGGAGCGGAGGTCCGGCCTCACTGGCGCCGTGGGCATTTCCGCATGCAGGTTCATGGTCCGGGTCTTGCGCAGCGCAAGCTGATTTTCGTGATGCCAGTGCTGGTCCGGGCCGACCGGCTTGGCATGCCGCAAGCTTGACGGGCACGGATCCGGAGCGGCGGCCACCGGTCGAACCACTATTTCGCCTTTCGCCGAGGTAACATCGCACATGCACCGCTCCTTGCGGAGGACACGAAAGCCATGTTCACGACGCTCGGCGTCATTGCCCTTGGCCTCTTGATCGCCATCGCCGATCTCGTGCTCTGGCGCGCTACCGCCAGCAGCGAGTCCACGCCGCGCAAGCTGTGGCGCTGCATGGTGTTCGCCGCGCTCACGTACCTGCTGTTCGCCAATGGCTTGAGCCCGTTCGCTCCCTCGACGGCCACGGCGCAGGTCGAACGTCTCGCCGAACAGGCGCTCGGCATCGTCTGGTGGCTGGAATGCGCGCTCTTCGTCATCATGCTCGTCGATGCGCTGCTGCTGCCGCGCGCCTGGCATGTGCAGCGGCTTTTCCACGATCTCGCCGCCGGCCTCATCTTCATCGCCGCGACGGTGGCCGCGCTCGGTTATGTGCTGGGCCTGCCCGTTACGGGCCTCGTCGCGACCTCGGGGGCCGTGGCGCTCATCTTCGGGCTCGCGATCCAGAACACGCTCAACGATGTGTTTTCCGGCATCGTGCTCAACACGACCCAGCCGTTCAAACTCGACGACTGGATCAGCATCGGCGAGCTCGAAGGCAAGGTGGTCGAGAACAACTGGCGCGCGACGAAGCTCCTCAACGGACTGGGCAATCTCGTCGTGGTGCCCAACAGCGTCGCCGCCAAATCGACCATCGTCAATCTCAGCGAGCCGCCGAACACGCACGGCATCGTGCTCGAACTCAAGGTGAGCCCGGAAGTGCGGCCCGCGCGCGTGATCGAGGCACTGGAGCGCGCGGCGGCCAGCTCCACGGAGATTCTCGCCGCGCCCGCGCCCGTGGCCTCCGTGAAGGCGTTCAGGACCAACTCGATCGACTACGAGCTGGTCGGCTACGTCGATTCGCTCGGCAAGAAGACGGCAGTCAAGAACCAGCTGTATGACCTCGTGCATCGTCATCTGGACTCGGCGGGCATCGGCCTGCATCCGCTCGCGGTGCCCCCTGGCGCGCCGCCCCAAGTCTCGCCGCGCCTGCGTCTGCTGCACAGCGTCGACATGTTCCGCCATATCGACGACGCGCAACTGGCCGGACTCGAAGCGGCGCTCACGCGGCGCGACTTCAACAAGGGCGAGGTGATCTACGCGTCGGAGGACGATGCGCGTTTGCTGACGCTGCTCGAATCCGGCATCGCCTCGGTGAGCGTGCCGGGCCCGGGCGGCGATATCGAAGTGCGCCGGATGGTGCCGGGCGACGCCGTCGGCCAGTCGAGTGTGCTCGCCGGCGCGAAGCTTCATGCCACCGTGCGCGCGCTGACTCCCGTGGTCGTGTGGCAGCTCAAGAGCGAAGCGCTCTCGACGTTGCTCGCGCAACGACCCGATATCGGCGAACGCATGTGCGAGGCGCTGAGCGAGCGTCAGGCTGCGGAAGAGAAACTGCTCAAGCCGCACGAGGAAAGCCGGCCGGCGGGCTTCGACTTCTTCGCATGGCTGCGCAAGGGCATGAAGGAGCTGCATGACATCATCGATTGAAGTGCGGCTCACCAGCTGAACTTCATTTCGACGCCGACGTACTCGCTGTTGTGTCCGCCCGCTTCGCGCAACGTGCCGCCGATCTGGTAGTAGACCGCTTCGAGCGCGCCGGTGAGGTTGGCGTTGAATGCATAGTCGGCGCGCAGTTGTCCGTATGCGCCGGTCCACAGGCTGCCGTGGCCCGCGGTGCCGGTCACGGGTGTGACGGGCTGCGTGTAGACCGCGTCGCCGGTCGTCTCGCGCCACAGGAAGCCGAGCGCGGCGAGCAACTGGAGTTTGGGCAGCGGCTTCACCGTGATCGATGGCTTCAGGTGAATGAGATTCGAATAACCGGTGAAGCCGGCGAGCGTGAAGTAATAGCCATTCGGAAAGAGCGGATTGAAGGTGCCGAGCGTCGCGTCGCCGGGATGGCTGTCGCCCGAGGCCGCATCGAACTGGATACCGATGCGCGGTGTCCACGCAACGTGACTGAACGTGTAGCCGACGCGCGAGCCGCCGCCCCATGCGCGCACATCCTTCGCGCCGACGCTGCCGGTCTGGCCCATCGCTTCGAGATCCCAGTCGACGCCGTTCGCCGCGCCCGCGAAGCGCATGTCGAACACGTTGCGCCGCTCGCTGCCGCTCGCGTCGAGATAGCGCGCGTTGTCGCGCTCGTAGAGCGAGTAATACGCCGACCATTCGTTCTTGCCGAACACGTGCCGCTCGACCCGCAGCGTGTGAAAGCGCAGATGCTCGTTCGATGTATCGTCGAACACATCGACATCGCGGTACTGGACCGGCTGGCTCACGAAGCCGATCAAGCGCCACGGGCCGCTTTCCCAGTCGGCCCAGAGCGCGTCGAACGACTGGCGCACATTGGGGCCGTCGCGTGAGGACACGAAGCGCTGCAGATCGAACAGGAAGTCCTGGCGGCCGATGCGCGCCTTGAACGTACCCGCATCGAACTCCTTCACATACGACACGAAAGCGAGGCGCAGATCGAGCGGATTCTTGTCGACGGGCGTGACGTTGTTCTTGCCGAACGCGCGCGCGTCTTCGAACTGCGTATAGAACTCCCAGTTGCGGTTCACATGCAGATCGGCATCGAACTCGAAGCGCTGGATCAGCCACGCGTTCGCACTGACGTCGCCCACGCCGAAGCCCGGCGCGTTCAACGATTCGAAACGTTCGCGCAGCGACGCGCCGAGCGACAGGTAGGTGAGCGGATCCACGCCCGAGAGCGGGATGTACTTGAGGCTGTCGAGCGGCTCGGTGCGCAGCGCGGGATTCGCAAGCGCGGACCAGTTCTCCTGCCAGCGGTTGGTCATGATCGCCGGGCGCGTCTGCGGGATCGCGGCGGGGAGGTCGATCGTGTCGGTTTCCTGCGCGTGCAGCGGCGCGCCTGGCGGCCCGAGGAGGACGGCTAGCGCGAGCACGGGGCCGCAGGCCCGCGCGCTCGCACGGCGCTTAGCGGAGGCAGGCAGTCGGGCCATGTCGTTTCATGGTCGTTCTCGTGGCACGGCGTGCTGGACGCCGGCGATGCATACGCATGCGCCGGCGCCGGAGGCCCTCAGGGTTGCGAGCGCGCGTGGATTTCGGCGATATAGCCGCCGGGAAACTGCACGAGCGCGGCCTCGCGGCCATCGCTGCGATACGGTTCGACCAGCACCGTCGCGCCGGCGGCCTTCGCCTTGTCGAGCGTGTCGGCGAGATTCGCGACTTCGTAGCCCGTCATTTCGTGGCCATAGGGGAAGGGCAGATGGCCATCGGTGACGAGCACCGCGATGCGGCCGAATGCCGACGTGAGCCGGATGCGCCGATAGGTGTCGTCGGGGCGGCCGATCTCGATGCCGGGCGCGTGAGCGTTATCGGATTCGACCTTGCCATGCGAGAACGCGAGGAAGTCGTGGACGAATGCACTGGCGCGATCGGCGCTCACATACACGCGATTTTCGGGCACCGTCTGGAACGGCGCATACGAGGGCGTGGTCGTGTGCCAGTAGAGTTGCATGTTGATGCCGCCCGGCCACTGGATCACGACGTCCCGGCCAATCGGATCCGGGAACGGCGCGACGATCACGCTCGCGCCGGCCGCTTGCGCGGCGCGTACGGCTGCGTCGAAATCGCTGACCAGATAGCCGTTGCGCTCCGCGCCGAAGGGCCAGGGGACCGGCGTCCTGAAGCCGAACAGCGACACGGTGCCGACCGGCGTCTGCAACAGTTGCGAGGTCGTGCTGCTCGGCGTCGGCGTCACGGTGGCGACGACCTGCTTCGTGCTTTGGCCGCCGAACGTCGCGACGAATGCGCTCGCGAAACGATCGACGTCGTCGGGCGCGACGTACACGTGCGTGGTGCCATATTGCGGCGCGACCGCGAACGACGGCGATGCCTGGGCGGGCGTGAACACGCTGGCGCCGAGCAGCGTCAACGAAAGCGCGGCGATTCGAAGAGGACGCATCGTTTCAAATCCTGTTATCGATGGTGAAGGGTGATGCGCGCTACACGGCCCAGCACGCGCAGCCGAGCGCGCCCCAGAAGCTCTTGAGATCGGCGACCGGCACGCTCGATCCCCACGCCGTCGCGTGGGCATGGCCGTGCACGCCGCAACTCGAGGCGCAGCCGCACGCCTGGGCGGCGGCGCGCGCGAGCGGCGCATTGGCGCCCTGACCTTGCGCGCCCCAGCCCGCATAGCCGCCATACGCACGCACGGGCGACCAGTCGGGCATCGCGGGCGGCGGCGGGGCGTCGTGACCGGCGAAGGGCCCCGACGCGTAGACGATCTTGCCGCCGACCACGGTGAAGAGCGAGGTCGTGTCCGCGATGTCGGCCTCGGGGCACGCGAGATAATCGCGGTCCGGCACGATGAGGTCGGCGAGCTGTCCCGCTTCGATGCGGCCTTTCTTGCCTTCTTCGTTCGAGAACCATGTAACGTTCTCGGTCCACATGCGCAGCGCCGTTTCGCGATCGAGGCAGTTGCGCTGCGGATAAATGCGCAGGCCCGCGACGGTCTTGCCGGTCACGAGCCACGCGAGCGAGACCCACGGGTTATACGACGCGACCCGCGTGGCATCGGTGCCGGCCGAGACCTTGATGCCTTTGTCGAGCATGCGCGCGACGGGCGGCGTCGCTTCGGCGGCGGCCGCGCCATAGCGCTCGACGAAATACTCGCCTTGATAAGCCATGCGATGCTGCACGGCAATGCCGCCACCGAGCGCGGCGATACGGTCGATCGAGCGATCGCTGATCGTTTCAGCGTGATCGAAGAACCAGTTGAGGCCTTGCAGCGGAATGTCGGCGTTCACGCGCTCGTAGACATCGAGTGCGCGGCTGATCGTTTCGTCATACGTGGCATGGAGCCGCCACGGCCAGCGGTTTTGCGCGAGGATGCGTATCACGGCTTCGAGTTCACCTTCCATCTCGGGCGCCATGTCGGGACGCGGCTGACGAAAGTCCTCGAAATCGGCGGCCGAGAACACCAGCATTTCACCGGCGCCGTTGTGACGGAAATAGTCGCTGCCCTGCTGATACTTCGAGGTCTTCGTCCAGTTGAGAAAATCGTCCTTCTCGGCTTTGGGCTTTTGCGTGAAGAGGTTGTACGCGATGCGGATCGTCAGTTGTCCGTCGTTCGACAGCTTCTCGATGACCGCATAGTCCTCGGGGTAGTTCTGAAAGCCGCCGCCCGCATCGATGGCGCCGGTCACGCCGAGCCGGTTCAATTCGCGCATGAAATGGCGTGTCGAATTGACCTGATACTCGAAGGGCAGCTTCGGGCCTTTCGCGAGCGTCGCGTAGAGAATGCCTGCGTTCGGCTTAGCGAGTAACAGGCCTGTGGGGTTGCCTGCTGCATCGCGCGTGATCTCGCCGCCTGGCGGCTCGGGCGTGTCTTTCGTATAGCCGACCACGCGCAGCGCGGCGGCATTGAGCATGGCCCGGTCGTACAGGTGCAGGATGAACACGGGTGTATCGGGCGCGATCGCATTCAGCTCGTCGATGGTCGGCAGGCGCTTCTCGTCGAACTGATGCTCGGTGAAGCCACCGACGACGCGCACCCATTGCGGCGGCGGCGTGATGGCGACTTGCGCGCGCAGCATCGCCATGGCGGTCGCGAGCGAGCGCACGCCGTCCCAGCGCAACTCCATGTTGAAGTTCAGGCCGCCGCGGATAATGTGCAGATGATTGTCGATGAGGCCCGGCAATACGCGGCGTCCCTGCAGATCGATGACGGTTGTGCGATCGCCCGCGAGCGGCGCGATTTCGTCGTCGCTGCCGACTGCCGTGAACACGCCGTCGCGGATCGCCACCGCAGTGGCTTCGGGTTTCGTGCGGTCGAGCGTGGTGATGCGGCCGCGATGCAGGATCAGATCGGGCGCCTGGGTGTCCGGCGTGGTCATGAGCGCTTCTCCGGTGAGTCCGATGCCGCGACCTGCGCCTTGCTGCCTGAAGCAGCCGGGGTGTTGGCGCCGGGCAGCGAGCCGAACAGATGCTGGTTGCACTTCGACGCTTGCCACGCGAGGTGAAAGTTCACGCCGCCCAGCATCTGCTTCGCGACGGGCACGATTTGTTCGCCCGCGAGTATGCCGAGCAGGCCGACGAGCGCGACGAGCGGCGGCGCGGGCGAGCGCACCCGCAGCAGACTATAGACGACACCGACCAGAATGCCGGCGAGCAGGGAGAGAACGTACGGTTTCATCGTCTCGACCTCGTGGGGCCGCGTGCGCGGAACGCGCGCGTGGATCAAAGAGAGAACGACCGGCGGGAAGCCTTGCTGCAAGCGACGACGTGAGCGTGACACACTGCGTTGCGCGAGACGTTGATAACTACTGACATGACATGCTCCTTGGCCGAACGAGACCCGGGAAGGGCCATGGGGGAGACAGCGTCACGGGCAAGGTTATCGGAGTTGCGACGATAAGAAAAGAGGTCTTTATTGCGCATGTTCGAGGCCCGTATTGCATTATGCATTTAGCGTAGCAATCGATGTTTTCACGCGCCCTTGTGCACGATGCCCGCTGGATTTTCACAGCCGGTTTTGCTTGCCTCGGGCGCGCCATATCCTAGACTCAAAGGGCTCCGGCGCGCTGCCTGCGCTGCCGGACGAATGTCCTCCTTTAAATCGAACCGCGGATGGATATCCCAATGAGCAACCCGAAACTCGACGTCCTCACGCCACATAATTGCCAGGTCATTTTCATCGATCAGCAACCTCAAATGGCGTTCGGCGTGCAGTCCATCGACCGCCAGGTTTTAAAGAACAACGTAGTGGGGCTGGCTAAAGCGGCAAAGGTATTCAATATCCCGACCATCATCACGACGGTCGAATCGGAGAGCTTTTCGGGCTATACCTATCCCGAGTTGCTCGACGTGTTTCCCGGGCAAAAGCTGCTTGAACGGACCTCGATGAATTCGTGGGACGACCAGAAGGTGCGCGACGCGCTGGCCGCGAACGGGCGCAAGAAAGTGGTCGTCGCCGGGCTGTGGACCGAGGTGTGCAACAACTCGTTCGCGCTTTGTGCCATGGGCGAAGGCGACTACGAGATCTACATGGTCGCCGACGCGTCGGGCGGCACCTCGAAGGACGCGCACGACTACGCCATGCAACGCATGGTGCAGGCGGGCGCCGTGCCTGTGACCTGGCAACAGGTCATGCTCGAATGGCAACGCGACTGGGCGCGTCGCGAGACGTATGACGCGGTGATGGCGATCGTCAAGGAGCATTCCGGCGCGTACGGCATGGGCGTCGATTACGCGTACACGATGGTCCACAAGGCCGATCAGCGGGCCACGGGCGCGCATGAGGTTCAGGCGCCGGTGCCGGCGAAGTAGTCTGTTTCGTGCGCGTGCGAGCGGGGAGCCGTCCTTCGGGGCGGCTGCCTGCCGCTACGGTAATGTCATGTCTGACGAATGGCGTTCAAAACCGACGCAGAAATTTTTTGCCGTCGCGCTTGACAATCTATCTATCGGTAGATAAAGTTCAGTCCATGCAAAGAACACAGCATGGCGGCGCAAAAAGGTTTTCGAACATCTGTTGTCGCCGACCACCTTTCGAAGCCAAGCTTCCCGTGTCGTAACCTATCTTGTGGTAGATAGTTAATGACGCGAGGCCCGACAGAAATTCAGTGTCTTTTGCGCATTTAGTCTATCTTCAAGTAGATAGATAAAGAAACCAGCCAACCTCTACCGTCCATCAGGAGTTTCATCATGTCGATCGAAAAAGTTCTCTACCGCGCCCAAGCCCACGCAACCGGCGGCCGTGACGGCCGTGCCGTGGTTCCCGCAGGCAAGCTCGATTTCAAGCTGACCACGCCGCGCGAACTGGGTGGCGCAGGCGGCGAAGGCGCCAACCCCGAGCAGTTGTTTGCGGCTGGCTATAGCGCATGTTTCATCGGCGCGATGAAGTTCGTCGCGGCACAAGAGAAGATCGCGCTTCCCGCTGACGTGTCGATCGATGGCAGCGTCGGTATCGGCGCGATTCCGAATGGCTTCGGCATCGAAGTCGAATTGAAAATTTCGCTGCCCGGCATGGCACGCGAGGCAGCGGAAGCGCTCGTTCACAAGGCGCATCAAGTCTGCCCGTACTCGAATGCGACGCGCGGCAACATCGACGTCACGTTGACGATCGTTTAACGCGCAACGATCGAACAGAACGATCCTCATCCCTGGAGAGCCAACATGAACCGCACTAATGTCCCCGCCTTGCTCGTGCTGGGTGCCAATGTCGCCGCTGGCGCACTGGTCGTCGCCACTGCAGTGCTCGCCGCTCCCGCTTTCGCGAGCGGCCTCGGCCCGGCGCCGTGGTACAACCCGAGCGTTGGCGCGCCGGCCGCGCAGCGCGGCGTGAGCGCGCAAACCGTGGCGGCGGAAGCACGTCGCGACAATGCCGCAATCGCTGCCTTCGGCGGCACGCGCGACACGGCCGGCGAAGCGGGCACGCGGCACGCGGCGGATGCAGGCGCGACGACGAGCGGCAACGCACGCAACTGAGCGTAACTGAGCGTAACTGAGCGGATGAGGGAAAGCTGTCGGCGCCGCCATGTTCTCGTCAGCCGTGTGCCAGCGGCGCCGCCTAAGCTAGCCCCTCGAAAACCGGAGCCGTTCTCCGGTCACGACGCAACGAGAGGCAACGCATGAAGCAGGCAGTGAGTGGCATGGTGGCGGCGGCAGCGCTGACGATGGCGGCGAGCGCATGGGCGGCCGATGATCCGGCGACCAGTTGGTTGCCCGCTTCAGCGGCGCAGCAGTTCGAGAGCGCACCGGCCATCGTCGAAGGCGCGAGCGGCGCCGCGGTGAAATCGACGATCTATGTTTTCATGGACCCCAACTGCATTTATTGCCACCTCGTGTGGAAGGCGCTGCAGCCTTATGAAGCGGCTGGCTTGCAGGTCCACTGGATACCGATTGCGTTTCTCAAACCCGATTCGGCCGGCAAGGCAGCGGCGTTGCTGCAGGCGAACGACAGCGTCGCGCTCATGAAGCAACTGGAGACGCACTATTCGGAGAAGGACGAATCGGGTGGCATCGCGCCGCTCGCGACCATCCCCGCAGAGGTGCAAGCGAAGCTCGACGGCAACGCGAAGCTGTTCCAGGACCTCGGTTTCCAGGGCACACCGACGATCATTTATCGCGGATCAGGCGGGCGATGGGCGGACGTGAACGGCCTGCCCAAACTGGGCACGCTGGCCGCGTTGCTCGACCTGCCCGCGCAACCGGTCAGCGATCCCGAGCTGCAGAAGTATCGCTAGGAGGCGAGGCGACAAGCCGCGCCCGCGCATATCGAATGCGGCTTTTGTTGGTTTGCACGAGGACGGCCGGTTGCTACCATGAATCGATTCCATCGATCATCGTCGCAACCATGTCCACTTCGCTTCCCGTCATCGACCTCGCACAACTCGATTCGGCCGATCTCGCCGGGCGCGGCGCAGCGCTGCAGAAGCTGCGCAGCGCCGCGCGCGACATCGGCTTTTTCTATCTGCAAGGGCACGGCGTGGACCCGCACTTGATCGACGAGGTCAAGGCTGTGTCGCGCCGCTTCTTCTCGTTGCCCGACGAGGACAAGCATGCCGTCGCGATGCTGCACTCGCCGCACTTTCGCGGCTACACGCGGGCGGCGGCCGAGCTGACGCGCGGCTTGCCCGACTGGCGTGAGCAGTTCGACATCGGCGCAGAACGCCAAATCATCGCCGCGCGCGAAGGACTGCCTGCCTGGACGCGGCTGCAAGGCCCCAACCAATGGCCCGCCGCGCTCCCGCAACTCAAGCCCGTGTTGCTGCGCTGGCAGGCTGCGTTGACCGGTGTCGCCATCCGTCTGCTGGGCGGGTTCGCGGAGGCGCTCGGCCAGCCGGTCAACGTGTTCGAGCCGCTCTACCAGCAAGCGCCCAATCAGCACATCAAGATCATTCGCTATCCGGGCCGCGATGCGACCGGCAGCGACCAGGGCGTCGGCGCGCACAAAGACTCGGAGTTTCTGAGCTTCCTGCTACAGGATGACGTCGGCGGGCTGCAAGTCGAGCGCGAGGACGGGCAGTGGATCGACGCCACGCCGCTCGAAGGCGCGTTCGTCGTCAACATCGGCGAGTTGCTTGAATTGGCAACGAACGGCTTCCTGCGCGCCACGATCCATCGCGTGGTGACGCCGCCTGCGGGTCGCGATCGCATTTCCGTGGCGTTCTTTCTCGGCGCACGGCTCGATGCGCGTGTGCCGTTGCTCGCGCTCGCGCCCGAACTCGTCGCGCAGGCGCGCGGACCGGCAAGCGATCCCGCCAATCCGCTGTTCAGCGGCGCGGGCGACAACTACCTCAAGGGCCGCTTGCGTTCGCATCCCGATGTCGCGCGCCGTCACTATGCGGATGTGCTCGATGAACAGCGCATCGACGTCGGCGGCGAGCGCGGCGCGTACGCTTGACGCGCGACCGCTGGGATCGCGCGTTGTCGCCAGGACAAAACGTTCAGGCCTGCGCGAGCGCCTGGTCGAGATCGGCGAGCAGATCGTCGATATGCTCGATGCCGATCGACAAGCGGATCGTCTCCGGCCGCACGCCGGCCTTCGCCTGTTCTTCTACCGATAGCTGGCGATGCGTGGTCGAGGCCGGATGCGTCGCGAGCGACTTCGAGTCGCCAATGTTGACGAGTCGCGTGAACAACTGCAACGCGTCCTGGAAGCGCGCACCGGCCTCGAAGCCGCCGCGCAAACCGAACGTGAGAATGCCGGGCCCGTTGCCGCCGAGATAGCGTTGGGCAAGCGCATGGTCCGGGTGTCCCGGCAAGCTCGCGTGATTGACCCATTCGACGCGCTCATGATGTTGCAGATGCCGCGCGATCCGCGCCGCGCTCTCGACGATGCGGCCGACGCGCAGCGTCAGCGTCTCGATGCCTTGCAGGATCAGGAACGCGTTGAACGGCGAGATCGCGGCGCCGGTATTGCGCAGCGGCACCACGCGTGCGCGGCCGATATACGCGGCGGCGCCGAGCGCCTCGGTGTAGACGACGCCGTGATAGCTGACGTCGGGCTCGTTGAGGCGGCGAAAGCGCGTCTTGTGCTCGGCCCACGGAAACTTGCCGGAATCGACGATGATGCCGCCGAGACTCGTGCCGTGCCCGCCCAGATATTTCGTCAGCGAATGGACGACGATATCGGCGCCATGCTCGATCGGCCGAAGCAGCGCGGGCGAGGGCACGGTGTTGTCGACGATGAGCGGCAGCCCGTGGCGATGCGCGATGTCGGCGAGCGCGGCGATGTCGGTGATGTTGCCGAGCGGATTGCCGACCGACTCGGCGAAGATGGCCTTCGTGTTCGCATCGATGAGCCGCTCGAACGACTGCGGGTCGCGCGGATCGGCGAAGCGCGTTGTGATGCCCGACAGCGGCAAGGTGTGAGCGAACAGGTTATAAGTGCCGCCATAGAGCGTGCTCGACGAGACGATGTTGTCGCCGGTCTCGGCGATGGTCTGGATCGCATAGGTGACCGCTGCCTGCCCCGAGGCGAGCGCGAGCGCGCCAATGCCGCCTTCGAGCGCCGCGACGCGCTTCTCCAGCACGTCCTGGGTCGGGTTCATGATGCGCGAGTAGATATTGCCTTCGACCTTCAGGTCGAACAGGTCGGCCCCGTGCTGCGTGTCGTCGAAGGCGAACGCGACGGTCTGGTAAATCGGCACGGCGACGGCGCGCGTGGTCGGGTCGGGGCGATAGCCGCCGTGCACGGCGATGGTTTCGGGCTTCCACGTCGGTTGGGTCATGTGCTGGTCTCCTCGGAAAGAAGCTTCAAGGATATTTCGCGCCGCACGCTCGCCCAACCATCATTTCTTCATTTGCTATCGACTCCTTCTTACATGGACAGACATCTTCGAAACTGACCGCCCGAGACCCGTGCGGCCCTCAGTCCTCGCGTGTTTGCGCCGTTAAGTCGGGCATTGATCCACCGGGATCACTCCAGCGAGACGATGTGGCATGAAACTCCAGAATATTTCGCTGCGCCGCAGCCTGTTGACGATCGTGGTGCTGTTCGGTTTGCTCGTCGCTGCCACAGCGCTCGTTGCCGTGCGCTCGCTGCAGGACGTGGTCCGCGTTGCAGATGCATTGAGAGAGGGCGACGCGGCGGCGTTCTATCTCAAGGACGTCTACCTGAACAACCTCAAGGCGCGCAGCGCGCTTTCCCGCGCCTACATCGCGGCAGGCAACGATCCGCGCGCCCGCGATGCAGCGATTGCGGCCGCAACGACTTTCTACAACACCGGGCGCAAGTCGATGGACACCTTCATGGCGATCCCGAAGCTGGACGACGCCGAACGCGCCGCGGCCGTCACGGCGAAGACGACCTTCGTGGCCCATGCCGAGGTGTTCGACCGGCTCTTCGCGATTTTCAAGGCGGGCGAGCTGACCGAGTACGTGAGCGTGAACGAAGTGCCAATGACGACGACCAGCGTAGCGTTCGGCAAGGCATCGGACCGCTACTTCACGATTCACGCCGACGTGACGGCGCGCCTCGACAACGAACGCGCGCTCAAGATTCGTCGCATGTACATGGCGATGGGCGCCGTGGCGATCTGTGCTATTGCACTGATTGCGTTGTCCTGGTGGGCGCTCACGCGGACCTTCGTGCGACCGCTGCACCGTGCCGTCGCGGCGGTCGCGGAGGTCGCGCGCGGCAACCTCGCGACGCCGCTGCCGGACGCTTCGCGCAGCGAAGTGGGCACGCTGGCGACGGCGTTGCACGAGATGCAGGACAACCTCGCTGGCATTGTCCGCGACGTACGCGGCGGCGCCGATCTGATCGCCCAGGCCGTGCAGGAACTCGCGGCCGGTCATGTGGACCTCTCGGCACGCACCGAGCAGCAGGCCGCCTCACTCGAACAGACGGCGGCCAGCATGGAGCAACTGACGAGCACCGTCAGCCGCAACGCCGATAGCGCGCGCGAGGCCAGCAGCCTCGCGACGCAGGCGTCGGCGCTCGCCCAGGATGGCGGCGACGCCGTGCGCGCGATCGTCGAAACGATGCGGACCATCTCGCACAGCGCGGCGGCGATCGGCAACATCACCGCCGTCGTCGAGGGCATCGCGTTCCAGACCAATATCCTCGCACTCAATGCGGCCGTGGAGGCGGCGCGCGCGGGCGAGAGCGGACGCGGCTTCGCGGTGGTCGCCGGAGAAGTGAGAAGTCTCGCGCAGCGCAGCGCGAGCGCGGCGCGCGAGATCAAGCAGTTGATCGGCGAGTCGACGCGGTGCATCGCGACGGGACGCACGCAGGTCGACGGCACGGCCGCCTCCATCGAAGCGGTCGTGAACATGGTGCAACGCGTGACCGCGCTGATCGTGGAGATCGCGGCGGCATCGGCGGAGCAGAACCTCGGTCTCGAGCAGGTGGCGAAGGCGGTGGTGCAGATGGATGAGGTCGTGCAGCAGAACGCGGCGCTCGTCGAGCAGGCCACCGCGGCGACCCATGCGCTCGAAGGGCAGGCGGGGTTGTTGATGCACAGTGTGGGCGAGTTCAGGCTCGCTTAGCCACGCAGGCCGCCGGCGTTCGCGTGTGCGGCTGATGCAGTGCAGCGCGCGAAGCCAGCAAAATGCCGTCGATCGGGGACTCGCGGACGGGTATGATCGAATTCCACGATTCCACTCGCGAGATTGACCGCATCCATGAATTCTCCCGCCGACGCTTCCACGCCGCGCACGCTGCGCACGCTCACGCAACTGGAGGGCCGCATTCTCGGCGTGCTCGTCGAGAAGCAGCACACCGTGCCCGACACTTATCCGCTGTCGCTCAACGCGCTGACTTCGGGCTGCAACCAGAAGACCGCGCGCGCGCCGGTCATGAACGTGACCGAGGCCGAAGTGCTCAGCGCCATCGAGGAACTCAAGCATCTGAGCCTCGTGTTCGAAGGCAGCAGCAGCCGCGTGCCGCGCTTCGAGCACAACTTGAATCGCGTGCTCGGCATCCCCACCCAGGCCGGCGCATTGGTCGCGGTGCTGTTGCTGCGCGGTGCGCAGACCGCGGCCGAACTGCGCCTGAACTCGGCGCGTCTCCATGGTTTCGCCGATGTGTCGTCGGTCGAAGGCTTTCTCGACGAACTGGCCGAGCGCAACCCGCCGCTTGTTACGAAGCTCGCTCGCGCGGCCGGTGCGCGCGAGAGTCGCTGGATGCATTTGCTGTTCGGCGAGCCGGTTGGTCTCGCGGAGGCGGGCGGCGGCGCATCGGCGGCGTCGGGGGAGGGCGCGGTCGATGCCGTGCCCTGGGACGAGTTCGACGCACTGCGCAGCGAGTGTCGTCAGCTTGGCGACGAGGTGGCGCGGCTGCAGGGAATGGTCGAGCGCATGGCCGAAGAATTGGGGCTGTCGGTTGAGCAGCTTTCGCGGCGGTCGTGAAGAGGCGGTTGAGGACGTTACATAACGTCGCTGTTGGGTGTTTAGATCGCGGTGCTGCTTATCCCGTCTCGCTGACCGGCCTCGATGCGAGCGCAACGAATTGCGATATTCGTCGCTTGTTGCGATGGACCGTCCAGTGCGCCTCGCAAGGGCGAGGCGCCTCGTTCCTCACCCCCGCGCTTCCTCCAGAATCTGCCGTATCGCCTGCTCGAACACCTCGGGCGGCTGCCCGCCGCTCACGAGATACTGCTCATTGAAGATGATCGCGGGCACCGACTGGATGCCCATCGACTGGAAGCGCTGTTCTTCCTCGCGCACGTCATCCGCGTAGGCGCCGCTGTCGAGCACGCGGCGCGCTTCGTCGCCATCGAGCCCGGCCTTTTGCGCGGCATCGACGAGCACATCGTGATTGCTCGGGTCCTTGCCTTCGCCGTGATAGGCGCGCAGCAGCGCGACCTTGAGCGGCACCTGCTTGCCTTCGAGTCCGGCCCAATGGATCAGCCGATGCGCATCGAACGTGTTGTACACGTACTCGCGCGGACCGAACTCGAAGCCCACGCTTGCGCCGCGCTCGCGGATCGCCTCTTGCGTCTCGGCGATCTGCTCGGGCGTGCGGCCGTATTTCTTGCCGAGATAGTCGACGATCGCTTCGCCTTGAGGCCCCATTTGCGGATTCAATTCGAACGGATGCACCGTGATGTGCGCATCGACGGTGTCGCCCAGATGTGCCAATGCGCTCTGCAGCGAGGTGAGGCCGATAGCGCACCACGGGCAGGCGATATCGGAGACAAAATCGATCTTGAGCGGCTGGGCCATGGGTTTTCCTGATCCGTTGAGAGTGAAGGGTCGCGCTTGCAAGAACGCATGACGACAGGTTAGCCCGAAACGCCGCGCGCTGCAGACGCTCACTTTGCCTTGCGTCGCGCGGCGTTAGCGTCGTGCGCATATTGCGCGAGGAACATGTCGGCCGCCGACTCGGCGATCTTCTTTTGTTCGGCTTTGCCCGGCGACGGCTGTCCCATCGCGATCTGCGGCCAGAACGCGAAAGCCTTCACGAGGCCCTGCAATTGAAGCGACGCGAACACGGGATCGGCGGTGTGCAGCCGGCCATCGGCCGCCGCCGCGCGGATCCATACGGTGAGGTCTTCCTCGCGCTCGCCGATGCGCGAGATCATGTCGCGCGCGCGTTCAGGCGAGTGCATGCCTGCCGCGATCGCGACGCGCGCGAGCGCCTGGAACGACGGGTCGTTCAAGAGACGCAGCTTGCGCTTGAGCAGGGCGAGCAACTGCGGGCGCAGCGCTTCGTCGGCGCTATAGGCCGGCGTGTCGCCGCTCTGGCTCGCGTCCCAGAGCTGGCCGAGGATCGCCGCGAAGAGCGCTTCCTTGCTCGGGAAATGGTTATAGACCGTGCGCTTCGAGACGTTCGCACTGGCGGCGATGCGATCCATGCTGGTCGCGTCGAAGCCGGCCGCCAGAAACTCGTCGATGGCGGCCTCGACGATGGCAGCGCGCTTGCGGTCGGTCAGGCGTTGCGGGGCGGCGGTCTTTTCCATGGGGGCTATTTTACTGATGCCCGCCGATAATGTTCAAAACAAACGATTCCGCCCCTGCCGCGCCTCAGGTCGCCTCAGGTCAAATGGTTGCCGCCTGTCACCCCGTAGATTTCCCCGGTCACGAAGCTCGACTCCTGCGAGGCCAGCACGACATAGATCGGCGCGAGTTCGGCCGGCTGCCCTGGACGCTTCATCGGCACCTCGGAGCCGAAATGCTCGACTTTCTCCTGCGGCTGGCCGCCGCTCGGCTGCAGCGGTGTCCATACCGGTCCCGTCGCGACGGCGTTCACGCGAATGCCGCGATCGATCACCTGCTTGGCGAGCGCATGCGTGAACGCGGTGATTGCGGCCTTGGTCGATGCATAGTCAAGCAGTCCGGGACTCGGCTGATAACTCTGGATCGATGTCGTGTTGATGATGGTCGCACCGGGCGGCATGTGCGGCAGCGCGGCCTTGCACAGCCAGAACATCGCGAAGACGTTGGTTCGGAAGGTCGCTTCGAACTGTCCGGTGCTCAGATCCGCGATGTGTTTGACGTAATGCTGCTTGCCCGCGACGTTGACGAGAATGTCGAGGCCGCCGAGTTGCGCGATGCTGTCGTCGATCAGCTTGCGGCAGAATGCTTCGTCGGCGATATCGCCGGGCAGCGCAATCGCCTTTTGTTTTGCTTCGCGGATGAGCGCGACCACCTGCTGCGCATCCGGCTCTTCCGAAGGCAGGTAGTTCAGCGCCACGTCCGCCCCTTCGCGTGCGAAGGCGATGGCCACCGCACGGCCGATGCCGCTATCGGCGCCCGTGATGAGCGCGCGTCGGCCCTTCAACCTGCCAAAGCCCTGATAGCTCTGCTCGCCGTGATCGGGCTTCGGCGACATGTCTTGCGCGAGTCCGGGCGCTGTCTGCGGCTGCCGCTCGAACGCCGGCCCGGGATACTGTTTCGTCGGGTCCTGCATGCGGTATTGATTGACGGTACTGTCCATTTCAGCTCCTTTGCAAACGATGGCGGCTGCCTATTCCTTGCCGCCCGGAATCACTGCTCCCAATACCTGCCGCGCGGTATTGGCGATCACGCTGCCTTCCTTCGGATCGCCTTCCATCAAGGTCCGCGCAAACGCGCGCGCCTGGGCGAGCGTCACGTGCGGCGGCAGTGGCGGGACTTCCGGGTCCGACTTCACTTCGAGCAACACAGGTCGCTGCGCGGCCAGTGCCGTCTCCCATGCATCGGCCAGCTGTTCAGCCTTGTCGACATAAATGCCGGTGAAACCCAGCATTTCCGCGAAGCGGTGGTAGGGCACATTCGGCAGCTTCTGCGAGGCGTCGAACTTCGGGTCGCCTTCCATCACGCGCTGCTCCCATGTCACCTGGTTGAGGTCTTCGTTGTTGAGCACCATGCAGATCCAGCGCGGATCGGCCCATTGCTTCCAGTACTTCGCGACAGTGATCAGTTCGGCCATGTTGTTCATCTGCATCGCGCCATCGCCGACCATGGCGATCACGGGTCGTTCCGGATACGCAAATTTCGCGGCTATCGCGTAGGGCACAGCCGCGCCCATCGATGTCAGGCCGCCGGACAGCGATGCCATCATGCCGCGCCGGATTTTCAGGTCGCGTGCATACCAGTTCGCGCACGAGCCCGAATCGCTCGTGAGGATCACGTCGCCGGGCAGGCGCGGTGACAGTTCGGTAAAGGCAAGCTGCGGATTCACCCCGTTGCTTGCGGGCTGATGCGCGCGTTCGTCGAGTGTCTCCCACCAGCGCGAGGTCCAGCGCTCGATGCGCGAGCGCCACGTCTGGCTGTCCTTTTGCTTCAGCAGCGGCAGCAACGCGCGCAAGGTCGCGGCGCTGTCGCCGACGAGGTTGACTTCCATCGGATAGCGCAAGCTCAGCATGTCGGCCTCGATGTCGATCTGCACGCCGCGCGCGTCGCCTTCCTTCGGCAGGAACTCCGCATACGGGAAACCGGAGCCGATCATCAGCAACGTGTCGCATGCGTTCATCATCTCGTAGCTCGGCTTCGTGCCGAGCAGGCCGATCGAGCCGGTCACCCACGGCAGATCGTCCGGCAAGGCAGCCTTGCCGAGCAGGGCCTTTGCCACGCCCGCACCGAGCCGGTTGGCCACGGCGATGACTTCGTCGGTCGCGTTCAACGCACCCGCGCCGACGAGCATCGCGACCTTGTGCCCGGCGTTGAGCACGTCGGCGGCACGCTGCAAATCGTCGTGCGTGGGCAGAACGATGGGCGGCGACCAGCCGACGCCCGAATGCGCGGTGCCATGTTTGCGCCCGGGCGGCTCGTAGTCGAGATCCTGCAGATCGTTGGGCAGGATGAGCGCCGTTACGCGTCGCCCGGACAGGGCGATGCGGATCGCGCGATCGACGAGATGGCGCACCTGCGCCGGCACGCTCGCTTGCTGGACGAACGCCCCGGCGACGTCCTTGAACATCGCGGCGAGGTCGAGTTCCTGCTGATAGTGCGAGCCGAGCGCTGCTCTCGCTTGCTGGCCGACGATCGCGAGCACGGGCATGTGGTCCATTCTCGCGTCGTAAAGCCCGGTGATCAGATGCGATGCGCCCGGCCCCGAAGTCGCGATGCACACGCCCAGTTCGCCGGTGAATTTCGCATGTGCACTCGCCATGAATGCGGCCATTTCCTCGTGCCGGGCTTGCACGAATTCGATCTTTCCACGCGCACGATTCAGTGCGCCGAACACACCGTTGATGCCGTCGCCCGGATAACCGTACATGCGTTTGACGCCCCATTGATGGAGCCTTTCGACGATGAAGTCACCGACTGTGGTTGACATGAAGTCTCCCGTGAAAGAAGTGAGTTATGACTTCATCGATAGCAATCGGCGCGCCCCGTCGCCGCAATCAGGCTGTAAGGCACGATCATTGCTGGCCATGGCCGCAGAAGACGGTAATCCGCGCGTCTTCTGGCGGCGCAGGGAGGAAAAAAGATGAAAACCGTCATCATCAAGGACGTTCGTCCCACTCAACTGACGCATGGTCTGCGCGAGATACACCGAAAAACAGCGTTCTATGAGTCGCTTTCAGGTCACGAGCTGAACATGGCCATTGCAGAAAAGCCGCTGCCCATCGTTCTCGGACCTCACGGAACACCGTTCGCGATCGATCACCACCACGTTGCAACCGCCTTGCGGCGTGCCGGAATCAGGGCGATGCCCGCAGTGCTGGTCGCCGATTTTTCGTGGCTGTCGTATCAGGAATTCTGGTTATCGCTGGAGAGCCGCTATTGGGCGCACCCTTATGACGCTACGGGGCAGCGCAAGAGCTTTGCCGATATGCCCGGGCATGTGTGGGAACTCGAAGACGATCCGTACCGCAGTCTGGCCGCGTCGGTGAGGGACGCCGGCGGCTACGAAAAGACCACCGTTGCGCTCGAAGAGTTCAGGTGGGCCGATCTTTTTCGTACGTATCTATCGTGTCCAAAAACTGAAGACGAATTCAAGGTTGTCGAGCAAAAGGCGATCAAGCTTGCCAAGAGCAAGGCGGCTGCAGGATTGCCGGGCTTCGTGGGCAAGGTGCCGGGTTAGGCGCTCGCCTCGCGCAAAGGAGACGAACGTGGATGCACTTACCGCACTGTTCGGAGAAGGCAAAGACCTCACTTCCCTTCAAATGGGCGCGCGCGCTGCGGCGACGTTTCTCGCAGCCCTCGTTTTCATTCGAATTTCGGGCCGTCGTTCGTTTGGTCAGCGCTCACCATTCGATTATGTCGTCGCGATCTTGCTGGGCGCAACGATGAGCCGTGCGATCGTGGGCGCGTCACCGGCGTTGCCGACCTTCGTGGCGTCGCTGGTCATCGTGCTCATGCATCGGGCGCTGGCATGGGCATGCGTGCGCTCACGCATGCTGGAAGTGCTGGTGGGCGGCGTCGAGCGACAGTTGTATCGCGATGGCAGTTTCGACCGGCATCAAATGCTGGCTGCGCTCGTCTCGCGAGCCGACATTCTTGAAACAGTGAGGAAAGAGCTCGGTACGGATGCGCTCGATAAAGTTCAAAGCGCGATTCTCGAGCGCAATGGGGAAATCAGCATTATCCGCAAAGGGGAGACTGAGCGTTAGACGAGGGTGCTTTGCGGTAGGCGAGCCATCACACTAGCGCTTCGGATGATCGAAAAAGAACCGCAGCATTTCGGCGCTGGCGTTGGGACCGGCGGGGTCCGTGTAGCTCCCGCGTGCGTCGCCGCCCGCCCATGCGTGCGCGGCGCCGTGGATGGTCCATAGCTCGGCGTCCACGCCATCGCTGGAAACGAGGCGCGTGACGGTACAGTCGCGCAGGCCGCCGCCAGGGCCACGCGTTTCAGACGAGCGCGGCGTGAGCGCCCCGAACCCGCGTACGATGCGGGCCGCATTCCTCACATCGACAGTCCCGTCGGCATCGCCATGAAAGACGATGACCGGCCGACGGGGAGCCTCTGCGCGACATGCACTCGACTGACCGCCGCCTTTCATTGCCGCCAGCGCAGAGGGCAGATCGTGCGCGCACCGGGCGGCCAAACCAGAATGAACACCAGCCGCCGCGTACAGTTCGGGATATTGATCGATCATCACTGCTGCCATCGCTCCTCCGGCGGACATGCCCGCGACGTAGACTCGCGCAGGATCGACAGCGTGCCGGGCGATGATATCGCGTGTGATGCCGGCGATCAGCGAGGGTTCGCCCGACTCGCGCCGCTGGTCGCCGGGTTTGAACCAGTTCCAGCATCGGGAAGGATTGGCCTGCTGCGGTTGCACCGGGTAGGCGACGAGACACCGATGCTGTTCGGCAAGCCGGTTCATCTGCGTGCCGACTGCGAAATCGTCAGCGTTCTGGGTGCAACCGTGCAGCATGACGATCAGCGGCATGGGTTCGGCGCTGGCCGTCGCCGGTACGTACAGCCGATATTGACGCTGCCCGGCGGCGTTCGAATAGCTGAGTGTGTCGAAGTGGCTGCGGTCCTCGGCGTCGAGGTTGGCGTTACGTCGGAGGGAAATGGGAGATCGTGCAATCGGTGCTTCGCCCGCTCCATCAGCACGGGCCTCGCGTGCCGGCTCGCCGCGCAACGCACGCTGGATGGCTTCAGTCGCCTCGGCGGGACCGCGCGTGCGCAACAGCGCCATCGCTTCGTGCATCGAATTCAAAAAGCCTTCGTTCGGTTTCATGGTGTGTCCGGTAGTGACCTGGATCCGTCTGGCTAGCGAATCCGCTTTGCAAGTGCGGCCTTGACGGCAGCAGAGGCGTGGAAGGCGCCCAGCACCACGACACTTTCGATGGTCGCGAGTGCAAGCTCGGGTGAAACGTCATCGGCGATGCTGGCGAGCCCCAACACCTGGATGTTGAGTTGCTCGTGCGCGGCGCGTACGGCTTCGAGATCGTCGCGCGAGAAGTGCCGCACACCGAGCACGAGTGCGCGGCGTTCGATGGTTTCCCGCGTGGTGGCCGCATGCACGGCGAGCTGATTGCGAATCGCGGTTCGGATGAGATCGGCACGGTTCGAATAAAAACCTTCTTCGACCAGTAGATCGATCTGCCCGAGATCGACAGGACCCAGATTGATCGTGATCTTTTCCGATTCGCCGCCTTTCGAACGGGGCAGCGTTCCCGGTGCCGTCTTTTTCATTTTTCCATCCTCTCGCCATCCGTATGGATGGTTATAGGCGCGTAATCGCTGCGTCGCAACATGAACATTGAGGGCGCGAGTGGTTTATTCGACGGCGAAGATTTGCGGTTTTTGCGGGGATAGTGAGCGACCACGAAGGGCGCGGCTTGCCGGCATCGAGCGACCCGCAGGCGCCAGCGGACGTCCCCATACGCCATCAAGGAGCGATCCAGCAAGGGGACCAACGGTCGCCGTCGCGGACAAATCGTGCTCGTACGGGGCGCTCAGCTGCGGAAAGGTCGAGCCACTCGATCAAGGTCGGGCGCACATCGACGACGCAAAAATGCTTGAATCCCTCACCGGGGCCGGGCACGTTGCATTTGTCGTCGAACGCATCGGCTGGTTGTCGGAGCGGCGTTCCAGGCGCGTGCGACGTCCGGTATGCGATCAAGCCCCGATCTGCGCTGAAATTCCACGCGTCGATTCGCACTGGCCCGTCGCGCACGATGCGGGCTTCGCCTGCGATGCGAATCTGCAGGTTGCGCTCCATATCGACGCCCGCCAACGCGATGCGTGGTTCGCGGCTCAATTCCGCGATCTTCGGCGAGCGCACATCGGTATGGAAAACGACGAGATTTTCCGCTTCGCTCACTCGACGCAGCAACACGGTACGCAGGTTCGGCGCGCCATCGAGGCCGATGGTCGCGACCTGCATCGCCTTGAACGGTTGATCGCCTTCGCGCGTGGCCGTCGTGAGGCAAGCCCAGATCTGCGCGTAAATCTGTTCGAGCGTCATTGGAGTCACCTCATCGCGGTCGTGCATAAACGAGCACATCGAGGAGCACTTCAGGTGCCCGCACAAAAAGCCGCAGGTACAACGAATGCAGCGAACCTGTTGCCATCGATACCGCACAAGCACAAAGCGGTTTCGATGCGCGCTGAAAACCGGGTGAAGTGAATCGAGCCGCAACACGGCAACACGGCAACACGGCTCGATTCGCGTCGTCATCCGGTTCAATCCAATGGCTGTGAAGGGCTTCTCCGTGGCGGGTGAGGGTTGCGCATGCGCGGCCGCCGTCAAGAAGGATCGATTCGCGCCAGCTACCGGAGATGTGCCATGTTCATGCATAACAAGCGGCTGCAATACACCGTCCGCGTCGCCGCGCCCAATCCCGGGCTCGCCAACTTGTTGCTCGAGCAATTTGGCGGTCCACAGGGCGAACTGGGTGCCGCGTGCCGTTATTTCACCCAGGCCATCGGCGAGGACGATCCGGGTCGCAAGGACATGCTGTTCGACATCGCGACCGAGGAACTGAGTCACCTTGAAATAGTCGGGTCGATCGTTGCCATGCTCAACAAGAGTGCGAAGGGGCAGCTTGCCGAAGCAGTGGAAGCCGAGGCCGAACTGTACCGCTCGATGACCGGGGGCGGTAACGACTCCCACATTACGTCCCTGCTCTATGGGGGCGGTCCCGCGCTCACGAATTCGGCCGGCGTTCCGTGGTGCGCGTCGTACGTCGATACGATCGGCGAGCCCACTGCCGATCTGCGCTCGAATATTGCGGCCGAGGCGCGCGCCAAGATCGTCTATGAGCGGCTGCTGAACGTCACCGACGATCCCGGCATCAAGGAAACGCTGGGCTTCCTGATGACGCGCGAAATTGCCCATCAAAAGTCCTTCGAGAAAGCGCTGCATTCGATCCAGCCGAATTTCCCGCAGGGAAAGTTACCCGGTGTGCCCGAATATACGAGCGTTTATTACAACATGTCCCAGGGCGACGAGGCGCCTCGCGGGCCATGGAACGAGGGGTCCGACTGGGAGTTCGTCGAATCGCCGGAGCCGGCAGTGGACGGGGGTGATGGTCTGGCGACGGTCAATGTCTCGAAGCAGGACGTCAAGGTACTCCAGGCCATGGCATCGCGGACTGCGTCCGACACGGGTTCCGATCCGACGACTGGCGCGGAGCTCGGCGCAGAACACGCGAAGTAAGTGGAGCAACGGGGCTGCCGCTACCGATGTCTTCGCGGCAGCCCTTTTCGTCAGCGCGCACAAGCCGGTGCAGTCGATTCAGCATCCGCGTCGGGATGCGCAGGCACTTTTCCGGTTCGCTGTTCGGCCAGCCGCAGATATTCAGAGGCGAGCCGACGCAGTTCCTCTTCAGAGGCGTCCTCGATGCCGATCATTTGATTGCTGGCGCTCCGGTGCGATGCGATCAACTCGTTCAGCTTCAAATGGACCGCTACGCTGTCCTTGTTCTGGCTTTGCTGAATCAAAAAGACCATCAGGAACGTGATGATCGTCGTGCCGGTATTGATGACCAGTTGCCAGCCATCGGAGTAGTGAAAGAGCGGGCCGGTGACGATCCAGACCACGATGCTGATCGTCGCGAGCCCGAAGGCAAGCGGGGAACCTGCTGAGCGCGTGATCAGGCTGGCGAACTTGTCGAACGCCTTGGTGACAGGATTGCCGGAAGCGTAGGCGGGACTCGCGGTGTCGGTCACCGTATCGAGTGGGTCCGTCGATGAATGATGGTTCTTCTGGCGCATGATGGACTCCTCGTGGGAATCGTGACGACGCAAGAAATACACCTGCTTTTAGGAAAGCGGCAATAAAAGCGTTCGACGCATTGGCATGGCGGAATTGCGCGAGGGTCCAATCGCTTCAAATCGACATGATTAGGCGGGCTATAATCAAGCGAAGTGAACGTGCGTCGGGCATCGATTGCGAATTGGCACGAAACCAACGCGTTGTTCTTTCGCGTAGCGGCAAACGGAGGGGGATGCCATGCCTGAGGCGACTACACGAGTGCTGACCGCCCACGTACCGCTCTCTCTGGCGCAGAGCGTCGATGAGCTTGCCGAGCGCCTCGACCGCTCGCGTGGCTGGATCGTCAGGCAGGCTCTGATGGCCTGGATCGAGCAGGCAGAAGCGCACCACCGCGTGCTTCCCGAGATTACAAAGAAAATTGACGTCCGGCCCGGTGCTTAGTCACACCGCGCCTCGAGAGGGCATCGACTGCCCCGAATAACGCATCACTGCTGACGCGGTTTCGCGTTGCTCCGGCCACCAGCCACCGGCGAGGCAATTCCCGACGTTGCGGCGCCAGGCAACGTTCAGACATCCAGCGCATCACCGGAGACGACGTGAGCGAATCTGTGACGGCATCGAATGAAACGATGTCGCTGACCTTTCCACTGGTTGGAATCGGCGCGTCTGCGGGCGGCCTCGAGGCGATCTCCGAACTCATGGCCGACCTGCCCGCAGTCAGCGGCATGGCGTTCCTGCTGGTGCAGCATCTGGATCCGTCCCGCCACAGCATTCTTCCCGAGATCCTTGCCAAGCGGGTTGCCATGCCGGTCGTCGAGGCCATGGAGGGCATGGCGGTCGAAGTCGACCATCTGTACGTGATTCCTGCCAATACGAGCATGTCGGTTGCCGAGCGCCATATCCGCTTGCGACCGCGCGACGAGACGCTTGGCCCGCCCATGCCCATCGACGATCTGCTGGCATCGCTCGCCAGGGATCAAGGTGGCAACGCCATCGGCGTGGTGCTGTCCGGCAGCGGTTCGGATGGCGCCCTCGGCCTGCAGGCCATCCAGCGCGAGGGCGGCATCACGTTTGCCCAGGACGAAGGGTCGGCACGTTTCAACAGCATGCCGCACGCGGCGATCAGCCTGGGGGGCGTCGATCGCGTGCTGGCCCCGCGCGACATCGCGAAGGAAATGATCGCGATCGGACAACACCCTTATCTGCGATCGCCTCCCGCCGCCGCGACCGGCACGTCGACCGCGCCCGCCGATACCCATCTGCGCAGCTTGTTCCGCCTGCTTCGCAATGCCTGCAATATCGATTTCGGCCGTTATAAAAGCGGCACGGTGCAACGCCGGCTCGCGCGCCGGATGGCGTTGCGGCAGGTCGCGTCGGTGGCGGACTACGTGAGCGTGCTGGAATCCGATCCGGTCGAAACACTCGCGCTCGGACGCGATCTGCTCATTCAGGTGACGGAGTTCTTCAGGGATCCCGAGACGTTCGACGTGCTGACCCAGACGGTTTTTCCGCGTCTGCTGGCCGGCCGGGAATCGAGCGGCCCGCTCAGAATCTGGGTGCCCGGCTGCGCGACCGGCGAAGAGGTCTACTCGATTGCGATCTGCCTGATGGAGTATCTGGGCGACCATGCGATGAGCACGACGGTGCAGATCTTCGGCACCGATATCAGCGCGGAGGCTCTGGAGAGCGCCCGCGCGGGTCGCTACATCGAGAATATTGCGCGCAACGTGTCGCCCGAACGGCTGGAACGATTTTTCGTGCGCGACGGCGAGTATTACTGCGTCGACAAAGCGGTGAGACAGCTATGCACGTTCTCGCGTCACGACATTTTGAGCGATCCGCCCTTTTCGCGGATGGATCTGGTCAGCTGCCGCAACCTGCTGATCTATCTGAGCGCCCAGGCGCAGCGCAGCGTGATGCCACTGTTTCACTATGCGTTGAAGCCCGAAGGTGTGCTGATGCTCGGGCCCTCGGAGACCGTCGGCGCGTTCTCCGAACTCTTTGGTGTCATAGAAAGCCGGCGCAGCAAGCTGTACAGCAAGAAACCGCGCCTCGGGCCGCAGGCCGAGGCTCGACCGCACTCGGCACGGGCCACGCCCCTGGCGGTGCCCGCCGGCAATGCACGGGAGTCTCGCTCCGGGCATCGCGACGCGCCGTCCCTGCGCTCCGAAGTCGACCGCATCGCGCTCGCCCGCTATGCCCCCGCTTCGGTGCTCTGTGACGACGACCTGAACATTGTCGAATATCGCGGGGACACTTCCGCCTATCTGGTCAATCCCAGCGGCCCGCCTACCAGCAACCTGCAGCTGCTGATACGTCCCGAAGTGTTTCTGGCCGTGAGCGAGGCGATCCGGCAGGTCCGGCAGGATGGCGTGGCAGTGCGCAAGACCGGTGTGCGCCCGCCCGCCGCAACCGGAGCACAGACAGCCAGCGTGGAAGTCCACCCCGTGCAGATGGCCGGCGTCGAAGGTCGGTGGTTCGTGATTTTCTTCGAGAACGGCGAAAGCGCGGACGGTCTGGGCGCGGACCGGCCGGTGCCACTGAAGGAACTGGTTCTGCAGTCGCTGGCGCAACGGCTGGGTCGCCGGGCTGCCGCACAGGATCCGGGCTCGCGGGACGAGGAAATCGTGCGTCTGAATGCCGAACTGGCCGCCATGCGCCTGCAGCTTCGAACCATGCTCGAGGAACACGAAAGCGCGCGGGAAGAGCTCAAATCGAGCGAGGAAGAACTGCTGTCGAGCAACGAAGAATTCCAGAGCACCAACGAAGAACTCGAGACCGCGAAGGAAGAGCTTCAGTCGTTGAACGAGGAACTGTCGACGACCAACGACGAGTTACGCTACCGCAATCAAGAGCTCAAGATTCTCCACGACGACGTCGTCCTCGCCAGGGACTACGCGGATGCGATCGTCGACACGGTGGCCGAGCCGCTGCTCGTGCTGGAATCCGATCTGCGTGTGACGCGCGCCAACGACGCGTTCTACCAGAGCTTTCAGACCAGCGCCGAGGAAACGATCGGCGCGTCGCTGTTCGTGCTGGGCAATCGCCAATGGGACATTCCGGCCCTGCGCGACCTGCTCGAAAATATTCTGCCGACGCAGACGGCCGTCCGGGATTTCCAGATCACGCATGATTTCCCGCGCATCGGCACGCGGACGATGCGGCTCAACGGTGCTCGCGTGGCAGGCCGGGGGCATGAACGGATTCTGCTGACCATCGAAGACATTACCGAGCACCAACTCGCTGTCGAGCGGCTCGAAACGGCCGATCATCAGAAGGACGATTTTCTCGCGATGCTCGCCCACGAACTGCGCAACCCGCTTGCCGCGATAGGCAATGCGATCGAGGTCTGGGGACGCGAGAACGTCGACGAGGTGACGCAACAGCGCGCGCGCGCAGTGGCGAGACGTCAGCTCGGTCACGAGATTGGTCTCGTTGACGACCTGCTCGACGTATCGCGTATTACGCGCGGCATCATCAAGCTCAATGTCAGGCCCGTCGATCTGGCGGATATCGTCCAGCACAGCGTGACGGCGATGCGTGCGGAGATCGATGCGCGCCGGCACGATGTCCGCGTGGTGCTGCCGCCGGTGGCACTGGTGGTCGAGGGCGATGCGATCCGCCTCGAACAGATCGTGACCAATCTGCTCGGCAACGCAGTCAAATACACGCCGCCAAACGGCCGTATCGACGTGACGCTCGTGCGCGAGCGCGAGCAAGCCGTATTGACCGTGACCGACAACGGCATCGGCATGAGCGCGGAATTTCTGCCCACTATCTTTACGATCTTCGTGCAGGCGGAGCGCTCGCTGGACCGCACTTCCGCAGGACTCGGGCTCGGTCTCGCCCTGGTGCAAAAGCTGGTCGGACTGCATGAAGGGAGCGTTCACGCGTGGAGCGCCGGGCTCGGGCGAGGCAGCCGGTTCGTGGTCCGGTTTCCCGCGCCATCCGATCTCGGCGTGCCGCAACAGCCGACGCTCGACACAACCGGTGACGCGGCAGCCGATGAGCCGCGCAAGATTCTGGTCGTCGACGACAACGCCGATGCCGGCGACAGCACGGCGATGGTGTTGCAGCTCGAAGGGCACGAGGTGAGGATCGCTCGCGATGGCGTATCTGCTTTGCAGTGCGCGGTGGATTTCCGGCCGGATATCGTGCTGCTCGACATCGGCTTGCCGGGGATGGACGGCTACGAAATCGCCCGCCAGTTGCGCGTCATGACCGGTTTCGCGGATACCTTGCTGGTCGCCGTCAGCGGTTATGCGGGAGACGCGCATCGCGACTCCGCAAAAAAGGCGGGCTTCGATCACTATGTGGTCAAACCGGCCGAACTCGCCCGGCTGAAACAGTTGATCGCGTCGTCGCGCAGGGCCGGCCACGCTCGATGACGGTTCTCCGCGTGGCTCGTTTCTATTTTTATCGGGTCGAAGCCGGGGCGATCATTTGCACCGCACGGTTTACTTTTTCCGGCGATAAACTACACTAGGCGGTGTACTTTTATCAGCGGGACCATTCCATGCCATTTTTGCCAGCAACGCTCACCCGTGCGCTCGGCCTCGTCACTGCGAAACGCGCGCGGGCCGCATTCAGCGCTTCGCCGCAGCACGACGGCGAGCACTTTCGCAACGTCGCGCCGCGTCCACGCGAAGGGCTGGGCAAAACCTTGCGCATCGCCTGGAATGTTCTCTTCAACAAGCCGGCCGGTACGGCGCCCACGGGCGCACTGCCGGTCGATCCGCTCACCCGCGCGCAACTGGACGCGGCGCCCGATCGCAGTCTCTATCGCCTCGGTCATTCGACGCTGCTGCTGAAACTGCGCGGCCGCTTCTGGCTCACCGATCCCGTGTTCTCGGAGCGCGCGTCGCCGTTCCGGCACATCGGGCCGAAGCGTTTCCACGCGCCGCCGATCGCTCTCGACGACCTGCCGCCGCTCGCCGGCGTGGTGCTCTCGCACGATCATTACGATCACCTCGACCGCGACACGGTACTCGCGCTCGCGGCGAAGACGGATGTGTTCCTCACGCCGCTCGGCGTGGGCGAGCGCCTGATCGAGTGGGGCATCGCGGCGGACAAGGTGCGCCAGTTCGACTGGTGGCAGGGCGCGCAGATCGACGGCATCGCGTTCACGGCGACGCCCGCACAGCACTTCTCGGGGCGCAGCCTGTTCGACGGCAACAGCACGCTGTGGGCGTCGTGGGTCATCGTCGATGACGATCTGCGCGTGTTCTTCAGCGGCGACACGGGCTATTTCGACGGCTTCAAGGCCATCGGCGAACGCTTCGGTCCGTTCGATGTCACCTTCGTCGAAACCGGCGCCTATGACGCCCAATGGCCGTACGTCCACATGCAGCCCGACGAAACCGTGCAGGCCCACCTCGATTTGCGCGGCCGCTGGCTGATGCCGGTCCACAACGGCACATTCGATCTGGCACTTCATCGCTGGGAGGAGCCGTTCGAGCGCGTGATGGGCCTCGCGGCCGCGCAGGGCATTCCGCTCGCGACCCCGCGCATGGGCGAGCGGCTCGATCTGGCCGCGCCCAGGCGCGGCGAGCGGTGGTGGCGCGAGACGCTCACGGCGGCGCCCGCCGCTGCGACAGTCTGGCGCAGATGCTCGCGAACCGGCTAGACTAGCGGCTCTCACGAGGGCACACGTTGCGGTAACGTCTGCTCCGACGCAGCGGGGGCAACGGGTCGCCGCCGCCGCGGCCTGCACATAACAAACCCGACGTCGGGCTTTACCCATTCGATGGATACGCTGCAAACCATGCGCATTTTCGCGCGTGTCGCCGAGGAAGGCAGCTTTACGGCCGCTGCACAACGCCTGAACATCACCACCGCGTTCGCTTCGCGCGCAGTCGCCAGCCTCGAGGCGCATCTGCGCACGCGTCTCCTGAACCGGAGCACGCGCCGCATCGCGCTGACGGAGGCCGGTCAACGCTATCTGGAGCGCTGCGAGCAGATCCTCCTGTATGTGGAGCAAGCCGAGGCGGAAGCCTCCGATGCCCAGGCGCGCCCCGCCGGCCGCCTGCGCGTGCATGCGACAGCGAGTTTCGGCCAGATTTACGTGGTGCCCGCGATCATGCGCTATCAGGAGCGCTATCCGTCGGTGGCGGTCGATCTGACCTTGTCGCAGCACGTGCCCGATCTGCTCGACGAGGGTTACGACGTCACGCTGCAGCTGAGCGCGACCGACCTGCCTGATTCGGCGCTCGTCTCGCAGCGGCTCGGCAGCCTGCACAGCGTGCTGTGCGCGTCGCCGGCCTATCTGGCCAAGCGCGGCACGCCCACGAGCGTTGCCGAACTCGCCGGGCATACCTGCGTGCAAGTAGTGTCGAGTGTGTTTCCGCGCGATTTCTGGCACCTCGAAGGCCCCGATGGCGCTCACACGTTTGCGCTGCCGCCGAGCCATTTCTCCGTGAATGTCGCCGAGGCGCTGGCCGCCGCGTTGCGCGAGGGCTGCGGGATCGGCTCGCTGCCGATGTCGAGCGCGGTGCCGGCGCTGCGCAGCGGCTCGCTCGTACGCGTGCTGCCCGACTACCGTTTGCAGCAATTGACCGTGTACGCGATGTACGCGTCGCGCCAATATCTCGATGCCAAGATCCGCACGTTCGTCGATTGCCTGCGCGAACGCATACCCGAGGCACTGGCCGCCGACGAAGCCGAGTTGCACGCGCCGCTCATCGCGAGCGTGGCGGCGTGAAGCCGGAAAACGCCGCGCGCCTGAGCGAGCGACCATGACATGAAGACGCTACTGATCGTCTATCACTCGATGACCGGCGGTACGCAGCAAATGGCCGAAGCGGCCGCGCAGGCGGCGCGCGCGCAGGCAGGCGTCGCCGTGCAGCTGAAGCGCGCACACGACACCACGGCGGCCGACGTGCTCGCCGCCGATGGCTACCTGTTCGCCACGCCCGAAAACCTCGCGGCGATGTCGGGCATGATGAAAGACTTCTTCGACCGCACTTATTACGGGGTGCTCGACCGCGTGAATGGCCGGCCGTATGCGGCGCTGATCTGCGCGGGCAGCGACGGCCAGAACGCGCTGCGCCAGCTCGAGCGCATCGCCACCGGCTGGCGGCTCAAGCCGGTCGCGCCGGGTTTGATCGTCTGCACGCATGCGCAAACGACCGAGCGCATTCTCGCGCCCAAAACCATCGGCGCCGACGATCTCGCGCGCTGCGCCGAACTCGGCGAGGCCCTCGCGGCAGGGCTCGCGCTCGGCGTGTTCTGACTGTTTCAACTGTTTCGACCTGTTCCGACTGTTCTGATCTCCAGGCCCAGGCACGCCGCCTGCTGAACAGAGGGGGCGACATTTCCCGTCGTTTATCCCACTGGAGGATGTATGAACAAGGACCACGTCAAGGGTGAAGTCGAAAAGGTCAAGGGCAAGATCAACGAAGCGACCGGCAAGATGACCAATAACCCGGCACGCGAGCTCAAGGGCGACCTGCAGCAGGAAGCGGGGGAGGCCCAAAAGGCGGTCGGCGACATGAAGGACGCCGCCAAGGGCAAGCCGGTGCGCCATCACTAAGTCCGTCGGCTGACGGCCCACAGCTGCCGCGCCCTTCGTGCGCGGCAGCCTCTTTTTTCGGGATTGAGCCCCAGTCCGCAAGAACAGAAAGCGATGTAGTAAAGTCGGTGCGGCTGACCCGCCGCGTCGATTGGCATGCACTGCCTGGTATCCTGGACGCGACGCAGGTCCGCGTCTCGATCATCGAGGCTGGCAACTACATCGGAACTTCAAACACGTGACGACGCCATCTTCCGGCAGCAAACCGCCTGCTCCTTTCGACATGCACCGCGCACTGCGCGCGGCCACCCGCACCCGCCACAACGCTGCCGAGCGCGCCATGCCGCTCGCCGCACCCGAGCCGACGCTCGCCCACTACCGTGATCATCTGCTGCTGATTCACGCGTGGCTCGATCCGCTCGAACGCTGGCTTTCAACTTTCTCCGACGGACCCCAGGAGCCCGGGCTGGTGCCGCGCATCGCGCGCATCAGGCTCATCGAGCGCGATCTGGCCGATCCGTCCTTGCACAATCTGCCGACCAGCCAGGTCATCGTGGCCGACGCGGGACCCGAGCTGTGCGACGACGTCGCGTGGCGCTGGGGCGCGGGCTATGTGATCGAAGGGTCGCAACTGGGCGGCGCGATCCTGCTGCGCCGTATCGGCGACTCACTCGCGCCGCATCCGTTACGCTTTCTCGTCGGCGACGGCAAGCCTGGTCCGCGCTGGCAAACGTATATGCGTGCCATGCGCGATGCAGTACTCACGCCGGAAGATCTCGAGCGCGCGTGCTTCGGCGCCTGCGAGACATTCGACCGGCTGCTCGCGCTGCTGCCCGCGCGCGGCCGGCGCCGGCGGCTGCCCGGCAGCGCTTCCCGGACCAGTCGGTAACCGGCCGCTTGCGCGCTGTTGGTGGGTGCGCCTCAGCCCGTCAAGTTCTCGGCGAGGCGCTCGAACAGACGCTGCGTCGCGCCGCGCGCATGCAGCGCGAAGACCAGCAGCGAGCGGCCCGTCACCTGATAGACGTCGCCCGCTTCGAACTCGGGCAGTTCGTCGCGCACGGGCACATTGGTGTCGATCAGACAGTTCCATTGATCGTTGCCCGGCACCGACGGCAGCGTGAAATCCACGACGTCGTGATACGCGTTGAAGACGATGAGCATGGTGGCATCGGAGGCGAGCCGCAGGATGCCGCTCGTCTGCGAGCGGCCGTCGATCAGCATGCCGAAACAACGCATCATCGGATCGTTCCATTGATCTTCGGCGAGCGGCGTGCCGGCAGGCGAGAGCCATTCGACGTCGGTCACATCGAGTGCGTCGTTGTGCTCGCCGGTCAGGAAGCGGTTGCGGCGCAGGACCGGCAGCGCGTGCCGCAGGGTCGTCAGCTTGCGCACGAATTCCGCCAGTTCGTGGCCCGCATCGTCGATGCCGGTCCAGTCGACCCAGCTCGTCTCGTTGTCCTGGCAATACGCGTTGTTGTTGCCGCTTTGGGTGCGGCCGAATTCGTCGCCGGCCAGCAGCATCGGCGTGCCTTGCGCGAGCAGCAGCGTCGCGAGCAGGTTGCGCTTCTGGCGCTCGCGCAACGCGCGGATTTCGGGGTCGTCGGTCGGGCCTTCGGCGCCGCAGTTCCAGCTCAGGTTCTCGCCGTGGCCGTCGCGGTTGTCCTCGCCATTGGCCTCGTTGTGGCGATCGTTGTACGAGACGAGATCGTTGAGCGTAAAGCCGTCGTGCGCCGTGACGAAATTCACGCTCGCCCACGGGCGGCGGCCGCGCCGGTTGAACAGGTCGCCCGAGGCACACAGGCGCGAGGCGAGTCCGGCCGCCTGGCCCTCGTCGCCTTTCCACCAGGCGCGCGCGGTGTCGCGGAAGCGGTCGTTCCATTCGGCCCAGCCAGGCGGAAAGCCGCCCACCTGATAGCCGCCCGGGCCGCAGTCCCACGGCTCGGCGATCAGCTTCACGCTCGACAGAATCGGGTCCTGGCGGCAGCTGTCGAGAAAGCCGCCGCCTTCGTCGAAGCCATAGGGCTCGCGTCCGAGGATGGTCGCCAGGTCGAAGCGAAAGCCGTCCACGCCCATCTCCACCACCCAGTAGCGCAGGCTGTCCGTGACCATCTGCAGCACGCGCGGATGCGAGAGGTTCAGCGTGTTGCCCGTGCCGGTATCGTTGATGTAGTAGCGCGGCTGATCAGGCATCAGGCGGTAGTAGGAGGCGTTGTCGATGCCGCGAAACGAGAGCGTCGGTCCGAGTTCGCTGCCTTCGGCCGTGTGGTTGTAGACCACGTCGAGCAGCACTTCGAGACCGGCTTCGTGGCATGCATCGACCATCTGCTTGAACTCGTCGATCGATGCGCGCGCACCGATCGAATAGCGCGGGTCGGGCGCGAAGAAGCCGATCGTGTTGTAGCCCCAGTAGTTGGTGAGGCCGCGTTCGAGCAGCGGCGCATCGTTGACGAAGGTATGCACGGGCATCAGCTCGATCGACGTGACGCCGAGCTTGCGCAGATAAGCGAGCACACGCGGCTGGGCGAGCCCCGCGAAGGTCCCGCGCGCCTCGGCGGGCACGTCGGGATGATTCATCGTGTAGCCGCGCACGTGGGTTTCGTAGACGATCATGCGCTCGCGGGCGATGCGCTCGCGCAGCGGGTGATGCCAGCTATAGGTCTGGTCGACCACGCGGCAGCGCGGCACGAAGGGCGCGCTGTCGCGTTCGTCGAACGAGAGGTCGGCATCCGCGCTGCCGAGCGTGTAGCCGAACACGGCCGGATCCCAGCGCAGCGCGCCGACATGCGCCTTCGCGTACGGATCGAGCAGCAGTTTGTTGGCGTTGAAGCGCAGGCCCGCGTCGGGCTCGTAGGGGCCATGCACGCGATAACCGTAGACGGCGCCGGGGCGCAGATCGGGCAGAAAGACGTGCCACACCTCGTCGGTGTAGTCGGGCAGCGTGATGCGTTCGAGTTCGTGCTGGCCGCTGTCGTCGAACAGACACAATTCGACACGCGTGGCGTTGGCGGAAAACAGCGCGAAATTCACGCCGCTTCCGTTCCAGGTGGCGCCGAGCGGAAACGGCTGACCTTCGGCGATACGGGAGGCGGTCTTGGACATGGCGTAGGACGCGGGCGACCGCGGATTCGTGAGGGGCCAAGGAGGGCAAGCAAGCTTTGGACCCATGCGCGAGCCTCAGCGCTCGCCCGGGCGCAGTCGAGGTCTGTGCAGCTTTGCCCGGTCAGGATTGCAGTTTCGTGGCACGGGCGCACCTGCAGTCCGGGCGATGTGACCCGCAAGCCGCGAGGGAATTACCGATTGGTGCCAGAAAGGTAGTAGGCTTGACAGTTGCGCGAACGCGGCACAGTCCGCGCGCATTCAATCCTGGGGAGGAGAGGGCGATGGCTGACCCGCAGTACGCGGCAATGCAGGAGACTGACCGCTGGCTCCAGCTGTGGGCGGACGCGACGCGCGAGCACGCGGTCGCGATGCTGGGCCCGGACGGCCGGATCCTGAGATGGAGCGGTTGCGCGAGGGGCATGCTCGGTTACGGCGACGTGCAGCTCGCCGGCGCCCCGTTCGCGGCCTGCTTCAGCGAGGAGGCGCGCCACGCGGAGGTGCCGGCGCGCCTTGTCGAGCGCGCGCGCGAAAGCGGTTCGGCGGCAGCGGACGCCTGGCTGCTCACCCACGAGGGCGTGACGGTCTGGGCGAGCGTCGCGCTCACCGCGCTGTGCGACACCAAGCAGGCGCCGATCGGCTTCGTGGCGATGATCCGCGACGTGAGCGCGACGCGCGCGGCCCAGGAGGCGGCCATCGAGAGCGAGCGGCGCTTCCGCCTGCTCGTGCAGGGCGTGACCGACTACGCGATCTTCATGCTGTCGCCCGACGGCTTCGTGACCAACTGGAATCAGGGCGCGCACCGCATCAAGGGCTACACGGCCAACGAAATCATCGGTTCGCATTTCTCGCGCTTCTACACGCCCGAGGACGCCGCCTCGGGCCTGCCCGCCCGTGGCCTCGCGACGGCCGCCCGCGAAGGGCGCTTCGAGGCCGAGGGCTGGCGCGTGCGGCGCGACGGCACGCGCTTCTGGGCGCACGTGATCATCGACGCGATTCGCGACGACAGCGGCATGCTGATCGGCTTCGCCAAGGTGACACGCGACGTGACCGAGCGGCGCGAAGCGGCCCAACTGCTCGAACAGACGCGCGCGGCCTTGTTCCAGGCGCAGAAGATGGAGGCCATCGGCAAGCTGACCGGCGGCGTCGCCCACGACTTCAACAACGTGCTACAGGTGCTGCGCGGCAACCTCGAACTGCTCGAACAGCGCCACTGCCGCGACGCCTGGACGGTCGAGCGGCTCGGCAACGCCATCAACGCCGTCGAGCGCGGTGCGAAGCTCGCCGCGCAACTGCTCGCGTTCGGCCGACGCCAGCCGCTGCGGCCGGTCGCGATCAACCTCGGCAGCGTGCTCGGCGAGATGGACGAACTGCTGCGGCGCGCGATCGGCGAAACCATCGAGGTCGAGACCGTGACGGCGGCCGGGCTCTGGAATACCTTCGTCGACACGCATCAGCTCGAAAACGTCATCCTCAATCTCGCGATCAACGCGCGCGACGCCATGCCGGGCGGCGGCAAGCTCACGCTCGAACTGGCCAACGTCATGCTCGACGACCACTATGTGCGCACGCTCGCCGATGTGCCCGCAGGCCAGTACGTGATGCTCGGCGTCACCGACACGGGCACCGGCATGTCGGCCGAGGTCATCGAGCATGCGTTCGAGCCGTTCTTCACGACCAAGCCCGAAGGCCAGGGCACGGGGCTCGGCCTCAGCATGGCGTATGGCTTCATCAAGCAGAGCGGTGGGCACATTCGCATTTACAGTGAACTCGACCACGGCACCACGGTGAAGGTGTATCTGCCGCGCTCGCTTGCGCAGGCCGATGCGCTGCCCGTCGTGCGCGGCGCCGCGCTGATGGGCGGGCGCGAGACCGTGCTCGTCGTCGAGGACGATCTCAAGGTTCAGGGGACCGTCGTCGAGATGTTGACGGAACTGGGCTACACGGTCCTCAAGGCCGACGATGCCGACGAGGCGCTCGCCGTGATGCGCAGTGGCGTGCGTGTCGACCTGCTGTTCTCCGACGTCGTGATGCCGGGGTCGCTGCGCAGCACCGAGATGGCGAGCAAGGCCGTCGCGCTGTTGCCGCACCTGAAGGTGCTGTTCACGTCGGGCTATCCGCAGAACGCGGTCGTGCATGGCGGGCGGCTCGATCCCGGGGTCGAACTGCTCAGCAAACCGTACAGTCGCGGCGATCTCGCGCGCAAGGTGCGTCACGTGTTGGGCACACCGGGCGAAACCGTGCCGGAGCCGGAGCGCAGCCTGGCGGCCGCTGGGGCAGCGCACGCCGGACCTGCGGTGGCGCTGCGCATTCTCGTCGTCGATGACGATGCGGAGTCGCACGAGGCGCTCTGCCAGTTGCTCGAATTGCTCGGCCACCAGAGCCAGCCTGCGCGCGATGCGAACGAGGCGTTCGTCGCGCTCGCGCAGGCGCGCTTCGACGTGCTGCTCACCGATATCCATCTGCCGCGCATGTCGGGCATCGAACTCGCGCGCGCGGCCCAGGCGCGGCAGCCGGGGCTGCGTATCGTGCTCGCGTCGGGGGACGACCGGGTCGAGACGCCGGCCGGGATGGCCTGCTGGCGCTTGCACAAGCCCTATACGCTCGAAGAGCTGGAGGCGGTGCTGCGGGCGGTGGGGAGCCGTTGACTTGACTCACCCGCTGCACCAGAGATGGGTGCGGGGACTCCCTGTCGCTTATCGGTGGTCGGGATTCAGAGGCTGCTCGCCGAGTAATCGGTCCAGTTCAGTTTTTCAGCATTGGTGGGGATGCAGCCAGGTTCGGATTCCTGCTTGTAAAAATCGATCTCGTGCTTGTCGTAGTCGACCACGCCAACGACTTGAAGCGTTTTCTGGGACTGCATCGAGGGGACCATGATGTACGACGTGCCGGGGGCCACGTCGCGAAGCGTTGTCGCTATGTCGCGATCGAGGCGTTCTTGCTGAAATTGACCGTATCGGGTATTGGCCTCGTCCTTGGGAAACTGGGTTTTGAGTTTTTGATATTCGTTCTCGTCCGAGTCGGGCTGCATATGTATCATCGAGTATTCATTTTCACAGCGGGTGATCATCACGGAACAGCCAGATAGCGGAGGCGTTAGCCATAGGGCCGGCTTCCCGCTGGAATGCGTATTGAGTTCGCGGTTCTCAAGCACAATTCCGTGATCGTCGAATTTTACGGTGCTGGCCGCCGCGGTCCGGCTTGGAGATGCGGGGTCCCGCATGTTTGTATAAACGACCTCAAACTGTCCTTTCTCTTGTACGTCCTGGTCGATCTCTTCGGAACGTACGCCATTCAAGTTGTTTTCTTTCATATCGATTCCCACGATCCGGGAATCTTCACTAGACCCGAACATCGAATGCGGATCCATGCGCGTCTCTTTCAAGGTTCCGAGTGGATTTTGAAGCAGATTCTGAACTATTTTTTGAGCTGGGCCGTCGATAGCCTGAGGCTTGGTCGACGAAACCTCTTGCGTATGACCTGAAAAATAACCAACCATCTGCTGAAAATGCTTTCAGCATTTAGTGCTCCTCTATCAAGGGAAAATTGCGCCCGAATGTCCGATATTCGAGGTGGACGATGCGGAATATAGGTGCGGACAATTAGAGCGCGATTAGAAGCGGCAAGCCTTGAATCGAAGAGACGGTTTAAAACTGATAGTTGATCGAAATATCGCAAACACCGCCGGTCTTCGTCTGCGTGATCGGGCTTTGCGCGGCGCTGCCGAGCAGGCGCTTGAGCGCGCCGTCGGCGCTCACGAACCAGTGCTTGTTCACGAAGTAGATCATCGTGATGCCGAAGCCCGCTGACTTGAGGCCCGCGCTCGCGTTGTAGCGCGGATAGCCCGAGGCGAGGGCCTGCTGGTTGTTCACGCCGAACCAGCTGTTCATGTAGGTCGAGTCGGCGAAACTGACCGAGGGGCCCGCGAACCAGTAGAACGTCTCGGAGCTGCCGGGCAACGGCATATAAGCGCCGACATCGCCGATCCAGCCATTCGAGCCGCCGAAGCTGCGCGTGAACGCCGCGCGCAGGACGAGCGGAAATTCCTTCGAGACCACGTATTCGCCCGCGATCTTCATCTCGGGCGCCGGGTTGATGTTGCCCATGCCATTCAGGCGCGAGGGGTCGTCGTGCCCGCGCCGGCCGAGGTCATAGACGCCGGCGATGCTGATGCGCCAGTTCTGGCCGCGCAGCACGTTGATGCCGAGCCCTTCGCCCGTCGAGAGGAAGGCGAGGTCCTGATAGCGGATGTCGAGGCTCGGGCCGACCAGCGTGTGATATCGGTCCGAGCCGTCGTAGCGCGGCTCGAACGTGCTGCCGATGCCGAGCCGCACTTCCCAGTCGGGCAGTTGCGGCTTGTACAGCTTTTCGAGCGGAATGCCCGCCGAGTATTGCCACTCGCCGAGCGGCGAGGGCGTTTGCCCATGAGCACGCGATGCGGCGGCGAGTGCGCATCCGGCCACGGCGGCGGTAAGCAGGTAGCGCGTGGCACGCATCGGCGGATGTTGTTCGGGACCAGTCATTGTTATGCGCGCGGTGCGGTTCGTGTGCGCCATGGCACCTCCAGTTGAAGATCGTGCGCAGCGCTTCAGCAAGAAGCAGACCCGGCTTTCGCATCGATTACAGTGCGCCGCCGTTTACCACGGTTCTTCGGGCAAGGTGACGAGCGCGTCCGCGATGCTCGTCTGCAGCGCCATGTCGCCGCGCACGAGTGCGGCCTCGGGCTCACACGGCGCGCGGCCGCGCACCAGTGCGCCGAGCCGCTCCTGCACCACGCGACGACGCTGCGCGTCGAGTCGCGCATAGCGTCCGAGCGCGCCGCGCGAGAGGCGCAGCGTCAAGAGGCACTGTGCATCGGGCAGCGCACTGCTGTGGGGCGCGACGCGCCAGGAGATCTGGAGGAACAAGGCGTCATCGAGATGGTGATGGGTGATCTCGATCGCTTCAGGCGAATCGAAGGCGCCCGCGAGCGCCAGTTCGATTTCGTGGAGTGGGTGGTGAAACTCGGCTTGGATCATGATGGCCCCCGGAGGATATGGCGTGGGGTCACCGAGCAGGAATCGTTCCGCGTCGCCTGGACGGGGTCAAAAACCCTGATTGGATTGGGGGCTTGCAATCTCAGGGAAAACCCTTATAATCGCTTTTGTCTCCTCCATGTCTTCTCCGATATGGATTCAGCCCGCCGTTCCCTTGGCGGGCTTTCTTTTTTTCCACGCCAGAAAATCAGTGCGCTCAAGCCTGCGCGTCGCTGCCATCGGCGGCCTGATCGTCCTCTTTTTTCTCTTCGTCTTTCTTCTCGACCATCGACTCGACGGCTTTCGCGCCCTCGAAGCCGGCAACCGCCGCAGCGGCTTTCGTCAACAGTCCGGCATCGGCATCGACTTTTTCGGTGGCTTCGACGGCGGCGACCGCGCCGGCGATCTCGCCGACCTTGTCCAGGATTCCCATAACGACCTCCACGCACGATGAGTGAGGACGCCCATGATCGCACTTGCGTAGTGCCATGTCGTTAGCGACCTGAATTCGCCGCCCGCGCTGCGATAATGGCGATCATTTCCGCACGGAGCCTGGGTGACATGCCAGACGAGAAGAAAACGCCCGCGCCACGCGCGGCCCGCGTGAAGAAGCCGGCCGCCGCTGCTGAGAAGAGCGCGCCCACGCCGGCCGACGACGCCAACGCGACGGACGGCGCGCCCGTGGCCGCCACGCCCCGCCGCAACGAGAAAGTCCGCGCACGCACGCGCGGCAAGCTCTTGCAGGCGGCGCGCGTGGTGATGAGCCGCCAGGGCATCGAGCGCACGGCCATCAACGACATCACGGCGGAGGCGGGCGTCGCGTTCGGCTCGTTCTACAACTACTTTTCGAGCAAGGACGAGATCGCGCGCGCGGTGTTCGTCGAGGACATGATCGCGACGGCCGACATGCTCGACCGCAATCGCCCCGCCGATGCCGAGAGCGCGCTGATCGTCGCGCTCAATATCCGCATCGTGCTGCGCCACGCGATCGCCGATCCGATCTGGGGCTGGTTTCTCGTGCACACGGCATCGAGCGCGGGCGACCTCGTCGAGACCATGGGCGGCCGTCTCGCGCGCGATATCCGCAATGGCGTCGCCGACGGCAGCTTCGTCTGCCCCGATGTGCTGACGACGATGGATTCCATCGCGGGCGGCGTGCTGTTCCTGCTGCGCCAGATTCTCGAAGGCCGCCGTCCGCCCGAGGCGATCGAGCGCTTCGTCGAGTTCGTGCTGCGCGGTCTCGGCGTCGAGTCGAAGGCGGCCGCGCGCGTCGTCAAGGCCACCTCGCGCTACAAGCTGATCTAGCCAGCGCCGCCGCTTTCCGCGCGGCCCTCGTCTCTCGCTTCCCCTCTGCCGATTTCTTGCGACACCCGCCCTTCGAGGCGGGTGTCGGCGTTCGTTCGTCGTCCGCGCTCCGGGAAAGCCCCTGGTCGATAAAAATTGATGAATTCATCAAAAATGATGACAATATCAAAAACGCGGGACACCCCATTCATCTCTATGTGAGGACGACACCTTGAACGCGAATCTCCAGTTCATCGACAACGACACGCGCGAAGCCGCGCTGCGCGCGAGCGCGAGCGCGCTCGTGAGCACCCTGAAGAGCCGCACGGCGGAAGTGGACCAGTTGGGACGTCTGCCGCAACAGAGCGTCGACGAGCTTGCAGCCCACGGCCTCTTCAGCATGACCACGCCGCGCAAGTACGGCGGCCAGCAAGTGTCGGTGCGCACGTTCCTCGACGTGGTGGCGGAACTCGGACGCGGCGACGCGTCGGCAGCCTGGGTCACGGCGCTCATCAACGTGACGACGTGGGCCGCCGCAGCGCTGTTCGGCGAAGAAGCCGCCGATGAAGTGTTCGGCGGTGCGGAGCCGGCGCGCGTGGTCGGCGTGCTGTCGCCGCGCAAGGCGGTGGTGAAGAAGGTCGAGGGCGGTTATTTGATCGAAGAGGGCGTGTGGGGCTTCAACTCCGGCATCTATCACGCGAACTGGGACTTGCTCGGCATTCCGCTCGTCGATGAAAGCGGCAAGGTCGTCGATCAAGGCGTGGCGCTCGTGCGCGCGTCGGAGCTCAAGATCCTCGACGACTGGAACGTGATCGCGCTGCGCGGCACGGGCAGCTCCAGCGTCTCGGTCAGCAATGTGTTCGTGCCCGATGCTCGCATCGCGTCGATGAGCGCGGCCATCGAGGGACGCTACGGCGCCACGCATCTCGCCGACGAGCCGCTCTACCGCGCGGCCTGCATGCCGATGCTCGCGATCATCCTGACCTTCCCGGCGCTCGGCATCGCGGCAGGCGCGCTCGAAACGTTCCTCGAATTGCTGCCGCGTCGCGGCATCCAGTACACGTGGTATGCGAAGCAAGCCGAAGCGCCGGTCACGCACCTGCAGGTCGGCGAGGCCTCGGCGAAGCTCGACGCGGCACGCGCGATCATCGAGCGGCATGTCGACGCGATCGATCGCTATGCGGCAGCGGGCGAGAACATGCCGTATCTGGAGCGCGCGAAGGTGCGCCGCGATGTGGGCTTTGCCGAGAAGCTGATCTGGGAAGGCGTGGACCTGCTCGCGTCGGCCTCGGGCGGCTCGCTCGCTTCGGCCAACAACCGCTTCACGCGCATCTGGCACGACGCACGGGTCGCGTGCCTGCACGGCATCGTTGCGCCGACAACCAACTTCGAGACGTATGGACGCATCGCCTGCGGTCAGCCGGCCGATACGCCGCTGATCTGACGATGCAGGCGGAGCGAGCGATGTCGGCTACGGAATTGAACGCGGCGCAGTTTCGCCGTGCGATGGGCAAGTTCGCGACGGGCGTGACAGTGGTCACGTTCCGTCACGGCGGCGAGGCGGCGGGCATGACGGCGAACGCCTTCATGTCGCTCTCGGTCGCGCCGCCGATGATCCTGATCTCGGTGCGCAACGGGGCGCGCTTCGCGCAGCAGGTGAAAGAAGGCGAACGCTTCGGCGTGAGCTTTCTCGCCGACGAGCAGCAAGGTCTGAGCCGTCACTTCGGCGGTCAGCCGCGCCCGCAACTCGACGACCCGTTCGAGTTCTTCGAGGACGTGCCGCTGATCGGCTCGGCGCTGGTTCGCATGGTCGTGCGCACCCACGCGATCCATGCGGGCGGCGACCATCGCATCTACACGGCGCACGTCGAGCATCTCGACGAACTGGACGGGCAGCCGCTGCTGTTCTTCGGCGGCAAATACAAGCAGTTGCACACGCTGGATCCGGCGCAATGCTGGAACGGCCACGCGTGGTGACGGCCGGCGTCCGGGATACCCCCGGGCCGGCATTCAAGATCGGCGCGCGAGCGCCACGAGGAGTGAATCCATGATCAACGTGCGTGACATTGCGTATGTGCGCTATCAGGTGCCCGACATTGCGCAGCAGTCGGCCTTTCTGCGCGACTTCGGGCTGAACGTCGTGAAGGAAACCGGCGACGTGCTGCAGATGGCGGGTTGGGCGGGCGGCTATCCCGCCTATCTGGCCCAGCGCGGCGAGAACCGGGCACTGGGGGCGGGCTTCATCGTCGGCAGCCGGGCGGACCTCGACAAGGTGGCGGCGGCGTTCGGCGTGAGCGTGCGCGAGAACGACGAACTCGGCGCGGGTGCGATCGTGACGATCGCCGATCCGGACGGCTTCCAGATCGACCTGCTGCATGGCGGCGCGACGATCGAGCCCAAGCCCCATCGCGCGCCGCTGCGCCTGAACGCGATCGGCACGCAGGTGCGCCAGGGCGAGGTCAATCGTGTGAGCGCGGGCGCTTCGCATGTCGTGCGGCTCGGCCACGTTGTCTTCAAGGCCGTCAATTTTCCGGCCATGGTCGCGTTCTACCAGGACGTGCTGGGCTTTCGCGTCTCCGACAGCTACTACGCGCAGGAGCCGGACAAGACCGTGGCGGCGTTCCTGCATTGCGGACTCGGCGATACCTTCACCGATCATCACACGGTCGCGCTCATCGGCCTCGGCGCCACGGAGCGCACGTTCGATCACTGTGCGTTCGAAGTGATCGACTGGGACGATCTCGCCATCGGCAACGGCCATCTCACGGCGCGCGGCTATCGGCACGCCTGGGGCATCGGCCGCCACGTGCAGGGCAGCCAGGTGTTCGACTACTGGCGCGATCCATTCGGCAACAAGATCGAGCACTGGACCGACGGCGATCTCGTCAACGATGCCTCGCCCGTCGGCCACGCAGCGCTCGCACCCGATGCGCTTGCGCAATGGGCGCCGCCGCTGCCGCAGGACTTTCTGGCCTGAACGGCCCATCTCTGACACTCGATACACCGACATGAAACTCGCACGTTATACCTCGCAAGGCCAGACCTCGATCGGCAAGATCGAAGGCGACACGATCATCGATCTCGCGCACATTGCCGATGACCTCGTGGCACTGCTCGCATCGCGCGACGCGCTCGCGGCCGCCGCCGCGCTCACGGCCGCCGACGCCGCGCGCCGCGTGCCGCTCGCCGAAGCGCGCCTCGAGGCGCCGGTCACGGCGCCCGGCAAATTCCTCGCGCTCGGCATGAACTACAAGGATCACGAAGAAGAGGCCCGTCGTCTCGGCCTCGCGATCCCGACCTCGCAAGTCTGGTTCAACAAGCAGACTTCGTGCATCAACGGCCCGTTCGACGACGTGCATTATCCGCGTGTCTGCGAGAAGCTCGACTACGAGGCCGAACTCGGCGTCGTCATCGCGAAGGCCGGGCGCTATATCGACGAGGCCGACGCGCTCGACCACGTCGGCGGTTATTTCGTCGCCAACGATGTGAGCGCGCGCGACTGGCAGGTGAAGAGCCCGACGTGGACGCTCGGCAAATCGTTCGACACGCACGGCCCGATCGGCCCGTGGATCGTGACAGCCGACGAGGTCGCCGATCCGCAAGCGCTGTCGCTGCGCCTGTCCGTCAATGGCGAAGTGCGCCAGAACTCGTCGACGAGCCTGATGACGTACAGCATCGCGAAACAGATCGCTTACCTGAGCCAGGTGATGACGCTCCAGCCCGGCGACATCCTCGTGACCGGCACGCCGGCCGGCGTCGGTATCGCGATGAGCCCGCCCGTGTTCCTGCAGGTCGGCGACGTGGTGCGGGTCGAGATAGACGGCATCGGTCACATCGAAAACCGCATCGTCGCCGAGCCGCGCGCCTGACGCATCATTTGAAAGGAGAGCGCCGCGATGGCCCAAAAGATCATCATCACCTGCGCGATCACCGGCTCGATCCATACGCCGAGCATGTCGCCGCATCTGCCCATTACCCCGGCCCAGATCGCCACGTCCGCGATCGAGGCCGCCGAGGCCGGCGCGGCGATCGTGCATCTGCACGCGCGCAATCCGCTCAACGGCAAACCGAGCCAGGACGCCGATCTGTACGCGCAGTTCCTCCCCACGATCAAGGCCGCCTCGAACGTCATCGTCAATCTGACGACGGGCGGCGCGCCGGGCATGAGCGTCGAGGAACGGCTGCAGCCGGCGCTGCGTTTCAAGCCCGAAATCGCGTCGCTCAACATGGGCTCGATGAACTTCGGCTTGTACGAGATGCTGGCGCGCTATTCGAGCTTCGAGCACGACTGGGAGCGCCCGTATCTCGAAGCGAGCGATGACCTCATCTTCCGCAACACCTTCAGGGATATCGCGCACATTCTAGCGGCGTGCAACGACAACGGTACGCGCTTCGAGATCGAGTGCTACGACATCGGCCATCTGTACACGGCGGCGCATTTCATGGACCGTGGCTTGCTGAAGGCGCCGGTCTTCATCCAGTCGGTGTTCGGCATTCGCGGCGGCATCGGCGCGCATCCCGAAGACATCGCGCACATGAAGCGCACGGCCGACCGCCTGTTCGGCAAGGACTATCAGTGGTCGGTGCTCGGCGCGGGCGCGCAGCAACCGCGTGTGCTGACGCAAGCGCTGCTGATGGGCGGCAACGTGCGCGTGGGGCTCGAAGACAACCTGTGGCTCAAGCGCGGCGAACTGGCAACGAGCAACGCCGCCCAGGTGAGCGCGATCCGCGCGATCGTCGAGCAACTCGGCTACGAGATCGCGACGCCGGATGAAGCGCGCGCGATGCTGGGCCTGAAGGGGCCGGACAGCGTGGCGTTCTAGACCTCGCGGCCGGGACCGCCTGGCGCGGTCCCGGCTCGATCGAATTCGCATCAAAGGGTGCTTGATGATTAATCAGGTATCCATATAAAAACACGAGCAGTGGAAGAGACATCGCATGAGCAAAAGAACTGAATTCCCGGTCAAACGCTGGCTCGCGGCCGGTTGCGCATTGACCTTCGCGTCGGCGGGCGCGCACGCGATGAACGTCACGCAGCCCAACGCGGCGGGCGCAGAGGAATCGATGATGGGCGGCGCGTCGATCGCGAATCCCGTGACGAGCGCGGTCGCCGGGGACAATCCCGCAGGGATGGCCTTTATCGGCAATCGCTCGGACCTCGGCGGCCAGGTGCTGATCGGGCACGCCCGTTCGAGCTTCGGCGATCCGTCGAACCAGCAGAGCTTCGGCGTGGTCGGGCCGATGCCGAGCGGCGGCGTGAACGTGAACGTGACGGACCGGCTGTCGCTCGGTCTGTCGATCAACTCGACCGGTGGCGGTGTCAACTATCCGCACGCGCCGCTGCCGATCCCCGGCGCGCCGCCCGCGAAGGCCAAGGACATCGACATCGATTTCCTGCCGACCGTGGCTTGGAAGATCACGCCGGATCTCGCCGTCGGCCTTTCGGCGATTCTCGGCATCCAGAAGTTCGAGGCGCAAAGCGTGATTACGCCGCTGCCGGACGGCTCGGTCGGCGTGCTGCCGAGCCACGGCATGACGACGACGTTCGGTATCGGCGGGCGCATCGGCGCGCTGTGGAATATCAACAAGCTCGTGAGCGTGGGTGCGTCGTATTCGACCAAGGTGCGCTATTCGCGGGCGAGCGGTTACGAGGACGACATGTTCGCTTCGGCGGGCGGCCATCTCGACCAGCCGTCCGAGTTCGGCGCGGGCGTCGCGTTCCACGTCACGCCGCGCGTGACGCTGGCCGCCGATGTCGTGCGCATTCTGTGGTCCGATGTCGGCGCGCTCGGCGATCCGCAGACCTTCGGCCTGCACGACCAGACGGCCTTGCGCCTCGGCGCCGCGTGGGACGTCACGAGCAAGCTCACGCTGCGCGTGGGCGGCAAGCACAGCACGGCCGCGATCGATTCGAACCACACGGCCGCGAACTACTATGCGCCGATGATCCTCACCGATTCGGTGAGCGGCGGCGTGACCTGGCACGCGATGAAGGCGCTCGACCTGTCGCTCGGCTACGAGTACGACATCCCGCAGACGCTGAAAGGCACGGGCCCGAGCACCGGCACCGACATTCACGGGCGCTATTCGCTCGTGATGTTCAACATCGCGACGAAGTTCTGAGCTGCGGCTTCAGGCGCGCTCCGGCAGCCACGCCAACTGCGTTTCGAGCGTGGCGTTGGGCGCCAGCACGGTCCCGCCGACATCGATGCGCTGCGCGCGCAAGTTGAGCCAGTCGGTCGTGTTGCTGACCGGCTCGGCGCAGAAGTAGGGCAGGCCGGCCGGGCTGTACAGCACGAAGTAGTCGAGTGGCGCGGCCGCGCGCAGCGTGAGGCGGCGGCCCGCGCCGGGCCACTCGATCAGTGCTTCGCGGCGCCAGCCCGAGAAGTTGTTGTCGAGGTCGAAGTCGTCGATGGTGAGGCCTGCTTCGAGCGCGTCCACGGCCGGGTGCGACGTAAGCGAGACGGGCAGCACTTCCGCGTCGATCTCCCACATCGCGCGCACGCGCGCGGCGATGCGCGTGCCGGGCGGGCGCGGATAGTACGGATGATGGCCGAGGCCGAACGGCATCGGCCGGCCGGACAGGTTGCGCACCCACAGCCGCACGCTCAGGCCGGTCTCGTCGAGCGTCAGATGCTGGCGCGCCTCGTAGTGGAACGGCCAGCCGCGCACGGCTTTGTCGCGTGGCGCGGGCTCGTGGACGAAGTGCAGCGTGAGCGCGTCGGCGCGCTGTTCCTCGACGTGCCACGGGCGTCGCCATGCATGGCCGTGCAGTGCGTGGCGCAGTGCGCCCGTGCCGCTCGGCAAGTCGATCATTTCGCCTTCGAACAGGAAGCGGCCGTCGCGGATGCGGTTGCAGTACGGCATCAGCGGGAAGCTCGCCATGCCGAGCGGGTCGCGCGCATCGAGCGCCGCGCGCGTGGCCGGGCGCAGCCAGTGGAAGGGGCGCGCGCCATCGTCGTCGTAGTACGCGGCGATCGAGCCGCCGACGTGCGGCGCGACGAGCACGCGCGCATTGCCGTGCGCGAGCGTGATGAGGGCGCCGTCCTCGAGCGCGGCGGCGTCGAAGGGCGGCAACAGCGCGGCGCGGGAAGGCGGCGTCTGGGCGGTCAAGGTGGCGCTCTCCGTGATGTCGTATCACTAATATTAATTAATATAGACGGCAAAGCATCGCTGCGTGACCGCCATCCGATGGCGACTTACGCCAATTGTCGCTGCAAAATATTAGTGCTACGCTTCGGGCCACCAGCGCGCGCCTGACGGGCAGAGGCCGTCCTGCCAGCCGTGAGGCCGCGCAGCCCTTACTGCATCCGATGAAAAAATCGACCCAGCGCCGCCCGACCATGACCGACATCGCGAAGGCTGCGAACGTGTCGCAATCCACGGTTTCGCTCGTCCTCAACGGCGCGGTCGGCGCCAAGCTGTCCGAGGCCACGCGCCGCAAGGTCCACGAAGTAGCGGAGTCGCTCGGCTATCAGCTGACGATCCGCGCCCAACAGCCCGCGCCCGCGGGCGAACGCAACCTCATCGTCTACATCGCCGACGAAGTGTCGACGAGCCCGCATCCGGTCGTCAGTATCGACGGCGCGCGCGACGCCGCGTGGAACGCGGGTTACGTGCTCGCGGTCTTCTCGACCCACGGCAACGCGCAGATGGAGCAGCGCGTGCTGCAGACGCTCGCGCTGCCGAGCGTGCTCGGCGTGATCTACGCCACGGTCTATACGCGCAAGATCGAGGTGCCGCCCGCGCTGCTCAAGGTGCCCTCGGTGCTGCTCAACTGCTATTCGGCCGATCACGCGCTGTCGTCGGTCGTGCCGGCCGAAGTGGCGGGCGGCCACACGGCCACCGATCACCTGATCCAGGCGGGGCACCGGCGCATCGGCTTCATCAACGGCGAGACCTGGCAGGACGCGGCGAAGGACCGTCTGAAGGGTTATCGACAGGCGCTCGCGACCGCCGATCTGCTGTTCGATGAAGCGCTCGTACGCAACGGCGACTGGAGCCCCGGCACGGGTTTCGAGCTGACGCTCTCGCTGATGCGCGAGCCCAATGCGCCGAGCGCGATTTTCTGCGCGAACGACCTGATGGCGATCGGCGCGATCGAGGCCATCAAGCAGCTTGGCTTGCGGGTGCCCGAGGACGTTTCGGTGATGGGCTACGACGATCAGGAACTCGCGCGCCACACGCATCCGGCGCTCACCACGGTCGTGCTGCCGAACTACGAACTGGGCCGCTGGGCGGTCGAAACGCTGCTCCAGGAAGAGCAGAACCGCAGCGCGGGGGCACCCGTGCGGCACCGCGCGATCAAGCTCGACGGGCCGTTGATCGAGCGCGCCTCGGTGTGCGCGCCGGCGCTCGCCGCACCCGTGAATACCCTCATTAATATTTCCTCGGACTGACTGATAATATTACTGGAAGCAGTGGCCGTATTCATCCGGCGCAGCGCGCCGGGCATCGCAGAAAACGACAAGCTGTCGAGTCCCGCAGCCCGGGCGTCGACGCAATCACGGAGACACCGCCATGCCCAGTCAACGAGTCCAGTCTGTCCTGCAGTCCACCCTGATCGCCGCTGGTATTTGCTTCGCGGCTGCCTGTAGCGGCAGCGCGTGGGCGCAGGATTCCGGCGCCCAGAAAGTCCAGTCCAATTCCAGCGAGACCTGCACCAACCCGAAGCCCGGCGGCAAGAAGCTGAGCGACATGGTGGTCGGCTTCTCGCAATCGGAAAACGAACAAAACCCGTTCCGCGCGACCGAGACCGCCTCGGTGCGCGCCGCCGCCAAGGCCGCGGGCGTCAAGCGCCTGCTGTACACGAACGCCAACGCGAACCAGGCCAAGCAGGTCGCCGATATCGAAAGCATGATCAATCAGGGCGCCGAAGCACTGATCGTCGCGCCGAACGATTCGACCGGCCTGCAGCCCGCGTTCGCCCAGGCGCGCGCGAAGGGCATTCCGGTCGTGACGATCGACCGCCTGACGGCGGGCACGATGTGCGACGACTTCATCACGTTCCTCGGCTCGGACTTCTACAAGCAGGGCGAGCGCGCGGCCAAGGCACTCGCGGACGCGACCGGCGGCAAGGCCGTCATCGCCGAGATCCAGGGCGGCTATGGCAACACGGTCGAAAGCCAGCGCACCGACGGTTTCGCGGCGGGTATCAAGGCGTATCCGGACATGAAGATCGTCGCGGCGCAGACCGCCAACTGGTCGACGACCGAGGCGCAGAAGGTGATGGAGCAGATGCTGCTCGCGCATCCTGACATCAACGCGCTGTACACGCATGCCGATACGATGACGGTCGGTGCGATCACGGCGCTGCGTCAGGCCGGCAAGCTCAAGGGCGTGAAGATCGTCTCGATCGACGGCACCAAGGAAATCGTGACCGACATCTCGCAAGGCATCGTCGCCGCCGATGTCGAGACCAATCCGCGCTTCGGCCCGCTCGCGTTCAAGTCGCTCGAGGACTACCTCGCCGGCCGGCCGGTGCCGCAGAAGCAGATCATGGACGATGCGCTGTTCGACAAGTCCAACGCGCAGCCGTCGCTCGCGGCGGGCAAGGTCTACTGAGCGGCGAGGCGCGGGCAGCGATGAGCCACACGACTGAGGCGGGCGGTGCGCACGCCGTGCTGGAAACGCGCGGTGTGTCGAAGACCTTCGGCGTGGTGCGCGCGCTGCGCGACGTCTCGTTCACGCTGCGCGCGGGCGAGGTGCATGGGCTCGTGGGGGAGAACGGCGCGGGCAAATCCACGCTGATCAAGATCCTCACGGGCTTCTATCAGCCCGACGCGGGCGAACTGTCGTTCGACGGCGCGGCCGTCTCGTTCGACAGTCCGCGCGCCGCGCAGCGCGCGGGCGTGTGCGCCGTGTATCAGGAGATCAACCTGATTCCCGAGCGCAGCGTCGCCGCCAATATTTTTCTTTGCCACGAGCCGAAACAATTCGGTTTCCTGATCGATCGCAAGCAGATGATCGAGCGGGCGACCGAGATCGTGCAGCGCTACCGGTTGAGCGTCGATCCGGCTGCCAAACTCGGCTCGCTGGGTCTCGGCGCGCAGCAGATGGTGGCGATCGCGCGCGGCGTGTCGCTCGGCGCGCGCGTGCTGATTCTCGACGAACCCACTTCGGCGCTGAGCAGTGCGGAAGTCGATGTGCTGTTCGGCGTCGTCGATCGTCTGCGCGCGGAAGGCATCGCGCTGCTGTTCGTGAGTCACCGGCTGTCCGAATGCTACCGGTTGTGCGACCGCTTCACCGTGATGCGTGACGGCGCCGTGGTGCGCACCGGCACGCCCGCCGAGTTGCCGCGCAGCGCGCTCGTCGCCGCGATGCTCGGGCGCGAGAGTGCGGGCGAGCACGCGTGGACCGAACGCTCGGGCGATGCCGACGCGGCCGCCAAGGCGGGCACGCCCGCGCTCGAAGTCGAGCACCTGCAATGGGGCAACCGCGTGCGCGACGTGTCGCTGCGCGTCGCGCCACGCGAGATCGTGGGCCTCGCCGGGCTGCTCGGCTCGGGGCGCACGGAGACGTTCAAGACCATCTTCGGCGCGCAGAAGCCCGACGCCGGCACGGTCAAGGTCGCGGGGCAGGCGCTTGCGCATGCGAGTCCCGCACGCTCGATTGGCCGCGGCCTCGCGTTTCTCACCGAGGATCGCCGCGCCGAGGGCATCTTTTCGCGGCTGTCCGTGCGCGAGAACATCGTCGCGAGTCTGTTGCCGCGCATCTCGCGCTTTGGCTTCATCTCGCGCGCGAAGCAGGAGCAACTGGTCGAGGAGTTCATCGCGAAGCTCGGCATCAAGACGGCGGGCGCGAGCGCACCGATCTCGACGCTCTCGGGCGGCAACCAGCAAAAGGCGCTGATCGCGCGCTGCCTGTCCACGGGGCCGTCGGTGCTGCTGCTCGACGATCCGACGCGTGGCATCGACGTGGGGGCGAAGGCGGAAGTCCATCGCGTCGTGCAGCAGCTCGCGCAAGAAGGGCTGGCGGTGGTGGTGACCTCGTCGGAAATGGAAGAGTTGCTCGCGCTCACCGACCGGCTCGTCGTCCTCAACGAAGGCGCGACCGAAGGCGGCATACCGACGGCCGGCGCGCATCCCGATGACGTGCTCGCCGTGCTGGCGGGCGAGCGCACGGAGCGCCCATGAAAGTCGTGCATCCCGACGACGCCGGGCCGACGACGGAAACGACAGAAACGACAGGCGCGACCAGGACCCCCATGGCGACCCATCCCGATACCAACGAGGCCCGCTTGAGCCCTGCGAATCTCCCCACCGCGCGCGGCATCGACTGGCGCACGGTGCTGCGCGAAAACAGCGTTTATTTCGCGCTGGCCTTACTCGTGCTGTTCAATCTGGTGTTCACGCCCGGCTTCAAGAATCCCTTTGCGGCGCGCAGTCTGCTGTTCGAAGCGGCGCCGATCGTGCTGATCGCGCTCGGCCAGAACCTCGCCATCGCGACGCGCGGCATCGATCTCTCGGTCGGCTCGGTGATGGCGCTCGCCAGCGCCTCGCTCGCCGTGTTCCTGCCCTACGGCACCGGCACGGCGATGTGCGCCGCGCTCGTCATCGGCACCGTGAGCGGGCTGTGCAACGGCATGCTCGTCGCCTTGCTCGCCATCGATCCGCTGATTTCCAGTCTCGCGCTTCTGGTCGCGGCGCGCGGCCTCGCGCAGGCGCTGCTCGGCGGCTCGCGCGTGAATCTGCCGCCCGCCGATGCGTTCGATCTGCTCGGCGCGGGCGCGTTCGGCCCGCTGCCGATCGTGATGCTGATCGCGCTCGCGCTCGCCGGCGTGATCGCGTTCGTTGTGCGGCGTACGACCTTCGGGCGCTATGCGATTCTGGTCGGCGCGAGTCGCAGCGCCGCGTTTCTCGCGGGCATTCCGGTGCGCCGTACGCTGTTTTTCGTCTACGCGGCGAGCGGTACGCTCGCGGGCCTCGCCGGGTTGTTCGCCTCGGCGCGGCTTGGCGCGGCCGATCCCAACTATGTCGGCGTGAACTTCGAACTCGACGCGATCGCGGCCTCGGTGATCGGCGGCACGCCGCTGTCGGGCGGGCGCATTTCGATCGTCGGTACCGTGTTCGGCGTGCTGCTGCTGCAGGTGCTCGATGCGAGCTTCATCATGAACAACGTCAGCTTCACTTATGCGCAGATCCTCAAGGCCGTGTTCATCGTGATCGCGCTGTATCTGCAGCGCTCGGGAGCCTGAAGCCATGACGACGAACGCTGCTGGTCCAGTCACGCGCCGCGCCCGTCTCGCCGCGCTCGTGCAATCGCGCGGCGCGATCGGCATGCTCGTCGTCGTGACGCTCATCGCGGGCATGGTGTTCCCCGATTTCCTGCGCGCCGGCAATCTCGCCGATATCGTCGCCAACAGTGCGTTCCTCGGTCTCGTCGCGGTGGGGCAGAGCCTCGTCATCATCCTCGGCGGCTTCGATCTCTCGGTCGGCTCGATGGTGGGCCTCGGCACGGTGCTGTCCGCTTATGCCGCGCCGTATGGATGGGGCGCGGCGATGCTCGCACCGGTCGTGGCCGGCTTCGCGATGGGACTCGTCAACGGCGTGCTGATCGCGCGCTCGCGCATGGCGCCGTTCATCGTCACGCTGGCGGCGCTGCTCGGGCTCAAGGGGGTGGCGTTGCTGCTCGCGAGCCAGGACCTGCTGATCGCCAATCCGGGCTTCTTCACGCGCATCGCCAATGGCTCGCTGTTCGGCGTGAGCAGTCTGATCTGGATCCTGCTGGCGGTGTACGGACTCGGCGCCGTGCTGCTCAACGCGACGCGCTTTGGCGCCGCGATCTTCGCCATCGGCGGCAACGAGGAAGCGGCGCGCATGCTCGGCGTGCGCGTGGAGCGCGTGAAGATCCTCGCCTACGGCTTGTCGGGCGCGCTCGCGGGGCTCTCGGGCGCGTTGCTCGCCTCGCACCTCGATTCCGGGCTCGCGGCGGCAGGCACCGGCTACGAACTGCAGTCGATCGCGGCGGCCGTGATCGGCGGCGTGCTGCTCACGGGCGGGGTGGGCACGATGGCGGGACCGCTCGCGGGGGTCGTGCTGCTCGGCGTGATCGACAACGTGATCAACCAGGTGGGCACGCTCAGTCCGTACTACCAGAACCTCGCGAGCGGCGCGTTCCTGCTCGCGGCCGTCATCGTGCAGACGGTGTTGAGCGGCCGGCGCTTGCGCGGTGGCGCGGGCGGCCAGCCGCGCATGGGCTGACGCGACGCATCCGTGCCGCTATTGGCGCGCGAGATGCGCCGTGATGGTGGCGAGTCGCGCGAAGACGCCCACGCTCGCCTCCTGTATCGCCGCCGCATCGCCACCGGTCACGACGGCGCGAAACTCGTCGAGCAGCGTCGAGATCGGGGCGTAGTGCAGGAACGCGGCTGTTCCCGTCACGCGATGAAGCCACTGGCGCAAGCCGGGGATGTCGAGTGGCGCGAGCAGATCGTGCAGCTGCGCCGCGTCGGCGCCCAGGCTGTCCACGAGCACGCGTACCAGCTTGTCGTCGCGACCGGCCCCGCTGTGTTCGCCGCAGATGGCGGCCCAGTTCAACGGCGGCAGCCCGGATTCGCTTTCGCTTTGCGGGTTGCTTTCTCCGTGGGCGTCGCTGTCGGTCTTTTCGGGCGCTTCGGCGCCGGCGGCCGCGCTCTTGCCAAAGCAGGCCGGCGCCCATTGAACGAGGCTCGTGCGTAACGTGTCGAGCTGCACCGGCTTGCGTACGCAGTCGTCCATGCCCGCGTCGAGACAATGGGCGCGTTCCTCGGGCTCGACGCTCGCGGTGACGCCGATGATCGGCAGATGAGCCGCCGGCGAGCCGTTCGTGACCGTGCGCGCTTCGTGTTCGCGGATGCGTGTGGCGAGCGTGTAGCCATTGACGATCGGCATGTGGCAATCGGTAATCAGGATGGCATAACGATTGGCCAGATAAGCCTGCCACGCCGCTTCGCCGTCTTCGTGCGCATCGCACACGCAACCGAGCAGGCTCAGCTGCTTTTCGATCAGATGCCGGTTGACCGGGTTGTCTTCGGCGACGAGGATCAGCGTGCCATCGGCGATGGCTTGTTCGCGGCTGCGCTGCTTGCGCGCGACGGGGGCGCTGGCGGTGCCGCCGGAGGTATGGAGCAGATCGGCGTCGACGCCGACGGCCGCGTTGCAGACGGCGCGCAGGCCGCGCGTCGAGAGCGGATTGATGCTCACGCGGATGTCGTCGGCGGTCAGGCGGTAGCCGGCCGCCTTGGCGCGCTCCGTCACGTGGATCACGCGCATGTGGCGGCAGTCGTCGGGCACGCTCGCACCGTCGTCGAGGAACACGGCGTCGAGCATGCGTTCGTCGTGTGCAAAGCCCGCGTGCGGGTCGGCGAGCGCCACCTGCAACCCCGCGAGGCCATCGGCGAGGGCGCGCGCCAGCTCGGCATCGCGCACCCGCACCGTGGCGCGCAGACGGCCGAGCGCGCCCGCTTCGGCATGGCGGCGCACCACCGGCAACGGCACGCGCACTGTGACGCGTGTGCCTTTGCCAGGCTGACTCGTCATGGTGAGCGTGCCGCCCATCAGATCGACGAGCCGCTGCGAGATGGCGAGCCCGAGCCCGGTGCCGCCGAAGCGCCGCGAGGTCGACGACTCGGCCTGCACGAACGGCGAAAACAGCTTCTCGATGAGCTTTTCCTCGATGCCGATGCCGGTGTCGATCACGTGAATCGAGAGCATCTGCTGGTCACCCGTGTCGTCTTCGACGTCCACTTCGAGCGAGACGCTACCCGCCGAGGTGAACTTCGTCGCGTTGCCGAGCAGGTTGAACAGCACCTGGCGCAGACGCCCGCTGTCGCCGCGATGGAGCGCGGCCACGGCGCCGCTCACGCGGCAGCGCAGGGTCAGGCCTTTCTCGTGGGCACGGGCGGACAGCAGGCCCATGGCGAGATCGCAGACCTCGCGCAGATCGAACGGCTCGTGCTCGAAGGTGAGGCGCGCGGCCTCGATTTTCGAGTAGTCGAGGATGTCGTCGAGAATCTGCAGCAACGCGCCTGCCGAATCGTGAATCATCGACACCATGGCGATCTGCTCGCCGTGCAGCTCGCTTTGCGCGAGCACTTCGACGAGGCCGAGCACACCGCTCATCGGCGTGCGGATCTCGTGGCTCATCATGGCGACGAAGCGGCTTCTCGCCTCGGACACGCGCTCGGCCGTGTTGCGCGCTTCTTCGACTTCGGCGCGGTACAAACGCTCGCGCGTGATCTCGGTCCAGTAGCCGTCCCACAGCACGACGCCGCCCTCGAGCTGGCGCGGGATCGCCTTGAGGCGCAGAAAGCGCGGCGCGGCGGGCGTGCCGACCTCGAAATCCTCGATGATCGCCTCGGCGCTGCGGGCCGATGTTTCGAGCAACGCCATGAGCCGCGCGGTGTCGTCATCGCTCAGGCGCATGGCGGTGCCCGTCGGGTCGTGCCACAGCGCGCCCGCCGGCGTGGTGGGCAGCAGCTTGAGATCGCCGCCGGTGTATCGATAGCGCAGCTCCCCGTCAGGCTGCCGGACCATCTGGAACACGCCGGCCGGCAGATTGCGCGTCACGTCTTCGAGCAGCGCTCTTGATTCGAGTACCGCGTGCTCGGCCTCGATGAGCGCCGTGATGTCGATGGACAGGCTGATCGTGCCGGCGAGTTCGCCGTTGCCATGGTGGAAGGGGCGCTGCCAGAAGAGGCCATGCTTGGGTGTGCCGCTGGCATTGACGTATTCGACTCGCACGCGCTCGCTGGCGCGAGGGTCGCGCATCAATTGCATGAATCGGCGGCTGGTCGTCGCGTCGATCTGGATGTCCTCGCCCCATTGCGCCTGGCTGCGCCCGATGAGCCGTTCGCGCGCCAGCCCGACCGCTTCGGTCATGGCGGTGTTCACTTCGACGAAGACCCCATGCTGGTCGCGCACCGCCATCGGGAACGGCAGGATATCGAACAACGCGGAGCGAAAAGCGAGCTGCTCGCGCAGGTCGTATTCGACGCGCCGGCGCTCGTGCACTTCGCGGCGCAGGCGCGCGTAGCCGAAGCCGGCCAGCGCGAGCATCGCGACGGCAAGCAACGCAATCGCGTCGAGCAGCGTGGCGCGGGGGACGTGCGGACCCGGCATCGCGCTCATTGTCCGCGTGGGTAAAACCAGCAGCAACGCGACTCCAGCGGCTGCCGTGCTCCGCGCGGGACGATGACGATTACCCATGCCTGGTCCCCTGAGTTGTCGGAGCATGACGGGACATCATTGGAAAATCCTACTACGCATGCAGTGGCACTGCCCGGTAAATGAGCGCGGGATGCAGTGCTGTGCGGCTCCTTGATGGTGAAGGCCGGGTGCAGCGGCGGCGCCGGACGGCGCGTCGAGCCGCGCAAGGACGGCTGGCAGGCTCGGCGTCGCGCGAGGCGGCGCCGCCAGATGACGAGCGGCCGGCGTTACACCATCTCGGCGGCGGGCGGATGTTCGAGCTGGTCGCGCAACGCAATTTCGGACTCGTCGATACGCGCGACGAGCAAACGAAACGGAAAGTCGCGCCGCTCGTCCGGTGCCTTGCCGGGCGCGAGCGCACGCAGCCCCGCGATGACGCGCTGCATGCCGACCCGCAGCGCGCCTACGCGGCACGCATAGTTGCCGCATGGGCCATTGCACTGGTGCGGCCGTCCCTGTTGATGCCACGCGACGATCGCGTCGGAGTCGGGTTTGCAGGCGCGTTGACTCGCCAGCCGGCAACGCGACGTGCGGGCGAGAAAATCGCCGGCCCGGTCGAGTTGATACTGCACTGCTTCCTGCGTTGCGACGCGCGGCTGGAAATCTCGAATTGCGTACGTGCCCATGATATTCAACCTGTTTCAACGGCTGCTTTGCGGATGCCATGCAAGCGTGGGAGAGAAGAATGGCACCCAATGCTTTATAGGCCAATGCAATTGACAATATTTAAAGCGACAAGAGAATTCGCGAAATGAAAATACGAAATTCGCATGAAGCTAAAAATAATTGGCAATCGAATTTGTTCGAAAATCCGCTGGTAAAGGTCAGATGCAGGGCGCTGTTCTTGATGCCTTTGCGATACCGCCTGCTTTGCTCGAAGCGGTTGTCTGGAGGGCCTTCTGTCTCGTGGTCAAGTCATTACGCAGTGGACGATTTCATGGTATTGGCGTGCGCCCGCATTCTCCATCGTACAAATCAGAAACTGCCGCCGCGTCAGCCGTGGTCGTGGCGCCGCTGAATGGGCTCGAGTCGCGCGATTTGAAGGCGCGCGCCGCGTCGGACGGCCATTCTCTCAAGGCGGCAGGTCAGCCCGTGCGATATCAGGGAAGACCGCATTTTCTGAAAAGTACGAATCGTTCGATAAATAATCGCGGGCGGATTGTACGGATAATCATGCGTAGAGCAGGAGATGAAGGCTTGCCTCCTTCGGCCGCGACTTGCCAGTCGAGGTCGGTCAACGCTAAAACCTGGAATCCAAGATGAAACTGAAAGTTGTGGTGGCGGACGACCATCCAGCGGTCGTTGCCGGTGTGCGGCACGTGCTCGCGGGCGCACCTGCAATAGAAGTGGTCGGAACAGGCAGCAATTCGACCGACGTCATCGAACTGCTGAACCGCACGCCCTGCGACGTGCTCGTCACCGACTACGTGATGCCCGGCGGCCTGTACGGCGACGGCCTGCCGTTCCTGTCGTTCGTGCGCAGGCATTTTCCGGCGCTGCGGGTGATCGTGTTCACAATGATTCACACTCGTCTCGTCGAGCAGTCGCTCGCGAAACTCGGCGTCACGGCGATCATCAGCAAGAGCGATCACATCGACAAGCTCGTGTCGGCGATCTATGACTTGCCGGGCGGGCAGGGCGACGAGCCCGACGCGAGCGCGGACGAGCCCGATCTGCCGTTCCTCTCCGACCCTGGTAAGCCGCCGCTGAGTTCGCGCGAAACGGAAGTGATCCGTCTCTACGTGGAAGGACACTCGGTCAGCGCGATTGCGGCCCGTCTGCATCGTACCCAGCAGAGCGTGAGCGCGCAGAAGATCGCGGCCATGCGCAAGCTCGGCGCAGCGTGCGACGCCGATCTCTATTTCCTCGCGTATCGCTTCGGTCTGCTGGCCTGCGGAACGACGAGCATGGCCTGAAGCCGACACCCGCCGCACGCATTCAAAGCGAAGATCCCGCCGTGCGCGGCGCGCGCGGCGGGTCGTATCGCGCGCGCGCACGGAGCCACGTCGCCATTGAAGCGGCTCGCAGCGCCCCTCTCCGGGGGCCTGGCCGCATCTCATTCGTTATCTCTAAATATGTGTTATCAATGCCAACGTCGACGAGGCGTAAGGCAATTCACCCTATGCGCCGTCCCATACCTATCTCACAAACGCATTCGTCAGCCTATACTGGACACACCGGCGGGGCTTTTGCCCCGCCCGCCATCGCGGGGGCGGCCGAGATGAAGATTCGCATAGTGCTTGCTGATGACCATCCGGTTCTCGTCGCCGGGGTTGCCCACGTGCTGTCCAATGTGCCGTCGCTCGAAGTGGTGGGCACAGCCCAGAATTCGACCGAGGTCGTCGAGCTGCTTGGGCGCGAGCCTTGTGACATTCTCGTCACCGACTACGCGATGCCCGGCGGCGATCACGGTGACGGCATGGTGTTTCTGTCGTTTCTGTGCCGCCGCTTTCCGAACCTCAAGATCATTGTCTTCACGATGATCGAGAATCCCGCGATCGTGCGCGAAGTCGCGAAGCTCGGGGTTGCCGCGGTCGTCAACAAGCGCGGCAAGATCGACGAGCTGGTGAGCGCGATTCATACGGTCTGCCGTGGCGGGCGACACTATCCCGCACAGCCGGTCGGCGAGTCGACACCGGGGCCGGGCGAGCCCGCGCGCCCGATGCTCTCGAAGCGCGAAGCCGAGGTCGTGCGCCTCTATGTCTCGGGGCTGTCGATCAACGAGATCGCCGAACAACTGCATCGCACCAAGCAGACCGTCAGCACGCAGAAGGTCAGCGCGATGCGCAAGCTCGGCATCGTCAAGGACGCGGACCTCTTTCGCTTCGCGTTCGAAGCGGGCATGGATGGCTCGGCGCCGTCCGACAATAGCGCTCCGCCTACCGAGACGCCGCCTGTGCGTTGATGCGACTCGCGCTTCGCTCGCGGCGGGCGCGGTGTGCTCGCACAAACAATTCGGATTGCTGATGGAATAGCAGAGCAATCCATCGTGCGCGCGACAGCGCCAATTCCATAACGACGCCTCGCGAATCGCTCACGCAGATCCCTCGCAACGTGAAACTGCCGGCCGATCGGTCACGGCACGCCGCTTCAGGACACGTTCTGTCCCATTGACGCGCGACGATGCGTGTTCTGTGAGCCAGATTGCCGGGAGGAAATGACTCAATGACCGACACCACGTCGAATACGAACGCAGGAAATGCGCACGCGCGGCTCGATGCACGGCTCATCGCGATCGAGCGCTGGATCCGTCGCGAGGCAGCGGCCAGTGCGCGCGCCGACGACCTGACCTGGCGGGTCGCGATCCTGACGCTCGCGGGCTTCGACGAACACCGCGCGGTGTCTCGACATGCCCCTTTCACGCTCGATGTGACGCCGCTGGTGCTCGATAGCGAGCCGCAAAGCGCGGCTGCCTTGCAGGATCGGCCGGGAATGTCATCGTGGCTCGCGGGCGAACTGCGCGGCAGCAACAACGACGCGCTGCTCGCGCTTGCCGCGCCCCATCTCGAAGCGACGCTCGAGATCCGTCTTTCGCAGGTTTTTTAGCGCGCGCCGGGCCGCCATCGGACACGCTTTGTCCCAAAGGCGCGGTAACATCCCGGACTCGCTCGCAACACCACGTGATACAGACCAAGGAGGCCCCATGATCCGGTTCCTGCATAGCGCGGACTGGCAGATCGGCACGCAATTCGGCCAGTTCGAGGCCGACGAGGCCGCGCATCTGGCCGAAGCGCGCTTCGACACGGTGCGCAAGATCGCCGCCGAGGCCACGCAGCGCGGCGTGGACGCAGTGCTCGTCGCCGGCGACGTGTTCGATCAGCAAACCGTCTCCGATACCGTGATCCGGCGCCTCTTCGGCGCGCTCGCGGGCTTTGCGGGCCGCTGGATCCTGCTGCCCGGCAATCACGATGCCGCGCTCGTCGAGAGCGTCTGGACCCGCGCGCAGCGGCTCAAGTGCGTCGGCGCGAACGTCGAACTGGTGCTCGCGCCCGGCGTCGTGCTGCTCGACGACCTCAAATGCGCGCTGTTGTGCGCGCCGCTCACGCAGCGCATCACCTACGACGATACGACCGCTTGGTTCGACGACGCCGCCACGCCGCCCGGCTATGTGCGCATCGGGCTTGCGCACGGCAGTGTGAGCGGCATCCTCCAGGAAGGCATCGATTCGACCAATCCGCTCGCGCCGACGCGCGCGGCGAGTGCCGCGCTCGACTATCTCGCGCTCGGCGACTGGCACGGTCATCTGCGCGTGAACGAGCGCACGTGGTACGCCGGCACGCACGAGCAAGACCGCTTCCGCGCGAACGAGCCGGGCTTCGTGCTCGACGTCGCGATCGAGGCGCCGGGCGCGTTGCCCGTCGTCGAGGCGGTGCCGGTCGGCCGCTATCGCTGGCATCGCTGGGACGAGACGATCACGGTCGCGACCGATGTCGACGCGCTGCGCGCGCGCCTCGAAGCGCTTGGCGCGGCGGATGTGCTCAAGCTCGAAGTGCGCGGCGCGACCGATCTGGTGGCCGCGCAGGCACTGCGCGTCGCCGTCGAGGAAACGCTTGCCCGCGTGCGGGCGCTGCGCGTCGATCTCGCCGATCTGCAGGTGCTGCCCACGGCCGACGATCTAGCCGCGCTCGGCGCGCAGGGCGGCTATCTGGGCAAGGTGGTCGCGCGGCTGCGCGATCTGCAGGCCGACCCGCAACAAGCGAAGGTCGCGGCCGAGGCCCTGCTGTTGCTCGCCCGTTTTCAGCAAGAGGTGCACTCCGCATGAAGCTGCAACGCATCACGATTCGCGAGTTCCGCCAGTTCGCGGGGCAGATCGTCATCGACGGACTGGAGCCGGGGCTCAATCTGTTCACCGGGCCGAACGAGGCTGGCAAGAGCACCATCGCCGAGGCCTTGCGCACGGTGTTTCTGGAGCGCTACAAGGCTTCCCACCTGAAAGACCTGCTGCCGTGGGGCAAGGCGAGCGGCCAGCCGGCTGTCGAAGTCGCGTTCGAACTCGACGGCGTGCCGTGCACGTTGTCGAAGCAGTTCGTCGCGCGGCAGCGCTGCGATCTGCGCATCGGCAACGAGGTGTATGGCGAGGACGAGGCCGAAGACCGGCTCGCGGCGCTGCTCGGTTTCGCGCGCGCGACGCGCGGCGCGATGAAGGCGGAGTTCGCGGGCGTGCCGGGTTTGTTGTGGGTGCAACAAGGCGCCACTCAGGAGTTGCGCGAGCCGAGCGGCCATGCCGCGCTGTATCTGCGCGATGCGCTCGGCCAGTTGTCGGGCGGCAGCGAGGCGGGCGGCGAGGACGCGCTGATCGGCGCGATCGGTCGCGAATTGCGCCAGTTGCTCACGGCGCGCACGCAGCGCGCGACGGGGCCGCTCGCCGAGGCCGAGCAGAAGCTCGCGGCGCTCGTCGAAGAGCGCGCTGCGCTCGAAGCGCAGCGCCGCCAGTTCGACGACAACGTCACGCGGCTCGCCACGCTCCAGGAGACGTTCGAGGACGTGCAGCGCAAGCGCCCGTGGGAGGCCCTCGAACAGCAGGCGGCCGAGGCCGCCAAACGCGCCGAGGCCGCCACTGCACTCGAGCGCGACATGCAGCAGATTGCGCAGCAAGTCGCGCTGAAGGAAGCGGAACTCGCGCTGTCGTTGCAGCAGGAGCAGACGGCGGCGCAGTTCGAGGCCTCGGTCGTGCAGGACCGCGAGCAACTGGCGCGTGCGCAGGAAGCGGCGCGCGTCGCGCTCGATGCTCACGCGCAGGCCGCCAGCGAAGTCGCGCGTTATCAACAGCAGCACGACGAAGCGAGCCGCGCACTCGACATCGCCAACATCGCGGTGAGCGTGCGCGATCTGCACAGCCAGATCGCGCTGCTCGACCAGGAGATCGCGCGCCTGACCGACGCGATCGCCGCCGCCGACGCGGCGCATGGCGCCGTGCTCGCGGCAACGCGGGAAGCCGCTGCGCTGGAGATCGACGAGCGCGCGCTGCAGCAGTTGCAGACGCTCGAAACGAAGCTCGGCGTGCTGCGCGCGAAGAAGGACGCGGCGATGACACGCATCGAGTATCGCTTGAGCGGCGAGATCGTCGTGGGCGAATCGCGCGTGAGCGGCGAGGGCGTGCTGCGTTTCGATGACGAAGCAACCATCGGCCTGCCGGGTCTCGGCGAGCTGCGTGTCGTGCCCGGCGCCTCGGATCTCAACTCGGTGCGCCGCGAACTGGCCGAATTCGAGGCGCGTCATGCCCAATTGCTGCAGACGCTCGGCGTGGCGACGCTCGATGCCGGTCAGACGCGTCTCGCGCAGTGGCAAGCGCTGGTCGCACAGCGCCAGACCCAGCAGAAGATTCTCGCGGTGCACGCGCCGCAAGGCATCGATGCATTGCGTACGGCGCTCGCCGACAATGCCTCGCGGCGCGACCATGCTCGTGAACGTCTCGCCGCATTGCCCGATGTGTCGGCGGCTGTGGGCGTCAATGAGGCGCGCACGCTCGCGCAGGCCGCGCGCGTCGCGCTCGATGCCGCCAACAAGGCGCTCGCCGCCGCGAGCGAGCGGCGCGACAGCAGCCACGCGGCGGGCGCTTCGCTCGCGGCCCAGTTGCAGCGCAAGGAAGCGCAATTGCAAGACCCCGCCGCACGCGAGCGTCGCGCGCAATGCCAGGCGCAGATCGTCGAGCAGCGCGCCCACGTGACCACGCTCGTCGCGCAGCGTGACGAGCGCGCGCGCGAACTGGCAGTCGTGCGCAATGACGATCCGGCTGCCGAAGCAAAGCGCTATCGCGTCTCGGCCGAACTCGCGCGCAGCGAGCAGCACGAGCGCCAACTCAAGATCGCCGCGCTGCGCAGCCAGCTCGAAACGGTGGGCGCTTCGGCGCTCGGCGAGCGTCTCGCGGGGGTGAACGCGTCGCTCGAACAGACGCAGCGGCGCCACGCGGAACTCAAGCTGCGTGCCGATGCGCTGAGCCTGCTCGACAAGGTGCTGGTCGAGGAGCGCGACGCGGCGGTCGCGCAGTTGCAGGCGCCGCTCACCGAGCGCCTCGGTCACTATCTGAAGCGCCTGTTCCCGCAGGCGGCGCTCGCGCTCGGCGACGACCTGAGCCCGGCCTCGCTCGCGCGCGACGGCCGGCTCGATGCGCTCGACGCACTGAGCTTCGGCACGCGCGAGCAAATGGGCATCCTCACGCGGCTCGCCTACGCGGACCTGCTCAAGGCGGCCGGGCGCCCGACGCTGCTGATGCTCGACGATGCAGCGGTGCACACCGACCGCACGCGCCGCGACGCGCTCAAGCGTGCGCTGCTCGATGCGGCCACGCGCCACCAGATCCTGCTGTTCACGTGTCACCCGGAACTGTGGGACGACCTCGGCATCCGCCAGCGCGCGCTCGACGACCTCAAGGCGGTGGCATGAGCGGGACCCCCGCATCCCGATGCAGTAGCATGGGCAAAACGCACGTTTTGCCTGTCCCACGATGGAGCCACGTTTGACAACCCATACCCTTCCGGCGGGCTTGATGCTCGTCCACGGCAATCATCCCGAGCGGCTGCGCGACCTCATGGTCCACTGGATCGCGCAACATCCGCTCTCGCCGCTCGAAAAGGAAGTGATCCTCGTCCAGAGCAACGGCATTGCGCAGTGGCTCAAGCTCGCCTTCGCCGCCGACGCGCAGGATGGCGGCTGCGGCATTGCCGCCGCGCTCGAGATGTCGCTGCCGTCGCGCTTCCTGTGGCAGGTCTATCGCGCGGTGCTCGGCGCCGATGCCGTGCCCGCCGTGTCGCCGTTCGACAAATCGCGGCTCGTGTGGCGGCTCACGCGTCTGTTGCCGCAGCTGCTCGACGCGCCCGACTATGCGCCGCTCAAACGCTTCATGGCGCGCGACGACGACCAGCGCAAGCGCTATCAGCTCGCGCAGCGCGTGGCCGACCTGTTCGACCAGTACCAGGTCTATCGCGCGGACTGGCTCGCCGCGTGGGCGGAGCATGACGACGTCTCGATCGACGCGCGCGGCAAGCGCGCGCCGCTCGCCGACGAGTACCGCTGGCAGGCGGCGCTGTGGCGTGCGTTGCTCGACGACGTGGGCGCGCAGGGCGAGGACGGTGTCGATTTCTCGAAGGCGGGGCGCGCGGCGGTTCACGACGCGTTCATGCGCCGGGCGCTGGACTGGCCCGAAGACAGCGCGCCGCCGAGCGGCTTGCCGCGCCGCGTGATCGTGTTCGGCATTTCGAGCCTGCCGCGCCAGTCGCTCGAAGTGCTGGCCGCGCTCTCGCGCTGGAGTCAGGTGCTGATGTGCGTGCACAATCCGTGCGCGCATTACTGGGCCGACATCGTCGCCGACCAGGACCTGCTGCGTGCGAGCGCGTCGCGCCAGCGGCGCCGCGAGGGTGCGCCCGCTGCGCTCCACGACGCCGAACTGCATCTGCACGCGCAGCCGCTGCTTGCGGCATGGGGCAAGCAGGGCCGCGACTTCATCGGCCTGCTCGACGAATACGACAGCGCCGAGGCGCGGGCGCGCTATGCCGCGCATTTCGCGGGCATCGGCCAGCGCATCGACCTGTTCGACAGCGACGATGCCTCGACCCAGCTGCGCCAGTTGCAGGACGACATCCGCGATCTGCGCCCGCTCGCCGAAACGCGCACGCAGTGGCCCGATGTCGATCCGGCCATCGATACGTCGATCCGCTTTCACGTTGCGCACAGCGCGCAGCGCGAGGTCGAGATCCTGCACGATCAACTGCTCGCCGCGTTCGCCGCCGACAAGACGCTGCGTCCGCGCGACGTGATCGTGATGGTGCCCGACATCGAGGTCTACGCGCCGCACATCCAGGCTGTGTTCGGGCTTATCGACCGCGAGGATCGGCGCTACATTCCGTTCAGTCTCGCCGATCGCGGCCAGCGTGATTTCGATCCGCTCGTCGGTGCGCTCGAAACGCTGCTCGCGCTGCCGCAGTCGCGCATCACCGTGAGCGATGTGCTCGGCCTGCTCGAAGTGCCCGCTGTGCGCGCGTGCTTCGGCATCGCCGCCGAGGATCTGCCTACACTGCATCAATGGATCGACGGCGCGAACATCCGCTGGGGCCTGCATGCCGATCAGCGCGCGAGTCTCGGCCTGCCGCAGACGGACGATACGAGCGCGCCCAATAGCTGGGCGTTCGGTTTGCGGCGCATGCTGCTCGGTTACGCGGCGGGCGCCCAGAGCGGCGCGTGGCGCGGCATCGAGCCGTATGCCGAGATCGGCGGGCTCGACGCGGCGCTGCTCGGGCCGCTCATGCGTCTCGTCGATGCCCTCGACGAAACGTGGCAGACGCTGCGCACGCCTGCCACCGTCGATGGCTGGTGCGAGCGGCTGCGTGCGCTCAAGGCGCGTTTCTTCGCGCTCGAAGACAGCGCCGATGCGTACACGCTGGAGCGTCTCGACCTCGAACTCGAAGCATGGCGCGATGCGTGCCGCGAAGCGGCGCTCGACGGCGAACTGCCGCTGTCGATCGTCGCCGATCACTGGCTCGCGCAGCTCGATACCGCGAGCCTGAACCAGCGCTTCTTCGCGGGCGCCGTGACGTTCGCGACGCTCATGCCGATGCGCGCGATACCGTTCCGGCGCGTGTGCCTGCTCGGCATGAACGACGGCGACTATCCGCGCACGCGCACGCCGCTCGACTTCGACCTGATGCGGCGCGACTACCGCCCGGGCGACCGCTCGCGTCGCGAGGACGATCGTTATCTGTTTCTCGAAGCGCTGCTGTCGGCACGCGACCATCTGCATGTGTCGTGGATCGGACGCAGCGTGAACGACAACACGCCGCGTCCGCCCTCGGTGCTCGTTGCGCAATTGCGCGACCACCTGGAGGACGGCTGGCGCCTCGAACCCGGCAGCGACGCCGCGCCGACGCTCGTGGACGCGCTCACCATCGAGCATCGTCTGCAGCCGTTCAGCGTCGATTATTTCCCGGCGCAAGCGGACGATTCGAAGCTGTTCACGTACGCCGCCGAATGGAACCGGCCCGCGCGATCGGATCTGACGAAGCCGGACGTCGCAACGCTCGCCGTGCTCGAACGCGACGAGCCGCTATCGGTGCGCGAGCTGGGCGATTTCCTCAAGGACCCGGTCAAGAGTTTCTTTCGCCAGCGCCTGCGCGTCGCGTTCGAAAGCGCCGATGCCGCGAGCGAGAACCACGAGCCGTTCGACGTGAACAAGCTCGAAAGCTGGCAGTTGCAGGACGAGCTGATCCGCGCGCAGACGCGCGCACTCGAAGCGGGCGACAGCGATCTCGATGCCGCCGCGCGCGAGCAGATCGAGCGCCTGCATCGCGGCGGCGATCTCGCGACCGGCGGTTTCGGCAAGCTGATCGCCGACGACCTGCTCGAACCGATGCCCGATCTCTTCAAGCGCTACCAGGCGGCGCTCGCGCGCTGGCCGACGCGACTCGACGAGCAGTTCGAGGTGCGCGTCGAAGCGCAGCAGGGCGCACGCACGCTGGTGCTCGACGACTGGCTCTACGACCTGCGTGCCGGCGACAGCGACAGCGACAGCGACGAACGGGGCCGCGTGATTCTCTATCCGGGCAATCTGATCGAGAACCGGCGCTATCGCGAAGACCGACTCGTCACGCAATGGGTCGCGCATCTCGCGGCGCAACTGGCGGCGGGCCCGGTCACGACGACGATCGTGAGCAAGGTGGGCGATGTCACGTTCGCGCCGCTGCCCGTCGACGAAGCGCGCGACCATCTGCTCGCGCTGATGCGCGCGTGGGACGAGGGCATGTGCCGGCCGTTGCCGCTCGCGGTGAAGACGGCGTTCGCGTGGTTGCGCAAGCTGCCCGGCACGCTCGACGACCACTCGGACGCGCCGCTGCAAGAAGCGCTCGACGCCGCGCGCGAGACCTACGAAGGCGCCACCCAGCAACTGGGCGAGCGCGACACGAACGCCTATCTGGGCCGCGCATATGCCGACTTCGATGCGCTCGCGTCGAGCGGCGAATTCGCCGCGCTCGCGCGGCGCCTGCTGTTGCCGCTGCGCCGCGCGATTCCCGAACAGAAGGCCGGCGCGCGCAAAGAAGCTGCCGCCGATGGAGAGGCCCAATGACGATGCATGAGAACGCCGCACCCGCCGAGCTGCTGCATCCGCTCAGTTTCCCGCTGCGCGGCAGCAGCCTGATCGAGGCGAGCGCGGGCACGGGCAAGACTTTCACGATCGCGATGCTGTACGTGCGGCTCGTGCTGGGCCACGGCGGCACCGCGCCGCTCACGCCGCCCGAGATCCTCGTCGTGACCTTCACCGACGCGGCCACCAAGGAGCTGCGCGACCGCATCCGCGCACGCCTGAACGATGCGGCAGCGTATTTCCGCGTTGGTTCGAACGAAGACGAAGACGAAGACAGACAGCCCGACTACGATCCGCTGCTGGACGAACTGCGCGACGCCTACGATCCCGCCGAATGGGCCGGCTGCGCGCGGCGCCTGCAACTCGCCGCCGAATGGATGGACGAAGCGGCCGTTTCGACGATTCACGGCTGGTGCAACCGCATGCTGAGCGAGCACGCGTTCGACAGCGACAGCCTCTTCTCGCAGACGCTCGAAACCGACCAGAGCGAATTGCGCGCCGAAGTCGTGCGCGACTACTGGCGCACGTTCTTCGCGCCGCTCGACGAGACCTCGGCACGTGAGGTTCGTCAATGGTTCAGGAATCCCGATGATTTGCAGAAGGGCATCGGCGGATTGATCGGGCACGCGGCGCTGTTGCCCGAAGCGGACGAGCCACAGAAGACGCTCGCCCAGGTGCGCGAACAACAGCGCGACCATCTCGACGGCCTGAAGCAGGACTGGCCGCGCTGGGCCGACGAATTGCAGGCGCAGATCGACGAGGCACGCGAGAAGAAGCAGTTCAAGGCAATGAGCCTGAACCGCACGAACTGCAAGAACTGGATCGACAAGCTGCGCGACTGGTCACTCGACGCCGACATGACGCGCCCCGATCTCAAGCCCGATGCGAAGGTGTGGGAGCGCCTCACGCATGCGGGTCTCGCGGAGATCTGGACATTGGGCACGCCGCTCACGCATCCGGCGCTCGACGCGGTCGAGCAGTTGCCGGCCGCGCTCGCCGCGCGTCCCGAGGCGCGCGACGCGCTGCTGTGCCACGCGGCGCGCTGGGTCGAGCGGCGCTTCGCCGAGGAAGAGGCGCGCCGCTCGCAGATGGGCTTCGACGATCTACTCACGCGTCTGGCCGCCGCACTCGGCAGTGCGAACGGCGAACGGCTCGCCGAGCTGATCCGCAAGCAGTACCCGGTCGCGTTGATCGACGAGTTCCAGGACACCGACCCGATTCAATATGCGATTTTCGAACGCGTCTACCGGATCGGCGAGAACGATCCAGCGACGGCGATCGTGCTGATCGGCGACCCGAAACAGGCGATCTACGCGTTTCGCGGCGCGGACATTTTCACGTATCTGGCCGCGCGCCGCGCGTGCGCGGGGCGGCTCTATACGCTGAAGAAAAACTTCCGCTCGAGCGAGGCGATGGTGGCCGCCGTCAACCGCTGCTTCGAGGCCGCCGAGACGCGTCTCGAAGGCGCGGGCGCGTTCCTGTTCCGGCGCGGCGACGGCACGGACAACCCGCTGCCGTTCGTACCCGCCGACGCGAAGGGCCGCAGCGAGTCGTTGCAGGCCGAGGGCCGCGCGCTGCCCGCGCTCACGGCGTGGTGGCTGCCCGCGTCCGCCGACGGCAAGCCGCTCAGCCGCGACGCGTACTTGCGTGGCATGGCCGAGGCTTGCGCGACCGAGATGGTCCGTCTGCTCAATCTCGGCGAGGCGGGCGCAGCGGGCTTCGCGTCGGAGCAAGGCTTCACGCCGCTCGCGCCCGCCGACATGGCCGTGCTCGTGAACAACCGCAACGAGGCGCGCGCGATCCGCGAGGCGCTGGCCGCGCGCGGCGTGCGCAGCGTCTATCTGTCCGACAAGGACTCGGTCTACCAGACCGCCGAGGCCGATGAGTTGCGCTACTGGCTCGCGGCCTGCGCCGAGCCCGACGATGGGCGCCTCGTGCGCGCGGCGCTCGCCACTTCGGTGCTCGGCCTCGACTGGGCCGAACTCGATGCGCTCGGCCACGACGAACTCGCGTGGGAAGCGCGCGTGCTGCAGTTTCGCGAGTATCGCGAGTGCTGGCGCACGCGCGGCGTACTGCCGATGCTGCGCCGGCTGCTCAACGACTTCCACGTGCCGCAGCGTTTTCTCGGCGCAACGACGGTCGCACTCAACGGCGAGCGCACGCTCACGAACCTGCTGCATCTCGCGGAGTTGCTGCAGCAGGCGAGCACGCAGCTCGACGGCGAGCATGCACTGATCCGCTACCTCGACGAGCAGCGCCAGGACGAAGCGCAGAGCACGGGCGACGCGCGGCAGTTGCGGCTCGAAAGCGATGCGGGCCTCGTGCAGGTCGTCACCGTGCACAAGTCGAAGGGCCTCGAATATCCGCTCGTGTTCCTGCCGTTCGCGTGTGCGTTCCGCCAGGTCAAGGCCACCGATCTGCCGCTCAAGTGGCACGACGACGCGGGACGACTGCAGATCTCGCTCGGCGAAGCGGGCTCGCCCGGCGCGCTCGCGCAGGCCGACCGCGAACGGCTCGGCGAGGATCTGCGCAAGCTCTACGTCGCGCTCACGCGCGCGTGCCATGCAACGTGGGTCGGCGTCGCGCCGATCCAGGGCGTCGAGTCGAGCGCGTTCGGCTATCTGCTCGCGGGCGGCCGTGCGATTGCGGCGCCGGAACTCGGCGCGCTGCTCGACGAAATGCGCGGCGCGAGCACCGATATCGACGTGGCCGAAGCGCCGGTGCCGCTCGATACCCCGTTCGTGATGCGCGGACCCGTGCGCGTGCGCGGCGCGGCGCGTGCGCTCACGCGCGAGGTGCGCGAGCACTGGTGGATCGCCAGCTATTCGAGCCTGCGTCGCGATCACGGCATGATCGGCGGGATGCCGCCCCACGCCGCGCAGGACGCGGACGACGACATGGGCCGCGCCGCCGCCGACTGGCCCGAGGCGCCGGACACGCGCGGCGAGGACGTGTTCCAGGAACTGCTGGGCGCCGGTCTCGCCGACGAAGACACGCTCGCGCCCACAAGCGCGCCGCTGTCACAGCCAGCCGATGCTTCGCTGCACGGCTTCGCGCGCGGCGCCGAGGCGGGCAGCTTCCTGCATGAACTGATGGAATGGGCCGCCAACGAAGGCTTCGATGCGCTGTCGCGCGATCCCTCGCTCGCTCGCGATACGGTCGCGCGGCGCTGCAACGTGCGCGGCTGGGCGCGCTGGATCGAGCCGCTCACGGCCTGGCTCAACGGCCTCGTCGACGAGCCGTTGCGACTGCCCGCCGTCGAGGGCGACACGCCCGCGCCGCTGGTCCTCGCGAACCTCACGCGCCTGCAATACATGGCCGAAATGGAGTTCTGGGTCTCCGCGCACACGGTCGATACCCACGCGCTCGACGAACTGGTCTCGACCTTCACGCTCGACGGCGCGCTGCGCCCCGCACTCGAAACGACCGAGCTCAACGGCATGCTCAAGGGCTTCATCGACTTGGTGTTCGAGCACGAGGGGCGTTACTACGTCGCCGACTACAAGTCGAACTGGCTCGGCCCCGACGACGCGGCCTATACCAACGCGAAGATGCGCGCGCAGATCCTGCATTCGCGCTACGAGCTGCAATACGTGCTGTATCTGTTCGCGCTGCACCGGCTCTTGAAGACGCGCCTGCCCGACTACGACTACGACCGCCACGTGGGCGGCGCGGTCTACATGTTCCTGCGCGGCGTGCACGCGCCCTCGCAGGGGCTGCATGTCGAGCGTGTGCCGCGCGAGCTGATCGAACAACTGGATGAGCTGTTCGAGCGTCACGCCGATGCGCTCGACAACGAAGAGGAAGCGCTATGACGACGACCCCCATCGCAACCCGGCCCGCCGACGCCGCGAGCGCCACGCCCGCGATGCTCGACGTCCTCGACCAGTGGGTCGAGCGTGGCTGGCTGCGTCCGCTCGATGCCGGTTTCGCGCGCTTCCTGTGGCTCGAGGCGAACGACGCGCCGCCGCTGCTCGTGCTCGCGGCCGCGCTCGCGAGCCATCAGCTCGGACGCGGCCACGCGTGCCTCGACTCGCGCGCGACGCTCGACGATCCGGCCTTCGCACTCTCGTTGCCGCCCGACGATGCGCAGCCCGGCCCGGCGCCGGAATTAGTCGTGGCGCCCGCCGACGTGCTCGCGGGCGTGAGCCTCGCGACGTGGCTCGCGGCGCTCGATCAAGCGGGGCTGGTGAGCGCGGGCGAGGGCAGCACGCCGCTCGTGCTGATCGGCACGCGGCTTTATCTGCGGCGCTACTGGCAGTACGAACAGGACGTGCGCGAAGGCATCGAGCGGCGGCTTGCGGCCTCGGCGCAACTGGAGGCGTCGTTGCCGCCGGCCCAGGTGCATGCCGCGCTCGATCCGCTGTTCCCGGGCCGCACCGCGAGCGGCGCCGACTGGCAAAAGCTCGCCTGTGCGCTCGCCGCGCGCAGCGCGTTCAGCATCATCACGGGCGGTCCCGGCACCGGCAAGACCACGACCGTCGTGCGGCTGCTCGCGCTGTTGCAGACCCTGGCGCTCGGCGGCGACGACGAGGCGCGCCGGCCGCTGCGCATCCGTCTCGCGGCGCCGACCGGCAAGGCGGCGGCGCGCCTGAACGAATCGATTGCGAACGCCGTCGAGCGTCTGCCGACCGAGGGCCTGCCGCACGGCGAGGCCGTGCGCCGCGCGATTCCGACTGTCGTGACCACACTGCATCGCGTCCTCGGCACACGGGTCGGCACGCGGCGCTTTCGACACGACGCGGGCAATCCGCTGCCCGTCGATGTGCTCGTGATCGACGAGGCCTCGATGGTCGATCTCGAGATGATGGCCGCGGTGCTCGACGCGCTGCCGCGCACGGCGCGCCTGATCCTGCTCGGCGACAAGGACCAGCTTGCCTCGGTGGAGGCGGGCGCGGTGCTCGGCGAGTTGTGCGAGCGCGCGCGCGAAGGCCACTACACGCCGGCCACGCGCGACTGGCTCGAAGCCGCGACCGGCGAGCGCATCGATGACGCGAAGATCGACGCGGCGGGCACGCCGCTCGACCAGGCAGTCGCGATGCTGCGCGAGAGCTATCGCTTCAAGTCGACGAGCGGCATCGGCCGCCTCGCGGATGTCGTCAACGCAGGCGATGCCGCCGAGGTCGCACGAATCTGGACCCAGGGCTATGCGGATCTCGCGAACGTGAGCTGCGAATCGACCGATGACGCGGCGTTTCGCGCGCTGGTGATCGACGGCCACGCGCGTGGAGCGGCGCAGGTGAACGCTGAGGGTGCACCGGCAAGGCGTGGCTATCGCCACTATCTCGACGTGATGCGCTCGCAGCGTCCGGGCGTCGAGGCGGACGAGCAAGCCTTCGCCGACTGGGCCGCCGCCGTGCTCGCCGCGCATGGCGAGTTCCAGTTGCTGTGCGCGCTGCGACGCGGGCCGTGGGGTGTCGAAGGGTTGAACCGCCGCATCGCCCAGGTGCTGCAGGACGAAGGGCTCATCAGCGTGCGCGGCGACTGGTATCCGGGGCGGCCCGTGCTGGTCACGCGCAACGACTATGAACTGGGTCTGATGAACGGCGACATCGGTATCACGCTCGCGTTGCCGGGCGGCAAGGGCGATGCACCGGTGCTGCGCGTCGCGTTCCCGGCGGGCGACGGCACACGCGGCATCAAGTGGGTGCTGCCGAGCCGCCTGCAGGCCGTCGAGACCGTGCTCGCGCTGACCGTGCACAAGTCGCAAGGCTCGGAGTTCACGCATGCCGCGCTCGTGCTGCCCGACACGTTCAGCCCGATCCTCACGCGCGAGCTGGTCTATACGGGCATCACGCGGGCCCGCGCTTACCTGACGCTGGCCACACCAGCCGGCCGGCCCGTGCTGGCCCAGGCCGTGGGCGCCAAGGTGCAGCGCGCGAGCGGATTGCTGGCGGGTTTTACCGCCGAGCAGTGAGCTTGTCGATCGCGCTGGCGTCAGGACACGCGTTGTCCGATACGGCCTCTATCGTGGCGATCAGGCGTCGGGGCCGTGAAGGTGCCGGCGCCGTCCTTCAATCCTCGTTTTGGGAGAAACCCGCGTGAATTCCAGCAATTCGCCGCTTGAGAGTCTGGCCGCATTCGCCATCGTGTTCGTCGCGGGCGTCGTCGCGTCGGTGGGCTTTGGCAAGTACATCGACAAAGTGCGTGCCGACGCGCTGCGTTCGGTGCAGGCGCAATAGCGCCGCTGGTCGTGTTCGCGCGCTACGCGTCGGCGGTTTCGTTCGCGTAGCGCGTGGCGAGAAGCCGCGCGCGTTCGGCGAATTCCTCGCGCAGCGACGCTGGCGCGAGCACTTCGACCGAGTCGCCGAGACCCTGCAGGAACTGGCGCAGCACGACCGAGGGCTTCACGGTGGCCGTGAGCACGAAGCTCTCGCCGTCGTCGGCATAGTCGAGGCGCTGGTCGTAGCTCAACTGAAATTCATTGAGCATGTGCGCGTTGGCCGGCCGCGCATGCTTGCCGGTCGTTGCGTACACACGCAGTTTGAGTTCGACATCGGGCTCGGGCAGGAAGTCGAACATCTTTTCCGTTTCCACATACGCGTCGAGATCGAACGACGCATCGCGCTCGGCCGGCTCTTCGATTACGCGTGCATCGCGCATGCGGTCGAGGCGGAACATATAGCGCTGGCCCGGCTTCGCGGCACTCCACATGATCAGATAGAACACGCCCGCGCGATCGACGAGTGCGAGCGGGCTCAACGTATAGTCGTTGAGCTTGCCGTTGCCGCCCTGCAGACGCTGGTACGAGAATGCGATCTTGCGCTCGCGCAGCAGCGCATCGGTGACGTTGCGGTACACCTGCGCGTCGAGCGGCGGGAAGATCACGGGCTGCGTGCCGTCGATGCGCAGGATCTTCGAGGCCCATGAACGCCCGTCGCGTGCCCGCGCGTTGTTCACGTCGTGGCGCAAGCGCGCCTCGGCATCGGCGAAACGCGGCTCCAGTTCGACCAGCACGGCGGCCGGCAACTGCCGGTAGGCGACGCGCCGCAACGCTACGAGCGCGATGGCGAGATTCGCCGACATGCGGTCGGCGTCGTCGAGCATCGTGGTGTCTTCGGTCTTGAACCAGCGCGCACCGCTCGTGTGCCCGACGTGGCCGACCACATCGCTCATGGCGACGAGCGCGCGGCGCACGGTCCGGTCGCTCGGCACCGGCTTCATCTGGCCGGCGAGGCGTTCGAGGATCGTGTTGAGCGCAATGCCGGTGTCCTTGGCCGCATCGACGTCGTCTTCATCGGCGACGTACGGCAAGACGAGCAATAGGGCTTCTCTGAGGGTCATTCTTGTTTTCCTTGGGTCTCTCGCTTTGCGAGTGTAGCGAAAGATGCGCGCACGCGGCAGCGAGTCCCGCAGAAAGGCGCTTGCGTCGAAGGTCAGCGCGTCAGATGGGCCAGGCGGCGCCGCGCAGCACGTTCATCGGGCCGAGCCGCTCGACGATCTGCCATTGCGCCGCGTCGCGCACGAACAGCGAGCCCGCGAAGCCCAGCGCGTTGAGCTGCACGCCCTCGACGCGCTCGGCCGAGCGCGGCACGAGCAGCATCCAGCGGCGCGTCGCGAGCAGGTTGTACGGTGCCGACTGCAGCGCGCCGTCGAGCCCCGTGATGCCAACCGCATCGAGCAGCGCGCGATAGCGTTCGAGCGCGGCGCGCGCATCGTGCGGCTCGAAATCGACGCGGGTGAACGCATGGCGAAACGGCAGGCCGGGCACGGTCGTGATGGCGTGGCCGCTCGCGGCGCGCTGGAGCGCCGCTTCGATGGGGATGGCGTGCGCCGTGTCGCCGAGCGGCAGCGGCACGATCTGCAGATGCTTGTGCGGCTGGCTCGCGCCCGCGACCTGACCGCCGTTGTAGAACGCGAGACCGTCGAAGGCGGCGAGGCATTGCGCCTGGGCTTCGAAGTCCGCGAGTCCGAGCCATGCCTCCTGGGGTTCGAAGTCGCGCGTGACGATCAGCAGATGATGCTCGATCACATTGAATTTGTTGAGCACGGCGATGTGCGTATCGGACAGGTCGCCCACCACGAGATCCGCTTCGCAGGGCAGAAACGGATCGGCGTTTGCCGGGCGCGGCGCGGCCGCGGCCTGTTCCTTGCGCGCGAGGCTCGACACCTGGCGCACGAGGAACTCCACGCCCTGATCGACCACGCGCGTCTGGCTCGTCGTGGCCGGATGCAGTGCGCCGCACGCGAGCGCATGCGCGCTCTGGCGCACCATCGCGTCCCACAGGTTGCCGGCGTCCACACGCGCGTTCGTCGGCACGCTCATGCCTTGTAGCCGATCGTGCGCAACAGGTCCTTGCGCCACTGGACGTCCTCGTCGGTCTCGACGCCGAGCGGCGCAAAGCCGTCGACGACACCGACGATCGCGCGGCCCTGGTCCGTTTCGACGACCAGCACCTGGGTCGGGTTAGCGGTCGCGCAGAAGATCCGGCAGACCTCGGGCACCGCCTTGATCGCGTTGAGCACGTTGAGCGGGAAAAAGCCGTCGCCGAGCACCACGATGAAGCTGTGGCCCGCACCGATGGCGAGCGCATTGCGGCAGGCCAGCTCGACGAGCGCCGCGTCGGTGCCGGAGCGGCGCACGAGCCGCTTGCCCGACGCCTCGCAGAACGCGAGCCCGAACTTGATGCCGGGCACGGTGCCGACGATGGCCTCGTGCAGGTCTTCGACGGTCTTGATGAAATGCGACTGCCCGAGGATGAAGTTGGTCGCCTCGGGCTTGTCGATGGCGATGGGTGAAATCTGCATGACGGACCTCCACGGGACGTTGGACGGGACACCAGGCACTGTGGCGCGAGGTGTTGGGTATCAGGCGATCTGCACCCGGTTGCGCCCGGCACGCTTGGCCGCATAGAGCGCGACGTCGGCGGCCGCGATCAATTCGCCGGGCGAGGCGGGCACGTCGAGATAGCTCGTCGCGCAGCCCGCGCTCACGGTGAGCGTGCCGCCCGGCGTCGGCGAGGGCAGGCCCAGTTGCGCGACGGCCTCGCGGGCGCGCTCGGCAAGCGAGCCGGCATCGTGCGGGCCCGTGTTGGGCAGCACCAGCGCGAACTCCTCGCCGCCGTAGCGCGCGACGAAATCGCCGGGCCGCCGCAGCGTCGCCACGAGCGCGTTGGCCACGGCGCCGAGGCACGCATCGCCGTGCAGATGGCCGAACGTGTCGTTGTAGTGCTTGAAGTGATCGACGTCGATCATGATGAGCGAGAGCGGCTCGCCGGTGCGGCGCGCGCGCTCGAATTCGTGGCGCAACTGGGCGTCGAAGAAACTGCGGTTGTAGACGCGCGTGAGCGCATCGCGCGACGAGCTTTGCAGCAGCGACGCATGCGCCTCCGACAATTGCCGGTAGAGCGTGCTCACTTCCCACACGAGCACACAGACCAGCACCCCCGGCGCGAGCATGCTGAACGCACGGGCCACATACCAGCCGAGCGTGAAGCGCTCGACGCTGAGCGTGTTGAGCGCTGCATCGACGAGCGAGGCGAGCAGCGCCACGGCGATCCACAGATCGAGCACGGAGCGCAGCCGGCCTTTCGCGAGCACGACGACCATCGCGGCGACGTTGAGTGCGCAGAGCACGAGGCCGACCGGATTGTCGGTGAGGCCGTTCGCGTCGGCGGCGAGGTGGAACGGCGGTGCGAGCCGCGCGTCGAGCGCCAGCATGCCGAGCGCGAGGCCAATGAACGCGGGACCGCCGATCAGAAACCAGCCCCAGGCGGCGGGCCGCCCGCGCGCGCCGGCGATCACCGGCACGCGGTCGCGGATCGACACCGCGGCGATCACACACAGAGGAAAGCCGCCATGCCAGAACACCCACATCCACGTGGCGCTGTAAGGCCCCGCGCCGAACAGGCCGGTGCGCGCGAACACGCCGGGGAACATCAGCAGCTGCAAGGCGACCGTAATCGCGGTGAACGCATAGGCGCCGCCGAGCGCGCCGAGCATCGGCAGGCGGGTGGCCGCAAAACGCGCCGCGAGCAGGAAGGCCGCAATAACCGCCGTCGTGAATACGGTGAGCGCGCACATCGGCATGAATGGCGCGATGGCGGGCCATGGCTCGCGCGCGTGCGGCGCGGCGAGCGTCAGCACGAGCACGATCGCGAGCGCGCAGGCGCCGGCGAAGAGCGCCTGCTTGCGTGTCGCGGGACCGATCAGCAAACCGTCCATCAGAGCGTTCCGATGCGAGGTGAAGGGGCGAGGCGTGCGGCGCCGGCCGGGACAGCAACCGTTGCGCGCCGCGTGCACATTGTCTTATAGATTTTACCCGCCGGCCGGGTTGTGGCTCCGGATCAGTCGACGAGTGTTCGCGCGAGTGTTCACGAGAACAAGATTTCATGGTCCAACACGCGCTTTCTACAAACGCATTCGGCACTGACCCGCGCGATGGCGTGGCACGCGATGTGCGACTCCTTTGCCCGTTGTGAAGCGGATACGCAATCTCGCAGGTGAAGACGAATCCCGCCGAAGCGTGCAGCGCGCGTCAAGTTTGCCGCCCGCATTGCGTTGCGGCATCAATTACCTCGATGGCAAGCGCGGACAGCCGATTGTCCGAAGACAGCTAGCGTGCTGCATTGCATGGCGCAGGGCGACGAACGATGATGCGCTGAAGGTCAGCGAGCCCGGTCCACCTGGATCGAGGAGACGCGCGCGAAGGGGGTGGCGCGCAGCTCGCGATGGGCATAGTCGTGGTCCTGCACCGCGTCCTCTCGCGCGATTCACCGATCGTGCGCGCCGGATGCGCGAGATTGACGAAGTCCATGGCGCGGCCGGCATGCGATGCGTGGTCCGCGGGGGTGTCTTGCGTGCGCGTTGCGAGTCGTGCGGCGTCGCGCTGGGCGGGTGGCAGGAAAGGGCCGGAGTCTCTATGGAAATCTTCCCTTGCACGCTGATTCATATCGAAGAGAACGTCAAAGGCAGTCCGAATCTCAAAGGCAAGAGCGCGCTCTCGTATGTGGATCAGGCCGCGCTGCTTCATCGCAGCCTGCTGCACGTCGGCATGCCCGGTCTGCATGTGCTGACGAACGCGCCCGCGACAGTCAACGAGCGCCTCGAGCGCTTGCCTGACGACACGCGCTTCGATGTGGAGTTGCTGCAGACGTCGCTCAAGCCGCCGCGCGACAGCGTCTTCTACGGCGCGCATTTCAAGCTCGACCTGCTTTACCAGGTCGCGGCGGCGCTGCCTGCCGATCATCTGCTGTTGCTGCTCGATGCCGATATGGTCGCGCTGCGCAAGCTCGATGACGATTTGATCGCGCGCTGCGCCAGCGTCGGCGCCGGGGTCTTCGATATATCCGATCAAGTTTTTCAGGCCTACGGCAGCGGCCGCGTGATCCGCGATCTCGAACTGGTCGCGGGGCAGCCGCTGCCCAATCCACGCTGGTATGGCGGCGAGTTCCTGCTGGTGACGGCGGACCGTTTGCGGCAGCTCGTCGAGTGCGTGTCGGAGCATTACGCGCGCTATTGCGAAATCTTCGACACGCTGCTTCATCATGGCGACGAGGCCTATGTGTCCGCTGCGCTCAACGTGCTCGCGGCGCGCGGCTGGCCGCTCGTCGAGGTCGGCGCGCACCAGGCGATCGGGCGCCACTGGTCCGGCAACACGTATCGCGATCTGCGCTGGTTTCGCGAGTGCTCGTTTCTCCATCTGCCGGGCACCAAGTCGATGCTCGAAAGCGAGGCGCATCGGCGGGACTACGTGCCCGAACGGCTGTGGGGACGCCTCGAAATCGCGCATTTGCTCGGCCGGCCGCGCTGGGCGGTGCGGCGCCATCTGACGCGTCACGACGTGAAGCAGGTCATGGTCTCGCTGCGCCGTCTCGCGCCGCATGCGGATGCGTCGCGCTGAACTCCGTCTTCTTTTCGTTTGCCTTGCAGTCTTGCCGGGAATTGATCAAGACAACGAATTGTAGCGAAGTTGTCGTTCGCCTTTCATATCGAGCAGCTACACCATGATCGGGTAACGCCGACTGGCATGTGCCCCCGAAAACGCCTACATTTTCAGGGCGAGGAACGCTCGCGGGCGGGGGGCGGCCATGGTGACGCTGAACCAGATGTGGCAGTTGATTGCCGGCAAGCCACTCGATCCGCTCGACCCGCGCACGCGTCACGCGATCGCCGTGACGCCGCTGCTCGCGTGGGTCGGGCTCGGCGCGGACGGATTGTCGTCGTCGTGTTACGGCCCGGAAGAGGCCTTCCTCGCGCTGGGCCATCACACACCGCTCGCGCTCTTTCTCGCGTTCGCCACCGCTGTGACCGTGTTCGTCATCGCGCTCGGCTACAACCAGGTCATCGAACTCTTTCCGACCGGCGGTGGCGGCTATCGCGTCGCCACCGCGCTGCTCGGGCCGCGCCCCGGGCTCGTCTCGGGGGCGGCGCTGCTCGTCGACTATGTGCTGACCGTGGCGACTTCGCTCGCGAGCGGCGTCGATGCATTTTTCAGCTTGTTGCCGGTCGGCGCGCAATCGGTGAAGCTCGTCACCGAACTCGTGTTGATCGTGCTGATGACGGGACTCAATTTCCGTGGCATGCGCGAGTCGATCCTCGTGCTGCTGCCGATCTTTCTCGGCTTCGTCGTGCTGCATCTGGCGCTCATCGTCTACGGCGTCGCGGTGCACGGCAGCCATCTCGCCAACGTCGTCCCCGATGCGTTCGGCGAGGCGCACAGCATGTCGCACGCGCTCGGGCCGTTCGTCATGCTGGCCTTGCTGATGCGGGCGTTCTCGCTCGGCGGCGGCACCTACACCGGGCTCGAGGCCGTCTCGAACAACGTCAACATGCTCGCCGAACCGCGCGTGACGAACGGCAAGTGGACCATGACCTACATGTCGACCTCGCTGGCGTTCACAGCGGGCGGCATCATCCTGCTCTACATGCTGTGGAACGCGCAGCCAGTCGAAGGACAGACGCTCAACGCCGTCGTGTTCTCGAGCGTGATCGACCATCTCGGACTGGGCTCCTCGCTCGCGCGCCACGCGCTGCTCGCGGCCGTGCTTGCGTTCGAAGCGGGCTTGCTGATGGTGGGCGCGCAAACCGGCTTCCTCGACGGGCCGGCCGTGTTGTCGAACATGGCATCCGACTCGTGGGTGCCGCGCCATTTCCGCGATCTCTCGGCGCGGCTCGTGCGCCAGAACGGCATCATCGTCATGGGCGTGGCGAGCCTCATCATCCTGTTCTGGACGCGGGGCGATGTGTCGGTGCTCGTCGTGCTGTACAGCATCAACGTGTTCCTGACGTTCAGCATGTCGCTGCTCGGTTTGTGCACGTACTGGTGGCGGCGCCGTCGCGAGGACGCGAGCTGGCCGCGTCACTTCGCGCTGTCGGCGCTGGGTCTGTCGGTGACGAGCACCGTGCTCGTCATCACGCTCATCGAGAAGTTCACGGCGGGCGGCTGGCTGACGGTGCTCGTGACGAGCGCCGTGGTCCTGCTGTGCTTTCTCATCAAGCGCCATTACAGCGAGACGCGTGCGATCCTCGCGCGCGAAGACGCGCTCTTTACCGGCGAGACGCCCAAGCTCGACGAGGCCAGCGCGAACCTGCTGCCCGACCCGGCGCAGCCCACGGCGGTGCTGCTCGTGGGCAAGCATCGCGGCGCGAGCATGCATGCGCTGCTGTGGGTGAACCGGCTGTTCCCGGGGCACTTCCGCAACATGGTGTTTATCGCGGTCGGCGAGGTCGATGCGAAGAGCTACGACGGCGCCGAGCACCTGGCGCGTTTGAAGGGCACGATGATATCGGCGCTCGACTATTACGTCGCGTACTGCCGCCAGCACGGTATCGCCGCCGATTACCGGATCGCGTTCGGTACGAATCCGGTGGTGGAGTTCATCCGGCTCGCCGATGCCACCATGGACGAGTTTCCGAACAGCGTGTGCTTTGCGAGCAAGCTCATCTTCCGCAATGTCAACTTCCTCACCGCGTGGCTGCACAACCAGACACCGCTCGAAATCCAGACCCGCCTCCATCAAGAGGGCAAGCAGATGGTGTTGCTGCCCATGAACGTCGGCTGAGACGTCGCTCCAGACCCCGAATAAACAATCGTCATCGCTTCCGGTGACAAACGGGGTCGGAGGTTCAAAAACGAGTCAATTAATCAGGCATCCGTACTAAATAAACAGCAATAAATGCCGTTATTAAAGCCATCTAACGTCATACGTTACAGCTGGTTACGTATTATGCGGCGGAAATGTACGACTATTCGGTTAGGATGCTTGCCGAGCAATTTGCGGTCCCGGTGACACATCGGAACCCGTTGCTCGCCCAATTGCAGCGTCCAGCCACCGCGTGAGAAACGCGGCACCGTGCGCCGTTCACGCGGCGCTCCGGCTTTCCTTCTGTGCATTCCACCGCTCCTCGACGGAGCCCATTGGATTGCCGGGCACGTGCCGCCCGTCTCCTATGAGCAGAAGCTCCGGATCATTTGCTCCAGCGCGAACGATCCGCCAACTGACAACTTGATGCGCACGCCGCGACCCTTCGCGCCCCTGGTTCCCGGGGCGGCGCTCGGCTTGTTCACGCCTGATTGATTGAAGAAGATGAAAACGCAAACTTTCCTGCTGTCGTCGCTGGTTCTGGCTCTCGCGGCATGCGGCGGTGGCGGCGGCTCCAGCGGTGCAAACGGCTCCAGCGCCAATTCAGCCGCGACGAACGGCGGTTCGTCGAATGGCAGCGCGGCGAATAGCGCTTCGTCGAATGGTTCCAGCGGTTCGAACGGTTCCAGCGGCGCTGGCGGTTCCGGTGGCTCCGGCGGCTCGGCGAACGGCGCGTCCAATCTGGCGCCCAACGTCGCGTTGGCGATGACCTGCCAGACGGGCAGCACCACGGGCGCAGCAAGCAACAGCGCGCTCGTGTCCGCCGATACGCCGAGTTCGGACGGCACGCGCATGTTCGCATCGGGCAGCGCGTTCCAGATCGTGCTCACGACCAACGCGCCGAACGCCGACACGCTCGCATGGTCGGTCGCCGATCACGTCGGCAACGTCGCCGCGAGCGGCTCGGTGCCGGTGAAGGCCGGTGCCCAGTCGGTCACGCTCAACTGCAGCTCGACGCTCGCGGGCTACTTCGCGGCCTCGGCCTCGCTGTCGAACAACGGCGGCCAGTTGCCGTCGATGGGCACGCGCCCGGCCGGCATCGCGACCTTCGGCATCGTGCCGAATCTCTCGAGCGTGATTCCGGCCGTCACCTACGCGCACCAGGAGCAGCATCGCTTCGGCATGCAGGGCGCCAACGACAACGGCCCGGTGCTCGCCGACCTCGGCATCTCGTCGACCATCGACGATCGCGAACTCTCGGCGATGGAGCCGAACGCCGCCAACACCTTCAATCCGGCGGCCAACAATCTCGACCCGTTCTATACCACGGGCAACGTGATGCGCCTGATCCGCCTCGACGGCATTCCGGGTTGGGCGAGCAAGAGCGGTTCGTTCGAGGACGACGTGCAACTGCCGGCCGACCTCACGTACTACCAGGGCTACATGAGCCGTGTGGGCACGGAATCGAACGCGATCCGCACGAAGTATTTCCCGCAGCAGTCGGCCAACTATTACCAGGTGACGTGGGAGCCGAACCAGTTCTGGACCGATACCGACCAGAACTTCGTGAAGCTCTATCAGACCGTCTACGCCGGCATTCACGCGACCGATCCGAATGCCGTCGTGATGGGGCCGACCGATGCCTTCCCCTCGCTCACGACGACGCGTCTGAAGCGGATCGCCTCGCTCGGTTACTCGCAATACATCGACGGGATCTCGACGCATGGCTACTACGACGCGGGCACTTCGCCGTCGCATCCGCCCGAGCGTCTCGCGACCGATCCCGATCCGGCCAACGCCGCGAACGCGTTGATGAACGAGATCCGCGCGCTGCGTCAGGAGATGGCCACCGACTACAAGCCGAACATGAAGCTGTTCCAGACCGAAGTCGGCATCAGCTACGACCTCGGCACGTCGTATGGTCCGAACTACCCGACGGGCAACGTGCTGTATGCGCAAGGCGCGGTGGTGGCGCGTACGCACCTGATCTTGCTCGGCGAAGGCGTCGACCAGACCTATGTGTTCTACGGCGCGGATTATCCGGGCGAAGTCGGCTATGGCACGTTCTTCGATCTGGCCGATGCACAGGGTGCGTTCGGTGCGTCGAACATCAGCCCGAAGCCGGCCGCGATGGCGGTCAGCGCGATGACCCGCATCCTCGACGGCACCAACACGCTCGGTCCCGTCAACGGCACGCCGTCGGGTGTGTATGCGTACTCGTTCCAGCAACTGAACAACGGCGCGGTGATCACGGCGCTGTGGACCCACAACAACAACGTGTGGAGCGCGCCGAGCGGCTTCAGTTCGACGTACAGCACGCCGTACACGCTGACCATCGATGCACCGGGCACGAGCGGCACGGTGACGGTGCTCGACGAGATGGGCAACCCGCACACGATGAACTACACGAACGGTGCGCTTACGCTGAACCTGACGGAGTCGCCGGTGTATGTCGTGTCGCATAACGCTTCGGTGTCGAAGGGCAATGTGACGACGCCGGTGGGGTATGTTGCGAGCTGATTGTCGGGTTCGGTAACGGTGTGTGAAACGGGCGGCCTTGGGGTCGCCCGATTTTTTATGGGCGTCGATAGATCGACCTGCAAGGGCAAGCGAACCCGACGGGCCGGCAGCATATCCCGACCGGCGGCCAGCCGTGTCTTCAAGGAATGGGCATCGGTTGTGCCTTTGGATGGAACATCGCGAGCCACAGATACTTGAGGTACCAGAACCCGAACGGGTAGTTCCGCCGGTCGTGCGCTGCCAGCATCTTCAACAGGTCGTAATGATTGGTGAGAGCCGGAACCGGCGGGTCCACAAAGACGGCAGTGCCTGCGATGTGGGACATGATCGACCTCGCCACATGCGCGTAGGCCCAGGGCGTCGAGGTATTCGTCTCGAGCACGCCGGGAGCCAGGAGGAAGAGGTTGGGGGCTTCGCTTGCGCGAAAAACGGAGTAGCAGCGCGCCGCGATCTCATTGAGCCTCGTTGCCTTCGTCAGCGAGTCCAGTCCCAGATAGCCCAGTTCCATGGCGTACCCGGTTCCCCACAGCAACAGGTCCGAATCGATCTCTTCACCGTTCGAGAGGCGAATCGTCTTGCCGTGGACGGACTCCACTTCGCCACGGTGGCGCTCGATGCTGCGAAAGCCCTTGATCATGCGCGGCCGGCCTGGAACGAGCTGGTCGTGACAGATGTCGAAGTCGCGCTCCGGCATGATCTCCGTGATGCCGGCCTTCTTGTATCTTGCCCGCAAGTCCTCGTTGATGCGGCGGTTCATCGCGCTCGTCGAAAGACCGAGCATCTGGTATTTCGCCAACAGGCGCATGTCGGTTCCGAGATATTTGACTTGTCGCGTCGGGCGCATCCACTTGGCAAAACGATAGACCCACGCGATGCTGCTCGCCTCGTACATGAAGGACAAGTCAAGCAGGTCGTATGCCGATGCGCCGCCGCCCACGATAGTGACGCGCTTGCCTCTCAATACCTCCGGATTGCGCAGCTCGAATGAATGATATTCGGCGATCGACGAATCATCGCGCTTGATCTGTGGAATGACCGGTCGATTGTGCCCGCCCGTGGCGGCAATGAGCCACCTCGATTGATACAGGGAACGGTCTGTTGTCACTTGCCAGCCGCCTTCGCAGGGCCGCGCGCTCGTGACCGGCGCATTGAAGACGATTCGTGGGGCAAGATCGAACCGTTCCACCCAGGCTTCGATGTTGCGCAAAATACCCGGCTGACTTTCTTCGGACAGCGGAATATTGCCGAGCGTCCAGTCTTCCTTGCGAAACTGGATGTCCTGCCATGAGGGAAGATCGCGCCACAGCCCGCCGACACGTTCGCGGCGCTCCAGCAGCACGGTCTTGAGCCCGGCGTCCTGGGCGTACTTCAGGCAGATGACACCGCCGATGCCACCGCCCACGATAACCAAATCGAGATCCGAACCTGTGACCATTGCAGTGGACTATGCAGAATGTCCCTCGCTCTCGAGCCCCGGCCCACGTTCGCCTCGCCCTTACACCAGCAAGCTCCGGGATTGGCCTGCCCGTGGCGAGGTCATGAGCGCTCTTTAAGTGGTGGCGCCTGGCAGGGTCGCGGGAAATACCCCTAAAAAGTATAGGCCGCCGATGCTGAATTTGAGGTGGCGCAGCGATATTCACGATGCTCCGGATGACTCGCCACGCCCGATGTGTTGCGAAAGCATTCTGTTGGTCGGTGCATCACCAACGTAACCGAATCCCGCAAAACTCTCCGCCCCGGGTGGCCTGCCTCCGCTGAGACACCTGACGCGTTCGGCCCGACTACCCTAAGTAGCTGATTCCCGAGACGATCATCAACACGTTCACGACCCGGGCAAAATGCTTGTCCGAAAGCCGTTTGTAGAGCGTCATGCCAATCGCGGTGCCGAGAAGCGCAGCGGGTATGGACAGCAGATTCGCAGGCTCGAACCCGACCTTGCCGGCGGAATGTCGTAACAGACTGATCGTTGCGAGCGCAGCGACCTGCATGATCAAAATGAACGGCTGGAACATGGCGCGCTGGCGGTCCTTGCCCCAACCCTTGAAACTGCACCAGATGGTGACGAAGGCACCGGGAAACCCGGCGGCGCCACCCGTGATGCCGCCGAGAAACCCAGCGAAGAAATCGAACGTCCTCGTCTGACGACGGATAACCCAAGGCTTGCGGACAAGCATGTAGCAGCCGTAAGCGACAAGAAACACACCGAGCACATGGGTGTAGAGATGACGATCGAGCGTCAACAACACCGACACGCCGACGGGCAGGCCGAATGCGCCGCCAATCAGGAACACGGCGAGTTCTCGCCATTGAATTGCCGCTCTCAGTGACCAGACCATCGCTGTCTGGTTGGCGATACTGCAGACGATCATGATCTGAACGACTTGCACGGGATCGCCAGGAATATGGAACAGCATGGCGCCGCAAACGGCGGAGAAAGCGAATCCGGCGATACTGGAAACGGCGGAGGCCAGAAAAATGGCGCCGATGACAAGTGGATTGACCGCGCCCTCGGTCGACAAGACGAGGCACAGTGCTGTGGCAGCGATCAGTACCGACCACTGAACCCTGATTTGCCAGGCTCGCGAGTCGGATGCAGCACTGGATGAGAGCGCCGGCCCTGGGGTGCGTTCCGTGTCAGGCCGAGGCTCGACATCCTTCACTCTGGCTCCCAATAGAACCCTTGCCTTTGCGGACCTGTTGCTGGCGCAACATCAGGCTGGCGGATTCAGCACGCGAAGCACACCCGTAAAAGAGAGAAATGCCCGCCTCAAGGGTGATAGATCACACGACTTTCAGCGTCCTTCCAGAATGTGCGTTACCGCACACTTCTGGTCGGTGTTTGCACGGACGAACGTCGCGCGACCTTCGCCGAGTCGGTTGGCCGTTAGTTGTTTGGGAACGGACGTCGATGGGGCGGGATCCGGGCAGCGATGACAGCGTTAGCGTTTGCCGCGGCCACCAGCCGGTTTGCCAGCCGGCTTGCGTGAACCGGCAACTGGCTTGCTCGCAGGTTTGCTGCGTGGCTTTTGCACGCTGAACGGGCTGCCGCTGGACAAGTTCGTCGTGCCTTTACCCGTGGCCCCAGCGCGCTGCGCCGCGGGCTTGCGCGGCTTTTTGCCGGGCGCCTGCACCGCGGCCGGCGCAGCTTGCGGCACGTTGGGCTTCTTCGGTTTCTTGGGCTTCTTGATGATCTCGCCGGTCGCGCTGGTTTGCGGCACGCGATGTTCGGCTTCAAAACCCGGCTCTTCCTCACGGGGCAGCGTTCGCCGGATCAGCGCTTCAATCGCGGCAAGTTGCGGCGCTTCGTCGGCGCACACGAGGGACACTGCTACGCCGCTGGCGCCCGCGCGGCCGGTGCGGCCGATACGGTGCACATAGTCTTGCGCCACGATCGGCAGATCGACGTTGATCACCAGCGGCAGATCGTCGATATCGAGTCCGCGCGCCGCCACATCGGTGGCGACCAGCATGTTGACCTCGCCCGTCTTGAAGCGCTCCAGCGCACGCAGACGCGCGGGCTGCGGTTTGTCGCCGTGGATGGTATCGACCGCATAGCCCGCTTCGTCCAGGATGGCCGCCAGGTAATCCACGCCATTGCGGGTCTTGACGAACACCAGCGCATGCTCCCAGTTGTTCTGAGCCACCAGATGCATGAAGAGGTCGGGCTTGTTCTTCTTGTCGACCGTCACCACCCACTGCTCGATCTTGCTGGCGGTGGCATTGGGCGGGCTGACACTGATATTGACCGGGCTGCGCAGAATGCTCGTCGCCATCGCGCGGATATCGTCGGTGAACGTGGCCGAGAACAGCAGGGTCTGGCGCTGGGCGGGGAGGGCCGCGAAGACCGCGTTGAGTTCACGCGCGAAGCCCAGATCCAGCATGCGGTCGGCTTCATCGAGCACCAGCGTTTGTACCTCGTCGAACTGCACGGCGTTCTGGCGATTGAGATCCAGCAATCGGCCCGGCGTCGCAACGAGCACATCGATGCCTTTGCGCAGCTTCATCATCTGCGGATTGATACTCACACCGCCATAAGCAGCCAGGAACCGCAAATCGAGGCCTTTGCCGTACTCGATAAAACTCTGCAGCAGTTGTTCAGCCAGCTCACGCGTGGGGACCAGCACCAGCACGCGCGCGCGATTGCTGGACACCGCCGGGCCTTGTTGCACCAGCCGTTGCAACAACGGCAGCGCAAAACCCGCCGTCTTGCCCGTGCCGGTCTGTGCCGCAGCCATGACGTCCTTGCCGCTGAGCACAGCAGGAATCGCCTTGACCTGCACTGGCGTAGGCGTCTGGTAATTGAGTCCCTGCAGATTACGCAGCAAGGGATCGATCAAGCCAAGCGAGGCAAAAGACATGGGCGTGTTCCGGGCTAAAACCGCAATTCTAGCGGTTACGGCGCCGATTGCATCGGGCGGACCAACGATCGCAGAGTCGCCACTGAAAACGTATCGGTGCCCGATGCCGTGCTGGAAAGCGTTGGTCGATCAATCGAGTATTGCAGCAAGAAACGGGGAGCGCCCGACTGCTCGCATCCATATCGTTCAGGCAGAGGGAGGCGATCGCGTCTTCCTCGTCCGACTCTAGTCAATGAGGAATTCACCATGTCCAAAGAAGATGACAACAAATCCATCGTGGGGCGCTGGTTCACCGATTTCTGGGGCAAGACCTGCAATCTCCAGATCGTCGATGAACTTGCTGCGCCCGACATGCTGCTTCAATACTCGCTGCACGAACCGCGCCGCGGCCGGGAGGACATCAAGGCATTCATGACCGGTTTTCGCGCCGCGTTCCCGGACCTCAACTTCTGGGGCGCGGCGGATCTTGTCGCCGAGGGAGATTATGTCGTCGGTCGCTGGGAAGGCGGTGGCACTCACACCGGACCGGCATTCGGCGACTTCCTCGTGGGATCGCTACCCGCTGCGACCGGTCGGAAGATGCACTTCACCGGCACGACTGTGTTGCGGCTCAAAGACGGCAAGATCGTCGAGGAAATCGGCCTGGACGACGGGGTAACTGCGCTACAGCAACTTGAGCTGATCAAGGTGGCGTAATACGGCGTTGTTCGCGGTTCCAATGGCACAGACGAGCGCCGTCCTCTGATGTGGTCGTTACTGCAAGCGGCGGTTTCCAGACGTGGAACCGCCGCCACGCCCTCGTTCGACGATCACCTCACGAACCGTCTTGTACCGGCTGGGCCTGCGGAAACGTCCATTGACCGTCGAGCACTTGTGCACGAGGGCGATAGAGACGCGCCGTATAGTTCCAGCCCGGCGCGATCGGCAGACAGTTGGGCACATTCCCGTCACATCCGCCGAAGCGGATATCGACCGACCCGTCCGCACTCTTTTTTGCCGTGACGTTGTTGAGCGCGTAGGCGCCCTGCGGATTCGGATCGATATAGCCTGCCGAGTTGTAGACGCTCACTGATCAAAAGCCGTCAACCGGCACGTCCTTGACGTGCAGGGTGATGAATCGGCGAACCCGCGCTTTTGGCGCCGAACGCATCGCGAGTATCGGGCATGGTCGAACCGAGGACGCGCAGCGCATCGCGGACCTGCTTCTGACTCACCGGATCCCAATGCGGCACTTCGAACGTGCCGGTGGCCGCCTGTTTCACGACGATGGCGTCCTGCAGCGCATGCACTGCCCGGCGTCAAGGTCGAACACGGCGGTGGAATAGAGCGTGTCGCGGTTCACGCGCACGACGATCTGTTTGTCGACCGGTGCGAGGTCGCGTCTATGCTCGAACTTGCCGAAGCCGTTCTGTTTGTCGATGGCGCCGAACATCAGATCGGACTCCGCACGCGTGAAGTTGTCGACGCTGACCGGGACAGTCGGGCTTGCCGGAGCATCCGACTGAGAAAAAGCCGTGACCGCGGAACCGGCAAAAATGATCGCGGCGATGCGCCGTTTCACAAGACTCACGGTGTCTCCATTCTCCGCTCAGAAAATCGCTGAGAGGCTCGATCGAACGCTGGAATGAGTTCGATGCAGCACGTCTCATCTGCGTGCGCTAGTGCGCGAGGCGGGGCGATGCACCTCTCCCGTCGAGGGGTCCGACGAGCCGTCGCGTGGCCCGATCAGCCGATGCGCGCAGTTGCCGTGCGCCGATAATGTGATCATAAAAGAGGATATATTTGCGGAATTGCCAATTTATCCGTTGCAATGTGATCAAAACTAGGGGTTTTTGCTAGTGCCACAGTCGTCTGACCAGATGTTCAATGTGAGCACCCGACACTTTCAATTGGTTAGCCGGCAAAGCGCGAAGTCGTCGCTGCCCGGGCCGGGTGTCGATGGCGGGCGCCGGCCCGGATAGTGTTGAAGAAAGAGGAACACGCGAGTGCCTCGACAAGCAAGCAGAAATCCTGGTGTCGTGTTGAATATTTGCAGTCCTATCTATGCAATCGAAAGGAAAAACATGAATATTGCCAACAAAAAATGGTGCGGACTCTTGTCGGTCGTGCTGTGTGCACCGGCATTCGCGCAAACCGCCGTCGGCTTCGATGCGAGTACACCGACCGGTGTCATCACGCCGCTTCTGTTTGGAGCCAATCACCGGTACGGGCTGGCAGGGAGTGGGGGATCGGACCCGACGACAGGCATCACTTATCCGGCCCTGGTGTCCCAGATCGTCGACGCGAAGATCTCGATGTTGCGTTTTCCCGGCGGCACAATGGCCAATACCTACCATTGGGCGAATGCCATAGGACCGCAAGCGCAACGCCAATTGCAGGTGAATGGCAACGTGAGTGTGCCTGTTCCTATCGACAGCACGTTTGGTCCCGATGAATACGGCAACATGCTGGATCAGACGGGCGCGACTGGCGACCTGATGCTGAATTTCGCCACGGAGTCTTCGAAAGACGCGGCCCATTTCGTTGCGTACATGACTGCACCGCAGGGGTCCGGGACGGTAGACGGGGTGGATTGGGCAGCACTGCGTGCCTCGAATGGCCACACCGCGCCCTACAACGTCAGTTATGCGGAGGTGGGCAACGAGTACTACTACACCGCGCAACAGTACTGGATCACGGGGACGCCGGTCACGATCAACGCTTCCTGCTCGCCCAATCCGCTCCCATGCCTTTACACCTACGGTGGATCGACGAGCTTCACGTCCCAGGCTGCGGTGCAGCTCGATAACTGGCAATCGTCGGCATCGAACAGCACCGGGGCGGCCGGGCAGTCATTCTATGCCCGCTATAGTCCGGTCGTGTCGGGGTCGCAAACGGTCTACGTCAAAGGCACGGCCTGGACGCCGGTTGCGAGCTTGACCACGGCGGGTCCCAGCGACCACGTTTACGTTTTCAACAACACCACGGGCCAAATTTTGTTTGGTGACGGTACCCATGGAGCGATCCCTGCGTCGGGGTCCGCCATCACCGTGACCTATGTCTCCGGTCCGCACGATGGCTTTGCCAACTTCTACAGTGCCGTGAAGGCAGTCAATCCCAACATCAAGGTCTGCACGTCGCTCAACAGCTCGGCGTTCCTGCAGATTCTGGGCTCGACCGTACCGTATGACTGCGTGATCGATCATGCATACGCAAGCCTGCCGACTGCAGCAACGACTCTCGACGATTTGTTTGGAGGGGCGATGCTCACCGCTGGGGGATTGGGAAGCTCGGCTGGCGGGATCCGCACCAACATCAACACCTACGCGGGCAGCAATGCGGCAAATATTCAGATCATCTTGAGCGAATATGGCATTGATGCCAGCGAGCCAGCGCTCGCCCCGAATTTCATGCGTTCGCTGGCAGCGGCCATTTTTGACGGCCTCGCGTTGCGCTCCTTTATGCTCAATCCCATCAATGGCGCTGAGCGTCATACGCTGATCGATTACACGTTTGGCGCGCCGCCGGTCAATCTCGGTGTCAGCAATTTCGATAATGTTCTTATTGGCGGACCTGGTCCTCAAACGGTCGAGACGCCGTCTGCACTGGCGATCAAGCTGTTTGCCAAGAACTCCGGTCCCACCCGGATCAAGAATTTCGTTACGGGTAACGTGACGCGCACATTGACGAATGGGTCGACGCTGAACGCGCTTGTGCCTATCGCTTCGAAGGACAGCAACGGCAATGCGTATCTGATCGTCATCAACGAGGACCGGGAGACGCCTGTCACGGCGACCGTCGAGCCCCAGAACTTCACGCATGGCACGACGGCGACGGTGGAAACGTTGGGCTCCACGTCGATTACCGACGAAAACAACCCAACGTCGCCTACGACGGTGCAACTGGTCGATCAGCCGGTTGCGGTCGGCACCGGGAATTTCTCCTGGACCTTCCCGGCGCATTCGATCACCGCGATCCACTTCTCGAACTGACGCATGAAGGTTTGCGCTTCGCCGGTGGCAGATCATCGGTGAAGCGCCGTTCCAGAATCGCCAACATCTTCGAGGGAGCAATTCAACTGCAGGCCACCTCAACGAATGACATCGGAAATCGTCACATCGACGACCTCGCGGCCCTTTGGAACCGCCGCACTTTTGCCGATGAGATCGCCGCGCGCGAACTGCGCGCTGCCCGACCCGGATACATGCGCTTCGACGATCACCTGATCGAAGTCGGAGAGCCGTCTGCCGGAGGTCATGGCCATCGAATCGTCGAGTCGCAAGGTCGACGGCAGTTGTCCCACGGTCATGCGTTGCACGGCTAGCGGCATGCGGGACCCATCGGTTGCGAGGGCGTACACGAAGACCGCTTCACCGGGTCGCGTACGCGCCGATAACGCAGGGTTCAGGCGCACGTGTACCTCGAGTACCCCCGTTGTCATCGCCGGTACGCGTTGTGACGTCAGCGTAGCGGGCGTGTTTTTTATCCCTTCGATATTCCTCGTGGCCTGCCCGGCGATTGCGGAGCCCGGGCTTGCCGCCGCTTTCAAACGCTCCCAATACTGGATCGCAAGCGGGTAGTCCTGCCGGTCGTAGGCCGCCGACGCGGCAAGCGCGAGAGCCTTCAAATGCGCAGGATCCACGGCGAGCGCCGCGTCGATGCTCTGCATCGCTTCGCCGTTCAGATCGCCACCGTTTAGCGTTGCCACCGCATCGGCGTAGTCGGCCAGCAGGTCGGCGTCGTGCGGTTTCAATGCGAGGGCGCGGCGATACGCGATCACTGCATCGTCCGCGCGATCGAGGACGACATAGGAGCGGGCCAGCATGGCCCAGCCATCGGCATCGTCGGGCGCTTGCCGCAACCGCGCGGCCAGTCTGCTGACGACGACGTCGAGCGAACCCTGCATGGCCAGGTGTGCCGCCGGTTGTCCCGACCCGCCGCTTTCGACGGCGATGGCGGCGGGATCGCCGAGGCGCATGTAGAGCACCACCGCCGCCGAGGGCAGCGCCGCGAGCAACAGCGCGGGCAGTAACGATCGCTTCAGCGCGCTGTCTGACCGGGCGGCCGGGATCGAAGCGGCGCTGTCGACGGTTTCGTCCACGAGGCGCCGCTCCAGTTCGCTGTGGGCATCGTCGTGACGATCCGCGCTGAGCTGGCGGGTTGCAAGCTCGCGTCCGAGTTCGTCGACCTGCGCCCGATAAATCGCCACCGCCAGTCCGTGATCGTCGCGCAACGGTGCGGCGCGACGCAGCAGCGGCACCGTCACGCAAGCCACCGAAAGCGCGATCATCGCTGCGGCGATCAGCCAGAAGGTCATCATCGACGGGGGCCCTCATTGCCGTCGGCCAGCAGCGCGTCGGCATGCCGCCGCTCATCCGGGCTAAGACTCCGCGGCCGCAGGTGGCGCGCGCGTCGAACGTTGCGAATCAGCACGACGGCGCCGATCGCGAGCGTCACGAACGGTCCGGACCAAAGCGCCCAGGTGACGGGCTTGACGGGCGGCTGGTACAGCGCGAAGTCGCCATAACGACGCACAATCCAGGCGCGAACCTGTTCGTCGCTGGCGCCGTGGCGGACCTGATTGCGGATCTGCTCGCGCAGGTCCGCGGCCAGTTCGGCATTCGAATCCGCCAGGGTCTGGTTCTGGCACACGAGACAACGGAAGCTTTCGGCAAGTTGCCGGACACGGGTGTCGTAGGGTTGATCGTCGGCGGGCTGGGCGACGGCATATGTCGTCGACAGCGCCATCAGCAGCGCTGCCAGCGTCCTCGAAGTGGCGTGCCTAGCCATGGGCACCCTCACGCTGCAACTGGCCGACCAGCGGCACGATCACGTTGTCAATCGACGTGCGCGTGAGCGGCCCCGCCTGCCGGTATCGCACGATCCCCGCGCGGTCGATCACGAACGTTTCCGGCACGCCATAGACGCCGTAATCGATGGCTGTGGCACCCATGCTGTCCACGATCGAAGCCGTGTACGGATCGCCCGCCGTCTTGAGCCAGCGGAGCGCGTTCCGGCGATCGTCCTTGTAGTTCAGCCCCAGCACCGGCGCGATGCGGCGCGCGGCGAAACTGGCCAGCGCGGGCTGCTCGTCGCGGCACGGTTCGCACCACGACGCCCAGACGTTCAGGATCCACACCTGACCGCGCATCGCGCGTGAGGAGACGGTCTCAGCGGGGGCATCGAGGCGCGGCAGATCGAACTCGGGAGCGGGCTTGCCAATCAGCGCCGACGGCAGCCGGGTCGGATCGTGGCGCAGCCCCGCCGACAAGATGACGACGAGGCCTGCAAGCACGATCAGCGGCGCGATAAAGCGCATCATCGCTGCGCTCCGTCGATCGTGCCGCTCGCGTTGCGATGGGGGTCCGTCGCGAGCGTTGCGCAAGCGAGGCGTGCTGGCTGTGCTTGAACCAGGGGCTCTTTTGCACACACGCTGCGCCGGTCTGCCAGAACGCGATAGCGGCGGTCGGTGGCCGCCAGCAGGCCGCCAAACGCCATCAACAGACAGCCGCCCCAGATCCAGCGGACGAACGGCTTGATCTGGATGCGCATGGTCCATGCATTGTCACCGACCGCCTGATCCATCGCGACGTAAAGATCGCGCAGCGCGCCGTGATCGATGGCGGCTTCCGTCATCGGCATGTTTTGGGCGAGGAACAGGCGCTTTTCGGGGTGCAGCGTTGCCACGCTCCGGCCGTCCCGGCTGACACTGACGGTCGCGCGTTTTGCCTGATAGTTCGGACCGCTAATGTCATGGACGCCATCGAGACGGAACGCGTATCCGCCGACGCCGAAGCTTTCGCCGTCATGGATCAGTACGTCGCGCTCGACCTGGTAGCCCTTGACCAGCGTCACGCCAACGATGAACACACCGATACCAGCATGCGCGCACCACATGCCATACGTCGCGCGGGGCACGCGTCGAAGGCGGCCAATCATCGAACCCGGCTGACCGCGCAGGCGCTCGCGCACGCTGGCCGCGACCGTCGTGAAGCTCCATGCGGCCAGCAGCAGCCCGAGGCTCACGAGCGGTCGCCAGCTGCCCAGCAGCAGCGGCAAAACAGTCGCAGTGGCCACGCTCACGAGCGCGGCCCACCGCAGGCGTACGGCGAGGTCGGGGAGCGCAGCCGCCTTCCAGCGCGCGATGGGTCCGACGCCCATCAGGAACACGACCGGTGTCATCAGCGGCACGAAAACGCTGTCGAAATAGGGCGGTCCAACGGAGATCTTGTCCAGACCCAGGGCGTCGAGCACCATCGGATAGAGCGTGCCCAGCAGCACGGAGGCCGCCGCCACCATGAACAGCAGATTGTTCGAGAGCAGCAAGGCCTCGCGCGAAACGAGTTCGAAACCCGTGCCCTGACCGATGCGGGGCGCGCGCCACGCGAACAGCATCAAGGCGCCCCCCGTCACGACGGCGAGGAACGCGAGAATGAAGATGCCGCGTGCCGGATCGGACGCGAACGCGTGCACGGACGTGACGACTCCCGAGCGCACGAGAAAAGTACCGAGCAGGCTCAGTGAAAAGGCGCAGATCGCCAGCAGCGCGGTCCAGCTGCGAAAGGCGCCACGCTTTTCAGTCACGATCAGCGAATGGATGAGCGCGGTGCCGGCGAGCCACGGCATGAACGACGCGTTCTCGACGGGGTCCCAGAACCACCATCCGCCCCAGCCCAGCACGTAATACGACCAGCCGCTGCCCAGCATGATGCCGAGCGTCAGGAACATCCACGCAGCGATCGTCCATGGACGCGACCAGCGGGCCCACGTCGTGTCGAGCCGTCCCGCCAGCAACGCCGCGATCGCAAACGCGAATGCCACCGAGAACCCGACGTATCCCATGTAGAGAACGGGAGGGTGAATCACCATCCCGGGGTCCTGCAGCAGCGGGTTCAAGTCGCGGCCTTCCATCGCCGGGGGCAACAGGCGGCCGAACGGGTTCGATGCGAACAGCAGGAACGACAGGAAGCCGGCATCGATCAGGCTCATCACGGCGAGCACCCTTGCCACCAGCGCCATCGGCAATTGCCGGCTGAAGCACGTGAGCGCGACCATCCACAGCGTAAGCAGCAGGACCCAGAGCAGCAACGAACCTTCGTGGCCGCCCCAGACGGCAGTGAACCGGTAGATGGCGGGCAGGGCCGAGTGCGAGTTCTCGGCCACATAGATCAGCGTGAAGTCGTTGCGCAGGAACGACCATGCGAGACTCGCGAACGCCATGGCGACGAAGGCAAACTGGGCACACGACGCGGGCCGCGCAACCCGCATCCACGCAGCGATGTCGAACTGCGCGCCGAGCAGGGGCACGACGCCCGCCGTCACGGCGAGCACTAACGCGAGAATCAGCGCGAGGTGACCCAGCTCGGCGATCACCGCTGTGCTCCTGGGCCCGCAGTGCTGGTGGCGACGCTGACCGGGGAAGACGCCGGCGCGCGGGCCAGCGCTTCGCTGACGATCGGTGGCGTGTACTTTTCGTCGTGTTTCGCGAGCACTTCGTCGGCGTGGAACTGGCCGTCATCGCCGAGCACGCCCTGCGCGACCACGCCGCTGCCCTCACGAAACAGGTCGGGCAGCGCGCCGCGATAGACGACCGGCGTCTGTGCCGCCGTATCGGTCACGACGAAATGGACCGTCAAGCCGTCGGCGTCGCGCCGCAACGAGTTGCGCTCGACGAGACCGCCAAGCCTGAACCGGTGCGCGACGGGCATCTCGTGCAACGAGATCTGCTGCGGGGTGACATAGAACATCACGTTCGAGCGAAACGCATTGAGCACGAGCGCGCATGCAAGTCCGGCACTGAGGGTCCCGCCCGCGATCAGCAGGAGGCGGCGGTGACGGGCTTTCATCTAGTCGCCTCCCGCATCGTCGTGTGCAGCTCGATTGCTGCTTCGAACGATCAGTGCTTCGAGTCCCAGCAGCGCGAAGGTGACAAGCAGCGCTGCCGCGAGCAGTGCGGTATGGCTCAGCATGTTCGTCAGATGGGCGAGCGTGGTCATGCGGGGCGCTCCTCGATGCGATGCTCCCACCCGGCCGCATGTTGTCGCGAACGCATGATGATTCGTACGCGCACGAGCGAGATCGCGATCGCATAGGCCCAGAATCCCACCGTCATCACGACGATGCCCCACACCATCGAAGCCGACATCGACACGCCGCTTCCGAAGCTCAGCGACGGGCCCTGATGCAACGTGTACCACCACTGCACCGAGAAATAGATCACCGGAATGTTGACGACGCCGATCAGCGCGAGCACGGCGCACGCGCGGTCGGCGCGGCGTACCCCGTCGATCGAGGCGTGCAGCGACAAAAAGCCGATGTAGAGAAACAGCAGGATCAGCTCCGAGGTCAGCCGTGCATCCCAGACCCACCACGTGCCCCATGTGGGCTTGCCCCACAGCGCGCCGGAGACGAGCGCGATGAACGTGAACAGCGCGCCCGTGGGCGCGAGGGCTTGCGCCATCATCGACGACAGGCGCGCGTTCAGGGCGAGGTCGAGCGCGCAGTAGCCGGCCATCACCAGATAGATGAACATCGACATCCAGGCGGCCGGCACATGGACGAACATGATGCGGTACACGTCGCCTTGCCGCGCGTCGGTCGGCGCGATCACGAGGCCGATGGCCAGTCCTGCGAGCATCAGCAGCACCGCCGCCACGCCGAAGCAGGGCGCGAGACGCCTCGCCAACTGCTCGAAGGCGCGCGGGGAGGCGTATCGAAACCAGTTGGGACGGGACATGGACGTCACTCCAGCGCGATGCGCAAGCCGGCGGCACTCGCCCACGGACAAAGCCAGACGGCGATGCACAAGCCCGCGCCCAGCAGCGAGAAATTCGCCCTCGACCATTCGGCGGTGCCAGCCGGATCGGCCGCGCCGACACCGAAGATCAGCACGGGCACGTAGAGCGGGAGCACGAGCAGCGCGAGGATCACACTGCCGCCGCGCACGCCGAGCGTGAGTGCTGCACCCATCGAGCCGATCAGGCTCAGCAGCGGTGTGCCGAGCAGCAGCGAGCCCATCAGCGGCAAGGTGTCGGACGCTCTCAGGTCGTATTGAAGCGCGACCAGCGGCGCGAGGAGCGCCAGCGCGAGACCGTTGGTCAGCCAGTGCGCAACGATCTTGCCGAACACGATGATGGACAGTGGCTGCGGGGACAGCAGCATCTGTTCGAGCGCGCCGCAGGCGAAGTCCTGACCAAAGAGTTGACCGGCCGACAGCAACGCGGCGAACAGCGCGGTGACCCACATCACGCCCGGCGCTATCGCATGCAGCAGCTGTCGGTCTGCGCCCGTTGCCAGCGGGAACAGGCTCGACGCGAGAATGAAGAACGCGAGCGTGCCGAGCGTCATGGTCCGTCGGCGCCACGTCAGCACCAGCTCGCGGCGGATGACGCCGATGGCGAGGCCCATCATGCGCTGCTCCGGTCGAGGTACAGATGGCGCGTGCAGGCGCTGGCGGTTGCGAGAGTCCGATGGGTCGTCGTGACGACGATGCCGCCTGAGCGCAGGTGCAGGGCCATGCAGTCGCCGAGCCAACCCTGCGCGGCCACGTCGAGTGCCTCCAGGGGCTCGTCGAGCATCCACAACGATTTGCCGGCGAGGATCACGCGCGCGAGCGCCACGCGGCGCCGTTGTCCCTGGGACAGGCGGTTGAGCGGCGTGTGCAGGCAATCGAGCAGGCCGGCGCCTTTGAGCACATCGCGAGCCTGCGCGAGCGGCGCGATGCGGTCATGTTCGCTAGCCGGGCTGGCCGCACCGGCGCCTAGCAGCGTCGCGAAGCGAATGTTCTCGAGCACGGTGAGATCGTCGCTGACGCCATTGCTGTGTCCCATGTAGGCGAGGTCGCGTCGAAACCTGCGCGGCCGCGTGCGCACGTCTTCGCCGTGCCAGCGCACCTTGCCTCTCGATGGCGGCAACAGGCCGGCCAGCGCGCTCAGTAACGTCGTTTTACCGCTGCCGTTCGCACCGTGAACCTGCAACGCCCATCCGGCCTCGATGTTCAGATCGATGCCGTGGACGATCATCCGGTTGCCGCGCTCCACGGCAAGCTGTTCAACGGAATACATCGCGGGTCGATTTTATTTCGTTGATTGACGAAAAGCGCCGCTCATTCGAGCGGTCGCGGTGTCTACTTCGCTTGTGCCTTTAGCGCATCGGCCTCCGCTTGCGTCATGTTCGGCAACTGATGCGCGATCCCCTTATGGCAATCGATACAGGTCTTTTCACCGGTTTCGAGGTAGCGTTGGTGCGCTTCCTGCGCACGCGGGCTTTGACGCGTGAAGTCCATGTACTCGAACGAATGACAGTTGCGGCACTCCAGTGAATCGTTGGCCTTGAAGCGCGTCCATTCGTGTTCGGCCAGTTCCAGTCGCTTCGCCTGGAATTTGTCGCGTGTGTCGATGTCGCCGAAGACCTTTGCCCAAACTTCTTTCGACGCCTGCATCTTGCGCGCAATCTTGTCAGTCCACTGGTGCGGCACATGACAATCGGAACACTTCGCATGCACACCGGAGCGGTTGCTGTAGTGAATCGTCGTTTTCAACTCGGCATAGGTGTTGTCGCGCATTTCATGGCAGCCGGTGCAGAACGCCTCGGTATTGGTCAATTCCATGGCCGTGTTGAAAGCGCCCCAGAACACGACACCGGCGATAAATCCGCCCAGTGTCAGGAAGCCCAGACTGAAATAGACACTAGGCCGGGTAATGGTTCGCCAGTAACGTCGCACCAGGTCGCGCATATCGGGCCTCTATTTTTTCTTCTGCGGCGCGGATGGCAGCCTGACGTCCTGGATTTCGGTGAACGTGTTGGCGACCAGCGGTTTCGTGTCGGCTTGAGGAACGTGGCACTGCGTGCAGAAATAGCGGCGCGGCGCGATGTGCCCGAGCGTTTCGTTTTCGCGGTTGGTGTAGTGCGAAATCCCCACCGGAACGGCCCCGCTTTCGGCCGCCCGGCTGCCCGCGTGACACGCGAGACATCGATTGGCGTTGCGATCGAGCTGGTAGCCGTCGATCTTGTGCGGAATCGTCGGCGGTTGCTGGGCATAGGCGCGTCCACGGATGACATCGGAGTTCTCGGTCGGCGCCATCAAAGGGGGCGTGGCCTCTTCGTCGAGCGGTGTCGTGCCACGCAGCGCGTCATGGAACGGTGCGTTCGGAACAGTGGGTTGCGCGGCCGCCGCGATCGCCAGGATGGACACGATAATCAGGGCTATCCACGTTCGCATGACACGCTCCCTAAACCTTCACGATCCTGACCGCGCATTTCTTGAAGTCGGTCTGCAGCGAGATCGGGTCAGTCGCATCGAGCGTGACCTTGTTGATCAGCTGGCTCGAATCGAACCACGGCACGAAGACCAGTCCACGCGGCGGCTTGTCGCGTCCGCGGGTCTCGACGCGCGTCAGGATATAGCCGCGCCTCGACATCACCTTGACCTCGACGCCCCGGCGTACGCCGAGCGCCTTCGCGTCGTCCGGGTGCATGAAGCACACCGCGTTCGGAAAGGCACGATACAGCTCCGGGACGCGCCTCGTCATCGAGCCGGAGTGCCAGTGCTCGAGCACGCGGCCGGTCACGAGCCAGTACGGATATTCCTTGTCGGGAGACTCCGCCGGCGGCTCGTACGGCAGCGCGAAAATGACGGCGCGCCCGTCGGCATTGCCGTAGAACTGCCAGCCGGTGCCGGCCTTGACGTAGGGATCGGTGCCCTCCTTGTAACGCCAGCGCGTCTCCTTGCCATCGACGACCGGCCAACGCAAGCCGCGCGCCTTATGATACGCGTCGAAGGGTGCGAGGTCATGGCCGTGCCCCCGACCGAAGCTCGCGTATTCCTCGAAGAGGCCCTTCTGGATGTAAAAGCCGAATGCGTTCGCTTCGTCGTTGCGATAGCCGGGATCGATGTCCTTGAGCGGGTATTTATCGACTGCGCCGTCACGATACAGGACGTCATATAACGTCTTGCCCTTGTATTCGGGTTTCTTGGCCAGCAGATCGGCGGGCCACACTTCCTCGATTTTGAAGCGCTTCGAAAATTCGACGAGCTGCCACAAGTCGGATCGCGCATCGCCAGGCGGCTTGACCAACTGATGCCAGAATTGCGTGCGCCGCTCGGCGTTGCCGTACGCGCCTTCCTTCTCCACCCACATGGCCGAAGGCAGGATCAAATCGGCCGCGACGGCGGTCACCGTCGGATAGACATCCGACACGACGATGAAATTGTCCGGGTTGCGATAGCCAGGCAAGCCTTCCTGGATCATGTTCGCGGCTGCCTGCATGTTGTTGTTCACCTGCACCCAGTAGGCGTTCAGCTTGCCGTCGCGCAGCATGCGGTTTTGCAGCACGGCGTGATAGCCCGGTTTGTCGGGAATCGTGCCGGGCGGAAGCCCCCAGATGTGTTCGGCCTCTTCGCGATGCTTCGGGTTGGTCACCACCATGTCGGCGGGCAGGCGATGCGAGAAGGTGCCCACTTCGCGTGCCGTGCCGCAGGCCGACGGTTGGCCGGTCAGCGAGAACGGACTATTGCCGGGTGTCGAAATCTTGCCGGTGAGCAGGTGCAGGTTGTAGACCATGTTGTTGGCCCACGTGCCGCGCGTGTGCTGGTTGAAGCCCATGGTCCAGAACGACACCACCTTGATGTTCGGATCCGCGTAGAGCTGCGCGAGCTGATCGAGTTTGTTCTTCGGCACGCCCGAGATTTTCGTCACGTAGGCAGCGTCGTACTTCTCGACGAACTTCGCGAAGTCATCGAACGTGATGGGTGTCGAACCGTTTGGATCGCCGGCGTTCTTGGCGGCTTTCTGGAGCGGGTGGTCGGGTCGCAGACCGTAGCCGATATCGGTATTGCCCTGTTTGAATACCGTGTGCTGATTGACGAAGTCGCGGTTCACCTTGCCGTTCTTGATGATGTAGTTCGCGACGTAATTGAGTACCGCCAGATCCCCTTGCGGGGTAAAAATGATGGTCTCGTCGGCGAGGTCGAAGCAGCGGTGCTCGAACGTTGAAAGCACCACGACTTTGGTCGATGGCGCGCTCAGACGCCGCGCGGTCACCCGGGTCCACAGGACCGGGTGCATCTCCGCCATGTTCGACCCCCACAGCACGAACGCATTGGTGGCCTCGATGTCATCGTAGCAACCCATCGGTTCGTCCATGCCGAACGTGCGCATGAAGCCGGTCACCGCCGAAGCCATGCAGTGGCGCGCATTGGGGTCGATATTGTTGCTGCGAAAGCCCGCCTTCATCAGCTTGACGGCGGCGTACCCTTCCCACACCGTCCATTGGCCCGAGCCGAACATGCCTACGGCCGTCGGCCCCTTGTTTTTCAGCACTCGCTTGAACTGGTCGGCCATCACGTCGAACGCCTGATCCCACGAGACGGGCGCGAACTCGCCGTTCTTGTCGTATTTGCCGTCCTTCATGCGCAGCAGCGGCGTGGTCAATCTGTCCCCGCCGTACATGATCTTGGAAAGGAAGTAGCCCTTCACGCAGTTCAGACCGCGATTGACCTCCGCCTGCGGATCGGCCAGCGTCGCCACGACCCGGTCGCTCTTCACGCCGACGAGCACGCCGCAACCGGTACCACAAAATCGACACGGCGCTTTCGACCACTTCAGATCGTCCTGCGCGAGAACATTCGCACCGGGCAGCGTGATGCCCGCCGCTGCCGCTGCGGAAGCGGCGGCAGTCTGGCGGATGAACTCACGACGAGTCAGCTTCATCGACGATCTCCTCGTTGAGCGAATCGATGTCTTCGTGATGCTGGTAGACGAGGGCGGCGGAATAGACGCCGGGCAGCGCCTGGATCGCGTCCAGCTGATCGACCACGCGGGCCGATTCGGACGCTTCGAGCGTCACGACCAGTCGGGCGTCCTGGGTGACGGCGTGAACCTGTGCTGCGGGTAGCATGCCAATGGCCTGGATAATGCTGTCGCGCAGGGACGGCTCTGCGTAGACCACGATTCCGGCGACGTGAAACTCGCTCGCAGAGCCGGCATCCGAAGCTGCGTCTGGGCACGCATTCGTCATGAGTCTGTCTCCGGATTCTGGGGAACCGGGCGGTGCTGTCAACTCAGTGGTGCGGCGGCCCACCGATGAGAATCTGGTAGAACCACACCGCAAAGCCGTAACCGGCAATGAGCACGACCGTCAGGACAGGCACCATGACGACGGTCAGGAACAGGAAGCTTCGCAGCTCCTCTGATTTGCGCAAATGTTCGCTGTCACTCATGCGTAGCCTCTCGACTCGCGACACTTCGGGAGATAACTGGCGCGTTCGATTCCTTCATTCTTGGGATACGGGTTCCCCATCGTCAAGAAGAAAATGTGTGAACGATGGAACGGCATGCGCGAAAAGCCACAGCGTTGTATACGGTCGAATATGTCGATGTCCTGACGATGCGAGTGAGTCTGCTGAGACAACCGGTTCAAGGCTCGAGCCCATCGATTGCCTGCGAGGCTTCGCACTATCCGGTCAGGTGAGCAGATAGCGTTGAGCTTCGATATTCGGCTTGCAGAACGGGACGCACGAGATTCGATAGGCAAGCAGATGATCGAGGCGCACAATCGCATTGGACGCTCGTGTTCAACCCCAGTCAGGGTGCCAGCGTGCGATCAGCGTTCATGGCGGCCCTGGTAGTTTTCCTGATCGATGTTTGCAGTCAACGTGTGGGTGGGTCAGGTAGGATGGCTTTCCTTCACACAGGAGCTGATCTTGGGACAACTGGGCCATCTGCTCGTCATCGTTTTGCTTCGCACGCTCTCGATCCTTCCGTATGCCTGGGTCGCAAGGCTTGGCAGTGCGGTCGGCGCGGCCCTGTATGCGCTCCCGGGCCGACGCAAGCATATCGTCCTCGTCAATCTGCACCTGTGCTTCCCCGAAAAAACGCAAGCGGAGTGCGATGAGCTGGCGAAGGAACACTTTCGGCACGTCGTGCGCAGCTATCTCGAACGCGGCGTTCAATGGTTTGGCAGCGCGCGGAAGATCAGGCAGCTCGTCCAGATCGAAAGCGCGATCGATCTCGAAGACAGCAACGCCCCGCCCACGATTTTCATGGGCTTTCATTTCGTGGGCGTCGAGGTCGGGTGCCTGCTCTACTCGCTGACCATGCCGGCCGCGTCTTTGTACACGCACATGTCGAACAAGCGTCTGTGCGATTTGGCCAAGCGGCAGCGGGGCCGATTCGGCGCCGAGATGATCGAGCGATCGACGAGCGCCAGGAAGATCGTGCGCTTGCTCCACGAAGGCAAGCCGGTGATGCTCGCGGCAGACATGGATCACGGCATCGAAAACTCTGTGTTTGTGCCGTTTTTTGGCGTCCCTGCCTGCACGCTGACTTCGGTTTCGCGACTCGCGAAGATGGGACACGCGCGCGTCGTGCCGTTCGTCACGGAGGTGCTCCCGGACTTCAAAGGCTATAAATTGAACGTATTCGCGCCGCTCAGCGATTTCCCATCGGGGAGCGACACGCAAGACGCGCGCTGCATGAATGCGTTTCTAGAGACCCAGATTCTAAAGATTCCGGCCCAGTATTATTGGGTGCATCGACGTTTCAAACATCGTCCAGAGGGTATGCCCGCGGTTTATTGATGGCGCGTGGATTAAATTTGCTTACGCTGCCGTAGCGCGATCAGCTGTTCGATGATCTCTTCCGGCAGTTTGCGTTCGCGAGCGATGGCTATGCAGTCGCGGCCTGCCGGATCGGGAATCGACGGATCGGCTCCCGCTTCGATCAACAGGCGCAAGGTCGCGAGTCGCTTGAGCCGCGCTGCATAGAACATGGGCGTCTCGCCATGGGCCTTGAGATTCAATTGCGGTCTGGATTTCAGCAGTGCGCGGCACATGCGGTCGTCGTCGCGCCAGACCGCCGCCCAAAGCGAATAGCTGGCGTTGGCGCCTCGTCGCAGCAGGAATTCGACCAAGGGGACATTCTCTGCACGGGCGAGCGCATACCATAACGGCGTGGCCCGGAAGTCGCCTTCGTCCTCATCCATCGGCACGGCCTGTTCGAGGTCCGCACCCGCGTCGAGCAAGACTGTGACGGTCCGGATGCCATTCGGTTCGGCCAGTTGCGGGCTACTGCCAGGCTTGACCGCGCAGGCCCGGTGCAGGGCGGTGTGTCCCTGCGGGTCGCTTGCGTGGATGAGTTCCGGAGCCGCGGCGATCAACGCGGCGGCGGCCGGGCAGTCCCACATGCGGACTGCGGAGAACAACGCTGTTCGGGAGGGCTTGCCCATTCTCACTCCTGCGTTCGACCAATACCGCACTGTATCAATCGGCGTCCCGCTTTTCGCCGAGCCCCACACTTCACTCAGTCCACTCCACCGTCCCCCAGCCCTGCGCCGCACTCGCTTGCGCGATCTGCTTCGCGATCGAATCGGCGAGCTTTTTCGCGTCGGCCGACAAGCCATCGTGCTTGCCTTCGGACGCAGCGTGCAGCCCGCCGCCCATCATCGCCGCTGTCGCGACGTGGCCCGCTGCGGCGCCCACGCCCGCCGTTTCGGCGACACCCGGCGCTTTGCCGCTGTCGGCGTTTGCGGCGAAGCTTTGCAGCGCCACCGGTGCGCCGCCCGCAGGCTGGTAGACGAGTTGCACCGACGCGCCCACTTCGCTCTTGCCCGCGCCGAGCCCGATCAGGATGCGGCGACGGCGATTGCCTTCGTCGATGGTCGCGAAATGGCCTTGCACGATCAGCGCGTTCTGGCCGGCCGGGACGGGGCCGCTCGCGCGCATCGCGGGGAGGCCGCTCGACTGCAGCTTGCTCACGATTTCGTTGGCGACGGCCTCGCCGGTGTCGGCAGCGGCCTGCGCCGTGCGGTTCGCGTCGGTTTCGCCGGAGAGGCTCGACGCCAGCTTCTTCGCGAGTCCGCCGTGGTCGATCTTGACGTCGGCCGATGCGCTGTCGAACGCATAAACGTAGATGGTCGCCGGTTTGGCGTTGGCAAACGCGCCGGGCGTGCTGGTCTGGCTGACGTTGGTCACGCCGCTTGCGCAGCCGGCGAAGAAGATCGAGCCGGTCACGAGCGCGGCGCGCAGAAGGTGTTGGAATTTGCGGGTGGAGAAGGTGAAGGCAATCATCGTTTCAATCCAGTCATCGACGCTCGGAGCGTCCTCAAGAATCGCGGTCATGGTGGACCGCATGCTGTGTGAGGATCGTGCCGGGATGTCTGCTGGTGTTGCCTCACACTCGAGACCGGAGTATGGGCAACAAGCGGCGACATGACTATCGATCAGTTATGTCGCCCGATGTCATGCGTGATCCGCGCGCGAGCGGCAGCGTGACGAGCACTTCGAGTCCGCCGCCCTCACGTGCGCGAAACTGCAGCGTGCCGCCATGCAGGCGCGCGATGCGCTCGACGATCGCCAGTCCCAGTCCGGTGCCGCCCGACTGCGTGCGCGCATTGCTGCCGCGGCTGAACGGCGCCTTGAGCCGTTCGAGTGCTTCAGGTGTGATGGTTTTGCCGCGATCGCCGACGGCGATATGCACGTTGTCCGCGTCACGCCAGGTGCGCACGGCGAGGCCGGTCTTGCCGTACAGGATCGCGTTCTGCATCAGGTTCATCAGCAGGCGCAGCATCGCGATCGGTCGATACGCGAACACGGGGACATCGCCGGTATCGACCTCGAAGTCGTGGCCGAGTCCAGCGAAATCGGCGGCAAGCTGGTTCACGAGCGCATTGAGGTCGCCGGGCTGCGGCGGCTCGCGCTCGCCACTGCCGGCGTAGTCCATGAACTGCTGGAGGATCGTATCGATGTGGTCGAGGTAGCCTTCGGCGCTCGCCACGAACCCGCCGTCGCGCCCCGAGGGGCCCGCCATGGCCATCGCGAGGCGCAGCTTCGTGAGCGGTGTGCGGATGTCATGCGAGACGCCTGCGAGCATCAGCGCGCGCGTCGCCTCGGCGGCCTTGAGCGCGTCGGTCATCTGGTTGAATGCGCTGCTCACCTCGGCGATTTCGGTCGGGCCGTCGGTCGGCAGCGGCACGGGTGCTTCGCCTGCGCTGACGTGGCGCGCGGCGCGCGCGAGGTCGCGCAGCGGCCGGTTGATGTGGCGCTGGATCGCGTAGCCGGTGAGCGCCGCCATCAGGCTCAGACCGAGTGACAGCGCGAGCGCGGTCGTGATGCCGTTGGCTTCGCCGTCGTCGTTGATCGGCAGCGCGAGCCACCACGGCGCGCCCGCGATATGCACGCGCACCCACAGCTTTTCGCCCGCGCCGTCGTCGTTTTGGCGCATTTGCCAGAGCGCATCCATGCCTGCGGGCATGTGGCGACGCAGCGCTTCCATGAACACGTCGCGTTGATAAGTCCGGAAAAAGCCGATGAGGCTCGGCGCTGGTTCAGGCGCGAGATCGGGCGGTGCGCCGGGATGGCCGTCGAGCTGTGCCGCGATCGCGGCGCCCTCGGCGGCGGGCAGCGGCGCGAGCGTGCTGTCGAGAATGCGCAGATAGTCGGAGAACACGAGCGCGGCGCGTTCGATGCGCGGGCGCTGCACGAAATGCATGAGCACGGTGAGCGCGCAAACCTGCGAGAGCGCGACGAGCGCCACCAGCAACGCGATATTGCGTGCTAGCAGCGAGCGGGGCAGCGCGAACCGGCTCATGGTTCGATGTCTGCAATCAACAGATAGCCGACGCCCCAGACGGTCTTGATGTAGCGCGGCTTCGACGGATCGTCCTCGATGAGCTGGCGCAGCCGCAAAACCTGCACGTCGATGCTGCGGTCGAGCGCTTCGTGGTCGCGTCCGCGAGCGCGCGCGAGCAGGTTTTCACGGCTCACCGGCCGGTTCGGCGACGAACCGAGCGCATGCAGCAGCTGCAATTGCGCGGAGTGGATCTCGATGGGCGCGCCATCGCGCGTGAGGGTCTGCTTCACGAGATCGAAGCGGAACGGGCCGAAGCGCAAGGTTTGTCCGCTCGCGGTTGGCTCGCCCGCGGCCATGCGCTGGCGACGCAGCAGCGCACGGATGCGCGCGACGAGTTCGTTGGGCAGGAACGGCTTGGCGAGGTAGTCGTCGGCGCCGGTTTCGAGGCCGACCACACGATCGACGGGGTCGCCCTTCGCCGTGAGCATCAGGATCGGCAGCGTCTGGCCCTCGGCACGCAGACGGCGGCACACCGACAGCCCGTCTTCGGGCTCCATCATCAGATCGAGCACCAGCAGATCGTAGGGTTCGCGCTGCAGATAGCGGTCGAGCTTGTGACTGTCCGCCACGACGCGCACCTGGAATCCCTGTGCGCTCAGAAAGCGCTGCAGCATGTTGCGCAGCTCCGCTTCGTCGTCGAGCACGATGATCTTTTCCACGCGATCCATGCACGGCTCCTGGTGGGCGGCCGCGGCGAGCGGGCCGCCGGGCAGTGGGGACATCGTCATCATGATAATGCGGCTCCTGCTGGCTTCGAGCGGAACATGGCGGGTTCAGCGCGTCGCCGTACGTTGCTTCACGAACGACTCGATTTGCGGCAGCGTCACGTAGCCGAGCTTTTGCGCGTCGATCTCGTCGAAGTGTTGCGCGACCATCGGCATGCCGGCCGCGGCCTGCTCGCGCGTGAGCTTGCCGTCGCGGCTCGTGTTGGCGCTCGCAAAGCGCGCTTCGAGTTGTTCGATGAGGCGTTCCGTGCGTGCGCTGGTGGCCGGGTTGCCGGGCTGCGTGCCCGCGCTTTGCGCGAACGCGGCGGCCGATGCGAGGCAGAGGACGAGGGCGGCGATGAGGAGTTTCATGGGTTTCTCCTGGAGCGAAGCGCCGAATGTCGCGGACACCATGTCGCGATGCATTCGGGCGAATCGTTGGCAGGGCGAATGTTGGCAGCGTCGGCGCTGCATGGCGAGCGGACAATCGTGTCGCCGTATGTCATGACGCGGCGCGCGACATCGCGTGACATCGCGTGACACAGGATCATTGCCCGCAGCGGCAGGCGTTTTCGTATCGTCGGGACGGCGGGCGTGCGTGGCACGCCATGCTCGATCCATCAGGAGTCTGTGCGATATGAACGTTCGTTTGTTGTGTATGTCGGCGGTTGCCGTTTTGAGCCTGACGTTTGCGTCGGGGGTGTTTGCACGCGGGGTCGGGATTTCGACGCGGCCTGGGTGGTATCGCGAGCCGTCACAATGTGAAGGGGCCGCATCACGCAGAAGGGCTACGGTATAGCGCAGGCCAGACGAAACTGCAGGCCGTCTGCGTGGTCGGGGTTCGGGTTACACCTTTGCGCCAAGGGGCTTCACGCCCTTGGTTGGGCTTTTTGGCATTACGTCCGCCCGACACTATTGCTGCAGGTCGGGTTATGTGGCACGTTTCATTGCCAGTTAAATCGAAATCCTGGATGTTGTGGCGTTAATCGGATCCGATTTTATCGCGTGGATGGCTATTAATTCTTGCTTTTATGAAATTCATGGTGCTGCCCGTTCTTGAGATATTTTTTCACGTCCGCCGCCGTTTTATATTGAAAATAGGACTGCTCGCCATGCTCAATTCCATCGATTCCCGTCATGTGGGAATCGTTTGAAATCAATGGGTTCACGATGAGGGCGCCATCGAAATTCGTGTTATAGGCGTAGACCTGATAAAGTTTCCCATATGTTCCTTCGCCGCGGTTATTTATTTGCCACGAAACAATCACAAAAACGTTCGGTTTTCCATCAATCCTGTCGAAGAATAGAGATTCTACGAACGGATTGCCCCCTTCGATCGAGTAGCGTGCAAAGATAGACCGACTGCATCCAGTCTGAGTTCTGTGATAGAAAACCAAAATAGTTGGATTGCCACCATCGCCTTTTTCTATGGCAATTCGAGAGCCGTCAGATAATCTGGATGCATCAAAAATAGCGCTCTTCGAATTCAAATTGGGACATTGAACATTGAATTCTCTGCCAATCGCCAGCTCGATGCAGTTAAAAAAAATAAGGGAAAATACAAAGAATATGATTGCGCGCATCCTAAGCCCCCTCTGTAGCCACGCCCAAAATCGGTGCAACATTATTGTATGCGCTCTTTCGATCGGCGTACCCGTTCTCGCCACCATTGACCGCATGAGTAACTGCTCGCACATCACCTGCGTCCGCCACAGCATTTACTGAGCGCGTAATTGCCCAATAGACAAAGGCGGATTCCACTCCATACTCCAAATCACGCAAGACGAGATCAGGATCGGTGACAAAATCGCGATGGTCATCCGGGAATCGTCGGTTGTGCTCGTCTGTCAAAACTTGATAATTGCTTTTAAATGTCGTTTGAATCAATCCTCGTCCACGGTATTTGTAACCGTCCCCTGTATTTTCGTCGCCATTTCCATAACGACCGGCATAAACGTAGCTACCTAATTTTTTAGGGTTGCGTTCGTATTGAGTGGTCTGTGTCCACAATTTATCGCGAAGTTTCCCAAAATTACAAACTATATCCTCCGCAGTCTCTGTATATGCTCTCTGATGTTTTCCTCTTGGGGCGGATTTGCACCCGAAAATTTGCTTCATTCTCTTTGCGGAATAAGAAAGTTGCTCTTCGACATTCCTGAAGCCGCTTTCCACTACAATTTGTGAGAGAAAATGGGCAATCCGTCGAGGCGTGTTTACCTGGTAGCCGTTCGCATATTTATTGAGAGCGGGAAGGATTTGCTGGTGGTATGTTTTATCGCCTGTCGGATCGACAGCTGCAAGCATCTGTAGAGTTATCAGAGGAGGCTCACTTGAGAAATTTCCCACCAATCCGATTGGGTGAATATGCCAAACGTCCGGGCTCGCGGGAAAGCCCTTGACGGCACTCACCTTGTCCCACCATTTCAGCTTCTCGATGCGCTCCAGTTCGGTCTGCCAGACTGGTTTGCCTTCGACGCTCATCAACGACGACAACGCCTCCCACTTGCTCATGTCGCCACCCCATTCACTTTCGTAGTTGACGATGAGGTGCGAGACGACTTGTGCGAGCCACGGTACGGTCAATGCCTTCTTCAGGTCAGACGGAACCATGTTCCCGACACCGCCTGCTTTACGCGTTATAGCCTTTTCCAGCTTCGCGAAAAACGGACTGGCGTTCGTCTTTGTCGCGATGGCGCCGAACTCCTTTTCCTCGCCGTCGAGCAATTGCTTCGTCTCAAACAGGTTGCGCCGATACATATCGATTACGGAGATCCCCGTGGTATCGACGGTATCGAAATCTGGCCACGCCCACGGGCTTTGCCAAAGCGCTTCGGGGTGGTCCTTCTCGCACACCCAGCCGAAGATTGCCCCGCCATCGACTACGCCCGCGTTGATTGACCACCATTGCGTTGGTGGACCGTGGCCCTTGTTCTCTTCCGCCGCCCTGCTGGCGTCAGGAAACTGCTCAAGCTCCGCGCGCGAAAGCACTTGCTGGTAGTCGACCGGCGGCTCCTGCGCGTTGGCAAGCTGCAACGGGAAAGCCGTCCAGGTCTGGAGCGTCGCTGCGGCGACCTTGCCCACGTACTTGCGCTCAACCCATAGCGGATTGCCAATGATTTTTCCGCTGGGATCATGGAAGTGGCCGTGCGCTGGGAGTTTTGTCGGCTGCACCTTGGCCCACGCCCCCTTGCCTGGATCGTCCTTCGCACGGACAAGCGTGAGGCCCGCCAGTTGAGCGTTGCTTTGCGAATCAGAGGGTTTGACTAGTTTTGTTCCTTGCTGGATCACTAGCAGGGTTTTTCCGCCAGGGATCTTATTGCCCAACTTGATCGCGCGTTCCCGGCTCTTCTGGATGAAATCGCTGATCCGCTCGGCGGTAAAGACCTCGACGTGAAGCAGCGGGCGCATGGGCTTGGGCGGGAGCATGCTCGACTGGGTAGAGTTCTGATATTCGCCGAGGTAGCCCACTACATCGCCCGCTTGAACCTTGAACGGTGTATTGAGCACAACGACCATGTCCAACGGTTTTGGATCGATCAGTCCGTCGAGTTCGTCGAGATTTACCCAGCCAGTCGCGGCGCTCGGGTGGGCGGAGCCGCCGGCGATGGCTGTAACGGGCGCACCTTTCGTGATGGTCGCGATCTGCGCCCAGCCGTTCACGGCATTGCCGACGACGGTGAGTTCGCCACCGCGCGGTAACAGGCCGATTACTGATCCAGACGCGCGGTCGCAGATACGGATGCCGGTCTGCCACGTACCGGCGTCTTGAGAAGCATCTGTCGAACCGGCTGACGGTGCGAGCAACTTGTCGTTCGCTTTCCCAGTGACCCGAAAAAACCGGTCGCCTTCCCAAAAAGGCATCCGGTGAATCGAAGACGCGGGCTCCGCCTGTTCCGCTGTCTCGTAGCCCGCCCAGTCAAGCTGGTGCATGTAAAGGCTGTAGAACTCCAGCACATCGTCGAGGGGCGGCTGGTCACTGCGGGGAGCCTGCGTCCCGCTCGCGCCTGCCGGTGAGTTGGCTGGCTTCGGCTCGGGAGGCAGCACGAGCCTGTGACGCACCAGTACGAACCCCGTCGAATACAGCGCGTAGCGGGGTGGCGTAGTCGGATAGGTGAGTTCGGGATATGCCGAATCCAGCCGGTACGCTACGACCTCGCCATCGGCAATGACTTTGACGCCATCACCCTGTTTAAGCTCGCTGCCGGTTCCGGCGTCGAAGTGGATGCCGCCGTGAAACATGCCGTTACGACCCAGCGGATAGAATCCGCCGTCCGCGCCTGCGATTGCATCGAGCCATGTCTGGGGAGCAGCCGAATTGCCGCTTTGCGGTGCAAACGGGAAGCTCCAGTTCAGCGGCTGCCAGTGCGGCTGCGGTGGAGATGCGGGCGTTGTTGGTGGTGCTGGATGATGGTCGTGAGCCATGAATTGCGCAGTTCCTGTCAGTACGGGGTGAACTGGATCGCGGGCACGCCGTGGTTGGGACTGTCAGCGTGTACACGGACGAAGGGGCAACCTTGATATGAACCACGATGCCGGGTCATTTTCAGATCCGCCTCGCGTTATACCGTCAGCCCAATCTCGCCGCAATTGTTTCTAGTCCGAAATATTGTCAATTTTTGTCAACGTACCGTGTTGCTTACCGTTTTCGTCAGTCGACTTACTCGCACTCCGGCGCTCCGTCTCACTAGTCCCGATCGTCATATGTCTCACACTACGGCGCCATCGGAACGGTTTCTATCCGACTGTCGCGAACCGTTCTTTCAATGGGCGGGTGAGGGCGGTCGTAAGCGTCCTGCAACACGGCGCCGTTGGCGGGGCGCGGCATCGGCAACGGGAATCCACGCTCAGCAATTTGAATGTAATACGCATGACGAAACAGAACCGCTAGCTGAGCCGTTGTCGATGCGTGACCGTTTCGAGCAGGCACGCATTGAGATGCGCTACCGCCCGTTGGCGTGTACGGCGGAGCTGGGGTTCCGTGTGGCCTTGCGGATCGTCGAGCGCGGCGAGATCGAGCACGTTGGCGTAGCGTCGTTTGCACGATGGGTCGTGCGAGGGGGACGCGGTTTCATCGAGCGGCGCGGGCCGCAGCGCGATCGCGGCGACGAGGCCGGCGATCAGCGCGACGCTCCGTAATGCCTTGCCGAAGCGCGCCGCGCGTTTCGATCGGCTGTGCGGGTCAAGTTGCAGCATCGTGTATCACGCCCAGTGCGCGGGAACCCAGAGGTTGCCGAGCCAGTGACCCGGCACCCACACGGCGGCGTGCGGCGGGGGAGCGACGTAGACCGCGCGCGGCGCGACATAGACGGGACGCGGGGCCACGTACACCGGACGCGGGGTCACGTAGACGACGGGCGGCGGCGCGATGTAGACCGGGCGCGGCGCGGGCGGCGGCGCTGCGATGACAACGGTCTTCGGTGCGGGCGGCGGCACGACGACCACGGCCTTCGGCGCAGGCACAGGGGCAGGCACAGGCGCAGGCGCCACCACAACCGTACCCGCAGGCGGGGGCGGCGGCGCGACCACCACGGTCGTGCTCGGCGGCGGCGGCGCCACGACAACCGTACCAACCGGCGCAGGCGGGGGCGCCACCACCACCACACCCGCAGGCGGCGGCGCGACCACCGTGCCCGACCCGGTCACCGTAGTGCCATGCGGGCCGGTTGCACTGCTCGACGTCACGACGACACCGGGCGCAACGCTCGTCGCGCTGCCGCTGTGCGTGACCGTGTTGCCGTTCGATCCAGTGGCGCTGCCCGAGCGGTTGCACGTATAGCCCGCGCAATTCGTCGACGCGGTGTGGTTGACGCTGTTGCCGTTCGCGCCGGTGACCGTGCCCGTCGAGGTGTATTGTCCCGGCGCGGTCCGCGTCACGCTGCCCGAGGTGGTCGCGCTGCGCCCATCGGAGCCGTCGAGCGAGCCGGTATGCGAGCACGTGCCGCCTGCGCAGCTCGTATCGCCCGAGTGCTGGACGCTGCGGCCGTTCGGGCCGATGGCCGTCCCCGAGTTCGAGAATTGGCCGGGCGCATTGCGCGTGACGGTGCCGGTATTGGTGGCGATGCCGCCCCACGGGCCTTCGACGCCGCCCGCATGCGAGCAGCTGCCGCCACCGCACGAGCCGGCATGCGCGCCGTTATAGACGCCGCGCGAGGTGTAGGCCGTGCCGCGTGAACTCCAAGCGAACGCCGACGCGCTGCCGAACGTGAGGACGAGTGCGGTCGCGGCGAGCACGGCGCGCCGCACGATGGGGCGGGCAAAAACGGTTACATCAGACGAAACGAGCGGGGCGGGCGAACAGGTCTTCACGGAGCATCCTCTACAGTGGCCGGGAGCAGCGCGATTTGCGCGGCGACGGACGCACTATAGGGAAGCGTGACGAATCAATCTCTTGCAAAAAGATGTCGGGAAATGTCACCGGCGCGGGCGGACGGTTGTCGCCGCGTCCGCGAGGCGCGGCGACATCCGGTGACATGAATCGCCTTCACGTTCAGAGGCATTCGGTGCGATTGCGGCCGTTGTGCTTGGCGCGATAGAGCGCGCGATCGCTGCGCTGGAGCGCGGATTCGGCGCTCGCGTCGGCGGCGGTCATGGCCGTGACGCCGATGCTCACGGTGATCGGAATCCGGTGTTCGCCCTCGATCAGCGGCAGGTCGGCCACGCGCTGATGCACGCGCGCGGCGACCGCGATGGCGCGCTCCGCATCGACGCCGCACAGCAGCACCGCGAATTCCTCGCCGCCGACCCGTCCCGCGAGATCGTCATGACGCAGCACATCGCGCAGGATGCGGGCGAATTGCACCAGCGCCCGGTCGCCGGCGGCGTGGCCCCAGGCATCGTTGATCGACTTGAAGTGGTCGAGATCGCACATCAGCACGGCAGCGGCTGGCTGCTCGCCGCGCCGCACGCGCTCGAGCGTGGCGTCGAGCTGGGCCATGAAGTGGCGGCGATTGGGCAGTTGCGTGAGCCCGTCGAGCGTCGCGAACTCCTGCAACTCGGCTTCGATGCGCTTGCGCTCGGTGACATCGGTGATGAAGCCGTGCCAGAGCGTGCTGCCATCGGCGAGCCGTTGCGGACGCGCGTCGCCCTGGCGCCAGCGCAATCCCTGGCGCGGCAGCACCACGCGATATTCGAGGTGCCACGACGACAGCCGCGCCGCCGACATCGCAAACGAAGTTCGATAACGTTCGAGATCGTCTTCGTGCACGCGGGCTTCGACGGGCGCGGCGCTCGCCGCGACGCTTTCGGGGTCCAGCTCGTAGATGTCCGCGATGCCCGCGCTCGCATACGGGAAGAGCGCGCGACCGTCGGTGAAGCTGCGGTACTGGAATACGAGACCCGGCACTTCGTTGGTCAGGTTCGTGACGAGTTCGACGGTCTCGCGCAGCGTGTCGGCCATCGAGCGCATGCGCGTGATGTCGGTCGTGGTGCCGATCATGCGCAGCGCGTTGCCCTCGGCATCGCGCGCCACCACCTTGCCGCGGCTGCAGATCCATTTCCAGCTGCCGTCGCGGCAGCGGATCCGGTGCTCGACTTCGTAGTGCTCGGTCTTGTGCTCGAAGTGAGCCTGCATCGCGGCCTTCACGTAGGCGGCGTCGTCGGGATGCAGGCGCGTGTAGCTGTCCTCGATGCGGTTCGTGACTTCGTGTTCCGCGTAGCCGAGCATGGCCTTCCAGCCCGTGGAGTAGTGAATTTCGCCGGTCGCGACGTTGCGGTCCCAGACGCCGGTGCCGCTGCCCGCGATCGCGAGCCCGTAGAGCCGCTCGGACTCCTCCGGGCGGCGCGGCGGCGTGGCGAACACGGCGAGCGCGGTGGCGAGATCGTCGAGGAACGCTTGTTCGCGTTCGCCGTGCGCGCGCGGCTCGCGATCGAGCAGCACGAGCGTGCCGAGACGTTTGCCCGCGAGGTCGATGACCGCGGCGATGGCGCAAAAGCGCGCGCGCGGCGGGCCGGCTACGAGTGGATGATCGCGCAACGGGTTGGCGGTATCGGTATCGGTCGCGAAACACGGCGCGCTGGCGGCCACTTCGCCCCACGCCTGGGCCGACAAGCCCTGCAATGCCGTTGCGCCGGCCGCATCGTCGCTCGAAACGTAGGGGCCGTGACCGGGCGCCGTGCCCATGAAGCAGGCGGTGGCGACATCGAAGTGGCGTCGGGCCATCCGCAACAGTCCGTCGAGCGGGGCGTTCTCCGGCACCTGCGGGAGGGGGGACGTACTGGCTTGAGCGTCGGTGGTCGCGGTAACAAGCATGCCGGCAGCCGTGTCGGAAGGGAGGGCACCCAGTATATCGCGCCCCGGTTTCGCCCAGACTACGGCCAGATTACTCGGCGCTCAGGCGCTTGCGGTACTTGCGGTAGAGCCAGGCGCACGCTACGCCGGCCAGTACGGAAAGGACGAGGATGCTGAAGTCCCAGTCCGAGACGGACTTGTATTTGAGCGGCGATTCGATGTGCTCGCCGCGCAATTCCGCGGCGATCTCCCACAGCCACACGGACGGGTTGCGGTCCAGTGCGTGCGCGCCGGCTTCGAGTACCTCGCGCACCACGAGCCCGCCCGCGACGCCCGCAGCGATCATCTGCATCCACAGCGTGTTGCGCTCGCGCGTCTCGGCGACGACTTCGGCGGTCACCGAATCGATGCGGTCGATCGCCTTGAGCGTTTCCTCGCGCTGCTCGTCGAAGCCCCATTGGCTCGCGAGCAGGCGGCGCACTTCGTTGAGCGGCCAGTGCTCCGCGTGATTGAGTGCCTTCGCGCCCGCGCGTAGCGCTTCGCTGCGTTCGCGCCACGTGCCTTGCTTCCAGGTCTCGAACTCCTCGATGTCGAAGTTGTGACGATCGGCGAGCAGCTTCTCGTGATAGGTCAGCGCCTTTTCCATCGAGCCCTTCGCGTGGAAATTCGCGAGCCGTCCACAGGCTTCGGCCATGTCCGAGAAGACCCGCCTCACGCCCTTCAAGTCGAGCGGCACGTCGGTCCAGTCCTTGAACACGGTCATGCCGTCGCGATGCACGAGGATCAACCCGCCGTCCACCCGCAGCGCGCGATAGCTGAGCACGGAGGGCACATGAAGCGGCGAGACGACATCGATCTCGCGCTTCGAACGGGCCGGATGTGGATTGCGCGCGCGGGTCCTGACCGGATGGCCCGACTGCGCCGCGAGCCAGCCACGAAACGTGGGGCAGTCGGCGACGAAGAACGCAGGGTCCGCCTCGCGCGCGACTTCGCTCGCGCTGCGCTTGCGCCAGCGGCAGTAGACGAGCCGCTTGCCATGGCTCTTCGCGATCTCGCGCTGCAGCACGTCCGAGCGTCCCACCGGCCGGTAGCAGTACCACAGGGCCGGCAGCACATCGAGGTACCAGTCGAGCCGCGTGCCGTACTCGGTCTGTCCGCCGACGCTCACGCGGCGCGGCGCGCCGAGCAGCGAATGGGTGCCGTAGTGATCCCACCAGGGCTGGTTGGGCTCCTTGCGCGTGCTCTCGCGGTAGCTTTGGATGCCGCGCGGCCGGTCGCGCGGCCGCAGGTCCTGGCCATGCTCGTCCCGCCAGCAGCGGTCTTCGAGATCTTCTAGTTGTTGCCACAACGATTCGAGCGTGAGGCCCGGCTCCGGCGCGAGCGAGATCGTCATGTCGCCGCCGCTGCCGCGTTCGAGCGGGCGATAGAGACCGAGCACATCGAAGCCTCGTTGCGTCCACGTATGCTCGCGGTCGCTGCGCGCGAACATCTTGAAGAGACCGCTCGCGGCGTGTTCTTCGAGAAAGAGCGCATCGACGAGCACGAGACGGCGCGATGCCCGCAGCGGCACGCGCAACTGGCAGGTGCGCGCGTGTTCGAGGGCGAGCACATATTGCGCGCGTTCGTACTCGACCGCGTTGCGCGCCGACTCGAAGCTGCCGGACTGTTCGAGCGGCGCGAGATCGACTGCGTGCGGCGGCACCTGCTGGCCATAGGCGGCGGCCAGCAGATCGAGGCAGGCTCGCGCGCCCGCCTCGAACTTCGGCGCGTTCATTTCGATGCGCGTTTCGTTGGGCTCGATTTCGAGGTGACTGTGGCCGAGCGCGGTCAGCAGATAGGCCAGCGACTCGTTCCACGGGCGCTGATCGCGCGTGTAGCCGTCTTCCCAGCGATTCACGTAGTTGCACCACTTGTCGACATACGCGGCCTGCGGGTGGGATGCTTCGGGTGCTTCGTGCGCCATGCGCTCGGCGAGCAGCAGCAACGCGAAGCAGCTGTCGAGCGACAGGTCTTCGAGCACGACGCGCTGTGCGCCCGTCATGTCGGGCCGCAGGATTTGCCGCCAGCGCGCGCTGGTTGCGGTGTCGGCGCCGCGCACGTAGGCCGTCACCGACTTGATCTGCGAGCCGCGAAACTTCGGATTGAGCACCACGCCCGGCGAGGCCGCGTCGAGCGGATCGCCGAGACCGACGAGGATGTCGCCGCGCGCGGCATCGCCCACGTAGGGGTCGAACACGAAGCGCGTGCTGTGCCACCAGGCAGGCAGGGGAATGGCGCTCATGGCGGGTTCGCTTCGTCGTCGCACTGCACGAGCGCCGCGATCTGGCGCAGGCGCGCGTTGTTCGTCGCTGCTTTGCCGTTCGCATGACTCAGGCGCCGCACGTCGACACCCTCGGCGCGCAGGAACGCGAGCAGCGCGGCGGCGGGCGCCAGCACGGCGCGCTCGGGGTCGTCGCGATAACGGCCGATGACGAGACCCTGCACGACGCCGCCTCGATCGAGCACCGGGCCGCCGCTATTGCCCGCATAGAGCCGCGCGGCGATCACGAGCCGCGTCTGTGCGTCGATTTGCGTGGCGCCTTCGAGCACGCCGTGCGTGAGCACCGCGACGCGCGGCGTCGACGGCGTGAGGCCGAAGCCGATCGTATCGACGCTCGCGTGCAGCGGCGCGGGCGTGCCCCAGCGCGCGCTCGCTTGTGCGGTGCCGGGCGCGGTGGCGAGCAGCGCGACATCGAGCTTCGCGTCGAGCGCGCGGATCGAGGCCGCCAGCGCAGGACCGGCCGAGGGCCACACTTCGATGCGCCGGCATCCGGCGACGGTGTGGGCGCTGGTGAGCATCAGGCCGTTCGCCGTGACGAAGAACGCCGTGCCGCTGCGCAGCAGCGGTGCCGCGAGCGCGTCGCGCGCCGACGGACCGGCGCCGGCTGAAACGGCGCCAGTGCAGCACGCGAGCAGCACGGCGAGCCCAGCGCACAGCACTCGCTTGAGCGGGCGCCGCGCATCAGGTGTTGACCCGCTTCCATTGACCGTTGGCGTCGCGGCAGGCGCGCGCCGTATCGGTAAAGGTCTGGCCATTGCGCGTATAGGTCTCCTGGTAGTCGCGACAGGTCTGCGCAGTCGGCGACTTCGAGTAGCCGCTGAGCGGCTTGACGGTGCCGGAATTGCCGGTCTGCGGATTTTTCCAGTGCTGCGGATGATCGTTGGCCGAGGTTTGCAGCGACTGCACGAGCGCGGCGTCGCGCTGTTCGCGATCGCGCTGGTCGAGTTGCTGCCCGATCAACCCGCCGATCAGCCCGCCCGCGACCACGCCCGCGACCGTCGCGCCCGCATTGCCATGCGAGGCCGCCGCGCCGGTCACGCCGCCAAGCAGCGCGCCGATCGAAGCACCGCCGATCGTGTTCTTGTTGTCCGACGCTGGACCGGTCATCGTGCAGGCTGCGCCGAACACGCTGATCGAGACGATGAGCGCGGCAGCGAGAGCGCGCTGGCGGTTTGTTTCGTTGTCCGGCCTTTTCATGCTGACGTCTCCCTGCGCGATGCGACTGTGCTGCACGGGTTGCCGTACGCGCGTCGTGTTTATGAAGCCCAGACGCCGAGGCGCGCGCTGCGGGCCTGTCGCTCGGCGTCGAGGTAGGCTTGCGGCGCATGCTTGCGGGTACGCGCCCAGCCGTTGCGCAGCGCGTGTTCGCCGATGTCTTCGCCGTGGATGTAGCACTGGTACGTGGTGCCCGGCTTCGCGTAGCACGCTAGCGGCGCGCCTTGCGACGCCACGTATTGCTGGAGCGCGGCGGCGGGCGCGCCGTCCTCGCCACGTACCGCATAGAGATTGACGACCTGGCCGCCGACGATCAGCGCGCCCGAGTCGAGCACCTGGCCGACGGTGCCTTCGAGCGCCGGGCGGCCGAGGGGGGCTTGGGGCGGCGGAGCGGGTTGTGGTGCGGGCGTTGGCGCAGGTGCAGGCGTGGGCGTCACCACGACGGCCGAAGCCGAAGCCGGCGGCGGTGCGATCGTCGCTTCGGAAGCCGGCGCAGGCGCAGGCGGCGGCGTCGAACCCGAGGAGCCGTGCAACGCACTGTAGCCCGCGTAGACCACCCCGGCCGCGATCACCGCGCCGCCGACGAAGAACAGCCAGTTGTTAGGCGCTCGGCGCACGGGCGTAGCGGTAATTGGCTGCTGCTGCGGCGCGCTTTGCGGGACCGTTTGTGCGGGCTCCGCATGCGTCTGCGCAAGGGGCGGTTGCTCTGGCGAGGTCGTTTGCGTCGGTCGGTTTCGCGCCAGGCCCTCGTCCACAGGCCTCGCGTCCGCTTCAGGACGGAGCGGCGCGTCGCCGGCCTTGCCGAGCATCGAATCGGGCCGCTCCTGCTCGAAGTACCAAAGCAGGATCACGACGAGCTGATCGAGCGAATGTTGCGCGTCGGAAGGCAGAATCTCGTCGCCGCGTCCGTGCGTGCCGAGATTGCCCATCTCGCGGATACCGCTCGCATAGGTCGCGACGCGCGGCGGCAGCACATGTTCCTTGATGAGCCGCGTGAGCAGGTTTTCGAGCGGACGGGTGCCCGGATCTTCGTTGAAATGTCGACGATAGACTTCGTTGACCACGTATTCGAGCACGCGGCGCGTGCGCGTGAGCGTCATGCGCGGGTCGATCTGCGCGAGCTGGAACGTGAGCTTGATCTCCTGGCGTAGCTCGTTGAGCTCGTCAGTCAGTGAGTCGAGCCGATGCATCAGCGAGTCGGCGGGTTGGTCTGGCTGCATGGCCACCTGCTTCGCGTGGGACGACGCGTCGTGGCGGGCGGCCTGTCGGTCGGGTCGTCCGGGCTGGTCTCGCGAGTGGTAGGGCGCAAGGTGCGCTTCGACTATATTAGGCAGGCGCCAACACGCTGCTGCGGACAAAGCACAGCCGATTGAAGACAATTCGTAAGACACACGCCAAGCGTTGCGTGCACAAATGAAACATCGAGGACCGGGACCGCAAGTTCATGGAGAAAAACGAATACACACTCGACGCCGCGTGGCGCTGTATCTGGACCTGCCTCGAAGCAGGCGCGGGTCCGCACCGTTCGCCGTTCACGATGATGCAGGCGGCGACCAGCGGACTCGACGGCGCGCCGCAGGTGCGCACCATCGTGCTGCGCGCGGCCGATGAAGCCAGCGGCACGCTGGCCTTCCACACCGATCTGCGCTCGCCGAAGATCGCTCAGTTGCGCCGCGATCCGCGCATCGCGCTGGTCGTGCACGATCTCGCGAATCATCTGCAGATTCGACTCGATGGCGAGGCAACGATCCATGCCGACGGCGCGGCACGCGCGGCCATCTGGGCGGGCAGCCGCCCGCATACGTTGATTCTGTACCAGGCGCCGTTCGCGCCCGGCACGCCCGTCGAGTCGCCGCCCGCCGCGCGCGTCGCGCCGTCGGCGCAAGCAGCGTCACGCGAGGCAGGCTTCGAGCACTTCGCGCTGATCGAAGTCCGTCTCACACGCATCGATTTTCTCGACATCTCGCCCGATGGCCACACGCGCGTGGCGTTCTCGCGTGAGCGCGATGTCGATGGCGACGGCAACGCATGGCGCGGCCAGTGGGTCGCACCGTAACGCGCCATGCAGCGCCGTTATTCCCCAGCGGGCGTCGCGTAGGCGCTCGCCTGATCGAGCAGCCATAGCCGGAAGCTCTCGAGCGGCTTGCCGTGGCTCAGTTCGGTCGGATAGACGAGGTAGTAGGCCGAGTCGGAGACCATCGGCGCGTCGTAGGGGATCGTGAGGCCGAGCGTATCGAGCTGGCCCTCGACGAAGAACTTCGGCACCAGCGCGATGCCGAGGCCCGCGGCGGCCGCGCTGATGAGCATCGTGTGCAGTTCGTAGCGCACGCCCTGCATCGTGCGGCTGTCCTCGACGCCGACCGTCTCGAACCATTGCGTCCAGTCGTGCGGCCGCGTGGTCGAATGCAGCAGCGGATAGTCGAGCAGTTCGTGAGGGTGCGCGAGCGGCCCCTCGATGAGCCGCGACGAGCACACCGGCACGGTCTCCTCGCCGAACAGATAGTCCGACGAGGTGCCCGGCCACGAGGGCTTGCCGTAGTGGATGGCGGCCTCGAAGTGGGTTTCGGTGAACGAGAACAGATCGGTGCGGCTGCCCATGTTCACGCGCACATCGGGCACCTTCGCGTTGAAGTCGGCCATGCGCGGAATCAGCCAGTGCGACGCGAAGGTCGGCAGCACCGCGAGTTCGAGGTGGCCGCCGCCGCTGCCGTGCGCGATGATCGACAGGGTGTCGCGATCGAGGCTCTCCAGCGCCCGGCGCACCTGGTTCGCGTAGAGCCGGCCGGCCTTCGTGAGCACCACGCGCTGCTTCACGCGCACGAACAGCCGCGTGCCGAGGTTGCCCTCCAGCGTGTTGACCTGGCGCGAGACCGCGCTCTCGGTCAGGAACAACTCCTTCGCGGCGTGCGTGAAGCTTTCATGCCGGGCCGCCGCCTCGAACGCGAGCAGCGCGCCGATGCCGGGAATCCTGAATCTGCGCATGTTCGTTCCAAAAACTCATCAAGTTGCAATTTTATCTCGCTTTACCCGAAACCGGACGCTGGCAATAATGCGGCCATCGAATCGTAAACACGGGCGCCGCAACTCACAGCCGGCGTCTGCGGAGAAAACATGAAAAACGCCAACGTCGAGCAACTGCTCGTCAAACTGCTCGGCGAGCAGAAAACTGCGACCCTTTTTTCGACGCTGAACTTCCCGGCGCTCCTGAATGACTGGGAAGAAGGCACCGTCACACGCGCCGAACTGGCGCAGGCGATGAACATGGCGCTGTTCGAGGGCCTGCTGGAGCGCTCGCCGAACGGCCGCGCTTATACGAAGGACGCGATCGCGAGCGGCGCGGGCGTCTATTTCGATCACGGCGCGCTGCGTACCGTGCGCTGGGCCAGCAACGGCGCGCTGCCGCCGGGCGAGGCCGCGTTCTCGCGCATCCTGGGTCCGCTCGGCTTCAAGATCAACGGCCGCTATCCGCTCGACCGCCTCGGCATGACGGGCCGCGCGTGGGCGCATCAGGACGCCCCCGACGAAATCTCGCAGTTCTTCGTGAGCGAGCTGCACCCGGAGCGTTTCTCGGCGCAGTTCCAGCAGGCCGTCACGAACGTGGTGGGCACCTCGAAGGACCCGCTCACGCCGCGCGCCGCCGGACTGCTGTGGGAACTCGAGCGCGATGGCCAACTGCCGCTCGACGCCGCGCATGAACTGCTGCCGGTGATCGTCGGCGCGTTCGAGCGTCAGCACGACATTCCGTCGATGGAAGACTATGAATGCCTGCTCGCCGAATCGGCGGAAATGGCGTGGATCGCGACCGAGGGCAACGCGTTCAATCACGCGACCGACCGCGTCGTCGACGTGTTCAAGCTGTCCGACGACGAAAAGGCGAAGGGCCGCCCGATGAAGCCCGAAGTCGAGCGTTCGCGCTCGAATCGCGTGTTCCAGACCGCCTATCGTGCCGACGAAGTGATCCGCCAGTTCCGCAAGAACGGCGACATCGTCACGCGCAAGGTGCCGGGCTCGTTCTACGAATTCATCACGCGCAAGCGCGAGTTCGATCAGGCAGCGCGTGCATGGAAGCTCGACCTGCGTTTCGACGCAGGCAACGCGCAGGGCATCTTCAAGATGACGGCTAACCAGGCGAAGTAATCTCAGGTGAAGAAGGCCACTCCGTATCGCGCCAGTGCGGCGGCGCTCGAAGCGCTCGCCGCCGATCTGCGCACCTCGACTCAAGCCGAGGTGCGTTTTGATGCTGCATCGAAGGCGTTGTACGCATCGGATGCATCCAACTACCGCCAGATTCCGCTCGGCGTGGCCGTGCCGCGTTCGGTCGACGATCTCGCGGCCGTGCTCGCCACGGCGCATCGTCACGACGTGCCGTTCCTCACGCGCGGCGGCGGCACTTCGCAGAACGGTCAGGGCGTCAATGTTGCGCTCGTCGCCGACGCTAGCAAGTACGTGAACCAGGTCGTCTCGATCGACCCCGAGGCACGTTCGGCGATCGTCGAGCCCGGCGTGATCTGCGATACGCTGCGCGACGCCGCCGAAGCACACGGTCTCACGTTCGCACCGGATCCGGCGACGCACAGTCGCTGCACGCTCGGCGGCATGATTGCCAACAACTCGTGCGGCGCGCATTCGGTGATGGCCGGCAAGACGGTCGAGAACGTCGAGGCGCTCGAAGTGATGACCTACGACGGCGCGCGCTTCTGGGTCGGTCCGACCACCGAGAGCGAGCTTGAAACGATCATCGCCGAAGGCGGCCGGCGCGGCGAAATCTACGCCGGCTTGCGGCGGCTGCGCGATCAATACGCAGAACGTATCCGTGCGGAGTTTCCGCAGATCAAACGACGCGTGTCGGGCTTCAACCTCGATCAGCTGCTGCCCGAAAACGGCTTCAACGTCGCGCGTGCGCTGGTCGGCACCGAAGGCACTTGCGCCGTGACGCTGCGCGCGAAAGTGCGGCTCGTGCACAGCCCGTCGTGCCGCGTGATCCTCGTGCTCGGCTTCACGGATATCTACGTCGCCGCCGATGCCGTCCAACATTTCACGCGCTTCAATCCGATCGCCATCGAAGGGCTCGACCGCGGCATCATTCGCGGTCTGCAGGCGCGCAATCTGAAGCGCGAAGAGATCGCACTGCTGCCGCCCGGCGACGCCTGGGTGGTGCTCGAATTCGGCGCCGATACCGTCGATGAAGCCATCGCGCAGGCGCGCGTCGCCGAAGCGCATTTCCTCGCAGGGGAAGCCGGGCCTGACGTGAGCGGCTTCATCGTCAGCGACAAGGCGAAGCAGGCGAAGATCTGGTCGATCCGCGAGACCGGTGCCTCGGCCGTGGCGTTGTCGGTCAATCCCGCGAAGCCCGATCCGATCGTCGGCTGGGAAGACGCGGCCGTCGATCCGCTGCGCCTCGGCGACTATCTGCGCGCGTTCCAGAAGCTCGTCGATGACTTCGGCTACGAGACCTGTCTCTACGGCCACTTCGGCGATGGCTGCGTGCATGCGCGCATCACCTTCGACATCCGCACGACCGAAGGCGTCGCGAAGTGGCGCGAGTTCCTGCGCGAAGCGGCGAAGCTGGTGGTCGCGTTCGGCGGCTCGCTCTCGGGCGAGCACGGCGACGGCCAGGCGAAGGCCGAATTCCTGCCGATCATGTATGGCCCCGAAGTCATGCGTGCGATGGAAGAGTTCAAGGCACTCTGGGACCCGGCCAATCGCCTGAATCCCGGCAAAGTCGTGCACGCCTATCGCGCCGATGAAAACCTGCGCATGGGCCCGGAATACAAGCCCGTGACGCTACAAACGCGGCTCGCGTTCCGCAGCCCCGAGGGCGACGGCATGCAGCGCGCGGTCGAGCGTTGCATCGGCATGGGCAAGTGCCGATCGCTCGATGGCGGCACGATGTGCCCGAGCTTTCGCGCGACGCGCGAAGAGAAATTCTCGACGCGTGGCCGCGCGCATCTGTTCTGGGAAATGCTGCAGGGCGAAGTCATCAAGGATGGCTGGCAAAGCGAGGAAGTCAAGGAAGCGCTCGATGCGTGTCTCGCGTGCAAGGGCTGCAAGTCCGATTGCCCGACGCATACCGACATGGCTTCGTACAAGGCCGAATTCCTCTCGCATTACTACGAGAAACGCCGGCGTCCGCGCCAGGCGTTCTTCATGGGACGGATCGGCGATTGGGCGCCGCTCGCGGGCCGCTTTCCGCGCCTCGCGAACTTCATGACGTCGTCGCGGCCGTTACGCGGCGTGAGCCGCTGGGTGGCGGGTGTCGCGAAGGCGCGCGCGCTGCCGGTCTTCGCGAACAAGTCGTTTCGCCAGCTTGCGCGTTCGCAGCGTCCTGCCGCATTCGCGCGCCCGGCCAGCGATGGCGCTCGCAAGAAAGTGATCCTGTGGGTCGACACCTTCAACGATCACTTCACGCCCGACATCGCGACGGCCGCCGCCGACGTACTCACGCGTATGGGCTTCGAGGTGCTGTTGCCGCGCAAACGCATATGCTGCGGACGTCCGCTATACGATTTCGGTCTGCTCGAACGTGCGCGTGCAATGCTGGCCGCGACGCTCGACGAACTCAAGGACGATATCGCGGCGGGCGTGCCGCTCGTCGGTCTTGAACCCGGCTGTCTGTCCGTGTTCAAGGACGAACTGCTCAAGCAGTTCCCCGACGATGCGCGTGCGAAGACGCTGTCGAACCAGACCCATTTGTTCGCTGACTTCATCGCGCGGGCGGACTTTGCGTGGCCCAAGCTCGATGCGAATGTCGTCGTGCACGGGCATTGCCATCAGAAGTCGCTGTTCGGCATGGGCGGCGACACGGCGCTGCTCGACAAGCTCGGCGTGCGCTGGAAGCTGCTCGATACGGGCTGCTGCGGCATGGCGGGATCGTTTGGATTCAACGAAGCGCACTACGACCTGTCGATGAAAGTCGGCGAGGACAAGTTGCTGCCCGCCGTGCGCGCGGCATCGGCCGATACGATCGTCGTGACCAACGGCTTTAGCTGCCGCGAGCAGATCGAACACGGCACCGGCCGCCAGTCGCTGCACATCGCGCAGCTCGCGGCGAAGGCGCTCGGCGTGGCAGGCGCTTAAGCGATGCGACCGGCATCGGGATCATGGCGTGTTCGGCATGGTCTCGATCTGGTTCGCCACCGCGTGATTCTCGTTGATGAGCCACAGCACTTCGGCGTCCATCTCGCCCACCGAGACCGCCGCGTGACCCGTGCGGCTGTCGAAGTAGAGGCTGTCGCCGGCTTCGAGCGTGGTCGGCGCGTACAGCTCGGAATAGAGGCACACCGTACCGCTCAGCACGTACAGAAACTCTTCGCCTTCGTGACGGCCCCATTCCTCGAAGTCGTCGAGCGAATGTGCGGTGATGCGGATGCGAAACGGATGCATCGCCTTGTGCGCGAGTTCGGTGGCGAGCAGTTCCATCTGATAGCAGCCCGCACTGTGACGCGTGCCCTGGCCGCTGCGCGTGAGCGTGCGCCGGCCGCCCGCGTTCGGACGCGGCGTGGAGCCGAACAGTTCGCCGAGATCGATGTGCAGGCCGTGCACGATCTTCTGCAAGACGTCGAAGGTCGGCGACATCAAGCCGTTCTCGACCTTCGAGAGCGTCGAACGCGAGACGCCGCACACGCGGCTCGCGGCTTCGAGCGTGTGATTCTGGGTGAGGCGCGCGGCTTTTACGCGGCGCCCCAGTTCTTCCGACGAGCGGTCGATGGCCTTGAGAGTCGTCGTATCCATGTTGAGCGTTGGGGGAGGTCTTCAGTTATCTGTAGTGGCATGCGCGCGGTCTTCGTGCCGGCGTCGGCCGTGGCCGCTTCAACGTGTTGCATGCGGATCGGTGTTGCCGTGCGGGCGAGCGGGCAGCTTCGAGCGCGCGATGCTGTGCAGGTGCGTCGAAAAGCTCGCTTCGAGCGATGCCGCGTTCGCGCGCGCAACGTGGCTGTCCGCGTCGGCGGCGGGCTGCGCGAACATCGCCTGCAGCCACAGATGCAACAACCGGCAGCGCCGCACCGTCGAGGAAAATGCATAAGCCTCGCGAAAGAGCCGCATTTGCAGCGCGCGGCTCGAAATGCCGATGCGGCGCGCGGTGTCGTCGAGCTGCCATGCGTATTCAGGCGCTTCGAACACAGCTTGGGCGAGCGCCTGGCCGAAGCTGCGCTCGCGTGCCGCAAACACATACTGCAGCGCGCACCAGTCGGGCGCGGCCTCGCATTGCGGCACGCGACCTTCGAGCATCACGTGCCCGGCCGCCACGCCCTCGATACCGGGCGACAGCGCGACGTCGAACGCATGTTCGGCGGGAATGTGCCACTCGCTGCAAGCGTCGCGCGAGGGCACGCCTTCGATCAGCAGTTCGCCCGCACCCGCAGCGAGACACCAGTGCATCGGCACCGGAAAACGCAGATTGCGGGCATGAACGGAGCGCGAAAAAGCGAAACGGTATTCCATGATTCGTGAAACGGTTGTTCGTATCGTATCGGAAACTATGCCGGAGTGCGAGCGTGCCGCTGTCCAGCCACGCGCGATGCCTCGCGCATAATCGACCGCAACCGTGCCAACTAGCGTTTTGTGCCATGTTTTAGGGGATATCCCTGGGCGCTTCGAGGCCCCTTCGACGCAGATTTCTGTTTTGACTTCGCAGGTGCGTCGATATAATCAAATTGTTCCTATCGGAAACCTGTGCTTTCTTTCAGAAATTGCGATCCGGAACAGATCACGCGCCCGCGCCCTCCGATTGCGGCGTTGTGCGCATCGCCTACCGCTACTGATTTTTTGAGGATGTCTCATGGCTGCACGTCTTCGCACTTCTCACCACGTCTATTTCGCAGCGGCGCTCGTCGCGCTGTCGGCCGGCGTGGCCCACGCACAGGAAGTTACGGTTAAGGTCGGTGTCGCGAGCCCGCTGACGGGTGGCGCAGCCGCCTACGGCAAGGACATCGAGAACGGCGTGCGACTCGCCGTGGACGAAGCGAACGCGCAGCATCTGACGATCGGCGGCAAGCCGGTGAAGTTCGTGATCGACTCGCAGGACGACCAGGGCGATCCGCGTATCGGCGTGCAGGTGGCCCAGCAACTCGTCGACGACAATGTCGCCGTCGTGATCGGCCACTTCAATTCGGGCACCACGCTGCCGGCCTCGAAGATCTACGCGCGTGCAGGCATCCCGATGATCACGCCGGCCGCGACCAACCCGATGATCACCGAAGCGGGCCTGAAGACCATCTATCGCGTGATCGCGACGGACTCGCAGAATGCGGGCAACGCGGGCGCGTATGCGGCGAACTTCAAGAAGGGCGCACGCGTGGCGATCATCGACGACCGCACGGCATTCGGCCAGGGCGAGGCCGACGAGTTCGAAAAGGCCGTCGTCAAGAACGGCGGCACCGTGGTCGGACGTGAATTCACCAACGACAAGGCCGTGGACTTCAGCGCCCAGCTTACCGCGATCAAGAGCAAGACGCCGGACCTCGTGTTCTTCGGCGGCCTCGACGCGCAAGCCGCGATGATGGTCAAGCGCATGCGCCAGCTCGGCATGAAGGCGCAGTTCCTGGCCGGCGGCGGCGTGAAGGACGCGACCTTCATCAAGCTCGGCGGCAACGCTGCTGAAGGCGCGGCCGTGTGGGAATACGGCCAGCCGCTCGCGAACCTGCCGCAGGGCGCGTCGTTCGCCACCAAGTTCAAGCAGAAGTACGGCACCGACATGCTGGTGTACGCGCCGTTCGCGTATGACGCGACGTGGATCGTCATCAAGTCGATGCAGGCTTCGAACTCGACCAAGCCGGACGTCTTCAATACGGCGCTCAAGTCGACGGCGCACGACGGTATCACCGGCAAGATCGCATTCGACCAGAACGGCGACTTGAAGAGCCCGAGCTCGACGCTGTATCAAGTGCGCAATGGCGAGTGGGTTGCGGTGACGACGAAGGCCGGTTCGTGATCGACGTCTGATCCGCTGGGCACAAAAAACGCGACCTCGGTCGCGTTTTTTATTGGCGGCAGCAAGGGAGCCTGCGCTCCCCGCGCCGACTTTACTTCGCGAGCGCCACGCGCGCGACGCGGCAAGCCGCGAGATCCCACGCGCCGCTGCCGACGGTCTTAAGCAGCTTCGGTTTGTCGGAAGACTTGGTTGCGCCCGCATCGACCGCGCCGATCGCCTGCACACGCGACCAGTCGATGCCGGCCTGCAGCAGATCGCCGGCCTCGGCCTGGGTGGCCGCGAGATCGTCGACATAGACCTCGCTCGCCTCGACGACGTTCGGGCCGATTTCGGCGGCATCGGGCGTGAACGCGCCCACGCCGATGACGAGACGTCCCGCGCGTGCCGCCTCGGTGTAGACGGGTGTCTTGCTCGTCGTGACGGTGATGACCGTATCGACGCTGGCCGGAATCGCAGCGCCGCCGAGCGGTTCGACCGTGACGTTATGCGCGTCCTTGAGGCGGGCGCAGAAGGCTTGCTCGTTGGCGTCGTCGAAGCCCTTCACGCGGATGAGCGCGGCGGGATACAGCGCGGCGACCGCCTGGGCATGGAAGGCGGCCTGCTGGCCCGAGCCGATGATGAGCACATCGCGCGGCGTGGACTCATGCAGCTTGCGCACGCCGAGCATCGACAGCGCTGCGGTGCGGCGGCCAGTCAGCGTCGGGCCGTCGAGCACGAATTCGGGCTTGCCGGTCTGGCCGTTGCATGCGGTCACGGTGCCGAAGATGGTCGGCAGGTTCTGGCGCGCGTTGGCCGGGCACACGCTCACGAGCTTGTGGATGGCGATGTCGTCGGCGCTCGCGAGCATCGAGAGCAGCACGCCGCCTTCGGCGAGCGGCGTGCCCGTGCGCACCGGCGAAACGATCTTGCCGGCGACGTGCTCGCGCGCGGCGAGGTCGAGTGCATCGACGAGCTGCGCGAAGTCGAGCAGCGTGGCGGTTGCGGCCGCATCGAAGGCGGGCAGCGATTGGGCGTTCAGCGATGGGGTCATGACAGGTCGGGTGTGCAGTGAAAAGTTTGGGAAATCAGGCGAAGCGATCGGTGCGGAACGGCGTGAGATCGACGGCCATCGATTCGCGCGTGACGAGCTGGCTCATCAGTTCGCCGCTCAGCGCGCCCAGCGTGAGGCCGAGGTGCTGATGGCCGGTCGCGACGAATGCGTTGGCGATGCCGGGCACGCTGCCGAGCATCGGCAGGTAGTCGGGCAGCGTCGGACGGTCGCCGACCCAGCGCGTCGCGACTGAGGGCTCGCCCGCTTGCGGAAACAGTTCGGCGAAGTGGCTCGCGAGAATGTCGGCGCGGCGCCAGTCGGGGCTTGCACCAGCGCCGAGTTCGACGGTGCCCGCGAGACGCAGGCCCTGCGCCATCGGCGTGCAGGTGAAGCCGCGTTCGACGAAGCTCACGGGCACGCGGAACGCGCTCGTATCGGGCGTGCGCAATTGCACGTGATAGCCGCGCTCTTTGGTGAGCGGAATGTCGTGGCCGAGCATCTTGAGCAGCGCGGCGCTGCCGACACCGGCGCAGATCACCACATGTTTCGCGGGGTATTTCTTCTCGTCGGTGGCTACTTCGATCAGGCCATCGGAGCGCAGGCGCAGCGCCGTCACGTCGCTGCGCGTATAGCGCACGCCGAGCCGCGCGGCGGCTTCCGAGAGCCGCTCCACGACGCGCTGCGGACTCGCGACCGACGCCATGCGCGGGAAATAGCGCGCGTGGCTCACGCGTTCGCTGAGCGCGGGCAAATAAGCGCGACGCACCGCGTTCGCGTCGAGTGTTTCGTACTGGACGCCGTGCTCGTCGAGCAGGGCAAGGCTGCGCCGCTCGGCCTGCGCATCGACCGGCTTTTCGTACACGTAGAGCGAGCCGACATCGCGATAGAGATCCTGCAGTCCGACCTCGGCGACGGTGCGCGCCCAGGCGTCGCCCGCGCGCGTGATCAGCGACGCGAGCGCGCGCGTATTGCGCTCGAACGCGCGCGGCCGCGATTGCGCGGCGAAGCGCAGCATCCACGGCAGCATGCGCAGCGCGCCGAGCTTGCGCACCTTGAGCGGGCCATCGGACTCGAGCAGCATGCGCGGCACGCCCGCGAGCGTGTCGGGATTGGCGAGCGGGGCGACGTGATCGACGGCGATGAGCCCGGCATTGCCGAACGAGCAGCCGTTGCCGGGAGCATCCCGGTCGATGAGCCGCACCCGGCGGCCGCGCTTGGCCAGGTTGTAGGCCGTGCTCGCGCCGATGATCCCGGCGCCTATGAGAATCACGTCATCCATTGCTACCTCGGTCTCCAGCTTGATATCGAAATGGTCCGGTCATCATAGCGGGAAAAATTTCTTATGAGAAACACAATCTTGCGGGGCGCCGGTGGCGGCGCGCGAACTGCATGGGGCCTTGTTCAAAGCGTGTTGGCGCGTTTCGCCCCCGTAAATGAGCGCTGAACGTGCGCGTGTGATCGCAGTGCATCAAGGCCCGGACTCGGGAAATTCCGCAGCGCGAAGATGCAGTTTGCTGTTGCGATCAACAAGGCGGGCGTGTATATTTTCCGAACTTACCAAATTTTCGTATCGGAAACTCTCTTGAGGGATACTGTGAACGCATCGTCCATTCTTTCGGATCTCGGCATCGCCAACCTCGTTAGCGAAGGCGATATCGCTGTTCACTCGCCGATCAACGGCGAACTCATCGGCCGCGTGCAAAGCATGTCGGTGGCCGACGTCGACCAGACGCTCGCACGCGCCCACAAGGCCTTCGAAGCCTGGCGCGAAGTGCCGGCGCCGCGTCGCGGCGAACTGGTGCGCATCCTCGGCAACAAGCTGCGTGAAAAGAAGGCTGCGCTCGGTGCGCTGATCTCGCTCGAAGCGGGCAAGATTCTCCAGGAAGGCCTCGGCGAAGTTCAGGAAATGATCGACATCTGCGATTTCGCAGTCGGTCTGTCGCGCCAGCTTTACGGTCTGACGATTGCTTCGGAGCGTCCGGGCCACCGCATGGCTGAATCGTGGCACCCGCTCGGCGTGTGCACGGTCATCTCGGCGTTCAATTTCCCGGCCGCTGTGTGGTCGTGGAATGCGGCGCTCGCACTCGTGTGCGGCAATGCCGTGATCTGGAAGCCGTCGGAAAAGACGCCGCTCGTCGCGATCGCCACGGACGAAATCCTCAAGGAAGCACTCAAGGAATTCGGCACGGCGCCGGAAGGCCTCACGGCCCTCGTGAACGGTGGCCGTGACGTCGGCGCGAAGCTGGTTGCCGATCCGCGTTCGAGCATCGTGAGCGCAACGGGCAGCACCGAAATGGGCCGTGCCGTCGGCGTCGAAGTGGCACGTCGCTTCGGCCGCTCGATCCTCGAACTCGGCGGCAACAACGCCGGGATCGTCTCGAAGAGCGCGGACACGGAACTCGCACTGCGCGGCATCCTGTTCTCGGCAGTCGGTACGGCGGGTCAGCGTTGCACGACGCTGCGCCGTCTGTTCGTGCACGACAGCATCTATGACAAGACGGTCGAGCGCCTGAAGCAACTGTATTCGAAGGTCTCGATCGGCAACCCGCTCGTGCAAGGCACGCTGATGGGCCCGCTGATCGACGAAGCCTCGTTCAACCGCATGCAGGCAGCGCTGGAGCAAGCCAAGGCCGAAGGCGGCAAGGTCACGGGCGGCGAGCGCCAGTCGGTTGCCGGCTGCGAGAACGGCTTCTACGTGCGCCCCGCGCTCGTCGAAATGCCGTCGCAGACGTCGGTGGTGCTCAAGGAAACTTTCGCACCGATTCTCTACGTGCTGCGCTACAGCGACTTCGCCGATGCAGTGACGGCGAACAACGCCTCGGCCCACGGCCTGTCGTCGTGCGTGTTCACGACCGACCTGCGTGAAGCCGAGCGCTTCCTGTCGGCAGCGGGCAGCGATTGCGGCATCGCCAACGTCAACATCGGACCGAGCGGCGCTGAAATCGGCGGCGCGTTCGGCGGCGAGAAGGAAACCGGCGGCGGCCGCGAGTCCGGCTCGGATGCGTGGAAGGGCTACATGCGCCGCGCGACCAACACGGTCAACTACTCGTCGGCACTGCCGCTCGCGCAGGGCGTCGATTTCAACGTCGACTGAGGTCTGCTTCGATGGCCAGCGTGGAGCGCCCCGAGGAAGCGCTTCGCGCCGGCCTGTGTGCCGGCTGGCTCCATCGGCGATGGAGCCACCACTTTCCCTTTGCTGTTCTCCCCTGGTTGTGGAGTGAGTCGTGAGTTCAAAAGTCGTTATTGTCGGCGGCGGAGTGATTGGCAGTTCAATCGCTTACTTCCTGCGTGCCTCGGACCCTACCGTGTCGGTCACCGTCATCGAACGTGACACGTCGTATGCGAAGTCCTCGTCCGCGCTGTCGGCTGCCTCGATCCGCCAGCAGTTCTCGACGCCGCTGTCGATCGAGATGTCGCTGTACGGCATCGAATTCCTGCGCTCGATCGGCGAACGTCTGCAGATCGACGGCGAAAAGCCCTCGATCGATCTGCACGAAGGCGGCTATCTGTTCCTCGCCACGCCGGCAGGTCTCGGGACGCTCACGGAAAACCACGCGCTGCAGACGAAGCTCGGCGCCGACATCAGCCTGCTCGACAAGGAAGGCCTGCAGAAGACCTTCCCGTGGCTGAATACCGAAGACCTCGTCGCGGGCGCCTATGGCCTCACGGGCGAAGGCTGGTTCGACGGCTATGGCCTCGTGCAGGCACTGAAAAAGAAGGCGCAATCGCTGGGCGCGCAATACGTGCAGGCCGAAGTCACGAGCCTCACGACCGAAGGCCGCCGCGTGACGAGCGTGACCACGCATACCGGCGAGGAATATGACTGCGATACGCTCGTCAATGCCGCTGGCGCATGGACGCGCAAGATCGCGACGATGATGGGCATCGACATTCCCGTTTTCGCGCGCCGCCGCAGCATCTTCAACGTGTCGTCGCCCGCGCGCCTCGATCGTTGCCCGCTCTTGATCGATCCGACCGGCGTGTATTTCCGTCCCGAGGGCAAGACCTATATCTGCGGCACGTCGCCGTCGCCCGAGAACGATCCCGACGATCTGCCGCTCGAAGAAGTCGATCACGCCATTTTCGACGACGTGATCTGGCCGACACTCGCGAACCGCGTGCCGGAATTCGAGGCGCTGCGCGTCGAGAACTGCTGGTCCGGTTACTACGAATACAACGTGTTCGACCATAACGCGATCATCGGCTATCACCCCGAAGTCGAGAACTGCATCTTCGCCAATGGCTTCAGCGGTCATGGTCTGCAGCAGGGCCCGGCGACCGGGCGTGGCGTGAGCGAGTTGATTCTGCAGGGCCGTTATACGACGCTCGACTTGTCGTCGCTGAGCTGGAAGCGCGTGCTCGACAACACGCCGATCGTCGAAAAGAACGTCGTGTAACCACACGACTGGCAGTAGAGGTTCCCCTTGTCATTACCAGTTCGGCCCGATGAAAATCGGGCCATTTTTTTTGCGCGCGATTTTTCCCGATGTGTGTCGCGCTTGATGAGAAAACCGCATCACGTTGTGCAGAGATATCGTTTGCTGATGCTGCTTTGACTTTACACAATTCAGTTATTGAAAAAACGCTGGCATGTGCCGCGTTTTTCGCTCAAGCCATCCGATATCGATCCCATGTACGCATTCACTGCACCGTTCGCCAATCCCTCCGGCTCGCCGATCCGGGAGCTATTCAAGTATCTGGGCCTGCCCGGCATGATTTCGTTTGCGGGCGGCTATCCGGCCAGCAATCTGTTCGACGTCGACGGGCTGCGTGCCGCATCGACGCACGCGCTGGAGTCCGCGCTCGATTGCCTGCAATACACGGCGACCGATGGTCTGCCCGCGCTCAAGAGCGAACTCGTCAAGCTGATGGCGCAACGCGGCGTGCGCTGCGAGGCGGCTGAGCTGCTCGTCACGACGGGCTCGCAACAGGGCCTCGATCTGCTGCTGCGCGTGATGATCGAAGCGGGCGATACGGTGCTCGTCGAACAGCCCGCCTATCCGGCCACGCTGCAAGCGCTCAAGCTGCAACGCGCGAAGGTCGTCACGGTGCCGGTCGATGGCCATGGTCTCGACATCGACGCGTTGCGCGCGCGGCTCGCGGCAGGCGTGCGTCCGAAGCTGCTCTACACGGTGCCCACGTTCGCGAACCCGACCGGCGCGACGCTCACGCGCGAGCGCCGCGTCGCGCTGCTCGAACTCGCGCTCGAGTACCAGTTCCTGATCGTCGAGGACGATCCGTATGGCGATCTGCGCTTCAGCGGCGACGTGGTGCCGTCGATCCTCGAGCTCGCCGACGAAGTGCCCGGTTCGCGCGCCTGGGTCGTGCATTTCTCGAGCCTTTCGAAGATCGTCGCGCCGGGCCTGCGTGTGGGCTGGACCCTCGCGCCCGCCGAAATCGTGCGCCGCTGCGTGGTGGCGAAGCAGACCGTCGATCTGTGCAGCTCGCCGTGGAATCAGGCGGTCTCGGCTGCCTATCTGGCCGCCGGCTCGCTCGACCGTCATCTGCCCAGCATCACCGAAGCGTACGCGCGCAAGTGCGCCGCGCTCTGCGATGCACTGCGCCGCGAACTCGGCGACGCGATCGAATTCCATCAGCCCGAGGGCGGCATGTTCGTGTGGGCGCGTTGCCCGTCCGTCGATTCGGACGCGCTGCTCAAGCACGCGATCGCGAACGGTGTGATGTTCGTGCCGGGCCGCGCGTTCTTCGCGGACAACGTCGATGAGTCGTCGTTCCGCCTGTCGTTCGCGGCACCCGGCATCGACGCGATCGAAGAGGGCGTGTCCCGTCTCAAGCGCGCACTCGATGCGACCGTGCGCGGCGAAATCGCTGCGCTGCCTGCCTGACCACGAAACAAGGATGCAACGATGAAAGTACTGGTTGCCGTGAAGCGCGTCGTCGATTTCAACGTGAAGGTCCGCGTCAAGGCGGATCAGAGCGGCGTCGAACTCGCGAACGTGAAGATGTCGATGAATCCGTTCGACGAGATCGCCGTCGAAGAAGCCGTGCGGCTGCGCGAGGCCGGTCAGGCTGTCGAAGTCGTGGCGGTGTCGGCAGGTCCGGCCGCGTGCCAGGAGACCTTGCGCACGGCGCTCGCGATCGGCGCGGACCGTGCGGTGCTCGTGCAGACCGATGAAGAACTGCAACCGCTCGGCGTGGCGCGCATCCTGCGCGCGATGATCGAGCGCGAGCGGCCCGATCTGATCATCCTCGGCAAGCAGGCCATCGACGACGACGCGAACCAGACCGGCCAGATGCTCGCCGCGCTCGCGCAGATTCCGCAAGCGACGTTCGCCTCGAAGCTCACGCTCGGCGACGGCATGGCCAGCGTGACGCGCGAGATCGACGGCGGCGCGGAGACGCTCAGCATCCGCTTGCCCGCCGTCGTCACGACCGATCTGCGTCTGAACGAGCCGCGCTACGTGACGCTGCCCAACATCATGAAGGCGAAGAAGAAGCCGCTGGAAACGGTGAGCGTCACGGAGCTGGGCGTCGATATCAAGCCGCGTCTGAAGACCCTGAAGATGAGCGAGCCCCCGAAGCGCGCGGGCGGCGTGAAGGTCGAGAGTGTCGAGGCGCTGGTCGCTGCATTGAAGCTCGGCGCATAACGGAACAAAGGATTGACCATGACCATTCTGGTGATCGCGGAACACGACAACCGCGAACTGAAGGCAGCGACGCTGCATACGCTGGCCGCCGCGCGCAAGCTGGGCGGCGAGATTCATGTGCTCGTCGCGGGCAGCGAAGCGCAGACCGTCGTCGCAGCGGCGCAGCAGCTTGCGGGCGTCGCGCGCGTGCTGCAGGCCGACGCGCCGCATTTGCGCGACGGGCTCGCCGAGAACGTCGAGCCGACCATCGTCGCGCTCGCCGACGGCTATACGCACATGCTGTTTCCGGCCACCGCGTTCGGCAAGAATCTCGCGCCGCGCGTGGCGGCACGCTTGTGCGTCGCGCAGGTCTCGGACATCACGGCGATCGTGAGCGCCGACACGTTCGAGCGTCCCGTCTACGCGGGCAACGCGATCGCGACGGTGCAATCGAGCGATCCGCTGAAGGTGATCACGGTGCGTCTCTCGGCATTCGCGTTCGATGAGAACGCAACGACCGGCGGCACGGCGAGCGTCGAGACTGTCGCGGCCGCCCCGGATGCGGGTCTTTCATCGCTCGTGAGCCGCGAGATCACGAAGCTCGAACGGCCAGAACTCACGGCCGCCAACATCGTCGTGTCGGGTGGGCGTGGCCTCGGTTCCGCCGACAATTTCAATCGCGTGCTCGGACCGCTCGCCGACAAGCTGAATGCGGCGCTCGGCGCATCGCGTGCGGCTGTCGATGCGGGCTTCGTGCCCAACGACTTTCAGGTCGGCCAGACCGGCAAGATCGTGGCGCCGGAGCTGTACGTGGCAGTCGGCATTTCGGGCGCGATCCAGCATCTCGCGGGCATGAAGGAAGCGCGCACGATCGTCGCGATCAACAAGGACGCCGAGGCGCCGATCTTCGGTCTCGCCGATTTCGGTCTGGTCGCCGATCTGTTCGAAGCGGTGCCGCAATTCGAGCAGCAAATCGCCGCGGCGCAATGAGAGGGACACATTGATGAGCACGCAACGAATCCTGGACATCGACGGCGTTTCGCCCCTTGAAGACCGCACGACGGCGCCCGCAAGCATGAATGCGGGCCACACGTCGAGCCAGGTGAGCCGCTCGCCCGGCTACGTGGCGCACGTGCTCGGACACTTCGGCGCGCTGAGCGGGGAAGATGGCGAGCGCGCCAACGTGATTCCAGGGTATAACTGAGACGTAGCTACGCGCGCGGCGGCAAGGCATGCGCGCGATGGGCGGCGGCAACGCGCAGCAATGCGCGTGCGGGCGCGCCGCCCATGCTGGAGTGCCCGCACGTCACTGCTTCTTCGTGTTGCGCCGTTGCGCGCGCCACGAACCGCATCGCGCCGTTCCGCTAGCAATTTCCCTATGCGCAGTCCCGACCCCGCACGCATGTACACGCGCGCGCCAGAGGATTGCCATTTTGTTTTTAGACATGGCAGGAAGACACATGCAATCGACTCCCCCCAACCTCTATCCGGCCGATCCGGCTGCCGCCCTGCGCGCAGGCGAGCCACAAGCGACACAAGCGTCGCACGGCAACCAGCTCGGCGCGGGCCTGTCGCAGCGTCACGTCGTGATGCTGTCGATCGGCGGCAGCATCGGCGCGGGCCTCTTCGTCGGCTCGGGCCATGCGATCGCGGAAGCCGGACCGGTGGCGATCGTCGCGTATCTGTTCGCGAGCCTGCTCGTGGTGCTCGTGATGCGCATGCTCGGCGAGATGGCCTGCGCGATGCCCGACTCGGGCTCGTTCTCGACCTATGCGGGCAAGGCGATCGGACCGTGGGCGGGCTTTGCGATCGGCTGGATGTACTGGTGGTTCTGGGTGCTCGTGGTGCCGCTCGAAGCGACCGCCGCCGCCAATATCCTCAACAGCTGGTTTCCGCAGATCGAGGTGTGGCAGTTCTGCCTGATCGTCACGTCGCTGCTGACGGCGGCGAATCTCGCGAGCGTCAAGCACTACGGCGAGCTTGAATTCTGGTTCGCGGTGATCAAGGTGATCGCGATCCTCGTGTTCGTCGGTGGCGGCGTGGCGGCGATGGCGGGCCTGATTCCAGGCGTGCACCTGCATCCGGTCGATACCATCCTCGGCCACGGCGGCTTCGCGCCGAAGGGCTGGGCGCCGGTGGCCGGCGCGATGCTGACGACGATGTTCACGTTCCTCGGCACTGAAGTCGTCACGATCGCGGCCGCCGAATCGGCGAATCCTGCGAAGGAAATCTCGCGCGCCATTACCTCGGTGATCTGGCGCATTTCGCTTTTCTACATCGGCTCGGTGTTCGTCATCATCGCCGTGATTCCGTGGAATGATCCGGCGCTCACGAAGATCGGCTCGTATCAGGCCGTGCTCGAAGTGTTCCATGTGCCGTATGCGAAGGTCATGATCGACGCGCTGATTCTGGTCGCGGTCGGCTCGTGTCTGAACTCGGCGCTCTATACCGCGTCGCGCATGATCTTCTCGCTCGCGGCGCGCGGCCAGGCGCCGTCGTTCATCACGGGCACCAATCGCCAGGGTGTGCCGGTGGCGGCAGTACTGGCCTCGACCGTCGTCGCGTTCGCGGGCTGCGCCGCGAACTATCTCGCACCGGCCTATGTGTTCGAGACGCTGCTCTCGACGACGGGCGCCATCGCGCTGATGGTCTACCTCGTCATCGCGATCAGCCAGTTGCGTCTGCGTGCACGCCTCGAACGCGAACAGCGCCTGAAGGTGCGCATGTGGCTGCATCCGCTGCTCGGACTGTTCGTCGTCGCGTTGATCGTCGGTGCGTTCGCGGTGATGGTGAGCGGCGAGGCGCATCGCGAAGAGGTGATCGCGACGGTCGGCTTCGGCGTCGTGCTGGCCGCGCTCGGCTACTGGCATCAGAAACGCGCGCACCGTACGGCTTAAAGCGTAGAAAAACTGTAGCCGTGCTGCAGAATTCATCGTTCGACAGCAGCACGGCAAACGCCTACAGTAAGGCCACGAATAACCGGGCGGAGAATACGATGAGTGTGGAAAAAGTAGCGCTGGTCACGGCGGCAGGCAAGGGCATGGGCGCGGCGATCGCGCGCGAGCTGGCGGCGACGGGATACCGCGTCGCGCTGATGTCGCCGTCGGGCAGCGCGGTCGAACTGGCGGCGGAACTCGGCGGCTTCGGCTTCAAGGGCTCGGTGACGAACGATGCCGATATCGAGCGCTTCGTGCAGGAAACGATGGCGAAGTACGGCCGCATCGACGCGGTCGTCAACAACACGGGCCATCCGCCCAAGGGCGATCTGCTGTCGCTCGACGATGCGAGCTGGCACACCGGCCTCGACATGATCGTGCTGAACGTCGCGCGCGTGATGCGCCGCGTCACGCCGATCATGCAGGCGCAGGGCGGCGGCGCGATCGTCAACATCTCGAGCTTCGCCGCCGATGCGCCGGAGCAGGCGATGCCGGTTTCGTCGGCGCTGCGTGCCGCGTTGAGCGCGTGGACGCGTCTGTATGCCGAGCGCTACGCGAGCGACAAGATCCGCATGAACGCGGTGCTGCCCGGCTTCATCGACAGCTGGCCCGAGACGCCGGAAATCGTCGCGCGCATTCCGGCCGCGCGTTTCGGCAAGACCCAGGAGATCGCGAAGACGGTGGCGTTCCTGCTCTCCGACGGCGCGGGTTACATCACGGGCCAGAATATTCGCGTCGATGGCGCGATCGTGCGCGCGCTCTGAAGTTGCATAACACCGGGGGCTACAGCGTCAGCTTGTAGCCCTCGTGGCTCGCGACGAAGCCGAGCTTCTCATAGAAACGATGGGCGTCGACGCGGTGCTTGTCGGTCGTGAGCTGCACGAGCGTGCAGCCATGCCGCGCGCACTCGGCGATCGCCCACTCGAACATCTTCTGGCCGATACCGTGCGCGCGCCAGGTCTCGCCGATACGCACCGCCTCGATCTGTCCGCGCCACGCGCCGCGTCGCGCGAGCCCGGGAATGAAGGTCAATTGCAGCGTACCGATGATCACGTCGCCGTGCTCGACCACGACGAGCCGCTGATGCGGATCGGCCTCGATCGCGGCAAACGCCTCTACGTAGCAAGGGTCGACCGGATCGGACAAGGTCTCGCGTTCGCGGCCGAGGTCGTCGTCCGCGAGCAGACCGACGATGGCCGCGAGATCGGTCAAACGGGCCGTGCGAAAGTCGAGATCTTCCATGAGGGCACCCCGGGGACACGATGCGCTCAGCCGAGCGCGATGACCAGCACGCCGGTGAGCGCGAGTGCCGCGCGCCATAGCCAGTCGAAGTTGATCCAGCCTCGTTTGAGCACGCCGACACCCACGTATTCATAGACCACGAGCGCGACGAGCGCGGTGGTCGCGAGCGTGATCAGCGTGTGCGCCAGCGTGAACTGCAATGACGTACCAATATCGCCCAGGGCGCTGCCGCCGCACAGCGGCAGCAATGCGGGCACGAGCATGAGACCCGCGCCATGCAGCGTCGCCATCGCCGCCGACCAGAGCGCGAGACCGATGAAGCCCGCGGTCATACCCACACGCACGCGATGACGATGCCCCGCCCAGCTCTGATACGCGGCCCAGCCGATCAGCAGCGCGCCGAGCAGCCAGTGCAGCGCGCCGTGCGATATCCACGTGCCGATCAGCGCGGCCGACGCGGTGAGCGCGAAGATCGACGACGCGTGGCCGAGTGCCATCGGCGGCAGCGCGAGCAAGAGGGCGCTGCGGCTGCCGCGCTGCAGGCCGAGCGCGGTGGCGAACAGCCAGCCCATGGCCGGATTGATGCCGTGAAAGACCCCGCTGCCGATGAGCGCGGCCCACGTCGTCGCGGCGCCGGGGCCGAAGAGGCCGGTCATGATGCGCGCGTCCCGCTTACGGGTAGCAGTACGAATCGGACGAGCAGTCGCCGCCTTCCAGACGAATCTGGTGCGGGCGATGGGTCGCCGGCCATCTGACGAGAAAATCTTCGTCGATCGCGAGACCGCCGCCGGGCGCGGCATCGAGCTTCACCATCCAGCCGTCTATGCCGTGCGGATAGAACTGCTCGTCGATCACGCCGTACAGCGAGTTCGTGAAGTACACGCGCTCGCCGTCGCGGCTCACCTCGACCATCTGCGGGCCGCCATTGAGCGGTTGATCGGGGGCTTGCGGATGCGCCGCCTGCGAGACGATGCCGCCAAGGCGAACACAGCCGGTGAGACGCGGATTCGACACATCGCTCACGTCGTACTGGCGCAGATCGCCCGTGCCCCAGCACGAAACGTACAGAAAGCGGTCGTCGAGCGACAGCGCGATATCGGTGACGAGCGGCGGCACGGCGGAGAAGCCTTTCAGCATCGGCGGCAGTTGGTCGGGGTCCGCGGGCTCGGCGGGAATCTCGATGATCTTGCGCGCGGCCCACGCCTCGCCATCGCGATACCACATCCAGATCGATGCAGAGAGATCCTTCAAGCTGATGACCGAATTCACGAAGCCATAGGGACGCGTCGGATCGTGCGCGGGACGCAACTCGAAGACGAGCTGGTTTTCGGCGCCGAAATCGAGCACTTGCTGATGCTGGCGCGTATGGAGGTCCCAGAAATGCAGACGATGTCCATATTGACCGCCGAGCAACACCTCGGGCACAAGCCCGTTTTCGAACGTCGCGGGCAGACCCCATTCACTCGTCACGACCGTGTCGAAGCCGAGATGCCACCAGCCGTCGTACGCGAGTTGCTGCGGACCGCGATCGATTTCCCATTGGCCGCGGATGTCGAAGGTCTCGTGATCCATCAGAAAGATGCCGCCGGGCGCGTCGCCGTCGGCGTTCGCGAGCGACACCACATAGATGCCGTCCGGGCCGCAATGGACCGTGTGGGGACGCGTGTAGCCCGCCTTGTGGGCGACGTCCTCGGGTTCATGCACCCGCACGATGCCCGGGCGGCGCGGATCGGGCTTCGTGTCGACGATATGGATACGCGACGAACGCAGGCCCGGGACCACCAGGTAGCGGCGCTCGGCGTGTGCGTGCGGCGCGTTCGGGCACAGGCACGAACTGCAGGCGTTCCAGCCGAAGTGGTGGAGTTCGTCGCCGGTATTCGGCATCGATAGCCGATGCACGATGCGGCCGTAGTCGGACGATTGCGGATCGAGATCGACCACATCGAGCGCATCGGGGACTTCGCGTCCGGGCGCGAAGCTGGCGACGTACGCGAGCGTTTCCTTGGGCGCACCGCCCGCGAGTCGTGGCGAGGGGTAAAAGGTCGGATCGGGCTTCCAGGTGGACATCGTGGACCTCCGTACCATCAAGCCCCTATCATGCTCCTGTCGCGTCGCGTTTGCGTCGCGCACGTTGCGGGCCGGCCGCGCAGCAAGCGCCGTGCCGTATTTTGCAATGCCTGAGTCTGGCGAGCCGATGAAGCTCACTCGCTCGCGATGCCGCTTGTGTCTGCCAATGCACGCGAGCCCTGGCTTCGTCGTGGCCTTGACATGCAACCAACAGGTTGCATAATATCCCCATGAACGACGACGCTGTTTTCCGTGCCCTCGCCGACGCGAGCCGCCGCACGCTGCTCGACCGGCTGCATGCCCGCAACGGCCAGACGCTGACCGAGCTGTGCCGTGGCCTCGACATGACGCGCCAGGCGGTCGCCAAGCATCTGGCCATTCTCGAAGACGCGAATCTCGTGGCAAGCCAGCGGCATGGCCGCGAAAAGCTGCATTTCATCAACCCGGTGCCGATCAGCGAGATCGCTGAACGCTGGATCGGCAAGTTCGAGCGTCCCCGGCTCGACGCCATCGGTTCACTCAAGCGCAAGCTCGAAGGAGACGACCATGAGTAACGTGAGTAACGCCACCGAGTCCACTTTCGTCTACGTCACGTTCATCCGCACGACGCCGGACAAGCTATGGTCCGCGTTGACGAGCAACGCGTTCATCGAGCAATACTGGTTCGGCATGCACGCGGAATCGGACTGGCAGACGGGCTCGTCATGGCGGCTCGTGTTCCCCGACGGGCGCGTGGCCGATACGGGCGAGATCGTGGAGGCCGTGCCGCCGCGCCGCCTCGTGATCCGCTGGCGCAACGAGTTCAAGCCGGAGCTGAAGGAAGAGGGCCACTCGCAATGCACGTTCGACCTCGAACCCGCCGACGAAGCCGTGAAGCTCACCATCACGCACACGATCGGCGTGGCGGGCTCGAAATTCATCGAGGCGGTGTCGGGCGGCTGGCCGCGTGTCCTGTCGAATCTGAAGACGCTGCTCGAAACCGGCACGGTGTTGCTGGCGACCAAGCCGGGCGGGCATTGAGCATTGAGCAGGTCATCAAGCCGTCAAGGTATCGGCGCCCAGATGGCGCGCGAGCAGATCCGCATGACGCGTGAGCGCCGCGAAGTCGCGCGCACATAGATAGAGCTGACGCGACGCCCACGGCTCGGCGAGCGTGACCACCGCAAGCGTCGCCGACGGCCAGGCCGTGACGCACGCTTCGGAGAGCACCGCGATGCCGATGCCGGCCTCGATCATCTGCCCGACGTCGGTCACGTTACGCAGCTTGACGCGCCACGCGATCTGCTGGCCGATGCGCGACGCGCGCTCGGCGAGATGGATTTCGAGCGCTGCATCGGCGAGGCCGATAAACGCTTCGCCGACGATCTCGGCGAACGTCACGCTCGCGGCATCGGCAATGCGATGCGCGCGGTTGGCGACGACCACGAGCCGGTCGCGTGCGACCAGATGGGTCTGCAGCGTGGTGAGGTCGGCAATATCGGCGACGATGCCGAGTTCCGCGCGCCCCTCCGCGACCGCCTCGACGATCTCGCTGCTGGGCCGCTCTTCCAGATCGACCGACAAATCGGGCCACGCCGCGAGAAAACTGCGCAAACGCGGCGGCAGATAGCCCGCCAGCGCGGCCGTATTCGAGAGCAGCCGCACGCGGCCCTTCGCGCCTCGCGCGTAAGTATGCAGGTCGCCGTTCATGGCTTCGACCTGACGCAGGATCGCCCGCGCGTGGCGCGCGAAGGCGTCGCCGGCCGGGGTCGGGCGCACGCCGCGCCGCGTGCGTTCGAGCAACGGCGCGCCGAGCGCCGCTTCCATGCGCGCGACGCGCTCGCTCACGGACGCGAGCGCGAGGTTCATCGCCTGCGCGCCTTGCGTGAGGCTGCCGTGTTCGACGACGCTCAGAAAGAGCCGCATATCGGTGAGATCGGCGCGCATTCATGGTCCCTTCGGTTGTGCCGAAGTCTAGCATTGGAAATGCCAGATTGTGAAAGCGCGCTGGCGTCCGTACGATCGCCGGATGGATACCCTCTTGCTCGTCTGTGCCGCCGGTCTGGCGGCCGGCGCGATGAACGCGCTGGCCGGCGGCGGCTCGTTCGTGAGCTTGCCCGCGCTCATCGCGGCCGGCGTGCCACCGGTTATGGCGAATGCTTCGAGCACGGTCGCGCTGTTTCCGGGCGGCCTCGCGAGCGCATGGGCCTATCGCGACGGACTCACGGCGAGCCAGGGCGCGTCGTTGCGCACGCTGCTCGTGGCGACGCTCGCGGGCGGCATCGCCGGGGCGCTGCTGCTGTTGCACACGCCTTCCGCGACCTTCGACTTCTTGCTGCCCTGGCTCATGCTGTTCGCGTTCCTCACGCTCGCGTTCGGGCGGGGTCTCGGCGAACGGTTGCGTCGCCGCGTGCAGATCGGCGCGGCTGTGGTGATACCGGTGCAGTTCGCGCTCGGTGTCTATGGCGGTTATTTTGGCGGGGCGGTCGGCATCATGATGATCGCCATCTGGGGCCTGCTGGAGGGCGGCGAGCCGCAAAAGCTCAACGCGCGGCGCACGCTGATGGTCAGCGCGGCCAACTCGATGGCGGTGCTGACCTTCATTCTCGCGCACGCGGTGTACTGGTCGCAGACGCTCGCGATGCTAGTCGCGGCGATCGTGGGCGGCTACGGTGGCGCGCAGATCGGCCGCCGTGCGCCGCCACGCGTGATCCGCATCGGCACGTTGTGCGTCACAGCGGCCATCACGCTGGCGTTTTTCGTGCGCGCGTGGTCGCGTCACGGACACTGAGTTCGATAAAAGGAGCGTTCGCCGATGGCAGCATTGATCGATACCGTGGGAGCCCTCGCCGTGCTGGCGAGCCTCGTCGTGCAGATCGGCCTCGCGCGCGAACGCCTGCGCGGCGACGCTCGCACACGGCGCCTGCGGCGCTGGTTGCCGCGCCGTCTGCACTAGAATGAAATCACCACGGCCGCGCGCAACGGAGACGACGCATGAACGGCTATCAATTGACCTTCTATACCGAGCAGAATCGCCGCCATGGCCATCAAACGGTCTGGGAGTGGCTGTTGCATGAAGCCCAGCAGCTCGGTGTGCGCGGCGCGACGGTGATCGATTGCGCGCAGGGCACGGGGCATGCCGGCGCGCATCACGCCCCCCATCTGCTGCGGCTCGCGGATCAGCCGATGCAGATCATTCTCGCCGTCAGCCCCGACGAATGCGAGCGGCTGCTCGAACTCGTGAAGACAGCCAACGTCAGCGTGTTCTACACGCGCACGCCGGCCGAGTTCGGCGTGCTCGGCGACGACGGCAAGTCCGGCGCGCCGCGTCACTTCTGGATCTTCGGGCGGCGTGCCCATCAACCCGCCGACACTTAACGCGATGGTCGCGCGCGGACTTGCGGCATGATCTTGCGTGCGCGGCGCCGCACGTTGCTCGCCAGCCTCGTCCAGCGCGTGCCGGAGCATCGCGCAGTACCATTCATCGCACTAGTCCGCAGCGTCCGGCGAGGTACACGGCGGCGCCCATGAGAACGGCCCATGCAACAGAACGAACGCAAACATAAACGGGTATGGACGGCGCTTGGCGCCCTGACACTGGCAACCATCGGACTCTTCGCGTGGCGCGCCGACGCCGCGCGCACGGTGAGCGTGAGCCCGCAGGGCACGGTCGCGCAGGTGCGCCAGGTCGTCGTGAAGTTCGACGAGCCGATGGTCGCGTTCGGTGCGCCCGACGCGAAGGACCCGGGCCGCGTGCACTGCAACGACGCTGCATCGAGTGTCGGCCAGGGGCGCTGGATCGACGAGAAGACCTGGGCGTGGGACTTCAAGGATGATCTGCCGCCCGATCTGCAATGCAGTGTCGAACTCGACGACGGCCTGAAATCGGCGGCGGGCGTGGCCGTCACGGGCGCGCGCCGCTATGCCTTCGCCACTGGCGGCCCGTTCCCGCTCAGCGTGCAGCCGGGCGGCGGCGAGATCGAAGAGCATCAGGTCTTCATCGTGCGGCTCAACGGCCCGGCGACGGATGCGTCGGTGCGCGAGCACGTCTGGTGCGAGTCGGCGGGCCTCGGCAACCGTATCCCCGTGCAGCCGGTGGATGCGGCGACGCGCGCCGCGCTGGTCAAACGGTTTCATCTCGAGAAGGACAGCGAGCGCGTGCTCACGCTCGCGTGCCAGCAGGCCCTGCCGTCGAACGCGAAGATGCAGCTCGTCTACGGCCGTGGGGTGACGGGGCCGCGCGGCAGCGCGAACGCGGTCGAGCGGCGTTTCGACTATCAGGTGCGCGAGCCGTTCACGGCCAGCTTCAGTTGTGAGCGCGAAAACGCGAAGGCGCCGTGCACGCCGCTGCGGCCGCTGCGCGTGATGCTGAGCGCGCCGATCTCGCGCGCCGATGCGCAGAAATTCGTGCTGCGTGCGCCGAGTGGCAACATCGCGCCGACGTTCGCGAAAGACGACAAGGATACCGAAACATCGGTCGTCGAATTCGCCGCGCCATTGCCCGACCGCGCCGATCTCTCGATCGTGGCGCCGGCCGGTCTGCATGACGTGAGCGGCCGCGCGCTCGCCAACGCCGATCTGTTTCCGCTCACCACGCGCACGGCGCCGATGCCGCCGCTCGCGAAGTTCGCGTCGTCGAACTTCGGCATCATCGAGCGCTTCGCGGAGCCGGGCATGCCGGCGCTCGTGCCGGTCACGCTGCGCAACGTCGAGGCCGACCTCCATATCGCGGGGCTCAACGCGGGCCAGGCGCAATTCGCCAAGCTCGACGTCGATGCCGACGACGACATTCGTCACTGGATGCGCCTCGTGAGCAACTTCGACAACTACGGCATGAGCGCATCGTCGATCGAGCGGCTGATGCCGGGACTGCTCGCGCGCGCGAAGTCGCCGGTGTATGTCGTGCGGCCCGACGAGTCGGCGGCCGATGCGCGCAATCGCGACATCGATGTGCGCTCGCTGTCGCTGCTCCAGGGCCAGAAAGGCGTGGAGACGCTGGCACTGCCGAAGGCCGATCCGGACAGGCTGCGGCCGTTCGAAGTGGTCGGCGTGCCGGTCGCGAAGCCGGGGTTCTATGTGATCGAACTCGCGTCGCCTGCGCTCGGCGCGTCACTGCTCGGCAAGCCCGCGACGATGTATGTGCGCACGGCCGTGCTCGTCACCAATCTCGGCGTGCATTTCAAGCAGGGCCGCGAGAACAGCCTCGTCTGGGTCACCACGCTCGACAAGGGGCAGCCGGTGGCGGGCGCGGCGGTGCGCGTGTCCGACTGCAACGGCGACGAGGTGGCGCGAGGCACCACCGACGCGCACGGTCTGCTGAAGATCGACGCCGCGCTCGAACCGAAGCAGCGCTGCCGCGACGACAGCTACACGGGCTATTTCGTCTCGGCGCGCATCGACGATCCGAAGACCGGTCACGACATGGCGTTCGTGCAATCGGAGTGGAACAACGGCATCGAATCGTGGCGTTTCAACGTGCCGACCGACACCAGCGTCGAGCCGACCACGCGCGCCCATACCGTGTTCGATCGCACGCTGTTGCGGGCGGGCGAAACGGTGTCGATGAAACACCTGCTGCGCGTCGAGACACTGCGCGGCTTCCGCTTTCCGTCGACGTATCCGTCGCGCGTGACGATCCGCCATCTGGGCAGCGGCCAGACCTACCATCTGCCATTGCAATGGGCCGCCGATCACAGCGCCGATTCGACCTTCGCGATTCCTGCGGAGGCCAAGCTCGGCGAATACGAAGTCTCGCTCGACGACGGCAACCCGAATGCCGCCGCCAGCGACGAAGACAATAGCGACACCACGCACTACAACTACGTGAGCGGAAGCTTTCGCGTCGAGGCGTTCCGGCTGCCGGTCTTCAAAGGCACGATCGCCGTGCGCAACGAGAAGACGAGCCCGCTGGTCGCCGCGAAGCAAGCGCCGCTCAGCGTGCAGATCGATTACGTGTCGGGCGGCGCGGCCTCGAATCTGCCGGTGCAGGTGTCGGCGCTCGTGAAGGGCACGACGCCCGCGTTCACCAACGACTATCCCGACTTCAGCTTCGCCCCGTATCGGCCGGCCGCATCGTCCGATAATGCCTCCGACGACGACAACAGCGAGGCCGACGAAAACAGTGAAACAGCGAAGCTGGTCGCCGACAAGGAACCGCTCACGCTCGATCGCAACGGCGCGGGCTCGCTCGTGCTCAAGGATCTGCCGGCGGTCGATACGCCCAAGCGCCTCTCGCTCGAAGCGACCTTCGCCGATCCGAACGGCGAAGTGCAGACCCTGAGCGGCAATGCCACGCTGTGGCCTGCAGCGGTCGTGGCGGGCGTGAAGGCAGGCCGCTGGGTCTCGGTCGGCAAGCAAGTGCCGGTGAGCGCGCTTGCGCTCGATCTGCAGGGCAAGCCGCGCGCGGGCGTGAAGCTCGAAGTGCGCGGCGTCGCGCGCGTCACGACGACCTCGCGCAAGCGCATGGTCGGCGGCTTCTACGCGTACGACAACCACACTGAGACTCACGATCTCGGCACGCTGTGCAGCGGCAAGAGCGACGACCACGGTTTGCTCGCGTGCGAGGCCAAACTCGACGTCGCGGGCAACATCGACCTCATCGCCACCGCGCAGGACGGCGATGCTCACGCATCGACTGCGAGCACCTCGGTATGGGTCACGCGCGAGGACGAACTGTGGTTCGGCGGCGAGAATACCGACCGCATCGACGTGCTGCCGGAGAAGACCAGCTACGAGCCCGGCGATACGGCGCGCTTCCAGGTGCGCATGCCGTTTCGCTTCGCCACGGCGCTCGTCGCGGTCGAGCGCGAAGGCATCATCGAAACCCATGTCGTGCAACTCGATGGACGCGACCCGACCGTCGAGCTGAAAGTCGGCGACACGTGGGGGCCCAATGTGTATGTGTCGGTGCTCGCGTTGCGCGGACGCATCCATGAAGTACCGTGGTATTCGTTCTTCACATGGGGCTGGAAGGCGCCGCTCGAATGGGCGCGCGCGTTCTGGTACGAAGGCCGCCAGTACGAAGCGCCGACCCCGCTCGTCGATCTGTCGAAGCCCGCGTTCCGCTACGGGCTCGCGTCGATTCGCGTGGGCACGGCGCCGTATCGGCTCGCGGTGAGCGTGACGCCCGATGCGAAGTCGTATCCCGTACGCGGCAAGTCACAGGTGAAGGTCCATGTGCAACTGCCCGGCGGCCAGCCGGTGCCGGCCGGCACGCAGATCGCGGTCGCGGCCGTCGACGAGGCGCTGCTCGAACTGATGCCCAACCGCAGTTGGGACGTGCTCGACGCGATGCTGCAGCAACGCGCCTATGGCGTCGAAACCGCGACGGCGCAGATGGAGATCGTCGGCCGTCGTCACTTCGGCCGCAAGGCGGTGCCGGCGGGCGGCGGCGGCGGGCATGGCGCGACCCGCGAGCTGTTCGATACGCTGCTCTACTGGAACCCGCGCGTGACGCTCGACGCGAAGGGCGACGCGAACGTCGAGGTGCCGCTCAACGATGCGCTCACGAGCTTTCGCATCGTTGCGGTCGCAACGGACGGCGCGCAGCGTTTCGGCACGGGCGGCGCATCGATCCGCAGCACCCAGGACCTGCAACTGATCGCGGGCTTGCCGCCACTCGTGCGCGAAGGCGACGCGTTCCAGGCGCTGTTCACGGTGCGCAACACCACGGCGCGCGCGATGAAGGTCGTCGTGACGCCCAGCGTGCCCACGCTCGCGCTGCCCGCGCAGACGCTCGATCTTGCGCCGAACGCCGCACACGAAATCGCGTGGAGCGTGAAAGCGCCCGACGGCATCGCTGCGCTGGTCTGGAATGTGAGCGCGGCGGAGCAGGGCGGCGCGCACGCGGCCGATGCCGTCAAGCTCACGCAGCGCGTCGTCGAAACGGTGCCGGTCACGGTTCAGCAGGCGACGCTTGCGCAGATCGACGGCAGCCTGTCGATGCCGGTCGCGCCGCCCGCCGACGCACTCGCGACGCAGGGCGGCAAGCTGCGTGGCGGCATCGCGGTGTCGTTGCAGCCGAAGCTCGCCGATGGTCTGACGGGTGTGCAGCGCTGGTTCGAACGCTACCCGTTCAGCTGTCTCGAACAGCAGACCTCGATCGCGCTGGGCCTGCGCGATCCGGCGCGCTGGCAGACGGTGCTAGCGCGTATGCCCGTGTATCTCGACCGTGACGGCCTCGCGAATTATTTCCCGCCCTCCGACGACAGCGCGAGCCGCGGCAGCCCCGCGTTGACCGCTTATCTGCTCACGGTGACCGACGAGGCCTCGAAGCTCGACCCGCGCTTCGCGCTCAGCGACGATCTGCGCGGCAAGATGGAAGCCGGGCTCGCGAGTTTTGTCGAAGGACGCATTGAGCGACGCTTCTGGGCACCGCGCAAGGACCTCGATCTGCAGAAGCTCGCGGCCATCGACGCTCTCTCGCGCTACGGCGCCGCGCCCGCGCGTCTGCTCGGTTCGATCGAAGTCGCGCCGGACCAGTGGCCGACCTCGGCCGTGATCGATTACTACGGTCTACTCTCGCGCGTGCAGGACGTGCCCGGACGCGCCGCGAAGCTCGCCCAGACCGAGCAGATCCTGCGCGCGCGCCTCACGTATCAGGGCACGCAGCTGACCTTCTCGACGGCATCGAACGACGATCTCTGGTGGCTCATGACAGGCCCCGAAGTCAACGCGGCGCGTCTCGCGCTGGCGTTCGTCGACAACCCGTCGTGGAAGGATGAAATGCCGCGCCTCGTGGCGGGCCTGCTCGCGTTGCAGCAAAAGGGCGCGTGGGGCACGACCACGGCCAACGTCTATGGCTCGCTCGCGGTCGAGCGCTTCTCGCGCGCCTACGAGAGTGCGCCGGTCGCGGGCACGACCCGCATCGAACTCGGCGATGCGAGCCGCGCGATTGCGTGGAGCGAAGCGGCTGCGGCGGCCAGTTCGGCATCGGCGACGGCCGCGACACGCAGCGCGCCGATCCGCAGCACGCTGCTCGACTGGCCGGCGGCGCGCGCGGGCGCCACGCTCAAACTCACGCAGGACGGCAGCGGCAAACCGTGGGCGACGATCGAAAGTCTCGCGGCAGTCGCCTTGCGTGCGCCGTTCGCGGGCGGCTACCGGATCACGAAGACGCTCACACCCGTCGATCCGGCCGTGAAGGGCCAGTACTCGCGCGGCGACATCGTGCGCGTGCATCTCGACGTCGATGCGCAGACCGACATGAGCTGGGTCGTCGTGAGCGATCCGGTACCCGCAGGCGCGACGATTCTCGGCTCGGGCCTCGGGCGCGATTCGGCGGCGGCGACGCAAGGCGAAAAACAGCAGGACGGACCGTGGCCCGCTTACGTCGAGCGCGGCTTCGAGGCGTATCGCGCGTATTACGACTATCTGCCCAAGGGCAAGCTGGCGATCGAATACACCGTGCGGCTCAACAACGTCGGCACCTTCGGCCTGCCGCCGACGCGCGTCGAAGCGCTCTATGCGCCCGCGACCTTCGGCGCGCTGCCGAACGTGGCGATGGTCGTGCAGCCGGCGCCAGCCGCGAAGTGACGAAGCGGGCGGGATCATGATGTCACCGATCGTTGCGCGCTCCACCAAACGGCGTCCGCGTTGGCGCCGTGGCACGCGGCTGACCGTGCTCGTGCTGATGACGCTGCTGCCGCTCGACGCGCTCGCGCTGCCGAGCTTCGACGCGGTGCGCGCGAACTGGCACAGCTCCGACTGGGTGCTGCTCGCACGCGATGGCGAGCCGCTGCAGCGCACGCGCGTCGAGCACGGCGAGCGGCGCGGCGAGTGGGTCGCGCTCGGCGATGTGTCGCCTGCGTTGCGCGAGGCGATCGTCGTCTCGGAGGACAAGCGCTTCTATGAGCACAGTGGTGTCGACTGGCACGGCGCGGCGGCGGCGGCCTGGGGCAATCTGTGGAACACGCGCACACGCGGGGCCTCGACGGTCACGATGCAACTGACTGGCCTGCTCGACGACGACCCGAAGCGCTCAGGCCAGCGCTCGCTCGCGCAGAAGGCCACCCAGGCGGTGGACGCGCTGTGGCTCGAACGGAGCTGGCGCAAGGACCAGATTCTCGAAGCCTATCTGAACCTCGCGCCGTTTCGCGGCGAAACGGTCGGACTCGCGGCCCTCTCGCAGACCCTGTTCGGCAAGGCGCCGTCCGGGCTCGATGCGCGCGAGGCGGCCGTGGCGTCGGCGCTGGTGCGCTCGCCCAACGCGCCCTGGCCGAAGGTCGCGGCGCGCGCCTGCCGGATCCTGCGCGACATGCGCGACATGCGCGACGCGCAAGACTGCGCGAATCTCGACGGCTTCGTGCAACTGGCGTTCGCGCGACCGGCCACGGCCGGCGACGCCCCCTTCGATGCGCGCGACGCGCTCGCGCCGCACTTCGCGCGCCAGCTCGCGCAGACGCTGCATCCGGCGGCGGGCGCGCGGATCGTGTCCACCCTCGACGCGGGCCTGCAACGCTATGCGCGCGACACACTCACGCGCACGCTGATCGAGTTGAATGCGCGCGAGCATCCGCGCAACGTTCAGGACGGCGCCGTGCTCGTGCTCGACAACGCGACCGGCGAAGTGCTCGCGTGGGTCGGCTCATCGGGGGCGCTGTCGAAGGCGCGCGAAGTCGACGGGGTGCTCGCGCGGCGCCAGGCGGGCTCGACGCTCAAGCCGTTCCTCTATGCCGAGGCCATCGACGAACGCCGCGTGACGACGGCATCGCTGCTCGACGATGCGCCACTCGATCTCGCGGCGGGCGGCGGCCTCTACATGCCGCAGAACTACGACAAGGGCTTCAAGGGCTGGGTCAGCGTGCGTACCGCGCTCGGCTCGTCGCTGAACGTACCGGCCGTGCGCACCCTCGTGCTCGTGAGCCCGCACCGCTTCGCGCGCACGCTCGTGTCGCTCGGCTTGCCGCTCACGCAGGACGGCGACTACTACGGCTACAGCCTCGCGCTCGGCAGCGCCGATGTCAGCCTCGTCACGCTGACCAATGCCTATCGCGCGCTCGCCAACGGCGGGCTCGTCAGTCCGGTCGCCGGGTTGCCCGGCGCGCAGCGCTCGCAGGGCACACGCGTGTTCAGCCGCGCGGCGAGCTTCATCGTGACCGACGTGCTCGCCGACAACAATGCGCGCACGCGCACGTTCGATTTCGACAGCCCGCTCGCCACGCGCATGTTCTCGGCGGTCAAGACCGGCACGAGCAAGGACATGCGCGACAACTGGACCATCGGCTTCACGTCGCGCTATACGGTGGGCGTGTGGGTCGGCAATGCCGACGGCTCGCCGATGTGGGACGTGTCGGGCGTGAGCGGCGCGGCGCCGGTCTGGGCGGCGCTGGTCGGCTTCCTGCACCGGCGCGTGCCGAGCGTCGCGCCGGCCGCGCCGCCTGGCGTCACGCACACGCGTGTCACCTTCGCGCAGGCCGTCGAACCCGCGCGCGACGAGTGGTTCATCGCGGGCACCGAGACGCCGGTCGTCGGTCTCGCCGCGAACGCCGCCGACGCGGCGCGCGGTCCCTCGCAGATCGGCAGCCCCGTCGATGGCACGATCTTCGCGCTCGATCCGGATATTCCGGCGCGCAATCAGCGCGTGTGGTTCGAGCGCGCGACAGGGTCGACGGCGCGCGTCGCCTGGCGGCTCGACGGCAAGCCGCTCGGCAGCGCGGCGCGCGTGCCCTGGCTGCCGTGGCCCGGCAAGCATGTGCTCGAACTCGTGGACGCGCGCGGGCAGGTGAGCGACGCCGTGCATTTCGAGGTGCGCGGCGCGACGTCGCGTGCAGGAGCCGCGGCGCAACGCTAGCGGCTCGTTCATACGAGCACGGTCATTGGATCAGCGCGCCAATGTTTAAATCCGGCTAAAGATTCTCGCAACGACGCCGCAATACCGGACAGGTAGCGCTCACCGGGAGCCGGGCTGGCTCCCATCCGGAGGTCGTCATGAGAACACTTGAACGAACCCTGCGCCGCTTGGCCGGCATCACGTCGCTGGTTGCGCTGGGCGCCGTGTGGGCGCCGCCTGTGCACGCGCAGGAAGCGGGGCGCATCGGCTTCAGCGGGGCACTCGTCGCGCCGCCGTTCGAGATTTTCGCGCACTCGGCGCGCGGCGCCGCCGCAACGGCGGATGTAGCCTCCGCACGAGGCGTGCAACGCGATGCCACCGTGTCGTTCGTCGCGCCGCCCGGCAGTTCACCCAATGCACACCTTGCGCTGACGCAGCCCGGCTCGCCGCCGCAAGGCAGCCGGCCGGGGCGTCAAGCGGTACCGGCGCGTCTGTTCGATCACGCGGGCCGTCAACTGCGTGCCGACGCGAATGGCTCGTTCAAGCTCGATGGACGCGGTACGGTATTGGCGCTCGAACCGTTGGCGGCAAGCACGCCGCTCATCGTCGTGGTCAGCTACAACTGATCCGCGCAACGGCTATTGCGGCTTGTCCACTTGCCAGCCGCCGCCGAGCGCGAGGAACAGCTTGACCTGATCGACCGCCACCTGGCCTTCGGCGGCCGCCACCTGGGCGTGCACGCTGGTGAGCGTGCGGGTGGCGTCGAGATCGGAGAGGAACGACTCGCGTCCGGCCGAGTACAGCCGATGCGTCTCGTCGGCCGACTGCCGCGCCGACGTATAGGCGGTGCGCAGCGCCTCGGCGCGTTGATCGTCGGCGGCGTAGGTCGCGAGGCTCGTTTGCGTTTCGCGCAGCGCGTTGAGCACCACGCCGTCGAAATGCGCGAGCGCGCCGCCGCTGGCGGCCTGGGCTTCGAGCACGCGCTCGCGCTGGCCGTTGAGCGGAAACGACCAGCTGATCAGGGGTCCGAATGACCAGTGATTGGTCTCCGGCGAGAACAGATCGCCCGCGATACCGAGCGTGCCCACGCCCGCGCCGAAACTGATCGATGGATACAGCGCCGCCGTCGCCACGCCGATGCGCGCCGTCGAGGCCGCGAGCTGCCGTTCGGCCGCGCGCACGTCGGGGCGGCGCTTGAGCAGCGCGGCGCCGTCGCCGACCGGGATCGGCTGCTTGAGTTGCGGCAGCCGCCAGCACGCGAGCGCGGCGGGCGGCAGCTCGGCGGGCGCGCGTGCGAGCAGCATGGCGAGCTGATATTGCGCGATGCGGCGGCGGCCCTCGTAGCGCGGGATATCGGCGACGAGCGTATCCACCTGGGTCTGGCCGCGCGTGACGTCGGGCTGGTTGCCACGGCCCGCGTCGCGCAGACGCTTCGAGAGCGCGACGCGCTGCTGCTGCAGCTTGACCGACTCTTTGGCGATGGCGAGTTCTTCGGCGGCCGAGCACGACTCGACGTAGGCCTGCACGACATCGGCGACCACGGTGATGCGCGCGAGATCGGCGGCGGCCTGCACGGCTTCGTCGTCGGCGCGCGCGGCTTCGACGCCGCGCCGCAGCTTGCCGAAGAGGTCGATCTCATACGACACATTGATGCCGATGTTGCCTTCGTTTTCGACGGGCAGCTTGCTGAACAGCAGGTATTGCTCGGCCGATTCCTGCGCGCGCACGAACGCGGCGCTCGCGCCGCCCGAAAAGCCGCCTTGCTCGCTCGCCACCTGGACCGCCGCGCGCGAGCGCGCGAGATTGGCGGCGGCGACGCGCAGGCTGGTGTTCGACTTGAGCGCTTGCTGCACGAGGTCATCGAGCACGGGGTCGTCGTAGAGACGCCACCAGTCGGTCGGGACATCGCCTTGTGTCACCGGCGCGTTCTGCGCGCCCGCGATCGATCCTTGCGCGAGCGGCGCGTTGACGAGCGCTTCGTCCGGCAACTTGTAGTTCGGGCCGACGGTCATGCACGCGCTGAGCGCAAGCGCCATGGGCGCCAGCGCAGCCGCACGCCGGAGAGCACGGCGCTTCATTGCGAAGCTCCCGATGCTGCTGAAGCGGTGGCGGCACCCGAAGCGCTTTTTGCGGCGGCCGCTTTCTTCTTGTCGTCGTCGGCTACGTGCACCGATACGGTCGCCGTGCGCCCCGCGATCATGCGGAAGTCGTCGGGCACTTCGTCGAGCGCCACGCGCACCGGAATGCGCTGGGCAAGACGCACCCAGCTGAACGCGGGATTCACGTTCGGCAGCAAGTTCGAACTCTGCGTGCGGTCGCGATCCTCGATCGCCGCGACGATGCTCTGCACGTGACCGCGCAGCATGCGCGGCTCGCCCATCACATCGATGTCCACCGGCTGGCCGATATGGATGCCGTGCAGTTTGGTTTCCTCGAAGTAGCCATCCACGCGGAACGAATGCATATCGACGATGGAAAGCACCGCGCGGCCCGCCGACACGTATTCACCCACGCGCGGCGCGCGGTCGTTCAGATAGCCGTCGACGGGACTCACGATCGTCGTGCGCTGCAGATTCAGGCGTGCCGTGTCGACCTGGACTTGCGCATCGGCGGCGGCGGCCTCGCCCTGTTCGACGCGCGTGCGGCTCTCTTCGAGCGTCTCGCTCGCCACGAGATTGCCGAGCGTGCGATTGCGCGTGTACTCGCGCTTCGCCTGCGCGAGCGTGGCTTCGCGTTGTTCGAGCGCGGCCTGGGCGAGGCGCAGCGCGAGCGCGTAGCGCGCCTGGTCGATCACGAACAGCGTCTGCCCTTGCTTGACCTGCTGGTTGTCGACGACCTGCACGGACGTGATGAGACCGCCGACATCGGGCGCGACCTGAATCACGTCGGCGCGCACGTGACCGTCGCGCGTCCACGGCGCGAACATGTAGTAGTTGACGATGCGCCACAGCACGAGCGCGGCGACCACGACGACGATGAGCGTCAGCAGGATCTGTCCTGCGGATATCCAGGTTTTTTTCACGTTAGTTGGGCATGAATCGATGCGAGACGATGATCACGGCAGCCAGCACGAACACATAGATGCCGAGATCGAAAATGGAGCGATGCCAGACGAGCCGGTAGAAACCAACGAGCGTGAGCACCTTGCCGATCACCACGTTGATCAGATAGGCGATGAGCATCAGCACGAGGATGGCGGGCACGAACACGCCGAACAGATCGATCTCGCCGATCATGATGCGACTCCGGCAGAAGGGGCAGGGAAAGGCAGGCTCATGCGCGCGCCTCCGTAGCGGTCTGGGGCGGTTGCGCGCCGCAGTTCGGGAACAGCGACAGGCGCATGCCCACCAGCGCGTGCAGCGTGTCGCGCAGCCAGCGCTGCGAGGCGTTGGCGCGTCGGGTTTCGCCTGCGGGCGTGCTGCCCGGCGCGGGCGCCGGGCTGATGCTGGCCGGCTCCTGCGCGGCGACGCGGCCGAACGCATCGTCGATGGTGTCGAGCAAGGTTTGCGGCGCGGGCTGGCGCTCGCTCGCCTCGGCGCAGCGCGCGTAATACGCGCTGACGCCGGCCAATACGCGGTCGATCGCGGCGGGCACGTCGCCGCCGAGCTTGTGCCGCGAGCGGCGCAGATCGAGTGCGTTGAGCGCGATGCGCAGATCGCGGAAGCTCTCGACGGACGGATGCCGATGGGCTTCCGACGCACCGAGACGCGGAATCAACTGCATCAGGCGGTCGAGCATGCGCGAGGCGAGATTGCGCTGGTTATCGAGCGGCGCGGACGACGCGCTCAAGGCCACGTCGCTCCAGCTCGAACGCAGCAAGCGCCGCGCGGCCAGTTCGGCCCCGAACGGGCGCGTAATGCGCGTCCACAGGAACGCGAACAGCAAGCCCGCGACGCCCGCGAGATTATTGTTCAGGAACACCAGGAAATCGGCCTCATAGGCGCTCTGGATGCTGATGAAGGTGGCAGTGTTCACGGCGACGAGCATCGTCACCATGTTGAACTGCGGGCGCGGGATCAGCGTGCCGATCAGGATGAACGGCCCCGCGAACATGATCACGAGTAGCTCGAAGTCGTGCACGTGCGGCAGCACGAGGAACAGATAAAGGCCCGCGAAGACCACGCTCGCGCAAGTGGACAGGAAGAAGCGGAACACCATCGGCGCGGGTTCGTCGAGCGCGGCGAAGAAGCTGCAGGCCACCGCCGCGAGCGACACCGCACCCGCACCATCGTGCCAGCCCGAGGCGATCCACAGCGCGCTCGCGACCACGATCGCGCTCACCGGCACGAGGCACGAGATCAGCATCATGCCGCGATCGAAGAAGCGCTCGGTGCCGCCCAGCCGCCAGTGGCGGTAGCGCGGCAGCCAGTTGCCCGACTCGTGCGCGATCAGCGCACGCAACGAGCGGCAGTCCTGCCAGACGTCGATCACCTGGCCGAGGCGCCACAGCGCATTCGAGAGCAGCGCGCCCTCCCAGCTCGCGAGCGCATCGCGCGGGGGCTGCAGCGCCGCGACGCGTGCGCGCAGGCCGTCGGCGACGGGGTCGCCCGCGTCGTCATGCATGTCGGCCGCGCGTGTGGGCAGCGGAGCGTCGAACCATGCGGCCGTATCGGCGAGCAACGCTTCGAGACCGTCGGGGCGCACCTGCAGGTCGCGCAGCAGCGCGACCAGTGGATCGGCGAGCGCCGAGATCATCGGCAGGAACAGTTGCATGCGCCCGCGCAGCGACTCGGCGCGCGCGACGATTTCCGGGCGCGTGTGGTCGTAGCTCAACTGGCTCAGCAGGAACTCGAGACCGTTGACGCTGATCGCGAGACGTTGGCGGCAAGCGGACAGCGCGGTGCCCGCGAGGTGGCCGGAGAGCGTTTCGCGGCCATAGAACGCGGCGTCGCGGAACCATGCGTCGGCGCGCTCGATGAGCGTGGGCGCGAGCCGGCTCGGCATGATGGTGCTGCCCACGACGCTCGCGCAGATGATGCCGAGCGTGATCTCCTCCGTGCGCGCGATCGCCACGTCGAAGATCGTCGAGGGATCGGTCACGGTCGGCAGCGCGATGAGCGGCATCGTGTAGCCCGCGAGCATGAACACGTAGCTGCGCGCGGTGCGATCCGAGATCGCGAAGAACAGCAGCGTGCCGGTCCACAGCGCGACGATCACGCTGAAAATATAGGGCATTTCCACGAACGGCGGCACGAGCACGATCGCGGCGAAGGCGCCGAGCGCGGTGCCGAGCGCGCGATAGAGTGCCTTCGAGCGGGTCGCGCCGACAAACGGATTCGAGACGATATAGACCGTCGCCATCGCCCAGTAAGGACGCGGCAACTGGAAATACAGCGCGAGGTAGAGCGCCAGCATCGAGGCGGCGAAGGTCTTGACCGAGAAGAGCCAGTCGCGCACGGAAGGGTAGGTCATGACGCCGCTCATCCCGCCTTGCGTTCGGCCGGCCCGGCGTCGGCAGGGTCGGTCGAATTGAACGCGTCGAGCACGCGCAACGTCGCTTCGAGGTCGGCGCGCGTCACGCCCTTGAGCACGCGCGCGCGCAGCGAGCGCAGGTCCTCTTCCATTTTCTCGGTGACGGCGCGGCCCGCGTCGGTGAGCGTGATCGTCTTGGCGCGGCGGTCGTCGGGGTCTTCGTCGCGGCGCACGAGACCCGCCGCGCACAGCTGATCGAGCAGACGCACGAGCGAAGGCCCTTCGATGCCCACGTGCTCGGCGAGCGTGACCTGGCGCACCGCTTCGCCCAGACGCCCGGCGATCAACAGCGGCGTCGAACAGGCTTCGGAGACGTTGTACGCGGTGAGCAGACCGTCGCTCGCGCGCCGCCACTTGCGTGCGGCCACGACCAGCGTGCTGCTGACGGCAAGGCGTAAAGTATGAAGATTCGACATCGGCGGGATGATAGCTGAAAGCAATTCGGTAGCAAACTATCTTTTCCGGCTAACGACGCCATCACCGGATAGTAATCGTGTTGGCATTCGTGTGCGCGCTGGGTGAGCAATGCCGCGCTGTTGTAGCGCGATTGTGGCACTCGTTTATTGCGTGCGCCAGTTCGCGATGAGCGCGGGCAATTCCGCCATGTCGGTGAAGACCGCTGCGACGCCCGCTTCGCGCAACGCGGCGGCGCTGCTGTGACCGGGCGCGGCGGGGCTGTAGCCGAACACCGTCGCGCCGGCCGCGAGGCCCGCGCGTGCGCCCGTGACGGTGTCCTCGATCACGGCGCAGCGCGCCGCCGCGACGTTCAGGCCGGCCGCCGCCGCGAGGTAGACATCGGGATGCGGCTTGCTGCGCGGCGTCTCGTGGCCGCTGAAGATGCGCCCCTCGAAACAGTCGAACAAGCCCACCTTGCGCAGTTGCAACTCCACCTTGCGACGATCGGCGCCCGAGGCGAGCGCGATGCGTCCTGCAAAGGCCGCGTGCACGGCGCGCACAGCGGCGGGGGCGCCGGGAATCTCGACGAGCTCGCGTTCGACCGCCTCGTTGCGGCGCGCGCGAAAGCCGGCGAGCCAGGCCTCGTCGATCGCGAAACCCGTATGGGCCTCGATGAGCGCGGCTTCGTCCTTCACCATCTTGCCGACGAAAATCCGCATGGCATCATCGATGTCGAGCGTCCAGCCGAGTTCGCCCAGCATCTGCACGAGCACTTGATGCGTGATGCGTTCGGAATCGACGAGCACGCCGTCACAGTCGAAGAGCACGGCGTCGAAGGGGAGCTGGGACATGGGGGCGTCGGTGCGGATACGGGTGGGCGATGATAACCGGAGCGGGCGCGGCGTGCAGCGCTGGCGGGCAGAGCGCTGCGTGGAAGGCGATCGTAAGCTGAATGCGCGATCTCAATGCGTCGACGGAAAAGCCCCAACGTTTCGCTGCAATAGCCTCACAATAGCGGGCCCGGTTCTTTCTGACTGTAGCCCATGCCCATCGACAAACCCGACCTCGCCGCTGATCCGCAAGCCCTGCCCGGACGCGCGAACTACACGCAGTTCGCCGACCGCTATGCGCAACGCGTGGTGGACAAACCTCACAACGCGCTCTACGAGCGGCCCGCTACCGCGGCACTGCTCGGCGAGGTCGCCGGACTGGCCGTGCTCGACGCCGGTTGCGGCCCCGGCCTGCTGAGCGCGAAGCTCGCGCAAGCCGGCGCGCGCGTGCACGCGTTCGACGTGACACCGGCCATGATCGAACTCGCGAAGGCGCATTGCGAAGGGCTCGACGTCGAGATCGCTTTGGGCGATCTGGGTCAGCCGCTCGACTGGATCGCGGACGGCATGTTCGACCGTATCGTCTGCTCGCTCGCGCTCGACTACGTGGAGTCGCTCGGGCCGGTGTTCGCGGAGTTTCATCGCGTGACGAAGCCGGGCGCCCAGCTGGTCTTTTCGATGGCTCACCCGATGCGCGACTGGATCGACACGCGTACGCGCGGCTCGCGCAGTTACTTCGAGACGACGCGTTTCGGCCTGCACTGGGGCGGCTTCGGCGAGCCGAAGCCCTATATCGAAGCGTTCCGGCGGCCACTGGCCGATATCGTCAACGGGCTGGGCGAGGCGGGCTGGACGCTCGATACGCTGGTCGAACCGAGGCCCGTACCCGAAATGAAAGCGGTCGCGCCCGTGCTCTACGCGGAGCTCGAACTCGCGCCCGCATTCCTCTGCGTGCGCGCGCGCCGCGCGTAGACGGGGCCGCGAGACGCGCGTGGGTCAGCCGCGCGACTCGCGCGCACTCGCCGACAGCGATTCTTCGAGCGCCGCCACGCCGCCCGGCAGATCGACACTGACGCCCAGATCATTGATCGTGCGGCCGAGCGCATGCACGGTGCGAAACAGATGGTGTTCGCGGCACTGCTCGCCCATCTGGCCGATACGGACGATCGGCAGCCCGAACGATCCCGAGATATCCACTTGATGCTGCTGCGAGATGCGATCGCAGACAGCACGCGGCGTGAGACCCTCGGGCAGCGCGATGCCGACCACCGAATTGAGGCGGCACGGTTCGGGCGTAAACAGCTCGAGACCGAGCGCCGTGATCCCGCTTTGCAGCGCGAGCGAGCAGCGTTGATGGCGCGCGAAGCGCTGTTCGAGCGTTTCCGCGCACACGAGCCGCAGCGCCTCGTGAAGCGCGAGCACGCCCGATACCGGCGCGGTGTAGTGATAGCCGGCCTTGTGCCAGAAATTCTCGGCGAGCACCGCGTCGAGGCACCAGTGCGTATTGGGCACGGTGCGCGTGCGCACGCGCTGCCAGGCTTCCTCGGAGAAGGCGATCAGCGAGACGCCCGGAATCGACGACAGGCCCTTCTGGCCGCCCGTGATCACGACGTCGATGCCCCAGGCGTCCATGTCGAGCGGCATCGTGCTCAGCGTGCAGACCGCGTCGACGACCACCAGCGCGCCCGCAGCCCTGGCGATACGCACAACGTCTCGCAAACGATGATTGCAGACGGTATTCGATGTCTCGCCGTGCACGATCGTGACGATCTCGGGTCGTTCGCGCTCGATCAGTTGCGCGACGGCATCGAGCGATGCCACCTCGCGGTCGGGCACATCGAGTGTCGTGACCTGCGCGCCGACACGCCGGGCCATCTCGGCCATGCGCGCGCTGAAGAAGCCATTGTTGATCGACACGACGCGCGTGCCGGGCCACGCGAGGTTCGACACGGCCATTTCCATGGCCGCCGAGCCCGGGCCCGCCACGCCGAGCACCCAGTTCGAGCGCGTCTGGAACACGTAGCGCGCCATGGTCTTCACCTGGTCGATCACGCGCGCCATCGTGTCGCCGAGATGGTTGATGACGATCGCGTTCGCCTGGGCGACGGCGGCGGGAATCGGCACCGGGCCGGCGCCCATCATCAGCAGCGGTTCGTCGGGGAGGATGTCGCCGAGCGAGTCGACGCTCGGACACGGAATGGACGCGGACTGCGTCGGTTGCGGCGCTGGGCTCATGGTGTTCGAAATCGGGTAGCGGCGGAAACGAAAAACGCCCGCGCGTGGCGCGGGCGCGGGGAGGATCCGCCAGTGTTACCCGCGAACGCGGCGACGAGCCATGTACAGTTCGGCGGATTTCTTCAAAACAGTCGCTTTCGCGCGTTCTGCGCAACGTTTAGCGAATCGACGACGGATGCTTCGCGAGCGGCACGACCTGCATCTTCATGTACGGGAACAGGGGCAGGCCCGAGAGCAGCGTGTGCAGTTCATCGTTCGATTCGACCTCGAACACGCTGTAGTTCGCATATTCGCCGACGACGCGGTGCAACTGCTGCCACTTGCCCTGGCGCTGCAGGTCCTGCGAGTAGGCTTTTTCACGCGCCTTGATTTCGTCGGCCTGGGCGGCGGGCATGTCGGCGGGGATATGGACATCCATTCTGACGAGAAACAGCATGGGTTTTTCCTCTTTTATATGGATCGATCAGCTGGACGCAACGCTCACGCGTTTGCCGTCACGGCGGTAATGGGCAAGCTTGTCTTCGTCGAGGCTCACGCCGAGGCCGGGGCCTTGCGGCAGATGCAGCGCGAAATCGCGGTACACAGGGCGATCCACGACGATGTCGTCCTTGAGCAGCAGCGGGCCGAACAACTCGGTGCCCCATGCGAGTTGCGGCAGCGTGCAGAAGCAATGCGCCGCGGCGAGCGTACCCACGCTGCCTTCGAGCATGGTGCCGCCGTAGAGCGCGATGCCGGCTGCGTCGCCGACGGCGGCCGTGCGCAAGGTGGCATAGAGGCCGCCGGCCTTCATGATCTTCAGCGCAAAGACGTCGGCGCACGCGCCGCGCACCAGATCGATTGCGTCTTCGGGGCCCATCAGCGCCTCGTCGGCCATGATCGGCACGACGAAGCGGGCTGCGAGCCGCGCCAGCGCCGCGCGCTGTTCGCGCGGGGTGGGCTGTTCGATCAGATCGATGCCGGCGGCTTCGAGCATCGCGATGCCGGTGGCTGCCTCGGCCTCGTTCCAGGCCTGGTTGATGTCGACCGTCACGCGCGCGCGCTCGCCGAGCGCGCGCTTGATCGCCGAGACGTGGGCGACGTCGTCGCGCACGCTGCGCCGTCCGATCTTGAGCTTGAAGGTATTGTGGCGGCGCTCGGCGAGCAGGCGTTCGGCTTCCTCGATGTCGCGCTGCGTGTCGCCGCTCGCGAGCGTCCACAGCGTCGGCAGCGTGGTGCGCACCGCGCCGCCGAGCAGCGTCACGAGCGGCACGCCGAGGCGCTTGGCCTGGGCATCGAGCAGGGCGGTTTCGAGCGCGCACTTCGCAAAGCGGTTGCCGCGCGCGACCTTGTTGAGCCGCGCCATCGCCGCGTGGACGTTGGTGGCGTCCTCGCCCGCGAGCGCGGGGGCGAGATACGTGTCGATGGTGAGCTTGATGCCTTCGGGGCTCTCGTCGCCATACGACAGGCCGCCAATCGTGGTGGCCTCGCCGATGCCTTCGATGCCGTCGCTGCAACGCAGCTTCACGATCACAAGGGTCTGCTGCTGCATGGTGGCCATCGCGAGCTGGTGGGCACGGATGGTCGGCAGATCCACGAGGATCGCTTCGATGGAGGTAACGGTTGCGTTCATACCTTGCCGATACTGTTGGAGGGTTGCTCGCAGTATGGACGTCGCCAGAATCCGTTGTCCAACACCGATAACGTCTGATTCCATACTTATTGAGTATCGACTCGGCTGTGAGCCTTATCGCTCGGGGGGCGCGCGGTGCTCCATGTGCTCCTCGGCGTAGAGGCCGTAGATGAGATCGAGCATCCGGCGTATGTCGCCGGACTCGTCGAGCATGCGCATGCTCAGGATGATCGGCGAAACGAGGTTCGGATCATCGAGTTCCTTGTATTCGACGTCGTCGCGCTTGAGGCCGTGCACGCTGCTCGGCACGATCGAGATGCCTTCGCCTGCGGCGACGAGGCCCAGCGCGATCTGCAGTTCGCGCGTCTCGTAGGTGTGCAGCGGCTTGAGGCCGTGGTCGTGAAACGCGGCGAGCACCTGGTCGGCGAAGCTCGGACGCGGCGCCTTCGGGAAGATGATGAGCGTCTCGGCAAGCAGGTCGTGCAGCGACAGGACGGGCTTCGCGTCGATCAGCGGATGGCCCAGCGGCAGCGCCACGATCATCTTTTCCTCGCGCAGCACGATGCGGCGGATGCTCGGATCCTCGTGGCGGATGCGCCCGAAACCGACGTCGATGCGGCCTTCCTTGAGCGCCTTGATCTGGTCCATCGTCGACATTTCATGCAGGCTCAGCTCGACCGCGCTGTTTTCCTGGCGAAAGCGCCGGATGATCTTGGGCAGCATCCCGTACAGGGTGGAGCCGACAAAACCGATCGACAGGCTGCGCTCGATCTTGCCGACCCGGCGCGTCATCGATTCGAGCTCGACGGTCTGGGCGAGCAGCTGGACCGCATGCGAATAGAAGAAGCGGCCCGTGTCGGTGAGCTTGAGCGGCCGCGAATTGCGCTCGAACAGCAGCACGCCGAGGGCCTCCTCGAGTTGCTGGATCTGGCGGCTGAGCGGGGGTTGCGCGATGTGCAGCCGCTTGGCCGCCCGGGTGAAATTGCACTCTTCAGCGACGGCTATAAAGTAGCGCAGGTGGCGCAGCTCCATCGTCATACCTTGCAGATATTGAACTGATACTAAATCAGTGTTGGACGCCCTGAATGGGAGGCAACTATGCTTCTCCCACGGCCAGCGCCAAGAGAAATTATACCTTCGGAGCATCAACAAACTCCGGGACCCATACGCGTCGCCGGCCCCTGGGGAGACTACCTAGACGTTTTTCGTCTCACGCAGGGTCCAAAGACAGAACGAGCATTCAGTTCCCCCATATCAAGTGGAGACAAATCATGAGCGTCAAGGTGTTCGAAACCAAGGAAGTACAGGATCTGCTGAAGGCCGCTGCCAACCTGGACGGCAACAACGGCAATGAGCGCGTCCAGAAAATTGTCCACCGTCTGGCGAGCGACCTGTTCAAGGCCATCGACGACCTCGACATTACGCCCGACGAAATCTGGGCCGGCGTCAACTATCTGAACAAGCTCGGCCAGGACGGCGAAGCGGCGCTGCTCGCCGCCGGTCTCGGCCTCGAAAAGTACCTCGACATCCGCATGGACGCCGAGGACAAGGCCGTCGGCCTCGAAGGCGGCACCCCGCGCACCATCGAAGGCCCGCTCTACGTGGCTGGCGCACCGGTGCGCGACGGCGTGACGAAGATCGACGTCAACCCCGATGCCGATGCCGGCCCGCTCGTGATCCACGGCACCGTCAGCGACCAGAACGGCAAGCCGCTCGCCGATGCAGTGGTCGAATGCTGGCACGCCAATTCGAAGGGCTTCTACTCGCACTTCGACCCGACCGGCGCGCAGAGCGACTTCAACCTGCGCGGCGCGGTGCGCACCGGCGCGGACGGCAAGTACGAATTCCGCACGCTGATGCCCGTCGGCTACGGCTGCCCGCCGCACGGCGCGACCCAGCAACTGCTCAACGTGCTGGGCCGTCACGGCAACCGCCCGGCTCACGTGCACTTCTTCGTCACGAGCGACCAGAACCGCAAGCTGACCACGCAGTTCAACATCGAAGGCGATCCGCTGATCTGGGATGACTTCGCTTACGCCACCCGTGAAGAACTGATCCCGCACGTCGTCGAAAAGACTGGCGGCGAGGCGCTCGGGCTGAAGGCCGACGCGTACAAGGACATCGAGTTCAACGTCACGCTGACGCCGCTGGTGCAAGGCAAGGACAACCAGCTCGTCAATCGTCTGCGCGCAGCAGCCGAAGCGTAATTGCCGTAACCGCACGACCCGGCAGCGGCGCGAACACCCAGCCGCTGCCCGACTGACCTCCCGCACCGCCCGATACCGATGCAAAGACGCCGCCCGGCGTCTGGAGTATGCATAGGAGAACCAACATGTCTGTCATTACCGACAAAGCCAGCGAACTCGATCATCTGCTGTCCACTGCCGTAGAGGACGACAAGCAGAATGGTGTATTCCGTTGCCGCCGCGATATCTTCACCAACGCCGACTTGTTCGAGCTGGAGATGAAACACATCTTCGAGAGCAACTGGGTGTATCTGGCGCACGAAAGCCAGATTCCGGAGAACAACGATTACTACACCACGTGGATCGGCCGGCAGCCGGTGGTGATCACGCGTGACAAGACCGGCACCCTGAATGCCGTCATCAATGCCTGCGCTCACAAGGGCGCGATGCTGTGCCGTCGCAAGCATGGCAACAAGGGCAGCTTTACTTGCCCGTTCCATGGCTGGACCTTCTCCAACACCGGCAAGCTGTTGAAGGTGAAGGATGAGAAAACCACGGAGTATCCGGTCCGTTTCAACACCGAGGGATCGCATGATCTGAAGAAGGTCGCGCGCTTCGAAAGCTATCGCGGCTTTCTGTTCGGCAGTCTCAATGCCGACGTCACGCCGCTCGAAGACTACCTCGGCCAGACGCGCGTCATCATCGACCAGATCGTAGATCAGGCCGCGGACGGGCTCGAAGTGCTGCGCGGCAATTCCACGTACGTCTACGACGGCAACTGGAAGATGCAGATGGAGAACGGTTGCGACGGCTATCACGTGAGCACCGTGCACTGGAACTATGCCGCGACGATGGGACGGCGCAAGCAGGAAGGCACCCAGGCCGTGGATGCGAACAGCTGGAGCAAGTCGGTGGCGGGCGTGTACGGATTCGAGCACGGCCACATCCTGTTGTGGACCAACACGATGAACCCGGAAGTGCGGCCGGTCTATCAGCATCGCGACGAAATCAAGGCGCGTGTGGGCGAGACGAAGGCGGACTTCATCGTCAACCAGACCCGCAACCTGTGCCTCTATCCGAATGTGTTCCTGATGGATCAGTTCAGCACGCAAATCCGGGTGGTGCGCCCGATCAGCGTCGACAAGACGGAAGTGACGATCTTCTGCTTTGCGCCGAAAGGCGAGAACGCCACCGATCGCGCGCTGCGCATTCGCCAGTACGAGGATTTCTTCAATGTGTCGGGCATGGGCACCGCCGACGACCTCGAAGAGTTCCGTGCGTGCCAGGCCGGTTACGCGGGCATCACGGCCATGTGGAACGACCTGTCGCGCGGCGCGCCGTTGTGGATCGACGGGGCCGACGAGAATGCCAAAAAGATGGGCCTCGCACCGGTCATTTCGGGCGAGCGCAGTGAAGACGAAGGGCTGTTCGTGTGTCAGCACGAGTACTGGGTGCATGTGATGCGAGACGCGCTCAAGAAGGAACGCGAGGAGGTCGCGGCATGAGTATCGAATACCAGACCATCTGCGCGACGCTGTATCGCGAAGCGCGCCTGCTCGACGACCGGCAGTGGGAAGAATGGCTCGCTTGCTATGCGAACGATGTCACCTGGTGGATGCCGGCCTGGGACGACGACGACCAGCTGACCGAGGACCACGAGAGCCAGATCTCGCTGATGTATTACCCGGATCGCGGTGGCCTCGAAGATCGTGTGTTCCGCATCAAGACCGAGCGCAGCGGCGCCTCGATGCCGGAACCGCGCACGAGCCACAACGTGACGAACGTGGAAGTACTGGCCGAGCGCGGCGATGAAGTGGACGTGCGCTACAACTTCAATACGCTCAACCATCGCTACAAGGCGACCGACCAGTTCTTTGGCACGATGTTCGTTACGCTGCGCAAGGTCGATGACGCCCTGCTGATTTCGTACAAGAAGATCGTGTTGAAAAACGACTATATCCGTCAGGTGCTCGACGTCTATCACGTTTGATGTCGAGCGCAGGAATCATGGGCGAGAAGGAGGCTCCATGTCCAACTACACGATTGCACTGAATTTCGAGGACGGCGTTACCCGTTTCATCGAATGTAAAGCGGGCGAGAAGGTGCTTGATGCCGCCTTTCGCGCCCGTATCAACCTGCCGATGGATTGCTCCGATGGCGTCTGCGGCACCTGCAAGTGCCGCGCCGAAAGCGGCGCCTACGATCTCGGCGACGACTATATCGACGACGCGCTCAGCGACGACGAAAAAGACAGCGGCCTCGTGCTGACCTGCCAGATGGTGCCGCAAAGCGATTGTGTGATCGCAGTGCCCGCATCGTCGGCGGTTTGCAAGACTGCGCAGAGCAAGGTCGCGGCCACGGTATCGAAGGTCGAGCAGCACAACGATGCAGCCGTCGTGCTCGAACTCGAGGTGGAGGCCACCGGCCCCGCCTTCCTGCCGGGCCAGTACGTCAACATCGACGTGCCCGGCAGCGGGCAGCATCGCTCGTATTCGTTCTCGTCGGCGCCTGGCGAAGCGCGGCTCAGCTTCCTGATCAAGAAGATCCCGGGCGGCGTGATGAGCAGCTGGCTCGAATCGGCACAGCCGGGCACGAAGCTCGACTTGACCGGGCCGCTCGGCAGTTTCTATCTGCGCGACGTGCAGCGGCCGTTGCTGTTCCTCGCGGGCGGCACGGGCCTCGCGCCGTTCCTGTCGATGCTCGAAGTGCTTGCGCGCACGGACTCGCAGCAGAAGGTGCATCTGATTTACGGCGTGACTCGCGAACTCGATCTCGTGCTCGTCGAGGCCATCGAAGCCTATACGGCGAAGCTGCCGAACTTCACGTATGCAACGGTCGTGGCCGATGCGGACTCGACCCATCCGCGCAAGGGCTGGGTCACGCAGCACATGGCCGCCGATGCGTTGAACGACGGCGATGTCGATGTTTATCTGTGCGGGCCGCCGCCGATGGTCGATGCAGTGCGCAAGCATTTCGACGACAATGGTGTGAAGCCGAACAGCTTCCACTACGAGAAATTCACTCCGAACGCAGCCCCGAAGGCCGTATGACTATGCAACCATTTGCGCAACGCTTCGCCGGCAAGGTCGTGGTCGTGACCGGTGCGGCCCAGGGCATCGGCCGCGGCGTGGCGCTGCGCGCCGCGGCCGAAGGCGGCAAGGTCCTGTTCGTCGATCGCGCCGATTTCGTCGCCGAGGTCGCCGCTGAAGAGAAGTGCGCGGACACAGCCGGATTCATCGCGGACCTCGAAACATACGAGGGCGCGCAAGCGGCATTCGCTTTCGCGGCGCAACGGTTCGGCGGCATCGACATTCTGATCAACGGGGTCGGCGGTGCAATCCGCATGCGTCCGTTCGCCGAATTCGAGCCGGCGCAAATCGATGCCGAAATCCGCCGCTCGCTGATGCCCACGCTGTACGCGTGCCACGCGGTGCTGCCGCATTTGCTCAAGCGCGGCGGCGGCACCATCGTCAACGTCTCGTCGAACGCTACGCGCGGCATCCGTCGTGTGCCTTATTCAGCGGCCAAGGGCGGCGTCAACGCGATCACGCAGTCGCTCGCGATGGAATATGCGGAGCACAACATCCGCGTCGTCGCCACGGCGCCAGGCGGCACCGATGCGCCCGCACGCCGGGTCCCGCGCAATGCCGCCGGCGATAGCGAGCAGGAGAAGGCGTGGATGGCGGAGGCGGTGGAGCAGGTCACCGGGTCGACCTTCTTCAAGCGCTACGGCAGCCTCGACGAGCAGATTGCTCCGATCCTGTTCCTCGCCTCCGATGAGGCGAGCTACATCACGGGCTCGGTGTTGCCGGTTGCGGGCGGCGATACGGGCTGATATGCACATGCTGCACCAACTGCTCAAAGATCTCAGCGTGCCGACCATCGTGGCCGGCTGCATCGCCACGCTCATTTCGTTCGCGGGTCCGCTCGTGCTCGTGTTCCAGGCCGCGCAAGGCATGCCGCATGCGCTGCTCGAATCGTGGGTGTGGACGATTTCGATTGGCTCGGGCGTGCTCGGCATCGCGCTGTCGCTGCGCTACAAGGTGCCGGTGATCGTGGCGTGGTCCGCGCCCGGCTCGGCGCTGCTGATCACGTTGCTGCCCACCGTGAGCTTTCCCGAAGCCGTGGGCGCGTATCTGGTCGCGAGCGTCGCGACGTTCGCAATCGGCATCAGCGGGACCTTCGACAAGATCGTATCGCGGCTGCCGGCCGGCATTTCCGCGGCGATGCTCGCGGGCATCCTGTTTGGCTTCGCGGCGAAGATGTTCGTCGTCTTGCCGGCGCAGCCGCTGCTCGTGGGCGCGATGTTCGTGGCGTTCTTCATCGGCCGGCGCGCGTTTGCGCGCTATGCGGTGGTCGCCGTGCTCGTCGTCGGCACGCTGGTGGCCGTGCTCGGCGGCAAGCTCACCGGCCACGTTCCGTCACTGCAACTGACGACGCCGATGTGGACCACGCCGCGCTTCGCCTGGCAGGCCATCGTCAACATCGCATTGCCGCTCATGGTGGTCGCGTTGACGGGCCAGTGGGTGCCGGGCATGGCCGTGTTGCGCAACAGCGGTTACACGCAGCCGTCGGCCGGTCCGCTGATCGCGTGGTCGTCGGCGGTGTCCGCGCTGCTCGCGCCGTTCGGCTGTCACGGGCTGAATCTCGCCGCCATCACTGCCGCGATTTGCACGGGCCACGAAGCGCACGCCGATCCCGGCAAGCGCTACGTTGCAGGCGTGGCGGGCGGGATTTTGTATCTCGTGCTGGGCTGTGTGGCGGCGACGGTGTTGTCGCTGTTCGCGATGTTGCCCAAGGAATTGATCGCGGCGCTCGCGGGGCTTGCGCTGTTTCCGACCATTGCCAACGCACTCGCGGCATCGATGAGCGATGCCCATGATCGCGACGCCGCGTTGGTCACCTTCATCGTTTCCGCTTCCGGCATGTCATTGTTCGGACTGGGGGCGGCGTTCTGGGGCCTGCTGTTCGGCCTTGCGGCGCACGCCTTGCTGCGCTGGAAGCTGGTTCGCCGGATAACCGGGAGAGTGCCTTCACCATGACGGATGCCATTGATCGCGAGGCCATCGTTCCCGAGGGAATGGAGCGCGTCTACGAAAAGATTCGCTATGCGCCGGCCATCAAGGCCGGCAAGACGATTTACGTATCAGGCCAGATCGGGCGCGGCAGCGACATGCGGCTGGTCGCGGATCGCGAAGCACAAATGGTGCAGGCGTTTGAGAACCTCAAAACCGTGCTCGCAGCGGCCGGGTCGTCGCTGCGCGACGTGGTGGACCTGACAACCTTCCATACCGACATGCGCGATTTGCCGCTCTTCATGCAGGTGCGGGATAGCTACCTCACGACACATCCGCTGCCGGCGTGGACGGCGGTCGGCGCGCACATGCTGGGCGGCGAAGCGGGCTATATCGTTGAGATCAAGGCAGTGGCGGTGACGGGCTGAAGCCGGTCGCAGGGTGCAAGCGTGCGACGCTGCGCTGCCAGCGTCATTGAAAAGTCAAGGAGTCGAGCGTTGTCCAGCGAAACGCGAGAGCAAGCCGCGCGTGATATCGCACGCGTACTGCCGAACCGTGCCGGCGACCTGGCGCGTCTTCAGGTCATGGCCAGCGAGACCCGTCCCGTCGTCACGGTGGTCGGCAAATATAACCACGGCAAGAGCCGCCTGCTCAACGAATTGATCGGCGGCGATATCTTCGCCGTGGCGGACAAGCGCGAGACGGTCACCTTGGCGGACACCGAACATCTGGGCGTGCGCTGGCTCGATGCGCCGGGACTCGACGCCGATGCCGACGCGCACGATGACGGCCACGCATTGCATGCGGCCTGGTTGCAGTCGGATATCCGCTTGTTCGTCCACTCCGCGAAGGAAGGCGAACTGGACGCGAAGGAACGCGTGCTGCTCGCCGAACTGCGAGCGGACGCCGAGCGGACGCAGCGGCAGACCGTGTTCGTGCTGTCCCAGCTGGATCAACTGGCCGACGATGCCGAACTGGAACACGTGCGCGACGCCATCGCGCAACAGATGCCTGGCATCGTGGTGAATGCGGTGTCCTCGATCCGGCATCGCAAGGGTCTGGACGGCGCTAAAAAGCTGCTGCAGGAAAGAAGCGGAATTCCCGCGTTGCGCGGGGCGCTCGACGCGGCGCTCGCGCAGGTGCCCACGGCACGTCGGCATGAGACGGCGCTTTTGCTCGGCGAGCTTCGCGATGAGTTGCAGCAGCATCGTACGAAACAGGAGCAGACGCTCGCCGCGTTGAGCGAGAAACAGCATCGGCAACGGCACGATTTCGATCGCGGCCTGCGCGCCGTCATCGAGAAGGTGAGCGTCGATATCGAAGCGATGCTCGACAAGCTCGGTGTCGATCATGCCATCGTGCCGGACACCGCGAAGGACGCGTATCAGATCACGGCCGGCAAGCTGGAGCGTGCGCATATCCAGATGGCGTATTCGCGCGCCTGCATCGAGATCGATGGCTTTCTGGCGGGGCACGGTGTCGTTGGTCTGCCTTCGGAGCAGCATACGGCGGCGAACAGCCTGAACACCGTGATGATCGCGGTGATGGGCGTGTCCGTGAAATTCCGCAAGGATCTGCGCAGGATGTTCGGTGAAGCGTCCGGCCGCGATCGTATGCAGCAGGACTTTACGCGCTACTACGAGCTGTCGAATGAGCGCAAGGCGCTCGTGACGCTGATGGCGCAAACCCGCTCGAATATCGAGGCCGCGCAACACGCCTTGTCCGCATTGCGCGCACTGGAAAGCCACGCATGAAAGTGGACATCAGCAACGAGCAGCGCTTCATCGCCGAGGTCGATGCGTTCCGCTTCGTTGAACACGACATCGGTGACATCCTGCGCTCGCTCGACGGCTGGCTCGCCCACTTCGATGCCGACCTGCAAACCCGCCGTCTCGACTGCGATGGTTTGACGGCGCGCAGCATGCTCGCGCGACACACCAGCGCCATCAATCAGGCGCTGCGCGACGCGGCTCAGTCCTGGCCACAGCAATGGGCCGCGCTCGCGCCGGCCCGCGCGCTGGCCGATTACTTCGACGACAAGGCCTTGCTGCTGGTGTTCGGCAAGTTCAATGCGGGCAAGAGTGCGTTCTGCAACTTCCTCGCCGACCGCTTCGCCGCGCAGGGGAAGGCGGTGCAGTATTTCCATCTCGACGCCGGCCGCATCGTCGAGACAGCGGAGCGCCTGAAGGAAGGCGCCGTCGAAACCACGGCGCGGCTGCAAGGCGTGCGCCTTGGTGAAAACCTGGTGTTGCTCGACACGCCCGGATTGCATTCGATGACGCCGGAAAACGCGGCATTGACGCAGCGCTTCACCGATGGCGCCGATGCCGTGTTGTGGCTGACCAGTTCGAGCTCGCCAGGACAGGTGCAGGAACTCGACGATATCGGCCGCGAACTGCACCGTGGCAAGCCCCTGTTGCCGATCGTGACGCGCAGCGATGCCTACGACGAAGACGAAGTCGATGGCGAGATCGTCAAGCGCCTGTGCAACAAGACCGCACAGAATCGTGCGCTGCAGGAAGCGGACGTCAAGGTCCGCGCGCAAGACAAGCTCGTGGCGATGGACGTGGACGCGGCGTTGCTGAAAGCGCCGCTGTCGGTGTCCGTGCATATGGCGCGAGAACACGGAGACACCGCGAGCGGCCTGAGCGAGGCGGGATTCGAGCGGCTTTACGCCGCGCTGCTCGCCATCGCCGAAGCCACACTCGCCTATAAGCGACGCAAGCCGGCAGAGATCCTGCTGCACCATCTCGAAGAGAACGTGCTCGGTGCGCTGGCTCGCGGCCTGCTGCCGATGCTCGACCAGTTCGACACCGCTGCGCAAGAGGCCGTCGTGTTGCTGGAAACTCGGCAGGAACGCATCGCAAGTGCAATGTGGCGCGCCATCATGCCGACCTTGGCGGGCCTGCTGGAAACGCATGCGGCAAGCCGCGACGTGAGCGCTGTCCGTACTGCCTTGTCACACTCGATATGGGAGGCCTTTTCGCAGGCGGTGAGCGAGCAACTGGCCGACTACCTTACCGTTCTCGATGTATCGCTCGCGCAGATCGACGTGAAGGAGGGCACGGGCTTCGAGGATATCGTGATCGACGGCGCGGACGAGATCGTCGGTGTCGACTATCAGCGTTTGCATGAGGCGCTCGTCGATGCGATCGGGGAGACGTTGTCGCGCCTTGCGCGTCATGCCGCGCAGTCGTGCAGCGAATCGATCTCGCGACTCGTTGAACGAACGGCGAGCCTTCGCGACACGTTGCGCTTTCACGAGCAACGCTTGCGCGATCTGAGAGGGGCGGTGCGGTCCATCACGGGTGAGGTGACGGTGGCGCACGAAGACGGTCCACGTTGATCGCGCAGATAAAGAAAGAGCCTGCAATATGCGGGCTCTTTTGCCTTGTCAGCAGCGCAAATCGATTGAAGCTCAACCCAGCAACAACGCATCGTCGTCGAGCTTCTCGTGACGATTCTGCTCGAACATGCGCAGCAGATCGGGCACGTCGAGACCGCGCCGTTCATCGCCGGACACGTCGAGCACCACCTGTCCCTGATGCAGCATCACCGTGCGCTGGCCGAAGTCGAGTGCCTGGCGCATGCTGTGCGTGACCATCATGGTCGTGAGCCTAGCTTCGTCAACGATGCGCGCCGTGAGTTCGAGCACGAAGGCCGCGGTCTTCGGATCGAGCGCAGCCGTATGCTCGTCGAGCAGCAAGATGCGTGACGGTTGCAGCGAGGCCATCAAGAGGCTCACGGCCTGGCGCTGTCCGCCCGACAACAGACCGATGCGGTCGGTCAGACGATTCTCGAGGCCGAGATTGAGCAGCCGCAGCTTGTCGCGGAACAGCTCGCGATGCTGCTTCTTGAGCGCCGGGCCGAAGCCGCGCCGCGTGCCACGCGCCATCGCGAGCGCCATGTTTTCCTCGATCGTCAGCGCTTCGCAGGTCCCGGCCATCGGGTCCTGGAACACGCGGGCGACGAGCGGCGCGCGATCCCATGCGGGTTTCTTCGTGACGTCGATATCATCGATCGTGACCGAGCCGCCATCGACCATCTGGTCGCCGCTGATCGCATTGAGGAAGGTCGATTTGCCCGCACCGTTCGAGCCGATCACGGCCACGAACTGACCGCCCGGGATCTCGAGCGACAGGCCGCGCAACGCGCGCGTTTCGATCGGCGTGCCGGGGTTGAAGGTCAGCTGGAGGTTCTTTGCGCTCAGCATGTCATGCTCTCCCGTTCTTGCGGCCAAACAGCTTCTTGCGCGTGGCAGGCAGCACCAGCGCGATCGTCACGAGCAGCGCGGTCACGAGATTCAGATCCTGTGCCTTGAGCCCGATGAAATCGCTGTTGAGCGCGAGCGCGATGAAGAAGCGATACAGAATCGCGCCGAGCACGGCGGCGAGCGTCGTCAGCACGAGGCGGCGCGCCGGCAGGATGCTCTCGCCGATGATCACCGCTGCAAGGCCGATAACGATGGTGCCGATGCCCATCGAGATATCGGAGCCGCCCTGGGTCTGCGCGAACAGCGCGCCGGCCAGCGCGACGAGCGCGTTGGAGAGCGCCATGCCCGCGAGCGTCGCGCGGCCCGTGGCGATGCCCTGGGCGCGCGCCATGCGCGGATTCGCGCCGGTCGCGCGCAATGCAAGACCGTATTGCGACGAGAAGAACCAGTCGAGTCCGAGCTTGGCGATCACGACGATGACGAACAGCACGAGCGGGCGCAGCACGTAGTCGGGCAGCCAGGCCGGCTGCAGGACCGTGAAGACGGTGGCCTCGGTGATGAGCGGCACGTTGGGCGCGCCCATGATGCGCAGGTTCACGGAGTAGAGCGCGATCATCATCAGGATGCTCGCGAGCAGATCCATGATCTTCAGGCGCACGTTGAGCCAGCCCGTGACGAAGCCGGCGAGCGAACCTGCCAGCATCGCGCACAGGGTCGCGCTGAACGGATCGTGGCCATGCGCGATCAGCGTCGCGGCCACGGCGCCGCCGAGCGGAAAGCTGCCGTCGACGGTGAGGTCGGGGAAATTGAGGATGCGAAACGAGATCAGCACCCCGAGGGCCACGAGACTGAAGATCAGTCCGATCTCGAGGGCGCCGAGAAGCGAATAGAGTGACATGGAGAGCGAATCCTGTTGCTGGTTCCGGTGGCGTGCGCCGGAGTCTCGCGTGATGACCGCAGCCGCGAGAGCCGCACGAAAGCGGCGGCGCTTTCGTGCGGGCGCGGACTTACTTGATGACCGTGGTGGCGTCCTTGAGCAGGTCGGACGAGAGCGTCACGCCTTGCTTCTGGGCCGCTGCCGGATTCACGAAGAGTTGCAGCTTGCTGCTCGTCTCCGAGGCGATCGCGCCGGGCTTTTCGCCCTTCAGGATGCGCACGACGACCTTGCCGGTCTGATGGCCGAGATCGCTGTAGTCGATGCCGAGTGCCGCAATCGCGCCGCGCTTCACGCTGTCCGTGTCGGAGGCGATGAGCGGAATCTTCGCGTCGTTGGCGACCTTCACGAGCGCCTCGTACGCGGACACGACGTTGTTGTCGGTGTTCGTGTAGATCACATCGACCTTGCCGATCAGGCTCTTCGCGGCCGGTCCGATATCGACGGTGCGGGGCGCGGCGGCTTCCTTGAGCGTCATGCCCTGTTTCGCGAGCAGTTCCTTGAGTTCCTTCACGACCACGACCGAGTTCGCTTCGCCCGGGTTGTAGACCATGCCGACGCTCTTCGCATTGGGCACGACGCGCTTGATGAGCGCGACTTGCTTGTCGAGCGGAAGCTTGTCGGAGACGCCAGTGACGTTGGTGCCGGTGGGGCCCCAGGTCTTCACGAGTTGCGCGGCGACCGGATCGGTCACGCCCGAGTAGACCACGGGCACGCTCTTGGTGGCCGCGACCACGGCCTGCGCCGAGGGCGTCGCGATTGCGACGATCACGCTCGGATCATCGCCGATGAACTTGCGCGCGATCTGCGCGGCGGTGCCGGTGTTGCCTTGCGCGCTTTGATATTCCCACTTGAGGTTCGCGCCGTCGTAGCCCGCCGCCTTGAGTTCGTCGCGCACGCCGTCGCGGATCGCGTCGAGTGCGGGGTGTTCGACGATCGAGAGCACTTCGACCGATGCCGCGTGGGCGACGCCCGAGAGCAGCGAGAGGGCGATGGCGCTGCCGATCAGCGTCTTGGTGGCGGTATGGGCGGCTTCTTTCAGGTACTTCATATGGCTTGATCTCCCCCGGAGTCCGGTTCTCAACGAACGGGCGGCGCATGGCCGCCCCATATCGCCGCGACCCGGTCTGGCGAGAGCATGCGTGGCTTTCTCATATGACTGGCGCTTCGGACGCGCGGTCGGAGCGCGGCGAGCCCGCGAGGATACCATTTTCGCGCGCCGGGCCTGGTCGAACCCCTGCGAATTGTTGCTCTTTTGCGTGACGTGGCCGTGCGCTTTCCTCTGCGACTTGATCCATGCGAAGCAAATTCGGGGCTTGCGTTGTGCCCCCGGACGTTCGCCCCTAGATTGGATCGCAGGGCCGGCGCGAGCCATCTGCGCAGCGCGGCTTCCATTCGCGCAGCGCCACCCTGGAGCGATCATGAACGACGATAACCGAGCAGCCCCGAGCCCTCACGGTCCCCCGGACGAAGCCGAATGGGCGCGTGCTTCGTCACCGCTGGCAGCGCGCCTGTTGCAACTGGGCGCCGCGATCTGCGAGGCCGCGACGGACAACGTCGTGCGCGAGCGTGCATCGATCGAGCTGGACGAGCTTTTGGTCAGCGCGCGTGCACGCGGCTTCGGCGACGCCAACGTGCTGCGCGACAAACTGCTCGGCGGCATCCGCACCAAGCGTACGTATCAACTTGCCGAGCTCGCCGCGACAGCCCTTGCATCGCGCGCGACACGGACACAGTGAACGGCGCTTCGATATGAATTTCGTATGCGCGCGTATACCCGCGATAGGCGATAAACGTCAACCCGTGCACGAATCGCGTGGGGCATCTGGTTGCGAGCGCAAACGATTGTTGATAGCATCCGGCCATCGTTGATCCAGGCTGGACCACCTTTCCGGTACGAGATACGACGAGCGGGGCAGGCGATTCGCTTGCGCAATACACGACCGTGTCTCACGGTCGCTCCGAACTCAGTCCCACGACAAGAGGGACTGTACACGCCGAGCCCCGCCAGCAGTCCGCCCGTGGTTCGTCGTGGTTGTTCTCCAATGTAGCTCATGGGGTGCCGTTCGATTGCGCAGGTCAAACCGTCTGTCTGGTTGACCAGGAAACAATCGAGGAGCCCAACATGATGTCGTCCCGTCTTACTTCCCTTTCCGTTGCTGCTGCGTTGCTGGCGTTCGCCGCATCGGCCAGCGCAGACACCGTCAAGATCGCTATCGCAGGCCCGTTCAGCGGCGCCGTTGCGCAGTACGGCGACATGGTCAAGGCCGGCGCGCTGACCGCGATCGAGCAGATCAACGCAGCGGGCGGTGTGAACGGCAACAAGCTCGAAGCCGTGCTGATGGACGACTCGTGTGAGCCGAAGCAGGCGGTGGCCGTCGCCAACAAGATCGTCTCGCAGCACATCCAGTACGTGGTCGGCCACGTCTGCTCGGGCTCGACGATCCCCGCTTCCGATATCTACGAGAACGAAGGCATCGTGATGGTCACGCCGTCGGCCACCGCGCCGCAGCTGACCGAAGGCAAGAAGCGCCAGTTCATCTTCCGCACCATCGGCCGCGACGACCAGCAAGGCCCGGCCGCTGCTGCCTACATCATCAACAAGGTCAAGCCCAAGAAGGTTGCCGTGCTGCACGACAAGCAGTCGTACGGTCAGGGCATCGCGACCTCGGTGAAGGCTGCACTCGACAAGGCGCACATCCCGGTCGTCGTGTTCGAAGGCATCAACGCCGGCGACTCCGACTACTCGGCCACCATCACCAAGCTGAAGTCGCAAGGCGTCGATTTCGTCTACTTCGGCGGCTATCACCCGGAGATGGGCCTGTTGATGCGCCAGGCGCGCGAGCAGGGCGTGAAGGCTACCTTCATGGGACCGGAAGGCGTGGGCAACAAGGACGTGACGGCAATCGCCGGTCCGGCTTCGGAAGGCATGCTCGTCACGCTGCCCGCCGACTTCGCCGCCGATCCGGCCAACGCGAAGCTCGTGAAGGCGTTCGCCGATGCGAAGCGCGATGCCAACGGTCCGTTCCAGATGCCGTCGTATGCAGCGGTCGAAGTGATCGCGGAAGGTATCGCCGGTGCGAAGAGCACGGACCCGTCCAAGGTCGCCGCCTACCTGCACAAGACCGCGTTCGCCACGCCGATCGGCAAGGTCGAGTATGACGCGCAGGGCGACCTCAAGTCGTTCAAGTTCGTCGTCTACACCTGGCACAAGGACGCCACCAAGACCGCCGCCAACTAAGCTCGCTTGAGCGCTCGAACGCCCCGCCCGCCTTCACGACGTGCGGGGCGTCTTGATTTCGGGTCCGCGCGCGGCGCGGCCCCGTTTGCACCGTTTGCCCCGTTTGCCGCGAGGCTTATCGCATGAATGAATTTCTTCCTCAGTTCACCCAGCAGCTGGTCAACGGCCTCACGCTCGGTGCCATCTACGCGTTGATCGCCATCGGCTACACGATGGTCTATGGGATCATCGGCATGATCAACTTTGCCCACGGCGAGATCTACATGATCGGCGCCTATGTGGGCCTCGTCACGCTGACGGCCATCGGCACGTCGGCGGGCTATCCGTTGCCGCTCGTGCTGGGCGCGGCGCTCATCGTGGCCGTGCTCGTCACCGGACTCTATGGTTATGCCGTCGAGCGCGTCGCCTACCGGCCGCTGCGCGGCGGTCCGCGTCTCGTGCCGCTGATTTCGGCGATCGGCATGTCGATCTTCCTGCAGAACTACGTGCAGATTGGTCAGGGCGCGCGTGACATGTCCGTGCCGGTGCTGATCAGCGGCGCGATCGATATCCCGATGGGCGGCAATTTCGATGTCACGATTCCGTATTCGCGTCTGTTGATCGTCGGCGTGACACTCGTCTTGATGGCCGCGCTCACGCTGTTCATCGGTCGCTCGCGCATGGGCCGTGCGTGCCGCGCGTGCGCCGAAGACATGAAGATGGCGAACCTGCTCGGCATCGATACGAACCGCGTGATCTCGTTCACGTTCGTGCTCGGCGCGATGCTGGCCGCCGTCGGTGGCGTGCTGATCGGCCTCACGATCGGCAAGCTCAATCCGTTCATCGGTTTCGTGGCGGGTATCAAGGCCTTCACGGCTGCAGTGCTCGGCGGCATCGGCAGCATTCCGGGGGCGATGCTCGGCGGCGTGCTGCTCGGCCTCGCCGAAACGTTCGCGGCCGGCTACATGCCGTCCGAATACAAGGACGTCGTCGCGTTCGGGCTGCTCGTGCTCGTGCTGCTGTTCCGTCCGACCGGTCTGCTCGGCAAGCCGGACGTCGAAAAGGTGTGAGGTCGCGATGAGCATATCGATTCCCGTGGCCGCACAGCCGGCCAATCCGTCGCGCACGCTCAAAGGCGCATGCGCCGCCGCGCTCGCGACGATCATCCTCACTGCGCCGATTCTCGGCCTGCAACTGAGGCTCGACGGCTATCAGGTCGTGCTCGAACAGCACTGGCGACCCGTGTGGCTCGCGGCCGGCCTCGTGTTCGTGTTCCAGTTGCTGCGTCCGCTCTTCGCGCGCGCGGCCCGCGTCGTGAAAGTGCCGGCGCTCCCCGCGCTCGGCGCGCAGCAGCAGCGCAAGGCGATCTGGGTGTTGCTCGCGTTCGGCCTCGTGTGGCCGTTCTTCGGCTCGCGCGGTGCAGTCGATGTCGCGACGCTCGCGCTGATCTACGTGATGCTCGGTCTCGGCCTGAACATCGTGGTCGGCTTCGCAGGTCTGCTCGATCTGGGCTACGTCGGCTTCTATGCGGTGGGCGGCTACACCTATGCGCTGCTCAACCAGTACTTCGGCCTCACGTTCTGGGAGTGCCTGCCGATCGCCGCGCTGATGTCCGCGACCTTTGGCTTCGTGCTCGGTTTTCCGGTGCTGCGTTTGCGCGGCGACTATCTCGCGATCGTCACGCTCGGCTTCGGCGAGATCATTCGCCTCTTGCTCAACAACCTGACGAGTCTCACGGGCGGCCCCGATGGCATTTCGGGCATTCCGAAACCGACCGTGTTCGGCTTCGAGATGGCGCGCCACGCGAGTGTCGAGGGCGCCAGGACGTTTCACGAATTGATGGGCTGGGAATACAACGGCCAGCATATGGTCGTGTTCCTGTATCTGCTCGCGCTGGCACTGGTGGGCTTCACGCTGTTCGTCACGAGCCGCCTGCTGCGCATGCCGATGGGGCGCGCGTGGGAAGCGCTGCGCGAAGACGAGATCGCGTGCCGCTCGCTCGGATTGAACCCGACGCGCATCAAGCTCTCGGCGTTCACGCTCGGCGCCTCGTTCGCGGGTCTCGCCGGCGCGTTCTTCGCCGCGCGCCAGGGGCTCGTGACACCCGAGTCGTTCACGTTCATCGAGTCGGCGTTGATTCTCGCCGTGGTCGTGCTGGGCGGCATGGGCTCGCAACTCGGCGTCGTGCTGGCGGCGATCCTGCTCACGGTGTTGCCCGAAGTCGCGCGCGGCTTCGCCGAATACCGGATGCTGATGTTTGGTCTCGTGATGGTGCTGATGATGATGTGGCGGCCGCAGGGCCTGCTGCCCGCGAGCCGTCCGCATGTGGAGTTGCCGCGATGAGTGCTGATTTGTTGAAGGTGGCGGGACTGCAGATGCGCTTCGGCGGTCTGCTCGCCGTGGACGGCGTCGACTTCGATGTCCGCAGGAACGAAGTGTTCGCGATCATCGGCCCGAACGGCGCCGGCAAGACGACGGTGTTCAATTGCGTGGGCGGCTTCTATCGTCCGAGCGCCGGCCAGATCGCACTCGACGGTCAGGCCATCACGGGCTTGCCGAGTCACGCGGTGGCGCAGCGCGGACTGGTGCGCACGTTCCAGAACATCCGGCTCTTCAAGCAGCTGACGGTGGTCGAGAACCTCATGGTCGCGCAGCACCTGAAGGTGAACCGCAACATGCTTCATGGCCTGTTCGCGACGCCTTCGTACCGGCGCGCCGAGCGCGCGGCGCTCGAACGCGCAGGCGAGTGGCTCGACCGCATGGGGCTCGCGAACGTGGCCAACCGCGAGGCGGGCACGCTTTCGTACGGTCATCAGCGGCGGCTCGAAATCGCGCGCTGCATGATCACCGGACCGCGCCTGCTGATGCTCGACGAGCCGGCCGCAGGGCTCAATCCGCAGGAGAAGATCGAGCTGCAACACCTCGTCGATCAACTGCGGCGCGAGTTCGGCATCTCGGTGCTGCTGATCGAACACGACATGAGCCTCGTGATGGGCGTGTCCGATCGCATCCTCGTCATGGAGCACGGCAAGCCGATCATGATCGGCAAGCCGCAAGAAGTGCGCAACGACCCGCGCGTGATCAAGGCGTATCTCGGAGAGGACTGATGCTGAAGCTTGAAAAGGTCCATACCCACTACGGCGCGGTGGAGGCGCTGTCGGGCGTGTCGATCGAAGTGAACCAGGGCGAGATCGTCACGCTGATCGGCAGCAACGGCGCGGGCAAGACCACGCTGATGATGACCGTCTGCGGTACACCGCGCGCGTCCTCGGGGCGCGTGACGTTCGAAGGCGAAGACATCACGCGCATGGCGACGCACGAGATCATGCGTCGCGGCATGGCGATCTCGCCGGAAGGGCGGCGCGTGTTCCCGAGCCTGACTGTGCTCGAAAACCTGCAGATGGGCGGCTTCTTCAGCTCGCAGCACGAAATCGAGGCGGGCATCGAACATGTGTTCAAGCTGTTCCCGCGCTTGAACCAGCGCGCGAAGCAGCGCGCGGGCACGATGTCGGGCGGCGAACAGCAGATGCTCGCGATCGGCCGCGCGCTGATGAGCCGTCCGCGTCTGCTGCTGCTCGACGAACCCACGCTCGGTCTCGCGCCGCTCGTGATCGCGCAGATCTTCGACATCATCCGCACGATCCGCGCCGAAGGCGTCACGGTGTTTCTCGTCGAGCAGAACGCCAACAAGGCGCTGCACGTGGCCGATCGCGGCTACGTGCTGGAGACCGGCCGCGTGGTGCTCGCCGACTCGGCCGACAACCTGCTCGCGAACGACGACATCAAGCGAGCCTATCTCGGCGGCTAAGGCCGCGTGCAAGCCTCGGCGGCAGTTCCGTCACGGCCCGCGCTTTGCGTCGCTCTTGCAGCGGCGCTCGCGCGGGCCGTTTGTCGTGTGCGGCCGGGAGGCTTTGCGATACGCGAACACGTGTTGAAGGTTGCACGGCCATAGCGATTCGATATGAAAAGGGCGTTCAATCGTTGCGGGCGATCGCGATCTGCGCGATCAGACGCATCAGTTCGGCCTGGCGGCGCGTCGCCGTCTTGGCGAATACATGGTGCAGGTGAGTGCGCACGGTCGACTGAAGGATCTGCAGTTGTTGCGCCACGTCCTTCGGATTGAGACCCTTGCCGACCTCGCAGGCCACCCGCGCTTCGGCCGGCGTGAGGCCGAACAGTGCAGTGAGCCGCGATTCGAGTCCGCGCCGGTTCGACTGCGGGTCGATCACGACGAGCATCGCCGCGCGCTGCCGCTCGGGCGCGGCGCTCACGCGCGACTCCCGCCCGAGCGGCGAGACCAGCACCTGTAGCGGCTCGTCGGGCGGCGTTCGCTGGATCAGCATGGCGCCGCCAGCGCGTGCGCGCCCGTCGTCACTGGCCGCGAGCGCGATGATGGCATGGAGCCGCCGCGTGTCCGCCGGTGTCGGACCGTTGAGGCGATGCTGCGTGACGTTGAGCAGGTTCGCGGCAGCGAGCAGACCCTGGGCCGCGCGGTTCGCGAACAGCACCTTGGCGTGGCAATCGACGATCACGATGCTATGGGTGAACGCATCGAGCGCGTCGCATTGAATGTTCTCGCGCAACTCGAGCCCTTCGACGCGGCGTTGCGTGCGGATCGCGTTGCGCAGATGGGGCACCAATGCCGCGACGATGTCGAGCTCGTTGGTACTGTACGGCACATCGAGCTTGCGGATCGCGCCGAGTATGCCCGCGACGCCGTCTTCGTTGATGACGGTGGCGACCACGATGGTATAGATATGCTGCGGGCGCACCCATTCCTGATAGAACGCGCTGCGCTCGTGGGCCTCCTGCGGCTTGATCATCTTGTCGGTGAGGATCGTGCCCGACGGCCAGTGGTGCGCGAGCGGGATGATGGGATCGAAGTCGCTGTAGTGCTGCGCGTAGGCGCGCGCGAAGTCGGGGTCGATGCCGCTCCACTCGCCGGCCGGCAAGGGCATGTCGCGCGGCAGGAGCGAGAGGTTGACGTCGGCCGCGCCGATCTGCTCGGCAATCTGCCGATAGACCGCTGGCCACAGGCGTGCGTCGAGCCCCGCGTCGTAGATCGCTTCGATCACACCGTTCAGATCGCTTGATACCGACATGTCGATCTCACGCTGCGCCAACCGGGTCGCGAGCTGCTGCATGACGGCGCAATCGCCTTGCAACGATGGGGGGAGTGGGCACGCCACGCACTGCGCGCGACGCGCCGCAGAAAGCGCGCGCCATCACGTTAGCAAACGGCACCCGAGGGGCGCACGATGCGCCGCGGCGAGCGCAGCGCAATGTTCTATAGATAGACAATCGCGCCTACGTTTCGCTTTCGTTTCGAGGCGTCGCTTCGATATTGTGCGCGGGATGCAGCGGGGGACTGGACAGCCGCGTCGCAGTCTCTATGATTGTGCGTCCTCGCCAGCGGGTGCGAGGCACGTCACATAACCGAAACAATGCGTAGCGGAGAAGATTGCATGTCGGAAGAGTATGAGGTGCACGGACTGCACGATCACGCCGTCGAGCACGCGGCAGGTGCTCACCACGAACATGGCGAGGGGGATTCCTTTGCGAGCCGCATGGCGGTCATGACGGCGATTCTCGCGTCGATCGGCGCGATTTTCTCGTATCAGAGCGGCAATAGCGAAAATCTCGCGCTCTACTACAAGAACGAAGCGGCGATCCGCAAGACCGAGGCGGCCAACCAGTGGGCGTATTTCCAGGCGAAGGGCGAAAAGCAGAATCTCGCCGAGCTCGGCGCGGCGCTCGCGATACCGAATAGCGACGCACAGCGCCGCTTCATCGCCGATGTCGAACGCTACAAGCAGCAGAAGGAGCCCATCCGCGCGAAGGCCGAAGCGCTCGAGCAGGCCGTGGCCGAGGCCGACACCCACAGCGAGACGCTGTTGCACGGCCATCATCGCTGGGCCCAGGCCACCACGCTGATCCAGATCTCGATCGCCTTGACGGCCATTACGCTGCTGACGCGCCGCAAGTGGTTGCGCAATGTGTCGATCGGCGTCGGTGTCGTGAGTGTCGTGCTTGGGGCGTGCGCGTTTTTCGGCGTCTGAGCGGACCTGCCTGCATCACTGGGCGTTGCAGATGATCGCGGTCAGCAGCAGCGGCACCACGGGTTTGACGAGCGCGGTGCTGTTGGCCTCGCGCAGCCGCACCCGCACCGAATCGGCGGGTGCGGACACGACGACGCCATAAATCGGGCCCTCGATGGTCTTGCCTTTGCCCTGGCGGAAAAGGGCGTCATCGGGTTCGTAGCCGATCACCACATAGATCGGAAAACCGAACGCCAGCAGACGGGTGCCGCGCACCGGCCGGAACGCGTTGACCGAGTTGGATTCGACGCGCGAGGGTAGTGGATCGATCGACTTTTCGTCGATAAGTGACGAAATAAACGTGTGCGGGTTCGACTGGCAATTGAACTGCCCGTCCAGATCGTCGGCGTGAGCCATGCTTGCGCACGATGCCGCCAGACTCGCGAGCAGGGTCACTGTGTGATTACGGCGCTTGGTCATGGCAGTCGCGGCTCGAACACCTTGAAGGCTATTCGACACCCAAACCGGGCTGCCGTTCAAGTGCGTAATGTGCGCCAAGGCACTAGCGCGCAGCGTGACGGCGTCTCGCCGCCGGCTGCGCGCGATACGCTCACAGCATCGACTTCGCCTGCGAAAGGATCTTGTCGCACACTTGTTTCGTGGCTTCGGCCTTGAGGCCGCCGCCGCTCAAGTCGAGTTGCGAGCCGCTGCTGCTCTTCAGAATGCCCTGGGTGCCGCTTTGGTAGCCGCTGTCGGTCGTGGCCGCTCCGCCCGGCAACTTGCTGAGCAGAGAATCTTTCACGCCGCTCGCCGAGCCCGCATTCAGGTAGTTGTTCTGGATGCAGTACTGCAGCAAGCCGGTCACATTGCCGAGACTGCCCGAGGTGGCCGAGCCCGGCGACAACACGCTGCCGAGGCTCCCCAGGCCGCCGGCGGCGCCACCGCTGCCGCCACTCTGGTTGAGCAGGTTGTTGAGCTGGGCGTGGGCTGCGCCGAGCGGCAGCAGCAGCGCGACGAGCAGCGCGGCTGCACTGAAACGCGGGACAGAAGTACGCATGGGCTGGCCTCCGTGGGGCTCGATGGACGCAATGCACTCTTACTATAGACACAATCGGCGTCGTGGCGTCGCCTGCGTGGCCGTGGCGGTGGCCCACGCGTTTCGTCGTCAGTGTTCCGGTTCGTTGCGTGCGCAACCGGTTGGCGGCAAGCGTCGGCAAGTGCCGGCGCCAACATCGTCGAGATGCGAGTCCGGCTGTCACCGATGCGTCGCGCATCGAGTTGGGCAGGCACCGCAATTGCGAGGAACTCCATCCGGGCCGTGCTTGTCCGACGAGGACAGCACGCCGATTGCAGAGGAGACCTGGCGATGGTCAAACATCCCGTGGCAGGCAGCGAACATCCGGCGCCGGCCGGCGCGCGATGCGTCGGCAAGTGTGATCCCGGCGAACGCTTCGAAGTGGTCCTCGTGCTGCGGCGGCAGGCGGCCGCGGCGTTTCACGATCTGGTAGACCGGCTCGCAGCGGGCGATCCGTCCGCGCATCCGGTGTCGCGCGAAGAATATGAGCGGCGCTTCGGCGCCTCGCCTCAGGATGTGCAGCGCGTCAGCACGTTCGCCAAGGCGCACGGCCTCAAGGTCGTGCATACCGACCCCAACGCGCGTCGCGTCGTGCTCTCCGGCACCGTCGAGCAATACAACGCTGCTTTCGGCGTCGATCTGCAGCATTACGAGCATCAGGTCGGCCAGAGCACGATGCACTTTCATCAGCCCGCCGGTCCTGTCCATCTTCCCGACGACGTGCACGAAATCGTCACCGCCGTGCTCGGTCTCGACAACCGCGCGAAGGCACGTCCGCACTTTCGTTTCGGTGGACCGATCCGGCCGCCGATCCGCGCTGCGCAAGCGGTGAGCGCGTCGTTCACGCCATTGCAAATCGCGCAGCTGTACGCCTTTCCACCCGGCGACGGCACCGGCCAGTGCATCGCGCTGATCGAACTCGGCGGCGGCTACAACACGGCGGATCTGAGCGCGTATTTCAAGGCACTGGGCGTGCCGCTGCCGCAGGTCGAGGCGGTCTCCGTCGATCAGGCCACTAACTCGCCGAGCGGAGACGCCAATGGACCCGATGGCGAAGTGACGCTCGACATCGAGATCGCCGGCGCACTGGCACCTGCCGCACGCATCGCCGTCTATTTCACGCCGAACAGCGAAGCGGGCTTCGTCGATGCCGTGAGTGCCGCGCTCCACGATCGCACGCGCTCGCCCTCGGTCATTTCGATCAGCTGGGGCGCGCCCGAATCGTCATGGACACAGCAAACGCTCAACGCCTTCAACGACGCCTTGCAGACGGCCGTGGCGCTTGGCGTGACCGTGTGCGCTGCCTCGGGTGACAGCGGCTCGTCCGATGGCGTCAGCGACGGCGCCGACCACGTCGATTTCCCCGCGTCGAGCCCGTTCGCGCTCGGCTGCGGCGGCACGCATCTGAGCGCATCGAATGGCAAGATCGTGAAAGAGACGGTGTGGATGAGCGGCAACGACGGCGCGACCGGCGGCGGGGTCAGCACGACGTTCGCGCTCCCCGCGTGGCAGCAGGGACTCTCCGCGGTGCGCCGCCAAGGCGGAGCGAGTCCGCTCGCGAAACGCGGCGTGCCAGACGTTGCCGCCAACGCGGACCCGGCGACGGGATATGTCGTGCGTATCGACGGAACCGATACCGTAGTCGGCGGCACCAGTGCAGTCGCACCGCTGTGGGCCGCGTTGATCGCGCGGATCAACGCGACGCGCGGCCAGCCGGTCGGCTTCGTCAATGCGAAGCTGTACGCGCAGCGCGCTGCGTTCAACGACATCACGAGCGGCAACAACGGCGACTTCGATGCCGCGCCAGGGTGGGATGCCTGCACCGGGCTCGGCACACCGGTCGGCACGCGCGTGGCGGCGGCGCTCGCCACGGCGCAGGGCGGTTCGATTTCGAAGGGCAACCCGAACGAGGAGACGCAATGAACAACGACGCTTCGTCCGCCAGCGGACACACGACCGGCAGCGGCCAGCCGCACGGCCCGGCCGACCAGCCGTGTTTCGATCCGACGGCCTATGGCAACGGTCCCGACGACTCCGTGACCGATGCAACCGAAAACGCTGCCATCACCCACCACACGATCACGATCGGTGGCGTCTCGATCGCATACACGGCGACGGCGGGCCACCTGGTCGCCGTCGATGCAGCCAGCTCGCAGCCCGCCGCGAAAATCTTCTACGTGGCGTTCACGAAGGATCAAGCCCCGGCCGCCGGGCGCCCCGTGACGTTCTTCTACAACGGCGGACCGGGATCGTCGTCGGTGTTCGTGCTGCTCGGCTCGTACGCGCCCAAACGCATCAAGACCTCGATGCCCGGCTTCACGCCGCCCGCGCCGTACACCCTCGAGGACAACCCGGACAGCCTGCTCGACAAGAGCGATCTGGTATTCATCAATCCCGTGGGCACCGGCTATTCGGCGGCGATCGCGCCACATCACAACCGCGATTTCTGGGGCGTCGACCAGGACGCCGACTCACTGAAGCAGTTCATCAAACGTTATCTAACCGCGAACGATCGCTGGAATTCGCCGAAGTTTCTCTATGGCGAATCGTATGGCACGGCGCGCAGTTGCGTGCTGGCCTACCGGCTCCACGAAGACGGCGTCGATCTGAATGGCATCACGCTGCAGTCGTCGATCCTCGATTACACGCAAAGCGGCAATCCGGTCGGCGCGCTGCCCACGGCGGCCGCCGATGCGTGGTATCACAAGCGGCTCGGCGTCAAGCCCGCACCGAAGAATCTGCAATCGTTCGCCGCCGAGGTCGCGCAGTTCGCGCGCACCGGCTATGCGGCCGCACTCGCAAAGTTTCCCGATGCGAAGGACCCGGCCGTCACGAAGGCGCTCAAGACGCTCACGCAATACACGGGCATCGATGCCGAGACACTCATGGCATGGAACCTCGATGTCGCCGCCTATGACAGTCGCGGCAATTCGCTCTTCCTGACGACACTGCTCAAGGCCAAGGGCGTCGCGCTCGGCTCCTACGATGGACGCGTGACAGCGATCGACACGGGCATCGCGGGCGACATCGATCCGAATTCCGGCGGCAACGACCCGACCATGACGGCGGTGACCGGCGTCTATACGGCGATGTGGAACAGCTACCTGAACGAACAACTGCAGTTCCGTTCCAATTCGGCGTTCACGGATCTGAACGACCAGGCGTTCCAGAACTGGAACTTCAGCCATATCGATCCGACCGGCGCGCAAAAGGGCATCGATGCGCAAGGCAATATCGTGCTCTACACGGCCGGCGATCTGGCGGCCGTCATGGCGTTGAATCCCGATTTGCGCGTGTTGTCGGCGAACGGCTATTACGATTTCGTCACGCCGTTCTATCAGACCATCATCGATTTGCAGAAGATGCCGCTCGATAACCAGAAGGTTCGCGACAACCTGAGCGCGCGCTTTTATCCTTCAGGGCACATGGTGTATCTCGACGGTGCATCGCGCACGGCACTCAAGGCGGATCTCGCGAAGCTCTACCAGGCCGCTGTGACCGACAAGCCGGCGGTGCTGCGCATCCGTGCGTTGCAGCAGGTGAAGTCGATGAATCGTACGCAGACCTGATCGAGGGTTCGGCCGCTGTCGTCGAGCATGTTATGCGCGGCTCGACGCGGCGGCCTCGATGAGCGGGAGCGAACGCTATTGCGCGTGATGACTTGCCGCCATCGCCGCGAGGCACGCACGCGCATCGCCGCGCACGATGCGCGCAGCACACGCGATCATCAGGTTCTTGGCCAGCCCGAAGTCCTCGACGAGAAAGCCGCGAGCGCAGACACGTCCCTGTGCGCCGGGCTCGGCCGGCACGCGCTCGACCAAGGCGCCCTGATCGGTCGTGTAGGCCCAGATTTCCTTGCCGAGCGCGGCTGCGTAGCCGATTTCGAACGCCGTGCCCGAGTCCGGCTCGCCAGGCCCGCGAAAGTCGTCGATGTTGGCCATGACGATATCGGCGGCACGGATGGCATCGATGTTCGCGTGATAGATCCACGCGGCGCGCCGCGGTCCGTCGAGATCGAGCGGCGCTTGTGCATCGAGTGGATAGTGTCCGTCGAAACCGTGGTCGGCGCACCACGTGCGCAGTCGTTGCCCCTGCTCCACGGCATCGGGACGAAAGACGTCAAAGCCCGCCAGGTACACGCGCTGGCGACGCGGCTGTTTTGTTGTCGTCATCGGATCTGTCCTTGTTTTTCGCCGCGCTCGCGATCGTCGCGCAATGATGGGCAAAGCCGATTCTAGCTGGTCACGAAACGCTGGCACGTTGAATTGTCCCGCAAGACGCATGCCGTACGCGGGATCAGGACAGCGAGGCGGCGGCCGGCGTTTTTGCGCGACCGCCGCAACCTTGACAGGGTCAGTTGCCCTTGTAGATTTCCTGCAGCCGCGCGGCCTGAGCGCCCTGCTGCGATTGCACCAGATCCTGATAGACCTGGGCGCGCGTCAGCGACATCGGCGCGCCGGACTGGCTCATACTGGACGGGGCGCCGCCGACCGATTGCATCGCCGCCGGATCGGTGCTCTGGGTGGGCTGCGTTGAACCGGAATCTTGTGCAAAGGCTGGTGCACAGGCCAGGGCGACGGCGGCCGCCGCAGCGATTCGAAGCGTCTTCATTTCGGTGCACTCCAACATGTTGAGTGGCCTGCAAAGGAGGGCCGGGTAAGCGGCCGCAGGAGGCAGCGGCCGAGGCGTTCTTCAATTTCATGTTCGAAGCCGTTTTGGGATACCGCCTTGCATGAGGTCGGGTCGATTCATGCCGGTGCGTCGGGCGTCGTCGGCAGCGGCGCGGCCCGAGGGGCGTCGATAACGAGGGTAGGCAAAGGATGCGCGATGTGCCTCCACCAATCGATGGAGATAAGTGCGCACGGCAACGAGGTAGTCTGCTTGACAACGATTGTTGCGGAATTGTAAGATAAAAAATTACTTTCCTTGCAGCGCCCGCCACAGCGAACGCGCCGCATAGCGAGAGCGCTCGCCCATTCCGTGAATTCTGATCGGGATTCCTGATTGATTGACAGAATGCGTGTGTCGAAACCGGGCTGCACCAGCGGCCCAATCCCGCATGTGGAGACCATGAATACACTTGCCAACGGCCAGGCCAAGGCCGCTCAAACGCAGATCGAGGCGCGAGCCTATGCCAAGGCGACCTGGCGCCTGCTGCCCTTTTTGTTCCTGTGCTACGTCGCAGCCTATCTGGATCGTGTGAACGTCGGTTTTGCGAAGCTGCAGATGCTGAGCGATCTGCAATTCAGCGAGACGGTTTATGGTCTTGGCGCCGGGGTGTTCTTCATTGGCTACTTCCTCTTCGAAGTACCCAGCAACATCCTCATGCATCGCGTCGGCGCGCGTGTGTGGATTGCGCGGATCATGCTCACGTGGGCCGTGATATCGGCGGCATCGTTGCTCGTGAAGACACCCACGCAGTTTTATATCGTGCGCTTCCTGCTCGGTGTCGCCGAGGCGGGTTTCTTCCCCGGCATCGTGCTTTACCTCACCTACTGGTTTCCCGCTGCGCGGCGCAGCCGCATGAATGCCTTGTTCATGATCGGCATTCCGGTCGCGGGGGTGTTCGGCGGGCCGCTGTCTGGCTGGATCATTGCGTCGTTCAACGATGTGGGGCATCTGGCGAGCTGGCAGTGGCTGTTCCTGATCGAGGCCATTCCTTCCGTCGTGCTCGGCGTGATCACGCTGTTCTACCTGCCCAACAGCATTCGCGCGTCCGCGTGGCTCAGCGAGGAGGAGAAGACGCTGCTCGAGCGCAATATCGCTGCGGATGGTGCGGGCAAGACACATGACTCGATTGCTGCGGTATTCAAGGACGGTCGCGTGTGGCTGATGGCCGTGATCTATTTCTGTTGCATGATGGGTCTTTACGGCATCAGCTTCTATCTGCCTACGCTCATCAAGGCGAGCGGCGTGAAGAATGCGCTCGACGTCGGTCTGTTGACCGCCATTCCGTATGCGTGCGCGGTGATCAGCATGATCTCGGTCGCGCGCAGTGCCGACCGCGCGGGCGAGCGTCGCTGGCATTTCGCGTTCGCCTCGCTCGCGGGCGCACTCGGCCTCTTTCTGAGCACGGTGTTCGGTCACAACGTGCCGCTCGCGATGGTTGCATTGTCCATCGGCACGGCCGGCATGCTCGCGACGATGCCGGTGTTCTGGGCGTGGCCGAGCGCGATTCTCGCGGGCGGCTCGGCGGCTGCGGCGATCGGCATGATCAATTCGATCGGCAATCTTGCCGGCTTCGTGAGCCCGTCGATCATCGGCTGGATGAAGGACGTCACGCAGAGCACCAACGCAGGCATGTATTGCGTGGCGGCGGCCATGGTGATCGGCGCGGGACTCGCGTTGTTGCAGCCGAAGCAACTCGTCAACGGCTAGCCGCACGGGCTGGACGCCGGACATGGTGGATACGAAAGGGCAGCTGCATACCGCTGCCCTTTTTGCATGACCGGCTGTCTTTCTGTTACGGTGGCGGCTGTGCGGGCAGACCGGTCCCGCGGTGCAGCAACGCTGCGCGAAAACGAGAACGAAAACGAAAACGAAAACGAAAACGAAAACGAAAACAAAAGAGCAAGGATGCAAGCGATGAAACGACTGACGCTGCGGGCGCTCGCCGCCTGCGTGGCGATCACCGGCTGTGCGCTCGCGCCGCCGACGCTGGCCAAGATCCAGACGGTGAATCTGATGGTGGTCGGCTATCGCGAGACCTCGATGCCGTTTTCCTATCTCGACGCCAACGACAACGTGATCGGTTTTTCGCAGGACATCTGCAACAAGGTCATCGATGCGGTCAAGCGCAAGATGAATCTGCCTGATTTGCGCGTGCGCTTCGTGCCGGTGACGTCGCAGAACCGCATTCCGCTCGTGCAGAACGGCACCGTCGATCTCGAATGCGGCGTGACGACGAACCTCACTGCGCGGCAGAGTCAGGTGGCATTCTCGAATACGTTCTTTGTGGCGACGACGCGTCTGCTTACGCGCAAGGACTCCGGCATCAACGATTTCAGCGATCTCGCGGGCAAGGTCGTGCTCACCAATCAGGGCACGACGTCCGAGCGCATTCTGCGCAAGATGAATGAAGAACGGCACATGAGCATGCGCATCATCAGCGCGAAAGACTATGGCGACGGGCGCGTCACGCTGGAGAGCGGGCGCGCGGTAGCCTACATGATGGACGATGTGCTGCTTGCCGGTACGCGTACATTGATGGCAAAGCCTGCCGACTGGGTGATCGTCGGTACGCCGCAGTCGTCGGAACCTTACGCGTTCATGATGCGGCGCGGCGACCCGGAATTCCGCGCGCTCGTGAATGGCGCGATGACCCAGCTGATGACGAGTGGCGCGATCAATGCGCTCTACGCGAAGTGGTTCGAGAGCCCAGTGCCGCCGAAGGGCGTCAACTTTCAGTTTCCAATGAGCAGCGCGCTGCGTGCGATCTACGCGGCGCCCAACGACAAGCCGTTCAACTAGGCAAGGGAGCAATGACATGCAGGACGCGGATAATGCCGTGGTGATCGTCGGGGCGGGGCATGCGGGTGGCATGGCCGCCGCGCAACTGCGTCAGTGCGGCTATAGCGGGCCGCTCGTGATGGTGGGCGCGGAAGCGGTGTTGCCGTATCAGCGTCCGCCGCTCAGCAAGGCCTGGCTCAAGGGCGAACTCGACGACGCGCGCCTCTATCTGAAGCCGGATGCGTACTACACCGAGCAGTCGCTCGACTGCAGACTGTCGGCGAGTGCACTCGCACTCGACGCTGCCGCACGATCGCTTGAACTCAGCAATGGCGAACGTCTCTCGTATCGCACGCTGATTCTCGCAACGGGAGCGGAGCCGCTCACGCTGAAGATGGAAGGTCACGCGCTCGAGGGCGTGCTCACGCTGCGCACGCTCGCCGATGCGCAGGCATTGCGCACCCGCGCGGTAGCGGGCGCACGGGCGGTCATCGTCGGCGGCGGTTATATCGGCCTCGAAGCCGCTGCGTCGTTGCGTCAGATGGGACTCGACGTCGTGCTGCTCGAAGCGGCGCCGCGCGTGCTCGGGCGCGTGGCCGGACCGGAGGTCTCGGCGTTCTACGAGCAGGAGCATCGCGCGCGCGGTGTCGATCTGCGGGTCAATGCGTGCGTGAGTGCGCTGCACGGCGACGGCACGCGCGTAAGCGGCGTCAGGCTCGCGAGCGGCGAACTGCTGCCCGCGGACATCGTGCTGGTCGGCATCGGCGTGCGTCCGGCAATGGGGCTCGCGCAGCAGGCCGGTCTCGTCTGCGAGGATGGCATCGTCGTCGATGAGGACATGCGGACTTCCGATGCCAATGTGTTCGCGATTGGCGACTGTGTGTATCGTCCGCTCGCGCAGTATGGCCGCAGTGCGCGACTCGAAAGCGTGCACAACGCGGTCGAAGGCGCGCGCATCGCGGCAGCGGTGATCGCGGGCCGGCCCCGCCCGCCGTGCGATGTGCCGTGGTTCTGGTCCGACCAGTACGATCTGAAGCTGCAGACCGCCGGACTGTTGACGGGTTACGACGAGACCGTGCTGCGCGGCGATCCGGCCGCGCGCAGCTTTGCCGTCTACTACCTGCGCGAGGGCCGTTTGCTGGCCGTCGATGCGGTGAACGCGATGGCCGATTTCCTGTGCGGCAAGAAGCTCGCGGGCTCGGGGGTGGCGCTCGACGTGCAAGCCCTGCGCGAGGCGACCGATATCAAGCAGTTCGCCGAGGCAGCGCGGGGGTAGTGCGGGTTCAGCTCGCGATTGAATCCAGCGCGGGCCAATGGTTGGCGGCCTGCGCGATCGCAGTCGAACACGCTTTCGCGTTGCGCTCGAGCGCGGACGTATCGAGCATCAGCGTCTCGCGAAACGCACGCTGGAGGGTCGCAGCGTTGGCCCATCCGCACTGCTGCGCGATGCGTGCTGTGGACCATGGGGTCGTCAGGGTCAGCGCGAGGGCGCGCACCAGCCGTTGGGAACGAATGATCGACCGCGCCGACGCGTTCTCGGCAAAGAGCCGCCGGCGCAGTTCAACGGCGCCGACGCCGAGTCGCTGCGCGAGCAGCGCGATGGACCAGGGCGCGTCGGGCGCATCGAATACGCAGCGTGCGGCGGCGTGGGCGAGCGGCGTGCGACCGCGCCAGTGATCCGCACGGCCCGGATTCGTCACGATCCGGCAGCGCGCGGCGAGGGCCGAGCCGGATGGCGGCAACAACAGCAGATCGAAGCGCGTGTGAGCGGGCACGAACGCGCAAGAACCTGCCCGCAGGTTCTGCGGCAGCCCTTGCTGGGTCATCAGCGTGAGGTGGCCTGCGGTGACTTCGATTCCGGCTTGCCACGGCAATTGCAGATTGCACAGCAGCAGTCCGCGCGAGGAGACGAGCGGCAACTCGAACGTCGGCACGCTCAGCATGGCGAGCGACTGCGAAGCCGCGGCGTGAAGCGCCATTCGTTCATTCATCGAGTCTCCCTCGCGCGTGGGCGTCGTCCGCCACGCGTGGCGAAGCGAGAGGTAAAAGCGCCCCGGCTCGACTAGCTCGAATCCGGGGCCAAGCCATCGCGACCCCGTCAAGAGCAACGATATCGGCAAACGAAACTTGCCGGCCAGTCATCGGATCGCAAGCCTGCCAGGGCGAACTGGCAGGCTATGCAACCCGGGTTTTCTCGCGTCAAACGCGTTGCAATACGCGCGACCAGCGTCGTTTCCCGGCTTCGATACACAAAACGTCTCGAACGCGGGACGAGTGGGCGGTCACGCCAGCACGACGCCAAGCGTACCTTCGGTCGCCGCCCCGCGCATCGTCCGAACGGATGATTCCTTGAATCATCCCCCGGCGCGCTTGAGCACGGCGGAGGCGCCAGCTTTCGCGATCTGCGCGTCCTGATCCGAACGCACACCCGACACGCCGACGGCGCCCACCACGTGGCCATCGACGACGACCGGCACGCCGCCTTCGAGCGCCCCCGAGATTGGCGCGCTCAGAAACGCAGTGCGTCCGCCGTTGATCACTTCCTCATACGCTTTCGACTCGCGGCGGCCCAGCGCCGAGGTACGCGCCTTGTCGACGGCGATCAGCGAGCCGATCGGCGCGCAGCCATCGAGGCGCAGCAGGCCGAGCAGATGGCCGCCGTCGTCAGTCACGGCGATCGTCACGGCCCAGCCGTTGGCTTCGGCATGCGCACGTGCAGCGTCGAGAATGAGCGTGGTGTCGTTGATGCTCAAAACAGGTTTGGTCAGCACGATGATTTCTCCTTGTTTCAGGGCAGCGCGGCTTCGACGATCTCGATCCAGTGTCGCACGGGCGTGCGTCCGGCGGAGTCGAGGTGCACCTGGCAGCCGATGTTCGCCGTGACGATCAGGTCGGGCTTGCCGCTTTCGAGTGCGTCGAGCTTGTGGTCGCGCAGTTGTTTCGCGAGCGCGGGCTGGGTGAGCGAGTACGTGCCCGCCGAGCCGCAGCAAAGATGGCCATCGGGCACGGCAGTGAGTTCGAAGCCCATACGCTGCAGGATACGCTCGACGCTACCGCCGAGTTGTTGGGCATGCTGGAGCGTGCAAGGGCAATGAAATGCGAGCCGTTGTCCCGTGCCGGGGCGCAGCGATTCGAGCGGCTCGACCCCGAGCACCTCGACGAGATCGCGCGCAAGCTCGCTGACGCGCTGCGCCTTCGCGGCATAGGCCGGGTCGTGGCCGAGCAGATGGCCGTATTCCTTGACGAACGCGCCGCAGCCGCTCGCGGTCTGGATGATGGCCTCGGCGCCGGCCTCGATGGCGGGCCACCACGCATCGATGTTGCGGCGCGCCCGCGCGAGCCCTGCTTGCTGCGCGTTCACGTGATAGTCGGTGGCGCCGCAGCAGCCGACCCCATCGACGCGCACGATGCCGATGCCGAGCCAGTCGAGCACGCGCGCGGCCGCAGCGTTGGTGTTCGGTGACAGTGAGGGTTGCACGCAGCCTTCGAGCATCAGCATCAGGCGGGCGTGGCGCGGATGAGGACGGGCTTTGGGCGCCGCGATGCGCGCGGGAATCTTGCGTTTCAGCGCGGCGGGCAGGACGGGCCGCAGCGCGCGTCCGGTGCGCAGGAACGCAGCGAACACGTTGGGCCGCGCAATCACGTGCCGCAGGCCTTCGCGCAGCAGCTTTTCGGCCGCAGGGCGCGCGAGGCGGCGTTCCACTTCGGCGCGTCCGATATCGAGCAGCGCGTGATAGTTGACGCCGGAAGGGCAGGTCGTCTCGCAGCTACGGCACGTGAGGCAACGGTCCAGATGCTGCTGGGTCTTGCGTGTCACCGCATGGCCCTCGAGCATCTGCTTGATCAGATAGATGCGCCCGCGCGGGCCATCGAGTTCGTTGCCGAGCACCTGATAGGTCGGGCATGTCGCGTTGCAGAAGCCGCAATGCACGCACGCGCGCAAGATCTGTTCGGCTTCCTCGGCGCGTGGCAATTGCCGGGCTGATTCGCTGAGATTCGTCTGCATCGTGTCGTTCGGCTTCAGAGGGCGGCGTAAAGGCGGCCCGGGTTGAAGAGGCGCTGCGGGTCGAGGCGTTGTTTCAGTCGCTCGTGAACGCGCATGAGCGGGGCGGCAAGCGGGGTGAATGGCTCGTCGACAGGCGTACCTGCGGCGCGGAAGCAGGTAGCGTGACCGCCGAGCCGCGCGGCTGTAGCGCGGATCGCGGCGGCGTCGGCATCGGTCTTGAGCCAGCGTTGCGCGCCGCCCCAGTCGAGCAGCGCGTCGCCCGGCAGCGCTTCGATACGCGTATTCGCTGGCAAACACAGCCGCCATAGCGCGCGCGTATCGCTGAAGAACGGCAACTGGTGTTCGCGCAGGCAATCCCAGAACACAGCGGGCAGCGCCGCGCCGCCGATCTGGGCGAGCGCGGCGCTCACCGATCCCGTGCCGCCTTCGAGGCGCACGTGCAGCTTGCCGTCGATGTGACAGGCGGCGCTGACCGGCAACGCTGCGCGGCGCCACGCAACGAGACGTTGCATCGCTTCGTCCGCGGCGATTTCGAGCACCACGCTGTGTTGGGCGCGCGGCTTGGGCAACACCTTGAGCGAGACTTCGGTGATCAGACCAAGACAGCCGAAGCTGCCCGCAAAGAGGCGCGATACGTCATAACCGGCGACGTTCTTCATGACTTCGCCGCCAAAGCGCAGATGTTTGCCTTCGCCCGTGACGATGCGGCAGCCGAGCACGTAGTCGCGCACGGCGCCCGCCCACGGGCGGCGTGGTCCCGACAAGCCGGTCGCCACCATGCCGCCGACCGTGGCGGATTCGCCATGCAGAGGCGGTTCGCAGGGCAGCATTTGGCCGGCGGCGTCGAGTACCGCATTGAGTTCGGCGAGCGGCGTGCCGGCGCGCACGGTCACGACGAGTTCAGTCGGGTCGTAGCTGACGATACCGCGATGGGTACGCGTGTCGAGCGGCGTGCCGTGCGTGGCACGGCCGAGAAACGCCTTGCTGCGGCCGCCGTGGATCGCGAGCGGCGTTCGTGTGTGCAGTGCGCGCTGAACCTCGGCGACGAGGCGCGCGCTATCGTCGTGAGAGAAGAGCTCGGCCCGCATCAAAAGCGCTCCAGTTCGGGAAACGGCAACGCGCCGCGATGAACATGCATCGAGCCGAATTCGGCGCAGCGATGCAGTGTCGGGACGTTCTTGCCGGGGTTGAGCAAAGTCTGCGGATCGAATGCGGCCTTCACGGCATGAAAGAACCGGAGTTCGTCATGGTTGAACTGGGCGCACATCTGGTTGATCTTTTCGCGCCCGACACCGTGCTCGCCCGTAATGCTGCCGCCCACCTCGACGCACAGTTCGAGAATGCGCGCGCCGATGGCTTCGGCCCGCTCCGCTTCGCCCGGCGCGTTGGCATCGAACAGGATCAGCGGGTGCAGGTTGCCGTCGCCGGCATGGAACACGTTCGCGACGGCGAGTCCGTACTCGGCGGACAGCGCGGCAATGCCGCTGAGCACGCGCGGCAGCTCGCGACGCGGAATCGTGCCGTCCATGCAGTAGTAGTCGGGCGATATGCGGCCGACCGCCGGAAACGCGTTCTTGCGGCCGGCCCAAAAGCGCTGCCGTTCTGAGTCGTCGGCGGCAAGACGCACTTCGGTTGCACCGGTTTCGCGCAACAGCGCCTCGACCTGCTGACAATCTTCTTGCACATCGCTTTCGACGCCGTCCAGCTCGCACAGCAGGATCGCCTGGGCATCGACCGGATAGCCTGCATGGATGAAGTCTTCGGCGGCACGGATAGCAAGGTTGTCCATCATTTCCAGGCCGCCTGGAATCACGCCCGCGCCGATGATTCGCGCCACGGCATGGCCTGCGTTTGCGACGTCGTCGAAGCTGGCGAGCAGGACCTTGGCTGATTGCGGCTTCGTCAGCAGCTTCACGGTTACTTCGACGACGATGCCGAGCAGGCCTTCCGAGCCGGTGAAGAGCGCGAGCAGATCGAAGCCGGGCGCATCGAGCGCGTCGGTGCCGAGCGTGAGACGTTCGCCTTCGATGGTGAGGATCTCGAGCTTGAGGATGTTGTGGACCGTCAGGCCGTACTTGAGGCAATGCACGCCGCCGGCGTTTTCGGCGACGTTGCCGCCAATCGAGCAGGCGATCTGCGAGGACGGGTCCGGCGCGTAATAGAGCCCATAGGGCGCCGCGGCCTGCGAGATGGCGAGGTTGCGCACACCGGGCTGAACGCGCGCCGTACCGGCGTCGGCATCGATGTCGAGGATGCGGTTGAAGCGCGCCATCACCAGCAGGATGCCTTTTTCGAGCGGCAGCGCGCCGCCCGAAAGACCCGTCCCGGCCCCTCGCGCGACCACGGGGATCCGGCTCGCATGCGCGAACTTCAGGAGCGCCGCGACCTGCTCGATGGTGGCAGGCAGCGCCACCAGCATGGGCGTGGTCCGGTAGGCGGCGAGTCCGTCGCATTCGAACGGGCGCAGCTCCTCGGGTTCGTGAAGGATCTCGAGATCGGGCAGCAGCGTCTGCAACTGCGCGACGACGCTTGCGCGGTCGTGCGTCACCAGCGGGCCGTCGATATTTTCGTCGTATTGCCAGGTCATGGGCTCAGGGTCTCCTCGTCTCGCTGCGGCGTATTGTTGCCGCGCGTCCGGGAGCTGTCGATCTCCGTTCTGACTGGTCAGACCAGTGATTCGACGGGGAAAGCCGGAGGTTTCGCTATTTTTGGCAGGCCGACGTGCTAAATTTAAACTGGTCTTACCAGTCAGCGAGGTGTGAAATTGGCAGAAAACGAGGCGGGCGCGCGCAACGTCGCGGATGCAGTCGCGCAACGCATCGAGCGGTTGATCGTCGATGGTGTGCTCAAGGCCGGGCAGGCGTTGCCCTCGGAGCGGCGTCTCACGGAGAAACTGGGCGTGTCGCGTGCGGCGCTGCGTGAAGGGCTGAAGCTGTTGCGTGCGCGCGGTGTCATCGAGACTGCGCATGGCAAGGGCTCGTTCGTCACGAGCCTCAATACCCAGCAGGCGCTCACGCCGCTCATGCATCTGCTCGGCTCGCAGCCGCGCACGCTCTACGACCTGTTCGAAGTGCGCGAACTGCTCGAAGCCGAGTCGGCGGGGCTCGCGGCGGAACGCGGCACGGCCGCCGACTTCGCGCTCATCACCCACCGCTATAACGAAATGATGGCAGCGCATCAACACGGCGCGAGTCCCTCGGCCCATGCGCGGCTCGATCATGCCTTTCATCTGGCGATCTGCGAGGCGTCGCACAACCCCGTGCTCGTGCATACGCTGCGCTCGCTGACCGATTTGCTGCTCAGTTCGGTCTTCGCGTCTGTCAACAACCTCTATCACCGCGAGCCGCACAAGAAGCTGATCGACAAACAACACGCGCGGCTCTTCAGTGCGGTGACGGGACGCCAGCCCACGCTCGCGCGCAAGATTGCCGGCGAGCATATCCGCAGCGTGGCCGACGGGCTGCGCGATATCGAGCAGGAAGAACAGCGCCTCGTGCGCGCCACGCTTCGACTGGAAGGCTGGCGATAGGGCGCGCGCGGCTGCACCACGTTGACGCGTGGTGCGAGCCCACGTGACGGCGTCGCCGAGTTGTGGCACGCTCGTCTTGCACCATCGCGGCGCATCGGTGGCGGCGGATCGCGTGGGATCCGCATCGCTACGATGGCACATCAATTGCTTTTCCTGCCTGTCGCAACGCTTACCGCCAGCGTCTGCATTTACGCGCGAGAACGATCCGATGAAAGTCCATGACGAAATGCGCGGGGAGGGCGCAGTGCGCCCGCACTACGAGCGGTTCCAGCGCTGGCTCGAACGTCAGGCCGACGAGACGATGACGCGCAAGCGGACCGAGGCCGACCTGCTGTTCCGCCGGGTCGGCATCACGTTCGCCGTCAACGGCGACCTGTCGGGCACCGAGCGCCTGATTCCATTCGACCTGATTCCGCGCATCATTCCGTCTGACGAATGGGCGCTGCTCGAAGCGGGCTTGCGCCAGCGTGTGAAGGCGTTGAACCTGTTTCTCCACGACGTCTATCACGAGCGGGAGATCGTGCGCGCGGGCGTGATCGGCGCCGGGCAGGTCTATACGAATGCCCAGTATCGTCCGGAGATGCAGGGCATCGACGTGCCGCTCGGTGTGTATGCACATATCGCGGGCATCGACATCGTACGTGACGGCCGCGATGGCGCGTTTTATGTGCTCGAAGACAATTTGCGTGTGCCCTCCGGCGTGTCGTACATGCTGGAGAACCGCAAGATGATGATGCGGCTCTTCCCCGATCTGTTCGTGCAGCACAAGATCGCGCCGGTCGCGCACTATCCCGACTTGCTGCTCGATACGCTGCGCTCGGTCGCGCCCGAGGGCGTCGACGATCCGGTCGTCGTGCTGCTCACGCCCGGCATGTACAACTCCGCGTATTTCGAGCATACGTTTTTGGCGCAGCAGATGGGCGTCGAACTGGTCGAGGGCAAGGACCTGTTCGTCGAGGATAACTATGTGTTCATGCGCACGACGCAGGGGCCGCGGCGCGTCGACGTGATCTATCGTCGTATCGACGACGACTATCTCGATCCGCTCGCGTTTCGCGGCGATTCCGCGCTCGGTGTGTCGGGTCTGCTGACCGCTTATCGAGCGGGCCGCGTGGTGCTCGCGAACGCGATGGGCACCGGTGTCGCCGATGACAAGTCGATCTACCCGTACGTACCGGACATGATCGATTTCTATCTCGGCGAGAAGCCGATCCTGAACAACGTCCCCACCTGGCAGTGCCGCAAGCCCGACGATCTCGCGTGGACGCTCGAACATCTGCCGGACCTCGTCGTGAAGGAAGTGCATGGGGCGGGCGGCTACGGGATGCTGGTCGGCCCCGCCTCGACACGCGACGAGATCGAGGCGTTTCGCGCGAGACTCGTGGCCAGGCCGTCGAACTATATTGCGCAGCCGACGCTGTCGCTATCGGCTTGCCCGACCTTCGTCGAGTCGGGCATCGCCCCGCGCCATGTCGATCTGCGTCCGTTCGTGCTGTCCGGCAAGACCATCCGGATGGCGGCAGGCGGCCTCACGCGCGTCGCGCTCAAGGAGGGCTCGCTCGTCGTCAATTCTTCGCAGGGCGGCGGCACCAAGGACACGTGGGTGCTCGAATGAGACCGTCCCCAACTTCGCATACCAACACCAAGGATCGCCCATGCTGAGCCGCACCGCCGATCACCTGTTCTGGATGGCCCGCTACATGGAACGCGCGGAGAACACTGCGCGCATGCTGGACATCAACCTCACGGCGCTGCTGCTGCCCGGCAGCACCGACAGCGAGTTGCGCGCGAATCGCGCGGTGTTGCGCATCTCCGAACTGGAGCCTGCGTTCGACGCGCGTTACGACGAGACGTCGCGCCACAACGTGCTGCGTTTTCTCGTGACCGAACCGTCGAATCCGTCGAGTATTTATTCGTGTCTGCACGCAGCGCGCGAGAACGCTCGCGCGGTGCGCGGCACGTTGACGACCGAATGGTGGGAGACCATCAACGACACGTGGCTGCAGTTCGGCGAACGCGCGGCGAGTGGCGAACTCGAAGCGCACCCGGAGACGCTGTTCGAATGGGTCAAGTTCCGTTCGCACCTGTCGCGCGGCGTGACGCTCGGCACGGCCTTGCAGGACGATGCGCTGTTCTTCACGCAGCTCGGCACCTTCCTCGAACGCGCGGACAACACCGCGCGCATTCTCGACGTGCGCTTCGTGGACGTGGAGCAGGCCGATTCGCGTTCGGCCGCGCGCCAGCTCGAAGACTTCTATTACTGGACGTCGATTCTCAGTTCGGTCTCAGCGCTCGAAATCTATCGCAAGGTCTATCGCGATGTCGTGACGCCGGCGCGTGTCGTCGAGTTGCTGATCCTGAATCAGCAGATGCCGCGCTCGCTGCTGGCGTCGGTCGACGGCGTGTGCTCGAACCTAGCGATGCTACGCACCGATACGTCGCGCGAAGTCGAGCGCACCGCCGGCAAGCTGCGCGCCGAGCTGCTCTATTCGGATCTGCGCGAAGTGTTCTCGATCGGCGTGCATACGTTTCTCACCGGTTTTCTGGCGCGTGTCTACGAACTCGGCAACCAGATCGCGCGGACTTATCTGATGCTGCCGGTCGGCTAGTCCGCGCCGGCCTGCCCGAACGAGAGGACCTTTCATCATGCAGCTCGCGATTCGTCACGACACGGTCTATCGCTATGAAGCCCCCGTTCATTACTCCATCCAGCAGCTACGTCTGGCGCCGCTCACGACGCCCGTGCAGATCGTCACGCAATGGCACATCGATGCACCGGGCAAGCTCGACGCAAGCCGCGACGCCTACGGCAACACGCTGATGACGCTCGTGCTCACGCGTGCGCACAGCGAGATCCGTCTGCGCGTGCGCGGCGAGGTCGAGACCGTGCCGCTCGTCGAAGGGCGCCTGCCGGACAGCGAAGGGCCGATTCCACCGCAGCATTTCAGCGCGGCCACGCGCCTCACCGAGGCCGACGCGGCGCTCGCCGATCTCGCGCAGAGCGCGCCGCCGCTCGACTGCACCCGCGCGCTGCTCGATCTGGCCGCGCTCGTCGCCGAGCGGGTGCGCTATGAGTCGGGCGTCACCGAGGTCACGCACACGGCCGCCGATGCACTGGCGCTCGGTTCCGGCGTGTGTCAGGATCATGCGCATGTGATGCTCGCACTGTGCCGCGCGCGCGGCGTGCCGGCACGCTATGTGAGCGGCTATATCGACCCGGGCGAGGTGCAGAACATGGCGAGCCATGCGTGGGTCGATGTGTGGCTGGATAATGGCTGGGTGACGGTGGACGTCACGCACGCCTGTTTCGCCAGCGAGAAATACTGCCGCATCGCCGTGGGCCGCGATTACGAGTCGGCCGCGCCGGTGCGCGGCACACGGGTCGGCGGCCAGGGCGAGACGCTCGAAGTCAGCGTGCAGGTCAACGCGCAGGTGTCGCAATAGCGGCTGCGTATCAATCGGGAGGCGCGCAGACTCATGACGTATTGCGTAGCGATGTCGGTGGAAGAAGGACTGGTCTTTCTCGCGGATACGCGCACCAACGCCGGTGTCGATCACATCAGCACGTCGCGCAAGATGGCCGTGTTCGAGGAGCCCGGCGATCGCGTGCTGGTGCTGCTCGTCGCCGGCAATCTGGCGATCACGCAGGCCACGCTGCAAGTGCTCACCGAGCCGCAATCGGCCGAGCGTGCAACGTTATGGAACGTGCCGTCGATGGTCGAGGCGGCGCGCGTGGTCGGCGAGGCGGTGCGCGAAGTGCATCGGCGCGACGCCCAGGCGCTCAAGGACTTCAACATCGATTTCAACTGCAGCTTCATTCTCGGCGGCCAGGTCCGCGGCGGCCCGATGCGGGTCTTCCAGATCTACGCTGCTGGCAATTTCATCGAGACGTCGAGCGTGAATCCGTACTTTCAGATTGGCGAGTCGAAGTATGGCAAGCCCATCATCGATCGCGTGCTCACGCCTTATACGCCGCTCGACGAGGCCGCCAAATGCGCGTTGATCTCGATGGACTCGACGCTGCGCTCGAATCTCTCGGTGGGCTTGCCGCTCGATCTGCTCGTCTATGAGCGCGATTCGCTGCGCGTCACCCGCTATGCCTCGCTCGACGAGTCGAACACCTACCTCGAGATGATCCACTCGACATGGGGCGCGCGTTTGCGCCAGGTGTTCGGCGAGATTCCGGATCCGGTGTGGAGCGATGAATGCGACGTTCCGCGCCGCGAGCGCGACGACGGGCAGGGTGTGCCGCGCGCGCCGCTCGATCCCCATGCGAGCGCAGCACGGCCAACCCAGACGCTCGCAGAGGCGCAGCCGGGCCGCGCCCCTCAGGCGCCGTCCATGCCGCCGCACGACGGCTGACGGCTGACGACAACGCGTGCTTACGTCGGCAACTGGGTCTTCAAATATGGCGCGGTGCGGCTCTCCGTGGCCGCGGCGACGGTCTGCGGCGTGCCCGCCATGACGATCGTGCCGCCCGCGTCGCCCGCGCCCGGACCCATGTCGATGATCCAGTCGGCTTGCGCGGCCACGCGCATGTCGTGCTCGACCACGACGACCGTGTTGCCCGCGTTCACGAGACCCTGCAACTGGATCAGCAGACGGTCGACATCGGCGGGATGCAGGCCGGTGGTCGGTTCATCGAGCACATAGAGCGTGTCGCCGCGCTGGGCGCGCTGCAATTCGGTAGCGAGCTTGATGCGTTGCGCTTCGCCGCCCGAAAGCTCGGTGGCGGGCTGGCCGAGACGCAGATAGCCGAGGCCGATGTCGCGCAGCACGGCGAGCGAGCGCATCACCTGCGGTTCGTCGACGAAGAACTCGCAGGCGCTCTCGACAGTCATTTCCAATACTTCTGCGATATTGCGCTCGCGCCATGTCACTTCGAGCGTCTGCGGGTTGTAGCGCGTGCCGTGGCAAGTCGAGCAGGGTGCATAGACGCTCGGCAGGAACAACAACTCGACGCTCACGAAGCCTTCGCCTTCGCAAGTCGGGCAACGCCCCGACGCCACGTTGAACGAAAAGCGTCCTGCGTTGTAGCGGCGACGGCGCGCGGCGGGCGTCTCCGCAAACAGTTTGCGCACGTGATCGAAGAGGCCGGTGTAAGTCGCGAGATTGGAACGCGGCGTGCGGCCGATCGGCTTCTGGTCGACCCGCACGAGACGCCGGATGGTGTCGAGGCCGCCTGCAACGACGCCTTGCACCGGCGCATCGGCCGCAGCGAACAGCGGGTCGCGTTCCTCGTCGTCCTCGCCATTGTCGAGCGGACGGCCGAGTTGGCCCGCGACCAGTTCGGGCAGCGCCTGGCTCACGAGGCTCGATTTGCCCGAGCCCGAGACACCGGTGACGGTGGTGAAGCAACCGAGCGGGAAGGCGGCGTCGAGTCGGTGCAGGTTGTTGCGCGTGATGCCGGCGAGGCGCAGCCAACTGGTCGTCGGACGCGGCGTGCGTGCAGCGCTCACAGCCGGGCCGAACAGATAGCGCGCCGTCTGCGATCCGGCCGCGTGTTCGAGTCCCGCCGGCGCGCCGCTGTAGAGAATCTCGCCGCCGTGCGCGCCCGCGCCGGGGCCGACATCCACGAGCCAGTCGGCGCGGCGCATCGTCTGCAGGTCGTGCTCGACGATGAACAGCGAATTGCCGCTCGCCTTGAGGCGCTGCAACGCGTCGAAGAGCGCTTCGCCATCGGCGGGATGCAGTCCGGCCGACGGCTCGTCCAGCACATAGACGACGCCGAACAGTTGCGACGAAAGCTGGGTGGCGAGCCGCAGACGTTGCAGCTCACCCGAGGAGAGCGTCGGTGTGCTGCGGTCGAGCGCGAGATAGCCGAGTCCGAGATCGGTCAGCGTCGTCAGGCGTTCGAGCAGTTCCTCGGCGATGCGCTGGGCGGCGAGGCGCTTTTCCTCCGAAAGATTCGGCGTGCGCCGCACGTCCGCTGCGCCCGCATGCGGGCCGCTCGTGCGCGCGGCCGGCTGGCGGCGACGTGCGCGAGCCGGCTGCTCATCCACACGGCTCGTTTGACGGGACGCGCTCACGTCCTCAGGCCACGAACCTTCGGCCACCGGGCGCAGCAGATCGGCGAGGCGCGTCAACGACAGTTGCGATAGCTCTGCGATATCGAGGCCGGCGAATGTCACCGCGAGCGCGTCTCGCTTGAGCCGTTTGCCATCGCATTGCGGGCATTCGCGGCTCACCATGTATTGCGCGACGCGCTTTTTCATCTGCGCGCTCTGGGTGTTGGCGAAGGTGTGCAACACGTAGCGGCGCGCGCTCGTGAAGGTGCCCTGGTAGCTCGGCTCTGCGCCGCGCTTGAGGGCCGCGCGGGTTTCCTTCGGCGTCATGCCCGCATAGACGGGCGCGACCGGTTGCTCTTCGGTGAAGAGGATCCAGTCGCGGTCTTTTTTGGGCAGATCGCGCCACGGCATATCGACGTCGTAGCCGAGCGTGACGAGGATGTCGCGCTGATTCTGGCCATGCCACGCGGGTGGCCACGCGGCGACGGCGCGCTCGCGGATCGTGAGCGTATCGTCGGGCACCATCGACTGTTCGGTGACGTCGTAGATGCGCCCCAGTCCGTGACAGGCGGGGCAGGCGCCCTGGACCGTGTTGGGCGAAAAGTCCTCGGCGAACAGCATCGGCAGCTTCGGCGGATAGACGCCGCTGCGCGAGTAGAGCATGCGCACGAGACTCGACAGCGTCGTCACGCTGCCGAGCGACGAGCGCGCGCCCGGCGAGCCGCGTTGCTGTTGCAGGGCGACGGCGGGCGGCAGCCCTTCGATCGCATCGACATCGGGCACGCCGACCTGTTCGATCAGCCGCCGCGCGTAGGGCGCCACCGATTCGAAATAGCGGCGCTGCGCTTCGGCGTAGAGCGTGCCGAACGCGAGCGACGACTTGCCCGAGCCGGACACGCCGGTGAACACGACGAGCGCATCGCGAGGGATATCGACATCGAGATTCTTGAGATTATGTTCGCGCGCGCCGCGCACGCTGACGAAGCCTGATGGTGGAGTCGGGTTGCTGGAGCGAAGCTTTTTTTTCAAGGCGTGGTTCCGGATAGGCAGAGGTCGGCGCGGCAGGCCGACCAGTCAGCGAAGTGTAGTCATTTTGACAGCGGCGTTGCGCGGGCATGAACGTTTTGTCACGGTTCGCGGGGTATGCTGCTTTTTTTGCCCTTCGCCGTGCCCATCGAGGAGACCCGTTGATGAAACCGACCGACCCGAGCCCGCCGACCCACGACGACGACCACGACGACGCCAGCGACCTGCCCGAGAACCCCGAGCGCCGGCGCGTACTGACCGGACTGGCGGCCGTCGGCGTGGGCCTTGCGCTGAGCGGTTGCCAAACCCAGGAGAGCGGCGCCGCCGCCCCGCGCAGCGCCGCCGATCTGCGTCTCGACGCGGCCTTGCACGACCAGGTGAAGCAGATCGTCGTGATCTATGCGGAAAACCGCAGCTTCGCGAATCTCTATGGCCATTTCCCCGGCGTGCAGCAGCCGCTCGACCAGGTGGACGCCGCGCGCTACGTGCAACTCGATCGCGACGGCAAGACTCCGCTCACGCAGTTGCCCAAGATCTGGGGCGGACTGGTTCCGCAGGCGCAGGAAGTCGACGGCAAGCGCTACATGATTGGCGAAAAGGCTATCGTCGATCTGCGCAACCGGCCGTTCGTCATCACCGATACAAGCGGCGCGCCGCTGCCCAATGGCGTCATCACGCGCGATCTGTGGCATCGCTTCTATCAAAACCAGATGCAGATCAACGCGGGCCGCAACAACCAGTTCGCCGCGTGGGCGGACTCGGGCGGCCTCGTGATGGGCCACTACCGCAACTCGGCCGAGACGCTGCGCGTCTGGAATCTGGCCCGCCAATACACGCTCTGCGATAACTTCTTCATGGCCGCGTTCGGCGGTTCGTGGCTCAACCATATGTTCTTGATATCGGCACAGGCGCCTTACTACGCCGATATTAATGACAGCCCGGCGAAGCACCTGGTGTCGGTGGTAGACGGCGACGATCCCAAGGGCGCCTCGCTCAAGGTCGCGCCCGACAGCCCGGCCTCCGCGCTCGACGGCCCGCCGAAGTTCGTGCGCGACGGCCTCTTCACACCCGATGGCTACGCGGTCAACACGATGGCGCCGCCGTACCAGCCGAGCAGCGCGCGTCCCGCCGAGGGCGGCAATCCGCTCTTCGCCGATCCGTCTGATCCGCGCGTGCTGCGCCCGCAGAACTACGCGACGATCGGTGACCGGCTGTCCGCGAAGGGCGTCGACTGGGCGTGGTACGCAGGGGCCTGGCAATATGCGCTCGATCATCGCGACACCGGTTCGACGCCCGACTTCCAGTATCACCATCACCCGTTCAACTACTTCGTGAACTACGCGCCCGGCACGGCGGGCCGCGCGCAGCACATTCGCGACGCCGGCCTCGGCGACGACGCGTCGAGCAACCGCCTGATCGCCGACATCGATGCGGGGCGCCTGCCGGCGGTCACGTTCTACAAGCCGCAGGGCAACCTCAACATGCACGCGGGCTATGCCGACATCGAATCGGGCGACCGCCACATCGCAGCGGTGATCGACCATATCCAGCGCGGGCCGCAGTGGGCCAGCACGCTGGTGGTCGTGACCTTCGACGAAAACGGCGGCTGGTGGGATCCCGTCGCGCCGCCGACGGGCGACCGCTGGGGCCCGGGCTCGCGCGTGCCGGCGCTCGTCATCGCGCCGTTCGCGAAGAAGGGTTACGTCGATCACACGGTCTACGACACGCTCTCGATCCAGCGGCTGATCTCGCGCGTGCACGGGCTTGTGCCGCTCGACGGCGTGCAGGCGCGCGACCGCGCGTTCGCCGCGCGCGGGCAGACGCCCCCGGGCGACTTGACCGGCACGCTCGATCTCGCCTGAGGAATGTGTCAAGGTGCCGCGCTTGCCTGTCGCAGGCGCGGCTCGATTGCGTCATTGATTTGTAAAGATATTTCTTGCTCTGTCCACAGGCTTATCCCCAGCTTTTGTGGATAACTTTGGCGTCAGACGACGGCCGGCGTGTCTTGACAAATCAGTGGAAAGCCATCGTCGGACAACAGAAACCGCGTCAGTCAGTCATGGCAAAAGATACGGAGTCCAGATAAAAAACGGCATTCGAAGTGCAATGCCGCAATGAGCAAGATCAGCGTTCCCTGGCGCTGCGCAAGGTCACGACAAGGCCGATCGCCTATGATCGACGCGCCGGCCTTGACGGGATCCGGCAATGCAGCAAGCCATGCCGCCTGGCGTGGCGCAGGGCATCCGGGGCGGCTTCGGCCGCCCCTCTTTTTGACGACACGAACAGGGCGGCGGGTTCATGCAAGCCGCATCTGCCTTGCACTCGCGTCCCGTCACCCGCGATAATGCCCCGTCGAGCCGGCTGCGTCACCAAGCCGGTTCGCTCCTTGCCACTCTCAGTCGCGCCGTGTGAAGAACTCGCGTTTTTTCGCCTTATCACGCATTCCAGGCTTCTTGCCGCTTGCGGGCGCGACGCTCATGCTCGGCGTCGCGATGTCGTTCACGGCGCCTTATCTGTCGCTGTTCGGGGTCGAGCGGGCGGGCATGACGCCGCTGCGGCTCGGTATCTTCATGACCGCGATCGCGGCGAGCGGCGTGATCGCGAGTACGGCCGCGGGGCGTTACGGCGACGCGACGGGACGCCATCGGCCGCTGTTGCTCATCTCGCTGTGCGCGGCGACGCTCGGCTACATCAGCCTGTGCATCGTGCGCGACTATCGCTTGCTGCTCGCGGTCGGGATCGCGTTCATCGGCGCGGGTGGCTGCGCGCTCTCGCTGGTCTTCTCGTTCAGTCGCGCGGCGCTGCCCGCCGCCGATGACGCCGAACGCACGTTCGCCAGCGCGACGTTGCGCACGATTCTCTCGGCCGCATGGGTGTTCGGGCCGGCGGTCGGCGCGCTGGTGCTCGCGGCTGCCGGCTTCTACGGTCTCTTCCTGTTCGCAGCGGCGAGCTTCGCGGCATGCGCGACGATCGTGTGGCGCATGCGCGAGCCGCGCGCCGACGAACACGCAACGCAACATCTGAAGCCGCGCCCGTTCGCCGCCGAATCGACCGCCGACGACGACCGCAGCCAGTACGAAGGCCAGCCGTTGATCCAGGCGGAGGTCGAGCCGGGGCATCCGGAGCCTGCCCGCACGAACGAAGCATCACAACCGGCAGACAAGGCGCGCAGCAGCAAGCCCGCCGTGCCGCTCTTGAAGGCGACGCAGAGCGACATCATGCGGGCGGTGGTGGCGCTGACGCTGATCGGCCTCGCTGCGAACGCAACCATGATCGTACTGCCGCTCTATATCGTGCACGGTCTGAAGGGCTCGCGGCTCGACGTGTCGATCATGCTCGGTCTCGGCGCGCTGATGGAAATTCCCATGATGCTGGCGCTCGGCGCGCGCGCCTCGAAGCTCTACAAGCCCCGCTGGCTCGCGGCGTGCGCGACAGTGCACGCCATCTACTTCATCGCGATGTCGCTCGCACCCGGCGTGCATGCGCTGATCCCGATGCAGATGCTCAATGCATTCGTGGTCGCCGTGACATCGTGCCTCGGCATGGTCTATGTGCAGGATCTGATGCCTAATGCGCCGGGGCGCGCGACCGCGCTGTTCTTCAACGCGGCTCGCCTCGGCTCGATTCTCTCAGGGGTGCTGTCGGGGTTGCTGGTGGGGGCGTTCGGCTATCGCGGCACGTTCGTCTTTTGCTCGCTGCTCGCGATCTGCGCGCTGGTGCTGTTCGCGGTGCCGGGCGAGCGCTACGGGGAAATGGCGCGCGCGCTGCGCCGCCGTTTCGCGGAGCGGCGTGGCGGTGGCGGCGGTGGTGGCCGCCGCTAGCCATCAATGCATGTAAGTGACCCGCCGTGAGCGCACCGTCAATGAAAGACCCGCATCGAGCAGTGCGATCGCGAACCAGCGCGCGGTCTTGAGCAGCCGGCTCACGCGCTCGGGCGGCAACCAGCTATTGAGCAGTCCGACGGCTTCTTCACTGCGCGTCGACTGAAGCAGCGCGATGGTTTGCAGCAACGAAGCCTCGTCATTCGCGAGTTCCGTGGCGCAGCGGCAGCGCATGTCGAGCGGACGGCTCGAAGAACGGCAAAGCGTGCCCATCAGCAGATCGAAGTGGCCGATACCATCCGTGCTGAGACCCGCCTCGGCCAGCACCCCGCGCCAGTTTTCCGGGCGGTCGTGCGCATCGCAGCGCGGCCGCAGCCAGATCCGCACGGCGCGCAGGATGGTTTGTTCGGTCGTGTCGGGGTGCTGTGTGAACGGATCGTCGAGCAGGGTGTCGTTTCTCGCGAACGGGCTATGCGGGTTCATGGATGGTGCCTCCGGCTGGCATTGCGTGCCGTAATGCGGCAGCGCCGATGGGGTAGACCTGCAGTGTGCGGCGCGACAAGCTCAGAGGCCGCGTGGTGCTGCCATCATCGCGCACTTCGCCATCAATTGCAAATGATTCTCATTTAGTTTGAGAGACGTAGTGTACAATCCGCCGCGGCTTCGGACGACGCCCGGCAATACCAAGTCTGACGAGCACCGGAAAGGACTCTTACGCAGGCCCCGCTTAATACGGGGACGGGAAACGACTACAGTGCGGCATACGCGTTTTTGCAGTCCCTGGCGCGTACGTGAGAGTTGACCCCGGCCGGAAATCGGCCGGGTTTTTTTTGTGCGCGAAGCGTTGGACACGGGCGGTTTCGAAGCACGAAGTACACGCATTCGATCAAGATGCGTAAGTGAAATGAAAGAATGAAGTAAGTAAAAACTAAGGTTGGCGAGTCGGAGCGAAATCCCCGGGACAGGCCTGCGAGGTGTGGTCGCAGGACAGAATCGAGGTCAAAAGTCGTGCGCGGGCGCGTAGTCGTTGTTTTTTGTACTTAACGAGAATCAAGCAAAAACAATGATTTACATCAAGGGGCGGATCGCCCTGCAATGTTGCGCTGCAAAAGTTTTGCTTTCCGTTTACCCTCGTTAACCCTTGAAGGTGAGCTGCACTTTGCTGCATTCCTGACAAAAACATTACAAAGCAGCGGTCTCGCATTGCGTCTCCCTCCAGTCTTTCATTTTTCTTACGCACCTTGCGGTGCGGTGATGAAGCTATTTGCTTAGCATTTTTAGGGTCATGTCGAGATGCAATCCGTTCCATTTCTGAATCTGGCGATCTGGATTCCCATCCTGTTCGGCGTCGCAGTGCTGCGCGTCGGATCGGATCGCCATCCGCAGCGCGCGCGCTGGCTCGCGCTGACCGGCGCCGTCGTCGGTCTGCTGCTGACGGTGCCGCTGATCGTCGGTTTCGACAATCACGCGGCCGCCATGCAGTTCGTCGAGTACCGCGACTGGCTGCCGGAATTCGGAGTGGCATGGCGTCTTGGCATCGACGGCATCTCGCTGTGGCTCGTCGTGCTCACCGCGTTCACGACGCTCGTGATCGTGCTCGCCTCGTGGCAGTCGATCACGGTGCGCGTCGCACAGTACTTCGGCGCGTTCCTGATCCTCTCGGGCCTGATGGTCGGCACCTTCGCCGCCACCGACGGCATGCTGTTCTTCGTGTTCTTCGAAGCGACGCTGATCCCGCTCTACCTGCTGATCGGCACGTGGGGCAACCAGCGCCGGACCTATGCGGCCGTGAAGTTCTTCTTCTTCTCGTTCGGCGGCTCGCTGATGATGCTCGTGTCGATGCTGTACCTGTACAGCCTGTCGCACACGTTCGACATGGCCGCCTGGCATCGCCTGCAAATCGCCTTCGTGCCGCAGTTGCTGATCTTCATCGGCTTCTTCGCCGCATTCGCTGTCAAGGTGCCGATGTGGCCGCTGCACACCTGGCTGCCCGACGTCCACCTCGAAGCGCCCACCGGCGCCACCGTGATGCTCGCGATGCTCAAGCTCGGTGGCTACGGTTTCCTGCGCTTCACGCTGCCGATCACGCCGGACGCCGCGCATTATTTCGCGCCGGCCATCATCGCACTGTCGCTCGTCGCCGTGATCTACGCGAGCCTGCTCGCGCTCGCGCAGACCGACATGACCAAACTGCTTGCGTACTCAACGGTCGCCCACATGGGCCTCGTCACGCTCGGCCTGTTCCTGTTCAACCAGATCGGCACCGAAGGCGCGATCGTGCAGATGATCTCGTACGGTTTCGTGTCGGGCGCCATGCTTCTTTGCGTCGGCGCGCTCTACGACCGCACGAAGACGCGCACCATCTCGGCCTACGGCGGCGTCGCCAACACGATGCCGCGCTATGCCACGTTCGTGATGATCTTCGCGATGGCGAACGTCGGCCTGCCGGGCACGGCGGGTTTCGTCGGCGAATTCATGGTCATCATGGGCGCCATCCGCTTCAACTTCTGGATCGGCGCGCTCGCCGCGACGACCGTGATCCTCAGCGCTGCGTACACCCTCTGGATGTACAAGCGCGTTATCTTCGGCGCCGTCAAGAACGCGCAAGTCGCCAAGCTCGCCGACCTCGGTCGTCGCGAGTCGGTGATCTTCGCATCGCTCGCGGCGCTGGTGCTGTTGATGGGCCTCTATCCGAAGCCCTTCACCGATGCGATCGAACTGTCCGCGGCGAATCTCGTCACGCAGGCCGGCCGCTCGAAGCAGCCGAGCGACGACGGTGCGCCCGCGGAAAGCGTGCGTGCCGGCGTAGACGCGCAACACGCGTCGCGTTCGCCGACCTGATGACGTATGAGGGCGCCGCGCGCCGGCTCGCGAATAACAGCGAGCCGGCGCGCGGCGTGAAGCTTTCGAATTGATGCTTCGAAACGCCGCGGCGATTTGCGCCAACGCAGGGTGGCGGGAGTGCGACAAACTGTCTCACGACCCGTTTGGTAAAGATCATTTTCCACATTCATTGCTGCCAATCAAAGCAGACGGCTGTATGATTCGGGCGCTTTCCTCTGGCAACGCAGGGAGGAGACGTGACCGGAACACTCAATGAATGAATGAAATTCAGGCAAATGTGATGAAAAGAACGACCTTGAAAAGGTTATTGCTTCCTGTCGGAGCCGGACTGATCGCGGGACTTTCCGGTTGCAGCAACATGGAACTGCTCGATCCCAAGGGCAGCGTCGGAGTCGCGGAGAAGGCGCTGATCGCAACGTCCACGTGGGCGATGCTGATCGTCGTGATTCCCGTGATCATCCTCACGCTGTGGTTCGCGTGGCACTATCGCGCGACGAACCGCAATGCCACGTATGCACCGAAGTGGTCGCACTCGACGGCTATCGAAGTCGTCATCTGGACCGTCCCCACGCTGATCATTCTGTTCCTCGGCGTGCTGACGTGGAAGACCTCGCACGAGCTCGACCCCTACAAGCCGCTGCAATCGAACGTCAAGCCGATCAACGTCGAAGTTGTCGCGCTCGACTGGAAGTGGCTGTTCATCTATCCCGACCTCGGCATTGCCTCGGTGAACCAGCTGGCAGTGCCGGTCGGTACGCCGGTGAACTTCAGCATCACGTCGGACTCGGTGATGAACTCGTTCTTCATCCCGCAGCTCGGCACCCAGGTCTACGCGATGGCCGGCATGCAGACCCGTCTGCACCTGATCGCTGATCAGGCCGGTGACTACGCGGGTCTGTCGGCGAACTTCAGCGGCAAGGGCTTCTCGGACATGAAGTTCCGCACGCTCGCGACGAGCCAGCAAGACTTCGACGCGTGGGTCCAGAAGGTGAAGGCGTCGTCGAACGCACTCTCGATGGATCAATACGCTACGGTCGCGCAACCGACTGAGAAGGCACCGGTTCAGTACTTCTCGACGGTCGACCCGAAGCTCTTCAACAACATCATTGCGAAGTACAACAACGGCCACGTCACGGATTTCAGCGACGCGTCGTGCGGTACGAAGGGGTAAAGCAAGCATGTTCGGCAAACTCACACTGGAAGCGATTCCGTATCACGAACCTATCATCGTGTTTACGGCAATCGCCATGGCGCTGGGCGGGGCAGCCCTGCTCGGCGGCATCACTTACTTGGGCAAGTGGAAATACCTCTGGACCGAGTGGCTGACGAGCGTCGACCACAAGCGTCTGGGCGTGATGTACATCGTCCTCGCGATGGTCATGCTGGTCCGCGGCTTCGCGGACGCGATCATGATGCGCACGCAGCTCGCGGTCGCATACAACGCGCCGGGCTATCTGCCGCCGCATCACTACGACCAGATCTTCACGGCGCACGGCGTGATCATGATTTTCTTCATGGCAATGGCCTTCATGGTCGGCCTGATGAACATCATCGTGCCGCTGCAGATCGGTGCACGCGACGTCGCGTTCCCGTTCCTGAACTCGCTGTCGTTCTGGATGACCGCAGTCGGCGCCGCGCTCCTGATGATCTCGCTGGTCGTCGGCGAATTCGCCATGACCGGCTGGCTCGCATACCCGCCGCTTTCGGAGCTCGCATACAGTCCAGGGGTAGGGGTTGACTACTACTTGTGGGCGCTGCAGATATCCGGTGTCGGCACACTGCTGACCGGCGTGAACTTCTTCGTCACCATCATCAAGATGCGTGCCCCCGGCATGACGCTGATGAAGATGCCGGTGTTCACGTGGACGGCACTGTGCACGAACGTGCTGATCATGGCCGCGTTCCCGATCCTGACCGTCACGCTCGCGCTGCTCGGTCTGGACCGCTACGTCGGCACGCACTTCTTCACGAACGATGCCGGCGGCAACGCCATGCTGTACCTGAACCTGATCTGGGCCTGGGGTCACCCCGAGGTGTACATCCTGATCCTGCCGGCGTTCGGTATCTTCTCGGAAGTCGTGTCGACCTACGCGAAGAAGCCGCTGTTCGGCTACAAGACCATGGTGTACGCGACCTGCGCGATCATGGTGCTCTCGTTCCTCGTGTGGCTGCACCACTTCTTCACGATGGGTTCGGGCGCCGACGTCAACGCGTTCTTCGGCATCATGACGATGATCATCGCGATCCCGACGGGCGTGAAGATCTTCAACTGGCTGTTCACGATCTACCGTGGCCGTCTCGAGTTCACGACGCCGGTCCTGTGGACTATCGGCTTCATGGTCACCTTCACCATCGGCGGCATGACCGGCGTGATGATGGCGATCCCGGGCGCGGACTTCGTGCTGCACAACTCGCTGTTCCTGATTGCTCACTTCCACAACGTGATCATCGGCGGCGTGCTGTTCGGCTATCTCGCCGGCATGAACTTCTGGTTCCCGAAGGCGTTCGGCTTCAAGCTCAACGAAAAGCTCGGCAAGCGCGCGTTCTGGTTCTGGCTCGTCGGCTTCTATGTCGCGTTCACGCCGCTGTACGTGCTCGGCTTCATGGGCGCCACGCGTCGTCTGAATCACTACGACAACCCGGCATGGCATCCGTGGATGATCATCGCCTGGTTCGGCGCCGTGCTCGTGCTGATCGGTATCGCTCACCAGTTCGCACAGCTGTATGTGTCGATCCGCGATCGCAACCTGCCGGAAAACCGCGACCTGACGGGCGATCCGTGGGGTGGCCGTACGCTGGAATGGTCGATCTCGTCGCCGCCGCCGTCGTATAACTTCGCCGTCATTCCGCACGTGAGCGAGCTCGACGAGTTCGCGCACATGAAGGAAACGGGCCGCGAAACGCCGGACGTCGTGAACACGAAGTACACGGACATCCACATGCCGTCGAACACCAGCGCAGGTGTGTTCATCGGCGCGTTCAGCCTCGTGCTCGGCTTTGCTGGCATCTGGCACATCTGGTGGCTCGCCATCGCTGGTTTCGTCGGCATTCTCGCGACGGCCATCGGCTACAGCTTCCAGAAGAACGACGGCTACTACATCCCGGCTGCCAAGGTCCGGGCGGATGAAGAAGAGCGCAATCGCGCACTCGTCAAGGCGTTTGCAGACAAGCGCCGTGGCAACGTTGAAGAAGCACTGGAGGCCAACTGATGTTGACGAAGACTAGTGCGGCCGCGCTGGCGGAGCACGATCACCACGATCACCCGCCGTCGCATTCGGTGTTCGGCTTCTGGCTGTACCTGATGACCGACTGTATTCTGTTCGGCTCGCTGTTCGCAGTGTTCGCCGTCATGCAGAACCAGTTCGCAGGCGGCCCGACCGGCAAGGACCTGTTCGACATCCCCGGCGTCGCGCTGGAAACGGCAGTGCTGCTGCTGTCGTCCATCACGTACGGCTTCGCGATGATCGGCGCGTACAAGAAGCGCACCGGCCAGGTGTTGTTCTGGCTGGCTGTCACGTTCCTGCTGGGCGCGACCTTCCTGTACTTCGAACTGCATGAGTTCGCGCATCTGATCGCAGATGGCGCAGGCCCGAGCCGTAGCGCGTTCCTGTCGTCGTTCTTCACGCTGGTCGCAACCCACGGTATTCACGTGACGTTCGGCATGCTGTGGATGATCGTCCTGATGGTGCAGATCGTGAAGGCGCCGGAGCTGGGCGAGCGCGAACTGCGCCGCCTCACGTGCCTGAGCCTTTTCTGGCACTTTTTGGACATCGTCTGGATCTGCGTGTTCTCCTTTGTTTACCTTGCGAGCGTGATCTAAATGAGTGCTCATTCCATCCATGAAGAAGAAGGCCACGGCAGCGTCGGCAGCTACCTGGTTGGTTTCGTCCTGGCGGTGGTGCTCACGGCAGCATCGTTCTGGGTCGTGCTGCATGGCGGCTTCTCGCGCGAAACGGCACTGCTCGGTCTGGCCGGGCTCGCCGTCGTGCAGATCGTCGTGCACCTCGTGTTCTTCCTGCACATGAACACGTCGTCGAGCCAGCGCTGGAACGTCACGGCGTTCAGCTACACCGTGTTGACGGTGCTGATTCTCGTCGTCGGTACGATGTGGGTCATGCACAACGTCGGCATGAACATGATGTCGCGTTAAGCGTATCGGGATCGTGTGCCTGCTTCGGCGGGCGCCGGTCGAAACGCCGCCACGGCCTTCGCGCCGCTGGCGGCGTTTTGCTTTGTGGCGCTCGTTGCGGCCACAACGGTGGTCAGCCGGTAAAGCGCTGCCTCACGACCTTCGCGACCGCGTTGCCCAGCCGGTGATGCTGGTCCGCTTCGTAATGAATACCGTCGGTCGGACTGACGGTGACCACTTCGCCCGCATCGAGAAAGGCCGAACCGTATTTCACCGCGACTCGTTCATAGAACGGTGCGAGCAGACGCGACTTCGCTGCGCCGTCGGTGAAGATTTCGCCGAGGAAGCCCACTTCTTCGATCGGCGCCGGCGCCATCAGAAGCACGTGCGGTGCGAGGCCATCGGGGCCGGCGCGACAGGCGACCACCTGTTCTAGCAGCAGATCGACCGAGTACGCGATATCGGCGGGCGTCACGGAAAAGCGCGTCTTCAAGTCGTTGGTGCCCAGCATCAGGACAACGACATCGACCGGCAGATGGCTCTCCAGGCACGGCTTCAGATAGGCGAGGCCATTCTTGTGCCGCCCTTCGATCGGGTCGTCATGGACCGTGGTGCGCGCGGGCAGGCCTTCTTCGATGATGCGCCAACGCTCGCCCAGTGCGCGTTGCAGGACACCGGGCCAGCGATCCTCGAGGCCGAAGCGTTCGAGCACGCCAGGCTGGTGGAGCGGCTTGGTGCCATGCGTGTTCGAATCGCCATAGCAGAGCAGGGTGCGGGAGTTCATGGATTCCTCGCGTCGAAGTCGAAGCGTGAAACGCCATAGTGCACCGAGCGACGAAACGGCGGCGTGAGCGTGCCGCCTCATGGCAATTTCGGGTCGAAAGCGCCATTCACCCGGCCGCGCGAACGACGCGCTTCGCGCCGCTGGCGTACGCTGGAGCATTCACGACGCTCACGCCATGCGCGCGTGGGCCGGCACCCTTTCGCAAAGGAAGCGCGATGAAGATCCTGATCGTTTTGACCTCGCATGCAGAGCTTGGCAACACTGGCAAGAAGACCGGCTTCTGGCTCGAAGAACTGGCCGCGCCATATTACGCGCTGCTCGAAGCGGGCGCGCAGTTGACGCTCGCCTCGCCGAAGGGCGGACAGCCACCGCTCGATCCGAAGAGCGACGATCCCTCCGCGCAGACCGACGCGACGCGCCGCTTCAGCGCCGATGCGTCGGCGAAGGCCGCGCTCGCGGCCACGAAGCGGCTAGCGGAGATCGACCCCGCCGATTTCGACGCCGTGTTCTATCCGGGCGGTCATGGTCCGCTGTGGGACCTCGCCGAGGATCCGGTTTCCGCGGCGCTAATCGAGAAGACGCTCGCGGCGGGCAAGCCGGTGGCGACGGTATGCCATGCGCCCGGCGTGCTTCGTCATGTGAAGGGCGCGAACGGCAAACCGCTGGTCGAAGGCAAGAACGTGACCGGTTTCTCGAACGACGAGGAAGCAGCGGTCGGTCTCACCGATGTCGTGCCGTTCCTCGTCGAAGACATGCTGAAGTCCAGTGGCGCACGCTATACGAAGGCCGATTTGTGGCAGCCGTATGTCGTCGCCGATGGACTGTTGATCACCGGACAGAATCCGGCGTCGTCGGAGCCGGTGGCAAAGGCGCTGCTCGCGGCGCTTGAGAAGGGCGCTTGAGGCGCGGGCCTTCAGGCGTTCGTGTCGAGAGCAAGGCGGCCTTCGCTCTCGCCGTGTGGCCAGCAAGCGACGAGGGGCGTACGTTTGCGAGCACGCTCTGCGTGCCCCGATGCGTGCACGCAGCAGCGACGCTCAGGCCTCGACGCCGGTGGTCACCGTCTCCGTGACAGAATACCCATCGCGGCGTCCGGCGAGCGGATTCTGCAGATTGCCCGCCATCTTGAGGTTGCCTGCGGGATCGGCGAGATTGACCATCTGCAGATTGTTGCCCAGTTGCAGACGATTCAGGCACGAGTGCAGGAACTCCGGCGCGAACAAATCGTATTGCGCGAACCTGGCCGCCAGTTCCGGGTGCTCCGTCTGATAGCGCGCGACGCAGCGCGCCACCGCGTCCCAGAACAGATCCTCGGTGCCGCAAGAGTGCTCGACGAGAATCTGGTTCATGTGACGGAAGAAGCCGTCGAACACGTCGATAAAAATCGCCAGCAACTTCATGTGTTCGGGCACATCCACGGCGAGGCGCCCGACGTTCTCGGGCAGAGGCGCGTCTTTGTCCAGGATGGCTGCCTCTTCGCCGATGTCCTTCATGATCGCGCGCACCGGCACGTGATTCTCGAACACGAGAATGAGGTTCTCGCCATGCGGCATGAACACGAGATCGTGCGCGTAGAAGCAGTGGACGAGCGGCGCGAGATACGCCTCCATATATCGTTCCAGCCACGCTTGCGTGGTGAGCCCCGATGCCTCGATCAGTGCACGCAGCAGCGCGTCGCCGTGCCGGTCGATGTGCAGCAGCGCGGCCATCGTCATGAGGCGCTGGCCGTCGCCCGCGAGCGCGAGCGGGTTCTCGCGCCATAGCGCTGAAAACATCTTCTTGTATGGCGTATCTGTCTGCACGGCGTCTTCGTAATAGCGGTTGCGAAAGCCCATCGATGCGACTTCGCGCAGGATCGTGAAGCCCTTTTCCCGCAGATAGGAATCGCTTGCCACCAAACCCTTGATGAAGTCGCTGATCGCGGGCGTGCCCGACATGTAGTACGGCGAGAGCCCGCGCATGAATCCCATGTTGAGGATCGACAGTGAAGTCTTGACGTAGCGCTTCGAGCGGTTCGAGACATTGAAGAAGGTGCGAATCGATTGCTGCGCGAGATAACGGTCGTCGCCGTAGCCGAGGCAGATGATGCGGTTCGTGGCCACATAGGCGGCGAACGCAATCGACAGCTTGTTGAACCATTGCCACGGATGCGCGGGCATGAGGCGGTAGTAGTCGTTGTTGCAGCCGCGGGCCTCGACGCTGGACTTGAAGCGTGCGATGGTCCGTGCGCCCAGCTCCTCGTCCATCAGGCGGTGATAGTCGAGATCGTCGGCATGATGGAACGTGGCGTTGTCCTTGTGCACCGCGAGCCAGACGAGCTGGATGGCCGACCCGGCTTCCGGCGCGAACGCGCGATAGTCGGGCGCGTCGAAGCCGAGCCGCCCGTTGTTGGCGACGAAGCCCGGATGGCCTTCGCTCATCGCCGTTTCCACGGCCTGGAAGTCGGCGCTCAGCAGGTCGCGCGTGTCGGGGCCGTGCTTGACGTACTTGTACGCGGCGCCGTAGAGCGTGCTGCTGATTTCGTCGAGATAGACAGGCAGCATGCCTTGTGCGATGCCGAGGCGCTCCTTCACGTCGATCACGAACGAGAGCGCATCGAGCGGCTGCTCGATGCCGCGTCGGGTACAGACGATCGACCCGGCGCGGATGCTCCAGTGGCGCAGCGCGAGCATGCGCGCTTCGAATGTGTAGACGCGCGAGCCGTCATCGGATGCCAGTTCGTGGCGTGCATAGCCGTCGGCTGACGCGTCGGCGATGCGTCGCGGCTCCACGATCAGTTCGTGCGCGTACTCGGCGATGGCCTTGCGCACCAGCAGGCGGTTCACGTGCTTCCAGACATCCGGAGTGAGATGCGCGGTGGCGCCGGATGGCGCGAGAAGCGTGTGCTGCATCGACGGCCGGGTGTCGATGTCACTGTTGATCGGGTTCATGGCGTTGCATTCCTTTCGATGTCGCGTTGAATGGCGGCGTAGAAATCCGCGCGCGTGCAGAACGCGAGCGATGCCGTTTTCTCGCGAAAGACGACGTCTTTCGCGTAGACGAAGCCCATCGCCCGGTTCAGTGCGTGAATGCGCGTGTTGCGCGCGTCGGGCTCGACGACGATGCGCGCGGCGTCGAGGTACTCGAACGAGAACGTCATGAGCGCCTTGAACACGCGGCGCGTGTAGCCGCGCTGCGGCGCTGCGGCGGGCCCCACGAACAGATGCATGCCCAGATCGCCGGGCAACACGGTGTAATGCTCGCCGGCTTCCTCATGCGCGGGGTCATAGGTCTCGGCGAGGAATGCTGGCGCACCGCGCCGCGAAGCGAGCCACGCTTGCGCATGGGCCGAATCGTCGATGGCCTGATAGAACGCGGCCACTTGCGCCGCGCTCCAGTCGCGCATGTTCCAGAACGAGGCGCGCTCTTCGATGAACCAGCCATGCAGCGTGGGCGCGTCGCGCGGCACGTCGAGCCGGCGGATCTGGAATCCATCGAGCGTGACGGCAGGCGGGTCGCGTTGCGCCGGGTGCGGCAAGCAGCGATGACGCAACGCGATTTCATCGGCGGCGATATCAGTTCGCACGGGCGGTGACTCCTGTTTTGGCGAGGTCGATTTCCTGGGGTGTCGAGTCGGCGTCCGGCATACTTGCCAGGCGGCCTGGGCGCTCGACTAGCCACACGCTAAGCAGCGCGCACGCGACGAGCCCCACCGAGCCGATAAAAAAGGGCGTACGCAGTCCGGTCGCATCGACGATCGCACCGGCCGCGAACGAAGCAAGCAGCACGCCGAGGTTCTGGAAGAAGTTGATCACGCTGTAGTCGGCGGCATACGCAGCGGGCGTGCTGAGCGAGAACATCGTTACGCCGAGTTTGACGACGATCTGGAACAGCGCCCAGCCGAACATCATGCGGCCAAGCACGATAAACAGCGGTGCCTCTATGCCTTGCAGCAGCATGCCGGCGGCGCACAACAGCAGGTTCGCGATCATGTGATCGGGTGAGCGCCTGCCTTGCACGGCGAGGCGCCTGTTGATGCGCAATGCAGCCAATGCGGCCATGCCCGGAATCGCGAACACGAGGCCCGAGACGAGTTCGCCCGGCGAGCCAGTTACGTTCTGCCAATAGGACGACATGAACGGCCGGATCAGATACACACAGAAGTCCACTACGAGCGTGAACAGGGCGAGCCGCAGGATTGGCAGCCGCTGGCGCAAGCTGGGACGAGTTGCTTGCGCGTGCGCTTCGTTGGCGCAGCGCACGCGCCAACGAAGCGCGATGCGATGCGTGCGGATCAGGCTCATGCAGATGCCCATCTGGATGAAGTCACCCGCAGCCATCGCGAAGATGCACTCGTGCGCGTTCCACACCTGCATCACGAGGCCGCCTGCCAGAGCGCCCGCAATCGCGCCGAAGTGCACCACGACCGAGAGCAAGCCGATCGTGTGCGCATGCGACTCAGCGGGCTCGAGCCGCATCATGTACGGATACATGAGCAGGTAGCTGCTCTTGCACATGAACATCGCGAGCGAGAGCACCCAGAAGAGTGGCACCGTAGGCGCGAAATAGCTGGCAAGCGAGAGCACGCCTGCTCCGCACTGGGTGTAGACAAGCAGATGCATGGCGTCCAGGCGTTTCGCGATGTGTGCCCAGAGCGGCAGGGTGAGCATCACGACGAGGGAGATGCACGCCACGTAAGCGCCGGCGTGCACGGGGCTAGTTACGCCGTAGCGCGCCGCGAAAAACTGCGGATAGAACGGTATGAGAATCGCGTCGCTGACGACAGCGAACGCCGTCATCGTGATGATGGTGTTGCGCAGATTCATTGCGCCTCCGGCGACGTCTTCGCGAAGCCGTCCGTCGCAGGCACCGAGAAGTCCTGCAGTGCGATGCGCCGCTCGATCTTGTAGTGCTCCACGCCGGTCATTTCGCGCAAGATGCACGAGTTGCGATAGCAGCTCATGCCGAGATCCAGATTGGTGAGGCCGTGGCTGTAGAGGCCCGCGTTCTGCACGAATATCTCGTTGCCGTGCAAGTCGATTGCGTAGTGGCGCGAGAGCCGGTACCGGCCCTTGGTATCCCAGCTTATGCGCTCGCGAATGCCATCGATGAACGCCGGCACATGCTGGTCATAACCGGTCGCGAAGATGGCGCCGTCGGTTACGTGCGTGTACTGCACGCCCTCGTCGCGCTGCAGGAAACACAGATGGAAACCCTCGCCGACGAGGTCGCGGCGACAGCCCACGAGTTCGCAATTGGCGATGAGCCGTGCGTTGTTGTTGCCGCGGCTGCGGCGGTCGTCGAGCAGGTCGTGGATCTGGTTCAGGAGCGATGCGTTCACACCTTTGTAGAGGTTGCCCTGGCTCGCGATGATGCCTTCGCGCACGCTCTCCGGCAGGTTGTAGAAGTAGTCGATGTAATCGGGCGACATCAATTCGAGCGCGAGCTTGTTGGTCTCCATCTGGAAGAAACGCGGCGAGCGCGTGATCCATGTGAGCGCGTAGCCGTGCTCGTCGCTTTCCTTGAGCAGGTCGTAGAAAATCTCCGCGGCGCTCTGGCCGCTGCCGATCAAGGCAATCGACCGCTTCTTCTGCAAGGCTGTCTTGCTGGCGATGTAGTGGGCGCTGTGCAGGCAGTGCTCGCCGACCTCGTCGCAACAGGGCGGTAGTCGCGGCACCGAGCCAACGCCGATCACGAGACGCGCGGCGCGATGCGTGAACGGCTGACCCGTGCGCGCGTGCCGTCCGTTCACGACGTAATGGCCCGCACCGGTGTCGTATTCGACGCGTTCGACGTGCGAGCCCAACGCAATGTTCGAGAGTTGGCGGATCGCCCATTGGCAGTAGCGGTTGTATTCCGCACGGCCCAGATAGAAGCGTTCGCGGATGTAGTACGCGTAAAGCTTGCCTTCCTGCTTGCAGTAGTTGAGAAAGCTGAACTTGCTCGTCGAGTCGGCGAGACTCACCAGGTCGGCGAGAAACGGATTCTGCAACGCCGTGTCGTCGATCAGCATGCCCGGATGCCAGTCGAAGTCCTCGTTGCGTTCGAGGAACAGGCCATGCAAGTCGCGGATGGGGTCGGCGAGACAGGCGAGGCTCAGGTTGAACGGGCCGAGACCGATGGCGATGAAGTCGAGCACGGGTAGATCAGGATGGCTAAATATTGAATTTTCACGTGAGCAAGAAAGAACCATGTCGAGACACCTCATCGAGACGAAAACGGGGAGGGCGGCCAGAAGGCTGACACATCGGACCTGCGCGTCGATCGCGGCAGGTCTTGTTGCAAATAAGACGTATTCGTATTGAGTGATCGTAGGAAACGAATCCGGGCGTGCCAAGGGGAGATCGAAGAATAGTACGGATATCGAATTACTTACCGTGTGCGGGTCGGAGTCGCCTTGCAGCGGGACCGGCGTCCGCTGAACTGGTGGCTCGGCGGACTGCACGTTCTGCGTGCGCGACAAGCGAAAAATTTGACGTAGATTCCCCCTTCTCGAAGTTTTTTCCAAACAGCTTTCAACGGTTCAAAGGCTTTGCTACTATCCGCTCTCTTCGGAATGCAAATGATAATGATACGTATTCCGAATGTCTGAACGGAAAACATCTTGATCTTTGGCCGATATGAACAACCAACAAACCGCATGCCGCCCGGGACGCACACTGCATCGTCCTTTGCAGGTTGCCGCATGGCTGGCGTTCGCCGCCGCCGCGCAATCCGCCTTTTCCCAGACCGGCTCCGCTCCGGGCACGGCGCAGGCGTTGCCCGCCGTCAAGGTAAGCGCTTCAGCGGTATCGGACTCGCCGCTGCATCTGGACACGCCAGTATCGAGCGGCGCGCTCGGGACGCGCTCGCAGCTCGACACGCCATTCTCGACGACCGTGGTGACAGGTGAAGACCTCGCGGACCGTCAGGCGAACAAGCTCGGCGATGTGTTCGCCGGCGACGCCTCGGTCAGCGACAAAAGCAACGCCTATAGTGCGTGGGCGACCTACATCACGATACGCGGCTTGCCGGTCGACTGGCAGAACGGCTTCAGGATCGACGGCAATCCTTTCATCTCGTTCGGCATCACGATGCCCTGGCAAAACCTCGAGCGCGTCGAACTGTTCAAGGGGCTCGGCGGTTTCATGTACGGTTTTGCGCAGCCGGGCGGCGTCGTCAATTACGTGACCAAAAAGCCGGTCGATGAGCCGGTCACCAGTGTCGACTTCGGCTATCGCCTGGACGGTGTACTGAGCCAGCACGTGGACCTGAGCCGTCGCTTCGGTCCGGACGGCATGTTCGGGGCGCGCATCAACTACACGCGCGAGGCGGGCAAGACCTACAACGCTGGTGACATCAATCGCAACGCGTTGGCGCTGGCGCTCGACGGACAACTCACGCGCGACCTCGATGTCTATTTCAACGCGATCTATCAGCAAAGCCGTTCGAGCGGGCAGACGCCGGCGATCTACATTCCGGGCACCTACGTGGGCACGCGCCTGCCCGCCACGCTCAGCGGCGGCACCAACTGGCTCGCCGGCACCGATCAGCATCTGAACACCAACCTGCAGCTCTACACGGCAGGCGTCAAATACCAGATCACGCCCGATTGGGCCTTCAACACGTCGGTTAGCTACAGCAAGTCGGCGCGCGATCGCAACGAAAGCACGCTCATGCTGCGCAACCAGGCAGGCGACTATGCGGATGATCGCTGGAATGGCGACGAAGCGCATCAGGATAGCTATTGGCAGGGCGCGTTCGAAGGCAAGCTGAAGACCGGGCCATTCACGCATCGATTGGTGTTCGGCGGCGCCGTCCAGCGGCAGACCAACGACTACAGCACGGCGGCGGGCTCGTTCATCGAGACGCTGGGCAACGGCAATCTGTACCGGCCGAACCCGAACTACTATTACTCGGGCAGCGGTCTGCAGAAATACCGCACGAGTGAAATCAATCAGAAGGCGCTGTTTCTGAGCGATACGGTCGACCTGACGAGCCGCTGGTCGGTGCTCGCGGGCGTGCGTTACACGAACTACGACCAGAGGAGTTTCGCGGAATCGGGCGCGACGACGTCGTCATACGCGAAGAACGGCGTCTTCACGCCGACCTTCGCGCTCACGTACAAGATCGAGCCGCAAACCAGGCTGTACGCGAGCTACGTCGAATCGCTGGAGCCTGGTCAGATCGTTTCGGATATCTATGCAAATCGAGGATCGGTGCTTCGTCCGTTGCGTTCTCGACAGTATGAGTTGGGCGTCAAGAGCGAGCATGCGCGCTGGAGCGCGACTGCGGCGCTGTTTCGGATCGAACGCGGCGCCGCGTATGCGAACGACCAGAACGTGCTGACCCAGGATGGCGATTCGATCTACGAAGGCATCGAGGCCGGCGGCGATGTGCGTTTGGGTCGCGATTGGCTCGTGGCTGCCGACGTGATGCTGCTCGATACGTGGTATGCGAAAGGGCAGGCGTATAACGGCAAGCGTGTAGCAACCGCGCCGCAGTTCGTGGCCGCCGCCAAGCTGAGCTACGACGTGCCGTACGTGCCAGGCCTGCGGCTGGGCGTGGATGCGAAGTACACGGGCAACACCGGCGTGAATCCGGCAGGCACGCTCGAGGCCGGCGGCTACCTGCTCGTGAATGCCGGCGCCAACTACCTGACGCGGATCGGCGGCCGTGAGGTCACGCTGCGTGCGGCCGTCGACAACATCACGAACCGCCGCTACTGGATGAGCCAGTACGAGAGTTATATCGCGCCGGGCGATCCGCGCACGGTCAGCCTGAACGCGAGGGTCGATTTCTGATCGACGGCCGAGCAGAGCGAACAGGTCCGATTCAGCAACGCCTTTCGCGCGGGTAAGCTCCGGTGATGTTTGGTAACCGCGGATTCGTCGGCGGCACTTATGCTTCGTTTGCACTGCGGGTAAGTCACGTCATCGAAAGAGTGGACAGGTGTTCGCCCGCTGTTCGATCGATAATGTGTGTCTAACCCACCCTCTGCATGCAGACTGAACGTTTCGCGCTCGCCAACGAGCGGCATCTGGCTGGCGACCTCGCTGGTGCACAGAGTCTCTATCAAGCCATCCTCGAAGCCGATCCCGATCACACCGACGCCATGTTCCGGCTCGCGGTGCTCGCGCTGCAGCGGGGCGACTGTGCGTATGCACTCGACTGGCTGACGCGGGCGCTTGCGCTCGCGCCGCAGCATCCGCGCTATCGGCTCGCGCTGGGTCAGACGCTGGTGTTGCTGGAGCGCTTCGAGGAGGCTGTCGCGCTCTATCGTTTGCTGCTCGCTGAAGACGAATCGTCGGCGCAGGTGTGGGAGGCACTGGCTTCGGCACTCGAGGCCGGCGGCGATTGGCACAGCGCCGCCGAAGCCTGGCGCGGGGCGGCACAGCGCGAGACGCGTTCGGCCGATGCGTTGGTGAATCTGGGCAATTGCCTGCACCGGTTCGGCGAGAACGATGCGGCCGAAGCAGCGTGGCGCGCCGCGCTCGCACGCGAGCCACACGCGAGCGCGGCGCTCACGAATCTGGGCGCGCTGCTGCAAGGGGCCGGGCGCTTGGGCGAAGCCGTGCCGCTGCTGCGCGAAGCCGTCGCCGCCGCGCCGGACGCCGTGGCCGCGCAGATCAATCTCGGCGTCGTGCTGTGCGACTTGCGCTGCTTCGACGAAGCCGCCGCCGTGCTCGAACGCGCGGTGTCGCTCGATGCGGGCGTCGCCCAGGCAGCGTACAACTTCGGCAACGCACTGCACGGCCTCGGCCGTCATGCCGAGGCGCAGGCGCAATACCGGCGCGCGCTCGCACTCGATGCCGCGCATGCGCAGGCCGCGAACAATCTCGGCAACGTGTGCCGCGAACTGGGCGAGTACCAGGCGGCCGCCGAGGCCTTCGACCAGGCGATCCGCGCGCAGCCCGATTTCATCCCGGCGTACAACAACGCGGGCAACCTGTTGCGCACGCTCGGCCATCACGATGACGCGTGCGCGCTGCTCGTCGCCGCACTCGACATCGACGCGACGCATACGGTGACGCTCAACAACCTCGGCAACATCCTCAAGGACAGTGGCGAGCTGGACGAGGGGATCGAGTGCTATCGGCGGGCCATCGAAAGCGATCCGGGCAATGTCGTCGCGCATAGCAATCTCGCCTACGCGTTGACCTTTCAGCTCGACGACAGCGCGGCAGTGCTCGACGAATGCCTGCGTTTTGCGGAGCGCCACGAAGCGCCGCTCGCCGCATCGCGTGAACCGCACGCGAACGCGCGCGGCACGACGCGGCGTTTGCGCATCGGTTACGTGTCAGCGGACTTTCGCGATCATTGCCAGGCGCTCTTCATGTTGCCGCTGCTCGCGCATCACAATCACGCCCGCTTCGAGATTCACTGCTATTCGAGCGTCGTGCGACCCGACGCATTGAGCGCGCGTATCGCATCGCTCGCCGATGTATGGCACGACGTGCGCACGTTCGACGACGCCGCGCTGGCCGCGCAGATTCGCGCCGACGGCATCGACATCCTCGTCGATCTCGCGATGCACATGGCCGATGGCCGGCCGCTGCTGTTCGCACGCAAGCCCGCGCCAGTGCAGGTGGCGTGGCTCGCCTATCCGGGCACGACGGGTCTCGACGCGATTGGCTACCGCCTGACCGATCCGCATATCGATCCGCCTGGGCACGACGCGCATTATCGCGAGCGCTCGCTGCGCCTACCCGATACGTTCTGGTGCTACGACCCGTTGACCGACGAGCCGGAAGTGAACGTGTTGCCCGCGTTGAGCGCGGGGCACTTCACATTCGGCAGCCTGAATAACACCTGCAAGCTGAGCGCGCGTACGCTGACGCTCTGGTCGGACGTCCTCGGCGAGTTGCCGCACGCGCGCTTGCGCCTGATGGCGCCCGAAGGCGGCGCACGCCAGCGGCTCGCCGATCGGCTCGCGGGCAGCGGCATCGATCCGCTTCGTGTCGACTTCGAGTCGTTCAGGCCGCGCGATGCGTATTTGCGCACGTATCACGAGATCGACCTCGGGCTCGACACGTTCCCCTACAACGGCCACACGACCAGCCTCGATTCGTTCTGGATGGGCGTGCTGGTGGTCACGCGCGTCGGCGCGACGGCAGTGGGGCGTGCGGGCTTGAGTCAGCTGGTCAATCTGGGTCTGGAGTCGCTCGCCGCGCACACCGATGACGAATTCGTGCGCATCGCCGTGGCGCTCGCCGGCGACCTGCCGCGCCTCGCGTCATTGCGTGCGGGACTGCGCGCGCGCATGGAGCATTCGCCTTTGATGGACGGCGGGCGCTTTGCACGGCACGTCGAGGCGGCGTACGAGCAGATGTGGCAGGACGACCGCCTGCATGGCGCCGCTTGACCATCCGGCCAGCTTGACGCGCCGGGGCGCGATACCCCACGCGGCGCACCCGCATGCACGGCACACGTCCTGTATAAATATACAGTAGAATCGTGATCTGACAGCAGGGCGACAAGTGCCGGCGCCGCCGCCTTGTGCCTGCTGCGAGTCGCCGGGTCAGGCCGCCGCGCCGCCACCCGTTCCCGAATCCGCCTGACCAGCCGGAAAGTTGCGCAAGTGAGCGAAAACCGAAGCATCCGCATTCGCGGAGCCCGCCAGCACAATCTCAAGAACCTCGACCTCGATCTGCACACCGGCGAAATGACGGTCGTGACCGGGCCGTCCGGCTCGGGCAAGTCGAGTCTCGTGTTCGACACCCTGTATGCCGAAGGTCAGCGACGCTATGTCGAGACCTTCAGTGCGTATGCACGCCAGTTCCTCGATCGTATGGACCGCCCGCAGGTGGACCGCGTCGACGGCGTGCCGCCCGCCATCGCGATCGACCAGACGAATCCGGTGCGCAGTTCGCGCTCGACCGTCGGCACGATGACCGAACTCAACGACCATCTGAAGCTGCTGTACGCGCGCGCCGCGAACCTGTTCGACCGCGTTACGGCGCAGCCGGTCCGCCACGACACGCCCGAGACGATCTATGCCGAACTGCTCGCGCGCACGGCGGCTGGCGATCCGCGTCTGGTCGTGACGTTCCCGGTCGAACTGCCCGATACGACGACTGAAGCCGAAGTCGAGCAATGGCTGTCCGCGAGCGGTTACACGCGCGTGCAGGCGCAGCGCGAAGTCGATACGCTCGATGGGCGGCGCAAGCTGCTCGATGTCGTCGCCGACCGATTCCGTCTGCAGAAGACGGAGAAGAGCCGCGCGGTCGAGGCGATCGAGGCGTCGCTCAGACGTAGCGCGGGACGCGTGAACGTCTACGTGCTGCCCGATGCCGAGGCAGCCGCCGATACCGACGCGCCGCAAATCTGGCGTTTCTCGACCGGCCTCCATTGTCCCGACAGCGATCTGCGTTACGCCGATCCGCAACCGGCCCTGTTCTCGTTCAATTCGGCGTATGGCGCGTGCGATGCATGCCGTGGCTTTGGCCGCGTGATCGGCGTGGACTGGGGGCTGGTGATTCCCGACGCGAGCAAGACCTTGCGCGGCGGCGCGATCAAGCCGCTGCAGACGCCTGCCTGGAAGGAATGCCAGGACGATCTGATGCGCTACGCCGCGAAGGCGGGCATCGCGCGCGACACGGCGTGGTCGGCGCTGACCGACAAGGAACGCGACTGGGTCATCAACGGTTCGCCCGACTGGAGCGGCAGCTGGCAGACGCAATGGTATGGCGTGAAGCGCTTCTTCCAGTACCTGGAGTCGAAGGCGTACAAGATGCACATCCGCGTGCTGCTGTCGAAGTATCGCAGCTACACGCCGTGCGACACCTGCGGCGGCGCGCGTCTGAAGACCGAAGCGCTGCTGTGGCGACTCGGCACGCGCGACAACGCCGACGAAGTGCTCGCAAGCGCCGCGCGCTTCCTGCCGCGTGGCGTCGAATGGACGCGCGAACAGCTCGAAGCATTGCCCGGCCTCTCGTTGCATGACCTCATGCTGATGCCGATCGAGCGCATTCGCCGCTTCTTCGACGATCTCTCGCTGTCGTCGGCGCTGCTCGACGACGCGCTGAAACTGCTGCTCGCCGAAGTGCGAACGCGCCTCAAGTATCTTTGCGACGTGGGGCTCGGCTATCTGACGCTCGATCGCCAGAGCCGCACGCTCTCGGGCGGCGAGGTGCAGCGCATCAACTTGACGACGGCGCTCGGTACCTCGCTCACCAAGACGCTGTTCGTGCTCGACGAGCCGAGCATCGGCCTGCATCCGCGCGACCTGAACCGCATCGTCGAGGCGATGCACCGCCTGCGCGACGCGGGCAACACGCTGGTCGTGGTCGAACACGATCCCTCGGTGATGCTGGCCGCCGATCGTCTGATCGACATGGGTCCGGGGCCGGGCGAGCGTGGCGGCTCGATCGTCTACGACGGCACGCCCGCTGACATTCGCCGCTCGGGCACGCTGACCGGCGAATACCTGGGCGGCCATCGCGAAGTGGCCGACGCCTCGCACTGGGCGCGCCGGCCCGTCGATGCCGCGACGCCGCTGCTCACGCTCGAATGCGCGAGCGAACACAATCTGCGCGACGTGACCGTGTCGATTCCGCTGCGCCGGCTCGTCTGCGTGACCGGCGTGTCGGGTTCCGGTAAATCGACGCTGGTGCAGGACGTGCTGTATCCGGCGCTCGCGCGCCATCTCGGCAAACCCACCGAGTCGCCGGGCGCGTTCCGCCGTCTGGTCGGCGCGGAGAAAATCAGCGACGCGGTGTTCGTCGATCAATCGCCGATCGGCAAGACGGCGCGCTCGAATCCGGCCAGCTATGTCGGCGCGTTCGACGAGATCCGCAAGCTGTTCGCCAAGGCGCCGCTCGCGAAGCAGCGCGGCTACACGGCGGGCATGTTCAGCTTCAACTCGGGTGAAGGCCGTTGCCCGACCTGCGGCGGCTCGGGCTTCGAGCACATCGAGATGCAGTTCCTGAGCGACGTCTATCTGCGCTGTCCCGATTGCGATGGCCGCCGCTATCGTGGCGAAGTGCTCGAAGTGAAGATCGAGCGCGCGGGGCGCGTGCTGTCGGTCGCCGATGTGCTCGATCTGACCGTCAGCGAGGCGATCCAGTGCTTTGCTGAGGATGGCGAAGTATTGCGCGTGCTGCAACCGATCGTCGATGTCGGCCTCGAATACGTGAAGCTCGGCCAGCCCGTGCCGACCTTGTCGGGCGGCGAGGCGCAACGCCTGAAGCTCGCGGGCTATCTGGCCGAGACGGCCCAGGCGCGCGGCAAGAACGACGCCGTGGGCGGGCGTCTGTTCATGTTCGACGAACCGACCACGGGCCTGCACTTCGACGACATCGCGAAGCTGATGCGCGCGTTCGGCAAGCTGCTCGCGAGCGGTCATTCGCTGCTCGTGATCGAACACAATCTCGACGTGATCCGCGCGGCGGACTGGCTCGTCGATCTCGGCCCCGAGGGCGGCGATGCGGGCGGCGAAGTGGTGTGCGTCGGCACGCCCGCCGATGTGATCGCCTGCCCGCGCTCGCATACGGGCGCCGCGCTCGAACGCTATGAAGCGACGCTCGGCAGCGAAGCGGGCGCGCTCGTCGCCGAGGAAGAGGGCGTCGCGCTGCAGACGGCCTTGCGCAATGCCGCGGCACGCCGCGAGATCCAGGGCGAGGACGTCGTGCGCATCGTCAACGCGCGCGAGCACAACCTGAAGGCGCTCGACGTCGATATCCCGCATGGCCGCTTCAACGTCATCACGGGCGTGTCCGGTTCGGGCAAGTCGACGCTCGCGTTCGACATCCTCTTTCACGAAGGGCAGCGCCGTTACCTCGAATCGCTGAACGCGTATGCGCGCTCCATCGTGCAGCCCGCCGGGCGTCCCGAGGTCGATGCGGTGTACGGCATTCCGCCGACCGTCGCGATCGAGCAGCGCCTGTCGCGCGGCGGTCGCAAGAGCACGGTCGCGACGACTTCGGAAGTGTGGCACTTCCTGCGCCTGCTCTACGTAAAGCTCGGCGTGCAGCACTGCATCCACGACGGCACGCCGGTGACCTCGCAAAGCGTCGATTCGATCGTCGCGCAACTGTTGCGCGAGCATCGTGGTCAGCATGTCGGATTGCTCGCACCGCTGGTGGTCAACCGCAAGGGCGTCTATACCGATCTCGCGAAGTGGGCGAAGGCGCGCGGCAATACGCATCTGCGCGTCGATGGGGAGTTCGTGCCGGTCGCGCCGTGGCCGAAGCTCGACCGCTTCCGCGAACACACCATCGAGCTGCCGGTCGGCGATCTCGTGATCGAGCCGGAAAACGAGGCGCAATTGCGCAGCCTGCTCGATGCCACGCTCGAAGCCGGCAAGGGCGTCGTGCATCTGCTCGCGCCGCTCGACGGCCTCGACCACGCGCTCGGCAACGGCGGCTCGACGACGCGCATCGGCACGATCAAAGTCTTGTCGACGCGCCGTGCATGCCCCGTGTGCGGCACGAGTTATCCCGAGCTCGATCCGCGCATGTTCTCGTACAACAGCAAGCACGGCTGGTGCGTGAGCTGCGTGGGCACGGGCCTCGCGCTCACACGCGATCAACGCGCCGCCTACGACGACACGGTGCTCGCCGAAGACGGCCGTGGCCGCGAACAGACGCTGCCTTCCGAGGAGCAGGAACCCGAAGGCGTGAGCGACGCGCCATGCCCGGACTGCCATGGCACGCGACTGAATCCGGTCGCGCGTGCGGTGACCTTCGACGCGCATCCGATCGTCGAGATCGCGCAATGGACGGTCGCCGACACGGGCCGCTGGATCGATACGCTGGAACTCGGCGGCCGCGATGCGCAGATCGCGCGCGACGTCGTGAGCGAGATCCGCAGCCGTTTGCAGTTCCTCGAAGAGGTCGGGCTCGGCTATCTGAGTCTCGACCGTGCGGCGCCGAGTCTGTCGGGCGGCGAAGCACAGCGCATCCGGCTCGCCGCGCAGCTTGGCAGCAACCTGCAGGGCGTCTGCTACGTGCTCGACGAACCGACTATCGGCCTGCATCCGCGCGACAACCAGATCCTGCTCAACGCGCTGCGCAATCTCGGCGACAAGGGCAACACGCTGGTCGTGGTCGAGCACGACGAGGACACGATCCGGCGCGCCGATCACATCATCGATATCGGACCGGGCGCGGGCAAGCGCGGCGGACGGGTCGTCGCGCAGGGCAGCGTCGCCGATCTGGCGGCGCAGCCCGACTCGCTGACGGGCCGCTATCTCGCGCATCCGATCGTGCATCCGCTGCAACCGCGCCGCGAAGTGAAGCCGGCGCGCGCGGGCCGCGAGGCGGTGCCGCCGCAATGGCTGACCGTGCATGGCGGCAAGCTGCACAACCTGCGCGACGTGACCGCGCAGATTCCGCTGGGGCGGCTCGTCGCGATCACGGGTGTGAGCGGTTCGGGCAAGTCCACGCTCGCGCGCGACGTGCTGCTCAGCAATCTGCTCGACGCGGTCGGCCGCTCGGTGTTGTCGTCGCCGGCCACGCGCCGTGCGCGCAAGGCCGCCGAGGCGAAGGCGCCGAGCGCGGCCGAGCGCCGTTCGAGCGTGCTGGCGCGCAGCGCGACGCGGCCCAAGCTCGACGTCACCCACGCGTGGCAGGGCTGCGATTCGATCACGGGCTGGGAGAGCATCGACCGCGTGCTCGAAGTGGACCAGACGCCGATCGGCAAGACGCCGCGCTCGTGTCCGGCCACCTACATCGGCGTGTGGGACGCGATCCGCCGGCTCTTTGCCGACACGCTCGAAGCACGGGCGCGCGGCTATACGGCCTCGCGTTTCTCGTTCAACACGGGCGATGGCCGCTGCCCGGCCTGCGAAGGCCAGGGCGTGCGCACCATCGGCATGAGCTTCCTGCCCGACGTGAAGGTGCCGTGCGACGTGTGCCACGGGCAGCGCTTCAATCCCGAGACGCTGGCCGTGAGCTGGCGCGGCAAGAATATCGGCGAAGTGCTGACGATGGAAATCGACGAAGCCGTCGAATTCTTCGCGGCGATCACGAACATCTCGCACCCGCTGCAGTTGATGAAGGACGTGGGGCTCGGCTACCTGACGCTCGGCCAGCCGTCACCGACCCTGTCGGGCGGCGAGGCGCAGCGCATCAAGCTCGTGACCGAGCTGTCGAAGGTTCGCGACGACATCACGCGACGCGGCCAGAAGGCGCCGCACACGCTCTACGTCCTCGACGAGCCGACCGTCGGCCTGCACATGGCCGACGTCGCGCGCCTGATCCGCGTGCTGCACCGGCTCGCGGACGGCGGCCACAGCGTGGTGGTGATCGAGCACGATCTCGACGTGGTCGCCGAGGCCGACTGGATCATCGATCTCGGGCCGGAAGGCGGCGTGGGCGGTGGTTCGATCGTGGCGGCCACGGACCCCGAAGGGCTCGTGCGCGTGCGCGCGAGCCACACGGGCCAGGCGCTTGCGCCGGTGCTCGCACGAACGGCCGGCGACGAAACTGCACCTGAACGGCGCACGGCAAGCTGACCGGACGCGGGCGGGGTAGCGCATATCATCGCGCGCTACCCCGCAAACCGCTTGATCTGCGTCGCGCACGCACGGTATGATGACTTCCGCTCGCATCACGGTGTGCATTTGCGCCCGGCGGTCATCGCGAGCGGAGCAGCGGATTCGCAGATTTCCATCGGACCACCCGCGGGTTCGTGTCTCCCAGACCATCATCATCAAGACAGCACGACTTCGCCGTCACGAGCGAAGTCATTCGCTTGCCGTGCATAGCCGTCAATGGCGCGACACGGTCATGCAAAAATACGTAGCGAGAGGAATTACTCGATGTTCGACCTCGACGGAGAGGCACGCGAACGGTTAATCCTGTGGATTCGACGCCGCATGGATGAATACGGCATTACGCTCGACGATCTCGACGCAGCGATTGCCCTGGCCGAGGCCCAGCCGATGTATCGCGATGCCTATGGCAATACCTGGGATGGCAAGGGGGACCGGCCGTCATGGCTGACTCGCGCTATTCATGCCGGGCAGGATATTGAACATTTCCGCACCTGAAAGGCGCTATTGAAGCAGCGCGCCGTGCCATGTGGATTTCATCATTCCATCGTATCGATTCGAATTGGACCGCCGTGATCTTGACGCTTGCGTAGACGCAAGCGCCGGGCATTTCGCGTGCCTTCCAGAGAATCCCGCCTTGACAGGACACAAAATCAATTTAAGGCGCAACTCGGCATTGCACCATTAAGGTCTTTTAGCCGGTCATTCAAAAGCCTTCAGCCGCTGCGACAGTCTTCGCAATTGGCGCCATTCGACGATTCGGCGACAATGCCGTGCATCGCCATATCGGCGCAACGGAGTCATCGGATGGCGGTTTTGGTAATCGGGCTATTGGCGTTTATCGGCATTCATTCAGTGCGCATTGTCGCGCCATCGTGGCGCGATGCGCAGATCGGGCGCTTCGGCAAGGGCGCCTGGCATGCCGTCTTCGGGTCGATCTCGCTGACCGGCCTCATCGTCATCGTGTATGGCTATGGAATCGCGCGCCGCGCCCCTGTGCTGGTGTGGTCGCCGCCCATGTGGATGCCGCATCTCACGGCCGCGCTCACGGCGCTCGCCTTCGTCGTGCTGGCGTCGGCGCTGCTGCCGGCCAGTTCGCTCAAGCAGCGGCTCGTTGCCCCGCTTCCCGCGGCCATTTCGCTATGGGCGTTCGCGCATTTGCTCGCCAACGGCACGTTCAACGCGATCGTATTGTTCGGCTCGCTGTTCGTCTGGTCGTTCGTCCTGTTCGCCGTGACCCGTGCACGCCACGTGCGCACGACGCCTGTGCGCGCCTCGCTGAGGGACAACTTCATCGCCGTCGCGCTGGGTTTTGCCGCGTGGGCGATCTTCGTGTTCGAACTGCATGGCCCGTTGATCGGCGTGCGCCCGCTCGGCTGAGCGCACCAACAGGGACGCGCAAGAAAAAAGCCCGCACAGTGAACTGGGCGGGCTTGAAAAACTGCTCGGAGTTACGCGATCAGATCGCGCAACGGATTATGGGGCGGGTTCGTGAAAGGCGCATGAAATTGCCGAACGATCGTGCGTCCGGCTTTATCGTTCACACGTCGAAGAACACCGTTTCGCCATTGCCTTGCAGACGGATGTCGAAGCGATAGACGACGTTGCCATCGCGCTCTTCGCGTTTCGCGATCAGCGTGCCGCGCCGCTCGGCGGGCACGGCGGCGAGCACGGGATCGGCGGCGTTGGCGGTGGCTTCGTCGTCGAAATAGATGCGCGTGAACGCGTGCATCAGCGTGCCGCGCATCAGGACGATCACATCGAGACGCGGCGCCTCGCCCGGCGCGGCGCTGCCCGGCTTCACCGTGCGCAGCACGAAGCGCTGCTGCGGGTCCGTGCCGGTGCCGACCCGCGCGAAACCGCGAAAACCGCTTTCGAGCGTCTCGCGACGCGACGCCGGATAACGGCCCTTGGCATCGACCTGCGAGAACTCGAGCAGCGCATCGGGCACGACCTTGCCGTCGCCGTCGAACACGCGCCCGATCACGCTGATGTGTTCGCCGCTCGCGCGCTCATCGACCAGTTCCGGCGTGAACAGGCTCTTCAGATCGAAGTTGTATTGCTGCGGGCACAGACCATAGGCGAAGTATGGTCCGACGGTTTGCGAAGGGGTTTGTTTGAGTGCCATGATTCAACGCTCCGTGGGGGTCTCGTTTGGGCCGCGCAGCACGATGTCGAACTCGTAGCCCAGCGCGTAGCCTTCTTCGGTGGTGTCGATCGCGAAGCGCGAGATCAGACGGTCGCGCGCTTGCTCCGGCGTGCCCTGGAAAATCGGATCGAGCGCGAGCAGCGGGTCGCCGGGGAAGTACATCTGCGTGACCAGACGCGAGCCGAAGTAATCGCCAAACAACGAAAAGTGAATATGGTTCGGGCGCCACGCATTCGGATGGTTGCCCCACGGATAGGCGCCGGGTTTGATCGTCAGGAAGCGATAGCGGCCTTCGTCGTCGGTCAGGCAGCGGCCCGCGCCGAGAAAGTTCGGGTCGAGCGGCGCATCGTGCTGGTCCTGCTTGTGGACATAGCGGCCGGCGGCATTGGCTTGCCAGATCTCGACGAGGGTGTTGCGCACCGGCCGGCCGCCGTCATCGAGCACGCGGCCCGTGACGATGATCCGCTCGCCGAGCGGGGCGCCGTTGCGCGCGGCGTTGCGCGTCAGGTCGTTGTCGAGCGGGCCGAGATCTTCGGCGCCATAGACCGGCGCATGCTGGTTGCGCAGCTTCTCCTTGAGGGGGATGAGCGGCAGCGTCGGACCACGCTTGACCGATGAGCCGTACGGCGGGTGGATGTAGGCCGGATGCGAAGCGAAATCGCGCTCGGACAGAATGGCGTCGTCCATCGAGTGTCTCCTTGGAGGAATTGTGGGGTGGGGCGTCGGCCCCGCGAGGACAAGAGCTGATGGAGCGAACTTTATATAATGCGAGAAGTTATGGAAAATGACGTTTTCTCGCATCTCGTATAACGAACCGTTATGCCAAACCGACTCGCGGACAGCCGCGTCAAATTCCGCCATCTGCAGTGCTTTCTGGCCGTCGCGCAATTCGGCAGCGTGCAGCGCGCCGCCGAAAGCCTGTCGATTACACAGCCGGCCGTATCGAAGACGATCGCCGAGCTGGAGGCGGTGCTCGGCGTGCGGCTGTTCGAGCGCGGCCGCAACGGCGCGGCACCGACGCCCGAAGGACGCTTGTTCATGCCGCATGCCGCTGCGAGCGTCAGTGCATTGCGCCAGGGCGTGGACCTGCTCGTGCGCGACGAGGGCGCGGCGGCGGCCACGCTCGACATCGGCATGCTGCCGACCGTCGCGACGCCGCTGCTGCCGGCCATGCTGCGGCTCTTCGGCGCTCAGTGGCCCCGCGCGATCGTGCGGCTCGCGACGGCATCGAATGCCGAGCTGCTGGAGCGGCTGAAGGCGGGCGAGATCGCCTTCGCGGTGGGCCGGCTCGCCGATCCGGAGCGCATGGTGGGGTTGAGTTTCGAGCAGCTCTATAGCGAGCCGCTCGCGGTCGTGGTGCGGGCCGGGCATCCGCTGGCGGACGATGCGCTCGCGCCGGCGCGGCTCGCACAGTACCTGGTCGTGGTGCCGCCGTTCGGCACGCTGATTCGCCAGGCCGCCGAGCGCCTGCTGGCGGCGTGGGGTGCAGCGCCGCTGACGACGTTCGTGGAGATGCTGTCGGTGTCGGTGGGACGGGCGCTCGCGCTCGAGAACGATGCGGTGTGGTTCGTGCCGGTCGGCGCGGTCGAGGGCGAGTTGCGGCGCGGTACGCTGGTTCGGCTCGCGCTGCCGTCGGCGGGCAGTGAGGAACCGGTCGGCTTGATCCAGAGGACGGACACGCAGCCTTCGCCGGCGGCCGGTGCGCTGATCGAGGCGTTGCGGCGGGTCGCGCGCGAACGCGTTGTCGAAGACGGGCCGCGTCCGCGCAAGCGGGCGAGACGCTGATCGCGGCCTTCGATTGCGTTTCTATGCTGCCGGTTTTGTCCGTGCACGCGTCTTGACGCGTGGGGTTTGCGCAGCGACTTCGACCTCCCCGCCGCGCGCCGCGCGCGTCGTGCGAAGTTTCGTGCCGGCGGCCGACTGCTTGCTCGATGCCTTCGCGTCAGCCACCGATCCGTTCGATGCTGCGGCGGGCTCGTCGCTGTCGTCCGCCGGGCCGGCGCCGGCTGCTTCGTCGAGCACGGGCCGCAAGGACTTCGCCTTGGCCGTCGATGTTTCTTCGGCAGGCGGGTGCCCGGTTTCAGCGCTGGTCGCCATCCACAGCACCTCGGCATCTTCGTCGCTGGTCGAGATCGCGGCGTGGCCCGTGCGGCTGTCGAAATACAGGCTGTCGCCCGCCGACAAATGGGTCGGCGCGTACAGCTCCGAATACAGGCACACGCTGCCGCTGATGACGTAGAGAAATTCCTCGCCCTCGTGGCGGCCCCAGTCGTCGAAGGCATCGAGCGAATGGGCCGTGATGCGGATGCGGAACGGCAGCATGGCCTTGTGCGCGAGATCCGTCGCCAGCAGTTCCATCTGATAGCCGCGATACGCGTGGCGCTGACCCGCGTCCTTGCGCGTGAGTGCGCGCCGGCCGCTTGCATTGGGCTTGGGCGCGGAGCCGAACAACTCGCCGAGATCGATCTTCAGGCTGAGCACGATCTTTTGCAGCACGTCGAAGGTCGGCGACATCAGGCCGTTTTCGATCTTCGACAGCGTCGAGCGCGATACGCCGCACAGGCGACTCGCCGTTTCGAGCGTGAGACTGTGCGCGATCCGCGCCGCGCGCACGCGGCGTCCCAGATCGGCGGTGGGCGAACTGGCCGGTTTGGTCAGAAGGGTGTCCATGGATAGTGGGGGGCAGACGCGCGCCTCGTCGTGCGCGGGTTTCCGATCATAACATCCCGTTGCCGTCGGGAAATCGGACGGACGGGGGCGTGGGTCTTGGCAGCGATTTTTCGACGCAGGACAAGGCGTCGCTATCGATCCCATGCGTTGCGTTAAATCAACTGATGTATTGATTTGTTCCCCGGATATCGAATTTTGGAGTAGTGCCTCGGTACGCGGCGCGACGCCACGGCTGATCAGGGTAAACACTCGGTATCCTGTGATTGCACTGATGCAAATCAATCGGAGATCGAAAGTGAATGACGAACGCGTGGAATTGTTGCTCGCGATCGCCCACAAGACGCTGGGCGTCGAGAGCTTCGAGTTGAGTGGCAAGCCAAGAGTCGACTATCACATCGTGAGCGTCGAGGACGTGGGGCGCGCCCTGGAGGCCGCCTATGATGCGGGGCTGCTGGTGGGGCACCGGATGGGGCGCGAGTGCGAACAGGAATCCTGATCGTCGGAGAGTCGATGTGATGCCTGCCTGCGACTGTGCGTCGCGCTTCTCGCTTGACTGGCGCCGCGTGCCCGACGCTGATACGATGCGTGCCGCGTCGGCCGGCGGGCCGAGCCTGTTACATCGAACTGGATAATCGCTGTTGCCGCGCGGTGTTTGAGCGCGCCGAAACGAGGCCCCGCGCGAGCGGGGCTTTTTGTTTTGTTTGCTGAACGCATGTCCGCAGGTGCTTAGGCAGAAAGAGGAAAGGCTATGTTGAAACTGTTGTCGGCTGCTTGCGCATCGGTGGCGTTGGCAGGGTGTGTCGTCGGTGGTCCCGCAAGCGGCTATTACGATCAGGGTTATGGTGCGGAGCCGGCCTATGGCTATCCCGAGCAGGGTTATGGCGCGGCGCCGGTCTATGGCTATCCCGCGTACGGCACCGTCAATGTCTGGTCGGGCGGTGGTTATCGTGATGGTCCCGATTATCGGGGCGGACGTCCTCCTCCGCCGCCGCCTGGTGGCGGGCGCGGGCCGGGCGGCGGCGGGTATGGCCCTCCCGGCGGTGGTCACTGGCCGGCTGGCGACGGCCACAACGCTGGCGCACGGCCGCCGGGGCAGCAGGGTTATCAGGGGCAGCAGGGTAATCCGGGGCAGCAGGGTCAACGGGGGCAATGGGGCCAGCAGGGTCAACAGAGTCAGCGGGGTCAATGGGGCCAACAGGGTCAGCAGGGCCAGCAGGGTCAACAGAGTCAGGGTCAACAGAGTCAGGGTCAGCAGGGCCAAGGCCAGCAAGGCGGCAACTGGCATGGCGCAAATCAGTCAGGCAGCGCGCGCGGCTCCGGCAATTCGAGCGGTGGTCATGGTGGCGGACAAGGTTCAGGCGGATGGCAAAGTGGCCAGGGCGGGCACTAGGTCCGCGTGAGCAGGGAGTTCTGCCCGAGGGGCATGCCGGAGATTGGCTCGATGGCTTTGCCTCGGCAGCATGCGAGAGACAGGTGACGCGGCCTTGCTTGACTGGCGCGCCGGAGGCTGCGAGGCGGGGCCTGCCTGCGGGACGTGCCGGAGACTGGCGCGGCGGACTTGTTTAAGCGGTACGCCAAGGATTAGAGCCGGCCTTGTTAGAGGCGCGCGCCCGAGGTCGCCGGCGACTTACCCGAAGGATCGTTCTGAAGCCACGCGAGCCATCGCCGCCGTCGCGCCGCACGCCACGCCGCACCCGCATCGATACCCGGTCAACCGATCAACGTTTCCTTCCGGTCGAACAACTTCGCGAGCCGGCTCTCGGCGAATGTTTCGATTTGCGCGAGGACGACGGCGAACGCTCCCCAGCCCGCGACGCATAACCAGCACTGGGTGACAGCGAACACGAGCGCGGCCACGAAGGTGGCGCCGATACTGCGACGCCAGATTCGTCCGCGGCGATAATGCGGTTGCCCGCGATAGTTCAGTGAAGTGCTGCCCGGATGGCGTTGTGCCCGTTGGTTGCTTGCCCGCATGTGCCCTGCCGCGTCGATGGTTCGTGGAAGAGATCTTCCGGCGAGTGTGGGCGACGCACGTGACAAGAGAAATCGGCGGCTTACTAAATCCAGACCACGGTTGCATGGATGCAACACGTCACGACATCGCGTGCCGCTACACGAGCCGCAGCAACGGCCGCAACGACCATCCATGAGCGCCATGCGGCATGCCATGCATGGCCACGAACCACGCCGCGACCCATGACGCCCCCACGACGATCAAATCGCAGCGCCCGCTGTTCCACCAGTTGAGCGAATGACGCGAGGCGATCCAGGGCACGCCGAGTGGATTGGGCCAGTCGGCGAGCAGATGGATCACGCCGCCGCAGGCGAACCCGAACAGGGGCGCGGCGAGGGGCTCGCGTCCGAGATGCAGGAACGACCACGCGAGCAAAGCAAGCCAGCCGATGCCCCAGTGCGTGAGCGTGCGATGCGTGATCCAGAGACGCCGCTTTTTCTTCCACCACGCCACTTCGAGCCAGTCCGGGGCCGAGCCGCCCGCGACGGCCGCGATGAACGCGAGCACGAGCCACAAATGCCACGGACCGTCCGCGCCCGCGCGCGTGACGACAACGGCGGCGATGACGCCGGCAGCAAAGCCGGTCGCGTGATGTGCGTTTCCTGATGCCATGAAGCGAGGGACTGCAAAGTCAAAGGGCGCCCATCTTCGCAGAAGCGGCGCGAATGTGGCAGGGATGAGGTATCGAGGCGTCAACCAGACGACGCCCGGTGCATGCGTCGCGCGTCGATCAGATTGCGCAGCGCGCGATGTCGAAGCGCAGCTCTTCTTCAGGCGGATCGTTCGATGCATCGGCCGGATGCGTGACGCGTACCACCGAGCCTTGGGAGGACGGCAAGAGCTCGACGTAGTACGACGCGTGCGAACTCGAACCGACGGTGAGTTCGGTCGCACTGCCTTCACGCGACGACTGCACGCGCGAGAGCCGATCCTCGAGACAACTGGCGATCGACGAAGGCGAGCGCTGCGACGACAAATAGATCATCGGTGCGAGGCTGCTCGTATCGACGGGTGCACGCGCTGGCGAACCGCACGCGGCAAGCAGGAAGACTGGGATAGCGGCGACAAGATATTTCATGTGCGAAGACGGGAGCGTGGACGACGGAATGGTTCGAAGCGGAATGGTTCGAAGTATACGCAGCGGCTTCGTGTCAATGCACAGGAAGATGTAACAGGTTGCACATCATCAACGTGCAAGAAAAAACGCGCATGCGGTCATGCTGCATGCGCGCTGTCGATGTGATGCGCTGTTATCAGAAGCGGTGGCGCAGGCCGATCGTCGCCGCCACCTGGTTGCCCGTCGACGACGGCGACAGCGTGTTGATCGCCGCGACGTTCGACACGCTCGCGCCGTCGCTGTAACCGAGCGAGCCCGAAGCGTGCTGATAGACGCCCGCGAGGTACACGTCGGTGCGCTTGCTCAGCGAGTAGTCGGTCGCGAGCACGACGGTGTGCCACTTGGGCGACTGATCGCCGTTGCCGGTGCCCGTGACCGTGCCGTTCGTGAACGTGTACGAGCCGACCAGCGCGAGCGCCGGGCTCAGGTGATACGCACCGTTGATCTCATAGTTGTCGAGGTGCAGGTTCAGGCCGGCGATGCCGCCGAGCACCGTGCCGCCGCTCGCGAGGCTCTGCAGACCGTCGATCTGCGAGTGCGTCCACACGACGCCGACCTGGGCCGGCCCATAGGTGTAGTTCGCGCCGACGCCGTAGGTGCGCTGCTGGCGCGCCGCGATGTTGTAGTCGGATGAAGCCGCGCTGCCGGTCGCACCGGCGCTGCCCGAGTTGTTCATCTGCAGGTAGCCGGCCGCGACGTTGAACGGACCGTTGGCGTACGACGCGCCGACGCTCCACGCGCGGCCGTTCGAGAAGCCGTTCACATCATTGCTGAAGCCATACAGGCCGCCGAACTGGAAGCCCGAATAATTGACGCTCGCGTACTTGACCGAGTTCTTGATCGAGAACGAGCTGGCCAGGTTGTCGTTGTCGAACGGGTGGCCGGCGAGGTTGTTGCCGTAGCCGGCGCCCGCTTCGGCGAGCGGCGCCAGGTAGTCGACGACGGAGTCGTACTGGCGTCCGAGGGTCAACGTGCCGTACTGGTCGCTCTTGATGCCGACATAGGCCTGGCGATTGAAGCCCGATTCGTTGTGGTGGTAGCTGCCGCTGTTGAGATCGAAGCCGCTCTCCAACGTGAAGATCGCCTTCAGGCCGCCGCCGAGATCTTCGGCGCCACGCAGACCGAAATACGTATTCGAGACGGCGCCGCTGCCTTGCAGCCAGGCGCTGTTGCCGCCGACGTTGTTCGCGTAGACGATGCCTGCGTCGAGCGTGCCGTACAGCGTGACGCTGCTCTGTGCGTGGGCGCTCAAGGCGAAGGCGCCGAGGACGGCTGCGAGGATGAGGTTCTTCTTCATGATTGATACTCCGCGACGGTTCTTGTAGAAAATCGCTCCAGCGTCCGCGTGCTTGCGCCGGTAGTCCGATGATTCGAGGGGAAGTCTATTCGGATAATCAAAACCTTTCAGTTTGTAATGCGCAACAATCCATTTCGATATCTGATTCAATGGCATTAATGCTTGTAAGTCGCTGTGAATAAAGCGATTTTTTCCGGCGATCGATGAATGAGAGGAACTCTTCGAATGGCTATCCGTTGCGCAGGCGCGACGGCCGGAAAGCCTTGTCCAGAAGCCATGGCAGGCTTCCGGACCGGATTGGTACGGATTTCGGCAAGGAACTATTTCGCCGCATGCGCTTATTCTTGCGGCGTATCGTCGCTAGAATGGCCGCACCCTTGACTAAGGGTGGTCTTTTTCATCTGTATTTACGCGGCTCTCGGGCCGCGTTTTTTTTGATCGCCATAAAACCAGTATCGGGTTTTTCAAAAAACCGATTTACCGATAATCAAAAAAATAATAGAGGTGAATTGCCGCAGCCATTCGGCCGATGGCGGACGGCCTCGCCGAGGGCGCCGTTGCGGGTAAAATTCAGCGCCTCACCACCTGTGCGGTGGACGTGTAGAACCTGATGGAACCCGCCATGACTGATTTCGAGCCCTCCGACGACACCCCCGAACTCGTGCAGGATCCGCGCCTGTGGCGCAAGGACGGCTGGACGGCGCGCGTCATCAAGAACGTGGATGACGATGGCTGGGCTGTCGAAATGATCAAGGACGGCGAGCCCGAGCCGGCACTCGTCGGGCCGTGGACGATGGGCCGCGACAAGAAAAACCCCAAGCCGCTCGACATCAACGCATTCAATACGCTCGTGAAGACGGCGTCGGAAGTGCTGCGCCGTCACGAGCAGCAGTTGCACGCGCTGCTCAACAAGCGCGTGAGCGTGCAGACCGGCGACGGCGATGTCGACGTGACGCTGGAGATCGTGCCGGACGAATACGAGCCGTATGCGCTGCTGTCGGCGTTCGATTCGTTTGGCGAGCGGCTCGCGCAGGTGCGCGTCGGGCCCAACTACAAGCTCGGCAAGGCGAACGCGGCGGCGTGGGTCGAGGGCGGCTTCGGCCGTGCCAACTGACGCGCGCTGTGGCGCTTTAGTCTTGCTTGCAGAAGATCGCGGTCAGCATGGGCCCGGCGTGATGGACCGTGGCGTTGTTGCCGGCCGCGCTTAGCGCCGCCTGCACCTTGGCCTGGCTGCCGACCACCACGGCGCCATAGGCCGAATGGGCGATCGGCGTGCCTTTGCCGGATTTGAACAGCGGGTCGTCCTGCTGGTAGCCGACGATGGCGAACACGTTGAAGCCGTAGGCCGTGAGCGTTTGGCCGTGCACGGGCCAGAACGCGTTGATCGAATTGGCCTCGACCCGCATGGCGCTCGGCTGGATCAGATTCTGGTCGATCAGGCCCTGGACGAAGTCGTGCGCCGACTCCTTGCAGGTCAGGCTGTCGTCGAGTGTGGCCGCGTGAGCGAACAAGGGTGCCGCGGCCAACAAGAAGGCAAAAGAAAGACGTTTCATTTGAATTCTGGCGGATGAGACACGCACCTGCGGCGCGCGCCAAAGGCTTCGCACTGTACGCCCGTTTGGGCAACGCTGCAGGGGCGTCAGCACGAAGCGTGCCGCGCTGCCCGATCGCATGGAGCCCGAAAGCCAGCAAGGAATCGGGAAGCCGTATATATTTGTGGGTTATGACTGGAAAAGACCAATCTCCGAAGGCGGTGCCGCGCGCGGTGCCGTTGCCTCGTACCTGGGACGCGCGGATTGCCCGCTGGCTCGTCACGCCGCTCGTCTCTACGCCTGTGACGCCGAATCACCTTACGACGCTGCGTCTCGCCATCGGACTCGCCGGGGCGTTGTGGCTCGCGCGCGGTGGTTTCGCGAACGCCAATATTGGCGCATTTTTGATCGTTTTGTCGAATTTTGTTGATCACACGGATGGCGAGCTTGCCCGCATCAGCGGCAAGACCAGTCGCATCGGCCATTTCTACGATCTGGCCGCCGATGCGCTCGTCACCGTGCTGCTCTTTCTCGGCATGGGCTACGGCCTCGGCGTGCAGGGCCAGGGCGGCCCGTGGCACGTGCCGCCTGCGGTGCTCGGCGGTATCGCCGGGGTGGCCGTCGCGATCATCTTCTTCCTGCGCATGCGCATCGAGGAGATGGAAGGCAAGGCCGGCACGAAGCAGGCCTTCGTCGGCGGCTTCGAGACCGAGGACGTGCTGTATCTGCTGCCGCTCGTGACGCTCACGGGCGCGAGCGCGTCGTTCGTCGTGGCGGCATCGATCGGCGCGCCGCTCTTTGCCGTGTGGGTGGTGTTCGACTACTGGCGCATCACGCGCCGTCACAATGCCGCGAAGCAAGCAACCAGTCAGATGTGGAACAGTCGATGAGCGAGCAAGCAGAACAAGAGCAGGTCGAGCACTCCGCTGCTCGCGCCGCAGCAGCGCCCGACGCGGATCGGGCGATTGGCGACGCCGTGCGCCGGCTCGATGCGGCGCGCCTGCGTACCGAGTACGCGGACCAGGGCTCGTTCCTTTATCTGTCCGACTTCCTCCCCGCCGACGCGACCGAACAGCTCGCGGCACTCGCTCGCGCGCTGCTGCCGCAGGTGAACCGCAACTACCTGCCTGGCCACAAGGCGGGCGGCAGCGTGAGCCGGCATATGCTCGACGAGCTGGCGCCGTTCATCGCGCAGCTGTACCGCTCGCCGCAGCTGATCGGCTGGCTCGAGAAGATCACGGGCGACAAGCTCCAGCTTTCTCCCGCCGACGATCCCCATGCCTACGCGCTCTACTACTACACTCGTGCAGGCGACCATATCGGCTGGCACTATGACACCTCGTACTACGACGGCCGCCGCTATACGGTGCTGCTGGGCGTGATCGACGACTCGTCGTGCCGGCTCGACTACGAACTGCACACGCGCGACGCGAACAAGCCCGATACGCCGGGCTCGGTCCAGTATCCGCCCGGCGCGCTCGTGCTGTTCGACGGCGACAAGCTGCGCCATCGCGTGACCCCGGCCGCGGCAGGCGAAATGCGGGTGTCGCTCACGCTCGAATACGTCACCGATGCGAACATGCGTCCGTGGCGCCGCTTTATTTCGAACATGAAGGACGCGATCGCGTACTTCGGCTTTCGCCAGGTGTTCCGCAAGACGTGGCAGGCGGCCCGGCGTAACGGAGAATCGGCGTGAACCGTGCTGCACTGATCCTGCTGTCCGTCGGCACTGCGCTGTTCGTCGCGCTGCTCGCGTGGCAGGGGCTCGGCTCGATTGCGAGCGCGCTCGCGGTGGCCGGCTGGGGGCTCGCGCTCGTCGCGGCGTTCCATCTGGTGCCGCTCGCGCTCGACGCGGCGGCCATTTCCGTGCTGTTCGGCCGGCGCTCGCCGGTGGATCAGCGTGACGCGCTGCTTGCACGCTGGAGCGGCGAAGCCGTCAACAGCCTGCTGCCGGCCGGCCAGATCGGCGGCCCGGTCGTCATGGTGCGCCAGCTCGCGCAGCGCGGCCTGCGCATGCGCGACGCGGCGGCGGCCATCACAGTGAGCACGACGCTGCAGGCGTTCGCCCAGATCATCTTCGCGGTGCTCGGCATCGTGCTGTTCGGCGCGTACGCGGCGCACGGCACTTCGGAGCACCTGCGCCTCGCCGCGCTGATCGCCACGGTCGTGCTCGGCGTGCTCATCGTGCTGTTCTATGTCGCGCAGCGGCGCGGGCTGTTCGGCCGCTTGCTGCGGGTCGTGTCGAAGCTGTTCGGCAAGCGCGACTGGTCGTCGCTCACCACGCGCGCCGATGCCATCGACGAAGCGGTCCGTGCGCTTTATCGCGAGCGCGGCAAGGCGGCGGCGAGCTTCGCGCTGAGCCTCGTCGGCTGGCTCGCCGGGACCGTCGAAGTGTGGCTCGCGCTGCGCTTTCTCGGCCATCCGGTCGACTGGGTCGATGCGTTGCTGCTCGAAAGCGTCGGCCAGGCGATCCGTGGCGCGGCGTTTGCCATCCCCGGCTCGCTCGGCGTGCAGGAGGGCGGTTATCTGCTGCTCGCGCCGCTCGTCGGACTGCCGCCCGAAGCGGCGCTCGCCCTCTCGCTCGCCAAGCGCGCGCGGGAAATCGTGCTCGGTTTGCCGGGCCTCCTGTATCTGCACATCAGCGAACGTAGCTGGCAGCGTCGGCGTGCCGTCAAGGTGGCGGCTGTCGAAACCGTAGATTGACCCTTCTTCCCAAGGAACGTTTGCGCATGCGCGCCATCATTCTCGCCGCAGGCCTTGGTCTGCGCCTTCAGCAAAGCGCTGGAGCACAGTTTCCCAAATGCCTGCTGCAATTCGAGGGCGTCACGCTGCTCGAACGCCATCTGCAACTGCTTGAAAGCGCGGGCGTCACCGATGTGACGCTGGCGCTCGGTTTTCAGCCGGAACTGGTCGAGGCGGAACTCGTCCGCATCGGCTGGCCGCATCGCGTGGAAATCATCCTCAACGACCGCTTCGACCTCGGCAGCGTGCTGACCGTGCATTGCGTCGCCGATGCCATGACGCGCGGCGGCGACGTGCTGCTGATGGACGCCGACGTGCTCTACGACGAGCGCGTGCTCGCGCCGCTGGTCGCAGGCGAAGCGCCGGCCAACCGCTTGCTGATCGACCGCGACTTCGAGGCGGGCGACGAGCCGGTCAAGCTGTGTCTGCGCGACGGCGTGCCGATCGAGTTGCGCAAGCAGCTCGCGGTGAATCTCGAGTACGACACGATCGGCGAGTCGGTCGGTTTCTTCCGCTTCAACGAACCCACGGCGCAACGTTTTGCCGAGATCGTCGCGGGCTACATCGCGAGCGAGCGGGCGAACCTGCCGCACGAAGAAGCCGTGCGCGACCTGCTGCTCGAGCGCGGCAACGAGTTCGACACGGCCGACGTGACCGGCGCGCCGTGGATCGAAATCGACTTCCCGAACGACGTGCAGCGCGCCGCCGAGCAGGTGTTGCCGCAACTGACGCCGGTCACGAGCCGGCTCGGCCAAGCCGCGCTGTAAGCGTTTCAGGTCTGCGCTGCTGTCTCACGCACGCGCCTTCAGCGGGCGCGTGCGCAATGGCGACCACGCTCATCGATATGAGCCGTTGCGCGCGCAACATTCCCGTCATTTCCTGCAGCCTGGTGCCATAATGGCGGTTCCCTAACGACCGCCGCGTCGTCCGCCGCGCTGGCTCATGCCGCTTGCCTTAGGCACCTTCATCGTTCCGCTCATCGTCGCTTGCGCGATGTTCATGGAGAACGTGGACGCCACGGTCATCGTGACGGCGCTTCCTTCGCTCGCGCGCGATCTCGGCCAGGATCCCATCACGCTCAAGCTCGCGGTCACGAGCTATGTGATCGGCCTCGGCGTCTTCATTCCGATCTGCGGCTGGGTCGCCGACCGCTTCGGCTCGCGCACCGTGTTTCGCACGGCCATCGGCGTGTTCATCGCGGGCTCGCTGTTGTGCGCCGCGTCCAGCTCGCTGGGCCTGTTCGTGTTTGCGCGCTTCATTCAGGGCGTGGGCGGCGCGATGATGGTGCCGGTCGGCCGCATCATCATTTTCCGGTCGGTGCCGAAGTCGGACTTCATCCGCGCGGTCAACTACCTGACCGTGCCCGCGCTGCTCGGACCGGTGGTCGGGCCGCCGCTCGGCGGCTTCATCACGACCTATCTGCACTGGCGTCTCATCTTCTTCATCAACGTGCCGATCGGGCTGTTCGGCATCTGGCTCGCGAACCGTCACATCGAAAACGTGCGCGAGGCCGATCCCGGGCCGCTCGACTGGTTCGGCTTCATCCTCTCGGCGGGCGGCGCGTCGCTGTTCATGCTGGGCCTGTCGCTCATAGGCAGTGAACTGATGTCGTTCGCGCTCGCGCTCGAATTGTGCATCGCGGGCGCGTTGCTGCTCGTGGGCTACTGGTTCTACGCACGGCGCGCCGAGCGGCCCGTGCTCGATCTGCGCTTTCTGCGCATTCCGAGCTTCAATGCGAGCGTGGCGGGCGGTTCGCTGTTTCGCATCGGCCTCGGCGCCGTGCCGTTTCTGTTGCCGCTCGCGTTGCAGGAAGGCCTCGGCATGAGCGCGTTTCTGTCCGGCTCGATCACGTGTGCGTCGGCGTTCGGCTCGATTTTCATGAAGGCGATCGTCTCGCGCGTGTTGCGGCGCTACGGCTTTCGCCAGGTGCTGATCGTCAACGCGGCGCTCGCGGGACTGTCGATCGCGGCCTATGCGTGCTTCGTGCCGGGCACGCCGCACTGGGTGATCTGGGCCGTCGTGCTGCTCGGCGGCGTGTTTCCGTCGCTGCAGTTCAGCGGGCTCAACTCGCTCGCGTATGCCGACATTGCGACGCGCGACGTCGGCCGCGCGACCAGTGTCGCCAGTGTGATCCAGCAGGTGTCGCTCGGGCTCGGCGTGACGATCGCCGGTATCGTGCTGCAGATTTCGCATCGGCTGCAAGGGCATACGACGATCGTATGGTCGGATTTCTGGCCGGCGTTCATCGTCGTCGGGCTGTTTTCGGTCGCGTCGATTCCGGTGACGATGCGCCTGCCCGCCGACGCCGGCGACGAGATCGCGCGCGGCCATCGCGGCCCGGCGTGAAGGGCTGAACGCAAGAGTCGGGTATGGCGCGTGCTGCGGCGCGTCGTTTGTGCGCGCCGTCAAGCCATGGCCCGCTTGGCGACGCACGCAGCACACAACGTCGTATGCTGGTCGCACAACAAGTTCATGGAGGGCACACTCAATGAAGTTGGTCGATAGAGCACGGCATTCCACCAGCGCGCTCGCGCTGGTCTCGTTGACGGTCATCGCGACCGGCTTTCTCGAAGCGTCGCCGGTACTCGCCCGGGCGCCGCAGCGGCAACAGGTGGTGCTCGACGCCTCGGCGGTCGCGGTGGCCGACCGCTTCGCCGCCGATGCCGCCGAGCAGATCTTCAAGGAAGGCGGCAACGCCGTCGATGCCGCCGTCGCGATCGCATTCACGCTGGCGGTCACGTACCCCGAAGCGGGCAACATCGGCGGCGGTGGCTTCATGACGTTGTACGTCGGCGGCAAGCCATATTTTCTCGACTATCGCGAGCGCGCGCCGCTGGCCGCGACGCGCACGATGTACCAGGACCAGAACGGGAACGTGATCGACGGCAAGAGCCTCTATGGCTATGCGGCGGTCGGCGTGCCGGGCACCGTCGACGGCATGTGGCAGGCGCAGCGGCGCTTCGGCAAGCTGACGTGGAAGCAGGTGCTCGCGCCCGCGATCAAGTACGCGCGCGATGGCTTCGAGGTCGACGAACAGCTGGCGAAACGGCGCGACGACTCGTCGAAGGACTTCGGCGGCAAGACCAACTTCGACCAGTATTTCGGCGCCATGAAAGAGGGCACGACGTTCCGGCAGCCCGAACTCGCGGCCGTGCTGACGCGCATCTCGAACGACGGCGCACAGGACTTCTATCACGGCAAGACGGCCGATCTGATCGCCGCATCGATGAAGGGCAAGGGCCTCATCACGAAGCGCGATCTGCAGCAATACAAGGCGGTATGGCGTCAGCCGGTCGAAGCGAAGTGGAACGGCTACGAGGTCATCACCGCGCCGCCGCCGAGCTCGGGCGGCGTCGGTCTCGTGCAGCTGCTCAAGATGAAGGCGATGCTCGCGCCGCAATTCAAGGACGTGCCGCTCAACTCGCCGCAATACATGCATCTCGTCTCCGAGATCGAGAAGCGCGTGTTCGCGGACCGCGCCCAGTATCTTGGCGACCCGGACTTCTACCGGGTGCCGGTCGCCGAGCTGATCGACGACGGGTATCTCGCCAAGCGCGTGGCCGAAGTGGACCCGGCCAAGCCCTCCGACACCAAGGGCGTGCAGCCCGGCCTTGGCACGTCGATGCCGGAGAAGGCCGAGACCACGCACTTCTCGGTGGTCGACAAGTGGGGCAACGCGGTCTCCAACACGTACACGATCAACGGTTATTTTGGCTCGGGCGTGGTCGTGCCGGGCACCGGCATCGTGCTCAACGACGAGATGGACGACTTCGCGGCCAAGCCCGGCGTGCCGAACATGTTCGGCGTGGTCGGCAGCGACGCGAACGCGATCGCGCCGAAGAAGCGCCCGCTTTCGTCGATGTCGCCGACCATTCTCACGAAGGACGGCAAGGTTGCGCTCGTGATCGGCACGCCGGGCGGCTCGCGCATCTTCACGTCGATCTTCCAGGTGATCAACAACGTCTACGACTTCAACATGCCGTTGAAGGACGCGGTCGGCGCGATGCGTTTTCATCACCAGCTGCTGCCGCCCAATACGATTTTCTGGGAGCCGTACCAGCCGATCGAAGGCGATCTCGCGACGCAGATCGAGGCGAAGGGTTATGTGCTCAAGGGGCAGAACTTCAGCGGCGACATCCAGGCGATCAAGATCGACGGCGCCACGCCCGAACCGGTCAGCGATCCGCGCGGGCGGGGCGTGACGCGGGTGATCCAGTAGCGCAATTCGATGCGCCATGCATCGAAGCTGGAAAACCTTTGCGGACACAACGATCGCGCGGTGGCCGTTTATCCTCTTTAATGAGGATTTGGCTTACGAATTCCTCGCGTACCATGCAACCTCCGGTGACGAAGACAGTGTGTTGCCGGCGTGTGTGTTCAAGGGGCGGCCACGGCCGCCCGCTTTCTTTTTTTGCGCGAGGAGAAGGGGAAGCCGTCGTCGCCGGCATCATGCCGACCGGACGGTTTTCAGCATCACTGGCGTAACGATGGTGCCGCCCGACAGGCCGGGGGCGCCGGGCGGCAGACGCAGCACGCCGCCCGGCGTATGCCACGGGCGGCGCGCACGCTTGCGGGCGTGCCCACGTTGCTCGCCGCCTAAACCAACAATATGCGTGATCGCATGTATCTCACGAGCCGCGAACAGGCGCTGGTATCGGACATCTTCAGGGTGTTGGCCGATGCGCTTCCCGGGCATGAAACGCGCCGGGAGGTCGGCTTGCGTCTGCTCGAACTGCTGCGCGCCGATTTCTTCGGCTCGTTCGTCTGGGACGACGGCGAGCAACGCTATGTCAACGGCGTGACGGTCAATCTGCCTGCGGATCGTGTCGCCGCGTATGAAAAGCACCATCAGTATCACGACACGGTGATGCCGCGTTTGCACGCGCTGCGCATCGCTGTGCGCGTGAGCGACGTGATTCCGCACGAGGAACTGCGCGCTACCGCGATCTATCACGATCTGCTCGCGCACTGCGGCCTGTACTGGGGGCTCAACCTGTCGGCATGGGATGGCGAGGTCAATGTCGGCGATCTGCGCATCTGGCGCGCGAAGGAGCGCGAGGACTTCGCAGCGCGGGAGCTGGCGCTGCTCGAGATGATTCGTCCTGCGTTGACCGCGTCGCTCGCGCGCAGCCGGTCGACGGTTTCGGTGGCGGCGTCGGTGTCTGGCTCGGCAGGTGCGATCCATCCGGCCAACCCCGCGCTCGCCGTGCAGAGCGCGCTCGCCGCGCTGACGCCGCGCGAGCGCGAAGTCGTCGACCTGGTCGTCGAGGGGTTGCTCGACAAGGAGATCGCCGAGCGGCTCGGTATTTCCTATACGACGGTGCGCACCCATCTCGATCGCGCGTTTCAGAAGCTCGGCGTCAGCAACCGGTCCCGGCTCGCCCGCCTGATCCAGTCGGTCGCGCGCTAGGCGCCGCAAAAAATCCGAGCGCTTTTTCACGTCAAAACGCCGGATTCGTTTGCCCCTCCCGCCCGGAGGGCTTCTCGCACGGCGCGAGCCCCGTCTGGCGGGCCTCGCGGCCGATTTGCTGCAGCGCGAGCGAAGCTTCGCATGGCTGGGGTATGCTCGCATCTTTGGTCGCGCGCGCGACCAGTCTTGCAGCGGGGCCGGGCTTGCCCGGAACAGTCAAAATGTGGCAATTCCCTACCGCCATCCCGCCTGAATTCGGCGCCGGAGCGGTCTTTCTCAGTGTGCTCGTCACGCAGCTCGGCGTGCCCGTGCCGGCGGCGCCGATGCTCGTGCTCGCCGGCACCATGGCAGCGATGGGCCAGGCGTCGTATCTGAACCTGCTGCTCGCGGCCGTGGGCGCGACGCTGCTCGCCGACTCGCTGTGGTTCACGGCCGGGCGCATGCGCGGCCGGCGGCTCATCAATTCGCTCGTGCGCTTCTCGCTGTCACTCGATACGACCGTGCGCGTCGCGCGCAACGTGTTCGAGCGCTACGGCGCGCCGATCCTCTCGGTATCGAAGTTCGTCCCCGGGCTCGGCCTCATCTCGGCGCCGCTGCTCGGCACCACCGCGATGGACGTGCGCCTGTTCCTGCTGTGGGACGCGATCGGCGCGTCGCTGTGGGCGGGCGCGTGGCTGGTCGGCGGCGCGGCGCTGCACGACCAGATCGGACAGTTCATCGCGTTCGTGCGCGCCAACGGCGGCACCATCTTCGATGTGCTCGCAACGGCCGGCATCGTGTTCCTGCTCTATCGCTGGGTGCGCCGCGCGCAGTTCCATCGCTGGCTCGCCCAGCATCGCATCACGCCCGACCAGCTCGACGAGATGATGCGCTCGACGCAGCCGCCGATCGTGCTCGATGCCCGCCCGCAGAGCGTGCGCGACAAGGAGGCGTATCGCATTCCGGGCGCGCGTCCGCTCAACCTCGAATCCGACGAGCCGCTCGAGCCCGAGCTGCAAGGGCATCCGATCGTCGTCTATTGCGTGTGTCCGAACGAGGCGACGGCCAAGAAGATCGTCGGCCAGATGCGCAGCAAGCGCATCTGGCACGCGAAGGCACTGCGCGGCGGGCTCGATGCGTGGGAACGGCACGGCTATCCGGTCGAGCCGCTGTCCGCCGAATTCCGTGGCGCGGCCGCGCGCGGTGCCGACCTGGCCGAGGATGACGACGATCTGCCGGGCGAGGAAGCCTTCACCGTGCGGGCACGCCTGAGCGAATAGCGCGAGCCTCGCCGCTCACGCTCACGCTCACGCGCGCTGGCCCCGCGAGCCGCCGCCCACGTTCTGGCCCGCCGTGTGCGCCATGCGCCAGTAGCTCGCGATCGTCACAAGCGTGACGATGCCCGCGAACAGGAACGCCAGCCGGAAATCGTCGAGCGTGAAGTGATGGCCGCTCGACTCGCCATTGAGCATCGCCGCCGTGCGCAACGACAGCGCGCCGAACGCGATGCCGAGTCCGTTGGACATCTGCGTGGCCGCGCTCGACAGCGTGCTCGCCGCGCTGGTGAGCGGCTCGGGCACGTCGGCGTAGGCGAGCGTCGCGAGCGTCGAGAATTGCATCGAGCGCGCCACACCGTAGACGAAGATCACCGCGAGCACGATGGCGAGCGGGACCTGCGGCGTGAGCAGTCCGCACGCGATCGTGAACAGGCCCGCGATGGCGACATCGACGATCGCGACGCGCCGAAAGCCGAAGCGCTGCAGGATCCTGGTGGTCAGCGCTTTCATGCCGAGATTGCCGAGTGCGCTCGCGAGCAGCAACAGCCCCGACTTGAACGCCGACAAGCCGAAGCCGATCTGGAACATGAGCGGCATGAGATACGGCACGGCGCCGATGCCGATGCGCGTGAACGAGCCGGTGACGACGGTGAGCGAGAAGGTCGGGATCTTGAGCGTCGAGACATCGATGAGCGGATGGCGATGGCCGCGCGCATGATAGAACGCGATCACGCCGCCGATGAGCCCGGCCACCACGATCGCCGCCGCGAGCGGCACGCTCGAACCGGGCTGGCTCGCGCGCTCGGCGCCGTAGAGGATCGCCGTGAGCGAGGCGCCGCTCAAGAGCAGGCCGACCACGTCGAGCGGGCGGCGTGCCGCGCCGCGCAGGTTCGGCACCTGGCGCGCCACCGCGCACAGCACGGCGATGCCGACCGGCACGTTGAGCAGGAAGATCCAGCGCCACGACGCGTAGGTGGTGATGAAGCCGCCCACCGGCGGCCCGACCACGGGCGCCACGATGGCGGGCCATGTGATGGTGGAGATGGCCTGCATGAGACGGCTCTTCTCGGTCGTACGCACGACGATAAGGCGACCGACCGGCACCATCAGCGCGCCGCCCATGCCTTGCAGCACGCGCGCCGCCGTGAATTCGGCGACGTTCTGCGACAGCCCGCACAACACCGATGCCACCGTGAACGTCACGATCGCACTGAAGAACACCGTGCGCGAGCCGTAGCGGTCGGCGACCCAGCCGCTCGCCGGAATGAAGATCGCGAGCGCGAGCATGTAGGCGGTCATGCCGAGACTCAGGCTGTTCGGGCCGACACCGAACGAACGCGCCATCTGCGGCAGCGCCGTCGCGATCACCGTGGTGTCGAGGTACTCCATGAAGAACGTGGCGGCCACGAGGTAGGGCAGCCACGTGAACGCCGTGGCGTCCGTGCGGTTCGCGCTCATCGGGCCTCCCCGGCGAGGACGCGTGCACGGCACGGCGTAACGGGGCAGAACGGATAGGGAGTCATTTCGGAAACGGTAAGCCGGGCCAACGGATGCGGCCGGTGCCGGTCATGCGCCATGCCCGCGACCGGCCGGTCGCGACAAAGGCGTCAGTGTCGCATCGCTGCCAGGGGGCTGTACAGATTGGCCGCGCTGCCAGCGCGGTTGCAGGCCGTTTGCAAACTTTGTCGTGTCGATGCGCGCGCAACCGGTTTGCCCGGGCAGCTCGTCTGCGTGCCGGCAGGAATGCGTGCCCACGCGTACACTCGGTCGCTGTTCTTCACGACAACTCCTGCGGAGGATTCACGATGGAACACCGATTTCTGGGCGCATCGGGCTTCAAGGTGCCGGTGCTGAGCTTCGGCACGGGCACCTTCGGCGGCAAGGGCGAGTTCTTCGAGGCCTGGGGCGCGACCGATGTGGCCGAGGCACGCCGTCTCGTCGACATCTGCCTCGAGGCGGGGGTGTCGATGTTCGACAGCGCCGACATCTACTCGGGCGGCGCGTCCGAGTCCGTACTCGGCGAGGCGCTCAAGGGCCGCCGCGACAAGGCGATCATCTCCACCAAGGCCACTTTCCGTTTCGACGATGGTCCGAACAGCGTGGGCTCGTCGCGCATTCATCTGACGCGTGCCGTCGATGCCGCGCTCAAGCGGCTGCAAACCGATTACATCGACCTGTTCCAGTTGCACGGCTTCGACGCACGCACGCCGGCCGAGGAAGTGCTCTCGACGCTCGACGAGCTCGTGCGCGCGGGCAAGATCCTCTACACGGGCGTGTCGAACTTCTCGGGCTGGCACCTGATGAAATCGCTCGCGGTCGCCGATCGCTATGGCTATCCGCGTTACGTCGCGAACCAGACCTACTATTCGCTGATCGGCCGCGATTACGAATGGGAGTTGATGCCGCTCGGTCTCGACCAGGGCGTGGGCGCCGTGGTGTGGAGTCCGCTCGGCTGGGGGCGCCTCACGGGCAAGCTCAAGCGCGCTCAGCCACTGCCGCAGACGAGCCGCCTGCACAAGACCGCCGACCAGGGGCCGCCCGTGCCCGACGAGTATCTGTACCGCGTGCTCGATGCGATCGACGAGATTGCGCAGGAAACCGGCAAGACCGTTCCGCAGATCGCACTGAACTGGCTGCTGCAGCGCCCGACCGTGGCGACCGTGCTGATCGGCGCGCGCGACGAGGCGCAGCTGCGCCAGAATCTGGGCGCCGTCGGCTGGAATCTCACCACGGAACAGGTTGCCAAGCTCGATGCGGCGAGCAAACTGCGGCCCGCGTATCCGTACTGGCATCAGGAAGGGTTCGGCGAGCGTAATCCGTCGCCGGTTTGAGCGGCGGCGGGTCGCTCACGCAGGCCCGCAGTCGCTGGATTTACGCGTCCGGGCCGCCCGGACGGGCACCGTGCAAGATCGCCAGCGTGCCGAGATGGAGCGCCAAGGCGTAGAACGCCTGCTCATCCATATTGGCCTCGCGCGCGGCACTGAGCGCGCGCCGATGGTCGACCGGATGCAATTCCAGGGTGATTTCGATTTTCCGCAGTGGATCGTAGACCTGCATTTCGACTTACCTCCGTGACTGTTCTTTTAATTCGGGGGTGGTCCGGCGCGCGGGCGCCTTCGCAGCACGAGCGGCAGTGTAGTCGAATGCAGGTCTAGGGTTAATACCTATATGAAAAAAATATTGTTACGACGAATGGGATAAAGGCTACCTATGGTTTTCCCCTAGTCCGCCGCCTTCTGCTCCAGACGCGCGCGGGCCTCGCCGAGCGTCAGGAATTCGCTGCGCTGCTCGTCGAACACGGTCACCTTGCCCTGACCGATGTCGTAGACCCAGCCCTGCACGGCGAGCTGGCCCTGGGCGAGGCGCGCGGCCACGGCCGGGTGGGTACGCAGGTGGGTGAGTTGCAGGCGCACGTTCTCTTCCACGAGCGCCTGGACGATCTTGTCGCCGTCGAGCCCGAGCGTCTCGACGACGCTGCGGGCAGCCTCGGCGTTGCGCAGCCACGCGTGCACCGTTGGCATGTTGGCCGTTGCCGCGCCGCCCGAGGCGAGCCCCTTCATCGCGCCGCAGTCGGTGTGGCCGCACAGCACGATCTGGCGGACGTTGAGCGCCACCACGGCGAACTCGATCACCGCCGACACGCCGCCGAGCATCTCGCCATAGGCGGGCACGATGTTGCCGATGTTGCGGCAGACGAACAGCTCGCCCGGGCGCGCCTGCGTAATCATTTCAGGCGACACGCGCGAATCGGCGCACGTAATGAACAGCGTGTGGGGCGCCTGGCTGTGCGCGAGGCTGTGAAACAGCTCCTTGTTGCCCGGAAACACGTGATGCGTGAATTCATCCACGCCGTTGAGCAGGTGGAGCAGATCGCAGTTGCACGATTCGTCGTGTTCGTCGTGCGAGTGGGGCTTGTCGGACATCGAAGATTCTCGCTTGGTCAGTGAAACGGTCGGGCCAATCGAACGGCAACTCTTGAAGCTTACGCTGACGCCGCACGCGGCGGGGCCAAATTGCCGATTGGGCCGTCAGTATCCGGGACTTGGCTTTTTGCCAAGTGGACGGCCCGCGGGGCGAGAGTATAGCGTGGTCGGCGCTCCCGCACGGACGTGCACATTTTCTGCAGACAATTGGCCGTGGGCGGGCGGCGGTAACGTTGGCTTGAGCAAGGCGGCGCCGGCGGGGTGAATCAAGGCCGTATTGACGGATTGATACGGGATGCGAATCAATTTAAGTGCGCTGTGGAGGGCAAATTCTCCGGCGCGAAATGGTTAGCAGAATAAACTCGAAGCCACGCATTGACCCGCACGGCCAGCGCCACGCATGATGCCTGATCGAATGACTCAGCGAACAGGCAACGACATGGCGACCAACGACGAACACACCTTGGGACACAAGCAGGCAGCACGACGCACATGGCTCAAAGCGGCCGCCGGGGCGGGTGCGATGTCCGCACTGGGCGGGCTCGGCGCGCTGGCCGCGAGCGGCACCGCGCGCGCCGACGACAACGCGAAGACGCTGCGCGTCGGCTTCCAGAAATACGGCAACCTCGTCGTGCTCAAGGCGCGCGGCACGCTCGAAAAGCGGCTCGCCGCGCAAGGCATCGGCGTGCAATGGCTCGAGTTTCCGGGCGGCCCGCAATTGCTCGAAGGGCTCAATGCGGGCGCCGTCGATATCGGTACCGTCGGCGAAACGCCGCCTATCTTTGCGCAGGCGGGTGGCGTCGATTTCGTCTACGTCGGCAGCGAGCCGGCCGCGCCGAAGAGCGAGGCGATCGTCGTGCCGCACGACTCGCCGATCCATACGCTGGCCGACTTGCGCGGCAAGCGCATCGCGCTCAACAAAGGTTCGAATGTCCACTATCTGCTCGTCAAGGCGCTGGAGCAGGCGCACATCGGCTATGGCGACATCACGCCCGTGTATCTTGCACCGGCCGATGGCCGCGCGGCCTTCACGAGCGGCAGCGTCGATGCGTGGGCGATCTGGGACCCCTATCTGGCTGCCGTGCAGCGCCAGGCCAATGCGCGCGTGATCGCGACGGGCGAGGGCCTGGTGCGCAACACGCAGTATTACCTCGCAAGCCGCCGCTTCGCGAGCGCGCAGCCCCAGGTCGTGCGCGCGGTGCTCGACGAGGTGGGGCAGATCGACCAATGGGTGGGCGGCAATATCGGCGCGGTCGCCGCGCAGTTGTCGCCGCTCGTCGGACTCGATCCCGCCACGGTCGAACTGGCATTGCGCCGGACCGGCTACGGCCTGCAGCCGATCGACGATGCGACGCTCGCGTATCAGCAGCAGATCGCCAATACGTTCACGGATCTCAAGCTGATACCGAAGAAGCTGGTGGTCGCCGACGCGCGCTGGCAGGCGGCGTAAGCGGGCATCGTGCCGTTCAGGACGCGGCTCGGCGCAGCACGTTCACGCGCATTGGCCGCGTGAACGTCGTACCGTGCGCGGCCGCGTGCGCCTCGAACGCGGCCTTGACGCGCGCGATTCGTTCGTCGCTCAGATCGAAGTCGCTATGCGTGACGCGCATTACCTTGCGCTCGAAATCCGCGAAACCGGCGAACGGCACGTCGACGAGGTAATGCCGTTCGTCCGCTCCGTCCCAGCGGGGGTCGCCGCTTGCGCGAACCAGCGCATCGAACGCGGCGCGGCGCACGACTTCTTCATCGTGAAAGAGCCGGATGATCTCGTTGAGCGCACCCGCGAAGACCGGCTCGGCAAAGTACGCGATGCCGCCCGGCCGCAGCACGCGATGAATCTCGCCGAGCGCGGCATCGAGCAGCGGGACGGGTACGTGATGTAGCGACTTGAACAGCAAGACTGCATCGAATGACTGGTCGGGGAACGCAATGGCTTCGGCGGGGCCGCGCAGATAGCGGATGTTGCCGTGCCGGTTGCGTTGCTGATTCTGTTCGAGCTGCACGCTGTCGACTTCAAGGGCGCTGAAGCGGTACGCCGGCCACGCGTCGGCCATGCGCCGCGTCATGTCACCCCTGCCGCAGCCGATTTCGAGGATGTCGTGCAGCGCAGGCCATCGGGGCGCGCAACGCAACGCATCGTCGAGCACTTTCATTTCGTCGCGCACGTCGGTGCAGGTTGGATCGTGTAGCTTCATGGGACCCGGTTCGTGGCAATGGCAAAACGTGCATTGTCACTGCGCTCGCGCCACCGTGCCAATGCGGGCGGATCGAGCGGGTCCGATTTTTCCCGTCCAACCGCGAGTACATCAAGGAACGCGCACTTTCGCCGAGGCTGGATCGCGCCGCAATTCGATACCCATCCAGTCGCCCGACAAAGCCTCGATCGCATCGACGATGGTGGCGCGCACCGCGAGCGTCGCCGAACTGACGGGCAGCGTATTGGGCCAGCACAGGCTGGCCGCGCGGCTGATCGAGGGCTCGACGATGCGTCTCACGCGCGGGCGCCGCTGCGCGTCGCGTAGCGCGAGCGCCGAGGCCGGCAGGATGGTCGCGGCCTTGCCCGATTCGGCGATCGACAGCAACGTGGGCAGCGAGTCGATATCGGCGACGATGTTCAGATCGACGTTCTCGCGCGCGAAGGTCCGTTCGAGCAGGATGCGCAGACCGTTCGACACACTCGGCGCCACCAGCGGGACGCCCGCCAGTTCCTTGAGCGTGCAGGTCTTCGCGCGCCGCGAGGTGCTTGCGGGCAGTTCGCCTAGCAGATAAAGCTCTTCGTCGAGCAGCGGCAAGACGCTGATGCCAGGGGTGTTGGCGTCGCGAAACAGGATGGCCAGATCGAGCCTGCCGTTCGCGAGCAGCTCGGTGATGTAGCCGCTCATGCTCTCGAAATATTGCAGGCGGATGCCGGGAAAGCGCTCGCGCACGCGCTCGAACACCGGCATCGCGAGCACCGAGGCCATGGTGGTCGGAAAGCCGACCGCCACCGTGCCCGACTCCGCGCCCGCGCCTTCGCGCACTTCCTGGCGCAGTTGTTCCATCTGGTTGAGCACGAGCCGCGCATGGCGATAGAGCGCCTGGCCGGCCGCGGTCGGCTTGACGCCCTGGGGGCTGCGCAACAGCAGCGGCACGCCGATGTCTTCTTCGAGGCGCGCCATTTGCTGGCTCAGCGAAGGCTGCGCGACGTAGAGCTTTTCAGCCGCTTTGCCGAGACTGCCGTAGTCGACGATGTTCACGAAATAGCGTAATTGGCGAACGTCCATGATGCGCGGCGCGGTGGATGAGAGGCATAGGATACACCTATGACCGTCACATAAAAACGGTATTTCCGCTGCGCACGGCGTTCCCCTACAGTGAGGCAACGACCGCAGACAGAGCTGGCTCGACCAGCGACGGAGACATCCCTTGGCATCTTCAAGCGCGGAAAACCCGCACGATCAGGCCCTGATCGCCACCGATACCCTCGACCTGGCCACCGTCGCCGCCATGAGCGCGACGCTGGATCTCGACGAGACACCCGCCCTCGGCGATCCGCTTCCGCTCCTGTGGCATTGGCTTTACTTCTGGCCCACCGCGCGCCAGTCGCTGCTCGGCGTAGACGGCCATGCCGCGAAGGGCGGCTTCCTGCCCGATCTCGGTCTGCCGCGGCGCATGTGGGCGGGTGGCCGTCTGCGCTTCGTCGCGCCGCTGCGGGTGGGCCAGGTCGCGACGCGCGCCTCGCGCGTCATGGCGGTCGAGCAGAAGGAAGGGCGCAGCGGACGGCTCGCGTTCGTGACGGTCAAGCATGAGATGCGGGACGGCGATCAGCTGTACATCGACGAAGAGCACGACATCGTCTATCGCGACGCGCCCGTGCCCGGCACGCCCGCGCCCGCACCGGTGGCGGCACCGCAGGGAGCCGTGTGGCAGCGCACCATCGAGCCGACCGAAACACTGCTGTTTCGCTACTCCGCGCTGACCTTCAACGGTCATCGCATCCATTACGACCGCGACTACGCAACACGCGTCGAAGACTACCCGGATCTCGTCGTCCACGGTCCGCTGATCTCGACGCTGCTGATGGATCTGCTGCGCCGCAATCTGCCTCACGCCACGGTGCGCGAGTACGCGTATCGCGCGGTGCGGCCCACCTTCCTCGGCAATACGTTTTCCGTCTGCGCCAAGCCCTCGGAAGACGGAAAAACTATCGAACTGTGGTCGCACGACCACGAAGGCTGGCTGACCATGTCCGCCCGCGCGACGCTCGCCTGACGAACGCCCCCTCAACCGATACGAAATGCAGTTCATGAACACGACGACCGATCGATACCAGGACATCCGCGCAGCGGTGCGCGACTTGTGCCTTCAGTTTCCCGCCGAATACTTCCGCCAGATCGACGAAGCGCGCGGCTACCCCGAAGCGTTCGTCAACGCGCTGACGCAGGCGGGCTGGCTCGCGGCGCTGATCCCGCAGGAATACGGCGGCTCGGGACTGGGCCTGACCGAAGCCTCGGTGATCATGGAGGAAATCAATCGCAGCGGCGGCAACTCCGGCGTGTGCCACGGCCAGATGTACAACATGGGCACGTTGCTGCGCCACGGCTCCGACGAACAAAAGAAGCGCTATCTGCCGGCTATTGCCTCGGGCGCCCTGCGCCTGCAGTCGATGGGCGTGACCGAGCCGACCACCGGCACCGATACCACCAGGATCAAGACGACGGCGCAACGCAAGGGCGACCGCTATGTGATCAACGGGCAAAAGGTGTGGATCTCGCGCATCCAGCATTCGGACCTGATGATCCTGCTCGCGCGCACGACGCCGCTGTCCGACGTCCAGAAGAAAAGCGACGGCATGTCGATTTTCATCGTCGACCTGCGCGAGGCGATCGGCAAAGGGCTGACCGTGCGCCCGATTCCGAACATGGTCAACCACGAGACCAACGAACTCTTCTTCGACAACCTCGAAATTCCGGCCGAGAACCTGATCGGCGAGGAAGGCAAGGGCTTCCGCTATATCCTCGACGGTCTGAATGCCGAGCGCACGCTGATCGCGGCGGAATGTGTGGGCGATGGCTACTGGTTCATCGACAAGGTCACGCAATACGCGAAAGACCGCGTCGTGTTCGGCCGCCCGATCGGGCAGAACCAGGGCGTGCAGTTTCCGATTGCGCGCGCGTTCGTCAATGTCGAAGCGGCGAGTCTGATGCGCTACAAGGCGTGCGAGCTGTTCGACGCGGGACAACCCTGCGGCACCGAGGCCAACATGGCGAAACTGCTCGCAGCGGATGCGTCGTGGGAAGCGGCCAACGCCTGCCTGCAGTTTCACGGCGGCTTCGGCTTCGCGTGCGAATACGACGTCGAGCGCAAGTTCCGCGAAACGCGCCTCTACCAGGTCGCGCCGATTTCGACCAACCTGATCCTGTCGTACGTGGCCGAACACGTGCTGGGTCTGCCGCGCTCGTTCTAGGAGACCGCTCATGTTGCCGCTCGACGGAATCAAGGTCGTCACCTTCGAACATGCGATTGCCGCACCGTTCTGCACGCGTCAACTCGCCGATCTCGGCGCGCGCGTGATCAAGATCGAGCGCCCCGGTGTGGGCGACTTCGCGCGCGGCTACGACGAGCGCGTGAACGGGCTCGCCTCGCATTTCGTGTGGACCAATCGCTCGAAGGAAAGCCTCACGCTCGATGTGAAGCAGCCGCAGGCGCTCGAGATCGTGCACGGCTTGCTGGCCGATGCCGACGTGTTCGTGCAGAACCTCGCGCCGGGCGCGGCGCAGCGGCTCGGCCTCGATTATGCGACGCTCGAGGCGCGCTATCCGCGGCTGATCGTGTGCGATATCTCGGGCTACGGGCTCGACGGTCCCTATCGCGACAAGAAGGCGTACGACCTGCTGATCCAGAGCGAGTCGGGCTTTCTGAGCATCACTGGCGGCGACGGCAAAGTGGCGAAGGCCGGCTGCTCGATCGCCGATATCTCGGCGGGCATGTACGCGTACAGCAACATTCTGGCCGCGCTGCTTCAGCGCGGCCGAACCGGCCGGGGACGGCACGTCGATGTGTCGATGCTGGAGAGCATGGTCGAGTGGATGGGCTATCCGCTGTATTACGCAATCGACGGCCAGTCGCCGCCGCCGCTCGCCGGGGCCTCGCACGCCACGATCTATCCGTACGGGCCGTTCGCGGCGGGCGACGGCAAGGTCGTCATGCTCGGGCTGCAAAACGAACGCGAATGGGCGGCATTTTGCGAACGCGTGCTCGAACAACCGGCGCTCACGACCGACGAACGCTTTTGCACCAACAGCCGGCGTACCGCGAATCGCGAGGCGCTGGCGGCCATCATCGTCGATGCGTTTGCGGCGCTCAGTGCCGCGCAGGTGATCGAGCGTCTGGAAGACGCGGGAATTGCCAATGCGCAGCTCAACGATATGCACGACGTCTGGAATCACCCGCAATTGCAGGCGCGTGAGCGCTGGACGAAAGTGGCGACGCCGGCCGGGACCGTGCCTGCGCTTTATCCCCCCGGCTATGCGGCCGACGACGAACCACGCATGGATGCCGTTCCGGCACTCGGTCAGCATACCGAATCAATATTAAAAGAACTAGGTTACTCGTCGGAGAGCATAGACGCATTGCGCGAGGCGCATGTGGTCTGACGTTCGAGCAGCCAGCGATCAACCCGCTCGCTCGACAGCGGCAGGGTGGCGACTGGCATTGAATCACGAGAAATACACGGGAGACAAAATCGTGTCGACAACTGTCAATGCTGCTGGCCGGCTGGACCGGCTGCCCATCGGCCGCTTTCACTGGAAGATGTTGTGGCTGATCGGAGCTGGAGCGTTCCTCGACGCATTCGATATCTATCTGGCGAACGGCGCGCTTGCGTCGATGGTGAAGAGCGGCTTTACGGATCTTCAGCACAGCGCGATGTTCATCTCCGCGACCTTCTTCGGCATGATGATCGGGGCGGGCGCGGCGGGCTATCTGGGCGACCGGATGGGACGACGCTATTCGTATCAAATCAACCTTGCCATCTTCGGTGTCGCGTCGATCGTAGCTTGCTTCGCGCCGGACATCCAGTGGCTCGTGGTGCTGCGTTTCGTCATGGGCGTGGGCCTTGGCGCTGAACTGGTGGTCGCCGCGGGCACGCTGGCCGAATTCGTGCCGCCGGGCACGCGCGGCAAATGGACCTCGCTGCTCGCTGTCATCACCAACAGCGGCTTGCTTGCCGCCACGGTGGTGGGCTACTGGATCATTCCGCATCTCGGCTGGCGCTACATGTTCGCGATTGCCGGAGCGGGCGCGCTCGTCGTGTGGTTCCTGCGCCATCGTATGCCGGAGTCGCCGCGCTGGCTCGAATCGGTCGGACGCCACGAGGAAGCTGAAGCGACGCTGCGCGCCATCGAGCGCGAAGTCGAGGCCGAGAAGGGTGCGCTGCCGCCGGTCGAGCGCGTCGTCGATTCGCACGTTGGCGTGACGCCGTTCAGCAAGCTCTTTGCGAAAGGGATTGCGGGCCGCACGATCGTCGCTGCGATGACCGCTATCGCCGTCAATGTCGGGCTGTATGGCTTCATCGCGTGGCTGCCGACGTTCTTCGTGCAGGAGGGCTTGTCGGTGGTGCGCTCGCTCGGGTTCGTGATGCTGATGTCGATCGGCGCGCCGGTCGGCGGCTTCATCGGCTATGTCGTCTCGGACCGGATCGGACGGGCGCGCGGCATTGTCATCGCGGCGCTGGTCAGTGTCGTGCTTGGCTGGATCTATGTGTCGCTGCACGACAGCACGGCGATCGTGATCGTCGGCTTCGGTCTGGTGAGCACGCTCTATACGATCACGACGCTGGGTCTGTTCAGCTATATCCCCGAGTTGTTCCCGACCGATGTGCGTCTGCGCGGCACCGGGGTGGCGGGGACCTGCGGCCGCGCGTCGTCGATCGTCACGCCTTATGCGGCGCTCGCGCTTTATCAGAGCTTCGGCATCTCCGGCGTGATCGCGATGCTCAGCGGTGTGCTGGTGGTTTTGTGCGTTGCCATCATGCTGCTGCGCATCGAGACGAGCCGCCATGCGCTCGAGGATATCGCGAACGAAGCCGACGAAACACCCACGGCGGAACTCGCCGCGCGGCAGTGAGTTGAGATGGATGGCCCGGCGATTCGCTAGCGCTCTCGCCGGGACTTTGAATTTGGATTGATCAGGAGATGGCGTGAAGGTTCTTGTACCCGTCAAACGTGTAGTCGATTACAACGTGAAGGTCCGTGTGAAAGTGGACGGCTCAGGTGTCGACCTCGCCAACGTGAAGATGTCGATGAATCCGTGCGATGAAATCGCCGTGGAAGAGGCGGTTCGTCTGCGCGAAGCGGGCGTGGTGAGCGAGGTCATCGCCGTTTCAGCCGGCGTCGCGCAAGCGCAGGAAACGCTGCGCACGGCGTTGGCGATGGGTGCGGACCGAGCCGTGCTGATCGAGTCTGCCGAAGAATTGCAGCCGTTGGCGGTCGCGAAGCTTTTGAAGGCATTGGTGGACAAGGAACAACCGTCGCTCGTGATCCTCGGCAAGCAGGCCATCGACGACGATTCGAACCAGACCGGCCAGATGATCGCCGCGTTGGCGGGTCTTCCGCAAGCGACGTTCGCCTCTAAGGTGGTCGTTGCGGACGGCAAGGCCACGGTGTCGCGCGAAGTCGACGGCGGCGCGGAAACACTGTCTTTGACGCTGCCCGCCGTGGTGACCACCGATCTGCGTCTGAACGAGCCGCGTTACGTGACGCTGCCCAACATCATGAAGGCGAAGAAGAAGCCTCTGGAAACGGTGAAGCCTGCGGATCTGGGCGTCGATGTGACGCCGCGTCTGAAGACCTTGAAGGTCAGCGAACCGCCCAAACGCAGCGCGGGCGTGATGGTGCCCGACGTGACGACGCTGGTCGAGAAACTGAAGACCGAAGCCAAGGTGCTGTGAGAAGGAGCCTTAAAGAATGACGAATCTGGTTATTGCCGAACACGCCGATGGCGCAATCAAGGCTGCAACGTTGAACACAGTGGCGGCGGCGCAGAAGATCGGTGGCGAAGTTCATGTGCTGGTTGCAGGGCACAACGTCGAAGCTGCCGCTCAAGCGGCGAGCAAGATCGCAGGCGTCTCGAAGGTGCTGTTCGCAGACGCGCCGCATCTCGAAGCGGGTCTCGCTGAGAACATCGAAGCGACGGTTCTGTCGATCGCGCAACACTATTCACACATCCTGGCGCCGGCTACGGCCTCGGGCAAGAACGTGACGCCGCGCATCGCCGCGAAGCTCGATGTGGCGCAGATCAGCGACATCACGGCCGTCGTGAGCGCCGACACGTTCGAGCGTCCGATCTATGCGGGCAATGCGATCGCGACGGTGCAATCTCAGGACGCGCTCAAGGTCATCACCGTACGCACGACGGGCTTCGACCCGGTTGCAGCCGACGGTGGCAACGCTTCGATCGAGAAGATCGAAGCCGCAGCGGACAGCGGTCTGTCGCAGTTCGTGAGCCGCGAGGTGACGAAGCTGGATCGACCGGAGCTGACGAGCGCGAAGATCATCGTTTCGGGTGGCCGGGGTCTTGGCAGCGGCGAGAACTACACAAAGGTGCTCGAACCGCTCGCCGACAAGCTCAACGCGGCGCTGGGCGCATCGCGCGCGGCCGTCGATGCGGGCTACGTGCCCAACGACTATCAGGTCGGACAAACCGGCAAGATCGTCGCGCCTCAGCTCTATATCGCGGCGGGCATCTCGGGTGCGATCCAGCATCTGGCCGGCATGAAGGACTCGAAGGTGATCGTCGCGATCAACAAGGATCCGGAAGCGCCGATCTTCAGCGTGGCCGATTATGGCCTGGTGGGCGATCTGTTTACCGCTGTGCCTGAACTCGTGGACGCGGTATGAGCGACGCGTCGAACTTCCCGCTGCAGTCGTTTCTGTTCGTCCCGGCGACGCGTCCTGAGCGCTTCGCCAAAGCACGCGGTGCGGGCGCGGATGCTGTGATCGTCGATCTCGAAGACGCGGTCGCGCTCGCGGACAAGGATACGGCGCGTGCGGCGCTGAAAGCCGCGCTGTCGCCCGCGCTGCCGGTGCTGGTACGCATCAACGGTGTCGATACGCCGTGGTTCGATGACGATATCGCACTGGCCGCAATCGAGGGCGTCGCCGGCATTGTCTTGCCAAAAGCGGAGAGCGCGAGCGACATCGCGAAGGTGATGGCGCGCAACCCGCGCGGTGTGCCGGTGTATGCGCTCATCGAAACGGCGCTCGGCATGATGCGCGCACTCGAAATTGCACAAGCGTCAGGCGTGCGGCAACTGATGTTCGGCACGCTCGACTTCATCGTCGATATCCGGGCGCAAGGCGATGGCGTGGAACTCGATCCGTATCGCGCGCAACTGGTGCTGGCATCGCGCGTCGCCGGCATCGACGCACCGCTCGATGGTGTCACGACCGCGCTCGACGACGTCGAGCGGCTGCGTACCGAAGCGCTCGCCGGCAAGGCGCGCGGCATGGGCGGCAAGCTGTGCATTCATCCCGCCCAGGTGAGCGTCGTGAACGCGTGTTTCCTGCCGGCGCCCGAGCAGATCGAATGGGCGAAGCGTGTGCTCGATGCCGCGCGCGCAGCGAATGGCGCCGCCGTCGCGGTGGATGGAAAAATGGTGGACCGGCCCGTGATCCTGCAGGCGCAGCAGATCGTGGAGATCGGCACGCGCAAGGGCGGCGCTTAAGCAGCCGCCGCGTCGAGATGATCGAGCAGCTCGCCACGCAACGCCGCGAGCATCGTGTCGCGCCGCTCGCGCGGCCGGGGCCGGTCTATCTGAATCTCACGCTCGATCCGGCCAGGCTGGGCGGCCATCAGCAGCACACGATCGCTCAGGTACAGCGCCTCGTCGAGGTCGTGCGTGACGAGCAGCGCGCTCGTGCAATGGAGGTCCACGAGCTGGAGGAGCAGGGCCTGCAGCTTCATGCGGGTCATCGCATCGACGGCGCTGAACGGTTCGTCGAGCAGCAACAGATCCGGTCGCGAGTAGAGACCGCGCGCGATCGCCACGCGTTGTGCCATGCCGCCGGAGAGCGCCGACGGCAACGCGTCAGCGAAGCCGCCGAGGCCCACTTCGTCGATCAGCTGCGCCACATGCGGATCGCGTCCGGCGTGGCGGCCCGCTGCGAAGCCGATGTTGGCGGCGACATCGAGCCACGGCAGCAGGCGCGGCTCCTGGAAGATCACGCCGATGCGCGACGAGGGACCGTGCTGGACTTCACCATCGAGACGTACCGTGCCGCGATATTGCCGGTCGAGTCCGGCGACGATGCGCAGCAACGTGCTCTTGCCGCAGCCGCTCGGGCCCACGAGGCTCACGATCTCGCCGCGCGCGAGGCGCAGGCTGGTGCGCGAGAGCACGCGGCGCTGGCCGTACTGCTTGTCGTCCACGCGCACATCGAGCAGCGGTTTTGGTTGTGCGTGCAACTGTGTCATGCGGGGGCTCCGCTCGCGTTTGCCGCGGCATCGAACGCATCGCGCCAGCCGAGCAAACGATGTTCGAGCCAGCGCATCGCGCCGTCGGTCAGCTTGCCGAGTATCGCGAGCAACAGGATCGCGCCGAACACGAGATCGGGCCGGCCAGTCTCGCGGCCATCGCTCAGCATGTAGCCGAGTCCGCGCGTGGCCGCGATCAGTTCGGCTGCGACCATGAACATCCATGCGAGGCTCAGTCCCGTGCGCAGGCCGGTGAAAATCTGCGGCAATGCCGCCGGCAGCAGGATGCGTCTGAACAAGGCGAACGGACTCAAGCGGCACACCGCGCCCAGTTCGATCAGTTTGCGATCGACGCCCCGGATGCCCGCGACGACCGCGAGATGCACGGGAAAGAAGGCGCCGATGGCGACCAGCGTGATTTTCGGGGCTTCGTCGATACCCATCCACAGCAGCAGCACGGGCACCCACGCAAGCGAGGGAATCGCGCGCAAGGCCTGAAACGTCGGCTCGAGCAGGGCCTCGACGCGCCGGCTCAGCCCCATTGCCGCTCCGATGCCGATGGCGAGCAGCGCGCCGATGCCGAAGCCCGCGAAGACGCGCAAGGTGCTCGCCGCGATATGGCGCGCGAGCCGTTGCGCGCCCATCTGCGCCAGTGTTTCGAGGATGGTGGACGGTGCGGGCAGCAGATGGTCGGGGACGATCTGCATGCGCACGAGCCATTCAACCAGGGCGAGCAGCGCCACCGGCAGCGCGAAGCCCGCGATGCGCCACGGGCGCAAGCGCGACCGGCGTGGCGCGACGGCGGCCGGGCGCCCGGCGCCAGCGTCGCGTGCGGCGAGCGCGAGCGCCTCTTCGTGCGACATGGTCTGGCTCATTGTGCGCGCGCGGCGGTCACGACGGGCTGGGCGAATTGCGGGTCGATCAGCGTATCGACGACGTGCGGCAGATCGGTACCCGGCTTGACCAGTTGCTCCGCGCTCAGGATCGGCGCGGCGGCCTTGAGCGCCGCGATTTGTTGCGCGCCCGGCACGGGCTGGCTGAAATCGGTGCGCTGGAGCTGAAGTTGTGCCACCGGCAACGATACTTTGGATTCCTCCGCAACGATCTTGGCGGCGTCATCGGGATGGTTGATGATCCAGAGGCGCGCTTTTTCGTAGACCTTGAGCACGCGAGCGACAGTCTGCGGATACTGCTCGATGAATGCCTCGCGTGCGTTCAGCAGGCCCCACGTGTTGAATTCGACGTTGCGGTACAGCAGCCGGTCGCCATCGTCGATCTGGGCCGCGGCCATGTGCGGGTCGAGACCGGCCCAGGCATCGACTTGGCCGTTGGCGAGCGCGGTGCGGCCGTCGGGATGCTGGAGATCGACGATCTCGACGTCGTCGCGCGTGAGTCCCACGGTATGCAGCGCGCGCAACGTGAACAGGTACGGGTCCGTGCCGCGCGTCGCCGCGATCTTCTTGCCCTTCAAGTCCGCGAGCGACTTGATCGGCGAGTCCTTGCGCACGACGAGCGCAGTCCATTCAGGGCGCGAGAACACATAAACCGTGCGGATCGGATTGCCGTTGGCCCGGCCGAGCACGGCGGCGAGTCCGGCCGTCGAGCCGAAATCGACCGCGCCGCTGTTCAGGTATTCGAGCGCGCGATTGCTGCCCAGACTCAATACCCACTTGATTTGCGCGTGGTCCGGTTTGAACTCGTCTTCGAGCCAGCCATAGCGCTTGATCACGAGACTTTCGGGCGAATAGTACGCGTAATCGACGCGGATTTCGGGCGGTGTTGCCGCCGAGGCGTGAGCGACGCTCATCAGTGCGGCGCCAAAGAGCACAACGGCGCGCCGCGCGCGATGCCAGAACCCGTCCATGAAAAGCTTCTCCCCGTTTGATCAAATGCGATGGTCAGACGGGTTAATGTAAAGAATGTCGTCGCGTTCGATAACCAACGAAAGGTCAGAAGCAAATCGGTTGCGGCGATATCGACGGGTTCACGGCTGCGAGGACGCGCTCGCGAGCGGCGCGCGCCGCGCCGGCATGAAGTACCAGACGGCGGCCAGCGCCTGCATGGCGATCAGGATGCCCCAAGCGCTCTGGTGGGCGATGGCCGGATAGTGGCCATCGACGGCATCCCAGCGGCCCAGCAGCGCACCAATGCCGACTTGCAGCACGAAGATGCCGATGAAAATCACGAGTGTGAACGTGGTATTCACGCGCCCGATCATGCGCGCCGGAAAGTGCTCGGCGAGCGCCGCGTAGGTCAGGATGCCGGTACTGCCGAACGCGCCATAGGCGGCCCACAGCAGCGCGGCGGGCAAGGGCACGCGCGCGGCGAGCAGCGCCTGGATCACGACGAACACGAGCATCGTCGCGCCCGAGAACAGATACACGCTCACGCCGCGTCGCTCGAAGGCGCGTGCGAGCGCGCCGAAACCGATATTGCCCGCGATGAACGCACCGCCCAGCACCGAGACGAGCGATGCCGCGCGCGTCGCGGGATCGGCGACGCCCGCGGGCACCACATCGCGCAGAAACGCGCCGACCCATAGCGATTGCATCGCGTAGAACACGGCCTGGGTCAGTCCCGAGAACGTTGCTGCCTTCCAGAACGCGCGGCTGCGCAGAATATGCACGGTGCCCTTGAACTGTTCGAGCACGCTCGCTTGATGATGTGTGTCGCGCGTGGTCGGTCCGCCGATCCATATGACCGCTGCAACGGCCGCCGTGAAGACAGCGAGCCCGAAGCAGATGGCACGCCAGCTAGCGATGTCGAGCAGCCACGAGAGCGGGGCGCCCACGGCCACGCCGCCGAGCCCGCCGACGGCCATCACGAGGCCGTTCACGAGCGTGAGCTGCGCGACCGGGAAATGCTGCGCGGTCGCCTTGAACGCGGCGCCGAGGCACACCGACACGCCGACGCCGATCAAGAGGCGCCCGAGCATCATCGTGCCGAGACCGTGCGCGAGGCCGAAAATCACGGCCCCGGCCGTGGCGATCAGCATGAAGCAAGCGGTGACGCGGCGCGGACCGAAGTGATCGAGCAGCACGCCTGCGGGCATCTGCGCGCCGGCGAAGCCGAGGAAGTAGAGGCTCGTGAGCGTGCCGAGATCGGTTGCGTTGAAACCGAGGTCGTGCATGAGATGCGGCGCGAAGCCGAGGTTCACGCCGCGAAAGAGATACGAAACGAAATAGCCGAGTGCGAAGACGGCGAAGACTCGGAGCTGAAGCGCGCTCATGGTTATCTGCTGAAGATCTGTCCGGGTACTGATTATTGGCGAAAAGCGCGCGATAAGGCCAGTGAGAGATTTCGGCCTCGATTGTGAGTAGAATTTGACGTCATGGCCCGTTCACTTCCACCCCTTCAAGCGCTGCGTGCGCTCGAAGCCGCCGCGCGCCGGCGCAGTTTCAGTCGTGCCGCCGAAGAATTGCATTTGACGCATAGCGCGGTCAGCCATCATTTGCGCGCCCTCGAAACGCAACTCGGCGTCGAACTGTTTCGCCGCGCGGGCAGCCGCATGATCCCGACTGCGGCGGGCGCGCAACTCGCTGATCGCGTGCGCCGCAGTCTCGATGATCTGCGCGAAGCGCTCGACGCGACTCGGCCCGGCGTGCATGGTGTCACGCGGCTCGAATTGAGCGTCATGTCGGATCTGGCTTCAGTGTGGCTGATTCCGCGACTCGGCGATTTCTATGACCAATATCCGCTCATCGATTTGTCGTTGCGAATGCATGCGGATATCGCCGCGCCCGATCCCTATTCGTTCGATATCGGCATCTGGCATCGTCGCGTCGACGAACCCGGTTTTCAAATCCGCAAGCTGCTCGACGATCAGGTAGTGGCCGTGTGCAGCCCCGCGCTGCTCGCGCGCTATCCGGACTTTCGTATCGAGGATCTGGCGAAGTTGCCGCTGCTGCGCTTCACGCGGCGCTCGTGGCATGACTTCTTCGAGGCGGCCGGCGTCGCCGGCGAGGAGCCCGAGCGCGGCCCCGTGTTCGACGATTCGGGCTTGCTGCTGCAAGCGACCGTCGCGGGCCAGGGCGTTGCGACCGCGCGGCTGCAACTGGCGCGCGACTATATCGAGCGCGGCCAGCTGGTGCAGTTGGGCCAGGCCCGTATCCCCGCGTCGCTCGACTATTTTTTCACCTGGCGCGACGGCCATCCGCGCGAAGCCGCGATCGTGCAGTTTTATCGCTGGATAAAAGCGCAGTTGGCCAATTGAACGTGATTTGCATAGATTCAATGCGAATAAGTTATCAATGCACATGACGTTATTAAACCAAAGCAGCACATTCAGTCCGACGCAGCTTTCAATTTCATTTAAATGTCGCGGGGATGCGACATCGGGGTTTGTCGATTTGTCGCGGCAATTGGCGTCACGATCCTTACGAGTTGTCGCTCACCATGCTATAAAGACCAACAAAACGCCTGCCGCAAGGGCGTTTTCATGCGATTCAGCAGACAAAACGATTTATGCCGTTGTTGCAATGCAGTGACGTACCGCTGCTCATTTCCCATCATCGTTCGTTTAAATGGGGTATGTTTACCGCGTTGTGCACTGCCAGATACGGGAAAATACCCGGTCGCGGCGCTCGGCACACAATACAAGTGGTCTGTGGTAAAGGGCGATGATCCGGTCCGGGATCGTCGCGGTTTGTGACAACAGGAGAAACTGCATGAAAGCAATTCAAGCAATCAAACTCGCAGGCAGCGCACTTCTCGTAGCGGCTTCGCTTCAGGCTTATGCGCAGACGGCTGCTCCCGCCAGTGCCCCGACCGATGCCGCCAAGCAGCAGTACAACGACTCGAAGGCACAGTACAAGTCGGCCAAGGCCGCTAACCGTGCACTCGCCCGCAAGGTGCGCGCTGCGCTCACGAAGGACAAGCAGATCAGCGCCAGCAACATCACCGTGCGCGCTCGCGATGGCGCCGTGATCCTGCAAGGCACCGTGCCGGAGCAACCGCAAAGCGATCGTGCGACCGAAGTCGCCAAGGGCGTGGCCGGCGTGACGTCGGTGAAGAACGCACTGACGATCCGCCCGGAAGGCACCTGATACGGATAACGGATGACGCACGGCCGCCCGGCGCGGCAAGCCGTCATTCGTCCGGCAGTAACGACCGAAGCCGCTCTTCCTGTGAAGAGCGGCTTTCTTTTTTGCTTGCGCGCGCAACGGTCTGGCGTCGGGTCAAGGCGCCACGAAGGCCATTTGTGCGGATTCGCCGAGCAAGAGCGGCTGATTGGCGTCGGCCGCCGCGCGCAGATAGTCCCATAGCGACGTGATACGCCTCAGCTTGCGCAGGTCTTCGCGGCTGCACAACCAGAAGCAGCGCGTGACCACGATCTCGTCGGGCAGGATGGCGACCAGTTGCGGGTTGGGCTCGGCCATGAAGCACGGCAGGATGGCGAGCGCGCTGCCCTGCAGCGCCGCATGGTACTGCGCGATCACGCTGGTGCTGCACAGGTTGACGGCCGCATTGGGCACCGTGCGCTCCAGATACAGCAGCTCGTGGCTGAACGCGAGATCGGCGACATAGCTGATGAAACGGTGATGGCGCAGGTCGGCGGCCGTGCGGATCGGCGCGTGACGCGCCAGATAGTCGCGTGTGCCGTAGAGCCTGAGCCGGTAGTCCGTGAGCTTGGTGTACACGTAGCGGCCGCGCTCGGGACGCTCGAGCATGATCGCGAGATCCGCTTCGCGCTTGGAGAGACTCACGAAGTGCGGTACCGGCAGCAGATCGATCGAGACGTCGGGGTGCGTGCCGGTGAAGCGCGCCAGTTGCGGCGAGAGAAAGAAGCAGCCGAACCCCTCTGTCGAGCCGATGCGCACATGGCCCGAGAGCGACTGTGTGCGGTTCGCGAATTGCTCGGCGGCCGAATGCACGGTCGTTTCCACGGTATCGGCATAGGCCAGCAATCGCTGCCCTTCGGCGGTCAGCACGAAGCCGCCCGAGCGCGATTTATCGAACAGGATGGTGCCGAGCGCGCTTTCGAGTTCGCGCACGCGCCGCGCCACGGTCGTGTGATCGACGCCGAGGCGCCTCGCCGCGCCGCTCGCGCGCTGCGTGCGCGCCACTTCGAGGAAGTAGCGCAGATCGTCCCAGTTCAGGCTCTCCAGTCTCGGCCTTGTGTTTTTCTGCATATCGGATGGGCTTTTTCGTCTCTACACCGAGGATATTCGAATAACTATACTCGTTGAGAGGTCGTCGCACAGACGGTCCCCGACTATTACGATGGAGACAGCCAATCATGAATGCAGTCACCCAGGCATCGAACGCCCATGTTCCTTCCGTCAAGCTGCTGATCGACGGCGAGTTCGTCGAATCGCAGGCCAGCGAATGGCGTGACATCGTCAATCCGGCCACGCAGGAAGTTCTTGCTCGCGTGCCGTTCGCGACCAAAGAGGAAGTGGATGCGGCGGTGCGCAGCGCCCACACCGCGTTTGCAACGTGGAAGAACACACCGATCGGGACGCGCCTGCGCATCATGCTCAAGTATCAAGCGCTGATTCGCGAGCATCTTCCGCGTATCGCCAAGACCTTGACTGCCGAGCAAGGCAAGACACTGCCCGATGCGGAGGGCGATATCTTCCGCGGCCTCGAAGTGGTCGAACATGCATGTTCGATCGGGACGCTGCAGCAAGGCGAGTTTTCCGAAAACGTCGCGGGCGGCGTCGACACTTACACGCTGCGCCAACCGCTCGGCGTCTGCGCGGGCATCACGCCGTTCAATTTCCCCGCGATGATTCCGCTCTGGATGTTCCCGATGGCGATCGTGTGCGGCAACACGTTCGTGCTCAAGCCTTCCGAGCAGGACCCGCTGTCGACGATGGAACTCGTCGAACTTGCGCTCGAAGCAGGCGTGCCGAAAGGCGTGCTCAACGTCGTGCACGGCGGCAAGGAGGTGGTCGACGCGCTGTGCACGCATGAACTGATCAAGGCGATTTCGTTCGTCGGTTCGACGGCCGTCGGCACGCATGTCTACCGGCTTGGCAGCGAACACGGCAAGCGCGTGCAGGCGATGATGGGCGCGAAGAATCACGCCGTCGTGCTGCCCGACGCGAATCGCGAGCAGGCGCTCAATGCGCTGGTCGGCGCGGCGTTCGGCGCTGCGGGACAGCGCTGCATGGCGACCTCGGTGGTCGTGCTGGTCGGCGCGGCCGGGCAATGGGTGCCCGATCTCGTGGCGAAGGCGAAGACGCTCAAGGTCAATGCGGGCAGCGAGCCGGGCACCGATGTCGGACCGGTCGTGTCGCGTACCGCGAAGGCGCGCATTCTCTCGCTGATCGAATCAGGCGTGAAGCAGGGCGCGACGCTCGCGCTCGATGGCCGCGAGGTGAGCGTGAGTGGTTACGAGAACGGCAACTTCGTGGGCCCGACGGTCTTCACGGACGTGACGACCGAGATGGACATCTATACCCAGGAGATCTTCGGACCGGTGCTCGTCGTGTTGAGCGCGCCGACGCTCGACGAAGCGATTGCGCTCGTGAACCGCAATCCGTTCGGCAACGGCGTGGGCGTGTTCACGCAGAGCGGCGCGGCGGCGCGCAAGTTCCAGAGCGAGATCGATATCGGCCAGGTCGGCATCAATATTCCGATTCCGGTGCCGGTGCCGTATTTCAGCTTTACCGGCTCGCGCGGTTCGAAGCTGGGCGATCTCGGGCCGTACGGCAAACAGGTGGTGCAGTTCTACACGCAGACCAAGACCGTGACGGCGCGCTGGTTCGACGATGCCACGGTGAGCGACGGCGTCAACACGACGATCAGCCTGCGCTGATACGAAAAACGTATGGCAAAGGAGAACGTCAGATGAAAATTGCATTCATTGGTCTGGGCAACATGGGCGCGCCGATGGCGCTCAACCTGCTGAAGGCGGGACACGGGCTGGCTGTGTTCGACCTCAACGCGCAGGCGGTCGATGCGCTCGTCAAGGCCGGCGCGCGAGCGGCGGCCTCGGCGAAGGAGGCGGTCGGCGATGCCGAATGGGTGATCACCATGCTGCCCGCTGCCGCTCACGTGCGCGCCGTGCTGAACGCCGAAGACGGCGTCTTTGCGGGCATCCAGAAGGGCGTGACGATCATCGATTCGAGCACGATCGACCCGGCCAGCGTGCGTGAATTCGCGGCGCTCGCGGCGGCCCGTGGCAACGGTTTCGTCGATGCGCCCGTGTCGGGCGGCACCGGTGGCGCGGCAGCCGGCACGCTGACCTTCATGGTGGGCGGCAGCGCCGCGCAGTACGAAGCGGTGAAACCGGTGCTGTCGGGCATGGGCAAGAACATCGTCCATTGTGGCGACACCGGCACCGGACAGGTCGCGAAGATCTGCAACAACCTCGTGCTCGGCGTGACGATGGCTGGCGTCGCGGAGGCCATGTCGCTTGGCGAGGCGCTCGGCATCGACCCGAAGGTGCTTGGCGGGATCATCAATACCTCGACGGGCCGTTGCTGGAGTTCCGACACCTACAATCCCTATCCCGGCGTGATCGAAACGGCACCGTCCTCGCGCGGTTATACGGGCGGCTTCGGTGTCGATCTGATGCTCAAGGATCTCGGGCTCGCGACCGATGCCGCCAAGGCCACCCATCAGCCCGCGTTTCTCGGCGCGCTGGCCCAGCAGCTCTATCAGTCGCTCAGCAGTGGCGGGGACGGCAAGCTCGACTTCTCGGCGGTGATCAAGCTGTATCGCGCCGGGCGGACGTCGTGAGGCAATGACACTGTGGGTCGCGCATATCGATGCGCGACCTCAGTGTGCTTCCGGCGTATCGCCGGTGCCTGCTATCGGTGCCGCCAGGTTCGTTTTTTTTCGTTTTGGTTCGATTCTGCGCGTCGCCCTGATGCGCCGAACCAGCGACTCCAGTCCCGTCCCCTCAGCAAGTGTTCGTGAAATCGCCCATCCGGTGCGGTTCGCCGAGGCTCGTCCACACCGTCTTTACATTTTTGCTCTAGTTCATTAGCATTCGAATTCGAACATATAAAGTTCGAATTACATTCTTTTTGCTTACAAGGGGGCGGATCAAGTGGAGCGCAGCGGAGTGTGCGACTTGCTGGTCGTCGGTGGCGGCATCAACGGGGCGGGCATCGCGCGCGATGCTGCCGGGCGCGGGCTGTCCGTGATCCTGTGCGAGCAGGACGATCTCGCGTCGCATACCTCGTCGGCGAGTACCAAGCTGATTCATGGCGGCCTGCGCTATCTCGAGTACCGCGAGTTCGGACTCGTGCGCAAGGCGCTGCAGGAGCGCGAAACGCTGCTGCGCGCCGCGCCCCACATCATGTGGCCGCTGCGCTTCGTGATGCCGCATCGGCGCGAGCTGCGGCCGGCGTGGCTCATCCGCGCGGGTCTGTTCCTTTACGATCATCTGGCGCGCCGTGAACTGTTGCCGGGTTCGCGCGGCATCGATTTGCATCGTAATCCGGCCGGCGCGCCGCTGGTCGATTCGATCACGCGCGGCTTCGTGTATTCGGACGGCTGGGTCGACGACGCGCGCCTCGTGGTGCTCAACGCGCTCGACGCGAGCGAGCGCGGCGCGCAGGTGCTGACGCGCACGAAACTCGTGAGCGCGGTGCGCGCGGGCGGGGCATGGCATGCGCGGCTCGTGACGGCGAGCGGCGAGCAATTCGACGTGCGCGCGCGCGCCATCGCGAATGCGGCCGGGCCCTGGGTGGGCCGGTTGCTGCAAGGCGCCCTCGGGCGCAGTGCCGCGCATCGCGTGCGGCTAGTGAAGGGCAGCCACATCGTCACGCGGCGGCTGTTCGAGCACGATCATGCGTACATCTTCCAGAACCCGGACAAGCGCATCATCTTCGCGATTCCGTATGAGCACGATTACACGCTGATCGGCACGACCGATATCGAGTTCGACGCCGATCCGGCGCACGTTGCCATCGACGCCAGCGAGATCCAGTATCTGTGCGACTCGATCAACCGTTATTTCAAGGCGCCGATCTCGCCCGCCGATGTGTGCTGGACCTATTCGGGCGTGCGTCCGTTGCTCGAAAGCGAGGAGGCCGACAACGCCTCGGCCGTGACCCGCGACTATCTGCTCGAACTCGACGCGCCGGCGGGCGAGGCGCCGCTGCTCTCGGTGTTCGGCGGCAAGATCACGACGTTTCGCAAGCTCGCCGAGGAAGCCGTGGACCAGCTCGGCGCGGCGCTCGGCGAAGCGACGAAGGGCTGGACCGCGCAAGCGGCATTGCCGGGCGGCGATATCGCCGACGCGAACTTCGACGCGTTCTTCGAGGCGACAAAGTATCGATACCCGTGGCTGCCCGAGGCGCTCGTGCATCGTCTGGCACGCGCGTATGGCACGCGCATCGCCGCGCTGCTTGGCGGCGCAGCGTCGCTCGCCGATCTCGGTGAAGCGCTGGCGCCGGGACTCTACGAAGCGGAGCTGCGTTATCTGCGCGATCACGAATGGGCCCGTTGCGCTCACGATGTGCTGTGGCGGCGCTCGAAGCTCGGCCTGCATCTCGGCGCGCAACAGCTCGCGCCGGTTGCGCAGCGCATCGACCGCTGGTTTGCCGCGCAGGGCAGCAACGGCGTCGCGACGCCGCTCGCCGACGACGCGAGCCTGCGCGTCGGGTAGCATGCGCATTGCGCGCGCGGCCGGCGCGTCACAACGCATAAACAGCAGCAACGGAGACAATAACGATGGAAGATCAGTACATCCTCGCGCTCGATCAAGGGACAACCAGTTCGCGCGGGATGCTGTTCGACCGGCAGGGCAATGTCGTGTCGGTGGCGCAAAAGGAATTCCAGCAGATCTATCCGCGACCCGGCTGGGTCGAACACGATCCGCTCGAAATCTGGTCCACCCAGGCGGGCGTGGCCGCCGAGGCGGTAACGCACGCGGGACTCAACGGCGCATCGATAGCCGCGATCGGCATGACGAACCAGCGCGAGACGACAATCGTCTGGGATCGCGAGACGGGGCAGCCAATCTACAACGCGATCGTCTGGCAGGACCGCCGCACCGCCGATTTCTGCGACCAGTTGAAAGCGCAGGGTCACGAGGCGAAGGTCCGCGCGAAGACCGGTCTGCCGATCGACTCGTATTTTTCGGCGACCAAGATCCGCTGGATTCTCGACAACGTCGAAGGGGCGCGCGAAAAAGCGCGTCAAGGCAAGCTCGCGTTCGGGACAGTCGACAGCTGGCTCGTGTGGAATTTCACGCGCCACGCGCTCCACATCACCGATGTGACCAACGCGTCGCGCACGATGCTGTTCAATATCCATACGCTCCAGTGGGACGACGAACTGCTCGACCTGTTCGGGATTCCGCGCAACATGCTGCCGGAAGTGCGCCCCTCATCGGAGATCTATGGGTCCACGGTGACAACCGTGTTCGCGTCGAAAATTCCGCTCGCGGGTATCGCCGGCGATCAGCATGCCGCGCTGTTCGGCCAGATGTGCACGACCTCGGGCATGGTGAAAAACACCTACGGCACGGGCTGTTTCCTGATGATGAACACCGGCGACAAGCCGATCGAGTCGCGCAACAACCTCGTCACGACGCTCGCCTGGCAGATCGGCGATTCGGTGCAGTACGCGCTCGAAGGCAGCATCTTTATCGGCGGCGCGGTCGTGCAGTGGCTGCGCGATGGTCTCGGCATGATCAAGAGCGCGGCCGAAGTCGAGACGCTCGCACGCAGTGTCGAGCATAGCGATGGCGTGTTTCTGGTGCCGGCCTTCGCGGGGCTCGGCGCGCCGCACTGGAATGCGCATGCGCGCGGCACGCTGTTTGGCGTGACGCGCGGCACGACCGACGGCCACCTCGCGCGCGCGGCGCTCGAAAGCATCGCGTTCCAGTCGATCGATGTGTTGAAGGCCATGGAGGCCGACTCGGGCATTCGCATTCACGAGTTGCGCGTGGACGGCGGCGCGGTCGCCAACGATCTGCTGATGCAGTTCCAGGCGGATGTGCTCGGCGTGGACGTCGTGCGTCCGCAGGTGAGCGAGACCACCGCGCTCGGCGCTGCCTATCTCGCGGGGCTCGCGGTCGGCTACTGGAAGGACGTCGATGCGTTGCGTACGCAATGGAAGCTCAATCACCGCTTCTCGTCGTCGTTGGCCGACGACGAGATCGCGCGCCGCCTGCACGGCTGGCGCCGCGCCGTGAACGCCGCGAAGGCGTGGGCCGACGCAGGCTGAGCGCCGCGCGGTCCCCGCTTACTGCGTCGCGCCAGGCGCCTGCGTGGCCGTAGCAGCCTGCTGAGCAGGAGCAGGAGCAGCCGTGGGCGCCGGCTCACCCGGATGTCGCGGATCGTGTAACTGCTCCGCCGTCCAGCCGCCGCCCAGATCGCCGATCAGCGACGCTGCATCGAGCAGCCGTTGCTGCTGGACGTTGAGCGCGCTCTGCTGGTTCGCGAGCTGGGTGGCCTGCGCCGTGGCGACCGTCGTGTAATCGACGGTGCCGGCCTGATACTCGTTGGTTGCGATCTCGGTGCCGCGTATCGCATCGCGCACCGCGTTGTCGAGCATCTGGGCCTGGTCGGAGAGAATGCGCAGCCCGGCCAGGTCGTTCTCGACGCTCTGGAATGCGCTCAGCACGGTGCCGCGATAGGTCGCCACAGCGGAGTCGTAGCTCGCGCGCGCGGCGGCCACCTGGGCGTTGCGCGCGCCGCCGTCGAAGATCGTCTCGCTCGCGCTCGCGCCGAGCGACCACACGTAGTTGCTGATGTGCAGCAGCCCGGACAGCGGCGACTGCGTGAAGCCATCGAGTGCCGAGATCGAGATGCTCGGGTAGTACGCGGCAATCGCCACGCCGATCGACGCATTGGCGGCGGCCATCTGCCGCTCGGCGTTCGCGACATCGGGGCGGCGCTGCAGGATCGTCGAGGGCACGCCGGCCGGAATCGACGGCAGCGTCGGCAGCGCGGTGCTGCGCGGAATCACGACATCTTCAGGATTCCTGCCGACCAGCACGGCAATCGCGTGCTGATACTGCGCGCGCGCCACGCCGAGCGCGATCAGACTCGCCTTGGTGGTTTCGAGCTGTGTGCGCGCCGAGACCAGGTTCGACGGCGGCACCGTGCCTGCGCGGTCCTGCTCGGTCACGACGCGCAGGAACTCGGTATACGCATCGACCGTATGCTGGAGCAGATCGACGTTGGCATCGGTAATGCGCAGGTCGATCACGGCATTGGCGAGTGCGATCTGTTCGGCGAGCGTCGCATTCGCGAGCGTCGCCTCGCTCGCTTGCGCGTTGGCGGCATTTTGCTCGATCGTGCGGCGCACCTGGCCCCACAGGTCCGGCGCCCAGCTCACATTGGCTTCGAGCGCGCCCGCGTTGTTGACCGTCTGGAAGCGATTGCCGGTCAGATTGCTGGCGTTGCTGCCGAGGTTGCCCGTGGACGAACGCTCGCGTGTGACCGATCCCGTCACGCCCAGGGTCGGAAAGAGCTGGCTGCTCGCCACGCGCACTTCGGCGAGTGCTTCCTGATAGTTCGCGTAGTCGGCGCGCACGGTCTGGTTCGACACCGAGACGAGCGGTTCCAGTTCGTTGAGCAGCGGATCGTTGAAGGCGGTCCACCACTGGCCCTTGGGCCCGTCGGCGGCGGCGGGCTCGGCCTGGGTCCAGCCCGGCAGCTCCTGCCATTGCGCGGGCACGGTGACGGCCGGCCGCTGGTAGTCGGGCCCCACGAGGCAGCCGCCGAGCAACAACAGCCACGGCGCGGCCAGCAAGGTGCGGGACGTGTTCTTCATCATGCCCCCGGTTCAGATGCCCCCGGCTGCCGGTTCCACGGCAGGCGGGCCGACCACCGGCTCACGCGGGAGCGCAGGCGGTCAAGGTAAAGATAGATCACGGGCGTCGTGTAGAGCGTAAAGACCTGGCTCAGCAACAGACCGCCCATTACCGTGACGCCGAGCGGCTGGCGCAGCGACGCGCCCTGGCCGATGCCGATGGCGAGCGGCACGGCGCCGAGCACGGCGGCTGCCGTCGTCATCATGATCGGACGCAGCCGCACGACAGCCGCCGCATGAATCGCCTCGCGCGCGTTCTTGCCTTCTTCGCGCTGCAACTGGATCGCGACGTCGACCATCATGATGCCGTTCTTCTTGACGATACCGATGAGCAGGATGATGCCGATCATCGCGATCACCGAAAACGGCGTGCCGAAGATCAGCAGCGCGAGCGTCGCGCCGATGCCGGCCGAGGGCAGCGTCGAGAGAATCGTCAGCGGATGGATGGTGTTCTCGTACAGCACGCCGAGCACGATATAGACCACCACCAGCGCGGCGATGATCAGCAGCGGCACGGTGCCCATCGACTGTGCGTAGGCCTGGGCCGCGCCCGCGAACGCGCCGTGCACCGCTTCGGGCATGCCGATGTCGCGCGTCGCCTTGTCGATGATCGCGCTCGCCTCGCTGAGCGAGCCGCCCGCGGGCAGGTTGAACGAGACCGTGCCGGCCACGAGGCCGCTCTGGTGATTCACCTGGGTCGCGGTATGACTGTTCGAGTAGGTCATCATCGCGTTGAGCGGCACCATGGTTTCCGCTGCCGTGCTGTCCGCGCTGCCGCTCGAATTGCCGCCCTTGCTGTTCGAGATGCTGTTGGTCTGCTGGTTCGCTTCGGCATCGGCGTTCAGCGCGTTCGTGCTCGTGTTTGTCGTGGTGGTCGTCGCGATCGCGCTCGCCGGCGGGACGCCGCTCACCAGCGCCTTCGACATCTGCGTCTGCTGCGTGCCGTTGGCGTTGCCCGCCGCTGTCGAGAGGAAGATGTTGTCGAGCGCGTGCGGATACTGCCAGTACTCGGGCGCGACTTCCATCACGACGAAATACTGATTGAGCGCGTTGTAGATCGTCGAGACGGTGCGCTGTCCGAAGGCGTCATAGAGCACGTTGTCGATCTGGTTCGGCTGGAAGCCGTAGCGGGTCGCGGTACTGCGGCTCATGTTCACGTAGGTCTGCAGGCCGTGTTGTTGCAGGTCCGAGTTGACGTCGAGAATCTGGCCGCGATATTTGTTCAGTTCGGTGACGAGCCTCGGCACCCAGGTGAAGAGGGCGTTCGCGTCATCGCTCGTGAGCGTGTACTGGTATTCGGCTGCGGACTGACGGCCGCCGACCTGCAGATCCTGCTGGGCCACGAGGAAAAGCTGTGCGCCCGATACGGCGGAGAGCTTCGGCCGCAGGCGCGCGACCACCTCGGTGGCAGTCAGATGGCGCTGCGCCAGTGGCTTGAGTTCGATGAACACGTTCGCGGTATTGAGCGCGCGGCCACCGGTGAAGCCTGCTACCGACTGCACGGCCGGATCTTTCTGCACGATGGACTGCAGTTGCGCGAGCTTCTTTTCCATCGCCGTGAACGAGATGCTCTGGTCGGCGATGATCTGGCCGATCAGGATGCCCGTGTCCTGCTCCGGAAAGAAAGTGCCGGACAACAGGCGCACGAGGAACACGTTGGCGATGAGCAGGCCGATCAGCGACAGCGCGACGAGCCCCGCATGATCGAGCGCGACGTTGAGCGAGCGGTCGTAGGCATTCTTGAAGCGCGTGAACTGCCCATCGATCCAGTTCGCCCAGCGCGAGCCCGAATGCTTCGCTTGCTCGCGGCTCAGCACATAGGCGCACATGGTCGGCGTGACGGTCAGCGAGATCACGAGCGAGATCAGGATCGCGATCGACAGCGTGACTGCGAACTCATGGAACAGCAGCCCGACGATGCCTGGCATGAGCAGGATCGGCAGGAACACGGCGATCAGCGAGAGGCTCATCGAGATCACCGTGAAGCCGACTTCCGCGCTGCCGCGCAAGGCCGCTTCCTTCGGATCGACGCCGTTCTCCAGATGCCGCACGATGTTTTCGAGCACGACCACCGCATCGTCGACCACGAAGCCGGTGCCGATCGTGAGCGCCATCAGCGAGAGATTGTCGATGCTGTAGCCGAGCAGGTACATCGGCCCGAACGTGCCGACGATCGTGAGCGGCAGCGCGATCGCGGGAATCAGCGTGGCGCGCGGCGAGAGCAGGAAGATGAACACCACGCCGACCACCAGCAGCACCGCGATGAACAGCGTGCGCTCGGTGTCCCCGGTCGAGGAGCGCACCGATTCCGAGCGGTCGATGGCGACGTTCACGCGGATCGCGCTCGGCAATGCGGCCTCGATCGCGGGCAGCCGGGCCTGGATCTGCTGAACCGACTTGACGACATTGCTGCCCGGAATCGGATAGACGATCACGAGCACCGCCGACTTGCCGTTATAGAGCCCCGCGTTGCGGATGTTTTCGTTCGAGTCGCGCACGTCGGCCACGTCGCGCAGATAGACCGGCGCGCCGTTGCGGTACGCGATCACGATGTCGCGATAGGGCGCGGCATGCGTGATCTGGTCGTTGGAAAGTATCTCGTAGCGCTGCTCGCCCTGGTCGATATGGCCTTTGGCGCTGTCCGCGTTGGCCGCGCCGATGGCGGCGCGCACGTCCTCGAGGCCAATGCCATAACTGTTGAGTTTGCCCGGCTGCAATTCGACGCGCACGCTCGGCAGCGCGCCGCCGCCCAGCGTGATCTGGCCGACGCCGTCCACCTGCGAGAGCTGCTGCTGGATCACCGAATCGGCGGAGTCGTAGAGCTGCGCTTTCGTCAGCGTGTCGGAGGTCAGCGCGAGCACCATGATCGGCGCGCTCGCGGGGTTGTACTGGCGATAGGTCGGATTGGCGCGCAGGGTGGTCGGCAGGTCGGCGCGCGCGGCCTGGATCGCGGCTTCGACGTCGCGCGCGGCGCCGTTGATGTCGCGCGACAGGCCGAACACGATGACGATCATCGACGTGCCCACGTAGTTCGTCGAGGTGAGCTGGCTCACGTCGGCGATGGTCGCGAGCCGCCGTTCGAGCGGCTCGGCCACCGTGGACGCCATGATGTCGGGACTCGCGCCCGCCATGTTGGCCTGCACGACGATGACCGGATACGCGATGTTCGGCAGCGGCGCGACCGGCAACTGGAAATACGCGAGCAGTCCCGACAACGCGATCGCGACCGCCAGCAGCGAGGTCGCGACCGGACGCCGGATGAACAGCGCCGAGATGTTCACGGCGTGCCTCGCGGTGCTTCTTCGCTCGGTTCACGCGGTTCACGCGGCTTGCGCGAGAAGCGCTGCGCGAGGCGGTCGAAGAACAGATAGATCACCGGCGTCGTGAACAGCGTGAGCACCTGCGAAAGCATGAGGCCGCCGATGATCGCGAGACCCAGCGGACGGCGCAGTTCGGAGCCGGTGCCGGTGCCGACGAGCATCGGCAGCGCGCCGAGCATGGCGGCGAGGGTCGTCATGAGGATCGGCCGGAAGCGCAGCAGCGATGCCTCGAAGATCGCCTCGCGCGGCGGCTTGCCTTCGACGCGTTCGGCTTCGAGTGCGAAGTCCACCATCATGATCGCGTTCTTCTTCACGATGCCGATCAGCAGCACGATGCCGATGATGCCGATCACGTCGAGGTCGTCGCCCGCGATCATGAGCGCAAGCAGCGCGCCGATGCCGGCCGACGGCAGCGTCGAGAGAATCGTCACTGGATGGATGTAGCTCTCGTACAGCACGCCGAGCACGATATAGACGGCGACCAGTGCTGCGAGCAGCAGATAGACCTCGCTCGTGAGCGAATCCTCGAACGCGGCGGCGGCGCCCTGGAAAGTCGAGGTGATCGACGGCGGCAGCTTCACTTCGCTTTCGGCACGGCGGATGTCGCGCACGGCGGCGGACAGCGACGCGTCTTTCGCGAGGTTGAACGAGACCGTGACCGACGGGAACTGCGCGAGATGGCTGATGACGAGCGGCGAGCGCGTGATGTGGATCTTCGCGATGCCCGAGAGCGGCACCTGGCCCGTGCTGCTCGTCTGGCTCGGCAGATAGATATTGCCGAGCGAGTCGAGCGTCGCCACCGATTCGGGCTTGGCGACGAGGATCACGCGATACTGGTCCGACTGCTGGAAGATGGTCGAGACGATGCGCTGGCCGAGCGCATCATAGAGCGCGTTGTCGATGGTTGCCGCCGTGATGCCGTAGCGCGCGGCCAGTTGCCGGTTCACTTCGACGTAGACACCGAGGCCGTCGGTGTTGAGGTCGCTCGTGACGTCGGTGATCGACGGGATCGCTTTCATCTTGTCGATGAGCGCCGGCACGTACTGCATGAAGGCCTGCTGGTTCGGGCCGCGCAGCACGAAGTTGTACTGGTTCTTCGAGACCGTCGTGTCGAGCGTCAGATCCTGCTCGGGCTGCAGATAGAGGCGGATGCCCGGCACCTTCGCGGCGGCCTGCTGGATGCGCCGCGCGACTTCCTCGGCCGTGAGCGAGCGGTCGTCGTGTGCGCGCAGGTTGATGAGGAAGCGGCCGTTGTTGAGCGTGGTGTTGGTGCCGTCGATGCCGACATAGGACGTGAGCGAGGTGACGTCGGGGTCCTTGAGGATCTCGTCGGCGAGCGCGGCCTGGCGCGCGACCATGGTCTTGTACGACACCGAGTTGTCGGCCACGCTGATGCCCTGCAGCACGCCGATGTCCTGCACCGGAAAAAGTCCCTTCGGGATGACGATGTAGAGCACGAGCGTGAGCGCGACGGTCAAGAGCGCGACGAACAGCGTGAGCGTCTGATGGTCGAGCACCCAGCGCAGGCCGCGCTCGTAGGCGCCGAGCGTCTTGTCGAAAAGGCCTTCGCTGATGCGCTCGAAACGGCTCGGGTGGCGCTCGGCCTGGGCGCGCAGCATGCGTGCGCACAGCATCGGCACGACCGTGAGCGAGACCACGGCGGAGAGCACGATCGTCACCGCGAGGGTGATCGCGAACTCGCTGAACAGGCGTCCGATCACACCGCCCATGAAGAGCAGCGGAATCAGCACGGCGATCAGCGAGATGGTCAGCGAGAGAATCGTGAAGCCGATCTGTCCCGCGCCTTCGAGCGCCGCTTCGAGCGGCGTCTTGCCTTCCTCCAGATAGCGCACGACGTTCTCGATCATCACGATCGAGTCGTCCACGACAAACCCGGTCGCGATGATGAGCGCCATCAGCGAGAGATTGTCGATCGAGTAGTTGAGCTCGTACATGATCGCGAGCGTGCCGATCAGCGAGACCGGCACCGAGATGCTCGGGATCAGCGTGGCCGGCACGTTGCGCAGGAACACGAAGATCACGGCCACCACGAGCACGACGGCGAGCACCAGTTCGAACGCGGCATCGGACACCGACGAGCGGATCACGCCGGTCGAGTCGGCCACGATCGTTACCTTCATGCCGGCGGGCAGGGTCGATTCGAGCTGCGGCAACTGCTTCTTGATCTGGTTGACCGTGGCGATCACGTTCGCGCCCGGCTGGCGCTGCACGTTGAGCACGATTGCGCCGGTGCGGTTGTACCACGCGCCGCGCTCGACGTCCTGCGGCGCCTGGCTCACGCGCGCGACGTCGCGCAGGAAGACCGGCGCGCCGTTCTGATACGCGATCACCGTGCTCAGGTAGTCGACGGGATCGACGATCTGGTCGTTCGAGTTGATCGTGTAGTCGAGTTCCGGGCCGTCGAAGTTGCCCTTGGGCTGGCTCACGTTCACGTTGGCGAGCAGCGTGCGCAGATCGTCGAGATTGAGGCCGTAGCCCGCGAGCTTTTGCGGGTCGGCTTCGACGCGCACGGACGGCACGTTGCCGCCCGCCGTCGTCACGAGACCGACGCCTGGCACTTCGGAGATCTTGGTCGCGAGGCGGTTGTTGGCGACGTCCTGCAACTGCGTGAGCGACATCGACGTCGAGGTGACGGCGAGCGTGAGGACCGGCTGGTCGGCCGGATTGATCTTCGCGTAGGTCGGCGGCGCGGGCAGGCCGCTCGGCAGGTAGCTGTTGGCCGCGTTGATGGCTTGCTGGACGTTCTGCTGGGCGACGTCGAGATTGAGCGAGAGGTCGAACTGCAGCGTGATGACCGACGCGCCTTCCGAGCTGTACGAGACCATCTGCTGCAGACCCGGAATCTCGCCGAGCTGGACTTCGAGCGGCGCCGTGACGGTGGTCGCCATCACATCGGGGCTCGCGCCCGGATAGAAGGTCTGCACCTGGATGGTCGGGTAATCGACGGCGGGCAGCGACGACACCGGCAAGAAGCGCACCGAGACGATGCCGATCAGCACGAGCGCGATCATCAGCAGCGACGTCGCCACTGGCCTCAGGATGAACAGACGGGAGAAATTCATCGGCTGGCGGTCCGCGGCTTACGAGGCTTGCGACGCGGCACTCGCCGCGTGGCTCGCGCTCGCGGGGGCGCTTGCAGCGCTGGCCGCACTCGCACCGCTTGCGCCACTCGCCGCGCCGGGTGCGCCCGTCGAGACGCGGATCTTCGTGCCGTCGCTCAAGCGGTCCATGCCGTCGGTGACGACGCGATCGCCCGCCTTCAGGCCGCTCGACACGACAGTGTGCTTGCCGTCGCTCGCGCCCGTCGTGATCTTGTGGACCGACACGGTGCTGTCGGCGTTGACGAGATACACGTAGTCGCCGGGCGCGCCGGTCTGCACGGCCGGAGTCGGCACGAGCACGGCGTTCTGCAGCGTGTCGACGAGCAGCTTGACGTTGACGAACTCGTTGGGGAACAGCGCTTCGTCGTCGTTGGGCACGCTGGCGCGCAGCGTGACCGTGCCGGTCGCGGTCGCCATCTGGTTGTTGAGCGCGTACAGCATGCCGGTCGCGAGCTGGTGCGTGTTGTCGCTGCTGAAGATCGTGACGGGCAACTGCGCGCCCGCGTTGACGCGCCGCAGCACATCGCCGAGCGCGTTCTGCGGGACCGTGAACTGGACCGTGGTCGGCTTCATCGTCGTGATGACGGCGATGCCGGGCTGGCTCGACGCGGTGACGTAGTTGCCCGGATCGACGAGGCGCAGGCCCACGCGGCCCGATACCGGTGCCGTGATGTGGCAGTAGGCGAGGTCGAGGTCGAACTGCGCGATGTTGGCGAGGTCGGCCTTGACGGCGGCTTCGTCCTGCAAGACGAGGAACTGCTGGTCGGCGTAGGTCTGCTCGGCGATCGACTTGTGTTCGTTCAATTGCGTATAGCGCACGAGGTCCGCGCGCGCCTGGGCGAGCGAGGCACGGTCCTTCGCGAGTTGCGCCTCGGCTTGTTGCTTGCTGATCTCATACTGACGCGGGTCGATCTGCGCGAGGAACTGGCCTTTCTGGACGTCCTGGCCTTCCTTGTAGCCCACGGCGGTCAGATAGCCGCTCAGTTGCGGCAGCACCGTCACGGTGGCGACGGGCGTGACCGTGCCGAGTTCGGAGAGGACCTCGGGCATCGGGCCGAGCGTCGCGGCGGCGACAGTCACGACCTGGGCCTGCACGCCCTTGGGCGCTTCCTTGCGGCGCAGCAGATGGACGATCACGATCGCGAGCAGCGCGATGACGATGATGGAGATCACAACCATTCGCCGGCGCGAGGAACGCGCGGGTGTGGTTGGCGTGGTCGGTGTGGTCGGGGTCTTGCCCGGGGCTTCGCTGCTCATGCGGACCTCCGCACGCCGTGAAAAAGACCAGTGCTCGCGCCGTGCGCGCGCTCAGGTTGGCTGTGCCGATAGCTGTCGGGTCGCTGCATTCTTGTCCCCAAGGTTGGGTGTCGCGGTGGCCGGTGGACGCAAGACTGCTGGCCGTGACGTGAAGTCTATAGAAACCAGCGGCGCGTTCTTTAACGTTGGCTTACGCGATCATTCTGTTCTGTTACGTCGGCGCTTCCTGTAACGGCCCGTAAGCGACTAAACGACGAACCGCCCGTGCGGGGCGCGACCAAGATGATGCCACGGCCGGCGCCTCGCGAGAGGTGAAGAAAGACCCTGGAACCGCGCGTTTTTGCGTTGCGCGTTTATTTCTTTTCCGGTCGATGCGGATTCGTTTGTGAGATTGCGCGGAGGAAATTAAACCGGCTTACCAACGCAAACGTTTGGCATTGTCGTCTCTTCCAATGACTAATCGCGAGTGCATAGCCGTAAACAATGCGTGCGCTTGGCACGATGCCGGGGAATTCGCAGTAAGACTTACCGTGACGAGGGAAAGTCCCGATCCCCAGCATTGGCGCGCTCGTCAACCCTGTTGTAGCCTGTGCGTTGATATCGTCAAGCGCAATTCAAAAAAATTGTCTGTGCGCTATCTCACCGATTAAAATGCGTCATTCGTTTTGAGATAGTGAATGTGCAGGACTCACATCGTGCGAAATGCGGACCGGTATTAATTTCCAGCTTTAGAGGAAAGACTCGGTAGCGCTCCGGCGAACACAAGACCGCACGAGCCATCGACGGGGTGGGGGTTGAAGAGAACAACGCATGCCTGGCGCAAGCGCCGGCACGCAGCGCGCGGGTCGTGCTGCGCGCGCTCGCGCGTTTGCCTGCAGCGCGCGCCGTCGCGTTGCCTGTCGATCCGCCCGGACCTATCGCAGCGTGCGCAGCCAGCTCAGTGCGAGCGGGCCGCACAGCACTCCCCAACTGATCGCGCAGATCAGTATCGCAATCGTGACCGCCGCGCTGCCGCAGTCCTTCGCGCGGCCGGACAAGTCATGACGTTCGAGCGAGATGCGGTCGATCGCGGCCTCGATCGCCGAATTGAGCAACTCGACGAGCAGGACCAGCAACGTCGTGGCGACGAGCAGCAGCCGCTCGAGTGCCGGCAGCGGCACGAGCACGGCGCATGGAACCAGCACGACGGCGGCGATCACTTCCTGACGAAACGCGCTCTCGCTTTGCCACGTGCCGACGAAGCCGCGGTACGAGTAGCGCAGCGCAAAAAGACCGTGAAGCAGACCGTTGTGCCTCGATTGACGAGGCGGGGCGGATTCGGGCAGGTGATTCATGACGGGAAGATTAAATTGATTGCCGGAAATTATCACAAAGCGTCGGGCTCGCAGCGAGCATCGTGCGTGCAGGGGGAGCGGGGCGCCCTCGCCACCGGCTTCGCGTTGCCGTCGAGTGAACGCAGCGCGGCACATCTCGCGGGGCGCGCATGAAAGCACACGTCACTCTCCCTCTTGCTGCGTCGCTGTTGTTTGGCGCGCTGACCTGCGCCGGTCTGAGTGCGTACGCGGCCACGCCGACGGCCAGCATGCCGGCGCCGCAGAGCGCAGCGGCCGCCGCTATTGTCAATGCTACGGCAGGCGCCGCGCCGCGTGCTGATGCCGCAGTGAGTGCGAACACGCTCGCCGCCGCGCCCGTCGTCGCGAGCTTCACGCCCGGTGTGCCCGTCGAGAAGATCTCGTTCGCCGCGCTCGGCGCATGGCAGCCGGTGCAACTGCGCGGCCTCGACGCCTCGCGCAACCTGAGTGTCGGCGTGCGGCTCGACCATGTCGTGAAGACTGCATGGCTGCGTCTGCGCTACACGTATTCACCGGCGCTCGTGTTTCCGCTCTCGCATATCCGCATCACGCTCAACGGCGAAGCGATCGCGACCGTGCCGTTCGATCGCGAGCATGCCGGGCAGATGGTGACGACCGACATTCCGCTCGACCCGCGCTTCCTGTCCGATTACACGCAGCTCGGTTTGAACCTGGTCGCCCACTACACGATGGATCATTGCGAAGATCCGGAAAGCTCGGCGCTGTGGGCGCAGGTGAGTCCGACCAGCGAAGTGCTGCTGCAGACGGCGCCGATCCGCCTGCCCAACGATCTCGCGTTGCTGCCCGCACCGTTCTTCGACCGGCGCGACGTGGGCCGCCTCGATCTGCCGTTCGTGCTGCCCGCGGCCGCCGATGATGCGACGCTGCGCAGCGCAGGCGTGATCGCTTCGTGGTTCGGCGCGCTGGCCGACTATCGCAACGCGCGCTTCACCGCGAGCAACACGTTGCCGACCAGCCAGCATGCCGTGGTCGTCGCCACCCGCGCGCAGCTGCCGGCAGGTCTCGCGCTGCCCGCCGTCGAGGGACCGCTCATCGCCGTCGTCGACAATCCAGCCGCGCCGACGGGCAAGCTGCTCGTCGTGACCGGACGCAACGCGGCCGAAGTCGATCAGGCTGCCTATGCGCTCGTGCTCGGCAAGGCCGCGATGTCGGGCGCGGCGGTGCGCCCGGCGCAGGTCGATATCGGCGCGCCGCGCCAGCCCTATGATGCGCCGCGCTGGCTGCCGGTCAATCGCAAGGTCGCGTTCCGCGAGCTGGTCGACGATCCGCAGAAGCTGCAGGTGAGCGAAGGCGCGCCCGAAGCGATTCGTCTGAACGTGCGCGTGCCCGCCGATCTCTTTTCATGGAGCGGCCAGGGCGTGCCGCTCGATCTCAAGTATCGCTACACCGCGCCGACCGTGCAGAACAACTCGGCGCTCGCGATCTCGATCAACGACCAGCTCGTGAAGTCGTTCCGGCTCGCGGCCGCCCAGGCCGACGATGCACAAGGTCACCTGCAACTACCGCTGCTTTCGGGTGCGGGCGGACGCGCGGCCAATGCGCTCGAAATCCCCGCGTTCCGCGTCGGCAGCGCGAACCAGTTGCAGCTCCATTTCAGCCTCGCTTCGCAGAAGACAGGACTGTGCCAGGGCACGGCGTCGAATCCGGTGCAGGCCGCCGTCGACCCCGATTCGACGATCGACTTCTCGCATTTCGTCCACTACGCGCATCTGCCGAATCTCGCGTACTTCTCGAACAGCGGCTTTCCGTTCACGCGCTATGCCGACCTCGCGCAGACGGCAGTCGTGATTCCCGCGCATCCGGCGCCCGAGGATCTGGAGGCCATGCTGACCATGCTCGGTCACATGGGTCAATGGACCGGACTGCCCGCGTTGCGCGTGCAGGTCGTGCGTCCGGGCGAGGTGGCGAGCGCCGCCGACAAAGACTTGCTCGTGATCGGCACCGGTGCTTCGCCGCTGCTCGCGCGCTGGCGCGCGAGCATGCCGCTGGCGATCGGCGTGGGCACAGGCGGCGGGATCGAGAAGGCCGCTTACAGCGTGCACGAGCACTGGCGCGATGGCGCGCCGCTGCCCGATGGCAGCGCGCAGCTCGATGGCGACGGCGCGCTCGCGGCCGTGATCGGCTTCGAGCGGCCCGATGTCAAGCGACGCAGCGTCGTGGCGCTCACCGCGACCGACGAAGCGCACTTGACGCCACTGCTCGATGCGTTCGAGCGGGCCGACAGCATCGGCCAGATGCAAGGCGATGTCGCGCTCGTGCGTGAGGGCTCCGTGGAGAGCATGCGGGTCGGGCCGACCTATCTCGTCGGCGAGCTGCCTTGGTATGCGCCGTTCTGGAGTTACTCGGTACGGCATCCGGTGTTGCTCGGCGTGCTCGGTGTGATCGCGGGCCTGTTGCTGACGATCGGCGCGTTCACCGGGCTGCAGGCCCTCGCTGCGCGGCGCCGGGGCATCTGACGATGGCATGCGCCAAGCGCTGCAGCGCGCGCACAACGCACGCGCGGTGGGCGACGCCGCTGGCGCGCATGCGTGCCGGCGTGCGTGTGGGCGTTCGTGCGCTTGCGCTCGGGCTCGCGCTGGGCGGCGGCTGGAGCGGTGCGGCGCAGGCGGCCGACGCTGCCTCATCGGGCGGCGTAGCGCAGGCACCTGCGCCTGCATCTGCACCGCAAGCTTCGACCCCCGCCGCATGCCGCGCGCCGCTCGCGTGGCCGGGCTGGAACCGCTTCGTGCACGACTTCGTGAGCCCCGAAGGCCGGGTCGTCGATGTCGGCTCCGCCGACGATCGCACGGTATCGGAAGGGCAGGCGTATGCGCTCTTCTTCGCGCTGGTCGCCAACGACCGCGCGCGCTTCGACACGATTCTCCACTGGACCGAGACGCAGCTCGCCCAAGGCGACCTCGCGACCCATCTGCCCGCATGGCTATGGGGCCGCGATGCCAATGGCCACTATGGCGTGCTCGACGCCAACGCCGCTTCCGATGCCGATCTGTGGATCGCCTACGCGCTGTTCGAGGCGGGCGCGCTGTGGCACGAGCGCAGCTACACGCTGCGCGCGACGCTGCTCGCGCGCAAGGTGCTCGACGCCGAGAGCGCACAGATTCCGGGGCTCGGTCTCACACTGCTGCCGGGTCCGGCCGGTTTTCATCCGCAGCCCGATACGTGGCGGCTCAATCCCAGTTACGCGCCGCTGCAGGCGCTGCGCGGCATCGCCACGCGACTGCCTGGCGATGCGCGCTGGCCTCGTCTCATCGACAGCAGCGTGCGTGTGCTGATCGATACCGCGCCGCATGGTTTCTCGCCGGACTGGACGCGCTTTCGCAGCGGCCAGGGTTTTCTGCCCGATGACGAGACCCATGCGCTAAGCGCGTACAACGCGATTCGTGTCTATCTGTGGGCGGGCATGCTTGCGCCGCGCGATCCGCTCGCCGCGCGTTTGACCACGCGTTTCGCGCCGTTCGCCGATTTCGTCGCCGCGCATGGCGCGCCGCCCGAGACCGTCGATACGCTCACGGGCGCGCCGGGTCCGAACATGGGCAACGCCGGCTTCTCGGCCGCTGCCGTGCCGCTGCTCGATGCGCTCAGCCGGCAGGCCGCCGCCGATGCCCAGGTCGCGCGCGTGGCGCAACTCGACGCCGCGACGCCGCCCGGCTACTACACGAGCGTACTGACGCTGTTCGGCCTCGGCTGGCGCGATGCGCGCTATCGCTTCGCGGCGGACGGCACGCTCGACGTGCCATGGCAAGCGGCTTGCGCGGGCGGTGCGCATTGAGCGTACGGCGCGTGACGCACGCGGCGTCGAGTGCATGGCGCAAGCCGGTGGCGAAGTTCGCCATCGGCTTCGCTGTGTTGACGGCGCTGTTGACGAGCGGTCTTGCATTGGCTGCGAACGCACCCGTTACCCCGGCCGCGCCGCTCAAGGTCGTTGCCCCCGCACCGGTCACGCCCGCCGATCCGTTGCCCGAGGACGCACGCGGCCTCTACGCGGCCGCACGCATGTGGTCGACCAAGCATCGCGACGATCTCGCGCAGCAGGCGATCACCAAGGCGTTGCTGATCGCGCCCGACAACGCGCAGTTGCTCGGCGAGCGCATGCGCATCGAACTGCGGCTCGGCGATGCGCGGGCCGCGCAGGCCGCGCTCGTGCGTTTGCAACAGCGCGCCCCCGACGCGCTCGCGACCCAGGCCGCCGCCGACGAATACCGCGTGGCGACGAGCGGCCGCGAAGAACTCGCGACGATCCGTCTGCTCTCGCGCAGCGGCCAGTCGGCGGAGGCCGCGCGCCGCATCGTCGCGTTGTTTCCGCATGGCGTGCCGTCGGGCTCGCTCGGCGCCGAGTATTACCAGATCATCGCGGGCAGGCCCGAGGGCCGCGTGCAGGCGGTCGATGCGTTGCGCCGCCGCGTCGCCGCCGATCCGTCCGATCTCGACGCGGCGCTCGTGCTCGCCGGTCTGCTCAACAGCAGCGGCGCGACGCGCGCCGAGGCGAACCGGCTCGCGTGGCGCGTGGCCGAGCGTCCCGACGCCGACCATGCCGCCGCGCTCAACGTGTGGCGCCACGTGCTGCAGTCGGCGGGCGCGGACCCGGACTATCTCGACGCGCTGCGCGCCTGGCTCGTGCTGGTGCCCGACGACACCGAGTTCAAGGACCGCGTCGCCACGGTCGAAGCGCAACTGGACGCGCAGCGCCGGCTCGAACGCGATCCCGACTACATCGCGCGGCAACGCGGCCTGCAGGCACTCGCGCGCGGCGATCTGGCGACGGCCGCGCCGCTGCTCGTGCAAGCGGCGCACGCGCGTCCCGACGATGCCGAAGCGGTCGGCGGCCTGGGGCTGCTGCGCATGCGCGAAGGACAACGCGACGAAGCGCGCGGGCTGTTCCTGCGTGCCGCCTCGCTCGACGCCGACAACCGCGCGAAATGGCAAGGGCTCGCGCGCACCGCGCAGTTCTGGGGCACGCTTGCGCAGGGCCGCGAGGCAGCCGCGGCGGGCCGCGCTCGCGATGCCGAAACGGCTGCGCGCGCCGCGCTCGCGCTCGATCCGGACAGCCCCGATGCGAAGCTGCTGCTCGCCGACGCGCTGCTCGCGCAACACGACTGGGCCAGCGCCGAGCCGCTGTTGCGCGGCCTGCTCGCCGCACGCGCGCCGGACCTGAGCGCCCTGACGAGCATGCAGACGCTGCTCGACAACACGGGCCGCACGGCGGAAGTCGGGCCGCTTTTCGAAGCCCTGCGCAGCCGTTTCGCCGATCCGGCCGATCAACGTCGCGTCGATACGTTGCGCGGCACGATGCTCGCGAACGAAGCGCAACAACTGGCCGCGCACGGCGAAAACGGCCCGGCCGCGCAGCGCTATGAAGCATCGCTGCGTCTCGCGCCCGACGAGCCCTGGACGCGCTACGCGCTTGCTCGCCTCTATCGCGATCTGGGCTTGCCGCAACTGGGCCGCGAAGTGATGGACGACGGCCTTGCGTTGTCGGGCTCGGCCGAGATGCGCTATGCGGCCGCGCTCTACCGCAACTCGATCGATGATGTGGCGGGCGCGCAGCAGGCCCTCGCCTCGATCGACGACACTTCGCGCAGCGACGCCATGCGCGCGCTCGCCCGCAAGCTCGATGCCGAAGCGGCGCTCGCCGACGCGCGCACGCAGTTCGCCCACGGCGACCACACCCAGGCCGAGGCGACGCTCACGCACGCCGAACAACTGGCCGCCGGCGACCCCGACATGCTCGCGGCCGTGGGCACATTGTGGATCGACGAAGGCGAGCCCGCGCACGGTCTTGCGTTGTTGCACGACTGGATCGCCGCGCATCCAGACGAAGCCGATATCGATGTGCGCCTGCGCTATGGCGATCTGCTCGGCAATGCGCGCCGCGATGCCGAACTCGATACCTGGCTCACCGGCGTGCGCGCGCGCGGCGGCCTCGATGCGCATCAAGCCGCGCGTCTCGAAGACCAGGCGCTGCGCCTCCTGCTGCGCCAGGCCGACGCCGCGCTCGCCGACGAGGACTATGCGCTCGCCCGCGCCACGCTCGCACGGGCCAGCGCGGCGGGTCAGCGCGATCCGCGCTACGCACTCGAACTGGCCGATATCGAGCGCGCACAGGGACACTACGCGGCAGCACGCGCGGCCCTCGCGCCGCTGCTCGCCGCGACGCCCGGCGACGCCGACGCGCAACTCGCGCTCGCCCGCATCGACGAGGACAGCGGGGCGCGCCGCGCGGCGCTCGCGCTCGTGCGCGAGGTGGTCGAGCAGACGAGCGCCGATGCCGTGGACACGCGCCTGTCCGCCGCGCGCCGGCTGGTGGCGCTCGGCGAGCCGCAGGAGGCCGAGGTCATCGTCGATACGTTGCGCGTCTCGTATCCGGCGCAGCCAGACGTGACCGTGCAGGCGGGCCGCATCGCGCAGTCGATGGGGCAATTCGGCCAGGCCGCGTCGCTGTACCGGTTGTCGATGAGTCAGGAACAGGCGGCGGGCGTGAGCGCGGGCCGCACCGACGTCACGCCCGCGCAAGCCGCGCTCGCCGATCTCGAACAGCGCCGCGATCCGCTAGTCGAGACGGGCGTGATCCCCGGCTACAAGTCGGGCGATGCGGGCGTATCCGCGTATCACGCGTGGCAAGTGCCGGTCTACGTGCAGACGCCGTACGGCTATGACGGCCACTTCTTCGCGCACATCGACACCGTGCGCATCGATGCGGGCACTTTGCCCGTGAGCAACTGGCCCTACGACATCGGCGCCGCGAACCTGTACGCGCGCGATACGTTCGGCACCTTCGGCGCGCTGTCGAGCAACACCGTGAACGCGATCGAACAGGCCATCGCCGCCGATCCCTCGCTGAAGGGCGACCTGCAGCGCTATCTGGAACGCTATGCGTATCAGCCGGCCACCGGCGTCGCGCTCGGCACGGGCTATGTATCCGACGCGTGGCGCTTCGACATCGGCACGACGCCGCTCGGCTTTCCGGTCCACTACCTCGTGGGCGGCGTGCGCTATCGCTTCGACGCGGGTCCGGCGAGCTTCAGCGTGAGCGCGTCGCGGCGGCCCGAGACATCGAGCGAGCTGTCCTATGCGGGCATGCACGATCCCGTGTCCGGCGCGGTGTGGGGCGGCGTGCGGCGCGACGGCATCGACCTGCATTCGTCGGTCGATATCGGCCGCATCAACCTGTTCGCCGATCTCGGCGCGGGCGAGCTTACCGGGCGCAACGTCGCATCGAACCAGGAGGTCACGCTGCGCACCGGTTTCATGGTGCCGGTCTGGCAGCGCGCGGGCATGCGTGTGAACACGGGGCTCGTCGGCAACGCATGGCACTACACCGACAATCTGCGCTACTACAGCTTCGGCCAGGGCGGCTATTACAGCCCGCAACGCTATCTGTCGCTGGGTGTGCCGATCGAATGGCAGGGACGCCGCGACAAGTTCACGTGGGATGTCACCGCGACGGTCGGTATTTCGAATTCCTATGAAAAAGATTCACCGTATTTTCCGAACGGCTTGCCGCGCTTCGTGGCCGTGGATCTCGGCGAGTCGCCAACGGGCAGCAATTTCGTCTATGGCGGCAGCTCGACCCAGGGCGTGAGCTTTTCGTATGGCGTGAGCGGCGTCGTGCAGTACCGCTGGAACGCGCATCTGGTCGTCGGCGCGCGGGTGCAGATCGATCACTCGCACGATTACGCGCCGAGTGCGGGGATGGTCTATCTGCGCTACTCGTTCGATGCGCGCAAGGACGATCGCAGCCTGTCGCCGACGCCGGTGCGGCTGTATTCGAGCTTTTGACGGCGGCTTGCCAAAGGGACGGACATTTCGCATGAACACCGTGACTACACCGAGCGGTACCACCGAGGCCGGCACGAGCGCGTGGCGGCGCTGGAGCCGGCTCGCGGCGCGATTCGCGAGCCTGTTCGGGCAGCCCGCGCAGATCAACCATCTCGCCGTGGACGGCCTGCCCGCGCCGTGGACCGCGCTCGCCCAAGGCAAACTCTATGCAATCTACGCAGCGGCCCGCACGCCCGGCAGCGACGCGCTGATCTGGGCCAGCGGCAAGTCTTCGAGCGCGCGCGACGTGACGCTCGTGCTGGCGCGCGAGCGTCATGCCGTGACAGCGCGCCTGCAGGAACTCGGCTTCTCGGCCGAGCGTCCCGCGCGCGGCTGGCCACGCGGTCTGAGCGTGCTCGCGATGCCGCCCGAGCCGCCGAGCGTCGATCCGGCTGCGCGGCCCGTCACGTTCGCGCGGCTCGTCGGCGGGCTGCGCGCGCTGCGCCAGTTCAGCGTGCGTCCTGGCGCGCTCTATATCGTCGAAGGCGCCGAGCGCTGGTTCAGCTGGAGCGACCCGGTCGCGCTCGCGCGCGAAGGCCGCGCGCTCGCGGACTGGTGCGCGCGACGGCGCATCGCGCTGGTGCTGCTGCTCGGCGCTGAAACGCCTGCGGCCGTTGCGGACGACGAAGGCGACGCCGCCGCGTTCGAAGCCACCAGCGACGACCCCTTCGACCATCTCGCGAACCAGCCCGGACGCCGCGAGTTTCATGCCGTGTGCGAGGGCGTCGCGCGACTGCAGCGCACGCACGGCGAACTGGTATGGAACGTCGATTTCTGGCGCGCGGGCGACACGCTCGTGACGGGCGAGGCACTCGCGCTGCGCTTCACCGATGCGGGCCGCCTGCAAGTCGCGCCCGCCGACGACGATGCCTCGCACGGCACCGAGTCGTTGCTCGCACGCGACGAGCAGCGCGTGATCGCGACGCACGCCGTCGTGCGCGGCCACGAAAACTGGCTGCCTTCGAACTGGGAAATCGTCGCCGATCAGGACGCGGTGCTCAAGGCCTGCCTGCATGCGCAGGCGGCGACCGTGCTGCTCGACTATCGCGGCGGCGCTGCGCTCGAAGCGCTGTGCGCGGCGATTCATATGCTGCGGCGCCAATGTGGTCGCGCGTTGAAAATCGCCATCGTGGAGCGGGGCGAAGTGCTGCGCCACCAGTACGAAATGCTGGTGCTCTCGCTCGGCGCGAATCTCGTGCTCGGCCGCGATCTGCCGTTCTCGCGCATCCAGTCGGTGCTGCAATCGTTGCAGGGGCAACTGCATACGCGACCGGTCGCGGCCGACTATCGCACGGCGCTCGCCGCCGCGCTCAGCGACTCGGCGCTCGGCTATCTGCCGGTGGGCGCGTTCTGCGAACGGGTGCAGGCCGCGCTCGCGCGCAGCGCGCCGCTGCAACTGCCGCATGTGCTAGTGAAGCTGACGCTCGCGGCCGGCACTGCGCACGCCGAGGCGTTGCGCCACTTCGCGCCGCGCCGCGCGGGCGACGTGCTCACTGCCGACGCCGCGCATCTCTACGTGTTCCTGTTCGCGTGCCGGCCCGCCGATGTCGACATGGCGCTCGTGCGCATCACCGACGTGGCGGTCGATGTGATCGCCGATCGCGTCGCGTGCTTCCCGGAACAAGCCATCGAGAGCGAGTTGAAAGCGCTCGATGCCGCGAACCGGCGCACGCCGTTCGCCGACTACAGCGATCTGTGGCCGAAGACGGCGCCGGCGGAAGGGCCGGCCCCCGAGCCGGTGTTCATCGGCGCGAACGCGAACGCCGCGCGGCCGCTTGCCGAAGAGCTCGCCGCAGCACCGGCCGCCGCAGCGATGCCCGCAGCGAGCGATGGCGCCGCCGTCACACCCACTGTTCCCGTGCCGCCTCGCGCTCGCCGCGCCGCGCGCGCAAGCATGCCTGTGCGTGTTCTGGAGGTCTCGTCATGATGCTGTTCCTGCTCATCTGCCTGGGCGGCGGCGCGCTCGCCGCGGTGCCGCTGTGGGTCATCTGGCAGCACGTCGGTGCGCGCACCGGCATCGATGCTGCGCGCCGCTTCGATATGCGCGATACGGTCGAATGCCACATCGAAGCGGTCGCGCTGCGCGCGCAGCTCGTGCGCGATACGCTGCGCGACGCGGGTGCGCCGCGATGAAGACCATCGCCATCGCATCCACGACGGGCGGCGCGGGCCGCACGATGCTCGCGGCCACGCTCGCGCTCCTGCTCGCGCGACGCGGCCGGCCCGTGGTCGCGCTCGACTTCGATCCGCAGAACATGCTGGGCAGCTGGCTCGGCCTCGACGCGTTCTCGCGTCACGGCATCGCCGACGAGCTGACCCGCTCGCCGCTCGACGACGATCTGTGGCAGGCATGCACGTGGCGCAACGAGGAGGGCGTGCTGTTCGTTCCGTACGGGCAGTCCACACTCGCCGCGCTCACGCAAAGCGAGGTGCGCCTCGCCGCGACATCGGACTGGCTCGCCGACGCGATCGCGCAAATCGATTTGCCCGCCGATGGCGTGGTGCTGATCGACACGCCGCGCTACCCGTCGCAACAGGCTGCCCAGGCGATCCGCGCGGCCGATCTCGTGCTGTGCGCGACGCCGCCCGAGCCCGGCGCATGCGCGACGCTGGTTACGCATTTCGAGGCACTGCGCCGTGCCGCCGCGCAGCTGAAAATCGTGGTCAACCGCATGAATCCCGCACGCGACATGCAGCGCGACGCGCTCGCGATGCTCGGCGCGGCGACCGGCGAGACGCTGCTCGCGGCGCAGCGCGTGCATCTCGATGCCGCGATGCCCGAATCGCTCGCGCGCGGCAGCTGGTTCTTCGACGACGCACCGCATTCGCAGGCGGCCCACGATCTGCAAGGGCTCGCGAACTGGCTCGATAAGTGGCTCGTCGACGGCATCGGCCAGGGCAGCGCACGATGAGCACGCCGCGTCGACAAGGACCGGCACAGCGTACGACGCAAAGCTCGCGGCGCACGCTGTGCGCGCGCATCGTCGCGTGGCTCGCGGCTGGTTTCGGCTTGAGCGCCGAGCGCAGCGTGCTCGACTGGTGTGTGCGGCTGTTCTTCGTGCCGCCCGCGCCCGGCCAGCCCGATCGTGTGCGCGACGCTGCGCGCGCGGTGCTGCTCGCCGTGGCGCGGCAGTGGGGCGTGCGCGATCCGGGCAGCGCGCGCGCGTGGCTGTGGCGCGCGTTCGTCAAGCCGCCGCGCGCATCGCTGCAATGGTTCGATACGTGGGTCGTGCCCGCCTATGTGCGGCTCGCGGCCGTATGGCGGCGCATCGACGCGATGTTGCCCACACTGCCCTGGGAACGCTGGGGCGCGCGCGTCGAGCAGGGCGTCGGCGCGGCAGGGCGCGTGCGCTGGCTGTTGCCGCTCATCGTCGGCATAGGACTGGCGCTGTGGTTGATGATCGGCAGCTCGCCGCTCACGCCTGGTGGCCAGTTCGCGTTCTTCGTCGTCGCGTGGCTCGCGGCGCTCGTGATCCGGCGCCTGCCCGGCCGCGTGCCGGTACTCGTGCTGGCATTCTTCGCGGTGTTCGCGATGTCGCGCTACGTGTGGTGGCGCGCCACGGAAACGCTGCAGTTCAGCACGACCGGCGAGGCCTTCGCGGGCTATGCGCTGTTCGGCGCCGAAGCCTATACGTGGGTGATCCTGCTGCTCGGTTTCGTGCAGACCGCGTGGCCGCTCGATCGCAAGGTCACGCCGCTGCCCGCCGATTCGCGCGCCTGGCCGAGTGTCGATATCTACATTCCGACTTACAACGAGCCGCTCTCGGTCGTGAAGCCGACCGTGTTCGCGGCGCAAGGCATCGACTGGCCGGCCGACCGTCTGCGCGTATGGCTGCTCGACGATGGCAAGCGAGCCGAGTTCAAGGCCTTCGCCGAGGCGACCGGCATCGGCTACATGACGCGCGACGACAACGAACACGCGAAGGCCGGCAACATCAACCGGGCGCTGGCGCGCACCGAGGGCGAGTACATCGCGATCTTCGACTGCGATCACGTGCCGACGCGCTCGTTCCTGCAGATGACGATGGGCACGTTCTTCGCCGATGCGCGATGCGCGATGGTGCAGACGCCGCATCACTTCTTCTCGCCCGATCCGTTCGAGCGCAATCTGGGCACGTTCCGGCGCGTGCCCAACGAAGGCAATCTGTTTTATGGCCTCGTGCAGGCGGGCAACGATCTGTGGAACGCGACGTTTTTCTGCGGCTCGTGCGCGGTGCTCAAGCGCGCGCCGCTCGAAGAGATCGGCGGCATCGCGGTCGAGACCGTCACCGAGGACGCGCACACCGCGCTCAAGCTGCACCGGCGCGGCTACACGACGGCCTATCTGCCGACCGTGCAGGCAGGCGGTCTCGCCACCGAGAGTCTCGCGAGCCACATCCGCCAGCGCACGCGCTGGGCGCGCGGCATGGCGCAAATTTTCCGCATCGACAATCCGTTCATGGGGCGCGGGCTGAGCCTGTTCCAGCGCCTGTGCTACGGCAACGCGATGCTGCACTTCTTTTACGGCATTCCGCGCCTGATCTTCCTCACGATGCCAATGGCGTACCTGTTCTTCCAGATGTACTTCATCAACGCCTCGGCGACGCGCATCGCGAGCTTCGTGCTGCCTTATGTGGTGCTGGCGAACATCGCCAATTCGCGCATGCAGGGGCGCTTTCGCCATTCGTTCTGGGCGGAGGTCTACGAGTCGGTGCTCGCGTGGTACATCGCGCTGCCGACGACCGTCGCGTTCTTCAGCCCGAAGCACGGCAAGTTCAACGTGACGGACAAGGGCGGCCAGATCGAAGAAGGTTACTTCGACTGGGCCGTCTCGAAGCCGTATCTCGTGCTGCTCGGGCTCAACGTGCTCGCGCTCTGTGCGGGCGGCTGGCGCCTCGCGTTCCATCCGGACGGCGAAGTGCCGACCATTCTGATGAACGTGTTCTGGACCTTCTACAACCTCGTGATGCTCGGCGCGGCGTTGTCGGTGGCGCGCGAGGTCAAGCAGGTGCGCGTCACGCACCGCATCACGATGACGATTCCCGCGACGCTGATCCTCGCCGACGGCAGCACGGTTGCGTGCACAACGAGCGACTATTCGACCGGCGGTTTCGGCCTCGACGTCGAGCCCGGCCTCGGCATCGCGCTCGGCGATACGCTCGGCGTCTGCATCAGCCGTGGCGAGCGCCAGTTTCATTTCCCCGTGCGCGTCACCCGTTATGCGCAGCGCCATCTCGGCGTTCAATTCGATGGCCTCACGCTCGCCGAGGAGCGCCAGCTCGTGCAGTGCACGTTCGGCCGTGCCGATGCGTGGCTCGACTGGGGCGGCCACACCGAGCAGGATGCGCCGCTGCGCGGCTTGAAGGAAGTGCTGCTGATGGGGATCGAGGGCTATCGGCGCATGCTCGACGGCGTGCGCCGCGCACTGCAATCGATGCTCGCCCTCGATCGCACCCGTTACTGAACCTTGAACACATCGAACGAAGCCATGCCGGCAAGGTAATCTCGACATGACCCTGTGGAACCTGTATTTCCTCATCAAGCTGTATCTGTTTTCGGCGGGGCATCTCACGCCGCTGTGGCTCGTCAATATCGCATTCGCGGCGGTGCTCGGCGCGACCTCGATGGTGCGCCACCGCTGGGTGCGGCTTGCGCGCACCGTCGCCGGCCTGGCGATCGGCCTGCCTCTCATGTACTACGAGGCGAAGGTGCCGCCGTTCTCGCGCATCGTCGAGGAGTTCGGCAACCTGACGACCTTCAGCGCAGGATACTGGCTCGAACTGGCCCAGCGTTTCGTGCCGCCCGCGCTGCTCGCGACGCTGGCGTGCGCGCTGGTCGCGTATCTGGTGGTGAGCCGCTGGCTGCGTGTCTCGACCTTCGTCATCATCGCGCTCGTGGCCGTGCCGCTGTGGCAGACCGGCGAGACGCTGCTCGCGCGCACGCCGCAGGCCGTCGCCGCGACGCCGGGCGACGCGCCGGCAGCACAACCGCAGGACCACAACGCCGCGCTCGCCGCGTTCCGCACCGCCGAGTCGCAGCGTCAGGTCAGCTTCGGCCAGCTCGGCAACGATCCGTCGAAGCAGTTCGATGTGATCGTGCTGCATATCTGCTCGCTGTCCTGGGATGATCTCGATGCGTCGAACGCGCGCAATCATCCGTTCTTGAGCCACTTCGACTATCTGTTCACGAACTTCAGCACGGCCGCGAGCTACAGCGGCCCGGCAGCAATCCGGGTGCTGCGCGCAACGTGCGGCCAGGAAGCACACGCCGACCTCTACAAGGAAGCGCCGCCGCAATGCCATCTGTTCACGCAACTGGCGCAGGCAGGCTACACGGCGCAGACCATCTTCAATCACGACGGCCACTTCGACAACTTCCTGCAGCTCGTGCACGACAACATCGGCGTGCCCGACGCGACGATGATTTCGAACACCGACGTACCGGTCGCGATGCATGCGTTCGACGGCTCGCCGATCCACGACGACTACGGCACGCTCGCCAAATGGTTCGCGCAGCGCGCGCAGGTGGCGGGGCCGGTGGCGCTCTACTACAACACCATCAGCCTGCACGACGGCAATCGCCTGCCCGACAGCAACTTGACGAGCCTCGCGTCGTATCCGCAGCGCGTGAACAAGATGATGAGCGACTTCGATCGCTTCGCCGATCTGATCGCGGCCTCGGGCCGGCGCGCGGTGATCGTGTTCGTGCCCGAGCACGGCGCGGCGCTGCGTGGCGACAACAATCAGGTGTCGGGGCTGCGCGAGATTCCGACGCCGCGCATCGTGCACGGTCCGGCGGGCGTGAGGCTCGTCGGCTTCGGCGGCAATCATGGCCCGACCACCGTGATCGACAATCCGGCGAGCTTCCTCGCGGTGGCGCAGCTCATGTCGAACCTGGTGTCGAACAGCCCGTTCAAGCCGGGCACCGTACTGTCGCAATACGCAACGAACCTGCCACAAACCCAGATGGTGGGCGAAAACGAGGGGACCGTGACGATGAAGACCGCGAATGGCTACGCTGTAAAGACGCCCGATGGCGTGTGGGTGGACGCGCGATGAACGCCCAGAACGAAGCCGCGCGCTGGCCGCAGCACGATATCGAGGGACTCGTGCGGCAACTGCCCGAGGTCGATGCATCGCTCTACGTCGACGAACAGGCGCGCGAGGCCTATGAGGCGGCGCTGGTTCGCTGGCCGGTGCTGGCGCGGCTGATGGGCCTCGCCGGCACCTGAGACGTCCCGCTGCGCGTCAAACGATGCCGTTCTCGGTCGCGAAGCGGACCAGATCGACGTTGTTGCTGACGCACAGCTTGCGCATCGCCGAGGCCTTTTGCGTGGCGACGGTCGTCACCGAGCGGTTCAGGCGCCGCGCGATATCGCTCACGGACAGCCCGAGTGCGAACAGGCGCAACACCTCCAGCTCGCGCGCGGAAAGCGGGCTCGTGCGCTGCGGCGAACCTGCCGCCCGGTGCGCTTGCTCGACGCGCTCTCGCACGCCGGGCGAGAGCGCCGTAGCGGTGAACGCGAGCGCCTGCTCGCAGACCGCGAGCAAGGCCGTGATGCGCTCGTCCTTGCCGGCGATGCCCGCCGCGCCCGCGCGGCAGATCTGGTTGAGCAACGCGCCGTTGGTCACCATCGTGAACACCACGACGGGGACGTGAGGATAAAGTCTCACGAGACGCTGGACGAGACGCAAACCGTCTTCATCGGCTTGCGCGACGCGCATCGTCAGGTCGGTGATGACGAGGTCGCAGGCAGTCGTGGCGAGCTGCGCGAGCAACTGGCTTCCGGAGGTCGCGTGCACATCGATGCGATAGCCCTGCACCGTGGTGAGCGCCTCCGACACAGCGCGCAGGATGATGGGGTGATCGTCGGCGATGGCGACCCGCACGAGTCCGGGGAGGCGGGGGCCGTTCATAGGCGTCCCGCATGGCGACGGATGGTTTCGATAAGGCATCCGAAGCATGATGGGCGTAAAAATCGCGCCCGCTGGTGGCGCTCGTCGGGCGCGTTGAAAGGTTGCGCGCATGCAGGCGCGGCCCGGTCGCCGATCTCGTGTCGGTCCATGGTGTTCCCCGTGTGGTTCTGTTGGTCGATCGCTGCTTTGCTTCGTGCGCGGCCAGGTGGTGCTTGCGCGAAGCCTTCGAATACTAGCCGCGGCACAGCGCGCGGCGTCCCGATCCCGCCGCCGCGTTGACGGGCATCAATCGCGCCCGGGGCCGCTTTCAACCGGAGGGGCACAATCCCGCGAAGGGGCGGAATGAGGCCTACAGCGGTGTCGAATCCGGCGCGTCAGGCGTCGCTGTCGGAGCTCAGCCGTCGCGGCGCAGATCGGCGGGCGGCACCTTCATCGAGGTGCGGTACTTCGTCACCGTGCGCCGCGCGATGCTGATGCCCTGGGCGGCCAGCATGTCGGTGATGGCGACATCGGAGAGCGGCTGGCTGCGATCCTCGGAGGCGATGATTTCGCTGATCAGCGCGCGTGCCGCCGCCGTCGAACATTTGCCGCCGGTTTGCGTATCCAGCTCGCGCGAGAAGAAGCGCTTGAATTCGAAGGTGCCGCGCGAGGTCGCCATGTACTTGTTGCAGGTCGCGCGCGAGACGGTCGATTCGTGCAGGCCGAGTTCGTCGGCGACCTCGCTCAACTGCATCGGCCGCAACGCGATCTCGCCGTAGCTGAAGAAGGCCCGCTGATGCGAGGTGATGCACTGCGCGACGCGCAGGATCGTGTCGCAACGCTTGTATGCATTGCGCACCAGCCAGCGCGCTTCCTGCAACTGCTGGCTGAGCAGCGAGCCCGGCGCATGGCCCGAGCGCTCGAACATCAGCGCATAGCTCTCGTGCACGCGCGTACGCGGCAGCAGCGCCGGATTGAGGCTCACGACCAGATGCCGGTTGATGACGCGCACGAACACGTCGGGGATCACGTAGGTGCCGTGCGCGCTGCCGTATTGATTGCCCGGATGCGGATCGAGGCTGCGGATCAGCGCGATGGCAATCTGCAGCGCCTCCGGCGTGCAGCCGAGGCGCCGCTGCAGTTCGCCATATTCGCGCCGCGCGAGGCGTTCGAGATAGTCCGCGACGAGACGCAGCGCGAGGTCGCGCTGCGGTACCTCGGCGGGCAACGCATTGAGTTGTAGCGCGAGACATTCGGCCGGCGAGCGCGCGGCGATGCCGGGCAGATCGAGCGACTGGACCGTGCGCAGCGCGATACGCATTTCCGCTTCGCTGAGCGGGGTCAGCAGGTCGGCGCCGAGCGCCACGTCGGCGAGGCTCTGGCGCAGATAGCCGTCGTCGTCGAGTGAATCGATCACGAGCATGGCCGCGATGCGGTCGCGTCCGCGCGTCGCCGAAAGACGCAAGGCGTCGTGCAGCTTTTCGTGCAACGAAGGACTGTCGCCGTTGCCGGTGTCGGTGACCCACGCATCGGCGTCGAAGGCGTTCGTGCTGGTGGTGCCGGCTGCGTAGTCGAGCGCCTCGTCGCCCGTGGTATCCGCTTCGGTTGACGACGGTGTCAAGGTGTCCTGTTCGCCGGCCAGTTGCGGCTGTCCATCGTGTTCGTCCGCGCGCGGCAGGCCCGGGGGCGCGGATGCGCTCGGGCCCGCCGGTTGTGCAGGATCGGCTTCGAGAAACGGGTTCGTTTCGAGGGCCTCGCGCAAGGCCTGCTGGAAATCGATCGACGACAACTGCAGCAGGCGCACGGCCTGCTGCAAACGCGGAGAAAAGGCGAGTTGTTGGCGCGTATCTAGCGCCTGGTTTTGCGTTGGCATGACAGCCTTCCTTTTCGTGTGTACCTGGGTTCACGCAACCGTCATTCCCGCTGCCGGTAGCGCGTGCCTTTTTTGCAGGCCGCGATCGCGCCGCGCTGTACGCAGTACCGCGCGAACGCTGCCTGGAGGCGCATCGGCGCGGCTGGTACGAAGCATGCGTGTATGAAGACGAACGCGAAACCACGGGGCATACCAAGGGTCGCGCGCCAGGTTAAACAACGAGGGGAAGGCACCATGAAACCCGCTCAACGCTATCAGTTGAACATTTGCGGAGGCGACTTCAAGCACGTGCGCGAATGTTTCCGTCGATGGAAAGACGAGCCGCTGGTCTACAGCCGCAACGAAACCATGTTCGCGGGCCGCGAGGAAGTGAAGCGGCTTTCCGGCGCGGTCTTCGACACGGCCGAAAAAGCCTGCGCGGCGTTACGCAACGCCTGTGGTCCCGACGATGATCACGCGTGGGCCGTCGAAGTCGATGACGGCGAACGCGATATGTGGGTCGTGATGGCGGTGTATCAGGGGAAGGTGTAGTGCGCAACGGGCGCTGTTGCATATGCGCCCGCCGCGCGATGGCGTTACTGGCTGCCGCGCATCGTGCCGCCCGGCGCGTTCATCGGGTTCGGCATGGTCGAGTCGCTATTGCGGGGCATCGTATTCGGCATGGTGTTCGGGACATTGCTGCCCGTGCCCGTCCCCATGCCGGTCGCCGGCGCGCCCGGCGAGCCATAGCCACTATTGGCGGCGTTGTTGCCGTTGATGCCATTCGCGTTGGTCGCCGGACGCGCGACGTTCGCGCCGCCCGGCGCACCCGACACGGCGCCGTTCATGCCCATGCCGTTGCCGCTGTTCATGCCCGCGCCGCTCGTCCCGCCATTGGCGCTGCCGCCGCCGCCCGCACCGGCCTGTGCCATCGCTGCGCCTGACAACGTGGCGAGCAAAACTGCTGCGAGCGTGCGCTTCATCGATCCGTTCATGTCGATCTCCTTCGGGGTCCGTTCAAATAGCGCGTGAGGCCGCGCCATACCGTGATTAGTGCAAGCGCCGTTCCACCTGTACGCGTCGATGAGTTTCGGCACATCGCTTGCGTGCCGGGTGACGACTGCGCCGCACACCGGCAGCCAGATGGAGTCAAACATGAAGGGTCATTCGAAATCGCAGCACAAGGCGTCGGCGCAAGCGCAGTTCTCACGATGGGCGAAGCCGCTGGTAGCCGCCGCGCTCGCCGAGGCGGGGCAGGCCCGCGACGCCGAAGCCGATCCGCACAAATTGCGGGTCGCATTGCGACGGCTGCGTACGCTGTTGTGGGCGTGGCGGCCGCTCGTCGAGCGCGAGCTCGCCGAGCACGAGCGCGCGTTTCTGAAATGGGCGGCGGGCGTGGCCGGCGAGGCGCGCGACTGGGACATCGCGTTGATGCTGCTCGACGATGGATCCGATAAACGCCTGTCCGATCAGAAGCAGACCGAAATGCATGATGATCTGCAAGCCGCGAGCACAGCGGCACATGCGTCGAGCCGCGAGGCGCTCGACGCCGCCGATCTTTCCGCCGCGCTGCCCGACATGCTGCACCGGATGAATCGTGCGCTGAACACTTCGCCATCGCGCGTGCCGCTCGACGAGTTCGCGCTCGCTCGCGTGAAGGCCGCGCGACGCACGCTGAAAAAGCGCATGCGTCGTGCTGCGCGGGCGAAACGCGGTGATTACGCGGCGTGGCACGCGGTGCGCAAGGCGGCCAAGACGCTGCGCTATCTGCTGGAGTTTTTCGCGCCGGTTTTGCCGCGTCGCGATGCGCGCGGGATGAAGTCGTTGAAGAAAATCCACGAGCGCTTCGGGGCGCTCAATGATGCTGTGGCGAGCGTAGCGCTGCTCGAACGCCGCGCGGGGGTGTTCCCGGACGCCGACGTCAAGCGGGCGGCTTTCATCAGATTAAAGAAAATACGCAAGGCGCGCAGGCGGCGAAACTGCTCGCGTAGCGACGCCGGGATGTTCGCGCGGGGCTTGCGTCATGGCGGGCAGGGCGCGCGCCGGGCGGGAACAAAATTTGCTGCGCGATCCGACGCCCTCGCGTGAGGGCATCTGAGAAAAATCGGAGCGCCCACATGATAGAGCGTCCAGGCAGCGCAGGCGGCGGCCTGACCAGCACGGCGGCGAGGGCCGACGCGCCCGGCGTCGCCGATCTGATCCGCGAATTCGACTGGAGCACGACGCCGCTCGGCGCGGCTCACGCATGGCCCGCCGGTCTGCGCAGCGTGGTCGACTTGATGCTCGGTTCGCGCTATGCGATGTGGCTCGCCTGGGGTCCCGATCTCACGTTCATGTGCAATGACGCGTACCGTCCGACGCTCGGCGCCAAGCCGCGCTTCATCGGCGTATCGGCGCGCGACGTGTGGGCCGAGATCTGGGCGGACATTGGCCCGCGCATCGAACATGTTTTGCTCACGGGCGAGGCGACGTGGGACGAGAGTCTGATGCTGTTCCTCGAACGCAGCGGTTTCACCGAGGAGTCGTATCACACGTTCTCGTATAGTCCCGTGCGCGGCGCCGAGGGCAAGGTGGACGGCATGCTGTGCGTCGTGACGGAGGACACCGCCCGCGTGCTGTCGGAGCGGCGCCTCGCCACGCTCGCGCGCGTGGCAGTCGCCACACCACGCGCGCAACCGGTGCGCGAAACGTGTCGTCGGCTGATCGATGCGCTCGCCGACAGTCGCGGCGATCTGCCGTTCGTCGCGCTCTATCTGTTCGCCGATGCCGATCGCAGCGCACGCCTCGTCAGCTCGACGCACCCTGACGAGCGCGGTTTGGCGAGACGCGTCGAGCTGGATCGGGCTGCCGCCGATCCGCTCGCGGCGCTGCTGGCGCACGCCGCGCAAGCGGATGAACCGTTCGAGACCCAGCGGGTCGCTGATCTGTTTCCGTGCGATCTGCCGTGGCAAGAACCGGTGCGGCGCGCGGTCGTCGCGCCGCTCGCGCGCCATGGCGTCGACGATCGTCCGACCGGCTGCCTGATCGCGGCGATCAGTCCGCGACTGCGCATGGATCGCGAATATCAGCGCTTCCTTGAACTGCTTGCCGCGCAATGCAGCAGCGCGCTGGCGGACGCGCTCGCGTTCGAGCGCGAGCGCAAGCGCTCCGAAGAACTCGCCGCGCTCGACCGCGCCAAGACCGCGTTCTTCTCGAACGTGAGTCACGAATTGCGCACGCCGCTCACGCTAATGCTCTCGCCGCTCGAAGACCTCGCGGCGACCGAGCGTGACACGCAGCGCCTCGAACTGCTGGGCTTTGCGCAGCGCAACGGCCATCGGCTGCTGCGGCTCGTCAATTCCTTGCTCGAGTTCGCGCGCATCGAGGCCGGCCGTGTCGATGCGTCGTTCGAGCCCGTCGATCTGGCCGCGCTCACGATCGATGTCGCCAGCACGTTCCGTTCGACGATCGAGCGCGGCGGCCTCGCGTTCGAGGTCGATTGCGCGCTCGACGAGCCGGTCTTCGTCGATACGCAGATGTGGGAGCGCATCGTCCTGAACCTGCTGTCCAACGCATTCAAGTTCACGCTCGCGGGCAACATCGCGGTGCGTCTCGCGCGCGCGGACCAGCAGGTCGTGCTGAGCGTCGAGGACACCGGCAGCGGCATCGCGCAGCACGAGTTGCCGCGACTGTTCGAGCGGTTCCGGCGCATCGAGGGCGCGAGCGGGCGCAGCATGGAAGGCTCGGGCATCGGTCTCGCGCTCGTGCACGAACTCGTCAAGCTGCATGGCGGCACGATCGAGGTGGCGAGTGAGCTGGGGCGCGGCAGCCGCTTTGCCGTGAGGGTGCCGCTCGGCAGCGCGCACCTGAGCGCCGCGCAACTGCACGCGGCGGCGCCGCATCGTCCGCGCGTCGCGGCGGCCGCGTTCGCGCAGGAAGCGCTCGGCTGGCTGGGGGCGCAAGGCGCCGCGCCGCGCATGGACGGCAAGGCGGTGCGGCCGGACGTCCTGCACGACGACCAGCGTTTTGCGGCCACGTTCGGCGCGCGCATCCTGATCGTCGATGACAACGCCGACATGCGCGCCTATCTGGCCTCGCTGCTGGTGGGTGCTTACGACATCGAGGTCGCGAGCGACGGCCTCGCGGCACTCGAAGCGGCGCGGCGCGTGCGTCCCGATCTGATCGTGAGCGATGTGATGATGCCGCGCCTCGACGGCTTCGGCCTGCTCGAAGCCGTGCGCGACGATCTCGCGCTGCGCGATGTCCCGCTGATCCTGTTGTCGGCGCGTGCGGGCGAAGAGTCCCGCATCGAAGGGCTCGATGCGGGCGCGGACGACTATTTGATCAAACCGTTTTCGGCGCGCGAACTCGCCGCGCGCGTCGGCGCGCTGCTGGAGCGCAGACAGATTCGCAGCGCGCACGAAAAGCAGCTGGAACTGGCGCTGTCGAGCATCCAGGATCAGTTCTGCATGCTCGACGCGCAGCTCGCGTTCACGCTCGTGAATCGCCGCTTCGTCGAGACGACCGGGCTGTCGATGAAGGACACGCTCGGGCACAGCGTCTTCGATCTGTTTCCCGAGTTGCGCGCGACGCGCATCGCCGACGAGCTGTACATCGCGCTCAGGCATCGCAGCACACGCCATTTCGAGTTCTTTTTTGCGCGCTTCGAGCGCTGGATGGAGACCCGCATCTATCCCGCCGAAGACGGGCTGCTCGTGCTGCTCACCGACGTCACCGGCCGCAAGCGCGATCAGGAGGCGCTGCGCCTGCGGACCGCCCAGTTCGAAACGCTGCTCAACGAAGCGCCGTACGGCGTGTATCTCGTCGATCATCATCTGAGCGTGCGCGAGGTGAACCCGGCCGCGCGGCCCGCGTTCGGCGCGCTCGCGACCGATCTGATCGGCGCGGATCTCGCGACCGTGATGCGCGAGGTCTGGCCGCGGCCCTACGCGGACGAGATCGTCGCCGTGTTCCGTCACACGCTGAAGACCGGCGAGCCCCATCACGCGAAAGAGCGTTGCGAGCCACGACGCGACCGGACCGCGACCGAGTGCTACGAATGGGAGGTGCATCGCATCGTGCTGCCCGGCGGCCAATATGGCGTGGTCTGTTACTTCCACGATGTGACCGCGCAGGTGCGCGTGCGCCAGAAGCTCGAAGCCGCCGACCGTCAAAAGGACGATTTTCTCGCGACCCTCTCGCACGAACTGCGCAACCCGCTCGCGCCGATCCGCAGCGCCGCAGCCGTGCTCGACTCCGCGCTCACGCCCGAGCAACTCGCCTGGGCGGCCCAGGTGATCCAGCGTCAGGTCGGCCACATGTCGCTCTTGCTCGACGACTTGCTCGATCTTGCGCGCATCACGCGCGGCAAGCTCGAACTCAAGCGCGATGTCGTGAGTCTCGGCACCGTCGTCAACACGGCGGTCGAGGCTTCACGCCCGCTGCTCGATCGCAAGCATCACGCGCTCACGATCGCGCTGCCGAACCCGGATGTGCTCGTCGATGCCGATGCGTGCCGCCTCGCCCAGGTGATCTCCAATCTGCTCAACAACGCGGGCAAGTACACGGACCCGGGCGGGCGCATCGAACTCACCTCGACGGTCGATGGCGAATGGGTCGATCTGCGCGTGCGCGATAACGGCATCGGTTTGCCGCCACACGCCGACGAAGTGCTGTTCGGCATGTTCACCCAGGTCGATGCCCATTCGCAGCGCGCCGAAGGCGGCCTTGGCGTCGGGCTCGCACTCGCGCGCGGACTCGTGGAGTTGCACGGCGGCACCATCGAGGCGGCCAGCGAGGGCGCCGGCAAGGGCAGTGAATTCCGCCTCAATTTGCCGATCGCGTTGCGCCTCGCGGGCACGGCGGCCGATGACGGCGTGGCGCAGACGAGCGAGCGGGCCGTGCGGCGCGTGCTGGTCGTCGACGACAACCGCGACGCCGCCGACAGTCTGGTGCTGCTGCTCGCGTTGTCGGGTCACGACGTGCGAGTCGCCAACAGCGGCGGCGAGGCGCTCGATCTCGCGGGCCAGTTCGAGCCCGAAGTCGTGCTGCTCGATATCGGCTTGCCGGACCTGAGCGGCTTCGACGTCGCGCGCCGGTTGCGCGAGCGCTCGCCTACGGCGCAGGCCTTGATCGTCGCGTTGACGGGCTGGGGCCAGGACGACGACCGGCGCAAGGCCGTCGAGGCCGGCTTCGACTGGCACGTGACGAAGCCGGCGGACCCCGCGTTGATCACCGAACTCGTGACGCGTTCGCGCGACGAAGTGCAGCGGGCACGCGATGGTTCGCCGCTGGATCGTTGAACATTCAACGTGACGCAGCAGCAGGTGTGCCGGGTTCCCGGCGCCGTCGAGCGCGCTCGTGGCACGCGCGCTGCTCGTTGTATCGGCGAGTCACGACGTTTTCGACCGAGGAGGAACCATCATGACGCACAGCACGCTGGACCCCGACAACGACTTGCCCCAGCCGAATGCGCCGGGCCACGACACCGCGTCGCTCGGACCGGGCGATTCATCCGATAGCGGCAGCGATACGGCAGGCGCACGACGTCACGAGTTCGACCGCGACAGCGAGCTCGACAACCACGCCCTGGAAACAGGAGCCGCAGCATCCGCGGCCGATACCGACCGCAGCGGCACGGGCGAGCGAGCCTCGGCCGACGGCGATGAAACGCTGCGGCCCGATGGCGATGTATTGCCCGACGAAATCGACGTCGATCTGCTGCCCGATGCGGATCAGTTCGACGACTCGGAGCTGGATGACCCGCGCGACGAATAGTCCGCAGAGCCGACGCGTTCGGGTGGCGCTTCCGGAGGCGGGTCGCCGTGCGGCAGGGGCGGCGGCTCGTCGTCGGGGAGGGGCGGCGGCGGTGGCTTCTTGCTGGGGTCGCCGGCCGGATCCGGCTCGATGGGCAGGTGTGCGCGACGCGCTTCACGCAACGGCGATGACCAGGATGCGGGGAACATGGGCGATGGCCTCCGTGTTTTTCGATGTGACGCGCCGGGGCAGCAAGCCACGCGCAGTGTTTATCTGAACGGTCCGCACAGACGGTCGAACGGCACGGCGATGAGCACGCAGATCGAGAAGGTGAGCGCGAGCGCGAAGGCGCCTGACACCGCGACGCTGCACCAGCTGACGAAGCGCCACGTGCCGCGCCGCACGCTCGCCAGCGAGTCGGTTTTTTTCCACACGCGCCAGGCCGCCCAGGCGCCCCCGGCGGCCAGCGGGAACGCGAGCGCCGAGGCGATCTCGATGGTCAATTGCGCCGTGCCCCACGATGGCGTGTCGCGCTGCTCGACGCCGCTCGCGCAAATCAGCCGCACGAGTGTCAGCGACAGCACCAGATGCGCGAGCCAGACGACGGGCACGCCGAACACGCCGAACCAGACGGCGAAGCGCTGCGCGCGCCGTGGCACGGGCATGGTGGTAGGGGGCACGAGCTGCTCCATGGTCGACCTCGTTGCCAGGATGACGACATGGAGCAGGCCGCGTGCCTGACCCTTCGCAGCAAACGCCACGGATCTATTTCTGATGCTTCTTCGGGATCTTCGCGCCGGACTTGCGCGCTTCGTTGAGCGCGATCGCGACGGCCTGCTTTTGCGGCTTGCCGTGCTTCATTTCGGTTTTGACGTTCTTCGATATCGCGTCACGCGATTTGCCTTTGCTGAGCGGCATGATGTTCTCCTTCAGGCTCTCGTCGAGAGCGATGTCATAGCCCGGGTCCGCCGGGCCGGTCGAGCGCAGCGGGCGTTTCGCTGCGATAGTCGCGCGGTTCGTCCCACCACGGCGGGGCCCCGTAGTACTCGTGCAGGCTCGCGGCCCACGCGGGATCGGCCATCGCGGGCCAGTGTTCCTTGTCGAAGCCCGGCGCGTCGTTGACCTGCGCCGAGGTGACGTTGAGCACGAAGCATTTGCGCGTGGTGTCGAGCGTCAACGCGTGCCACGGAATCGCGAGCAGCTTCTCGCCGATACCGAGCACGCCACCGCTCGCCATCACTGCATACGCAATGCGTCCGCTCTGCACGTCGAGCATGATCTCCTTGAGCTTGCCGACCTGCTCGCCCTCGGCACTGAGCACGTGGTCGCCGTCGATCGTGCTGGCGGCCATGATGGCGGGACCGGGACCAGCGGCCGTCGCATCTCCCTTGCCGACGACGCGGGCACCGTCTGCGTCATCGACGGGAGCGGTTGGTATCACGGACATGGGACCTCCTTGCAGGATCGATGGATGGAATGCTCAGCCCACCGGCGTCTCGCCTTCGCCCGGAGTCTTGCCCGGATGATCCGAGGGTGCCTGATGGCGCGATTTGTCGTCGCGCTCGGGCATGTCGCTGCGCTTGTCGTCGTTGTGCTTGACGGGGGCGGGCGTGGCCGCGTCGTCGTGCTGCTGCTGTCCTTCGTTGCTGTCCATGATGATCTCCCTGATGAACGTGATCGGCATGCGTGAAGGAGCAACTGGCGGGCCCGCCTTCGAGACTGGATCACAACGCGACGTGCGCGCCCATCTCGACCACGTGCTCGGGCTTGAGCCCGTAATAGTCGGCACTCGAGGCGGAATGAAACGACATCTGCGCGAACAGCGTCTGGCGCCAGCGCGGCATGGTCTCGCTGGACACGTTGGTGATGATTTCGTCGCGCGGCAGGAACCAGGTGGTGTGGGCCTCGTCGTAGCGCCACTCGCCGAGCCGCCCCTCGAGCGATGCCATGAGCGCGGGCAGATTGGGCCGCTCGACAAAGCCATGATGCGCGCACACCTGATAGCAGCCGTGGCCCAGATCGCTGAGTTCGATGCGCGTCTCGTCGCTTGCGCGCGGCGCGGATTCGGACAGGTTGGCAAACAGAATTACCGTGGTATGGAGCACGTGATTGTGCTCGACGTTGTGACGCAGCGCGGGCGGCGTGGCGCCAGGCGTCACGCCGGGATAGACAGCGGTGCCCGGCACGCGCGACACCGGCGGCGTTTGCGCGAGGACCTCGGCGAGAAACTCGCGGGCCGGCTGCAAATCGCGCGCGCTGCACGCGGCCAGTTTGCGCCCGCGATACCACGTGGTCATCAACACGAACAGCAGCGCCCCGACCGACAACGGAAACCACGCACCATCGACGATCTTCGGCACATTGGCGGCGACCAGCGCGCCATCGATCACGACGAGCGGCAGCGACACCGCCGCCACCAACGCGACCGGCCACTTCCACACGTGACGCGACATGCCGATCATTTGCAGCGTGGTCGTCATCATCGTCAGCGCGACCGCGATGCCGTACGCCGACGTGAGCCGCGCCGACGAGCGGAAGGTGAGCACGAGAAACAGGACAGCGCCGAGCAGGATGGCGTTCACCGCAGGCACATAGACGCGGCCGCGCTGCGTGCGGCTCGTCTCGACCACACGCAGCCGCGGCAGGAAGCCGAGTTCGATCGCTTGACTTGTCATCGAGAACGCGCCCGAGACGACCGCTTGCGAAGCGATCACCGTCGCCGCGAGTGCGATGGCGACACTCGGTATCAGCGTCCACGGCGGACCGGCGTGAAAGAACGGTTGTTGCCCCGCGCCGGGCACGTAGAGCAGCGTCGCGCCTTGTCCGAAGTAGCCGGTCACGATCGACGGAAACACGATGAACAGCCACGCAAGCCGAATGGGCCGTTTGCCGAAGTGGCCGATGTCGGCATAGAGCGCTTCGGCGCCCGTCAACGCGAGGATCACGGCGCCGAGGATGATGAACGCGATGTGCGGGCTGCGCGCGGCGAGCGTGAACGCCCAGTGTGGCGACAGCGCTTCGAGGATGACGGGATGCTGGACGATGCGGTACGCGCCGGTGGCCGCGAGCCAGACGAACCACACGCTCATGACCGGGCCGAACCAGCGGCCGACGGTCTGCGTGCCGCGCTTCTGGAACAGGAACAACGCAATGAGGATCGCGCACGCGAGCGGCACCACCCAGCGCTCGAAGCGCGCGTCGATCTGGATGAGCCCCTCGACGGCGGACAGCACGGACACAGCGGGCGTGAGCATCGAGTCGCCGTAGAACATCGCGGCGCCGAACAATCCCGCGAGCAGCAGCGCGCGCGGCACGCGGCCATCGCGACCCGCGAACGCGGTCTGCACGAGCGCGGACAACGCGATGATGCCGCCTTCGCCTTCGTTGTCGGCGCGCATCACATAGCACACGTATTTGAGCAGCACGACGATGACAATGGCCCACACCATGGTGGACAGCGTGCCCATCACCAGCAGCGTCGAGGGCCCGCCGCCGTCGACGACGCCCTGTCGCAGCGCATAGATCGGACTCGTGCCGATGTCGCCGAACACCACGCCGAGCGAGCCGAGCACGAGCAGCGCGGTGCCGCGCCCGGGTTGGGCGGTGCGCGGTGTCGGTTGTGCGCGAGGGTGCTCGCGGGGAGCCGGCGAGAGCGTGTCGTCACGCATGTCGCGCATGAAGCGAGCGTTCTTCAATCGGTGCGCGCCAATGGTTGATCAGCGGACCGTGGGCGCCATAGAGCGGGTCGGCATGCGGAAACGGCAGCGCGGCCATCGCGCGCAGATCGTCCGTGCTCGCCGCGTCGCGGCGCAGATCCCATTGCTGCCCCTTCGGGTAGCCCGCGCTCACGCGAAAGTCGTCGCTGCGCGACGCGAGGCAGTGGCCCGTGCCGGCCGGCAGCAACAGCACGTCGCCGGCCTGGACGCGCACCAGCGGACCGCCCGGGCCGCCGAGAATCAGCTCGGCATTGCCGCTGAATATCGCGAGCACCTCATGGGCGGTCGAATGGTAATGGTGGAAGTCGAACACGGAGTCGCGCCATTGCGGCGGCCAGCCATGCGCGGCGAAACGCGCGTCGATGGCGTCGGCCAGCGCGTCCGGGCTCGCAAACTGATCCGCTGGCAGCGCGCGGTGATAGAGGATCACAGGCAGATGAGGATGATTGGGCACCCAGCCGTTCGGTGTGAACAGCAGGCACTCGTAGCTGCAATTCGCGCAACCGGCGCGCGCGTGGTGCGCCGGTTGCGGTTCGGCAGGTTGCGTCGCCGCGCTCACGCTGTGGCGCAGATTGCGCAGCCAGCTGCGCGGATGATGGTCGGCCGCCTTGTCTTTCATGATGGGTCCCCTTGTACACGGGTGTTCATGGCGACGCCCGCGCAAGGCTTGTGCCGCGCCGCAGCGTGGCCCGGAATGCGGCTTGCTCAGTCTTGTCGGCATAGCGGGCGTGCGCGCCCCGGACGTACGAAAAACGGAGACGCGGCGATGGACGATCTGGCGAAAACCGATAGCGGCCTCGCGGGCCGGCTTCGCGAAGACCCCCAGCCCGCGAGACTGCTGGTGTTTTCGCCCCATCTCGACGATGCCGTGTTCAGTTGCGGCGCGCTGCTCGTCAATCATCCGGGCTCGGTGGTCTGCACGGTGTTCTGCGGCGTGCCGCCAAGGCCGCTGCACACGCGCTGGGACCGCAGGAGCGGTTTCGCCGATTCGGACGCGGCGATGTACACGCGTTACGACGAAGACAACCGCGCGCTCGCGCAGTGCCAGGCGCGGCCCTGGCGTCTGCCGTTCTTCGACGACCAGTACGAACGCAGGCCGGCCGCACGCGACATCGCTGTCGAACTGGGGCGGCTGATGCAGCACTTCGACGAGCACATCCCGCTAGTGCCGCTCGGTTTGCATCATCCCGATCACTGTCTCGTCGGCGATGCGTGGGAAATGCTGATGACGCGCGGACGGCTCGACGCGTGCGTCGCGTACGAGGACGCCATCTATCGCGCGATGGACGATACCGTGAGCGCCCGGCTTGCATCGCTCGCGCTCGCGGGCATTCACGCGCGGCCCTTGCCGGCGGGCTGGCTCGCTCCGCGTGATGGCGCCGCCGCGGCCAGCGCGAAGCGGCGCGCCGTGACCGCCTATCGCAGCCAGTTGCGCGCGTTCGGCAGCCCGATGCCGGCCGATCTCGCCGAGCCGGAACGCTACTGGCTGCTGGAAGCGGTGCCAGGTACGGCGACGCATCGGCGCGGCCTCGCGCGGCGCGCATGAGCGCCCGCCGGCAAGACGCGGAACGGCGGTTGCTGTAGTAAGCATGCAAGGAGCGCGAACGGCGGCCTACGCAGCCGTAGCGGTCCGGCAATTCTCAATCGACAGGAGAATCACTCATGAATCAGCGCCATTTCATCGTATCGGCGGTTTCGTCGGCCTTGCTCATGGTTGCAGGCGCCACCTTCGCGCAAAGCGGCGGCGGCAACGCCCAGGGCGCGGGCGGCAATGCGAACGGACCGCCGAGCGCCGACCAGCAGCCCACCGAGGCGCCCGCCCCGAGCAGTGCGCCCGGCAGCCATATGAGCAAATCGTCGAAGCATAAGTCGAAGAAGCCGATGGCCGCCTCGGGCTCCGACGCGAGCAGTGAAACGAAGGGCCATTAAGCGACATCGATGCGGCGTCTACGCGGGGAGGCTCGCCTCGATCGACCAATCAGGGAGATCCGCTCATGACAACGATTGCCGAAGTGATGACCCGCGATGCCGTCGTACTCTCGCCCGACGACTCGATCCAGGCGGCCGCGCGCGCGATGGAGAAGCTGAACGTCGCGTCGCTGCCAGTCTGTGACGGAGCGCGACTGGTGGGCATGCTGAGCGTGCGCGACATCGCCATGCGCGCGGTCACGGCGGGCTTGCGCAGCGACACGCAGTTGCGCTGGATCGTCAGCGAGTCGGGCGCCTGGTGTTACGACGATGAGGACTTGCGCGCGGTGCGTGAAAAGATGACTCGCGCGCGGGTCCGTCGCTTGCCGGTGGTGGATCACCAAAGAAGGCTGGTCGGCATGGTGAGCGCGAACGATCTCGCAGCGCACGGTGAACGCGTGGCGACCTTGTTCGCGATGCGCAAGCCGTGCGCACCGCGCCGTTGATGATGCCCGAGGAAGCGTGGTGGTTCCTGCTCGTCGGCGTGCTGCTGATGTTCATGGCGCTCGCGCGCGGCCCGATCGGGCGTCTGCCGCTCACCGGCGCGATGATCTATCTCGCGGTGGGTATCGCCATCGGCCCGGCGGGCGTCGGGCTCGTGAGCGCTGACCTTGCGCGCGGTACTCATGCGCTTGCGATCATTGCTGAAGCCGGGCTCGTGATCTCGCTGTTCTCGGTCGGCATGCACTTGCGCGTGCGTCTGCGCGACCGGCTCTGGCATCTGCCACTGCGGCTCGGCGTCCTGACGATGACATTGACCGCTGCGTTCATGGCGTTGCTCGCCTGGGCACTCGGCCAGCCGCCTGGCATAGCGCTGTTCATCGCCGCGACGCTCGCGCCCACCGATCCCGTGCTGGCCAACGAATTGCGCGTGCGCGAAGCGGGCGACGACGAGCCGCTGCGCTTCGCGCTGTCCGGCGAGGGCGGCCTCAACGACGGCGCCGCGCTGCCGTTCGCGCTGGTCGGCCTCGTGCTATGCGGCGTGCACGTCGATGGCATGGACAGCGCCGGTGGTGCAGCGCTGTCGCTGGTCTGGGGCGTCGCGGGCGCGCTCGCGATCGGCGCCGTGCTCGCGGCGCTATGCGTGCGCGCGATCTTCGCACTGCGCACACGTCACGGTGAAGCGCTGGGGCTCGACGGCTTCATCGCGATCGGCTTGATGGCCGTGACCTATGGCATCGCGCTCTTGCTCCACACCTATGCATTCGTCGCCGTGTTCGCAGCGGGCGTCGCGCTGCGTCACGAAGAACTGCGCGCGACGGGCGCGCGCTCGCCGGCCCAGGCACTCGAAGACGTGCCGCACGGCGAGCACGCCGAAGTCGCGAAAGATCCCGAGCGTGCCCACGCATGGCTCGCCGAGCGCATGACCGATTTCACGCTCGAAATCGAGCGTATCGCCGAGTTCTCACTGATGCTGTTGATCGGCTGCATGGTGTCCGCGCATTGGCGCGAGATGATCGACTGGCAGCCCGTGCTCTACGCGCTCGTGCTCGTGTTCGTCGCGCGGCCCGTGGCCGTGTTCGTATCGATGGCCGGTTCGAACGCCGATGCGCAGCAACGGCGGCTCATGGCGTGGATGGGCATACGCGGCGTCGGCGCGTTCTACTACGCGGTGTGGGGCATCGAGCAGGCCGGCGATCTGTTGCGGCCCGTACTGCCCATCGCGCTCGATGCGATCGTGATCTCGGTGATGCTGCACGGCGCGACAGCGGGCTACGCGCTGGGGCGCTATTTTCGCGGCCGCGAAGCGTCGAGTCCGGCGTGACGATGTGCGTCACGTTGGTGGTCAAATCGCCAGCAGCGAGCAGGCCTCTTCCAGCGCGAGCGGTTCGCGCATGCGCTCGACCAGCGTCGCCATGGCCTGCTCGCAGCCGAGTGCGAGCACCGCTTTTACACGGCCGAAGCGCGCATAGAGCGCGACGAACTTCGGACCATCGAGCCGGCCGTTGATGACGACTTCATCCCATTCGTGCACGTGCCCCACGTAGTCGAAACGCCGGCCGTAGTGAAAGGTCCAGAAAAACGGCACCGCCGTGTAATGTGCGTCTTCGCCGATCATGTTCAGCGCGGCCACGCGGCCATGTTGTTGCGCCACGCGCCAGTGTTCGATGCGGCCGCGTTCGCGCGAGCCCGGGATCGGAAACGCGGCGATGTCGCCGGCCGCGTAGACGCCTTCGGCGACGCGCAGCGTGGCATCGACGGCGAGGCCGCCGTCGTCGTCGCGCGTGATGCCTTCGACGAAATCCGTGGCGGGCCGCACGCCGAGGCCCGCGATGACGGCATCGGCGCGCACGTGACGGCCGTCGGCGAGCGTGACGCCCGTGTCGTCGATGTGTCTGGCCTCGCCTTGCAGGAACTTCGTGCCATGGGCCTCGTGCAGTTCGCGAAAGAGCGCACCGACGCGCGCGCCGAGCGGACGCAGAAGCGGCACGCAATGCGGCGCGATCAGCGTCACGCCGACGCCTCGCTTGCGCAATGCCGAGGCCGTTTCGAGGCCGATGAAGCTGTTGCCGAGGATCGCGGCATGGTCGCCGGGCGCGAGCGCGGCGAGGACACTCGCGGCATCGCGCAGCGTGCGCAGCACGTGAACGTTCTTGCCGTCCGCACCGGGCACGTCGGGGCGGCGCGCCACGCCGCCGCTCGCGACCAGCACGGCATCGAAAGCGGCCTCGCGGCCATCGGCGAGCGCGAGACGCCGTGCGGGCACATCGAGCCGCTCGACGCGCGTGTGATCGATGCGCAAGTGCGCATCATCGACGACGCCCCGGGGAAGCAATGGCGGCACGTCATCGGGCGCCATCTCGCCAGCCGGCACGAATTTGCTCAAGGTCGTGCGGTCGTAGGGCGGCTCGGGCTCGGCGGCGAACAGCGTCGCTTCGCCGTCGAAGCCCGCTTCGTGCAGCGCCGCGATGGCACTGGCGCCCGCGGCGCCGCCGCCGATGATCGCGATGCGCTGCCCGCTACCCAGACTGCCGTTCGTCACGCGGGCACGCGCCTCGGCATCGATCGATACGCGCGTGCCTTCGACGCGCACCGGCCACGCGGGCAGCGATTCGAGCGCGGGCGGTTCGAGCACGCGCCCATCGCCGATCGCGAACACGGCCTTGTGCCACGGACACACGAGCCTGCCGTTGCACAACGCGCCTTTTTCGAGCGGCGCGCCCGCGTGCGGGCAGTTCGCGCCGAGCGCGAACAAACGATGGCCATCGCGGACCAGCAGGATCGCGGTGCCGTTGACATCGATACGGCGAAGCGTCTTGACGGGCAATTCGTCAAGATCGGCGACAGGGGTCCACGATGACATGACGTCCTCCTCGACGGTTCTTCGTGATGGCCTGCGCAACGCCCGTGCCGCAAATTCAGGGCTTGCGCCCGAACGCCTCACGCAGTTTGCCGCGCGCTTTTTCGAGCGTGGCGCGGCGCGTCTTCGGCAGGTTTTTGCCCGCGCGATTGATGTAGAAATTCAGCATCGACATCGCCGATTGATACGGCGTGCCCTTGCGGCGGCGGCTCTTGAGCGATGACGCCTTCAACGACCGGGCAATGTCTTCGGCATCGCCGGACTTGAACACGCCCGCTTTGAGATCCATTGCATCGCTCGATTCGGTGACGTGCTGCGACCAGCGGCGCGTCGCGTGCTGCGTGGTGCCAGCGTGGCGTTGACGGGCAGGGCGGCCGCGCTTGCGGCGGGTGGACGAGTGCGTTCGGCTGGTGCTCATGGCGGACTCGCTATCGAAAGAGGGGAATGCCAATAGCAGGTGCAGGGGCCGTTCCTGCTGCACGTCATCGCGCACCGGGCATGCGCGGTGCGTGCCCCTTCGTGTTTCCACCCCGCGCATCAAGGAGCAAGGACCATGAGCAACACCGATACGAAGCAGAAGGCCGCCACCAACACGAATCTGCGCACGCCGACCGATCTCGGCGACGAAGCGCGCAAGGAAGTCTCGGCGGGCTTGACGAAGCTGCTCGCGGATGTGTTCACGCTATACGTGAAGACGAAGAATTTTCACTGGCACGTGAGCGGTCCGCATTTCCGCGACTATCACCTGCTGCTCGACGCCCAGGCCGAGCTGGTCTTCGCGATGGTCGATCCGGTCGCGGAACGCGCGCGCAAGCTCGGCGGCACGACGCTGCGCTCGGTCGGCCAGATCGCCACGCTCAAGCGCCTCGCGGACAACGACGCGGCGTTTGTCGCGCCCGAGGCGATGCTCGACGAACTGCGCCAGGACAACGAAGCGCTCGTGCGTTATATGCGCGAGCTGCATCAGTTGTGCGACGACAAGGAGGATGTGGCGACCGCGAGCCTGATCGAAAACTGGATCGACCAGACCGAAGAGCGCGTGTGGTTCCTGTTCGAAACGACGCGCCACACGCGCTGAACGGCGCTGCGTTCAGATCTTGAACACCGATACCGCTTCCTGCAAGTGGCGCGACTGCTCGTCGAGCGATTGCGCGGCGGCAGCCGCCTCTTCGACGAGCGCCGCGTTTTGCTGGGTCACGTTGTCCATCTGCGCGACGGCAACGTTGATCTGCTCGAGGCCCCGGCTCTGATCGGCGGCAGCCGTTGCAATGTCCTGCATGATGCCCGTCACGCGGCCGATCGCGTGCTGGGCATCGCCGATCGTCGAGCCGGTCGCCTCGACGAGTTCGGCACCGTCACCGACCCGTTCGACCGCGCGTCCGATCAAGTCGCGAATCTCCTTGGCCGCGCTCGCGCTGCGTTGCGCGAGCATGCGCACTTCGCCGGCCACGACCGCGAAGCCGCGTCCGTCGTCGCCCGCGCGCGCCGCTTCGACAGCGGCATTGAGCGCGAGAATGTTGGTCTGGAACGCGATACCCTCGATCACGCCGATGATGTCGGCCATCTTCTCCGACTCGCCACGGATCTCGCGCATCGTGGCGACCGCGCGCGTGACCATGTCGCCGCCACGGTCCGCGATCTGCGCGGCGCTGCCCGCCAGCTCGCTCGCCGCGCGCGCGTTGTCGGCGGTGCTGCGGACCATGCCCGTCATCTGCTGCATGCTCGATGCCGCTTGTTGCAACGCAGCGGCCTGACTCTCGGTGCGCGCGGACAGATCCATGTTGCCGTTGGCGATCTCGCCGGCCGCGCTCGCGACATTGCCCGCGCTCATGCGGATCTGCGTGACCGTGTTGGCGAGCCCATCGCGCATCTGCCGGATCGCGTACATCAGGCTGCTGCGATCGTTGGCGCGCGTGGTGAAGGGCGTCGCGAGATCGCCCGCCGCGATGGCGCCCGCGATCCTCGCAGCGAGGCGCGGATCGCCGCCGATGGTGTGTTCGATGCTGCGGTTCGTATAGGCGACGATCATCGACAGCAACACCGCGAGCACCACGAACACGCCCGCCGAGAGATACAGCGAGCGCGCGAACGCCGCTTCGATATCGTCGACATAGGCGCCGGTCGAGATGATCCAGTCCCACGGCGCATAGCGCACGACGTAGCCGAGCTTGTCGACGGCCTTGGCGGGCTGCACGCCCGGATGCGGAAACACGTAGTCGACGAAGCCGCCATCGGGCGCCTGGGCGGCCGCCGCGAAGGTCACATAGTGGTGGCGGCCATCGGCATCGGCGACGCTCGCAAGGTCCTTGCCAGCCATGTCCGGCTTGATCGCGTGCATGACCATGCGCGGCGTCGAGTCGATCACGATGAAGTAGCCGTCGCTGCCATAGCGCACACCGCGCAGACGTTCGAGCGCTTCCGTGCGCGCCTGCGCTTCGCTCAGCTTGCCGCTTTGTGCGAGCGCAGCATATTGCTGGACGATGCCGAGGCCCACATGTGCGACGTTGGTCAGATCGTTGCGGCGCTCTTCCATACGCGTTTGATATGACAGCCACGCGGAACTGAGCGAGACGAGCAGGAGAGCGATCAGGCTGATAACCAACGGCAGCCAGAGCTTCTGTCTGAAGCTGAGCGAGTTCATCGGCGAAGTTCCTGGTGGATGCGTCTTGTCGTACGGGGAGTGCCCATTACGTATTGATAACGGCAGGAACACCGCGCCCATGTGTAGTGTTAAACCCGTATGACAGCGAGGCGGATCGCGCCTCGCGTCATGGGCAAGCACTCAGCGATTGACGATGCGCGCGGGCACGAGGAACGTCAGCAGCGCGCCGAGCATGAGCGCACCGGCCATCGTGTAGAGGCCGGTGTTGGTGCTGTGCGTGAGGTCCTTCATGAAGCCGATGAAGTACGGACCCGCGAAGCCGGCCAGATTGCCGACCGAATTGATGAGCGCGATGCCCGCCGCCGCCGCCGAGCCGCCGAGGAATGCGGTCGGCAGACTCCAGAACATCGGCAGCGTCGAGAGCGCGCCCATCGCGGCGAGCGTGAGGCCGATCATCGCGAGCACGGGCTGGTCGCCGAACAGCGCCGAGGCAATCAGGCCGACGCCGCCGAGCACCGCGACGAACGCCAGGTGCCAGCGCCGTTCGCGACGCCGGTCGGCGCTGCGCGAGACGAGGCCCATCGTGATGACCGCGCCGGCATACGGGATCGCCGTGAGCAGACCGATCATCAGCGGGTCCTTGACGCCCGTGGAGGCAATCAGCGTCGGCAGCCAGAAGCCCACCGTATAGAAGCCGCAAATCATGCAGAAATAGATCGCGGTCAGCAGCCACACGCGGCCATTGGTGAAGACTTCGCGCAGCGAATGATCGGCCTTGTGCGCTGAATCGGCGCCGATCTGCGCTTCGAGCAACGCGCGCTCGGCGGCGCTCAGCCACTTCGCTTTCTTGATGCCGTCGGTCAGCACCACGAAGGCGGCGAGTCCGACCGCGATCGACGGCAGCCCCTCGACGAAGAACAGCCACTGCCAGCCCGCGAGTCCCATCGCGCCGCTGAATGTGTGCAGCAGCCAGCCCGACACCGGGCCGCCGATGAGGCCGGACAACGGCACCGCCATCGCGAACGCGGCGAACATCTTGCCGCGCCGGTGCGACGGATACCAGTACGAGAGATACAGAATCACGCCCGGATAGAAGCCCGCTTCGGCGAGCCCGAGCAGGAAGCGCATCACGTAGAACTGGGTCGGCGTGGTGACGAAGGCCATGCCCGACGAGATGATGCCCCACGTGATCATGATGCGCGCCATCCACAACCGCGCGCCGACGCGATGGAGGATGATGTTGCTGGGGATTTCGACGAGGAAGTAGGCGATGAAGAAGATGCCGGCGCCGAGGCCGTAGACGGTGTCCGAGAAGTGCAGGTCGGTGGACATCTGCAGCTTCGCGAAGCCGACGTTGACGCGATCGAGATACGCGACTAGATAGCACAGCATCAAAAAGGGCACAATACGCCGCGTGACCTTGGCGTAGGTGCGCGCTTCAAATTCGGTCTGGTCGCTGTGGGCGACGACGCCGACGGTTTGTTCGAGCACGGTTGTCTCCTTGGAGGCGCGCTACGCGTGCTCTGCCGGTGCGCATCGGCGGGCATGCCCAGTAGTCGCGCTAAGTTGTATGATGACCATACGTCATATATTTTACTGGCTGGATGTTAGGATAAAAAACGGCGCAGTGTCAACGTGCCGTCATCCAGCGCTGTTTTCGATGTTTTTCCAGAGCGCATAGACATGAACAGTTCCAGTACCTCCTCGCCGCGTGCGGTCGCGTTCGAGGCGCCCAACATCACGAGCGCCGGCACACTCGCGGATCGCGTGACCGCCGTGCTGCTCGAGAAGATCAAGAGCGGCGAGTTTCCGCCGGGCGCGCGGCTGCCGGCCGAGCAGATCATCTGCGAGCGCTTCGGCGTGAGCCGCACCGTCGTGCGCGAAGCGATTTCGCGGCTCAAGTCCGATGGTCTGGTCGAAGTGCGCCAGGGCAGCGGCACCGTCGTGCGCGAGGCCAGCAAGGCCACGACCTTCCGGCTCGACGTCGATGTCAACGATTCGGTCGAGGCCGTGCTGCGCGTGACGGAATTGCGCCGCGGCATCGAAGCCGAGGCCGCCGCGCTCGCCGCCGAGCGGCGCACGCGCACCCAGCTCGCGGACATCAAACGCGCACTCGCCGCCATCGATACGGCGGCGAAGCAGCAGCGCGACGGCGTCGACGAAGACCTCGCGTTTCACATGGCCATTTCGCGCGCGACCGGCAATCCGCTGTATCCGCCGCTGCTCGAATACCTGAGCCAGTTCATTCACGCCGCGATCCTCGTCACGCGGACCAACGAGGCGCGCCGCGACGACTTCTCAGCGCAGGTGCGCGAAGAGCACAAGGCGGTCTACGACGCGATCGCCGCGCAGGACCCGGTCGCCGCGCGCGCCGCGATCATCACGCACATCGACAACGCCGGCGCACGTATCCAGGCCGCCGGACCCTCGTTCTGGGCCGGCGAGGGCAGCGCGGTGGCGCAACCGCTGCTCGCGCAGGGCAAGCGCGCGACGCGCAAGAGCCGCTCAGGTTGACCTGATGCGTGAAGGCGCACTTGCATGATTCGGCGAAAGATAAGATCATCATACAACTTTGCGGATTCGTCCGCCGCCATCATGCATGAACGAAGGAGACGACGATGGAAATCGTGGTGACCGGCGCCGCCGGCTTTCTGGGTCAACGTCTGATTCGCGCGCTGCTCGCGCGCGGCACGCTTGCGGGACCGGACGGGCACCAGCAGCCGATCGGCAAGATTCGCGCGTTCGACGTCGTCGCGCTGCAGGGCATCGACGACGCGCGCGTCGAGGTGCTGACCGGCGACATCGCCGATGCAACGCACATCGAGACGCTGATCGGCCCCGCGACCGCGAGCGTGTTCCATCTCGCGGCGGTCGTCTCGGGGCAGGCCGAGCAGGAATTCGATCTGGGCATGCGCATCAACTTCGACGCGACGCGTGCGATCTTCGAACGGCTGCGCGCGCTCGGCACCTGTGCGCGTTTCGTGATGACGAGTTCGGTCGCCGTGTTCGGCGGCGCGCTACCCGAGACCGTCGAAGACACGCACGTCTGGTCGCCGAAAAGCTCGTACGGCACCGAAAAGGCGCTTGCCGACCTGCTGCTGGCCGACTACAGCCGGCGCGGCTATCTCGACGGACGCAGCTTGCGCATGCCGACCGTCGTCGTGCGCCCGGGCAAGCCGAACCGCGCGGCGTCGAGTTTCGCGAGCGGCATCATCCGCGAGGCGGTCAACGGCAGTGAAGCCGTCTGCCCGGTCGCGCCGGAGACGCTGCTGTGGCTGATGTCGCCCGATCGCGCCGTCGAGAACCTCGTGCACGGGCACGACTTGAGCGCCGAGCGCCTCACCGAGGGCCGCGTGATCAACATGCCGGGCTTGTCGGTCACGGTGAGCGAGATGCTGGCGTCGCTGCGCAGAATCGCCGGCGATACGGTCGCGCAGCGCGTGCGTTTCGAGCGCGACCCGGCCGTCGAAAAGATCGTCAACTCGTGGCCCGGCCATTTCTCGGCGCCGTATGCGCGCTCGCTCGGCTTCGTCTACGACACGAGCTTCGACGAAGTCGTGCAGGCGTTCATCGCGCGCGACGCGCTCGCCCACTGACCCGCTGAAGACATCGACCGTCATGACTTCAAACAACGTCCTGCTCGGCTGCATCGCCGACGACTTCACCGGCGCCACCGATCTCGCGAACATGCTGGTGCGCGGCGGCATGCGCACGGTGCAGACCATCGGCGTGCCGAGCGCGCCGCTCGACACGCCGGCCGACGCCGTGGTCGTCGCGCTGAAGTCGCGCACGACGCCGCGCCCCGACGCCGTCGCCGAATCGCTCGCGGCGCTCGAATGGCTGCGCGCGCTCGGTTGCCGCCAGTTCTATTTCAAGTATTGCTCGACCTTCGATTCGACCGACGCGGGCAACATCGGCCCCGTCGCCGACGCGCTGATGCAGGCGCTCGGCACGTCGTTCGCGATAGCCTGCCCGGCGTTTCCGGAAAGCGGCCGGACCGTGTATCGCGGCAATCTGTTCGTGGGCGATCTGCTGCTCAACGAGTCGGGCATGCAGAACCATCCGCTCACGCCGATGACCGACGCGAATCTCGTGCGCACGCTGCAACGGCAGACGCCGTCGAAAGTCGGCCTGCTGCGTTACGACGCCGTTCAACGCGGTTCCGAATCGCTTGCCGACGCACGCAAGCAACTCGTCGCGGATGGCGTGCGGCTCGCGGTCGCCGATGCGATCTCCGACGCCGATCTCCACACGCTGGGAGAAGTCTGCGCCGACGATCTGCTCGTGACCGGCGGCTCGGGTCTCGCGCAGGGATTGCCCGCGAATTTCGTGCGTGCGGGCTTGCTCGATGCGTCGAATGAAGCGCGCCAGTTGCCTGCCGTCGACGGCTACGCGGCCGTGCTCGCGGGCAGTTGCTCGCGTGCGACCCAGGGACAGGTCGCGCATTGGCGCGACAGCGGACGGCCGGCGTTTCGCATCGAGCCGCTCGCGCTCGCGGCCAACGCCCAGGCCGTCGTCGACGAGGCACTCGCCTTCGCGCGCACGCGCATCGCCGACGAGCCCGTGCTGATCTACGCGACCAGCGCACCCGGCGAGGTCGCCGAAGTGCAGCAGGCGCTCGGCACGGCAGCCTCGGGCGAACTGGTCGAGCAGGCACTCGCGCATATCGCCCGCGGCCTTGAAGACGCCGGTGTGCGGCGCTTCGTAGTGGCGGGCGGCGAGACCTCGGGTGCCGTGGTGAGCGCGCTCGGCGTGGCCGCGCTGACGATCGGCTCGCAGATCGACCCTGGCGTGCCCTGGACTGTCTCCGATGGCGAGCGTCATGCGCTCGCGCTCAAGTCGGGCAATTTCGGCAGTGTCGATTTCTTTGCCAAGGCACTGGACCAATACGAACGCATCGTCGAGTCGGCGCGATGACCACGCCCATCTCATCGGCGCAACGCGCCGAGCAACGCGCGCGCGAAGAGATCGCGCGCATCGGCGCGGATCTCTATGCGCGGCGCTACACCGTTGGCTCGGCGGGCAACATCAGCGCGCGTCTCGACGATGGCTGGCTGATCACACCCACCGACGCGTGCCTTGGTCACCTCGATCCCGCGTCGATTGCGAAAGTCGACAGCAACGGACAATGGGTGAGCGGCGACAAGCCCTCGAAGACCCTCGCGCTCCATCGCAACATCTACGAAGTGAACGCGTCGGTGAACGGTGTTGTGCATACGCACTCGACCCACCTCGTGGCGCTGACGCTGGCCGGCGTCTGGCATCCCGACGACGTGCTGCCGCCGATCACGCCGTACTACGTGATGAAGGTCGGCCACGTGCCGCTCATCCCCTATCGACGACCCGGCGATCCGCAAGGGGCCGAACGCATCCGGGCGCTGGCCGCCGAGGTGCGCGGCGTGCTGCTCGAACGGCTGGGCCCGGTCGTGTGGGGCGCGAGTGTCTCCGAGGCCGCGTGGGCGCTGGAAGAACTCGAAGAGACCGCGCGCCTGTGGCTCATGACGACGCCGCGCCCGGCATCGCTCACCGAAGCGCAAATCGACGAGCTGCGCACGACCTTCAACGCGAAGTGGTAGGCAGCCTGGGCGCTGCAGTCCCCGCGATACCATTCAATCAGGATCACTGACATGTTGCGTTTTTCCGCGAATCTCTCGACGCTCTTTCAGGAGCTGCCGCTCGCCGCGCGTTTCGAAGCGGCGGCGCAAGCCGGCTTCGAGGCCGTTGAATTGTGGTTCCCCTATGAAATCGCGGCAGCGCAGATGCGCGAGCTGCTCACAACGCATGGGCTGCGCTGCATCGGCATCAATACGCCGGCCGGCGACGTTCAGCGCGGCGATTGGGGGCTCGCCGCCGATCCCGCGCGCCGCGCCGCCTTCGACGCGAGCGTCGAGCAGGCGTTCGACTATGCGCAAGCCATCGGCTGCCCGAGCGTGCACGTGATGGCCGGCCAGATCGCGCCGGGCGCACCGTTCGCGCCGGCGTGGGATCACTACATCGACTGCATGGGCACGGCGGCGGACCGCGCAGCCGTGCGCGGCCTCACCGTGATGATCGAACCGCTCAACCGGATCGATCGCCCGCACTATCTGCTCAATACGCAGGCCCAGGCGCTCGACGTGCTTGCTGCACTGGGGCGCCCGAACCTCAAGATCATGCTCGACCTTTATCACGTGCAACGCGGCGAGGGCAACCTGCTCGAACGCATGCGCGCCTCGCTGCCGCACGCGGCGCACGTGCAGATCGCCGACAATCCCGGCCGCCACGAACCGGGCACTGGCGAAATCCGCTTCGATACCGTGTTCGCGGAGATTGAGCGTAGCGGTTATGCGGGGATGATCGGCTGCGAATATCTGCCTTCGGGCGCGACGCTCGACAGCTTCGGCTGGCTCGCGGCGCTGCAGGACGCGCAGCCGGTCTGACCGGACCGGGTTGTCACTATCGGCTCACTATCCGACTGTACGATTTTTGTCTTTCAGGAGGAGCCATGCCATCGATTCTTGCCATCGACCACGTAGCGATCACGGTCGCCGATCTCGCGGCGACCTGTGCCTTCTACGATGACTTGTTCGGCGCGGAGATCGTCGCCGAGCATGTCGTCGCGGGACGGGTCCTCGTGCGCCAGCTCGCGTTGGGCGGCGCGGTACTGAGCGTTCATCAAGCCGGCAACGGCGTCGAACTGGTCGCGAAACGGCCCACGCCGGGCGCCGCCGATATCTGCTTTCGCTGGCAGGGCTCTGTGAGCGATATCCTCGAGTTGCTCGAGCGTAAGCACATCGCGGTGCTCGCCGGCCCGACCCCACGCACGACCGCCGACCGGCGGCCCGGTCAATCGGTGTTCTTCAGCGACATCGACGGCAACCTGCTCGAACTCATGGCAGCCGATCCGGTTTGAACGGCCGGCGCTGAACATCGATCGCCTGGCTTCGCGTTGTCGTCGGTTCCGGTGACAACGTGCCTTTTCCGAAGTGTCCCACCGGCCCCCGGCCCGCGCAGGCGACCGAAGCACCGTTGCGCCCACACGTGAATTTCACGGCCCTGTTGCATGTGCGCCATGCCGTGCCTTACGATTCGTCTTCGCGCCGGCTCGCTTAGTCTCATCCGGTATATCGTCCGCGCCATTCATCGTTTGACCCGCCCAGCGGTTGCCCCCAGACTTGGCAAGGATGTTAGCGCTAGCCGCAACGATAGACCCACGAGGATGCCAAGCATGAACGGTCCCGATTTGCGGACATCAGGTACCGCGCAAGCTGGCACAGCCGACGGCTGGTTGTTCGGCCGTCGACGCACCTTGCGGGTGTTCAGTCTCTTTACGCTGCTGATGGTGTTCGATTTCGCGGATCGCATGCTCATCGCGGCGCTCCTGCCCGCGATTCGCGCCGACTGGCACATCACGGACGCCGAGGCGGGGCTGCTCAATTCGGCGTTGACACTCGGCATGGTGCTGTTCGCGTTTCCGGTCGCGCTGGCGATCGATCGCTGGAGCCGCGTGAAGACCGCCAGTCTGATGGGCGCAGTCTGGAGCATCGCGGCAGCGTTCGGCGGCGTTGCGGCGAATTTCAGCCAGTTGATCGTGGCGCGCGCCGTCGTCGGTGTGGGGGAGGCCAGCTATGCACCCGCGGCCTACTCGTGGATTGCCGCTGCATTTCCGCGCCGTCATCTGCAATTGGCGCTGGGCATCTTCAGCGCAGGCGGACCGGTCGGCATGGCCGTCGGCGTGGCGGGCGGCGGTTTCATCGCGCAGCACTACGGATGGCGCCATGTGTTCGGCGTCGTCGCGCTGCCCGGATTGATCGTGGCCGCGTTGCTCTATTTCGGCGCTGACTATCGCAGCCAGGACTTGCGTGTCACCGTGCGCAACGATGAAGCGCACCACGACGCACGCGGCAGCAAGCCGTTCGCCTCGTGCCTGAACATTCTGCGCATCCCGTCCTTGAACCTGTCGTTCTTCATGTCCGGCATGATCATGCTGCAAAGCGTGCCGGTGTTTTATTTCCTGCCGACCTGGTTCGCGCGGGTTCACCATTTGCCGCTCCAACAAGCCTCGCTGCTGACGAGTTCGTTGATGCTGCTGTCCATCGTCGGGGCGCCCCTGGGCGGATGGTTCATGGACCGCCTGACGCAACGCTATCGACGCTCCAAACTCGTCTACCTCGCGATCACCGCCGTATTGGGCACCATCCTCAACCTGTTGATCTTTCACTTTCTCACCGACTGGCACGTGCAATACGCATTGCTCGCCGTTTGCAGCTTCGTCGGCACCACGGCCATCACCGCGCCGATGAGCATGACGCAGGAACTCGTCCATCCACAAGGGCGCGCATTTTCGGCGACCTGTGGCGTGATTGCGAGCGCCGCGCTCGGTTCGATGCCGGGGCCGTGGATCACGGGTCTGCTATCCGATCGCTTCGGACTGAGCCTCGGCCTGGCGCTGGTGACCGTCACCAGCGGCGTGTTGATGTGCGTCGCCGCGCTGCTCGCCATGCGCGTCTATGTGCGCGACCTGCAGCGCGTGCGCAGCACGCTGCCCAACGCCGTCGAGTTTGCAAGCGTGTGATCCGTCTCCGGGGTTCCTGAGCGGCGCAGTGACATCCGTAGCGCGCGGGCGGTTCAGACGCGTCGTCTGATGTAGAGGTGGCGATAGACGACCGACCATGCCAACAGTGAAGCGTAGATCGCGTACCCGACGAGCGTGGCCAGCCGGTTGGCGCCTTGCGTATTCGCACAGCCGGTGAACCACAGTCGCAGACCGTTTTCCGTGACGAGCCCGGCGCCCCACACGGCCGTCATGAGCCGGATGGATTTGACCAGCGCCGGGCGCGTTTGCCACCACATGTCGAATTCGAGTTCGCGGCCCGCGCGTTCGCGCGCAAGCGTCGACCTCGCGAGATAGAACAGCATCGGCCGCGTCGAAGCAAGCGACAGCAAAAAAAGCACGCCGATGAAACCGCTCACCAAGGGTTCATGGACCGCGCGCAGACACGCGCTGGGCGCCCACGCCAGCACCAATAGCGACACGGCGATACCCGCAAGAACCAGCGCGGCGCGCGCGTCGAAGTGCCGGAATCGCGCGAGATCGACGGCGAGCCACGCCAGCACAGGGATGCTCGATGCAATCAACGCGGCCACCGGTCCGTAGCGCGGAAGGGCCGTCAGGTAGGCGAGCGTCGGCAGGCCCACGTTGACGAAGATCGCGAGCGCGTATCGGGCAGAGGGCATCGTGTTGAGTATTCGAGGGCGGATTGGGTTGGTCGGCCAACCCGACCACGATCCTTTCGTGATGCGCCGGGTGGCCAGCGTTCGCGTCGCCATTGGCAACCACCCGGCGACGCTCACGGCCAGTGACCACGCACCCAGACGCCCACATGAGCCGGTGCAACGTAGACCGGACGCGGTCACTGCTCGTCATCCGCTGGCGGACAAATATGTCCACTGGAAAGATGATCGCAGCATATCACGAACCAGTCCAACGACTCGGCGCTCCAATCGGTCGCGCATCGAATGGAAAGCAATTTGAAAGGAGGGTGAGCTTATAGCGAAATTGGCGTCCGTATTTGTCATTCCCTGCTCAGCCTTTCACCGCAAATGGGCTGATATGTATGCGGCGAGTCGCAGGCCGAGCAGCGCCAAAAGCAGGGCGGTTCGGAACTACAGGTAAACGACGAGATGCAATCGGGAACGTTGCCTGCAATTCGACGCGAAGAAAGCCGACGGAGCGTGTTGAAGCAAGACCACTCGCATAGCGGCGAGGTAATCGGCCCAACTAGTCGTGAAGGCCCGCGACTTGCGTTTGATCAACTCGAAAGCGCGGCGGCAACGGTCCTGCAAGCATGGGACCAACGCGTTGCACCTGAGCGCGAGGATGTCCCCTGGAATGCTGTCGGTCATGCCAATAGGAAGTCTGTCAGCCCCTGCGTCGCGACATTGAATCGAATAAAAACGAGATGGCTTTTATGCTGATTTCAGTCTCGATCGTCTGTAGAATCCAGCACTGCTGATGAGACTGTGGACGACACAACAAATCCGGTGTCACACCTCTAAATAATTTTGGTGTCGTGCCGTTAACATGCTGGCAATCAAAGTAATTGGTTAGTGGATAAGCACCAGGTGGCCCCGCCGCCGGACGTGGCGCGTCTCGGCGTGCCGTCTTTGGTCGTCCCTGCCAGGCTCACTAATTTTCACGCGAACACCGACATGCCCGATTTGCACTGGACCATTCCAGTTGCTCGCTGGTCAATCTGGCCTGCCGCTGAGTCCGCCGCCCTCGACATCGATTTTATCGAACCGATGATGCGGCGCCGGCTCAGCACGCTGTCGCGTGCCGCGCTGAAAGTTGCGCACGACTGCATCGCCGGAGTACCCGCCGTGCGTGTGGTGTTCACCTCGCGGCACGGCGAATTGCGCCGCACGACGGACATCCTCCACGCAATCGATGCGGGTGCAACGGTTTCACCCACCGCCTTCGGTCTTTCCGTTCTCAACACGATGACAGGCGTCCTTGGCATCGTGCGCGGCGATCGCAGCGCGGCCAGCGCGTTGTCGGCGGGCAACGAAACACTCGGCTACGCGCTGCTCGAAGCGCACGCGCAATACGCGACGGACGTATCAAGTCCTGTGCTGCTCGTGTATGCCGACGAACCCGCCGATCCTGTGTACGGGCCGGTCGAGGACGACGTAGAGGTCGGCGCGCTCGCGATCCTGCTCGATGCCTCTACGCAACACGGCCGGCTGGCTTGCGCTCTCGTCGACGATGCCGATGCCGCGCGCACCTCCTTTTCATCGCAAAGCCGCGCTGTGCAGCACTGTCTCGACTCGCGCACGACCAGTGCGTGGCGAGGCGCGCATTCCATGTGGCAATGGGCCTGGCATGAAGTCGCTTGATTATCATTGGCGCTTTGTCGCGACGGCTTGCGCGTTCGCCGCGTTCGGCGTTTGCGGGCTGGGCTTCTCACTGATCCTGTTCCCGCTCGCTTCGATCTGGCCGCATCGCGCCTCGAAGCAGCGCTTCATCGTCGCCATTATTCACGCATTCTTTCGCGCGCTCGTCGCCGTGCTCGTTGGCGTCGGCGTGATGAAGCTGGATGTGCACGGTGCGCGCGCACTGAAACGGAGTCCGCTCCACGCGGCGATCGTTGTTGCCAATCATCCGACCTGGCTCGACGTGATGGTGCTGTTGTCGCTCACTCCGCGCGCATGCTGTGTCGTGAAGAGCGCGCACTGGAGCAACCCGTTCTTCTGGGGCGTGATGCGCGCGGCCGAGTATGTGAGCAACGCGGACCCCGTCGCACTCGTCGAAGCGGGCGCGCGGCAACTCGCGCGCGGCTACACGATGATCATTTTCCCCGAAGGCACGCGTAGTCCGGCACGCAACCGCATGCATGCGTTCTCGCGCGGGTTCGCCCGCATGGCCTTGCAGTCCGGCGCGCCGATTCTGCCCGTACTGATGGACTGCGACCCGCCCGTATTCACGAAGCAGATGCGCTGGCACGACGTGCCGGAACGCGCGTTCCATATGCAAGTGAATGTGCTCGAGCCTTTGAGCGCCGACGAACTCGCCGCGCATGACGAGCCGCCTGCGCTTGCCGCACGCACGGTTACTACCGCAATCGAAGCCCACATTACCCAGCATCTGATTGACTATGGATTCTTTAAAGCTTGAACTCAAACGGCTACTGATCGAGGCTCTCGATCTCGAAGGTATGCAGCCCGGCGACATCGACGATGACGCACCGCTCTTCGACACCGACGGTGTAGGTCTCGATTCGATCGACGCGCTCGAAATCGGTATCGTGCTGCGCGAGCACTATCAACTCAGCATCGCAGCCAACGACGAGCGCACGCGAGAGCATTTCCGTTCGATCAACACGCTCGTCGCGCTGGTGGCGAGTCAGCGCGAGCTTGCGCGTGTTGCAGACGGTGCTACGAAGGAAGGGGAATTACCGTGAACGAAAACGAGATCCTTGAACGTATCCGTGCCATCTTCGAAGAGAACTTTGCGATTGCACCCGAGCGTGTGACACTCGAGGCGCATCTGTTCGAAGAACTGGATCTGGACAGCATCGATGCTGTCGATCTCGCCATCAAGTTGCAGGAGATGACGGGTCGCCGCATCAAACCGGAAGAATTCAAATCGGTGCGTACCGTAGCGGATGTAATCGCCGCCGTCGAGTCGCTGCTTGTCGAGCAGGGATGATGCAATCGCAGATCGCGAGCACGCCAAACGCGCAGGGAGCAGATCGCAAGGTACGCGGACGAATTGGTTTCGCGTTGAACGTCGCGCTCAAGCTCGCGTACCCCGCGGTCATCCTGGGTGTGTGGTTCTGGAACAAGCCGCGCTATGCGGGCTGCCTGCTTTTCGCGTTGATCTGGCTACAACGGTGCATCGGCACAGGCGTGGTCGGCACGTCGCTTCGCCGGCTTACGCGGGTGGACTGGACCATCGCGTTCATGCTGAGCGTTGCTTCCGCTGCGATCGTTTGGACCGACAGCGAGCGTTTGCTGCACGTCTATCCGTCGTTCGTGAGTCTCGGCTTGTTGATCGCGTTTGGCGCGACGCTCGTGCGCGGGCCGACCATGATCGAGAAGTTCGCGCGCATCGGGACGCCCAATCTGAGCGAAACCGCCGTGCGTCACACGCGGCGCGTCACGCAAATCTGATGCGCGTTCTTCGCTGCGAACGGGCTATTTTCGCTCTATACCGCGTTCTACTGGCAACGCGATGCCTGGTCGCTATACAACGGTGTGATCTCGTACGGACTAATCGGCGCGCTTCTCGTGGGTGAGATCGCGTGGCGCTATCTCGTGATCTTGCCGCGCGCGCGGCGTGCGGAGGCGGCATGATTGCGCTTCACGAGTTGCTGTGCGCAGCACGCAACGCACTAACACCTGTCTGCCACGACGACCGTGCCGGGACCGCTGACGCTCTGATCACCCATGCCACGTTTCGTGCGCGCACGGCGACGCTCGCCTGGTGGCTGCGCGAACAGGCGGATCGTCGCTATGCATTGTGCATCGAGGATCCGTACGATTTTGCCTGCGCACTCTTCGCGCTGCTTGCATGCGGCAAGGAGCCCGTGATTCCGGCGACTGCGGCGCGCGGCTACCTCGCCGATCTCGCCGGCGCGTATGACGCAGTGCTCACGGACAACGACGTGCGCGCACTGGCCGCCGCTCATACGAACGGAGCTGGCGCGTCGTCGTTGCAGATCGACCCGCACACGCTGCTTACGCTCTACACGTCCGGCAGCAGTGGCGCGCCCAAGCCGATCCGCAAGACCCTCGCCCAGTTCGACGCCGAAGTGCACACGCTCGAGCGCCAATGGGGCACGCTCGTCGGCGACGCGACGATACTCGCGAGCGTCCCGCATCGTCACATCTATGGATTGCTGTTCCGGGTGTTGTGGCCGCTCGCCGCGGGCCGCGCGTTTGATCGCGCGCTGTGCGTCGATCCGCAGCAAGTGCAGTCGCGCATTGCGCGCTGCGGCGCCGCGGTCGTGGTGTCGTCGCCGGCGCAGCTTGCGCGCTGGGCCTCGCTTGCCGGTTTCGCTGAGTTGACGCCCGCACCGCGCGCGTTTTTTTCATCGGGCGGACCGTTCGCGGAGGACGCCGCGCGCGAGTATGCACACGTATTGGGTGACGCGCCGGTTGAAATTTACGGCAGCACGGAAACGGGCGGCATCGCGTGGCGCAGACAGAGTGCAGGTGCCGCGTGGCGGCCGCTCGATGGTGTCGACGTGCGTCGCGCGGGCGACGGCGCGCTCGAAGTGCGTTCGCCCCATCTGGGGCACAGCGACTGGCATCGGTCCGATGACGCGATTGTTTTTGACGACGACGGCGGCTTCCGCCTGCAAGGCCGTCTCGATCGTGTCATCAAGCTCGATGGCAAGCGCATGTCGCTATCGGAGATGGAGGCGCGGCTCGCGTTGCACCCGTACGTGGCGCAGGCATGCGTCGTGCAGCTCGCGGGTGCATCGCGCGAGCGCGTGGGTGCCATGATCGCGCTGAGTCATGAGGGCCGTGCGGCGTTGCTCGCCGAAGGCCGCGTAGCGCTCACGAAGGCGCTGCGCCGTCATCTCGCTGCGTATTTTGATGTCGTGCTGTTACCGCGTCACTGGCGCTTTCGCATCGCGTTGCCGTTCGACGAGCGTGGAAAACTTCCCGTCGCGGCGGTCGCGGCGGCGTTCGAAACGCGCGCCGAAGGCTTCGAAGTGCTCTTTGAAGCGCACGAAGGTGACAACCTGCGCTACGAGCTACGTGTGCCGGCGAGCCTTGCGCACTTTAGCGGTCATTTCCCGAATCTTCCGATACTGCCCGGTGTTGTCCAGGTCGACTGGGCGATCCGCCTGTCCTCGGAGCGTTTCGCAATCGCGCGCGATATCGCGTCGGTAGATCACCTCAAGTTTCTGGCGCCTGTGCCGCCCGGCGCGGTGCTGGAACTGCAGCTCGCACACGATGCCGCGCGCCGCCGCGTACAGTTTGTGTACCGCCTGAACGGGCGCGGCTGTTCGTCGGGTGCGATCGTCTATCGGGAGCAGGCATGAGCTGCGTGGACATGCGGGTGTGCATCGTCATTCCGATCTACAACCACAAGGACGCAATCGGCGACACTGTTGCGCGCCTGAGCGTGCACGGACTGCCGATGTTCGTCGTCGACGACGGCAGCGACGAAGCCACGCAAGCCGTCCTTGCAACGCTCGCTCGCCACTACGGCGAGCGAATCATCCTGATGCGCCGGCCCGTCAACGGCGGCAAGGGTGCGGCCGTGATGACGGGACTGCGCGCGGCGCGGCGCGCAGGCTACACGCATGCGTTGCAGATCGACGCCGACGGCCAGCACGATGCGAACGACGTGCCGCACTTTCTCGCCGCCGCGCGCGCCGAACCGGCCGCGGTGATTCTCGGGCGTCCTGTTTATGACGAAAGTGTGCCGAAATCGCGCCTCTATGGCCGCTATGTGACGCACGTGTGGGTGTGGATCGAAACGCTTTCGTTCACGATCCGCGATTCGATGTGCGGTTTCAGGCTATACCCCCTCGATGCCGTTTGCGCTTTGATCGACAGCGTTCGGCTCGGCGCACGTATGGACTTCGACATTGAGGTTCTGGTGCGTCTTCACTGGCGCCGTGTTGCATTTCACACCGTGCCGACGCGCGTCACCTACGCGCCGGACGGCGTGTCCCACTTTGATGTGTTGTGGGACAACCTGCGCATCAGCGCGAGCCATACGAGGCTCGTGTGCGGCATGCTGCTGCGACTGCCGATGCTGCTCGCACGCAAGGTGATACCGCATGAATCGTCCGTCACGTCGCGCCAGGGCGCAGGCTGGTGGCGCGTCGCGGAGCGCGGCAGCCGCCTCGGCATGGGACTGCTCGCGCTTAGTTGCCGTTTGTTTGGCGTGCGCTTCACGGGGCTGTGGCTACATCCTGTCGTCGGATATTTCCTGCTGACGGGACGCAATGCGCGTATGGCATCGTTTAGCTATTTCGCGCGCCTGGGACACGCCGCGCCTGGCGAACACACGCCGCCTCCGGGCTGGCGCTCCGCATACCGGCAGATGCTCGCGTTCGCGCAGTCGGGGCTGGACAAGCTCGCCGCCTGGTCGGGCCGTATCGAAGAAGACGAGGTCGTGTTCGACGATCCAGGCGCGTTCGAGGCGCTCATCGAAAGCGGGCGCGGCGCGCTCGTGATCGGCGCGCATCTGGGCAACCTCGAAATGACGCGCGCGCTCGCCGTGCGCAACGGTCACGCGAAGGTGACGGCGATCGTCTACACCGGGCACGCGAAACGTTTCAACAGCGTGCTGTCGTCGGCGAGCGGCGACTTCGCCAAACGACTCGTTCAGGTCGGCGACTTCGGCCCGCAGACGTCGATCATGATGAAGGAACGTATCGACGCAGGGGAATTGCTCGTGATCGTCGGCGATCGCGTGCCCGTGCACGACGCTGGCCGCACGACGGACGCGCGCTTTCTCGGTACCATCGCGCCGTTCGCGCAAGGGCCGTATGTACTCGCGCATGCGCTTGGCTGCCCCGTGTATCTTTTCTTCTGCCTCAAAGAGCGCAGTGCCGGCGGTGTCGCGCGCCATCGACTGTATTTCGAGCTGTTCGCGCAACGGATCGCGTTGCCGCGACGTGAACGCGCACAACACATCGCGGCGTGGGCTCAGCAATACGCGTCGCGTCTCGAGCACTATTGCCGCAAGGCGCCTTATCAATGGTTCAACTTCTTCGATTTCTGGGCGCGCCCCGGCAAAGCGATCACGGACGGCACAGCGCCTGGAGGAAACGATGTCTGAGCATGATTTGATTGCCGAGCGTCGAGAGCAGCGCACAGTCAGCTTTGGTGGACGGCACCTGACGATCGAAGAGGTCGTGTCGGTCGCTACCGGTCGCACAAGCGTGTCGCTCAACGCGGACGCGGCGTGGCGCGCACGTATCGAGCGCGGTGCGGACTTCCTGCGCCGTCATCTCGCGGCAGGCGAGACCGTGTACGGGGTGAACACCGGTTACGGCGACGCGTGCGTCGTCGATGTGCCGATGGAACTCGTCGAGGCGCTGCCGCTGCAGCTGACGCGCTATCACGGTTGCGGCATGGGCGCCTGGCTCGACGATGTCCAGACGCTGGCAGTCATCGCCGCGCGCTTGAACTCGCTCGCATACGGCTTTTCCGGCGTGCGTTTCGTGCTGCTCGAACGGCTCGCGGACCTGATCAATCATCGGGTGCTGCCGCGTATTCCGTCCGAGGGCTCGGTCGGCGCAAGCGGCGACCTGACGCCTTTGTCGTATGTGGCAGCAGCGCTGGTCGGCGAACGCGACGTGATGTTCGATGGCGCCTTGGGCAATGCGGCGCAGGTGTGGTCCGCGCTCGGCCTGAAGCCGCTCACGCTCGCGCCGAAGGAAGGACTTGCGCTGATGAACGGCACGGCCGTGATGACCGGCCTCGCATGTCTCGCGTTTGCCCGTGCGCGTCACCTGGCGCGCCTTGCTGCGCGCCTCACGGCGCTCTCGACGGTGGCGCTCGACGGCCGTGCCGCACACTTCGATGCGACCATCTTCGAAGTGAAGCCGCACGCAGGCCAGGCCGCGGCCGCCGCCTGGATCCGTGCCGATCTCTCCGATCGCGATGACACGCCCGGCCATCGACTGCAGGATCGTTACTCGATTCGCTGCGCCCCGCACGTGATCGGCGTAGCGGCAGATGCACTGACGTGGATGCGCCGCGACATCGAGAACGAACTGAACAGCGCGAACGACAATCCGCTGATCGATCCGGACACCGGGCGCGTGCTCCACGGGGGCAATTTCTATGGCGGCCATATTGCGTTCGCGATGGACGCACTGAAGACGGCGGTCGCGAATCTGGCGGATCTGATGGACCGCCAGTTCGCGCTGATCGTCGACGACAAGTTCAACAATGGGCTGCCGCGCAACCTGACGGGCGCCACTCACGCGCGTGCGCCGATCAATCACGGCTTCAAGGCGGTACAGATTTCGGCGTCCGCGTGGACCGCCGAGGCGCTGAAGCACACGATGCCTGCAAGCGTGTTTTCGCGTTCGACGGAGTCGCACAACCAGGACAAGGTGAGCATGGGCACGATCGCCGCGCGCGACTGTTTGCGTGTGCTCGAATTGACCGAACAAGTTGCGGCCGCACATACCTTGGCGGCGACGCAAGCGCTGCGTCTGCGCCTGCGTCTCGATCCGGACGTCACCGTGCCTGCTCCCTTGAACGAATTCGTGGCGGCGATCGAGTCGGTGTCGCCGTTCGTCGCCGAAGACCGTGCGCTCGAACCCGATCTGCGCGCGCTGAGCGCGCGCATCGCCGCCTGCGCACTGGTCGATGTGGACCCGGATGAGACGCGCCATGTCTGATCTCACGCAGACCCATACGCTCAAGGCGAGCGCAGTCGTCGAAGTGCCGTTTCACGACGTCGATGCGATGAACGTGTGCTGGCACGGTCACTATCTGAAGTATTTCGAAGCGGGACGCTCGGCCTTGCAGCGCGCCTTCGACTATGACTACCGCGAGATGCTCGCATCGGGCTATCTGTGGCCGGTCGTCGAGGCGCATCTGAAATACGTGCGTCCCGCGATTTATGGACAGCGCATCGAAGTGCGGACCGAATTGCTCGAATTCGAGAACCGTCTGAAGATCGGCTACGAGCTCGTCGATTGCGAGACCGGTGAGCGGTTGACCAAGGGCTACACGATCCAGGTCGCCGTCGATGCGTCCACCAAGGAATTGCAGTTCGTGTCGCCTCCGGTCGTGTTCGAAAAGCTGGAGCGCGTATGGACGCGTTGACGACGTTGCGCTCGTCGCTCGTTGCGCTGATGCTGGTGGCGCATGCGAGTGCATATGCGGCGGCGCCGTCACAAGGCGCGCCCGGCAATCCGGCGCTCGTGTCGCAGGTGACTTCGCGGTTGGCAGAAGTCAAAGGTGTGCGCGCGCAGTTCACACAAACGCAGACCCTTTCGGCGCTGCAACAGCCGCTCGTCAGCACGGGTACACTCGAGTTTCTGCGCGAGCGCGGCGTGATCTGGCGCCTCGACACGCCTTACGCGGCGACGTATGTCATCACGGACGCAGGCGTCATACAGCTCGACGCGAACGGCAAGCCGACCCAGAAGAAAAGCGCGCAAGGCATGCGAGGCGTCGCGCAGGTATCGAGGATGATGCGCGCGATGCTTGGCGGCGATCTGTCCGCGCTGTATTCGCAGTTCGACGTCGATGCACAAGGCTCGGCGTCCGACTGGGCGCTCGTTCTCAAACCGAACCAGCCGCAACTCGCACAAACGATCAAAGACCTGCACATGGCGGGTGGCGCGTTCCTGCGCAGCCTGCGGATCGATTTCGAAAACGGCGACGTCACGCGCATCGAGTTCACGAGAAGCGAAGCGATCGATGATCTGCCCGCCGCCGAGCGCGCTCTGCTGGGCTCGCCATGACACCAGCGCACTGGCAACGCACGACGGCGGGACTGTGGCTGACCCGCGCGACATGGTTCGTGCTCGCGCTCGCCGCAGTGCTGTATTGCTTGCACCGCTTCAGCGGGCCATCGCCGCTGGAGACGAACCTGCTTGCCCTGCTGCCCGCGACGGAAGCGAGTCCTGTCGCCGATCGAGCCGTGAGTCAGCTTGCAAACGCACTCGGCGATCGCACGGTATTTCTGGTATCGAGCCGCGACGCGGATCACGCGAAGGCGGCTGCTCGTCGAATCGGCGGGGCCTTGCGGGAGAGCGGCGCGTTTGCATCTGTGACGGCAGAGCTGCCTCCATTCGATCTCGCACAGATTGGCGCGCTGTACACGCCGTATCGCTTCGGCTTGCTGACGCGCGACGACCGCGAGGCGCTCGCGAACTCGGTCGATGGTGCGGCCGCGCTGCATGATGCGCTGATGCGGCGTATCTACAACCCCGTGCGCGGTCCGCTTGGGACGCCACTCGCCGATGACCCCTTCGGGTGGCTGGAACACTGGTTGTCGGAACTGCCGCTTGCGACGTCGAATCTCGATGTCGAAGACAACATGTTGGTGGCGCATCGCGGCGACGTCACGAGCGTACTCGTCGTCACGACGCTGCGCGGCTCGGCGTACGAATCGAGCGTGCAGCGCGCGGTGTTGTCGGCCTCGTCGCAGGCGCAGGCGTTGCTGCAGGCGAGTTGGCCCGACGTATCCGTCGCGCGCACGGGCGCGGTGTTCTACGCGGAGTCGGCGCGGCGTGCGTCCGAGCGCGAGGTACATCTAATCGGTATCGCGTCCGCCTGCGGTATCGCGCTGCTGATGCTGTGGGTGTTCCGCTCGCCGCGCCTGCTGGTACTCGGCTTCTTGTCCACGGCGCTCGGTATCGTTGGCGCGCTCGCCGTGACGATGGCGATATTCGGCAAGCTGCACCTGCTGACGCTCGTGTTCGGCGCAAGTCTGATCGGCGAGGCCGTCGATTATTCGATCCAGTACTTCGTCGTCTATCTCGGCGCGCCACGCGACTGGGATGCGAGCCACGGCGCGCGCTCGGTGCGGCCCGCGCTGAGCGTCGCGCTCGCCACCAGCTTGCTCGGTTACGCCATCCTCGCGTGGGCGCCGTTTCCGGCGCTCAAACAGATCGCATGTTTCGCGATAGCGGGCATCTGCATTGCGTTCGCCTCGGTCATGTCGCTGCTGCCCGCGTTGCTGCCGAAGGGGCCGCCGGCAACGCAGCGGCGTCTCTTCGCGCGCGCAGCCGTCCTGCTCGCCCATTGGCACCGCATGATCGGCGCGAAGCGCTCCTGGGCCGTCGCCATCGTGCTCGTCGTCCTTTGTGCGCCAGGCTGGATGCGCCTCAAGAGCGACGACGACATCCATCTGCTGATCCAGCGCGCTCCCGAACTCGTCGCGCAGGAAAATCAGGTGCGCGACGCTGTCGGCATCGATAACGCTGAGCAGTTTTTCGTGGTGCAGGGCGCATCGCAGGAAATCGTGCTGCAGCGCGCGGAAGTGTTGGGAGCCAAGCTCGATGCGCTGACGGGCGATCAATCGGTGGACGGCTGGCGCTCGGTCGCGCAGTTCGTGCCGTCAGAGCGGCATCAGGCCGAAGACCGCGCATTGCTCGCGCGGCATGTGTTTGCCGATCCCGCTGCCTTGCACGCGACGCTGCTGCAAGCGGGCTTCCGTGATGGAATCGCAAACGCGTGGATCGCCTCGTTCAAGCAGACCGGCATGCCGCCACTGACAATCGAGCGCTGGCTCGCGGCGCCCTGGTCGAAGCCGTTTTCCCACTTGTGGCTCGGCCTGGTCGATGCGCACGGTGAGCGCGCCTATGCGGCCGTCGTGATGCCGAGTCGCGTCAGCGCGCAAAACCTGCCCGCCCTGATCACGATGGCTCGCATGACGGAAGGCGTCGTATTCGTCGACAAGGCGGCGAGTGTGTCGAAACTCTTCGGCACCTACCGCATCGACAGCGCCATGTGGCTTGGCGGTGCGCTGTTGCTGGTGCTCGCGTTGATGATCGCGCGTTATCGTTGGCGCGGCGGTATTGCGACGACGCTGCCCGTGCTGCTCGCGGTTGGCGCGACGCTTGCGGCGTTCGGTTATGCGAGCGTGCCGGTCAATCTGTTCAACTGTCTCGCGCTGATGCTGGTACTCGGCGTCGGTGCGAATTACTCGGTGTTCTTGCGAGAGGGATGTTTGCGCGACGGAGCCGATCTCGGCGCAGTCTGGACGGGCGTGTTGTTGTCAGCCGCGACGACGCTGTTGTCGTTTGGCATGCTTTGCATGAGTGCGATGCCGGCGCTGAAGAGCTTCGGTAGCACGCTCACGCTCGGCATCCTCGTAGCGGTGCTGCTCGCACCGATGGGCATGCCAACCGGAGAGAAAAAACACCCATGACGCCGCCGCCCGTTTACCTACATGCGCTCGGCATGATCAATGCGCTCGGCAACGATCTCGACGCGATCGCGTCCGCGCTTGCCACATCGCAATCTCCCGGAATGGGACCAGTGGCACTGAAGAGCGGCGACGCATTCGTCGGTCGTGTGCTCGCGCCACTCGACCTCGCGGTTCCCGCCCCGCTCGAACGCTTTGATTGCCGCAACAACCGCCTACTGCTTGCGGCGCTCGAACTCATCCGCCCCGAGATTGAAGCGGCACGCGAACGCTACGGATCCACGCGCATCGGCGTGGTGCTCGGCACGAGCACATCGGGCGTCGGGGCGGCGCAAGAGGCGCTGGCACATCGCACGACTGCGGGCGCCTTGCCACCGAGCTTCGACTATCGCCAGATGGAGATCGGCACAGCCGCGCCCTTCGCGGCGGCCGCGCTGAACCTGCAAGGCCCGGCGTTCACGGTATCGACCGCATGCACGTCGAGTGCGAAGGCATTCGCTTCCGCACGCCGGCTCCTGCAGCTGAACGTATGCGACGCACTGGTCGTCGGTGGCGTCGATACGTTGTGTGAGCTGACCGTGCAGGGTTTTGCCTCACTCGATTCAACGAGTCCCGTGCGCACCAATCCGATGAGCCGCAATCGAAACGGTATCAACCTCGGAGAGGGCGCGGCGGTGTTCCTGCTGACACGCGATGAAGGCGCCGTGCGTCTGGCCGGCGTGGGCGAGTCCAGCGACGCACATCACGTTTCAGCGCCCGATCCGCAGGGCATCGGCGGCGAATTGGCGCTGCGGGCCGCGCTTGCGGACGCGCGTGTGACGCCGCGCGATATCGGCTACGTGAATATGCACGCGACAGCCACGCACAAGAACGACGAAATGGAAGCCCGTCTGATGGCGCGCGTGTTCTCCGATGGCGTGCCCGCGAGCGGCACCAAGCCGTTCACGGGTCACTTGCTCGGAGCGGCCGGTGCGACAGAGCTTGGTCTCGCCTGGCTCGCGCTTGCGCGTGACGACGTAGCCTTGCCGCGTCATTGCTGGGACGGTGAAGCCGATGCGGCGTTGCCCGCGCTCGACCTTGTGCAGACACAGCGCCGTCTTGTACGAGGCGGAAGCCCCCGTCACGTGATGAGTAATTCATTTGCATTCGGCGGCAGCAACGTCAGCCTGATTCTTGCGGGTTGACGACGATGCGCGGCGAGACCCACACAACGAATATCGACATGATGGTGATTGAAGAGCGCGATGCAACGTTTCCACCGATCGAGTCGATCATCCCTCATCGCGGCACGATGCTGATGGTCGACGCGGTGACGTCGTGCAGCGACGAGACGCTGACGGCGCGCGCCACCGTGCGACCCGATGCGTGGTACGCAGACGAACACGGTTCGATGCCCGCGTGGATTGGCATCGAGTTGATGGCGCAAGCGGTAGCGGCGCACGTTTCGTTGATCACGATGCGCTCGGGTGGGTTGGCTCGCCCCGGCGTACTTCTCGGCACGCGCAGCTATCGGGCACACGTGAGTGCGTTCGCGCGGGAGGCTCCGCTTGTTGTCGGCGTGCGCGAAGTGTTGCGCAGCGAAGAGGGGCACGGTGCCTACGAATGCACGATCGAGCAAGGCGGCGTGCGTTGTGCCGATGCCATCATCAAGGTTTTTCAACCCCATGATTTTCAGACGTTTATTGAAGGGAGCGTGAGCGCATGAGTCGCCGAGTCCTCGTAACGGGTGCCAGCCGTGGTATCGGCCGCGCCATTGCGTATCAATTGGCCGCCGACGGCTTCGCCATCACTGTCCATTGCCGCACGGGTCGTACCGAAGCTGAAGCGGTAAGCGCGGATATCGCTGCACAGGGCGGCTCGGCGCACGTCATTCAGTTCGACGTGCGCGAGCGCGCCGCCTGCCGCGCGGCGCTGGAGGCCGATGTCGCGGCGAACGGCCCGTACTACGGAGTCGTGTGCAGCGCGGGTGTGACGCGCGACGCCGCGTTCCCCGCACTGACCGACGAGGACTGGGACGTCGTGATCGAAACCGGTCTCGATGCGTTTTACAACGTGGTCCATCCTTTGACGATGCCGATGGTTCGTGCGAAGAAGGGTGGTCGTATCGTGACGATCGCATCGGTATCGGGCGTAATCGGCAATCGCGGGCAGGTGAACTACAGCGCCGCCAAGGCCGGGCTGATCGGCGCGACCAAGGCGCTCGCCGTCGAACTGGCGTCGCGCAGCATCACGGTGAATTGCGTGGCGCCGGGCCTGATTGAGACAGGCATGCTGGAGAGCGTGCCCCTCGATCACGCGCTGAAGACGATTCCGATGAACCGCGTCGGCCAGCCGGCCGAGGTGGCCTCGGTCGTGAGCTTTCTGATGTCGGATGCGGCTTCTTATGTGACACGCCAGGTGATTGGCGTCAACGGCGGGATGATCTGATGAAACGAGTCGTGATTACGGGTATGGGGGGTGTCACGGCGCTGGGCGATCGCTGGAGCGAGGTCGAGACCGCGTTGAAGGCGGGACGCAACGCGGTGCGCCGCATCGACGAATGGGACTTCTTTGAAGCGTTGCATACCCGTCTTGCTTGTCCGTTGCCAGGGTTCGAACAACCCGCCGGGTGGCCGCGCAAGAAAACTCGTTCGATGGGCATCGTGTCGACCTACGCGGTGCGGGCGAGCGAATATGCGCTCGCGGATGCGGGGCTCGTCGGTGATACTTCGATCAGCGACGGGCGCATGGGGGTGGCGTACGGTTCGTCGTCTGGTTCGGTCGAACCGATTCGCGCGTTCGGCACGATGCTCAGTACGGGCTCGATGTCCGAAGTCACCTCGAGCAGTTATGTACAGATGATGCCGCACACGACCGCTGTGAACGTCAGCCTGTTCTGGGATCTCAAGGGACGTATTTTGCCGACGTCGTCGGCGTGCGCGTCGGGCAGCCAGGCGATCGGCTTCGCCTATGAAGCCATCGCGACGGGCAAGCAGACAATGATGCTCGCGGGCGGCGCGGAGGAGCTATCCGGACCAGCGGTCGCCGTGTTCGATACGCTCTACGCGACGAGTACGCGTAACGGGGAGCCGCAACTCACGCCGCGCCCGTTCGACGCGAAGCGCGATGGTCTGGTGGTCGGCGAAGGCGCGGCCTCCCTCGTGCTTGAAGAGTATGAACACGCCAAGGCGCGCGGCGCGACGATTCACGCGGAGATCGTGGGCTTTGGCTGCAACTCGGACGGCGCGCACATCACGCAGCCGACTGCGAGCACGATGGCGCGAGCGATGCAACTCGCACTTGAAGATGCGCGGCTCGACCCGCGGGCAATCTCCTATGTGAGCGCGCACGGTACCGCGACGGATCGCGGCGACATCGCCGAAAGTCAGGCGACCGCGCAGACCTTCGGCGAGCGCATGCCGATCAGTTCGCTCAAGAGCTATATCGGACACACGCTGGGCGCGTGTGGTGCGATCGAAGCCTGGTGGACCATCGAGATGATGAAGCGCAACTCGTATGCGCCGACGCTCAATCTCACCGAAGTCGATCCCGCGTGTGCGCCGCTCGACTATATCCAGGGCGAAGCGCGCGTGATCGACGCCGAATACATCATGAGCAACAATTTTGCGTTCGGCGGCATCAATACGTCGCTGATTTTCCGGCGCGTCCGATGAATCGTACGCGTGTGATGCAGCGTGTTGCCGTGACGGGCATGGGCATCGTCTCGTGTCTCGGGAATACGCTCGATGCAGTGAGCCACGCCTTGCGCGAAGGCCGCAGCGGCGTGAGTCGCATCGACGCTTGGCGCGAACGCGGTTTTCGCTCGCAGGTCGCGGCCGTAGCGTCGGTCGAACACGAGCCGCCGTTCGATCGCAAGCTGGAGCGGTTCATGGGTGAGACCGCGCGCTTTGCGTGTCACGCGGCGCTCAAGGCAATCGTGGATGCGCGGCTGGACCCGGCCGCCCTCCGTTCGCCGACGGCAGGCGCCGTGATCGGTTCGGGTGTCGGCGCGATGGCGGAGTACGACGTAGCGCTTGGCGCCGTACAGGCGCACGGTATCGACAGAGCGCCGCCTTACACGGTGCCGCGCGCGATGAGCAGCACGGCCTCGGCGAATGTCGCGCAGACCTTCGGCATCGAGGGCGTAGCGTATTCGCCATCTTCAGCATGCACGACATCTGCGCTCGCGATCGGGCAGGCGATGCAGCTTATCCAGACCGGACGACAGCAGGTCGTGCTCGCCGGCGGCAGCGAAGCGCTGCATGACAACATGACCTTGCTGTTCGATGCGATGCATGCACTGTCGCGCGGGTTCAACGATACGCCGTCGCGTGCCTCGCGTCCGTATGACGCCACGCGCGATGGCTTCGTGATCGGCAGTGGCGCGGGCGTGCTGGTGCTCGAATCGTTCGATTACGCGCTCGCACGCGGCGCGCGTATCTATGCAGAGCTGTCCGGCTTCGGAGAAAGTACCGATGGCGCAGGCATGGTGACCCCGCACAGCGAAGGCATCGCGCGTGCATTGCGCATGGCGATCGACGAAGCGGGCGAGTCGCCCGAATACATCAATACACAAGCGCCTTCGACGCTGCTTGGCGACGCCCAGGAGCTGGGTGCGTTGCGCAACGTGTTCGGCGCGCACGTGCCGCCGTTTTCGTCGACCAAAGGGTTGACGGGGCATCCGCTCGGTGCCTGCGGTGTGCACGAAGCTATCTACACGCTGTTGATGATGCGTGATGGCTTTATCGCCGGAAACGGCGTTGTCGAATCGCCGGACGCGCTCGTGCACGATATGCCGCTAGTGCAGACCACGCGCGAAGCACGAATCGAGCGTGCGATGTCGGTGTCGTTCGGCTTCGGTGGGAGTTGCGCGAGCCTGATGTTCAGAAAGGTATGACCGTGCCCGTCGGACTAGTTAATGGCGTCAATTGATTAACAACCAGAGTGACCGAAAAATGAAAACTAAATTCGTGTTGGGGATTGTCGCTGCTACCGTGATTTCGCAAAGCGGATGCACGACGCAGATTCGCACGCTGCCGATGCCGGCCGAAGCGCAGGCGCAAGGCAAGCAGGGTGTCGCGCTGTATTTCGGGGATCAGTCGCATGCGAAAGTGAAGAAGCTGATCGAGACCAAAGAGGTCCGCGCGCGCGTCCCGCGCGAAATGAGCGGTCAGGAAGCGACCTGCAATATCGCCCTCAGCAAGGCGCTTCAGCAGTTGCGCGATTATGCCGGCGCAATCCACGCGAACGCCGTCGTCAACGTGACCACGCGGTTCCAGAACACGGAGACGTCTTCGTCGAAACAGTTCACTTGCGGTTCAAGCAACAACGGGTCGACGATCGCCGTGCGCGGCGATGTCGTTCAGCTCGATACTGAATAATCACCCAACCAGGAAGAAACAAACATGAAGAGTCAGATGATCGGCGTGATGGTCATTGCGGGGCTACTGTCGTCGCCTGTGTTCGCCCGCGATACGATCGCGAACTATTCTGTTGAGTCCGCACTGAACAGTGACGGCGGCAAGGTCGATCGAGACGTTTCGCTTTATTTCGCGGGTCAGCAGCATCCGGCCGTCGTGAAGTCGTTTGGCGAATTCGCGACCAACAAGAAGACCAACGCGTTTGGCAGGAGCGATGAGGTGGCGTGCCAGCATGTCTTCCTGTCGGCGGTGCTTGAACTGCAAGAGCGCGTGCGCAAGGAAGGCGGCAATGCGGTCATCAACATCACCAGCAACTACCGGAATGTCGAGCGCCAAAGCGCGACGGAGTTCACCTGCGGCACGGGCGCGGTGATCGCGGGCGTCGCATTGAAGGGCGAAGTCGTGACGCTGAAGAAGTAGAACGAACGAAGCGAGGAGCGTGGCTTGCCTACGCTCCGCGCTCACCGGTCAGGCCGTTTTGACGGCTGCGACGTTGACTAGCGTCTCCCGCCGCTTGCCGGGCTTCGGCGTGTAGAGGCCAGCTCGCTCCAGCAGTCCGAAGTCCTTCGCGCGGCTCCACCACAGGTAGGGAAGCGATACGTTGTCGGGGCCGAAATTGAAGCCGCCGTTGCGGATCATGTCGAGATAGCCGTCTGCGCTTTTTTGCACGTGCATCGGATGCCGGAACAGCAGGCGGATAACCCATGACTTGATGTACGCATCCGTTGACTCGGCGAACAGCAGCACGCCGCCCGGTTTGAGCACACGGCGGAACTCGGCGAGTGCTCGCTCCTGTTCGACGAGGTGATGGAAGGTCTGATGACAGAAGACGATATCGGCGCTCGCGTCGCCAAGAGGCAAGCTGGCGCAGTCGCCGTGCAACACCTCGACGCGCGTCCCGGCGGTGGCAGCCTCGTCTTCGCAGGTGCGCGCGGCCTTCGCGGCGAGTGCGAGAGAGGGTTTATGAAAGTCGACGCCGACGATGCGCCGCGGTGCGAACGCCTTCGCCAGCAGGCGAAACGAAATGCCCTGGCCGCAGCCAACGTCGACGATCGTGGGAAGTACGGGCAGGGGACCGTCGAGGAGTCCTTTGAGGTCGTTGATGGCAACGCGCAGAACGTGGTGTTCCCACGTATGGGTGCGCAGGAACCAGACGCCAAACGCCGTTTCAGTGACGAATGTCACGCTGGATGTTTCGGCATTCTGCACAATTGAATCCGATAAAGAAGTAGTGGTTGAATCTTTGATACCTGGATGGCTCGATTGTAATCGCTCATGCGTCGCGCAGGCGTCGTATTTGCCTTGTGATTCGAAGCCAACTTCTCGAGAAACAGCAATGAATAAGGAAGATTGGATGAATGTCTCTGTCGATGTCGCCATCATTGGAGCCGGCCCTTCAGGTGCGCTCGCTGCGGCACTGCTCCGAAAAGCAGGACGTTCGGCGCTCGTCCTCGAGCGGCAGCACTTTCCGCGCTTTTCGATCGGTGAGAGTCTGTTGCCGCAAAGCATGGCGTATCTCGAGGAAGCGGGCATGCTGCAGGACGTGGTGGAAGCCGGTTTTCAATACAAAAATGGCGCGCACTTTGTCTACCGCGATCAGGCATCGGCTTACGACTTCCGTGACAAGCATTCAGAGGGATGGGGAACGACCTTCCAGGTCGAGCGCGCCGTTTTCGACGATCTGCTGATCCGTCGCGCGGCAAAACAGGGTGCTGAAGTGCGCTTCGGCCATACCGTACTCGAAATGAAAACGGGCGAGGCGCCCATGCTTGAAGTCGCCGACGAGACGGGCGCGCGGTATCAGGTGCAAGCCCGCTTCGTACTCGATGCGAGTGGCTTCGGCCGCGTGTTGCCACGTCTACTGGACCTCGAAGCGCCGACGCGCATGCCGACGCGCGCCGCGATCTTCACGCACGTGCGCGACGGCATTCCCGCGGGCGTGCACGACCGCAACAAGATTACGGTTGCGGTGCATCCCGAGCATCGCGATGTCTGGTACTGGATGATTCCGTTGGCGAACGGGCGGTCGTCCGTCGGATGCGTTGCCGAAGCAGCTTTTCTCGATGTGCCAGAGGCGGCTCGCGAGGCGAAACTGCGTTCGTTGATTCGAAGCGAACCGACGCTGAACGGCCTGATCGGTGACGCGCCTTTTCTGATGCCCGTGCGTCATATTGGCGGTTATTCGGCGAATGTCGAGCGGCTGCATGGGCCGGGTTACGCATTGCTCGGTAACGCCGGCGAGTTCCTGGACCCCGTGTTTTCCTCGGGCGTGACAATAGCGCTGCGCTCTGCGCATCTCGCCGTTCAAACGCTGGAGGCGCAGTTCAACGGCGAGGCCGTCGATTGGCAGACGCGCTATGACAGGCCGCTGCGCAAAGGCATCGATACATTTCGGACGTTCGTTGAGAACTGGTACACGGGAAAGCTACAAGACATCATATTTGCCCGCGATCAGACGCCGGCGATCCGCCGCATGATCAGCGCAGTGCTGGCCGGGTACGCATGGGATGAGACCAACCCTTACGTCGTCGAGCCAGCGCGGCGGTTGAACGCGCTCCACGAGGTCTGCACGCGACGCGACTGATTGCGAGCTTGCGAGGGTCCGCCTCGGCCGCCGCGCTTGCGCGGTGTGCCGAATCGGCCTTCGCCTCACTCGCCACCCCGCACACACCGGAACCCCGCATAAACATACGGATAGCGCGGCTGAAACCAGTTGCGAAAACTCGGCCGTATCATGCATTCCGCGGTTCGCGCCGAGCCGCCTTTGAGCGTGTAGTGCTGACCGTCGAAGAAGTTCGCCGAGTAACCCTCGTAAAACGGAAACGGCGTGAAGCCAGGCAGCGGCGCAAACAGCGTCGAGGTCCATTCCCAGCCATTGCCATAGAGCCCTTCGACGCCCCACGTGCTGACGCTTTCCGGCGTGGTGTCGACGGCGACGGGATCCCAGTTGCGGAAATCGAAGTTGTCGGACGCTGCGGGCAGGGCGCCGTGGGCAGCGCGCTGCCACTGAGCTTCGGTGGGCAGCTGCAGGCCGCGCCAGCGTGCATACGCACTGGCTTCCGCGTGGCTCACGTAGGCCGGCCATGCGAGCGGCAGAGCGATATCGTCGAACATGGTCCGCAGGCGCCAGCCCTCCGGATCGCGTGACCAGCCGACCGGGTGTTCAAGACCGGCGGCTTCCTTCCACGCCCAGTCGGCGTCGCGCCACCACTCGCGCTGACGGTAGCCGCCGGCCTCGACGAACTCGGCGTAATCGGCGTTCGTCACCATATACCGATCGATTTCGAAAGCGGGCACCTCCACCTGCTGCTCGCCGAATTCGTTGTCCCAACCAAACAAGCCGCGTTCACCGCTCATGCCGAGTTCGGTCCTGCCGGCCGGAACGGGCACCATCGAGTGAACGACGCGACGCCCGTGATCCGGTTCGGCCCATGGCACGGGCGGCGCGTTTTTCTGGTCGAACGGCATCTGGTGCAGCATGTACGCGAGTGTCTCGACATGCATGAGCCGGTGTTCGATCGCGACGTTGAGCAATTGCGAAGCTGGATCGAGTCGCGTCGTGTCGTCTGAAGGAATGACGGACTCCATCAAGCGATCGACTTGTTCGCGCGTGCGCAACGCGTAGTCGCGCACCGCGTCCAGCACGGGCCAGTCGCTAGGCACATCGCTCGGCAGCGCGCCATCGACGGGATCGATACCAAACGCGAATAGCTGATCGAGCGCGCTATCGATCGGCGGCAGATCGAACAGACGCTCGTTGAACAGATTGCGGTCGAATGCCTCGAGGTGGCCGATATAGAACACGATGCGATGCCGTTCGCGGATCGGCCGTTCGTACAGGTATTCGGACTTGACGTGGCTGAACAGCGTGTCGCTTTCGGCGCGCGCGCTGGCTAGACGTTCGAGAAGCGGGAGCGAGGGGGAGAGGGACATCGCGCCGGGTCTCCTTGCAGGCAGTAACGGGACTTTACGCCTGTCGCAGGAGCCATGCCAAATGCGCGAGCATTTCTTGTGCAGTGCGGTATGGTGCGCCGCGTCATCCCGCGACAGTCACCGCCGGGCGGTGCCTGTCGCGGGCCGGCCGTTTACAGATGGCTCAAGCCTTCGAGATCGATGATGCGGATCAACTTGCCCTGCGCATCGATGAGTCCGCGCTTTTGAAATCTTGACAAGGTACGGCTTACCGTTTCGAGCGTCATGCCAAGATAGCTTCCCATGTCCTCGCGAGTCATGCGCAGGTTGAATTCCGAGTGCGAATAGCCACGTTGGCGATTGCGCTCGGACACGTCGAGCAGGAAGGCCGCGACGCGTTCGTCGGCGGACAGCGAGCCGAGCACCATCATCTGCGTGGATTCGCGGATCAACTGGTTGCTCATGAGCCGGTTGAGCCGGTCCTGCATGGCCAGGGTTTCGCGGCACATATGCTTGAGCGCGGCGTACGGAACGATGCAAACCGAGCTGTCTTCGAGCGCCGAAGCAGTGCAGGTGTGATACTCGGTGCTGATGCCGTCCACGCCGAGCGCTTCGCCTGCGAGGCTCAAGCCGATCACCTGTTCGCGGCCGTCACGATGCGCCATCACGGTTTTCAGCGATCCTGAGCGAACGGCGTAAATGTTGTCGAAAGGATCGCCGACCCGATACAGCGATTCGCCGCGCCGGATGCTGCGAGCCGTACAGATGAGCGCTTCGAGCTTGGGCAGGTCGTCTTGAGCGAGGCCTTGGGGCATGCACAAATGACGCATGGAGCAGGACGAGCAGCGCGTCGTGCTGCGCGGATTCGGGGGGGGCGTGCGACTGGCCCGGCGCACGGTGGTATGGGACACAGCGTTTGGCGTCAGCATTTGCCTGCTCCAGGGTTTTGTTCTGAAGCAATTGTCCCATTGGCGTTGAGCAATTGTTTGGCGGCAAAATGACGCGCTTTTGAGATGAAAGCGTTTGCGCGTGGTCAGAGGCCGCGCGGCTCACGGAGCGCGGGCGCGGCCGTTTTCACCCTCGATGCGCAGGCCCTCAGGCAGCCTCGTTGTGCGCCCCTGCTGCTGTCGGAATAAGGAGCACGGGCAGGCTCGACTGGCGCACGCAGCGTTCGGCCACGCTGCCGAGGATCAAACGCTGGAAGCCACGCCGGCCGTGGGTTCCCATCACGATCAGGTCGGCCTCGATGGCCTTGGCGGCATTCAGCAAAAGGCTCGGCACATCGTCGAGCGATGACGCCTCTCCTGTCCCAAAATTGCCCGTGACATCCTTATATCGCATTGCCTTGTCGAGTTCGGCAGCGAGTTCCTGTCCCTGGGCGATCATCTGGTTGCGCAGGATCGACGGGTCGTAGCCGGGAGCATCGAAATACATCGGCGTGTTTTCGATGACGTAGTACGGATGTAGCGCCGCACCCATGGCCTTCGCGAGTTCGAGCGCCGCTTCGAACGCGCGCCGGGATGTGTCGCTGCCGTCTACCGCGACGAGAATACGCTTGTACATATCACCTCCGCTTCGGATGGTTTCGGACAGGGCTCGCGCCGGGCGCGCACCCTTCTATTTTTGAGAGAGCTTAGATTATCGTCCGCAAGGCTGCAGTGAGGAGGGCAGAAATACGCGTGCCCCCGCATCTGGATCAAAGGACGCGCGCCCGCGCGGCGTGAAAGCGTGCTTGCGGCGCTGCCATCGAGGGGCTATCGTGGCGTCTTTTTTGCGCGCGCGCCTTTGCGCCGTCCGAGCCGTGAGTTCCTCTTCCTCGTCCCTGCCGTTTCGCGACGCGCTGCTCGCCATGCTGGGCATCAGCCTGGTCAACATGCTGGTCGCGCTCGACCAGACGGTGGTCAGCACGGCGCTGCCGTCGATCGTCGCGGAACTGCACGGATTCGAGTACTACGCGTGGATCGCGAGTGCCTATCTGCTGGCCTCGGTGGTCACGGTGCCGGTGTTCGGTCGCCTCGGCGACTATTTCGGCCGCAAGCGCTTCGTGCTCGCCGCCGTGATCGTGTTTACGCTTGCCTCGGTGTTGTGCGGGCTCGCGACGGACATGCGTTTTCTCGCGGTCGCGCGGGCGTTGCAGGGCGTCGGTGGCGGCATGATGGTCAGCACCGCGTTCGCGTCGATCCCCGATCTCTTTCCCGACCCTCGTGCGCGCGTGCGCTGGCAGGTGGTCATGGCCACCGCCTACGGGATCGGCACGGCGGCGGGGCCGTCGCTCGGCGGCTGGCTCAGCCAGCATTTCGGCTGGCGCTCGACCTTTCTCGTCAATCTGCCGGTCGGCTCGCTGGCGCTCTACATCATCTGGCGGCATCTGCCGGTGTACCGCAGCGCGCGCCAGGGCGACGTGCGCATCGACTGGGCCGGCGCCGCGCTCGTCGCGCTGGTGCTCGGCGGCTTTCAGACCTTCATCGAGGCGGTGCCGAAAAACGGGCTGAGCGTCGCCAATCTCGCGCTCGCTGCCGGCGTGGCCGTGCTCGCCGTCGCGCTGTTTTTCTGCGAGCGCCGGGCGACCCACCCGATCATTCCGCTCGACCTCTTTCGCGACGCGCAACTCGTCACGCTGTTCACGCTCTCGTTGCTGTCGGGTGTCGTGATGTTCTCGCTGATCTTTTTCGCGCCGCTACTGCTGCAAGGCGGCTTCGGGCTTTCGCCGCAGCAGGCCGGGCTGCTGGCGACGCCGATCGCCCTGTGCATCGCGCTCGGCAGTTTGATCAACACGCGCATCGTGATCCGGCTGCCGAAGCCGACACTGATCCTTGCGATCGGTTTCGGCCTGCTCGTGGTGGCGTCGGCGGCGCTCTCGTTCGCGACGGCCGCGACGCCGCATCTGTGGCTCGAGCTGGCGATGTCGGCGGTCGGCATCGGGCTCGGCTTCATTCTCAACAATCTCAATGTGTTCGGCCAGGAAATCGCGGGCCGCGAGCGCTTCGGCATCACCACCGCGCTGCTGCAGTCGTCGCGCATGGTCGGCGGGATGCTCGGCACCAGTGTGGTCGGGACGATCGTCAATCACCGCTATGCGGCGGGCGTCGAGGACGCGTTGAGCGTGCTCGGCCAGACGGTGTCGGCGCAGTGGCTGCCGCGTCTTGCCGAGCCTCGCGTGCTGTTCGACGTATCGCTGCGCGACGCGCTGCTCGACCAGTTGCGCGCGACGGGGCTGGACGGCCCGGCGCTGGTCGAGGCCGCCCGCCATGTGCTGGTCCAGGCGATCCACATCGGCATCGCGTTGACGGGCGTGGCCGCGCTCGTCGCCGCGTTGCTCGTGCGGCGTATCGCACACATTCGTTTCCGCCGCGCCACGCCGGCGGGGAATCCTCCCTCCCATTGACGTCGCCGGGCGCTGCGCGGGTGCGCACTTTCGGTGCAGGCGTGTGAAATAAATCGTAATATTTCGCGCGCACCGAGGGGCGTCGCGGGCGCTGCTCAGGCAGCGTGCGCCATCGGACCGAACAGGGCGGTGCGGGTCTTGGCGCTCACGCCGATCTCGAGAGCGATGGCATTTTCGACGCCGATCCGCATCGGCGGTCCGAGACGCGCGAGTTCGATACCGGTGCGGCGCAAGAGCCGCTCGATCGGCGTCGTCGTGACGGTCACATAGCGGTTGATGCCCATGCGGTCGGCGAAGCTCACGAGTGCGTGGATCGCGTGCATGGTGAGATCGGCGAAACCGAACGACTGGTCGCTGCCGGTTTCGATGGCGAAGCGGCTCAATTCCCAGATTTGCCGGCCTGCCGGGGCCGGCTTGCCGTCGAGCAGTTGCGGGAAGGTGTCACGCAACATGTTGGGGCCTTCAGTCGGCATGAGGCGCCAACAGCCCTGCACGGCGCCCCCGGGCGTCTGGATCAGCATGTAGTGCGGTCCGAGCGCGTCGTAGCCGTCGATTTCCATTCCGGCGATGGTCGGAATGTCCCAGCCCATCCGGTCGCGGAACACCCGCGCGCGCAGACGATACATCGCGTTGATGTCGTCGTTGGCAAATTCCTGTCTGAGCCCAATACGGATTGCAGCTTGCATGACTTTCTCCCGGTTGCGGATCAGCGAATGACACGCATCGAGAGTTATGCATTTTGCATAAAAATAACACCTATCTAACTGGATAGGTGCGCACCCTGGTTCAGTTCAGGAGAATGGCTCAGGCGGCAGTCATCCAACCGGCATAACAGGCGAGATACACCATGGAACTACTGGAAAATCACTGGCAGGCAAGCCCTCATTCCTTTGCGGCCCCCGCCGGGGAACTGTCATCGGTAATCGATCGGGTACTGATCATTGCGTACCGCAAGAAGCGAAAAGAAAGTCAACGGCGTTTCTGGGCGCGTTTTGGCGTGACCCAATCGCGCGGCAGCCGGTTTGAGTCCGGCGCGGAAATTCCCGCACCGGTTTCGATCCTGCTCGGTCTGTATTTCAACAAAACCATTTCCGATAGCGATCTGGGCCGCGCCGAGCGTGCACTGCATCGTCCGGAAAGCAGCACGATCGGTACATTCGTCAACCAGGGTCAATAAGACCCAGCTGGGTTGCGATCACGGCTGCCGCGCGCCGTGAATTGACGCCGAACTTGCCGCGAATGTTTTTCATGTGGAAGTTCACGACCGCTTCCGAGCAACTGAGGATGTGCGAGATCTCCCAAGTGGATTTGCCGAGTGCGGTCCATTTGAGGCACTCGCGCTCGCGCGGCGTGAGCTTGGGGATCAGCGTCTGGGCGTGCTCGTTCAGATGCCGCTGGCTCGTGTCGATGATGAGGTCGCGCAGCAACACGAGGTTGGGCAGCGCGCGATTCACATCGTCCCAGAACTGCTCGCTCGGAATGGTGTCGTTGACGAAGCAAAGCATGCCCGCTTCCTGACGCGGGCCATGGATCGGCAGCGTGACGCCTGCACGCAGCCCATGAGCGCGCGCTTCTTCGTACATCGACATCTGCGGACCGGTCGCGAACAGATCGGGCGACCAAATGAGCGGCGACGCGCGCGTCGTGCAATGCGCGACGGTCGGGTCGATATAGGCGAGACCTTGTTCCTGATAGGTCTCGCGCCACGACGGCGAATAGTTCGTCCGTATGAACGCGTCTTCGAGGCGCATGCCTGGGCGCGGCAGGATCGCCAGCAGAACCTGGTTGAAGCCCCACGAATCCGCGAGTTGCGCGACGGCATCGAACCAGGCCGCTTCCCCGGGTGCGTCGAGGATGGGCGACATCTGCTCAATGTAATGTAGCGGCACTTCAAAACTCTCCATTGGCGGCGGGTCACGCCGCAAGCACGGCCCAACGGCTAGCCCGTTCTTCGCATGTTACAAAATATGTCCCGATTTTATCCTGATTTTTTAATCGGCTATAGGGATATTGACCGAAACTTCTAATTCCAGATCGGTTGCATTACTGCGTTATTGTCGAAATTGATGCGGTTATTGGTGTAATGGCGCTTAAGACGGCGCTTTTTGCCGATAAATGAAAAGAAAGGGAATTTTTACCGACGCTTCGGAAGCATTTTGAATGCGATTGCACGGCGATATAAGAAGACGATTTGCGTTTGTAATGGGAAATTGGCTTTGTTCGTGCGCTGGCGAATAGTTGCGGGGATTGGTCTGGTGTAGCCGGGCAGTCGCCGTATTCAGTGAGTTCGTTCAGCGGATGGCGTGATGCTTAAAATTATTCGGATACCGTATCAATTGGGCGGCGCGCCTGCGTGTCGGGCATATACCCGGAGCACGCGGGCGCGAAGCCGTCTTCAGCGTTCCATGCGATGAAGCTCGATCAGCCGCGTCGGCCTCATATGGTTCAACGAATAATGGAGGCGCCCGGGGCTGCGCTCGCCGGGCTTGCGCGGGTCGACGAACTGCCAGTCGAAGTCATAGGGCATCTGCGGCTCGAGCATGCCTTTGTCGATCACTTCATAGCCGGGCTGGGGCGCGAGCAGCACGCGATGGCCGCCGGGCCGGCTGTCGAAGCCGGCGATGCCGTCGCCGGCTTCGGGCACGCTGTTGTCGAGGGTCGCGTCGCTCGTCGTGATCTCGTCGGGGCTGATCGGCCCGTAGCCGGCGAGGCGTGCCGCCTCGCGGTTCTTGCCGTCGGTGTCCACGGTGCTGTCGTGGGTACGGTCGTTGTGCACCTCCGCGCTGCGCGGGGGGGAGCGTTTCGTATCGTCGGTGGGATTCATCGTGGTTCCTCCGGGCAAGATCCGTTCGAACATGAGACCCGCAAGCGCCATTCCGCGTGCGTGAATCCGCGTGCGGAAGCGACCTGTAGCGATACTGCAAGGCGGTGCGGCCGGGACGGCTCGCGTTCTGATTTTTTTGGTTGGACGGCGTTTTTCCTCGGAGTATGATCCACTTTCAAAGAGTTGGCGCGCTGTCGATCAGCGGTCCGTCGAATGACCGCACAGGGGCTTGCCGCAAGGGCTGGGGGCGCCGGCAGAATCGGACGAGGCAGTCAGGGGCGGATGAGACACATGCACTTCGACGCTGCATTCACGCATCGCGGCTACTTGCTGAACTGCGCACCGGCACGCGCCGGTGACGGTAGCTGGCAACCCTATGTGGTGATCTCCCGGTCGAGCGACGGCGAACTCGTCGCCAATCGTTTTTTTCCCGCCGACTTGCGCTTCGTCGACGAGCGCGCCGCGATCGTGCACGCACGCGACTGGGCCGTGCGCTGGATCGATGCGAGCAGCGTCACAATCTGAGCCCTCGCGGCCACCGCCTGGGCGAGCCCGGCGGATTCTTCCAAAACGCGGTAATCTCTGGGGTCGATTCACTCCCATTGCAACGGCGCGTGCCGCCGCTGCCGCATGACCATGCCAAACGCTGCTTCCCCTGACTGGGGTCTTGATCAGATCGTTGCGGACCTGCGCGCGTCGCGCGAAGAACTGCATCGCACGCGCCATCCGCTCGGCATCCGCGAATTGCCCTCGCGCGAGGCGGTGGTCAACATCGTCGACGGCCTGCGTGCCGCGCTCTTTCCGACGCATTACGGCGAGCCCGATCTGACTGACGAAAGCGTCGACTATTACGTCGGCCACACGCTCGAAAGCACGTTGCGTCTGCTCGCCGAGCAGATCCGCCGCGCGCTGCGCTTTCTGCCCGAGAACGCCGACGTGCCGGCCCAGACGCTGCGCGAGCGCGCGGTCGGCGTGGCGCGCGAGTTCGCGACGCAACTGCCGGCCATCCGCGCGCTGCTCGTGAGCGACATCCTGGCTGCCTATACGGGCGACCCGGCGGCCCAGCACATCACTGAGATCCTGCTGTGCTATCCGGGCGTCTGGGCCATGACGCATCATCGTCTCGCGCACGCGCTGCACAACCTCGGTGTGCCGTTGCTCGCGCGCTTCATCAACGAGATCGCGCATTCGCTGACCGGCATCGACATCCACCCGGGCGCACGGATCGGCCCGAGCTTCTTCATCGACCACGGCACCGGTGTCGTGATCGGCGAGACGGCGATCATCGGCGAGCGGGTGCGGCTCTATCAGGCCGTGACGCTCGGCGCGAAGAGCTTCGCGGCCGAAGTCGACGGCACGCTCGTCAAGGGCAACGCGCGCCATCCGGTCGTCGAGGACGATGTCGTGATCTACGCGGGCGCGACCATTCTCGGCCGCGTGACAATCGGGCGGGGGTCGGTGATCGGCGGCAATGTGTGGCTCACGCACAGCGTGCCGCCGGGCAGCAGCGTGCGCCAGGGCAAGGTCCGCGAGATCGAACGCGGCGGCGACGCGCCGTTGGGCTGATACCGCTTGTTGTGCTGCGGGCGGCCCCGCAGCACGGTGCCGCTGCTCAGGTGTTCGACACGCTCATCGCCGTCGGATGCGCGACGATCGACAGAAATTCGCGGCGCGTCGACGGGTCCGTGCGGAACGTGCCGAGCATGCGCGAGGTGACCATCTCGACGCCTGCCTTGTGCACTCCGCGCGTCGACATGCATTGATGCGATGCTTCGAGGATCACGCCCACGCCTTTGGGCTGCAGCACTTCGTTGAGCGTGTCGGCGATCTGCGCCGTCATCTTTTCCTGGATCTGCAGCCGCTTGGCGAACGCATCGACGAGCCGCGCGAGCTTCGAGATCCCGACCACACGATGCTCGGGCAGGTAGGCGACATGCGCGCGCCCGATGATGGGCACCATGTGATGCTCGCAATAACTCTCGAAGCGGATGTCCTTGAGTACGATCATTTCGTCGTACCCGTCCACTTCCGAGAACGTGCGCGAAAGGATGTCGCGCGGATCGAGGTCGTAGCCCGAGAAGAATTCCTCATAGGCGCGCACGACGCGCGCGGGGGTGTCGAGGAGCCCTTCACGCGTCGGGTCGTCGCCGGCCCAGCGCAGCAGGACCCGCACGGCCGCTTCGGCTTCCTCGCGGCTCGGTCGGACCGATGCGGCGCCAGGCGCCTTGTTCTTCGCTTTCTTCGTTTTCACGGCTGCTTTACTGTCGCTCATGCCCCGGCTCCTCGCTTCAGACACGCCACGGCGCACCGGTGTGCGCCGCCTGCGGGCATTGTTTCATGTTTTGCCGGCGCACGCGGATCGTTGCGCGCGCATCGTGTCGTGACGTGACTATTTCGGCCACTCGTCCATGGCGTCGTTGAACAATCCCGCGACGACGCCGCGCAGCCACTCGCCGCGCGGCGCGTTGTGGTACTTGCGATGCCAGTGCTGCTTGAGGTCGAAGCGCGGCAGCACGAGCGGCGGTTCGACGAGTGTGATCGACGCATGCTCCTTCACGTACGCAAAGCCGATCGCATGCGGGACCGTCGCGATCAGGTCGGTGCGCGTGAGGATGAACGGCAGGCTCATGAAGTGCGGCGTCTCCAGCACCGCGCGCCGGCGCAGGCGCTTCTTTTCCAGAAACTGTTCCAGCACCTCCTGGCTGCGGCCTTCGGCGCGTACGACCGCGTGACCGAGCGTGAGGAACTGCTCGATGGAGAGTTTGGTCCTGGCGAGCGGATGGTCGCTGCGCATCAGGCAGATGAAGCGATGCGTGAAGAGCCGCTGCTGGAAGAAGTTGTTGCCGCCGAGATCGGGGAAATAACCGATCGCGAGATCGATGTCGCCCGATTCGAGGCCGCGCTCGACCTGGCCGGGCGGCACCGATACCGAGCGCAGGTTCGCATGGGGCGCGCGCTGCGCGAACAACTGCAACAGACGCGGCAGGAACACGATCTCGCCCACATCGGACAGCGCGATCGAGAAGGTATGCGTGCTCGTCGCGGGATCGAACGCCTCCGCGTCGAGCATGCCTTTCTCGATGCGCACGAGCGCGTCGCGTGCGGCCGGCACGAGGGCGAGCGCACGCGGGGTCGGCTCCATGCCGCGTGAGGTGCGCACGAACAGCGGGTCATTGAAGTACTCGCGCAGCCGTCCGAGCGCGGTGCTCACGCGCGGCTGGCTCACGCCCAGACGTTCGGCCGCGCGGCTCACGTTGCGCGCATCGTCCATCGCGACGAGGTACGGAATCAGGTTGAGGTCGAGGTCTTGCATGGCGAAGTCCGGCACGAACCGGACAATTATTGCGAATCGGGATAAAGGCTATAGCCTGAATGGACTTCGGAGATATTGGGGAAAGCGCCGACCTTATGGGCCAGCGAAGCCGCCAGAAGCGCTGCGGAGCTTGCAGGGCGGGCTTCTGCCGCATTGACGCCAGGGCTCGCTGATAGGTCGCACAATAGCCGTGGCGGTATGCAGACGAGACGGACGAGCGTGCGAAAGCGCGCTCGTGGATCGCCCCGCCTTGACAGCGGGTATTGCAGGCTCCGATAATGCGCCGAAGCGTTCGCTAAACGAATCAGTGTTCGTATAGAGAACATTTTGCGGTCAAGCGATCACCGGTCGTGACGACGCGCGTTCTCCTCAGGAACTGGCATGATCAACAAGATTTTCGAGTCCCTCCAGTCGGCCGTGGCCGACGTCCATGATGGCGCGACCGTGATGATCGGCGGCTTCGGCACGGCCGGCATGCCGTCCGAGCTGATCGATGCGCTGATCGAGCAGGGCGCGCGCGAGCTCACGATCGTCAACAACAACGCGGGCAATGGCGACACCGGCCTCGCCGCGTTGCTCAAGGCCAAGCGCGTGCGCAAGATCATCTGCTCGTTCCCGCGCCAGACCGATTCGTATGTGTTCGACGCGCTCTATCGCGCCGGCGAAATCGAACTGGAACTCGTGCCGCAGGGCAACCTCGCCGAGCGTATCCGCGCGGCGGGCGCCGGCATCGGCGGCTTCTTCACGCCGACCGGCTTCGGCACGAAGCTCGCCGAAGGCAAGGAAACGCGCCTGATCGACGGCAAGCAATACGTGCTCGAAGCGCCACTTCATGCCGACTTCGCGCTCATCAAGGCGCATCGCGGCGATCGCTGGGGCAACCTCGTTTATCGCAAGACCGCGCGCAACTTCGGACCGATCATGGCGAGTGCCGCGAAGGTCGCGATCGCCCAGGTGTCGCAAGTGGTGCCGCTCGGCGAACTGGACCCCGAAGTGATCGTGACGCCGGGCATCTTCGTGCAGCGCGTCGTCGAAGTGCCGCAAGCGGCGCATCAAGCTCAAGCACAAGCGGGCCAGGCCGCCTAACGGATCGGAGACTGAACATGAAACGGTTGAATCGCGAAGAAATGGCCCAGCGCGTGGCCGCGGACATTCCCGAAGGCGCTTATGTGAATCTCGGCATCGGTGTGCCGACGCTGGTCGCCAATCATCTCGACCCGAGCAAGGAAATCTTCCTGCACAGCGAGAACGGTCTGCTCGGCATGGGCCCGGCGCCCGCGCCCGGCGAGGAAGACGACGAGCTGATCAACGCCGGCAAGCAGCACGTGACGCTGCTCACGGGCGGTGCGTTCTTCCATCACTCGGATTCGTTCGCGATGATGCGTGGCGGCCACCTCGACTATTGCGTGCTCGGTGCGTTCCAGGTGTCGGCCAAGGGCGATCTGGCGAACTGGCACACGGGCGCGCCCGATGCGATCCCGGCCGTCGGCGGTGCGATGGATCTCGCGATCGGCGCGAAGCAGGTATTCGTGATGATGGAGATGCTGACCAAGCAGGGCGAAAGCAAGCTCGTCGCCGAGTGCAGCTATCCGGTTACCGGCGTGCATTGCGTCGACCGCGTCTATACCGATCTCGCCGTGTTCGACGTGACGCCCGAGGGTCTCGCCGTGCGCGAGATCTACTCGGACCTCGACTTCGACGCGCTGCAGAAGCTCGCGGGCGTGCCGCTTATCGACGCGACCCAGGCGAGCGCACACGCAGCGTGACGCGAGCGAGGATGACCGCGGCGCGTCGTTCGGCGACAATCGTAGCCGGACGCCGCGCCGCGTTGCCATCGCACGGCGCGTAGAGCGACGCGTTTTCTCTGGATGATCTTCGACCATGCCTGAACGTCTGACCGGCCTGATCTGCGGCACCGAGCCGATGAACGCCGTCTGGTCGCCGCGCGCGACACTGCAGCGGATGCTCGATGTCGAGGCGGCGCTCGCGCGCGCCTCGGCCGCCCACGGCGTGATTCCGCCGGGCGCCGTGAAGGCGATCGTCGCGGCCTGCGAGGCCGACCGGCTCGATGCCGCGGCGCTCGCCCACGATGCCGCGCTGGGCGGCAACCTCGCGATCCCGCTCGTCAAGCAGTTGACCGCGCGCGTCAACGCCGACGACCCCGAGGCGGCCAAGTACGTGCATTGGGGCGCAACGAGCCAGGACATCATCGATACGGCGACGGTGCTGCAATTGCGCGACGCGCTCGAACTGATCGATGCCGGGCTCGAATCGACTTGCGCCACGCTTGCAGCGCTCGCGCGCGAGCACCGCGCGACGCCGGCCGTGGGCCGCACGTGGCTGCAACAGGCGCTGCCGATTACGCTCGGCCTCAAATTCGCCCAATGGCTCGATGCGCTGCTGCGCCATCGCGAGCGGCTGCATGCGCTGCGCGAACGCGCGCTGGTGCTGCAGTTCGGCGGCGCGGCGGGCACGCTCGCGAGTCTGCGCGACAAGGCCGGGGCCGTGAGCACGGCGCTCGCCGCCGAGCTGAAACTCGCCGCGCCGACGCTGCCGTGGCACACGCAGCGCGACCGCATCGCGGAGGCAGCGACGTTCTTCGGCATGTTGATCGGCACGCTTGGCAAGATCGCCCGCGATATCTCGCTGCAGATGCAGACCGAAGTCGGCGAACTGGGCGAGCCCGCAGCGGCCGGCAAGGGCGGTTCGTCGACCATGCCGCACAAGCGCAATCCGGTTGGCTGCGCCGCCGTGCTGACCGCCGCGACGCGCGCGCCGGGCCTCGTCGCGACGGTGCTCGGCGGCATGGTGCAGGAGCACGAGCGCGCGCTCGGCGGCTGGCAGGCCGAGTGGGACGCGCTGCCCGATCTCGCGCGGCTCGCGGGCGGTGCGCTGTTCCATATCGGCCAGATTGCGGGCGGGCTCGAAGTGCGGCCCGAACGGCTCGCGGCCAATCTCGACATCACGCATGGATTGATTCTCGGCGAGGCCGTGATGCTCGCGCTCGGCGATGCGATCGGCCGTCTCAATGCGCATCATCTGGTTGAGCATGCATCGAAGGAGGCAGTGCGCTCCGGGCGCACGCTGCACGACGTGCTCGCCGACGATGCGCGCGTGACCGGACATCTGCCGGCAGCGCGCCTCGCGGCGCTGCTCGATCCGGCCAATTATGTGGGCGAGGCGCACGCGTTCGTCGATGCGGTGCTTGCGTCGTACGCAAAGCGCGCCGCCCAGACCTGAACCACACGGACATACGAGGAGTAGTCTCCATGCCTTACGCAGCAGTGAACGGCACGAACCTGCATTACCGCATCGACGGTGCGGCCAACAGCGATGCGCCGTGGCTGGTGTTTTCGAATTCGCTCGGCAGCGATCTGTCGATGTGGACGCCCCAGCTCGTCGAATTCTCGAAACATTTTCGCGTGCTGCGCTACGACACGCGCGGTCATGGCCACTCGGGCGTGCCGCAGGGTCCGTACACGATCGAGCAGTTGACGGGCGACGTGATCGGGCTCATGGATCACCTCGGCATCGAGCGCGCGCATTTCTGCGGCGTGTCGATGGGCGGCCTGACCGGCGTCGGCCTCGGCGCGCGTTACGCGAAGCGCATCGGCAAGCTGGTGCTGTGCAACACGGCGGCGAAGATCGGTTCGCCCGAAGTGTGGGAGCCGCGTGCTGCGCGTGCCCGCAACGAAGGCATGCTCGCGCTCGCCGATGCCGTGCTGCCGCGCTGGTTCACGGCTGGCTTCTTCGAGCGCGAACCGCTCGTCCTCGCGCAAGTGCGTGACGTGTTCGTGCACACCGACAACGAAGGCTACGCATCGAACTGCGACGCCATCAACGCGGCCGATCTGCGCGGCGAAGCGCCGTCGATCGTCGCGCCGACGCTCGTGATCTCGGGCACGCACGATCTCGCGGCGACGCCGGCGCAAGGCCGCGAACTGGCCGCTGCCGTGCCGGGCGCGCGCTACGTCGAACTCGACGCATCGCATATCTCCAACGTCGAGCGCACGGGCGAGTTCAACAAGACCGTGCTCGACTTCCTGCTGGAACGATGATGGACGACGACCAACGCTATGAAGCGGGCATGAAAGTGCGCCGCGCGGTGCTCGGCGATGCGCACGTCGATCGCTCGATTGCGAACCGCACCGAAGTGACCGAGGAATTCCAGAACCTCATCACGCGCTATGCGTGGGGCGAGATCTGGACGCGCGAAGGACTGCCGCGCCACACGCGCAGTCTCCTGACCATCGCGATGATGGTCGCGCTCAACCGCGCCGAGGAACTCGCGCTGCATCTGCGCGCCGCGAAGAACAACGGCGTAACGCGCGACGAGATCAAGGAAGTGCTGTTGCAGACCGCGATCTATTGCGGCGTGCCGGCTGCGAACTCGGCGTTTCATCTTGCCGATCGCATCTTCAGTGAAGAGGACGGCGCGCAGGCGTGATCGAGTGGCGCGCGGGCCCGTGGGTTGTTTACGACGGTGCCGCGCGTCCATCGGTATCTCGTACCGGTCTGATGTATCTCAACAATTGATCGCTTTATGCTTGATGTACTGAATTTACATCAACTAACACGGAGCGAATCATGACCCCATCCCCCCTGATCGAAGTGATCCGTTTGCACGCTGCTCGCGATCATTTTCCGCAAGACTATGTTGTGCCCGCCCAGCCGGTGCAACAGCAAGGTCCGTTCTCCATCATGTTCGGCGTGCTGTTCGCATTCTCGCTCGTGGGCTTCGCTGCGTTTGAGGCGTTTCGGTTTTTGCTCGATTGATTGTCGCGACACCTCGGCCGAACGGCCGCCTCCACTTGCATTTCCGAATTCCTTACTATAAGGTAAGGCGTATGGGAGGTGCCACAATGACAGCGGCAACGATCACTTCAAAGGGCCAGGTCACGATCCCCGTGGACGTGCGCAACGAGCTTGGCCTGCAGTCCGGCGACCGGATTGAATTCAGCCTGAACGAGGCCACAGGCCGGTATGAGGTCTTTCCGGCTACGCGCTCGGTCACCTCGCTCAAGGGCATCGTGAAGAAGCCCGCGGCACCGGTGTCGATCGAGGACATGAACCAGGCCATCGCCGAGCAAGGGGCGTCCGCGCGATGATCGGACTGGATACGAACGTGCTGGTTCGCTACTTCGCCCAGGACGACATCGGGCAGTCGAAGAAAGCGACGGCGTTGATGGAGTCCCTGTCGGCCGAGCGGCCAGGGTACGTTTCGCTGGTCGCCCTGGTCGAACTCGTCTGGGTGCTCGGGCGCTGCTACGGCGTCGAGCGCGAGCAGATGAAGGACATCGTCGACTCGATGATCGGCACCAAGGAACTCGTCGTGGAAAATGCGGACACGGTGCGAAAGGCGCTGAGGGTTTTCGCGGCGTCCGCGAAGACGGATTTCGCGGACTGCCTGATCGAGCGTTCAGGGCATGTGGCCGAGTGCGAGTACACGGCTACGTTCGATGTGGCGGCCTCGAAGGTCGCCGGGATGCGGTTGGTCAAGTAGTCGCGGCGCTAGTCCGTCGACTGGAAAACGAGGCGTGAGCGCGTCGATCCAGCCATGTACGAAGCCGTTCGACTTTGCCAATGCGAGCGTCGCCTGGGTGCAGCCGCGCTCCGACGACAACAGCGGGCTAAGCGTGCGCGGCCCGCTCGAGTACTTCAAGTGCCGCCCGCCCCAACACCTCTTCGGACCACTGGTTCACGCTCTCACCCGATACAGCCGCAGCGATGCCGACGCGGGCGTGCACATCGGGATCGATGCGGAGCATGAGCTTTCCCGAAGCAGGCTTCTGCGGCTTGCGGCCCGCTCGCTCGCAGTCCGTCAGGTAGTGATCGACGGCTGCGTGAAAATCGCTCATGAGTTCGTCAACGGTCGAGCCGTGAAAGCTGATTTTGTCGTCGACTCCGAGCACATGCCCGACGAAAATGTTGTCGCGCCCGTCGAAGTCGATACGGGCGAAATATCCCTTGTAATTCATTGCGTTGCTCATGGCTTGATCCCCATCTCGCTAAACCAGTCGCGCAGGTCTTCCACCTGGTACCGCTTCGCCTCTTTGCCCGGGTGCGGGCGGTGATGGTAGCGGCGCTGGCCGTTCAGCTCGAAGGCGATGCGCGATCCTGCGCCTTCGTGGATGTCGCCGCCCAAGGCGACGACGAGCGATTCAATGTCCGAAAACACGATGCCGCCCAATGTCGGCTTGGTGAAGATCGCGGCAAGGAGGCGGGCGTGTTTCGCTTTCATGGCGCATGATAGCAAAAAATGCTATCATGCGCCATCAAAAAGTGGTATCGGGACGGCGGATATGGGGACACGCCGGCTGCGATCCAGGCGCGCCCCCCGTCAAGCCGCCTTGCTCCCCCGCACCAGCCCATCGACGGGACGCGTCGCACGTTGCACGTCGATCAGCACCGCACGCAACACCGTATCGCTGATCACGGAGCGCCAGTGCGCGAGCGCGGCCTTGTCCATCAGCGTCTCGCCGAGAAACGCGCTCAGTGTGTACTGGTTCGCGTTGTAGAAATAGCCGAGCGACGCGATCATGATGTACACGTCGCGCGCCCGCACTTCCTCGCGGAAAATCTGCTGGTGCTTGCCCGCGTCGAGCACCTTCTGCACGATCGAAATCGCGTAGCCCGAGATCTCGCGCAGCTTCGACGACTTCTTCGCATGCTTGCCCTGATGCAGGTTCTCGCTCGACAGCAGCGTGACGAACTCGGGATGATCGAGGTAGTACTGCCACACGAAGCCGATGACCTGTTCGAGCGCCTGCACGGGGTCGTCGAGCGCGAGGTCGAGGCGGCTCTCGGCTTCGTTGAACTGGCGGTAGATGGTCTCCAGCACTTCGATGAACAACTGCTCCTTGCTGCCGAAGTAGTAGTAGATCATGCGGTCGTGCGAGCGCGCCGCCTTCGAAATGCTCTCGACTCGTCCGCTCGCATACCCTTGCTTCGCGAAGACCTTGATCGCGGCCTTGAGAATCTTGGCACGCGTGTCCTGGGCCTGTTTGGCGCGGATCCCGGGCGTGCCCGGTTTGCGGGGAGCGGCAGTAACCATGAAGCAATCCTGATGATCGATGGAGTCAGTCGAACACGGGCGACTCGACGCCCAGCACCTTGTGCAGGCGCGTGCTCGTCGTCGTGTATTGCATGTGGATCTTCTTGTCGGGAAACACGTGGCGCGCGGCGCCGAACGCCGCGAGTGCGGTCTCGTGAAAGCCCGAGAGGATCAGTTTCTTCTTGCCCGGATACGTGTTGATGTCGCCCACGGCGAAGATGCCGGGCACGTTCGTCTCGAAGCGCGCGGTATCGACGGGCAACTGCTTGCGCTCGATTTCGAGTCCCCAGCGCGCGATGGGACCGAGTTGCGGCGAGAGGCCGAAAAAGACCAGCAGCGCATCGAGTTCGAGGCCGCGCGTGACGCCATCGCCGCCCGTCACCTTGATGCGCTTGAGCACGCCGTTGTCGTCGTCGAAGCCGGTGACCTGGCCGGTCAATTGCTGCATGCGCCACTCCTCGCACAACGCCAGCATGCGCGCCACCGAAGCGGGCGCCGCGCGGTAGTGCTCGCGCCGGTGGATGAGGATCACGCTCTGCGCGACCTCGACGAGCGAGAGCGCCCAGTCGAGCGCCGAATCGCCGCCGCCGCAGATCACGATGTCCTTGTCGCGGAACAGTTCGGGCTCGCGTACGCGATAGAAGAGTTGTTGGTCGAGGTACTGCTCGATGCCGCTCACCTTGAGCGTGCGCGGCTGAAACGAGCCCACGCCCGCCGCGATGAACACGGTTTTCGTGAGGAATTGCGTACCCTTGCTGGTCTGCACGAAAAAGCGCTGGTCGCCGCGTTGCTCGAGGACCTGGACTTCTTCGCCGAGATGGAAGGTCGCGCCGAACGGCTCGATCTGCTTGAGCAACGCGTCGGCGAGTTGCTGTCCGGTGCACACGGGCACCGCGGGGATATCGTAAATGGGTTTGTCGGGATAGAGCTCGACACACTGGCCGCCGACCACCGGCAGCGAATCGACCACGTGCGCGCGAATCTCCAGCAATCCGAGTTCGAAAACCTGAAAGAGGCCGACCGGCCCGGCACCGATGATCAACGCGTCGGTTTCGATGGGCTGTTGCGGTTCGGCGCCGGTTTGCAACTGGCTTGGCTCGACCTTCATGCGTTTCTCCTTCCCGTGGGACAGTGAGTGAAAACCGCAAGGCGTTTGCCAGCTTCGGACGCCGGTATCCGCCGCATAAAAATCGCATGCTGCCATGATCGGCCGCCAGGTGAGCGCGCATTGCGCGCGCGGCACGATCCTGATCAGCGGAAAGACATTGCAGCGCCGATTTTGATGGAGTAGATTGCAACCAGATTTGGTGTAGCGGATACTACACCAACGGTGAGTGACCGCAACATTTTTCGCTGCTGATGGATGTTGGCGGCGCAGTGTCGGAGGCCCGCTGGGCGGGGCTCGCGCGCACATCGTGGCGGACCGCAAGCGCTGCGCATTCGATGGGAGCCCCATGACTGAACATACCAAGGTCGACTATGGTGCGGAGGGCGTGGCGCGTGACACGGCGTCCACGCCCGGGCCCACGGTGCTCGAAAAGTCCGCGCCGCGCAGCGAGCGCATGGCCGCCAACAAGATCGAATGCAATGCGTGTCCGGTGCTCTGCCAGATCTCCGCTGGGCGGACCGGCGCTTGCGACCGCTACGCCAATGCCGACGGGCGCCTGATCCGCGTCGATCCCGTCTGCTTTCTTTCCCCCACGCCCGTTGCCGGCGACACGACTGAAATCGCCTTCGCCGACGATGCGGCGGGCATAACCGATGCGTCGGACGGTGCGCTCTTCGTCACCGGTGTCGGCGCCTCGACGACCTATCCCGACTACAAGCCCGCGCCGTTCATCGTGTCGTCGCGGCGCGCCGACGTCGACATGGTCACGGTCGTCACCGAGGGCATCTTCAGCTATTGCAGCTTCAAGGTGAAGATCGACACTGATCGCTATCTCGGACCCGAGCAGGCGAGCGTGCGCTGCCAGGGGGAAGTGATCGGCCATGTCACGACGGCCGAGTACGGCTCGCAGATGCTGAGCCTCGGCGGCGTCCATCACCTGACCGGCGGCAGCAAGAAGGAAGGGCGCGTTGCCTGTGACACGATGCTCGCGCTCGGCAACAAGGAGCCGGTGGAGCTTGCCATCGAAGGCGGCGCGCAACTCGTGATCCGCGCGGGCGCGGCGCCGGTGGTCGACGGTGTCGAGGAAAAGCGCATGCGGGTCGGCTGCGGCTCGGCGACGATCGGCATCTTCGCGAAGCAATGGTTCGGTCACGTGGACGAAGTGGTCGTCGTCGACGATCACATCACGGGCGTGCTGACCGAGCATCAAGCGGGACGCTGTCTCGGCATGACGCGCTCGGGTCTCAAGGTGCGCGGGCGCAAGTCCACGCCGGGCCGCTATTTTCAGGTCGCCAATCCGGGTACGGGCTGGGGCGGCACCGATATTCACGATCCGCTCGCGATCGTCGAAGGGTTCGACGGCTCACTCGCGTGGCCCGGCATGCGCATCCTGATGGTCTCGACGACGGGCGAGCACGCGCAATGGTACGAGCTCGACGCGGCGCTCGTGCCGCGCATCGCGCCGATGCCCGACGCGGTGCGGCGCACTGTCGAGCGGATCGGCGAGAACTGCGAGCCGTCGCTTGCGAGCGTGCTGTTTCTCGGCGGCGCGGGTGGCAGCCTGCGCGCTGGAGCGACCGAAAACCCCGTGCGCCTCACGCGTGCGATCAAGGACGGACTCGTCAACGTGACCTGCGGCGGCGCGCCCGCTTATGTGTGGCCCGGCGGCGGGATCACGGTCATGGTCGATGTGGCGCGCATGCCGGACCGTGCGTTCGGCAGCGTGCCCACGCCGGCGCTCGTTGCACCGATCGAGTTCTCGATGGCGCTCGATGTCTATCGCGATCTCGGCGGCCACATGGAGGCCGTGGTGCCGATCGAGCGCGTGCTCGCGCACGGCCCGGAGCATCAGGAGGGCGCGCCGCTCGCGCGGCGCGTGCTCGCGCAGGCGCCGGGCAATCCCTGGCCGCTCGGCGCCACGCCGCTGCTCGGATGAACGCGATGAACGCAACGCGAGCGCCGCTCGGCGATGGCCGCTGGCATCTGCAGCATGGTCCGATCGACGTGATCGTCGGTGCCGATGGCGATGCGCGCGCGGTGCAGGCTGCGCACGAGGCGTGCTGGCAGCGCTTCACTACCGTGCTCGTTGAACTGGTGGCCGAACTCAGAGGCCTGCGCGAACCCGTGCACGATGCATGTCCGTTCGAAGGCGTCGTTGCGCGGCGCATGTGGCACGCATGCCATGCGTATCGCGCGGTTTTCATCACACCGATGGCGGCCGTCGCGGGCAGTGTCGCCGACGAGCTGATCGCGGCGTACTCGATCGACGGCATCACGCGCGCGTTCGTCAACAACGGCGGCGATATCGCGCTGTGGCTGACGCCGGGCGAGCAATATCGCATCGGCGTGTTCGCCGATCTCGCACAGCTCGGGCGGCCCTCGCAAGCGGCTCGCGCGGCACTGCCCGCGCATGTTACGCTCGACGCCGCCATGGCCGTGCGCGGCGTCGCGACGAGCGGCTGGCGCGGGCGCAGTTTCAGCCTCGGCATCGCGGACAGCGTGACGGTGCTCGCGCGCACGGCGGCCGACGCCGACGCGGCCGCGACCATTGTCGCGAATGCCGTCGATGTCGATCACGAGGGCATCGTGCGCGCAAGCGCGGCGTCGCTGCGCGACGATACCGATCTTGGCGAGCGCCTCGTCACGGTCGAGGTGCCGCGCTTGCCGGCGCCACTCGTCGAACTGGCGCTCGAACGCGGCGCGGCCGTGGCGCAGCGGCTGGTCGCGCAAGGTGTGATCGACGGTGCGGGTCTATTTTTGCAGGGCCAAACGCGCACGGTCGGCGCAGCGTGTTTGCAAGCGGCGTCTTACCCACAACGATTGGAGGCAACGTGTTCGAACTACGCCGCGTGCTGACGCACGTCGAAGACATCTTTCACGAGTTCGGCCCCGCGCCCGCTGAGCCGTTGCGGCGCGGCGCGATTGCGGCGGTGTTGACCAATCCGTTCGCGGGCCGCTATGTCGCCGACATTCAGGACGCGATGGAGGCGCTCAAGCCGCTCGGCGTCGAGCTGGCCGAGCGCTTGCTCGCGGCGATGGGCGTAGCGCACGAAGCGATCGAGGGCTATGGCAAAGGGGCGATCGTCGGCGCGGCGGGCGAACTCGAACATGGGGCGCTGTGGCATGTGCCGGGCGGTTACGCGATGCGCGAGCTGCTCGAAAAGCATGGCGTGCCGACCCAGGCCATCGTGCCGTCGACGAAGAAAGTCGGGCCGCCTTCCGCCGCACTCGATGTGCCGCTTACGCATGTCAACGCGAGCTATGTGCGCAGCCACTTCGATGCGATGGAAGTGCGCGTGCCGGGCGCGCCCGCAGCCGACGAGATCGTCTACATTCTCGTGATGAGCACCGGGCAGCGCGTGCATGCGCGCGTCGGCGGACTGGCGAAGGACGCGATCGCGGGCCAGGACGGCTTGCGCTGAACCACACATTGCGGAGAAAGAGATGGCAATCAAGTTGCGCAAGCTGATCGTGCAAGTCGATGAAACGCGCATCGAAATGGGCCAGGCTGTCGAGCCGCCCGTGCGCCGCGCGCTCGCGCTCGCGGTGATCGACAATCCCTATGCGGGACGCTACGAGCCGAAGCTCGATGCGCTGATCGAGGCGGGCGAGGAACTCGGCGCGCTGCTCGGCCGCAAGTGTGTCGAGGCGCTGGGTATCGCGCCTGGCGACGCGCACAGCTACGGCAAGGCCGCGATCGTCGGCGAGCAGGGCGAACTCGAACACGCGGCCGCGATCCTGCATCCGAAGCTTGGCGCGCCGTTGCGCGCGGCGGTCGAAAAGGGCGCGGCGCTGGTGCCATCGGCGAAGAAAATGGGCACGCTCGGCACGGCCATCGACGTGCCGCTCGGTCACAAGGACGCCGCCTTCGTGCGCAGTCACTTCGATGCAATCGAAGCGCGCGTGGCCGATGCGCCGCGCGCCAACGAGATCGTCGTCGCCGTCGCGGTGACGACGGGTGGGCGGCCGTTGCCGCGTATCGGCGGGTTGCAGGTCAACGAGATCAAGGGCGAGGATGGGCTGCGCTAAATCACGACGCCGCGAGGAGCCGCGATGCTGTCGAACCTGCTGATCCAGTTCATCGGCGGTCTCGCCGATGCCTCGACGCTTTTTCTCGTCGCGGCGGGACTGTCGCTGATCTTCGGCGTGACCCGCATCGTCAACTTCGCGCACGGCTCGTTCTTCATGGTCGGCATCTACATCGCGTACAGCCTCACGACGCGATTCGGCGCGAGCACGTTGGGCTACTGGCTGTCGATCGTCGGGGCCGCGTTCGCGGTGGCGGTGCTCGGCGCGCTCGTCGAGATGCTGGTGCTGCGGCGCATTTATCAGGCCCCCGAACTGTTTCATCTGCTCGCGACGTTCGCGCTCGTGCTGATCATTCGCGACGCGACGCTGTGGCTATGGGGTCCGCAAGACCTGTTCGGGCCGCGCGCGCCGCATCTGGGCGGCGCGGTGACGCTGCTCGGTCACGCGATGCCGACCTACGATCTCGCACTGATCGTGATCGGTCCGCTCGTACTGCTCGCGCTCTGGTATGCCCTCACGCACACGCGCTGGGGCACGCTCGTGCGCGCGGCGACGCAGGATCGCGAGATGCTGGGCGCGCTCGGCATCAACGAGGCGTGGCTCTTCACGGGTGTGTTCTTCGCGGGCGCGCTGCTCGCGGGACTCGGCGGCGCGCTGCAGGTGCCGCGCATGTCCGCGAATCTCTCACTCGATCTCGACACCATCGGCAACGCGTTCGTGGTGGTCGTGGTGGGTGGCATGGGCTCGATTCCGGGGGCGTTCGTCGCCGCGTTGATCATTGCCGAGATCAAGGCGCTGTGCATCGGCATCGGTCATGTGTCGATCGGCGGGATCGATGTGTCGCTGAGTCAGTTCACGCTGGTCGCCGAGTTCGTCGTGATGGCGGTGGTGCTGGTCGTGCGGCCGTGGGGGCTGTTCGGCCGCGCGGGCGCCGCCGTGCGTGCGCTCGCGCCCGCCGACACGCCGCTGCGTCCCGCGGGGCGCACGCTGCGCGTGCTCGCAGCGTTGGTGCTGGCCGTGCTCGTGCTCGCGCCGCTCGCGGCCAGCGCGTTTCCCTATTTGCCGGTGCTGCTCGTCGAGATCCTCATCGCCGTGCTGTTCGCGACGAGCCTGCACTTCATCATGGGACCGGGCGGCATGCACTCGTTCGGCCATGCCGCGTATTTCGGGCTCGGCGCGTATGGCGCCGCGCTCTTTCTCAAGGTCTTGAGCCTGCCCATGGAAGCCGCGCTCGTGCTCGGGCCGCTCGTCGCGCTCGTCGGCGCCATTGTGTTCGGCTGGTTCTGCGTGCGGCTCTCGGGCGTCTATCTCGCGATGCTCACGCTCGCGTTCGCGCAGATCGTCTGGTCGGTCGTCTATCAGTGGGATGACGTGACGGGCGGCAGCAATGGTCTGCTCGGACTATGGCCCAGCGCGTGGCTCAGTTCGCCAGTCGCGTATTACTACCTGACGCTCGCGTTCGTCGTGCTCGGTGCATGGCTGTTGCGGCGCATGCTGTTTTCGCCGCTCGGTTTCGCGATGCGCGCGGGGCGCGATTCGCCGCTGCGCGCGGAGGCGATCGGCATCGATGTGAAGCGCGTGCAGTGGGCCGCGTTCGTGATCGCTTCGTTGTTCGGTGGTCTGGCCGGCTCGCTCTATGCGTTTTCCAAGGGCACCATCTCGCCGGAAGTCATCAGCGTGAGCCGTTCGGTGGACGGCCTCGTGATGGTGCTGCTCGGCGGCATCCAGACCTTGAGCGGGCCGATCGTCGGGGCGGCGGTGTTCACGTGGCTCGAAGATGCCGTCGCGCGACAGACCGATTATTGGCAGGCGCTGCTCGGCGCCGTGATCCTGTTGCTCGTGATTGCGTTTCCGCAGGGCATCGTGGGCTTTCTGCGCGAGCGCTTCGGGGCCATGGACGAAGAGCGCATCGGCGAAAACGGCAGCACGAGCGGCGCACGCGCCGTGAAGGAGGGCCTGTGAGCCTTCTGAGCGTGCGTGGCTTGTCGAAATCGTTTGGCGGTTTGAAGGCCGTCGATGACGTGTCATTCGATGTCGAGGCCGGGCAACTGCTCGCGCTGCTCGGGCCGAACGGCGCGGGCAAATCGACCTGTTTCAACATGGTGAACGGACAGTTGCGGCCCTCGGCGGGATCGATCCAGCTCGACGGGCAGGAACTCGTCGGCCGGCGGCCGCGCGATATCTGGCGGCTCGGCGTCGGTCGTACGTTCCAGATCGCAGCGACATTCAACTCGATGACCGTGCTCGAAAACGTGCAGATGGCGCTGGTGTCGCGCGAACGCAAGCTGTTCGGATTGTGGTCGCCGGTGGCCGCGCGTTATGCCGACGAAGCGCTCGCGCTGCTCGATCAGGTCGGCATGGCCGATGCCGCATCGCGTGCGTGCGGCGTGCTCGCGTATGGCGACGTGAAGCGCGTCGAGCTCGCGATCGCGCTGGCCAATCGCCCGAAGCTGCTCTTGATGGACGAACCGACCGCCGGCATGGCGCCGCAGGAGCGCACGGAACTGATGGCGCTCACGCGACGGCTCGCTTCGGGCAACGGCATCGGCGTGCTGTTCACGGAGCACAGCATGGACGTGGTGTTCGCGAGCGCCGATCGCATGATCGTGCTCGCGCGCGGCAAGCTGATCGCCGAAGGCAATGCCGACGAGATTCGCAACGACCCGCACGTGCAAGCGGTGTACTTCGGCACGGGCAAGACGTTCCGGCCGCATGCGCCATTGGGCGGCGCGGGGACTGCGGAGGCCGTGCAATGAGCGACGAACCCTTGCTGCAAGTCGCGAACCTGAACGCGTTCTATGGACGCGCGCATATTCTGTTCGACGTGAACCTCGACGTGCGCCGTGGCGAAGTGGTGGCGCTGATGGGCCGCAACGGCGCGGGCAAGTCGACGACGATGAAGGCGCTGATGGGCCTGATCGCGCGCCGGCGCGGCGCGGTGCGCTTTCGCGGCGCCGACATCGCCACGCTGGCGCCGTATCGGATCGCACGCATGGGCATGGGCTTCGTGCCCGAGGACCGGCGCGTGTTCGCCGATCTCAGCGTGCTCGAAAACCTCGACGCGGGCCGCCAGCCGCCGCGTGAAGGCGCGCCGCAATGGACGCCCGAGCGGCTTTTCAAGCTCTTTCCGAATCTCGGCGAGATGCCGGACCGGCCCGGCGCGCAGATGAGCGGCGGCGAACAGCAGATGCTGACGGTCGCGCGCACGCTGATGGGCAATCCGCATCTCGTGCTGCTCGACGAGCCGTCCGAGGGCGTCGCGCCCGTGGTCGTCGAGCAGATGGCGAACATGATCGTCGAGTTGAAGCGCGAGGGGCTGTCGATCCTGCTCTCGGAACAGAACCTGCATTTCGCGGAGCTGGTCTGCGATCGCGCTTATGTGCTCGAAAAAGGCCAGATCCGTTTCGGCGGCACCATGGAAGAACTCGCGCGCAACGAGACGCTGCGCCGTACGTATTTGAGCGTATAAAACCAGAGGTCAGGGCAGGCAGCGAGCGGATCCCACGGCAACGACAGGAGAAGCAGATGGCGGCAGAAACGTTGACAGGCACTTCGGGCAAGGTCGTCGTAAGCAACATCGGTTTGCTGCTGTCGGGTGACATCGATCACCCCGTGCTCGACGCCGACACGCTCGTGATCGATGACGGCACGATTGTTGCCGTGGGCCGCCGTGCGGATTGCGATGTCGAGCACGCGCACACGACGATCGATTGCAAGGGCACGACGGTGGCGCCGGGGCTGATCGACTCGCATGTGCATCCGGTCTTCGGCGACTGGACGCCGCGCCAGAATCAGCTCGGCTGGATCGAGTCGAATCTGAACGGCGGCGTGACGACGATGATCTCGGCGGGCGAGGTGCATCTGCCCGGCCGGCCGAAGGATGTCGTCGGCGTGAAGGCGCTCGCGATCACCGCGCAGCGTTCGTTCGACGGCATGCGCGCGGCCGGGGTGGGCGGCGGCGTGAAGGTGCTCGCCGGGGCACCGGTGCTCGAAAAAGGCATGGTTGAAAGCGATTTTCGCGAACTCGCCGAGGCGGGCGTGAAGCTGCTCGGCGAAGTCGGGCTCGGCAGCGTGAAGGCCGCCGACGAAGCGCAGCAGATGGTGGCGTGGGCGCGCAAGTACGGCATCCAGAGCACGATTCACACGGGCGGCCCGTCGATTCCGGGCTCGGGCCTCATCGACAAGGACGTCGTGCTCGCCGCCGATGCCGACGTGATCGGCCATATCAACGGCGGTCATACGTCGTTGCCGTATCGGCATGTCTGCGACTTGTGCGAGCAGTCGAGCCGCGCGCTCGAAATCGTGCACAACGGCAACGAGCGCATCGCGTTGCTCACCGCGCGCCATGCGTTCGAACTCAAGTGTCCGCACCGCATCATTCTCGGTACCGACAGCCCGGCCGGCTCGGGCGTGCAGCCGCTCGGCATCCTGCGCATGATCGCGCTGCTGTCGAGCCTCGCCGATGTGCCCGCCGAAATCGCCTTCTGCTTCGCGACCGGCAACACGGCTCGTCAGCGCGGCCTGCGCCAGGGACTCATCGAAACGGGCCGTCCCGCCGATCTCGTCTTCATGGACCGCGCGCAGCAGACGGCAGGCAAGACGCTGCTCGAAAGCGTGCAGCTCGGCGACTTGCCGGGCGTCGGCATGGTGATGATCGACGGCATCGTGCGCTGCCGGCGCAGTCGCAACACGCCGCCCGCCACCGAAGTTCCCGTCGTGCTCTGAGCCGGCGCGACGATGGCCCACGCCACCACTCTGACGCTGCTCGTGAACGGCGCGCAGCATGTGCTGCACGCCGATCCCGACACGCCGCTGCGCTACCTGCTGCGCAACGATCTCGCGCTCAACGGGCCGAAGTTCGGCTGCGGTCTCGGCGAGTGCGGCGCGTGCACGGTGCTGCTCGATGGTGTGGCGACGCGTGCATGCGTGACGAGCGCGCGCGTCGCTGCGGGTCATGCAATCACGACGCTCGAAGGGCTCGGTACACGCGCCGCGCCGCATCCGGTGCAGCAGGCCTTCATCGACGAGCAGGCCGCGCAGTGCGGCTATTGCCTGAACGGCATGATCATGACCACCACGGCACTGCTCGCGCGCGATCCGCATCCCACGCCCGAAGCGGTGCGCCGCGAGTTGTCGCGCAACCTGTGCCGCTGCGGCGCCCATGTGGAGATACTGCGTGCGGTCGAACGCGCGATCGCGCTGATCGCGGCGCAGCGCGTCGAAGCGGTCCATGAGGAGGCCGGCCGATGAGCGAGCGCGACGCCTTCCATCCCGACGACGCCACGTTGCGCGCGCAACTGAACGCATCGAGCGATGTGCTGCTCATCACGCGTGCTGCGCTCGCGCCGCTGCAGCCCGCTCCCGGTCAGCCTGGTTCGCGTTCGAAATGGGTGCCGCCCGACGACGATGTGTTCCTCGCCGTGCGCAGCGATGGCAGCGTGATCGCGTTCAACGGTCACGTCGATCTGGGCACGGGCATTCGCACGTCGCTTGCGCAGATCGTCGCCGAGGAACTCGATGTGCCGCTCGAACGCGTGCGCATGGTGCTCGGCCACACCGGTAGTGCACCCAACCAGGGGCCGACCATCGCGAGCGCGACGATCCAGATCGCCGCCGTGCCGCTGCGCGCGGCGGCGGCGCAGGCACGTCGCTTTCTGGTTGCGCGCGCGGCGCAGCAGTGGGGTGTGGAAGAAGACGGGCTCAATGTGGTGGACGGTATCGTGCGGGCGGGCGACCAGTCCGCGCGCGCCGCGAGTTACGCCGAACTCGTGCGCGGTGAGCGCGTCGTGTTGCCGATCGATCTGCACACGCCGGTGAAATCCGGCGACGCGTATCGCATCGTCGGCCAAAGCGCGCCGCACGTCGATCTGCCCGCGAAGGCGACCGGCGAACTCACCTATGTGCATGACATGCGCGTCGCAGGCATGCTGCATGGGCGCGTCGTGCGTCCGCCCTATGCGGGCGTCGCGCAAGGCGGTTTCATCGGCAACAGTCTGATCGGTGTCGATGAGCGTTCGCTCGACGGGCTGGCCGGTGTCGTCGAGGTCGTCGTGATCCGCGATTTCGTCGGCGTCGTGGCCGAGCGCGAGGAAGTCGCGCAGCAGGCCGCACGCCAGCTGGCCGTGCGCTGGAAAGCGGTCGAAGCGCTGCCCGCGCTCGACGACAGCGCCGAGGTCGAAGCGGCCTTGCGCGCGAATCCGGCCACGCGCCGGGGGCTGGTCGACGAAGGCGACGTCGATACCGCGTTGGCCGCGCACGACGACGCGCTGTCGCGCACCTACGTGTGGCCGTTCCAGTTGCACGCCTCGATCGGTCCGTCGTGCGCGCTCGCCGACTATCGCGCGGGCGACGACGGCACCGTGAAGCTCACGGTCTGGTCCGGCACGCAGAACCCGCATTCGCTGCGCGCCGATCTCGCGTTGCTGCTCGCACTCGACGAAGGGCAGATCGAGATCGTGCGCATGGAGGCGGCGGGCTGCTATGGCCGCAATTGCGCCGACGACGTGGCCGCCGACGCCGCGCTGCTCTCGCGCGCGGCCGCAGCGCCGGTGCGCGTGCAGCTCACGCGCGAGGACGAGCACGCGTGGGAGCCGAAGGGCGCCGCGCAACTGATGGACGTGCGCGGCGCGGTCGATGCCGACGGCACGCTCGCGGCCTATGACTTCGTCACGCGCTATCCGTCCAACGATGCGCCGACGCTCGCGCTCCTGCTGACCGGCGCGATCGCGCCCGAGCCGCAGGTGTTCGAGATGGGCGACCGCACGGCAGTACCGCCCTATGACTACCACGCGCTGCGCGTCGCCTGCGACGACACCCCGCCGATCGTGCGTGCGGCCTGGCTGCGCGGCGTATCGGCGTTGCCGAACACGTTCGCGCACGAATCCTTCATCGACGAACTCGCCGAGCGCGCGGGCATCGATCCGGTCGCGTTCCGCCTCCAGCATCTGCGCGATCCGCGCGCGAAGGAACTCGTCGAGGCCGTGGCCGAGCGCGCGCAATGGACGCCGCGCACGCCGCACGATTTGCGTCCCGCTGAAGAAGGCGACATCGTGCGCGGACGCGGCGTCGCCTATGCGCGTTACGTGCATAGCCGCTTTCCCGGCTTCGGTGCGGCATGGTCCGCGTGGGTCGCCGACGTCGAGCTGAACCGCCGCAGCGGCGAGCTGGCCGTCACGCGCATCGTGGTCGGCCAGGACACGGGCACGATGGTGAATCCCGAGGGCGTGCGCCACCAGATCCACGGCAACGTGATCCAGGCGACGAGCCGTGCGCTCAAGGAGCAGGTGAGCTTCGGGCGCAACGCGGTGACGAGCCAGGAGTGGGGCGCGTATCCGATCCTCACGTTCCGCGAAGTGCCTGTGATCGAAGTCGTGATGATGCCGCGCCAGGGCGAGCCGCCGATGGGCGCGGGCGAGTCGGCCTCGCTGCCCGGCGCGGCCGCCATCGCCAATGCGCTCTACGATGCGACCGGTGTGCGCTTCAGACGGCCGCCGTTCACGCCCGAGGTGATACGCGCAGCGCTCGCCGATCCCGACGCCGAGCGCGAGCGCAGCGAACAACAGGCCCATGCGCGGCGCAGACGCTGGCGGCGCTGGGGCGCGGGCGGCCTGTTCGGCGCGCTCGCGAGCGGCGCGGCGGGCTGGCTCACGGCGCTCGCCTTTGCCCCGCAGGCGCTGGCGCCGATCGCGCCGCCCGCGGCCAGCAGCTTCGCGCCGGCGTTGATCGAACGCGGCCGCGTGCTCGCATCGGCCGGGGCGTGCGCGGTCTGCCACACGACGGAGCACGGCGTGCCCAATGCCGGTGGCCGGCCGATCCCGACGCCGTTCGGCACCGTCTACAGCACCAACATCACGCCCGATGTGCAGACCGGCATCGGCAACTGGTCGCCCGAGGCGTTCCGGCGTGCCATGCGCGAAGGCGTCCATCGCGATGGCCACCGGCTTTATCCCGCGTTTCCGTACACCTCGTTCCGCCATCTCGGCGACGACGACATCGACGCGCTCTACGCCTGGCTCATGTCGCAAACGCCGGTGCGTGCCCGTGCGCCCGAGACCCGGCTCGCCTTTCCATTCAACCTGCGGCCGCTGCTCGGCGCGTGGAATGCGCTGTTCGTGCCGCGTGAAACCTGGCGGCCCGATCCCGCGCAGAGCGCCCAGTACAATCGCGGCGCGTATCTCGTCAACGGCATCGGTCATTGCGGTGCGTGCCATACGCCGCGCAATGTGTTCGGCGCGGAGCACACGGCGCGTGAGGCGTTGCTCGCGGGCGGCATGGCCGAGGGCTGGGAAGCGCCCGCGCTCAACACGCTGTCGAACGCGCCGGTGCCGTGGACCGAGGACGAGTTGTTCGGCTATCTGCGCTTCGGCCATGCGTCGTTGCACGGCGTCGCGGCCGGGCCGATGGCGCCGGTGGTCGGCGAGCTGGCCGCGCTGCCCGACAGCGATCTGCGCGCGATGGCGGTCTATCTCGCGTCGCTCAACCCGGCCGGGCCGAATGCCGATCCGCAAGGCGCGGCGCGCGCGTTCGAAGCGGCCTCGGCGCAGTGGCCCGCGACCACCAGCGCCGGCGCACGGCTCTTCGACGGCGCGTGCGCGGTCTGCCATCACACCGGTGACGGGCCGCAACTGTTCGGCGCGCATCCGTCGCTCGCGCTCAACACCAACCTGCACAGCGAGCGCCCGGACAACCTGATTCGCGTGATTCTCGATGGAATCGGCTCGCCCGCGCGGCCCGAACTCGGTACGATGCCGGCTTATCGCAACAGCTTCGATGACGCGCAGGTCGCGCAACTCGTCGACTACCTGCGCGAGCGTTTCGCGGGCGGGCAGCCGGCGTGGCGCGAGGTGCAGGCCCAGGTGGCGCGGATTCGCGCCGAACAGGCAAACGCGTATTGAGGCGGGCAGCACAAGAACACCCGCAGTAAAACCGAAGGACCGGCGCCACGCGCCGTCCGCCGTTTTTTCTTTTCATTCGGAGACCCCCCCATGACCACGCGTGCAGGATGGATCACCCGGCTGACCGTGACGGTGTCACTCTCGCTCGCTGCCTTGGGCGCGAGCGCGCAGGACACCATCAAGATCGGCGAGATCAACAGCTACAAGGCGCAACCGGCCTTCCTCGGCCCGTACAAGAACGGCTGGAATCTCGCGCTCGACGAGGTCAACGCGTCGGGCGGCGTGCTCGGCAAGAAGCTCGAAGTGATCTCGCGCGACGACAACGGCAATCCGGGCGACACCATTCGCGTCGCCCAGGAACTCGTCTCGGGCGAACAGGTGCAACTGCTGTTCGGCGGCTTCCTGTCGAACACGGGCCTCGCGCTCGCCGACTTCGCCAAGCAGCGCCACGTGTTCTTCCTCGCCGCCGAACCGCTCACCGACAAGATCGTCTGGCAGGACGGCAACAAGTACACCTACCGTCTGCGTCCGTCGACCTACATGCAGGTCGCGATGCTCGTGCCCGAAGCACTCAAGCTCAAGAAGAAGCGCTGGGCGCTGGTCTATCCGAACTATGAATACGGCCAGTCAGCGGTCGCGACGTTCAAGAAGCTCATGCAGGCCGCGCAGCCCGACATCGAGTTCGTCACCGAGCAGGCGACGCCGCTCGGCAAGCTCGACGCGGGCGCCGTCACCCAGGCGATCGCCGATGCGAAGCCCGACGCGATCTTCAACGTGCTGTTCGGCGCCGATCTCGGCAAGTTCGTGCGCGAGGGCAATACGCGCGGGCTCTTCAAGGATCGTGCGGTGGTCTCGCTGCTGACCGGCGAGCCCGACTATCTCGACCCGCTCGGCGCCGAGGCGCCCACGGGCTGGATCGTGACCGGCTACCCGTGGTACTCGATCGATACGGCGGCCAACAAGAAGTTCGTCGCCGCGTATCGCGCGAAGTACAACGACTATCCGCGCCTCGGCTCGGTGGTGGGCTACGCGGCGCTGATGTCGGTCGCCGACGGCCTGCGCAAGGCCGGTTCGACCGACCCTGACAAGCTCGCGGCGGCCTTCAAGGGCTTGAGCGTCGATACGCCGTTCGGCCCGATCGTGTATCGCGCGCAGGACAACCAGTCGACCATGGGCGCGTTCGTCGGCGTGACCGGGGTGCGTGACGGCAAGGGCGTGATGACGTCGTTCCGCTATATCGACGGCGCGAGCGTGCAACCGTCCGACGACGAAGTGAAGAAGCTGCGGCCTGCGGATTGAGGCGCTGCGGATAGCGGCCGGTGAAGCGGCGCCGCGAGCCAGCGAGGCACGCGGCGTCTATTCCTCGCTGTCGTGTTCGATCACGAAGCGGCGCAGGCAGGCGAGCAGCGCCGCTTCCTCGGCGCGATGATCGGCCTGGCTCTGCGAGCCGGCCTCCGCTTCCTCGCCGAACAGCGAGGGCGGCGCATCGTAGACACACACCTCGTGGTTCTCGCGCAGCACGCGGATTTCATGGCTATCGACGAGGTATTCGGCCACCCAGTGAATTCCGTCGATATGCGTTCCCGTTCGAAGCGGCGATTTCATCGGCATTTCTCCACGGCGTTGCTGGGACGATGGACCCACGATACGCCGAAAAGCCGCGCGACGGCATGGGTATGACGGTTGCTCGACCGACGACAGCGGGCTACAACCCGACGGAGAGCCATCATGCCGGACACGAAGACCACCGAACGCGCCCGCGCCGCGAAGCGCGCGGGCAAGGCGCCCACGACCCAGGCGAGCGAGTTCGTGAAGGACGAGATCGAGCGCGTGCGCCGGGGCGAGCATGGCGTGCGCAACACGAAGCAGGCGATTGCGATCGGCCTGTCGAAGGCGCGGCGCGCTGGCGTCGATCTGCCGCCGCCGCCCGGAGAAAGCGAACGTTCCCACAAGCCGAAGGCCGCGCGCCGTGCGTCGAGCGAGACGAGCGCGACCCGCTCACGCGCGGCGAGCGATGCGCTCAAGCGCGAAAGCAGTGCGCCCGTGTCGCGGCGCGCGCTGTCGAAACAAACGGAGGAGGCCGCGTCGAAGCGCCCGGCCGCGAGCCGCAGCGAAGCCGCGAAGAAGGCGGCGCGTACGAAGGGCGCGACGCAGCGCTCGGCGGCCGCAAAAAAGGCGGCCCAGACCCGGGCCGCCCGTGCGCAACATCGTTGAGCGCGCTGGTTGAAGACGCTTACTGAACCGTGGCGAGCACGTCGCGCACGGTGCCGAACAGCTGGTCGATCTGCGCCTCGTTGACGATCAGCGGCGGCGAGAACGCCAGGATGTCGCCGGTGAAACGGATCAGCATGCCTGCCTCGAAGCACTTGACGAACGCCTCGTAGGCGCGCGCGCCCGGCGCACCGTCACGCGAGTCGAGTTCGATGCCCGCCACGAGTCCGAGATTGCGCACGTCCTTCACGTGCTTCGCGTCGCGCAGTGCGTGTGCGGCGGCCTCGAACTTCGGCGCGAGCGAGTCGGCGCGCGCGAACAGGTCTTCGCGGCGATACAGATCGAGCGTGGCGATACACGCGGCGGCCGCGAGCGGGTGCGCCGAGTAGGTGTAGCCATGGAACAGCTCGATCATGCCCGGCAGGCCGCTGTTCACCACGGTGTCATGGATCGCGCGGCTCGCCGCGACGGCACCCATCGGCACGGCCGCGTTGTTGATCGCCTTGGCCATCGTGATGATGTCGGGCGTCACGCCGAAGTATTCGCTGGCGGTGGCCTTGCCGAGGCGGCCGAAACCGGTGATCACTTCGTCGAAAATCAACAGGATGCCGTGCTTCGTGCAGATCTCGCGCAGCTTCTGCAGATAGCCTTGCGGCGGAATCAGCACGCCCGTCGAACCCGCGACCGGCTCGACGATCACGGCAGCGACGGTCGATGCGTCGTGCAGCGCGATGATGCGCTCGAGTTCGTCGGCGAGATGCGCGCCCCATGCGGGCTGGCCCTTCGAGAACGCGTTGTGTTCGAGGTTATGGGTGTGCGGCAGATGATCGACGGCGGGCAGCAGCTGGCCCGAAAACGCCTTGCGGTTCGTGCTGATGCCGCCGACCGAGATGCCGCCGAAGCCCACGCCGTGATAGCCGCGCTCGCGGCCGATCAGCTTGGTGCGCTGGCCTTCGCCGCGCGCGCGCTGATAGGCGAGGGCGATCTTGAGCGCCGTATCGACTGACTCCGAGCCCGAGTTCGTGAAGAAGATGCGGTCGAGTCCCGCCGGCATGAGTTCGGCGACCTTGCTGGCGGCTTCAAACGCGATCGGGTGGCCCATCTGGAAGGTCGGCGCGTAGTCGAGCGAGGCGGCTTGCTTCGCAATCGCGGCGACGATCTCGTCGCGCGCATGACCGGCGTTCACGCACCACAGCCCCGCGCTGCCGTCGAGCACTTCACGCCCGTCGGTCGTGCGGTAGTACATGCCCTTGGCCGATTCGAGCAGGCGCGGCGTCGCCTTGAACTGGCGGTTGGCGGTGAACGGCATCCAGAAGTTCGACAGATCGTCGATGACGGGGCGCGAAGTCATGCGGGAGTCTCCTTGACGTTGATGCAGGAACTGTAGCGTCCGGGCTTGAATGGCGGCATATACAGTCTCTATACTGAGCTGCTAACCGTGCTGGAAGATTGCCGCGAACTGTATTGGTTCGCGCTTCGCCCGCTTTCCGCGCTTTTCTCCGCTTTTCCCTCCGCCATGCTCGATCTCGAACTCGACCGTAACCGCCGCGCTTCGCTCACGCTCGTCGAGCAGCTGGTGCGCGCGTTCTCGCAGGCCATCGACAGCCAGTCGCTGCGCGCCGGCGCGCTGCTGCCCTCGGTGCGCCAGCTCGCCCAGCAATACAGCCTGTCGACCTATACGGTGACCGAGGCCTACAACCGGCTCGTGTCGATGGGCCTCGTGGCCGCGCGGCGCGGCTCGGGCTACCGGGTGGCGCCGCGCACGCCGAACGCGCGCGCGACGCCCGCGCTCTGGCAGCCGCCCGCGCTCACGGCCACCTGGCTGCTCTCCGACGTGTTCGCCGACCATTCGGTGCCGATCAAGGCGGGCTGTGGCTGGATGCCGGGCGAATGGGTCAACGAGACGGGCCTCCATCACGCGTTGCGCGCCGCCAGTCGCGTCCCGGCCACGCGGCTCGGCGACTATGGTCATCCGTATGGCTTCGCGCCGCTGCGCGAGCGCATCGTCGGGCAGCTCGATCGCCACGGCTTGCCGATCGACGTGTCGAACGTGTTGCTCACGCAGGGCGCAACGCAGGGCCTCGACCTGATCGTGCGCACGCTGCTGCGCCCGGGCGACTCCGTGCTGGTCGAGGATCCGGGCTACTGCAATCTGCTGCAGATCCTCAAGCTCGCCGGACTCACCGTGCATGGCGTGCCGCGCACGCCGGCCGGGCTCGATATCGACGTGCTCGAACAGCAGGTCGCGACGCACCGGCCCAAGGCCATCTTCGTCAACACGACGCTGCAGAATCCGACTGGCGCGACCTTCAGCATGGCCAACGCGTTCCGGCTGCTGCAGATCGCCGAGCGCGCGCAGATGTGGGTCGTCGAGGACGATGTGAGCCGCGAGCTGGCGAGCGCGGGCGCGCCGCTGCTCGCCGCGATGGAAGGGCTCGAACGGGTGGTATACGTCGGCGGCTTTTCGAAGACGGTGACGCCGTCGCTGCGCTGCGGCTACGTGGTGGCCGAGTGCGACGTGCTGCGCGAACTGGCGCGCACGAAGATGGCGGTCGGTCTCACGTCGTCGGAGATGATCGAGCGCATCGTCGACAAGGTGTTGCTCGAAGGACGTTATGCGCGTCACGTCGAACTCGTGAACGAGCGTCTGAAGGCGGCGCAGACGGCCGTCGAGGAACGGCTCGATGCGCTCGGGCTCGAGATCTTCCATCGGCCGCGCGCGGGCTTGTTCATCTGGGCACGCTTGCCGGTCGAGCCTGAGCGCGCGGCGGCCATCGCGACCGCCGCGCTCAACGATGGCATCTGGCTCGCGCCGGGCTCGTATTTCCGTCCCGACGATGCAGCCGGGCCGTGGTTCCGTTTCAACGCGCCGCATTCGCTCGATGAGGCGCTTTGGCGGTTTATCGCGCGGGTGAAATAGCGCGCTTTTGCATCGCGCGTCAAACCACGACCGACGACACCATCGCCGGCCGCTGGCCCAGCAGGTCCGACAGCCGCCGCAACGCCGCGCCGAGTTGCGCGCGCTCGGCACAGCCGCCGAGCGAAATCCGCACGGCATTGGGCGGCCTCGATCCCGCATGGAACGCCGACGCGGGCGCGACCACGAGCCCTTCCGAGCGCGCGAGCGCCGTCAATTCGTCCGCATTCCAGTAGCTCGGCAGCGTGTGCCACACGTGGATGCCGTGACCGTTGCCCGCGCCCGTCGTGCCCGTGAGGATCTGCGTCGCGAGCCGCTGGCGCGCGAGCGCTTCCGCCTGCACGCCGGCCAGCAGTTGCGCGGCCGAGCCGTCGTGCATCCATTGCGCGACGAGCGCCGTCGTGAGCGGCGTCGACATCAGCGCGAGCGAGCGCAGCGAGGTGAGGAACGCTGTCTCGTCATGTCCTTCGGGCAGCACGAGATACGCCATGCGCAGCCCTGGCGAAAGACATTTCGACAGCGTCGACAGATAGCAGACCTGGCGCGGCGCGAGACGCGCGAACGGGGGAGGCGCATCGGCCGCGAACAACCAGTAGGGATCGTCCTCGACGATCGTGACACGGTAACGAGCCGCGATCGCGATGATCTCGCGGCGGCGCGCTTCGGGCATCGTCACGGCCGTGGGATTCTGCAGCGTCGGGTTCAGGTAGAGGAGGCGCGGCGCGTGTTCGCGGCACGCCGCTTCGAGCGCGTCGGGAAGCATGCCGTGCGCGTCGGTGGCGACCGTCACCACGCGCCGGCCCAGCTGTTGCGCGGCGAGCGGCAGGCCCGGATAGACCAGCGGCTCGGCGAGGATGGCGTCGCCGCTCGCGCTCATCGACAGGATCAGCGCCGCCAGCGCCGCCTGCGCGCCGGGGCAGGCGATCACGCGCTCAGTGCCGATGCGCCCGAGCATCGGCATGAGCCACTGCGCGCCCGCGTTGCGATCGGCCTTGCTGCCGCCGCCCAGGTGATAAGTCATCAACAGGTCGATGTCGCTGCGGATCAGCACCTGCGCGAGCCCGTCGCGCAGCGTCGTTTCGAGATCCACGCCGGCCGGCGCGGGCGGAATGTTCATGCTCAGATCGACGACCTGCTTGAGTTCGACCTTGGGCGCGGCGACGAACGTGCCGAGCGGGCCGCGCGACTCGATCAGATTGCGCCGGTGCGCCTCGTTGAGGCTGCGCGTGATGGTCGTTAGGTTCACGTCGAGCAGGTCGGCCAGCACGCGCTGGGGCGGCAGACGCTCGCCCGGCCGCAGCGTGCCGGCGGCGATGGCGCGTTCGATGAAGCCTGCGATCTGCATGTAGCGCGGACCGGCGCCGGGCGCGAACGCCGATAGCCACGCGAGTGGAGGATCTGGTGGGAGAGGAGAAGGCGTTTGCGTCATCTTGTCGCGGCATGTGTGCTCTATGTCTTACTTTAGCATTCGCCTCGTATGACGTAAATCCATACATGATTTCTCTTGTATGCATTGCGTGCCGGGATCATCCGATCCAGCGCGGGTGCGGCGTGTATGGGTTTGCGTGATCCGCAACCCGAGCCCCGACCCCATTCCATGCGCCAATCGAAATCACGAACCAGGGCCCCCGACCGGCCCGACCCCGCGCCTCACAGGCGCGTCATTCCGCCGATCCTGCGCCGCTTCGCCCCGGCCGCCTTCGCGCTGCTCGGCGGTTGCAGCACGGTGTTGCTCGACCCGAAAGGGGACATCGGCGCGCAGGAAAAACAGCTGATCCTCATCGCGCTCGGCCTCATGCTGCTCGTGGTGATTCCCGTCATCGCGCTCACGCTGTGGTTCGGCTGGCGTTATCGCGCGAGCAATACGAACGCCACCTATGCGCCGAAGTGGTCGCACTCGACGGCGATCGAAGTCGTCATCTGGACGATTCCCTGTCTCATCGTCATCACGCTCGGCGTGCTGATCTGGCGCACGACGCACAGCCTCGATCCGTACAAGCCGATCGCATCGTCGGAAAAGCCCGTGCGCGTCGATGTGGTCGCGCTGAACTGGAAGTGGCTCTTCATCTACCCCGACTACGGCGTGGCCTCGGTGAACCAGTTGGCGATTCCGGTCGGCACGCCGATCGATTTCCGCCTGAGCGCCGACTCGCTGATGAACTCGTTCTTCGTGCCGCAACTGGGCAGCCAGGTCTACGCGATGCCCGGCATGCAGACGCAGCTGCATTTGATCGCCGATGTGCCCGGCGTCTACGCGGGACGCTCGGCGGCCTTCAGCGGCGCGGGCTTCTCGGACATGCACTTCGACACGCTCGCGACGAGCCGCGCCGGGTTCGACGCGTGGATCGCCCGCGCGCGCAAGTCGAGCGCGACGCTGAACGAGGCGCGCTACACGTTGCTCGCGCAACCAAGCGAGAAGAACCCCGTCGCGCTCTACGCCAACGTGACGCCCGGTCTCTTCGAGGCCGTCGTGAACCGCTACATGGGCGGTGCCTCGAACGATCCGCGCTGCGGCACGAGCGCTGTCAACCTTGCCTCACCCCGACCGGTCGCCGCGCAGCGCGTGAGCGTCACGGTCAACCGCCTGCCTGGGAGCGGAGAATGAACGAGCTGTTTGGAAAACTCACACTGGACGCGGTGCCGTGGCACGAGCCCATCATCATGGGCACGGGCGCGGGCGTCGCACTCATGGGCCTCGTCTTGCTGGCCGCCGTCACGCGCGCCGGCAAATGGCAGGGGCTGTGGCGCGAATGGATCACGTCGGTCGATCACAAGCGCATCGGCGTCATGTACATCATCCTCGCGATCGTGATGCTGCTGCGCGGCTTCGCGGACGCAATCATGATGCGCGCGCAACAAGCCATCGCCTTCAACGACGCAGCCGGTTATCTGCCGCCGCATCACTACGATCAGATCTTCACGGCGCACGGCGTGATCATGATCTTCTTCGTGGCGACGCCGCTGATCCTCGGCCTGATGAACGTGGTCGTGCCGCTGCAGATCGGCGCGCGCGATGTCGCGTATCCGTTCGTCAATTCGCTGAGTTTCTGGCTCTCGGTCGTGGGCGCGCTGCTCGTGATGGTGTCGATGTTCGTCGGCGACTTCGCGGCGACGGGCTGGGTCGCGTATCCGCCGCTTTCGGAGCTGGGCTACAGTCCAACCGTCGGCGTCGATTACTACATCTGGGCGCTGCAGGTGTCGGGCCTTGGCACGACCCTCTCGGGCATCAACTTCATCGTGACGATCCTGCGCCTGCGCGCGCCGGGCATGAACCTCATGAAAATGCCCGTGTTCGTGTGGACCTCGCTCATCACCAACATCCTGATCGTCGCCGTGTTTCCGGTGCTGACCGCGACGCTCGGGCTGCTGACGATGGACCGTTACCTCGGCATGCATTTCTTCACGAACGAGCTGGGCGGCAACGCGATGATGTACATCAACCTGATCTGGGTATGGGGCCATCCCGAGGTGTACATCCTGATCCTGCCCGCGTTCGGCGCGTATTCGGAGATCATCGCGACGTTCTCGGGCAAGCCGCTGTTCGGCTACAAGTCGATGGTGTACGCGACCGCCTCGATCGGCGTGCTGTCGTTCTTCGTGTGGCTCCATCACTTCTTCACGATGGGCTCGGGCGCCAACGTCAATGCGTTCTTCGGCATCATGACGTCGATCATTTCGATCCCGACCGGCGTGAAGCTGTTCAACTGGCTCTTCACCATGTATCGCGGCCGCATCCGCTATCACAGCGCGACGCTCTGGACCATCGGCTTCATGGTGACGTTCGCAGTCGGCGGCATGACGGGCGTACTGCTTGCCGTGCCGGGCGCGGACTTCGTGCTGCACAACAGCCTCTTTCTCGTCGCGCACTTTCACAACGTGATCATCGGCGGCGTCGTGTTCGGCTGCCTCGCGGGGATCAGCTTCTGGTTTCCGAAGGTGTTCGGTTTCACGCTCAACGAGTTCTGGGGCAAGGTGTCGTTCTGGTGCTGGCTCATCGGCTACTGGCTCGCGTTCACGCCGCTCTATGTGCTCGGCTTCGAGGGCATGACCCGGCGCATGAATCACTACGACGTGCCTTCGTGGCATCCGTGGCTGGTGGTGGCGCTCGTGGGCGCGCTGTTCGTCGGCGCGGGGATCGTCGCGATGATCGTGCAGATCGCCGTGAGCATCCGCGATCGCGACGCGAACCGCGATCTCACGGGCGACCCGTGGGATGGCCGCAGCCTCGAATGGTCGACGGCCTCGCCCGCGCCGTTCTACAACTTCGCGCACGTGCCGACGATCACCTCGGTCGAGCAGCACTGGGACAACAAGGAAGCCGGCCGTGCCTATGCGCAGCCCACGGCTTACGAGGACATCCATATGCCGCGCAACACCGGCATCGGCTTCATCATCTCCGCGTTCAGCTTCGTGTTCGCCTTTGCGCTGGTGTGGCACATGTGGATCGTCGCGGCGGCCGGCCTGGTCGCGATGATCGTCGCGTTTCTCGTGCGGACCTACGATCAGGACGTCGATTACTACGTTCCGGCAGCCGAAGTGGCCCGCATCGAACGCGCGCGCTTCGTGCAACTGAAGGAGGCGGCATAAACCATGAGCATTGCTTCGACCCACCACGCGCATGCTCACGGGCATGATGACAGCGCCAAGACCACGCTCGGGTTCTGGATCTATCTGATGAGCGACTGCCTCATCTTCGCGACGCTGTTCGCCACCTTCGGCGTGCTCGCGAATGCAACGGCAGGCGGACCCGGCGCGCGCGAACTGTTCGAGCTGCCCTATGTGCTCGGCGAAACGCTGTTGCTGCTCGCGAGCAGCGTCACGTTCGGCATGGCGATGCTGAGCCTGCACGCCCACCGGCGCGATGCCGTGATCGTGTGGCTTGCCATCACGTTCGCGTTCGGCGCGGGCTTCATCGCGATGGAAGTGAACGAATTCGCGAAGCTCATCGCCGAGGGCGCGGGGCCCGGCACGAGCGCGGCACTGTCCGCGTACTTCACACTGGTCGGCACGCACGGACTCCATGTGACGACCGGTCTGCTGTGGATCGCCGTGATGATGCACCAGACCATGAAGTTCGGTTTGAACGGAGTCGTGCGCCGGCGACTCGCGTGCCTGAGCCTCTTTTGGCACTTTCTCGACCTCGTCTGGATCTGCGTGTTCACTTTCGTCTATCTGCGTCCGCTGCTATGAACTCTTCTCAACACGTTACTCATCAGATCGGTCACGACGCCTCGCATGGCAGCCTCAGGGGTTATCTCGCCGGCACGATCCTGTCGCTCGCTCTGACGCTTGCTTCGTTTGGCGTCGTGATGGCGCATCTGCTGTCGCCCGACGCCGGGCTCGTGCTCATCGTCGGGCTGTGCATCGCGCAACTGGTCGTGCAGCTCGTGTACTTCCTGCATATCGGCACTTCGCGCAGCCAGCGCGCCAACGCCGGCATTTTCGCGTGCACGGCGTTGCTGATCGTCGTGATCGTGGGACTGTCGTTGTGGGTCATGCACAACGCGAACGTCAACATGATGCCGACACATCTGAGCGTCGAGCGTGCGCTGGCACGTGATTAGGGGTTTGAGGGTTTGTGGCTGGCGGCGGCGATGCGGGCTTCGTCGCTCGCGAGGCGGGCTTGCAACAGATCGATCAGCTTGAGGATCTTCGCGGACCCGCGCCGGCTCACCGGGTAGACGGCACAAACCTGCTCCTCGCCGAAGCACGCGCACGCAAAGCGCCAATCGGTCAACAGCGGCACGAGCCGGCCGCTCTCCAGCTCCGGCACCACGCTCCAGTGCAGGCACGGCAGAATGCCCGCGCCGCCGATGGCGGCCGCGCGCGCGAGGTCGTAGTTGTCCGTCACGATGGCGCCGCGCGGCTCGATGGTGAGTTCTTCGCGCGGCGCGTCGCCCCGGCTGAAATGCCAGACGCTCGACAGGGCCGGATGCCGATACACGATGCACTCGTGACGAGCCAGATCGCCGGGTGCTGCCGGCACGCCGTGTCGCGCCAGATAGTCTGGACTCGCACAGAGCAGGCTGCGATTCGAACCAATAGGCTTGACGATCTGGTTCGGCAGATCGTAGTTGCCCATGCGCAGCGCCAGATCGAAGCGCTCGCCGACGATGTCGACGTAACGGTCCGACAACGCAATCTCCAGCTGCACATGCGGAAACGCCTGACTGAACGATGCAGCGAGCGGCGCGAGCACGGCCTGCCCGAACGAATGAGCCGCCGTGACGCGCAATAGCCCGCGCGGTTCGTCGTCGTGCTCGGAAAGCTGGCGCGCGCCCTCTGCCAGACGTTGCAGAACATCGCTGGCCGTGGCGAGGTAGAGCTTGCCGCTCTCGGTGAGCACGAGGGTGCGCGTGGTCCGCTCGAAGAGGCGTGCGCCCAGCGCCGTCTCCAGCCCGGCAATCGCTTTCGTTACCGCCGATGGTGTCTTTGCGAGCCGGCGCGCCGCGCCGCTCAGGCTGCCTTCCTCGACGGCGCACACGAAGGTTTCTATCGCTCCGAGCAGATCGATTCGCGCCATGGTTGACTAGTCCTCATTCGTTATCTGTTCCTCAGGGGCACAATTGGTGTGCGAATCTCGCACAAAAGCGCCTCTCTTTATTGACTTATTATCACAGCCAACGCGCCGGCCTGCATCATTGCATCAGGACGGCGATCGACAACGCAGCACGGACGGTTGGAGAGACGAGGCAATGAGAAAGGTCATCGTGGCCGCGACGCAGATGGCGGCAAGCTGGGATATCGAAGCGAACCTCGCGCAGGCCGAGCGCGCCGTGCGCGACGCGGCGCGTGCCGGGGCGCAGATCGTGTTGCTGCAGGAGCTGTTCGAGACGCCGTATTTCTGCATCGACCAGAACCCCGCGCATCTCGCGCTGGCCAAGCCGTACGACAAGCATCCGTGGCTAGGCCGTTTCGCGGCGCTCGCGCGTGAACTCGGCGTGGTGTTGCCGGTGAGCTTTTTCGAGCGGGCGGGGCAGACGCAATTCAATTCGATCGCCGTCTTCGATGCGGACGGCAGCGCGCTCGGCGTGTATCGCAAGTCGCACATTCCCGATGGCCCGGGCTATACCGAGAAATATTATTTCTCGCCGGGCGACACCGGCTTCAAGGTGTGGGACACGCGCTATGGACGCATCGGTGTGGGCATCTGCTGGGATCAATGGTTTCCCGAATGCGCGCGCGCGATGGCGCTAGCCGGGGCGGAGATCCTGTTCTATCCCACGGCCATCGGCAGCGAACCGCACGACGCCACGATCGACTCGCGTACGCACTGGCAAAACGTGCAGCGCGGGCACGCGGCCGCCAACGTGATGCCGCTCGTGGCGAGCAACCGCGTCGGCACCGAGACCGGTGAAACGGGTGCGATCACGTTCTACGGAAGTTCGTTCATTGCGGGGCCGGACGGCGAGAAGATCGTCGAATGCGACCGCAGCGAGACCGCCGTGATCACCGCCGAATTCGATCTCGACGCGCTCGCACTCAAACGCCGCGCGTGGGGTGTGTTTCGTGACCGTCGCCCCGAGTGCTATGGCGCGCTCACGAATTACGAAGGGCGTAGTTGATCAGTCGATTTTCCCGACCCATTGACGGCGCCAATCCGGCGCCTGAAAGGGATCCGAAAAGTACTGGGTCTCGTGAACGACCTTGCCGTCATGAAACTCCATGATGCTCACCACGTATGACGTTTGCTGCGTGTAGGCGATGGTGTATTCCGTGACCCAGAGGTTGCCGTTGCCTTGAATGCGCTTCACATCGAAACCGGAGGGGCCCGCCGGGTGGTGACTGCGCAGCGCCTGCAAATTGGTCCGGCCGTGAATCCGTTCGCCGGATTGCGGATAGTCGCAGATGGCATCGTCAGCGTAAATGGCGTGTTCCGCGTCGAAGTCGCCCGAAGCCGATGCACGCCAATGCGCGTTCAAGGCTTCGCGTAGTTGTTGCTCGTTCATCGCCTGCCTCCTGATGCGGTTCACTCGCGTTTCAGTCTAGCAGGCGATTTCGCGAGCGCCCTACTGAAGATTTGATTTAAAGAACGCCAATACTTTTTCATCGAATTGCTTGTGAAAAGCGACGCGATCGAAACCGTTGGCATCGACGCAAATCTCTGGCGCATCGTGTACCAAAGCCGCGGGACACGGAGCGAGAAAGGCAAAATGCGCCGCGTTGGCGACTTCGTGATACTCCGGCCTGCGAGGCAGGGCGTTGGCGAGCGCGGGTGCGTGATGGGGCAAGACACCGTCGCCGCCGAACTCCGAAGCCCATAGCTGAATGGGCGCTTTCACATTGCTCAGGGTTTGCGCGGTGGGGAATACATTGAACGGGTCGGCGAGAACGTAGGCCTTGATGCGCGCGTCATGAGTCAGTGTGGTGGGCACTTCGCCGCGCTGAATCTCCCCGCAGATTGGCGGGTTCGAGTCGGGGCAACGAATGTCGGCATGCATGAAATCGGGCTCGCCGCCGGCCAGCACCAGGCCCGTGTAGCCGCCGCGCGAAAAGCCGAAAAAGCCTATGCGTTGTGGGTCGATCTTCGCTGCGTCGGGTGCGGTACTGAGCATGAAGTCGATAAGGCGCTTGATGTCGGTGGGGCGCTCGACGAACTCGGACATCTCGCCCGCGCGGCTCATGTCGGAGAAAGTGTCGCCGGGATGATTGATGGCGGCGACGACGAAGCCCGCATCGGCGAGTGTCTCGGCAAGATCATGGTGGCCGAGGTACGACCCGCCGTGGCCGTGTGAAATGACCACCAGAGGAAGCTTGTCGCCAAGGGTCGGACAATCGCGCCGCCCCTTCAACACATACGGTCCGATGGTCACGTCCTGGGCCGGTTCCGCGCACGGAGTCCACACCATGGCTTTTATCGCCGGCCCATTGGCATCGGCCGGGATCTGCACGAACTTGATGCCTGCGGCGTGCGCGTTTGCGATGGTGAGGCACAACACAACGATCGCTATGAATGTTTTCATAGGGTTCCGGGTGGAGGTTGGTTTGTTTTCAATGTGCTTTTATCGCTGCATGGCGACGCAAACGGTGCGGAGGCCGAAGCGGGACGGGTTCCGATTTTATGCTTTTGTGTGAGGAGGGGATTCTGCGGTGCCGCTTGTTGGGGCTCGAGCGTTTTGATTGGGTGCAGGTGGCTTTGATCATCGCGAGCGATCGCGCTGTATTGCCTGGCTGCGCAGCGCGACCCAATATTGCGTCCCGGTACCCCATTGACTATTCTGATGCGTAACATCTGGTGCGTCTTCGCAATTTCGACGCGCGAGGAGGCGACTCGGCGATAAGGAAATCAGCCTGATCCTTCGGACAGGGAGGATGGATGCGAAACGCATACCGACCGTTTGTGCAGGGCCGTCTGCTCGCGGTCGTCTCGACCTTCCTCATACTGTTCATCCTGTTGTCCCTCGAACCAGCCGTAGCCGGCTGCAACTCTGTTACCCCGACGACAGGCCAGACCGCCATCTGCGACACGGCTACGCCCAATCCATCGACAACGCCGGTAGTGGCTATCCCCGGCAGCACGAACGTGATGGTCGACATCTTGCCTGGCGCCGAACTGGACGTGACCGGCAGCCCCGGTGTCCTCGTGCGCGACGCCAGTATGGTCGTCAACGCGGGCACGCTGCGTGTGGGCGGGGCGTTCCAGGCGGCTATCTGGGGCGAGGGCGCATCGACCGGGCAAAACACGCTGATCAACCGCGGTGTGATCGCGACGAGCGGCGACAACACGGACGGGATCTATAACAACGCCACCGCAGTCACGATGCTCAACGACAAGGGCGCTGTCATCAGCACAACGGGGGCCAATGCACGCGCGATGTACGACGCCGGCGGCCCGGGCGGTACGCTGACCAACAACGGCCAACTCGTAACGAGCGGCAACGGTGCAGTCGGAATGATTGCGTTGACCAATGGCGACACGCTCGTCAACAACGGCACGATCACGACCACAGGCGACTCGGCGGACGGTATGTTCGCCGGCGGCAGCACGGGCGGCAACGTGCTCACCAATCACGGCACGATCATCGTTTCGGGGGCGACGTCCCATGGCATCCAGTCGTCGGATCCGTTGCCGGGCGTGATCACGAACACCGGTTCGATCAGCGCGAGCGGCGCGGGCGGTCTCGGCGCCTACATTGCGGGCAAGGTGACGTTCAACAACGAAGCTGGCGCGAGCATCGAGAGCAAAGCGGCCAACGCAATCGATGGAAACGGCGGCGGCACGTACAACAATGCCGGCGTCATTTCGGCCCAGGCCGTCACGCTGTCCTTTGCCAACGCGCCCGTGACCGTCAACAACAGTGGCACGCTATTGAGCACGACAACCGAGGCCATAGCGATGAACGGCACGTTCGATGTCGTGATCAACAACACTGGCAATATCGTCGGCGGCGGAGGGCGCGCCATCTTTCTCGATGCCGGCAACGATACGTTCAACTGGAGTGGTGGCACCATCACCGGTTTCGTCCGGCTCGACCAGGGCGACGACTCTGCGACGCTGACGAAGCTCACCGACACCAATCTCGCCGGTGTGCCGACGTTCGACGGTGGTCCCGGCACGGACACGCTGACGTTCAACGACACGCGGGCGAACGGCCTCTCGCGCTTCATCAACTGGGAAATCGTCAACGTCACGAACGGGAGCCAGCTCACGCTCGACGCGAACGGGCTCACGCTGGGCGACAGCGGCACGCTGACTGGCGCACTCAACATCGATACGAGCAGCACGCTGTTTGCCGGCGGGCTGGGAGACCCTTCCATCATGCCGGCCGTGTCGGGACACCTGGTCACGCTCAGCAACGCGGGAACGATCGATCTGACCAACGGCGGCGCCAGCACGCGCGATGCGTTGGTGGTGAGTGGCAACTATGTCGGACTCAACGGCAGACTGCTGCTGCAAACCGTCCTTGGGGCCGACGGGGCGCCCAGCGACAAACTGGTGATCTCGCAGGGCACTGGCTCGGGCAATACGACCATCGGCGTGACGAACGTCGGCGGGACCGGTGGCGCGACGACAGCGGACGGCATCATGGTTGTGCAGGCAACCAACGGCGCGACCACGACTGCAAGCGCATTCACGTTGCCGACGTCGCTCAAGGCGGGCGCGTACGTGTACTACCTGTTCAAGGGCGGTGTGAGCGCGGGAACGGCCGATAACTGGTATTTGCGGTCGAGCGTTGCACCGGTGCCGGTGCCGGTGCCTGCCTCGACTTCGACTTCGACTTCGACACCCACACCGGCGGCTCCCCAGGCCGCCCCGATACCCGCAGCCGGCACACCCGCGCTCCCCGCACCGCCACCCGCTGGCGCCGCACCTACCACGCTCTACCGCATGGAAGTGCCCGTCTATGCGGAGGTCCCGGTCCTCGCACGCGAGCTCGGCATCGCGCAGATCGGCACGTTCCACGACCGCCAGGGCGAGCAATCGCTGCTCAACGAGGGCGGCGCACTACCGGCCGCATGGGCGCGGGTGTGGGGCGAGCATGCGACCCAGTCCAACGGCGGCGCCGCCAATCCGGAGTTCAGCGGTGCGATGGGTGGTCTTCAGGTCGGCCACGATGTGTACGCCGATCTCACCGCAAGTGGACATCGCAACCACTACGGGTTTTTCGTTGGCATGGCGCGCGCCGAGGGCGATGTGAGCGGATTCGCGCTCGGCTTTCCCGACCTTGCCGCTGGACACCTCGCGATCAATGCATACAGTGTCGGCGGCTACTGGACGCATATTGGTCCAGCAGGCTGGTACACCGACGCCATCGTGATGGGCAGCACGATCACGAGCGATCCATCGTCGAACGAGGGGATCGGCGCGACGACGCATGGCCATGCGGTGACGACCTCGCTGGAGGGTGGACTGCCGATTCCACTATCGAGCGTATTGAGCATCGAGCCGCAGGCGCAGCTGATTTGGCAGCATATTTCGATCAACGATCTCGATGACGGCATCTCCAGCGTTTCGTTCCATGCCGCGAGCGGTCTTGCCGGCCGGCTCGGGGTACGCCTTGCTGGCCGCTTCGATGCTGCACGCAGCGAATGGCAGCCGTATCTGCGCGTCAATCTGTGGCACTACTTCGGCGGCACGGACGACGTGACGTTTGCGGGCGCGACGCAGGTTCCTACCAGCGTGTCCGCCACCACCGCGCAGTTTCAGATCGGCATCGTCGCGAAGGTGAGTGCGCGCGGCAGTGTGTTCGCGAATGCCGGTTATACGACGAACGTGAACGGCGAGCATCGCAGTATCGTCGCGGGCGATGTGGGGGCGCGCTGGAAGTGGTGATTCGCGAGGCCGTCGTTGTCACGCAATCGAAGTGAGTGACATCCCAACTACCTGCTTCGGTTTCTGCGCTTCGCCCGGAAATCCATCGCCCCATGCCAATCAGGCATGCCCACCAGCCCAATAAGTATTTTTCACGTCCGCGTCGGCAGCATAGATTGCCTGCCAGACGGCCCTGATGCGCAATCGCAGTGACGACAGCAGCGGGTCGCGCGAGGGTCATCCTTTTTTCGAATAGCTGAGGGCGCATCTGCCTAAGGAGAGCTTCAATGAGCAACTTCAACCATCAAACGGCACCGACGCAATATGTCGAAGCCAACGGTGTTCGTTTTGCATATCGCCGTTTCGGAAAGCAAGGCACCATTCCGGTTGTTTTCAACCAGCATTTCACGGGGACCATGGACTATTGGGACCCGGCGGTGACAAACGGCATCGCGCGGACGCGTGAAGTTATCCTCTTCAACAATGCAGGTATTTCGAGCAGTTCCGGCGAGGTCCCCACGGCGATACAGGAGATGGGAGCGAACGCAATTGCCTTCATAAAGGCGCTGGATTTAAACCGGGTTGACGTGCTTGGCTTCTCGATCGGCGGCATGGTCGCGCAGGAAATCGCTCTACAAGCGCCGACGCTCGTGCGTCGTCTCGTTCTGGTCGGCACAGGTCCTCGCGGCGGCGAAGGCATCGCGCCGATGACGGAAGCCGCAGCGGCAATCTTCGGCGCGACCTACGATCCGCCCGAGCATCTGTGGCTAGCCGTTCACTTCGCGCCGTCGAAGACGAGTCAGGCGGCAGGGTTGGCGTTTCTCGACCGAAAGCATCTGCGCCAGCAAAATCGCGACCCCGAAGTCAACGACAAGGTCGCGCCGGCGCAACTCGAGGCTCTTGGGAAATACGGCATCCAATTCGAGGGCGTACTCGATTACCTGAAGGAAATCCACCAGCCGACGCTCATCGTGCAGGGTAACAATGACGTTATCGCCCCGACTGTGAACTCGTACACGATGCAACAGTCCATGCCTGACGCCCAATTGATTTTGTACGAAGACTCCAATCACGGGTCTTTCTATCAGTTCCCCGAGCGCTTCGTGGGTCAGGTCGATTTGTTCCTTTCGGAGACGCATACCCTGACTTGACTTGACGCATCCGGGTTGCGTGCGAGATCAGCACATCGCCGCTGTCCAGGGGCGCAGCGCCCGTATTCATCATCTGAATGCCTGTCAGGTCGGAAACGTGAATCAGGGGGCGACATCAGGCGATAGCCATCAGCTCTGCCAGGGTTTTCACGCATGGTCTATATTCAAATCGGTTGCGCATTTGCAATCGTTTTCGAGCAGGAGGCCGGCGATGAAACAGAAGCTTTGGCCGACGCTGATGGCGATAGCCGTTATCGCTGCAGGACATAGCGTTGTGGCTTCGGGTTATGCGGAGGTGGTGCAGGTTCGTTTGAATGCGTTGCCATCGAACGCGGGAAAGATCGCAAAAGCGACGTTGGTACAACAGGGGAGTGGCACCGCCATGGGGCTGGTGGTCAGTGGTGTTCCCGACAGCACGGCGTTGCCGCCGCATATATACACGTTTATTTATTCCGGCACGTGCGCGGATCATGACGCCAAACCGGCTTATGCATTGAATCAACGCGTGATCCTTGGCGATCGGGTATTGGGCCGATCGATGCTGATGTCGAAATATATTCCTGCATCGATGAGCGAACTGACGTCGTCGGATTACGCGCTCGTACTGCGAACCAGCGCAGCGGACGGCAACCGCGAGATCTTTTGCGGCAACCTGAAACGCACATCGTGACGGACGGCATCAGGAATCCGTCGCCGTGGCGATAGAATGCCCAGTTCCAAAAGACACGGTAGATACATCGAATGCCAGCGAAGAAACTGTTCTATTACCCCAGCAACGCGAGCATGGCCCCTCACATCGTTTTGGAGGAAATCGGCCAGCCGTTCGAGCTGATACTCGTCGACCGCACGCGGGACGAGCATAAGTCCGCGCAATACCTGCAACTCAATCCGAACGGGTTGATTCCGGTGCTGGTCGATGACGATCTGGTGCTGTACGAGACCGCCGCGATTTGTCTGCACCTCGCGGATACGTCGCCGCAGAGCGGGCTGGCTCCCGCATTGGGGACGATGGAGCGCGCCGGGTTTTATAAATGGCTGATGTGGCTGACGAATACACTGCAGACGGCGCTGATCGCCTACTTTTATCCGGAACGATGGGTGGACACGGGCAATGACGCTGGGGCGCAACAGGTTCAGGCCCATGCCGAGGCGAAGATCATGACATTGCTCGACCAGTTGGAGGCTCAACTTCATTCAAGCGGTGGCCCGTGGCTGCTGGGCGAGCACTACACGATCCTGGACCCTTATGCGCTCATGCTTTGCAGATGGACGCGCGGGTTCGCGAAACCTGCGCGCGAGTGGCCGTTGCTCGGCGCTTATCTGCAACGCGTTCTTGCGCGTCCGGCAGTTCAGCGGGCGTTCAAGACCGAAGGGCTGGGCCAGCCGCTGGTGTAGACATCCTGTTTACTCGGGCTATTCGTCTACGAGCGATTCCTGCGGCACCGCTTCGGCGCGATCAGGTACCGACGGGCCTTGTTGCAAGGTCGGCCGGCAAAAGCGCCTTCGATAGTCGGAAGGCGTCAGGCCCATGACCTTGCGGAACACGCGGCGAAACCCCGCGACGTCGCCATAGCCGAGACTCCACGAAATCTCTTCAACCGAGGCCTGCGAAAACTCGAGCATCTCGCGTGCTCGAGTAATGCGCAATCGTTGCTGATACTCGCTGGGTTTCATCCCGGTGGCCGCCACGAAGCGACGCAGAAAGGTCCGCTGTTCGAGATCCGCGTGCTGCGCGAGGTCGGCAATGCTGATGGGGCGTTCGCGTTGAGTGAGAAGCCAGAGCTGCGCCCGCAATATGGCTCTGTCGCCGTGTTTGGTTTTCGGATCGAACTCGCTGTAGAAGCGCTGCTCGCGCCCGGGCGGGTCGACCAGCATGAAACGGGCGGTTTCCAGCATCACGGCGGTGCCCAGAAACCGCTCGGTCAGTCTTAGCCCGAGATCCGCCCACGCGAGCACGCCACCGGCCGTGACGACGTCCCCATAATCAATGACCATGTGATCGGTTTCGGTCAGCACGTCGGGAAACTGTTGCGCGAACAACTCATTGAACGACCAGTGCGTCGTCGCTTGCCGGCCGGCGAGAAGCCCTGTCCTTGCGAGCAGGAAAACCCCACCGCATACCGCAGCGATGACGACGCCTTGCGCGTGTTTTTCACGCAGCCACGGCAGCAGAGGGCTAGCTGTTTCAGTCTTCTCGGGCGCCTGCACGTTGCCGGGAATGACGAGCAACGACAGCGCGTGCGCGGCACCTGGGCAACTGTCGTAGGTACAGCGGACGTCGGTCGCATCGTCGTCCGCTCGCCAGTGCGTGATGCGTACGGCTGACGGTGCGGGGTCGCCATGCCGTTTGGCCGCGAACTTGCCCGCGTACGAGAACAGATCGGTCAGACCGTAGACACCGGCGTTTGAAGTGCCCGCATCGCACGCCAGTCCGATCTCGATCTGTGGTGCCAAAGCCAGTGCCGTTTTTGCCATGGTATTTGTCACTTTCGTCCGTTGTGGGGCGCAGGCCCGTCGCATACCCTGACGTTGGCAGGCCCGATTTCAACAGCGAGCGGGGCGTGCGGCAACTACTGCTTTCCCCATGCGCCACTCAATACCGAGTCACCGGCTTCCTGAAGTTGCGTCTGCACTCGTCGAAGCGGTATCCCGTCGTCAAAGCCACTCTTAAAGGAAGCGAGATGGAAGCGAATACTGGAAGTGCATACATCACAACCGCAGACGGAACTCAAATCTTCTACAAGGACTGGGGCACAGGCGAACCCCTCGTCTTTCATCACGGATGGCCGCTTTCTGCTGACGATTGGGACGCACAGTTGATGTTCTTCCTGGATCGAGGCTACCGGGTCATCGCGCATGATCGCCGGGGTCACGGGCGCTCCACCCAAACCTCGCGCGGTCACGACATGGATACCTACGCGGCCGATGTCGCTGAACTCGTCAAAGTGCTCGATCTCAAGAACGCCGTGCACATCGGTCATTCCACCGGTGGAGGCGAGGTGACGCGCTATGTTGCCCGGCACGGCACCGGCAACGGCCGTGTTGCTAAAGCGGTGCTCATCAGCGCCATCCCGCCGCTGTTCATCCAGTCGGAAAAGAACCCCGACGGCGTGCCTAGAAAAGTGGTCGACGAGATCCGCAATGGCACGGCGAATCATCGTTCGCAGTTTTACCAGGACATCACGATGCCATTCTACGGCTTCAATCGCCCAGGAGCGACGGTATCCGAAGGCATCCGCGAGAACTGGTGGCGGCAGGGCATGATGGGCGGTATCAAAGCCCAATACGACTGCATCCAGGTACTGTCTGAAACCGAGTTTTATGACGATCTGGCGGCAATCGATGTGCCGGTACTCGTCATGCATGGCGAGGACGATCAGATCTGCCCATTTCCTGCCACTGGTGCAAAGTCAGTCAAGCTTTTGAAGCACGGGACGCTTAAATCGTATCCGGGATTGCCGCACGGAATGCCGACCACGCATGCGGAACAGATCAACGCCGACTTGCTGGCATTCATCCAGTCCTGATTGGCGGTGCAGGCTGCCGGGTTCCGGCAGCCTTAAAGCGGCAACAACGTGCGCCCGCAATCAATGATACGTTGTCTTCGATGACTGCAGCTTCGTCAGCGTGCCGCCTTTGAGCCGGAACCAGCCTTGCGAGGTTTGCATCACGACTTCATCGCCCTGCCAGAACACACGCTTGACCGTCATGCGCTGACCCGCGCGTTGCACCAGGGGCGGATGGTGGCGAAAGTCGTAGAGCACCGGGCCCGCATCGGTCTGTACGAGTGTGCGCATGATGCTGTCACTAGTGTTGCCGATCTCGTCGAAATGAGTGAGCGTGCTGGCGCTGAAGCGATCGATAGTTTCATTGTCAAGCATGCCGACGAAATCATGATCGACACGCGCGAACTGCAATGTACCCGCGGGCGTGACGAGCGGACCCGACGCGTTGCTTTGGGCATGAACGTGAGTCACAAAACACGTGGCCGCTAGCGCAGCGAGGAGCAGTTGTTTCATGGTTTCCTTTTAAGTGTCGCGGTGCGATTGAATTAGAACAACGCAGACCCCGTGATTTTCGCGCATTTTGCGGCGTGACAGCTGGCCCGCTCTCGCATGGATCAGTCCAGTCTCGTGAATCCGTCGGCACTCCAGTGCTCGCTGCCGACCCCGTGATGGACAAAGAACAGTCCATCGGGATCGTATTGCGCCTTGACGGCCTGCAGCCTTGCGTAATTCGAGCCCCAATGCGCGCGCTGCCAGTCTGCAAGAAAGAAATCGCTCTCCGACACGTACGACCCCGCGTCCGGAACGAGCTTGCGCAACGCGTCCATCGCGCGCCCGATCGCCTGTGCGTTCTTGCGTGCGAGCACGACGTCCGGCTCGTGACCGGGGATCCCAGGATACGCAGGCGGCCCGGCAGATGCGCAGATCGCGAGCGCGAAGGCGTCGAGGGCGGCGGGGTGGGTGGCAGTGTCTCTCGCGGCGGCGAGCGCTTCCTCGGGCGCGCCAGCCAAGCCTTTGTTCGTCTGCAAATCGACCTGCCAGTGACGCGTCGCCTCGAAGAGCGCATCGGCGAGTGCCTGGCGGCGATCCTCGTGCAGCAGATCTGCGGGAAGCCACGCCGACTGAAAGCCCTGCCAAACGACACCCGTATCGCGTTGATCTCCCGTCCAGAACACGTTGTCCTTTGGCGCGCCAGGCCGGTCGTCGAAGCGCATGACACCGAGAAGGCGCTTGACCAGCGTCGGCGCCCAGAAGGTCCGGGCAGACGTTGCGAGAAAGCTGAACGGTGACGAATCGACGTCGAAATCGTCGGGGGCAGCGGCTAGCGTATCGAGAAACGGCTGCCAGATCGCTTTCGCCTCGCTCCGATGCAGCCCCTGGAACAACATGCCGACTTCCAGCGCATTGTCGTGACGCAGGCGGAACTGCTCGCCCCAATGCGCATTGAGCAGACTATGGCTGTAGAAATCCATCAACAGGCGAATCAGCCGGCGGAACGCCGCCGCCGACTTCGCCTTGACCGTCAGGGTCACCGAGCCGAACGTTTCCGGCAACTCGTGAACCCGAAGTGTCAGTCGCGTGACCACGCCGAGACTGCCACCGCCTCCGCCCTTGAGTCCCCAGTACAGCTCGGGATTCGTGCAGGCGTTCGCGATGCGCACGACGCCATCGGCGGTGACGACTTCGGCTTCGACGAGGCTCCCCGCAGCGGTCCCGAAGGCCTTCGAAAAGCTGCCGAAACCGCCGCTTTGCACGAGGCCCGCCACGCCGACGGTCAGGCATCCTCCGCCCTGCACATAGCCGCCTGCAAGCGTCGTGACCGCATCGTAGACATGCGCCCAGACCGCGCCCGCGCCGACGCTGACTGCGCGTACCGGCTTCGCGCGGCCTTCGCAGCCCGCGCCGACGAACCCGTCGTGGACGGTGATATCGGTCAGGTGGCGCGTCCAGATCAGCAGTGAATCCGGCGCGCTGGACGTGCCCTGAAAGCTGTGTCCGCCTCCTTTCACGACGAGTCGCAAATGGTTCTCGCGGGCGAAGTTGACTGCAGCGGCGACATCGCTGGCGTTGCGGGCGGCTACCGCATAGACGCTCGGCTTCGACGTCCACGCGTCGACCCAGCCGAGCGACTGTGTGAGTCCGGCTTCGTCGCGCAAAAACCAGGGGTTCTTCGCCGCAGTCAGCAATTGTCTGCACACGAGGCTGTCGGGTTTGCCTGCGCAATCTTGCAGTGGCGAGCCGACTTTGATGAATGCATTGCCGACCTTTTCGTGGAGTTGGTTCCACTGTGCCTGCGATGGCCATCCGGGAGCACCGGGACGCACGCGCGAAAATGGCAGCGCGGCGGCCGGGCAAGGGAGCGGTCGGAGGAGGCCGATGAACGACAGTGAGGCCGCGCAGCGCAGCAGACGTCGTCTAGCTGGGGAATGCGCTTTCACGACAGAGGTCGCTATTCGAAGGGATCATCTGTTGCTCGTCATTTCTGAGCGTTGAGGGCAACCTCCGGCCTCGAAGGCAAACGGCGGGGCAGGCTACGCCGTCCACGAAGCCCGGCCGTTCGCAACCGAATCTACAACGTAATCAGCAAGGATTCGAACCAGCGTTTGCTGATCGAGGCGGTGCAATTCGGCAATACTGGGGTGATTGCGCAGTAGTTCGAGTAGCTGATCTTTGGGCGTGTGCTGGTGCAATTGGACCACGACGTTGTAGATCCTCTTTAGCCCCTTGCCTTGCTGCGGCTTTCCCCCCAGGACACCTTTGAGGTCGGCCGTGCCTAAATCCAGATCTCCGATTATCGTCTCGCCTTGCGCGACCGCGTCGGTCAGGCTTTTGAGTGACGTCTTTTCGTATTCGTATCGTAACGACGATACAAACAGTGTGCGCCATGCGTTCCAATATCGATTGCCGATCTGTGCAGGTCGAATGACGCCCGATAGCCCTGCGCTCACAGCTGCCAGTAGTCCAAGGGGGGCGGAATATGCGGGCTGTTTCCAGTTCGCCGCCACCGCAACGCCGGCAATCACACCTGCGGCCGTAAGGAAAAAAGCCAAAAAATGAAAGAATATTGCAGTGCCTTTCCACCACCGGAGTTGGGTTCGATATTCTTGCGGCAAGGGTGCTGGCGAAACCAGTTTCTGGGAGTCGGCTTGCGAGTGCTCATTGGCGTCGCTCGTTTTTACCGTCATAGCGCCTCCAGGACCTGTAGCGATGTGTCCGTTGCAGCGTATGTCAAGTTGGTTGCAAATCCAAGTACATCAGCGGCGACGCCGGCTCAGCGGAATCGATCGATATAGTTGCCGGGTTTACGGTCCCCTTTGGGAATCCTGAACAGCAACCACCGCCCCCCTCAACGCCCAACCAACTTCACAACCATCGGATAAAGGGACGCCACAAGAAGCAGCGCCATAACGATATTGAATGCCCGCAAACGCCGCGCATCCGACAAGAAGCGCCGCACGCCGGTACCAAACGCGGCCCACAAGCAAATACACGGCAGCCCGATCACGTAGAACACCACGGCCATCAACACGGCGTTCATGCCGAAGTCGGCCGAGAGCCGGATCGTGGTCGCTGCGGTGAGCACCATCATCCATGCCTTCGGATTGATCCACTGGAATGCGATGGCTTCATAAAAGCGCATCGGACGCTGTTCGCCCTTGCGCAGTTTCACTTCACCCGAGGTGCCGATCTTCCACGCGAGATACAGCAGGTAGACGACGCTCGCGGTCGCGAGGATGTCGTAGAGCATGGGTATGCGCCGGAACGCCTCGCCAAGTCCGAAGCCCACGGAGACCATCAGCAGCGCGACCCCGGCACTGATGCCGAGAATATGCGGCAGCGTGCGGCGAAAACCGAAGTTCACGCCCGAGGCGAGCAGCATGGTGTTGTTCGGGCCAGGCGTGATGGTCGTGACGAGGGCGAACAGGATGCCGGCGGGCAGGGCGCTAAAGGTGTCGAACGTCATGATGCGAGCTCCGAGGATTTCGCATCAGTCTAGCGGCGCCTGTCGGTACAGTACCGGTACAGTTTCTCAAGCAGGTGACAGTACGCTCAGCGGTTGCCGCGCTATTGCGTTGAATAACGAGAGGAGGGGAAGTGCGGCATGCCACTGATGCGAGTCGCCGGTCTATGGCGATCGGCGCGGCAAGATAGCGGTGATCAATCGGATGATCAATCAGTCAACTATTGGCCGTCGTTTCCAGAACCTTGCGCGCCGCACGTACGATTGCATCCGTAGTGATGTCGAATTTTTCGTAAACGTCATTGATCTTGCCGGACTCCCCAAAATCATGCATGCCGACAAACGCGCCTGTGGATCCGATATATCTTTCCCATCCCAGTTCGACGGCAGCCTCTATGGCTACTCTTGCCGCCGAATCACCAAGTACCGACCGTTTATACTCGGCGTCCTGCTCCTCGAACAGCAAGCGGCACGGCATTGAGACAACTGCGGTGGGAATGTTCTCGCTTTGCAGAATCTCGCGTGCCTGCACGGCGAGATGCAATTCGGATCCCGTCGCAAGCAGCGTCATTTGGCGACTGCCACCGGTCGCTTCCAGCAAGACGTACGCACCTCGCGCGGATTTATTTTCGGGAGTTGCATCGGTTCGCAAAAGCTGCATCGGCTGGCGGGACAGGGCTAGTACGGCCGCACGTCGCGGCTGCTCCAGGATGAGTTCCCAGCACTCCGCCGTTTCCACTGCGTCGCCCGGGCGATATACGCCCAGGTGAGGAATCGCCCGCAGCGACGCAAGATGTTCAACCGGTTGATGGGTTGGCCCATCTTCGCCCAAGCCGATTGAATCGTGCGTCATGACGAACGTCGTGCGGATTCGCATCATCGCCGCGAGCCGAATGGCCGGACGGCAATAGTCAGAAAAACAGAGAAAGGTGCCGCCGTATGGAATAAGTCCGCCGTGCAGTGCCAGCCCGTTCATCGCCGCGGCCATGCCATGCTCGCGCACGCCATAGTGAATATACGAACCCGCGTAATTCCCGGGTTTAATCTCAACCTGGTTCTTCGCCTTGGTATTGTTGGATGGTGTCAGATCGGCAGATCCCCCCAGTAATTCCGGAATTGAATCGAAGAGATGGTTGAGCACTGCACCACTGGCCTGCCGCGTGGCAAGCTCACCGCCCTTCGCGACGAACTCGTCGCGCGCGGCGGCGATCGCTGTTTTCCAGTCTGGCGGCAACTCTCCTTTGTTGCGACGCTCGAACTCGCTGCGAAGATCTGCTGGGGCCTGTTCAACGCGCTCGGCCCATTGCGTGCGAGCGCTTGCGCCTCGAGCACCGATCGCGCGCCACTCTTTTAGCAGCTCGTCTGGAATGACAAAGGGCGGCGAGTCCCAACCAAGAATCTTGCGTGCGCCGGCAATTTCGTCCTCGCCCGGCGCGTCGCTATGAGCCTTTTGAGTGCCGGCTTTAGTCGGGAGTCCAAATCCAATAATTGTTTTGCAGGCGATCAGGGTCGGCTGGTCGACCACGGCGCGCGCCGTGACGATGGCCTCACGGATCGCGTCGGTGTCATGCCCGTCTATCTCCAACACGTGCCAGCGGGATGCGCGAAAGCGTTCTACCTCGTTATCGGAGACGGCAAGGCTCGTGGCCCCATCGATGGAGATCGAATTGTTGTCCCAGAAGGCAATAAGACGGCCGAGCTTAAGATGACCGGCCAGCGAGATCGCTTCCTGACTGATACCTTCCATCAGGCAGCCGTCACCGAGAAAGACGTAGGTAAAGTGATTCACGAGATCGTCGCCGAATTGCGCATTCATGATGCGCTCCCCGAGTGCCATACCAACTGACTCCGCGATACCTTGGCCCAGCGGACCTGTCGTCAGTTCAATGCCTTCTGCGTGCCGATATTCGGGATGTCCGGGCGTCCTGCTGCCGACCTGGCGGAACCGCTCGAGTTGTTCGACAGGCATGTCCTTGTATCCCGTCAGGTACAGCAGGCTGTACAGCAGCATCGATGCGTGCCCGTTCGAGAGGACAAAGCGGTCGCGGTCGAACCAGTGCGGCTCGGCGGCATCGAACTGCATGAAGTCCTTGAACAGCACGGTAGCGATATCGGCCATCCCCATTGGAGCGCCGGGATGTCCGCTTTTTGCTTTCTGCACTGAATCCATGGTCAGAACGCGGATACAGTCGGCCATATCGCGCAGATGCTGGTCGCGAGGCGCCGGGATGGGCGCGGATGCGCCAGGAGTCGCCGCTTGGTCTGTCATTTCCCTATCCGTTGAGTCGTGAGCGATGTCCGTGCCGGCTCGAGTGAGAGTCGCGGCATTCGGGGTTGGATGTGTCCTGGTGACGTCCTTTTGAAACCGGATACTGCCGGTACGGCGAATTCATTGGATATCCGCGCCATCAACGGTGTTTGCCGCGTCGCAAGCTGTCGTGGCTGTGCGCGGCCATTGTTGAATGAATCGTGTGACGGGTGGAAAGGAAGTGCGCATCGCGCGTGCCCGAGCGCTTATCGAATTCCCGGGATCTGGCGCGGCGGTGTTGGAAAATCGCGTTTATTGGCGCTTTCGACCTTGATTTCACGCCCCGTGCCAATCAATTTTGCCGTCGCCCCAAGGTCCGCCATAAGACAACGCTAGTCGAGGCCGCCTTGGTACTCGCTTAAAGGGGCCCCCCGGTAATGTAAAAGAGCGCACCGGAAAGGCCGATCGTCACAGGAAGGGTGATCAGCCACGTCAAGGCGATGCGAAGAATCATGTTGCCCTGCACACCTTGACCACTGGCGGCCATCGTCCCTGCGATGCCCGACGTAATGATGTGCGTAGTGCTGACCGGCAGGCCGGTAAAACCCGCAGTGCCTATCAATACCGAACCTACCAGCTCGGCCGATGCACCCTGTCCAGGCGTCATGTGCTGCCGCCCCAGCCGTTCGCCGAGCGTGCGGACGACGCGCTTGTAGCCGACCATCGTGCCGGCACCCAAACAAATCGCACTCACGACGCGTACCCACCAGGGCGCAAATTCGACAGACAGGCTCATCGATTTGAGAAGTTGCGAAGCCTGCGCCCGTTGCGTAGTCGAGACATCGTGGCGCTCGCTTACATACTTCATCTGCGAGACGACGTCGTACACATAGCCGCGCAATTGCGAGCGTGTCGTCCGCTCGCCGTCCGCAACCGGTGCATGTGCACGCAGTTCTCTGGCTTGTTGCTCCAATTGCGGCTTTGCGGCCACGAGCGCCTGGGCGGCGGTGATGCCCTGTGCCTTCACGTCGTCGCCGTAGGCTGCTATCAGCGGCTCGGCCTGAGCGGCATATGACGAGAGGGTCGCCAGTTGCCCAGCGGCGTCGGGGTTCAGGGCGTAAGTCGCGGGCAAAAGACCAATGATCGTCAGCATGATAAGGCCGATGCTTTTTTGTCCGTCGTTTGTGCCATGCGAAAAGCTCACCGTCGTGCAGGTCAATACGAGCAGAGTGCGTAACCACCAGACCGGCTGTTTGCCCTCGGCCGGGGGCTCGAACAGGTGGCCCTTGGGTATCGTGAGCCTGAGGGCCAGATAAAGGCCTCCGGCGAGGAAGAAGCCCAGTATCGGGGAGATGGCGAGCGCCTTGAGCACGGTGGAGATCTGGTGCCAGTCGACGCCGCGTGCGAGGCTGCGTGATTTGATCAACGCGTCGGCAGCCGCAACGCCGATCAGCGAGCCGATGACGCAATGCGAACTGCTGTTGGGAATGGCAAAAGCCCACGTCAGCACATTCCAGAGAAGCGCCGAGGCGAAAATCGACACGAGCATTGGCACGGCGGGGGCGCCATCGGGCGGAGTCAAAACGTCGGGCGGCAGGATCTCGACGAGTGCATAGGCCACGGTAATCCCGCCGACGAGCACGCCGATCAGATTCATGACGCCGGACCAGATCACAGCCTGTACTGGCCGAAGCGAATTGGTATAGATGACTGTAGCCACCGCGTTGGACGAGTCATGGAAGCCGTTGCTCGCTTCGAACGCCAGCACCATGACCAAACACGCGACGAGCATCGCGACAATAATCGCGGACGACGGGGCGAAGTGAACTAGCATCGAAATGATCCAGCATGGAGGTTGAGCGCCGACGACGCGCCGCCTCAACCTTCGCTAGATGCGTACCCGGATGCGTGAACCTTGTATGACACTCTGGCCCCGGCCGACCGGAACAGCGACGAACCAATGGAACCTGCGCGCGAGCCGCGAGGACTTCGCATCGGTCTAGCGGCGCTTGGCCCCCAGACCATACGTGACGAAAGTCCGGCACAGCGCCTCCATGCCCCTGGCGTCGTCTTCGTCGAAGCGGGCAAGCAGCGGACTATCCACGTCCCAGACGCCGATCAGCGTGCCGTCTTCGCCGACTAGCGGGACCACGATCTCGGAGCGCGACGCCGAATCGCAGGCGATGTGGCCGGCGAACGCGTGGACATCGAGGACGAGCTGGGTTTCGCGTGTTTGCGCGGCGGTCCCGCAGACGCCCTTGCCGAGCGCGATGCGCACGCACGCGGGCTTGCCCTGAAACGGGCCGACCACGAGTTCGACGCCGTCGAAAAAGTAGAAGCCTGCCCAATTCACGCCGTCGAGCGAGTGATAGACGAGCGAAGCGAGGTTTGCCGCGTTGGCGACCTTGTCCTTTTCGTGTTCGATCATTGCGCGCGCCTGCTGGCACAGCGTTTCGTACAGCGCGGATTTGTCGGCGGGAAGGGCGTCGGAGAGAGAGAACATGGCTGGATCGTGGTCTGCGTCGTGGGGCGGGCACGCGGGTCCCGCGAAGGCATGACAGTTTAGGCCAATTCGTCGCCAGCGTCTTTTTCGCCGGCACGCGTCGCTTGATGCGCAATGGCTGACGACGTGCAGTCAGTGGTTAAAGAGCCTCGCCAGTCTGCCGATATATCGGCGTGGAGGAATAAGTGCCCGATTTCATATCGCCAGCAAAACTTGAGACAGGTTTTGTCCGAACGATGCGCGAATCTGTACGCAGCATCGCCGCAATCGACGCACCTTCAGCAAACCAACCCAATTGCCCCTCATGTTCAAAGCCCAGCAAGTCATCGTCGATATTCTTCCCGCCCTGCGCCAACTGCTCGACAAGCACGCACGCCCCTCGGCCTGGATCGACACCTATGCGACGAAGACGCGTGAATTCGTCGTACGCGTGCCGCTCGTGGGCGCTTTCAGCGCAGGCAAGTCGTCGCTGCTCAACGCGCTGATCGGCGAGACCTTGTTCGCCACCAGCATCGATCCGGAAACCGCCGTGCCCGCAGAAATCTCGTTCGCTGCGCGCGCAACGATCACGGGCGTTCATGCGGATGGGCGGCGCAGCGTCATCACGCGTGAGGCCCTGCGCGAGAATCGCCTCGACGATCTGCAGCGCGACGGCTGGGTCGAGGTCGAGTTGCCGACCGAACAGCTCGCGGCCATCAAGCATCTGCGCCTCGTCGATATGCCCGGCTGGGATTCGGGCCTCGACGGCCACAAGCGCGCGATCGATGGCTACGCGCATCGCAGCCTCGCTTATGGCGTGGTCGTGAGCGCGGAGGAGGGCAATCTGCGCCAGAGCCTGCGCATCGCATTGATCGAACTGGCGACGCGCGGTCTGCCGATCGTCGCGCTCATCAGCAAGAGCGACAAGAAATCGCCGCAGGATTGCGCAGACGTGGCTCGTCTCGTCGAGCGCGAGATTGCCGAAGCTACGGGCAAGCCGCCGCTCTGCGTCGCCATCGTGTCCGCGCGCAAGCGCGAGGTGGCGCCGTTCGTCGATGCGCTGGGCCGGCTCGAGGCGCTCGCCGAGCCGTTGTTCGGCAGCGAGGTGCTCGATCCGTTCACGCGCGAAGTCGCGGTCTTCAGCGACTTCCTCGAGACGCTCGTCAATCGCGACAATCTCGACGGCGAGAAGCTGGCCGTGCAACTCGACCAGCTCACCAAAGAGCTCGCCGGTTTCGAGCGGCAACTGGATCAGGATACGCAGGAGCTGGAGAAGCGCGCGCTCGACGCGGTGGAGCGTATCGTCGAGAGTGTGCAGAGCCGGCTCACCGGCGAGGCCGACAGTTTCGCGCGCCAGGCGCTGCAAGGCACCGATATCGGCGCGCGCATCGAAGCCGAGATCCGGCTCGCGGTCACGCAGGGTATCGCGCGTGAATTCACGCCTGAATTGAGGCGCTATTGCGGCAAGGTCGCGGAGTCGATTCCGCTCAGCATTCGTCCGTCGATGGGCCTGCCGGGCAAAAGCGCATCGGGCGGCCCCGATTTCGACGAGATCGGCAAACTGATCGTGGCGGTGGCGCCGCTGCTGAACGAGATTCCGGTGGTCGGTCGCTGGCTCGCGCCGATCATGAAGCATGTCCTGCCGATTCTCGGCATGCTCGAAGGCAACAAGGCGCTCGCCGAGATCGCGGAGGCGCGTCGCCGCGAAGCGCTCACGCAGCAGATCCTGAACGACATCATTCCGGCCGCCGTCGTGCAGACCCGCATGGCGATCGAGCCGCCGTTGCGTGCCCAGGTGGAAGAGGCGAAGGTGCGTATCGTCGAAAGCGTGCGCGAGCAACGCGCGACGCTCAGTGCGGCACTCGAACAGGCGCAGCGCGACCGTGCGCGCCAGAAGGCCGAGTACGAGGCGCTGCGCGAGCAACACCGCGCCGATACTCAGGCGGTCCGTGCAATCCTCAAACAGCTCGGAGACGCACGTGGCTGAGGACGCCCCGATCGCGCGCGATGCCGCGACGCTCGCCGCACGCTTTGATTTGCTGGTGCGCAGCACGCGCAGCGATGCGTCCGGGAACCACGGTCCGCACGTCCCGTTGCTCGCGCAACTTCATGCGTTGCTGCACGAAGACCTGCTCGACCTCGCGCGTCGCGGATGTCCGCATGATTTCGTCGATCTGCACGCGGGCCTCGTCGAAGCGTTCGAGCGGTTGCGCGAATTCAGCGTGCTGCCCGCGTTGGGCGGCAAGCGGATCATCGGCTTCGGCGGCGCGTTCAGCGCGGGCAAGTCGAGTCTGATCAATCTGCTCGCGCGCGCGCCGCTGCTGCCGGTACAGATCGATCCAACCACGTCGCTGCCGACCTACGTGCTGCAAGGGTCGGCCGACGAAGTGCTGGCGTTGAACTTGCGCGGCTGCCCGATCCCGTTGTCGGACGACGAGTTTCTGAGCCTCAACCACGACGAAGTACGCCTGTATGGCAGCAAGATCGCGAGCCTGTTGCGTGCGGCCTATGTGAAGCGCACCGCGTTTCCATGGGGCGGACTCGCGTTCGCGGATACGCCGGGCTACTCGAAGCCCGACAGCCCGAACGGCAACCCCACCGATGAAGCGATCGCCCGCGCGCAACTCGACGCGGCGCACGCGGTGGTCTGGGTGGTGCCCGCCGACAAAGGCTGTCTGTCCGAAAGCGATCTGCGCTTTCTCGCGACGCTGCGTACCGACGTGCCGCGTCTCGTGGTCGTTTCGTGTGCCGACCGGCGGCTCGGCGAAATCGAGGCGATCGTGGAAGGCATGCGCCGCACGCTCGCGGCGCACAACCTCGAAGTGCTCGACGTGATCGCAGTGAGCCGCAGTCGCACGGCGGGCTATCCGCTCGATGCGCTCATCACTTGTTTGGAGCGCTGGAATACCGGCGCGCCGAAGCTCGCGTTTCCTCGCACCTTCAAGGCGCTGTTCCGGCGTTACGCGCGCTACCTCGAAGCGGAACTCGCGCAAGCGCATGAGTCGGTGAGCGCCACCAATCGGGCGCTGGCGGCGTTGCCCTCGGGCGACGCGGGTATCGCTGCACTCGAACCGCTCAACGAGCGTGCGAAGGCCGATATCGAGCGCCTCGACGAGATCGCGCACGCGTTCCAGCAACTGCAGCGACGCGCGTTCGCGCTGCTCGATGCCATCGGCGATGCAGTCGGCGTCGATCTGCGCGAGCCGACCGAACTGGACATGCTCGGGCCCAAGCGCTACGAACTCGTCGAGCGGATGCGCGCGCTGCTCAAAACACGTCGCTCGCGCAATGCCGGCCGCCATGTTTCGCCGTGGGCGGTGCTCGACGGACTGCCCAACGTCTGCGCTGCAGCGGTGCTGCTGCGCCGCAATGGACGCCGCTATGCGTCCCGTTTTGAACTCTTGCTACAGGCTGCCGAATCTTGAACGCACCGCTTTCTCCCGCGCGTTTGCTGCGCTATCTGGACGATCTCAAGATCCTCGAAAGGCCATTGCCGAATCACTATGCGTTCGATGCCGATGCGCCGGCGCGCGAAGCCTACGCGACCTTGCTCGCTGTCGCGCTGTTGTGCGAGCCGTCGATCGGGGAATCGCAAGACCGGCTCTTGCGCATGCTGCTCGCCTCGCTCGGCCTCGCCGACGACGAGGCGCGCCTGCTCGAAGCCGCGCAGCAGGCCGACCGTGGGTTCCTCGCGGAATGTGCGACGCTGTTCAACGAAGAGGCGCTCGCGCGCAGCTTCCTGACCGATGCAGCCGTGCTGTTGCGGCTCGCCGGGCCGCTCAGCGAGGCGCAGCAAGTGCTGCTATGCGAGCTGGCCGATTTTCTGCGCGTGGCATAGGACGACGTCGCGCGTTGTGCGGAGATCGCCGCCGTGGTGCTGGGGCACGCTGCGAGCGGCGCGATGTTCGAGAACTTCGACGACGTGCAGGAGTTCGTCGTCTGGAAGGACTTCGTCGGCACGGAACTGACTGCCGCGCGGCTGGCCAAGGGTGTCGATGGCGGCGTGTGGCGCGTGTCGTCGCCGCTCGCGATGACGAGCGGCTGGTCGCTCACGAACTGCACGGTGCTGTTCTCGCGCGAGGGAAGCATTGCGACGACGGGAAACGGCAGCGGCAAGGACGGCATCAAGGTCGAGATCGACAACTGCAGGCTCGATGCGCCCGTGATGTCGTTCAAGTCGATCGCGAACGTCACGCTCAAGAACGACACCGTCGTGAAAGGCCGCTATGTCGAGACGGATCAGATGACGGCCATCACTGTGTACGAGACCGAAGCGGCGGTCTTCAACGGCTGCACGTTCTCGACCGTCGATGCCCGGGCATTGTGGATCTCGCATACGCCGACGATCGTTCAGAAGTGCGAGTTTCGCGCGTGCGGAAACGCGTCGCTCGTGGGCGGTGCGATGGCGGTACGGCGCAACACGGCGAAGACCCAGACCGTCGACAACGTCTGGCAGGTGGCCGAGCTGACGATATCGAATTCGCGTTTCATCGAGTGCAAAGCACTGCTCGGTGGGGCGATTCGCACGGACAGCCTGCACGAGTCCATCCGGGGCGGGTCGTTCGCCGGTTGCACGAGTGGCGCGTTCGATGACGAGATGGAGCAGATCGGTGTGTTCGCCGATTTCGCGGGACTCGAATCCATTCAGAACGCGACGTTCCGTGCCACGAATTTGCGGCTCGGCAACTGCAACTATGGCGCCTGGTCGGCCGTGGTCAGCAGAACGCGTCTCGCGCAAAGCAACGTCTACTACCACAGCAAGGCATCGTCCGTGACGATCCTCTCCGGCTGCGACCTCGAAGGCGGCCGCTCCATCGATAACGCGCTCACGCCCGCCGATTGGTGGAACGAATTCTGAACACCCGACACACGATGACTACCACGATCGAAGCATTGCATCAGCGTATCGACGCGTCGTTTGAAGCGCTGTCGCGCTGGCACGCGCGCTTCCCGAAAGAACTCGACGACCTCAAGGACCTGCTCAAGACCTCGACGGCCAAGCAGAACAAGTTCGCGGGCGAGACGCGCCTGAGCATCGGCATCATGGGCCAGGTGAAGGCTGGCAAGAGCAGCTTTCTCAACGCGCTGCTGTTCGACGGCCAGCCCGTGCTGCCCGAGGCCGCGACGCCGAAGACGGCGAACCTCACGCGCATCAGTTGGGGCGAAAAGCCCACGCTCACCGTGACGTTTTACTCGCCCGACGAATGGAAGCAGATCGAGAAAGCCGCCGCGAGCGGCAGCGAGCACACCGAGGCGCGCGTCGGCCGCGAGCTGGTGCAGATGGCGAAGGCTCAGGGGCTCGACGTGGCTGCGCTGCTGCGCTCGGGTCAAAAGGTGGTCGAAGCCGACGATATCGAAGGCCTCATCGGCATCATGAACGACTATGTCGGCGAGAGCGGTAAATACACGGCGCTCGTGCAGATGACCGAACTGCTGTTGCCAGACGATGCACTCAAGGGATACGAGATCGTCGATACGCCAGGCATGAACGATCCAGTGCCGAGCCGCACCGACAAGACCCGCGAGTACATGGCGACCTGCGATGTCGTGCTGTTCCTGTCGCGCTGCGGCCAGTTCCTCGACCAATCCGACATGGAACTGCTGGCCGTGCAGTTGCCGGCGAAAGGTGTGAAGCGCATGGCGCTCGTGGCCGGGCAGATGGACGGCGCCATCGTCGACGATGGCTACGACCGGCGCTCGCTCGACGAGACGGAGCGCAATATCCGCGAACGTCTGACGCGGCGCGCGCACACGGAAATGGGCAAGCTGGTCGCGATGCGCGAGGCCCAGGGCGATACGGTCATGGCCGAGTTGTTCCGCGGTCTGCAGACGCCGATTTTCGCGAGCACGTTCGCCCATCTGTTTGCACACTGGCCCGAAGAGCGCTGGCGCGTGCGCGAGAGCCTGCAGATCGCGTTCGCGAATCTGGAGGAGGTGGCGCAGATGTGGGGCGGCGCGGCGCTCACGCGCGAGGACTGGGAGCGCATCGGCAACTTCGGCGCGATACGCGCCGTCTACGATCAAGCGCGCGCCGACAAGGACCTGTTGCTCGACGCGCAGCGCAAGAGTGCGTACGCCGACATCGAGCGGCAGTGGCACGTGTGTCTCGATGCGCTGGCCGCTGCGGTCGATACGCGCGACGGGGTGTTGGCGAGTGTCGAACTCGGTAGCGTGCGCGAGCAGCAGAAGACCTGCGAGGCGAACCTCGAACGTATCGCAACGAAGCTCGCCGAAGTCTTCGATACGGCGCACGGCGAGGCGCAGCGCGAAGGCAAGAACCTGTGCCAGGCGCTGAAGAAGGACGTCGCTCGCTACGAGACCATCAACAAGCGCACGGGCAGCGAGTCGGAGACGCATTCGCGCACCGTCAGCACGTCGGTCTGGTACAACCCGTTCAGTTGGGGCGATACGGAAACGGTCTACTACACGGTCACGAAGAGCTACGAATACGTCGCCTCGGCCGACGCGATCGAGCGCCTCGTCGACTACAGCAACAAGGCCGTCGAGCGTCTCGAAACGCGCTTCGCATCGATCGTTTCGATGGATGCGCTGCGGCTCGAACTGCGCCGCGTGCTGCTCAAGGAACTCGATACGTCACGGGTGGGGTTCGATGCGGGCATCTTCCGCACGACGCTCGAAAAGACGCTGGGCCGTCTGAAGCTGCCGGTCCTGTCGCTCGAAGTCGGCAATGTGCGTCGCAGGATCAGCGCGCGATTCGGCACCGAAGTGCGCGGCGAAGAGCAGATCGAGGCGCTGCAGGCGGCCGTCACGGAGTCCTTGCACGATATCTGCGCGCAGCTCGCCGACGAGGTCGCGAGCAAGGTCACGGCGCTGTGCCGCACGCTCGAACGCGTCAAGCAGAAGCTCGCCGGGACGATGACCGAGGACCTGCAGCGGGAGCTGGAGCAACTACAGGACGCGTTTGCGGAGAAGGAGGCCGAGCGCCGCCTGTACGCGCGCATCCTGGCGGTAATCGGCGAGAGCCGGGGCATCGCGCAGCGAGCGCAGGCGGCGTAGTCACGCGCCTCAGCGCGAACGTGCGCGCGTTGTCTTCTTCGTACCGGCGGCGCGCGGCGCTTCCTTGACCGGCAACACGCCGCCGCCGTTCATCGCTTCGAGCCACGACAACGTGTCCATATAGGACAGGAATTTCTGCAGATAGCCCGGCGAGAGTTCGCGCATCAACGCGAGCGACCGGTGCGCGAGGCTGCTCGAATTGAGCGGTCCCGCGTTGCGCGGCACCTGGTCGCGCGAGTCGCGCAACTGACGCTCGGTCCGCACGCGTGACCAGGTCTCGCGGAAGTAGTCGAGCAACGCCGGGTCCGGCACGCGCGGATCGGCGCGTTTCGCTGTATTCGCCTTGACGTGGGCGAGCAGTGCACCGAGTGTCACGCTTGGGGCTTCTTGCGGCGCGGGCTGTGCGTGTTCGAAATCGTTGCGCCACGCTTGGACGAGCGTCGCGATGCGTGCGTCCAGCAGGGCGCGCGTCTCGCCATCGTAGTTCGCTGCACGCCGTTCGAGTGCCTCGATCAAGTGGAAGCGCACCGGATCGCGCCGGTCGTCGCCACGCTCGCGCCATGCATCGAGCTGCGCGCGCACGGAGTGGTCGGTGCTAGTCATGAGTGGCAGCACTCGATGCCGTCGAGCGCGGCACGGGCGCGATCTCGACGCGGCGGTTCTTCGCCCGGCCCGCTTCGTCGGCGTTGGAGCTGACCGGCTGCCCGGCGCCGAACGCCGCCGCGAAGACCGCGTCCGCAGGTACGCCTGCGTCGATGAACGCGCGCGTCACGGTCAACGCGCGTTGCGCGGACAGTTCCCAGTTATCGGCAAAGCGGCGGTTGCCCGAGCGTACCTGGTGATCGTCGGTGAAGCCGCTCACCATGAGGATTTCGTCGCGCGACTTCAAATAGGTGGCGAGCGGTCCGGCCAGTGTCTTCAGCAATTCGCGGCCTTCGGGCTGCAACTGATCCGAATTGAGCGCGAACAGCACGCTGCCGCTGATGCCGATGCGTCCGTTGACCAACGTCACGCGGCCGGTCGCGAGCGGCCCGGCAAGCGCCTCTTCGAGCGTCTTGCGGCGTTGCGCTTCGAGTTGGCGTGCCTTGATTTCGTGATCGAGCCGGGTGGACAGTTCCACTTGTACGGCGATGACGCTCACGAGGATCAGCACGAACGCGCCCAGCAGCACCGACATCAGATCGCCGAACACAGGCCATACCGGCGCGGACAGCTCCGCGCCGCCGTCGATTTCCTCGCTCATGCAGCGGCTCCGGCGGCCGCGCGGCGGCCCGCGAGCTGCTGCAGATCTTCGACAATCTGCTTCTGCGACAGGATGCTCAAGTCGATGACTTCACGCGCCTGCGCGACGTAGTAGGCAAGCTGTTCGTCGCTGCGCGCTAGCGACTTGTCGAGCGCCGTTTCGATACGCTGTAGTTGCGTCATCAACTTTTCGTTCGACGCGCCGAACGTGTTCACAGCGAGTCCGAACGCCTCGCCGAGGCTCGCCACTTCGACGGCGCTGCCCGTGACCTGGGCCGCGATGCCGCCGAGCTTGGCCGTTTCCGTCTCGACGTTGTCGGTGAACTGGGCGCCGACGCGCGCGAGCAGATCCGCCGATGTCGCGACCAGCGCGTCGATGGCCGTGCGCTGTTCGCTCGACGCGTGGTTCACGGCGTCGAGCAGCGTTTCGACGGTCGCCAGCAGGCGGCTGCGCTCGTCGAGCGTCGCGGTATCGCGGGCCATGCTGTCGGCGAGCTTTTCACGCAGCTCGCAGATGACGTCGGCAGCGGCCTTCGGCGCTTGCGAGGCCGCCTCGACGAGCTGTGCGATCTCGGCGATCGTGCTGCGTGCATGCGTTGCGGTCTCGCTCGACACGTCGTGGGCCATGCGCGCGAGCGCTTCGCAAATCTCGCGCTGTTGCGCCGCTGTCTGTGCGCCGCTTGCGTGCCATTGGTCGCGCAACGCCGTCGCGGTGGCGTCGAGTGCTCCGCTCCATGCAGCGAGACGCTGCTGATCGTTGGCGGCCAGCTTCGTCTGCAGGTCCGCGTGCGAGCGGTCCACCGTCTGCGCGAACGAGGCCGCGTGCTGCTCGAAGGCGGACGCGGCGCTTGCGAGGGCTTGCTGGTTCTGGCTCGCGAGTTGTTCGCCGGTGGCCTGCTGGTTCGCGAGCACCTCGCCCCACGCTTGCGCGTGGCGGGTCGAGGTCGCGTCGAGACGCGTGGCGATGCCGTCGACGAGGCCGGTGCAGCGTTGCTCGATCGTCTGCGTGAAGCTTTCGAGCGTGCCGTGCAGGTCGGTGGCGAGCGCGTCGCTTTGTTGTTGATGTTGCGCGAGCGCCTGTTGCCAGATGTCCTTCACGTTCGTGGTCGTGGCGTCGAAGCCGTTCGACAGCGCTTCGAGTTGTCGCTCGACCGCTTGCGTGACCGTGGTATGCAACGAAGCGGTTTCCTGCGTGAGGCTCGTCGCGGTCTTGTCGAAACCGCTGGACATTGCAATCAACTGTTGCTCGACCGCTTGCGTGATGTTGGCGTGCAACGACGCGGTTTCTTGCGCGAGACCCGAGGTCGTCTTGTCGAAGCCACTCGACAGCGCACCCAATTGCTGCTCGACGGCCTGCGTGATAGTCGTATGCAACGACGCGGTTTCATGCGTGAAGCTCGCAGCGGTCTTGTCAAAACCACTCGAGAGAGCGCTCAATTGCTGCTCGACGGCCCGCGTGATGCTCGCATGCAACGCAGCGGTCTCTTGCGTGAGTCCCGAGGTCGTCTTGTCGAAGCCACTGCACAAAGCCGCGCATTGTTGCTCGACAGCCTGCGTGATGCCCGCGTGCAGCGCTGCCGTCTCGATAGCAAGACCCGACGTCGTCTTGTCAAAGCCACTCGACAACGCTTCGAGCTGCCGCTCGACGGCCTGCGTGACGCTCGCGTGCAGCGCTGCCGTCTCGTGCGCCAGACCCGAAGCCGTCTTGTCAAAGCCGCTCGACAAGGCGCTCAACTGCCGCTCCACTGCCTGCGTGACGCCGGCATGGAGCGCGGCGGTTTCGCGCGCGAGTCCTGCCATCGTCGCCTCGACGACCGGTTGCAGCACCGCGCCGGCGGCCTTGGCGCCTTCGCCCGCACTCTCGCGCAGCGATTGACCGACCGACGCCGCGAGTTGCTCGAACGCGGCCTCAGCCTTGTCGAGAAACGCTTGCTGGTTCGCGAGCTGGCGCGTGTTGGCAGCTTCGCTCTGTGCTTCGACGGCGGCCATCACGGACTGCAGCCGGTCCACGAGCGCCGGCATCAGGCCGGACTGGCGTTCGAGCAGACGCAGCGTTTCCTCGCGCTGGTGGGCCGGGGACCAGGCGCGCAAGCTCGTCGCGATCTTCGCGTCGAGCTGTTGTGCGGCCTCGATGCGCTCGCGCCGGCACAGCGCGGAGAGCAGACCGAGCATCGCCGAGCTGGCCACGCCGGCGATCGAGGTGCCGAACGCGAAGCCCAGGCCCTTGACGGGCGCGGCCAGCGACGCGCGGATCGCGTACAGGTCGGTGGCGCTTTCGAGCGCGGCGCCGGTGCCGCGCAGCGTCACCACCATGCCGAGCAAGGTGCCGAGCATGCCCAGCAACACGAGCAAGCCGACCAGGTAGGGCGTGAGCGCGGGACCGGGCAACGCCACGCGCTCGCCTTCGATGCGCAGACGCACGGCGCTGCGCAGCCCCGCAGGCAGTGCATCGAGCCAGTCGCCGAGCCGCGCGGGCGGCGCGGACAAGCTCGCGGCGGCCTTTGCGAGCGTCGCGCTCGCTTGCTGATAGCGGCGCAATTCGAGCGCGCCCGCCACGTAGCACGCGCCGATCAGCAGCGTGACGGCGAAGGCGAGCGGGTTCGAGACGGCATAGCTCGCGGCGATCCAGCACACGGCCGCGAGTCCGGCACAAAACACAACGAGATGAAAACGGAATCTGGACATGGGGTCCCGGTTATTGGGCGCGAAGGGCGGCGAGCAGCCCTTCGACCGGTTGAAAACGAACCTCGAGTTCCGCGAGCAACACGCCTTGCATGTCCTTGCGGAAAGTGTCGAGCCACGTGGCACGCGCGCTCGACGACGTGGGGGCGGCATCAGCGGCATCGGCTGCATCAGCCTGCGCAGCGGCCGCGCGCAGACGCTCGAAATGCGCGCCTAGCAGCCCCGGCACCGAGGCCAGCAGGCTGCGCTCGCGCGCGCCGAGCGAGCGCTCCATGATGGCGTCCACGACCGCGAGGCGCGCCATCGCGGGTGTGCGCGTCGCGAGCAGCGCGCGCAAACGGCCGCGCAGGTTGCCGATGTCGCTCTCCATGGTCTGCTGCAGGGACAGATAGCGCTGGCGCAATTCTGTCCACGCGCTGGCGTCCTGCGCACCCGGGGTCTCGACGGACGCGGCCGCGCCCGCGTGCGGGCCCGCGCGACGCGCGTCGGCACGCACGGCATCGCCCGCGATCGCGCGCGTGAGCGCTGCGCGGACCTGCGCGCACAACGCGTCCTCGCCATTGCCGATGTTGCCGACGTTGCGCGAGCCGGCGGCCACGGCGGCCGGCTTGCTGTCGAGCGCCGTCGAAAGCGCGATCGCGTCGGTCCAGCCAAGCCATTGGCTCAGGCGGTCGGACAGCGCGCCCGCGGGCTCGGCGACATCGGCGTTGGCGAGGCGGGCGAGTAGGCGAATTAGCGCCGGACCACTGATCGCCGTGCGCTGAGGAGCTTGCACCATTCCACCAAGGCAAAAAGGCAGCAGTTTACACGGTGGCGCGCACGAACCTGTCATAGACGCGATGAGACGCCGGCCGAGCGGCCCTTCCACGGCGTATCAAGAGGCCGCGTATGACCCGCGGCATGGCCCGCTCGCCGTTCGTGGGCGAGCGGATCGTGGCGTGACGAGACGCACGGCGGCCGGCTATTGCAAGGCCAAAGCGGCGTCTTTCTGCATGCGCAGCGTCAGCACTTCCGCAGGGGCGGGGCGCGCCAGCAGATAGCCTTGCGCGAGGCAGCAACCCGCTTCCTGCAGGAAGGCCAGTTGTTCCTCGGTCTCGACGCCCTCCATCACGACGTCGAGGCCGAGCGCCCGTCCCATCACGACCACCGCGCGAATGATCGCGCGGTCCGGACTGTTTGCATCGCTGCCGGCGAGAAACGAGCGGTCGATCTTCAGCGTATCGACGGGCAGGTCTTTCAGATACGCGAGCGACGAATAGCCGGTGCCAAAATCGTCGATCGCGAGACTGACGCGCCGCGCGACCAGCTCCTTGAGCAGGTTGCCGATGTCGTCACGCGTATTCATCGCCATGCTTTCGATCAGTTCGAGTTGCAGGCACTCGGGTGGCAGGGCGGTTTCGCTGAGGATCTCGGTGAGTTCGGTCACGAACGCTTCCGCGATGCACTGGCGCGCGGACAGGTTCACCGCCATGCGGCCGAACGTGTAGCCGCCATCGAGCCAGCGGCGCGCCTGACGGCAGGCTTCGCGCAACACCCAGCGGCCGATCGGCACGATCAGCGCGGACTGTTCGGCGATAGCGATGAATTCGCCGGGCGCGAGGAGTCCGCGCTGCGGATGCTGCCAGCGCAGCAGCGCTTCGACGCCGACGATGCTGCCGCTCCCAATGTCGTATTGCGGCTGATAGTAGAGCCGGAATTCGTCGCGCTCCAGCGCGCGATGCAGTTCGCCCAGCAATTCCAGCTGCTCGATCGCCGATGACGTCATTTGGCTCTCGAAGAACTGGAACACGTTGCGGCCGCGATTCTTCGCGCTGTACATTGCCTGGTCGGCGCGCATCATCAGTTGCTCGGCGGCCTCGCCGTCGTCGGGATGAATGCTGATGCCGATGCTCGGGGTCGTGAAGATGTCGCGTCCGTCCAGATGGATCGCTTCGCCGACGGCCTCGAGCAGTTTTTGCGCGATGCGTCCGACGTCGCGCACATCGTCGATTTCCTCGAGCACGAACGCGAATTCATCGCCGCCCAGACGGGCCACGGTATCGCTCGCACGCAGCCCGCCGAGCAGCCGCTTCGCGACGATCTTCAGCACGTCGTCGCCGATGCTGTGACCCAGCGTGTCGTTCACGAGCTTGAAGCGGTCGAGGTCGAGATACATCACGGCGAATTTGCCGCGCACGCGCTGCGCGCGCAGGATCGCGCGTTCTAACCGCTCTTCGAACAGCACACGGTTCGCAAGCCCGGTCAGTACATCGTGCGTGGCGAGATAGCGCAGGCGCTCCTCGTTCTGCCTGCGCTGGGTAATGTCCGAAAAGATGCCGGCGTAGTGCGAGATGTGGCCGTCATTGTCCCGAATGCTCGTGATGGTCAGATATTCCAGATATAGCTCGCCGTTCTTGCGGCGGTTCCAGATCTCACCGCGCCAGTGGCCGTCCGTTGCGAGCGAGTGCCACAGCTTGCGGTAGAAGTCGCCACCCTGGCGGCCCGAGTTGAGCAGACTCGGATTGCGCCCGACCACTTCGTCTTCGCAATAGCCGGTCAGGCGTGTGAAAGCCTGGTTGACGCGCTCGATTCTGGCGTGACGGTCGGTCACCATGATGCCTTCGAGCGCCGACTCGAACACACGATCTGCCATGCGCAGACTGAAGCGCGCGCGGCCGAGCGCATTGTCGCGTTCGCTCAGCGCGCTTTGCAGTTCGTTCAGATACTCCTCCTCGATATTGCGCAAGATGTCGGCAAAGCTCAGGATGCCGGTGATGCGGCCTTCGTCGTTGCGCACGCCGATGTGGCGGATATGCTGTTGCAACATGAAGCGCTGGGCGGCATAAACGCTTTGGCTCGACGCCAGCTCGTGCAGCGGCCGGCTTGCATGGCGGCCGGTGGCGCCGTGCAGTGTGTCGTTAGCGATCAGACGCACGACGTCGCGTTCGGTGAGAATGCCCGGCTCCTCGTTGCCATAATCGACCAGCACGGCATCGAGTTTCTGTGCCTGCATGCGTGCGATGGTGTCGGAGAGCGGCAGCTCGGCCGGCACCACGACGAAGGAGCGCATATGAAGCGACTCGATCGTCTTGAGGCGCAAGAAGAACTCGGCGCCCTGGTTCGCGATGACATCGGTCTGCGTGACCACGCCCATGCAAACCCCTTCCCTGACGACGCCGAAATGACGAATGCCCGATTGCTTGAAGCGCGCGGCTGCCTCGCCGAGCGAGGTGTCGGCGTCCAGCGTGAGCAGCGGCGCGCTCATCACTGCGCTGACCGGCAGTGCCAATGCGCTGGTGTCGCCGCCCACCGCGAGCGCGTCCTGCTCGGTCCAGATGCCGACAGCGTGACCGTGTTCCATGATCACAATCGAACTGCAGCGCTCGACGAAGATGCGCCGCGCCGCTTCGCGCACCGGCGTGGCAGGCGAGCACGTGAGCATGGGACGGGTGATGAGGCGCGAGATGGGGATGGCGTAGCTGTTCGTAGGCATGGGCAAGCGAGGACATGGGTCGGTCAATCAGTGCCGGGCGGGCTCGTACCGCCATCCGGGTCTGCTTTCTCTTAGCGGCAGTTGAAGCGCGCTATTGAGTGACACAACGTCGCAGTTCGTCGCATGGGGAAACGAGAGAATGAAAGCGACCGTTCGTCATTCAAGGCCAGAATAAAAAACGACAACGTTTGCATCTCGCTATCTGGAATATTCGCGAATCTGCCATCTTCATTGACGGGTATCGGTAAGGTTCAATCTTTCAGATGGCTGGCGGATCGATAAAATCCCGGCGCCGCTATGCCCTGTTGCAAGCGAATTTAAATTACAATCGCAAAAGTTCCACTGGAAAGATTCGGTAGGTAATATTACCGACCTAAGTTATTTGAAATCGGAGCCGTAAAAGAGGGATGAGCGAGAATCGGCTGCGTGGAAGCGCGAAGTAATGCGTGCAGGAAGCCGCTGGGGTGGTGTCACCATCGAGGCAGGCAAGTTTCGGGTTCTCGTTGCGTGTTCAATATACTTAAAAACGCCATATGCCGGGTCGAATCACATCATTGGCAGGATTGATTCATCGGTCGAGATTTCACATTGTTCTGGTCTCGTCCCTTACGTTGTTGACAGCGCTGGCGTGTTACGGAATCTACAGGGAACGCGCGGCAACGCTGGAAGCGGCACGTCGCGACGTGCTGAGCATCGCCGACGCCATGCAAGTGCATGTCACGAGTGAACTCGTGCGTTCGCTCTATAGCATCAAGGGCGTCCAGAGCGACCTCGCGAAGGCGCACACCAACGATATCGAAAAGCTGCAGACGATCTTCGCGGGCGCCATGCGCTATGACCCGGTATCGGCCTTCATGGGCCGGCTGAGTGGTTCGGACATGCTGCTGATCGATCGACAGGGACACGTCGTTCGAGGCGGCGCGTTGCGCCTGTCGCTCGAAGACGTATTGCTTACGAAGCATTCAGGACCGGTGGCGATCCTGCCGCTCATCCGCGATCCCGAAGCGGATGTGTGGTACATGCCGCTGGTGTTGAAGGTCGATGACGCCACGCACAGCCGCGAGGTGTTGTTTTCGCTGATTCCCGCCATCCGGCTGGTCGATTCGGCGGCTAATCTGAAACTGCTTTCGGAAGGGCGCTTCGGCGTATTTTCCGCCGACGGACAGCGGCTGTTCCGCTATCTGGGCCAGGAGCGTTTGTTCGAGATCCGGCCTTCACCGGTTCCGTCCGACATTTTGCGCACCATCATGTCGAGCAGCAGCGGAAACTACGACACGGCTTCGTCCGTCGATCAGCGGCGCGTCATCTTCGGCTTTTCGCATTCGCGCGAACTGCCCTTGTTCGTGGTGGTCGGCACGCCGCGCGGGCCGCTCGAACTGGCATGGGCAAAACGCTCTCTCACGCAACTGATTCTGGTGGTGATCGGCTGCTTTGCGTGGATCATTTTCGGCTTGCAACTGAGGCGCGTCGTCTTCAAGCTCGCGAGCAGCCGGCGTCTTTACCGGGAGTTGTTCAAGTCCATCGAAGACGGGCTGGTAATCGTGCAGCGCGACGGCATCATCCGCAAATGCAATCCTGCGGCCGTGCGGCTCGTGCGTGCGAAATCGGAGTCGCAGTTGATCGGCTTGAACCTCTTCGCACTCGGCGCGCGCGAGGCGGGCGATAGCGCAGCCGGCACGCGCGGACTCGTGCAATTGTTGGCTTTGTCGCCCGGCGCGACCTCGACGAGCGACTGGACCTTGCGGCGCCTCGACGGCTCCGGCGATGTCGACGTCAAGATGCAACTGTCCGCGTTCGCCGACGACACCGACCTGTTCGCCACGGCGCTACTGCGCGATGTCACCATCGAGCGTGAGTATCTGTCGAGGCAGGAGTACCTCGCCCGCCACGATACGCTGACCGGTCTGCTGAACCGCTATGGGTTTCTCAACCGCGTGGCCCGCCGTATCGACGAGCAGCGCCGCAAGCCGTTCGTCGTCGCGCTGATGGATCTGAACCGTTTCAAGGAGATCAACGATTCGCTCGGTCATCAGGCGGGCGACAAGGTTCTCGAAACGCTCGGCGGCCGACTTGTGCGTATGCACGCCGAGCGGACCGGCTGCGTCGCGCGCCTCGGCGGCGACGAGATCGCCATCTATGCGGATCCGGCCGAATGGCCCGGCGGTGTTGCGCAGATCTGCCGGGAGTTGCACGCGGCGATCGAGGAACCGTTCGTCGTCAACGGCGCGAGCTTCGAAGTCACCGCGAGCCTCGGCGTGGCAATGTATCCCGACGATGCCACGGAGCCCGAACAAATCCTGCGCTGCGCCGATATCGCCATGTATTCGGCGAAGCGGGCGATGCTGCCGGTCAAGCACTATGCGCGCAGTCTCGACGGCTACACCGCCCGTTCGCTCGCGCTGAAATCGGACTTCGTGCGGGCAATTCGCGAGGGCGGCCTGTCGCTCGTGTACCAGGCGAAGATCCGGCTGGCGGACGGCACGCTGGCGGGCTTCGAGGCCTTGTCGCGCTGGACCCATCCGACCGAGGGGCCGATCTCGCCCGCCGTGTTCGTGCCGTTGGCCGAGACCACCGAGTTGATCTATCCGTTTACGCATCGGGTGATCGGCGAGGCGGTGGCGCAATTGAGGGCGTGGCAGGAGCAAGGCTATCGACCCACGGTCTCGGTGAACGTGAGCGCGAACAACGTGCTTCATCCCGACTTCGCGGGGCAAGTGCGGGCATTGCTCGACGAGTTCGGCGTATCGCCCGAATTCATCGAACTGGAGGTGACGGAAAGCACGCTGATGCGCGACCCGGACATGGCGCTCAGGCAGTTGGGCCAGCTGCGCGACATCGGCGTGAAGCTCGCCATCGACGATTTCGGCACCGGCTATTCGTCGCTCGCGTATCTGAAGCGGTTGCCGGTTCAAACATTGAAGATCGATCGTTCATTCATATCGTCGCTGACGAGCGAATACGCGGATCGTTGCATCGTCGAGACATCGATTCATCTGGCGCACAGCTTCGGCATGGAGGTCGTGGCAGAAGGCGTAGAGACCTCCGATGTCGTGCATGCGCTCAAGCAGATGGGTTGCGATATCGTGCAAGGCTTCTTTTACGACCGGCCCGCGAGCGGCTGGCATACCGCCGAGCGCTGGTTGACGACGGACGTCCGCGAAGCCAACCTGCGAAGCGAAAAGCTTGTCCGTCAACACGAGGACGGAGTGACCCTTAAGGAATAGTCCGCATGGGAAAGACCGCTTGATGCACGCATCATGAAGGCGCAGCGGGAGATTCATGGGTCCTCTCGCTGCGTTTCTCACGTTTCTTGTGTTGATGGGGCTTTGGCAACAAAGCAAACTCTGCCCGGGGATCTCGGCGATCTCCTTTCAGGGTAGTTCCATTTGGTCCGCGCTCGATGGCTTTGGCTATCGGCGCGGACCTTTCTTTTTTCGCGCGATGATGTTTTCAGTGGAAAGATAGCCCGCGTTCGGAATGATTGGCTCAGGCGATCCAGCCGGCCGCCAATAGCGCAACAAGCAGGAGCATGATGACAAGCGTGATGACACCCAAGGCGATTCGGCAAATTGTTGACATAAATCAATTGATTGAAATGGGTTATCGATCTCTTTATTTTGTCATCGGTTTTGTCATTCTAATTGCGCGCCACTGACGCTGAACCTTGCGAAACGAAGATGTATTTTAGATTCAGTAGCTTAGAGGGCATCACGCAAAACTTTCGAATGGATTGCAATCCATATGTCGGCGAAGCTATCAAAAGCACGCTAACGACACCATGCGTATTTTTCGAATAGACAGCGGGCCGGGTGGATTCTAACTTTCGGCAATGGTGATCCGGGGAAAAATCTTGAGAACCCCGGCAAAAATGAAAAACGATAGAAGCTTCGGTGCAGACAACTCCATGAATGAAGTCCGCGAGTTGAACAAGACATGGTTGATGTTCGCGCAGCGTCTTCTGCATGAAGACGTTGCATCGGGCGCGAGGGATTTGGGACTTCCGAACGAAGCCGCGCGGGTGCTCGCGGAGCTGTCGCATGAGCAACTGGACCGGCTTGCTCATGCGAGCCAGATGCTGTGCCGGTTTCGCTTCAGCGATCACGCCGTGCTGCAGTTACTCGCGGACAAGATCACGAGGGACACGATTGAGCCGGTTTCTCCCGAACAGGGCATCTGACGCGAATGCTGTTGACAAGTATTGCCTCGAACAGGCGGATTCAAAACCGGTGAACCATGCGTACCAATCTACCCGTAACCCAGCGCGAATTCGAATTCCCGAATGGCGCGACGCTGATGTCCACCACGGACACGCAGAGTCGCATCAGCTACGCCAACGAGGCCTTCATCAAGGTCAGTGGTTTCGAGGCCGACGAGATCATTGGTGAACCGCACAATGTGGTCCGCCACCCCGACATGCCGCCGCAAGCGTTCGACGACATGTGGGCGACGCTGAAAGCGGGGCTCTCGTGGACGGCGCTGGTGAAGAACCGGCGCAAGGATGGCGATCACTACTGGGTGCGGGCGAACGCAACGCCGGTCGTGCGCAACGGCGAGACCATCGGCTATATGTCCGTGCGCACGCGCCCGGCGCGGCAGGACGTCGAGGCCGCCGAATCGCTTTATCGGACGTTTCGTGAGGAGGGTGCCCGGGGACGCAAGTTCTACCGTGGCCTCGTCGTGCGAACGGGACTATTCGGGTGGACGTCGATGCTGAAGACGATGTCCATTCGCGCCCGCATCGGCTGTGGTGTGTTCCTGTCGTTTCTGTTGATGGTGCCTGGCGCGTGGCTCGCGGGCATCAACGGCGCGGCGCTGGGCGCGTTTTCGTGCGCGACGGCCGCGCTGTGTTTGCTCTGCATGGCATGGCTTGATAGACAAATCAACCAGCCACTTCAACTGGTGCTCAAGCAGGCGCTGGCGGTCGCCGCAGGACAGTCTTGCGAGGACACACAGCTCGACCGTGTCGACGAAATCGGCATGATGCTGCGGGCGGTCAACCAGGCGGGCCTCAATCTGCGCTCGTTCGTCGATGACGTCGCGGAACAGCTCGACGGCCTGCAGGGCGCAAGCGGCAATATCGTGGCGGGCAATCGTCATCTGAGCGAGCGCAGCGTGCAATCGGCGGCGAGCCTGGAGGAGACGGCCGCTTCCATGGAGCAGATGACGGCGACCGTCAAGAACAACGCCGACACCGCCATGCAGGCGACCCGTCTGGCCGGCTCCGCGACCGGCGCGGCATCGGAGGGCGACGCGGCCATGGGGCACGTGATCAAGACCATGAACGACATCACGGCGTCGAGCGAAAAAATCAGCGACATCATCAGCGTGATCGAGGGCATCGCGTTCCAGACCAATATCCTCGCGCTCAATGCAGCGGTGGAGGCCGCGCGCGCGGGCGAGCAGGGCCGGGGCTTCGCCGTCGTCGCGGGCGAAGTCCGGGCACTCGCGCATCGCAGCTCGACGGCGGCCAAGGAAATCGCGGCGTTGATCAACGACAGCGTAACGAAGACGGCCACGGGCGAGGAACTCGTCGGCAAGGCCGGTGAAGCGATGCGCAATATCATGGGCCTCGTGTCGCGCGTGACGGATCTGATCAACGAGATCAGCGCGGCGACCAGCGAGCAGTCGTCGGGCATCAGCCAGGTGAACATGGCGGTCGCCCAGCTCGATCAAATGACCCAGCAGAATTCGAGTCTCGTGCAGGACTCCGCCGAGGCCGCTTCGAATCTCGAAGCACGGGCTGGGCGCCTGATGGAGGCGGTGGGCGTGTTCAAGACCCGGCGCACGGGTCTTGCTTCGTGACGACCACAAGGCGGGGACACGTTGCTCACAATCCGCTAACTTTGCCGGAGTACCGTGAGGCCGTTGACCCATGACACGAGGACCCGCCGATGAATGCTCCGCTCAGAATCGTGGACGCCCACGTCCACCTGTACGACTATCGGCAGAATCATCACGCGTTCCTCGATCAGGTCGATCCTGGCTATGAAGCGTTCGTCGGCAACTATGACGCGTTGCCCCGGCGCTACCTGTTGCCCGACTACCTCGCCGATACCGTCGGTTATCGGGTCGAAGCCATCGTATGGCACGAATTCCTTTCATCCGACCCCGGGCAGGAAGCAGCCTGGGCCCAGCAGCTCGCGAACGCGGGCGGCGTGCGCCACGCGCTCGTCGCACAGGTCGATTTCCTCGACCCGGATCTGGAGCGCAAGCTCGATCAATACGATACGCTGCCGAACCTGACGGCCGTGCGCGAACACATGGTGTGGGACGATGCGAATCCGCTGAAGCGTTTCGCGAAGCGCCCGGATTTGCTGTGCGACCCGGCATGGCGCAAGCAATTGAAGCTGCTCGATGGGCATCGTTTCAAGTGCGGGCTCGAAGTCTTCGCGCACCAATTACCCGATCTCACCGACGTGATCCGGCAGCATCCGGGCATCGACTTCACCATCGCGGTGATGGGATGGCCGCTCGATTTGTCCAGTGAAGGCTTTGCGCATTGGCGGCGCAGCCTGACCGAACTGGCCGCATGCGAAAACCTCTGCATGGACATCTCCGCGCTGGAATGCGTGTTCGGCATGCAATGGTCGATCGAAGACGCCAAACCGTGGGTGTACGCGACACTCGATACGCTCGGCGTATCGCGTTGCATGTTCGGCAGTCACTTGCCGATTGCACGGCTGTCGATGACGTTTGCAGACCTCTATGAGCGCTATGCGGCATTCGTCGCCGCTTGCACGCCGGACGAAATCGACGACCTGTTTTACAGCGTCGCCGATCGCTGGTTCAAACCGGCGTAAAGCCACGTATGAACCTGCTGACTGAACGCTTGAGCCTGCGCCCATGGCGCGACGACGATCTGCCTTCGCTGATCGCGCTGAATGCCGATCCCGCCGTCAATCGCTGGCTTGGCGGCCCGCTGCTGGCGAGCCGGAGCGCCGAGGCGCTCACGCGCATGCAAAGCCACCTGACGACGCACGGATGGGGCGTTTTGCTGGTCGAGGAGCGGGCCGGACGGTTTCTCGGCCTTGCGGGCTTGCAACCGGTGCGTGCGCATTTGCCAGTCGCGCCCGCGACCGAGATCGTCTGGCGGCTGCGCAGCGACGCGTGGGGCCAGGGCTATGCGAGCGAGGCGGCCGCCGCGATACTCGCCGCGTCTGCACAACACGGCGCGCCCACCGATATCGTATCGATCGTGGCCGCAGCCAATCTTCGCTCGGCTCGCACCGCCGGGCGCATCGGCCTGCGCCACGAATCAGCGCTCGATTTTCTTCACCCGGATCTGGGCGAACACGATTCGTTGCGCCCGCACCGGGTTTTCGTCACGCCGCGAAGCGAGCGCCGCTAGCCGGTTCTACTGCTTGCCGTCTTTGGCATTCCACGTCGAGCCCTGCGTGTCCCCCGTGACCGAGTAGAGCACCTTGGTATTGCGGGTCTGCAAGAACGCCTCGAGCGATTCGCCGCGCATGGCCGCGTAAATATGCAGATTCGACACACCGACTACCGCGCCGAGTTTTTCGAGCATGAAAAAGATCACGCCGTAGTGAATCAGGCCGCGCCAGTCGCGCCGCCGCAAGAGATCCCGTTCTTCTTCGGACAGTCCTGCCGCTTCGAACGAACCCTCGGGATCGTCGAGAAAAGCTTGCCGATGGTGCGGCTCGATCATCGCGTGCAGGTACTTGTTGAGACGGTAGGCTTTCACGCTCGCCGCGAGATCGAACGGATAGGTGCCGGACAGCGCGGCCGCGCCGTCGAGTTGCCTCGCCATGTGCGCGCGATGGCGTTCCTGCGCCGCGCCGGGCAGCGGCGTTGCGGTGTTCTCCAGCACGAGCGTGCCGATGCCCGCACTCAGATACCGGACCTCGCCGCGCCGCTGCCCGACGAGATCCAGCTCGTGACCACGTTTGCGGCCGCGTGCACGGCATCGACGCTGCGAAGCGCTCAGGCGCAGGCGTTCCTCGACTTCATCGCGGCACCGGCCGGCGATGCTTGTAGACAGCGCCACGGCATGGAGGCGCCGGCGCGCGCATGACGAGGCTCGCCATGCGCGGCGCCGGTACTTCAAAGCTTCAAGTCTGATGATTCAGGCGACGCCATCACTGACCATAATCCGCCGCCGTCTGCGGCGAATTCTGCACGCTGGGCCGCAATTCGCGCGCAAACATGCGCCGGCAGGCTGCGCGATTCGCTGAACTTCCCGCCGCAAAACTCGCCGAATCGCACTGTGGCGTTTGCGCCTGGGCCCCGTTCGTCGATTGCACGGATTGCGCGGAACCCGCCATTGCATCGGTAGCGAACGCGAGCAACACGATGGCCGCCGGAACGGTCCATTGACGTAGCTGGATTTTTCTGAACATTTCGATTTTCCTTGCTCGAGTTGAAACCGCTATCAAGCAGGCGGCCATGGGTGATTTAAATGCTAGGCCAAAGTGCGTGTGACTTCTACGTGATAATCGGAAAGATTTAATTGCAAAGTTTGTGTGAATCCGGCTTGATACGTTAAAATGATATCGCTATCAACGGCGGCAATGCCCGCTTTGCGAGCGCAAGTCTTTGCCGTACGCTGGTTTGCCGGATCCCGACTATTGGCGAAAATGGATAAAGTTATCGATTGTCCATTTGATAGCGATACCAGAAAGACGGCTAGTCCGGGCCAATGAAAGCGGTTTGATTTTTTTAAATCCTTCCTGCAGGTGTCGAAATGGCGTCATTCACATGTGTGTATCCCGCTGCTGCGTCGCTCGGAGAATGTCCGCGCTGGGACGAGCAACGGAAATTGCTTTGGTGGGTCGATATTCTCGAGCCCGCGTTGCACAGTTTCGATCCTGCCTCCGGTGAGAACCGGACCATCGCAATGCCCGAACATATCGGCTGCTTTGCGTTGACTCGCGATGGCGGCTTCGTCGCGGGCATGCGCAGCGGGATCTGGCTGCTCGATGCCGAGGGCAATCGTCTGCGCCAGTTGTGCGGCAATGTCGAAGACACGCGGGTGAGTCGTTTCAACGATGGCCGATGCGATGCGCGCGGACGCTTTTGGGCGGGCACGCTCGACGAGCCCAAAGCCGGCGGCACCGCGCATCTCTATTGCTTCGACGGCACGACGCTAACGGCGCGAGACAGCGGCCTGCTGACCTCGAATGGTCTTGCTTTCAGCCCCGATCAACGCTGGATTTATTACTCGGACACGCCGCGCTTCGTCGTCTATCGTCGCCCGTTCGATGCCGATACGGGCGAAGTCGGCGCGCGCGAAGACTGGTTGCAGGTCGCCCACTCGGAGACGGAGCGCGGGCGCCCCGATGGCGCAGCGGTGGATGCCGAAGGCTACTACTGGAGCGCGCTATACGAAGGCAGCCGCGTCATTCGCGTGTCGCCTCAAGGCGAGATTGTCGAAGAATATCCGCTTGCGGCTCGCTGCCCGACCATGTGCGCATTTGGCGGCGACGATCTGCGCACGCTGTATGTGACGAGCGCGCGTCATGGGCGCAGCGCCGAAGAACTCGGCGCGTTGCCGGAATCGGGCGGACTGTTCGCGATGCGCGTAACGGTGCCGGGCCTCGTCGAACCTCGCAGCCCGCTGGTCACCACGCAATAACCCTTGCTTGAACCGCGCATCGCGCACGCCCGTGCCGATGCGCTAGGTACTCTCGCGCTCCAGCAACTCATAGGCGAGCAGATTCTCGCGCTTGATCGTGCCCGCGCCGATCTCGCCACTCTCGATGCGCAGCGCTTCGATGATCCGCTCCGCCGCGATCTGTCCGATCTCGTAACGAGGCGGACGCACCGTGGTCAAACTCGGCACGAGCTTGTCCGCGATCGACAAATCGCCGAACCCCATCACCGCGCATTCGCCGGGAATCGAGATCTTCGTGCGCAGGCCATGCAGCAACGCGCCTGCCGCGAGGTTGTCATTGGCGAAGATGATCGCCTCGGCGGGCCAGCGGCCGCGCAACAAGGTTTCGAGTGCGTGCTTGCCGGCTTCGAGCGGTGCCTCGGCCACCGAGCGTAACGTCGATGGCGTGAGGCCCAGTTCCGTCATGGCCGTTTCGTAGCCCTTCGCGCGTTCGTTGGCCCGAAAGTCTTCGGGCTGTCCCGTGTGCACGAAGACGATGCGCCGATAACTGCGCTGATACAGAAAGCGCGTCGAATCCACACCGACGTTGAAGTGTGAGAAGCCCACTTGAATGTGTGGCGAGCCCGCTTTGTGGTCCCACGTTTCGACGACCGGGATGCCTGCGCTCGCCAGCAGCTTGTCGGTCTCGGACGTATGCCGGTGACCGGTGACGATCAACGCAGCCGGCGACCAGCCGATGAACGAGCGCACCGCCTGTTGCTCCTCGTCCGCCGAATAGTTGCTCGACGCGAGCAGCAACTGATATCCGTGCGGACGCAACGTATCGGTGACGCCTTGCACTGTCTCGGCGAACACGCCGCCCGCGATATTCGGAATCACCATGCCGACCATCTTGCCGCGTGTGGAGGCGAGGCCGCCCGCGAACAGGTTCGGCACATAGCCGGTCTGTTCGACCGCGGCGGCGATACGCTCCTGCGCCTCCTTGGCGACGAGACTGGGCTGCGTGAAGTAACGGGACACCGTCATCGGCGAAACGCCGGCAAGCTCGGCGACGTCGCGCAGTTTGATGCGACCCGCGCCACGTCGTTTGCGGACACTTTCTGTCATGGGCTCAGGGTAATCCTTAGAGTACGCCAGGTTGACTTGATGAGAGCGGTACCACAAGATACTAACCGATGATACCGCTACCAAAGAAAATGGCAACCTTTTCTGAAACGGGTGTGCAGTGAACAAACAACGCAAACGCCTTGAAGAACTTCGCAGTCAGCGATGGTTCGCGCCCGATGACATGCGCTCGTTCGCGCATCGTCAGCGCCTTCAGCAGATGGGACTGCGGCGCGAGGAGTTCATGTCGCGTCCGGCCATTGCCATCATCAACACCTGGAGCGATCTATCACCGTGTCATGCGCATTTGCGCGAGCGCGCCGAAGCAGTGAAACGCGGCATCCTGCAGGCGGGCGGCATGCCCTTCGAGTTGCCTGCCATGTCGCTCGGCGAGGTCATGGTCAAGCCGACCACGATGGTCTATCGCAACTTCCTCGCGATGGAAGTGGAAGAGCTGTTGCGCTCGCTGCCGATCGACGGCGCAGTGCTGATGGGCGGCTGTGACAAGACCACGCCCGGCCTGCTGATGGGCGCGCTCTCGGCGGATCTGCCGTGCATCTTCGTGCCCGCGGGCCCGATGCTCAACGATCGCCACGGCGGCGTGCCGGTCGGCGCTGGTACGCATACCAAGAAATTCTGGGACGAATACCAGGCCGGCAATATCGAGCAGACCGAGTGGGTCGCACTCGAAGCGAAGATGACCCGCGCGCCGGGTACCTGCAACACGATGGGCACGGCCAGCACGATGACATCGATCGCGGAAGCGATGGGCTTTACGCTGCCTGGCGCCAGCAGCATCCCCGCGATGGATTCGGCGCATACGCGCATGGCATCGGCAAGCGGCGTGCGTATCGTGGAGATGGTCTGGGAAGATTTGCGGCCGGGCTGTTTCTTCGACGCACGGGCGGTTCGCAACGGCATCGCGACGTACATGGCGCTCGGCGGCTCCACGAACGCGGCGATTCATTTGATCGCCATCGCGGGGCGAGGCGGCGTCAAGCTCACGCTCGATGACCTCGATCGCGAAGGACGCAGCATTCCCGTGCTCGCGAACCTGTTTCCCTCCGGCGACCGCCTGATGGAAGACTTCTACTACGCGGGTGGCCTGCCGGCGCTGTTGCAGCAACTCGGCGATCGGCTCGATCTCGACTGTCTGACCGTCAACGGCCGCACGTTGGGCGAAAACCTGCAGCACGCGCAACGCACGGATGCCCAGGTCGTGCGCTCGATGTCGGACCCCGTGACCGAGGGCGGCGCGCTTGCCGTGCTGCGCGGCAATCTCGCCCCGTCGGGCGCGGTCATCAAGCCGAGTGCGGCCAGCGCGAAATTCCTCAAGCATGTCGGCCCGGCGCTGGTGTTCGATTCGATTGCTGAAATGAATGCGCGCATCCACGATCCCGATCTCGCCGTCGATGAAAACACCGTGCTGGTGTTGCGCAATGGTGGTCCGCGCGGCGCCCCGGGGATGCCCGAGTGGGGCAACCTGCCGATCCCGCGCAAGCTGCTCGCGGCAGGCGTGCGCGACATGGTGCGGGTATCGGATGCGCGCATGAGCGGTACGCACTACGGCACGTGCATCCTGCACGTCGCGCCCGAAGCGGCCGTCGGCGGTCCGTTGGCGTTGATCAAGACGGGCGATCTCGTGGAGGTCGATGTGCTGGAAGGGCGGCTCAACATGCGCGTGAGCGACGAGGAAATCGCGCGCCGGCGCGCCGACTGGCAGCCGCCCGCGCCCGTGGCGCGCCGTGGCTATACCAAGATTTTTCTGGAGCATGTTCGACAGGCCGACGAAGGATGCGATTTCGACTTCCTGATGGGACATGAAAAACCCGTCGAACCATCGATCTTCTGAACGAGGCGACACGGCGAGCCGATCCATATGCAATCGATATGCACTGAAGCACTACCGCAGACGATCGAGCTATCGCATGGCGACTGGCGCGTGCTGGTCTGCGCCGAACTCGGTGGCTCGATCGTCGGGGCATGGTGGCGCGGGATGCCGGTGTTGCGCGAAGGCGGCGAACAAGCCCTCGCGCAACGCAACGTGCGGCGCATGGGCTGCTATCCGTTGGTACCGTACTCGAACCGGATCGGCTATGGCCGTTTCGATTGGCACGGTGAGACGCATCATCTGCGTCCGAATTTCCCCGGCGAGCCGCACGCGCTGCACGGCTTCGGCTGGCAACGCGCGTGGCGCGTCGCGCAATCGGCACACGATCAGGTGGTGTTGTCGCTCGAACACGATGCGGATCTTGACTGGCCTTATGCGTGCACGGTGGAGCAGCGCATCGCGATTGACGCGAACCGTTTGAGTCTCGCGCTCGCAATCACGAACCGGGCCGCCTGCGATGTACCCGCCGGTCTCGGCTGGCACCCGTATTTCCCGCTGACACCCGCGACGCGATTGCAGACCGGGTGGCGGCATATGCTGTCGCTGGGCACCGACAAACTGCCCGACGGCGTGCGGCCGGTGCCGGCGTCGCTGCGCTTCGACCGGCCGCGCGCACTGGGCGAGGTGCTCGTCGACGATTGCTTCACCGATTGGTGCGGCGAGGCGATCATCAGCGAGCGCGCCTCGCGCTTGCACGTTCAGGCGCAAGACCTGCCGGTGGCCGTGCTGTTCCGGCCGCCCGGCGCGTCGTTCTTCGCGTTCGAACCGGTCACGCATTCGAACAACGCGCTCAATTTCAGAGCGGCGCCAGGGACTGTGCCGATGCGCACTGTCGCGCCAGGCGCCACGCTCAGAGCCACCACGACGATGACAATGACGCTAGAGTCACGTTAGGAAAACACGGGAGACAGTCGATGTCACAAGCTATCTATCCAAGCCTTGAAAGCAAGACCGTTTTCATCTCGGGCGGCGCCTCGGGCATCGGTGCCGCGCTGGTCGACGCGTTCGTGAGGCAGCGCGCGAAGGTCGCGTTCTGCGATATCGACGAAGGCGCCGCAGCCGCGCTGTGCCATCGATATGAAAAAGATATCCGTCCGTGGTTCGCGCGTTGCGATGTGCGCGATATCGAGGCGTACCGGCGCGTGATTCAGGACGCCGCTGCCGCGATCGGGCCAATCCGCGTGCTGGTCAACAACGCCGCCCGCGACGATCGCCATAGCCTCGCGGAGCTGACACCCGAGCGCTGGAACGAACTGCTCGCGGTCAACCTCACGCACCACGTCTTCGCGATCCAGCAGGTGAGTCCGGGCATGACAAGCGCGGGCGGCGGCTCGATCATCAATCTGGGCTCGATATCGTGGCTGCGCGGGCGGCCCAATCTGATCGGCTATACGGCATCGAAGGCCGCCATCAGCGGCATCTCGCGCACCTTGGCGCGCGAGTTGGGAGAGCACAACATCCGTGTCAATGCGTTGCTGCCAGGCGCCGTGGTCACGGAGCGCCAGCAGCAGTTGTGGCGCGACGCGGAAGCCGACAAGCGCTTTCTGGAACAGCAGTGTCTGAAGTTCCGCGTCGAACCCGGACACATCGCCGACATGGCACTCTTTCTCGCCGCCGACGAATCAATGGCCGTGACAGGGCAAAGTCTGATCGTCGATGCGGGGCTGGCGCAGGTATCGGCCGTCGGCTAAGCGCGAACGTTCATTCACAAAACGCGTCGCGCAATCGCGACGGCCATGACTCAGGGATTTCCTTACTGGAGCGGCGATTGACGCACCGATCCAGGTAACACATACTAGATTCATGATACCGCTATCAATCCGGTGGCGTAAGACAAGTCGGGGGCTTCATCCATAGCGTAGAAGGCGACATCCCAGCGTCGAGCAGAGGATAGCCAGCACCGGTTGCACGCGGAACTTTTGAGGAACACAGCACGATGAACACGCAAGATGTGGGTACTTCGTTGAACGGTTTCAGGAAGGCTCTCGCTCAGGGCAGCGTCCCGGTGGGAACGTGGTTGATGTCGGGTACGGCGAGCACGGCGGAAGCGTTTGGACGGCTCGGCTTCGACTGGCTCGTGATCGACATGGAGCATGTGCCGATCGAGTTTCGCGACACATGGCAATTGCTGCAGGCGGTGGGTTGCACATCGGCGAGCGCTGTCGTGAGGCTCGCGGCGAATGACCCGGTGCTCGCCAAGCGCGCACTCGACATGGGCGCGCAGACCTTGATGTTCCCGTTCGTGGAAACCGTCGAGGACGCAAGGCGCGCCGTGGCGTCCGCCAAGTATCCGCCGCTCGGCACGCGCGGCTACGCCGCCATGCATCGCGCGAGTGGTTATGGGACGCTCGCCTCGTATAGCACGCAGGCCAACGATACGACCGCGTGCATCATCCAGCTCGAAACGCCGGCCGCCATCGACCGGCTCGAGGAGATCGCCTCGGTGCCCGGCGTCGATGCGCTGTTCGTCGGCCCCGGCGATCTGTCCGCCGCGATGGGCAAGATCGGCAATCTCAAGGACGCTGAAGTGCAGGCCATGATTCGTCATGCAGCCGAGCGCGCGAAGCGGATCGGCGTACCGATCGGCATCGTCGGGCCGACGCCCGAGATGGTCGACTCGTTCGTACGCATGGGTTATGCGTATGTCGCCGTGGCTTCCGATATGGGCATGATGATGCGCCAGGCCGGCGCGTGGCTCGCGGAACTCAAGGGGCGCGTGGCCGAATCTGAAAGCGCGGGTCCGTACTGAGCAACGCGCGCGGCAATGTGCGCGGCCAGCAGCCGTGATCAGCGGACGTGAACGAGGAGACAAGTGTGGCGACGGTAACCTTCAAAGAGGTCGTCAAGGCATACGACAATGGCGTATCCGTCTTGCATGACATCAATCTCGATGTGAAGAACGGCGAGTTCGTCGTTTTCGTGGGGCCCTCGGGCTGTGGCAAGTCGACCCTGATGCGCATGCTCGCGGGACTGGAGTCGGTGACGCGCGGCGAGATCATGATCGACGGCAGGCGTGTCGATGGACTCGCGCCGCGCGAGCGCGAAATCGCCATGGTGTTCCAGGACTATGCGCTCTACCCGCACAAATCGGTGTACGAGAACATGGCCTTCGGGCTGCGGCTGCGCAAGACGCCCGCAGCGGAAATCGAATCGCGGGTGAAGTCGGCCGCGAAACTGCTGCAGCTCGATCATCTGCTGGAGCGCAAGCCGCGCAACTTGTCGGGCGGCCAACGCCAACGCGTCGCCATGGGCCGGGCGATCGTGCGCAACGCGAAGGTGTTCCTGTTCGACGAGCCGCTCTCGAACCTCGATGCCAAGCTGCGCAACGACATGCGCGTGGAAATCAAGAAGCTGCACCAGCGTCTGGGTGCAACCATGATCTACGTGACCCACGATCAGGTGGAGGCGATGACGCTGGCCGATCGCATCGCCGTGCTTTCCGATGGACATGTCGTGCAATACGGCACGCCCGACGAGGTCTACAACGCGCCGCGCACGACCTTTGTCGCGAGTTTTCTCGGCTCGCCGGCCATGAACCTGCTGGAACTGGACGTCGCGCGCGGACGCGGTCATCGACCGGGTGTCGACATCGCCGTGCCGCCCGATGTGCTGTCGAAATTAACAGGCGGGCAGGGGCGGGTCACGCTCGGCATTCGCCCGGAGTGCGTGCACTACATGCCGGCCGCGACGGCCGCCGTCACCGACGACGCCTGTGTCGTTCGTTCGCGCGTGGTCGTGAGCGAGCCGCTCGGCGCCGAAACGCTGGGCGTCTTCGATGTGAGCGGACAATCGCTGGTGGCGAGACTGGCCGCCGACGTGCGCCTGCAGCCCGGCAGCGAGGCCTTGTTGTCCATGCGACATGACAAGACCCACTGGTTCGACAGCCAATCGGGCGTGTCGCTTTCGCAAGCGAGGCCGCGATGAACAGCGCCAGCGCCATTCAGGAGCACATCGTGCCGGAGCGGCGGCGCTTGCGGTGGCTCGACCCGTCGGAGGGCGTGCTTGCCTGCGTGCTGCTCGCGCCGGTGGTGTTGCTGCTCGGTCTGATCGTCGTCTATCCGATCGGCAAGCTGCTCTACAACAGCTTCTTCGACATTCGCCTCTCCGGCGGTCTCGAACCGGCGTTCGTCGGCTTCGCGAACTACATCGACGCGCTGCATGACACCAGCTTTCTCGGCGCCACGAAGAACACGTTGCTGATGACGTTGATTACGGTGCCCGGCGCGTTTCTGGTCGGTCTGCCGCTGGCCATGCTCGCCAACCTGCCGTTTCGCATGCGCTGGCCGATACGGCTTGCGCTGCTGCTGCCCTGGGCGTTGCCGCTCGCTTTTTCCGGCCTGATCTTCGCCTGGTTCTTCAACACGGATCATGGCATTGTCAACGACATTCTCGTGCGGCTCGGCTTCGAGCCCGTGATGTTCCTGCTGAGTCCCGCCTGGGCCTTCACCGCCGTGTGCCTGGCAACCATCTGGAAGACCTCGTCGTTTGTCGCCTTGATCCTGCTGGCCGGGCTTCAGACCATTCCGCCCTCGCTCTACGAAGCGGCGGAAGTGGACGGCGCGACCCGGCTGCAGAAATTCTTCCACATTACGTTGCCGATGCTCGTGCCATCCATCGTCGTGGCGATGATCTTCCGCACGATCAGCGCCCTGCAAAGCTTCGACATACCGTTCACGATGACGCACGGCGGTCCGGGCAACAGCACGACGACGCTCGCCATGCTGATCAATTCGACCATGATCGATTACCTCGATGTCGGCTATGGCGCGGCGCTGGCGGTGTTCATGTTCCTGATTTCACTCGCGATCAGCGTGGTGTATCTGAAGTTCGTGCGCGGAGAGAGCAAATGACGAATCAGATTGAGAGCCTCTTCAGCGGCGCGCGGCTGCGCTGGATCGCGGGGGCGGCCGTCGTGGTCAACGGCTTCTTTCCGGCGCTGTGGATCTTGCTCACCTCGTTCAAAAGCGAGGCCGAGCTGACCCGCACGCCCATCACGTATCTGCCTCATGCACCGACGCTCGCGAACTATATCCGTGCGTTCACGGATCAGCCCTTGCTGATGTTCCTGATGAACAGCTTCATCGTCGCGTTGTGTTCGACGGTGATCGCGGTGCTCGCCTCGGCGTGCGCGGCCTACGCGATCGCGCGGCTGAAAATCAGGTATCGCGCGCTGATCCTGTCGCTCATCATTGCATCGTCGATGTTCCCGCTGGTCACGCTGCTCGTGCCGCTGTTCCAGATCATGCGCTCACTGGGTTTGCTCAATACGTATTTCGCGTTGATCATTCCGTATAGCGTGCTCAGTCTGCCGGTCTGTACGCTGGTGCTGGTGAGTTTCTTCCAGGCCATTCCGAACGACCTCGAAAGCGCGGCCTTGCTCGATGGCTGCACGCGGGTCGGTGCCTTGTTTCGCATCGTGTTGCCGTTGTCCGCTTCCGGCGTGTTCACCGCCGCGATTCTCGCCTTCGTCAACGCGTGGGACGAGTTTCTGCTGGCGCTTTCACTGAATTCGGCACCGGCGTTCCGGACTTTGCCGGTCGGCATCACGCTCTATCAAGGCGAGTTCCAGTTTCCGTGGCCATTGATCTGCGCGGCGCTCGCAGTCGCCATCGTGCCGGTGGCGATCTTGATGGCGGTCTTCCAGGAGCGGGTGATCGGCGGATTGACGGCCGGCGGCATGAAGGGCTAGCAACGGGGCCTGCGCCCGGCAGTACACGCAGCACACGCAGGAATGTGGGGATATAACAGCCATTCCGTGAGACGAGGCTGGTCTCACGGATTTTTAAAAAAACAAATACAAAGGATAACTGATTAAATGATCCGGGTATTTCCCGGTTGAGAAGTTGTAATGCAAACGTTATTCTCGTCTCATGATGATACCGCTATCAACCGGTTGGTCCGGTGATGTCGGTAGAGCGATGAATAACAACTACCCCAGGCATCGCAGCCGCCGGATCCGACCATCGATGCAGGCATGACTGCGGCGCCAAATAAAACATGACAGGAGACAGTCGATGAAGAAGCATCCGGTTGTGCGTGCCGCGTTAGGGGTTGGATTGGCAACGCTGGCAGGCGCAAGTCACGCGCAGTCATCGGTCACGATCTACGGCATTGTCGATACGGCTATTCAGTACGTGAAATACAACGGGCCGGTCAGTCCCACGGTGCAGGCCAGCAGCGGCAACTTGCAGGCGTCGCGCTGGGGCTTTCGCGGGACCGAGGATCTCGGCGGCGGCAACACTGCCAACTTCATGATGGAAACGAGCTTCAACACCTACACCGGCGCGGGCGGTGGCGCGACGCTGTGGAGCCGGGGCGCATCGGTGGGGCTCGCGAACAAGACGTACGGTAGCGTCGACTTCGGCTACATGTATCTGCCGATCTACTGGACCTGGCTCGGGTCCGACGTCGGCACCTACGGCCTCGCGACCTACTCGGCGATCATCAACCTCGAACACACGTACACGCTCGGCAAATCCGGCACCGGTGGCTTCTATCCGAACGCGGTGCGTTACCGGACGCCCAATTTCTACGGTCTTTCCTCGGAAATCGGCTACTCGTTCGGTGCGCAGAACCCGAGCGGGCAGACCGCAGCGGGTCGCAACATTGGTTTCAATGTCATCTATGCGCGCAATAACATCTGGCTCGCCTATGGTTTCAACCACAACCAGTATTACGCGAACTCGACGACGTTGAACCCGTCGGCGCAGATCACCCACGTGCTCGGCGCCACCTACAACTTCGGGCCCGTGATCGTGGGCGGCAACTACGTCTACACGAAGACCACCGACGGCACCAATTTCTTCGCCTCGGCTGAGATGCTGAACGCCAAGATCCCCATCGGGCCGGGCGATCTCAACCTGGGCGCGGCGCGGCGCATCGAGCAGGGCGACGCTCGCGTCCGGGCTTACGACATCGGCTACGTCTACTACCTGTCCAAGCGCACGCAACTGTACACGTACGGCATGTATATGCAGAACAACTCGAAGTCGACTCAGGGGCTCGGGTTGCTGAATTCGGCCTATGGGGTCGTCACGCCGGGTTTCAGCCCATGGGCGTTCACGGCCGGTCTGCGGACTTCGTTCTGATCGCGGGGCCTGCCGGGACAACGCGTCCCGGCATTTCAATTTTCAGGTAAGGAGCACATGTGAAAAAAATCGTGATCAGCGAATTCATGGACGAGTTCGCGGTGGACCGCTTGCGCGCCACGTTCCGGGTTTCCTACGATCCCTCGCTGGTCGACTCGCCCGCGGCGCTTCGCGAGGCACTGGCCGACGCCGACGCGCTCATCGTGCGCAATCGCACGCAGGTGAACGCAGCGTTGCTCGACGCAGGGCCGCAGTTGCGCGCGGTGGGGCGTCTCGGTGTGGGGCTGGACAATATCGATCTCGATGCGTGCGCCGCGCGCGACGTGAAGGTCTTTCCGGCAACGGGCGCCAATGCACAGGCAGTCGCAGAGTACGTGATCACTGCCGCCGCGATGCTGTTGCGCGGCGCCTGGTTTTCGAGCACCGAAGTCGCGGCCGGCAAATGGCCGCGCAATGCGCTTCTGAATGGGCGCGAGCTGGCCGGCAGCACGCTTGCGGTGATCGGGTTCGGCGGGATCGGCCAGTTGGTGGCAACGCTCGCGCACGCATTGGGTATGCGCGTGGTCGGTCACGATCCGCAGCAGCCGGCCGATGCGCCGTGCTGGAAGGCAACTCATACACAGCCGATGACGCTCGACGAAGCGCTGCGCGCCGGCGATGTCGTCACGCTCCATGTCCCGCTCGTGGCGGGCACGCGCAACCTGCTCGACGCGGCGCGGCTTGCTTCGCTCAAGGAAGGCGCCATCGTCATCAATACGGCGCGCGGCGGCATCGTCGATGAAACGGCATTGGCCGCGGCGTTGCGCTCGGGACGACTCGGCGGTGCGGCGCTCGATGTGTTCGCCGATGAGCCGCTTGCGGCCGGTTCGCCCCTTGTCGACACGCCCAATCTGATTCTCACCCCGCATATCGCCGGGTTGTCGAAGCAGGCGAACGCGCGCGTCAGCTCGCTGGTCGCCGAGCGCATCGAAGCGGAACTGCAGCAAAACGAACTACACCGCGCGTAAAGCGATCGTCGCGTGTGAAAAAAGACGAAGCAACCACGTAGTGGACGATTCACCTGTATTGCGTTCGAGGTGAATCGCCCGCACAAATCGATACTTTTCAAGTTGGAGACGAGAACAATGAATACGATCAATCGCTCACTCGCCTGTCTTGCGGTGCTGGCCTCGTTCGCCGTGGCGGCCCCCGTGCTCGCCGCGGACCAGAGCGCGCCGCACAGCGCATCCACGAGTGGCGCTTCGCCCTCGCAGGCATCGAGCCCGCAGGCCGCCAAAGCGGCGCGCAAGGCCGAACGGCGCCGCCTTGCACGCACGCCTCGCCCGAAGAATCCGGCATCGGCGGCCGACTACGGTTCGTGACCGGCTGCCGATGCGCTTCATGGGCGTCGCTCGATCAACCCTGTGCCGTCGCGGTGCTCGGTACCGGCATCACGACCGCACGGTTGTGCGGTCGGCCGGTTTCGGGGCGCAGCAGCGGCTCGGCCGTGTACTGGCACACGAGTGCCCGGCGCGGCAGGTCGGTTCGATTGGCGCCCGTGCGATGCATCATGACGCTCGAGAAGGCCACGGCCGTTCCCGCCGGGACCTCGATGACATCGCCGGCCTCGGTGCCCTGGTAGCCCACGAGATTGGCGCCGCTGGTATCCCACTCGTGTTTCGTCACGCTCAGGTCCGAGAGGTCGCGCGGAATCACAAACAGCGTGCCGTTCTCGCGCGTGGAATTGTCGAGCGCGCACCAGACCGTGAGATACGGGCGATGCGCGAACGGGACGTAGCCCGAGTCCTGATGCCATGCGAAGCTGTCGCCGTGCTGGGGTGCCTTCACAACGATTTGCTCGTTGAAAAGATACACCTGCGGTCCGAGCAGATCGGCGGCAAGTTCGGCCATCGTCGTGCCTTTGACGAACGCTTCAAGCGGCGGAAAGGTCTCGCAGCGATTCGAAAAGAAGTGGCGATTGGTCTTGCTGATCGCGCTGTACGACTGGCCTTCGCGCAAGAACGAAGGCGGATAGGGACGGCCCTGGTCCGCAGCCTCCACCAGTTCGTCGGCTGCCGCGCGGGCGCCGGCGAGGTCCTTCGCCGACATGAGGTTGTCGATCACGCAATAGCCTTTCTTGTTGAAACTATCGATCTGGGCTTGGCTGAGCATCGTCTCGCTCCTTTAGTTTGGGAGCTTTCAGATTAAGAGGTTATCGCCGTATGCACTCTGCTGATCAAACCGACGTTTCTGCATTTCGTGCTGGTCATGCGCCTCGCGGCAGAAAACCCGTTTGACTGGACGACTTGAGGATCGTCGCCCGCCCGCATGCCTCGTTCCCACGGATTGACAGGATGCGCGCGGCACCGGAACAATGGCCGTCGCCGATGTCCTGCCTTTGGGAGCGGGCGGGCGCAAGACGGCAGGCTCCTCACCGGAGCGAAGACGAATGAGGAATTACCGATGTCCCAGGATCTCGACATCATTCCCGAGGCGCTATCCGGCGTCTGCTGGCTCAGTATCGCAGCGCGGCCCCGCTACAAGCGCCGCACGTCCCCGCACAGTCATGCCGAAATCGAGGCGAACCTGGTGGAGACCGGCAGTTGCCGCTATCTGATCGACGGCCGTATCCAGAACCTCACGCGCGGCGATGTGCTGTGGCTCTTTCCGGAGCAGCAGCATATGCTCGTCGATGCGAGCGATGACATGTCGTTGTGGGTCGTGCTCGGCCGGCCCGATTTCTTTTCGGCTCGCACGAAACGCGTGCCGGCCTCAGTCCACGATCGCGAGCAGTTCGCGCGGCCGCACCGATTGCGCGAGAGCGATCGGCAGCATCTGGTGAGTGTGCTGCAGTCGCTCACGCAGTGCGAGGACGATCCTGCCCATCATACGGACGGTCTCGCCTGGTGGTTCGACGAGGCGGCCCGCATCACCGAGGCGCACGACGGCCGCGCCGGCCGGCCGATGCATCCGGCCATCGCCAAAGCGCTTGCATTGCTCGATGCCGATCCGTCGGTTCCATTGCCCAAGCTCGCGGACATCGTTCATTTGAGTCCGAGCCGCTTGAGCCATTTGTTCGCGGAGCAGGTGGAGCGTTCCGTGTCGGCGCATCGCAATCATGTGAGACTGCGCCGCTTCCAGGAGCAGTTGCAGATCGGCGGTTGCCGCAACCTCACGCAAGCCGCATTCGACGCCGGCTTCGGCAGCTATGCGCAGTTTGCTCGCGTGCTGTATGCGGAAACCGGCGTGACGCCGCGCGAGCTGCTCGGCGACAGCAACGCATAGCGCGAAGTGCCGAGTGCTTAGCACGATCCGCAAAGCGTGCCACGGCGCGCGCGACGATCATGGATCCATGACGACATCCTCCACACTCATGATCGGTATCACGGGTAACAGCGTGGTCCATACCGATGCCGATGGCTTCGACCTCGAAACCCGCTTTCGCATGGTGAGTGAAGCCGGTGTATTCGATTACTACGAACGCACGCCGCCGCCCCACGAACTCGATCTTCATTTGCGCATGAGCGAGCGCTACAAGCTGCCGTTGCGTGCGGGTGGTTTCATCTACATGCTCGAGCGCGACGAACCGCTGCTCGACTGGCATTTGCGCATCGGCAAGGAGGTGGGCGCGAAAGTGCAGAACGTGCAGTTACACTACCTCGATGCGAATGGCGTGCCGGTGTCGAATGCGCGCGTCGCGGCCGCTTATCTGCACGCGTGGCACGTGGGCGACAAGGTAGGCGTGACACCGTGCTTCGAAGTGCACGTCGACATGTGGTCCGAACACTTCGGTCGCGTCGCGGAAGTGGCGCGACTGGTGGAACGCGAGGGCGTGCCGTTCAACATCACGCTCGACCCCTCGCACGTCATTCACAAGATCGGCAACGCCCGCGCGCAGGAGCCGCAAGGCATGCGCGCCGAAGTCGACGCCGGGCGTATCGTGCTCGATCCGTTCGATGCCGATAGCGTCATCGCTCAGTGGATCGGCGGCAATCTCGTCGGGCATGCCCACGCGCGTCCCGCAGTGCCGAACAATCCGGCGAACGTCTGGAGCCAGGGACCGGACGGCAAGCCGGGGCGCGGTATCCAGTATCCGTTTCTGAGGCCGTCGCCGGGTAGCTGGCACAGCCCATGGGAGGCCGACGCGCTCGAGCCGTGGAAGCACGTGATGCGCACGCTGCTCGCCCATCATGCACGTTCGCCTTCGAGCCGCCTCGGTCATGTCAGTACGGAGATACTGCCGTTTCACGACTACGGCGCGGGCTCGCGCTATTCGCTTTTCGACGACAGCGTGGCGTGTGCCCGCTGGCTTCGTGAGACCTGGGACGCATGCGCTCATGCGTCCGCCGATGTTGCTGGCCAGCCTGTTACTACCGGAGCCGATCAATAATGAAACTGCAATTCGAACGCGATGCCCTGACGTTGAGTGCCGATGGACGCGTCTTGCTCACGCACACCGAAGATGAACCGTGCTGCTTCGTCGGCAGCGGCACGAGCGTGGTGAAAACGCGCAAGGGCCATGCGGATCTGCGCGACGATCTGGAAGAACGCATCGCGCTGCGTGCCGCGAGCGTGCGCCGGCACGAGAGCATCGACTACATCGACTTCGCCGTGACGAAGGATGGCCCCGCTGTCGTGACCATCGAAGTCCGTCCGCACGAGACGGGCGTGCATCTGCGCATCCAGTGTCATGACTCGCGGATGAATCGATTCTGGTGGCGTGTGCCGGCAGAAAAGGGCGAGTACGTGTGGGGATGCGGCGAGCAGTTTTCGTATTTCAATCTGCGCGGACGTCATTTCCCGCTATGGACTTCGGAGCCCGGCGTGGGTCGGGACAAGTCGACCCACATCACGTGGCAGGCCGAGATCGCGGGCGCGGGAGGCGGCGGCGACTACTACAAGACCAACTATCCGCAGCCGACCTTTGTTTCGTCGCGGCGCTATGCCTTGCATGCGGAAACGACGGCTTACGCGGACTTCGACTTTCGTCGCGAGCAATATCACGAACTGCAATTCTGGGCCGTTCCCGAGACGCTCGAATTCACGCTCGCCGACGATTTCGCGACGCTAGTCGAGCGTCTTTCGACGCGCTTCGGTCGCCAGCCGAAGCTGCCCGAATGGCTGCAGAAGGGCGTCGTGCTCGGTTTGAAAAACGGCCGGCGCCACGCGGACAACGTGCTGGCGCTCGCCCAGGAGCACGGCGTACGCGTGAGCGCGCTATGGTGCGAGGACTGGGCCGGCGTGCGTAAAACGGCGTTCGGCACGCGGCTCTTCTGGGACTGGCGCTGGAATGAAGAGCGCTACCCCGATCATGCACGCTGGATCGAGGGATTGCGTGGCGCGGGCATCCGCTTCATGGGCTACGCGAATCCGTATCTGTGCGCCGATGGTCGACTATTCAAGGAAGCCGAGGAACTGGGTTTGCTGGTTCGCGACAGGAGCGGCGCGGCCCAACTCGTCGACTTCGGCGAGTTCATGTGCGCGACGGTGGACTTCACGAATCCCGAGGCGGCGGCCTGGTTCGGCCAGCGGGTGCTCGTGCGCGAGATGCTGGAGCAGGGGCACGACGGCTGGATGGCGGACTTCGGCGAGTATTTGCCCGTCGACGCGCGGCTCGCGAGCGGCGCCGATCCGATGCTCGCCCACAATGCCTTTCCGACCCAGTGGGCACAAGTCAACGCACGAGCCGTGGAGTCCGTGCAGCGAACCGGCGATGTGGTGTTCTTCATGCGCTCGGGCTATACGGGCGTGCAGGCCAGTTGCCCGATGTTGTGGGCAGGCGACCAGTCCGTCGACTTCAGCCGCCACGACGGTCTGCAGACGGTGATTTGCGCCGCGCTTTCCGCGGGCCTGCTCGGCAACGCGTATCACCACAGCGATATCGGCGGCTATACCAGCCTGTTCGGCAATACGCGCACACCGGAGCTGTTCCAGCGCTGGACCGAAATGGCGGCATTCACGCCCATGATGCGCACGCACGAAGGCAACCGGCCCGAGCAGAACTTCCAGTTTTACCAGGACGTCGAAGTGCTGAAGCATTTCGCGCGCATGACCCGGCTTCACGTCGCGCTGGCGCCGTACGTGCGCGAACTGGTTGAAGAAGCCACGACCCGGGGACTGCCGTTGCAGCGCCCGCTGTTCCTGCATCACGAGGACGATGCCGTTACTTACGATATCCAGGATCAGTACCTGTATGGATCGTCGCTGCTCGTCGCGCCGGTGCACACCGCCGACGTGCGCACGTGGCATCCGTATCTCCCGTCTGGTGCGAGGTGGATCCATTTGTGGTCAGGAGAAGTCTTCGAAGGAGGCAGGCGCGTCGAGATCGGCGCGGAGCTGGGCGAGCCGCCCGTGTTCGTGCGGCAAGGAAGCGACTGGCAGGATTTCCTGCTGTCGCTGCCCCAAAGTATCGATCAATAAATCCATGGAGACGATGTGAGAATAAAACATTGCATGGCGCTGTGTGCCATCACCGTCGCGCTTGCCTCGCAGAGCGCGCTGGCCGACACGACGCTGCACGTCTACGTCGGCGGTTCCAACCGGCCAGATCTGATGCGCAAGATGTTCGACGCGTTCGAGCAGAAGACGCCGGGCGTGAAGGTCGTCATCGAATCGGGTGGCAACACCTCGGAGTTGCAGCGCGCGTATCTGTCGACCGTGCTGTCCGCGCGCGACCCCAGTCTCGATGTGATGATGATCGACATCGTCAATCCCGCGCAGTACATGCGGGCGCAGTGGATCGAGCCGCTCGACAAGTATCTCGGTGCAGACGGCGCGACCCAGATGAAGTCGTACATGCCGGCGTACGCGAAGGCCAGTATCGTCGACGGCAAGATCGCCGCGCTGCCCGCCTATGCGGATGCGCAGTTCCTGTACTACCGCAAGGATCTGCTGGCCAAATATCACCTGCCTGAACCCAAGACCTGGGACCAGCTTGCCGCCTCGGCGAAGACGGTGCTCGCCGGCGAGCACGACGCATCACTGCAGGGCCTGTCCATTCAGGGCGCGCCGATCGAGGCGGCGGTCTGCACGTTCCTCACGCCGTACTGGAGCCAGGGCAAGGAGTTGACCGACCCGAAGGGCCGCCTTTCGCTCGACAAGGCGGCGGCGGAAAAAGGCATGAACATGTGGCTGGGTCTTGCGGACCAGGGCGTCGTGAAGAAGAACGTGGCCGAGGTGAAGACCCAGGACACCACGGCGGACTTCAAGAACGGGAGAGCGGTCTTCGCAGTGACATGGGGCATGGTGTGGAGTCAACTCCAGCAACCCGACTCGGCAGTCAAGGACAAGATCGGCATCGTGCCGTTGCCTTCGATGACGGGCGGCAGCACGGACTCGTGTGCCGGAGGCTGGCAGTGGGCCGTATCGGCGTATTCGACGCACAAGAAGGAAGCGGTCGAACTGGTGCGATGGATGGCGTCGCCCGATGTGGCGAAGTTCCTCGCGATCAATGCTTCGATGATGCCCGCCTATCCTGCGGTGTTTCAGGACCCGGCCGTGTTGAAGGCCGCGCCGTGGTTCGCGTCTGTGCCGCCGATCCTGCAAGCGGCCAAGGAGCGCCCTGTCTCGGAGCGCTATGGCGAGATATCGGACACGATTCGTACCAGCACGTCGGCCATGCTGGGGCGCTCGATGACCGTATCGGATGGCGTCGATCAGATCAACTCGCGCCTTGCACGTGTCCTCAGGTGATCGTTGATTGGCCCGTGTGACGATATCGAATCGATATCGATTGTCTGTGGGCCAGATGCGGAACGTTCCGGCGAACGCGTTTCGCCGGAACGCTCTGCCTAGGCCAGTTCGATCAGAACGGGTCCGAGCAGTGCGAGCAGTACGCACCCCAGCGCATAGGTCACGGCGAATGGCACCGTGGGCGCGGAACTCTCGGACTTTTCGAGGACCTGTCCGAATGCGGGACTCGCACCGCGTGAACCCGCAAGCGCACCTGCCAGCAACGAGGCATTGCGATATCCGAGGACGTAGCGGGCAAACAGCATGGACAACACCATCGGGAAGAACGTGACGAAGACGCCGAGCAGCAAAAGCGTTGCACCGCTTTCCTTCACGGTCAGCAGTGCTTCGATACCCGAATCGAGCCCGACTGCCGCGACGAACGCCGAGAGACCAAAATCCTTGAATGCTTGAGACGCTGCCGGTGGCATGGCCCCATACATCGGGTGCTTGCTGCGCATCCAGCCGAACAGCAGCCCTGCCAGCAGGCAACCACCGCCGGCGCCCAGTGTGACGGGAAAGCCGGCGATATAGACGACGACCAGACCCAGCACCAAACCGGCCACCAGACCGAGGCTCATATAGATGAAGTCGGTTTTGTCCGAATAGGGCAAATGGTAGCCAGCGGCATTCGCGGCCCGCATGGTGTTATCGGGCGCGCCGTAGAACGTAATGACGTCGCCGTGCTGAAGTTCGAGATCGCCGAGCACGGGCAGGGGGCGGCCTGAGCGCGTCACTGCCTCGATATAGACACCGCGCGCCAGATCGCGATCGACCGCCGCCTTGGCCTTCGAGATGGTCATGCCGTTCATCCCCTTTCTCGCGAAGACGGCCTGGCGCGAATGCATTTCGACGGACATGTCGCTGCACGCTTTGACTTCCTCGCCCAGTGTCAGCGCGACATCGACCATGGCATCGCGAACGCCTACCACCAGGATGACGTCATCCTTGTTGAGCACCAGATTCTCGTGTAACTCGACAAACGTGCCGGCGCGGCGCACGCGCTCGACGGTGACGAGATCATTGTGACGTGTCTCGATCTCGGCGATGGTGAAACCGGCCGCCTTGCCGACGCGATAAGCGCGGCCAACCAGATGCGGCATCGAAGCGGAGCGGCCATCCTTGCCGATCATGACGTAGTGGTTGGCCGACTTGTCGATGTCGCTCGCCGCGTCACGCAGGCTGCGCCGCATGAATCGCGGAACGAGATTCACGCAGCCCACGATACCGCCGAGCAAGCCCGGTATATAAGTGACCGCGAAGGCGACGGCGACCTGCGACTGCAGATACTTGACTTCACCCGGTGGCAGACCAAGCCGCGTAATGGCGTCCCCGGCTGTGCCGACGATACCGGATTGCGTGAGCGCGCCGGCGGCGAGCCCCGCCGCAAGTCCCTTGTTGAGCCCGAAGAGCTTGGCGCATGCAATGACGGTAGCGAGCGCCGATAGCGCGAAAAAAACCGCCAGCACGACTTCGCGGAGCGTCTTTCGATGGAACGAACCGAAGAATTGCGGGCCCGATTCATAGCCCACCGTGTAGATGAATACGCCCAGCATCAGCGATTTGACGCCGTTATCGATCACTACGCCGGACTGACTGATGCAGACCGCTGCGAGCAATGTCCCGCCGACGCCACCCAACTGGAATCCGCGGATTTTCACGCGACCAATCGCATAACCGATTGCCAGCGATAGAAAGAGTGCGATCTCGGGAGAGCGCCGGAACGCTTCGTGGAATGTGGTCATCTGCAGGGCTATCCGAAGTAATTCATTTAAAACATCTCCCGGGACCAGCTTCGGCTAGCGGCATCAGATGCGGGGATGCAAAAGCTGCAGAATGCCGTTGGCAAGCTGCGGTTTCCGGGCCTTCGCGGACACGTTTCCTTACTTGAACTTCGGACCTGGTCGAGCACCTGGCGGCGTTCCTTCACGAAGCAAAAGAAGGCGAGTATCGAAGACGGGAATTAGGCGAGACTTACACTCTAACGGCGGACACGCTTGTTGTATGTCCTCCTGAAGTGGGGCAATGGAGTCAATGGGCGATTGAAAATTTTCGACGACTGCAACGAGGGCTCATCTTCCGCTAACTCAACGCGCGGATACTGAAATCAACGAGCAGGTGATAGGTTTGACGGCCACCCGCTTCAGCGCTTTAAGGGATGCAACGACTGCGCATCCATTCTCAACGGACGGCACAAATGAACTTCCATCCTTCGTTATTCGATTTCCTCGTAGTCAGCGGCACTGTGTTCGCGCTCTCGATCTGGCTGGCGTTCATGGTGAACCGCCTCGATACGTACCTGTGCCGCCCGAAAGTCACACCGATGCGCTGGCAACCTGGCGGCAAGCAGGTCGTTGCGAGAAAGCGCGCGTTCTAACAGATCCACGGAGCACGCGAGATGCGTGCTTCGGCGACATTTGCGAACCTTCTTCGCGTCGTATGCGTGGGCTATGCTTTGAGTGGCCGGTGCAACTGAAGCGGGAGGCGGAAATGTCTGCAGCGAACTACCCCACGACCGTCTTCATCATCCGCCACGCGGAGAAGCCGGGCGACGCGGCGACGGACAATCCACAAGACGGCATCGATCTCTCGACACGCGGATATGAGCGGGCCGGCGCACTTGCGCCGTACTTCCCCGCAACGTTCGGCAAGTTGGACGCGCTGTTCGCCGCGCAAGCGTCGAAACATAGCAATCGTCCTGTCGAAACCATTACACCGCTCTCGACAGCGCTGGGTCTCGCCATCGATTCCAGCATCGCCGACGGCGACTACGCCACGCTGGCCACCAAAATTCTTTCCGACGCACGGTACGGCGGAAAGGTTCTGTTGGTTTGTTGGCATCACGGCAATATCCCGGCCCTGGCGCAGAGCCTCGGCGGTCAGCCACCGCAAACCCCTTGGCCCGGCGATGTGTTCGATCGCGTGTGGCAGATCGACTATCCTCCGGGCGCATCCAGTCCATCAGGACTGCCTGTCAAAAACATTGCGCAACAATTACTCTTTGGTGACCAGTCGAGCTGATCACGCGCCTCGGACGAACACGCGATGGCGTGCCGGGTGCCTGACGCGCGACTGCATCGGCTTGCGTCGATTCGGACCGTGAGACGTTTGAGAGCGTCTCCCTCCATCATTTGATGGGCGCAGAAATCTCCACTTCGAACTATCGTGCGTGGAGGTGCTGGCAGACTTCAGCTGTTCGCGAGGCGAGGGGCACGTTTTTTTCTTTAAACTGATTCGGATTCCTGCTGATAACGTGAAATGTGCACGAAGGAGTCGTCATGCCCGCAGTCGCACTGAACTTGAGCCCCAATCTGCAAAACCTCGATGGCAGCATCGTCAAGGCGTTCACGGCGAGCCAGACGAACGTCGATGCGTCGAAGGTGATGCCGATCTACAGCAATGCTGTGCTGGTGGACGAAAACCTGTTGGGCAACGCTACACTCCTCGGATTGGCCGGCGTGGTGTCGACGCAACTCAACAATGCTAAAACGATGATGCGCCAGCTGGGCGTGCAGGACATCAGCAAGGCACCGGCGCTCACCGTGAGTGCCGCGCTGCGCGTGATGCCCGGTTTGTATCATCCGAATCCGGGCTTCTCTCCGACTTCGGTCCTGCCCGACAGCAGCTCGGTCATCATCGCATCTCAACTCGACTTGACCAACACGACACTGACGATCGATCCGTCGGTGAAGACCCTCACGCTGATCGTACAGACACTGACCTGTGGGCAAGGCGCGCAGATTGCCTACGATGACTCGTCGGTATGGCGCCCCGTGGCGCTGCCCGCACTCACGGCCGCAAACGGTGTCAGCTATAACCCGAACGCGTACGGCGGTGGCGCGACCAACGGGCCGAACGGCGGTAACGGCATCAGCGGGCAGACGGGCGCTCCAACGACCATCGTGCCGCCTGCCGCGCCGAACATCGCGATCTACGCATTGAATATCGACAACCTGCCGGTCATCAATATTCAGGGGTTGAAGGGTGCGCCAGGGAACCCGGGCGAGCGAGGCGGCAATGGTGGGGATGGCGGCGCGGGCAAGAACGGCTCCGATGTGTGGCCGTTCGGTTGCACAGCGCAGCCGGGTAGCGGCGGGCATGGCGGCAACGGCGGCAACGGTGGCGATGGCAGTGCGGGCGGCGAGGGCGGGGCGGGCGGCAACCTCTCTGTGCTCACCACCCAGGCCAACTGGCAGACGCTCGTCGACAACAAGAGCTGGACGATCTACAACAACGGCGGCCCCGGCGGAGATCCCGGGATACCCGGCGCCGGCGGCGCGCCGGGACGCGGTGGCGCACCGGGCACGCCAGGCGGCGCCGGCATGTGCAACAAGCCCGGCACGGCACCCGACGGCGCGCCAGGCGCGAGTGGCCAGGCCGGGGCAGACGGCAAGGCAGGCAATGGCGGCACGATCAACCCGTACATCATCACGGCAGCGGAGTGGTACGACGAGTTGACCCTGCCGTGGCTGCAAACGATCAATCCGGAGATCGGCTACCCGGGCGCAATAGTGACAGGCGTCGGGATGAATTTTGGCAGCGGCGACACGGTGATGGTCAACGGCGAGACCGTGCCGGCGACCTTCGCGGCGAGTGGCCAGTTCAAAGTCACACTGCCGCTTGCACTCGCGGGCGGCACGGCGACCATTGCAGTTCGCCGCTCGGCCGACGGGCTCGTCAGCGACGCGATGAACTTCACCGTCGAACCGTTTATCACCAGCGTGTCGGCAAGCGGCGGTTACACCCCCGGCGACACGATCACGGTGACTGGCGCCGGCTTCCTCGCTAACGCGAGCGTGCACTTGACGCAGCCTGCACAGCCGCTTCAGGTTATCGTGCCGCTCAGCACCACGCCGAATACCGTTGTGTTCACGGTACCCAGCGTGACCGGTGCGACCTCGCAAGCGCAAGGCACGGCAACCCTCTCGCTCGTCAACCCGGACGGACTCGCAAGCAACACGTTGACGATGATGCGGCTTGCTTTCGCCGCGAATGGCTTCGCGCCGAGCGTGCACGGGTTTGCTTTTACGAACGCATCGGCTTGTCCCGGCGCGCCATCACTGTCGACGTTCGCTGCCGATTTCGGCTCGGGCGATGTCATCGGCTCGACCTTGCTTCAGCCGACGCTGACCGCGGCCTACTACGCGCTGTACGCCGTATTGCTCGGCCCGGAGTGCCACGGACTTTGCACCGGCTTTGCCTGCGGTGCGATGGACCGGTTCACCGGCGGGTTCAAGGACACGTTCGCCGCGTTCCCCACCTCGAGCAGTGCGCTGAAAACGGAGTTCACCATCGACTGGGGGCGCCAGATGAGCGGTGAGCTACTCACGCATTTTTTCTCGCAGAGCGTCAATGGCCAGCCGCAAGTGTTGAGCAGCATCCAGCAAGTCGAGAGCGTCTTCACTGGCACCCAAACGCGCGACAACATGCCGTTGGTGTTCTTCATCCCGTCGGGCTGGCCCGTCGCGAGCAAATGGTTCAACGCCGAGATGGCCGCGCATACGATAGTGCCGTACAAACTCGTGCGCCCGCCCGGTTGGACCGCCGGCTACAACGGCGTCAAGCTTTACATCTACGATTGCAATTACCCTGGCAACGACAATTGCTTCATCACGTTCACCCAAAGCGGCAGCACGGTCAGTTTCGACTATGGATCGACCGGGGACGCGCTGTATTCACCGGCCTACAACACCGCAAACGGCTTTACGCTTGGCGTTGCCACGATGGATCAGGCACTGTACGACGCGGTCCATTTACCGTGGATGGAAGGAGCCGGATGGATCGTGGACTTCGTGCTTAGCCCTGCCACGCTCTCACTCGCTAATCTCGCGGGGCAGGTGACCGGGCAGAGTGGTGCGAACGTCGTCGCGCAGGTTCCGGGTGTGGTTCCATCGTTATTGAGCGAGGCGCATAACCTCACGCTGACACCGCCGCAACTGCAGCTTCAGCGCACGATCCAGGGCACAGGCAACGGCACTTACACGTATGCGAGCATCGCGCCGCCTTCGTCGTCCCCAAGCGGCTTGGGCACCTTGCTGCCAGCCGGAGCTAACGCGATCGTGCCGCACGAACGCGGCTTCTCGCTGCAAAACGTGCCGTGCAGCGCGGCAACCAAGGACGTGATACTGGTCAGCGCCGATAATCAGTCGTTCCAGCTCACCACAAACGACGCCAGCAAGACTTTTTCCGTCTTGATTGCACAGCGGTATGACATTCAGTCGGGCGCTGCAGCGAACCTGAAGACCACGCCGTCGATGCAGTTGGTGCAACTCGACGGGCTCAGTCTCCAGGCAGGCGAGCAGATCCTGCTCTGGACCGATGCCGCCCTCAGCCGGGTTGGCGTTTCCAATACCGGCGCAGCGCGCAATTTCACGGTCACGGTATCGTCGATCAATCCCTCGAGCGGCGAGCCCGTCGCGCTGCAGAAGACCCAGGGCGCCGTTGCGGCGAACGCAGACTTCATCGCCGAAATCGCGAGCTGGCAGAACCTCGTGGTTCCCACGACGAAGCAGGGGGCGATTGGTAGTCTGTTGCCTGCAAACTTTCAGAGGCCGAAGGTCACGTAGCGAGCGTATCGGGTCGAACTACGCGTGCTGCGATTTTCTTGCGTTATTCAAGTGCAGCACGCGCGCTGTTGGTACTCAATGCAGAACCAGATACAGAATGACCAGCACGATGAGCGGCACGCCAAGGAGCCAGCCGATTAGATAGGGCATGATGTCCTCCGTTAAAGATCGGTATTGAGAAGCTTGCCTTCGGGACACCGCATAGGGCGTACCCGGCTTCGTTGAATCGCGTGATTTGCGGGTTGATGGTTTGGTGGGGTTTGGCGGTTGGCGCTGGTGGCGTTTCTCGGGCGGCGGAGCGGCGTAGTGCTCGTTAATCGGCGTCAGCGGGCGCGACGCGGGGTCCTCGTGGAGCTTCTCCGGTTGCCTGGCCGTCCGCGCCGGTCCGAAGCCATGCCGCCGGTCCGCGCTCGCGATACCTGCTCACCAGCCGCTCGACCTGGCGCCGGCTCAGGCCCAGTCTTTCAGCGGCACGCCAAGGCATCAGTCGTGCCTCGGCGACCGCCTCGATCACCTTCAGGCAATCCAGCTCGCACATGCTTATCGTGATCATCCCGGTGCAGGCCATCGACGGCTCCACGCAGACGTGAAAACCGCGCCAGCATGCACCTCAAATCGGGCGAGGTACGACATCTGTACTTTGGACTAACACCAGTCAGGTTGATAATTTATCTTATGTAAAATTGTGAATTAGCCAAGTCACCCCCACAGTCGCCCCACATCTGCACACTTTTTGCGTCGCGCGAACGCACGTCCCTCTACAAATTCCATTTTGATCCAGGCATACTATCGCTGCATCGCTTCACTGATCTCAAGCTTATTTGTCTGTAGAACCATCGCCAGCACGGACGAATGGCAACGTCCGCGATAAGGCCAGCAGCGCGCCCCTGAAGAAGACGAATCAATAAGGAGCACGAATGTTAAGAGATCTTGTTGACTGCGCAAGAAAGTTTCGTCGCAGCGAAGGTTTTAAATATTCCATGGGGACGGCCAGTCGCCTCGTTCTCCACGGCACCCAGCGTCTGAACAAGCGCGTTTTCTCGATCGACATTCACGAGAATTCGGGGCTTTTTTCGGTGCTCCAGATGGTTCTTTTCATCCTCACGTATTGTGAGGACAAGGGTCTCGAACCACGCATCGCTGCTCATGGGCGGATATACGGCGACCCCGAAGGAAAAATCGACTGGTTCGCAGCGCTTTTCGAGCCGGTACAGAACAGCGGTGCGGTACCGTCCACGTACAAGATCCGAACCTCAAAAGTACGGGATCTCGTCCAGTTGGGTTTGCGGCCGCGATACGAACATCGTCTCAGACTCGATTCGGCGAGCCGGTTGTTCCTCGCCCACTATCGGCCCGCGGCCGATATCGTCGCCGAAGTCGATTCGGCTTGTCAGTCACTCGATGTCGGCGCCCATACGCTCGGCGTTCATTTCCGGGGCACGGACAAACGCGGCGAAGCTGAAGCCATTACGTGGGAGGCGTTCTGTCGACGGGTCGATGAAACGCTGGCGCACAATCCCGATCTGACCACTATTCTCGTGTCGAGCGACGAACAGCCGTTCATCGAGTTTTTCCGCGCCTGGCCGTTTAGTCGACCGGTTAATGTCGCCCCTGCGAAATTTCTCTCTAATGGCAGTTTGCCGATTCATTTCGCCGGCTATCCGGGGCTCCAGATAGGGCGCGAAGCGTTGATATGCTGCCTATTGCTCGCGCGATGCGGCTTTCTTCTGAAAACGCCATCGTATCTGTCCGCGTGGTCGAAGATATTCAACCCGTCGCTGCCCGTCACGCTAGTCTGCCCTCCTCGCCCTGAGGCTTTCTGGTTCCCGGATAGCAGGCTTTGGCTCGAACGCGACCACGCCGGGCACATCGCACAAGCGGCCGATAGCACGAGCGAATCGCCAATGGCCGGCGTACAGCCGTCGTCGACCGCGTTCGCGCCGTAATCGCTCCACGCGGCACCTGAACCCACGACCCAGCGAGGCCCGCGCGGCCTCCGCCCGCGCCTGACTGGCCGCTGTCGGCGAGGTCAAAATGGCGATTGCGCACGCGTCACCCGGCGCGATCACGGTGCCATGTCGCGAAGGTGTGGTCGATTTCTCGGTGGCAAACAAAGCGCGAACCCTGCGCGCCGGCGACATGTTACTGCTCACCCCCGGCGAGCCGCACGCGCGCGACGCACTCGAAGACGCGTCGTTGCTCGTGACACTGCATCTGCCGCACGGCACGCCTTGATCGCCATATCTCAGACAATAGCCGCACGCTGCTACGCATATCGATTGCGTATCGAATAGCAATTGCGTATTCGTTATTTGTCAGTCCGCGGGGTGTGCTTCACGATCAGCGTTCACTCTTCTCACGCTGACCTCAGGGGCACACTCAATGACAACGACAAAACTGAAAAAGACGGTATTCGGCGCCGCCCTCGCAGGGCTGCTATTCACACTGGGCCTCGCGAGCGCGCAGACGGCGCGCGCCGCCGATCAGGTCGTGCGTGTAGGCATCATGTCCGGTGAAGACGAGGATGTGTGGCGCGTCGTGTCGGCCAATGCCGCCAAGCGCGGATTGACGATCAAGGTGACGACGTTCGCCGACTACACGCAACCGAACGAGGCCCTCTCGCAGCACGATCTCGACGCGAACTCGTTCCAGCACAAGCCGTATCTCGAAGCGCAAATCAAGGCGCGAGGCTACCGGATCGTGCCCGTCGGCTACACCTACGTGCAACCGATCGGTCTGTATTCACGCAAAGTGAAGTCGATTGCCGAACTGCCGCAGAACGCCGTGATCGGCGTGCCGAATGATCCCAGCAACGAGGGCCGTGCATTGCTGTTGCTGCAGGCTCAACATCTGATCACGCTGCGCCCCAATGTCGGGTTGCTGCCGACCGCGATCGACATTGCCGACAACCCGAAGCACATTCATATCAAGGAACTCGATGCGGGCATCATCGGCCGGGCCATCGGCGATCTCGACGCGGCTGTAGTCAACACGGATTGGGCCGTGAAGTCAGGCATCAAGATTCCGCAGGAGCGCATCGCGCAGGAACAGGTGGGCGGCAACGCATACCGCAATTTCATCGCTGTCGATGAAAAGAATGCGAACGCTATCTGGGTTCACAAACTGGTGGAGAGCTATCAGCAAGCGAACGTCGCCGATGAAATCCTGCGCGTCTATCACGGCGCCACGCTGCCTGCCTGGAAAGACGGCGCTCAATGAGCGACGTGCCCGACGCCGCGCAGGAATGCGTGGTGTTTGAGCGGGTTCCCGCGCTGGCGCGCCGGAACCCTTCTTGCGAGTGCCTGTTACTGAGCCTGAACCTTCTTCGGCTTGGGCGGTGACTGGATCTTCGCGTACTCGAATTCCGGTGTTGCCTTGAGCGCCTCCTTGGTGGCACCCGGCAGATAGAGATTGCCGTTGCGCTCGTCGAGCGACGCGATGGGCACGGCGACATCGTGGGTCGCGACACCGAGGAAGCCGCCAGCGGCGACGATGGCGGCGGACACGGAGCCGTCGGGCGCGACGATCAGATCGCGAATCGTGCCGACTTTCTCGTTCTGGTCGTTGTAGACCGGCTTGCCGAGTACGCTTTTCTTGACGCTCCAGCCTTCGAGCAACGCTTGCGACTGCTCCACTGTGACGCTGAGCGGTTGCGTGCCCGCGACCTGTGCGTGCGCACTCATGCTCGATGCCAGAACCGCCGCTACCACCGCCGTCTTGTAGAAATTCATTCCTGTGCACTCCGGTTTTCTTCGGTCTTCGGAAATGAGGTCCGGCTCGCCAGCATGCCGGATCGGCTCGCCTCTGCGGCGAGCCCCGGCTATGGTAGCGCCAGTGGCGTCTCCGTGCGTTTTCCGTGCACAGGGCGACCACCGAGATCACGTGGTAGAACGCCCATCAGAGGCGACGTCAACGAGGTGAGTCTTCGAGCACTGAGTGTCCCAGCGCGTCGAGCAGCAAGTTCGAACCGTGTTCGCGCGCCCCGGCGTCGTCGTAACCGTCGAGATAAGCGCCCTGCTCCGTCATCACTAGCCGTGTCCCGGTGCCGGAGGCTTGCAGCTCGAATGTCGTGAGCGAGACCGATATCTTGCGGTCGTCGAGATACAACTCGTAGACATAGACAAGTCGTTCGTTGCGCACGACGTCGAGGTAGCGCGCATCGAATGTCGAAACGATACCGCTCGCCCAGCGCCCTTGCACATATTCCCGGCCGCCCGGACGCACGTCGATCTCGCGCGCCAATGTCGTGAGTTCCTTGCTGGCGGCGAACCACTTTGCCTTGGCAGCGGGGTCGGTCAACGCGAGAAAGACGCGTTCGCGCGAGGCATCATACGTGCGCTCGATCCGGAGCGTTGCGTGTACAACCGAACGGTGCACGTCCGTTGATACCCGGATACGGGCCACTTCGAGTGCCAGGCGCTCGAGTGTCTGCTTCCAGCCTTCCGGGGCGCCAGCGATCATTTGTTCGGCCAGCGGATGAACCGGTGTGTAGGTTTGCGTGACGTCGAGACGCGTTCCGCGCTGCTCGTCGGCGAGCGTAACCGTCGTAAGGGCGTGAAACAGCAACAGGTCGTTTGCTCCGAACACCTGCATGGCGATCACGAGCCGCTCGTCCGGCACGATTTCCGTGTAATGCCCTCTGATCCAATGGTTTTCGCCCGTTGGCGAACGCATGCAAAGATTGAATACGCCGCCGGCGCGTAACTCGACTTCCGCCTCCGGCACCGTATACCGCTCGGGACAAAACCACTGCTTCAGATGCGCTGCGCTGCTCCATGCGCGAAATACCTGCTCACGTGATGCGGAAAACGTGCGCGACGCGACCAGCGGGGCGAGCTTGTTGTCATGCGGAATCGTCATCGGGTGCTCCTTGTTCGGTTGTCGATTGCAAATAGGCGCCCAACCGGTCGAGACGTCGTTCCCATTCCGAACGCCGTTCGTTGAGCCATTGCTCGGCAAGGCTCAAAGCCGCCGGTTCGAGCTGGCACGTGCGTACTCGCCCGAGCTTCGCGGAACGCACGAGCCCCGAATGTTCGAGCACGGCGAGATGCTGGATCACGGCCGGCAACGACATCGCGAGCGGTCGCGCCAGCTCGCTCACCGAGGCCGGGCCGCGCGTGAGGCGCGCGAGGATCGCGCGCCGGGTCGGATCGGCCAGCGCCTGAAAGGTCAGATCGAGCGAAGGCTGATGGTTAAGCATGTTCTTTAGTATAGAAACGCGCGACAGTTAAGCAAGGTGTTTAGTGTTTTATTGGTCGCGGTATTCGGGTTGCCATCAAAAACGCTTCGTCAGACCATAGGAGATTGCTGCCTCAGGCTATGCCGCCGTTCGCACGCAGAATCTGGCCGTTGACCCAACCGGCATCAGCGCTCGCGAGGAACGAGACCACTGCGGCGATGTCTCCCGGTTGACCGAGACGCTGCAAAGGCGGCAGGTTGGCAAACGTTTTAATCTGCTCTTCCGTCTTGCCGTCGAGAAACAGCGATGTCGCGACGGGGCCCGGCGCAATCGCGTTCACGGTGATGCGGCGGCCGCGCAGTTCCTTCGCGAAGACGTGGGTGAATGCCTCGACGGCAGCCTTGGTCGCGTTATAGATCGCGTAGCCCGGCATGTTGAGCGCGAGCGTCGTGCTCGAAAAGTTCACGATGCGGCCTCCTTCGTTCATTCGTGCGGCGGCTTCGCGCAGCGTGTTGAAAGTGCCGCGCACATTGATATCGAAGGTCTGCTCGTAGAGCGCATCGGACGTATCGGCAAGCGCGACGGTCTTGAGCACGCCGGCGTTATTCACCAGCACGTCGATCTTTCCTAGCTGCTGTTCAGTGATCTCGAACATCGTGCGGACTTCGCCGGCGTCCGCGACGTTGGCTTTGACTGCGATCGCCTTCGCGCCATGCGCTGAAAGTTCGTTGACCAGAGCGTCGGCTTCCTTCGCGCTCGAGGCGTAGTTAATGGCAACGGCGAATCCGTCCTGGGCGAGACGGCGCGCCACCTCGGCCCCGATTCCGCGCGATGCGCCCGTCACGATGGCAACCTGGTTGTTTCGAATGCGGTTCATGAATTGCTCCTTGTCGATGATTCAGGTGATGAATGGATGAAACGAATGTTCCGCCATTCGCCGAAAAAGATAATTGCGAGCAAATGGCTATCATCATTCCATTCACTTCAACAATGAGCGGGGTATGCGCAGGTCCATCCCCTTTCCCAGCACGTCGCGGTATCCGCGTAACCGTTGCGTGACATCTTCGAAGTCAGGCGCCGTTCAGGCGATTGTGTGCATCTTGTCGGTCACCGTAACCCATACGGTTACGACGGATTTCGTATGGCGTCCGTGAATCGATGCGCCCCTCCCCAATATGAAAGTCGACGGTCGGATGAATGACAGCCATGAGCCCGCGTTGACAGGCATAAGGCTCGCTAGCCCGTGCGAGGACGCTCTGCTGACGTCGTGCACGAATGTTGATGGAAGAAAGCGGCCGTAACAACGCTGTAACGGCAACGCGGGTCATCGCCCCTAGACTCCGCCGATGGTTTCATCCCGGAGCGCATACATGTCCCAGTCCACGGCTCTTGCGATTCATTCTCTGCGTGGCTTCGAACTCACTGCAGATGGCCAGTATCTGATGCTGAACGGCAACCAGCCCGACAGCATCGCGCTGCATTTCTCGGTGATGCATGAACTGCTCGCGGCCCTTTCGAATGCGATCGGCCGCTCCGAGCGTATTCGTCACAAGACTGCGCGCATCAAGTTCGCCATGCCCTGCGAAGCCTGGGAGGTGGGCAAGGTATCGGACGCCGCGCAGCATCTCGTCGTCAGCTTCAAATTGCCGGGCGGCGCAGAAATGTCGTTCCGGCTACACCCGGGTCAGGCCCGCAACATGACCGAAGTGCTTTCTCTTGTCACTGGCCTTGCACGCCCTGCCTGCCCCTCTGGCAGTGGCCTTCAGTGATGTTCCCGCTGCGTTTGCGAGGCTTTGCGAACGCGCTCAATACGTTGCCCATTTCCCATCCGCATGACGGCTTCAACCCTCACGGCGCGCGCTGCGCGCGCGCTGACCTTCTTCGGTATGTCGACTGCTGCGCTCGGCGCAAGTGCCACTGAGCCCTTCGTCGTCAAGGACATCCGCATCGAAGGTCTGCAACGCATCGAACCCGGCACGGTGTTTTCCTATCTGCCGATCAAACAGGGCGACACGTTCACCGACGACAAAGCATCCGATGCAATCCGTGCGCTGTATGCGACCGGCTTTTTCAACGACGTGCGGATATCGGCCGATGGTGATGTCCTCGTGGTCCAGGTCGCGGAGCGTCCGGCTATCGGCACCATCGATTTCGCAGGCGTTCACGAGTTCGACAAGGACAACCTGACCAAGGCTCTCAACTCCGTCGGGCTGTCGCCCGGCCGCTACTACGACAAGGCGCTCGTGGACCGCGCCGAGCAGGAACTCAAGCGGCAATATTTGACGCGCGGCTACTATGCAGCGGAAGTCACCACGACCGTGACGCCGCTCGATCGCAGCCGGGTCGGTCTGCTGTTCTCGGTCGTCGAAGGGCCGAGCGCGAAGATTCGCCAGATCAATTTCATCGGCAACAAGGCATTCAGCGAAAGCACGCTGCGCGATGAAATGCAGCTTTCGACGCCCAACTGGTTCTCCTGGTACACCAAGAACGATCTCTACGCGAAGGACAAGCTCAGCGGTGATCTGGAGAACGTTCGCTCGTACTACCTCGATCGCGGCTATCTCGAGTTCAATATCGAATCGACTCAGGTTTCACTGTCGCCAGATAAAAAAGATATGTATCTGACGATCATGATCCACGAGGGCGAGCCCTATACGATCTCGGGCGTGCATCTTTCCGGCGATCTGCTCGATCGCGAGGCGGAGCTGAAAAAACGGGTGGGCGTGAAGGCCGGTCAGCGTTTCTCGGCGACGAAGCTCAAGGATACGACCAAGGCCATCGTCGACAAGCTCGGCGAATACGGCTATGCCTTCGCAACGGTCAATGCCCTGCCGCGGATCGATCAGGCCCATCACACAGTCGACCTCACGCTGCAAGTCGATCCAGGCCGGCGCGTGTACGTGCGCCGCATCAACATCACGGGCAACACGCGCACGCGCGACGAGGTGATCCGCCGCGAAATGCGCCAGATCGAAAGTGCATGGTTCGACTCGAATCGTCTCGCGCTCTCGAAAGACCGGATCAACCGTCTCGGCTATTTCACCGATGTGGATGTGTCCACGGTGCCGGTGGAGGGCACGAACGACCAGGTCGATGTCGACATCAAGGTCACTGAGAAGCCGACCGGCACGATCACGCTTGGAGTCGGCTACGGTTCCGGTGAAGGACCGATCATTTCGGCGGGCGTTTCGCAGGACAACGTGTTCGGTTCGGGAACGAGTCTCTCGCTCAACGTGAACACCTCGACGACGTATCGCACGCTCACGGTGTCACAGATCGATCCATACTTCACGATCGACGGCATCAAGCGCATCACGGACGTCTATTATCGGACGACCGAACCGCTCTATTACGCGAGCACGACCGATACGAGTTTTCGCATCATCTCGATGGGGGCGGACACCAAGTTCGGCATTCCGTTCTCGGAAACGGACATGGTGTATTTCGGCCTCGGGGTCGAACAAGACCGGCTGGATATCGATTCCACGACACCTCAGACGTATATCGACTACGTGAACGATTTCGGCCGCGTATCGAACATCGTTCCGGTCACGGTGGGGTGGTCACGCGATAGTCGCGACAGTGCGCTGGTGCCGAGCCGCGGCTATTTCGCGCAGGCCAATGCGGAGTACGGCACGCCGATCGGCACGGCGAGCTATTACAAAGCCGATTTGCAGGCGCAGTATTACTACTCGTTCGCGCGCGGCTTCGTGCTTGGCCTGAACTTCCAGGGCGGCTACGGCAACGGTCTGGATGGCAAGCCCTATCCAATCTTCAAGAACTATTTCGCGGGCGGTATCGGATCGGTGCGTGGCTACGAGCCGAGTTCGCTCGGTCCGCGCGACGCGACGACGAACGACCCGATCGGTGGATCGAAGATGATCGTCGGCAACATCGAACTGACGTTCCCGCTGCCGGGCACGGGCTACGATCGCACGCTGCGCGTGTTCACGTTCGTCGATGGCGGGAATGTGTGGGGTACGGAGGGTAACAGCGTTGGCGCGGACGGCCTGCGTTACAGCTATGGTGCGGGTCTGGAATGGATTTCGCCGATCGGGCCGCTCAAGCTCGACGTCGGCTTCCCGATCGTCCACCACACGGGCGATCAATACCAGAAATTCCAGTTCCAGATTGGCACGTCGTTCTGAGCGAACGGTGTACGAAACGGGCCGCTGCGCGAGGCAGGCGGCCCGCTGGCGCTTGCCTCAGGCGTCGGGGGCCTGATCGTCGGCGGCCGGCGCGGCGGGCTGCACCGGCTCGCTTTGCGCTGGTTCTACTTGCGCTGGTTCGACTTGCACCGGTTCGCTTTGCGCGGTGGCGGGAGCTGCCGGTTTTGCATCGTTGCTGCCCGGTTTCTGCGCCTCTTTTGCGGCGTCAGCCTTCGCCTTCTGACGCGCGAGCGCGGCCTTGGCGCGGCCGATATGCGACGGCTCGATGCCCGCACCCGGCGACACCGTGCCGTCGAGTTCGTAGCGCGATCCGCCCGCGACGACAAACTCGTGATAGCGCGGATGATTGACGTGGCGCTTGAGCACCGCGACGATCAGCGCTTTGTCGTGATCAGGGTGGCGCGTGGCCAGATCGTCGAGCACGCCGATCTTCAGCGGCAAGCGGTCGCGGAACGCCGGATACAGCTTGGCAAACTGGTTCCAGACGGTATTGAGCCGGCGATTGCGCTCGATGCGCGCTTTTTCTTCTTCGCTCAGGTCGGCCGGGAGCGGCTTGTTCGGCCGCGCGCGCTGCTGCGAGCGCGCGCCCGCACGGTTGCCTTCCGGCTTGCCACCCTCCGGTCTGCCGCCTTGCGGCTTGGCGCCGTGGGGCTTGCCGGGCTGGCCCTTGCCTGTCTGCGGACGGTTGCGCGAGCGCGCTTGCGGCTTGCCGGACGGCTTGTCGCCGTCGCGTGCGGGCTTGTCCTTGGCGGTTTGCGGCTTCTGTTCCGGCTGCGGCTCCGGGCTGAGGCCCCAAGCTTTCTTGAGTTCCTGCAGACCTTCCTTGAAGCCAAGGGTACGACGCTGTTGGGATGCGGCTTTCACGTCCAGCTCTCTTCCATATGGGATTCCGGCGCTATGATACCGAATCATTGGCGCCTTTTCCGTGTTTTGCCGCGTGGCGGCGTCTTCCCGCGTATCAATCGTGGCTTTCCCGCCAATCGCCTTGACCGTGTCGGGGCTTCTGCTTGGCGGCGCGCCGGCCTTGATGGTCGCCATTTTCGTGGCCTTTCCTGCTTTGATCCCCGTTAATTCGACTATCCATATGGAACAGCCTTCCTCTCGCCCGTCGGCGATACGCGCAATCGTCACCGGGCATACACGCGGTCTCGGCGCAGCGCTCGCCGCGCAACTGCTCGCGCGGGGCGTCGATGTGCTCGGCGTGTCGCGCAGCCGCCCGGCCGATCCGGGTACCCGCCATGCCGCGCGCATGACGAGTGTCGAACTCGATCTGGCCGATGGCGCCCGGATGCAAAGCTGGCTCGCGACCGATGCCCTGCGCCGCTTCAGCGATGACGCACAGTGTGTGCTGCTGTTCAACAACGCCGGGATCGTCGAGCCGATCGGACCGCCCGGGATGCAGGACATCGCCGCAATTGCCAGCGCGGTAGCGGTCAATGTGGCGGCGCCGCTGATGCTGACCAGCGCCCTCGTCGAGGCCACACCGGACGTCGCGGACCTGCGCGTGGTGCACGTATCGAGCGGCGCGGCGCGCAACGCCTACGCGGGCTGGAGCATCTATTGCGCCACCAAGGCTGCGCTCGATCATCACGCGCGGGCGGTGGCGCTCGACGCCAATCGCAGCCTGCGTATCTGCAGCGTGGCGCCAGGCGTCGTCGATACCGATATGCAGGCGACCATCCGCGCGAGCACGATCGAACGGTTTCCGTCTCGCGAGCGATTCGAGCAATTAAAGACGACCGGGGCGTTGTCGTCTGCGGAGTCGGCGGCGAAAAGGCTCGTCGACTACGCGTTGAGCGAAGGATTTGGCGCATCGCCGACGGCCGACGTGCGCGATCTGCCCGATGATTGATGCGGGATCCCGCAAATACTCACCTCACGATTGAATCGACCACGACTGCGACGCGTGTTCGATTCAATCTGGCTCGCGCCGCAAGCGATATCACCTGCGCGAAGCAAAGTGAGTCTCCCGCAAACACTCACCGTTGAAAGCGGCGACGCTCATGTGAGTGCCGGTCGAAACCGTATGGACTTCCAGAAACGTGCCCCGCCCGCGAGTGTCCAGAGTGCCCCGATCGTGAGCGCATCGGCGGCAAGACGGGCTGGCAAGTACTCGCTGGTATGCGTCGAGCGCAGCAGCATGTCGATCACGATCGACGAGATCGCGCCGCCAACAAAACACACGAGTCCCTGCTGCCCGATATTGACGATGCCGGGCATGCGCTTCGCAATATGCGCAATCCAGCCAGCCCTTGCCGCCTGTGCAGCGAGCCATGCCACCGCCGCAAAACTGACGATGCGCACGCTGGCGAGATTCTGCTTCAGATAGCCGGGCGGCGGCGTGTCGTCGATGCACAAGCGGACGATCGCGAAGCCGGCGACGAGCAGCAGCGCAATCACCGTGATGGCCGTGCCGGACGGCGAGCGCTGGAACGCGTGCGATGGCGGACACAGCCGGCATAACACGCCCAGCGTGAACATCGCCTGCCATGCGAACGGATTGAACGCCCAGCCCGCCGAGGTAGCATCGGGCAGCCACTGGCCGAGCCAGCAGCCCGCCAGCCATGTCATGAAGCTCGCAAACAACGCGAGATCCGGCGAGCGCTTCACCAACGGCATGGCCACGGCGACGAGCAGCACAAGCACGACATACATCGGCAAGACGGCGGCCAGATAAGGTTGGTCGCGAAACAGCGCGATGTTGGCGATCATCGCGAACGGCTGATGCATAAAGCGATTCCAGCCCGACATCGCGATGATCGGCGCATCGATATGCATCAATAACGCCAGTGCCCCGCATACGAGCATCAGCGCGGCGGTCAGCAGATAGGCCGCGTAGATTTCGCGCGCCCGGCGTACGAAGCGCTGCCGCGCCGCCGCCTCGCCCTTGCGCGCCTCGATGGCGAGCCAGCTCGACGCGCACGCATAGCCGCTCACAAAAACGAAGACTTCGGCGGAATCGCAATACGCATAGTTATGCAACATCACGTGCGAAAGCACGCTTGACGGGATGTGATCGAGTGCAATGGCGATCAGCGCAAAACCCCGGAAAAAGTCGATCTCGATAGATCGCTTCGCGGCATGAATCATCAGCGACAACTCCCCTTCGTTGGCATGATGGCGGACGCGTCAAGCATCGACGCGGCATGGCGAGAAGCTCCGATTTCTTGTTTTCGAATAACTCAGGATGACTGAATGGCATTTCAAAACACCTGCATGAAGCTCACAGAAACACCGGTCATCTGTTGTTGCGCGAAAGGAGCCCGTAATAGCTTGAATTGCCGGGCATTTCCTATGCGACTTTAATGCCAGTTGCGCGCGGCTGTCCGCATTCGTAACCGCCGGTAAAGCAATTTTCGACTGGCCAACCTTGCGGTTATTTTGCTGTAACGTTGCGCACATCACGCACTGATGCGGTACTTCGCTTTTGTCCCGACCAAAGAGACGAAGTTCACACCGCTTGCTTGAACGGTGCAATTTCGTGGGCCGGCAACTTCATCGCGCCGGACATCCTCGCGCGCCGCGCACAGACGAAGCCCATGCGTGCGCACACTGCAGGTGCGGTGCACCCAGTCGATGCGTCGGTGTCGTTATGCGATCTGATTCAGCGTTTTTGCTTCGTCAGTCAATCGCAAGGTGCGAGACTGGTGACCGCGTCCGTTGTTTGCTCGAAGCACATGGCATCGGTCTTGCGTGAATGACTTGCGGGAAAACGGGATTCCCGGTTGACCTCTCGGCGTCACGATCTATAACAGGAATTGCGGAGCGGATCTTCTCTGCCGGCTCTCATTTCTGCCTCGTCCGGCGCCGCGCTGACCGGCCTCGTGCCGCGTGTCCCCACGCCGTTAACTAGCCCGCTAATACGTTCGGCGCCGGGCGCTTCCGGTATCCCGACTACTGCTGTCCTGCACGCCCTTGCGCGCGGCAGGCAGCATCACGGCGCGTGCGTTGCGCATCCGGAATAAAAAGACCCTAAAAAGGGCACGGTATTAATGGAGGTTCGAAATGAAATCTCGTTGGCTATGGATCGCTACTTGCATGCTGCTCGCGATTGCCACTTGTCTGATCAGCGAAACGAGTGCAAACGAGCCGGGTGATCAAGCACCCTATGAACACAAGTCCCTGACGGACGACGCGAATGCGTCCGCCCAGGCAACGACCGACATGTCGTACGGCGGCGTGAACGAGGGCCGCAGCGTATCGGGCGGACCGGTGAGTCAGAAAGATTGCCGGCCGCGCGCGCGTTGCGATATCTACTTTGGTCAGTGACGTCACAATGGACAATATGACGTGATCGCAGCGCCGTCAGGCGGCGTTGCGATCGAAAGCGCCGTACGGGCGATAAAAACGGCGATGAACAAGCCACGAAGCTGTTCGCGGTGAGCGGCGTCGGCTACATTAGCCTGTCTCGCCTTTCACGCCCATCGCTTACCGCGTCATGTCCGAAACAATCATTCCGCCCACGCTTACAGGCCAAAGCATTGAACTGCAGCCGCTCCAAGCGGATCATCGCGCCGCCCTGCTCGCCGCCGCCGCGGACGGCGAACTCTGGAAACTCACCGTGACGGTCGTGCCGGATGCGTCGAGCATCGATCGCTACATCGACGCCGCGCTGGCGGGCCAGCGCACGGGTACGGTCATGCCGTTCGTGATCGTCGAGCATGTCAGCGGCCGCGTGATCGGCAGTACACGCTTCTGGAAGATCGATCGCGCGAACCGCAAGATGGAGATCGGCCACACATGGCTGAGTGCATCGGCGCAACGCACGAGCGCCAACACCGAGGCGAAATTCTTGCTGCTCCAGTACGCGTTCGAAGCGATGGACGCAGTGCGCGTGCAGTTCACGACGGACGAACTCAACGAGAAGTCGCGTGCTGCCATTCTGCGCATCGGTGCGAAGCAGGAGGGGATCGTGCGCCACGAGCGCATCATGCCCGATGGACGCAAGCGTAATTCAGTGCGCTTTTCGATCATCGATCCGGAATGGCCCGATGTGAAACGTGCGTTGCAGGCGAGACTTGCCCGCTGAACGCAAGGCGTGCGTCGGATCAGGTCGCGCCGATCGCGGCACGCAGCATGGCCGGCACGCGCGCGAGCGGCGCCGCTGTCTCGGGCGTGATGCCATACGCATCGACCAGCACCTGCGCGACGTCCTGATAGTCGAGCACGACCCGGCCACCGGCTTCCTCGCGGATCACCGCGCGCAGCGGCAGTTCGAGCGCCGTGAACGGGTTCGCCAGCATCACCGGCGTGCCGGCTTTCGGATTGCCGAACAGGATGAGACGAGTGGGCGGCATCGCGAGGCTCGCGCGTGCGGCGGCCTCCTGCTGATCGATGTCGGCGAACACCGTCAAGCCCGCCGAGGTCAGCGCCCCTTTCAAGTGGTCGAGCGTGGCGCTGAAATCGTATCGGCTCACAATGGAAATCGCCGTCGATGGGTGCTGCGTCGCTTGGCTCATGATTGGGTTCGCTTTGATCGCTGGGGTATTCAGGGGTGCCGATGCCGGCGCGCTTCACCCACCTTAGTCCACGGATCGTGGCTTTGCCAGACGACGGCACACGGGTTCGACGGTCGTCCGATACGCAGCGTGTATCGAACCTTTGCAAACGTTACTGTCCAGGCTCGCCTTGCACGAAAGCGCTGAAAGCGCTGGAAAGCGGCCACGCGCGCGCAACGCGGTAAAATCGCTCCCTTTTTCGCCCCGCTGCGCCTCGCGCGCCGCGAACACGCGCCATTGCGCCCCCGCGATCCGCCAAACGGCGGCCAATTCGCAGGGCGCAAGGCGAGCAGCGAGGCAAAATAATGGTTTTGGCGCGGCCTGCGGGCGGCCGGGGTCGAGCGCCGCGCTCCTCCGGCAGCCCCGCACAAGGTTCGCGCCGCGCGTGCCCTCTGGAGCCCATTGATGACTGAACCCAATCTTTCCTTCCTCGGCAGGCTGTCGCTCGCCGTGGGCACTTTCTTTTCGATCCTCGGTGACGGCAAGTTCGCCGCCGACGTGGCTCGCCTTCGCGATGGCACCGCCGCGCCCGTGGCGACGCCCGCTCCCGCTGCAGCCCCGACGCCTGCGCCCGTCGTGACGCCCGCGCCGAAGCCCGTCATCAAGGAAGCCGGCCCGGAGGCAGCGCTGCAACTGCTCGGTCTCCTGCAGCGCGATGCGCGCTTCGTCGATTTCGTCGAAGAGGACATTGCAGGCTATTCCGATGCGGAAATCGGTGCGGCTGCGCGGCTCGTCCACGATGGCTGCCGTGCGACGCTGCGCGAACACTTCACGATCCGCCCCGTGCGCGACGAAGCCGAAGGCACGCGCGTGACGCTCAACGAAGGGTTCGACGCGGGTGCAATCCGCCTCACTGGTCATGTGGTCGGCAAGCCGCCGTTCAACGGCAGCATCAGCCATCGTGGCTGGCGCGTCGCGGACGTGCGCTTGCCGAAGCTGACCGGCAGCCATGATGCGAGCGTGATTGCCCCGGCCGAGGTGGAACTATGAGCGACGCACGATACTCGATCGGTATCGATCTGGGCACGACCCACTGCGCGATTTCCTATGTCGATCTCGCAGCCAGCGATGGCGAGAAAACCCGTCTCGACGTGCTGCCCATTACGCAACTGAGCGCGCCAGGCGCACTCGAGGACCGCGCGCTGTTGCCGTCGTTCCTCTATCTGCCGCATCCCGACGAATTGTCGGCAGGCGACCTCGCGCTGCCGTGGACCGGCGAGCGGCCCTATGCAGTCGGCGAAATGGCGCGCAGCCGCGGCGCGGCGACGCCGATCCGGCTCGTGTCGAGCGCGAAGAGCTGGCTGTGTCATCCGGGTGTCGACCGGCGCGCGGCGATCCTGCCGTCCGATGCTCCGCCCGAGGTCGCGCGCGTGTCGCCGCTCGAAAGCTCGGTGCGCTATCTGACGCATTTGCGCGAGGCCTGGAATCATGCGCATCCCGATGCGCCGTTCGACGACCAGGAGATCACCGTCACGATCCCCGCGTCGTTCGATCCGGCCGCGCGCGAGCTGACTGCCGAGGCCGCCGCTGCAGCCGGCTATGGTCGCATGACGCTGCTTGAAGAACCGCAGGCAGCGCTCTACAGCTGGATCGAAAAGAGCGGCGGCGCGTGGCGCAAAGACGTCAAGGTCGGCGACATCATTCTCGTGGTCGATGTCGGCGGCGGCACCACCGATCTTTCGCTGATCGCCGTCGTCGAGCGCGAGGGCAATCTCGAACTGCATCGCGTCGCGGTCGGCGAGCATATCCTGCTCGGCGGCGACAACATGGATCTCGCGCTTGCGCATATCGTCGCGCGCAAGCTCGCGGCCGAGGGCAAGCAGATCGATGCGTGGCAGCTGCGCGCGCTCACCTATGCGTGCCGTGCCGCCAAGGAAACCTTGCTCTCCGATGCCACGACCGATACGGTCCCGCTCGTCGTGCCGAGCCGCGGCTCGAAGTTGATCGGCGGGTCGATCCGCACCGAACTCACGCGAGTCGAACTCACGCAAATTCTCGTCGAGGGCTTTTTCCCGCAGGTCGATGCAGCCGCGCGGCCCATCAGCCGCGCACGCGCGGGCCTCACGCAACTCGGTCTGCCGTATGCGCAAGACGCGGGCGTCACGCGTCATCTGGCGGGATTCCTCGGCCGCCAGGTGAACGCGCTCGCCGAACTCGAGGGCTTCGGCGGCACGCACAACACGGCGGCGAGCTTCCTTCATCCGACTGCCGTCCTGTTCAATGGCGGTGTGTTCAAGTCGCCGCTGCTGGTCGAACGCCTGCTCGCCATCCTCAATGGCTGGCTCGCCGCTGAAGGCGCCCCCAGCGCCCGCCTGCTGCCGGGCGCCGACCTCGACCTCGCGGTGGCGCGCGGCGCGGCTTACTACGGTTACGTGAAACGCGGCAAGGGCGTGCGGATTCGCGGCGGCACGGCGCGCGCTTATTACGTCGCCATTGAGTCCGCGATGCCGGCGGTACCGGGCATGGAGCCACCGATCCAGGCGCTGTGCATCGCACCGTTCGGCATGGAGGAAGGCACCGACGCCGCGCTGCCCGATCAGGAACTGGGACTCGTCGTTGGCGAGCCGGTGCACTTCCGTTTCCTTGCTTCATCGGTGCGTCGCCAGGATCAGGTCGGTACGTTGCTCGACTTCTGGACGCCGGACGAAATCCAGGAGCTGGAGGAGATTCAGGCCACGCTGCCTGCTGAGGGCCGCACGCCTGGCGAAGTCGTGCCGGTCAAGCTGCATGCGAAGGTCACCGAGGCCGGCACGCTCGAACTCGAGGCGATTCCGCGCGGCACCGACGAGCGCTGGAAGGTCGAGTTCGACGTACGCGGCACGAGCGGCACCTGAAAGCGATGAAGCGCTACATCGTCGGCATCGACCTCGGCACCAGCAACACCGTGGTGGCGTGGGCCGAGACCGGCACGGACGAGATCCGCGTGTTCGGCATCGACCAGCTCGTGAGCGCCGGCGAAGTCGATGCGCGGCCGTTGCTGCCGTCCGCGCGCTATCACGCGGCGCGTGGCGAGCTTTCCGCCGGCGATCTGCAACTGCCGTGGCAGGCCGAAGGCCATGAACCGGCCGACGTCGTGCTCGGCACGTTTGCCCGCGCGCTCGGCGCGAAGGTGCCGGGGCGGCTCGTGACGAGCGCGAAAAGCTGGCTCTCGCACGCGTCGGTGGACCGGCTTGCGCCGATCTTGCCATGGGGTGCGGGTGACGACGTACTCAAGGTCTCGCCCGTCGATGCCAGCGCGAGCTATCTCGCGCACGTGCGCGCCGCCTGGAATGCGCGTTTCGCGCATGCGCCGCTCGAACAGCAAGACGTCGTGCTCACGGTGCCCGCCTCGTTCGACGACGGCGCACGCGCCCTCACCCTCGCCGCCGCCCGCGCGGCGAAGCTGCCGCACGTGCGCCTGCTCGAAGAACCGCAGGCCGCGTTCTACGACTGGCTCTATCGATATCGCGCGGATCTGGGCGAGGCACTTGGCGATACGCGGCGCGTCTTGATCTGCGATGTGGGCGGCGGCACCACCGATCTCACGCTGATCGAGGTCGATGGCGCCACGGGTACGGGCGAGCCACGCCTCACGCGCGTCGGCGTCGGCAATCATCTGATGCTGGGCGGCGACAACATGGACCTCGCGCTTGCGCGGCTGGCCGAAACGCGCCTCGTCAGCGCGCCGGCACGCCTTGCTGCAGCCGAGTTGTCACAACTGGTCGAGCGCTGCCGGCTCGCCAAGGAACAATTGCTCGGGGCCGACGCGCCCGAGTCCGTCGCGGTGACTCTGCTGGGTGCGGGCGCAAAGCTGGTCGGTGGCGCACGCACGGTGCGGCTCGGTCGCGAAGAGGTCGAGCAGATCGTCGTCGATGGTTTCTTTCCCGCCAGCGCGCCCGATGAATTGCCGCGCCGTTCGCGCTCTGCCATCGTCGAGTTCGGTCTGCCCTACGCGAACGATGCCGCTGTGACGCGGCACATTGCAGCCTTTTTGCAGCGGCTCGCGGCGCCTTCCGACGATGCCGCCACGAGCGCAGCGAAGCTGCCCGATACCCTGTTGCTCAATGGCGGCGTGTTTCGCGCGCCGGCACTTGCCGGACGACTCGCAGCAACACTCGGCGCATGGCGCGGCGCGCCGCTCAAGGTGCTGCACAACGACAACCCGGACGTCGCCGTTGCGCGCGGCGCGGTCGCCTACCGGCTCGCGCGCGCGGGCGCGGCACCGCGTATCGGCGGTGGTGCGGCGCGCAGCTATTTCCTCGTGCTCGACGATGACAAGCGCGGCGACGACGGCGGCTCGCAAGGCGTCTGCCTGCTGCCGCGCGGCACGGAGGAAGGCCACGAAGTGCGGCTCGACGAACACGTGTTCGCGCTGAGGCTCGGCGATCCGGTGCGCTTTCACCTCGTTTCCACCGTCGCGGCGACGCCCTACACGCCGGGCCAACTTGTCGAACTCGACTCCGCCGACTTCGTGCGCCTGCCGCCGATCGCAACGGTCGTGGCGCGTCAGGATGCGACCGGTGCGCGCGAGCGGCCGGTCAAGTTGACGACGACGCTCACGGAAGTCGGCACGCTCGAAGTGCATTGCCTTGCCACCGATAACCCGTCCGAACGCTGGCTGCTCGAATTCCAGCTGCGCCGGGGCGGCGCGATGGCAGCGGATGCGGGACAAGCTTCGCATCCAGCGCTCGATGAGGCACTCGATCAGATCGAACGCATCTTCGGCTCGCGCAAGATCGCCGTCGAAGCGCACGAGGTCCGGCGTCTGCGCGCGCGTCTAGAGCAGCTGCTGGGTCCGCGCCAGAGCTGGGACGGCGCGTTGCTGCGCGTGCTTTTTGGCGCGTTATGGGAGCGCGCCCGGCGCCGTCATCGCTCGGCCGATCATGAGCGGCTCTGGCTCAATCTCGCCGGCTACTGTGTGCGTCCGGGCTTCGGTTATCCGCTCGACGAATGGCGCGTCGAGCAGCTCTGGACGCTGTTCGACGACGGCATCCAGTACGTCAACGACGGCCAGGTGTGGTCCGAATGGTGGACGTTGTGGCGACGCGCGGCGGGTGGTCTCGACGAAGCGGCGCAGGGCCAGTTGCTCGACGCGATGGCGTGGCTGCAGGACGCCAACCTGCGTCGCCAGCGTCTGCCCTTCGATCCCGCGAAGGTGGGGCAAGCGGACATGGTGCTGCTGTCGGCCTCGCTCGAACGCGTGCCGGTCGCGCGCAAGCGCACGCTCGCCGAGGATCTGCTCGCGCGTCTCGCGAAGCCCGTCGAGAATCTGCAGGGCTGGTGGGCCATCGGCCGTATCGGCGCGCGTCAGCCGTTCTATGGCAGCGCGCACAACGTCGTGCCGCCCGAGGTGGCCGAGCGTTGGCTCGACACGATAGTCGCGCTGAACTGGAAGAAAATCGAACCGGCGGCGTTCGCGGCCGTGCAGATTGCGCGCATGACCGGTGACCGCTCGCGCGACGTGTCCGATGCGGCACGCGAGGCGGTGCTGCGCAAGCTCGCCGCAATAGGCGCGCCGTCTGCGTGGACTGACATGGTGCGCGAGATCGTGGCGCTCAACGAGGCGGACAGCGGCCGCATGTTTGGCGAGTCGCTGCCGGCAGGTCTCAAGCTGCTCGGCGCATGACGCGTTTTCAACGACATCCGTTTGCAAAGAGGTTGACGATGACATCCCTGCTCGATGGAAAGGTTTATGTAGTGACGGGCGGCTTTGGCGCGCTCGGCAGCGTGCTGGGCGAGGAACTGGCCAGGCACGGCGCGCGGGTGGCGTTGGTCGGCCGGGGCGCGGCGCCAGGCGTGGCGCGCGCGGGCGTGCTGGAGATCGGCGGCGTCGATCTTGCTGGTGAGAAGCCGGCCGAGGTCTTCAACGACGTGACGCGGCAGTTGGGCGGCCTCGACGGCCTCGTCAATGTCGCGGGCGCCTTTCGCTGGGAGAAGATCGACGGCGGCGCGGTCGAAACCTGGGACGCGATGTATACGACCAACTTGCGCACGGCGCTGCAGGCGTCGATGGCTGCACTCCCGCATCTCGTCGCGCGCGGCGCGGGGCGCATCGTCAACATCGGCGCGGCGGCTGCCGAACATGCGTCGCTCGGCATGGGCGCGTATGCTGCCTCGAAAGCCGGCGTCGCGCGCTTGACCGAGGCGATGGCCGAGGAATTCAAGGACCGCGGCATCCGGGTCAACGCCGTGCTGCCCGGCATGATCGACACGCCGGCCAACCGGCGCGACATGCCCGATGCCGACTTCAGCCGCTGGGTGGCGCCCGCCTCGCTCGCGCAGGTCGTCGCGTTCCTGCTCTCCGATGCGGCCGCCGACGTCAACGGTGCGCTGATTCCTGTCAAGGGACGCGGCTAGCGAGGCGTGCAAGACGTTGTCGATATGCCCGGTATGGGCGCGATACGAATTTCGTTGGCTGGCGCGCGTGGCATAATCCGCGCAACTTTTCTATCCCTGTTGGTCCCGCTCGTCGTATGTGGCGTCTTCGCTGGCAAAAACTCGGCAGCTTGCTCGGATTGCTCGCAATCCTGCTGGGCACGCTCGCGCCGACCGTGTCGCAGAGCGTCGCCGCGCATCATCGGCTTGGCCATGCGCTGAACGAGCACTGCTCGGCTTCGACCGACAACGACGACGGCGCGTCACATTCAGCGGATCATCACTGGCAGACCTGCGCATGGTGCGGACTGCTCGCCCATGCGCCGATGCTGCCTGGCGCGAGCGTGCCGTTCGCCGCGACGCTCACGATCGTACGGGTACCGGTTGCGCCCGCGCGCGACGATGTGCGCGCCCCGCTCACCCACACCGCCGCGCAACCGCGCGCGCCGCCTGCGTTCTCCTGATGTCCTTTTCGCCTTTATAGCTCGCGCCTTGCTGGCTTGTGCCGCCAGGGCCGGTCGTCGCGTTCGCGCGCCACGACCCCGACGCGACTCGACTCGACGAATCATCGGAGAACATTTTCCATGCGTAACTTTCTGGCGCGCCGTGACGCGCCTGCACGCGCCGCCTTGAGCGCCGCCATCACGCTCGCCTGTCTGGCGGGCGCATCGAGTGCCTCGGCCCATGCGGTCGTCGGCGATCGCGTTTTTCCCGCCACGCTCGCGATCGACGACCCCGGTGTCGGCGACGAATTCGACACCCAGTTCGGTCATATCAAGTCGCCCAACGACGACGGCGACAACATGAACATCAACACCGTTTCGTACGAGTGGGACAAGCTGATCACGAAGAACCTCGCGTTCAGCGTCGGCAGCAACTATGTGAGCCAGAACGCGCCGAACGGCGGCTCGGCCAAAGGCTGGGACAACGTCACGCTCGGCGTGAAATACCTCGTGTACGCGAACGCGGCCCATGAATTCATGGCTTCGGTCGGTCTCGAGACGGAAATCGGCGGCACAGGCGCCCGATCGATAGCGAATTCGTATTCGACCTTCACGCCGACTGCCTATTTCGGCAAGGGTTTCGGCGATCTGCCCGCGAGTCTTGGCTGGCTGCGCCCGTTCGCGCTCACGGGCGAGATCGGCCCGAACCTCACCACCACCACGGCCGCCAACGGCCCGAACTCGCTCGACTGGGGTGTGACGCTGCAATACAGCATCCCTTATCTGCAATCGCAGGTGAAGGATCTGGGGCTGCCTCAGCCGTTCAGCAATCTCGTACCCGTGGTCGAGTTCCCGATGAGCACGTGCACCGCCGGCGCTTGCGCGGGCCATACTACCGGGACGATCAACCCCGGCATGCTGTGGATGAACCGCTATGGCCAGTTCGGTATCGAGGCGCAGATTCCGGTCAATCGCGCCACCGGCACGCATGTCGGCGTGCTGTTCGATGCGCATCTGTATTTCGACGACATGTTCCCGAACTCGCTCGGCAAACCCCTCTTCTGACGAAGGAAACACCCCATGAAACGATTCATCACGGCCGCGCGCGTCATCGCTGTCCCCCTGCTGTTCGCCGCGTGCCAGCTCGCCGAGGCGCATGCGTATCCGGTTCATCAAATGCCCGCAGCCGGCGCCACGGTGCCGGCCGCGACGAAGGAAGTCGCGATCGATTTCGACGACGCGCTGGAGCCTGCTTTCAGCTCGATTACCGTGACCGACGCGAGTGGCAAGACGATCAGTGAAGGCAAGGCGAGCGTCGATCCCGCGCATACGAAGCACATGTCGGTGGCGCTCGACACGCTTGCGCCGGGCGTCTATGCGGTGGCGTGGGTCGCCGTCGCCGCCGACGGCCACCGCACGCAAGGTCACTACAACTTCACCGTAAAGTGAAGCTCGACGCCCTGCGCAACGCGTGTTTTCGTGGCTTTCCCGCGGCACAAGCGGGACGGCGTCACAGACAGATGGCAAAATAGCCCCCTGAAGCTTTCAGATCGTCCGAAGCAGCGAAGACCAATAGACAGGGAAAGGCCCCGATGAAACGAGATGCGAAACCCATGGCCGGCAAAGGCAAGCGTTTCGTCGAGCGTATTTACCGGTTGAGGATCGCAGGACTCGGGCTGGGGTTTTTCTGTGTCGCGTCGGTGTTCGCACAACAGGATCGCGGCGCCGTGTGGTGGACGCTGCTCGTGTTTCACGGCTTCATCTGGCCGCACGTGGCCCGGCGCGCCGCCCTCGCGTGCGAAGTGCCGTACCGGGGCGAACGCGTCAATTTGATGATCGACTCCGCGCTGGGCGGGCTCTGGGTCATCGCCATGCGCCTGAACGTGCTGCCGAGCGTGCTGATCCTCGTGATGCTCAGCATGGACAACATCGCGGCCGGCGGCCTGCGCCTGTTTGCGCGCGGCATCGTGGCCCATGGCGTCGGGGCGATCGCGGGCGTCTTGCTCGTCGGGTTCGCCTTCGAGCCGATGTCGCAAATGCCGACCGTCCTCGCCTGCCTGCCTTTTCTGATCATCTATCCACTCGCGCTCGGCTGGTCGACCTACCGGATTTCGCAGAAGCTGATCGAACAGACTCGTACGCTCGAGCGCCTGAGCCGCATCGACGGTCTCACCGGGCTGCTCAACCGGCGCAGTTGGGAAACCTTGCTGGTCGAGGAGTTCGTGCGATGCCAGGCGAGCCGCTACGCGTCGTCCTTGCTGCTCGTCGATCTCGACCACTTCAAGCGTATCAACGACACGCTCGGTCATCCTGCCGGCGATGCCGTGCTGCAGGCGTTCGCCAAAGTGCTGCGCGAACACTTCCGCGACACCGACAGCATCGGCCGCTACGGTGGCGAGGAATTCGGCATCGTGCTGCCGGGCGCGACGCAGACCGAAGCGCTGGCGATCGCCGAGCGACTGGTCGCGACCGTGCGCGCGAAGACCCTGAAGTCCGATACCGCCTGCCCCTGCACGATCAGCGTCGGCGTCGCGCAATGCGACGAGAACATGCCGACCTACGCGGCCTGGCTGCAGAAAGCCGACGCGAGTCTCTACGCCGCGAAGCTCGGCGGTCGCGACCGCGCGATGGCGGCCGAGGAAAGGAACAACGCCTCGTCGACGCTCGAAGGTTGAGCGCGCACGCTTCAGACCGACGCCGCGATATGCTCGCGCAGCCATTGATGCGCCGGATCGCGATGCACTCGCTCGTGCCATAGCATCGCCATCTCGTAGCCGGGCACCTCGACGGGCGACTCGACCGCGCGCAACAGCGCGTTCTCGCGCACCAGCCGAAACGGCACCATCGCGACGAGATCGGTGCTCGCGAGCGCCGACATCACGAACAAAAAATGCGGTACCGACAGCACCACGCGGCGCGCGAGACCCGTTTGCGCAAGCACGTCGTCGGTGACGCCGTGAAATCCCCCGCCGTCCGGCGAAACGATCACATGTTCGAGCGCATTGAATTGCGCGATGGTGGGCCGCCGCTTCAGGCGCGGATGGCCCGCGCGGCCCGCGAGCACATAGCGCTCGCTGAACAGCGGGCGGCGGCGCAGACCCGGCGGCGCGCCTTCGCTGGTGTGGAACGCCAGATCGATCTCGCCGCGCTCGGCTTGCCTCGCGATATGAGGCGGCGCCATTTCGACGACAGCGAGGCGCGTGCCTGGCGCTTGCGCGCGCAAGCCGGCGAGCGCGGGCAGCACGATCGTCGACTCGCCGTAGTCGGTCGCGGCCACGCGCCATGTCTGTGCCGCCCCGGCGGGATCGAACGGTGCGGCGGGCGCGACGGCCTGCTCGAGCGCCATCAGCGCTTCGCGCAACGGCTCGCGCAGCGCTTGCGCGCGCGCGGTCGGGCGCATGCCGCGCGGCCCCGGCAGCAACAGCGGATCGTCCAGCGCTTCGCGCAGCCGTGCGAGGTGCACACTGATCGCGGGCTGCGAAAAGTGCAGACGCTCGGCGGCGCGCGTCACGTTGTGCTCCGCGAGCAGGACGTCGAGTGTGACGAGCAGGTTGAGATCGAGTCGCCGGAGATTATTCATCGTAATACCTGCCATTGCCGATATTCATTTCCAATATACCTGAGCGCGCCCTATTCTGCCTTGACCCGATCAAGGAGTTGAAGACATGAAAGTGCTGCTCGTGTATGCCCATCCGGAACCCCGCTCGCTGAATGGCGCGCTCAGGGACTTTGCCCTCCAGCGTCTCGAACAGGCGGGTCATACGGTTCAGCTATCGGATCTCTACGCGATGAACTGGAAAGCCACGCTCGACGCGAGCGACAGCCTCGACGCGCCCGCAGACGGGCGCTTCAACCCGTCGCTCGATTCGCGCCGGGCGTTCGACGCGGGCCGTCAGAGCGAGGACATCGCCCGTGAACAGGAGAAGCTGCGCTGGGCCGATGTCGTCATCCTGCAGTTCCCCCTGTGGTGGTTCTCGATGCCGGCGATATTGAAAGGCTGGGTGGAGCGCGTGTATGCCTACGGTTTTGCGTATGGTGTCGGCGAGCACTCGGATGCGCACTGGGGCGATCGCTATGGAGAAGGCACGCTGGCGGGCAAGCGCGCCATGCTGATCGTCACGACGGGCGGCTGGGAGTCGCATTACGGTCCGCGCGGCATCAACGGACCGATCGAGGACGTGCTGTTCCCGATCCAGCACGGAATTTTGTATTACCCGGGCTTCGACGTGCTGCCGCCGTTCGTCACGTACCGCTCGGGCCGCATGGACGAAGCGCGTTTCGCGCAGGTACGCACGGCACTCGGCGAACGCCTGGATGCGCTGGAAAGCACCCCGCCGATCGCGTTTCGACCGCAGAACCACGGTGCCTACGAGATTCCCGCGCTCACGTTGCGCGCGGATATCGCACCGGAGCAAACGGGCTTTGCCGCGCATATCGCCGCGTGATCGAAACGCACGGCGGGCCGCCCTGGGTCAGCGGTGGCCTGGGTGCCCTTCCAGGGCGAGCGCCGGCGCGAGCGCTTCGTCGATGGCGCGGCGCCCGGCGCTGTAGCCGCCCATCAATGCATCGACTTCCGTCGTGAAGGGATGGCCGCCTGCTTCGCCGAGCCGAAGCGGCGGCAATGGCGGCGCAGCGTCTGCCGTGGTGGTGAGCGTGACGGCGACCACATAGCCGCCGCGAGCAGCGACAGGTCGCCCCGTAAAGCCGTGGAAGCCCGCTTCGACGGTGACGTCCACGCTGTAGCCGCGATATTCGTAGATCCGTTTCATGCTATTGCTCACTGTCCTGTGCCACGCCGGCATTCACGCACGCCCGGTATCGCCGCGATGCGTGCGCTGATGGCCTCATAGTCGCCCGCACTGGTGCGCGACAACGCAATGGTGACCTCGTCGATCTCGGGATCGTCTTCCGATTGCTGCACGATGAATTGCTTCACGCGCACCGTGCCGCCGCCGAGTGCGTCGTGAAGCGCACCGAGCGTGACGCTGCCGCGCGTCGCGAGCAGTTGAAGGCTGCGTTGCTGGCGCACGGAAATGAAGCGCCGCTCGATCGGCTTCATGCCCGCGAGAATGATGATGATGATGATCGTCGCGCCGATGGCAGCCGTGTACATGCCGCCGCCGACGGCAAGGCCGATGCCCGCGACCGACCACAGGCTCGCCGCCGTCGTGAGCCCGCGCACGACTTCGCCGCGCAGCAGGATCGAGCCCGCGCCGAGGAAACCGATGCCGGAGACGACTTGCGCCGCGATCCGCGACGGATCGAGTACGACGTTCTTCTCGCCGAGGACATCGGCGAATCCGAACGCGGATACGAGCATGATGAGCGCCGAGCCCACGCACACGAGCATGTGCGTTCGCAGCCCCGCGGCCCAGTTGAGCCGCTCGCGCTCGAAACCGATGATGCTGCCCAATGCGGCAGCCATGAGCAGACGGGAGAGGATCTCGACGTTCCCTATCAACACGGTCCTCCAGTGAGTGGCTTGTTTCTCCAGGCAGCCCATGCCACGCGGGGCATGCCGGACATTGCTGTGCCGAGCGAGCAATTTCCGTGCGCCGTCACAGCGCGGCGATGCGCAAGTCAAGGGAGCCAGTGCGTTATTTTCCCCGCCACCGACGAGCCATGCGGAATGCGAGTCCCCCGTCGAGACCCTCGGCGCGCACGGCGCATCGAACTGGATGTCAATGTAGCAAAGCCGGAATTGTTTCCCTAGCGGGGATTTCCCGTGACCTGACGGCTCGGCGCTTCGTGTTAATGCGCGGCGAGCTGGAACACCGCCACCGCGTCGCTCAGACGGTCCGCCTGCTCCGATAGCGAAGTCGCTGCGGCGGCGGCCTGCTCGACGAGCGCGGCATTCTGCTGGGTGACCTGATCCATCTGCGAAATGGCCTGATTGATCTGCTCGATGCCGGTGCGCTGTTCCATCGATGCATTGGCAATCTCGCTCATGATGCCGCTCACGCGCGTGACCGACGCGAGAATCTCGTGCATGGCCTCGCCTGAGCGCGTCGCGAGCGACGCGCCCGCTTCGACGCGTGTGCCCGATGCCTGGATCACGTCCTTGATCTCGCGCGCCGCCGACGCGCTGCGCTGGGACAGCGAGCGCACCTCGCCCGCGACCACGGCGAAACCGCGCCCGTGCTCGCCCGCGCGCGCTGATTCGACGGCCGCGTTGAGCGCGAGAATGTTGGTCTGGAACGCGATGCCTTCGATCATGCCGACGATCTCGCCGATGCGCCGCGAGTCGCCGACGATGTCACGCATCGCGTCGCTGACCTGACTGGTCAGCTCACCACCCTGGCTCGCGAGCGACGAGGCACCCGACGCGAGTTCGCTCGCGGTGCGCGCATTGTCGGCCGTTTGCGCGAGCGTGCCCGCCAGTTGCTCGATGCTCGCCACAGTCTGTTCGAGCGAGGCCGCTTGCTCTTCGGTGCGCTGGGACAGGTCCGAATTGCCCGCCGCGATTTCGGTGACGCCCGTGTTGATAGTGGTGACGCCGCTGCGCACATCGCGCACGGTGGCGGTGAGCGAGGCCTGCATGTTCACGAGCGCGTCGATGAGGCGGCCCATCTCGTTCGTGCTGTCGTTATCGATGCGTGCGCCCAGATCGCCGCGCGCGAGGCGCTCGAAGTGCGCAACCGCCGCATCGACGGGCTTGACGATCGCGTGCACGAGCCACACGCGCATGGACCACGCGAGCACGAGCGCAAGGACGAGGCCGATCGTGACCGTGGCCGTGACGAGCGAGAAGCGGTCCTGTGCCGCTTCGTAGCGTTGCGCGCCGTGGTCGAGCTGCACCTTTTCGAGGGCCAGCATCGACTTTTCGAAGGCGCTATAGAGCGCCGGCAGCTTGTACGCCTGGAGCTTGAAGAACGCGTCGCGGTCCCCTGCCTTGAGCGCTGCCAGGGCGGGCTGGATGCCGTCTTGCAGGAAGGCGTCGCGCTTGGCCTTCATGTCGGCCGCGAGTTGCTGCTCGGTATCGTTGTTGTCGAGCGTCGCGAGGAACGCCGCGAGTTTTTCGTCCGAGTTCTTGAGGTACTGATCCGACCGTTTGAGCACCGCTTGAGCGCCGCTCGCATCGTGCAGTTCGTCGAGCGAGGCGTAGGTCGCCAGCGCGAGCCGCAGGCGCAGCAACTGGCCCGCACTGTTCTCGAGGTTGGCGACGGCGGGGGTATCGACGGCGTAGGTTTGTTTGAGCGCCTGATTGCCCTCGCGCAGCGAAAGCAGCCCGATGGCGGCGCCGAACAGCAGCGTGAGGGCGAAGGCCCCAACCAGCAACGTGAGGCAAGTCCGGATCGACAAATTCTTTAGCATATTGGAACGACCGTGCAGAGTGAACCAGAGACACGCTGCGGGTCTCCCGCTGCCCTGCTGCGTGCCTCTTGTTCATCGGCAGCACGCCGGCGAACTGAAGTGGTTTCTTACAAAAAAATTTCGCGCCGCGCCGCCGGCGGGTCTGCGCAGGGGCTAAGCAGGCTTATGCGCGTGAGCGCCATCGACGCTGCCCGAGGCGGCATCCAGCGCGCGGTCCGGACGCATCGTGAACGACAGCACGACGCCGGCCGCCATGATCGCCATGGACACGGTGAACGGCAGATTCCAGTTGGCAGTGCGATCGATCAACCAGCCTCCCACGACCGGACTGACGATGGCAGCCAGCGCCGAGCCGGTGTTCATGATGCCGCTCGCCGTGCCGGCATGGCGCGGCGCGATATCCATCGGCACGGCCCACATGGGTCCGATCGTCATCTCGTTGAAGAAGAAGCCGCCGCTCAGGCACAGTGCGGCGAGCGTCACCGACACGCTCGACGACAGCAGGATCGGCGCAAGCGAGAGCAGCGTGAGCAGCATGCACACGCCGACCATCACATTGCGCGCGAGCCGCAGATTACCGCTCTTCTTCAGGATGCGATCGGTGACCAGACCGCCGATCCAGTCGCCGAGCACGCCCGCGAAGAACACGCCCGAGGCGAACAGCGCCGACTTGCCGAGCTGCATGTGATAGTTGTGCAGGAAGTACTGCGGAATCCAGCCGAGGAACAGCCACAGCACCCAGCCATAGCAGAAATACACGGCGGTCACGGGCGACATGCGCGCGAGCAGACGCCGCCACGGTACGGGCGTGCGTTCCTTGACGCCCGTATAGCGTTCGAGACGCGCGCATTCGCCCTCGGTGATACGCAAATGGTCTCGCGGATTGTCGCGGAAGTACCAGATCCATATGAGCGCCCAGATGAAGCTGATGACCCCGGTGACGATGAATGCGCCGCGCCAGCCGCTTGCGAGCATCAGCCAGACGATCAGTGGCGGTGCGATGGCGTTGCCGATACGCGCGGCAGCATGCGTGATGCCCTGGGCGAAGCCGCGTTCGCTCGCGGGCAGCCAGTTCGACATCGCGCGCGTCGCGGTCGGGAATGTCGCGCCCTCGCCGAGACCGAGCAAGAGGCGCGCGACCACGAGCGAGGCGAAGCCGCCCGCGAGGCCGGTCAGCACTGTCGCGGCGGCCCAGATGATGGCGCACACGGCGAGCGTGCGGCGCGGCCCGAAGCGGTCGCCCACCCAGCCGCCGATGATCTGGAAGACCAGATACGGATACGCGAACGCGGAAAATACGAAGCCGACCTGGATATGCGACAGATGCAGATCGCTGGCGAACTGGCCGGCAGCGGTGCTGACGTTGACGCGATCGACGTAGGTGATCAGATACATCGCGCAGAGCAGCAACAGCACGCGCGTGGTGGCTCGACGGAACATCATCGTCTCCTCCTGGAAGTATTCATCGCGTCCGGGTGTTTCCGGTGTGTCCGGGCGGGCGTCAGCGGTTCAAGATATGACGTAGTGCGTTCATGGCGATGCACTGCAACGGTGTCGCGATGGCGCTACCGCGCCTGCAAGGCCGCCTCCAGCACGCGCGCGACATGCAGTGCATGAACGTGCGTGCCGTCGGCGATCTGCTGCCTGCAACTGGTGCCGTCCGCGACGATCAGCGTGTCGCCCGCTTGTTGCGCCGCGCGCACGGCGGGCAGCAGCGCGAGTTCCGCCATCGCGAGCGAGACCTCGTGATGCTCGGCTTCGTGGCCGAAACTACCCGCCATGCCGCAGCACGACGATTCGATCAGCGTGGTCGAAAGGCCCGGAATCCAGCCCAGCACGTCGGCCACGGGAGGCATGGCGGCGAAGGCCTTCTGGTGGCAATGGCCGTGCACGAGCGCCTTCGATTGCGCGAGCGGCTTGAGCGCGAGGCGCAGGCGGCCCGCCGCATGCTCGCGCACGAGAAACTCCTCGAACAGCAGCGCTGCCTGCGCGAATTGCGCGGCCGCTTCGCCGAAGCCGTAGCCGAGCCACTCATCGCGCATCGTCAACAAGCACGACGGCTCCAGCCCGACCACCGGCACGCCTCGTTCGACGAACGGCAGCAAGGCGTCGAGCGTGCGGCGTGCTTCGGTCTTCGCTTCGTCGACCAGCCCGGCGGCGAGGAACGTGCGGCCGCAGCAGAGCGGGCGCTCGCCCGCCTTCACGTTGAAATGGACGGTATAGCCCGCTGCTTGAAGCACGCGCCGTGCGGCTCGGGCATTGTCCTGTTCGAGGTAGTTGTTGAAGGTGTCGACGAAGAGCACGACCTCCTTCGTCGTGGCGCCCGGATGGGCAGACGGTTCGAGGTCGCTCAGAAAGCCGCGCGTGATACGCACCAGTTCGCGCTCACTGGCGAGTCCGAGCCGCGCCTTGAGCCAGCGTGCGAGGCGCGGCGTGCGTTCGAGCGCATCGCGCGTCGCGGTCATGCGGCTCGCATAGGGCGCATAGCGCGGCAGATACGCGATCAGCCGTTCGCGCAGGCGCAAGCCATGCTGCGCCTGCCAGGCCGCGCGGGCCTCGATCTTGATGCGCGCCATGTCGACGCCGGTCGGGCAATCGCGCTTGCAGCCCTTGCACGACACGCACAGGTCGAGCACGTCCTTGACGTCGTTGCCTGCGAGCCCTGCCTCGCCGAGCTGGCCGGACAGCGCGAGCCGCAGCGTGTTGGCCCGGCCGCGCGTGACGTGCCGTTCGTCGCGCGTGACGCGATAGCTCGGGCACATCGTGCCCGCGTCGAACTTGCGGCAATGGCCGTTGTTGTTGCACATCTCGACGGCCTTGGCGAGCCCTTCGCTGGCATCGCCACCCGAGCCCGGTGCGCCTTCCATGCCGGTGAGCGGGTCGCGCGTGACGTTCCAGGCCGACCAGTCGAGTTGCGGCGTCAAGGTGCGCTCGCGATAGCCGGGCGCGAAGCGGAAGTTCGCCGCCTCGTCCATTTTCGGCGGCTCGACGATACGGTCGGGGCTCAGGCGATTGGCGGGATCGAAGAGCTTTTTGATCTCGCGGAACGCTTCATTGATACGCGGCCCGTATTGCCAGGCGACCCACTCGCCGCGGCACAGGCCGTCACCATGCTCGCCTGAATAAGCGCCCTTGTATTCGCGCACCATCGCCGCAGCCTCTTGCGCGATGGCTCGCATTTTCTGCGCGCCGTCGCGGCGCATGTCGAGAATCGGCCGTACATGCAGGGTGCCGACGCTCGCGTGCGCATACCAGGTGCCTTCGGTGCCGTGGCGGCGAAACACTTCGGTGAGCCGGCTCGTGTAGTTCGCGAGATGTTCGAGCGGTACGGCGCAGTCCTCGATGAACGAGACCGGTTTGCCGTCGCCCTTCATGCTCATCATGATGTTCAGCCCCGCCTTGCGCACGTCCCACAGCGCCTTTTGCGCGGCCGCGTCGGGCAGTTCGACGACGCTGCCGGGCAGCCCCAGGTCGGCCATCAGTTCGACCAGTTGAGCGAGCTTGCGCAACTGCAGCGCGCGCTCCTCGCCCGCGAACTCCACGAGCAGCACGGCTTGCGGCGAGCCCACCAGCGCGCGCTCGATCACGGGCCGAAACGCCGGATTCGACAGCGCGAGGTCGATCATGGTGCGATCGACGAGTTCGACGGCGACCGGACCGAGCTTGACGATATGCTGGGTCAGGTTCATCGCGTCATAGAACGTCGCGAAGTTCACGATGCCGAGCGCTTTGTGCGCGGGCAGCGGCGCGAGCCGCAAGGTCAGCTGGCGGCTGAAGGCAAGCGTGCCCTCCGAGCCGACCAGCAGGTTCGCGAGATTGGCCTCCCCCGAAGGCTCGAAGGCAAGCGGGTTTTGGCAGTCGAACAGGTCGAGGTTGTAGCCGCCCACGCGGCGCAATACCTTGGGCACGTGAGCGCGCAGTTCGTCGCGCTCGCGCTCGGCGATCCGCCGCACGCCGTCGATCAGCGTGCGCGTGCGCGCATCGCCCGGCATGTGCGAGAGCGTCGTGAAGGTGGTCTCATGGCCGTCGGCGAGGATCGCGTCGATGGCGGCCACGTTGTGCACCATGATGCCGTACTCCATCGAGCGCGAGCCACACGAGTTGTTGCCGGCCATGCCGCCCAGCGTGCACTGTGCGCACGTCGAGACGTCGACTGGAAACCACAGTCCATGCGGCTTGAGCCACGCGTTCAGATGATCGAGCACGATGCCGGGCTCGACGGTGACCGTGCGCGCCTCGGGGTCGAAGTGCAGTATCGCGTTGAGCCACTTGCTCGTATCGATGACGAGTGCCTCGCCCACGGTCTGCCCGCATTGGCTCGTACCCGCGCCGCGTGCGAGCACCGGCACCTTGCAATCGCGAGCGATGTCGAGCGCGAGGCGCAGGTCTCGCTGGTCACGCGGCACCACGACGCCGACCGGCATGATCTGGTAGATCGACGCGTCGGTCGCGTAGCGGCCGCGCGCGGCGCGCTCGAACAGGACGTCGCCACGCAGTTCGCGCGCGAGCCGCGCGGCGAGCGGCGTCAACGCGGCGCGCGCGGCAGCGGGCGCAAGGTGAATCGGCTGGATCAGCGGCTTCGGCATGGACTTGAGCATCGGCGCAACTCCCGGGACGGGCGCTAGACGATTGGCGTCTGCAAGGGCGTCAGCGCGTGCCGGCAAGACACAGCGGCCCGCTTCACGCAGCCACCTTCAAAGCGGACGCGGCCACGTGGCTCGTCAGATAGTCCATCGCCGCGCTTACCCCGCTGCCGGAGAGCGGCACACGCGCAAGCTTGAGTCCCATCTCGCAGCCCGTGAGCGCGGCCATCAGCGTGAGATCGTTGCAGTCACCGAGGTGGCCGATGCGGAACATGCGCCCTTTGATCTTGCCGAGCCCGGTGCCGAGCGACAGGTCGAAGTGCTCGTAGATGGTCTTGCGTAGCGCATCCGCGTCGACGCCATCGGGCATCACGACGCCCGTGAGCACGGGCGAGTAGACGGCGGGATCGGCGCACTGGATTGCGAGGCCCCATGCGTCGACGGCCGCGCGGCATGCCGCCGCGAGCCGCTGATGGCGCGCGAACACGCGTTCGAGCCCCTCGCCGAGGATCATGTCGAGCGATTCGGCAAGGCCATACAGCAGGTTCGTGTTCGGTGTGTACGGCCAGTAGCCCTGGCGATTCATGTCGATGATCTCGGCCCAGCCCCAGAACGCTCTCGGCAGTCTGGCCTGCGCGCTCGCGGCGAGCGCCTTTTGCGACACGGCGTTGAAGCTGATGCCGGGCGGCAGCATGAGGCCTTTTTGCGAGCCCGCCACAGTCACGTCCACGCCCCATTCGTCGTGCCGGTAATCGGCCGATGCAAGCCCCGAAATCGTGTCGACCAGCAGCAGTGCCGGATGCTGTGCCGCGTCGAGCGCGCGGCGCACGGCGGCGATATCCGAGGTGACGCCCGTCGAGGTCTCGTTGTGCACGACGCACACGGCCTTGATCGTATGCCCCTTGTCGGCAACGAGGCGTGCTTCGATCAGGTCGGGCTGCACGCCACGGCGCCAGCCTTCGATGCCCGGCAGGCCGAGAAACTCCGGCGCGAGGCCGAGGTTTTCAGCGAGCTTCTTCCAGAGCGTCGCGAAGTGGCCGGTTTCGTACATCAGCACGGCATCGCCGGGGCTGAGCGTGTTCACGAGCGCGGCTTCCCACGCGCCCGTGCCCGATGCCGGATAAATCACGACTGGCTGAGTCGTCTTGAAGACCTTTTTGATATCGTCGAGCACCTGAAGGCCAAGCGCGCCGAACTCGGGACCGCGATGATCGATGGTCGGATAGCTCATGGCCCGCAGGATGCGGTCTGGCACCGGGCTCGGACCCGGGATCTGCAGAAAGTGACGGCCAGCGGGATGGAAGTCGAGTTTCAGCATGGATGCGCCCCTTCGGGGTTGCGCAAAGATGCCTTAAATGGCATTTTGCATGCAAAATACTCTAGTCCAGCGAAGCAGCGATGCAAAGCACTGAATCGCCCTGCCCCGCCAGGGGAAACCCTGCGCGACGAACGAGCGAATCCGCTGCGCTAGAATGCGCGTGATGAACGACCGAGGTATCGAATGCAAAATGCAGACATTCCCGATGCGCAGCTCGCGCCCGCGTTGCCGAAAGTCGAGCGTCAACGCCTGCACGACACGGTGGTCGATCATCTGCGCAACTTCATCGTCGAGGGGCAACTCGCGCCTGGCGTGAAGCTCAACGAGCGCAAGCTGTGCGAGATGCTCGGCATTTCGCGCACGCCGCTGCGCGAGGCCCTCAAAGTGCTCGCAGCGGAGGGCCTCATCGATATCTCGCCCAATCGTGGCGCCAGCGTGGCGCAGATGAGCGAGGTCGAGATCCGCGACATGTTCGAATTGATGAGCGGTATCGAGTCATTCGCGGGCGAGCTGGCGTGCGAGCGCATGAGCAGCGGCGAACTCGCGCATATCAAGGCACTGCATGCGGACATGCTGACGTGCCGCGAGCGCAACGATCTGTCCGGCTATTACAGGCGCAATCACGAGATTCACGACTGCATCAACGTAGCGGCGCGCAACGAGGCGCTGCGTCAGACCTATGTCACCTTGAACCGGCGCCTGCAGGCGCTGCGCTTCCGCTCGAACTTCCAGACTGCGAAATGGGACAGCGCGATTCGCGATCACGAAGCGATGATCGAGGCGCTGCAGACGCGCGACGGCGAGCGCCTCGCGAAAATATTGCGCGCGCATCTACTGGCCAAGCGCGATGCCGTACTCGCCGAACGCACGCTCAGCACGGTCGGGATGAAGACGCTCGCCTGAGCGGCGCGCCGGTTCAGGTTCTTTTTTGGCGTGGGGTGGGCGGGCACGATACGTGCTGTCGACGCTCAGGCATACCGGCTCGCGCGTCGCGACGCGCCACTGCGGCGATGCCGATTTCGCCTCCGTTGAAAGGACCCGACATGAACTGCAAACCAGGTGATCTTGCTTACGTCGTCGCGGACGAACACGCCGAGAACGTTGGGCGCATCGTCGAGGTATTGGGGACCGCGCGCTTCGTCTTTCATGCGCCCGCATGGTATTGCGCGGTCTGGGCAGCGCCGATCCGGATCGTCGATCCGCTCGCACCGACGCGCGCCTGCTACGGCTATCGCGCGGACTTCGCCGATGCGGACCTCAAGCCCGTGTTTGCCGAGTCGCTGGAGCCGGATGATTTCGATTGCGCACCGAGCTGACGCCGCGCATTCACTCTTCGCGTTCTGGAAACGTCAGCGCATTGATCGTACGATTTTTCCAGAACAGGTTATGCACGCGTGTCTGCAGCAGTCTGAGCGCCTCCTTCGACAAACTGTCGTAAGTAAGGACCGCCGCCGGGCGGGCGCCGGTGCCCTGCACGCGCTGGATCGAATCGAATGGCGGAAAGCCGTATTTGCCGAGGAATTCGTTGATTTCCTCGTCGCTCGTATCCGCGTCGATGTTGCCAAGATACATGTCCGGCATGATGGTCGACTCCTTCAAGTGGCTGCGCTCACGCGTACTCAATGACGGCGAACGCTCAGTATTTGTCCGGCACATAGCGAAACGGATAGTCCGGCTCTTCGTAGCCTTGAGCCTTTTGTCTCGCCGGCAACGTCACGCGCTTGCGCGGCACCGCCTCGTAAGGGATCAGTGAGAGCAGATGGCTGATGAGGTTCAGCCGCGCCCGTTTCTTGTCGTCCGAATGCACGACGTGCCACGGTGCGATGCCCGTGTCGGTGGCCGCGAACATCTCGTCGCGCGCGCGCGAATAGTCGTACCAGCGGCGATACGACTCGAGGTCCATCGGCGAGAGCTTCCAGGTCTTGCGGCCGTCGTCGATGCGCCCTTTCAGGCGCCGGGTCTGTTCCTCGGGACTCACTTCGAGCCAGTATTTGATGAGAATGACGCCCGACTCGATGATCGCACGCTCGACGAGCGGCAAGCCCGTGAGAAAGTCGTGCGCCTGCTTTTCGGTGCAAAAACCCATGACACGCTCGACGCCCGCACGGTTGTACCAACTGCGATCGAACAGCATGATTTCGCCGGCGGCAGGCAAATGCGGCAGGTAGCGCTGCACGTACATCTGCGTTTTCTCGCGCTCGGTGGGCGCGGGCAGCGCCACGACGCGAAACACGCGCGGACTCACGCGCTCGGTGATCGCCTTGATCGTGCCGCCCTTGCCGGCGCCATCGCGTCCCTCGAACAGCACGCAGATTTTCGCACCGGTGGCCACGGCCCACTCCTGCAATTTCACGAGCTCGACGTGTAGCCGCGCCAGCTCCTTGCGATAGGCCTTGCCGCTCATCTTGCCGGCCGGGGCGTCGGCGTCTTTCGTGTCCTGTTTCGATTCCTTGGGCATGGCGTTGCTCCCTGTTGTGCAATTCGTGCAACGAGTAACACTATCTGCCTCACGGCGTTGCGCCGCAAGCGCGGGTATCGACGCTCCGGCTAATGTGGCGTCATCGAAGCGAGCGTGCTCAGCAGATTGACCGGATAAACGTGGATCAAGCCACCGCGCGGACTATCGATATCGGCGATCATGCCGAAGGCCAGCGCGAGGACGAACGGCAGCATCGGGCTCAATGCGCTGAAGAAGCGCGCGCTGCGCACGCCAAAGCCGATCATCGCGCTTGCGCACAGCCCCATCGCCGTCATCAATATCCAGGCGCTCGGCGGGATGCGGTTGCGCCACGCGGCGAGCGAATAGCCCTGCGAGTTGATCACGTCGTTCATGCCGCCTACCGCGAGCGCGACGACCGGTGTCTGCGTACGCACCGCCGGTTCGCGCACGGCGTTCCAGAGCGCGTCCTGCAGCCGCTCGGTCTCGGCGTCGATCTCGTCGAGCGACACGGTGTTCCGCGCGTTGTAGTACTGCACACGCGCCTTCGTATAGTCGACCAGCAGCGAACGCAAGCGGGCGGCATCCGCATCGGGCAGCAGGCCGGCGCGCAGATACTCGGTGCCGATGGCGTTGGCCTCTTCCTCTTCGTAGTTCTTGCGCTGATCGTAGCGGCTGATCGCCATCGAAAACGTGAAGCCAATGATGAGGCCGAGCAGCGTCAGTGTGCCCGCCTGCACGACCGTGAAATCCTCGCGCGCGTCGCCTTCGAGCCGGCGTCGCCGCGAGAACAGCACACCCGCAATCGCGGCAAGCCACAACACGATGAATGTGAGAACAAACAGCAACGCTGGATGATCAAGCAGATAGTTCATGGCTTCCTCACAGGAGGCTGGACGAAGGCGGACTGCTTGACTGCGCGCCTTGTGCGTTTAAGGATACAGGTTGTCGAACGTCCGCGCGCGCAAGTCGCCCGCCGCTCTGACGAGCAAGATCCACTGCCGCTTTCATCGCCATGCTGCGCGCATAAAACAACGGGGAGACCGCATGTCCGTCATGATTCGCCGGCTGCTGACGCTGTCCACACTGGCCTTGCTGTTCGCCCTGCCCGGCGCGGCGACAGCGAAGGGGCCGCCGGTGCGGGTCGCCACGTTCGTGCTGCCGCCCTTCGTCATGAAACAGAACGGCGCGCTCACGGGCTTCAGCATCGACCTGTGGGAGGCGATTGCGAAGAAGCTCGACGTCGATACGCAATACACGGTGAAGCCCGATGTCAATGGCGTGTTCGATACGCTGCGCGCGCGGCAGGCTGACATTGCGGTCTCGGGGCTGTTCTACACCGTCGAGCGCGACCGCGATTTCGACTTCACCTATCCGATCATGGAAGCGGGCCTGCGCGTCATGGTGCGCGACGTGGGCGAGCGCGCCACGGCCAATCCTCTGACGAGTCTGCTCACGCTGCTGTTCTCGCGCAGCAGCGTCATCTGGCTCGGTGTCGCCATGCTGCTGATCGTGGCGGCGGCACACGTGCTGTGGCTGCTCGAGCGCAACAGGGACGGGACGCTCACGGGCGGCCGCTATTTTCCGGGCATTTTCAAGGCGATGTACTGGTCCGCATCGACGCTGCTGACCCAGGCCGAAGAGGCGCCGCGTCTGTGGCTCGCGCGCATTCTCACGGTGCTGTGGATGTTCGTCGGCATCGTGTTCGTCGCGTTCTATACGGCCCAGCTCACGACGACGCTGACTGTGCAGCATATTCGCGGCGAGATCGCCGGCCCCGACGATCTGCCCGGCAAGCGCGTCGGCACGCTCAAGAGCGGCTCGCCGGTTGCGTGGCTCAATGATCATCGCGCGATCGTCGTCGAATACGCGCAGACCGAGCAGCTCAACGAAGCGCTGCTGGGCGGCGACGTCGATGCCGTCGTGCTCGGCTCGGCGGGTCTCGCCTACTATGCGGCCCACGATGGCCGCGGCCGCGTGAAGCTGGTCGGCCCAGAGTTCAGCCGCAACGATGTGGGCTTCGTGCTGCCGCAAGACGGTTCACTGCGCCGTCGTGTGGACAGCGCACTGCTGTCGCTGCGTGAGGACGGGACTTATCGGCGGATCTATGAACGATGGTTCGGCGAGCAGGAATGAGCGCCATGCTTCGCCACGTTCACGCTTGCATTACGCGGTCGCGCCCGAGCGTCTTCGCGCTGTAGAGTGCCTTGTCCGCGCGCGCCATCAGCCGCGCGAGCGACTCCGGCGCGCGATATTCGTCGACGCCCGCACTGAACGTGAACGCCTGTTCCAGCCCGTCGCTCGCGCCATTGCGCTGGGCGCGCACGCGCAGCGCGTCGATGCGCGCGGCCGCCTCCTCACGATCCGCCGCCGGGAACAGCACGGCGAATTCCTCGCCGCCGAGCCGTCCGAACAGATCGATCTCGCGTAGTCCGTCGCTCATCATGCGCCCGAACTGGGCGAGTACACGGTCGCCCGTTGCGTGGCCGAAGCGGTCGTTGAACGACTTGAAGTGGTCGATATCGACGATCGCGAGCGACAGCTTCGTGCCCGTCTCGCCTGCGTCGTCGATCAGCTGCTCGGCGCGCGCAACGAAGGCGCGGCGCGTCATCGCACCAGTCAGTTCGTCGAAGTTGGCCCAGCGTTCCATGCGCTGGGCCATGCGGTCGTGCGCGAGCATGACCATGCCGATCGACAGGGCCGGCAGCGCGAGAATGCCGATCGAGAGGAACGCCACATTGGTCGGCGTCGTCTGCAGTAGCGAGGTCTGCGTAGCCCAGCCGCACGCATACATGAAGCCGCGCGCAGCGTGGCCGAACGCGCCGAGCCAGGCGGCGCCCGTCACGAAGCGATAGCTGTATGCGGGCCGTCCCGCCGGCTGGCCATGCAGCACGGTCCAGCCGATCGCGACATAGATGGCGCTGTGAAACGCCGACACCAGCACGATGCGCGCGACGATATCGGGCGCGACCCAGGTCCACCACGCGATCGCGAACAGCAGCGCGGCGCAGGCCGACCACGCGGGCGGACACCATGAGCGCAGGCCGAAGAACTGCCGGCAGCCGTCGAGCACGAGCACGACGGCAAGCGCGAGCAATACGTTCGCGAACAAGATCGAGAACAACGGATGCGCGACGCGCTGCAGCGCGAACAGCACTTCGGCCACGATAGCGATGCCATTCGCTCCGATCCAGCGGCTCACGCCGGGAATGCCCGCGGGCCGCAACGAACCGAGAACCACCATGCTCATGATGCTGGAGAGCACGGTGACGATGAGAAGACTGAGGGGATTGGGCATACGGGATCGCGTGGCGAATACAGCCGGGGATGACGATGATAACGGCGCCCATGCACGAAACTTGAGCGCCGTGCGTGAGCGGCCTCATCGCTCGCCAAAGCGAGGCGCGTCATAAACAAAGCAACGTTGCGCGCACAAGGAAAGCAAAACACATCGTTTGGGCGGCGCTGCGCGAGCCCCTATGCTCGATTGCTATCTACCGCAAGGGAGCATTTCCAGCATGACACTGAACGCAGCAGTTGCAGCCCCGCTCGTCACAGCGGCCCACGACGAACGGCCACGCGCCCATGTGATCCGTTCGGACGATGAAGCGCTCGAGGTGGCCCGCCGGCTCGCCGCGCAGTTCGCCGCCGAGGCGAGTGCGCGCGACCGCGAGCGCCGCCTGCCGCGCGCCGAACTCGACGCGTATTCGCAAAGCGGCCTGTGGGCCATCACCGTGCCGCGTGAATATGGCGGCGCGGACGTTTCGTATGTGACGGTCGCCGAGGTGTTCCGGCTCATCTCGGCCGCCGATCCCTCGATCGGGCAGATCGCACAGAACCACTTCTCCGATATCGACACGCTGCGCTGGAGCGGCACCGAGGCGCAAAAGCAATTCCTGTTCGGCGAGGCGCTCGCGGGCGCGCGCTTCGGCAATGCGCAATCGGAAGCGAAGAGCCGCACCGTCGCGCAGATGCAGACGACGATCTTGCGAGACGGCGATCACTATCGTATCGACGGCCGCAAATTCTACGCAACGGGCGCGCTCTATGCGCACTGGGTACAGGTCTATGGCGTGGACGACGAAGGACGCGATGTCGTCGCGTTCGTCGAGCGCGACGCACGCGGGCTGTCGGTCGTCGATGACTGGTCGGCGTTCGGCCAGCGGACCACGGCGAGCGGCAGCGTCGTGCTCGACGGCGTGCGCGTGCCTGCCGCGCGCGTGATCGCCGCCCATCGCGCCTACGACCGCCCGACCACCAATGGCCCGGTCGCGCAGATCCTGCAAGCGGCCATCGACGCGGGTATCGCCGCGGCCGCCCTCGAAGACACGCAGCGTTTCGTACGCACGCAGACGCGGCCGTGGATCGACAGCGGTCAGCAGCATGGCCACGAAGATGTCTACACGATCGCGCAGATCGGCGATCTGCAAGTGCGTCTGCACGCGGCCGAAGCGCTGCTCGAACGCGCGGGCAAGGCCGTCGATCGCGCGGTCGCGTCGCCCGGCGAGGAGACCGTTGCGCAAGCATCGATCGCCGTCGCCGAAGCCAAGATCCTCACCACCGAAGTCGCGCTGCAAGCGACCAACAAGCTGTTCGAACTCGCGGGCACGAAGTCGACGCTCGCCGAATTCAACCTCGATCGCCACTGGCGCAACGCGCGCACGCATACGCTGCACGACCCCGTGCGCTGGAAGTACCACGCAGTCGGCAACTACTACCTCAACGGCATCAACCCGCCGCGCCACGGCTGGATTTGATGGAGAAAAAACAATGAGCCAGTTCGATACCCCCACGCTCGACGCCAGCGCGGCACTGCCCGCGGTCGACTCGCACGCACCTGCCCAGCTGCGCCGCAACTATTTATCGCTCCCCGAGCTGATTGCCCAGTCGATCGGGCTGGTCGGCGCAGCGGGCGGCGCCGGCCTGCTCGTGCCGGCCGTGTTCGCCAACGCCGGCAACGGCACCTGGCTTGCGTACCTGTTCGCGACCGGTGCGCTGCTGTTCGCGTCCTGGAGCCTCACCCAGTTCGCCAAACGCGCGGCCTCGCCCGGCGCGCTCTATCTATATGCCGCGCGCGGTCTCGGCCCCATCTGGGGAGTGATCGCGGGCTGGGCGCTGCTGATCGCCTATGGCGTCGGCGCGGCAGGCATTCTGCAGGGCACGGCGCATGAAGTGCTGGTGTTCCTGCGCGATGCGGGCATCGTCGGCGGCGCGGCCTCGCTGACGCTCAATCTCGCCGTGCTCGCGGCCGTGTCGCTGGGCGCATGGTTCATCGCCTATCGCGACATTCGTCTTTCGACCCGCGCCACGCTGCTGATCGAACTCGTCACGGTCGCGCTGATCGTGGTCGTGCTGGTCGTCGCGTTGACTGCCCATCACCGCTGGGTGGATCCGGCGCAGGCCACGCTCGCGGGTGTGAAGCCCGAGCAGATCCGCCTCGGCATGGTGCTCGCATTCTTCAGCTTTACCGGCTTCGAGAGCGTGACCGCGCTCGGCAGCGAAGCGAAGGAGCCGTTGCGGCTGATCCCGCGCGCGCTGATCCTGAGCATTCTCGGACCGGCCGTGTTCTTTCTGTTCGTGGCGTGGGCGATGGTGTCGGCGTTCCAGGGCGCGGCCACGCCGCTCGATCAGGCCAACGCGCCGCTCTCGCTGATCGCCCATGGCGTGGGCCTCGGTGCTGCGGGTGTGCTGATCGATGCAGGTGTCGCGCTGAGTTTCTTCGCCGCGTTCTTCTCGTCGGTCAACGCGGCCGCGCGTCTGCTCTACACTTTCGCGCGCCAGGGCCTCGTGCATGAAAAGACCGGCCGCGCGCATGCGGCCAACGCGACGCCGCACGTCGCCGTGACGCTGTGTGTGGGTGCCTCGTTCGCCGCCGCGCTCGCCACGCAATGGCTTGGCGCAACGCTGTTCGATGCGTACGGCTATCTGAGTACGGTTGCGACTTATGGTTACCTGATTGCATACGTGCTGGTCGCGCTCGCGGCTCCGATCTATCTGCGCCGTCTCGGCGAACTCAAGCCGGTCCACTGGCTCCTGAGCGCAGTCTCGGTCGTGCTGCTCGCGGTGCCGCTCGTGGGCAGCGTCTATCCGGTCGTGCCCGGCGTCTATGCCTGGCTGCCGTGGGTGTTCGTCGGACTCGTCGCGATCGGTCTGGGCTGGTTCCTCGGCCTGCGTCTGCTGGCGCCCCAGCGGCTGCGTGACATCGAGGACATCGTGACCGGCGACGCCGTGCGCCCATGACTGGACGGCGCGCGCCGCGGTGCTGCACACCGCCGAAGCGCGCGCGCCGCATTTCGGTAAGCTTATGCTCCGTGCGCGTCCCTTTCGGGGTACGCTAGCCGCACGCCGCGGCCATCCCGCCGAAGGGGGCGACATGGAGTTTGCGAAGACCTTCCTCGAACAGCAGCCTCTGTTCGCGCTCTTTCTCACCATCGCGCTCGGCTACCTCGTCGGCGAGATCAACGTGAAGGGCTTCTCGCTGGGCGTCGGCGCGGTGCTGTTCGTCGGGCTCGCCGTCGGCTGGCTCGCACCGAAGTCGGCGCCCGCGCCGATGATCGGCACGCTCGGCCTCGCGCTGTTTCTCTATGCGGTCGGCATCCAGTACGGCAAGCAGTTCTTTCTCGGCTTCAAAAGCCCGTTTGGCCGCCGCGCCAACCTGCTCGCGCTGATCGGCGTGTTGCTCTCGGGACTCGTCAGCGCGTTGTGCATGAATATCGAGGGCGTGACCACCGGGCATGCATTCGGGCTGTTCGCGGGCTCGGGCACCAGCACGGCGACACTGCAGGCCGCCATCGTCAAGCTCGCGAGCGACGATCCGGCGGTCGGCTACTCGGTCTCCTACCCGTTCGGCGTTGCGGGACCGATCATCTTTCTCTACCTCGCCTATGCGATCGTCAAGCCGCGCATCGCGACGCAGAACATGGGCGCGCTCGGCGGCCTTGAAATAGCGCTGCGCAACGCGGATTTCGACGGCAAGACGCTCGCCGACATCTCGGCGGCCCTGCCCGGCGACGTGCAGATCGTGGCGCGCCGCCATGAGCATCGCAACGAACCCGCCACGGCCGAGCTCGTGGTCAATCTCGGCGACGTGCTGCTCGCGGTGGGCGCGAGCACCGAATCGCTCGATGCAGCCGGCAAACTGCTGGGCGAAACGCAGCGTGGCCGCGTCATCCGCGATCGCCGCGACCTCGACTATCTGCGTGTGTTTGCCTCGCGGGCGGCGGTCGTGGGACGGCCGCTGCGCGAACTCGAATTGCCCGGCGCGAAGGCCTCGGTGCTGCTGCACGTGCGGCGCGGCGACAGCGATCTGCTCGCGCAGCCCGACTTCATCGTCGAGTTCGGCGATCGCGTCGGCCTGCTCGCGCATCGCGACGATTTCCCCACGCTGCGCAAGTACTTCGGCGATTCGATCAAGAGCACGGCCGAGTTCAGCTACATCTCCATCGGCCTCGGCATGGCGCTCGGCTTTCTGCTTGGCGCGCTCTCGCTGCCGTTGCCGGGCGTCGGCAAGATCGGACTCGGTATTTGCGGCGTGCTGATCGCCGCGCTCATTCTCGGCAATCTGCGCCGCACGTCGGTGATCAGCTGGACCATTCCGCTCTCGGCGAACCTCGTGCTGCGCAATCTGGGTCTCACGCTGTTTCTCGCCCAGGTCGGCATGGCCTCAGGGCCGAAATTCGCGGCCACGGTCTCGCAGACGGGCATCCTGATGCTCGCGCTCGGTGCGCTGGTGCTGGCCGCGCTCGTGCTGCCGGTGCTGATCATCGGGCTGTTCGTGTTCCGCATGCCGTTCGACGAAGTGGCCGGGATCATGGCCGGTGCCACCGGCAATCCGGCCATTCTCGCGTACGCGAACCGGCTCGCGCCCACCGACGGCCCCGACCTCGGCTACGCGATGATCTTCCCCAGCATGACGATCGTGAAGATACTGTTCGTCGATATCCTGCCGGCCTTTCTTGGCCACTGACCCGAACACGTATCGATATCAATTCGCGCTGCCGGCGGGTCTGGTCGATATCGAATCGATATCGAATCGCACCTGGCGCGCCGTGCTGTCGTACCGGCACACGATGCGCGCGCCCTCCTTCACGTCGCCCTTGAGCATTTCCTTGGCCAGTTCGTTTTCGATCGACTGCTGGATCTGGCGGCGCAACTCGCGCGCGCCGTATTCGGGCCGGTAGCCTTCGGCCGCGAGAAAATCGATCACGCTCTCGTCGAAGCTCAACTCGATGCCCTGGCTATGCGCCATGCGCTCGACTACTTCCAGTTGCAGCGTGACGATCGAACGCATCTCGGGGTCGCTCAGCGGCTGGAACACGATGATGTCGTCGATGCGATTGAGGAACTCGGGGCGGAAGTGCTTGCGCAGTTCGCCGAGCACCGCGTTCTGCTGCGAGGCTTCGGCGCTCGCGAGAAAACCGGGCCCCGAGCGGCGCTGGCCCGACACGACATCGGAGGCGAGATTGCTGGTCGCGATCACGATGGTGTTGCTGAAATCGACCACGCGGCCCTTGCCATCGGTCAGACGTCCGTCGTCGAATACCTGCAGCAGCACGTTGTAGACGTCGGGATGCGCCTTTTCGATCTCGTCGAGCAGGATCACCGAATAGGGCCGCCGCCGCACGCGCTCGGTGAGCTGGCCGCCCTCGTCATAGCCGACATAGCCAGGCGGCGCGCCGATCAGGCGCGCTACCGCATGACGCTCCATGTATTCGCTCATGTCGACGCGCACGATCGCGTCTTCATCGCCGAACACGACTTCGGCGAGCGCCTTGGCCAGCTCCGTCTTGCCGACTCCGGTCGGTCCGAGGAACAGGAACACGGCCGTGGGCCGCCGGCCGCGCCGCAGGCCCGCGCGCGAGCGGCGCACCGCGTCGCTCACGGCGACGATCGCCTGCTCCTGGCCGATCACGCGCTGATGCAGACGCTGTTCCATTTCGAGCAGCCGCGTGCGTTCCTCGGCAGTGAGTTGCGTGACCGGCACGCCGGTCAGCTTCGAGACGATCTGGGCCACGTCGTCGGTCGTGACATCGGAGGTCACCGAGCCGAGCTTGTCTTTCCAGGCAGCGGTCTCCTCGCTGAGTTGGTGCTCCTTGTCTGCGATCGGCTGATCGAGTGCATGGGCGCGCTCGAAGTTCTTGCGCGAGGCCGCATAGTCCTGTTCGCGGCGCAATTGCGCGAGTTCCGCTTCGAGTTCGAGGATCGCGGCGGGTCGCGAAGTCGCCGACAGATGCACGCGCGCCGCTGCCTGGTCGATCAGGTCAATCGCCTTGTCGGGCAGAAAGCGGCCCATCACATAGCGGTCCGACAGCTCGGCCGCGGCGACCAGCGCATCGTCGCGGATCGTCACCTTGTGATGCACTTCGAGCTTGTCGCGCAGGCCTCGCAAGATGTTGATGGTCTGATCGACGCTCGGCTCGGCGACGAACACCGGCTGGAAGCGCCGTTCGAGCGCGGCATCTTTCTCGATGTACTTCTGGTACTCGGCGAGTGTCGTGGCGCCGATCAGGTTCAGCTCGCCGCGCGCCATCGCGGGCTTGAACACATTGGCGACGTCGAGGCCGCCTTCCGCGCCGCCCTGTCCCGCGCCGACGATCATGTGCACTTCGTCGATGAACAGCACGATCGAATCGCGCTGCGCGGCGATCTCGTCCATCACCTTCTTCACGCGTTCCTCGAATTCGCCGCGATACTTCGCACCCGCAATCAGGCCGTTCACGTTGAGTTCGACGAGCCGCCGCCCGCGCAGCGACTCGGGCACATCGCCCTGCAGCATGCGCAGCGCGAGCCCTTCGGCGATCGCGGTCTTGCCGACACCAGGCTCGCCGATCAGCACCGGATTGTTCTTGCGGCGCCGCGCGAGCACCTCGACCACGGTCTCGATCTCGCCCGAGCGGCCGATCACCGGATCGAGCTTGCCTTCGCTCGCGAGCGCGGAGAGATCGCGGCTGTACTGGTCGAGTTGCGGCGTCGGCGTACGCGCGGGGGGCGCGGGACGTTCGCGCTGGGCCCCGGCCTCCTCGACCAGCAGTTGCAACACCGCTTGAGGCGTCACGCCGTAGCGTTGCAGCAGATGGCCGGCGAAGCTGTCGGGCACCTGCGAGAGCCCGAACAGCAGGTGTTCGGGCGCGACGTAACTGTGTCCCAGTTCGCGCGACACCAGAAACGCGCGGTCGAGCGCGCTCTTCAGGCGCGGCGACACGGCCATGCGGCCTTCGTCGACGCGTTGGGCGGGTTCGCGTCGCTGCGCATTCGCATCGATATAGGCACGCAGCTCGTCGGGCTGGATGCCCAGATGCTGCAGCATCGCGGCGCCCGCGTCATTGCCCGCGAGTTCGTAGAGCAGATGTTCGGTATCGACCTCGCGACGACCGTACTGCACGGCGCGTTCCGCCGCGCGCTGCAGCAGCTCGCGCGCGACGTCGCTGAAATGCCGTTCGACGAGCGCGCCCTCGCCGGCCGACATCGATGGATCACCCTGACTACCCGCGCCGGGTTCGCTGGCCGCGCGAAACAGCGCCTCGAGCGGGCTCAGCGCGCGCTGATGGCGCGTCAGCTGGGCGTAGTGGTAGTCGCAAACGTCGAGATAACGCCGCCGTCCATCCTGCATGACCTCCACACGCACGGTGGCGGGACGCACACCGCAGAGGTCGCAGTTGATCTGAGCCATCACGTCTCCTGAGTCCATCAGACGTCCGGCGCTCGCGGCGCATCGTGATGGCCACCGGCCGGACGCGGCAAAGCTGGCAAGACCCACCTGCCCTCATCCTGGCACGGATCGACAGCAGACGCTGGCCGCGTGCGCGGCGCTCAAGCCGCGTCGTGGCGTTCGGCCGACCAGGCCGTGAGCAGCGCCACCGAAATGGCGAGAATGACGGGACCGATGAACAGCCCGACGATACCGAACGCGAACATGCCGCCGAGCACACCGGACAGGATCAGGATCATCGAGAGATTCAGGCCGCGCTGGATCAGCACCGGGCGCAGCAGCTTGTCGAGCAGTTCGACGGCGACGGCCCACACGGCGAGCAGGATGGCCGCGATATGGGCGTCGTGCACGAACAGCCAGACCACGCCGCCGAACAGCGGCAGCGACGGACCGATCTGCGCGAGGCAGAACATCAGCAGAATCGCGGTGAGCAGCCCCGCGCCGGGCACGCCGGCCACCCACAGCCCAAGGCCGCCGAGCGCCGATTGCAGCACGGCGGTCACGACGATGCCGAGCGCAACCGCGCGGATCGCGGAGGTGCCGAGGCGCACGGCCTCCGGGCCACGGGTCGCGGAGACGCGGCGCGCGACGCGCTGCACGAAGGCCGCCGCGTGCTCGCCCTTGCTGTACAGCACGCCCGCGATGATGAACGTGATGCACATGTGGATCACGAACACGCCGACCACGGCGGCGTGATTGAGCATCCAGTGCGCCGCGATCGACACATAGGGCTGCAGTTGCGCGAGCAGGCCGCCCGGGCCCGCATCGGACAGCGTCTGCCACCGCTCGGACACGCGCGCGCCGATCAGCGGCACCTCGCTGATCCAGCCGGGCGGCGGTGCCAGCGCGTAGTTCGGCAGGTTCTTGATGGCGGCCATGATCTCGCCGCCGTGCACCGCGAGCGTCGAAATCGCCTCATAGAGCGGCAGCGCGATCACGACCAGCAAGATGACGAGCATGACGAACGTCGCGATCCAGCGACGGTTGCCGCAACGGCGCTGGATCGCGAGCAGCGCGGGCCAGGTCGCGACCACGATGGTCGTCGCCCAGATCAGCGCCGGAATGAACGGCCGCATCACGTAGAGCGTGCCGATCATGAGGCCGCACAGGATCACGACGATGAGCAGGATACGGGCGATGTCCACCTGATCGGGCTGTTTCACATTCACTGCGTTCTCCATGCCCGCTGCGGGCCGGTTGGGTAAAACGGGTCCAGCGATACGAAAACGATGCGCGTTTCGCCACAGTCTATATCGATTGCGAATCGATCCCCGTTTGAGCGCCGCCCGGCGCGCCGATCTCTGGAATAATCGGGCGTTCGCGCTTGCCCACGCAAAACCACGCAGAAGGAACCCGTTTCATGTCCGAAACCGTATCGCGCATCCCCCGTGTGCTGCTGACCAACGACGACGGCATCGACGCCCCCGGGCTGGCCGTACTCGAGGAGGTCGCCGCCGAACTCGCCGACGAGGTCTGGGTCGTCGCGCCGGAGCACGACCAGAGCGGCACTTCGCATTCGATCAGCCTGCACTCGCCGTTGCGCGTGAGCCGGCACGGCGAACGCCGTTTCGGCGTGCTGGGCACGCCCGGCGACTGCGTCGTGACGGCGGTGCGTCATCTGATGAAGGACGCGCCGCCCGGCCTCGTGCTGTCCGGGATCAATCGCGGCGCGAACCTCGGCGTGGAGACGATGTACTCGGGGACGGTCGGCGCGGCCATGACGGGGCTGCTGCTCGGCTTGCCGTCGATCGCGCTCAGTCAGGCCTTCAGCGACCGCGATGCCGTGCGCTGGGACACCGCACGCGCGCTCGCGCCGGCCGTGATTCGCCGCCTGCTCGCGATCTCGCACGATGCACCGGTATGCCTGAACGTGAATTTCCCCGACGTGCCCGCCGCCCAGGCCGGCCCGCTCACGCCGACGCGCCAGGGCACCGGACTCGTGACGGGCATCGACGTGGTGCCGCAAGTCGACCCGCGCGGCTTCGAGTACCACTGGTTGCGCTTCGAGCGCGCGCCCCGCGCGAACGGACCCGACACGGAAACGGCCGTGGTCGCCGCCGGCTGCATTTCGGTCACGCCGCTCGCCTTCGAACGCACCGACGAGCGCACCTTCGCGACACTCGCGGCAGGACTCGGCAGCGGCGCATGAAAAGCGCCGCCTGAAACGTAGCTCCAGCGGCCTAGATCATCAACCGCGAGACCTTGGTGCCCTCGAGCGAGACGCCGGCCATCAAGCCCGCATTCGTCAGGACAAACGCTTCGATCGGATTGGTCGCGGTCGAGGTATCGAGGTTGCCGTTGGCGCCGACCGTCGCGAGCGCGACGGTCGCATCGGCGCCGGCCGACCAGCCCTGGCTGTTCTGGAAGTTCGCGAGCGCCGGCTGGGTCATGAACGCGAAGATCAGCGCCTTCGATTGCGCGCCGATCTGCAAGCCGAACGAGCCGCCCACGGTGCTGTAGAAGCCCGCCGTCTTGCCGTCGATGCGCAAGGCGCCATTGCCGTACTGGCCGCCGACCCAGAAGCCCGCCGCGATCACCGACGGGAACACCAGCACGCCACACGCTTTCTCCAGCAATTCGCGCGAGCCGTGCACGCCGTTGTAGAGCCGGCCGAGCGTCTCGTCGATGCCCGCATTGATCGTGTCGCGCTTGGCGGCGTTTTGGGCCGCCGTGTCGCTCGAATTGAACGTCGTGGTGGTGCAACCCGCGAGTGCGAGGCCGCCCGTGGCGAGCGCGGCTCCGGACTGGATAAGGAAGTGGCGTCGGCGCATAAGTGATTTCCTGTGAATGAATAGGGACTGTGAACGCATTGGGGCATCGAGCGCAAGTCCTGCGTACCCGCGGCGCCTCCCTTGGCGGGTTAGGACCCGGTGGCCCGCATGAAGTTCTCGACTGCGGGCAAACCCGCATGCCGCGAGGAAGCTGGCTGCAAGATCGGCGCTGATAGTTTGTCCGTCTATTTCGAACTCGTTCGATTTATCTGTTCGGAGTCTGACGTTAGAGTTTGATCACGGCCGCAACCCGGCCGGGCGCCAGCCGCTCGCGTGAACGAAGTCGGCCTCGCCGCGCAGTCGCCCATCGGGCTTGCTGTGCGATGCATGCTCCCAACGTCGCCGTATTTAGATAGCGATACTAACTAATGACTATTATATCCGGGGGGGCGCACACGCCCATGACGAACGCTACACGGGAGGTGCAGATCGTAGTGGCCGACGACCATCCGATCGTCCTCAACGCCATTGCGGATACGCTCAGAGGCGTCGCGGGCTTCGACGTTGCCGCCACGGCCCAGTCCGGTGCCGCGCTGCTCGCAGCGCTGTCCCGGGCGCCGTTCGATCTGATCGTCACCGACTTCACGATGCAGAACACCGACGGCGCAGAAGACGGCCTGCGCCTCATCAGCCGCGTGCGGCGGCTCTACCCTCACATACCCATCGTCGTGTTCACCATGCTGACGAACGGGGGCATTTTCCATCAGCTGCGCCAGCTTGGCGTCGCGGGACTCGTCGGAAAGGACGAGCCGATCAGCACGCTCGCCCAGATTTGCCAGCGCGCGCTTGCCGACACCCGCACGGTGCTCTCCCCGTTCATCGCCGCGCGGCTCGCCCAGGAAGGCTCGACCAACGCCGAGTTTCGCCGCACCAACCCGCTGTCGCCGCGCGAGCTGGAGGTGGTGCGCCTGTTTGCGCTCGGTTTGTCGGTGACGGAGATCTCGCGGCGCCTGCACCGCTCGGTGACCACCGTCGCCACGCAAAAGCGCGCCGCCATGCAGAAACTGCACGTCGACACCAATGCTGACCTGATCCGCTACGCCGCCGAACACGGGTTCTCATAATGGAGCGCATGCTGGCGCGTCTCGCCGGGTCGCCCCTCAAGACGCTCAAGGCACTCGACGCCAGCCTCAAGCGCGAACGGCGCGTGCTCTGGAGCGTCACGAGCGTGCTGATACTCGCGACGCTCGTGGCCGCGCTGCTCGTCGTCCAGGGGATCGAAACGAACTGGCTGCGGCTGCAGTCCTACCAGCTTCAGACCATCACCGCGCACGCCGACGAGGTGCTGCAACGGCGTGGCGACCTGTTGACCGAAGCGCGGCTCGTGCTCGCGCGCAGCGGCAGCGGCAGCGTGCGGGCGCTGCCACTGTGCGAGGAGGATGCGTCCAGCGCGTGCCGGACTGCGCTCGACGGCCGGAGCGTGCGCGGGCTGCCGCGCAGCGCGTGCAACGATGCCATGCGCGTCTTGCCTGGCGCCGTCGCGCCGAAACCCATCGCGTTCATTGCGATCGACGGCTCCGCCGCCTGTGACTACGGCATGCGTCTCGCGTCCGGTGCGGGCGTGCAGCCCAGCTTGCAAGCGCTGGCCGCGATGGCGCTGCGCACGCTCGCCGCTCGTCGCCTGGACATGAACCGGCTCGCGCGGCATGGCGGGCTCACGTGGGTCGCCGCGCCACCCGAGATGGCTTTGGTGCCGCATACGATCATCGGCATCGCACTCGTCGAGCGCGATGCGAAGCCCTATGCGCTCGTGATGACCAGCGTCACAGCGGACGAACTGGCGGGACCGCCCGAGCCGCGTCAGGACCTTCTGAGCCCGACGCTGATCGGCGCGGACGGCGCGGTATGGTCCGGTTCGCTGACACAAGATGAGGCGAGCCGGATCGACGAAAAGACCGCATCGATGCGCACCGGCGTGTTCGAGCAAATCGGCTGTCACGGCTGGGTGTTTCGCTCGCGTCAACTGGTTTCCGGCCTCGGACACTATTTGCTCGCCGTGCCGTGGCACACGCAGCTTGCATTGATACGCACGCCGCTGCTGGTGGTGTTCGGCGCGACCGTCAGCCTGATCGTGCTGCTGCTCGCGGTTGCGCGCTACTGGAATCATGGCTTTCTCACACGCACCTATCGCGAGGCGTCGAGGGCGCTAGAAGGCGAGTTGCTCAACCACTTGCTCGTGCACGCGACGCCCGTGGGATTGTGCATCGTGCGGCGCCACAACTTCGAGATCGTGATCGCCAACCAGATGGCGCGCGACTCGCTCGGCCTCGATCGAGACGCTACGCGTCTGCCCGCGTGCCTGTGTCAAGCGTTCGAGGCGCACGATGCGCTGCCGCCGCTCTCGGGCGACACGGCCCAGACGTTTCGCTTCACGTCGCCGGTGGCGCGTGTTGGTGGCGCGGCGCGACAAATGGAGGTGACCTGCGCGGCCGCGATGATGAACCGCGAAGACGTGCTTTTTTGCGCCATCGCGGACATGTCGCAGCATTTCGAGGCCGAGCAGTTGTTGCGCGAGGCCAAGCGCACCAGCGAAGAAGCCGCGCGCGCGAAGGTCCGCTTCTTCGCCAGCACGAGCCACGAAATCGGCACGCCGCTCGCGTCGCTGGTCGGCAACATCGAACTGCTGGCGCTCGGCCCGCTCACGCCCGAGCAGCAAGCGCGCGTCGAGGCGATGCAGCTCTCGTCGAACGGGCTGCTGCAGATCGTCAATGACGTGCTCGACTTCGCGAAGATCGATTTCGACGAATTGCGGCTCGTCGAAGAGTGGGCCTCGGTCGCCGAACTGCTCGAGGGCGCGACGCTTGCCCATGCACCACTCGCGCAGCGTCAGCGGCTCAAGCTTTATCTGGTGATCGATCGCAATGTGCCCGCTACCCTGCTCTTCGATACCGTACGGCTCTCGCAGATCGTCAACAACCTGCTCGGCAACGCGCTCAAGTTCACGCCGTCCGGCAAGATCGTCCTGCGTGCGCGCTGGGTCGACCACGAACTCGAAATCAGCGTGACCGATTCGGGCGTCGGCATCAGCGACGAAATGAAGGAGATCATCTTTCTGCCGTTCCGGCAAGGCAGCGATCATCGGCTCACGCGTGTGCGTGGCACGGGGCTCGGTCTCGCGATCTGCGTGCGGCTGTGCCGGATGATGAACGGCCGCATCGAACTCGACAGCACGCTGCGCGTCGGCACGCGCATGACGGTGACGCTGCCGCTGCGCGAGGCGGGCACTGGATCCGCGAGCACGGCGTGGACGCTGCCTGCGGCGCGCGCGGCGATTCTGTGCCAGGCCGCCGAAAACGAAGAATGGCTCACCAACCTGTTCGACCCCGCAGGTCCCCCTCCGCTGCGATTGGGCGAGCGGCCCGAGGGGTTCGAGCGGTTGGAGCGTGGCGAGTGCGACTATCTGCTCGTCACGGACGAGTTCTCTGCCGCCGAGGTCGCGTTGCGCTGGAGCCCCGCGTGCAACGTCATCTGGTTGTTGCAGAACGGACCGCTCGTGCCGATCATGCGCGACAGCGGCGGTGTCGAACTCAATATCCACAGCGTCAGGCAGATGCGCGCGGCTGTGCAGATGGTGTGCCGGCTGTCACTGTCTGCCGGCCCGGACCTCGATCCGGGTCGCCAGAATCGCGACGCGCCTGCGCCGGAGCGCAGCTTTGCGCACGTCACCGTGCTGATCGCGGAGGACAACTTGCTCAATCGCGGCTTGCTGCGCGACCAGTTGCGCACGCGCGGGGCGCACGTGCTCGAAGCGCGCGACGGTGAAGAGGCGCTGGCGATGCTCGACAAACATCCAGCCGATCTCGTGCTGACCGATCTCGACATGCCCGTGATGAACGGCTACGAATTGCTTGGCGCAGCACGCGAGCGTCATCCTGAGCTGCCGGTCTATGCGATCAGCGCGAATACGCGTGCCGAGGATATCGACCAGGCACATGCACTCGGCTTCACGGGCTACCTCAGCAAACCCGTGTCGCTCGCGTCGCTGACACGTGTGCTCGATGCGCTCGTGTGCCCCGCTTCGCGGCAGGCACAAGATGCAGACGAGGCTATGGCGGAACTGGCGCCATACCCGCCGGTGCCGTCGCGCTACAAGGCGACCTTCATCGAGCAGACCGGCCGCGATCTCGCGGCGCTCGACGAAGTCCTGGCGCTGCGTGATCCGGCCCGGCTCGACCGCTGGGCGCATGGTGTGGGGGGCGGACTGTCGGTGCTGGGGCCATCGGTGTTGCACGAAGCGTGCAAGGCGCTGCGCGACACCGTCGAGTCATCGCGCGAGTGGAACGAAGATATCCGCGTACTCGCAGAGGCCATCGGCGAGGAACTGAAGCAGATGTCCGTACAGGTCCGCGACGAAGTGACGGCCGGTGGCTGCGACTAGTGCGCAGGCTTGTTGATACGCTGCGCGGTGTCGAGGCGAGTGTGAGGCCGGCCGTACAGGAAGCCCTGCACGGTAATACCGCTGAACGCTTCGAGCCATGCCGCCTGGTGCGTGTTTTCAATGCCTTCGACCACGATCGACAAGCCGAGACGGTGCGCCAGATCCATCAGGCAGGTCACAATCGCAACGGCGATCGGGCTGTCGGGCAGACCAGCGGTAAAACACTTGTCGATCTTCAGACCATCGACCGGCAGCGTCGCGAGATGGGCCAGTGACATGTACCCGCAGCCGAAATCGTCGAGCAGCACGCGCACACCGAGTTCGCGCAATTGCGTGATTCGTGAGCGGACGAGTTCGCGATCCGCCATGGGCGCTGTTTCCGTAATCTCGAGTTGCAAGCGCCCGGCGTCGACGCCGTATGCCGCGAGGGCCGTTTTCACAGCGCCTACGAAATCGCTGCGCTCGAGTTGCACCGTCGATACGTTGACTGCGATGCCCAGATGCGCGGCGGAGCCACTGTCCCAGTGGCTCAGTTCACGACAGGCCGCTTCGAGCACGAACGCGCCGATGGGCACGATCAGACCGCATTGCTCGGCGAGTGGAATGAAGTGATCGGGCGGCACGACGCCGCGCTGCGGATGCTTCAGGCGCACCAAGGCCTCAAAGCCGGCGAGATCGCCGGATTGCAGACGGAACTCGGGCTGGTATTCGACAAACAACGCCTCGTTTGCGAGGGCGTCGCGCAAGTCCTGCTCGCGCAGGCGGGTGTCGTCGGGACGGGACGGAACAAAGCGCACGTGGGGCTCCTGCGAAAGATACCGGCGATGAGGCCGGGCGGCACCTTCGCTATCAGGACCCAAGCGTACGTTCGGGCAGACGTTCTTGATATAGAACCCGTCTTAAATGCTGGTCCGATGATATGGATCGCTGTTTTGGTCAATCGTGCTGACGCCGCTCGCCTTCGCGGCTGCGAATCCGGGAGCGCGATTGCTGCTGGATCGCATCGATGCTATTAACGCGTGAGACATATCGGTGCACGAATAATCTGCGTCACTGCGCACGGCTGCTGAACCCTTCATGCTAGACTTTCGGCCGTCTTTCACATGGATAACCATGTCATTACACAAGCGCTCACTGTTGACCGCATGGCTTGGCCTCGTCGCCATGTGGCTCATCGTGCTCGCGCCGCTCGTCAGCCAGTTGCTCGCGGCACACGCCGCGCACGAGCCTGACGCGCCGCTGTGTTCCATCACGCAGAGCGCCGACGCCGGACACGCGCAGCATGCCGATGTATCGGACGTGTTCGGCGCTTGCGGCTACTGCCATCTGCTCGAACATCATCTTGCGATGCCGCCGCTCGCGCTCGCGGGATCCGCTGGCGGACTCGTCGCCAGCGCGGCCCTCGTCGCGACGCTCTCCACCCGCCATGTGCCCATCGGGGCCTTCCCGTCCGGGCGTCCACGCGCTCCACCGTTCGCTTCCTGATCGCCGTTCGTCCCGCTAAACGCGGCTCTTTCGTGCGCGCACGCTGACGCCGCACGTCCCTGCCATCAGGAATCGTTCATGTCCCACTTCGCAACGCGAAGCGGGATCGTACGCGCACGCGTACGGTCCACGCTGTACCGGGCGCGCCATGTCGCGTTCGGTCTCTTGCCCTTGTCCACCGTCTCGTTGCTCGGCGCGCCGGCCTGCGCGTTCGCCGATGACACCACGACCGCCGACACTCGCTTGCTCCCCGCCGTCGCGGTCAGCGCAAGCCATGGCGATGGCGCGTCGGCTGCACCGCCGCTCGTCGATCCCGATCTGCCCGCCACCGTCGAGACCGTCACGCCCGCCCAGTTCCGCAACTGGAACGTGGTCAATACGGAAGACGTTCTCAAGTACCTGCCGAACCTCGCAGTACGCAAGCGCTTCATCGGCGACCTCAATTCGATCATCGCCGTGCGCGGCACGAGCAACACGCAAAGCGCGCGAGGCCTCGTCTACGCGGACGGCATGCTGTTGTCGAACCTGTTGGGCAACAGCTACGCGTTCCCGCCGCGCTGGTCGATGGTGTTTCCCGACCAGATCCAGCAAGTCGATGTGATCTACGGACCATTCTCCGCGCTCTACCCCGGCAATTCGCTCGGCGCGACCGTACTCATCACGACACGCATGCCCACGCAGTTCGAAGGCAGCGCCGACCTCAAGGCGTTCACGCAGCATTTCAGCCTGTACGGCGTGAACCAGAATTTCAACGGCAGCGAAGCGAGCGCAACGCTCGGTAACCGCATCGGCAAGTTTTCGTTCCTGCTCGGCGTGAACCATCTGGAGAACACGAGCCAGCCGCTGCAGTTCGCGACGCTCGCGAAGTCCTCGACGCCGGCCACGGCGGCGGACAAGCCGGTCACCGGTGCGTACTTCTACAACAACCAGACGAACACGCCGACCGCCGTGCTCGGGGTGAACGGCGAAGGCATCGAACACACGGTGCAGGATCGGTTCAAACTGCGCGTGCAGTACGACTTCACGCCCACCGTGCAGGGGGACGCCACGCTCGGCTACTGGCATCAACGCTATACGAGTGCCACCTCGACGTTTCTCACCGATGCCGCCGGCAATCCGGTGTACAGCGGCAAGGTGGCCATCGGCGGCTACGAGTACGTGATTCCCGCAGCGGCGCTCGCGCCGTCGCAAGGCTGGAGCGAGAACTGGCTCTACGGCGTGTCGTTGCGCACGCACCAGACGAGCGGCTGGAACGCGCAAGCGCTCGCGTCGTACTACGACGTGAGCAACAGCGTCGCGCGCACCGCGAGTTCGGGCGCGCCCGGCGATGGTCCGGGCACCATGACGCTCGGTGACGGCGCGGGCTGGAAGACGCTCGATCTGAAGGCCACGTGGACGCCTGCGTCGCCGCAGCCGGGCCTCGCCGCGCACTGGCTCAGCTTCGGCTATCACTACGACAACTACAGCGCCGACAACCGGACATTCAACACGCTCGCGTGGCGCGACGGGCCCGCAACGAGCTTCGCGAACGCGTTCGCGGGCAAGACGCAGACCCAGGCGCTCTACGCGCAGGATGCGTGGCGTTTCATGCCTCGCTGGAAGTTCGTCTACGGGCTGCGCTACGAGGCGTGGCGCGCCTATGACGGCTATCAGTCGCTTGGCGCCGCGACGCTGCCCTACGCGGGGGCGAGCCAGCAACACGTGTCGCCGAAGGCTGCGCTGTCGTTCGATATGACCGACGATCTGACGCTGCGCGCATCGATAGGCCGTGCATATCGATTCCCTACTGTGGGTGAGCTGTTCCAGGGCAGCATCAACGGCTCGGCGATCGTCAACAACAATCCGAACCTGCAGCCGGAGAGCGATCTCTCGAAGGAGCTGAGCGCCGAATGGGCGCACTGGCGGGGCATCTTCCGCTTCACGTTGTTCCAGGACGACGTGAAGAACACGATCTTCAGTCAGACCGATACGACGGTCATTCCGAACGTCACGAACTTCCAGAACATCGGCAAGGTGCGTTCGCGCGGCGTCGAGACCAGCTATCAGGGCGAAGACGTCGGGCTGCACGGTCTCGATCTCGGCGCAAGCGTTGCGTACACGCAATCGAAGATCATCGCAAACGCACAGAATCCGGCCAGCGTCGGCAAGTATTTTTATCGCATTCCGCTGTGGCGCGTGAACCTCGTTGCGACTTACCGGTTCGACGAGCGCTCGGCATTGACGCTGGCCGCCCGCTACTCGGGACGCCAGTACAACACGCTCACCAACGTCGACACCAACCCCGATGTGTTCGGCGGTACCAGCAGCTATACGGTCGCCGACGTGAAGTACACCTTCCGGCCGACGAAGCAGACCGAACTCGGGATCGGCGTCGACAACGTGTTCGATGCGCGCTATTTCGTCTATCACCCCTATCCGGGCCGCACGTTCTACGCGCAAGCGAAGCTGAAGATCTAGCGATGGCGCGCGTCCCCTTCCCCATTCGACGCGGCCACGCGCCGCCGCCCCCCACGAGGAGCAATTGATGTCCACCCAAGCCATGCCGGCGCCCGGTTACCGGACCTTGTGGCGCTGGCACTTCTACGCCGGCCTGTTCGTCATGCCGTTCCTGATCGTGCTCGCGCTGACCGGCACGCTCTACTGCTTTCAGCCGCAAATCGAGCCGTTGTTGTACCCGCAACGATTGATCGTCGAGCCTCGGGCGACGCCGCCCCTCGCGGCCGACGCCCTGCTCGAACGCGCACGCACCGCGATGCCGGCGCAGGCCGTGGCGCTTACGGCACGCGTGAGCTCGCGAGCCGATCGCAGCGCGGAATTCGTGTTCCGGCTGCCTTCTGGCGACAAAGAAAGCGTCTATGTGAACCCCTACGACGGCGCGGTGCTCGGCACGCTGAGCGTCGAGCGCCGCTTCATGCAGATCGATCGCATGCTGCATCGCAAGCTGCTGCTCGGCAAGCCCGGCGAATTGCTGATGGAGCTCGCCGCGTGCTGGACGCTCGTGATGCTGGGCACGGGCGTTGCGATGTGGTGGCCGTCAGGCAGTGCGAACTGGCGCGCCGCGTTGTGGCCGCGTTTGTCGCTGCGCGGCCGGCCGCTGTGGCGCAGTGTGCATGCGGTCTTCGGCATCTGGCTCGCAGCGGGCGCCTTGGCGTTCGTGTTGAGCGGACTGCCGTGGACCGGTTCCTGGGGCCAGCAGTTCAAGGCACTCGCCACGCGTGCGCAACTCGGTGCGCCTGCGGGGGCATGGGGCGGCCTGCCACTGCGCTCGACGCTGCGAGGCGCAGCATCGACCACCCAGGCGGCTGCGGGCGCGCCGGGCGGGCATACCGCTCACGACATGAGCGACATGCCCGGGATGGTGATGGACGACCTGCCATTGACGAACGTTCCGTGGGCCGTCGGCGCGGTGCCCGTGGCGCAATCGAAATCGGCCGGCACCGTGCCCGCGCGCTGGAGCCTCGACCAGGTGATCGGGCAGATGCGCGAGCGCGGTGTGCCGGGCGGCTACGACGTGGCGCTTCCGACGACGCCCACCGGCGTCTATACGGTGTCGTACTTCCCGGCGGATCCGCGCGAGGAGCGCACGATGTATATCGACCAGTACAGCGGCGCCGTGCTCAGGGATATTCAATACGGTGACTACGGCGCGATTTCCCAAGCTATTTCGTATGGAACGTCGCTCCATATGGGACGTTACTTCGGACTCGCCAATCAGTTGGTGAGCGCGTTCATTTCCCTCGGGCTTGCCGTCCTCGCCGTGACGGGGTGCGTGATGTGGTGGCAGCGCCGGCCTGCGCGAAAGCTCGGCGCACCTTCGCGCGAGCGCGCTGCGCCGCCGATGCGCGCATGGAAGACGGGACTCGTCGTGCTCGGCATCGTCTTCCCGCTGATGGGGCTGACGCTCCTGATCGTCTGGCTTGTCGATCGCACGCTTGAACCGCGCTTGAACCGCGCTTGAACCGCGCTTGAACCGCGCGTCGTAACCAGCGGACACAATTGCGATTGAACCCGGCGCCGGTGGCGGTTTTCAAAGCAATATCAAGGAGAAAATCGTGCTTCGGTTGACTGCAATACTCGGTGCCGCTGCGCTGCTCGCAGGTTGCGCCGTCGCACCGTACCCGGGCTACCCCGGCTATGACGGCTACGACTATTACTCAGGCTACCCCTATGGACCGGGCGCGTACCCCGGCTACTACTATGGGCCGGCCTACGGCAGCATCGGCATCTGGGGCGGCGGTGGCGGTTACTACGGCGGCCACTACTGGCACGGCGGCCCGTATTGGCACGGTGGCGGCTGGCACGGCGGAGGATGGCACGGAGGCGGCGGGCATGGCGGTGGCTGGGGCGGCGGCGGTGGCGGACAATGGCAGGGCGGCGGCGGCAGCCACGGTGGCGGCGGTGGCGGCGGACACGGGCATTGAGCGGTGCCGCCGCTTCACTGCACTTCGGCGCTCGCTTCGCGATAGTGCGCGAACTTCGAGGTCTGCCCGATGCCGGGGTTGAAGCAGTTGCACGGATCGAGCGTTTCATAAAACGCTTTCAATGCGGGCTTCGCGTGATAGAGATGGCCGACGTTGTGCTCCGCCGGATATTCCGCGCCACGCTGGTCGAGCAGCTTCCACATGGCGTGTTCAACGGCGAGGCAGTCGTTGCCCTTCCTCACGATATAGTCCTGGTGGAATACGTGGCACAGGAAGTGCCCGTAATAGAGCTTGATCGCGATCGGCGCCTCCACTTCGGGCGGCAATTTTTCGAACCAGTCGGTATCGTTGCGCCGCAACGCGATATCGAGTGCCACGATATCTTCCACCTCGCGCGAATGCACGGCGCGATAGCGGATCGCCGCACCCGCCGCGGCAAACCGGTGCAGGAAGGCCTTGCTGCCCTCTTCGTCGCTGCATTCGAAGAAGCTGCCGCTGGCCGCACCAAAATAACCCTGTAGATAGCCGCGCGCTTCATCGACCATATCGGCCGGCACCTTGAGCATCAGATGATGCACGTAGCGATTGCGATACTCCTTCAGACGCGCCGGCAGATGGTCGGGAAAGAGCCGGCTCACGGCCTGCATGACGCGGTCCGTGAAATTGGCAGGCAGGAAGCCGAGCCGCTCGAAAAACGCGTCGCAGCGGCTCTTGAAGCCGAACAGTTTGGGCAGACGTTGCGTGCCGAGATACTGGATCAACAGGAACATGTCCTTGCCATATTGCTCGGCGATATCGAATGCGTCTCGATGCAGGTATTCGCCGGCAATCGGCAGTCTGGAAAAGCCGCTGAGAATATGGCGGCGAAGGTCCGTCAGCTCGGCCGTTTCGTTGGTGCCGATATAGAACACCTTGGCCCCGGCTTCGATCGGGAACGTATCGAGACGTACAGCGAACACCATCACCTTGCCCGCCGACCCCGCGGATTCATGGAGCCGCAGCGGATCCGCATTGAAGCGCGCCGGCGTCGGCGCATCGGCGTCGCGCACGTGCGCCGCGTAGTGTTGATCGGAGGCCGCGCCAGCATCATGACGGATCGCCGCCTCGGGCAGCTCGCCGCGATCGAGTTGCGCGAGCACCGCTTCAGGCGTCTCGCCGAGCTGGATGCCCAGATGGTTCACGAAGCGCAGGCGGCCGTCCGCGTCGACCTGTGCGTAGGCAGTCAACTCGGTATAGGCCGGCCCGCGCTGCACCAGCGCGCCGCCCGAGTTGTTGCAAATGCCGCCAATCACCGATGCGCCGATACAGGACGAACCGATCACCGAGTGCGGTTCGCGTCCAAGCGGCTTGAGCGTCTGCTCCAACTGGTCGAGCGTCGCGCCGGGCAGACAGACGACCTGCTTGCCGCCATCGATGAGCCAGACCTTGCGCAGGCGGCTCGTGCTGACGATCACGATGTCGCGATCGTAATCGTCGCCATCGGGGGTCGAGCCGCCCGTCAGCCCCGTATTCGAAGCCTGCGCGATCACGATCACGTCGGCCGCGATACAGGCCTCCAGGATTCGCCATTGTTCGACGAGCGTGCCGGGCCGCACGACGGCGGCCACCTTGCCCTTGCCGAAGCGAAAACCGGTGCGGTAGCGCCGGGTCGCTTCATCGCCGGTCAGGACGTGCTGGCGTCCGACGATGGTTTTGAGCGTGTCGATGAAGGACTGCCCGGCCGACGGCTGGGCTTTGACGGTGACGGCGGACGGTGCTTGCATGGCTTCGATACGCGCCGGCGCGATGCCGGTTGATCAGAACGTTGATGTGCCTCAAGGATAGGTCCGGAGCACCATCGCGTCCAATATCCGAAAAACCTGGCAGCCAGACGAAAAAGATATAGCCGGGACGGCACGGGTTCACGCAGATCAACTCGCTTGACGTGCCGCATCGCGCACGATGCGCGTGAGGTTCTGCACGGTCGGCGCCTTCGCACGCGGCCGGTGGACGAGCGCGATGGTGGTATGGAGCGAATGGCCCTTGAGCTCCTGCCACGTGACGCCGCTGGTCTGGATGCGGCGCATCGACGAGGGCACGAGCGTCACGCCAAAGCCCGCCGCCGCCATGCCGAGCGTCGACGAGATCTGCGGGGACTCCATGCTGACGGCAGGATTGAACCCGGCCGTGCGGCACGCGCTGATGATCGAATCGTAGAGGTCGGGGCCGATCGGCCGGGGAAACAGGATCAACGGGTCGCCGGCCAGCTCGGCGAGATCGATGCTGCGGCGCCGGCTGAGCCGATGGCGTGGCGGCAGCACCGCGAGCACTTCTTCGACGGCGAGCGGCTGCACGGACAGGCCACGGCAATCGAGCGGCAGGCGCACGAACGCCGCATCGACTTTCGATTCGAGCACGCGCTCGAGCAATACGGAACTATTGCTTTCTTCGCAGTCGATTCTGACGTCGGGAAACGCATGCCGATACTTTTGCAGCACGGTTGGCACGAGCGGATGAAACACCGTCGAACCCGCGAAGCCGAGAGTGAGGCGGCCAGCTTCGCCGCGCCCGGCGTTCTGCGCTTCGGCCATGGCCAGCGCGGCATCGTCGATGATGCGCTGCGCGCGTTCGCGAAAGAGCCTGCCCGCCTCCGTCAATTCGATACGGCGCGGGTGCCGGATGAAGAGCGGCGTGCCGAGTTCGCGCTCGAGCTTCCTGATCTGCTGGCTCAGCGGCGGCTGGGCAATACCGAGGAAATCCGCCGCTTCGGTGAAGTGCAGATAGTCGGCCACGGCAAGAAAATAGCGGAGTTGGCGCAATTCCATAGTTATTTTGTCTCGAAGACCCGCTGATCGATATTGGGACCGTACGGTCACGGGCGCAGACAATACCAGCCCGCCTGCGTGTCGCGTGCCGCGACCTGCGCACAACAGGTGCGCAGCGATCAGAATCGTGGCATTGTCCGGGGCGGCCGACAGCCTGGCCGATCGGACAGCGCGTGCCAGCACCTGCGCGATGCCCATCGTTTTCGTCACTTCCCTGAGCTTCCCCGAGACGACCGACCCCATGTTGCCGTTGCGCCGCTTCCGACTCGATATGCCCGCCGCCCTTCGCGCATTCGCGCGCCGCCGCCCCGCATGGATGGTGTCGTTCTCGGTCGAAGAAGCGAGCCTCTCGGAGGGTCTGCGCGCCGCGTGCGCCGCCACCGCGATGCTGATCGTCGGCGAACTCGCCCACGATCCGCTCTTTGCCTGGGCGGCAATCGGGGCGTTCTGGACCTGTCTCGCCGATGCGGCCGGCACGCACCGCCGGCGGCTTGCCTCGATGGGCACCTTCGCCGTGCTCTCGACGCTCGCGGGCGGCGCCACGGCGCTGGCCTCCGGGGTCGGCAACGGCCTCGCCGCGCTGGCCATCTTCATGGTGGCGGCGTTCGCGGGTCTGACCAGTATCTGGGCGGCGCCCGTCTATCAGGTTGCGATTCTGGTCGCGACAGCGTGCGTGGTGATGGTCGATCACCCGCTGCGCGGGCTCGCCGACGGTTTGCCGTTTCTCGCCGTCTACGCGAGCGGCTGCGTTTTCGCCCTGTTGCTCAGTTTCACGGTCTGGCGTATCCATCCGCTCGCGCCGGCCCGCTACGCGACGCGCCTCGTCTACGCCCAGCTCGCCGAGCTCGCACGCGATATCGGCCGATTGTTGGCGGCGCAGACGCGCGATGCCGGCGCGTGGTCGCAACACGCGGCCGACACGCGCTCGCAGACCCGCGCCGCGCTCGAAGCGGCCCACAGCGCGCTGCTCGGCGTCCCGCTCGCGAAGAGCGAAGGCCAGCAGGCGGCGCGCGTCCTTGCCGGCGCACTGGCCGATGCTGAAAGCCTGTTTATCTACCTGATTGCGGTCTCCGATGTCGCGGCGCGCTCGGCGCCGGCGCGTGCGGCTCGCACGGCACGCGCGCTGGCCGCGCTCGGCGACCTGCTCGCGCGTAGCGGGCAGTCGTTCGAGGCTGGCGACGCGATCGATATGGAAAACGTCCGCCAACGTGCGCAACGATTCGCGGCGCGTATCGAAAGCGCGTTCGAACTGAGCGTGCCACTGCAGTTCTTCCCAGCGGGCGCGCCCGCGCCCCATGCTGCCGCGGCCGATAAACGCTGGCAGCAGGCCATGATCGACGCCCTCCGGCGCGCATACCGGACATGGCACGACAACGCCTCGCTGGCTTCGGCCGGCGTGCGCCATGCCGGGCGTCTGGCGCTGGCGACGACGGCCGCGTTCCTGATCGTTCGTTTGCTGGGCGTGCCCTACGGTTACTGGGCCACCATGGCCACACTGTTGGTGCTGCAGCCGTCCGTCGGCAGCACGTGGCCGCGCAGTCTGGAGCGCGCCGCCGGCAGCGCGGCGGGCGCGGCACTCGCCGTCGTGATCGGCCGCTTCGCCCACACGCCGCTCACGCTGGCGCTCGCGGTGTTCCCGCTGGTCTGTCTCACGATGTCGCTGCGCCGCGTGAGTTATGGCCTCTTCGTGCTGTTCCTCACCCCGACCTTCGTGCTCGTCGCCGACTTTGCTTTACCGTCGAGCGAGTTGCGCTACGCTCTCGCGCGCCTCGGCAACAACGTGCTCGGCGCACTGCTCGCGTTGCTCGCTACGCGTCTGCTCTGGCCGATGCGCGACGCCAATCGTCTGCACGACGCCATGCTGGCCGCGATCCGCACCAATCTTGCATGGTTGCGCTCCGCATTGCCGGGTTGCGCACCCGATTGGGCGGCAGCCGAGCAATTGCGGCGTGCGGCGGGCGTCGCGAGCAATCAGGCCGAGTCGGTATTGCGCCTCGCGCGCATGGAGACGGTGGGCACCAACGACGTTCACCGCAACCGCATCGAGATCCTTGCGTTGCTGCGCGGCATGGCCGGGACGGCCAGCCGCCTGCATGCGGCGCACGCGACACCTGAAGCACCGGCCGCACTGGTGGTATGGACCGACGCCGCGTTTTGCGCCGTCGAGCAACGGCTAGGCGGCGCGCAGGATCAGCCGGCCCTTGCCGCGCCCCCTGCCATCGACGCGAGCGCGGCGCTCGCTGACGCGCTCAGTCAGCTGGCCCGCCTGTGCCGGTTGCTCGATGCCAACGCCCGGGCACGCGGTCGCTGAGCGCTCAGCCGGTCGTGCCCATGCGCGTTTCGTCGACGAATTTTTCCGTTGCGTCGTCGATCTTGCGTCCGCGCCGTCCTGCCGGGCCGTGAATGTAGATCGTTTTCATATCGATGCGCTCGCCAGTTGCCGCGGGTGGCGGCGACATGGCGTAGCGCACCTCGCGGGCGTGATCGGCCAGTTGCAGGCGCGGATCGAACACCGAGTTGAAGCGCCACAGCATGCGCACGAAATTGGTCTGTCCACGCAGCAACAGCCGCGTGGCCTGGCCCGCTGCGCCGCGCAATGCCGTCCAGCCGAGATGCTTGCGATTGAGAACCTGTTGCGTGCGTACGAGTTCAGCGTAGAACTCGGGCAGCGGCAGCATGGTCGGCACCACGGCGTGCTGGATATCGTAGAGGCGGTAATCGAGGCTCGTGAGTTGGCGCGACTCGCGTTGCCAGTTTTCCGTACCAGGGTACGGTGTGTTGACGCTGATGTTCACGATCTCCGGGATGTCGAGGCACCACTGCCGGATCGTCTCGAAGCGTTCGTGGTCCCAGTCGGGGTCGGCGATCAGATTGATCGCCACCGTAATGCCGAGTGAGCGCGCGAACTCGAGCGCCTCGAAATTACGGTCCAGGCTGATGCGCTTGCGAAACGCCTTGAGCCCGGCCTCGTCGATGGCCTCCAGGCCGAGGAACATGTACTTGAGACCGATCGACTCCCACAGCCGGAACACGTCCTTGTTACGCAACAGGACGTCGCCGCGCGTTTCGAGGTAGTAGCGCTTGTGAATACCGCGCCGCTTGATCGCTTCGCCGATCGCCATACCGTGATCCGCATGCACGAAGGCCACGTCGTCGACGATGAACACGCCCGGCTCGCGAATCGCGGCGAGTTCGTCGACGACGACCTCCGGGCTGCGCGAACGGTAGCTGCGCCCGTAGAACGTCCATGCGCTGCAGAACGTGCAGTCCCATGGACACCCGCGTGCGAATTCGATCGATGCGCACGGGTCCAGCGTGCCGATGAAATATTTGCGCCGATGCCGCAAGAGATCGCGTGCGGGACGCACCGGATCGAGATCCTCGACGAAGCGCGGTGGCGGCCCGGCGCCATCGGCGGTGATGACGCCAGGCACGCTCAGCAGGTCGGCGCGCGCTTCAGCGGCCGCGAGCAATTCGACCACTGAGGCTTCGCCTTCGCCCTTGAGTACGCAGTCGATGGCGCCCTCGGCGTGGCGCAGCAGATCGGCGGCAGTAAACGACACGCTGTGGCCGCCGACGAACACGAAGCATGCGGGCCGCACGTTCTTGACGGCCTTGGCAAGGTCGATGATCTCGGGAATGTTGGCGAGGTAGTTGCCGGAGAAGCAGAGCGCGTCGGGCTGCCACTGTCGTACGGCACGCATGAGATCGCGATGGGTTTCGACCTGCAGATCGAGCAGGCGAACGTCGTGGCCCGCGGCTCGCGCCACGCCCGCGACGGACTCCAGTCCCAGTGGTTCGAGACGCAGAAACACGCGCGTATACATCAGACCGCTGGGGTGCACGGCGAGCAATCGCATGAAGCCTCCTTGCGGCGCGCCGGCCAGACGCGGCTTGAAGTCTCGGCCGCGGCGCGTGGTGCCCCGGCGGCGGCGCTCCCGCCTGGCAGGCTCAAGCGCGTCATGGTGTCGTTTGCGATGTCAGGCGAAGCGGCGCCGGCTTCGCCACGCGCGAAGGACGGCGACAGAGCTTCGTGCGAGTCTACCCGTGTTCAGTCAGCGGTGCTTTCGCGGCGCCTTGCCTACCGCTTTGCTAAACTGGTCGGCTCGATGTAAATGGTTTACCCTGGTCGGCAGCATGGCCCAGCCCTCATCCGCCTCGCTCGAGCAACTGCTCGGCGAGATCCGTGCATGCGAAGCGTGTGCGCACGTTCTGCCGCTCGGTCCGCGGCCGGTGCTGCGGGCGAGCACGCAGGCGCGTCTGTTGATCGTCGGCCAGGCGCCTGGCGCGAAGGTGCATGCTTCGGGCGTGCCGTGGGATGATGCGAGCGGCGCGCGTCTGCGCGAATGGCTCGCGCTCGACGCCGGGACGTTCTACGACACGACCCGTGTCGCCATCGTGCCGATGGGCTTCTGCTATCCGGGGCGCGGCCGCAGCGGCGACAATCCTCCGCGTCCCGAATGTGCGCGGCTGTGGATGTCACCGCTCATCGACCATCTCACCCACGTGCGCCTTACGCTGCTGATCGGGCAATACGCACAACGCCATTTTCTCGGCGCGCGCCGCAAGCCGTCGTTGACCGGGACGGTAGCGGCCTGGCGCGAGTACGCGCCCGACTATCTGCCCTTGCCGCATCCGTCGCCGCGCAACCAGGCGTGGTTCAAGCGTCATCCGTGGTTCGATACCGATGTGTTGCCCGCGCTACGCGAGCGTGTTCAGCGCGCACTCGCCGACTGAACGCGCCCGGCACTCGACGGCATGGCGAGGCGAGCCGTCGATCGATATCCCGCGCGTCTGGGATCCACGACCGGCCAGACGCCAAATGTCTTGGCGCGATCTGCGCGGCTATCGGCTGAAGCAAGCGCCGCACGCGCCGCTTCAGAACAGATACATCCCGGCGACGAACACGACACCCGAGAAAAGCAGCGTGGTCACGCAATAGCCCATAATGTCACGCACGCCGAGGCCGGCGATGGCGAGCGCGGGCAGTGCCCAGAACGGTTGCGCCATGTTGGTCCAGGCCTCGCCGTACGCAATCGCCATCGCCGACTTGCCGAGATCGGCGCCGAGCGCCTGCGCCGCGGGCATCACGAACGGTCCCTGCACGACCCAGTGGCCACCGCCCGAGGGCACGGCGAAGTTGATCAGCGCGGAGCTCAGGAACACCAGCAGCGGGAACGTGTGCACGTTGGCGATATCGACGAACCACTTCGTGATGACGCCGGCGAGACCGGAATGATCCATCAGTGCCTGAATACCCGCATAGAACGGGAACTGGATCATGATGCCCGAGGCGCCCCTGGCGGCCACCGCGACCGCGCGTGCGTAGGCCATCGGCGTCTTGTGCAGCACGAGGCCGGCCGCCAGAAAGACGAGGTTGACCGTGTCGATGTCGAGCACGAAGCCCTTCTTGAGCGTGCGGATCACGAGGAAAATCACGCACAGCGCCGCCACGAGGAACGACAGCGAGCGACTCTCTTCGATGCGCTCCGCGAAGGTCGCGTCGGGGCCGAGCTTGCGCTCGACGCTCGGCGGATCTTCGAGCAACGCCGGATCGACGGACACGACGTCTTCGGGCTTGGGCATCATGAGACGCGCGAGGATCGGCAGCATGACGATCAGTCCGATCGTGATGAAGGCGTTATAGCCCGTGAAGATGGTATGCGAGACCGGGATCAGGCCGACGGCCTTCTCCATCGGATTGCCCTTGGTGGCCGCGACGAGCGGCACCGAACCGGACAGTCCGCCATGCCACGTGAGAAAGCCCATGTACGCCGATGCGACGAGCAGTCGATAGTCGGTACCGCGCACGCGCCGCGCGACCTCACGCGAGAACATCGCGCCGAGCACGAGCCCGAAGCCCCAGTTGATCGCGCAGGCCACGGCGCCGACGAACGCCACGAGCATCACCGCCTGTCCCGGCGTACGTGCGCAACTGGCAAGCCCCACCAGAAGACGCTTGACCGGCCCCGAGCTGGCCAGCGCATGCCCGGTCACGAGAATCATCGCCATCTGCATCGAGAAGGCCAGCAGATTCCAGAAACCGGAGCCCCACATGAGCACGAGATCGACCGGCTGTTGCGGTGTCAGCCCGAACGCCAGCACGAAAGTCAGTACCGTGAGCAGGATCGCGAAGATCAGCGGATCGGGCAGGAACCGATGCACGACCCCGGTGAAAAAATTGGCTATACGTTGAATCACGGTGTCTGCTCCTCGTCATCTGATTTCTGATATCGGCACGGGTTTTGTCTGGCCTTGCGCGCCGAGCCGCGATTCTTGCACAGCGCGCGATTTCGCGTATGGCACGGTTGCACGGCCAGGCGGGCACGCTTCATGCGGTGTGCGGACAATGCAAGGCGGCAACGACTCGCGGCGACACGTCCCCTGCGGGCCACGTCGACCGGATCGTTCCTGACCCCGGCAGTCTCGATCTGCTACGGTTAGGACCTCGCCATTCGATCTGAGGAGAATCGATGCGCAAGCAGTTCGTCACTGCAGTCATGGCCGGTTGCGCCGGCTTGTTCGCCCTGCCCGGCACCGCGATCGCGCAGAGTCAGGCCTTCACGAACGCGCCTGTCAATCTGTACGCGGGCCCTTCCGGCGACTATCCCGTGGTCGCTCAGGTGCCAGGCGGCGTATCGGTGGCCGTCATGGGGTGCGTGGCCGGATATAGCTGGTGCGATGTGAGCGCGCCGGGTCTGCGCGGCTGGGTCTATGGCAGCTATCTCAACTACACCTACCAGGGCGCGCCGGTCCCGATCATGCGCTATGGCGCGGCAATCGGCCTGCCGATCGTCACGTTTTCGCTTGGGGCGTACTGGGGCAGTTACTATCGCGACCGTCCCTGGTATGGCAACCAGGGGCGCTGGGCTCATCACCCGCCCGGGCCGGGCGGGCGCCCGCCTCCGCCGCCCGGGCCGCGTCCTCCTGCGCATGGCGGTGGACGTCCGCCGCCTCCGGGAGGCCATCCGCCTCCGCACGGCGGAGGACGTCCGCCGCCCGGCGCGCATCCGGGCAACGGCGGCAATCACCCGCCTGGCAACGTCGGCGGCCGGCCGCCCGGCGGCCCGCCTCCCGGACATGGCGGTGGTGGCGGACGACCGCCGGGTGGCGGCGCAGGCGGACATCCGCCCAACGGTGGCGGAGGCGGCGGAGGTGGTGGACACCCGCCCAACGGTGGTGGGGGTGGTGGACATCCACCGAATGGCGGCGGAGGTGGTGGACACCCACCCAATGGTGGCGGCGGAGGCGGACATCCGCCCAACGGCGGTGGGGGTGGCGGAAATCGTCCGCCAGGCGGAGGTTGATCCTGACCGGGCGCATATCGAGTCTGCACCCGACGCGCGCCCGGTAACCGTCTAAAAGCGCGCTAGAACCGGTAGCCAATCCCGCCGAGGATCACATCGGTATCGCGGCTATAGCGCGTCATGACGCGATTCCACGTCACGCGCGCGGACCAGTGCTGCGTGAGCCGATACGACGCCGACACGGACACGAGTCCCGACAGGATGCCATCGCCGTCGCCGTCCGCTTCGGCGCTTTTGCCATGATGGATCGCGGTATAGAGGCCGGCGCCGATGCCCATCGTCAGACGCTCGTCGAAGAAGGCGCGGGTGAGCCACAGTTGCGCGGTCGCGCCATCGCGGCGCGCTGCAATGCCGTTGCCTTCGTGCAGATAGCCGATCGTGCCGTCCAGATACTTGGCGAGGCCGCGCCGGTAGTCGATCGACTCGGCGCCGGAAGTCTGCGACTCGAGGCTGTTGAGGATCGTCACGCCTGCCATGGCCGTGATTTCGTTGTTGGTGACTTTATTCGGTCGCGGCAACGCGAAATCGCGTGGACCTGGTTCGTCGGGTGCATCGAGCTGGTAGCCGACGCCGAGCAGGATCGCGGTTGTCGACGGGCCCCGGCTCACCTGCACGTGATTGAGCTGCAGGTTGGCGCTCCAGCGATACGACGAGTACCACGTCATCCGCGCGCTGTAGACGGCGCCCCAGCCATGCGTATTCGAGTAGCCTTCGTCGCGCTGGGCCGCTTCGGTATCGAAGTAGCGATAAGGGCCGGCGCCCAGCGCGAGTACGAGACGGCGCTGGGCGAGCGGAAGGCGTCCCCATATCTGGATCGTCTGCCCGTCGCGATGATGATCGGGAATGTGTCCTTCATTGAGCCACGAAATGCTGCCGGCCAGATACTCGCCGAAGCCTTCCGTGTAATCCATCGCCCATGCGTAAGGGTGATTTTGCTCGCCGGTGAGCGGCCCCGTGAAAAACGTGAATTCCTGCGCTGCCGCCGATCCCGACACGGCGGACAGCGCGCTGGCTGCAAGGGCAAGAGTCCAGTATCGCTTCATCGTTATGGTTGGTCTAGCGTTGGCGCCGGGCCGTGCTTCGGCTTCACATGGCTTTCATTCTGGCAGGCCCGGGGCGAACTTGCGCTGTGCGCTACCCCTCGCGCCGGGAGCGGCGGCGCGCACTTTTATTCAGGAATGCAAATTCAAATGACCGGAAACGTGCCGGCGCGCCGCGTGAGGCGGCAAGCCGGCGAAGTGTCTTGTTAGTGCACCCAGTGACACACACGCTCGTGATGATGGTGATGGATCTCGGTATGGCAGACCTGATGACGCGGCGACGCGAAAGCGCTGAGCGGTGCAATCAGTGCAACACCACAAATAAGGGCGGAAAGACGGGTGAAAAGCTTGCGAGCGTTCATGAAGGTACGGTTACGGTGATGAAATGACAGGTAGGACAAATGAGGCGCGAACTCTAACGCATCCCGCTCGACGCCTCGTTACAAAAATGTAACCATCGTTGCATCAAATATCAGCCGATCGAGAATCCGTCCTTCTGCCATGCTTCATCACGATGCATTCCTGCTCTCGCCCAACCGTTCCAGCAGCGCCTCGCCACGCTCGGTCAGGCGCAGCGCGGCGGCTCCGTCCTCGTCGTCGTCGACCTCGACCAGCCGATAGCGCCGCAGTGCGAGAAAATCGCCGTCGAGTGTTTCGACCGGACGCGCGGTGTCGCGAAGCAGCAGCAACGCTGCAAGTTCGTGATGGCTCAGCATCGTTCTACTCCTCGTTTCGATTCACTGGCCTTTGAGCTTAGCGGGCGAACAGTACATTTTCGCTACAGTCATTTTTCCGCGTATTACCGGCACGCGTACGCTCGTTCGACATTCGACGTTCGATACGCACGGTGTATGACAAGCGTGCCAGCAAGATCGAAAACGAGCAGGTGTGCATATGCACAGCGCTGCGGAAACGGCGCGCGATGCATTTTCACGCGCGGCATTGCGTCACTGCATGTGCATGCCGCCGTTGATCGCGAGGTCCGCGCCGGTAATGAAGCCGGCATCGTCGCCGCACAGGAACACGACGAGCGCAGCGATTTCCTCGGGGCGTCCGAGCCGGCCGACCGGAATCTGCGGCAGGATGCGCGCTTCGAGCACGTCTTTCGGCACGGCATCGACCATCTTCGTCGCCAGATAGCCAGGCGAAACCGTGTTGACCGTCACGCCGCGTTTGGCGACTTCGAGCGCGAGTGACTTCGTGAATCCGTGCAGGCCCGCCTTGGCCGCCGCGTAGTTGGTTTGCCCGAACGCACCGCGCTGACCGTTCACGGATCCAATGTTGATCACCCGTCCGAAGCCGCGCTCGATCATGCCCGGCACAAACGGTTTGGTAACGTTGAAGAGCGCGTCGAGGTTAGTGCGCAGCACCTTGTCCCAGTCGTCCTTCGCCATCTTCACGAACGAACGGTCACAGGTGATGCCGGCATTGTTGATCAGCACGTCGAGCTGGCCCTGCTCGTTCAGAATGCGCGTCGCGGCCCGGGCGCACGAATCGAAATCGCCGACGTCCATTTCATAGGCCTCGAAATGGCGCCCCGCTGCGCGCTCGTCGTCGAGCCACGTGCTCGCATGCGTGCTGTGCGGCGAGCGCGAGACGACCACGGTCAGGCCCGCATCGAACAGACGGCGGCTGATCGCCTCGCCGAGGCCGCCCATGCCGCCTGTCACCAGCGCAACACGATTAGCCGGCATGCTGGCCTCCGCGATGGGTCGTCCCGGCCGTGCCGCTGACCATCGGGTCCGAATCGGTCACATCCGCGACGCTGTGCTCGAACGCTGCCATCCATGCGCGCATCGGCAATGCAGCGCCGCTGTTCGCGCCCGGTTGCGCATTCGTCCAGACGTCCTGCCACTGTTGCAGCACATCGCGCGCGCTGTCGCTCCATGCGCCCGCGCCGTGTATCGCCGCTGTCGCCGTCTGTTGCCACAGCGCCGTACTTGCGCTCACGTAGTCGCGCAGCACGGACTGGTTCGCCAGCATCCAGTCGCTCCAGTCGTTCGCGCTGCCGGCCGCTTCGAGCGCGCCCGCGAGCAAGGCCTCGTCGCGCGCCAGATGGCTGCTCTGCAGATCGAGCCATTGTTGCCGCCACTCGAGACCGGGCGCAAACAGGTTCAGGGCAGCCGTGAAGCCGGTGCGATAGCCATTGAAAGGCGGCGGGGTGACGTGGGCCATGATCGTGTCCTCGATGCGTTGCGACGCCCGACGCGCGTACTGCGCCCGGGAACCATCAAGCGGGCCGGAGCACTGGCCGGCCAGTCCGGTTTCATCATAGGCACGAAACGCGCGGCGCTGTTCGCGAGGTGCGCACGCCTGCGCAAGCCGCATCATGCGGCGCGCGCGGCGACCGATGGACACTAAGCACGGCGTCGCTCAGGCCGGTACCGCTTCCTCGTAGCGAACCAGCATCACGGGCCGGTCGGCGACACGCAGGTACGACTCGGCGACGCTGCCGAGCAAGATCCGCTTGACGCCAGAGAGCCCACGGGTCCCCATCACGACGAGATCCGCGTCCTCCTCGGCCGCGATCCGGTAGATCACGGCGGCAATTTCCTCGCCACCAGAATCCGCGGCACGCGTGCAGCCCTCGATCTGCTCGCGCTTGAACAGTTCGCTCGCTTCGTCGAGTGCCAGCGTCGCGGTGTCGTTGTGCGCAGCGTGGCGGGTCTGCTCCTCGGCAAAGCCCGAGCTGATGTCGACGAGCCGCGCGGCCTGCTCGACCACGAACAGCGCCTCTACCTTCGCGCCCGTCGCCTTGGCGATCTTCACTGCTTCGTCGAGTGTGCGCCGACCGCTGCGGCTGCCGTCGACCGCGACCAGAATATGCTTGTACATGCTGACCTCCCGGGCCTTGCCCTTGATGCACGGCGCGCTTGCCAGCGCCTCCGCGAAAAGCCGTTGATCGATGCGCTTCGCGATGAAGCACACCCCGTCCGACTGCATCGTTTAAATTGGGGACGGCGCCGCGCTTTTGCATGCGGTCGAACGTCGCTCAGAGCATCGTCAGAACCGCCGCGCCGCTCAGGCGTCCATCGCGCAGGTCGGCGAGCGCCTGGTTCGCCTGTGCGAGCGGATAGCGCGTCGTATCGATCTCGAGCTTGTGGCGTGCGGCGATCTCCATGAACGCGACGCCGTCGGCGCGCGTCAGATTGGCGACCGATACGATACGCCTCTCGCCCCAGAGGAAAGCATACGGAAAAGCGGGGATGTCGCTCATGTGGATGCCGCCGCACACCACGACACGGGACGGGTCGGCACATCGACATGTTACGCGCTGCGCGGGCCTGTAGCGTGCACTACGTCGGGGTCAACGCAGGTGCGCCGCGCGGCCATAGCCATGAAGTCTCGCGCAAGGCGTTCAGTGCGTGCCGAACGTCTGCGTGAACGCTTCGATGAACGCATCGAGTCGATCGCTGGCGAGGCATTCGATCCCCGCCGCCCCGACCCGTCCGTTGCCGCCCGGAAACGCGCGGCATAGCTGATCCGCACCGCGCGGGCTCGCGAGCGGCGCGCGCACGCTGACCGCATAGCCGCCGCCCGTGAGTTCGGTCAGCACGGCATGCGCGCAAGCGGGCGCGGCGTTGGCGAGTTCGTTGGCGTAGACGCCACGTACGCGTCGCGCCCACGGCGTGTCGGGCAGCACGTGGACACTGCCGCACGCCACCGATGCCAGCGGCGCGCGCTCGCGCGCGAGCGCCATGTCCTCGTGACGGCAGGCGGACAGACGCGCCATCAAGGGCTCGGCGGCGATGAAGTCGAACGGATTCGCATACGGCCGCAACGCTTCGTAGAGGGCGATGGGCGTGATCAGCAGATCGTCGACGCTGTCGCCATAGGCGTTGTAGTTGATCGACTCGCCGAGCTCGCGCAATTGCGCCGATGCGGCGTCGTCGAGTCCGCAGTCGCGCGCGAGCTGCGCAGCGGTCTTGCCGAGGTTGTCGCCCCACGCCGCCGTGATGGCCCACAAGCGGAAACGTCCGCCCAGATGCCGGTCGACCAGCACGCTGGTGCAGACGTCCGATGCCGTGTCGATATGCGCCGCGAGATTGGGTGCATCCGGTACCTCGCCGGCGAAGTGATGATCGAAGTACGTCACGTGGGCGCCGCACGCGAGCAGTTCGGCGAGCGCCGTGCGGTTCGTGTCGAGCGAGATGTCGAGCACGGTGACATCGTCGCCGGCCTGCGCTTGCGCCGCTGCTCGCGCGACGAGCGCGATGTCGCGCTTCGCGCCGGTGATGAGCGTCGCTTCGCGCGGCTCGGCCAGGCGCAGTTGCTGCAACGCGCAGATGCCGTCTGCGTCGCCGTTGAATACATCGAAGTACCGCATAGTTGTTCTCTCATTCAAGCATCGAGCCGCGCGAGCACGAATTGCACGCGCGCTTCGACGCTGTCGCACGGCAACTCGATCAACTCGTAGCCGTAGCGCGTATAGGTGTCCACCATCGCCGCATGCGTGCGCACCGCTTCGTCGAAGTCCTGGCGGCGCTCGGCGTCCTGGCCGAAGATGGCCTGCCACGGCGGCGCGATGAACACCTCGCGCCGGTAGCGCAGCGAGCGCGCTGCACGCTCGATGTGCGGCGCAACGGGCCGGCCGACTAACTGCAGATAGCCCGCGACGTCCGGCACACCCCGGTCGAAATACACCCGCCCCGCTTGCGCCGCCGCGAGCTGATACGAGCGCATCTCCCAGCCGAGCATCAGTTCGGCGAAAAGTGCTGGATCGTGCCACGGCAGCGCCGGTCCGTCTATCGCCATCTGCTGCTGGATAACTGCGCGCCCGGCCTCCACCGAACAACACGGGCCGCTCGCCGCGAGCGCCGCGACGAGCGTGCTCTTGCCCGCCCCCGGGCCGCCGGTAACGACGACGAAGCGCGCCGGATCGTCGAGCATGGATTCTCCGTTGAATGCCCAGGATATGTGTCTCGCGCGGACAAAAACCGCGCGACCAGATCACCGATTATGCCGTGCGGACGCGTCGTCCACGCGCTTGTGCATGCGAGCGCCGATGCCTTCGCACATCGCGAGCCCTTGCGCGCCATAGAGCCGTTCGAGGGCCGCCTGCAGCAGGCCGCTGCCATACCAGAGCCGGAAGCGCCGATGACAGCTGCGATAGTCGGGAAAGCGTACGGGCAACGCCGCCCATACCTCGCCCGTCGCCATCACCCACAGGATCGCGCCGAGCACAGCGCGCGGGCTATGTGCGGGCCGCCCGCGCCGTGCGCCCGGGCCGCTCGTCGCGCGCAAATCGCGAAACAGCAATTCGACGCGCCGCCATTGCGCGTCGCTCAATTCAGGTTCGACATGACACGTCACGGCTACCTCGTCAGGACTCGTTGCTCAACGACTCCTGGAATACCTGTTCGACGATGCAGCGAAAATCGAACGGCTTCGAATTCGAAGCGAGGCAGGCCCGAGATTGCGTATCAGGCTAGACTGCCGGTTCCCCTTGCCTGCAGCGAGTCCAGACGATGGCGAAATCTCCGGCATCCCGTGTGCGCGTCGGTATCGGCGGCTGGTCGTATGAACCGTGGCGCGGCGTGTTCTATCCCGAGGGCCTCGCGCAGCGGCGCGAACTCGAATTCGCGAGCCGCGCGCTGAACTCCATCGAAATCAACAGCACGTGGTATGGCGCGCAGCGGCCCGAGAGCTTCGCGCGCTGGCGCGACGAGACGCCCGACGACTTCGTCTTCGCGCTCAAGGCGCCGCGCTTCGTGATGCACCGGCGCGCGCTCGCGCAGGCGGGCGAATCGATCGAGCGATTCTTCGCGAGCGGCGTGATGGAACTCGGCGACAAGCTCGGCCCGGTCAACTGGCAGCTCGCCCCCGGCAAGCCCTTCGACCCCGACGACTACGCGCGCTTTCTCGAACTGCTGCCCGCTTCGGTCGATGGGCGCCCCATTCGTCACGCGCTCGAAGTGCGCGATGAAAGCTTTTGCTGCGCCGAATTCGTGGCGCTCGCACGAGCGCACAAGGCGGCCATCGTGATCGCGGGCGACGCGCCGTATCCGCTGATCGGCGACTTGAGCGCGCCGTTTGTCTACGCGCGCATCATGAGCACGCAGGAGAACCGCAAGCTCGGTTACGGGCCGACGGCGCTGGAGCGCTGGACCCGCCGCGCGCTCGAATGGGCCGCGGGCGACACGCCGAAGGATCTCGATACGTTCGCCGAGCCGCTCGGCAAGGCGCCGCGCGACGTGTTTCTCTATGTGATCAGCGGGCACAAGGTCAGCAACCCGGCCGCCGCGCAGGCGTTGATGGCGCGCTTGCGCAAGGCGGGGTCGGCTTGAACGCGTCGTTCAGACGCGCTTCTCGCTGCGCCACAGGTAGCCGATGACCGCGCGGCTCACGCGCTGCTCCAGGGCCGCCGCATCGGTTTCGCCGCGCTCGCCCGCCCCGTCGACCATGCCGCGCACCATAGCGCACACGTCATGCGCGGCCGTTTGCACATCATCGAGACGCGGTGCGTCTGCGAGACCGAACGCGCGGACGAGCGCGATATGGATCTGCGCGCCGATGCGCTCATCGCGCTCGTCGAGCGGCAAGCGGCGCTCCTCGAAATCGATGATGCGCGCGAGCGCCGGCCGCTGCATCTGATGCGCGACCGACGCCGCAATCAGGCCGCGCAATGCCGCTTCACAACTCGGCGCGGCGCTCGCCTCAATGACGCCCGCGCCAAGCAATGCGGTCTCGCGTTCGATGAGCGCGGCCGTCAAGGCATCGCGATTCGGGAAGTATTGATAGAGCGAGCCGATGCTGACGCCGGCAAGTTCGGCGATGGCATTGGTCGTATAGCCCGCAAAGCCGCTGGTTTCGAGAATGCGGGCAGCGGCTTCGAGGATGGCCTCGACCGTGGCGGCCGAGCGGCGTTGCACGGGTTGCTTGCGCGCATCGAGCGGCGCGCTGGGGCGTGTACGTTGGCGATTGACGGGCATGGACGAGAAAGCGGAGCCTCGAATATGAGCAAGTGCTCGTATTCTAGCTCCGCCGTTTACCACACCGGAACAGACGTCGAACGATTACGGCTGGCGTCGCATCTCGGCCGCCGGCAGCTTCATCATCTGGCGATACTTGGTGACGGTGCGGCGCGCCACGCGCACGCCCTGCTGTTCGAGCGTCTGCGTGAGCGTGACGTCGGACAGCGGTTCGCGCGGGTTCTCGGCGTCGATCATTTCCTTGATCAGCGCCCGCACGGCGGCGGCCGAGCAGGTGCCGCCGGTACGTGTCTCCAGTTCGCGCGGGAAGAAGCGCTTGAACTCGAAGATGCCCCGTGGCGTCGCCATGTACTTGTTGCCGGTCGCGCGCGAGACGGTCGATTCATGCAGTCCCAGTTCATCGGCGACATCGCGCAGCAGCAGCGGGCGCAGTGCGATTTCACCGTACTGGAAGAACGCCTTCTGGCGCGCGACAATACATTCGCCCACCCGCTGAATCGTTTCGCAGCGCTTGTGCGCGTTACGGATCAGCCAGCGCGCTTCCTGCAACTGTTGTGCGAGCGGCGAGCGGCTAGTCTGATCCGAGCGCGCGAACATTTCGGCGTACAGCTTGTGAATGCGCGCGCGCGGTTCGACCGCCGGATTGACTGTCACGACCCACTTGCCGCGCACTTCGCGCACGATCACGTCCGGCACGATATAGCCGCCGTCGGCGCGCCCGTAGGCGTTGCCGGGCTTCGGGTCGAGCCGGCGCACGAGCGCGCAGGCGGCTTGCAGCGACGCGGCATCGCAACCGAGTTGCCGCTGCAGTTCCGCGTTCTCGCGCCGCGCGAGCCGTTCGAGGTGGTGCTGCACGAGGTCGAGCGCAAGATTGCGATGCGGCGTGTCGGCGGGCATCGCGCCCAGTTGCAGCGCGAGGCATTCGGCGAGCGAGCGCGCGCCGATACCCGGTTTGTCGAGTGTCTGCACGACGCGCAGCGCCACGCGCAGACGCGCCTCGTCGAGCGGACCGGCGACGCCGTCGATTTCGGCCAGATCCGTTAGATCGCTGAGATCCTGGCGCAGGTAGCCATCGTCATCGAGCGCCTCGATCACGATATGCGCGGCCACGCGATCGTCGTCGTCGAGCGGCGCGAGGCGCAGCGCATCATGAAGTTGCTCGCGCAACGACAGCGGCACGCGGACCCAGTCCGCGGGGTCGGCATCGCTATCGTCGCCGCGATAAATCGTGTTGCGCGAGCCCCCGCCGGCGGGCAGGTCCGCGACATAGCTGCCCTGCGGTTCGTCGGGCAACGAGGCGGAATCGGACTCGGACTCGGGCGCGCTCGCACGGTCCTCGCCTGTTGCGGAGGACGACTCGCGTGGAGCGTTGCCCTCGCCGTTTTCATCGGCCGTGGGCATGTATTCGAGGAAGGGATTGGTATCGAGCGCTTCGCGCAGTTCCTGCTGGAATTCAAGTGACGACAGCTGCAGCAACCGTACCGCCTGCTGCAAACGCGGCGTCAGCGCAAGATGCTGACGCGCCTGTAACGCAATCGAGGTCATGGCTGTTCCGTTCCGTGATCAAAGGGTGAGTGCCCCGGACAACAGCAGCATTCGTGCCAGCTTTTGCAAGCTGCTGATTCAGCACAGGATCGCGACTTGCACACGGACCTCATCGGCCCGTGAGGACGGCCGTCTCGCTGACATTTTTACAAACGACCGGAAAAAATGGCGGCTTGACAGCAGGCGGTTCGCGCGGATTGCGGTGCTCGATGTAAGGCCCGTCCAGCCGGTAAGCGACAGGTCAGCGAAAGGTGAATGCCACACAACGACAGTCAGTGGCACACCACTTGCGGAGCTGGCTTGGCCTCAACAACCACAAAGGGAGTTCACCATGAACCATCGCCTTACGTTACTCAAGACTGCCGTCGGTGCTGCAAGCGTTGCCTTTGCCGTGTGCGCGACCAACGCGTTCGCACAAAACGACGCCGCGCCGTCCGGCAGTTCGGAAACGGTCGGCCAGCACATGGACGATTCGCAGATCACGACGCGCGCGAAGGCCGATCTGCTCGGCACGAAGGATCTGAAGTCGACGGACATTCACGTCAAGACGCACAAGGGCACGGTATCGCTGACGGGCACCGTCCCGACCGCTGAAGAGCGCGATATGGCCGCCGATGTCGTCAAGAAGATCTCGGGCGTGCGCTCGGTGAAGAACCATCTGAAGGTGGTCCCGGCTTAAGGCTGGCGGCTGTCCTGACCTGAAGTAAAACGGCCCGGTCGATCGACCGGGCCGCTCCATGCTTGAACTCGAATCAACGCTTCGCGTTCTCCGCCTGACGCGTGTCGTTGAGCATGTCGAGACGCGCATCGCCCTGGCGCGCGAGCATCCAGCCCGGATATTCGGCGGGCAGACGGCTCACGTCGTCGAGGCTTGCGAGTTCGGCTGCGCTGAGCTTCACCTCGGTGGCCGCGATGTTGTCGTCGAGCTGCTCGACGCGCTTGGCGCCGATGATCACGGTGCTGACCGCGCGCTGATGCAGCAGCCACGCCAGTGCAAACTGCGCGACCGAGACGTTTTTCGTATCGGCGAGCGCTCGCATGGCGTCGATGCAGTCCCAGGCGCGCTCGCGCTCGACTGGCGGGAAATCGAAGGTCGTGCGGCGGCTGCCCTCGCCGGCATCCTTGTCGCGGCCATACTTGCCCGACAGCAATCCACCCGCGAGCGGACTCCATACCATCAGTCCGAGCCCTTCGCTCGCGAGCATCGGCACGATCTCGCGTTCCAGATCGCGGCCCGCGATCGTGTAATAGGCCTGCAGCGTCTCGAAGCGCGCGCGCTGCTCGCGCTCGGCGATGCCGAGCGCCTTCACGATCTGCCACGCGGCCCAGTTCGACACGCCCACATAGCGGACATGGCCTTGCTGCACGAGCGTATCGAGTGCGCGCACGGTCTCTTCGACTGGCGTGGCCGGGTCGAAACCGTGGATCTGGTACAGATCGATATGATCGAGCTGCAGGCGCTGCAGGCTCGCCTTCACGCTGTCCATGATGTGGTAGCGCGACGTGCCGCGCTGGTTCGGCCCCTCGCCCATCTGCCCCATCACCTTGGTCGCGACCACGACCTGGTCGCGTGCGATCTTGAGGTTTTTCAGCGCCTGGCCGGTGATTTCCTCGGACTGACCCGACGAATAGACATTCGCCGTATCGATGAAATTGATGCCCGCATCGAGCGCGCGCCCGATCAATTTGTCGGCTTCGGCCTGCTGCAGATCGCCGATGGCGCGCCAGATGCCATCGCCGCCGCCGAACGTCATCGTGCCGAGACATAGTTCCGAAACAAACAGGCCGGTACGGCCCAACTGGTTGTATCGCATCGTCTGAACTCCATCGTTGGAATGCGTTGCGCAGGATGACCACGCGCCGAGCATACTGCGTCGGCGCGCCGCTTGCAGCGCATGCGCCAGTCAGCAAAACCTGCGAGACTGGGCGAAACACGCTGGCCACACTGGACAAACCCGCACCGCGCCCCCATTTACAAGCGCATGAGCACAGCCCTCGCCATCGACGACTCCCTCAGCGGTTTTCACCCCGCCGTCGCGGCGTGGTTTCGCCGCAGTTTCCCCGCGCCGACCAGCGCGCAATGCGCGGCCTGGCCGCTGATCCGCAGCGGGCAGCCGACGCTGGTCGCCGCGCCGACCGGCTCCGGCAAGACGCTGACCGCGTTTCTCTCGGCGCTCGACGAACTCGTGCGCGAAGGCCTCGCGCACGGCGGCGCGCTGCCCGATGCCACGCTCGTCGTGTATGTGTCGCCGCTCAAGGCGCTGTCGAACGACATTCGCCTGAACCTCGAACGGCCGCTCGAAGGCATCGCGGCCGAACTCGCGCGGCATGGGCTGCCGCCCGTCGAGATCCGCACCGCCGTGCGCACCGGCGACACGACCCAGCAGGAACGCACGGCGCTGCGCAAGAAGGCTCCGCACATCCTCGTGACGACGCCGGAATCGCTATACGTGCTGCTCGGCTCGGAGTCGGGGCGGCGCATGCTCGCGACGGCGCGCAGCGTGATCGTCGATGAGATTCACGCGCTCGCGGGCAACAAGCGCGGCGCGCATCTAGCGCTCAGTCTCGAACGGCTCGATGCGCTTTGCGGGCGGCGCTTGCAGCGCATCGGTTTGTCGGCGACCCAGAAGCCGGTCGAGGTCGTCGCGGGTTTTCTCGTCGGCACCGGCGGCACGGCGCCGTGCGAGATCGTCGACGTCGGCCACGCGCGCGAGCGCGATCTGGCGCTCGACGTGCCGCCCGTGCCGCTCGAAGCGGTCATGGCGAACGATGTGTGGGAGCGCGTCTACGATCGCCTCGCCGACCTGGCCGCGCAGCACCGCACGACGCTCGTGTTCGTCAACACGCGCCGCATGGCCGAGCGCGCCGCGCGCCATCTGACCGAGCGGCTCGGCGCGGCGGCGGTCGCGGCGCATCATGGCAGTCTCGCGCGCGAGCATCGCTTCGATGCCGAGCAACGCTTGAAGCGCGGCGAATTGCGCGTGCTGGTCGCGACCGCCTCGCTTGAACTCGGCATCGATATCGGCGATGTCGAACTGGTGTGCCAGATCGGTTCGCCGCGCTCGATCGCGGCTTTTCTGCAGCGCGTCGGGCGCTCGGGCCATCAGGTCGGCGGCACGCCCAAGGGCCGGCTCTTTCCGACCTCGCGCGACGAACTGGTCGAGTGCGCGGCGCTGCTCGACGCCGTGCGGCGCGGCGAACTGGACCGGCTTGCGGTGCCGCCCGCGCCGCTCGATGTGCTCGCGCAGCAGATCGTCGCCGAAGTCGCGTGCGAGGCGTGGAACGAGGACGCGCTGTTCGAGCGGCTGCGACGCGCGGCGCCGTATGCGGCGCTGGAGCGCGCGCAATACGACGCCGTGCTGCACATGCTCGCCGAAGGCTATACAAGCCGGCACGGGCCACGCGCCTCGTACCTGCATCGCGACGCCGTGAGCCGCACGTTGCGCGGACGGCGCGGCAGCCGGCTCGTCGCGCTGACCTCGGGCGGCACGATTCCCGACAACGCCGACTATACGGTGCTGCTCGAACCACAGGCCGTGAACATCGGTACGGTCAACGAGGACTTCGCCGTCGAAAGTCTCGCGGGCGATGTGTTCCAGCTCGGCAACGCGTCGTACCGGATCTTGCGCATCGAGGCGGGCCGCGTGCGGGTCGAGGATGCCCAGGGCCAGCCGCCCAACATTCCGTTCTGGCTCGGCGAAGCACCGGGCCGCAGCGACGAGTTGTCGTTCGCGCTCGCGCGGCTGCGGGCCGGCATCGAAACGTGCCTTGCCGAAGGGCCTCAGATTGCAGATGGCATCGAGCGCGTTTGCGCGATGCTCACCGCCATCCCCGGCATCGCCGACGACGCCGCGCGCCAGATCGCCGACTATCTCGCGCGCTCGCACGCGGCGCTCGGCGCGCTGCCGACGCTCGACACGCTCGTGATGGAGCGCTTCTTCGACGAAGCGGGCGGCACCCAGCTCGTGATCCATTCGCCGTACGGCAGCCGCATCAACCGCGCGTGGGGCCTCGCGCTGCGCAAGCGCTTTTGCCGTACCTTCAATTTCGAACTGCAGGCCGCCGCGACCGAGGACGCGATCATCGTGTCGCTGACCCACGCGCACAGCTTCGCGCTCGATGAGGTGTGGCGCTATCTGCATTCGAATACGGCCCAGCATCTGCTGATCCAGGCGCTGCTCGACGCGCCGCTGTTCGGCGTGCGTTGGCGCTGGAACGCGACCACGGCGCTCGCGCTGCCGCGTCAGACGGGCGGACGCAAGACGCCGCCGCAAATCCAGCGCATGCGCAGCGAGGATCTGCTCGCGGCCGTGTTTCCCGATCAGGTCGCCTGCGTCGAGAACCTTGCAGGCGAGCGCGATATCCCGCGCCATCCGCTCGTCGACCAGACGCTCGACGACTGCCTGCACGACGCCATGGACACCGAAGGCTGGCTCGCGCTGCTGCGTCGCATGGAGGCCGGTGAGATCGCGTTGGTCGCGCGCGAATTGACCACGCCCTCGCCGCTCGCTGCCGAGATCCTGAATGCGCGCCCGTATGCGTTTCTCGACGACGCGCCGCTCGAAGAGCGCCGCACCCAGGCCGTGCTGAGCCGTCGCTGGAGCGAGCCCGACAGCGCCGACGATCTGGGCGCGCTCGATGCCGCCGCGATCGACAACGTGCGTGCCGAGGCCTGGCCGCAGGCGCGCAACGCCGACGAAATGCACGAGGCGCTGATGAGCCTCGCGTGCATCACCGGGACCGAAGCGCAGCGCGAGCCGCACTGGCCCGGCTGGCTCGACGAGCTGGCCGGCGCGGGCCGCGCGACGCGTCTGCAGATCGCCGAACACGACGCGCTATGGGTGCCGGTCGAGCGGCTCACCTGTCTACGTGCGATCTACCCGCACGCGAGCGCCGCACCGCTGCTGCAACCACCGCAAGGCTACGACGAACACTGGGACGAGGACGCCGCGCTGGTCGAAGTCGTGCGCGCGCGCCTCTCGGGCAGCGGACCGCTGAGCGTCGCCGAGGTCGCGCGGCCGCTCGCGCTCGAAGCGAGCGTCGCGGCGCTCGCGCTCACGCGGCTCGAAGCCCAGGGCTCGGTGATGCGCGGCCGCTTCACGCCCGGCACCGTCGACGAGCAATGGTGCGAGCGTCATCTGCTCGCGCGCATTCATCGCTATACCGTGCGGCGTTTGCGGCGCGAAATCGAGCCCGTCGAACGCCACGACTTCATGCGCTTCCTGTTCGAATGGCAGCACGTCGCGCCGGGCACGCGCGGCTCGGGCCGCGACGCGCTCGCGGGCGCGCTCGGACAACTGGAGGGCTGGCAGGCGTCGGCCTCGGCGTGGGAGGACGAGATCCTGCCCGCACGGCTCGACGACTACACGCCGATGTTGCTCGACGAGCTGTGCCGCTCCGGCAGTCTCGCGTGGGTGCGTCTGCCCGCGCGCCAGGCGGGCGCCACCGTGCGCACGACGCCGGTCGCGCTGCTGCCGCGCCGCGAACTGGCGCGCTGGAGCGCGCTCGCGGACAACGCCGATACCGACGCGCTGTCGGCGCGCGCACAGCGCGTGCTCGATGCGTTGACGCAGCACGGCGCGATGTTCTTCGACGAACTGGCGAGCGATGCGCACCTGCTCGGCGCCGAACTCGAAAACGCGCTGGGCGAACTGGTGGCGGCCGGCCTCGTCAACGCGGACAGCTTTGCCGGGCTGCGTGCGCTCGTGAAGCCGGCCGCGACACGCCGCGCGATCGCGGGACGGCGGCGGCCGCGTGGCGTGGGCCCGTTGATCGGCGGCATGGGAGACGCCGGCCGCTGGGCGCGCGTACGACGCGTTCAACCATCGACTGAAACCGCCATTTCCACGGCGGCCCGACAGCCCGGAAGCGCGGATGCCGAACGGCTCGAACATGTGATCGGCGCGCTGCTGCGCCGCTATGGCGTGTTGTGCTGGCAACTGTTGCTGCGCGAAGGCGCGTGGCTGCCGCCGTGGCGCGACCTGCTGCGTGTGCTGCACCGGATGGAAGCGCGCGGCGATATACGCGGCGGCCGCTTCGTGACCGGCCTGTCCGGCGAGCAGTTCGCGCTGCCCGAAGCGGTCGCGCTGTTGCGCGAGACGCGCCGGCGCGGCGCCGACGGCACGCTCGTGTGCGTGGCGGCGGCCGATCCGCTCAATCTCACAGGCACGTTGCTGGCGGGCGAGCGCGTGAGCGCGGTGGCGGGCAACCGTCTGCTATTCCTCGACGGCCTCCTCGTGGCGACGCTGGCCGCCGGGCGCTTCACGTTCACGCGCGAGATCGACGAGACGACGCGAGCCGCGTGGCAAATGCGGCTCGCGCGGCCTTACTGAAGCTCGCCTGCGCTCTCGCGTCCATCGAAATGACGCCGCACGCGCAGACCGTTCGCGACGACCAGCAAGCTCGCGCCCATGTCGGCGAACACGGCCATCCAGAGCGTCGCGTCGCCGGCCAGCGCGAGCGCGAGGAACACGACCTTGATGGCGAGCGCGAGCGCAATGTTCTGGCGCAGCACCGACGCCACCTTGCGGCTCAGGCCGATGAACGCGCCGAGCTTGCGCGGGTCGTCGTCCATGATCGCGACATCGGCGGTTTCGAGCGCCGTCGCCGTGCCCGCCGCGCCCATCGCGAAACCGATGTCGGCCCGCGCGAGCGCCGGTGCGTCGTTCACACCGTCGCCGACCATCGCGACCATGCCGTATTGCGTGCCGAGCGCCACGATCGCGGCTTCCTTGTCCTGCGGCAGCAGATTGCCGCGTGCATCGTCGATGCCGACTTGCGAGGCGATCGCGCGCGCCGTCGCCGGATTGTCGCCGGTCAGCATCACGGGGGTGACGCCGAGCGCCTTGAGCGAGCGCATCGCGTTCGCGCTGGACTCGCGCGGTGCATCGGCGACGCCGAACAGCGCGACCGGTGCGAGTGGCGAGCACAGCACGATGGCTGTCTTGCCGGCTTCTTCGAGCGTCGCCAGCCGCGCTTCGAGCGCGGGCGAGCACAGACCCAGTTCCTCGACCAGTCGATGATTGCCGAGATGCCACACGCCCTCGCCTGCCGGCGTATTCAGGCGGGCTTTCACGCCGCGTCCGGTCAGCACCGCAAAGTCCTCGACGGCGCTGAGCGCGGCATCGGGTTGACGCTCGCGCCAGCCTTCGACGAGCGCACGCGCGACCGGATGCGTACTCGGTTCATCGAGGCTCGCGGCCACGCGCAGCGCCTCGTCGAGCGGCAGATCCGCGAGTGCGATGGCATCGGTGAGCACCGGCTTGCCGAGCGTGAGCGTGCCGGTCTTGTCGAGTGCAATGGTCTTGATGAGCCGCGCGCGTTCCAGCCAGACACCGCCCTTCACGAGGATGCCGTGCCGCGCGGCAGCGGCGAGTCCGCTCACGACCGTGACAGGCGTCGCGACCACCAGCGCGCACGGACACGCAATCACCAGCAGCACGAGCGCCTTGTAGAGCCACGCGCTCCACGCCCCGCCGAGCACCAGCGGACCACCGAGCGCGATCAGCACCGCGAACGCGACGACGGCCGGCGTGTAATAGCGCGCGAATTGATCGACGAATCGTTGCGTCGGCGCGCGCTGCGCCTGTGCGGCCTGCACGGCGGCGGCGATGCGCGCGAGCGTGCTGTCACCGGCGGCGGCGGTCACGATCGCCTCGACCACGCCGTCCGCGACGATGCTGCCCGCGTAGAGCGGATCGCCGGGCTCCTTGCCGACCGGCAGGCTTTCGCCCGTGATCGGCGCCTGATCGAGCGCTGCGCGGCCCGCGCTCACACGCGCGTCGAGCGGCACGCGCTCGCCCGTGCGCACGCGGATGCGGCTGCCCGGCGCGACGTCGTCGACGCTCTGGGTGATCCATTGACCGTCGCCGGCATCGACTTCGGCGGTATCGGGCGCGAGCGCGGTCAGCGCGCGGATCGCGTTGCGCGCGCGTTCGAGCGACAGCGCCTCGATATGCTCGGCCAGCGCGAACAGGAACACGACCATCGCGGCCTCGGGCCACTTGCCGATGATGACCGCCCCGGCCACGGCGATCGACATCAGGAAGTAGATGTTGATCGTCAGGTTCTTCAGCGCGATCCAGCCCTTGCGCAAGGTCGGCAGCCCGGCGGCGAGCAGCGACACGATCGCGCAGACGAGCACGGGGATGCCGGTCTCGTGGCCCGTGGTCCACGCGAAGATCTCGGCACCGGCTGCCGCGACGCCGCTCAGTGTGAGCAGCAGCTTTTGCTGCAGGGCGAGGCCCGGCGCAGTCACGGGCGCGCTGGCGCCACGGCCATCGGCGCTCTCGGCGAGTTCTTGCGGCGCCATGTCGAGCGCGCGCAGCGCGGCGACGAGCGGCTGCGCGTCGTCGAGACGGTGCCAGACCGTCAGCTCGCGCGCGAGCAGGTCGAAATCGAGCCGCACGACGCCTGCCATCGGTTCGAGCCGGTTGCGGATGAGCCGCTCCTCGGTCGGGCAGTCCATGTTGTCGATCCGGTAGCGGGCGCGCGCGGCGCCGTCGGGCGCGGCACTGGGGCGCGCTGGGCGGCCCGGGGCGGCGAGGTCGTGGGCGTGGTCGTGGCCTGCGCAGCATGAATCGGCGCGGGACGCCGACGCGGGATCGCTGTGCGAGTGGCTATGGTCGTGATCGTGGCCATGCTCATCCCCGTGATCGTGGGCTCGAGCATGATCGTGGGCGTGCCCGCGCGCGTCGTCGTGCTCATGCCCATGATCGTGGCCATCGTGCCGGTCGTGCCCATGATCGTGTCTACAGACACCGTCATGACCGTGCGCCGCCGAACCCGCCTCGCGGCGAACGGCTGCCCCGGGCGCAGCGGCTTCCGCAAGGCCGCTTGCGCCTGCCGGGGCCGCTACGTCGCGCGACTCGTCGTGTGGCGCGCGATAGCGCTGCGCATGCGCGGAGCGCGACAGAAAATCGGGCAGCATGAGACGTTTCTCCAAAAATGATAGGATCATTGAACAGCCTGTAGCCGCTACAGGGTCAAGCCTTTTTTGGAGTCAGACGCGATGAGAATCGGAGAACTGGCGCGCGAGGGTCATTGTGACGTCGAGACGGTGCGCTTCTACGAACGTGAGGGGCTGCTCGACGAGCCCGCGCGCGAAGCCAATGGCTATCGCAGCTATACGGGCGCGCACGTCGTGCAGCTCAATTTCGTGCGCCATTGCCGCTCGCTCGGCATTGGGCTCGCGGATATCCGCACGCTGCGGCGCTTCCAGGCCGATCCGGGCCAGCCGTGCGACGAGGTCAATCATCTGATCGACGACCAGATCGGCCGCATTCACCGGCAGGTCGAATCGCTGCGCGTGCTCGAGCAGCAATTGCGCACGCTGCGCGACACCTGTCATGCGCACAATCAGGCGACGCGCGAATGCGGCATCATGCGCAACCTCGAGCAGCCCGCCGACGGCGAGCATTGCTCGTGTCATCGCGAGACGCCGGCTGCGGGGAACGAGGAAGACGGCGCGCCGCAGCACGCCGTCTGACGCGACGCTCAGGGCGCCGCTGCGATCACTTCGGCGACGGCAGCCGTCAGCTTTTTCGCGTACGGCACGTGCAGAAACTCGTTCGGCCCGTGTGCATTCGACTTGGGGCCGAGCACGCCGCACACCATGAACTGCGAGCGCGGGAAGCCCGCCTGCAGCACATTCATCAGAGGAATCGTGCCGCCCTGCCCCAGGTACGCGCAATCCGCGCCGTAGTGCGTGCGCGAGGCGCTGTTGAGCGCATCGGCGAGCCACGGCGCGACGTCGGGCGCGTTCCAGCCGCTGGCCGCCCCGGCATCGGGCTTGAAGGTCACCTTCGCGTTGTACGGCGGGTCGAATTCGAGCAGCGCTTTCAGTTCGGCCACTGCCCTGGCAGCGTCGATGAGCGGCGGCAGCCGCAGCGACAGCTTGAACCCCGTGCGCGGACGCAGCACGTTGCCGGCGTCGGCGATGGCGGGCAGGCCCGCCGCGCCGGTCACCGAGAGCGACGGCCGCCACGTCGAGTTCAGCAATGCCTCTTGCGGATCGGTCGTCGTCGGCAGCACCGCGCGGCCGTCCTGGCCGCAAGCCCAGGGCATGCTCCGCCATACGCTGTCGCCGAGAATATGGGCGGTCGCCTCCGCCTCGCTCAGACGCTGCGACGGAATCGGGCAATGGAAGCCCTTGGGCAGCAGGCTGCCGCTCGCGGCGTCTTCGAGACGCTCGAACAGCTGGCGCATGATCCGGAACGACGACGGCGCGATGCCGCCATACGAGCCCGAATGGATGCCCTCGTCGAGCACCTCGACCTGCAGATCGCCGGACACGAGACCGCGCAGCGAGGTCGTGAGCCACAACTGGTCGTAGTTGCCTGCCCCCGAATCGAGGCAGACCACGAGACCGACCTCGCCGAGCCGTTCGCGCAGCGCATCGACGTACGGCAGCAGATCGTAGCTGCCGGACTCCTCGCAGGTTTCGATCAGGCCGACGCAGCGCGGGCGCTCGATACCTTGTGCATCGAGCGCGGCCAGCGCGGTGACGCTCGCGTAGATCGCATAGCCATCGTCGGCGCCGCCGCGGCCGTACAGCTTGCCGTCTTCGAACTTGGGCGTCCACGGGCCGAGGTCATTGCGCCAGCCTGCGAATTCCGGCTGCTTGTCGAGGTGGCCGTACAGCAGGATGGTTTCGGTGCTGCCCGAGCGCGTCGCCGGCGATTCGAAGAAGATCACCGGGGTGCGGCCCGGCAAACGCACGACTTCGAGCTTGAGGCCGCGCACTTTTTGCTGTTCGGCCCATTGCGCGGCGTCGTGCACCACGCGTTCGAGGTAGCCGTGCTTCGCCCAGTCCGCATCGAATGCGGGACTCTTGGCAGGCACGGCGATGTAGTCGGTCAGCGCCGGAACGATCTCGTCGTTCCATTTGCGCTCGACGAACGCGCGCAGCGCATCGTGATCGAGTTGACGGGTGGCCTCGGTCGAAGCGGAACTCATGGCGGCGGTCCTGAAGTGCGATGAAAACCAAGATCATAGACCCGATCGAGCCGGCGCCGAAGCGTCACGGGCCTTGCACGAGTCGAGTCGCGCGCGCAATCGCCGCCCGCGTCCGCCCTCGAGCAAGAAGAGCCTGCGGCGCGCGCCGATTCGCGCGAAAATGGCGGCATCGTCATTAATCATGCGTCGCTGCATCGAGGAGAAAACGGTTTGGGTATTCATCCCATCTTTCAGTTCGTCTTGCTGTTCATCGCGCTCGGGCTGTATTTCCTGCCCGCGCTGCTGGCCAAGCGGCGCATGCGGCACGACATGCTCATCATCGCGCTGTTCAACGCGCTCGTCGGCTGGACCATATTTGGCTGGATCCTCGCGCTGTTCTGGTCCCTGCAGCCCAATCCGCCGAAGACGCTCGCGGGCGATGTACGCGAAAAGGGCAAGCGGGTCGGCATGCTCAATTTCTCGCAACGACTCGCCGATCGTGTGCGGGGCCGCGACTCGCGCGCCACCGACCGCGAGCGCCCCTCGCGCTGAGATACCGCGCCTGTACACCGGCGCGGGCATGAAATAATGGTGTTTCGACGGCTGCCGGAACGCGGGCAGCCTCTGCGTCGTTGCTTCTTTTGTGGTTTTCCAGCTGGAGTCCCTGCCGATGCCTCATATCACCCCGCTCCTCGCTTTCGCCGCCGTCGCGCTCGGCATGGCGCTCACGCCCGGCCCGAACATGATCTATCTGATCTCGCGTTCGATCTGCCAAGGCCGTACGGCCGGGCTGATCTCGCTCGGCGGCGTCGCGCTCGGTTTCGTGTTTTATATGCTGTGTGCCGCGTTCGGCATTACGGCCCTGCTGTTTGCCGTGCCGTATGCGTACGACGCGCTGCGCTTCGGCGGCGCACTCTATCTGGTGTGGCTTGCGTGGCAGACCCTCAAGCCCGGTGGCCGCTCGCCGTTCCAGGTGCGCGAGCTGCCCGCCGACGGCCCGCGCAAGCTGTTTGCGATGGGCTTCGTGACGAATCTGCTCAATCCGAAAGTGGCGATTCTCTATCTGTCGCTGTTGCCGCAATTCATCGATCCGCAACACGGCAGTGTGCTCATGCAATCGATCGTGCTCGGCAGTGTGCAGATCGCGCTGAGTATCACTGTGAATGCGACAGCGGCGATGACGGCCGGGTCGATCGCGGCGTTTCTCGCCGGACGTCCGAAATGGCTCGCGCTTCAGCGCTGGCTGATGGGCACCGTGCTCGCCGGGCTGGCCGTGAAAATCGCAATGGAAGCGCGGAATTGACGATGACGCATGGCCGGTCACGCAATGGGCTGGCCCGCGTCGCGACGCGCTATGGTTGCTGAAGCCTGCGGAAAAGCCAGGTTAGCCGCGGCCGGCCGAGACCAGGCTTTTCTCGCGCAGACGCGCCGAGACGACTGAAATCGAGCGCGGCTCCAGTTTCACCATGTCCTGCGCGAACATGTCCTGGCGTAATTCGCCGTGCTCGTCGAACCATTGGCAAATAAGCCAATGGCCACTCGCAAAACCAACGGTTCCCGCGTACATCACGGTCATGCGCGGGCCGCCCGATCTGAGCGTGACGACATCGCCAATTCCCGCTTCTACCGCCTTGTCTTCTGCAACGGCGCGGATGGTCGTATCAATCATGGAATTCCCCGTACAAGGACGCAGTGAGAGGCGGGATGCCCCGCCATATTCTCTTGGTGTCGTGTTGACAATGTCGCCAATACAAGCCGTTCCTCATTAATAAGTCCGGGAAGGTTATCAACACGTATAAATCGCTGCAAGTTATTTTTTATAACCATCTGTATGACCGGTATTTACCCTCGAATAGGCGGCCCGGTCTCACCATTCTGCCAGCCCTTTGTGACAGGCCGCACCATTGGCGATCATGTATAAATTACGCGCATGCGACATTCAATTGAGAAAAACCTGCCGGATTCAGAGCAAACCCGTAACGACAAAATCGGCGCCTGACGGATGCATTAAATGCCCACTGCATAGCGCTTACGAAACCTTTTTAAAGGCACAGAAGGTCGATTACGCAATGCGAAAACGTTTACCGCCGGCAGGTGTCCGGCCGTCCGTTTTAACGCGGGCGAAGGCCGCAGCGCGGCGATTATCCGCCCGTCCGGTCTGATTCAATCAGTGCCGGACGGGCGAGGATTTTGTGCGTTTGAAGCACGATTAATTCATGGCAATGCGTCGGCATGCACGGTTTCAGGATTCGAGCCGCGCATCGAGCGTAATTGTTGCATTGAGGACCTTCGAGACAGGACAGCCGGCCTTGGCGCTCATCGCTGCGCTATCGAAAGCCGCCTTGTCGCCGCCCGGAATCTTCGCCACCACGTCGAGGTGCACGGCGGTGATGGCGAAGCCGCCATCGGCCTTGTCGAGCGTCACGGTGGCCGTGGTGCCGATCCGTTCCGGCTTGATGCCGGCCTTGCCCAATTCGGCTGAAAGCGCCATCGAGAAACAGCCGGCGTGCGCCGCCGCGATCAGTTCCTCGGGATTGGTGCCGATACCGTTCTCGAAGCGCGTTGCGAACGAATACTGCGTGTCCTTGAGCACGCCGCTATCCGTCGAAATCGCGCCCTTGCCGTCCTGCAGCCCGCCCTGCCATATCGCCGATGCCTTTCGTTTCATCACCGTCTCCATAGGGTTCGCCGATCCCGGCGCTGCTCGTCCCGCTAGATCAGGCGATCCAGCGGGTGTCGACCGATTCGATGATAGGCGTTGATGACGGGACAGGCGGCGTGACTGTCCCGAACGACAAAGCCCCATGCCGCCACGGGGGCGGATGGGGCTTTGTTGTCGGTGCCTCGACGCGGCTTATGCGGTTCTGCTACTCGGCGAACGGCAGCGTCGTCTGCCCTTGCGCGCGCATGTCGAACACGTTGAGCGTCATCGCGACCAGCGCGTAATAGCCGAGCAGCCCGACGAGATTCACCGTGACCTCGTGGCCGAAGCGCTCGACGGCGTCTCGATACGTCGCCTCCGATACGCGTTTCGTATCGTAAAGCTCGTTCGTGAAGCGATAGATCAGTGCGTCGTCCGCCTCGTCGAAGACCGGCTCGCGGCCCGTGCGGATCGCCTCGGCGAGCGCTTCCGGCACGCCGGCCTGCAACGCGATCGGATAGTGGATGTACCACTCGGCCTGCGCGCGCCAGCGCGTGGCCGTCACGAGAATCGCCAGCTCGGACAGGCGCAGCGGCAGACCGGTTTGGTAGCGGCAAAACGCGCCGAGTTTCTGGGCGTGCTGCGCCAGCTCGGGGCTATGGATCCAGCCCAGAAACGGACCGTTCAGATTGCCGCGCGGGCCGGACAAAATCTCCTGCAGCACGGCTTTTTGCTCGTCGCTAGCGTGGGCCGGGTCGAAGCGGGGAAGTCGATCGGGCATATCAGGGCTCCGGCAAATTCAGAAGGGCGTGCTCAGGCTGCGGCGCGCGTAACGCCGGTCGCGGCGAGCGCACCTTCGATCGCGGCGGCGAGCCGGTTCACGATCGTATCGATGTTGTCGGCCGTGCAGATGAACGGCGGCGCGAGCAGCACATGATCGCCGTTCTTGCCATCGACGGTGCCGCCCATCGGATACACCATCAGAGCGCGCGCGAACGCCTCGCGCTTGATCGCGGCGTGCAGTTTCAGATTGGGGTCGAACGAGGCTTTGGTCGCGCGATCCTTCACCAGCTCGACGCCGACGAAGAGCCCGCGGCCGCGCACGTCGCCGATATACGGATGATCGGCGTAGCGCTCCCGTAGTTGCGCGCGCAACTGCTCGCCGCGCGCGAGCACGTTATCGAGCAGCTTGTCCTCGGCAATCACGCGCTGGACTTCGAGCGCGGCCGCGCACGCCGTCGCGTGACCGATATAGGTGTGACCGTGCTGGAAATAGCCGCTGCCGCCGACGATCGCATCGTAGATGCGCTGGCTCAAGAGCGTCGCGCCGATCGGCTGGTAGCCCGCGCCGAGGCCCTTGGCGATGGTCAGCAAGTCGGGACTCACGCCGTCTTCTTCGCACGCGAACAGATAGCCCGTGCGGCCCATGCCCGACATGATTTCGTCGAGGATCAGCAGCACGCCGTAGCGGTCGCATACCGCGCGGATCTTGCGGAAGTATTCGCGCACCGGCGGCACGGCGCCGGCCGTCGCACCCACCACTGTCTCGGCGATGAACGCCGCGACAGTATCCGGACCGAGTTCGAGGATCTTCTGTTCGAGTTCGTCGGCGAGACGCTGCGCGTAGGCCTCGTCGGTTTCGCCCTCGTGGCGCTCGTGATACGCGAAACACGGGCTTACGTGATGCGACTCGATCAGGATCGGCAGGAACGGCTCGCGGCGCCATGCGTTGCCGCCGATCGCGAGTGCGCCGAGCGTGTTGCCGTGATAGCTCTGACGCCGCGCGATGAAATGACGGCGCGCGCCCTCGCCCTTCTCGACGAAATACTGGCGCGCCAGCTTGAGCGCGGCTTCGATCGCCTCGGAACCGCCCGAGACAAAGTACACGTGCTCCAGTCCGGCGGGCGCCGCGTCGACCAGATGCGCGGCCAGCGCCTCGGCGGCCTCGGTCGTGAAGAACGAGGTATGCGCATAGGGCAACTGCGATGCCTGACGCTTGAGCGCCTCGATCACGCGTGCATTGCTGTGACCGAGACACGAGACGGCCGCGCCGCCGCTCGCGTCGATATAACGCTTGCCCGTGGAATCGATGATCTCGATGCCCTCGCCCGCCACGGCAACGGGCAGCGTCTGCCTGGGCATGCGGTGAAATACGTTCGTCATGAGGTTCTCGCGTGGTAACGGTGAGTGGCGGGCGACGAGGATCAGCGCGCCGCGATAGCGATGGAGTGCTCGAATACGGGGGCGCCGTGCTGCCAGACCTGCAGTGCGACGCCGTGCGCGTCGATGCGCATCAGCGCCGTGGCGAGCGTGTTTTCGTCGTCGGGGTCGTGCGGGTCGTCGCGATAGATCGGCAGGCCCGTGCCGGCCCGATCCTGGAGCACGCTCACCAGAGCCTCGCCAGCGGGCTCGGCGGCGAGCGCGGGCAACAGCTCGGCCAAGCGCGCCTGGCGATCGCGCGAGGACTCGGTCACGATCTGGGCTTCGGCTTCGCAGCCCGCATGGATCAGATGGTTCGCATGCCCGGACACCGCGTGGATGGCGTGGACCGAGCAGCGCTGAGCGGTGGCTTCGACACTCACGATGCCCGCGTCGCCCATGCCGCCGAGCGTGTGATGAAAACCGCTGGCGCGCGGCGTATCGCGCAGCAGCATCAGAGCCTCGTCGAACGTAGCGGCATCGAGCACCGCGCGCGCCAGCACCATGCGCGGCACGCCTGCACGCGGCTCGCGGATGCGCACATTGTTGATCGCCTGGGCAAGGCCCGCGCGCGTGAGCGCGAACGTGTGCCCCGGCAGCGAGCCGGGATAGACGAAGCTCACGAAGCCGGGCTTGCCGGTGGGCGCTGCATCGACGAGATAGCCGCGCCCGCGCAGATAGGGATCGCCGTCTTCGTTATGGGCAATCAGCTTGCCCGCCTGCGTCGCAACCGCGAGCGTCGTGCAGCCGTCCGGCACGCGATGCACGAGTTCGCCACGGCAATTCCACAAAAAGAGGTCTTCAGCGGGCCAGCCGAGCGCCGCCGCCATGGCATCGAGTTCGGCGACGCACGCGGGAAAGTGCTGCTCGGCCGCCGCGCGCAACGCGCGTGCGAACGGCGTGCCGCGCCAACGGCTCACGGCCTGCCACGCGCTGCTTTGCGCCATATAGGCATCGAATACCGGTTGGGCGAGCACGCCGAGTTGGCGGCCGATTTCCTCGGGACCGCCGGCGATGCGATAACACTTCAAAGGCTGCTGCGTCATGACTTCCGGGCTCGATAAGACAACCATGCCGTCGAAGCACGCATGCCACCTGCCGGGCAGCACCGCATCAACAGCCGATGCTGTGTTTATAGTTCATCACAACATATGTTGTCAATTGAAACGAGCTTGCAACAGCTCGACCCACAGCCGCAACGACCAGACTTCTGGAAATCAGGGCACGTAGGCGCCCTTCGCGTTCAACGAGCGTTCGGCCTGTTCGAGCTGGGCGAGCGCCTCGGCGCCTTCGAGCGCGAGCAACTGGGCGACGAGCGACTCGGTGAGCGCCGTGGCGGCGACGAGCGAGGGGAAGAACGACGGGCTTTCGTGCGAGAAGATCAGCACCTTGTCGGCGTTGAGTGCGATCGGCGCGACGGCGCTATCCGTGATCGCGATCAGGCGGCTGCCTTTTTCGAGCGCGGCCTCGGCGACACGCACGGCCTCGACCGAATACGGCGCAAAGCTGACGACGACGGTCGCGCTGTCGCGCTCGATGCCGAGCAACTGCATTTCGAGCGTGCCGCCCTCGCCGCCGAGCAGCGAGACGGACGGGCGAAAGAGCCGGTATCCGTAGACGAATCCGAACGCGACGGCATAGCACGAGCGAAAACCGGCTACCTGCACGTGCCTCGCCTTGCGCAGCACTCTGGCGGCTTCGAGCATGACGCGCGCGTTTTGCGCAGCGGTGGCATCGAGGTTGTGTTGCTGGGCGGCCAGCAGATCGCGTGCGAGGCCGTCGCGGCCGCTGCCCGCCGCGAGCGAGCGCGCGCGGCTCGCGTAGGGCTCAGGGCGCGTGCGCACGCGCTGGACGAACAAGTCGCGCAGTTCGTTCCAGCCCGGAAAGCCGAGTTGCTGCGAGAGCCGTACGAGCGAAGCGGGCTGGACCTGGGCACGTTCGGCGACCTTGCGCATGGACGACACGGCGACTTCGTCAGGATGGTCGAGCAGGAAGGCCGCGCCGGTCTGGAATTGCGGGCTCAGGTCGGAAAAACGCGCGCGGATCAGCGCGACTAGCTGCTCGAAGCTCTGTGGCATGGATGGTTGTCCCCGGTTTGACAACAAATGTTATCACTGGGGCACCAGGTGCAGAACTGTCGGGGGCGTATCGCCAGTCGCTCAGAAGTTATGATGCGCGGGGCATGATGCAGCTACGGTTGCAGAGTCGTCCCGGCGAACTTCATCGGCTATCCAAGGCCCGCGAGCTATACGCTCTCGAGGCTGGAAGCATCCGGCAAGTCGCCCGCGTGCTCGAGGTCGCTCACCAGAAGAAACACTGGCGCGCAAATACCGGCGACGAGATGGATCAAGTGTTCGTCGACGTGATCGTAGGCATGCCGATAGTGCAAAAGATTGAGCGACCCGATAACGCTGCCCGCGCACCAGACGGGAATATTCAGCACCGAGTGCAGACCGCGTTCGATCAAGCGCTGCGCTTCGGAAAACACGGAGCGCAGATCGGCTTCGTCGCTGCCGACATAGGGCAGCCCCTCGTCGAGCACACGCGCCGACCAGTGCCCCTTACCCGTGGCCTTGAAACCGCCAGGCGGACTCACGGTCTCGTCGGTCGAGAAGATGCGGCGCATCAGGCGCTGCTCCTCGAAATAGACGAGGCCCGTGAGGAGGCCATAGCCGAACACGGACCCGGCGAGCTCCGTGATAGCCGACCAGCGCGCCTCGGCAGTGTCGGCGCGCCCCACTGCCTGCGTGGCCTGGGCGAGGCGCTTCAGTGTCTGCGCGTCAGTCATCCGTTGATGCCCTCCAGCGTCACCCCTTGAGTGTTTTTGCCGAACAACAGGATGCCGAGGCCGCCGACGAACAACACGCCCGTGACCAGTACGAACACCCCGCCGAAGCCCAGCACCGGGTAGGCAGCGCCGACGATGGTGGGCGACGCAATCGAGCCGATGCGGGCGAGCGCCGAAGCGGTGCCCATGCCAGTAGCGCGAATGGCGGTCGGATAGATCTCAGCCGTGTACGTGTACTGGCCGGCGACCACGCCATTCATGCCGAACGACAGCAACATGCTGTACAAGACGATTTGCGTATCGCTGGCCGCAAAAGCCAGTCCCAGCGCAGCCAGACACGCCACCAGCATGTACGCCAGAATGGTGTATTTGCGGCCGATCTTGTCGTTCAGCCAGGCGGCGGAATAGTAGCCGGGGATCTGCGCCGTATAGATCAGAATGGTGAACGAAAAACTCTTCGTGACGGTAAAGCCCTTGGTCACCAGCAAACTGGGAATCCAGACGAGGAACGCGTAGTAACAGAAGATGACGGCAATCCAGAGCACCCAGACGACGCTTGTCGTGCTGAGGTAGCGCGGCTCGAACAGCACGGCCAGCCGACTCACGAAACTGTTGCACCGGGGGCTGAGTGGCGGGGCCGCGCTGTGCAGGGACCTTTGCGGTTTTGGCAACGGCCGGCCGACAGCGCGCGTCACGTGAGCCTCGATGGCATCGCACACGCGCGCCGCCTCCTCGTGGCGGCCCGTCTCTTCGAGCCAGCGCGGCGATTCGAACAGCGCGCGTCGCATCCACAGCAGGGAAATCACCGGCAGCGCCGCGATGATCATGAGATGGCGCCAGCCGTCCGGGCTTGCCGGTACGACCAGATAACCCAGCAACGCGGACAGCACGAAGCCGAGCGAGAAGAACCCCGCCAGCGCGCCCGTGAAGCGCCCCCGGTAGCGGCTGCTGACGAATTCGGCAAGATACGGCGCGACGATGGCGCCTTCGGCCCCCATCCCCACACCGGCGATCATGCGCATGACGTAGAACTCATGGAAGTTCGTCGCAAAGGCATTGCTGAAGGTGGCCACGCTAAACAGCAGCAGCGCCCACATCATCACGACCTTGCGGCCGAAGCGGTCGCCCAGCAGGCCCGACAGCAGCGCGCCGACGAGGAAGCCCACGTAGGTGCTGCTGGCGAGCCAGCCAGCCTGGCCGCCGGTCAAATTCCATGTGGCGCGCAGCGAGGGCAGGATGAACGCGATGATGCCCGCGTCCAGTGCTTCGAAGGCCAGCCCCAAGCCACCGACGATGAGCAGTTTCAAGTGAAAACGACTGAACGGCAGCCGCTCCAGTCGTTCGGATACGGTGTACATGGTGGATTCCGATGGACGATATGAGGATGCCGTTCAGAGGCAATTCTTGTGGATGACGCCGTCTTGCATGACCAGCTTGATGGCCGTGTCATGCCGGGTCAGCAGCGTAATGTCGTCGAGCGGATTGCCATCGATCAGCAGCAAATCGGCATACGCCCGTTCCGCGATCTCGCCCAGCAAACCCGCATGATTGAGGATCTCGGCGCCAATCAGCGTTGCTTGCTGGATCGTTTTGGCGTTGCCCAGAACGCTCGCGCGCAACAGGAGCTCTTCGGATTGCATGGCGTGTGTTTCACCCAGCAAGTCGGTCCCGTAGCCCACCTTCACGCCGACCCGGTCGAGGATCTTTAACGCCTCGACACCGTGGCTGCGCACCGCCGCGATCTTCTGCACGGATTCGGGCGGCAGGCCGTAGCGGGGGCCGTCGTTGGCGAGGCCCTCGTAGGTGATGAGCGTAGGCACCATGAACGCGCCCTTCTCCTCCATCAATCGCGCCGTTGATTCGTCCACCAGGTTGCCGTGCTCGATGGTGCGCACGCCGCACTCGATCGCGCGTGTGATGGCCTTGGGCGTATAAGCGTGGGCCATGACATATGTGTTGGCGTTAGCGGCCTCTTCCACGATGGCGCGCAACTCGGCCTCGGAAAAACCCATATTGACGATCGGATCGTTGGGTGAGGCCACGCCGCCGGACGCCATGACCTTGATCTGCGATGCGCCTTTCAGGATTTCCTCGCGCACGGCGAGGCGACAGGCATCGACACCATCGACGACACGGGCGATGTTGCCGAGCTTGTGCTCGCACGCACAGGCGTCTTCGAGAATATCGTTGCGGGCGCGGAAGTCGCCGTGGCCGCCGGTCTGGGACAGGGCCTGGGCCGCGCAGAACAGTCGCGGCCCGACTATCTGCCGGGTTTTTACGGCCTCCGCGAGCGCCCAGTCGGCACCGCCGGCATCGCGAACCGACGTAAAGCCGCGTTCCAGCATGCCTTTCATGATCGGCAGCGCACGCAACAGCGCCAGTGCGTTGGGCATGCGGGCGAGCGCCCCGAGGTTGAATGACGAAGCCATCACGTGCACGTGGCAGTCGATCAGACCCGGCATCAGCGTCATGCCTCTCGCGTCGATTTCGAACGCGCCTTCGCAGGACAGATTGGCATCGCCGATTTTTTCGATGATGCCGTGCTGGATCAAGATGGTGCGAGATAAATGCAGTTCAAGACTTCGGGTATCGAGAATTCGAGCATTGCGAACAAGCGTTGGTTGCATAATTTTTTCGGGACGCGGTGCGCGCCCTTCGTCGTCTCCAGAGCGCTGACTCTATCGATAACGGACGTCCCGGTCTGCGCATTGTCGAGTCAATGCCCTGCCAAATTTTGCTACCCTCATGAGCGGCACTCATACTTGCCATGCGTAGACGTTGCCCTACCATCTCGGAACTCAATGCCTTCATCGCTTCGTCTCGATACCTGTCCTTTTCGAAAGCGGCGAAAGCGCTATTCGTGACGCAAAGCGCGATCAGCAGGCATATCGCCGAGCTTGAGAATTACCTCGGCCATGCGCTTTTCATACGTTCGCGCAATGGCCTCGCGCTGACCCATATCGGCGAAAGCTACCTCAAGCAGGTCCGGCCAGCCCTGCAGGCGCTGGAAGGCGCGACCACACAGTTGATGTCCGCCGCCACGCACACCCACATGCTGAATCTTTCGGTGGCCCCTACCTTCGCTGCCAACTGGCTGCTGTGCAGGCTGGAGGCGTTCAAGTCGCTCAATGCGGACATATCCATCAACTTCGTGCGCTATCACACTATCGACAGCATGGAGGCCAGCCCCGACCATGACGCATCGATTCAGTACGGTTACGGAGACTGGGCGATGGCAGATGCCACCTTCCTCATCGGCAAGGAAACCAGTGTCGTGTGTTCACCGGAGTATCGGGACCGCTATGCGATTCAGTGTTTCGTCGATCTGAAAGGCTGCACGCTGCTGCAGCACAACGAGATTCCGTCGTCCTGGGAGGACTGGTATATCGCTTATGCCGGGGAACACAAGAGCGCCCGTATCGGTCCGGCTTTCAATCTTTTCACCTTGATTATCCAGGCGGCCGTCGCGGGACTCGGCGTTGCGCTGGTTCCCTCTTGTCTGGTGGAAGATGCCTTGACCCGCGGGCAATTAATCGAGCCCTTCGGGCAGCGCTTCGAAAGTGCGCTCGGCTATTACCTGTGCGCGCCGAATCAGCGCAGCGATATGGAGAGTTACCGGCGATTCGGCGAATGGCTTCGTCACGAATGTCATCACACGGATCAAACGCGACACTCGTTCGACGATGCGCGTGATGCGGAGAAACAGCAATGCCGCTATTGCCAGCAGCACCGCATGCAAAGCCTATAGGCGCCGATGGTATATCGGATCCTCACGGCTTCGACTGGATGTGCGCTGCGTTTGCTTGTTGGCGGGTGCGTCAGGCGCAACGGCATCGAAGCCGGGCATCTCAACTCCCCGCTTCCTCATACGCCTCCCCAAAGAAATAATCCTTCCACGATGCCGCCTTGTGCGTGAGCACGCCGAGCCGGTACAGCTCGCTCGCATAGACGAAGCTGCGTTGCGGCGAGACGGTAAACGTGATCTCCGGATCGTTGACGATACGCTGCACGAGCGGCAACGGCAGACTCGAATGCTCGACGCGCAGATAGGTCGCGGCTGCGCCGTTCTTGTCGGCGTTGACGATGCGCGCGGCTTCCTTGAGCGCTTCATAGAACGCGCGATAGGTCTTCGGGTTCTCGTCGTGGAATTTCTGTGTCGTATAGAGCACGTTGAACGTCGCGGGGCCGCCGAGCGTGTCATAGGAACTCAATACCTTGTGCACGCCCTTGTTCTCGAGCTCCTGATACTGGAACGGCGGGCTCGAATAGTGTGCGGTGATGACCGCGTGACCCGACGTCAACGCGCTCGTCGCATCGGGATGCGGCAGGCTCACCGAGATGTTGTCGAAGCGCTTGTAGTTCTCGTCGCCGAATACGCGCGCGGTCTCGATCTGCAGCGTGCGGGACTGGAAGCCGACACCGGCGGCCGGCACGGCGATGCGGTCCTGGTCGGTGAAGTCCTTGAGCGTGCGAATCGCTGGATTGTTGGTCAGCAGATAGTTGGGCATCGAGCCGAGCGCCGCGATCGCCTTCACGTTCTGGCGGCCATACGTGCGATCCCACACGGTCAGCATCGGCGGCATGCCCGCCGATACGACATCGAGCGCGCCCGTGAGCAGTGCCTCGTTCATGCCCGTCGCGCCCGAAATCGTGCGCCAGTCGACCTTGATGTCGAGCCCTTCCTGCTTGCCGTATTTCTCGATCAGATGCTGATCCTTGACGACGTCGAGAATCAGATAGCCGATGCCGAACTGCTGCGCGATGCTGATGGTGCCTTCGGCGTGCGCATTGACGGCGCTCGCGAACGCGGCGATGGCCAGCAGCGAAGTGGCGAGCCGCCTGAGCGAGGAGAAACGGATACGGTGGTTCATCATGGGCCTGCGCGTCATACGATTGAAAGCAGCAGTCTAATGGCCGTCCATGGCGCCTGATAAATGGTGATTGGGAATAAGCATTCGCGCTTTCTTGCGCACGCACAACGGCACTTGCCCAGCTCGATGGCCGGGCAAGTGCCGATGCCGTGCCAGCTGCAACTACGCGCGTCTTGCGCGCAGCGCCTGCTGCATCAGCGGAACGGGGTCCGGCTCTGGCGGTGCCCGTCGCGCAGGAGCCGGCCCCTGCATGCGCTCGAATCGTTGCTGCGCTTTGTTGTCGGTCATGCGCTGATTCCAGAGGTTCACGCGCACCGCGGTCTGGTCCTCGTCGAGCGGCACCGGTTCTGCCGTCGTTTTCGCGGGCGGTCCAAGACGGTCGCGCAAGGCCGGCGCCGGTGCGGCCGGATTGTTCCTCTGCGGCTTCTCGAGTTCGACCGGCGCCTTCTTGCCTTGCGCCTGCAAGATGAACGTGCGATTGGTCTGCGGATCGTAATGGAGCACGACAGCGTGGCGATCCTTGCGGTTTGCACCTTCCGGAACGGGGCGCGGATTGCTGCCGGCGCCCTGGTAGTGAAAACGCACGTCCGGTGTCGTCACGCCGAACGCCAGCGCCGTGTGGGTCACGACTCGCTGGAGCAAGGCGTCTTGATCCGCGGATGGGCGGCCTCCATTCGCATCGGCGAGCTGATCGAACGCATGGCCGCGAAAGTGCTGGCTCAATTCGCCGATCTTCTTCTGCGTCGCCGGCGACGACACATCGGTTCCTTTCGTAAACGCCTGGGCCAATGACGTGATCAACGAATCGACACCCGGCGAAGCGTTGTTCGAAATGACCTCAATCCCCGCCTTTTCGAGCGGCAGTCGCCAGCCGAGCGGTTCGTTGAGAACGGGCTCGCCTCGATAGCCTTCGGTGGCAACTTGCTGTGCCACATCGAGGCGCCGCTGGATATCCTTGAAGCCGTCCTTCGCGACTTCGGCATTCGAAGAGCGACGGCGGAAACTCTCGCCGAACAGATCGCCTTCGAGTGACTTGCAAGCCGCGTCTTTATCCATTGCGGACAGGTCTTCGATTTCCCACTCGGAATATTGGCACTGGTCGCGCAGGAACGTTTTCGTCTCGGAGCGCTTGCCGGGATCGGACGAATTCAAGTCATCGACCATCTGGCGCAGGGCAAAGAACCGATTGGCGGCGGCATGGGCATTGCCGGCCTCATTGCATTCGCGCAGCAAATCGGTGGCTGTCTTGTGCGCGGTCGCCGACCACGTGGGTGCGCCCGTTGGTCCGGGGATAAACTTGCCGAGCTTGTCGATGCCCACCAGCTTGTCGTGTGCGAACAGCAAATCCTGCAACGCAGCGGACGCGGCGGCCCGTTGGGCCAGCGGTGCATTGTGTTCGGCGACAACGGCTTCTGCGTGCGCGATCGCCTCTTCAGGCGTGGCGGCATTTCCCGCCGCGCGCTGCTCCATGATGTACGCGTCGATATAAGCCCGGGTATTCGGCATCGCCATCACCTTCGCATCGGAGCGCATTATGTCCGGCGCTTGTTGCGCTCCCAGTGGCTTGACGAGGCCTCTTGCCTGACTGTCCGTGCCGATCGCTCCCCACGCGGTGCCCACGGTCGTCTGCAGCGCGCCGACCACCGTCTTGCCCACGGCGATGATGGGCGTGAAAGGCGTTGCGACGACGGAGGCGACGACGTTCGCGGCACCGACATACATGCGGCCTTTTTCGGTTCGAAGCGTCGCCTGCTGGCCGTCGATGTATTGATCCTGGGCGGCCCGGATATGGTCCGCGAGGATGGCAGTCGGGCGCGTCGCCTGCGTGACCGTGGTGGTGTTGGGCGGGAGCGTTCCTTTGTTGTAGCCCTTCTTCATCACCTCGAGGTCATCCATGCTCATGCCCTGCACGAAGTGATGCGCGAGTGCCTTGCGGGCCATGAAGCGATTCAGCGGCGTGCTGCCTGCTGTCGAATCGGACTTGGTGAAAAGTTTCTTGGCACCCGTGGAGCTGAAATGAAACAGCTCTTCCATGCGCTTGCGATCGGTCTGATTGAGTCCGGCGTACTTCTGGATGAATGCCTTCATCTCGGGGTCGGGCAGCGCGGCCAATGCCTTGCGAATGTTCTTGTTGTCTTTCGATAACGGGCCGATGTAAGCCGGCACCTTCGCTTTTGCCAACTCCGGCGCTGTGCGCGCCAGTTCCTCGCGCGCCTGCTTTTCTGCGGTTATTTCGGGCGGTACCTTGTCGAGCACGCCGCGCCATTCAATATCGACCGCCTGGCGGTTGCGCTTCGGCTTGTGTCCTTCGGCAAGCGAGCGTGCGTCGATCATGGGGCCAAAATCCACGATCTCGCGATTCGTGACCTCGTCCACCATGTTGTGGTCGAAGTCATCGGGCATTTCATGAATGAACGCGTCCAGCATCTCCTGGCGAATGAAATTGCGCTGCTGCGGCGTGTGCACCGGCGTGTTGCGGCCGAGCTTGATGCTCTCGGCGACCCGGGTCTTGCCGTCGAAATGAAGCAGGTCGTTGAATCGCGCTACCAGCCCGGAATTCGGGTGCCTTCCTTCGCATGCCACGAGCGAATCGAATTTCCTGACGAAGCTCTCGACGTCCCTCATCGGACGGTTCAACAGCAGCGCGCACGTCTTGTCGCTGATGCGGCCTTCTGTGTTCAACCGGTACAGTCCGGCCATCGCGGCGGCTGCCCGCTGGTTGCTGATGCCTTCGCTGCGCTTGGCAGGCGGATTCATCAGCGGACCCTGTGCGTTGAGCGCACGTGTGACACCTCGCTTGGCTCGCGCGCGTGCGAACCCTCCACGGGCCAGATTCAGGACGCCGCCCGCTATCGGCACCGCGCTCGCAGCATCGGCAATGGGCGTCGCGATGGTCGTCGCAAGGCCCGCCACCTTTTCGATCCAGGCGGGTATGCCCAACGCACCGTCTTTGGTCGTCGGCGCGATACGGGCAAGCAAATCCCCCTTTTTCGCGCGGAAATCGCGGTCGGCCTTGAGCCCCTTGAGATCGGGATCGGGGTTGTCGTCCCGCGCTTTTTTTGTCGAGAGTGCGTCGGAGGCGACGTTTGCCGAACTGATCAGGGTAGAGACGTCGTCGAGCCCGCCTACGGCATCGCCAAGCCCCTTGGCCGGCAGCACTCCGGTTGCGTCCGCGACCCGCTTTACTCCTGCGCTGAACATCCCGGGCGCGCCCGCTACCGTCTCTTCGGCCGTCACGACCGTTTCAACTTTGCCGTAGGGGCCATTGAGCTTGGTGGCGGGTTGCACCGCGGTGCGTGCGCCGGTCTCGATCGCCGTGCCGAGCTTGCCGAGGGCTTTGCGCGCGTCGCGCGCAGCGTCCTGCACCATGGCCTTGAAGCCCGGCTGGGCCAGATGCGCGGCGGCCGGCCCTTCTTCGTCCGCGGCAGGTGGCGTCGGCGCGTCGCGACGCGGGGCGATACCGTGCGGATTCGACGGCCCGTCGCCGCCCTCCTCGCCGGTTAGCCGCGACCGTTGCACGAGCTGATGCCCTTCCAGTCGTGCCTGGCTTGCCGTGGCTGCCGTAGAAGGCTGGGAGGCAGCGCGTTCTGGCGGGATCAGGCTGGCCGCCCGGTCGTGCAACGGCACGGTTTGACGCTCGGCGACATCGCCGGCCGGTCGGGTCAAATTGACGGGAGAATTGCGGTTCGAGATCAGTACGTCGGACATGGTCGGGCTACCGGGGCAAGATGTGAGGGAGGACGTTTTCGAAGGCGCTCACGGGCGCGAAAATTCGAATCGCGCATGCATGTCGTGCACACACGCGAGCAGTTGATCGACGATCGCTCGCGTCGCCGGGCCCGGGTCCGCGTCGAGTCCAATCTGCAATGCCGCCGACGCGACCAGCTTGCCCGAATGCGCATTCACACCGAGGGTGACAGGCAGCACGCCGATGACCAGGTTGTGTTCGAGCGCGGCACGATAGGCGGAACGCTCGTTGACCGGTAGTCCGACGTCCGCAAAAAAATGCAGCAGGCCCGACTCGTAATCGGGCATCACCACCATCGTCGTGTCGCCGATCTCGCACGTCCAGGTCGATTCGACATGATTGGCCATGCCGCCATATTCGGCATCGAGCCTTGCCGATACGGTATGGAAGCACGCTTCGATCTCTTGCTCGAAGGCCCGTTCGATTCCGTCGAGCGTGTCGACTGGCGGCATGGGCATTGTCTTCATCGTCGGCTGGAAGTCGTTCGTGTGGCGCATGAAATGGCTCCTGGAAAGGATAGTGAGGCGCTTGCTTTCAATTCTTTCATTCCAGGCCAGTATGGGTCGCTGTTGCCTTTCTTTCTATTTGTTTACGCAACGGACTTTCGAAAATTGGCACGCGGCGGGATAGTCGCGTCGGGCGGCGTGGAGTGTGGTGAGCGCCTGCCACTCCGCGATGTTGTACTCGCGGGCAAGCAAGCCGGCCGGTCGATGAAATCATTCGCGGCGGCATCGGCATCGGCGACGAAGATGCCCTCGCGCGCAACGACGCCATCGCCTCGGACTCTTCGTCGATGCGGCGGGCTGCGGGACAGGATCGAGCGCGGTCCAGTCGCGCGCGTCAACGCTTCGAGCGGCAACGACGCCGCCGGCGTCTCGTGAACGGCCGCCAGTTGATTACTTACGAGGTGTGTTCTTCGAGATTCGTTGCGTTTCAATCGCACCGAATACATCGAGCATGCGTTGCCAGTCGAGCATCATGCATGCCATCGGCGATGGACGCGCGACGCGACGCCGTATCAGTGTGGCGAAGAAGGTGCGCGTCGCGGGTGTGTCCCGCGGCGGCAGAAGTGTTCGTACAAGCGCAGGGCCTCCGGTGTCGTCGAGTTCAACGCACGACATGCGTAGACCCGCATTGTCCCGATGCGCTCGTATTCAGTGCAGGATTTTCTGCAGGAATTCGCGTGCACGCTCCGAGCGCGGATTGTCGAAGAACGCGTCCTTGCTGTCGTCCTCGACGATCGCGCCCTGGTCCATGAAGATCACGCGATGCGCGACCTTCTTCGCGAAGCCCATTTCGTGCGTGACGCACAACATCGTCATGCCGTCCTGCGCGAGTTCGATCATCACGTCGAGCACTTCGTTGATCATCTCGGGATCGAGTGCGGAGGTCGGTTCGTCGAACAGCATCGCGACGGGGTCCATCGACAGCGCGCGCGCAATCGCGACGCGCTGCTGCTGGCCGCCCGAAAGCTGGGCCGGATACTTGTCGGCGTGAGCGCGCAGGCCCACGCGATCGAGCAGCTTCAACCCCTTGGCGGTGGCTTCATCGTGCGAGCGGCCGAGCACCTTGATCTGCGCGAGCGTGAGGTTATCGACAATCGACAAATGCGGAAACAGCTCGAAGTGCTGAAACACCATGCCGACCTTCGAGCGCAGCTTCGACAGGTTGGTGCGCTTGTCGCCGACCGACTGGCCATTGACGCGAATCTCGCCGTGCTGGAACGGCTCCAGCCCGTTGACGGTCTTGATGAGCGTCGACTTGCCCGAACCGGACGGCCCGCAAATGACCACCACCTCGCCCTTCTTCACGCTCGCCGAGCAATCGTTGAGCACCTGAAACTGGCTGTAGAACTTCGAAACGTTCTTGATCTCTACCATCGTGGCTCTCCTTGCGACGCTGCGTTAGCGCGCGGCCTTGCGGAATTTCTTTTCGATGCGCGACTGCACCAGTTCGAGCGCGAGCGACATGACCCAGTAGACCAGCGCCGCGCTGACCAGCATCTCCATGTGCCGGAATTCACGCTGGCCTTCGGTCGTGGCGACATACGTGAGTTCCCACACGCCGACCACCGAAACCAGCGCACTGTCCTTGAGCATCGCGATGAACTGGTTGCCGGTGGGCGGAATGATGACGCGCATCGCCTGCGGCAGGATGATTAGCCGCATCATCTGCGAGGGCGTGAAGCCGAGCGCGCGCGCTGCGTTCCATTGACCCTGCGGAATGCTCTGGATGCCCGCGCGGAAGATCTCTGTCATGTACGCGCCATAGCACAGCGAGAGCGCCGTCACGCCCGCCGGAATCGGATCGACGACATAGCCGAGCTGCGGCAAGCCGAGGTACAGGATGAAGATCTGCATGAGCAGCGGCAGACCGCGAAACAGCGACGTATAGAACGTCGCAATGCCAATCGCGATGCCGCTCGACGACAGCTTGGCCAGCGCACCGATCAACGCCAGCACGAAGGCGATCGCGATCGAAATCGCCGAGACGAACAGCGTGGTCGTCGCGCCTTGCGTGATCAGGTAGCCGATCTTGCGATGGATGAACTCGAGACTCAGGTCGAAGGTCGACAAGAAGGCCACGAGCAGCAGCAACAACTCGCACCAGACGATACCGATCTGAATACGGGTCGGCAGGCGCGTCAAAACATATCCATTCGCGACCAGCGCCGCGACGACGCCGACGAACACCACGAGTGTGTGCAGCAGGCCAGGCGCAGTGGCCCACTTCGGCCCGCCGTGGAAGAAGGCAAACACCGCGACGAGTACCGCGACGGCCGCGACCAGCGCGCTCGCGCGCCAGCCTTTGCGGGATTTCGGCATTTCGCCCGGCATCGATTCGACAAACATGTATTCCTCCTGAGACGGCGCTGCAGGCAGTTCAAGCCGCCTGCTCGCGCATGAAGTCCATCACCTGATAGCTCCAGTAGGTGAGCTGGGCGGCCGCCAGACCGGCGTAGCCGCCGTTCCACGGCAGCCCGAGCGCGGCGAACAGTTGATAGCGGTCCGTGGCGCCCGTGATGCCCTCGGCGATCACCCGCCCGCCGATGGCCGTCGTATTCATGCCGTGGCCGCCAAAGCCCATGCAGTACCAGACGCCCTCTTCGAGGCGGCCGACCAAGGGCATCAGGTGGCGTGCATAGGCCATCTTTCCCGACCACGCCACCTGGACTTCGAGGCCGGCGAGTTGCGGATAGGTATCGACCATGCGCTTGCGCAGTGCGTCGGCGAGACGGGCCGGATCCGAGCGGCGCGTGGTGATCATGCCGCCCCACAGCACGCGCTCGCCGCCGTCGACGAGCCGGTAGTAGTCGCTCGAGCGCCGGCTGTCGCCAATCGAGGCACGTGTGCGAATCGCCGAGGCGATCACCTCGGCCGCCGGTTCCGTGAGCATCATGTACGTCGCGATCGGCAGATAGCTGCGCGCGAGCTTCGGCACGAGCCGGCCGGTATAGCCGCCGCACGCGAGCACGATGTCGCGGGCCAGCACGCTGCCAGCGGCCGTCGATACGCGCTTGCGCCGCCCCTCTTCCTTGATCGCGATGGCCTCGGAGTCCTCGAACACGCGACCGCCCAGCCGCTCGACTTCGCTCACGAGCGCACGCGCGTAGTTCAATGGATGAAAGTGAAATGCGTGCTGATCGAGAATGCCTTGCCGATACTTGTCCGACACCAGCAGTTTCCGGACATCTGCAGTCGACAGATAGTCGACCTCGTAACCGAACTCTCGCGCAAGCCACTGCTTGCGCGCGGTCATTTCGTTGACGCTCTCGTGACGCGACAGGCTCAGGACGCCGTGGATCTGCGCGGCCTCGTCGATGCCGAGGGTGCGGATGTTGTCGGCCACCATATCGACGCCCTCGATCGACATGCGATAAAGCGTCTTCGCCTTCTCCATGCCGATATGGCGCGCGATATGGTCCACGCCGGTCGAATAGCCCGGACTCACCACGCCGCCATTGCGCCCGGACGCGCCCCACGAGATCCGCTGCGCGTCGAGCAGCACGACGGTGCGTCCGCGGCGCAGCAATTCGAGCGCGGCGGTGATGCCCGCCATGCCCGCACCGATGATGCAGACATCGGCGGCAATCTCGCCATCGAGCGGTGCTCTCGCGCTCGCGTCATGGAGCGTGCGCGAATAATATGAATCGACGTAGGCACCGTTCATTGAATTCCCCGTGAATGGCATAGGCAACGCGCGTGCGCAGACCGCATTCGCTGCGCGCGAACGCGGTCTGCGTGAACGGTGTTACTGGGTGTAGTCCTTGCCGAACCACTTCACGCTGATCTGCGTGAGCGTGCCGTCCAGCTTCATCTGCGAGACGGCATTGCCGACCGCCTTGTCCCAGTCGGCATCGCCCTTGTCGGCGACGATCGCGAGCGGTTCGCGGTAGGCGTAGTCGCCCGGCACGATCTTGACCGGGAAGCCGCTCTTGATGGCGGTCAGCGCAGTCTGCTCCGGCGTCACGATCGCGTCGAGCCGCTTGCCGTCGCCAAGGCGCAGGTCTTCATACGGGAGCATCGAGTTCGCGTAGGTCTTCACCTGCTTCGGCTCTTGCGGCAGATACTTGAACGCGGGCACATCGGGACCGGCGATGTTCAGACGGTGATTCACATAGTCTTCCGACGTCGTGCCGCCTTCCACGCCGATCACTTTGCCGCCGAGGTCCGCGCGCGACGCAACCTTCGAATCCTTGTGGACCGCGAAGACATACGGGCTGTAGTAGTAGACCGCCGGGAAATCGAGCAATTGCTCACGTTCCCTGGTCGGCGTCACCGACAGCACGCACAGGTCCCAGCGTCCGTGCCAGTGGCCACCCGTCATCAGATTGAACTGCGGCGTTTCGAACGCGACTTTCACGCCAAGGCGCCGGCCGATTTCCCGTGCGACGTCGACATCGAATCCTTCGAATTCGTGCTTGTCATTGAGGAATGCTTGCGGCGGCCACTTCGCGCTCGTGACGACGACCATGGTGCCGTGCGCCTTGACGCGATCGAGCGTCTCGCCTGCGTGGACGGCACCGGCTGCGCACATGAATGCCGCGACCCATGCCAACTGCTTGAGCGTCTTGCCGATTCTCATCAATGTGTCTCCTGGTTTGTTTAATTCTTCTTGATCCGACGTCACGGGTTCTATTCGAACTCTGCGATCAAAATATACCGTGCGTCGCCAGGAGCAGCTATTGATAAAAGATCACCACTTCGTTCGGTAAACTCATCAACACATTGCGCGCTCAACTAATTGCCATTACGCTCGCGAGCCATTGTTGCACATAGCGCCCATGAGGCGCACGAAAATGCAGGCGCATGCCGCGTGCGGTGCGATGCAGCGTGACATCGATCGCGCCGAGCGTCGTGCACGCGTAGTCGCCTGCGCGGAACACGTGCTCGCGCAGGTCGAGCGCACAGCCTCGCGAGAGCACCTCGGCGGCCCGCTGTCCCACCAGATCGATCGACGCGAGCGCCGAACTCGCATCGGTCACGAGCACGTCGGCGTGATGCGCGAAAGCACTCGCGAGATTGCCGGCCAGCGACGGCGATGTCGATACTGCGAGTAACGTATAGCGGTTGATATACAGCGCGTGATCGGTATCGGCGTCGGCGCTCGAAGGTTCGTGCGGCAGCGCGAAGCCTTCGTTCCAGACGACATCGCGCTGCGATGCAGCGGCGAAGCCGATACGCGCTTTGTACAGATCGGGACGCGCGACGATACGCAAATCGTCTCGGCCGCCCTCCTTCAGGTTCTCAGACTGCAAGTCGTTCTCCTGCGGGGTCAAGGAAGCATGGCGCGACGACCCGGGCGGCAAAGCGCTGACCGTTGTCGTACACCTCGACGGTATTGCCCACACGCGCCGCGCCGCCGGCCAGCACGGCGAGCGCAATCGAGCGGCCGAGCGTCGGCGACCAAACGGCCGAAGTCAGATGACCTTCGCTGCGGCGCTGACCCGGCGTGAGCAAATGCGCGCCCGCGCGCAGCTTCACACCGGCGTCGACCGATTCGATGCCGACCAGCTGCGCGCGCTGCGGGCTTTGCATCGCCACGCGGCGCGCCGCGCGCTGGCCGATGAACGGCACAGTCTTCTTCGCGCCGAACGCGCCCATGCCGACATCGGCGGGCGTGGTCGCGGGCTCGGTCTCGACGCCCACGTGAATAAAGCCCTTTTCCGTGCGCATGATCATCAACGCTTCGATGCCGAACGGCGTCGCGCCCGCCTCGACGATCTGCTCGAACACGCGCGACGCCGCCTGCGCCGGCACGCTGACCTCGAAGGTCAGTTCCCCCGTGAAGCTCACGCGCGCGACGCGGCAGGGCAACTCGCCCAACATGCCGGTGCGCATCGACATATGCGGGAAGGCATCCGCCGCGAGCGGCATGTCGAGCGGCAGACGTCCGAGCACGGCACGCGCATGCGGACCCGTGACCGCGAACGTCGCCCATGCGTCGGTGACCGGACTGAGCGCTACGCGATAACGCGTCCCGCTCGCTTCACGCCAGAACCGCAGCCATTCGTCGATGCGTTGTGCGCCCGCGCTGGTCGTGCCGACGAGGAAATGATCGTCGCCGAGGCGTGCGAGCACACCGTCGTCGAGAATGCCGCCGCCTTCGTTGAGCATCAGGCCATAGCGGCAGCGCCCGACTGCGAGCGTGGCGACCTCGTTCGCGTAGATCACGTTGAGGAACGCCACCGCGTCGGGGCCCTTGACCTCGATCTTGCCGAGCGGCGAGCCATCGAATACGCCCACGCCATTGCGCACCAGATGGACTTCGCGCGTCCAGGCAGCCTCGGGCGATTCGTCCGCTTGCGCGTACCAGCCGGGCCGCAGCCACTCGCCGTAGTCGTCGAAATGGGCGCCGCGTGCCGCATGTGCGTCATGCGCGGGCAGCGTCAACCGGGCGCGCAACAACTCGCCACGCAAATGGCCGCCGAACGCGCCGATCGTCACCGGCGTGTAGGGCGGACGGAACGTCGTCGTGCCGACGGCGCCGGGCACTCGCCCCGTCGCCTCGCCGAGCAGCGCGAGCGCGTTCACGTTGCTCGTCTTGCCCTGGTCCGAGCCCATGCCGGTCGTCGTATAGCGCTTCAGATGCTCGACCGAGACGAAGTTCTCGCGCGCGGCCAGGGCGATGTCGCCAGCGGTCACGTCGTTCTGGAAATCGACCCACGCATGCGCCGCGTCATCGCCCGCGCGCCACAGCGCGGCGATGCCCGTGCCCTTGACCTCGCACGTGACGACGGGCGCCGACCACTCGCCCGTGGCGGCCTGCTCGAACACATCCGCGAGCGCGAGCGTGCCGGCAGCGGCACCGGCGATGCGCATCGCCGTATCGGACGTATTGGCCGGTGCGGTCTGCGGCGCGAACATGGCGCGTGCGTCGTCATAGACGAGCCGCCCGCCCGCTTGCGACCACAGATGCACGACCGGCGACCAGCCGCCCGAGACGAGCAACAGATCGCAATCGATCCAGCGTGACGCTGCGCCCGTTTGCTCGACGTGCACACGTGCGACGCGAGCGCGTCCCGCTGTCGAGATCACGCGCGCCCCGGCCACGAGCGCGATGCCGCGTACACGACAGGCTTCGCGCAATGCGTCCGGCACGTCGGCGCGCACCTCGACGATCGTGGTCACGCGCGTGCCGCTGTCGTGCGTCGCGAACACGCCCGCATAGCCGGGATCGTTGTTGACGAACGCCACGGCGGCGGCGCCGAGGCGCACGCCATAATGCGTGCCGTAGAGCGCCGCCGCGTTGGCGAGCAGGATGCCCGGACGGTCGTTATGCGGGAACACGAGCGGACGCTCATGGGCGCCCGTCGCGAGCACGACCTCGCGGGCGCGCACGAACCAGAAGCGCTGCTTCGCCGCGCCGGGCTGCGTGCCGGGGCGCGCGTGCTCGCTCACGCGCTCCACGAGCGCGAGCGAATTGCCTTCGTAGTAACCGATCGCCGTGGTGCGCGTCATGATGCGCACGCCGCGCTCGCGCAGCGTGGCGCAGGCCGCCTGCACCCACTCGTGAGCGCTTCGGCCGGACAAACGCGCGTTGCACCAGCGCAGCGCGCCGCCGGGCTCAGGGTTCTCGTCGACCAGCACGACCGAGCGGCCCGCGTTGCTTGCCGCAAGCGCTGCCGCAAGCCCCGCCGCGCCCGCTCCGACCACCAGCAGATCGCAATGGAGGTGGCCCGTGTCGTAGCGATCGGGGTCGGCGCCGTGCGGCGCGCGACCGAGTCCGGCCGCATGCCGGATCGCCGGTTCGAACGCGTGCCAGCTCGGCCACATGAAAGTCTTGTAGTAGAAGCCGGCTGGTACGAAGCGCTTGAAAAGTCCCGCAACGGCGCCCACGTCATGGCGCGCATTCGGCCAGCAGTTCACACTGCGCGCATCGAGCCCGTCATACAGTTCGACTTGTGGCGCCTTGAGGTCGGCTTCTTCGAATGGCGTGCCTGGCGCGAGCTGGACGATCGCGTTGGGTTCGTCGGCGCCCGCCGTGAGAATGCCGCGCGGGCGATGCAGCTTGAAGCCGCGCCCCACCACCCACACGCCATTGGCGAGCAGCGCCGAGGCCAGCGTGTCGCCGGCGTAGCCCTGCAGGCGCTGGCCGTCGAAGGTGAAGTCGAGCGGCTGGCTCGTGTCGATGCCGCGGCCGCGGCGCCCGTTATGCGTCGGATTCCGCATTACTTCGTGTCCTCTGCAAGGGGCGCGTCGCGCAGGAAGCCCACCGCGACGATGACGTTGCGGCGCGTATCGCGCGTCACGCTGAGCCATTCGCCGCAGCCGCGCCGGTGCACCCAGCGCTCGGTTTGCAGGCCGGCGGCGTTGGTCCGCACGTAGAGATAGTCGGCGAGTTCGGCAGCGCTCGCATCGAGCGCGGGAATATGTGCCGCGCCTTCGCCGATGCAGAAAAACTCCGCTTCCGGGCGCGCGCCGCACACCGGACAATCGATCGAGAGCATGATGGCCTCCTAGCGGAAGACGACGGTGCGATGCCCGTCGTCGAGAATGATGCGGTCTTCCACGTGCCAGCCCACCGCGCGCGCCAGCGCGCTGCATTCGACATCGCGGCCGATCTGGGCGAGCTGTTCAGGCGAATGGCTGTGATCCACGCGCGTGACTTCCTGTTCGATGATCGGGCCTTCCTCGAGATCGGCGGTCACGTAATGGGCCGTCGCGCCGATCAAATTGACGCCGCGCGCATGCGCCTGGTGATAGGGCCGCGCGCCCTTGAAGCTCGGCAGGAACGAGTGATGGATGTTGATGATGCGGGCGGACAGCCGCGCACACAGGTCCGGTGAGAGGATTTGCATATAGCGCGCCAGCACGACCAGATCGATTTCATATGAATCGACGAGTTCGAGCAGTTCGCGCTCGCGAGTCGCCTTCGTCTCGGGCGTGATCGGCAGGTAGTGGAACGGCACGCCGTACGCTTCGCACAGCGCGCTGGCCGATTCGTGATTCGACACGACCAGGGCGATCTGCGCGTTGATCGCGCCGGAGCGCGTGCGAAACAGCAGATCGTTGAGGCAATGGCCGTACTGCGACACCATCACGAGCAAACGCGCGCGCTGCCCTGCCTCGACGATGCGCCAGTCCATGCCGTGGCTCGCACCCACCATCGTGAAGCCTTCGCGAATGCGTTCGAGCCGCGCCTCGCCGGGCATCGAGAACTGCGTGCGCATGAAGAAGCGCCCCGAGGTTTCGTCGGCGAACTGCGCGCTTTGCGTGACGTTGCCACCGCTGCCGGCGATGAAGCTGGCCACATCGCGCACGATCCCGGGGTGATCGTCGCAACAGAGGTTGGCGATGTATTGCTGTGTAGCCACGCTGCACCCTTAGTGAGAAATGCCGGCCGCTGCCGCTTCGTCGATGAGCGCTCCGCTCGTAAAGCGTTCGAGGCCGAACGGCGTGGCCACTTCATGGGCGCTGCCTGTCGCGATGTGATGGGCCATCAGCCAGCCGCCGGCCGGTATGCCCTTGAAGCCGCCCGTGCCCCAGCCGCAGTTCACCAGCAAGCCCGGCACGCCGGTTTCGCCGAGAATCGGGCTCGAATCGGGCGAGACGTCCACGATGCCGGCCCATTGGCGCAGGATGCGCAGACGCCGGAACGAAGGAAAATGCTCGGCGAGCGCCGAGAGCGTGGCGATTTGCGCGGGCAGCGTGCCGCGCTGCGCATACGAGGTGTAATGGTCGAGGCCGCCGCCAATCACGAGTTCGCCCTTGTCGGACTGGCTCACGTAGACACCGGTGGCGGGCGACAGCACGACGGTGTCGAGCACCGGCTTGAGCGGCTCCGAGACCATCGCCTGCAAGGTGAAACTCTGCAGCGGCAGGCGCAGGTCCGCGTGGGCCGCGAGCAACGACGTGCGGCCCGCCGCCGAGAGCAGCACCACATCGGCGGCCACTTCGCCTCGCGCCGTGCGCACGCCGTTCACGCGGCCGCTGGCATCGCGCAGGAAACCGGTCACCTCGCAGTTCTGCACGATATCGACGCCGCGCTCGCTCGCGCCGCGCGCATAGCCCCACGCCACGGCGTCGTGACGCGCGCTGCCGGCGCGCCGCTGCACGAAGCCGCCGAGCACCGGAAAACGAGCGTCGCGCGCGAGATCGAGCGCCGGCATCATCTCGCCGACCTGGTCGCGCGAGAGGATTTCCGAATCGATGCCGTTCAGCTGCAATGCGTTCGACCAGCGCGACAGCTGATCGAGATCGTGCGGCGAATGCGCGAGCGTGACGATGCCACGCTGCGAAAACATGATGTTGTAGTTGAGCTCGCGCGAAAGCCCTTCGTAGAGCTTGAGCGACAGCTCGTAGAGCGCGGCGGACTCGGGCAGCAGGTAGTTCGAGCGGACGATCGTGGTGTTGCGCCCCGTGTTGCCGCCGCCGATCCAGCCTTTCTCGAGCACGGCGACATCGCTGATGCCGTGCTGGCGCGCCAGATAGTACGCGGTCGCGAGACCATGGCCGCCGCCGCCCACGATCACCACGCGATAGCGCGGCTTGAGCGGCGCTTCGCGCCACGCGGGCTGCCAGCGGCGATGGCCATGCAGGCTTTCGATGGCGAGGCGTGCAGCGGAATATTTCATGGCGGGTTGCCCTTGATCGCTCTTACTTGACGCCCACAGTGGTCACCGGCACGAACTGCCCCTGCTGCGCCTGATAGATCGACACGCGTGCCGCGCGCAGGTCGCCCTTGGCATCGAACGCGATGCGGCCCGTCACGCCCTCGAAGTCGATCTTCTTGAGCGCGGCGAGATAGTCGTGCGGATTGGTCGAGTTGGCAGCCTGCATGGCGCGGATCAGGGCCCACGTGGCGTCGTACGCATACGGCGAGTACAGCAGCGGCTTGCCATACGCCGTGTACTTGCGCTCGAACGCGGCAGCCTGTGGCATCTTGCTGAGCGGGAAGCCCGATTCGGCCGAATACGTCCCTTCTGCAGGCGCCCCGGCGAGTTCGATGAAGTGATCGGTTTCGATCGCCGCGCCGAACAGTTTCGCATCGAGACCGAGCGCACTCATCTGCTTGCGCATCGGCCCGGCCTGCGCATCCACGCCGCCGTACACGATGATATCCGCATTCTTGCGCTTGATCGACGTGAGAATACCGCGGAAATCGACGGCTGAATCGTTCGTGAACTCGCGCGCGACCGGCTTCACGCCGCGCTCGCTCAAGCGCGCGACGACGGCGTCGGCCAGCCCCTGCCCGTATGCCGTGCGGTCGTCGATCACGGCGATCCGTTTGGCATGCAGCGTGTCGAGCGCGTAGTTCGCGACCACGGCGCCCACGTCCTGGTCGTCGCCGATCACGCGAAACGCGGTGGCGAAGCCCTGGCGCGTCAGCAGCGGATTGGTCGCCGAGGGAGAAATCTGCGGCACGCCCGCGCTCGCGTAAACCCGCGAGGACGGCACCGTGGCGCCCGAGGTCAGATGGCCGACCATGCCGGCGATGCCGTCATCGACGAGACGCTGGGCCACCAGCACCGCTGTCTTCGGATCGGCCTGATCGTCGAGCGAGTCGAGCACGAAGCGAACGGGCTCGCCACCGATGCTGATCTTCTGCTGATTGGCTTCGTCGATGGCCACGCGTACGCCGTTCTCGGCGTCCTTACCCAGATGCGCCACCGAGCCGGTGAGCGGCCCCGCATAGCCGATCTTCACGACCTTCTCGGCCATCGCCTGACTCGTTGCGAAGGCAAGCAACACCGCCACCAGTCCCGTTCTGATATGCATCGCGTGGTCTCCCATCCGTCGCCAATATGATCTGCATATCATTTCGGCTGGCATACCCGCTGTCAACGTAGCATTTCGAATGGCTTGCATGCATAATTTCATGCAAGCCATTCATCGAGGCGCGTATGAACCGCCCGCCAAAACGCCTTCCACCGCTCAATACCATCGCCGCCTTCGAGGCCTCCGCGCGTCTGTGCAGCTTCACACGCGCGGCCGCGGAACTGCATCTTTCGCAGGGCGCGGTGAGCCGGCAGATCCAGTTGCTCGAAGAGCGGCTCGGCGTGGCGCTGTTCGAGCGCCGTCACAAGGAGATTCGTCTCACGCGCGCAGGCGCGATCTTCCAGGAAGCCATTGCGTCGAGTCTGTCGTCGATCCGCCGCGCGGTGGCGATGATCGAAGGCATGGAGAGCCATAGCGTGACGATATCGGCGAGCGTGGCGATGTCGAGCTTCTGGCTCATGCCCGCGATCATCGCGTGCCGCGATGCCCATCCCGACATCAATATCCGCGTGCTCGCGAGTTCGCAGCCACAGGACCCGCGCCACGATCCCGTCGACCTCGCGATCCACTACGGCGATGGCAACTGGCCGGGCCTGCGCAAATACAAGCTGTTCGACGAGGAAATCGTGCCGGTCTGCAGCCCGACTTATCTCGCGGCGCATCCGGTGCGCAGCGTGGAAGAGATCGCCGATGCCGCGCTCGTCGAACTCGACGCCGATATCTCGGTGTGCTCGACCTGGGAGCACTGGTTCGAACTCGCGGGCGTGGCGCGCGCGCCGGGCCAGCCGGCGCTGATCCTCTCGAACTACGATCTCGTCTATCGCGCGGTCTGTAGCGGCAAGGGCATGGGCCTCGCGTGGACCTATGCGATTCCGCCCGAGGCGCGCGGCAGCCTCGTCGTGCGGCCCGTGGACACGCGCGTGCGTACGGGTCTGTGCGAGTATTTGGTGACGTCCGACACCGAGGAGCTGAGCGCTGCCGCCCAGACGGTGCTCGACTGGCTGCAGGCCTATGCGAAGCACAGCGTCTGGCGATAGCGATGGCGTCTTCGGGACACGCAACGTCCCGATGCGAAGCGATGATGGCGTCCTGCTCACGCCCGGAGGACCTGCCCTGATGATCCTGAATCCCGAGCTCGCGCGGCTCGACGGCGGCGCACCGTTATTGTTCGATGGTTTCGCGCGCAACGAAGGGCTCGCCCGTGCCGCCGCCTGAGACCACCGCGCTCGTCGTGAGCGGCACGCTCGTCGCCATCAGCGTCGAGTACGCGCGCATTGCGCGCTACCGGACCCGCAATCAGCCCGTGAGTCACCGCGCGCCACGCTATCGCGTGCGTTTCGAATTCGTGGGCGAGGCGCCGCGCGAGGTGATGACGGGACAGCCGCCCAAGCGCCGGTTGATCGAGGATCTGCGTGCCAGCCGGCCAGGCGACCAGATCGAGGCGACGCTGTCGGCCGATGGCAGCGAGCTGACCGGCTGGATCAATCGCAGTTATGACTCGCTGCTCGCCAACTTCGGGGGCACTTGGGGCGAGCAGGATTGAAATGAGGGAGGCCTGGGCCTCCCTCAGGAACGAACCAACGGACCTAGAGCATCGCCACGACGTTCACGCGGCTCTCGTTCGCCGACGCCACCACCTTGCCGTCGACGCGCCGGAACATCAGCGTCACCAGGTCCTTGCCGACGCGCAGATCGCTGATTTCGAGCCAGTCGATACCTTCAGGCAGCATCGGTTGCGCGATGCGCACTTCGCTGCGCGCGGCATCGATCGTCACGCCGAGACACGCTTCGAGCATCATGAACGGCGAGCCCGCGGCCCACGCCTGCGGCAAGCACGCGACCGGGTAAGCGGTCGGCGGCTCGCCACGGCGGCGCGGAAAGCCGCAGAACAGCTCGGGCAGACGCATGTCGAAATTGACGGCCGCTTCGAAGAGCGCCTGCAATAACCGCACCGCCGACGACTTGCGTCCGTAGCGCGCAAGACCTCGCGCGCACAGCGCGTTGTCGTGCGGCCACACCGAGCCGTTGTGATAGGCCATCGGATTGAAGCGCGCCTGCCCCGCCGCGAGCGTGCGCACGCCCCAGCCCGTATGAAACAGCGCGGATTCGAGCACGCCCGCCACCGCGTTGCCGCGATCGTACTCAGGCAAGCCGAACGCGAGCAGATGCCCCGCGTTCGAAGCCAGCACGCGGCACAGCTCGCCATGGCCATCGAGCGCGATGCCATAGAACTCCGATTCGGGCATCCAGTAGCGCTCTTCCACGCACGCGCGAATTTTCCTGGCACGCGCTTCATAGCGTTCGGCATCGGCGGCCAGGCCGCGCGCGCCGGCGAAACGCGCCATCGTCTCGAACGCGGCGCTCGCATACGCTTGCACTTCGACTAGCGCAATCGGTCCATCGGGGAAGCGCCCATCGGCATGGAAGACCGAATCGTGACTGTCCTTCCAGCCCTGGTTCGCGAGGCCGCCTTCCGATTCGCGCCGATAGTCGAGCAGTCCGAGCGGATTGCGGTCGCACACGCCCGCGACCCAGCCCGCTGCGCGTTCGAGCGCGGGCCACAATTCGTCGATCAGCGCCATGTCGCCGGTGCGCGCCACATAGGCGCCCGCGAGCACGACGAACAGCGGGGTCGTGTCCACGCCGCCGTAATAGAGCGCGAACGGCACCTCGCCGGTTGCGGCCATCTCGCCCTTGCGCATCTCGTGCATGATCTTGCCGACCTGCGCGTCGCGGAACGGCGAGTCCTCGCGTGCCTGATGCTCGGCGAGAAAGCGCAGCACGCCGCGTGCGAGCGCGGGCTGCAGCCAAAGGGTCTGGAGCGACGTGATCACGGCATCGCGACCGAACGGCGTCGAGAACCACGGGATGCCTGCATACGGGTACGGACCGCTCGGCAGGTCCGTCGTCAGCAGGCCGAGATCGGCGATCGAGCGGTTGATCCACGCATTGAAGAGCGGATTGCTCGAACGCACGCTCGCGGTGACGCGGCGGCGTTCGCGCATCACGATGTGCGCATCGACGAGCGCGGCACGTACGGCCGCGCGGCCGACGCGCTGGCCGTCACTGTCGGCGAGACAATGCGGCGGCTGCATGATGCCCGCGCTCAGTGCCTTGTCCGCCGCGCCCGCAAGCGCTTCGACTTCGACGGCGACGCTCAGGTAGATCGATACGCAGGCCTGCGCGGGCAGTTCCACCGAGTAGTCGGCGCGGTCCGCGAACAGCTTGCTCGGCGCCGGAGAAAACGCAATGCGCACGCGCCGCGCGACCCGGTCGAGGCCCACATAAGCGAGCACGACCTCGCCGTTCTCGACGTGCGGCGGCTCGATCGTGCCCTGACGCTCGCGCTTGAGGCCGCGCACTTCGAACATGTCGCGAAAGTCGCTCGCGAACGAGATCGACAGCGGCACGACCGCATCGCTCGTGCCATAGTTGGTCAGCTCGATCGCCTCGGTCAGCATCGTGCCCGAGAGCACGCGCAGACGCTCGACGTGGATCACGCCCTCCGGCGTGCTGGTGCCGCCGAGCGGCGGCAGCGGCCGGTTGGTCATGTGCGCGGTGAACGCGGTGTTGTCGCTGCTCACGCTGCCCGAGAGCAACGAGGGAGCCCGCCCGCCGAACGTGAGACGCAGTGACGAGAGCACGCGCGTGTCGTTGACGAACAGGCCGTCGTCGACCCCGGTGATGTCACCGAGCGAATCGTTGACGATGAATGTATCGCCCGATTTCAGCACGTGCTGGGTCGCGCTCGCGACCTCAGGTGTTTCGGGCGCGATGAATGCGCCATCGGGTTCCGTTTCCGGGTGGTCGATACCGCCCGCATGGGTCAGCCCGCCGAGTGCTTCGGGATCCTGCATCGCATTCTCTCCTGTACGGTTCGGTTCACGACGATTGTAGAGGCTTCGGCCATGCGCGACGAGTTCGGTTCCGCGGTCGATGTAAAACACGTACAAAAGCCGAGGGGCGCCGGTCCCTGGTGGGAACCGGCGCCCCTCGGCGCGAACAGTTTCAAACGGTCGTGAAGCGCTCGCCCGGCAAGGGTTGTGCCATTGCCGGCGGGCAGCGGTTTAGCGCTGCGAAATCGGCTTGGCCTCGCGCGGCGTGGCGCCGATGAAGAGCTGACGCGGACGGCCGATCTTCTGCTCGGGGTCGGCGATCATTTCGTTCCATTGCGCAATCCAGCCGACGGTACGCGCCATCGCGAAGATGCAGGTGAACAGCGCAGTCGGAATGCCGAGCGCGCGCTGCACGATGCCCGAGTAAAAGTCGACGTTCGGGTACAGCTTGCGCGACACGAAATATTCATCTTCGAGCGCGATCTTTTCGAGCTGCATCGCGAGCTTGAACAGCGGATCGTCGTGCAGGCCCAGTTCGTTGAGCACTTCGTAGCACGTTTCGCGCATCAGCTTGGCGCGCGGATCATAGTTCTTGTAGACGCGGTGACCGAAGCCCATGAGCTTCACGCCCGAGTTCTTGTCCTTCACCTGCTTGATGAACTCGGGGATGTTGTCGACCGAGCCGATCTGTTCGAGCATGTTCAACGCGGCTTCGTTCGCGCCGCCATGCGCGGGGCCCCACAGGCAGGCGATGCCGGCCGCGATACACGCGAACGGATTCGCGCCCGACGAACCGGCGAGACGCACGGTCGAGGTCGATGCGTTCTGCTCGTGATCGGCGTGCAGGATCAGGATGCGGTCGAGCGCGCGCACGAGCACGTCGTTGACCTTGTACTCTTCGGACGGCGTCGAGAACATCATCTGCATGAAGTTCGCGCTGTACGAGAGATCGTTGCGCGGGTACACGAACGGCTGGCCGATGGTGTACTTGTACGCCATCGCGACGAGCGTCGGCAGCTTCGCGATCATGCGGATTGCCGACACGTCGCGATGCTGCGCGTTGTTGATGTCGAGCGAGTCGTGATAGAACGCGGACAGCGCGCCGACTGCCGCGACGAGGATCGCCATCGGATGCGCATCGCGGCGAAAGCCACGGAAGAAGAACTGCATCTGCTCGTGAACCATCGTGTGGTTCGTGACGGTCTTGACGAACTCGTCCTTCTGCGCCGCCGTCGGCAATTCGCCCTTCAACAGCAGGAAGCACGACTCCAGAAAGTCGGCGTTTTGCGCGAGATTGTCGATCGGGTAGCCGCGATAAAGCAGTTCGCCCTTGTCGCCGTCGATATACGTGATCGCCGAGTTGCACGCCGCCGTCGACATGAAGCCCGGGTCGTACGTGAACATGCCGGTCTGACCATAGAGCTTGCGTATGTCGATCACGTCCGGGCCCAGCGAGCCCTTGTGAATCGGCAATTCGACGTGCTCGGCACGGCCGGGGATCGACAGGGTGGCGTGTGTTTTCGAGTCGTTCATCTACCTATCCTTGCTGATTGCATCACATCGCACATGCCACAGTGGTGCCGGACATCCGGCAGCCTGAAGCGCTGGCAGCATTCTAAAGCCCGCATCGCCGATGATTGACGTCGCTTGCAGCAACAATCCCTCTTGATAGGCGCAACATTCTCGCGCCACGACCCTTCCAGACCCCTTACTTGCGCCATTTTCGGCAACAGTATTTTGCTTGCGCAGTGCAGCAATCCACGCCCTGCTCTGCGATACTGATCCGCACAGCGTTGTTCCCGATTGTGCAAATCGCTGTTGGCCCGCCTCCTTGGCGGGCTTTTTTCTCCGCACGCGCGAAAGACAGGAAAACGTAAGGAATTACAGATGAATCTCTCACTCGATACGCTGTTTGCCGACGACCAACTCGAAGACGGCACGGTGGTCACAGCGCTCAATCACCAGGACATCGTGGTGGCCTTGTCGGCTGCCCTCGCGCCGCAGAAGGTCGCGGTGCTGCACATGTTGTATCCGCGCACTGACGCGCGCACGCATCGCAGCCTCGACGCGCTCGTGGCCGCGTTGCACGGCCACGGTCTGCACCAGGTCGCGCAGCTGGTCGCGCAAGAGGCGCACTACCTGCTGTTCAAGGATCCGGCCAAGGCATGGAAGGCCTTCCATGAGATCCGCAACGACTCGCTCGCGATCGGCGTGCATCTGTACTACAACGGCCTCGTCGGCGAAGCAGCCGAACACGTGCTCGACGCCCACGCGCACGGCAAGGAGTAACGCTTCAGGCGCCCGCAGCCTGGGCGCTCTGCACGAACTGGTCGACGAGCGCGTTGAACGCGGCGGGCCGCGCGAGGTTCATGCCGTGCGATGCGCCCGCCACCGTGGCGCGTTGCGCGTGGCCTAGCCACTGCTCGAGCGCGGCCACGGTCCGCCGGAACACCTCGGGGCTCAACTGGCCGTCGATCAGCAACACGGGGCAGCGAATCTGCGCCGCCTCTTCGCGCGTGTAGGCCGGCAGCGGGTCGTGAAACTGCGGCCCGAGCGTGTTCGCGTTGTCGGTCGCCATCGTGCGAAACGCGTGTGTGCTGCGCGCCCAGAAGCCTGGACGGCTCACCGAATCGACGAACAGTTCGAGCCCCGCATCGACCTCGCCACTCGCGATCAGTTGCACCGCGCGGGCACGCAATGCGTTGACCGTCTCCGGCAAGCGCGCGCTCGGCTGCCCATCGATCTGCGGCGTGCCGCCCGGATCGGCGAGCGTCAACGAACGCACCCATTGCGGATGGCGGCGCGCGAATTGAAACGCCACGCTGCCGCCGCGCGAATGGCCGATCACATGCGCGGGTCCGGCGCCGAGCGCGCCGACGAACTCGGCGAGTTCATCGGCGTGCGCGCTCCAGCTGAACGGTCGATCGCGCGCGGCATCGGCCGCGGGCCAGTAATGCGAGAGGCTCACGGCGACGCAGCGATAACGCGCCGACAATCCCGCTAATTGCGGCTGCCAATAGCGGTAATCGCACAGCGAGCCGTGCACGAACAACAGCAGTTCGCCTTCGCCGCGTTCGACATAAGGCATGCGCAAACCGCTGGGCAAGTCGAGGAAGGAAGGTGAAGCCGTGGAAGAAGCGGTGGAAGTCACGTGAAAAGCAGCGGCCGGGAGTGCGCAGAGGCGCACGCCGCGCCAGTGGGCGGCCATGCGCGCAAGGACGCCCGGACCAAAGTCAAAGCGCGCATTGTCCCATGGCCGGGCGCACGACGCAGTCGAGTTACTCGAACACGTGTGCTTCGAGCAGCGCGGCAGCGGCGCCCGCGCCTCGCACGGCGCAGGTGAGCGGCTCGTCAGCGACGCGCACCGACACGCCGAGCTGCGCCGCCATGCAGCGGTCGAGATGGGCGAGCAGCGAGCCCCCGCCCGTCAGCACGATGCCGGTGCTGGCGATATCGGTGGCCAGTTCGGGCGGTGCGGTTTCGAGCACGCCCTTCACGGCGCTGATGACCTCGGCGAGCGGCGAGGCAATCGCCTCGACCACATCGTGCGTGGTCAACTCGACGGTGCGCGGCAGTCCGTCTTCGAGGCTGCGGCCCGTCACGCTCATGCGTGCGGCCGGCACGTCGCGCAGCGCGGAACCGATGGTCTTCTTGACCAGCTCGGCCGTCTGGTCGCCGAGCACGATGCCAAACGTCGTGCGCACATAGCTAACGATGGCCTGGTCGAATTGATCGCCGCCGACCCGCACCGAGCCGCTGCAAGCGATGCAGCCGAGCGCGATCACGCCCACCTCGGTGGTGCCGCCGCCGATATCGACGACCATCGAGCCCGTCGCCGACCCCACCGGCAAGCCCGCCCCCACCGCCGATGCCAGCGATTCGCCGATCAGGCTCACGCGGCCCGCGCCGGCCGCGAGCGCGGCCTCGCGAATCGCGCGGCGTTCCACATGAGTGGCGGCAGCGGGCACGCAGATCGTGAACGACGCACGGCGGCCAAAGCGCCGGCGCGCGCGGGCCATGTCGATGAAACTGCGCATCATGTGCTCGGCGGCCGGAAAGTTGGCGATGACGCCATGGCGCAGCGGGCGCACCGCTTCGAGATTGGCCGGCGTGCGGCCGATCAGTTGCTTGGCCGCGCTGCCGACCGCTGCGATGAGCGTCTGCCCCGGATTCACGCGGCGTTCGAAGCAGACCACCGAAGGCTGATTCAGGACGATGCCCTTGTCGGCCGTATAGATCAGCGTGTTGGCCGTGCCGAGATCCACGGCCACGTCGTGGCGGTAGAGCCGTTTCAGAAAGCTGCGTTGCGCCGTCGCTCGGGCCATGAGTCGGTTGTTTGCCTGTGCGGGACTTCCCGCGCCGGCGGAACGTCCCAGTAGTCAGACCCGGTGAGCGTGCGCCACGGCGCGCGGGCGCCGCCTCTCGTTCGCTGACCCGGGCGGGTCGGGCCGCCAGTGCGGCCCATTGGAATCGTTAACGGCACATGGGTGCGAAACTTTAGCCCGCCCGGGCAAAAACCAACCCGCCTGTCTTGCTGGGCGCGCTAGCCGCGCGAGCCCGGCACGAGCGCGCGCACCAGCGCCTCGCGGCCGAGCAGCAGGCCGTCGCGCGAGATCTCGTGGGCCACGCCGGGCAGCGCATAGGCGGCGAGCGCGTAGCCCGCATCGCTGAAGGCGTTGGCCGCGCGCTCCAGTTCCTCGACCGGAATCACGTTGTCGTCCTCGCCGTGAATCAGCGTGAGCGCCGTGCGGCTCTTCGCGACGACGCGCGTGGCGAGCCGCCCCGCGTAGGCGACCACGGCCGCCGCACCTTCGGGCCGCGTTGCGACGTGATAGAGCGACATGATGGAACCTTGCGAAAAGCCCACTAGCGCAAGCGCATCGTAACCAAGCCCCCAATGCGTGAGTTCGTCGGCGAGCATGCGTTCGAGCGCGGCGGCGCCCGCGACCACACGCGCCTCGCGGTTGCCCTCGCTGATGTCGCGCAGGCTGAACCACTGGCGGCCGCCGAAGCCGCCGTCGAACGGTTCGCTGCCGTCGAGCGAGGCGAACGCCACGCCGGGCAGCGCGTCGCGCCATGCGTCGGCGAGCGGCAGCAGATCGCGTGCGTTGCTGCCCACGCCGTGCAGCAGCACTACGAGCGCGTGTGCATCGCCGCTGTGCGGCGCGAGGCGCCAGCCGTGTTCGAACGATTCCCAGCTCATGATCGTGCTCCTGACGTTGATGTGTTCGTACGCTGCATTTGGAAGCCGCAAGCATACGCGGGGACCGCTCACGTGTCGCGTCGCGCGCCGCGTGGAGGATTGCCCCTGCATCGCCGAGGGTCGTCTGCAGCCCTGCCGATGCGATCCGGCGTTTGCGGTTATGCTCGCCGCACAGCCTGCCGCCTCGCGTGCAATCCCAATGCCATCCTCGCGGAGAGACGTTTGAGCCAGCCACCCGCCCCGCCGCCGCCGCTCGAAGGCGGCCAGCTCATTTTAGGCACCGTCGCGGTTGCGCTCGCGACTTTCATGAATGTGCTCGACACCTCGATCGCCAACGTCGCGATCCCGACGATCTCGGGCGACCTCGGCGTGTCCGTCGATGAAGGCACGTGGGTCATCACCGTGTTCGCCGCCGCCAACGCCGTGTCGATTCCGCTCACCGGCTGGCTCACGCAGCGCTTCGGCCAGATCCGTCTGTTCGTCGCCTCGATACTCTCGTTCGTGCTGGCCTCGTGGCTGTGCGGCATCGCGCCGACCCTGCCGATCCTGCTGTTCGCTCGCGTGTTGCAGGGCGCCGTGGCCGGCCCGCTGATTCCGCTCTCGCAGGCGATCCTGCTGGGCTCCTGGCCACGCGACAAATCGGCCACGGCGCTCGCGTTCTGGGCCATGACGACGACCGTCGGCCCGATCGCCGGCCCCGCGCTCGGCGGCTGGATTACCGACAGCTATAACTGGTCGTGGATCTTCTACATCAACATCCCCGTCGGCCTGTTCGCCGCCGGCGTGACGTGGATGCTCTATCGCAACCGCGAATCCGCCACGCGCAAGCCGCCGATCGACCTCGTTGGTCTCGGCCTGCTGGTCACGTGGGTGGCGTCGCTGCAGATCATGCTCGACAAGGGCAAGGACCTCGACTGGTTCAACTCGGGCGTGATCGTCGCGCTCGGCATCACGGCGCTCGTGAGCTTCGCGTTTTTCCTCGTGTGGGAGCTGACCGAAGAGAATCCGATCGTCGATCTGCGGCTCTTTGGGCAGCGCAACTTCCTCGGCGGCACGATCGCGATCTCGGTGGCCTATGGCGTGTTCTTCGGCAATCTCGTGCTGTTGCCGCAATGGATGCAGGAGTATCTGAACTACCGCTCCGTCGATGCCGGTCTCGTGACCGCGCCGCTCGGCGTGTTCGCCGTGATCCTCGCGCCCGTGATGGGCCGCGTGCTGCCGCGCTCCGATGCGCGCGTGATTGCCACGCTCGCGTTCATCGGCTTTTCGATCGTGTTTTACATGCGCTCGAAGTATGTGATCGAGATCGACACCTTCCATCTCGTGCTGCCGACCCTGCTGCAAGGCATCCCGATGGCGCTCTTCTTCGTGCCGCTCACGGCGATCATCCTCGCGGGCCAGCCGCCCTCCAAAGTGCCTGCGGCCGCGGGCCTGTCGAACTTCGTGCGGGTATTTTGCGGCGCGGTCGGCACGTCGATCGCGACCAACGCCTGGAACAACCGCACGATCCTCCATCACGCGCAGCTCACCGAGCAGGCCTCCGTCGACAATCCGGTGTTTCGCCAGCAGATTGAAAACACCCAGACCTTGCTGCATCTGAGCACGCCGTCGTCGCATGCGCTGTTCGATTTTCAGCTCACGACCCAGGCCGCGATGATGGGCATCAACGACATCTTCTACGCGTCGTCGATCATCTTTCTCGCCATCATTCCGCTCATCTGGATCACGCGCTCGACCAAGGGTGGCGGAGGCGGTGGCGCGGCGGGCGCGCACTGAAGCAGCGTCCGGCCGTCAAGGCTCGTGACGGAAGAGGCGCGCGGGCGTCGCGCCCAGTGCTTCGCGAAACACGGCGATGAACGACGACACGTCGTGATAGCCGACCGCGCTGGCCGCCTCGCCGACGCTCGCGCCGCGATCGAGCGCTTCGAGCGCCGAGAAGAGCCGGCGCTGCTGACGCCACTGGCCGAACGTAATGCCCGTGTCGCGCACGAAGAGCCGCGCGGCCGTGCGTGCGGTCACACCGGCGGCGTCGGCGAGTTCGTCGAGCACGCGCGAATCGGCGGGATTGGCGAGCAGCGCGGCGGCGATCGGCTGGATGCGCGCCTCGCGCACGGACACGAGCGACAGCGCGACGGGCGCGAGCCTCCCAATACGATCGACGAGCACCTGCACGAGACGATCCTCGGCGCTGCCCGGCGCGTAGTTCGCGCCGAAGGTGGCGGCCTCGGCGAGCAAGGCATCGAAGAGCCGGTCGGGCACCACGACGCGGCATTGCGCGGGCACGCACGGCAGTTGCGCGTCGGCGTGCAGCACGTGGGCGTCGAGCGCACGCGCACTGCCCAGTTCGTGCGCAAGCGCGGCGGGCACCCACACCGCGTGCCCGGGCGCCGCCATCCACCAGCCCGCTTCGGTGCGCACGCTCAGCACGCCATCGAACACGCGGATCAGTTGCGCGCGCGCATTCGTGCGCCAGCCGGTCTGCATGCCGCCCAGTTGCTGCGCGAGCACGAAGACAGCGCGTGACGTATCGAGCGCTTCCATGACCGTTTCCATCCGCTGGATCGGGATGGTCAGACTAGCACGGTCGAGCGCCGGGTTGACACCCCTGCGCGTCGCGCCACGCTGGCCCGCTACAATCGGCGCGTCCTGTCCCCACCTGCCGGCACGCCCATGAACTACGCCCCGATCCTCGCCTCATGGCGAGCTCCGGCAATCTGAGGAGATGCCGCCCGAAATCGTCGTCGACGCGTATCGCCGCCAGTGCGCAATCGCGATGAACCGCATCGAACTTGCGCGCGCCGCGCTGTTTCGAATTTTTACTTGCGACACTCCGTTTGTATCGAGTGAAACCGATTCCCACGCCATAACTCCAGGCTCACTCTTCACCTCTACCATGCATTCCACGAAGGATCACGCACGTCCATATCTCTGACGATGCGTACCGTAAAGCCTATCCCGGGAGCCCGTCGACACTAGTCCAGATTGCGATGCTGCGCCGTGCGCCGTCGAGCGCCACATGATCGAAATCGAAGCGCGAAAGTTCGCGGCGACACTTCTCTGCCCACTTGATTAGCCAGCTCCGAACATCCAACTCTCGACGTGACGGACGTCAAGCGAGGTATTTTTCAAGTTGAGTGCGCGCGCGACTCAGACGTAACACCGGTGATCGAATGCTCACCATGGACTCAACGGCAGGCTGCCAGATCATGCCGTCCGGCCCCGCGAACACCACAATTTGCGATTGCCTCCACACAAACGCGCATGCCTATCTCTGTTTCAACCCTTGACCGCAGCTTGACTCGCGCACTCGAAAATACCTCCCTGCGTTTCGGTGAGCTGGCGAAGAAGTTACCCGATATCCATGGCAATTTGGCACTGCGCTTTTGTAAGACACCTCCGGAAATCCTGACTGTGAAACAGGCAAACGGCGAATCAGAGCCACTGGACTTCACGGATATCTCGAGCAAGCACAATCTCTCGGTAGACGAGCAAGGTAAGCAAATCCTTGAGCGCATTGCCGGCAAGATAGCGCAGGGGCTCGCACTAGGCGTCAAGGGCGGCGCTGGCAGTCCGGTCGTGCAGGAGGCAGCTTGGGAGATCGCCGCCCATCTGGGCCTGAAGGAGTATCAGGATTCGACTGAAGGGGCACTCCAAGAGGCCGGCATCACTGCCGAGGAAGCGCCCGTGCATACGACCCACATATCGCTGTCGAACTCAGGCGCGATAGACCTGACTAGAACTGCGCAATGGGACAACGCGATCGACCCGGACGGGAACAAGCTGGGGACGGTAAAAGCGGACTGGGTCATGAAGGATGTCTCGCTGGTAGAGGCCCACTTCACGCTCGCCCATTCCTTCTTCGCTGGCCGAGAGCACGAGTTACATGCTGACCTTGTCATCGGTCTGCGCGTGTCAGATGAAGATTCGGGGGCCGACAAAACGAACCTGTCCGTATTTTTGTGTGTGAGGCGGTTAGCGGAATTAACCGTGTGCCTGAGTAAAGCGCTCACCAAACAGAATAGCGAACTGGTTCATGGCGGACGACCAGTCGAATGTCGTTCGCACAGATTTGGCAAGCACGTTACGCAGCGCCAGCCAGAGCAGCTTGATGGCGGCCTCGTCGTTGGGGAAGTGGCCGCGGGTCTTGATGATCTTGCGTAGCTGCATGTTCAAACTCTCAATGGCGTTCGTGGTGTAGACGACCCGGCGTATGTCCGGCGGGAACACAAAGAACGGCGTGACGTTCTCCCACGCTCGCCGCCACGACTGCACGATGGTCGGATACTTCGTTCCCCATGGCCCTTCGGCGAAGTCGTCCAGGGCCTGCTGCGCGGCCTGTTCGCTCGCGGCTGCATAGATCGGCCGCAGCGCTGCGGCGACGCTCTTGCGGTCCTTGTAACTGGCGTATTCCAGACTGTTGCGGATCAGGTGCACGATGCAGGTCTGCACGGCCGTGCGTGGGTACGCCGTGCCGATCGCCTCGGCCAGGCCCTTCAGGCCGTCGACCACCGCAATCAGGATGTCCTGACAGCCCCGGGTCTTGAGTTCATTGAACACCTTGAGCCAGAACTTCGCGCCTTCGGTCTGTTCGATCCACAGGCCGAGTACATCACGCTGACCGTCGGCCTGGATGCCCAGCGCCAGATACACCGCCTTGTTGCTTACCACGCCGTCGCCACGGATTTTCACGCGCAGGGCATCGAAGAACACCACCGGATACATCGGTTCGAGTGGACGGCTCTGCCAGGCGAGCGTTTCGGCCATCACCTCGTCGGTGACCGAGCTGATGAAATCGGGCGACACCTCGGTGCCGTAGCTCTCGGCCAGAAAGGCCTGAATCTCGCGCACGCTCATGCCCCGGGCGTACATCGCGATAATGCGCTCGTCGAAGCCCGTGAAACGCCGTTCGTGTTTGGGAATCAGGATCGGCTCGAAGCTGCCGTCGCGATCGCGCGGCAGATCGACTCTGACCGGGCCGCGCTCGGTGATGACCGTCTTGCCGCTGGCGCCGTTGCGTTCATTGGTCTGGCCCGATGGCTTGGACTGGCCCGCATGGTAGCCCAGATGCATGTTCATCTCGGCACCCATCGCCCGCTCGATCAGCGCCTTGTTGAACGCCAGCATCAGGTCCTGAACCTCGCCGGGCGTCATCGGGCCCTTCACCAGTTCATCGAGCAGCCCTTCAGGCAGTTCAGGCAGCGGCCCGCGGGCCGCTGCCTGAGAAGCGACGGTGCGTTTCTTCTTCATGATTGGCATATCCATGATTTTCATCCTTCATGATATGCCTCGCCCACAAAATCACGGATAGGTCCGACAAAACAGCTTTCCAGAAACGAATTCCCCAACCTTTCCAAACACGCTTGGAGAAGTTCGCCGCAGCGCTTTCAAATGCCGTTACTCGCATTCTCGACTATTTCAAATCGAGTATCCACCTGCGACCGTACACGATTGCCCCGAATCCGGCGCCGTCCCCGGAAACCGGGAGTAACTCGTCTGCGACCCAGCGGGCGTGGATCGGTAGATCCGCGTCGAGAAGTGGGTTGTATGAGCAGTTACGTTTTCATCTGAAGAACGGGCAAGTTAGTGCCGATTCTCCGTGGGGGGGGGATTCATACCAAACGGTCAAACAAGAAGAAGCTCGCCTGGTGGCGACGAAGCTCTTTAAGATCGGGGACAAGGTTCGGGTCAATCTGCCAGGTGGCACCGCGTTGAATGGCGAGACTGAAAAAAAACTCTCCAACGCACGGATTGCCCTTCGCACTGAGTTCTGGACGGTGGGAAAGTTGTTCGATAACGGCGACGTGGGGATCATATCAAATAGTGGTGTGAAAGCTTCGGTGCCGGCCGAATACCTTGGAATCAACCGGGATCGTCCGTACTTCAGTGCCAAGCGTGACAGCAAGCTTGATCTGAACGGTTCGGCAGTGATGTCCGGCACAGACGTACAGGAGGTTAAGGCGAATGAGCGGGTACATTGTCGCCATCTCGCGACCTACTGGGAGCAACAGTTCGCCGCAGGTAACGGCAAAGTCAATTACGACAATCTCGGAACACCAGAGGCGATAAACCGCAATGTCACAAAGGACATGGAAGCGGCTCACACGGATCGCATGCTTTATTCAAAGGGGGCAATCGTCAGCAATGCCGATTGGGGTCACCAGATTAGCGAGCGCTTTCGCGAGATGGACGAGGGGGGCGAAGAATTCGGCACAATACTCGTGCATACCACCAACCATGCGATGGCACTCGGATTGAAGCTTAAGACGGGCGACGATAACAACAAGTCATATGTCGTACAGTTTTACGATCCCAACCACACTGTCGCACATATGCGCGTTGCGGTCGAAGTAAGTGATCTCGAATCCCTGGAGGCTTTAACTGCCCAGGATTTTTTGAGTTCACACGAACTCTCAACGTATGACATGGACGACGGCTGCGCATTCTTCGGGAGACGCCTCCGCCAAGGTGAGAGACATGTTGCGCCCATTGCTTCGAACCCGACATCACGGGTAGTCCACTTAATGTGCTCAAATGCTGATCCTGATGGTCTGCGCGAACTCGGGACCTCGCTCGAGCGTATGCCGCTGGACGAACGGCTCGAGCTTCTGAAGGCGAAGCGCGATAACGGCACACCGGGCCTCTCTGTGGCTATGCAAATGAACCATGCGGACGCGATCAGCGCTTTTTGCGATGTGGTCCAGAGTTCGGGGCTGACGACGGATCAACTGTTCGAACTGCTGGAGGCGAAGCGCGAGAACGGCACACCGGGCCTCTATATGGCTCTGCAGGACGGCCATGCGGATGCAATAGGCGTTTTTTGCGATGCTGTCCGGAACTCTGGGCTGACGACGAATCAGCAATGCGAGCTGTTGAAGGCGAAGCGCGAGAACGGCACACCGGGCCTCTATATCGCTTTGAAGGTGGGGCGTGCGGACGCGGTTCGCGTCTTCGGACAGAAGGTCCGTGAATCTGGATTGTCACAAGAACAAAAATTCGAGATATTGGCTGCGACGTATGACACCGTGCCTAGCATCCGGATTACGAAAGACAAGAAGACCCTGGAAGCGTATACCAAAATAGTCCTTGCATGCGAGTTAACGCCTGGGCAGAACAAAAAGCTACTGGAGCAATCGTCAAAGCTGTACTAGCCGGGGCTCGATCTGACAGGTAGTCGGCGCACCAGCTAGACCCAGCGCGAGGCCAACAGGTTACACTGTTCCATTGCCCACACTCGGCCCAATAGCTTTTCAGGCGGCTCACAATGCCCCCAGACAGCCCCTTGGCCTGCTCGCCGAGGAGTTGGACAGTACGTCGCCCATATCGCCTGTGGACACGCCCCAGCAGAACCTGTCCGTATTTTTGTGTGTGAGGCGGTTAGCGGAATTAACCGCGTGCCTGAGTAAAGCGCTCACCAAACAGAATAGCGAACTGGTTCATGGCGGACGACCAGTCGAATGCCGTTCGCACAGATTTGGCAAGCACGTTACGCAGCGCCAGCCAGAGCAGCTTGATGGCGGCCTCGTCGTTGGGGAAGTGGCCGCGGGTCTTGATGATCTTGCGTAGTTGCATGTTCAAACTCTCAATGGCATTTGTGGTGTACACAACCCGGCGTATGTCCGGCGGGAACACAAAGAACGGCGTGACGTTCTCCCACGCTCGCCGCCACGACTGCACGATGGTCGGATACTTCGTTCCCCATGGCCCTTGGGCGAAGGCTTCCAGGGCCTGCTGCGCGGCCTGTTCGCTCGCGGCTGCATAGATTGGCCGCAGCGCTGCGGCGACGCTCTTGCGGTCCTTGTAACTGGCGTATTCCAGACTGTTGCGGATCAGGTGCACGATGCAGGTCTGCACGGCCGTGCGCGGGTACGCCGTGCCGATCGCTTCGGCCAGGCCCTTCAGGCCGTCGACCACCGCAATCAGGATGTCCTGACAGCCCCGGGTCTTGAGTTCATTGAACACCTTGAGCCAGAACTTCGCGCCTTCGGTCTGTTCGATCCACAGGCCGAGTACATCACGCTGACCGTCGGCCTGGATGCCCAGCGCCAGATACACCGCCTTGTTGCTCACCACGCCGTCGCCACGGATTTTCACGCGCAGGGCATCGAAGAACACCACCGGATACATCGGTTCGAGTGGACGGCTCTGCCAGGCGAGCGTTTCGGCCATCACCTCGTCGGTGACCGAGCTGATGAAATCGGGCGACACCTCGGTGCCGTAGCTCTCGGCCAGAAAGGCCTGAATCTCGCGCACGCTCATGCCCCGGGCGTACATCGCGATAATGCGCTCGTCGAAGCCCGTGAAACGCCGTTCGTGTTTGGGAATCAGGATCGGCTCGAAGCTGCCGTCGCGATCGCGCGGCAGATCGACTCTGACCGGGCCGCGCTCGGTGATGACCGTCTTGCCGCTGGCGCCGTTGCGTTCATTGGTCTGGCCCGATGGCTTGGACTGGCCCGCATGGTAGCCCAGATGCATGTTCATCTCGGCACCCATCGCCCGCTCGATCAGCGCCTTGTTGAACGCCAGCATCAGGTCCTGAACCTCGCCGGGCGTCATCGGGCCCTTCACCAGTTCATCGAGCAGCCCTTCAGGCAGTTCAGGCAGCGGCCCGCGGGCCGCTGCCTGAGAAGCGACGGTGCGTTTCTTCTTCATGATTGGCATATCCATGATTTTCATCCTTCATGATATGCCTCGCCCACAAAATCACGGATAGGTCCCCCCAGCAGGTACGGCCACAGCAACGACGACAACACGCGCGGCGACTTGCGTACGTAGGGCGGCACGATCGGCGAATTGAACCTGATGCCCGAGCCAGAGCGATCGCGCACCTTCGGTACCGGCACAGAGACTGGGCCCACAGCCGTAACAAACCCAAGCAGTGTTTCCTTGGAAAGCAACATTCTCCTTCAATCGCCACCGCCCGCTCGTGCCCCTCACTACGCCGCGCACAACCGTTTCAACGACATTCGTTGGTGAATCCACCAGCCCGCTTCGGTGCGCGCGCGCATTCGTGCGCCAGCCGGTCTGCATACCGCCCAGTTGCTGCGCGAGCACGAAGACAGCGCGTGACGTATCGAGCGCTTCCATGACCGTTTCCATCCGCTGGATCGGGATGGTCAGACTAGCACGGTCGAGCGCCGGGTTGACACCCCTGCGCGTCGCGCCACGCTGGCCCGCTACAATCGGCGCGTCCTGTCCCCACCTGCCGGCACGCCCATGAACTACGCCCCGATCCTCGCCGAGATCCATCGCGACCTGCGCCCCTGGCTCGGGCGCGGCCGGGTCGCCGACTACATCCCCGAACTCGCGAACGTGCCGGCCGAGCGCTTCGGCATGGCGATCGTGACCGTGAACGGCGAGGTCTTCGCGACCGGTGATGCGGATATGCGCTTCTCGATCCAGAGCATCTCGAAGCTGTTCGCCTGCACCCTCGCCTTCCAGCTGCTCGGCGATGCGTTGTGGGAGCGCGTCGGTCGCGAGCCCTCGGGCACCGCGTTCAATTCGCTCGTGCAGCTCGAAGCCGAGCGTGGCAAGCCGCGCAATCCGTTCATCAACGCGGGCGCGCTGGTGGTCACCGATGTGCTGGCGCGCCGTTTCGTGCGCGCCGAGACCGCGCTCGTGCAGTTCGTGCGGCGCCTCGCGGGCGAAACGGGCATCGACTACCAGAGCCGCGTCGCCGAATCGGAATTGCGGCACGCGCACCGCAACCGCGCGATGGCGCACTTCATGGCGAGCTTCGGCAATCTGGAGATGCCGCCCGAAACCGTCGTCGATGCGTATTGCCGCCAGTGCGCGATCGCAATGAACTGCGTCGAACTCGCGCGCGCCGCGCTGTTTCTCGCCAATGGCGGCCGCGCGCCCGTGAGCGGCGAACAGATCGTCGATGCCAGTTCGGCCAAACGGCTCTCCGCGCTGATGCTCACCTGCGGCACCTACGATGCGGCAGGCGACTTCGTCTATCGCGTCGGCTTGCCTGCGAAGAGCGGCGTGGGCGGCGGGATCGTCGCGGTGCTGCCCGGCGAAATGGCGGTGTGCGTGTGGTCGCCGGGGCTCGATGCGACCGGCAATTCGCTCGCTGGCACGCTGGCGCTCGAATGGCTCACGACGCGCACGGGGCGTTCGATCTTCTGAGCCAAGGGCTAAGCGTCTGCACGGCTTGAGACGCCGCCCATGACGAGTGTTAGTGTTACTGGATGAGTTCCAGCCGGGCCAGGCTCCGGACGCCGTATCATTGCCCCGGTTGTACCACTCATTTCCAGAACGACGACCGCCATGACGACGACTGCGTACGAGAGGCTTGTGGCCATCCTCGATAGAGAGGGCGCCAGATATCGAGTCATCGAACACCCCGCCGAGGGCCGCTCGGACCTGGTCGCCGCAATCCGCGGAACGGCCCCTGGCCAGGGCGCGAAAGCAATGCTCTGCCGGGGCAAGGATGAGGGGCGAACGTTGATTCTTGCCATTCTTCCTGGAGACCAGAAGCTGGACTTCAAAAAGGTCGCTGCAGCCGGTCATGTCAAGAAAGTGTCGCTCGCAACGGCGGAAGATGCTGAACGCGAAACCGGTTGCGTAATCGGCGCCATTCCTCCTTTTGCGCTCTCTCCTGCCATCAAGCTGGTTGTCGACCCGGGGCTCCTCGAGAGCTTCGACGAAATCGCCTTCAACGCTGGGCGGCTGGACAGGTCGATTGTTCTCAACTCATCGGACTACGTGCGCATCGCGCAACCCATCGTTACCCCGCTATGCGTCTAGGCAAGGTATCGGCGATTTCCTTCGACCTCGACGACACGTTGTGGTCATTCGGCGCTGCGGTCGAACGCGCCGAAGCGGTTTTGCATTCATGGCTCGTGGAAAACGCCCCCAAAACCGCAGACGTGTTACCGACGCGGCTGGCGCTTGCCGAGATACGGGACGCGTATGAGCGCTCGCGCCCAGACCTCACAGGCGACTTCCGCGCCTTGCGGGTTGGCTCGATTGCTCGCGCACTGGAGCTGGCCAACGAAGACGTCACGTTGACCGACCTCGCCTACCAAACTTTCTATGCCGCGCGACAGCAAGTCGAGTTCTTCGACGACGTGCTGCCCGCGCTGCAGTGGCTGAGCGCCAGATTCCCGCTCGTTGCTGTGACCAATGGCAATGCCGACCTGCGCTTGACGGGTGGCAGCGAGTTCTTTCAAGCGGCTATAAGTGCGAGTTCCGTTGGAATCGCGAAGCCGCAGGCCGACATATTTCATGCCGCCGCGCGCGTTGTTGGCGTTCCGCCAGCGGAGCTGCTTCATGTCGGCGACGACCTTCACCTCGACGTGCTGGGCGCCCTGGACGCCGGCCTTCAGGCGGCGTGGCTGGTACGCGTCCAGGTCCAGTCGCCAGTGAAACTGAAACAGGGCGAGGCCAGCCGATTTTTAACGATCAGTGACTTGTCGGCGCTCTGCCGACTGCTTGGCGCGCCGGGCAACTTCAACTAAACATGCCATCAGTCGTTGCTCTCTGTGCCCCACCGACGTTACGCCGCGCGGAAATACACGTCGTGACCTGCCCCTGGTTTTAGTCCGGACGGCAGTGACGCTTGCCGAACGCGAGGAGAGATCGCGCGCAACCGGGCCAGTATCTCGCGCGGCGACGCCGGCCGCACGTCCGCTCCCCCGTCATCCGTATCGTGGTTAACGCGCAATGGCGCCAAATCACCAAAGATTGGCATGAAATCCCAAAAGCGCTTCGCCGGTTTCGCGTATCGTCCCGAGCACTACTCCCCTTGCTTCACTGCCAGAAGGACACGCGATGAACTTTTTAGACGGCCACCTCTACACCGAGAACCAGCAACCCCTGATCATCACGGCCGCGCCCTATGCGCCGTCGTGGGTACCCTCCGACTTTCCGGAAGATATCCCGGTTACGATGGAACAGCAGATCCAGAAGGCGGTGGACTGCTACAACGCAGGCGCGACCGTGCTGCACCTGCATGTGCGCGAACTCGACGGCAAGGGCAGCAAGCGTCTGTCCAAGTTCAACGAGCTGATCGCCGGCGTACGCAATGCAGTGCCAGAAATGATCATCCAGGTGGGCGGCTCGATCAGCTTCGCACCCGAGACGGAAGGCGCGGCGGCTAAATGGCTGAGCGACGACACGCGCCACATGCTGGCCGAACTCGATCCGAAGCCGGACCAGGTGACGGTCACGATCAACACCTCGCAGATGAACGTCGTCGAGCACTGGGAGGACGCGGACGTCAAGGGCACGTCCATGGAAGACCCCGCGGTCTACCAGGCCTACAAAGAGATGACGGTGCCGGCGCAGCCCGGCTGGGCCGAGGAACACATTCGCCGCCTGTCCGCCGCGGGGATCCAGAGCGCGTTCCAGTGCTACAACATCAACAGCTTCGAGTCGGTGGAGCGCCTCATCCGTCGCGGCATCTACAAGGGGCCGCTCGTCATGAACTGGGTGGCCATCGGTGGCGGCATGGATGCCCCAAACATCTACAACCTGTCGAACTTCCTGCGCGCCACGCCCGACGGCGCGGTCCTCACGGTCGAGAGCTCGATGCGCAACGTGCTCCCAGTCAACATGATGGGCATCGCGATGGGCCTGCATGTGCGCTGCGGCATTGAGGACAACCTCTGGAACCAGTCGCGCACGAAGCGCATGAGCACGGTCGAGCAGATCGAGCAACTGGTGCGCATGTCGCGCGAATTCGGCCGAGCGGTGGCGACCGCCCAGGAGGCCCGCGAGATCAGCAAAATTGGCGTGTTCTACGACACCGTGGAAGAAACGCTGGCGGCTAACGGCTTCGCGCCGAACCGCACTGGCGCCACCCAGGGCTTCCTGCGCAAGGCAGTCTGACCCGGCAACGCGCTGAACATGCTGTCGACGCCGATCGAATCTTCGTCCACAGGGCAATTTTCGGTCGGCATCCGCCGACGACAGAACATGGCGTCATGACGCGTGACGACGCAACGGTTTGCTTTGTTGCCCGACTCAATCCCTTATTAATACAAATAAAAAAAGGGCCGAAGTCCTGTCCGTAATCGACTCATCGAGTCGGATGTCGCATCCCCGACAGACGACACGCGTTGCCGCGGCGTTTGCTTCCCTGATTTCGAAGATGCTAGCCCCGAGGATCCGAGGGGCCGGTTCAGAAGTTGTTCCACGGCATATGTGAATTCCGCACCTGTCGCAACGCCCGCAGCGGGCTCCGGCTGGCCACCTTAGCGCCTATTTCACCGCAAGACAGATTTCTCTATCACTATCGAAAATTGCACTCGATAGTCGAATCTAAATTTTTCCCGTTCCCTCCGAACGGCGAACTTTACGCTCCCCCAGACTTTGTCGTGCACCCCGCCCCCCAAAAATCTCCTTTGACAAACAGTCTTACGACATATATCTTAAGACATGTTTTACGACACTCTGGAGATATCCATGCGTCACCACCACCACGATTTCCCGCGTTCGCTCCGTGAACTCGCCGGCCGTTCGCGTCTGCATGCCGCTTTCCACGCCCTGCACCATATGGGTCGCCACGGCGGCCCGCGCGGCGGCGGCCCCGGCGGACCCGGCTGGGGCGAAGGCTTCGGCGGCGACCGTTTCGGAGATGGCTTCGGCGACGGTTTCGGCCGCGGCCGCAAGTTCACCTCCGAAGATCTGCAACTGATGCTGCTCGCGCTCATCGCGGAGCGTCCGAGCCACGGCTACGAACTCATCAAGGCGCTCGACGCGCGTTCGAACGGCTTTTACAGCCCGAGTCCCGGCATGGTCTACCCGGCCCTGACCTACCTCGAAGAACTCGGCTACGTGAGCGTCGAAGCCCAGGGCAACCGCAAATCCTATTCGCTTTCCGAGGAAGGCAGCGCGTGGCTCGCCGCCAATCGCGAGCGTGCCGACTTGATGCTCGCGCGCCTCACCCATGTCGCGCGCAAGATGGACGTGATGCGCCGCGCGTTCGCGGGCGAAGAGGCGCCCGACGCGGCCGAAGGCGGCTGGGTGCGCGAGCTGATCGAGGCGCGCCGCGCGCTCAAGCGCGCGCTGCTGCTGCGCACCGAGGCCAAGCCCGATGAACAGCGCCGCATCGCGGCGATCCTCGCGCGCGCCACGGCCGAAATCGAACAGGGCCCGCAAGCTTGATGGAGAATTCAACGATGCAGAATCAGTCCACTCTGGAAGTCACGCGCGTGCGCCATGCGCTCAAGTTCCGCCAGGTGCGCGTGACGCGCGTCGAGCGGCTCGCGCCCCTGTACGTGCGCATCACGCTGGCCGGCCCGGACCTGCACGACTTCGTGTCGGCGTCGTTCGACGATCACGTGAAGGTCTTTTTCCCGCCGCCCGGCGCTGAACACGAGCCGCTCACGCTGCCGACGGCCGGCCCCGATGGCATCGCGTTTCCCGAAGGGCTCGCGCGTCCGCCGATGCGCGATTACACCCCGCGCCGCTTCGATCTCGAACGCGGCGAACTCGACATCGAGTTCGCGCTGCACGAGGCGGGTCCGGCGACGGCATGGGCCGCGCAAGCGCAGCCGGGGCACTGTCTCGGCATCGGCGGCCCGCGCGGGTCGATGGTGATCCCCACGGGCTTCGACTGGCATCTGCTGATCGGCGACGAAACCGCGCTGCCCGCGATCGCCCGCCGTCTCGAAGAGCTGCCCGAGGGCAAGCGCGTGGCGGTCGTGATCGAAGTGGCGAACCGCGACGCGCGCATCGAGCTGCAAAGCGCCGCCGATCTGTACGTGGTCTGGGTCTATCGCGACGAAGCGGCCGATCCGGCGCAAAGCCCGCTCATCGAGGCCGCGCGCGAGATCTGGCTGCCGCCGGGCGAAGGCTACGTGTGGGCCGCGGGCGAAGCCTCGTCGATGCGTGCCGTGCGTGCCGCGCTGTGCAACGAGCGCGGCCTCGACAAGAAGCGCATCCGCGCAGCCAGCTACTGGCGACGCGGCGCGCAAGGCGTCCACGAAACGATCGACGATTGAAGCCGTCCCTTCCCGCCACCATGACCACGACCCTCACCCCGTTGCGCGAGCGCACCCTGCTCTGGCTGCTCGCGTTCACGCAGTTCACCGTCATCATGGATTTCATGGTGATGATGCCGCTCGGACCGCAGATCATGCACGCGTTCGACATCTCGCCCTCAGCGTTCGCGACGGCGGTGTCGGCGTATTCGTGGTGTGCCGGGCTCTCGGCCCTGTTCGCGACGACCTGGATCGACCGTTTCGACCGGCGTCGGCTGCTGCTCATCGTCTATGCGTTGTTTGCGCTCTCGAACCTTGGCTGCGCGTTGGCCGGCAGTTTTCATCTGCTACTCGTGGCACGCGCTTTCGCGGGCATGACGGGTGGCGTGCTCGGCTCGATCGTGATGGCGATCGTGAGCGACGTGATTCCGGTCGAGCGGCGCGGCGCCGCCACCGGCATCGTGATGACGGCATTCTCGCTCGCGGCGATCGCCGGCGTGCCGGCCGGTGTGATCCTGGGCGCGCACTTCGGCTGGAACTCGCCGTTCCTGTTGCTGGTGGTGTTGTCGGTGGTGATCTGGGCGATCGGCTCGCGGGTGGTGCCGGCGCTCACGGCACATCTCGCACACCACACGCCGTTTGCGCAGGTGCTGCCGCAATTGCGCCAGCTGCTCACGCGGCCGCGCCATCTCGCGGCGTTCGCGCTGACCTTCGTCATGATGGGCGCGCACATGCTGGTGATCCCGTTCCTCTCGCCGATGCTGGTGGCCAATCACGGCGTTGCTCCGGACCATCTGGCGTGGCTCTACATGGCGGGCGGCGCGGCCACGCTCGTGACCTCGCGTGCGATTGGCCGGCTCACGGATCGCTATGGCCAGCGCCGGATGTTTCGTGTGATGGCGCTCGTCTCGCTCGCGCCGCTCTTGTTCGCCACGCATATGCCCGATCTGCCGTTCCCGGCGCTGATCGTCTTCATGACCTGCTTCATGATCGCGATGTCGGGCCGCATGGTGCCGATGCAGGCGCTGCTCACGACGATCCCCGAGCCGCGCCAGCGCGGTGCGTTTCTCAGCGCGAACAGCGCCGTGCAGTCGATCGGCACGGGCACCGGCGCGTGGGTCGGCGGCCTGCTGTTGTCGAGTGGCAGTGACGGGCGGATTATCGGCTACGGCGCCAATGGATGGCTCGCCCTTGCGCTAACGCTGGTCGCCATCGCGTGGGTGGCCCATGTGAAGGGCTCGAGGCACCAGGAAGTGAGCGCGCCGCGCGCGGCGCGCCCGGTGACCGAATCTTGAGCCGTGTGAATACGCGCGCTTAGCCGCGCTGGCGCCGTGCACGCACGGCGGCGGCGAGCGTGTCGAGCACGGGCTCGGTCTGCGCCCAGCCGAGGCAGGCATCGGTGATCGACACACCGCGCTTGAGCGGCACGCCCGGCTTCAGGTCCTGGCGCCCTTCCTCGAGATGGCTCTCGACCATCACGCCCATGATGCGGCGCTCGCCGTCCACGAGTTGCGAGGCGAGATCCTGCGCGACATCGACCTGACGCAGATGCGACTTGTTGGAGTTCGCATGCGAGCAATCGATCATGACTTGTTCGCGCAGCCCCGCCTTCGCAAGCGCGGCGCAGGTTGCCGCCACCGAGGCGCGATCGTAGTTCGGCCCTTCCTTGCCGCCGCGCAGGATCACGTGCGCGTCCTGGTTGCCGCGCGTCTCGAAGATCGCGGCCATGCCCATCTTCGTCATGCCCATGAACGCGTGGCTCGCGCGCGCGGCGACGATGGCGTCGGCCGCGATCTGCACGCCGCCATCGGTGCCGTTCTTGAAACCGATCGGGCAACTGAGCCCCGAGGCGAGTTGGCGATGGCTCTGGCTCTCGGTCGTGCGCGCGCCGATCGCGCCCCACGCGACGAGATCCGCGATGTATTGCGGGCTCAGCAGATCGAGAAATTCGGTGGCCGTCGGCAGGCCGAGCGCGTTCACGTCGAGCAGCAGCTGACGCGCGGCGCGCAGGCCTTCGTTGATACGGAAGCTGCCGTCGAGACGCGGATCGTTGATATAGCCCTTCCAGCCCACCGTCGTGCGCGGCTTCTCGAAGTACACGCGCATCACGACGAGCAGGTCGTCGCGCAACGCATCGGCGGCGTGCTTGAGCTTGTGCGCGTACTCGATGGCCTGATCGTGATCGTGGATCGAGCACGGACCGACCACGGCGACCAGACGGTCGTCGCGGCCCGCCAGCACCTCGGCGATCGCCACGCGGCTCGTTTCGACGAGGGCCTGGGTGGCCGGCGGCACCGGCAGTTCGTCGAGCAGCAGCGCCGGCGAAATCAGCGGACGCACCGCGCCGATGCGCACGTCATCGATGCGGGTCGTGTCCTGGGTGGCGTCGGCGACGCCGACTTCCTGGTCGTGCTGCGGGTTGTCGATACGGCTCAAAGTGCTCTCCTGGTGAGCCGGAGTTCGCAGGATGTCGCGCTCACTCCGGCCTCGTGCAATGCAATCAAGACTTCGATTATCGCATTGCGCGGCACTCGCGCCGTGCTTCGCTTCAGGGAGCGTAGCGCCGGCTGCGCAGCCGCGCGGCGATGCGCGTGAGTGCATGCCACTGCTGGGCGAGCAAACCGCTGCCGTAATTGCGCCCCTGCCCTTGCGGCGCGGGGAGCTGGTCGCGGATGCCGGTCGGCTCGGGTGAGCGGTTCCAGGAGGCCGTGCGGAACAGCACGTCCCACCACGGAAACAGCACGCCGAAATTGCAGCCATAGCGTGTGCCCTCGTGCCCGTAGCCCACTGCGTGATGCCGGCGATGGAACGCGGGACTCACGACGATGCGTTCGAGCAGCGAGCCGAACGGCAAACGCGCATTCACGTGCTGCACGCTCTGCATGAAATTGCCGACGGCGACCAGCACGACGAACTGCGCGGGCGGCACGCCGATAAACAGCGAAATCGCCGCGAAAAAAGCCGCCTGCACGATGTCGTCGAGGAAATGATTGCGATCGTCCGACCACAACGACATCTGCTGCTGGCTGTGATGCACGGCGTGCAATTCCCACCAGATGCCGAAGCGATGTTGCCAGCGGTGATACCAGTAGCCCGCGAAATCGAGCACGACCAGATAGATCAGGAACGACACGACGGGCCGGTCGGTGACGCCGGGCCACAGACTGTCGACGTCGATGTTCGGCACACTGTAGATCGCCATCAGGCTCTGCCAGTGATTGAACAAGGGCTGGAGCATGAAGAAAAACGCGAGGTTCAGGATGCCGAGCTTCGCGATCCACGTATAGATCACGTCCGCGCGCACGGCCTTGCGGTCTTGCCACGCCTCGATCGGGCGCAACGCTTCGAGCGGGCGCAGGGCCAGATACGCCACGACGATCTGCAGCGCGCCGATGATCACCCAGTAGAGCGCGTCGTAGGTGTCCTCGTCGTAGCCCATCAGGCCGAAACGGTAGAAAAGCGGTTGCACGACGTCGACATAGACGAGGGTCTGCAGCGCGGACACGCCGTTGTCGAGTTGTGCAAGCAGTACGTCGATCATCGATTGCCTCATTGCGGGCCGCGAGGCCCGGGTGTTTCGTTGTTTCGTCAGTCAGGATTCGGTGCGTAGACCGGCGCGCGATTCGCGAAGAACAGGCCATGCGGTGAGCGGCCTACCGCAATCGTATCGATCAGCTTGCGAGTGCTGAGATCGATGATGCCGACATGCTTCGCGAAACGGAACGTAACCCACAGATAGCGTTTGTCGGCAGAAAGTTCCATGTCGTCGGGTCCGGGCAGCAAACCCGTGATGTCGCCGACCTTCGTGAGCGTCGTGTAGTCGAGGATGCTGATCGTGCTCTCGACCCGGTTGCTGACCGCCACGTGCTTGCCATCGTCGAGATTGCGGAAATTGTGCGCGCCGCGCCCCGTCGGGATCTTCTTCACGAGCGCGCGCTTGTGCCAGTCTACGACGGCCACGTCGTCCTCGCCCGTCATGCCGACCAGCAGGTACTGGTCGCCCGGCGTCATCCACAGGCCTGCGGGCGTGTTGCCGACGTGCAGCTTCCACAGCACGGTCTGCGTCGGCAGATCGATTGCCGCGACTTCGCCCGTGTCCTGCAGCGTGACGAACGCCGTGCGGTTGTCCGAGGCGAACGTGATGTGGCTCGGCGTCTTTTCGAGCGGAATGCGCTTGACCAGCGTGACGTTCTGGCCGTCGTAGCGATAGATGTCGACGCGGTCGAGCCGCAGCCCCGCCGTCACGAACCACTTGTGATCGGGCGAGAAGCCGAGTTGATACGGATCCTCGATGCCTTCGACACGGCGCTGGATCGCGCCCGTATGCGGATCGAGAAACAGCAGGTCGTTCGAGACCGAATCGGCGACGATCAGCGACTGGCCGCCCGGCGCGATCATCAAGTGATGCGGCTCCTTGCCGGTCGGCTCGGTGGCGACGACGTTGCGCGTCGCGGGGTCGATCAGCGAGAGCTTGGCTTCGCCCGAATCGAGCACGATCACGCGGTCTTCGGCATGGGCCGCTGCGCCGAACGCGAGCGTGCCGCACAGTGCCGCCACGGCGCCACAGGAACGGGTGAGAGAAATAAGGGAGGAGACGGGCATTTCGCGAGGGGTGAGGAGCTGAACGAAGCGGGCCGGACCGGATTGTGCTCTGATAGATGCAGACGGCGCGGCGCCACGGTACGCCACTTTAACGCTTGAAGATAAGTTTGAGATGACGTGTCGATGCGCCCGCGCGCCTTTTTTACCGTGCTTTCGCGCGGGTTTCGCATGGCTTGCAGCACGACGAGGCGTTCATGGATCATCGTACGCGCGATGAAAGCGTTCGCACCAGCCTCACCGACAACACCACCGCCGCGATCCGCGATGCCCTCGAAGGGCGCCGGCGCGGGGCGGCCGTGCTGTTGCCGCTTGCCGGGCCGGCGGTCGTGGTGTCGGTTGCGTACATGGACCCCGGCAACTTCGCGACCAACATCCAGGCCGGCGCGCGTTATGGATATGCATTACTGTGGGTCGTGCTGTTCGCCAATATCGTAGCGATATTGTTTCAGGCCCTTTCCGCCAAACTCGGCATCGTAACGGGGCGCAATCTCGCCGAACTGTGCCGCGAGCAATTGCCTCGTCCGCTCGTGTGGGTCATGTGGGGCGTGAGCGAAATCGCCGCCATGGCGACCGATCTGGCCGAATTCATCGGCGGGGCGATTGGTCTGTCCCTGCTGCTCCATATCCCGCTCATGGCCGGCATGGTCGCCACCGCGCTCATCACCTATGGGTTGCTGTTGTTCGAGCGCGCCGGCTATCGGCCGCTGGAACTGGCGATCGGCGCGCTCGTCGGCATCATCGGGCTGTGCTATCTGGCGGAACTCTTCATCGCGCCGATCCGCTGGTTCGGTGGCGAAGGTGTGTTCGCCCATCTCGCCGCGCCGCGCCTGCCCGATGCGCAGTCCATCACGATCGCAGTCGGCATCATCGGCGCCACGGTGATGCCACATGCGCTATTTCTACATTCGGGCCTCACGCAGCGCCGCGTGCCGACCCACAGCGAGTACGAACGCCGCAAGCTGCTGCGCTACTCCAATACCGAAGTCGTCATTGCACTGACGATTGCCGGGCTCATCAACATGGCGATGGTCATCATGGCCTCGGGGGCGTTTCATCACGGCAATCCCGAGGTCGCCGAAATCGAGTCCGCCTATCGCACGCTCGTGCCGCTGCTCGGCATCGCGTCGGCCGGCATCTTCCTGCTGGCGCTGATTGCTTCGGGCATTTCCAGCTCGGTGGTCGGCACGCTCGCGGGCCAGATGATCATGCAGGGCTTCGTGGGCTTTCAGGTGCCGCTGTGGCTGCGCCGCGCGGTCACGATGGTGCCGAGCTTCGTCGTGGTCGGCCTCGGTGTGAACGCCACCGACGCGCTCGTGCTCAGCCAGGTCATACTGAGTCTCGCGCTGCCGGTGCCGATGGCGGCGCTGGTCTGGTTCACGGGCCAGCGCGATCTCATGGGCGTGCATCGCAACCGCCCGCTCACTGCATGGGCGGCCATGCTCGGTGCAGCGGCCGTGTTCGCGCTCAACGCGTTGCTGGTCTTGCAGGTGTGCGGCGTGGCGATCCCCGGACTCGCATAAACGTGCACGGCATTTCAGAGCGCGCGTGCAAAGACACGCAAAACCGTGCACCATTGGCATTTTTCGCGGTACGGCGAGCGGCGCTCGCGGTGCCGCGTGTTCATCGACCCCTGATACCCGACTCGCCATGACGAATCAGCCTGCTTCCGCCGCATCCGACCAGCCCGTCGACATGATCATCTTCGGCGGCGCCGGCGATCTGGCCGCCCGCAAACTGCTGCCCGCGCTCTACATGGCGCATCTGCACGGCAATCTGCCGCCGCAGACCCGCATCGTCGCAGTCGGACGGCGCGACTGGACGCTCGATCAGTATCGCGGCTTCATGCAGGAGTCGTCGCGCCCGTTCATCGACGAGAAGGCCTTCGAGGGCGACGCGTGGGAGCGTTTTCTCGCGCTCTTCGAATATGCGCGCATCGACGTGGGCGTGGCCAGCGACTACGCGCGGCTTGCCGAAGTCTCGCGCAGGAATGCGCTGCGCGTGTTCTATCTGTCGACTTCGCCGGAGCTGTTCACGACGATTTGCGACAACCTCTCGGCTGCCGGGCTCGTCGACGAACACTCGCGCGTCGTGCTCGAAAAACCGCTCGGTCATGACCTCGCGTCGGCCCAGGCGATCAACGAATCGGTCGGCCGGCATTTCAGCGAGTCGCAGATCTATCGCATCGACCACTATCTGGGCAAGGAGACGGTGCAGAACCTGATGGTGCTGCGCTTCGGCAACGCGATCTTCGGACCGCTGTGGCAGGCGCCGTATATCCGCAGCGTGCAGATCACGGTGGCCGAGACGGTCGGCGTGGGCAGCCGCGCGGGCTTCTACGATCACACCGGCGCGCTGCGCGACATGGTGCAAAACCACTTGCTGCAGCTGCTATGCATCGTCGCGATGGAGCCGCCGGTTTCGCTCGACCCGGACGCCGTGCGCGACGAGAAGCTCAAGGTGCTGCGCTCGCTGCGTCCGATGTCGCTCGCCGACATCGCGCGCGACACCGTACGCGGCCAGTACGCGGCGGGCGCCGTGGACGGCGCGCCGGTCAAGGGCTATCTGGAGGAAGACAACGTGCCGGTGGGCAGCCGCGCGGAAACCTTCGTCGCGCTGCGCGCGCAGATCAACAACTGGCGCTGGGCCAACGTGCCGTTCTTCCTGCGCACGGGCAAGCGGCTGCAAAAGCGTCAGTCCGAAATCGTGATCGAATTCGCGGACCTGCCGTTCTCGATCTTCCCGAGCGGCCCGCGCCATTACGGCAACCGGCTCGTGATCCAGTTGCAGCCCGAAGAATCGATCCAGTTGCAGATGCTCGCGAAAGAACCCGGCAGCGGCATGCACATGCTGCCCGTCAATCTGAATCTCGATCTGCAGCAGGCCATTCCCGAGCGGCGCGCGGAGGCCTATGAACGGCTGCTCGTCGATGTGATTCGCGGGCGTCTCACGCACTTCATGCGCCGCGACGAACTCGAAGCGGCGTGGTCGTGGGTCGAGCCGATCCTCTCGGGCTGGGACGAGCTGAACGACCGTCCGCGCACGTACACGTCGGGCACGTTTGGGCCGGCGGCGTCGTCCGCGTTGCTCGCACGCGAAAACATGTCGTGGGCCGAAGAGGTCTGATGCGTGCCCGGGCGTGATCGGGCTTAGTCGGGACGAAACAGGTCGAGCCCGGCGAACACGATCACGCCGCTCAATGCGATCAATGCAGGCGAATGGCGGCCGATAAAAAGGATGGCGGCCGCGCTCCAGCTCGCGGCGAAAAAAGCGCCCATGCGCTTCATGATGCAACTCCAGTACGAATGATGTGACGATGCGGATGACTGGGGCGCGCAATCAAGGGCCCGGTCCGCGAGGTGGGGTCGGGTCGAACGACCTTGCACCCATCGATCCCTTCGCCCTGATTGCCGGGACGTGAATCGACGAAGCGAGCAGGATAGCCGCTCGTCGGCGGCCACGCAACGAGACCGGCAAGACAGGCGACTTGAGCACTGCGCAGCGTGCGCTATGATGCTGCCCGTTCCCGCCGCGACCAACGAGGCATTCGTCGTGGCTCTTTTGATTCCCACCTTTACGCGATGTTCGATCAACTTGTTTCCGGGGGCCTGCTTGCGCCCCATCTGCACGCACTCGATCCCTGGGCGCTCGCCGGCATCATCGTCGCGCTGGTGCTGGGCGGCATGGTCAAGGGCGTCACGGGCATCGGCGTGCCGCTCGTGGCGATGCCGATCCTCAGTCACTTCCTGCCTGTCAAAGGCGCGGTGCTGCTGCTGTCGATGCCGATCATTCTCGGCAACATTCCGCAGGCGCTCGAAGGCGGTGAGCTGCTGGCCACCATGCGCCGCATCGCGGCCCCGCTCGTCGGCACCGTGATCGGCAACGTGGTCGGGGTCTCGATCCTGATCTCGCTCGAACCGCACGTCGCGCTGGCCGCATCGGGCGCCGTGCTGATCATCGCCGCCGCGTTGCTGATGGCCTCGCCCCGGCTCACGCTGTCGCCGCGGCTCGTGCATCCGGTCGGCTTCGTGCTGGGTTTCGGTGCCGCGTTGATGGAGAGCATCGCGTCCGTGCCGGGCCCGCTGCTCGCCATGTATCTGATCGCCACCGGCGCGAGCGGACGCGTGTTCACCAAGCAGATCGCGAGCATCCTCGTGGTCTCGGTGCTCACGCTGATCACCACGTTCAGCGGCGGCGCACGCGCCAGTGCGGGCGATCTGGTCATTTCCGCGCTCGCGAGCCTGCCCGTGATCGTCGGCATGCTGCTCGTGCGGCCGCTGCGCGACCGCATGCATCCGCTCGCGTTTCGCGTGGTCGTGCTCGTCTGCGTACTGGCCGCTGCTGTGCAAATGATCTGGAAATCAGGGGTACTCTGAGCGTTCGAGGTTGTTTGTTTCCAAGCTTGTCGAAACGCCCGGAAAGGCAGTAGAAAGTCGTGCGCAACAAATCGTTCACGCAACGGCCTTAAAGCGGGATGTAGCATGACAGTCCGTGTGCTCACCGTACGCCGGCCATGACAGACATCCTGTTTTCGAACTCGGGCGCAGTCGGCGAGCGCACGCGCAAATTGAGCGTGGCGGCGTTCCTGATCATCATCATCGCCGGCATCGCGTTCGTCGGCGTGCATCTCGTCATCGATCTCGAACCGGTGCGGGACAGTTCCACGTTTCCCTTCATCCTGCTCGCGATCGCCCTCTTGATCGCGCTCGGCTTCGAGTTCGTCAACGGCTTCCATGACACGGCGAATGCCGTCGCCACGGTGATCTATACGAATTCGCTATCGCCGAACATCGCGGTGATATGGTCCGGCGCATGGAATTTCGCGGGCGTGATGGTATCGAGCGGCGCGGTCGCCTACGGCGTCATCCAGTTGCTCCCCGTCGAACTCATCCTCCAGGTCGGCAGTCATGCCGGTTTTGCGATGGTTTTCGCGCTGCTGATCGCGGCCATCGTATGGAATCTCGCTACCTGGTATTTCGGCCTGCCCTCGTCGAGTTCGCATACGCTGATCGGCTCGATCATCGGCGTCGGCCTGATGAACCAGCTGATGCGCGGACCCACCGGCACGAGCGGGGTCGACTGGAACCAGGCGATCGGCGTCGGCAAATCACTGCTGTTTTCGCCGATCGTCGGCTTTTTGCTCGCCGGGCTGTTGCTGCTCTTGCTCAAGGCCCTCGTGCGGGTGCCCGCGCTTTACCGGGAACCCGTCGGCAACACGCCGCCGCCGTTCTGGATACGCGCGCTGCTGATCCTGACCTGCACCGGTGTGTCGTTCGCGCATGGCTCGAACGACGGGCAAAAAGGCATGGGGCTCATCATGCTGATCCTGATCGGCACCGTGCCGACGGCCTACGCGCTGAACCGCGCCGTGACGCCGGAGCAGACCCAGGCGTTCATCGCAGCGGCCGGACAGGCCTCCGCCACGCTCGTCAAATACGAACAGCCCGCCCTCCAGTCGCGTGATCCGCGCGCCGACGTCGAAACCTATGTACGCACGCGGCATCTGGTGCCCGGCACGCTGCAGGCCGTGCGCGACCTGTCGGCCGCCGTGGTTGGACAGATCACGGCAGCCGGCTCACTTGGGGACGTCCCGGCGAGCCTCGTCGACAACGTGCGCAACAATATGTATTTGATATCGGAAGCGTTCCGGCTGATGGAGAAATCGAATCAACCCGCCTTTTCCGCCGACGATCGCGCCGCCATCGACCTGTACAGCCAGCAGCTCAATCACGCGACGAAGTTCATCCCCGTGTGGGTCAAGGTCGCGGTTGCCATTGCGCTCGGCCTCGGCACCATGGTCGGGTGGAAACGCATTGTCGTGACGGTCGGCGAGCGTATCGGCAAAGAGCATCTGACCTACGGGCAAGGCGCATCGGCGGAACTCGTGGCGATGCTGACCATCGGTGCCGCAGACGTCTACGGTCTGCCTGTCTCGACGACGCACGTGCTGGCTTCCGGCGTGGCCGGGACCATGGCAGCCAACGGCTCGGGCCTGCAATGGCCTACCGTGCGCAGCCTCTTGCTGGCTTGGGTGCTGACGCTGCCGGCTTCGATTGCGTTGGCCGGGGCGCTCTACTGGTTGTTCCGCACGCTGACCTGATACACGAAGCGACCGCCGCTCAAGCGCGGCGCGCGATCACCCTGAACACGCTCTTGCGGGAAGACTCGTTGAGCGCGTCCTCGCTGAACACGACCGTCGCCGCGCCGAGCGACTGCAGCACCAGCGCCGCATCGAAGCCCGAATACAGCCGGCCGGCCCCGTCGCGCTGCCCTTCTCCCGGGCTCACGCGCCAGCTTAAATACAGCACGCCGCACGGCTTCAGTATTTCGACGAGTCGCGCGCATGCCGCACCGATCTGCGCGATGCCCAGGTGCATGATGACCGTCTCGCACAGCACATTGTCGAAGCTTTCGTTGGCGATCGTGTCGAGTTCGGGCAGCGCTGCATGCTTGAATGTCGCTTCCGGATAGCGTACGGCCGCCTCGGCGAGCAAGCCGGTCGAGGCGTCGTAACCCTCAGCAGGAAAGCCATTGGCGTTGAGCCACGCGACGTCGCGGCCGGCCCCGCATCCGATATCGGCAGTCAGTCCGCCCGCATGGAAATAGCGCCGCAACAGCGCATACATGTCGTCGGGGGCGGGTTGCTCGCGCCACTCGGTGGCAAAGCGCGCCGCAGCGGCGTCGTACGTCTCGATGGTCTTGAGGTCCAAACTCGGGCTCCCGGGTCGACGTGTGTGCGCGTGTGCGTGCTTGTGCGGGTTGCATCACGCGATGCCAGCGTAGCCGAAGATGCCTCGGGGACGCTTCAGGCGAGCGCGGGTTGCGCGGCGTGCCATTCGTCGATCGACGTGACCGCCTTGTGCTCGAGCATGCTGAGCGCCATCAGCACATCGATCTTAAGCTTCGGGATGCCCAGTGCCGCGCCCGGCAGCGCCGCGTCGCGCGTCTCTTCATTGATGCCCTCGATACGGGCGTCGTACAGCCATTGAGTCTCCGTCGCGTCGGATTTCACATCGACAGTTACACGAAAGCCGCGGTGTTCGAATGCCATGAAACTTCTCTCTCCTGATGCCTGAAACTTGATACCTGACGAAAACGTAAGCAATCCTGCCGCTGCGGGCAGAAAGGGCCGCTATCGTCGCACATTCGGCGAGGGGTTTCAGCCAAACCAGCACACGTCCCACATATCGGAACGCAGCATTACGACTCCATTACCTCACGGGTAATCGTCGCGCATTGCAGCGCGGATTATCGTGGATTCAACGCTTCGTTCGAGCGTCGCCACCTGGGAGAAATGCCATGCCTGCCTACGCCGTTGCCCATCTCCATAGCGTCAACGTCTGCGACGCGATCGTCGAATATCTGAATCGTATCGATGCGACGCTCGCGCCCTTTGACGGACGGTTCGTGATCCACGGCGGGCGCAAGGAAATCGTCGAGGGCGCCTGGGACGGCGATCTCATCGTGATCGAGTTTCCGAGCGGTGAGTGTGCGCGGGCGTGGTACGGCTCGCCCGCGTATCAGGCGATCCTGCCGCTGCGCACCGCCCATTCAGTCGGCGACGTCATCTTGATCGACGGCGTCACCGAGCCGTATCACGCGGCGAACGCATTGCACTGACGCTCGCCAAATGGATCAGGCACGCGGCGCGTCGGCCGCGAGAATGACGCCCTTCTTGAAGACGAAGCAGCCGTAGCCGCGCGGCTCGCTCGTCTGGATCACGCAGTACGCGCCGCGCGCGCGCTCGTAGAACGCGAATCGTTCGATCGACGCGAACGGCAGCTCGCGCCCCTCTGCAGTGTTGACTTCGTGTTGCGCTTCGCGTTGCACGACCGGCAGCGTATGCGGCTCGCCGACCACCTCCATGCGCAGCGCCGGCTGATCGACGAAGCTGTCGAGCGGCATCAGCGAGAGCACCGCACGCACGGCACGCGGCGCGTCGGCGCCGTCGAGCCGCAACAGACGCCCCAGCGTCGTCGCGCGCGCCACCGAATCCGCGGGGAAATTCGCGTCGCAGATCACGAGCTCATCGCCGTGCCCCATCGCGGCGAGCGCGTACAGGATGTCGGCGTTCAGAAGCGGATCGATATTCTTCAGCACCATGCGTCTCCTCGTTGCTGTGGGTCCACGATATGGGTCGCCACACGCATGCCGATCGTACCCGTTTTCACAGCCAGGGCGCGCAGCGTCGAGCTTTCCTCTGTTGCGAAATTGAAAGATTATCTTGATAATGCGACTCAATCTCATTACCATTCAGACTTTTTTACGGTTCATTACTCTCCGTGCGTGCCGTCGGGGAAGCTTCCCGGCGCGATCTCCGCCGACATAACAAACAATGAAGAAGCCGATCTCAACCCGTCATTCCGTCTCGTCCGGTCTTTCGCGCCGCCCGCCCAGCCGCCTGCGCCCCACCATGAGCGCCGTACTCGGCCTCGCGCTATCGGCCCTCGCCGCGCCTGGCTGGGCCCAGTCGAGCGGCACCGGCGCCGATAACGCCCTGCCCGCCGTCAGCGTCAGCGCGTCGCGCGACGCCGGCACGCAGACCGATACGCTCGCCACAGGCGCGCTCGGCACGCGCAAGGACGTCGACACGCCGTTCTCGACGCGCGTCGTGACGAGCGAGGAGGCGCAGGATCTGATGGCCTCGACGGCCAACGACCTCTTCAAGTACGACCCGGCCGTGACGGTGACGAGCGACAGCCGCACCAACGAAATGTCGACCTTCAATGTGCGCGGCATGCCGATCGACATGCTCAACAGCGTGAAGGTGGACGGCCAGACGTTTCCGTCGTGGGACACCGAACTCTCGCTCGAGCCGTTCGAGCAGGTGCAATTGCTCAAGGGCCTGTCCGGTTTCATGTACGGCTTCGGCTCGCCTGGTGGAATCGTCAACTATGTGCTCAAGCGACCGACCGACGATCCGTATCGCAGTTTCTCGGTCGGCTATGAATCAGCGGGCGTATTCAGCGAAAAGGTCGACGTGGGTGGCCGTTTCGGCAATGACAAACGTTTCGGCTATCGCTTCAATCTTGTGAACGAGGATGGCAACACCGCCGAGGCGAACGGCCACGTGCGCCGCCAGGTGGCGTCGCTCGCCGTCGACTTCCGCATCACGCCGGATCTCACGTGGAGCGCCGACGCGTTCTACCAGAAGAAGAAAACCAACGGCACGCTGTTCGGCATCATGTTTGCGCCGGGGCTCGGGATTCCCGATGCCAACGCCGTCACGCGCCAGTTGACGCAGCCGCAGAACTACTACCAGACCGAGATGGCGTCGTTCGGCACGGGGCTCGACTATCGTATCGGCGAGAACTGGCATGCGAGCGTCAAGTATCGTTTCGCGAAGGAAAACCGCACGAACTCGGACAGCATGCTGTTCGTGACCGACGCCGCGGGCAACTACTCGAACACGCTTTATGCAGCGCTCACGCGCTACTTCTACCAGAACGTCGATGCGATGGTGCAAGGCCAGTTCAACACGGGCAGCCTCAAGCACGACGTCGTGATCGGCGCGGGTTATCAGACGCAGACCTCGGAATACGACAACAGCCCTGGCTGGAACGACGGTTATTCGCTCGGCATGGGCAATCTCTACGCCAGCACGCTGCTGACGAACGACGAAGTCGGCATCGGCGAAGTGCTGTTCCGCCACGAACGCATCACGCAAGCAGCGCTCTACGCGAGCGATACGGTGCAGATCACGTCGCGCCTGTCCGCACTCGTCGGCCTGCGCTACACGCAGTACCGCGACAACGTCTATAACCCGGACCAGACGTACATGTCGCAATACAGCGCCAATCCGGTCACGCCGACCTTCGCGCTGATGTTCAAGACCGATCCGTATTCGACGGTCTATGCGAGCTATGTCGAATCGCTCGAGGAAGGCGGCGCGGCGGCCAACTTCAACGCCAACTATCCGCAGACGTACGGCCCGCTCAAGAGCAAGCAATACGAAGTCGGCTACAAGTCCGATCACCAGAAGTGGGGGGCGAATGTTGCGCTGTTCCGCGTCGATCAGGGCTACGACTACACCAATACGCAGAACGTCTTCACGCAGGACGGCACCAAGCGCTACCAGGGGCTCGACGCGAGCGGCTGGCTGCAGATCGCGAACGACTGGCGCGTGCTGGGCGGCATTCTGTGGCTCGACACGAAGGCGGTTGGGGTGGACGATCCGGCGGTCGACGGCAAGCGCATTTACGGCGCGCCGCGCTTCACCGCGACGGGTCGCGTCGAGTACAACCCGTCGTATCTGCGTCAGCTCACCGTGGCGTTCGGCGGCAAGTACGTCGGCAACATGGCGGTCGATGCGGCGAACACGCAATTCGTGCCCGCCTATGTCACCTACGATCTGAGCGCGAAGTACGCAACGACGATCGGCGGCAAGGACGTCACGCTGCGCGCGGGCATCAACAACCTGTTCAATCGCCGCTACTGGACGACCGCCTGGGGCTATTACGTGAACCCGTCGGCGACCCGCACGGCGGTGGCGAGCGCAACGCTGGAGTTCTGACGCGCGCGCATCGTGCAAGCGGCACGGCCGGGCATGCCCGCGTCAGTCATCGACGCGGAGCCCGGCGATTTGCGGCAGTCCGTCGGCGATCGCCAGCCATGGCAGTTTTTGCGAGGTCCACGTGTGATCCCTCGGCGGCACGAGCTGCGGCGTATCGAGAGTGGCCGTCGCGATATCGATTTCGTCTGGAAGACTGGCACTCTGCCAGCTCAACTGCGTGCCGCAGTCGGCGCAAAACGTCCGCTCGACGGCGCTGCTGGACGAATAACGTGTCGGCGTGCCCGCGACGATACGAATTTCATCTCGCCGAACGCTGAACCAGGCAAAGCACGGCGCCCCTGACGCGCGGCGGCAGTCCACACAGTGGCACACCGTACTGTGGAACGGTGTGCCCGACACCTGATAGCGGACCCTGCCGCAAAAGCAGCCACCTTCGAGCATCGCCCCTCCCCTGCGCTACGGATCGCAGCGCCTTATCGGTTGCCATTATCGACAATCCGGCGTCGGCCTGCTTCAGGGATGCGGTTCGTTCACGGGTGCTGCATACGGATCCCACACCACCCCGTCGCAGAATCGTTCGCTGCGGTGCTCGGCGGGTATCGGCACGCCGTTGCGGCGTGCCGCGTCGCGATAGAGCGCCGTCTGGTTGATCGACGCGGCGAGCGCCATGTCGTCCCCGCTGTCCTCATACAGCCCCCAGCGCCGGTACTGGCCGAGAAACCACGCTCCTTCTGAAACGCGCGGGTAGTTGACGGCTCCCTCGTCGAAGAAACTGACCGGGCGCCGCGCTCCATGCAGCGACTTCGACGCGCCGTGCGCGTGCAGGCGCTCGCCGATCAGCTCAGCCGGCACGCCGATCAACTCCGGCGCGGCGAGCCAGCTTGCCATGCTCGCGCGATGTGCCCGGTCATCGAGCCAGCGGCACGCTTCGAGCAAGGTCTGCGTCAGCGCGCGCGCTGTGTTTGGATAGCGCCTCACGAATTCGCGCCGGCACGCCAATACCTTCTCGGGATGATCCGGCCAGATCTCGCTCGTGTAAGCGGCAGTCGTGCCTGCGCCGCGCGCCTCGGCGAGCGCATTCCATGGCTCGCCCACGCAGAAGCCGTCGAGTTGCCCCGACGACAGCGCCGCCACCATCTCCGGCGGCGGGATCACGACGCTGCGCACATCGCGCAGCGGATGAATGCCTTGCGACGCCAGCCAGTAGTAAAGCCACATCGCATGCGTGCCGGTCGGAAAGGTCTGCGCGAAAACGGCTGGCCGGCCGAGTGCCGCGATGGCCTCCTTGAGGGTGTGACCGTGCGCGAGCGCATCGGCGAGCGGTTTGGCCAGCGTGATCGCCTGACCGTTGCGGTTGAGCACCATCAGCACCGCCATATCGTCGCGCGGGCCGCCGATGCCGAGCTGCACGCCGTAGACCAGCCCGTACAGCGCGTGCGCCGCATCGATCTCGCCGCACAGGAGCTTGTCGCGCACGCCCGCCCATGATGGTTGACGGCATAGCTCGAGCGTGAGGCCATGGCGATGACCAAATTCGAGCAGCTTGGCGGCGACGAGGGGTGCCGCATCGGTCAACGCAACAAAGCCCAGACGCAGATGGGTCAGCTCGGGTTGGTCCGCCGATCGTTTCGAGGTATCGAGGTTCATGGGAAGCACAGGTTCAGGGTTCGACCGTGGCGACGAGCTGGCGCGCGACGTCGGCGATCTTCATGCCGTGATCCATCGCGTGCCTGCGCAACGTCGCATAGGCATCGTGTTCGGAGAGCCGGCCGCGGTTCATCAAGACCCGCTTGGCCTGATCGATGAGCTTGCGGTTGGCCAGCTCGGTCTCGGCCTCGACGAGGCGCTTGCGCATTTGCTCATCGTGAGAGAAGCGCGCGAGCGCCACTTCGAGGATCGGTGCGAGACGCGCCGGTTCCAGCCCCTCGGCCATGTAGGCACAGACGCCCGCGCGCACGGCATCGCGAATACGCTGCTGGTCGGCATCGTTGCTGAACATCAGCACCGGGCGCGGCGCCGTTGCGTTCATCACGGCAAGATGCTCGAGTGTGTCGCGCGAAGGCGACTCGGTGTCGATGATCACGATATCGGGTCGCAGTTCCTCGACGGTGCGCGGCAATTCGGCCGGCGTCGCGGCGGCCGGCAGCATTTCATAACCGAGGCGGCGCACGGCCTCGGCGAGGTCGCCGATCGGCTTGTCGGTATCGGTGACGAGAAGGACACGCAGCATCGCCATCGAGGTCCTTGCGCTCACGCGGCTGCGCCGCGCAGGCGGCGCTGAAGCGGTAAAACGTTTTGCAGGGTCATTGCATCCATCGCCAGAAAAAACGGCGTCCGCCCGTGCTCGCGCACGAAGGGACACCGTTGTCCTTGCCAATCGTCCGGTCCATATCGGCGAGCAGCGTCATTGCCGTCGCACGATACGCTACGCAATATCCGCGCCACCACGAATGCCCGTGCGAACCACGCGGCGCCGCACGACGACAGTGCTGCAGCGCACCACTGCAGTGCCGGCCTGCTTCCAAACGCGTCGTTTGCAACGCACGGTGTGCAACGTGGCACGGGGAGTGGTGTCAGCCGATGCTGGACGCAAGACCCATGATTTGCGCGGCTTTCGACGCCATTACGCCCTCGCGCTGCGCCAAGGGCTGTGACGATGGCACAGCGATTGCATAGGCCTGCCCCGGGGGTCAACGGCGGCACCCATGCATCACCCTGAAAATGCGGCCCGCAGATTGACGCGGGACAGGAGCAACGGCGCTCCGGGACGTCATGCCTGTGCATGGTGTCCCGGAGCGTTTTTTTTCGTCCGCGTCTTGTCGTTGATATCGACAACACCCGGGATCGTGAGGAAAACCGATGAAAAATCTGCTGAACACGCTGACGAGCGGCAACTGGCGCGCGCTGCTCGCGTGCTTTCTCTACTTCGACACGGGCTTCACCGTCTGGGTCATGCTGGGGCCGCTCGCGCCGTTCATCCACAAGGACATCGCGATGTCGCCGGCCGAACTCGGCTTTCTTGTGGCGGTGCCCGTGCTCGGCGCCGCGATCCTGCGCGTGACCCTGGGCAATCTCTATCAATCGTGCGACGGGCGGCGGCTTGCGCTGTTCGGCGTCGCGTTGTCGGCGATCCCGTCGATCGTGCTGTTGCTCATGCCCGGCACGCCCTCTTACACGCTGTTGCTCGTGCTCGGTGTGTTCCTTGGTGTGGGCGGCGCGAGCTTCGCCGTCGCGCTGCCGATGGCGGGCAGCAACTATCCGCCCAAGGTGCAAGGCCTCGTGCTGGGGCTCGCCGCTGCCGGCAACATCGGCGCCGTGCTCGATGGCTTCCTGTTCCCCGGACTCGCAGAACATATCGGCTGGGCGCACGCCGCCGGCGCTGCATTGCCGCTGCTCGCGCTCGCGGCTCTCGCGTTGCTGTTCTTCGCCACGGATCTCACGCCCAAGTCGGGCAGCGCAGCGCGTGCGCTCGCGAGCTTCGTCATCACGCTGGGTGGCCTCATCGCGCTGGTCCTCGCCGTGCATGCCGGCATGTTCGGCGCTGGCAAGACCGGTGTCCTCCTGTTGCCGTTGTTCGGCGCGCTGCTCGCGATCTCGGTGCTGCCGCGCCGCTATCGCGCAGTGCTCGCACAGAGCGACACATGGGTCGTGATGCTGATTTACAGCATCACGTTCGGCGGGTTCGTCGGCATGTCTTCGTATGTCACGACGCTCCTCATCTCGCTCTATCAAGTGCCCAAACTCGAAGCAGGCTTCTTCATGTCGATGCTCGCCTTCGTCGGTGCGCTCGTGCGTCCGGTGGGCGGCCTGATCGCCGATCGCATCTCGGGTGTGCGGGCACTCGTGCTGCTGCTCGCCGGCATTTCGCTGTGCGACTTCGCGTTCGCTGCCGCCATGCCGCCGCTGCCGGCCGGCATGGTGCTGCTGGTGGCGCTCTATGTGTGCTTCGGGCTCGGCAACGGCGCGACGTTCCAACTCGTGCCGCAACGCTGGCAAGGCAAAACGGGCTTGATGTCGGGCATCATCGGCGCGGCGGGCGGCATCGGCGGCTTCTATCTGCCCGTGGTGATGGGCATTGCCCGCGAGAGCACCGGCAGCTATCAAATGGGCTTCGCGACGTTTGGCGGCATCGCGGCACTCGCGCTCGCGCTGGTGGTTCTGCATCGCACCCGCTGGCTCGAATGGGCGTTGCCTGAGGGGAACAGCGAGGGCAACACTGCGCTGCAGCCGATTCCCGTATCCGTCGATCGCGGCGCCTGAATGCCGACGCCGACTTGCACGTCGAACGTGCCCGACTGCACACGCGTAGTGCGCTCACGCTTCGCGGCACAGCATCGCGGCATTCGCTGCACTCGCTGCCGATGTGCCGATGCACTGGCAAGCCTTTTAAACAAGGTGTTGCGCGTCGTTTCGCGTTAGCAGTGGCACAACCCTTGCGTTACAACGAACCGGCAGATCAAAGGCGATCTGCGCAGCAAACGGCACCACGATACGCATCTGGACAATGGCGTCCCCTGAACCTGGTCTTCGACCGGGCTTCGCGGGACGCCATTTTTTTTGCCCGTCGATCTGGGCAACACGATTTTGGACACGGACGGCATACATGAATGTCATCGTCATCGGCCACGGCATGGTTGGCCACAAGTTCCTCGAGTGCATTGCCGGTCATGCTGGTGAAGCGCTCAACGTCACGGTGTTCGGCGAGGAGTCGCGCGCGGCCTACGATCGTGTGCATCTGTCCGCGTTCTTTGCGGGAAAAACCGCCGACGACTTGTCGCTCGTCACGCCTGACTTCTTTACGCAGGCAGGCTTCAACCTGCGTCTCGATACGAAAATCGTCTCGATCGACCGCGCAGCCCATCGCGTCACGCTTGCCAACGGCGAGACACAAGGCTACGACAAGCTCGTGCTCGCCACCGGTTCGTCACCGTTCGTGCCGCCGATCGAAGGCCGCGAGCGCGCGGACTGCTTCACCTATCGCACCATCGACGACTTGTTCGCGATGCAGGCCTGCGGCGCCCGCTCGCACAGCGGCACCGTGGTAGGCGGTGGTCTGCTCGGCCTCGAATGCGCGAAGGCCCTGCGCGACATGGGCCTCGCCACCCAGGTCGTCGAGTTCGCACCGCGCCTGATGGCCGTGCAGATCGACGACGGCGGCGGACGTGCGCTGCGCGAGCGCATCGAGGCACTCGGCGTGCAAGTCCATACGGGCAAGCACACCCTCGCGATCGTCGAAGGCGAAACGGCACGCCAGCGCATGCAATTCGCCGACGGCACGCATCTCGACACCGACATGATCGTGTTCTCCGCCGGCATCCGCCCACGCGATGAACTCGCTCGCGCATGCGGCCTCGATATCGGCGCGCGCGGCGGCGTCACCGTCGACGATGCCTGCCGCACCAGCGACCCCGACATCTACGCGATCGGCGAATGTGCGGCGTGGCGGGGCCAGGTCTTCGGTCTCGTGGCGCCCGGCTACGAGATGGCACGTGTCGTCGCCGGACAGTTGCGCGGCGACGATACGCGCTTCAGCGGCGCCGACCTGAGCACGAAACTCAAGCTGATGGGCGTCGATGTCGGCAGCATCGGCGATGCGCAGGCGCAAACGCCTGGCAGCCGCACCTATCAATACGTCGACGAGCGGCGCGCGATCTACAAGAAACTGGTTGTTTCGTCGTGCGGCAAGCGTTTGCTCGGTGCGGTGATGGTTGGTGACGCAAGCGAATATGGCTCGTTGCAGCAGATGATGCTCAACGATATCGAACTGCCCGCCGCCCCGGAATTCCTGATCCTTCCGCAGGCCGACGGCACGCACAAGCGCGCACCGGGCACTGATGCATTGCCCGCGACGGCGACCATCTGTTCGTGCAACAGCGTCTCGAAAGGCCGGATCTGCGAGGCCGTGTGTGCGGGCGCGACCAGCATCGGTGCCGTCAAGCGCGCGACCGCCGCCGGCACCTCGTGCGCGGGCTGCGTGCCGCTCGTCACGCAGGTGATGAATGCCGAATTGAAGCGCCAGGGGCTCACCGTCGATCACCACCTATGCGAGCACTTTCATCATTCGCGTCAGGAGCTTTATCACTTCGTGCGCGTCGAGCAGATCAGGAACTTCGACACGTTGCTGCGCAAGCACGGGCACGGGCTCGGTTGCGATATCTGCAAGCCCGTCGTGGCGAACATTCTTGCGTCCTGCTGGAACGAATTCGTGCTCAAGGAGGACCATGCCAGTCTCCAGGACTCCAACGACTACTATCTCGCCAATATCCAGCGCGACGGCAGTTACTCGGTCGTGCCGCGCATGCCCGGCGGCGAGGTGACGCCGCAAGGGTTGATCGCCGTGGGCCAGGTCGCGCAACGATACGGGCTCTACACCAAGATCACGGGCGGCCAGCGCGTCGACCTGTTCGGCGCACGCGTGGAGCAGTTGCCGCTCATCTGGGAAGAACTCATTGCGGCAGGCTTCGAATCGGGCCACGCGTACGGCAAGGCCGTGCGCACGGTGAAGTCTTGTGTCGGTTCGACATGGTGCCGCTACGGCGTCGGCGACTCGGTCCAGCTCGCGATCGATCTGGAGAACCGCTACAAAGGCCTGCGCGCGCCGCACAAGCTCAAATTCGGCGTATCGGGCTGCACGCGCGAATGCGCTGAGGCGCAAGGCAAGGACGTGGGCGTGATCGCCACGGAGAACGGCTGGAATCTCTACGTCTGCGGCAACGGCGGCATGAAGCCGCGGCATGCCGAACTGCTCGCGAAGGACCTCGACGAGGCCACGCTGATCCGCTACATCGACCGGCTCCTGATGTTTTATGTGCGCACGGCTGACCGGCTGCAACGCACGAGCGTCTGGCGCGACAACCTCGAGGGCGGCCTCGATTATCTGATCGATGTCGTCGTCCACGACCGCCTCGGACTCGCTGCCGAACTCGAGGCGCAGATGCAGGCCGTCGTCGACAGCTACGAATGCGAATGGAAGAAGGCCGTCACCGATCCCGCCACGCGCCGCCGCTTCCGTCACTTCGTCAACAGCGATGCTCGCGACGCAACCATCGCCTTCGTCGAAACCCGTGGCCAGATCCGCCCTGTCACGCCCGACGAACGAGAACCCACATCGCCCGAGCCTGCAGCCTCGCTCACCGAACACGCCTGAACGCACCTGAACGACGAAACGCGTCGATTCGCTATTCAAGGGAGAAACCATCATGTCCACTCAACACACCGGCCGAGACTGGATCAGCGTATGCCGCTATGACGATATCGTGCCGAACACGGGTGTGTGCGCGCTCGTCAACGGCAGGCACGTCGCCGTTTTTCGCGTCGAGCAGGCCGCCTGCCGCGTCTATGCCATCGCCAACTTCGATCCAGCATCGCAGGCATCGGTTCTGTCGCGCGGACTCGTCGGCAGTCTCGGCGAGCGTGTCGTGGTGGCCTCGCCGATCTACAAGCATCACTACGATCTGCATACCGGCGAGTGCCTCGAAGAATCGCGCTACACCGTCGATGCCTATGCCACGCGCGTGCTCGACGGCGACGTGCTCGTCTTCGCCTGAGGGTTGCCGCGCCATGGCCGAACAACGCGTGAACACGGTCTGTCCTTATTGCGGCGTCGGCTGCGGCATGACCTTGCATGTCGAGCACGACCAGGTCGTGCGGATCACCGGCAACAAGGATCATCCGGCCAATCGCGGACGGCTCTGCACCAAAGGGCTCTCGGCCCACGTCGCATTGCGCGAATCGGGCCGCCTCGAACGGGCCTTCGTGCGCGATGCCCGTAACGAGGAGCCCGTGGCCGTGCCGCTACAGCATGCGATCCACGAGACCGCACGGCGTCTGCGCGAGATCGTCGACACGCATGGCGCCGACGCACTTGCGTTCTACGTGTCCGGGCAGATGTCGATCGAGGCGCAGTATCTCGCCAACAAACTCGCCAAGGGCTATATCCGCACGCAGCACATCGAATCGAATTCGCGCCTGTGCATGGCGAGCGCCGCGAGCGGCTACAAGCAATCGCTCGGCGCGGACGGCCCACCGGGCTCCTATGAAGACCTCGATCATGCCGAGCTCTTCTTCGTGAGCGGCGCGAACATGGCGGACTGCCACCCTGTGCTGTTTCTGCGGCTGCTGGAACGCGTCAAGGCCGGCGCCAAACTGATCGTCGTCGATCCGCGCCGCACCGCGACGGCCGACAAGGCCGACCTGTTCCTGCAGATCCGGCCCGGCACCGATCTCGCGCTGTTCAACGGGCTGTTGCATCTGCTGATCAACGCAGGCGCCATCGACGAAACATTCATCGCAGAACACACCACCGGCTGGGCCGACGTGCGGGCGCTGGCGCACGAGTACGATCCTGCCCGTGTCGCGACGCTCACCGGGCTGGCTGAAGCCGATCTGCATCGCGCAGCCCAATGGATCGGGGAAGCCGGCGACTGGATGAGCCTCTGGACGATGGGCGCCAACCAGAGCACGCACGGCACCTGGAACACCAATGCGCTGTGCAATCTGCATCTCGCCACTGGCAAGATATGCCGGCGCGGCAGCGGCCCGTTTTCCCTGACCGGTCAGCCCAACGCGATGGGCGGCCGCGAGGTCGGTTACATGGGCGCGGGATTGCCTGGCCAGCGCTCGCTCGCCGTCGCGGCGGACCGGGCGTTCACGGAGGACATCTGGCGCCTGCCGCGTGGCACGCTGCGAACCGACAGCGGCAACGGCACGATCGACCTGTTCTCGCAGATGGCGGCCGGCGACGTCAAGGCATGCTGGATCATCTGCACCAATCCGGTCGCCACCGTGCCCAACCGCGCGAGCGTCCAGCAAGCGCTGCAGGCCGCACAACTCGTGATTGCCCAGGATGCGTTTCTAGACACCGAGACCAACCGCTATGCGGACATTCTGCTACCAGGCGCGCTGTGGGCCGAGGGCGAGGGCGTGATGGTCAATTCGGAGCGCAACATGACATTGCTGCAGCGGGCGGTCCCGCCGCCCGGCGATGCCTTGCCGGACTGGCAAATCATCGCGCGCGTGGCCTGCGCGATGGGCTACACGGAGGCATTCAGTTACGGGAGCGCGCAAGAAGTGTTCGCCGAAATCACGCGCTTCAGCAATCCCCAAACCGGCTACGATCTGCGTGGCGCCAGCTACACGCGACTGCGCGAAACGCCACTGCAATGGCCCTGCCCGCCCGGCACACCAGCCGATCGCCATCCGCTGCGCTACCTCAACGACGGCATCAGCCAGCCGCTCAAGACTGAGGCGAACGGCACCACGCCGCGCCTCGTGTTCCCCACGTCCGACGGACGGGCCGTCTTTCACGCGCGCCCCCACATCGAGCCGGCCGAGCGGCTCGATGACGCGTGGCCATTCGCGCTGTACACGGGCCGCGTGCAGCATCAATGGCACACGATGACGAAGACCGGCAAAGTCCCAATGCTCAACAAGCTCAACGCCGGGCCGTTCGTTGAAATTCATCCCGACGATGCGCATGCTCTTGGCATTGCCCACGCGGACAGCGTCGAGATCCGCTCGCGCCGCGGCCGCGCGGTGCTGCCCGCCGTGCTCACCGAGCGCGTGCAACGGGGCGCATGCTTCGCCCCGATGCACTGGAACGACCAGTTCGGAGACGATTTGTGTATCAACGCGCTCACGAACGACGCCACCGATGCGGTATCGCTTCAACCTGAACTGAAATTCTGCGCCGTCGCGCTGTCTCGCGTCGACTCGCCGCGCCCGGCGGCCGCGCACAGCGACGCTCATCCCGCCAGCGAGGAAACCGCCATGTCGCCCATCGATGCGCTCGCCGCGCTGATCGCTGCCCCGAACGCAACGGCCCCTGCACTCGACGAGACCGAACGCGTCTATGTGTCCGGCTTCACGCAAGGTCTGCGTATCGCCCACGGCCACGCCATGCCCGGCGTTCCGGTCGTGCCGCCGGGCGCCCCGCTTCGTGCGCCGGTACGGCTCTGGCTCGACGGACTGCTGGCGGGCCTGTACAGCCGCGTGCCGATGGCCTCGCCGGGCCTCCTGCAACCCGAAGCCAGCTCCGCCACCGCTGCCCTGATCGTGCACGCACGGCCCAAAGTCGCCCTGTTGTGGGCCTCGCAAACCGGCAATGTCGAATCGCTCGTCGATCGATATGCGACGCGTCTGATGGAAGCGGGCTTCGAGATGCGGACCGTCTGCATGTCCGATTGCAAGATCGAGACCCTCGCGCGATCGAACTATGTGCTCTTGATGACGAGCACATTCGGTGACGGCGAAGCGCCCGACAACGGCCGGGATTTCTGGACCGCATTGAGCGATGCCAGCGCGTCATGTCTCACAGGCGCGCACTACGCGGTGCTCGGACTGGGCGACCGCAACTTCGACGAGTTCTGCGCGCACGCGCGCAAGCTCGATACCCGCCTGCACGAACTGGGCGCGGCACGCCTCATGGAGCGGACCGACTGCGATGTGGAGTTTCTCCCCACCGCCGACCAGTGGCTCGAGCGAACCATCCGCCGCATCGATGAAGAGGACGCCGCGCTGCATCGGGCGACGGCGAGCAGCCCGCCGGTTGTCGTCGCGCCGTCGAAGGCACGTCCGGCGCTTGCCGAACTGCGCCGCAACCAGCGTCTCAACGAGGAAGGAACGACGCGCGAAACACGGCATGTGGCGCTCGCGCCCGCCGTGCCGCTCGACTACGAAGCGGGCGATGCGCTCGGCGTCTGGCCGCACAACTGCCGGGAACTCGTCGACGAGCTGACAACGTTGTTGCGGCTCGATACGGAAACGAGCGTCAAGGTCGAGGGCGCCGGCGAAATGCGGCTCGCCGATGCGCTCGAACGGCACTACGAGATCGCCCGCCCCACGCCCGACGCGCTGGCCCTCATCGCCGCGCGCACGCGCGACACGCGTCTGCGCGAGATGTTGAGCGCTGAGCACCGCGCAGATCTCAAGAAGTGGCTATGGGGCCAGCAACTCGCCGACGTGCTGCACGAATTTCCCGTTGCGCTGTCGGCAAGCGAACTGCTCGGCATGCTCAAGCGCCTGCAGCCCAGGCTCTATTCCATCGCGTCGAGTCCGAAGGCCTATCCGGGCGAAGTGCACCTGACCGTCTCGACGGTGCGTTACCACAACGGCAGGCGCTTGCGCAAAGGCGTCGCATCGACCTTCCTCGCCGATCGCGCCGAGGCGGCGCACGTATTCGTGCAAAAGGCCGCGCATTTTCGCCCGCCCCACGCCGCCGAGACACCGATGATCATGGTCGGACCCGGCACCGGCGTCGCGCCATTCCGCGCCTTCCTGCAGGAGCGCGCGGCCCGCGGCCATCACGGCCGCAACTGGCTCTTCTTCGGCGAACGCAACGCCGCAACGGACTTCTACTATCGCGACGAACTGGAAACCATGCACCGCAAGGGCGTGCTGGCGCGCCTCGATGTCGCGTTCTCGCGTGACCAGCATGAAAAGGTCTACGTACAGGACCGGATGCGCGAGCAAGGCGCCCGCCTGTGGGCATGGCTCGAGGACGGCGCGCATTTCTACGTGTGCGGCGATGCGGGCCGCATGGCAAAGGATGTCGACGCAGCGCTCAAGTCCGTCGTCGCGGAGCACGGCAACCTGTCCGGCGAACAGGCCGCTCAATACGTCAGCGATATGGCGCGCGAGCGTCGCTATGTGCGCGACGTCTACTGACGACGTCGAAACGTGAGTCCTTGACGAAATCCACACGTTCGAAAGAACCGAACGTCTTCATCACGCCCTTCGTACGGCAGCGGCCGCGCGCAACGCGATCATCGAGGCACATCGCGAGGCGTCATCCGGCGCCTCGCTACATGCCGAGGAGAGCGTGATGCCATTCATCGAATCGATCCAGCGCCAGATTGGCGCCGCGTTGTTGGCGGCGGCCTTGCAGAGCGTCGCGCACGCGGCAACCGTGCCGCCCACACCGCACGTCAGCGAACATTTCATCGCCGCCAACGGCGTCGAACTGCACTACCTGGAGGCGGGCCAGGGCCCCGACAGCGAAGACGCGCCCGTGGTCCTGCTGCACGGTTATGCCGAAACGAGCCACATGTGGCTGCCGCTGATGAAGCAACTAGGCGCGCATCACGTCGTGCTGGCCCCCGACCTGCCCGGTGCGGGACAATCGGGCATTCCGGCCTCGGGTTACGACAAGAAGACGATGGCCGAGGACATTCATGCCGCCGTGCACGCGCTCGGTTATCGCAAGGTCAAGCTGGTCGGTCACGATATCGGCTTGATGGTGGCCTACGCGTACGCCGCGCAATATCCCGACGAGGTCGAGAGCATCACGCTGATGGATGCTTTCCTGCCCGGCGTCGGTGACTGGCAGAGGGTCTGGCTGCTGCGCGACAAGTGGCACTTCAACTTCTACGGCGATACGCCGCTGAAGCTCGTGCAGGGCCGCGAGCGGATCTATTTCGAGCATTTCTGGAATGATTTCGCTGCGGACCCGCATCATTCCGTATCGGAAGCGGATCGCGAGCGCTACACCGCCGCATGGGCACGGCCGGGCAGAATGAAAGCGGGCTTCGAGTACTTTCACGCGTTTCCTGACGACGCCGCCGATTTCGCGAAGTTCGCGCAAACGCCGTTGACGATGCCGATGCTCGTGCTCGCCGGCGAAAAGGCCTCGGGCAACTTCCTGATCGATCAAGCGCGTCTGGTCGACACGAACGTGCAAGCGTGATAGTCGAAGGAGCGGGACACTGGTTGATGGAAGAGGCGCCGGCACCGACGATATCTGCCATCATCCGGTTCATCGACGGCCCGTCATCGGCCGACGCGGCGGCGGCGCACTGACCGGGCGCGCTGGCACGCATACACGAAAAAGGGAGTGACGAGATGGGACTCTTGGTCAATGGGCAATGGCAGGACCGCTGGTACGACACCGCTTCGACTGGCGGCCGGTTCGAGCGCACCGATGCGCCATTTCGACGACAGATCACACCGGATGGCAAGCCCGATGGCTTCGTGGCCGAAGCGGGCCGCTACCATCTCTATGTGAGTCTTGCGTGCCCGTGGGCCCATCGCACACTGATCATGCGCTCGCTCAAAGGGCTCGACTCGATGATCGGTGTCTCCGTCGTGCATTGGCGAATGCTCGAACACGGCTGGACGTTCGAGCCGGGACCGGGTGTCGTGCCCGATGCGATCAATGGCGCGCAGTGGCTGCATCAGGTCTACACCGCGGCCGTACCCGACTACACCGGCCGCGTCACCGTACCGGTGCTGTGGGACACGCGCCAGCGCACGATCGTCAACAACGAGTCGTCCGAGATCATTCGCATGTTCAACTCGGCGTTCGATCACCTGGGTGCTCGGCCGTTGGATCTTTATCCGGTCACGCTACGCGACGAAATCGACGAGATCAACGCGCGCGTGTACGCGACACTCAACAATGGCGTCTATCGCGCGGGCTTCGCGACCACGCAACAGGCGTATGAAGAGGCGCTCACGCCCCTTTTCGAAACCCTCGACTGGCTCGAAACACGGCTGGAAACGCGGCGCTTCCTGACCGGAGCGACGCTGACCGAGGCCGATATCCGCCTCTTCACGACGCTGATCCGTTTCGATGCCGTCTATGTCGGCCACTTCAAGTGCAACCTGAAACGCATCGCCGATTATCCGAGGCTCCAGGCCTTCACGCGCGATATCTTCCAGTGGCCGGGCGTGGCCCAGACCGTGAACTTCGAACATATCAAGCGCCACTACTACGAGAGTCATCCGACGATCAATCCAACCGGCATCGTGCCGCGCGGACCGCTGCTCGACTTCACGGCCTCCAGGCGCTGACACGGTGTGCAAACGAGCCACGCCCATGGGCGCTCGCTCGTATGTCCATCAAATGATGGAGGCGAAAATCGCAACCGTCGTCCATACTTCTTGCCGGTCGCAAGGCAGACCGTGCCGTGCGCGTATCGATCGCGCTTCGTCGTGTGCCTGTTTCGTATCGTGCCGGGCCGGTGCTTCGCCGCACCGGGCGTTCGTTGTCCGCTTGCAGGAGAACCGTGATGCCACCTCGCCTCGCCCGCCGCGCCTGCGTCGCCGCGTTGCTCGCCATGAGCTCGCTCGCCAGCACAGTCGCATTCGCCCAGCTTCCCGGCACACCATCCAGTACCGCTGGCAAACCGGTCAAGACCCAGTTGAAGATCGACAAGAGCCACCGCCCCATCAAGCCGGGCAAGCCCGCGCCGCAATCACTGCAGTATTTGATGTCCGAGTCGCCCTCGTGATACACGGCGAGCAGGTTATCGTTGCCGAAGGAGAATGCGAAGCCGACGCCGGCCACTGAGCCCGCCGCGAAAACCACGCGCGTGCGGCGCGACCGGGATGGTCGCGCTGCGGACGGCAATCACGCTCACGCCAACGGCAACAGGTGTCAACGCCGCGAGGGACGGACGGTGCCGAACTCGGCCTCGGGCACGGCCTTCATGATCACGCCCATGGTCTCGTGCAGCCGCGTGGACGCGATTTCGAGCTGCAACGCGGCGATACCGTTGCGGTGATCCACCGACATGACGTACACGTCCAGCGTGGCGCCCAACGCGCGATGCAAGGCCTCGCGTACGTCCTTGAGATGGGCGGTCGCGACGCGCACCGTGAACATCACGGCCAGCTTGCGCGACGCCGCTTCGCCGCCGCGGCCAGTGCGGCGCGCGGCATCTTTCATGAACGGCAAACGGGCGTGGCATGGAGACGACGTAACGGCGGCTTGTCTTCGGAATGTCATGACATCGAGGGACGTCGCGAGCGCATGAGGATCGCGAATGTCCACAAGGGTTATATCAGCTGACATTCTACGAGTCGCCGCCAAAAGACGGCGCTAACATCGCAGGCCCGCGCGCAAAGAAAGTCTAAAGACGCGCGCCGCTCACAGAAACCATCGATACTCGCGGCCGCTGATCTCGTTCATGAAGTCCAGATGATCCTGGCGCTTGTTCTCGCAGTAGACCATGACGAATTCGCTCCCGAGGCTCTCGCGCACGACCGGATGCCGCTCCATCGCACCGACGGCAGCCAGCATGTCGCGCGGGAAGTCGATCCCACTCGTGCGATCCTCGTTGAGCGGCGCAATCGGCTCGCGCGCGCTATCCAGTCCATGCTCGATGCCGCTCAGAATCGCAGCGAGCACGAGATAGGGATTCGCGTCCGCGCCGGCGAGCCGGTGTTCGATACGCAGATTGCGGTCATCCGATTCGGGAATGCGGATGCAGGCATCGCGATCTTCGAAGCCCCAGCTCGCGCGGCTAGCCGCATTGACCATCGACCCATAGCGGCGAAATGCATTGTGATTCGCGGCGAATATCGGCATGCAATGCGGCAGCAACGAAAGACAACCGGCCACGGCGTGACGCAGCGGTTTGCGCCCGTGCGCCGCGAGCAGATTGTTGCCGGCCTCGTCGTACAGACTCACGTGCACATGCATGCCGCTGCCCGGCGCGCCGAGCCACGGCTTCGACATGAAGCTCGCCCGATAGCCATGCTTCGCCGCGACGCCGCGTGTACTGCGACTAAAGAGTGCCGACCAGTCCGCGGCGCGCAGGCCGTCGTCGCAATGGCCGAAGTTGATTTCGAATTGCCCCGGTCCCAGTTCCGCCGTGATTACGGTCGCATCGACACCCTGCTCGCGCGCCGTGTCCACCATGTCGTGCAGCACGCTGGAAAAGCGCGAAAGGCGGTCGATATGCATGTGCGGCTGGTCGTCCTCATCGTCGCCGTACGGATCGCGCGGATGACGCGGCAAGCCGTCCTTGAGCTTTGCGTCGAACAGATAGAACTCCAGCTCGAACGCCACGACAGGCTTGATGCCGCGTCGCGCGAGCCGTTCGAGTACGCGCGCGAGCACCTCGCGCGGCTCGAATTCGATGGGGGCATCGGTGCCGTCCGAGCTGATGAGCATCTGCCCGAGCGGCTGGCTTTCCCACCGTACCGGCTTGAGCGTGCCGCCGATCAAACGGCGCACGGCATCGGGGTCCCCGTCGTTGAAACAATAGTCGCCGATCTTGTGCAGCCCGCCCTGGGTGCCGAGCAGCACACAGTTCTGCGGCAGTTTCAGCATCGAGCCCGCGGCAACCTTCTCCAGCATCTCGATCGGATAGCGCTTGCCGTAGAAATGGCCCGGGATATCGAGGCAGATCAGATCGACATATTGCACGTCGGGATGCGCAGCACGAAATGCGCGCACTTCGTTGACCAGCTCCGGGATGGGGGACGTCATGCTGCTCTCCTCATGTCATTCTTGTCGGCACCGAACGCAGCGTGTTCCGACGCGTTCGGTAGTGATCCTGATTATTGATTTTCATGCAACGCTATCTCTGGCGATGCACATCAGACCGCGAGCGTCAGGTGAAAACCCAGAGCACGCGAGCCGGCTTGTCCGTCAGGTTGGCGTAGCGAAACCGCGTGCGCGAGGGCAACTGAAAGCTGTCATTCGGCCCGAGCACGACCGGATCGTCCTCGCCGGCCAGCCAGATCGTGAGTTCGCCTTCGAGTACGAAGCCGCCCTGCTCGTCGCTGTCGTCGACGGGCCGCTCGCCGCTGCTCGCCCCCGGCGCGAGGTGGCTCTCGAGCATCGAAAAACGCGCCGACATGCTCGGCGACACGAGCACGTCGGTAATGCCTTCCGCGTAGTACAGGATGCGCCGTTCGCCCGGGCGCGTCACCCACGGCAGCTCGCGTGGCTTGCTGACGCTGTAGAAATACGTGGTCGGCGTGCCCAGTGCCTCGCCGATCGCCGTGAGATCGGCAACCGTCGGCCGGGACATGCCCCGTTCGACCTGCGAAAGAAAACCCACCGAGCGGCCGATCTGTTTTGCGAGCGCCTGCAGTGTCACCCTCTTGTGCTTGCGAAGGTCGCGAATCAGAATCGCGAGTCCTTCGATCTCTTCCTGCATGTCCATGTCGGCGTTCCTCAAACGATGTCGCGCAGCCGATACCACAGCTTGCCGAGCGCCTCGAGCGGCGCCGCGAGTCGCTCGCCGCCCGGGAAGCGCGGGTTGTGGATGCCCTGGTAGAGCGCGAGCAACTGCCCGTCGCCGATGATCGCATCGGCCACGGCGCGCGCGGCCGCGAGCGTCGGCAGAATGCCGTGGCCCGAAAAGCCCTGCAGCCAGTAGCGGCCGTTCTCGCCGCCGACATCGGGCGTGCGCCGGATGCTGATGTCGATATGGCCGCCCCATGCAAAGTCGATCTCGACGCCGCGCAGTTGCGGAAAAGCGCGCTCCAGATTCGGACGCGTCGCCGCTGCGATATCGTCGGGGATACCGCCCAGATAGGTGCACGCGCCGCCGAACAACAGACGATGATCGGGGCTCAGACGGAAGTAGTCCGGCACGAACTGGTTGTCGATCACGCAACTATTGCGCGGCAACAGCGAGCGCGCGAGTTCGGGATCGAGCGGGCGCGTCGCCACCTGATACGTGCCGACCGGCAGCACGCGGCTCGCGAGCGTGCTGTCGAGCCGGTCGATATACGCGTTGCAGGCGAGCACGAGTACGTCGGCCCGCACTTCTCCCTTGTCGGTCCGCGCGACATAACCCGACTGCGTGCGGCGATAGTCGAGCACCTTGCTGCGCTCGAAGACGCGCCCGCCTGCCTGCTCGATCGCCCCGACCAAGCCCTGCGCGAGCTTCAGCGGATTGAGGTGGCCGCCTTGCGGATCGTAGAGCGCGGCACGATAGCGCGCACTGCCGATCCATTCGGGCATCTCGTCGGCGCCAATGAAGCGCAGTTGGTCATAGCCCCACTTGTCGACGGCCTCTTCCATGGCCTCGTGCAGCGACTTCACGCGGCTGGGCTTCACTGCCGTCCAGAGACTGCCTGGACGGTAGTCGATATCGAAATCGTATCGCTTGGGCAGTTCACGTACTTCTTGCGCCGCCCAGCACATCGTGTCCCACAGCGCACGCGTACGTTCACGACCCAGCGATGCCTCCAGTGGCGGCATATCGCAAGACCAGCCCAGCAGCGCCTGGCCGCCGTTGCGCCCCGAAGCCGCCCATGCGACGCGGCTCGCCTCCAGCACCGTGACGCGCAACCCCGCGTTCGCCAGTCGCAGCGCCGTATGCAGGCCGCTGAAGCCTGCGCCAACGACGAGCACATCGGTATCATGCGTGCCTTCCAGCGCGTCGCGCGCAGGGATTTCTCCCGGCCATGTCAGCGCGTAGTAACTGGAAACATGCTGGTTCGACTCGATGAACATGACGGTTTTCCGTGAAAAATCATCTCTGATATTTCATGAAAAAATACCACGAGAATTTCATTGACGCAAACCCGCATCAAAAATGCCGCCGAAATCGCCTTGTGAAGCGCGTGTTGCCACGGGCAGCGTTTGCTGTGTGTCGCGCATATCAATCCGCCGTTTGCCATAGGTTTGTCATACCCAGGGCCGCAGCAACGGCCGTCCGGGCGCTTGCCCTCGATCAGCAAGCCGCACGGTTAGCGGGCTCCGCGCTGACATTGCGGTTAAAGTGAGCGCGGCGCCACCCAGCAGGACGCGGGGCGCCGCCGGGTTAGCGATCCAGCGTTCAAACCATCTACAAACTGGCCAGCCGACGATGCATGCCCCCTCTCCTGCCGTGTGGTGGTCTCGATGCAGCGCGCTGTGCGCCTGTGCGTCGCTGGCAGGATGCATGGTGGGTCCCGACTATCACCAGCCTGCCGCGCCCGCCACCGATCGCTATACCGCCGCGCCGCTGCCCGAGCAGACCGCCTCGACGCCCGGTGTCGCCGGCGCATCGCAACACTTCATGCCGGGCGCTGACATTCCGGCGGCATGGTGGACGCTGTTTCACTGCGAGCCACTCGACGACACGATCCGCGCGGCACTCGCCAATAGCCCCAACATCGCGGCCGCCAACGCCGCGTTGCGACAGGCGCGCCAGAACTACCTCGCGCAGTTCGGCGGGTCGCTGCTGCCGGCCGTCGATGCGCAACTCGGCGCAACACGCGAGAAGATCAACGGCGTCACCTTCGGCGAGCCCAACTTCACCGAGGATCTGAATCTGTACAACACGTCAGTGAGCGTGTCGTACAAGCTGGACGTGTTCGGTGGATCGCGGCGCACCGTCGAGGCCAGCGCCGCGCAGGTCGATTACCAGCGCTATCAGTTGCAGGCGGCATGGCTCACGCTCACAGCCAACGTCGTCACCGCCGCTGTGAAGGAGGCGTCGCTGCGTGCGCAAATCCAGGCGACCGAACAGATCCTCGCCGATGAACAGCAACAACTCGATGTTATCGGGCGGCAGTTCGATCTCGGTGGCGTCTCGCGCACCGCCGTGCTCGCGCAGCAAACGCTCGTCGCCCAAACGCGCGCGAGCCTGCCGCCACTGCGTCTCGCGCTGGACCAGACACGCCATCTGTTGGCCGTGCTCACGGGCACGACGCCCGCTGAGGCCACGCTGCCCGAATTCCGGCTCGAGATGTTCACGCTGCCGGACAGCCTGCCGGTCAGCGTGCCCTCGTCGCTCGTGCGCCAGCGCCCCGACATCCTCGCGGCCGATGCGACGCTGCATCAGATGAGCGCGCAGGTCGGCGTCGCGACGGCGGCGATGTATCCGCAGATCACGTTGTCGGCGAGTTACGGCACCGAAGCGCTTACGCCCGCCGCCGCGTTGCGCGCAGGCAGCACGATCTGGAGTCTCGGTGCAGGGTTGCTGCAGCCGGTCTTTCATGGCGGCCAACTGCTCGCGCAAAAGCGCGCCGCCGAGGCCGCTTACGATGAAGCGAGCGCGCAGTATCGCGAGACCGTGCTGCAGGCGTTCCAGAACGTCGCCGACAGCTTGCGCGCGCTCGATCACGACGCCACCGCGCTGCAGTCGCAAACCGACGCGTGGCGCGCGGCGCAGGCATCCCTCGATCTCACGCGCGGCCAGTATCGCGTGGGCGGCGTGAGCTATGTCGCGCTGCTCGACGCGCAACGCCAATACCAGCAAAGCGTCGTGAACCTCGCCCAGGCGCAGGCATCGCGCTATGCAGACACGGCCGCACTCTTTCAGGCGCTCGGCGGTGGTTGGTGGAACGACACAACAACGACACCCGATGCGTCGCCGCACTGAATGCGCCGAGCCCAATTCACACGATGCAAGGCAGCCCCGCCGCCGACACCGACACACGAGAGACGCCGCGCAAGGAACCGACGATGACCGAGCAACGCCGCAAAGCGCCGATGGCCAAACGAATGACAATCATGCTGATCTGCGTCGTCGTCTTGATGGCGGGCATCGTTGGCTTCAATCTGTTCAAGGCGCACATGATCGCGAAGTTCATGGCCGCCAATGCAGCGCCGAGCGCCACCGTCACGACCACCCGAGCCGGCTATCAGGCCTGGCAGCCGCAGCTCACCGCCGTCGGCAGCCTGCGCGCGGTGCGCGGCGTCGATGTGACGAGCGAGGTCGCGGGCCTCGTGCGGCAGATCGCATTTCGTTCCGGCGATGAAGCGAAGTCCGGTCAGTTGCTCGTGCAACTGAATGCGGACACCGATATCGCGCTGCTCCATTCACTGCAGGCCCAGGCGGATCTCGCCAACACCGTCTATCAGCGCGACAAGGCGCAATACGACATCAAGGCCATCGCGAAGGCCCAGCTCGATTCGGACGAAGCCGACTTGCGCAGCAAGAAGGCGCAGGTCGCACAGCAAGCGGCACTGGTCGACAAGAAGACGATCCGCGCCCCGTTCGCGGGACGGCTCGGCATCACGACCGTGAACCCGGGCCAGTACCTGAACCCGGGCGACGCGATCGTCACGCTGCAAGCGATCGATCCGATCTACGCCGATTTCTGGCTGCCGCAGCAACAGCTCGAGCAACTCGCGATCGGCCAGCAGGTGCTCGTCGATACCAACGCCTACGGCGGACGCACGTTCAATGGCCGCATCGCGTCGATCAATCCGAAAGTCGACACCGCCACCCGCAACGTGCAGATCGAAGCCAGCGTCGACAATCACGAACGCAAGCTGCTGCCCGGCATGTATGCGAATGTGAAGATCGATGCGGGCGCAAGCATGCGCTATCTGACCCTGCCGCAAACCTCCATCACCTACAACCCGTATGGCGCCACGGTGTTCGTCGTGAAGCCCGGCAAGGCGCCCAACGCGCAAGGCAAGACGCTGCCGGTCGCGCAACAGGTGTTCGTGACGCCAGGGCCGACGCGCGGCGACCAGGTCGCGATCCTCAAAGGCATCGACGAAGGCGCCGAGATCGTGACGAGCGGCCAGATCAAGCTGACCAACGGCACGCCGCTCGTGATCGACAACCGCGTGCGGCCCAGCGACAACCCCAATCCGTCGCCGCAGGAACAATAAGGGGCCGCCGATGAACTTCACCGACCTCTTCATCCGGCGCCCGGTGCTCGCCGCCGTGGTGAGCCTGCTGATCCTCGTGCTCGGCCTGCGCGCGCTCTTCGCGCTCAAAGTGAGCGAATATCCGCAGACGGAAAACGCGGTCGTCACGATCAGCACCTCCTACTACGGCGCCAACGCCGACACCATCGCGGGCTTCATCACGCAGCCGCTCGAAGCCGCCATTGCGCAGGCACAGGGCATCGACTACCTGTCGTCGTCGAGCACGACTGGCGTCTCGGTCATCACGGCAACACTGCGCCTGAACTACGATTCGAACCGCGCGCTCACTGAAATCAGCACGCAGATCGCGTCGGTGCGCAACCAGTTGCCGCCCGAGGCACAGCAGCCGGTGCTGACCGTGCAAACCGGCCAGACCACCGACGCGATGTACCTCGGCTTTTATAGCGATGTCCTGCCGAGCAACAACGTCACGGACTATCTGCTGCGCGTCGTCAAACCGAAACTCGATTCGATCGAAGGGGTACAGACGGCCGAAATTCTCGGCGGACGTCAGTTCGCATTGCGCGCGTGGCTCGACACGACGCGCATGACCGCGCATGGTGTCACGGCGCAAGATGTCTACGCAGCGCTCGGCAGCAACAACTATCTGGCGACGCTCGGCACGACCAAGGGGCAAATGGTCAGCGTCGATCTCAACGCGGGCACCGATCTGCATTCAGTCGAGGACTTCCGCCAGCTCGTCGTCAAGCAGAAGAACGGCGCGATCGTGCGCCTGCAGGATGTCGCGAACGTCGTGCTCGGCGCGGACAGCTATGACTTCAATGTCGCGTTCAGCGGCAAGCGCTCCGTGTTCATCGGCATCAAGGTTGCGCCCGACGCCAACATTCTCGACGTCGCGAGACGCGTGCGCGATGTCTTCCCGTCGATGCAACAGCAACTGCCCACCGGCATCACCGGCGACATCGTCTACGACGCCACCGACTTCGTGAACACCGCGATCGACGAGGTCGTCAAGACGCTGGTCGAAGCGCTGCTGATCGTCACGGTGGTGATCTTCCTGTTCCTCGGCAGCCTGCGCGCGGTGATCATCCCTCTTGTCGCGATGCCGCTCTCGCTGATCGGCACGTTCTTCGTGATGCAGCTGCTCGGCTATTCGATCAATCTCTTGACGCTGCTTGCGCTCGTGCTCGCGATCGGGCTTGTCGTGGACGATGCAATCATCGTCGTCGAGAACGTCGATCGCCACATGAAGGAGGAAGGCCGCCCGCCGCTCGAAGCCGCGTTGATCGCCGCACGCGAACTCGGCGGCCCGATCCTCGCGATGACCGTGGTATTGATCGCTGTCTACGCCCCAATCGGCTTTCAGGGCGGCCTGACCGGCGCGCTCTTCACCGAGTTCGCGTTTTCACTCGCGGGCGCCGTGACCGTTTCCGGTGTGATCGCGCTCACGCTCTCGCCGATGATGTGCTCGCGCTTCTTCCGCGCGGAACAGGAGTCGGGCCGCTTCGCGCGCTTCATTGATCGTCAGTTCGAACGCGTTCACCACGCCTACGGTCGCCTGCTGCACGCGACGCTCGATACGTGGCCCGTCTTCGTCGTGATGGGCGCCCTGCTGCTCGCGGGCACCGTGTATCTGTTCGCGACGTCGCAATCGGAACTCGCGCCCGAGGAAGACCAGGGCATCGTGCTGTCGCAGATCCTCGGTCCGCCGAACGCGACGATCCAGCAAATGCAAACCTACGCGGACCAGGTGTTTCAGATATCGAAAGCGCTGCCCGAGTATTCGCAGATGTTCCAGTTGACTGGCTCGCCGACGCTCAATCAAGGGATTGGCGGCGTGTTGTTCAAGACCTGGGACCAGCGCCATCGAAGCGCGGCGCAACTCCAGCAGGCGTTGCAGGAGAAATGGAACGGCATCGCGGGCGCGCGGGTTGCCGCGTTCCAGTTTCCGCCGCTGCCGGGTTCGCAGGGTCTGCCGGTTCAGTTCGTCATCAGCACGACCGAGCCGTTCGGCAATCTCAACGAGGTCTCGCAAGCCGTGCTGAAAAAGGCCCGTGAGAGCGGCATGTTCTTCTTTGTCGACAGCGACCTGAAGCTCGACAAGCCGCAGGCGACGCTGATCGTCGAGCGCGACAAGGTAGCCACGCTCGGCCTGTCGCAAAGCGACGTGGGGCAGGCGCTCGGCGCGGGACTCGGCGGCAACTACGTGAACTACTTTTCGATCGCGGGACGTTCGTACAAGGTGATTCCGCAGGTGCTGCAGGTGGATCGCCTGAATCCCTCGCAGGTGCTCGACTACTATCTGCATACACCCGATGGCAGCGTCATCGCGGCCTCGACCGTCACGCACCTCGAACACGAGGTCGTGCCGGAGTCGATCAATCACTTCCAGCAGCTCAATTCCGCGACGATCTCGGGCGTCACGGTGCCAGGCGTCTCGCAAGGCGAAGTGCTCGCCTTCCTGCGCCAGGCCACGGCCGAAGCGGCGCCGAGCGGCTACAGCGCCGACTACTCCGGACCATCGCGCCAGTTCGTGCAGGAATCGGGCGGCTTCGTGATCACGCTGATGTTCGCGACGATCATCGTGTTTCTCGCGCTCGCGGCCCAGTTCGAGAGCTTTCGCGATCCGGTCGTGATTCTCGTATCGGTGCCGATGGCGCTCTTTGGCGCGCTCATCTTCATCAATCTCGGCGTCACCACACTCAACATCTATACCCAGGTCGGGCTCGTCACGCTGATGGGGCTCGTCAGTAAGCACGGCATTCTGATCGTGCAGTTCGCGAACGAATTGCAGCGTGCCGGACGCAGCAAACGCGATGCGCTCGAGGAAGCAGCCGGCGTGCGGCTGCGGCCGATCTTGATGACCACGGCCGCGATGGTGCTTGGCGTGCTGCCGCTCGTGATCGCCTCGGGCGCGGGCGCGGCGGGCCGCAACGCGATGGGGATCGTGATCTTCACGGGGCTGTCGATCGGGACGCTCTTCACGCTGTTCGTCGTCCCCGCGATGTACATGCTGCTCGCCGCCGATCATCATCGCGCGGCCGCCGCGGCGTCACCGCGCGATCCAGCTGCTCCAGACGAAACTGGCCCGCTACCGGGCGAAACCCGCTAGCGAGCCAGACTTCAAAGCGAGCGTGCGGGCCGGATCGATCGCTCCGGCCCGCTTGCTTCATCAGAAGCGGTGACGCAGACCCACCGCTGCCGCGACCTGGTTCTGCGAGGTCGACGGCGACAGCGTGTTGATCATCGACACGTTCTGCACGCCCGTGCCGAGGTCGCCCGAAGCGTGCTGGTACACGCCTTCAACGTACACGTCGGTGCGCTTGCTGAGCGAGTAGTCAGCTTGCAGCGACACGGTGTGCCACTTCGGATCGCCCGAACCGCCCGTACCCGACACCTTGCCGTTCGTGAACGTGTAAGCGGCGTCGAGGCTCAGTGCCGGCGTCAGTGCATAACGGCCGTTGAGTTCGAAGTTGTCCATGTGCAGGTTCGTGCCGCTCACGAAGAAGGTCGGCGCTGCACCGTATTGCGTACCCGAGATCAGGTTGTCGTACTGCGTGTGGGTCCACACGAAGCCGACCGTCGCCGGACCGTAGGCGTAGTTGGTGCCCACGCCGAAGGTACGCTGCTGCTGTGCCGTCAGGTTCGAGTTGTTGCCTTGACCCGACGTGACTGCGCCGTTCGCATTGCCGACGCTCACCGAGTTGTTCATCTGCAGGTAGGCCGCGGCAACGTTGAACGGACCGTTGTTGTACGAAGCGCCGACGCTCCATGCGCGGTTGTTCGAGAACTGGCCGGCGTCGTTGCTGAAACCATAGAGGCCGCCGAACTTGAAGCCCGAATAGCTCGCGCTTTCATACTTGACCGCGTTCTTGATCGAGAACGAGTGATCGAGGTTGTCGTTGTCGAACGGGTGGCCGGCGAGGTTGTTGCCGTAGCCCGCGCCTGCTTCCGACAGCGGCGCGAGATAGTCGACGACGGAGTCGTATTGACGGCCAAGCGTGAGCGTACCGTATTGATCGCTCTTCAGACCCACGTAGGCTTGACGATTGAACATCGTGTTGCCTTCCGTGAACTTGCCGTTGTTCACGTCAAAGCCGCTTTCCAACGTGAAGATCGCGTGCAGACCGCCGCCCAGGTCTTCGCTGCCGCGCAGGCCGAAGTACGTATCGGACACCGAGCCGCTGCCTTGTTGCCAGTTGCTGTGGCCACCAGCGTTGTTCGAGTAGACGATACCTGCGTCGAGCGCGCCGTACAGCGTGACGCTGCTTTGTGCGTGGGCCGAAGCCGTGAATGCGCCGAGGATACCCGCGATAATCAGAGTGTTCTTCATGACTTTCCATTAATGACTAAAAGAGCTCAAAGGAACGAACGACGCCGGATACCGGTGCGTTCCTGTGATCCCGGGCGAAGTGTAAGTGTCACGGTTGTTGCAAAGCGGCTTTTCGCGCTGCAACAGTCATTTGCAGAAACTGGAAATATCGCCAGATCGGGAGTTAGCTTTTTGTTATTAAAGGACTATTCGGTGGTGCGACCCGGAATACCATGAGCGGCCGTGTTGCACAGGCGCGACGCGCATGTCAACTTGGTGGATATCATTATTGCCAAAATTGAATCCGATTATTGTGAAAAGCATCTGGATTCATGTTGCGACGCGGCGAATCGTCTCGTAGGTGCGCGGGCGATTTAAATCGGCTTAGCGCCGCTTTATCGCTTCGCTATTGCCGCTCTTCTTAAATCGTCACGCCCCGCTTTAGCGTCGTGCAATGCAACCAGTTCACAATGGAGGCGCAACGCTCAAGGAAAAGCGTCATGACAGGGCAATGCATCGGCAATCGTGTGCCATGCCGCTTTCGAGCCGACAAAGAGATGAGCGGACGGGAGCATTGACGGCGTATCGACGAGCGTGCCATAGGTCACATGCACGAACGCGCCCTGCCTCACGACGGAAAACAGCAGCGAGCCGCACACGCTGCAACGCACGTCGTGAGCGGCGTGGGGATCGCCATACAGCAACAAGCTGCCGGCGCCTTCAGTGATACGCAGCTTGTCTCGCTCGATGCCTGCAAAGGGCTTGAAAGCAGACCCGGTCGCCCGCCGGCATTGCGAGCAATGGCAATTGAACGCGTAGGCGAACTCGTCTTTCACGGCATAGCGCACCGCACCGCAAAGACATTGTCCGGCGAGCCAGCGTGCGCCCTGTTCCGTGTTCGATGCGCTCATGGAAGCGGTCCTTCGCGAAAGCGCCTCGCGTGTGTCAATCCCAGCAGTTGCGAAACGCGACGGCGGCGATCACCGGCACGCACAACACGAGTGGAATGGCGAAATAAGGAATCTCGAGATCGACGACCCAGCTATAGACGAGCCAGCCGATGCCGGCCGCAAGCGTCGCGATGCCAATCAGCGCCGTGAGGACGTTCAACACCCAGGTAGGCGGACGTCGGCGATTCGGTGTCTTCTCGGGGAATTTGGAGTCGGCCATGACAAAACAGGAGGCTTCAGAACGGGGCTTCGTAGCAGATCATTCTACTCTCGCGCCGCGAACACCAACCTTGTCGGCGCGGCTTGAAGTTTCCGTGCCCAGACGTTAAGGTGGCGAGCCGTACCGCCCGGTTGCGCGCGCAACTTTCGCGATCGCACCGGCGACACCTCCTCACCCGTCATAAGCACCTATACCCATGAAGCTCTTTTTCAAGGCTGGCGCCTGCTCCCTCGCCCCGCACATCGCCCTCGAAGAATCGGGGCTGCCCTACGAAACCGAAGCCGTCGATCTCAAGACGAAGACGACCGCGAGCGGCGCTGATTTCCTCGCTGCCAATCCGAAGGGTTATGTGCCCGCACTGCTGCTCGACAATGGCGAACTGCTGACCGAAGGCCCCGCCATCGTCCAGTACGTCGCCGACCTCGCGCCGCAAAAGAACCTGGCGCCGGCCAACGGCACGCTCGAACGCTATCGCGTGCAAAGCTGGCTCACGTTCATCGGTACCGAGCTGCACAAGTCGTTCTCGCCGTTCTTCAATCCGGCTGCAGGCGATGACTGGAAGGCCTCGGCGATGGGCAATCTGGAGCGCCGTCTCTCGTACGCGAACGCCGAACTCGAAGGCAAGCAGTACCTCGTCGGCGACGCATTCTCGGTGGCGGATGCCTATCTGTTCACGGTGCTGGGCTGGTCCGGCTTCATCAAGCTCGATCTCGCCAAGTGGCCGAATCTCGCCGCCTTCCAGGCACGCGTTGGCGCCCGTCCGGCTGTGCAAGCCGCGCGCGTGGCCGAAGGGCTCGCCTGATCGTGGCAAAAAAACACCCGACGCCCCCAGGATGAATGCGCCCTCAGACCCGTTGCCAGATAAGGTTTAGAGGCGTACGGGGCGCGTCCAGGCGTGCTGGGGGCATGGCCAATTCGGAACGGTACCTATACAGGCGGGAGTCGCGTAAAGATCCGCTCGATCTGGAGAGTACGCTGCCCCCCAAGCGCGGGGTGAGCGGCAAGGAACGCTTCAATACGGCGAGCGCCTTGGGCGCCGAGCCCGGTAGTCTGGCGCCACCAGCCCCTGCGACGGGGAACGCACACAGTCAGATCGGCCAGCGTGCGGATGCCATGCTGATGTAGCAGGAGTAAAGCGCTGTTCGGGAGCCATTCGTCAACCGTGTCGCTCACCTGGGGCTGCGGGGCCGATAGTGAAGGAAAGATGTAGAGCGCGCGAATGGCGGCTTTGCTGTGACGCGCGCGCTTGTCTACGCCGCGCCGGGACGGCTCAGCGAGACCGGCGCGATGTCGGCTGCGGGCGAACACGACGATCTGCCAGCGTATCCGGCCAATCACGCCACGTTCGGATTGCCGGCCTTCGAGCGCCTGTGGACAACAGCGCTGGACGCCGTTGCGCGAGTCCAGGCCTGTCCCGCCTTGATGCGAGTCAAGGCGTGCAGGGCGCAGGTCGTGAGACGCTGCTGCTGGTTTTGCCTTCCCTTCCCTTGAAACATGGGGATATACGCTTCAATTCCCCCTCCCTTCATGACGACATCTGGCGATTCGCCCCGTTTTGCACCCGGGGCACCGACAATAGACGGCGGATATGCCTTCACCTGGCAACTGACACCGTCCCGCATGATCGATCCGGTGACCCTTGTTCTTCCTCCCGCGGACGTGCTGCCCGTGATCTTCGTGCCGGGCATCATGGGTTCGAATCTGTGCGACAACGACGGCAAGAGCGTGTGGAAGCTGGATAACCCGCCGTCATCACTCGATCTGCTGCTAAAGGACAAGCCCGCAGGATTGCTTGCCGATCTGGCGTGGAAAAATTCCGGCGAGCGTCAGGCCACGCTCAATCCTGCCACGGTCAAGGTCGACTCGAACGGAGCCGTACCCACGCACGCCGGCGGGAGCGTGCACGATCCGAAGCAATATATCGAGCGCGGCTGGGGCGAAGTCGGCGAGGGAAGCTATCACGGCTTCCTGCTGTGGCTGGAAAAGATGCTGAATGGGCAGGGGTACAACCCCGCCCTCTGGCCGCAGTTCTCGCAGAAGACAGCGGATATGGCTTCCCGGTCCGGCCAGGATACGCCCTTTCTTCACCCGGGCCTCCCCATGTCGATGCCCGGTCTGCCGGAAGCCGAAACCGGACCGGCGGAACTGTCCTCGGACGAACTGATCGCACGCGCGCGGTTTCGTATGCCGGTTCATGCCTTCGGTTACAACTGGCTCGACAGTAACGAACTTGCCGCGCAGCTGTTGAAGGAACGCATTCTGTCGGTTATCGCGCAGTACAACCATCCGAATTCGCGTTGTTCGCAGGTTGTGCTGGTCACCCACTCGATGGGCGGGTTGGTCGCGCGCTCCTGCCAGCGGCTTGATGGCATGCAGGAAGCCATTGCCGGTATTGTGCACGGCGTCATGCCGGCGGTCGGCGCGCCGGTCGCGTATCGGCGCTGCAAGATCGGCATGAAGGACGAGGACGCCATCGTGGGTATGGTCGTCGGTCGCAGCGGCAAGGAAGTGACCGCCGTGTTCGCGCAGGCGCCCGGCGCGCTGCAGCTGTTGCCCACGGCACAGTATCGGGAACACCACGGGTGGCTGGGTATCGACAGCCCATCGGGCAAATCCGTTCATACCGAGCCCGGTAGCAGTGGCGATCCGTACCAGGACATCTATCTGTGCGAGAACCGGTGGTGGGGGCTGATCCGCAAGGAATGGCTCAATCCACCGGGCGGCACGGACCTGACGTGGGAAGGCTATGCGAAGAATATCCGGAAAGCCGCTGCCTTCCATGGGGATATCAGGAATGCGTACCACCCCAACACCTACGTGTTCTACGGCAAGGATCCAAAAATCGCCAGTTTCGAAGGCGTGCATTGGCAACTTCGCAAGGGCGCGATTGCGCCGGATGACAAGCCGCGCCCCGAACCCGAGGTGGTCGCGAAAATGGGCTTTGACGCTGTACGCGATGACGGGACCAACCCGCTGCGCGTCGGAGGACAACGTGAGCCGATGCCTGGCTCGGGCGAAGGCGAGCCGGTGATGCTGGAAACTAGCTACTGGGACCTGGTGTGTGCACAGCAGGACGGCGGCGGTGATGGCACGGTGCCGGCCAGCTCGGGCGCCTTCCCGCGGTCTAGCGGCGGCGCAGCCATCCGGCAGCAGTTCGGCCTTCATGGCATCAAGCACGAACCCGCCTACCACCACGAAAACGCTCGCCTCGTCACGCTGTATGCGCTGCAGAAGATCGCGGCCAAAGCGAAGGCAGGCAACTGATGCGCCCGCTGTTGATGCTCGTTACAGCGCTTGTTGTCCTGGTGGCCGGTTGCGCCCCGACAGTAAAGGAAAAATCGATGGTTCACGATCTGGCAGCTAACATGAAGACCGTCTGCATGGGACGGTTCGTGATGCGGATTCCGTTGGACATGTCAGTCAAGGGTGACGTGAGGCTGTACTACGGCCTCACGGAAGACGTCAAGACCGTCGACGTGAGTATCGAATCATTGGACAGCACGCCGGAAGCGATGAAAGTGCAGGTGGCCGCTGAAGCGCAGAAGATCGACAAAAGCGACAAGAATCGAAAAACCGGGAAATCGATGCTGCTTGACCACGAGGTCATCGACGACCGGATGATCTACCTGCGCAAATACGACTCCTTGATCAGTGCCGCAGCGAGCAATCACAAACTATACGTACTTGTCGGAGCAACCCGGCTGCTGCTATCCGCCGACTCCTATGAGGGCGTGGCGGGCGCAGGCCGTTTTTCCCCTGCTGGCAAGGTGGAAGCGCCCGAGGAAGTGAAGGCGCGGCTGATAAAGGTGGCGCGACAGATTCACGCCTACGATGATCCGGAAAAAGCCGGTCCGGGCTTCTGCCTTGGTCCAGTCGTGATTAATAGCGATCAGGACGAGGAGAAAGCAAAGATACGCTTTGGCATGGACCGCTTCCCGGACCTGAGCCTGGAAATTTACAGCCGGCGATTTACGCCAGACAGCCATGAGACCTTGCTGGGCAACATGAAGCAACTGGAGGAGTACTCAAGCGTGCGTGTGTTACGCAAGGGAGCGCGGGCGTTTGCCGGCATGAACGGAACGCAATGGTTGGACCGGTTCACGGATGATCACGACGTGGAACGATTGACCTTTGCAGCCTGGTCTTCGCCAGACGGGAACCACTCGCTTGGCCAACCGAGACTAACAATCGGACTGGAGACTGGCGGCCGGTTGTCTAGAGGCCCGAACGCAGGAAAATACGTCGACTCGTCGCTCACGCCCGATGAGGGTGTTGCCCTTTGGGATGCGATTATCGGATCCATCCGACTTCGACAGGACGCCTTGCAGCCGGGACCGCATGGCGGTCGGTCGCCGCAGTAAAGCTGGTTCAGCATTTTCGGGCTGGCGGAATCAGACCCGCTCGCACCGTCTGTCCATTCTCACCCGCCAGGAACTCGACGAGCTTTACGGTCTGCCGCGTTTCAGCGACGACGATTGTCTGACGTACGTCGAACTGGGCGAGCCGGAATCGCATGTGGCCCCCCCACGCACAGTACCCATAGCTGCCCACCTGACAATGCAACTCGGGGATTTCATGGCAAAGCGTCCGACGCAACCGGATACATGACAGCGTCGAACACGGCATCGATGGGAGATTCCATTCGCACGACGCCGAGGTGCTCCGCACTAACTTCAACACGCCTCAAAGCCGTATCTGGCAATGGTTTGAGGGGGTACTTTCATCCTATGGGCGCCGGGAGTTTTTATTCGCCCTGGACGAACCACAGCCGGACGCCCGCGTCCGGCTGCCCGCACTTACTGCTTCGCCGCAGCGCCGCGCGGCGCTCCGAAGAACGGCAGACGCTTGACGACGCCGGTGGCGAGCGCCGTGCCGACGAGAATGCCCGCGCACGCTTCGATCATGCCGATCGATACGCCCTCGCCGAGAAAGAGCGCACCCCACAGAATGCCGAACACCGGAATCACGAAGGTCACGGTAATCGTGCGCGCCGGCCCGATGGCCGCGATCAGACGGAAGAACATCAGATAGGCAATGCCCGTGCAGGCGATACCGAGGCCGAGCACGGCACCCCATGCGTGCGTCGACACAGGCGTGTGCGGCCAGTACAGCAACGCAAACGGCACCAGCACGACCGTGGCACCGGTCATCGTGCCGGCCGCCACGGTGAGCGGATCGATGCCGGTCAGATGGCGCTTCGTGTAGCTCGCGGCGATGCCGTACAGCAGCGTGGCGCCCAGTGCGGCGGCCGCCGCGAGCGCGGTCGTCGCCGGTGACGCGTTGGCACCCTGATGTGAAAATACCTGGTCCCACACCAGCGCGAGCACGCCTGCGAAGCCGATCGCCAGACCGGCGACACGCAAGCCGCTCACGCGGTCCTTGAGCCACACGAACGCGACTACCGCGCCCCACAGCGGCGTGGTCGCATTGATCACCGACGTGACGCCCGCCGACAGCGTCAGCTCCGCCCACGCGAACAAGCAGAATGGCGCGGCCGAGTTCAGAATTCCCACGATCAACAACGGCCACGCATGCTTGCGCATCGTGGCGATCGCCTCGCGCGCCGGCCGTCGTGCGAACAACACGCTGAGCAGGAACGTCGCCCCGATGCCGACCCGCAGCGCCATGAGCGGCGCAACACCGAAATCGGTCACGCCGACACGGATGAACAGAAACGAGCCGCCCCACAGGGCAGCAAGCACGAGAAGCTGGGAAATATTGGCGGGATTCATGGCGGGAGATGAAGGCGTGGAGATGCCAAGATGAGCAGCGATGCTAGGGGATTCGGGCATCGACGCCAAACGATCATTTCTCACCGATATGTGAGAAATATTGACATAGGGACATACTGGGCCTCGCCGATATGGCCAGCCCCGCGAATCGAATAAATAGCACACTCGTTCTATTTGTTGTGTATGCTTGCCGGACACTATCTCACCACGTCCGCTGGAGCCTTGAGCATGTCCTTGATCCTCTCTCGCCGCGACCTCGACTTCCTTCTTTACGAATGGTTGCGGGTGGAGCAACTCACGCGCATCGAGCGCTATGCCGATCATTCGCGCGAGACGTTCGACGCCGCTCTCGACACCTGCGAGAAGATCGCCACCGATCTGTTCGCGCCGCACAACAAGAAGTCCGACCAGAACGAACCGCACTTCGACGGCAAGACCGTTTCAGTGATTCCCGAAGTCAAGACGGCGTTGACGGCCTTCAGCGAGGCCGGCCTGATGGCAGCGGGCCAGGACTACGAACTCGGCGGCATGCAGTTGCCGCTCGTCGTCGAAAAAGCCGGCTTCGCATGGTTCAAGGGCGCCAACGTGGGAACGAGCGCCTATCCGTTCCTCACGATCGGCAACGCCAATCTGCTGCTCGCGCACGGCAACCGCGCCCAGATCGACACCTTCGTGAAGCCCGAACTCGAAGGCCGCTTCTTCGGCACGATGTGCCTGTCCGAACCGCAAGCCGGCTCGTCGCTGTCCGATATCGCGACGCGCGCCGAATACGAGGGCGAATCGCCACTCGGCGCGCAGTACCGCCTGCGCGGCAACAAGATGTGGATCTCGGGCGGTGAGCACGAACTCGCCGACAACATCGTCCATCTCGTGCTCGCCAAGATTCCGGGCCCCGATGGCAAGCTGATGCCGGGCGTCAAGGGTATCTCGCTGTTCGTGGTGCCTAAATATCTCGTCAATCCGGACGGTTCGCCCGGCGAGCACAACGATGTCGTACTCGCGGGCCTCAATCACAAGATGGGTTATCGCGGCACGACGAATTGCCTGCTGAACTTCGGTGAAGGCACGCAGTACCAGCCGGGCGGTCGTGCGGGCGCGATCGGATATCTGGTCGGCGAGCCGCATCGTGGCCTCGCCTACATGTTCCATATGATGAACGAGGCGCGTATCGGCGTCGGCCTCGGCGCGACGATGCTCGGCTATACCGGTTACCTGCACGCACTCGACTATGCGCGCAACCGTCCGCAAGGGCGCTCCATCGGCGCGGGCGGCAAGGACGCGAGTGCGCCCCAGGTGCGCCTCGTCGAACACGCCGACGTGCGCCGCATGCTGCTCGCGCAGAAATCCTATGTGGAGGGCGCGCTCGGGCTGACGCTGTACTGTGCACGTCTCGTCGACGAAACCCGTGCGCCGCTCGAGCCGGCCGAGCATCAACGCCTGACACAACTGCTCGACATCCTCACGCCTATCGCCAAGAGCTGGCCGTCGCAGTGGTGTCTCGCGGCCAACGACCTTGCCATCCAGGTACACGGCGGCTACGGCTATACGCGCGAATACAACGTCGAGCAGTTCTATCGCGACAACCGGCTCAACCCCATCCACGAGGGCACGCACGGCATTCAGGGGCTGGACCTGCTCGGACGCAAGGTCGTCGTCGACGATGGCGCGGCGTTGCGTCAGCTCGCGGGTCGCATCGAGGACACCATCGCGCGCGCTTCGGGCCCGGACACCGGCGCCCTGCGCGACCATGCGCAAGCCCTGGGTGCCGCGCTGCGCAGGCTCGTCGAGGTGACGCGCAGTTTGTGGGCGGCCGGCGATCCATCGCTCACGCTCGCGAACGCATCGGTCTACCTCGAAGCATTCGGCCACGTCGTGGTCGCGTGGATCTGGCTCGAACAGGCGCTGAGCGCATCGCAGGCACTGGGCACCGCGAACGCGGCCGATGCGGACTTCTATCGCGGCAAACTCGCGGCGGCCGACTACTTCTTCCATTGGGAGTTGCCGAAGACCGCCGCCCAGTTCGATTTGCTCGCCTCGCTCGATCGCGGTCCGCTCGACATGCAGGACGCGTGGTTCTGAGCTTCGCTCGATGTGCTTCGCGCCGCGACCACCGCGTCGTCGCGCGGAGCACCCGCACGGGCGCCTCACCCTCGATCGATATGCCAATCGTCGCGATCGCTGCCCCGCCATATCGCTTGGCTATCGAAACCGCCGTTGCTGCGGGGAAATCGGGGCGCACCACTATGCCCGTCTGGTAGGATTTAATCTGTAAGCTGGCGCTCAGTCCAGTTGCAGGCCATTTGCGGGTGCAACCGCCGGCGCCTGCCTTATCTTTTCATACCGGGAAAATCTGCTCACATGACGACTGCCCTGCCACGCAACAGCCATGCGAGCCTCTCGGGCGCCCTTGGCGCCGGCCATTTCACGCTCGGCAAGCGGATCATCCTGAGCTTTGGCCTGCTGTTCGCGCTGATGCTCATCACGGCGGTGATCTCGTACGACCGGCTGCGCACCATCGACGAAGAAGCGCTCAGCCTGAACCGCGACTCCGTGCCCGGCCTGTTCTACGCGACTTCGCTGCGCGCGGCGACCAACGACACATACGCAACCGTCGAACGAGCCGTGTTCGTCGACAGCGACCCCGAACTCGCGCGCCAGGACCTCGCGCATCTGGCCGACGCGCTCAAGCAGGTGGAGGAACTCGGCGACCGCTATCAAGCCTCGCTGTATCGCGAGGATGATCGCGCGCACTTCGCCCAGTTTCAACAGGCCTACCAGCGCTACGCGCCGCTTATCACGAACATCGCACACAATGCGCCCGGCTCGCGCGCGGCGGCCCAGGCCGCGCTTGTGGAACTGACGCCACTGTGGAAGCAGGTGATCCAGGCCGCCAACACGCTGGTCGCGGAGAATCGCAATCAGGCCAACGATTCGGCGCAACGGATCCGCAGTTCGGTGAGCGGCACGGAGATCACGCTCGCTGCAGCGCTCGGCGTCACGCTGCTCACCGCGCTCGCGACCGGTTACGTGCTCTACCGGTCGATCACGGTGCCGATGGCGCGCCTCGTCGAAGTGCACGACGGCATGCGCACCGGCGATCTGACCCAGCAGCTCAATCTGGGCCGCCAGGACGAATTCGGCACGCTCGAGGATGGCTTCAACCGCATGACCGGCGAACTCGCGAGCCTCGTTTCGCAGGCGCAGAAGTCTTCACTGCAGGTCACGACCTCGGTGGCCGAGATCGCGGCCACCTCCAAGGAGCAGCAGGCCACCGCGAGCGAGACCGCCGCGACCACCACCGAGATCGGCGCCACCTCGCGGGAAATCTTCGCGACGTCGCGCGATCTCGTGCGCACCATGAGCGAAGTCGCCCAGGTCGCGGAGCAGTCCGCGCTGCTCGCGGGCACGAGCCAGAGCGGACTCGCGCACATGGAAGAGACCATGCGCAACGTGATGGAAGCAGCGGGCTCGGTGAACGCGAAACTCTCGATCCTCAACGAGAAGGCGATCAACATCAACCAGGTCGTCGCCACCATTACGAAGGTCGCCGACCAGACCAACCTGCTGTCGCTGAACGCGGCCATCGAGGCCGAAAAGGCCGGCGAATACGGCCGCGGCTTCGCCGTCGTCGCGACCGAGATCCGCCGCCTCGCGGACCAGACCGCCGTCGCCACCTACGACATCGAACAGACCGTGAAGGAGATCCAGTCGGCGGTCTCGGCGGGCGTGATGGGCATGGACAAGTTCACCGAGGAAGTGCGGCGCGGCATGCGCGACGTGCAGCAAGTCGGCACGCAGCTCTCGCAGATCATCGGCTCGGTGCAGACGCTCGCCCCGCGCTTCCAGATGGTCAACGACGGCATGCAGACCCAGGCGACGAGCGCCGAGCAGATCACCCAGGCACTCTCGCAACTGTCCGAGGCCGCGCAACAGACGGCGGAGTCGTTGCGCCAGTCGTCGCAAGCCATCGACGACCTCACGCTCGTCGCCAATCAGCTGCGCACGGGCGTGTCGCGCTTCAAGCTCGACGCCTGAGGCCCGGCAAGCAGGGGACCGACGATGCTGTTCTTGCTGTTCGAACTCGATGGCGAACGCTACGCGCTCGAAGCGACCATGATTGCCGAAGTGCGGCCATTCGCGCCGGCGCGTGCGCTGCCTGGGACGCCCGCGTGGGTGGCGGGCGTGATCGAGCGGCACGGCGAAGCGGTGCCCGTCATCGACGTCGCGCAGCTCGCGCTCGGGCGCCCCGCGCAAGCGCTGCGCTCGACGCGTCTCGTGCTCGTCCGCTATCGTGCTGCCACCGCGCCCGAAAGCGATAACGCCCCGCTGCTCGGCCTGATCCTCGAACGCGCAACGCAGACACGCCAGTACATGCCCGAGCAGTTCGCCGAGAGCGGCGTCGCGACTCCCGATGCACGCTGGCTCGGCCCGGTCGCGCGCGATGGCGACGGCTTCGTGCAGTGGCTCAAGGTGGAGCAGTTGCTCGATGAGCGCGTGCGTGCGCTGCTCTTCCCCGTTACGCCATCCTGGCAGCAGGAGCACGCATCATGAACGCGGACGATCCCCAGTTCGCCGCGTGGTTGTATCGCGAAACGGGCATCGACGCGCCGTCGCTCGGCCCGAACGCGCTTGAACGCGCCATCGAGGCACGCGCGCAGATCCATGCGCACGCAACGATCGCACCCGATGCCGCGCTCATCGACGCATACTGGCAGCGACTCACGCAAAGCGCAGAAGAACGCCAGGCGTTGATCGACGCCTTGGTGGTACCCGAGACGTGGTTCCTGCGCGAACCCGAGGCCTTCGTCGCACTTGCGAAACTGGCGAGCGCGCGTTTGAAGCGCGCACCGCTTCGGCCATTGCGCATCTTGAGCGTGCCCTGTTCGAGCGGCGAAGAGCCCTACTCGATCGCACTGACGCTGCTCGATGCGGGCCTCGAGCCCGCACAATTCTCCATCGATGCATTCGACATCAGCGTGACGGCCATCGCCGCCGCGCGCCGCGCGGTGTACGGAAGAAACGCGTTTCGCGGCGTGCCGCCGACGCTGCGCGAGCGTCACTTTCGCGCGCTGGGCGAAGGTTGGCAACTCAACGAAAACGTGCGCGCCTGCGTGAACTTCGCCCAGCGCAATCTGTTCGCGCTCGCCAACGAACCGGTCGAGCCCTGGGACTTCGTTTTCTGCCGCAACGTGCTCATCTATTTCGATCGCGAAAGCCAGGACCGCGCGGTGGCCTTGTTGTCGCGCTGGCTCGCGGCGCACGGCACGCTGTTCGTCGGCCCGGCGGAAACCGGCCTGATGATGCGCCACGATCTGAGTTCGGCGCGCATTGCGCTCGCCTTCGCGTTCCGGCATGGCGCACCGTCACACGCAACGCCCGAACGCACGAGCACCATGCAGACAACACGCACGCCGACACCGCTCGCCGCCATCGCCCCGCGCTGGCAAGCGCCCTTCCCCCTGCATACAAGCATCACGCCTGCGAGCGTGCCTGCAGTACCGCACGCCCAGCACGCGCCCAAGCCCGTCTTCGACGACGACACCCGCATCGCCGACGCACGCCGCCTCGCGGATGCCGGGCAACTCGACGAGGCCGAGCGTCGCGCGCACGAGCACGTCTTTGCGCACGGCCCGCATGCCGACAGCTTCTATCTGCTCGGCCTGATCGCCGATGCACGCGGACGCGAAGTCGAGGCCAATGCGCTCTATCGCAAGGCACTCTATCTGCAACCGGACCACTACGAAGCGCTCACGCATCTCGCCACGCTGCTCGACATCGCAGGCGAGCACGATGGCGCACGACAGTTGATGCGACGCGCCGAACGCGCATCGAGAGGACTCCAGCATGCAGCACCTCGTTGAACCGCCCGGCGCGGCGAGTCCCGTCGACGATTGCTGGAACCGCATCGGCACGCGCGGCGACCGCTCGTGCCCGCGTCTTGCGCAGCATCTGCGCTGCTTGAACTGTCCAGTATTTGCGCAGGCCGCGGCGGTCCTGCTCGATCGTCCGTTCGATCCCGCTGAAACCGCGCTGCCCATCACGGGCGCACAAGCCGCGCCGAACGAGCACGCACCGGCGGAGTCGGCCGTCGTGTTCCGCATCGCGGGCGAATGGCTCGCGTTGCCGACCGGCGCGCTCCGGCACGCCGATGAATTGCGCCGTATCCATTCGCTGCCGCATCGGCGCGGCCGGGTCGTGCTCGGCGTCGTCAACGTGCGCGGTGTGCTCACGCTCGCCGCCTCGCTCGCCGAACTGCTCCATATCGAACAGCCTCGCGACGAAGCCCCGGCGCCGCACGGCCGCGCAGCACGCATGCTCGTTGCAGCGTGGCAAGGCGAGCCCGTTGCGTTGCCGGTCGATGAGGTCGAAGGCGTCGTGCGTTACGATCTGCCCGAGCTGTTGCCCGTGCCCGCGACGCTCGCGCGTGCCACGGCACAGCACACGCGCGGCGTGCTGCCGTGGCGCGGCCGGGCGGTGGGCGTGCTCGACGCCGGCGCCCTGTTCGAGTCCCTCGCGCGGAGCTTCCAATGAGCGATGACGATCTGAGCCGCCGCTCGCTGCTCGACCTCTTTCGCGAGGAAGCGCACACGCAGACGCGTACGTTGTCGGACGGGCTGCTCGCGCTCGAACACGCGCCCACCGATGGCGCGACGCTCGAATCGTGCATGCGCGCCGCGCATTCGCTCAAAGGAGCGGCGCGCATCATCGGCCTTCAGGAAGGGGTCGATATCGCGGGGGCGATGGAGGACTGCTTCGTCGCCGCGCAACGCGGCGAACAGCCGATGACGGCCGCGCGCATCGATGCGCTGCTGCGCGGCGTCGATCTGCTGCTGCGTGTGGGCGAGACCGATGCCGCGCTGCCCGTTACGCGCGCCGAGATCGACACGTTCATCGCGGGATTGACGACGCAAGACGAACCCGCCACGTCGCTGCAAACACCACTGGAAACGCCGCTGCAAACACCGCTGCAATCACCGCCACGCGACACCGTCCACGACGCCAATCGCATGCTGCGCGTGCGCGCCGACACACTCGACCGCGTGCTCGGCCTGGCGGGCGAAGCGCTCGTCGAGTCGCGCAAGCTGCGCCCGTTCGGCGCAACGATGCTGCGCACGAAGCGCGCGCAGCGCGAAGCGTCGCTCGCGCTCGAAGCGTTCAGCGAGCAGCATGCCGACCAACTCGACGAGACCGCGCGCGCCGCGCTCGAACGCATCCGCAATGCGTTCGGCGCGACCCACTCGCAACTGGCCGCGCACATCGACGAACTCGATCGCTTCGACCGCCGCAACAGCCAGCTCGCCCAGCGCGTCTACAGCGAGGCGCTGCAATCGAAGATGCGCCCGTTCGGCGATGCGACGCGCAACTGGCCGCGCATCGTGCGCGATTTCGCGCGTTCGCTCGGCAAACACGTGCGTTTTGCGGTCGTCGGCGAAACGACCCAGGTGGACCGCGATATTCTCGAGATGCTCGATGCGCCCATTGGCCATCTGCTGCGCAACGCGCTAGACCACGGCGTCGAGTCGAGCGAGCAGCGGCGCGCGCTCGGCAAGCCCGCAGAGGCCACCATCACGCTGGAAGCACGTCACAGCGCGGGCAAGCTGCTCATCAGCGTGAGCGACGATGGCGCCGGCATCGATCTGCAGGCGTTGCGTGCGAGCATCGTCGCGCGCGGTCTCGCCGATGCCGACACGGCCGCGCGCCTCGCGGGCCAGGAGCTGCTCGACTTCCTCATGCTGCCCGGCTTCTCGCTGCGCGATCGGGTGACCGACGTATCGGGCCGTGGCGTCGGCCTCGATGCCGTGCACGAACTCGTACGCAGCGTGCGAGGCAGCGTGCGTATCGTCAACGATGAAGGACGCGGCGCGCGCTTCGAGCTGCAGTTGCCGCTCACGCTGTCGGTCGTGCGCAGCTTGCTCGTCGAGGTCGGTGGGCAGCCGTGGGCGTTTCCGCTCGCACATGTGCGGCGCGCGCTCAGCATCGCGCGCACGCAGATCGACACGCTCGAAGGACAACAGCACTTCTCGTTCGAAGGCGTGCCGGTCGGTCTCGTCGGCGCGCATCAACTGTTCGATACCGAGCCCCCAGCCGAAGCCGACGCCGGTGCCGACGTCGCGGTGGTCGTGATCGGTGACATCCAGGAGACGTACGGCATCGCGGTGGAGCGCTTCATCGGCGAACGCACGCTGGCCGTGCAGCCGCTCGACCCGCGCCTCGGCAAGGTCCGCAACATCGCGGCAGGCGCGTTGCTCGACGACGGCGACGCGGTGCTGATCGTCGATGTCGAAGACATGCTCGGCTCGGTGAGCCGCCTCGTGCGCGATGGCCAGCTCGACAAGCTGCGCCGTGGCGCCGCCGCGCGCAGCAACGCGCGCAAGCACGTGCTGGTCGTGGACGATTCATTGACGGTGCGCGAACTGGAGCGCAAGCTGCTGGAAAAGCGCGGCTACGCGGTGACGGTCGCCGTGGACGGCATGGACGGCTGGAACGCATTGCGCAGCACGCGCTTCGACCTCGTCGTCACCGACGTCGACATGCCACGCATGGACGGCATCGAACTCGTGTCGCTGATCCGGCGCGATGCGCAATTGCGCGCGACACCGGTGATGATCGTGTCGTACAAGGATCGCGACGAGGACCGCCGGCGCGGCCTCGAAGCCGGCGCCGATTACTATCTCGCCAAGGGCAGTTTCCATGACGAGGCATTGCTGGAAGCGGTGCACGACCTGATCGGGGAGGCTCTGTCATGAATATTGGCATTGTCAACGACATGCCGCTTGCCGTCGAAGCCCTGCGCCACGCGATTGCGGCGCGTGCCGAGCATCGCGTGCTGTGGGTCGCGGGCGACGGCGTCGAGGCCGTCGACTTCTGCGTCGCGCAGCCGCCCGACGTCGTGCTGATGGACCTCATCATGCCGAAGCTCGACGGCGTCGAGGCCACGCGCCGCATCATGGCGCGCGCGCCGTGCCCGATCCTGATCGTGACGAGCAGCGTCGGCGCTCATGCGTGGCGGGTGTACGAAGCCATGGGCGCGGGCGCGCTCGACGCCGTCGATACCCCGACGCTCGCGGGCAGCGGCGCGCAGGACTCGGTGCGCTTGTTGCTCGCGAAGATCGACCAGATCGGGCGCCTCATGCACAGCGCGCCAGTCGCGAGCGCGAAGCAAACGGCGCGGCCGGCACACAGCGGCACGACACCGCTCATCGCGCTCGGCGCATCGGCAGGCGGACCCAACGCACTCGCGCGCGTGCTCGGCAAGCTGCCGGCCGACATCGACGCGGCGCTCGTGATCGTCCAGCACGTCGACAAGGCCTTCGCCACCGGCATGGCGAGCTGGCTCGACCAGCAGAGCGCGCTCACGGTGCGCCCCGCGCGTGAAGGCGAGCGCCCCGCCGCCGGCACCGCGCTGATCGCCACCACCGACGACCACCTGCAGATGAGCGCGGCCGGCACGCTCGTCTATGTGCGCGAACCCGCCGAAACGCCCTATCGCCCGTCCGTCGATGTGTTCTTCAACAGCCTCGTCGAGCATTGGCCGCACGACGCCATCGGCGTGCTGCTCACCGGCATGGGCCGCGACGGCGCGCTCGGCCTGAAGGCGATGCGCGCGAAAGGCTATTACACGATCGCGCAGGACGAGGCGACGAGCGCGGTCTACGGCATGCCCAAGGCCGCCGCGGCACTCGACGCCGCGCGCGCGATCCTCCCGCTAGCGAACATCGCCGACGAACTGGCGATGCGCGTGCGAAACGGCCGCCCTGCACCGGCAGGCGGCCCACCGACACGACTCACACCATGACCCAAGCCCCGACCTCCGCCTCCACCACGGACGACGCCAACCTCCAGCCGCTCGCCCCGCTGCCGACCCAGGCACTGGCGCACGTGCCCACGATGGTGCTGCTCGTCGACGACCAGGCGATCGTCGCCGAAGCCGTGCGCCGCGCGCTCGCCGAGGAAGAAGACATCGACTTCCACTATTGCTCGAGTTCGGACGACGCCGTCGAAAGCGCGATCCAGACGCGCCCGACCGTGATCCTGCAGGACCTCGTGATGCCGGGCACCGACGGCCTCGCGCTGGTGCGCGCCTACCGCAACCATCCCGCGACGCGCGACGTGCCGATCATCGTGCTCTCGACGAAAGAAGAGCCGAGCGTGAAGAGCGCGGCCTTCGCGGCCGGTGCGAACGACTACCTCGTGAAGCTGCCCGACCGCATCGAACTGGCGGCGCGCATCCGCTATCACTCGCGCTCGTATGTGAACCTCGTGCAGCGCGACGAGGCCTATCGCGCGCTGCGCCAGTCGCAGCAGCAATTGCTCGAAGCCAATCTCGAGCTGCGCCGGCTCACGCATTCGGACGGTCTCACGGGACTCTCGAACCGCCGCTATCTCGACGAATATCTGAGCGCCGAATGGCGGCGCGGCGCGCGCGACCAGACCGAACTGGCGATGCTGATGATCGACGTCGACAACTTCAAGCTCTACAACGATACATACGGCCACGTGGCCGGCGACGATGTGCTGCGCCAGCTCGCGAGCACGCTCGAAAAAAGCGTCGGCCGCTCGGGCGATCTGGTGGCGCGCTTCGGCGGCGAGGAATTCGCGGTCGTGCTGCCCGGCACCGGCGGCGGCGGCGCGCGGCTGCTCGCCGAGAAGATTCGCCGCGATGTCGAGCTGCTGCGCCTGCCGCATCGCGCGTCGACCAACGGTCAGTGCGTGACGGTCAGCATCGGCGCGGCCACGCTCGTGCCGAGCCACGGCACACCGATCACGGCCTTGATCGAAGCCGCCGACAGCGCGCTCTATCAGGCCAAGCGGGACGGCCGCAACCGCGTCGCGCTGGCGGTCAGCCCGGCGGCAACCTGAGCGGTTGCATCTCGCGCACGAGGGCGCCGTCGTCAGCGCTTTCGACCCCACCTAAAAAGTCTGAATTTTGCCATGCATCGCGGGAATAAGCGCCCGCGATGCGTGGTTTAACAGGCACGCACCCAACGTTTCGCACGCGGCACCAGCCGCCCAGCCGACAGCGCGTCAACCGCGCGCAAGGCACGACGCGAAGCGAGCTTGCGCATCATTTCGGTCTACTGAGTTAATGAACGGAGATTGCCATGAATTCGCTGATCAAGCCGCTTGCCCTCGCCTCGGTCCTGATGTTGTCTGCCGGGCTCGCCACGGCTCAAAGCACGAGCACCGATCCCGCCCAGCCGGGCACGAGCACGATGACGATGTCGGCCAACACGACGCCCTCGGCCGCGCCGGCCGTATCCATGGCACCCGCCGCGCAGCCGCTCGGCAAGACACGCGAGGAGGTCTACCAGGAATTGGTGCGCGCGCAAAAGGACGGCACGATCGAACGTCTGAATGCGCTGTATATGGGTGGTTGAACGCGTCAACAAAAAAGCCCGGACTTCCATCGCGCGCGTCCCTGGAGACACACGCGACGAAAGCCCGGGCTTGCGAAAAGCGCGTACAGGTACGCGCTATTTCGTTTTGCTCGGCTTAGGCCTTGACGGTTTCGAGCGCGGCGTTGAGCGTTGCGCTCGGACGCATCACGCTGTCGAGCTTCGCGAAGTCGGGCTTGTAGTAGCCGCCGATATCGACCGGCTTGCCCTGCACTGCGGCGAGTTCGGCGACGATCTTCGACTCGTTCTCGGCCAGCGTCTTCGCGAGCGGCGCGAACAGGGTGGCCAGTTCAGCGTCGTCCTTCTGCGCGGCGAGTTCCTGCGCCCAGTACGTCGCGAGGTAGAACTGGCTGCCACGGTTGTCCAGTTCGCCAGTCTTCGGCGACGGGCCCTTGTTGTTGTCGAGCAGCTTGCCGGTGGCGGCGTCGAGCGTCTTCGCGAGCAGCTTGGCGCGCGCGTTGTTCGTCTTGATGCCGAGGTCTTCGAGCGACACGGCCAGCGCGAGGAATTCGCCGAGCGAATCCCAGCGCAGGTGGTCTTCCTGCACGAGCTGCTGCACGTGCTTGGGCGCCGAACCGCCCGCGCCCGTTTCGTACATGCCGCCGCCCGCCATCAGCGGAACGATCGACAGCATCTTCGCGCTCGTGCCGAGTTCCATGATCGGGAACAGGTCGGTCAGGTAGTCGCGCAGGATGTTGCCGGTCGCCGAGATCGTGTCGAGACCGCGAATCACGCGCTCGAGCGAATAACGCATCGCGCGGACTTGCGACATGATGTGGATGTCGAGACCGTTCGTGTCGTAATCCTTCAGGTACGTTTCGACCTTCTTGATCAGTTCGTTTTCGTGCGGACGATACGGGTCCAGCCAGAACACCACCGGCATGCCCGAGTTGCGCGCGCGCGTGACGGCGAGCTTGACCCAGTCGCGGATCGGCGCGTCCTTCACGAGGCACATGCGCCAGATGTCGCCCTGCTCGACTTGCTGCGTGAGCGCTTCGAGGACTTCGCCCGTGGCGTTGTCGACGATGCGCGCCGTGCCGCCTTGCGGGACTTCGAAGGTCTTGTCGTGCGAGCCGTATTCTTCGGCCTTCTGCGCCATCAGGCCGACGTTGGGCACCGTGCCCATCGTCTTCGGATCGAACGCGCCGTTGGTCTTGCAGAAGTTGATGATTTCCTGGTAGATGCGCGCGAACGTGCTTTCCGGGATCAGGCACTTCGTGTCGGCCGGGCGGCCGTCGGCGCCCCACATCTTGCCGCCGGCGCGGATCATCGCGGGCATCGAGGCATCGACGATCACGTCGTTCGGTGCGTGCAGGTTCGAGATGCCCTTGGCCGAGTCGACCATCGCGAGCGCCGGACGGTGCTCATGGCACGCGTGCAGGTCGCGGATCACTTCTTCGCGCTTCGATTCCGGCAGCGCTTCGATCTTCGTGTACAGATCGACCATGCCGTTGTTGACGTTGACGCCGAGTTCTTCGAACAGCTTTGCGTGCTTCTCGAACGCGTCCTTGTAGAACACCTTGACGGCGTGGCCGAACACGATCGGGTGCGAGACCTTCATCATGGTCGCCTTCACGTGCAGCGAGAGCATGACGCCGGTCTTGCGCGCGTCTTCCATTTGCTCTTCGTAGAACGCGAGCAGCGCGTTCTTACTCATGAACATGCTGTCGACGATCTCGCCTGCCTGCAGCGCGACCTTCGGCTTGAGCACGATGGTTTCGCCGCTCTTCGTGACGAGTTCCATGCGCACTTCGCGCGCCTTGTCGGTCGTGATCGACTTTTCACCGTGGTAGAAGTCGCCATGCTTCATGTGCGCGACGTGCGTGCGCGAAGCCATGCTCCACTCGCCCATGCTGTGCGGATGCTTCTTGGCGTAGTTCTTGACGGCGAGCGGCGCGCGGCGATCGGAGTTGCCTTCGCGCAGCACCGGGTTCACGGCCGAGCCGAGGCACTTCGAATAACGCTTCTGGATGGACTTTTCTTCGTCGGTCTTCGGATCTTCCGGGAAGTCGGGGACCTTGTAGCCCTTGCCCTGCAGTTCCTTGATCGCGGCGACGAGCTGCGGCACCGAAGCGCTGATGTTCGGCAGCTTGATGATGTTGGTGTCCGGCGACTGCGTGAGGCGGCCCAGTTCGGCGAGGTTGTCCGGCACGCGCTGGTCGTCGTTCAGGAATTCGGGGAATTCGCCGAGGATACGAGCCGCCACGGAGATGTCGCTCGTCGTCACATTGACGCCGGCCGGCGCGGTGAACGTGCGGATGATCGGCAGAAAGGCACTGGTCGCGAGAAGCGGGGCTTCGTCGGTCAGGGTATAGATGATCGTAGGTTGCTGGTTGCTCATCGCTTATTGCTGGGATCAAAAACAGGTTGGAACACCACCGTCTGCGTCACAGGCCGGCTCGAATAACCGGATTTTGCCTGATTTTGCCGATCGGCGTAGGAAATTACCCGCCAAAATTCCGCATTGTGGAATGACAGTTCATCTTTCGCAGAGTTTCTGGCCCTGTCTTTATCGACCTCTCCACACCACGAACCGGCGTTCCGTCCAGCAGAACGGGTAGCACTCCGCCGGCGCCTGTTTCACTTTCTGCATGGTGTCCCTTGATGGACGGGCTGCCGCGCGACTCCGTGCGCGTTGCACTGCGGCAGCGGCGTTGCGGGGCGGGGGATTGGGCGCGAGCGCGGCCCTTTACAGCGCGCGGTGGCTACCGTGTTTTGGGCGTGGGCCCGCGCTGCGCGGGCTCGCGCGCCGGTCCAGGCGCGAGATGTCGCCTAACATATCCCACCACCACCGGCAAGCCCTCGCCATCGATTAGTCTTCTTCATCATGCGCACGGACATGTCGATACGCAACGACAGCACTGGTTTCATCTGAACGAGGGGGCGCTCGTAGATTCCGTGGTCGCCGATGCGGTCCTCCCAACATCGAGGACGGACGAACATGGACAAGAATCTCGTGGGAATCGCGCTGGGTGCCTCTTTGGTCGCGGTCTGGAGTGCTGCGCCGGCGCGCGTTCATGCGGTATTCGGCGCGGCGCCGCTTGCCTCCGGGCCTGTAGAGCCCGCTGCCGCGCCCCACGCCCCCGAGCCGGTCGCCTCGTCGGCCGCCGTGCCTCGCCGCTACGACGATAGCTGGCGAGCGCGCGAGACCGGGCGCCTGCCCCGTTGGCGGGCCGGGCACTCGCGCGTGCCGGGACAGCGCGACGACGATCGCTGACGCCGCGTTGCAGCCCCCGCTATTGAAGCTTGGCTGCCGGCCCCCACATCGGGCAAACCGCAGCCCCGCAGAACTCCACCCGAAAGCAGGAACCCAGGTGAAAAACAAGACGCGCCACCACAAGCCCTCGCAACCGTCGATGTCGCCGCTGCTGCGCTCGCTCGCCTATAGCCGCTCCGCGCACGATCCGGTGACCGACGCCATGCTGCTGCAGGGCTATCTCGCGCTCGATGCGTTCTGTCGCGGTCACGGTTCGCAGGCGCTGTTCGGCACGCTCGCGCGCTTTCTGCTGATCGCCGAGGAACTCGCGCGGCTCGGTCACGCAGCCGAGCACGCGGGCGCCATTCAGGCTGCCCATCACGCGATGGTCACGCTCGACGCGGCGGGCCGCGAGAGCGTTGCGTGGCACATCGGCGAGTCCGAGTACGCGACGCTGAGCACCGCGCTCGCGATCCTCGACGCGCAGCTCGAAGCCGCGTCGCTCAGCGACGTCGCGCGCGCCGAGTCGCGCATGGTCGAAGCGCTCATGCGCACCGGCCATGTGCGCGCGGACGAAGCCGCCGCCGTGCATTGACGCACCGCGCCCGGCGTCGTTCAGGCCTGTTCGGCGACGCCTGTCGGCGCACTCGCGGCCCACTGCTGCACATAGGCGGGCTCGGCGACGGCCAGCATGTCGGCCTCGGGCTGCGGGGCGCGGGGCGCGAGCGCCATCGGCAGCACGCCGACCCAGACGGGCAGCGCGAGATCGGCTTCGTCGTCCTTGGGACCGCCCGTGCGGATCTTCGCGGCGGCTTCGTCGAGCGCCACGCGCAGGACGGTCGTCGCCGCCAGTTCGTTCGCATCGCCCGCGCGCACTTCGCCTGAACGGCCCGGCGCCACGCTTTCGAGGAAGGCTTCGAGCGCGGCGGCCTTGTGCTCGTTGGGCACCACTTCGAAGACGCCATACACGAGCGCCGAGCGATAGTTCATCGAGTGATGGAACGCCGAGCGCGCGAGCACCAGGCCATCGAGATGCGTGACCGTCACGCACACCTGCGCGCCGCTCGCCGCGAGTTTGAGCATGCGGCTGCCATTCGAGCCGTGAATGTAGAGATGGTCGCCTTCGCGCCAGCAGGCGGTCGGGATGCAGTGGACGCCATGCTCGTCCGCGAAGCCGACGTGGCACAGATACGCTTCGTCGAGGATGGCGTACAGCGTGTCGCGTTCGTAGTTGCCGCGCTGGGCAATGCGGCGAATGCGGGTGCGCGCGGTGGGCGGCGTACCGGCGGCGGGGGTCTCGGTTTCGGGCGTGGTCATCGTCGTGGGTCCTGTCGTGGTCTGAACAATGACCTCGACGATAGTCGAATCGTGGCTCTATCGGTAGAGCCAACGCTTACGCACTCGATGGAGCCACGCCACAGGGTGTCACCAGCGCAGCACACGCGGCCCGACGAGTGCGCCCACTGCCGCCGGGATCGCCATGCCGAGCAGATACCAGATGGCCCAGAACGGCACGCCCATCTCCGGACAATGAAAACAATAAGCGAGCGTCGCGACCGCACCGGCCAGCAGCCCGCCCGCGGCGCCGGCCGCGCGCAGCCGCGTCGGTGCGAGCCCGCGGATCGCCCAGCACACGGCGACGCAGCCCGGCACGGACAGGAACGCGATCGCCAACGGACAGACGCGCCACGTCGCGCCGAGCATCAACGACAGGCGCGCGGCGGGCGGCGCGAGCCACAGCAGCACAGCGGCGGCGAGCCACACCGCCAGCACGGGTACGGCCATCAGCGGGCCCGCGACGCCAACCCGCGCGCCGGGCCGCGCGAGCCGCGCCGTCGCCCAGAGCGCACCGGCACCGAGCACGAGCGGCAACGCGAGCTTGCACCAGAATAGCGGCGTCGCCGCCACGACGGCGAGATCGCGGCGAATGCCGAACGCGAGCACCATCAGCACGGTCGAACCGAGGCCGCCAGCGAGCAGCGCCCAACTGAGCCGCCGCGCGGCGGCATGCTGCTCGACAGGCGTGACGCCTGCCGCGAGCAGGCAAACGAGATCGTCGGTCTTCATGATGTGCCCTGTATCTTCATCGCCAATGCCTTCAACCCGCGATGCACGCCGATCTTCACCGCCGACTCGGACAGTCCGGTGAGACGCGCGGTCTCCGTCACCGACAAGCCCTGCAACTTCACATGCACGATCGGCAAGCGCTGGCGATCGGGCAACTGTTCGAGCAGCTTGCCCAGATCGCGGCGCGCGTCGGCGGGCTCGGTATCGGAGTTCGCGAAGATCTCGAGCTCGTCGTCGAGCGGAACCTGCAGCGCCTCGCGCCGCGCGCGCGAGCGCAGGAAATCGGTGAGCTTGTAGCGCGCGATGGCATGCACCCACGCGGTCAGCGGCTCGTCGGGGCGGTAGGTGTGCCGGCCGTTGTGCACGGCAAGCAGAATCTCTTGCACCACGTCCTCCACATCGTCTTGCGACTGGAACAAGCGCCTTCTCAGGAACGCGCGCAAATGGCCGCTCAGGTCCGCGAGAAACGCACGATAGGCGGCCGCGTCGCCGGCCAGCCCGCGCACGAACGCCGCCTTCAGCCGCTCTTCGGCTGGACGCACGGTCTCGTGATTCGTAGTTCGATCCATCGGGGGCTCTGGTTACACGTATCGACCTGGCCGGTCGCATCGGGCTGGCTTTGAACGGCAAAACAGACTGGCCCTCAATATACCAGCCGTCAGCGGGGGTCGGCGCGAGGCGGCTTCCGATTCGTTTTTCGTCTCGCGGCGGTTACAACGCAGACCAAAAAAATATCGTCGCCGCAATGGCTGCGTCGCTGTAACCGCGCTCGTCTGCCTTGCGAATTAACCGGTAGATCGCCGCTACAGCGCACCGCAAGGCGGCGATCCCTCTTCTCTTCGCCCGCTGACCATGGAGTCTGTCATGTCTACGCTCAAACTCTCTTCCGCTGCCCTGATCCTCGCCACGCTCGCCACCGGCGCCAGCATCGCCCACGCCCAGGCGGGTGCGGCTGTCGAGAAGTGCTATGGGGTCGCGCTCGCCGGCCACAACGACTGCAAGGCCGGCGCGGGCACGACTTGCGCGGGCACCTCGAAGATGGACTATCAGGGCAACGTCTTCAAGAACGTCCCGGCCGGCACGTGCACGTCGATGAAGACGCCAAACGGTCATGGCTCGTTGATGCCGTCGCAATCGTAAGCCGCACGGAGCCCCGACGACCATGAAGCCACTCGACGATATCGCTGCGGGTCTCAGCTTCAAACCGCAGCACCATGACGACGCCTGCCGCTGCGAGGCGGACGGACTCTGGTTCGAAGTGCATCCCGAGAACTACATGGTCGACGGCGGCCCGCGACTCGCGTCGCTCGACGCCCTGCGCGAGCGTCACCCGCTGTCGCTGCACGGCGTGGCGCTCTCGCTCGCGGCCGACTGCGAGCCCGACGCGACGCATCTGCAGCGACTCGCCGAGCTGGCCAGGCGGGTCGCGCCGGTGCTCGTGTCCGAGCATCTCGCGTGGTCGACATGGCGCGGCCACTATTACCCCGACCTGCTGCCGTTCGTTCGCAACGGCGCAGCGCTGGCGCGCCTGTGCGCGAACATCGGGCGCGCCCAGGATGCACTCGGGCGCACGCTCGCGATCGAGAACCCGAGCCACTATCTGCACATCGATGCGCATGCGTGGAGCGAGCAGGACTTCCTCGCCGAACTCGTGCGGCGCACCGGCTGCGCGTTGCTGCTCGACGTGAACAACGTCTACGTGAGCGCGCGCAATCTCGGCTTCGATGCGTTCGCGTACCTCGACGACTTTCCGGGTAACGCCGTCGCCGAGATTCATCTTGCCGGCCACAGCGTCAACGGCGAGGCAGGCGTGCCGTTGCTCATCGACTCGCACGACGCGCCAGTCGCCGACGAAGTGTGGACGCTCTATCGTCACGTCATCGAACGCTTCGGCCCGAAGCCGACGCTGATCGAACGCGATGGCCATATCCCCGCTTTCGAGGCGTTGCTCGCCGAGCGCGCCGTCGCACAGTTGGTACTCGACACACAACAGGTGACGTCATGAGCGCATCGCTCGCCGGCTTTCAGGATGCGTTCGCCGCCGCGCTGCTCGGTGCGACGCCTGCCGATCCCGCCGTGGCCGCGCTGGTCGCCCAACCCGGCTTTGCCGTCTATCGGAACACGGTCTTGAGCAGCGCGATCGACGCGCTCGAAGCCAACTTTCCCACGGTCGTGCAACTCGTCGGCCCGGCATGGTTCCGCGAAGCGGCAGCGCATTTCGTGAGTAAAACGCCACCCGACGACGCTCGTCTTGTGCACTACGGCGCGACTTTCCCCGCCTTTCTCGAACGTTTCGAAGCGGCGCGCGAACTCACCTACCTGGCCGACGTCGCGCGCCTCGACGCGCTCTGGCTCGACGCGCACACGGCGGCGAGCGCCGCATGCCTCGATGTCCAGGCGGTGACCCGGCTGCAAGCGGACGAACTGCTCGCGGCGACCTTCGTGCCCCACGCCGCCGCTCGCTGGGCCTGGTTCGACGCGCATCCCGCTTACTCGATCTGGCGCGCCAACCGGGAGCAACTCGCTGTGCCCGATGAGATGGAATGGCACGGTGAAGGCGCACTGCTCGCGCGTCCCGCCGGCATGGTCCGCTGGTTCGCCATGAGCGCTGGAGCCTGCGCGCTGCTCGATGCGTGCGCGGCACGACTGCCGTTCGGCGAGGCCGCCGCACGCGCACTCGACATCGAACCGGCTCTCGATCTCGGCGCTTTGCTCAACACGCTGTTGGCAGCGGGCGCGTTTCAATCCCTTGGAGGCTGATATGCAAACATCCGACATCACCACGACGCCCGAGACGCGCCCGCTGCGCGCCATCTGGAACCGTCTCGCCGACTATGCATCGCGCGCCATCAACGACTCGATGCTGGCTCTCGTCTGCCGGTTCGCCATCGCGGCGATTTTCTTCCTCTCGGGCCGCACGAAAGTGACCGGACTGCTCACGCTCACGCCGGGCACGTATGAGCTGTTTCGCACCGACTACCGGCTGCCGCTGGTGCCGCCCGAGATCGCGGCGCACGTCGCCGCGTATTCCGAGCATTTCTTTCCGCTCTTGCTCGTGCTCGGCCTGTTCACGCGCGGTGCTGCGCTCGCATTGCTGGGCATGACGACGGTGATCGAAGTGTTTGTCTATCCCGATGCGTGGCCCACGCATCTTTCGTGGGCGGGGCTCATGCTGTTTCTGATTGCGCGCGGCGGCGGCAAGCTCTCGCTCGACTATCTGCTGGGCATCAAATAGCGAATTAGCGCGGCTTCAGTCCATCAGCGCATCGACGCGAGACAGGAACAGTTGCAGTATCGGCGACGCGTTCGAGCGGCTGTAGCCGACCACGAGATCCACGCTCGGCGCCTCGCCTTGCAACGGCCGGCTCACGACCGACCACGGCAGCAGATTGTTCGCGTACTCGGGCATCAGCGCGAGCCCGCGCGTGGACGCGACGAGCGACATCGCCATGGCCAGGTTGTCGACGTGATGGTCGGGAACGATCTCGACGCCGCTCTCGCGCAGATAACGGGCGATCACTTCATGCAGCACCACCGCCTTGTTCGACGCGATGATGAAGGTCTCGCCGGCCAGGTCGCCGGGTGCGATGGCGGTGCGCTCGGTGAGCCAGTGATCGCTCGGCATCAGCACGAACAGTTTTTCGCGGTGCACGACGCGATAGTCGAGATCGAAGCCCGGCTCGGCCCGCATGAACGCGAGGTCGAGCTTGCCGCGCGCGAGCGCGTCGGCGAGATCGGGCGAGTAATCGCTCGTCACGCTCACGTCGATTTTGGGGAGTTCGTCGCGCAGCGTCTGCAATGCGCGTGGCAGCCAGGTCATCTCCTGCCCGGTCAGGAAGCCGAGCGCGAACACCTGTTTGCGCGGCTGGGCGGCGCGGCGTGCCGCTTCGGTCGCGGCATCGACCTGGGCGAGCACGATGCGCGCGTGATCGAAGAACGCCTTGCCCGAAGCGGTCAGCTCGACGCCGCGCGCGCTGCGGCTGAACAGCGCCGTGCCGACTTCGTCTTCGAGATCGCGGATCTGGCGGCTCAGTGACGGCTGCGACGTGAACAGCCGCTGCTCGGCGGCGACCGTGAGGCTGCCCGTCTCCGCGACTGCGATGAAGTACCGCAAATGCCGTAATTCCATGCGCCGCTCCCGTCGCCCATCGGGCGTGTCAGCGGCGAGACTACAAAGAGTTGCGCAGTTCGGCAAGCACAATGCGAACGGGCCGCTTCCCGGCGAGGAAGCGGCCCGCCGTTTGATGTCAGCTTACTTCGCCGTCGGCATGGCGAATTCAGGGCCTTGCTCGATGCTCTCGGTCCAGCGCTGCATGATCGACTTCTGGCGCGTGTAGAAGCGCACGCCCTCTTCGCCGTACGCATGCATGTCGCCGAACAGGCTGCGCTTCCAGCCGCCGAAACCGTGCCACGCCATCGGCACCGGGATCGGCACATTGATGCCGACCATGCCGACTTCGATGCGGCGGCCGAATTCACGCGCGATATTGCCGTCGCGCGTGAAGCACGACACGCCGTTGGCGAATTCGTGGGCGTTGACGAGTTCCACGGCGGCCGCGAAGTCCTTCACACGCACGCACGAGAGCACCGGTCCGAAGATCTCTTCCTTGTAGATGCGCATCTCGGGCGTGACGTTGTCGAACAGCGTGCCGCCGGTGAAGAAGCCCGTCTCGTGGCCATCGACCTTGTGCCCGCGACCGTCGACGACCAGCGTCGCGCCTTCTTCGACGCCGAGTCCGATATAACCCTCGATGCGCTTGAGCGCTTCGCGCGTCACGATCGGGCCCATTTCCGACTCGGGGTTCATGCCGTTGCCGATCTTCAGCGTGCGGGCGCGTTCCGCGAGGCGCGGCAGCAAGCGGTCCGCTACATCGCCGACCAGCACGGCCACCGAGATCGCCATGCAGCGCTCGCCCGCCGAACCGTAGCCCGCGCCGATCAGCGCATCGACGGCGACGTCGATATCGGCGTCGGGCATCACGACCATATGATTCTTCGCGCCGCCCAGCGCCTGCACGCGCTTGCCGTGCTTCGCGCCCGTTTCATAGATGTAGTTGGCTATCGGCGTCGAGCCGACGAAGCTGATGGCCTTGACGTCGCGGTGTTCGAGCAGCGCATCGACGACCAGCTTGTCGCCTTGCACGACGCTGAACACGCCATCGGGCAGGCCGGCTTCCTGCAGCAGGGCCGCCATGAAGAGCGCGGCGGACGGATCGCGCTCGCTCGGCTTGAGGATGAACGCGTTGCCGGCTGCGATCGCGACCGGGAACATCCAGCACGGCACCATGCACGGGAAGTTGAACGGCGTGATGCCCGCAACGACGCCGAGCGCCTGACGCGTGGTCCAGTTGTCGATGCCTGTGGAGACCTGCTCGGTGTAATCGCCCTTGAGCAGCTGCGGTATTCCGCAGGCGAATTCGATCACGTCGATGCCGCGCGAGACTTCGCCCTGCGCATCGCTGAACACCTTGCCGTGCTCCGCCGTGATGATCGCGGCCAGTTCGTCGCGGCGGCGGTTCATCAGTTCGAGAAAGCGCAGCATCACGCGTGCACGGCGGATCGGCGGCGTATTGCTCCATTCCACGAACGCATGCTTGGCACTGGCGACCGCTGCCTCGACATCGCTCGCGTCGCCGAGGCGCAGCGTGCGCGCGGCCTCGCCGGTGGCGGGATTGAAGATCGGCTGGGTGCGCGTGCCATTGCCGGCGACGCGTTGACCGTTGATGAAGTGTCCGACGTCCGAGCGATCCGTGTAGCTTTGCATGGCGGCTTCCGAGTGAGTAGTCAGTAGCAGCAGTGTAGAAGCGCGACACGGCGCTGCCTATACACTATCATTGAACTCATTATTTATATTTCTGAACAATCATCCGATGGCATCGCAACAAATCGAGCAACTGTGGTCGCACCTGCACTGGCTCACGGTGCTCGCCAGCCAGGGCAGCTATACGAGCGCGGCGAACCGGCTGGGCGTGAGCAAGGCCGCTGTGAGCCAGCGCATCGCGGAGCTGGAGCGCTCGGCGGGCGTGCCGCTGGTGCAGCGCACCACCCGCAGCGTGCGCCTGACCGAGGCGGGCCAGCGTCTGGTCGACGAGACCCGCGTCCACTACGACCAGATCGCGCAGAGCTTCGCGGGCGTGCGCGATTCGGCCGATGTCGTGCGCGGCAGTCTGCGCATCACCGCGCCGGTCGCGTTCGCGCGCCAGCAACTGGTGCCGCGTCTGCCCGATTTCTCGCGGCGTCATCCGGAAGTGCGCATTCAGCTCGATGTCTCGGACCGGCTCGTCTCGCTCGCGACCGAGGGCTTCGATCTCGCGATCCGCCATAGCGCCTCGGCGCCCGAAACGCATGTCGCGTGGAAGTTGTGCAAGACGGAGTCGGTGCTCGCAGCTGCGCCCGCTTATCTGCGCGAACACGGCACGCCCGCCCATCCTGACGATCTGCGCGGGCATCACTGCCTGTACTATCCGCGCTCGCACGACACGGCGGCATGGACCTTCGAGCGCGCGGGCACGCGGCGCGCCGATGGCCATCGCTTGACGGTGCCCATTGCGGGTCCGTTCAGCGCGAACAACAGCGAAGTGCTGCGCGATGCGGCGCTCGATGCGCTCGGCATCGCGCTGCTGCCCGACTTCACGGCGGCTGCGGCTTTGCAGGCCGGCAAACTGGTCCGCGTGTTGCCCGACTGGCAGCCGGTCGGTGCGTTCGCCGGGCAACTGTTCGCGGTGCGTCCTTACGCGACACACGTGCCGCGCGTGGTGAACGAATTCGTCGCGTATCTGCGCGAGACGTTCAAACGCGGCTTTCTGGAATGAGCGGCTCGCGCGCTCACGGCGTCTCGATCCACTTCGCGATCGTGCCGACGACGTCGCCCTCGATGCCATTGAAGCCGTGATACGCCTTCGCCTCGCAAGCGTCGCCGGTGGACGTGCCACCCGACACGACGATCAGTTCCTTGCGCGGCGAGTTCTTCAAGCCGTCCATCAGTCCGGATGTCGCCGATACGGGGCACAGCTTGCAGCCGTCGTTCTTGTTGTGCACGACGAGCACGGGGATGGTCAGCGCGTCGAGGTCCATCGCGGGGACCGGACGCCCCTTCGGGTCGAGCAGGATCGTCGAGGTCAGCACGATGCCGTCCGGGCCGCCGTCGTGGGCGAGCGCGATGGCGATCGCCGCCACCGACTGCGTGCCGCGACTCGTGCCGACGAGCCAGACCGGCACTTTCGTCTGGTCGCGCAGCCAGGCGATCACTGCCTTGGCGTCGGCGGCGTGCTCGGCGCTTTGTCGAAAGCCGCTCAGATAGGGCGCGGACTGACGATCGCTCGGCGCATCGATGACCACGACAGCGAGGCCCGCAGCGGCGAAATCCTCGCGGGTGCGCACGAGGAAGTTGCCCGCACCCCAGCCGAAGCGGCCGTCCGCATCGATCTGCAAACCGCCGTGGCCGCCGGCATACAGGATCACGGCGGCCTTGGGGTTAGGCGTGGCGAGATAGAGGAAGCGCTGCGTGACGCCGGGGCGCGTCGGCAGATCCACGACGCGTGCGGGCGTCTGGGCGTAGGCGGTGGTCGCGAGGAACAGGAACGCGCACAAGGCGCTGAAAATACGGGCGGCGCGCGAGCGTGAGTGTGAGCGCGTAATGAACGGCTTCATCGGCAGGTCTCCGGTGGCATGATCGTCGTTGCTGCTTCTTATCATGCCGGCCGCAACTTGCCCACCCTCTCAAGGCTGCGGCCGAAACGCTCCCCAGCTCACGAGAATCTGCTGGATGCTGCGCGCGTAGGCATCGCGCTCGTGCGGCGACTCCGAGTGGTACGCGCCGATCGCCCGCCATGTGTTGCCATGCCGAACCATCTTCTGCTTGAGCAGCCACGCCGCCACATAGACGTTGATGCACGGATCGGTCAGCGCACGATGCGGAATGCCGAGCTTCGCGAGATCGGGGAAATGAATCGAGTTGATCTGCAATTGGCCCACGTCGATCGAGCCGTTTGCGTTGCGGTTGATCGCGGCGGCATCGCCTTTCGATTCGCGCCACGCCACCGCGCGCAAGACGAGCGGGTTGACGCCCTGCCACGCGCCCGCTTGTTCGAAGCAGTCGTCGGCCGCATGCGCTGCCGCGCTCATCGTCCATGCACCGAGGGCCACGCCGGCGACCATAACGGCACGGGCGATGCGACGGCCTTTGCCGGGGCGACGCGCCCGCTCGAACACAGCGGCCTTCATCGCGCCATCGCCACGTCGAGCTGCCGCTCGACGTCGCTCAAATACGCACGCGATTTGTCCGACACGACGAGGCGCGCATTGGGCGCACTGCATTTACAGTCGACGTGGCGGAGCTTCTTTTTCTTCGCGCTTGAAGTGGTACGCGCAGGCGGCGCGTCGTCGTCATCGTCGGCGGCGGTGGGTGGCAGCATCGCGAGCGACGGTAGCGGCGGATAGACCTTGTCGGCTGCGGGGGCGGCAGCGCTGAGGCTCGGCGTGACGGTGGCGGCCTGGGCCGCGCCGGCGGCGCTCGGTGCTGCCCACGCGCTGCTCGCGAACAGCAGCGCTGCGATGGACGTGATGAGTCGGCGCATGGGTCAGCCTCCTGATTGCGTCGGCTTGATCGACACGCTGTACGGCTGGTTGGCGCCGGCCGTCAGGTTCTCGAGCGTGATGAGCTTGAGCGGGCGCGACGCGCCCACGCCCTTCCAGATCGCCTGATTGATGTACGGGAGATCCTGCGCCAGCGCCGTCACCCGGATCGTCGTGGGCTGCTTCTGGGCGGCCGCGAGCGCGCCCGCTTTGGACAGCACCGCGTTCAGTTGCGGATCGCGGGCGCCGAGTGCATCGGCGGGAATGTCGAAGCTGATGATATCGCTCGACGCCGCAGGCTTCTCGGCCTGCACGGCATTGCCGGCCGGCAACTGCGCGCAGCCAGTCACGGCGAGGAAAGCGAGGAAATACGCGGCTCGCTTCAAAGGCACACTCCCATCGGTGTTGAACACATAGGCGCGTTTTCGGCCAATTCCGCGCGGACTTGATAGCCAGACCGCAAACGTTTGCCAAATAGGGAGACTTGCCTCAGGAAGCGCGTATCGCGAGAACGTAAACAGGCTCATTATTGCGGCGCCTGCAGGGAATATCCTTTCATTACCTGCATGTGACAGCACAATGCGGCGCGACGCCGTTTAACTGGCTCTGCCGGATCGCCGCGAATTGTCCATGGCTGGCCGCCGCGCGCGCCTCAACAATGACCATACCGTGCCCGACGAGGTCTTCATGAGCGCTTCCAGTTTCTTTACGGCGAACCTTCTGCTTGCCTACACCGCCTATTTCATCGGCACCGCGAGTCCGGGGCCGAGCAATCTGGCGATCATGTCGATCGCCGCCAACCAGGGCCGCAAAGCTGCGTTGTGCTTCGCCCTCGGGGTCATGACGGGGTCGATGTTCTGGGCCACGGTCGCCACGCTCGGCGTGTCGGCCACCTTGATCGCGTGGTCGCGTTTTCTCGTTGCGCTCAAGCTTTTCGGCGGCTTCTATCTGCTCTGGCTCGCTTTCAAGTCGGGGCGTTCGGCGCTCGTGGCCAAGGCGGGCGCGAGCGGCGTGCAACGACCGCAGACGGCGGCCAGTCTCTACACGCGCGGCGCGCTGCTGCACCTCACCAACCCGAAGGCGATTCTCGTGTGGGTGTCGATCGTTGCGCTGTCATCGAACAACTCGGGCGACGTTCACGCGGCCGTGATGCCGGGCTGCCTCGTGATTGGGAGCGTGGTGTTCAGTGGCTATGCGGTGATCTTTTCGAACGCCACGGCGCGCCGCGTCTATACGCGAACGCGCCGCGCCATGGAGGGATGTCTGGCGGTCGTGTTCGGCATCGCAGGCGTGCGGCTGCTGGTGTCGCGGGTATGAAAGCGACAACGCTGCTGGTGCGCGTTTCGCCTTTCACCTTCCTGCCGATGCGCCGTTACTTCACGCAAATCGTCTTCGCGTTGGTAAATTCCCGGATGCCGATTTCGGACAGCTCACGGCCAAAGCCGGAGTTCTTGATTCCACCCAGCGGCAAGCGGGCATCCGAAGCGACACGTGCGTTGACGAAGCAAGCGCCGGCCTCCATCTCGAGAGCAATCCGCTCGCCGCGCGCGAGGTCCGCCGTGAACACCGCCGACGTCAGCCCGAGAGCACTGCCATTGGCGATAGCAATCGCCTCGGCCTCGTTTTTCGCGTCGATAAAACTGATGACCGGGCCGAAGATCTCATCGTCGTAGGCGGGCATTCCTGCTTTGACCTTGCCCAGAATGGTGACCGGGTAATAGAAACCGGGGCCGGCGTCCGGCTTGCCACCCGCAATCAGTTCCGCGCCTTTCGCAATGCTCTCCTGCACCTGCCGGTCGATGATGTCGCGCAAGTCGCCTCGCGCAATCGGCCCCAAGCTGGTTTGCGCCGCCAAAGGATTTCCCTTCTCGAACCGGCTGGCCAACGCGATGACCTTCTGCTGGAATTTCTCGCGTACCGCGTCCACCACGATCAAGCGTTTGGCCGAGATGCAAACCTGACCGGCATTCGGCAGGCGGGAGTTGACGCACTCCTCGGCCGCCGCGTCGAGGTCGGCGTCTTCCAGAATGATGTACGGATCGTTTCCGCCCAACTCCAGAACGACCTTTTTAATGTACTGCGAGGCCAGCGCGCCGACTTTTCTGCCCGCACCGACGGACCCCGTGAAGGTGACGCCCGCAACGAGACGATTGGCAATGATGCTCTCGCACTGGCTGACATCGACCACCAGGCTGGTGAACAGATTCTCCGGGAAGCCCGCTTCCTTGAAGATCTCCGCGATCGCGATGCCGCAGCCCGTCGTATTGGGCGCATGTTTCAGGACATAGCCGTTGCCCGCCATCAAGCCCGCTGCCGCGAAACGGAATACCTGTAGAAACGGGAAATTCCACGGCATGATGGCGAAGACGATCCCCAACGGTTGATATGTCACGTAACTCCTGGACATTTCCGTTTCGACATGATGCGGCGCCAGAAATGCTTCAGCATGCTCCGCGAAATACTGACACCAGGAAGCACACTTCTCCACCTCGAACAGCCCGAGCGTCACCGGCTTGCCCATCTCGAGCGCGATCAGCTCCGCGTATTTTTCCTTGCGCTCCAGCAATATCTGCGCGGCCTTCCTCATCTTTTGCGAGCGCTCGGCAAAGGAGGTCTTTCTCCACGACACGAATGCCTGATGCGCGTTTTCTATCGCACGATTCAATGCGTCGTTCGATAGTTCTTGATAACTGTTTAAAACTTCACCGGTGGCGGGGTTGACGGTTTGAATCGGCATGATTTCGTCCTGTTGCGTGACTGATCGAAGGGCAATGGTGGTTAAATCGAATCGGCGTGTATCGTCTGCAAGAAACTCAATACACGCCTGTTCAACTGCACCCGGTCGCCAAAGGTTTCGCTCAATCGCCGCCGCATTTCTTCGGCTTCGTTTTCGATATATCGGTCGTAGCTGGATTGCGATTCCAGCTGATACCAACAAGTAGTCCGTCTCTTGTTGTCGGCCGTATTCTCATCGACAAAGATTCTGGCTTCGACGAATCCTTCGATCGCCAGCATTTCGGGCACGTGGGTTCCGACAAACCACTTCTTGAAGTCTTCGAACACCGTCGACTCCATTTCCTGATTGACTTCGTACACAATCATTTACCGCTCTCCTTGACGAGTGAAATGTCATTTGAAACCGGGAATTTCAGCTTGCCGCTGACGGCCGAGGTAATTTGCACTGCATAGTGCCGTCGACGATAAGCGTTTGATAACGTTAGTCACGCGTGTCGATATGGACGCAAAGGCGGGCCGAGTTGCCCCGTCACAATCTGCTCTCGCAGCGTCGCGTCAGCGCCACCGGCACGAACCCTTCCGACGCAACAGGTTCATCGGCCACGTTGAAGCCCAAGCAGAACTGGCCAATGATCGCTCAGGTTCGCGCACCATGTAGCGCGTCACACATCACAAAATATCACACTAAGTTATAGCGTGTCACGCATTACTCGCGACGAGGAAAAACCCGAACATTTCGTAAGGGTCGAGGTGCCTGTTCTGGATGGGGACAGTACGTCGGGCGCGTGACGGCCCGTTCGTGCGAGCGTGGGTTCGCAGCGGGAATGGCTGCTGGCGTCCGTACCTTGTAACTGCCCTACCGTCGACGGAACCCGGTTTTTGCTTCGACGGCCGCGGACAGTCGCGGGTTGGTGAATGGTGACTTCATCGAGACGTTCAGCGGCGCACTACGGAACGAATGCCTGATTTCGTTCGCCAGGTCCGTTGGCGAATCGCGTCAGCGCCGCCAAGTTCAGTTTGAAGAACGACACGCTCTCGTACGCATGGAGTCTCGCATCGATACCGCGACCGACCCTGCCGTGTACCCGGGTGCGCCTGACGCGTGCGTGCCCGGCTCGCACGCGATGCCGGCTCGTCCAGTTCGGAGTACGCCAGACGATCTACGTCGCAGAAACGCCGTAAACCGTAATGATCGTCGATCTCCTGGCGCGTGAGCGTTGACACACAGTACGGGCGGATCTGATGCCTCCAACCCGCAGATGCCGGACCGGCTTTACCGCAGCGACTGGCTGCCATGCGGCCCCGGCTCCACGGCATCGGGTCGAAGTCGGATGGATCCGATAATCGCATCCCAAAGGGCAACACCCTCATCGGGCGTGAGCGACGAGTCGACGTATTTTCCTGCGTTCGGGCCTCTAGACAACCGGCCGCCAGTCTCCAGTCCGATTGTTAGTCTCGGTTGGCCAAGCGAGTGGTTCCCGTCTGGCGAAGACCAGGCTGCAAAGGTCAATCGTTCCACGTCGTGATCATCCGTGAACCGGTCCAACCATTGCGTTCCGTTCATGCCGGCAAACGCCCGCGCTCCCTTGCGTAACACACGCACGCTTGAGTACTCCTCCAGTTGCTTCATGTTGCCCAGCAAGGTCTCATGGCTGTCTGGCGTAAATCGCCGGCTGTAAATTTCCAGGCTCAGGTCCGGGAAGCGGTCCATGCCAAAGCGTATCTTTGCTTTCTCCTCGTCCTGATCGCTATTAATCACGACTGGACCAAGGCAGAAGCCCGGACCGGCTTTTTCCGGATCATCGTAGGCGTGAATCTGTCGCGCCACCTTTATCAGCCGTGCCTTCACTTCATCGGGCGTTTCCACCTTGCCATCGGGGGTTCGTCCCAATGCTTCATCCACGCCTTCATAGGAGTCGGCGGATAGCAGCACCTGCGCCTTACCAACGAGCAGGTGTAGTTCATGAACGCTTCCTGCCGCACTCACATATGCGCCATGTTTCCGCAAGTAGCTCATGCGATCATCAAGTACCTTGTAATCGAGCAGCATCGATTTTCCGGTTTTGCGATTCCTGTCGCTTTTGTCGATCTTCTGCGCTTCAGCGGCGACCTGCACTTTCATTGCTTCCGGCGAGCTGTCCAACGATTCGATACGCACGTCGACGGTATTGAAGTCTTCCGTGAGGCCGTAGTACAACCTCACGTCACCCTTGACTGTCATGTCCAACGGAATCCGCATCACGAACCGTCCCATGCAGACGGTCTTCATGTTGGCTGCCAGATCGTGAACCATCGATTTTTCCTTTACTGTCGGGGCGCAACCGGCCACCAGGACAACAAGCGCTGTAACGAGCATCAACAGCGGGCGCATCAGTTGCCTGCCTTCGCTGTGGCCGCGATCTTCTGCAGCGCATACAGCGTGACGAGGCGAGCGCCTTCGTCGCGGTGGGCGGGTTCGTGCTTGATGCCATGAAGGCCGAACTGCTGCCGGATGGCTGCGCCGCCGCTAAACCGCGGGAAGGCGCCCGAACTGGCCGGCACCGTGCCATCACCGCCGCCGTCTTGCCTCGCACAGACCAGGTCCCAGTAGCTGGTCTCCAGCATTACCGGCTCGCCTTCGCCCGAGCCAGGCATCGGCTCGCGTCGTCCTCCGACGCGCAGCGGGTTGCTTCCGTCATCGCGTACTGCGTCAAAGCCCAATTCCACCACCTCCTCAGGTTCGGGGCGCGGCTTGCCGTCCGGCGCAATCGCGCCCTTGCGAAGTTGCCAATGCACGCCTTCGAAGCTGGCGATTTTTGGATCCTTGCCGTAGAACACGTAGGTGTCGTCCCCGAGTTGCAGTGTCAGGTGAGCAGCTGTGGGTACGGTGCGTGCCCGGCTCGCCCAGTCCGAAGTACGTCAGACAATCGTCGTCGCTGAAGCACAGCAGACTGTAAAGCTCATCGAGCTCCTGCCGGGTGAGAATGGACAGACGGTGCGACCGTTGCGGTACGTGCGGATCTGATTCCTCCTACCCGCAGATGCCGGACCGGCTTTACCGCAGCGACTGGCTGCCATGCCGCCCCGGCTCCACGGCATCGGGTCGAAGTCGGATGGATCCGATAATCGCATCCCAAAGGGCAACACCCTCATCGGGCGTGAGCGACGAGTCGACGTATTTTCCTGCGTTCGGGCCTCTCGGCAACTGTCCGCCGGTGTCGAGGCTGATCGACAGGCTGAGACGTATCAAGGCCGGATTTTCCCGGTTCGACCACGCTGCAAAGGACAGGTTTTTGACATCGTGCTCGTCTGTAAATCTGGCGAGCCATTCCTGTCCTTCCATGCCTGCAAGCGAGGGAGTGCCCTTACGTAACACATGAACGCTCGAATACGCTTCCCACGGCTTCATGTTACCCAGCAGTGTTTCCTGGCTATCGGGGGTGAGGCCATTGCTCCATATCGTCAACGACAGGTCCGGATAACGGGCCGTACTCAGGGAAATGTCGCCCATCTCGTTATCCTGATCGCTATTAATCACGACTGGACCAAGGCAGAAGCCCGGACCGGCTTTTTCCGGATCATCGTAGGCGTGAATCTGTCGCGCCACCTTTATCAGCCGTGCCTTCACTTCATCGGGCGTTTCCACCTTGCCATCGGGGGTTCGTCCCAATGCTTCATCCACGCCTTCATAGGAGTCGGCGGATAGCAGCACCTGCGCCTTACCAACGAGCAGGTGTAGTTCATGAACGCTTCCTGCCGCACTCACATATGCGCCATGTTTCCGCAAGTAGCTCATGCGATCATCAAGTACCTTGTAATCGAGCAGCATCGATTTTCCGGTTTTGCGATTCCTGTCGCTTTTGTCGATCTTCTGCGCTTCAGCGGCGACCTGCACTTTCATTGCTTCCGGCGAGCTGTCCAACGATTCGATACGCACGTCGACGGTATTGAAGTCTTCCGTGAGGCCGTAGTACAGCCTCACGTCACCCGTGACTGACATGTCCAACGGAATCCGCATCACGAACCGTCCCATGCAGACGGTCTTCATGTTGGCTGCCAGATCGTGAACCATCGATTTTTCCTTTACTGTCGGGGCGCAACCGGCCACCAGGACAACAAGCGCTGTAACGAGCATCAACAGCGGGCGCATCAGTTGCCTGCCTTCGCTGTGGCCGCGATCTTCTGCAGCGCATACAGCGTGACGAGGCGAGCGCCTTCGTCGCGGTGGGCGGGTTCGTGCTTGATGCCATGAAGGCCGAACTGCTGCCGGATGGCTGCGCCGCCGCTAAACCGCGGGAAGGCGCCCGAACTGGCCGGCACCGTGCCATCACCGCCGCCGTCTTGCCTCGCACAGACCAGGTCCCAGTAGCTGGTCTCCAGCATTACCGGCTCGCCTTCGCCCGAGCCAGGCATCGGCTCGCGTCGTCCTCCGACGCGCAGCGGGTTGCTTCCGTCATCGCGTACTGCGTCAAAGCCCAATTCCACCACCTCCTCAGGTTCGGGGCGCGGCTTGCCGTCCGGCGCAATCGCGCCCTTGCGAAGTTGCCAATGCACGCCTTCGAAACTGGCGATTTTTGGATCCTTACCGTAGAACACGTAGGTGTTGGGGTGGTAATCGTTCTCTATCGATACATGGAAGGCCTTGGCGTAACCGATATTTTCTTTGTAACTCGCCCACTTCAGGTCCGTCCCACCCGGTGGATTGAGCCATTCCTTGCGGATCAGCCCCCACCACCGGTTCTCGCACAGATAGATGTCCTGGTACGGGTCGCCACTGCTACCGGGCTCCGTATGAACGGACTTGCCCGACGCGCTATCGATCGTCAGCCAGCCCTGCTGCAGGCGATACTGCGCCGAGGGCAGCAGCTGCAGCGCGCCGGGCGCCTGCGCGAACACGGCGGTCACTTCCTTGCCGCTGCTGCCGACGACCATGCCCGCGATGGCGTCTTCGTCCTTCATGCCGATCTTGCAGCGCCGGTACGCGACCGGCGCGCCGACCGCCGGCATGACGCCGTGCACGATGCCGGCAATGGCGTCCTGCATGCCCTCAAGCCGCTGGCAGGAGCGCGCGACCAACCCGCCCATCGAGTGGGTGACCAGCACAACCTGTGAACAACGCGAATTCGGATGGTTGTACTGCGCGATAACCGACAGAATGCGTTCTTTCAATAACCGCGCAGCAAAATCGTTACTGTCGAGCCAGTTGTAACCGAAGACATGAACCGGCATACGAAACCGTGCGCGTGCGATCAGCTCGTCCGAGGACAGTTCAGCCGGTCCGGTTTCGGCTTCCGGCAGACCGGGCATCGACATGGGGAGGCCCGGTTGAAGAAAGGGCGTATCCTGGCCGGACTGGGAAGCCATATCCGCTGTCTTCTGCGAGAACTGCGGCCAGAGGGCGGGATTGTACCCCTGCCCATTCAGCATCTTTTCCAGCCACAGCAGGAAGCCGTGGTAGCTTCCCTCGCCGACTTCGCCCCAGCCGCGCTCGGTATATTGCTTCGGATCGTGCACGCTCCCGCTGGCGTGCCTGGGTACGGCTCCGTTCGAGTCGACCTTGACCGTGGCAGGATTCAGGGCCCTCTGGCGTTTACCGGGATTCAGTCTGGCGGTTTTGAGGAGCAATCCTGCGGGCTTGTCCTTTAGCAGCAGATCGAGTGATGACGGCGGGTTATCCAGCTTCCACACGCTCTTGCCGTCGTTGTCGCGCAGATTCGAACCCATGATGCCCGGCACGAAGATCACGGGCAGCACGTCCGCGGGAGGAAGAACAAGGGTCACCGGATCGATGATACGGGACGGCGTCAGTTGCCAGGTGAAGGCATATCCGCCGTCTGCCGTCGGTGCCCCGGGCGCAAAACGGGGCGAATCGCCAGATGTCGTCATGAAGGGAGGGGGAATTGAAGCGGATATCCCCGCGTTTCCAGGGAGGGGAACGCATAACCAGCAGCAGGGTCTCATAACCTGCGCTCCACCCGCCTTGACTCGCATCAAGGCGGGTACACAGGCGTGGACTCCCGCAACGCAGGCCAGCGCTGTTGTCCACAGCGTGATCAGCCGGATACGCCGGCTATCGTCGTGTTTGCCCGCAACCGACATAGCGCCGATCTCGCTGCGCCGTTCAAGCGCGGCGCAGACGAGCGCACACATCACAGCAAAGCCGCCATCCTCGCACTCCAGATCCTTTCTTCACTATCGGCCGGGCAGCCGCTGGCGAGCGAATGGATGACATCGTAGTGGGCGTTTCAATCAGGCGCAGTTCCACGAACGCATGCTTCGAGCATTCACTATGGCGTGTCTGGCAAGCCACGGGGAAACCCCGATCCCTGCGCGCCCTCGGGACCGATTTTGACAACTATCAACGGCCAGATTCGAAGAAGCATCGATACTCTGCGCGTCGCGTGTTTTTTGAGACAAGCGCGTGCCTGACTGCCTGTCGATCTGAAAACCCTTCGCGCTCCTTCGGACTGACCGCAGGACGCGCTCGCAGAACATCAACCTGCCCCGCCTTGTCGAGATTGGCCGCTGCCACCGAACTGGTGGCATGTGTGCCATGGAGCAAGGCGTCCGGCCCATCGCAAGCAGTGACATGACTACGACCTTCAAGCCCCATTCCATCGAATCGAGGGGCTTCTTCCGTTATCACGGGTGGCTCGCGCCCGGCGTTCGGCTGTTTCGCAGCATCGCGTTTCCCATGAAGGCGCTGCTGGTGCTGACCGCTTTTCTGATTCCGCTCGCCCTCGTGCTCTCGTATGTCACGGCGAACGCCATGTCGCAATTGAACTTCACGAATCAGGAGCTGGACGGCATCGCGTATGCACGGCCGGTGCACGCGATGATCGAGGCGGTCGTCGACCTGCGGCAGAAACAGGCTGCGGGGCTGGACGTGTCGTCGGCGCAACAACGGGTTGCGTCAGCCTTCGTCGCGGTCAACGCCGTGCAAAACCGGCTGGGCAAGTCGCTCGATCTCGAGGACGCGTTTGGCAAGCTCGATAAAGCCTATACGGCGATGCAAGCCGCAAAGGGCGATGACGAGGCCGTCATGGCGACGCAGACGGACGTGCTCAACGCTGCGTGGATCGTGCTCAGAGAAGTGGGCGATGGATCGAACCTGACCGTCGACTCCGATCTCGGTGCGCATCACCTCGCCAATATCGCGCTCCTCTCGGGGACGCGACAGTTTGAATATTTCTCTGCGCTACGCGCGGCCGGGACGCTGGCGCTGCGTACCCACGATCTCACGATGGAACGGCGCGACCAGATCGATCGCCGCTATTCGGTCAGCTCACTGCTGCATCAGGACGTGACCAATTCCTATGAGGCGGTGCGCGACAGCTCCTCCCAGGTTGCGGCCGGATTCGAAGAAGACACCATGGATGGCGCGGTAACGGCTTTTGTGGCTGCAATCAAGACCCAGTTGCTGGCCCCCCAGTTGAGCGGCGATGTGGACACGTTCGCTCAGTTGGGAGACCAGGTCGTCACGCGCCAGATCCGTGGCGTCAACTATGCGCTGAGCCAACTGGAGGCCAAACTGCAGAGCCGCTTGCGCGACTTGCGCTGGAGGCTCGCGCTGCAACTCGGCGTGACCGCACTGTGCGTCGGCTTGGCGGTCTACATGATGCTCGCGTTCTACAAGGTCATGACGGGCGGCATGCAGGCGGTCGCGGGACACTTGCGCGAAATCACCAAGGGCAACCTCACCACGGCACCGGCGCCGTGGGGCAAGGACGAGGCGGCGAGTCTCATGGTGGCCTTGCGCGATATGCAGGCCAGTCTGCGCCATGTGGTGGCGACCGTGCTGCAAGGCTCGGCTCACGTCGAAAACGCCAGTGCCGAAATCGCGACTGCGTCGCTCGATCTTGCCGCGCGGACCGAAGAAACGGCCGCCAGTCTCGCCAAGGCGGCGTCGAGCATGCAGGAGATCGCATCCGGCATTCGCCAGACCTCGGCTCACGTCGAGGGAGCGATCGAGATCGTCGACCAGAATGCGGCCTCGGCGGCGCAAGGCGGCGAGGTGATCGGTCAGCTCGTGCATACGATGGGTGACATCGAAGCGTCTTCGCGCCGCATCGGTGAAATCACCGGCGTTATCGAGGGCATCGCGTTCCAGACCAATCTTCTCGCGCTGAATGCAGCCGTCGAGGCCGCCCGCGCCGGGGAGCATGGCCGGGGCTTTGCGGTGGTCGCGCAGGAAGTGCGTGCGCTGGCCGGTCGCGCGTCGGCGGCGGCGAAGGAAATCAAGCATCTGATCAGTGAGAGCAACGACAAGGTTCAGTCCGGCAACGTCGTCGCGGCGGATGCCGGCAGGACCGTTACCGATATCGTCCACAGCGCTGAACGCAATACCGATCTGATGCGGGACATTTCCTCGTCGACGCAGCGGCAAAGCGCGGGCGTAGCCGTTGTGGACGCAACGGTTCAGTGGCTAGACAGCGCGACGCAGCAGAACGCGGCCCTCGTCGAAGAAACCAGCGCGGCGGCGCAGGCGTTGTCGCAACAGGCACGGCGTCTCGCTGATGAGGTTTCGTTTTTCAAGTTGCCGTGATGTGTTGATCAACCCTGAGCGGCCGCCATCCGCCGCTCGCGCCGCAGCAGCACATCGCGATAAATACCCGGCCGGCGCGCAAGATCCTCCGGCGCGGCATCGTCCACGAGCCGGCCATGCTGCACCACGATAATGCGATCGAAATTCTGCAGCGTGGACAGCCGATGCGCGATGGCCACCACCGTGCGCCCCGTCATCAACTTGTCCAGCGCATGCTGGATCGCCGCTTCGGAGGCGCTGTCGAGCGCGGAGGTGGCCTCGTCGAGCAGCAGGATCGGCGCATCCTTCAGGAACGCGCGCGCGATGGCGATGCGCTGGCGCTGACCGCCGGACAGTCGCGTGCCGCGGTCGCCCACTGTCGTGTGCAGGCCATCGGGCAACGCGCGGATCAGTTCGAGGCAGTCGGCGAGTTCGCAGGCATGCAGCACTTCCTCCTCGGTCGCGGCGGGCCGGCCGTAGCGCAGATTGTCGAGCAGCGAACGATTGAACAATGAAATGTCCTGCGGAACGACCGCGACGGCGTTATGCAGGCTCAGCAAGCTCACGTCCGCGATGCGCTGACCCGAGATGCAGACGGCGCCCGCGCCGGGGGGCGGATCGAACGAGCGCTGCAGCAGCGCGAGAATGGTGGTTTTGCCGGCGCCCGACGGTCCCACCAGACCGACGCGCTGGCCCGCATCGATATGCAGGCTGAAGTGATCGAGCACGCGGCGGCGGCCCGGATACGAAAACGACACGTCTTCGAAATCGATGTTCGCGTCGCGGACCTCCAGCGCGGGAACGCCCACGCGTTCTTCCATTTCGCGCGGCGCGAGCAGCGCTTGCGCGGCGTCGGCGAGACGCGCGACGTACTGCGTCATGTCCACCATCGCCAAGGCAAGGTCGCGCGTGCCATGCAGGATCGCGAAGCCGAGCGAACTCACCAGCACGACGTCGCCGGTCGTCGCGCGTCCCTGGCTCCAGAGCCACAGCACCCAGCCCAGCAGGCCGCTCGACAGCAGCACCGTGATGAACGCATGCGACATCCGCAGTTTCTCCAGATGGCGCAGCGAGGCCTCGCGTGCCCGCACTTCCTGCGTCAACAGCGCCCCGAAGCGCACATGCTCGCGCGCAGCCGCGCCAAAGGCCCGGATCAGCGACATGTTGGCGAGCAGGTCCACCAGTTCGCCATCGACGAACGCGGCACACGAGGCAAACTGCATGTGCCGCGCGCCGCCTTTGCGCGCGAGCAGGAACAGGAACACGGTCATGACGATCGACACCGCGACCAGTGCCGACGCCATGCCGATGCTCACCCAGCCGATCAGCGCGATCGCCCCCAGCACCGATAGCAAGGGCGGCAGCGCGCTCCACGCCGTGGTGTTTTCGATCGTGAAGATGGCGTTGGCCGTGGCCGAAATGCGGCTCGCCAGCATGCCCGGTTGTGCGTTGGAAAAGTAGTCGGTCGAATGCCCAGTCAGATAGCCGAACAGTTCGCGGCGCACGTCGCCGGTGACGGCCACGAAGGTGCGCACGCCGGCCAGTCCGGCCAGCCGCCAAAAGAGGCTGTCCGCGAACAGCAGCGCGACGATGACGACGAACGCCTCGACGAGGCGCTCCGGGTGAGCGCGCCCGAGCGGCAACGCGTCGATGAGCGTCTTGATCGCGAACTGCGAGCCGAGCGAACAACCGATCGCCGCCGTGATGCTGCCCAGCACCAGCAGATGCCCGAACGGATGCTGCAGCACGTAACGGAACAGAAGGCCAAACGGTCGGGCGGCATATTGGGCGAGCACCTTCGCGCGCCGTCCGCGCGTCCTCGCGGAGCGTGCGCCAGCGTCCGGTTTCGAGCGTGCCGTCACCATATCCATGCGCCCCCAGTTTTCCGCCCGCATGACGTTCCATCGCGCAGGGCGTGTGCGCCAACGAGGCGCACGCATACGCTATTCCCGCTGATATTCCCGCTGAATTGCGCTCGCCGGCGAGCGGGCACGCCCGTTGCACTGACCTCTTGCACAAGCGGCGAAAGTGCCGCGGTGCGCTCGCGGAGGAAACGATGAGACAAACTGTACTAGGCGTATACGACAGCTACATGGACGCGCGTTCGGCTCAACAGGAACTCGGCCAGGCCGGCGTGGCACTGGCGGACGTGGCGGTCTACTCGATGTCGGCCAGCACCCCGAACGACAACGGACCGCGCGTCTACGCGCCGGGCGGCGCGACGCGTCGTCATGAACCGGTGTTCGATCAACTCGAACAGTTGTTCGCGCGGCTTTTCAAGCAAGGCGAGTATCCGCCCGAGACCGAGGACTATCGGGAATTCATCCGGCGCGGCGGCGCGGTGCTCAGCGCCGATGTGTCCGAAACCCAGGTCGATCTGGCCTGCGACGTGATGCGCCGCGCAGGCGCCACCGATATCGAGGAACGCAGCAGCGGCTGGCGCAATCGCTCCGCATCGATGGACGAGCCGGTACCGGCACATCAACGCCATGCCACGGGCTCGATGGCCGGCGATCCGTCCAGCTGGGACATGCCGGACCCGGCACGCGAAGACGAGGCAATGCCGACGCTCGATACGCTGGCCCAGCCCGGCATGGCGCGAGGCACGTCGGCAACCTCCAGCGGCGATCCAGTCGCAGCACGGCACACTGACTTCTCGCGCAACCGCACAAGCGTGGCCGGTGGCATGCAGCAAGTCACGACGCGCACCGAGACACAGGGGCCCGCTTCGTTCGCCAACCAGCAACAGCAGTTCTCCGATCCCGCCAGCGACAGCATGGTTCGTCAGTCGCCCGACGAGATCGCGCGTGTCGAGGCACGTGAGTCGATCGAGTCGCGCACCATCCCTCAGCCCGCCCAGCAGACGTCGCCGCGCGGGCTGGTAGGCGACCCGCTGCTGGGCACGCCTCTCGACGACCCGTACGACGACGAATTCCGCACCGACTTCGACACGCGCTATGCGGAAACCGGCGCCTCATACGACGAATATCGACCCGCTTATGCGCAAGGCGCGAGGATGGCGCAGGACGAACGCTATCGCGAGCAGGATTGGCAGCGAGTCGAATCGAACGCGCGGGAGGATTGGGAGGCGCAACACCCTGAAAACGAAAACGGCTGGGACCGCTTCAAGGCGGCGGTGCGCCATGGTTGGGAGCGCGTGACGGGGCAATGAGCGCCCGCCACGCGGCCCATCGCTTCGTCAGAAGCGATGGGTCATCCCGATCGCGACCAGGCTCTGCGAGCTGCCCAGTTCGGTCACGCTGACGCCCGGCCAGCTCACGGTCGCGTTGCCGTGATTCTTGATGTAGCCGGCGCGCGCGTAGAGTTGCGTGCGCTTGGACAGGCTGTGATCAAAGCCGAGCTGGATCCCGTCGGCGTTGTCGTGCACGCCGCGCACATTGCGCTCGACGCCGGCAATCTCGATCGTGTCGGCCGCGGTGGCCTGGATCGTGGCGCCCAATTCGGCGAGGCTGTACGAGTGCGCCGCGCCCAAACGAGCCGCCAGCGATCCGGCAGCGGGATCGTTCGAGCGGTTGTACGTGTAGTTCGCCTGCAGATTGACGATGCCGATCCGGTAAGCGAGTGCGCCGGTAAAGCGTTCCGTGCCGAGCAGGTTCAAGGCAGCGGGCAAGCCGGGGATCGCTTCAGTGCCCGAGTGCTGGTTCTGATAGGCAAGTCCGGCGAACGCGCCATAGCCGCTATAGGTCACGGCCACATCGAACAGGTTGCCGACGGTCTGCGCCACGGGCAGTGTCGTGCTCGACTTGAACGCGTACATCGTGTACAGCTTCAGGCCGCCGAGCACCGGTGACTGATACTCAATCGAATTGCTCGTGCGACCGGAGGCGGCCTGGGTGGCGAGCGTATTGCGATCGACCGCGACTGCGACGGCGGCCAGCGGCGACAGCACTTCGTCGCCGCGGAACGGGTCGGTGTAGTAGTCGGCCCAGAAGGTCGGCTGGTACTGGCGGCCGAGGGTCAGCGAACCATAGTCGTTGTGCGCGAGGCCGACCCATGCCTGCCGATAGAACAGCGCCGAACTGTCGACGAACAGCGCACCGTTATTGGTGGTATAGCCGCTTTCGAGGACGAACTTCGCCTTGAATCCCTGCCCCAGATCCTCTTCGCCCTTCATGCCGAGGCTGGAGCCGGTGTTGCCGCCGCTGCGCTCGGAATACGAGTGCGCCGAACCGTTGCCCAGATACTGTACGAAAACGTCGGCCACACCGTACAACGTCAGCGCCGACTGTGCCGATGCGCCCTGCACCGCCAACATCAATGCCGCGCCACCCAGACCCTGCTTGATGATACACATGCAAACTCCCTCCAATACGTCTCGTGACTCTTAAATCGAGCTTTCGCGGACTCGTTCGACGCCGTTGCCAAGCGCAGGCATTCGATGGTCCGATTTATGGTTGTTTCATCAACGATATGGGGATTCGCCTGCGTCCTTTCACGCGGTGCGCCCCTGGAGAAAAAAGTTCTTCGCGCTCTCGCGCGAAGAACCGAAAGGACTCCGTTCCTCGACGAACAAAAACGGAGCCACCTGCACACCTGCACCCACTTGAATTCTTATGTGCGCTTCGCCTTGTCGGCGAATGCGCTCGCGACGACGAGCGGCCGCACGCCGTTGGTGCCGTCGACCACCGGCAGCACGATCGCTTCGCGCAACCAGCGCCCCGCATCGAGATCGCGTTTGAAGCCGTCGCTGCCATGCACTTGCAATGCCACGCGACAAACCTCCAGCGCCGCGTGCGTCGCGAACAGGCTCGCTTGCGCGGCTTCGACGGTGCACGGCGCCGACGCGTCCATGAGTCCGGCCACGCGCAGGCACATGAGCCGCGCGGCCTCGACGTCGAGTGCCATCTGCGCGAGCGGATCGGCGACACGCGCTTGCGCGTCGGACGCGCCGATGAAATCGAGCGATGCGTCGAGCGCCGTGCGCATCAGACCGACCGCGAGCGTGGCCGTGTGACTGCGCGACAGGTCGATCGCCCGGCTTAACGCATCGCCTGCACCGCCTTCGTCGCCGAGCAGGTAATCGTCGGGAATCAGCGTGTCCGCGACGAACATCTGCACCATCGAATGCGGGCTCGGCGCGATCCTGTCCACGCTGCGGATTTCGTAGCCGTGCCTCTCCCGGTCGATCAACACGTGCGCGATGCCTTCGTCCATCTGCACCGGGCAGACGAGCAAGTCGGCATAAGGCGCATTGGCGAGCCACGAGGTCGTGCCGTTCACGCTCACGGTGTTGCCGTTGCGCGCGGCGCGCATGCCGATCTGCGCGACGCCCGCCTCGCCACCTGCATCGCTGCCCGCCTCGCTGATACCCACCGAGCCGAACAGCCGCCCGCTCAACGCCAGCGGCAAACAACGTTCGCGCACGGCGGGACTCGCATCGAGCAGCAACGCGACCAGCGTCATGTTGTGCATCACGCACAGCGCGATGTCCCACGAGCAGGCCGCGAGTTCCTCGAACAGCATCGACTGGGTCGTGTACGACCAACCCATGCCGCCATGCTCGACCGGCACCGTGCAGCCGGGCAAACCGAATTCGGCGATGCGCTGGGTCAGCTCGCGCATCGTTGCCTTGGGGATGAAGCGATCGCGGTAGTCGCGCGCGACGGGACGGATCTCGGCGCGCAAGAACGTCTGAAAGCTCTCGACCGCCAGCGCTTGCTCTTCGGTGGGGACGCGATAGGTCATAGGTCACACTGGTTGGTCACGGCAATCGGGTCGCGAGATTCGACGCTTCGTGCCGTCCGCCGCTCCTGCGGCGCACGCGCGCTTCCTTGACGCTGCACTTGTGTTAAGTTAGTTTTCGCGAATTCTTTTATCACCCCTCCTTAGGAGGGGGATGCGTAGCCTCTTGCGGCAACACGCGCCACCAGGTGACGACTTGATAACGCCTTTCACCCAACATGTGGCCTCCACGCGCTTCTCGCCGCCGCGCATCGGCGCGAAGCACGTGCCGCGCACGGATCTGCTCGCCCAGTTGCAGCAGATGCAGCACGCCACCCTCGCGCTCGTCATGGGCAGCGCGGGCTACGGCAAGACCACCTTGCTCGCGCAATGGCGCCAGGCCTGCGTGAAGGCCGGTGCCGAGGTCGGCTGGCTTTCGCTCAGTGCGCAGGACAGCGGGTATGCGGACTTCTGCGGTGCGTTGCTTGCTGCGATGCAGCGGGTCGGTGTCGGCGCGGATCTCGATCTTTCATTCGACGACACGAGCGTCCGAGGCATCGATTCGGCCGTTGCGGCCATCGTCGAATGCGTGCTCGATATGCCCCGCGAGCTGTTCTTGTTCATCGACGACTATCACCACGTCGAGGCTCCCGCTGCGCATCGTTTCATGCAAAAGCTGCTCGAACACGCGCCCGGCAACCTGCATCTGGTGATCGCCACGCGGGTGGCGCCGCCGCTCAGTCTGAGCCGGCTGCGCATGATGAACCAGATCGTCGAGCTCGACAGTGCGGAGCTGCCGTTCAGCGTCGCGCAGACCCGCGCGTTCGTCGAAGGCAATCTCGGCGCCGGCAAGCTCGATGCCGACGCCGTGAATCTGATCCACGAACTGACCGGCGGCTGGCCTTCGTGCATCCAGTTGATCGTGATGATGCTGAAGAACCGGCCGGAGACGCTTGCCACGCTGCGCGATTTCGTCTGGCGCTCGAACAACTTGCAGACCTACCTCAGCGAAGAGGTCATGGCGCACCTGCCCGCCGATCTCGCCGCATTCGCCGAAGCGCTGTCGATCTTCCGGCGCTTCAATGCCTCGCTTGCACGCGAGGCGACCGGCAACGCCGAGGCCCCGAAGCTGCTCAAGCGCATGGAGGACGAGAACCTGCTGATCAGCCGGGTCGATTCCGATGACCGCATCGCCTGGTATCGCTTTCAACCGCTGTTCGGCGAATACCTCGCGACGCGCTTCGCGGCCTCCGATACCGCTTCGTTCCAGGCCTTGCATCTGCGCGCGAGCCAGTGGTTCGCGCGCCACGGCTATCTCGCCGAGGCGGTCCGCCATGCGAGCGCGAGCGGCGATGTCGAGTTCGCGGCGACGCTGATCGAACGCACCGAACCGGCCACGTGGAGCCTCCAGTACCTGAGCCCGATGCTGCATCTGCTCGAACAGTTGCCCGAGGCGACGCTGTTCCGGCATCAGCGGCTGCTGTTCATCGCGTGCCTCACCATCGCGCTCACGACACGCCCCGCCAAGGCCGGCACGTGGCTCGCGCACCTGCAGCCGGACGCGCTCGCCGACAACCCGGAACTGGCGTTGTGCGTGCCGCTGATCCACGCCGCCATCGCGTTCCAGCACGACGACACCGAGCGCATGGTCGAGCTGCTGGAGCCGCTCAACGATGCCGTGATCGAGAATCCATTCTTGCGCTACTTCCTCGTGGCCGAACTCTCGGTCGGCTACGCGGGCTCAGGGCGCTATGCCGATGTGCAACGTCAATTCGACCTGCGTCCGGTCGCGCCCGCCGATCGCGACAACGAGATGGCGCTCGTCGTCGAGGCCGCGCGCGCGGCAGCAGCGCTGCTGCAAGGCGACGTACGCGAGGCGCAGCGGCTCGGCGCACCGCTGCTCGCGCGCTGCGTGGCGGCGGTGGGCCATCGTTCGATCAGCGCCAACATCTGCGCGAGCGTGCTGGTGGACGCCTGCTACGAACTCGACCGCATCGACGACGCGCGAGAGACCATCGCCAACCGGCGCGGGCTGCTGCAATCATCGGGGCCCGACATCACGATCCGCGCCTCGGTGAGCCGTGCGCGGCTCGACTGCCTGCAACTGAGCCCCGAAGTGGCGCTCGCGTTCCTGGAGGAACAGACCGCGCGCTTGCGCAACGAGCGGCAGCCGCGCGCCGTCGCGCACATGCTCGCGGAGCAGGTCCGCATTCTGATGCAGAAAAACAACCCGGGGCGCGCGGCCGAACTCTCGGCGCTGCTCGACGAACTGGCGCACATGCATGGCGACGAGCGCGGCATCCGCGCGGAGATCGTGCCCGTTGCCGCGCTCGCGCGCGCCCGCGTGCTGCGCGGCGACCGGCCCGAACCCGCATTGAGCGCGCTCGCCGACGCACGCGAGCGCGCGCTGGCGCTGGACCGTGGCCGCCTGGTCGCGCTCGTGGACCTGCTGGCCGCACTGATCTTCTGCGAACTCGATCGCCTCGACGATGCGAAAGCCGCACTCGCGCTGGCCATCGAGCGAGGCCAGCGGCTCGGCCTCGTGCGCACGTTCGTCGACGAAGGCCCGGCGGCGGCGCGGCTCTTGAAGCGCGCCGTCGATGAAGCGTGGCTGCCCAGCGCAGCCCACGACTACGCGGCGAGCCTGCTCGAACGGTTCCCGGAAGCGGCGGTGCGGACACAGCCCGCCAATGCCCGCAGCAAGCCGCACTCGACCTTGACGCAGCGCGAACTGGAAATTCTCGCGCTCGTCGCCCAGGCCATGTCGAACAAGCGCATCGCGCTCGCGTTGAACCTGACGCTCGAAACCGTGAAGTGGAATATGCGCAACGTCTTCGCGAAGCTCGGTGTGTCGAGTCGCTATGACGCGATGTTGTGGGCGCGCAAGAACGGCCTGATCGATTAGGCGGCGCGGGCGGCGCCGCCTGTGCGAACGCTCAGGGGAACAGGCGCATGATCGATTCGGCGATGCAGGCGGGCTTGGACGCGCCTTCGCATTCGACGGTCAGCTCGAACTTCACTTGTGCACCGCCCTTGTCGAGCGCGTCGAAGCCGACGAGGCGGAAATGCCCGCGCAGACGACGGCTCACCGGCACCGGTGCGATGAAGCGAACCTTGTCGAGGCCGTAGTTCAGGCCGCTGCGCACATCCTTCACGGCAAAGGCCGTCGCGAAGAACGCGGGCAGCAGGCTCAGCGTGAGGAAGCCGTGGGCGATGGTGCCGCCGAACGGGCCTTCTTTCGCGCGTTCCACATCGACGTGAATCCACTGATGGTCGCCCGTCGCGTCCGCGAACTGGTTCACGCGGGCCTGATCGATCAGCAGCCACTCGCTGGTCCCGATCGATTCGCCGACGAGCGGCTGCAAATCGGCAATCTTGTCGAACTCTCTCATTTGCTGGTGTCTCCGTAGTGGGTGCGTGGCGCCTCGTGTCAACGCGGCGCACTGGATACGCTCGATGATAGGAGCCGCCTCGCGCCACCCGCCCCCTCCTTTTCTCGGGGGTGTGAATGGCGCCGTTTCACGGCCCGCTCACCGGCTAGGGCTCGACCAGCAGCGCATGAATCATGCGGGCGATCAGCATGGCCGTATCGGGCTCGGCGAGCCACGCCGGGCGCACCAGCAGCATCGCGCGTGCGAGCGCGATCAGCGTCTGGATGACGAGAAAGCGCGCCTGTTCGACGTCGGCCACCTTGATCTCCGCGGCGAAACGCGTGAACAGCACGGGCACGATGCGCGCCTGCGCCATTTGTGCCGGCTTCACGAGATCGAGACGCACCAGTTCGTCGTAGCAGGTCAGCCGCTGGCACAGGCCCGGATCGAGCCGGATGCGCTCCGCGTAGAGTCCCAGTCCCGCCTCGACCATCCGGTGAATGCCGTCGAACAAGGTGGCGTGCGCCGGCAGCGTCTCGATCTCGCGGCGCAGCGTGGTGTAGACGTCGTCGCGAAACGCTTCGAAGATCGCCATGACGAGCGCGTCCATGGTCGGGAAGTACTCGAAGATGGAACTGGACGCCACGCCCGCGAGATCGGCCAGATGCAGCACCGTCAACGCTTCGCGCCCTTCTTCTTCGAGGATGCGTCGGCCGGCCTGCATCAGCGCGGCAACCAGTGCCACCGAGCGCGCCTGGCGCGGCGCCTTGCGCGGGCCCGATGGGACGTCGAGTTCGAACAGCGCGTCGGCCGGGTCGCGCTCGTCGAGTGCACCATGCGCGCCCCAGAGCCGCTGCACCGGCGGTCGCTGTGAATCCATGCTGTGTCTCCGTCGTGCCGGATTGGCTGGCACGTTGGCGCCAATCTACGTGCGCGAGCGAAGCCGCGTCCCCCCTCGTGCGGATAGCAACGCTCGCGAGCGGCCGTCGCGGCAAATGAAGATTCACCGCGCGCGCAACCCGCTCATGCACTGCAATCACCTTTGTTTTCAGGCACTTTCGTGACACTCGCCCGCTCCGGAATCCGGAGCAAAGACGCGGCTTTGGCCACCTATACTGGCCTTCGTTCGACGATCGACGACACGCTCTCTCACAAGAACTGGAACTGGCGACTACATGAACAAGCCCATTGCACCGATGATCATCCGCGGCGAGGTCATCACCGACAACCTGATCGAAGTCGGCGGACGCGGCGGCGATCTGGTGTTTCTCACGCCCGACGCCCATCGCTACGCCGAGCGCCTGCCGCTCGGCAATCCGGCGAAGCTGGCCGACCTGTACCAACTGTCTTTCGACGATATCGTCGAGTACGCCGTCGCGCTCGGCGCGCGGCTCGATCTCGCCAGCAACGCGCATCTTCGCGAAGCGTGCGAACTGTCGTACCTGACCGCGCCCACCACGCCGACGCTCGTCAAAACGAGCTATCTCGGCCTGCGCAACATGCTCACCCGCGAGGCGATCGTCGAAGCGGTGGACAGCACGGTCGGCATCAAGTATCTCGAAGGCTGGGTGAAACAACGCCTGATCGACGGCACCGAACTCGAAATCCGCTGCTTCGGATCGCGTGCGCTGCATATCGTGGCCGGCAACTCGCCCGCGGTTTCGCTGCTCACGATCTTGCGCAACATGGTCCTGCGCAGCGACGCGATCATCAAGGCGCCCTCGAACGATCCGTTCACCGCGCTCGCGATCGCTCGCACGATGGTCGACATGGCGCCGGACCATCCGCTCACGCGCCACCTGAGCGTGGCTTACTGGAAAGGCGGCGACGAGGCATTCGAAGCGAAGCTGTATCAGCCGCACAACCTCGAAAAGATCGTCGCGTGGGGCGGTTTCGCTTCGATGAAGCATGTGAGCCGCTACATCCAGCCGGGGCTCGAACTGATCTCGCTCGATCCCAAGCGCAGCGCCAGCATCATCGGCGGCGACACCTTCGCGAGCGATGCCTTCGTGAACGAGGCCGCGACGCGGCTCGCGAGCGACATCGGCGCGCTCAACCAGAAGGGTTGTGTGAACGCTCGCGTGGTCTACGTCCAGTGCGGCACCGATGACGCAGGACTCGCGAAGATCAACGCGTTCGGCAAGGCTGTCTACGACGCACTGCAGCGCCTGCCCAACAGCCTCAGCACGCCCGCCAAACGCTACGACACCGGTCTGAAGGCGCATGTAGACGCGCTGCGTCTCGACGACGAGTGGTATCGCGTGATCGGCGGCAAGGAGGGCGAAGGCGCGGTCATCGTGTCACAGCTCCCCGAGGCCGTATCGTTCTCCACGCTGCTCGACGACCGCACGGTCAACCTCGTGCCGGTCGATTCGCTCGACGAGGTGATGGACGCCGTCGATGCCTACACGCAGACCGTCGGCATCTATCCCGAGGCGCTCAAGGACGCGCTCAAGGACCGGCTGCCGCTCCATGGCGCCCAGCGCATCGTGTCGCTCGGCTATGCGGTCGCGCTCAAGTGGGCGGCGCCGCAGGACGCCATCGAACCGCTGCGCCGCATGGGCAAGTGGATTTCCAACCAGATCAATACGCCCGAGGTCACGCCGGGCCCGTGGCAACGTCCGCCACTCGTTTGATTTTCCCCGACTTCTACAAGGACATAACATGACCCGCAGTTTTGGCTACGGCGCACAGGAAGCACGCGGCGCCCTCGCCCCCATGCACTTCGAGCGGCGCGCGCTGCGCGCCGACGACATCGCCATCGACATCGACTTTTGCGGCGTCTGCCACTCCGATGCCCACCAGGTCAACAACGACTGGAACACCACCCTGTACCCCTGCGTGCCCGGTCATGAGATCGTCGGCCGCGTCACGGCGGTGGGACCGGAAGTCACGCGTTTCAAACTGGGCGACCGGGTGGCCGTCGGCTGTCTCGTCGATAGCTGCCTGCACTGCGGGCCCTGTGGCGACGGCGAAGAACAGTTGTGCGAGAAAGGGCCGACCGCGACCTACAACGGCCGCGATCGGCAGACCGGCGAAACCACGCTCGGCGGTTACTCGGATCACATCGTCGTGCGCGAGCACTTCGTGGTGCGCGTGCCCGACGCGCTCGACGGGCTGCGCGCCGCGCCGTTGATGTGCGCGGGCATCACCGTCTGGAATCCGCTGCGCCGCTACAACGTGGGCGCCGGGACGAAGATGGCCGTGATCGGACTCGGCGGCCTTGGGCATATCGCGGTGAAGCTCGGCGTAGCGCTCGGCGCCGAGGTCACCGTCATCACGAGTTCGCCGGGCAAGGTGGACGACGCGCTCAAGCTCGGCGCGCACAACGTACTGCTTTCCAGCGACGCGCAAGCCATGCAGGCTGCCGCCAGCCGCTTCGACTTCATCCTCGACACCATCCCGCAGCGTCACAACACGAATCCGTATCTGATGCTGCTGGGCCGCAACGGCAAGCTCGTGGTGGTGGGGGCGATCGACTTGCTGGAGCCCGTGCACGGCGGCCTGCTGATCCGCAATAACCGCACGCTCGCAGGTTCATTGATCGGCGGCGTGCAGGCTACCCAGGAACTGCTCGACTTCTGCGCCGAGCATCAAGTGCTGCCCGAGTGCGAACGCATCGAGATGGCGGGCATCAACGAAGCGTTCGAGCGCATGTTGAACAACGATGTGAAGTACCGCTTCGTGGTCGACATGGCGACACTGCGCGAGGCGCAGGCGGCCTGAAACACGGCGCACCCGCTTGCATGGCCTCAGGCGGGCGCGCCGCTGCGCTCGGTGACGACGAGCGGCGCGAGCGCCGCGCGCAATGCTGCGCTGAGCGGCTTGGGACGGCGCGTGATGCGATCGACGTAGACATGCACGAAATGCCCTTGCGCGGCGGGCGCGTCCTCGAACTCGCGAAAGAGGCCGATCTCGTAGCGCACGCTCGTGGTGCCGAGACGCGCCACGCGCAGCCCCGCCATCAGCCGGTCCGGAAACGCCACCGACGAAAAATACTGGCACTGCGTCTCGACCACCAGGCCGATCGCGTCACTGTGCCCGATATCGAGCACGCGTTCGCGCAGCAGATACTCGTTCACGATCGTATCGAAGTAGCTGTAATAGACGACGTTGTTGACGTGGCCGTATACGTCGTTGTCCATCCAGCGAGTCTGGATCGGCAGCAGATGAGGATACGCGTCGCGCGCAAGAGCGGTGTTGGAGTTCATGGGCATCGTTGGCATCGTTGGCAATGAGCAGGGCCTGCCGACTATAGACAGCCGATGCCGCGCGCGCGCCCGCACAAACGAGGGGGTTCCCCCTCCAAACGAGGGGCGCACCGGCGCCTCTCGCCGCCCTACACTCGCCCCAGGCTGGCTCTTCCGTTCGTCGAGCCGCGCCGTGTTGCGCCGCGCCGCACGCGGCTTTTCTGCGAGGGCGTTGCTGCAACCATGCAATTCACGAGACTGCTGATCGAGACCCGGTTCGCGCCGCCGCGCATCGGCGCGCAGCATGTGGCGCGCACGGCGCTGCTCGACACGCTCGCCCAGGTGCAGCAGCGCGCGCTCGCGCTCGTCACGGGCAGCGCGGGTTATGGCAAGACGACCCTGCTCGCGCAATGGCGTCAGCGCTGCCTGCAGGAGCACGCGAAAGTCGCCTGGCTGTCCCTCACGAGCGACGACAAGGGCTTTGCGGACTTCTGCGTCGTGTTCTTCGCGGCGCTGCAGAAACTCGGTATCGATATCGATGTGGACCTGCCCGTCGAGCGCGCCAGCGCCGAGTCCGTCGACGAAGCGGTCTCGGCCCTGCTCACCGCGCTCGCCCGGCCCACCGAGGAGCTTTACCTGATCCTCGACGACTATCACCACGTCGAGGACCCCGGCGCGCATCGTCTCGTGCAGCGGCTGCTGGAGCGCTGCCCGTCCAACCTGCATGTGCTGATCGCGTCGCGGGTCACGCCGCCGCTGAGCCTCGGCCGCCTGCGCGTGATGGATCTCGTCGTGGAACTCGAAAGCGCCTGGCTGCCGTTCAGTTCCGCCGAGACGCGCAGCTTTCTCGACGGCAACCTCGGCACGAGCAAGGTGAGCGCGGACGACAGCAGTCTCATCCACGAACTCACCGGCGGCTGGCCGTCGTGCCTGCAACTCATCGCCATCATGCTGCGCAACCGGCCCGCCGCACGCACGCGTCTGCGCGATCTGGTGTGGCGCTCGCATGACCTGCAAAGCTGGCTCAACGAAGAGGTGATCGCGGCGTTGCCGCCCGATCTCGTCGAGCTGGCCGAGACGCTCTCGCTGTTCCGGCGCTTCAACGCGCCGCTCGCGGCCTGGGTCACCGGCCATGCCGCCGCACCGGAACTGCTCGCGCGCATGGAACAGGAGAATCTGCCGCTCCAGCATGTCGAGCTGGACGAGCACGTTCCATGGTTCCGTTTTCATCGGCTGTTTGCCGAATTCCTCAACACGCGGGTGGAACGGCGTGGCGCGGCGGCGCTGGCCGATCTGCACCGGCGCGCGAGCCACTGGTTCGCCGACCACGACCTGCTGGCCGAAGCCGTGCGTCACGCGACGCTCGCGGGCGATGTGCCGCTCGCGGCGCGCTTCATCGCACGCGCTGCGCCCGCGACCTGGACGCTCGGCTACTTGATGCCGGCGCTCACGCTGCTGGAGCGGCTGCCGCGCGAGACCTTGTTCGAGCATCCGCATCTCGCGCAGCTCGTGTGTCTGGCGCTCGCGCTCACGCTGCGGCCCGCGCGCGCCGAGACGCGGCTCGCGGAACTCGGCGCCGATGAATCCACCGCCGACGAGGCGCTGCTGCGCACGCTGCCGCTCGTGCGTGCCGTGATCGCGCTCCAGCGCGACGACACCCAGCAGACGATCGACCTGCTCGAAGCGCGCCAGGCCGACACCGCCGGCAATCCGTTTCTGCGCTACCTGCAGTTGTCGATCCTGTCGATAGCCTATGCGGGTGCGGGCCGTCACGCGCACGCGCGCGCGCTGCTCGACAGCGAGCCGATTCCGGCCGCGGACCGCAACAACGACATGCTGCTGATCGCGCAGAGCACGCTCGCGCTGTCCTTGCTGCTCGAAGGCGATGTGCGCGAGGCCGCGAAGCTCGCCGCCAGTCTGCATGCGCGCGCGCTCACGGCGTTCGACGAACGCTCATCGTGCGCGAACGTGTGTTCGGCCTTCCTCGCCGATGCGTACTATGAGCTGAACCAGATCGACGATGCACGCGAGACGCTCGCGAACCGTCACGGGCTGCTCGAATCGTCGGGTGTCGAGGTCACGGTGCTCGCGTCGCTGTGCCGCGCGCGGCTCGATTTGCTGCAGGAAGGGCCGGACACCGCGCTCGCGTTTTTGCGCCAGCAAACCGCGCGGTTCCGCAGCCTCGGCTATGAACGGCCGCTCGCGCTCATGCTCGCGGAGCAGGTGCGCATTCATCTGCTGCGCGAGCAGCGCGACGAGGCCGAAGCGCTGCTGCAAACACTCGATGCGATGGCCAAGCCGCATGCCGATTGCCGGGGCTTTCTCACCGAGATTCCCATCGCGGCCGCACTCGCGCACGCGCGCGCGGACCTCGACCGCGAACCGGCCCGCGCACTGGCCGCGCTCGAAGATGCACGCGCTCGCGCGCTCTCGATCGGCCGGGGCCGCCTGCTGACGTTGATCGACCTGCTCGGCGCGCATGCGCTCTCGAAGCTCGGCCGCGCCGACGAGGCGATGGTGTGGCGCAGCCGCGCGCTCCAGTACGGGTGCCGTTACGGGCTCGTGCGGACCTTCCTCGACGAAGGCACGCTGGCGCGCGACGAACTCGCGCAGCTGGTCGAAGCGCAGCCGCTGCAAGGCCCCGCGCTGGAGTTCGCCCAGTCGTTGCTCACGACATGGCCCCCGGTCGCCGCGACGAAGAGCACCGTCAATGCGCGTCAGGGCAGCGGCACACGCGCCCCGCAAACCGCACTCACGCAGCGCGAAATCGAAATCCTCGGCCTCGTCGGCCAGGCGATGTCGAACAAGCGTATTGCGCTCGCACTCAACATCACGGTCGAAACCGTGAAGTGGAATCTGCGCAATGTGTTCGCGAAGCTCGGCGTATCGCGCCGCTACGACGCCATGATCTGGGCACGCAGCCAGAAGCTGATCGACTGAGTCAACGCGCCGTGCTCTTGAGCAACGCGCACAGCATTCTCGCGATGAGGTGCGGCGTATGGGGATCGGCGAGGCAGTCGGGGCGTTCGAGCACCATCGCGCGCGGCAAGGCCATCAAGGTCTGATAGACGAGAAAGCGCGCCTTGCGTGCGTCTTCCACCTTGATTTCATCGGCAAAACGCGCAAGCAGCGCGGGCGTGATGGCGTGCCGCCAGAACGGATCGGGCGTGACGAGGTTCAGGCGTACCAGTTCGTCGTAATGCGCGGCCTTCACGTTGAACGCAGGGTCGAGGCGCGACCAGATGCTCAACAACTCCATGCCGAGCTCGACCACGAGCACGATGCCGTCGTAGAGCGTCGAGTCCGGCGGCAACGCGGCAATGGCATCGAGCAAGCGCTGTCGATACTCCCTGCGATGATCGTCGAAAATCGCGGCGATCAGGTCGTCGAGCGTCGGGAAATACTTGTAGATCGAACTGGGCGCGAGGCCCGCGCGCTGCGCGAGCGCACTCACCGAAAGGGCCGCGCGGCCTTCCTGTTCGAGGATCTCGCGCGCCGCCCGCTTGAGCGTCTCCACGAGCTTGACCGAGCGCGCCTGGCGCGGATGCCTGCGCAGCCCCGACGGAATCGCGAGCCGCACTGTGCGCGCGTCGGCGCGACTGTTTTCGCCTTGCTTGTTCATCGCCGTGTTACTCCTTTCGCCTGCACTGCATCGCCGATTGCGCCACAGATGAAGAGTGCACCTCGCGCCGCCCGGCGCCGCCCTGAATTTTCCCCATCGTTTCAACGCCTTGCGCCTCGCGCGCGGGCCACCGAATGCGGAGCGCAAAGCGCGCGCGGCGTTTCTATACTGGGTCATCTTTCAACCGCGCATCACCGACCCTCGTTCAGGAACACCCATGTCGATCGAAGAACAGACTCGCCTCTTGCTGGATGACCCAGCCGCGCTTGCCGATCATTCGTGGCATCGTTGGCAGCACTTGCCGAAAGCCGATGTCGAGGCGATGCAACTGGCCGGTCTGCAGCAGCGCTTCGCCGCGTTGCGCGAGCGCATTCCCGTGCTCAAGAAGCTCGCCGACGCCGAAGGCATCGACCACATCGACTCGCTCGACGATGTCGTGCCGCTCCTGTTCGAGCACACGGTCTATAAATCGTATCCGCCGTCGTTGCTTGACAAGTCCAATTTCACGCAACTGAACCGCTGGCTCGCCAAACTCGTCACGCCCGAGGTCGCCGAAGCCGTGCTCGCCGCCGATGTGAGCCGCTGCGAGGGCCTCGACGACTGGTTCGCAACGATGGACGCCGCCGTGCCCGCACTGTGCATGAGCCACACTTCCGGCACCTCCGGCACGTTTTCGTTCCTGCCGCAAGGCTCGCGCGAATGGCAAAAGCTGCTGCGCGTGCGCCGCATGGCGGTCTGGAACATGGACGGTCCCGACACGCCGCAGCCCGAACTTCACGCGGTGTATCCGTATTTCCGCGCCGGCAACTACAGCTATCTGCGCAGCAATCGCCACGTCATCAGCACGCTGCTGCCGGACGCAGAGCACTTTCATGCAGCCTACCCCGAGACCCTCAGCTCCGACGTGGTGCAACTCGCCGCGAAGGCCCGCGTCGCGCACGCGAAAGGCACGCTCGATCGTCTCGAGATCCGCCCCGCGCTGCTCGCGAAGAAGCAGGCGTTCGACCAGTTGCAGGCCGACATGCCGCGCTACCTGGCCGCGTTCTTCGAGCGCATGGCGAGCGAGCTCAAAGGCAAGCGCGTCTACATGTCGGCGACCTGGAACCTGCTGCACAACATGGCGAAGGCCGGACTCGCGCGAGGTCTCGAAGGCGTGTTCGCGCCCGGCTCGTTCCTCGCCACCACGGGCGGCGCGAAAGGCATCGTGCAGCCCGAGGGCTGGCGCGAAGACATCCTGCGCTTCACGGGCGCCGAGCGCCTGAACGAAGGCTATTCGATGTCCGAGGTGATCGCCTCGCACCCGCGCTGCGAGCATGGCCACTATCACTTCAGCCACACCGCGATTCCGTTCGTGCTCGACCCGCAAACGGGCCGCGCGCTGCCACGCACGGGCCGCGTGACCGGGCGCGCGGCCTTCTTCGATCTGGGCGCCGAAACACGCTGGGGCGGCTTCATCACCGGCGACGAAATCACCGTCGACTGGGACACGCCCTGCCCCTGCGGCCAGCCGGGCGCCTACGTGATCGGCCCGATCGAGCGTTACAGCGAGAAGCAAGGCGGCGATGACAAGATCACCTGCGCGGCCTCCGAAAACTCGCACCGCGAGGCGATGGACTTCCTCAATGGCGTCGAGCGCTGAGCCCCACGCGCTACGCGCCGCGTCAGAACGCGGCGCGATAGATTGCGAGCGCATCGCTCTCGCTCAGCGGGCGCGGATTGTTGACGAGCAGACGCGTCTGCAGCATCGCATCGTGAGCGAGACGCGCGAGGTCGTCCTCGCGCACGCCGACTTCGCGCAGCGTCCGGGCGATGCCGGTCGCCTCGATCAGTTGCTCCAGATACGCGATGAACGCATGCGTCTTGTCGGCGTCGCTGCCTGCCACGTCGAGTCCGACGAGCGGTGCCAGCCGCGCATAGTGATGCGCCGCGACGCTCGCGTTGAAGCGCAGCACATGCGGCAGCACGAGCGCATTCGACAAGCCGTGCGGCACGTGAAAGATGCCGCCGAGCGGATAGGCCAGCGCGTGCACGGCGGCGACCGGCGCGTTCGCGAAGGCCTGGCCCGCGAGCATCGCGCCGAGCAGCATGGCCTCGCGGGCGGCGCTATCGGTGCCGTTGTCGCAAGCGCGCAGCAGGTTGCCGGACAGCAAGGTCAGCGCGCGCTCGGCGAGCAGGTCCGAGAGCGGATTCTTCGCTTGCGCCGAGGTGTAGGCCTCGATGGCGTGCACCATCGCATCGATGCCGGTCGCGGCCGTCGCGTGACGCGGCAAGTCGAGCGTCAGCGCGGCGTCGAGGATCGCCATATCGGCGACCAGTTGCGGCGCGACCACGCCGGTCTTGGTGGTCTCGCCGGTCGTGACGATCGAGATCGCCGTCACTTCCGAGCCGGTGCCGGCCGTCGTCGGCATTTGCACGAGCGGCAGACGTGTGCCGCTCACCTTGCGCACGCCGTAGATGTCCGCGATCGACTGCTCGCCCGTGGCGAGCACGGCGATCAGTTTGGCCACGTCCATCGACGAGCCTCCGCCGAGCCCGAGCACGATCTGCACGCCGCTTGCCTGCGCGCGCGCCGTCGCGTCGACGACGACGTGTTCGGGCGGATCGGCCACCACGTCGTCGATGACCGTCACGTTCCAGCCGTGGCTGCGCAGGCTGTCGAGTGCCGGGCCCAGCAGTCCGCCTTGATGCAGAAAGCGATCAGTGACCACGCAGAGCCGCTCGAGACGCGGATACTGCTCGCGCAAGATCGCGCCGAGGCGGCATGCTGCGCCGTATTCGACGAGGACGGTCGGGACGGTCGTGAACTGGAATGAGGACATGGTGGTTTCCGGTCGAGCGTGTTACATGTTCGGATAGTTCGGGCCACCGCCGCCTTCAGGCGTGACCCACACGATGTTCTGCGTCGGATCCTTGATGTCGCAAGTCTTGCAGTGCACGCAGTTCTGCGCGTTGATCTGCAAACGATCGCTGCCGTCGTCGTTCTTCATGAACTCGTACACACCGGCCGGGCAGAAGCGCGCTTCCGGACCCGCATACGTGCGCAGGTTCACATCGACCGGCACGCCCGCATCCTTCAACGTCAAATGCGCGGGCTGGTTCTCTTCGTGATTGGTGTTCGAGATGAACACGGAAGACAGACGATCGAACGTGAGCTTGCCGTCGGGCTTCGGATACTCGATCGGCTTGCATTGCGACGCCGGCTTGAGCATTTCGTGATCGCGATGCTGGTGATGCAGCGTCCACGGCACCTTGCCGCCGAACAGCTTTTGCTCGATGCCGACCATCAGCGTGCCGAGGTACAGGCCCTTGCTCATCCACTGCTTGAAATTGCGCGCCTTGTGCAATTCCTCGTGCAGCCACGATTGCTTGAATGCTTCCGGATAAGCCGTGAGTTCGTCGCTGGTGCGGCCGGCCTGCACTGCTTCAAAGGCCGCTTCCGCAGCCAGCATGCCGGTCTTGATCGCCGCGTGGCTGCCCTTGATGCGTGCTGCGTTCAGGAAGCCCGCATCGTCGCCCACCAGAGCACCGCCCGGGAACGTGAGCTTCGGCAGCGACATCAGACCGCCCGCCGTCATCGCACGCGCGCCGTACGACACCCGCTTGCCGCCTTCGAGGAACTTGCGGATCTCCGGATGCGTCTTGTAGCGCTGGAATTCCTCGAACGGCGACAGGTACGGGTTCGTGTACGCAAGGCCCACGACGAAGCCCACCATCACCTGGTTGTTGTCGATGTGATAGAGGAACGAGCCGCCGTAGGTGTCTGATGCCAGCGGCCAGCCGGCGGTGTGGATCACGAGGCCCGGCTTGTGCTTGGCCGGATCGATCTCCCACAGCTCCTTGATGCCGATGCCGTAGACCTGCGGATCGCAGTCCTGGTTGAGCTTGAGCTTTTCGTTGAGTTGTCGACCAAGATGGCCGCGCGCGCCTTCGCAAAAGAGCGTGTACTTCGCGTGCAGTTCCATGCCGAGCTGGAAGTTCTCGGTCGGCTCGCCGTCCTTGCCCACGCCCATGTTGCCGGTCGCGACGCCCTTCACGGAGCCATCGTCGTTGTACAGCACTTCAGCAGCCGGAAAGCCCGGGAAGATCTCGACGCCCAGCGCCTCGGCCTGTTGACCGAGCCAGCGCGTGACGTTCGCGAGGCTGATCACGTAGTTGCCGTGGTTCTTGAAGTTCTCGGGCAGCGCCCAGTTCGGCACCGACTTCGCGCCCGTCTCCGAGAGGAACAGGAAGCGGTCTTCGGTCACCGGCACGTTCAGCGGCGCGCCTTGCTCCTTCCAGTCCGGAATCAGTTCGTTGAGCGCGCGCGGATCCATCACCGCGCCCGAGAGGATATGCGCCCCGATTTCCGAGCCCTTCTCCAGCACACACACGCCGATTTCGGTGCCCTTTTCAGCGGCCAGCTGCTTCAACCGGATCGCCGCCGACAGCCCGGCCGGGCCGCCGCCGACGATCACCACATCGTATTCCATCGACTCGCGCGCGGGCGCGAAGTCATCCTCAGTCACGGTCGAAATGCACACTGCCGTACGTCTCCATTCTTGATATAGACCGCCCGCTGGCGGGCGGTCACGGTTGACAGGCGACGGCGGGCCAGCGACGCAACGAAGCATCGGTGGCCATCGCCGGCCCCATCGCCAGGCGCCGTGGCGCCGGCGGGAAAACACACCACGAGCCGTCGTCGTGGCGAAAAAACACAATGGCCAACGTGCCGCGCTCGCGCACGGCCTCCACGCACACGTAGCGCCACAGCTTGCTGCGCGTGTGGCTGAAGCGCGTCACGCGGATACCCTGCGCCGACTGCGGGCCGAGCCACGATTCGACGACATGGCGCAACGATCTCTGCGGGGCAACCATCGCTCTCTCCTGCCTGTTTGCACTGGCGACGCGTTCAGACGGCGTCAACCAGCTCCGGCACGACCGCGAACAGATCGCCCACGAGACCATAATCGGCCACGCTGAAGATCGGCGCTTCCGGATCCTTGTTGATCGCGACGATCACCTTCGAGTCCTTCATGCCGGCCAGATGCTGGATCGCACCCGAGATGCCCGCTGCAATGTAGAGCTGCGGCGCGACGATCTTGCCGGTTTGCCCGACCTGATAGTCGTTGGGCACGAAGCCCGCATCGACAGCCGCACGCGATGCGCCCAGCGCCGCGTTGAGCTTGTCGGCGAGCGGTTCAAGCACTTTCGTGTAGTTCTCGCCGCTGCCAAGACCCCGGCCACCCGAAACGATGATCTTCGCGCTCGTCAGTTCCGGCCGGTCCAGCTTCGTCACCTCACGGCTCACGAATTGCGACAGACCGCTGTCCGCTGCGGCTTCGATCTTCTCGATCGAAGCGCTGCCACCGTCGGCTGCAACCGGGTCGAAGCCGGTCGTGCGCACGGTGATGACCTTGACCGCGTCTTGCGATTGCACCGTCGCGATCGCATTGCCCGCATAGATCGGACGCTCGAACGTATCGGCGCTCACCACGGCCGTGATGTCGCTGATCTGCGCCACATCGAGCTTCGCGGCGATGCGCGGCGTCACGTTCTTGCCAGAGGCCGTAGCCGGCGCCAGGATGTGTGAAAAGTGTTGCGCGATCGACAGAACCGTCGCTTCGATGTTCTCAGCGAGACCCGCTTCGAGATGCGGCGCGTCTGCAAGCAGCACTTTCGAGACGCCCGCGATCTTGCTCGCCGCTTGAGCGGCAGCTTCGACGTTGTGACCCGCAACCAGCACATGAACTTCGCCACCGATCTTCTGCGCCGCCGCCACTGTGTTCAACGTTGCAGCCTTGATCGCACCATCCGTGTGTTCGGCAATAACCAGATTCGTCATTTTTTAAGGCTCCTTCTCACAGCACCTTGGCTTCGGTCTTCAGTTTCTCGACCAGCGTCGTCACGTCGGACACCATCACGCCTGCACTACGCTTGGGCGGCTCGCTGACCTTCAAAGTCTTCAGACGCGGCATCACATCGACGCCCAGATCCGCAGGCTTCACCGTTTCCAGAGGCTTCTTCTTCGCCTTCATGATGTTGGGCAGCGTCACATAGCGCGGCTCGTTCAGACGAAGGTCGGTCGTGACCACAGCAGGCAGCGTCAAGGACAGCGTTTCCGCGCCGCCATCGACTTCACGCGACACCGTGGCAATGCCGTCCGCAACGACCACCTTAGAGGCGAACGTCGCTTGCGGAAGACCCGCCAGCGCGGCGAGCATCTGGCCAGTCTGGTTCGAATCGTCGTCGATGGCCTGCTTGCCCAGAATCACGAGCGACGGTTGTTCCTTGTCCACCAATGCCTTCAAAAGCTTCGCGACCGCCAACGGCTGCAATTCTTCGGCAGACTCAACCAGCACGGCTCGGTCCGCACCCATCGCCAACGCCGTGCGCAGCGTTTCCTGCGCTTGCGCGACGCCGGCTGAAACGGCGATGACCTCGCTCACCACGCCCGCTTCGCGCAGACGAACCGCCTCTTCCACGGCGATTTCATCGAACGGATTCATCGACATCTTTACGTTGGCGATATCCACGCCCGTGCCGTCCGACTTCACGCCCACTTTCACATTTGCGTCCACGACGCGCTTCACTGCTACCAGAACCTTCACCACTCTCTCCTTTACCGCTTGATCTCGTTGAGCGCCTAGCGCGTGCCGCAGTCGATATCGAACGTCGTCGCGTTCAGATACGCGTTGCCGATCACGTGGCCGACGAGCGCCGCGAATTCGCTGGCGCGGCCCATGCGGCGCGGGAACAGCATCTTGTCGATCAACGCGTCCGAGACCTTTGGCGGCATGCCCGCCGACATGCCCGACTCGAACAGGCCGGGGGCGATCGACACGACGCGGATGCCATGTTCGGCGAGGTCGCGCGCGATCGGCAAGGTCATGCCGATCACCGCTGCCTTGCTCGCGCTGTAGGCGGCCTGTCCCATCTGCCCCTGGCGCGCGGCGCCCGACGAGGTATTGATGATCACGCCGCGCTCGCCAGTGTCCTCAGGCTCGTTCCTGGTCATGGCCAGCGCCGCGTGGCGGATCACATTGAAGGTGCCGGTCAGATTCACGCCGATCACGCGATTCCACAATTCGGTCGGGAACAGTTCGCCCTTCGAGATCGTCTTGCAGGGTCCGAGCACGCCCGCGCAATTGACCGCGACATGGACCGCGCCGAATTCGGCGACCACCGCATCCACGCCGGCCTTCACGCTCGCCTCGTTCGATACATCGACGGCGATGCCCTTGATACCGGCGCCAAGCGCCGCGTCGAGTTTGCTCTGGTCGAGATCGAAGCCGACCACGCGCGCGCCCGCCTCCGCCAGCGCCTGGCACGTCGCCAGCCCGAGGCCCGACGCTGCACCGGTCACGATGGCTACCTTGTTCTGCAATTTCACGTCTCGTTCCCCTTGTCGATAAGTTGGGCCCACGCGGCTCGCCGCTTGCGCGGCGCCTGCCCCGCAAGCGGCACGGTTTCAGAATAGGGGAATCGCAAGCGGCTGCCCCCCACCCATTTGGGGGGAGACGGGAGAATGGCGTCGGGTGCGCCAGCCTGCCGTTGCGGATCAACGGCAAAAAGGCTGGCAGGCGCTAAAGAGCGTTACTTCGCGAGAGCGGCTTCGCACGACGGGCTCGTTGCCCCCGCACGATTGAGGAGGAAGTGGGACAGCGCGGGAATCAGCACGAGCGCGCCGACCATGTTCCAGACGAACATGAAGGTCAGCAGGATGCCCATGTCGGCCTGGAACTTGATCGGCGACCAGGCCCACGTGACCACGGCCGCCGCGAGCGTCACGCCGATCAGCGCGATCACCTTGCCGGTGAAGCCGAGCGCTTCGCGATACGCGGCTTCGAGCGTCGCGCCACGGCGCTGCAGCGCGAGTTGCACGCTCACCAGATAGAGCGCGTAGTCCACGCCGATGCCCACGCCGAGCGCCGTCACCGGCAAGGTCGCAACCTTCACGCCGATACCGAGCGCCACCATCAGCGCCTCGCACAGGATCGAGGTGATCGCGAGCGGCACGACCGCCACCACCACCGCGCGCCAGTTCCGGAACGTGATGAAACACAGTGCGATCACGGCGGCATAGACGAGCAGCAACATCGTGCGGTTGGCTTTTTCGACCGCGATATTGGTGGCGGCCTCGATGCCGGCGCTGCCTGCCGCCGGCAGGAATTGCAGCGTCGCCGTGTCATGCTGCGCGGCGAAGGCCTGCACCACGCTCACCACCTGTTCGAGTGTCTTCGCCTTGTGATCGGCGAGGAACGCGATCACCGGCGCCACCGAGCGCGCGCCGTTCACGAGTTCGGGATTGGCGACGTAGGCGTTGTTGACGGCATCGGTGGACACGAACGGGTCGCGGCTGATGGTCATCCAGCGCGGATCGCCCTCGAAGCCCGCTGCCGTGTTGCGGCGGCTCACGCCGCTGATCGACATGGTGGTCTGCACACCGCCCACGTCGCGCAGCAACTGTTCGAGGTTGTCCATCTCCATCAGCGTGCGATAGTCGTTGATGCCGCCCGGCGGCGTCTTGACGATCACGGCGAACTGGTCGGTCGAGAGCCCGTAGTGACTCGTCACATAGGCGTTGTCGCGGTTGTAGCGCGAGTTCGCGCGCAGTTCGGGCGCGCCCGGATCGAGGTCGCCGATCTTCAGATGCTGGCTGACCAGCAGGCCGCCCGCCGTCAATCCGGCCGCCACCAGCACCGCGATGCAGGCCGGCCCACGGCGCGTGAACGGCACCAGCAGCGTCGCGAGCGGATGATGCCCGGCGGCGGCGCGCAGACTGCGTGCGGCCGCCGTTTCGCTCACGCCCGTGAACGACAGCATGACGGGCAGGAACACGAGATTCGTGAAGATCAGCACCGCGACGCCCACGCTCGCCGCGACCGCGAGGCCGCGAATCACGGGAATATCGATGAGCATCAGCACCGCGAAGCCGACCGCGTCGGCGAGCAGTGCGGTCAAGCCCGCGAGGAACAGACGCCGGAACGTGTAGCGCGCGGCGACATAGCGATGCGTGCCGCGCCCGATGTCCTGCATGATGCCGTTCATCTTCTGCGCGCCATGCGATACACCGATCGCGAAGATCAGGAACGGCACGAGTATCGAGTACGGGTCGAGATCGACGCCTAGCAGACGCACGATACCGAGCTGCCAGACGACCGCCACCAGCGAGCAGCCGACCACCAGCAGCGTGCTGCGCACGCAACGCGTGTAGCCGAAGATCACCGCCGTGGCGATCGCCGCCGCCGCCGCGAAATAGACGGCCACTTGCATCAGCCCGTGAATCAGGTCGCCGACCAGTTCGGCGAAGCCGATCACGTGAATATCGATGCCATCACGCGCGAAATCGTGACGAATCTGCTCGATCGAATCGTGCAGCTTGCGCGCATCGAGCGGCTGCCCGGTATCGGCATAGCGGTCGAGCAGCGGCACGAAGATCGTGCTCGAGCGCAGGTCGTCGCCGACCAGCGAACCCGTGATGCCCGCACGCGCCACGTTCTGGCGCAGCTTCGCCACGCTCGCGGCCGAGCCGTCGTAATCGTCGGGCATGACCGGGCCACCCTGGAAGCCGGCTTCCGTCACCTCGGTCCAGCGCACGACCGGCATCCACAGCGATTTCACGAACGCGCGGTCCACGCCGGGCAGCAGATAGATGCGGTCGTTGATGTCGCGCAGCGCCTTCAGATACTTCGCGTCGTAGATGGTGCCGTTGCGGTTCTCGACCACCACGCGCACCGAGTTGCCGAGCGAGCGTAGCGAGTCGATATTGTCGAGGTAGTTGCGGATGAACGGACTCGACTGCGGCATCATCCGTTCGTAGCTCGCGCTCACCTGCGACTTGGTCGCCGCGAAGCCGAGCAGCGCCGTCATCACGACGCAGACGACGACGATCCAGAGCCGGTGGTTGAAGATGAGGCGTTCGAGCCGCGAGCCTGAGTTCGCCGAAAATTCGGCGCGCGTACGCGCGACCGGCGTAGCGTCGCCACGTTCAGTTTGGGGATTCATGCCGATAATCTCTTTGCAGGTCAGCCGCCGTTAGCGGGCGGAGATGACGCTCGTGCCGTCGAGCGAGGTGAGCGCGAGCGCGTCGCCATCGAGCGCCACAACGCCCGTGAGCGCGGCGGGCCGTCCCGTCTTCAGCGCATGGAAAGTGCCGGTGGCCTCGTCGTAACGCGTGGCCTCGCCGCTCGAACTCACGAACACGACGGCCTCGCGCGATTCGATCGGCGTGGCGCCCGTCACCGCGCCATGCAGCGGGCTCTGCAACGCGCTCCATGTGATGCCCGCGTCGGTGCTGCGATAGATCGTGCCGCGCAGCCCGTACGCGTACAGCGCGCGCGCATCGCCCGCGAGGCCGAAGAAGCTGCCGCCATAGCCGGTCGCGACGCCCACGAACTTGCCGCTCGCCGCATCGAGCCGGAACACGGTGCCCTTCTCGGCCGCGATGAACAGGCCGCCCGCCACTTCGCGCACCGCGTTCAGATGCAGGAACTGCGGGTTGTCGATGCGTTCGAGCATCGGCATCCAGGTCTTGCCGCCGTCGTCGGTCGCGATCGCCGTGCCGAACGGGCCGACGGCCATGCCATGTTGCGTGTCGGTGAACCACACGCTCAACAGCGGCAGCGAGGGACCGGCCTTGTAGTTGAGCTGGATCTGGTCGAGATACGGCTGCAACGCCGTGTCGCCGGCCGCGATCTTGTGCTGGTAGTAGTCGGCGAGCGCGCGTGCCGCGATCCGGCCATCGGACTGGCGTTGCCACGTCTTGGCGCCATCCGCCGTATGCAGCACGACGCCATCGTGACCGACGGCCCAGCCTTCGCTCGCCGTGACAAAGCACAGCGCAACGAGATCGCTGCGCACGGGCGCCTCCACCTGGGCCCAGTGCTGGCCGTCGTCATCCGATACGACGATCAAACCGCGCATGCCCACCGCCACGAGACGCATGCCCGCGCGCGCCACCGTCATCACGGGGCGCCTTGCAAGGCTGGCATGCATCACCGCGGGTGCATCGAGTGGATCGACGAACGGGTCGTGCTGCGCCACCGCGGCGCTCGCGTCCTGCCCCGCCATCGCCTGCACCGCCGTGCCCGCGGCGACCAGCGCCCCCAGCAGCAGCGCTACGCGCGCACGGGTCGAAAAATTCATCTCAAACATCGGGTTCCTCAAACGTCGAGTCAAGACCGCCGCGCCCAGCACCGTCGCCATCCATCGCACGGTGCCGGGACGCGGCGAGTCCCGCATCACATCGGCGCTGCGCCTTAACGCAGGCCCGTACCGGCCATCCCCGTCGGGGTGAACAGATTGCCCTTGTCGAGGGTGTCGGAGACCTTCAGAAGCGGCGTGCCGTTCGCACCGTTCGTATAGGAGACGAAGTAGTTGCCCTTCTGGAGATCGTAGAAGCCGAGCGTCGTTGCGTACACGCCGCCGCCGTCATAGAGCGGGAAGTGATAGTCGAGGCCCACGCGCCAGAGATTGCCGTCGTGACCGAAACCATCGGTCTCGACGAAGTTCCAGCTGTCCTCGTCGACGTAGAACGTGCGCTTCGAATACGCGTGACGCGCATCGGCCTTCAGCGTCGCCTCCACCACCCACACGCGGTGGCGCTCCCAGCGCACCGCTTCCGACTTCACGTGCTTCGGACCGAACACATCGTCGACCGGCAACTGCGACAGACGATAGTTGTTGTACGGCACGATCAGCTCTTTCTTGCCGAGCAGCTTGAAGTCGAAGCGGTCCATGCGGCCACGGAAAATCGACGCTTCGTCCCAGAACGTCACGCCGCCGTAGCTTGCTGCGGGCGTGTCGTACTTGTAGTCGGGCGCCATGCGCGAGCGGCGCTGCGCCGGGAAGTACGCCCACGTGACCTGGTCGTTGTTCGAGTAGTTGATTGAATAGTCAACCAGCACGCTCTGGCCCGCCGAGGTCGGCGGCGTCATCAACTGCGCCCACAGCCGGTCATACGGCCAGTCGGCCTTGGTGCCAGCGTTTTTCTGGTCGTAATACGGGCGGTACTCGACGATGCTCAGCACCGGCAGCGCGGTGCGCCCGCCCGTCGTATCGACCAGATACGCGCCGACGTTGGTCGCCGAATATTGCGTGCGTTGATAGTTGAGCAACGCGTTCCACATCACCTCGTAGCCGCTCTTCGGAATCGGGAACGGAATGCCGCCGAACGCATCGGCCACGCCGTCGCCTTCCACCTTGCCCGCGAGATGCGCGCTGGTGGCGTTCTTCACCGTGTTGTCGAGCACCCATTGCGGGTAGAACACGGAACGGTGGGTCGGATAGACATCGACGCGAAAGTCGGGAAAGCGCTTGAGCAGCGCTTGCACGCCTGGCGTCAGTTGCTCCGCGTATTGGCCCATGTTCGCGGCGCTCACGCTGAAGACCGGCTTGTCGGCCTTGAACGGGTCGGGCCACTTGCCGCTGTTGGGCACGTAGTCGGCGGGCGGCGTCGTGAGGCCACCCGTGTACTCGGGAATGGCGCCATCGGCGCTGGCGGCTTTTTCCGCGCCGAACGGCGTCAAGGTGGTGCCGAGCTGCTTGGCCTCCTCCGCGGACACGGCCGCCCAGGCACCGGTCACGTGCAGTGTCACAAGACCCGCGAAGGCCAGCTTGAACAGAGATTTCATGCGTTTGACTCCTGTCTGTTTGGTATGCGTCAGAACGACGACTGCAGGGTCAGCGAGACCCACGGGCGGTCGTTCAGGTCATAGAGACCGTTGCCGGCGCTGTCATAGGGCAAGCCGCTCGGCGTAACCGAGGTCGCGTTGACGTGCGAGTGATAGCCGATGTACGACAGCGTGAGCGTCGCGCGCTGGCGAATGAGTGCCTGCACGCCGATCGAGTAAGTGAAGAAGCCCTGCGCGCCCGCAGCCGGACCGGGGTTGATCGGATTGGTACCCCAGATGCCGCCCGATACCGAGGTCGGCATGCTCAGATCCACGCCCGGGAACACCTGCAGCCACTGCGGCTGGAACACGACGCCAAAGCCCACGTAGTCCTTCGTCGAGCAGCCGTTCCACTTGTCGTTGCTCGGGCATCCCGCGTAGCCCACGCCATTGAAGATGGACGCGTTCTGCGTGACGGAGAGCAAGTGCGTGTAGCCGATTTCCGCCGTGAGCGTGCCGGTGTCCCACAGCGGCGAGCGCGACAGCGGCACGATGGCGTTGGTCACGAGGTTGAAGACGTTACCCTTCGCGCCTTGTGTCTGGTCGGTGATCGCGGGGCTCAGTGCCGTATTGAGCGCCGTGTTGTGGCGATACGAAGCTTCGAGGCCCACGGCCACGCTGCCGAGCGTCGTGTCGAGGCTGTAGCCGATCAGCTGCGCGCCGCGGTTGTAGCCGAGGTGGTAGTCCGTCGGCAGCGAAGTCTTGAGCGCGGGCACCGCCTTCCAGTCCGCGAGCACCCACGGCTGCGTTTCGTCGAGGCGCCGGAAGTAGAAGCCCATCGCGCCGTTCATGAAGGTCGGCGTCCAGCCGAGCTTGATGCCGAAGTTGTTGTCGACCTGCGGCGGCGTGATCGACGCGCCTTGCGGCACTTGATACGCGAACGGTGCGCTGCTCGGCGGCAGACCGAACAGCGGCCGCACAGCACCCGGCAGCGCCGAGAGGAACAGGTTGTTCGGGCCTTGCGCGAGGAAGTCGGCTGCCTCGATGTAGGTGCCGCCAGTCGGCAGACGGTTGTAAGTCCAACCAAATGCATATTGACCGGACAACGAGAGTTGCGGCGTGATCTGCGCGCTCAGGCTCACCTGCGGGCGCGGCAGCAGCAGTTCCTTGGTCTGCGTGCCCGGCGTGTTGTAGGCCTTGATGCCGTCGGTGGCGCCCTGTGCATAGGAGATGCCCTGGGTCGGCGAGAGCAGCGAGTTGCCCCAGTACTCGGTGAACTGACCGATCTTGAAGTAGACCGAGTGGCCCGCGACCTGCGAGTTGTAGAACGCGAAGCCGTCGAGCAGCTGCGCGCCCTGCACGTAGTAGCGGTTCGTAAAGGAACCATACGAGCCGCCCGGGTAGGCGCGGATCGCCTGGTAGGTGATGCCCGGCGCGTAGACGCCCGGATTCGTCGCGTCGCCGCTGCCGTACGCGAAGTCCTTCCACGCGGAGCCGGACAGACGGAAGCCGATATAGCCCTGGTAGGCCGCCGTGAACTCGGAGAGCAACGAGAGGCGGTTCGTCACGATGTCGCCGCCGTGGCTGAACTTGTAGTCGCCATCGTCGAAGTTGGGGTTGTTGCCGATCATCGGGTCGACGCCCTGGGCACGCATGCCGAGGTTGTAGCTCACCGTGTTGTCCCAGTTCACGTCCCAATCCGACGAGCCCGTGTCGATCTTGAACGCGTAGGCGTGCAACGGCACGGCGGCTGCGATCAAGCCTGCCAGCACCGTGAGGCGCGGCAGCGTCATGGCGCTGCGGTCTTTACGACTCTTGCGATACATCGTTTCTTTCTCCTTTTTTTGCTGGTCTTCATCGCCCGCGCCCTGCATCAACGCGGACCTCCCCTGGGGCGCCTCTCATCGAATCACGGCATACGTTGCCAGCACGCCACCCCCTCCCTCCCCTGTAAAAAAGAGGGGGCGGGTTAACGTGCCTGGGGTAAGCCAGAGCGGCCATGGCGGCCCCCTGGAAAGGAAGGGGAAGACGGTGTGCGGATGCGGCGAAGATGGGCGACAACCATTTGCGGCACGAGCCGGCGCCCTCTCGCGTGCGGGCTTCGAGGGCTCAAGAGCGCAAGGAACATTCAAAGGAATCAGCATGACGGCCCAGTACCACGTTCAGGACGGCGTAGCCGTCATCACACTCGACCAGCCTCCCGTGAACGGCCTCGGCCTCGCGCTGCGCATCGCCATTTGCGACGCCATGACGCGTGCGCTCGCCGACGACGGCGTCAAGGCCATCGTGATCGCGGGCGAGGGCAACGCGTTCTCGGGCGGCGCGGACATTCGCGAATTCGGCAAGCCCACTGCGCTGCAGGAGCCGAACCTCTCGACCGTGATCGCCACCATCGAGGCCTCGCCCAAACCCGTGGTCGCGGCGATTCACGCGAGCGCCATGGGCGGCGGCCTCGAACTCGCGCTCGGCTGCCACTATCGGCTCGCTGTCGCGACGGCGCGCATCGCGCTGCCCGAAGTCAATCTCGGACTGCTTCCGGGCGCCGGCGGCACCCAGCGCCTGCCGCGCGCCATTGGCCTCGAACCCGCGCTCAACCTGATCGTGAGCGGCGCGACGCGCAATGCGGGCGAGTTCGCGGGCACGCGCCTGTTCGACGAGATCGTCGAAGAAGACGTGCTGGGCGCCGCCATCCATTTCGCGGGAGTCGTCGCGCAAGCGCCCAGCCCGCACCAGCGCCTGCGCGACCTCAAGGTGCGCCACGAGAACGCCGAGGGCTATCTGGGCGTCGCGCGCCAGAGCGTCGCTGCAAAGGCCGGTGCGTTCCCCGCGCCGGTGCGCTGCGTGGAAGCCGTCGCCGCCTCGCTCAAGCCCTTCGAACAGGGACTCGCCGAAGAGCGCGAGCACTTCGCCTATCTGCTCGGCACGCCCGAGGCCAGCGCGCTGCGGCATGCGTTCCTCGGCGAGCGCGCCGCGAGCCGCATCCCCGACGTGAGCGCCGATACGCCCGTGCGCAAGATCGCGAGCGTCGCGGTCATCGGCGCGGGCACGATGGGCACCGGCATCGCGATGAACTTCCTCAACGCGGGCCTGCCCGTCACGCTGCTGGAGACGACCGGCGAAGCGCTCGAGCGCGGCGTGGCCACGCTGCGCCGCCACTACGAAACGAGCGCGAAGAAAGGCAAGCTCACGCAGGACGAGGTCGCGCGCCGTCTGCGTCTCGTCTCGACTACGCTCTCGTATCACGACATCAAGCACGCGGATCTCGTCATCGAGGCCGTCTTCGAAGACCTCGGCGTCAAGGAGACCGTGTTCCGCGCGCTCGATGAGGTCATGAAGCCCGGCGCGATCCTCGCGTCGAACACCTCGACGCTCGACGTCGATCGCATCGCCGCTTTCACGCGGCGTCCAGGCGACGTGGTCGGCATGCACTTCTTCAGCCCCGCCAACGTCATGCAACTGCTCGAAGTGGTGCGCGGCGCGCAGACCGCCAAGGACGTGCTCGCCACCGTCATGCAGCTGGCGAAGAAGATCCGCAAGATCGCCGTCGTATCGGGCGTGTGCGATGGTTTCATCGGCAACCGCATGATCGAGCAGTACAGCCGCCAGGCGGGCTTCCTGCTCGACGAGGGCGCCCTGCCTGAGCAAGTGGACCGCGCCATCGAGAAGTTCGGCTTCGCGATGGGCCCGTTCCGCATGATCGACATGGCCGGCAACGATATCGCATGGGCGATCCGCAAGCGCCGCGCCGTGGAGCGCCCCGAGTTCAACTACTCGAAGACCGGCGACCTGTTGTGCGAGCAAGGACGCCTCGGCCAGAAAGCCGGCGCAGGTTGGTATGACTACAAAGCCGGCGATCGCAAGGCGTATCCGAACGCGTGGGTCAACGACATGATCGTGCAGCACTCGAAGCAACTCGGCATCACGCGCCGCAAGATTTCCGATGAAGAGATCGTCGAGCGGCTCGTCTTCGCGCTCGTCAACGAAGGCGCCTTGATCCTCGACGAAGGCATTGCTTCGAAGGCATCGGACATCGACATGGTCTATCTGAGCGGCTATGGCTTCCCGCGCTTTCGCGGCGGCCCGATGCTCCACGCGGACCACGTGGGCCTCTTCAACGTCGTGCGCGCGATGCGCCGCTACGCCAACGGCTACCAGGGCCATGCATGGGAGATCGCGCCGCGCCTCGCGCGACTCGCCGAAAGCGGCCAGCGCTTCAACGATTGAACGCGCGCCCCACCCTTTGAAGGACACTCATCATGAATGAAGCAGTTATCGTATCCACCGCGCGCACCGGCCTCGCCAAGAGCTGGAAAGGCGCGTTCAACATGACCCACGGCGCGACGCTCGGCGGCCATGCCGTCGAGCACGCCATCGCGCGCGCCGGCATCGAAGCAGGTGAAGTCGAGGACGTGCTGATCGGTTGCGCGAACCCCGAAGGCGCCACCGGCGGCAACATCGCGCGGCAGATCGCGCTGCGTGCGGGCTGCCCCGTCAGCGTCCCGGGCGCCACCGTCAACCGCTTCTGCTCGTCGGGCCTGCAGGCGATTGCGTCGGCGGCACAACGCGTGATCGCCGGCGAAGGCGATGTGTTCGTGGCGGGCGGCGTCGAAAGCATCTCGTGGACGCAGCGCCAGATGAACCAGCAGTTCGCGACCGACCCGTGGCTCGTCGAGCACAAGCCCGAGATCTATTGGAGCATGCTGCAGACCGCCGAAACCGTCGCGCGGCGCTACGACATTTCGCGCGAACGTCAGGACGAGTACGGCGCGCGCAGCCAGCAACGCGCGGCAGCGGCGCAGGCAGCCGGACGCTTCGACGCCGAGATCGTGCCGATCAGCGTGCTCGCGGGCGTGACGGATGCCGCCACCGGCCAGATCGTGACGAAGCGCGTCACGTGCGCCGCCGACGAGGGCATTCGCGGCGACACCACGCTCGAAGGCGTCGCGAAGATCCGCTCGGCGCTGCCGGGCGGCGTCATCACGGCCGGCAACGCATCGCAGTTCTCCGATGGCGCGTCCGCGTCGGTCGTGATGAACGCACGCGTGGCGGCCGCGAAGGGACTCGCGCCGCTCGGCCTGTTCCGCGGCTTCGCCGTGACAGGCTGCGAGCCCGACGAAATGGGCATCGGCCCCGTGTTCGCGATTCCGAAGCTGCTCGCCAAGACGGGGCTCAAGGTCGAGGACATCGGCCTGTGGGAACTCAACGAAGCGTTCGCCGTGCAAGTGCTTTATTGCGCCGACCGGCTCGGCATTCCGATGGAACGGCTCAACGTGAACGGCGGCGCGATTGCGGTCGGCCATCCGTTTGGCGTGTCGGGCGCGCGGCTCGTCGGACATGCGCTGATCGAGGGCAAGCGGCGTGGTGTGCGGTACGTGGTGGTGACGATGTGTATCGGCGGTGGCCAGGGGGCGGCGGGATTGTTCGAGGTGGTCTGAGCGCGCGGGCGGGACGTCACGAAACATCGGGCACACCAAAGTTTCATTAACCTTTTTATTGCCCGACGTTCGCCTATCATAGACAGGTCGTCTTCTTCATTGAGAAGGAGGTGCACCGATGGTCACCGTCCCGCCTCGTGGCAAGCCTGGCGTCATCGAGATTCCGAAACTCTCGGTGAGCGCCACGTTCGCATCGCAGAACGGCTTGCCGTTCAACGTGAGTCATGCCGATCCCACCGTGCAGGGCGCCGTGTACGTGCATGTGACCGACGCCAACGGCAACGAATTGCTGGGAGAAAGGCACCCTCCCGACAAGTACTTCCAGCTGTTCGAAATCATGACCACCTCCTCCCTCAACGCCGTTTCAACATTGAAACGCTTGGGGGGCGGAGATGAACTGGTGGGCTCGTTCGACGCGGTAATCCCTTCGTTCTCGTTCAGTCACAAACTCGAACTCCCGCTCAATATCAAGGCGGGCCAACTGTATCAATGGCCGTTTCTGCTCGTCGTGTCGCCTGCGGGAACCCAGGCGCTATTTGCGCGTTCCTCTGGCGCGGCGCTGCTCTCGATGGCGGTTTTGGTCAGTTGACCCTGCGTGCGTGCGATGGCCTCGCTTCGGGCTCGCGCATGACGCTTCAAATGCCGCCGATCCGCACGAGTTCCGTTTGTGCGATCAGTCGCACGAGTTCGGCTTGTCGCCGCGTTCCGGTTTTCTCGAACACGCGGTGCAAATGCGTGCGTATCGTGGACGGCAGCACCCCCAGAGACTCGGCGACCGTGTCGATCGCTTCACCGCGACCGATCTTCGACGCAACCCGCGCCTCCGCGGGCGTCAATCGAAATAGCTGCATCAAATGGTCGTCGGAGCCGGGGACGACGCAATCGGGATCGATCAGCAGCACCATCGCGGCGGGTCGCTGCGAAACGATCGCAGCCCATGCCGTATCGCAGCCGAGCGGCGAGATCCATGCATGGAGCGCACGCTTCATCGATGGACGCTCTAGCGCAATGACGCTGCCAGCAGGCGGCCCCGGCCCCATGCCGAGCGCCTGGCCCAGCAGTCGGTGAAGATGACTTGTCAACGTCGATGTGCTCGCAAACAAGCCACGCGGTCCTGCACCGATGCCGTCTTCCGACACGAGGATTTGCACCGCTGCCGGGTTTGCGAACATCACATGGAACGCGGCATCGACGATCAGAATCGCATGACTCAGTTTGTCCAGCACCTCGCAGACCGCACATTGCCGGGCGCTCGATCCCGATAGACGCAGGCTCATCTGCGTGGCGCGGCGCAGATGCGGCACGAGCATGCTCAGCCATTCCAGTTGCGCGCGCTGACGGTGATCGTCACGCGGGCGCCGTGCCAACGCGAGCACGCCGATGATTGCGCCCTCGCGGAAGAAGTTCGCCACGGTGACCCCCAGGACATCTTGCGGACGGCCCCATTCTTGATAGATCTCGCTGCGCTCGAACGTGGTGCGCGGCATGATCATCGCGTCGGTGAGTATGGTCCCGGCCGGCGCCCTTCTCGCGACCGGCAAAACCGGATCGACCTCGGCAAAATGGTTCTCGTAGCTGCGCACGAACGCCGGATCGGCGCCGGCCCATGCAACCGATCGTGCATTGTGCCCGCCGTCGCCCACCCACAATTGCACCACATTGGTGTCGACGAACGGCGCGACCTGTTCGAGCACGCTGGACCATCGATCCGGCTCGAGTCCCGCGTCATAGACCGAGGCAATCAGATTTGCGAAGTCCGCGCCGGGCTGCATGGCGGCCTCCTGGGTGGATCACGGAGAGCGACTTCGGCGGACGGTCACGTTCGCTGAAGGATGAGCAAGAGACCTCATGCCACTCAATATATTCGATGGGATGCGGGGTGGGTGGGGTTTTTGTTTGATGTGTGGTTGCAAGCGCAGACATGCATTCGGGGGCGTGAAGGTTTGTTATCCAGGCGAGACGGTCACACACGTGGGCGGTTGATCGCGGGGATAAAGGTTGCTTGCAGCGGTGCAGTGGGCGTTGCGTATCCAATGCCATCTACCCGCCACAAAGGAGCCCGGAGGCAACCTCACGCCGGCCCCGTACTCTCGCGGCGCACGAGCTGAATCGGCAGCACATCATGCGCGGGCGCTCCCATGCCTCCCGCGCGAATGCGCTCGACCAGGCGTCGTGCGGCGGTTCGCGCCATGGCTTCGACGGGTTGCCGGATCGACGTCAGTCCAACGAGCGGTGAACCCGCGAGCGGCATGTCGTCGAAGCCGATGATGGAAAGCTTCTCGGGGACCCGGACATCGAGGCGGTGGGCGGCTTCGAGTACCCCCAGCGCGATCGTATCGTTGCCCGCGATAATGGCCGTGACCGGCCCGGATTCGTTGAGCATCGAGATCGCACTCGAATAGCCTGCCTCGGTCGTGTAATCACACCAGACGAGGGAAATCGCATCCGCGGGCAAGCCGGCATTTTTCAACCAGCCCAGCGCCCCCTTGACGCGGTCTCGACCCGTGGAGGTGTTTTGCGGTCCCATGACGAGACCGATCCTTCGATGGCCGAGTTGGTACAGGTGTTCGGCTGCAACAGCCCCCGCGTGAACGTTGTCGACTTCCACGGTATCGACCATGACGTCGTCGACCGACCTGACCACCAGAACCAATGGAATGCCCCGCCGTTGCATCTCCGCCACCACCGGCGAATCGAGCGTGGCAGTCGCGAAGATCAAACCATCCAGGTAGCCATCGATCAACGGCCGGAAAGCAAGCAGGTTTTCGGAGTCGTTCATTGAATCGATCACGAGTGTGATCTGGTATCCGTGCTCTTGCAGCGCATCGTGCAGATGGGTCAACAGCAAGGTCATGAACCGGTTATGCAGTGCGCCGACCACCACGCCGATCAACCTGGTGGCAGGCTTTTTCGCCCGTCGGCCATGTGTCGGGATCCGGTAGCCCAGCTCTGCGGCAACCGCTTGTACCGCCCTGCGAGTATCGGCACTGATCGCCGGATGACCTGCCAGCGACCGGGAGACGGTGGACACCGAAATACCCAACCGTGCCGCGACATCCTCCAGCCTGACCTTGTTCGTGCGCGGTCGCCCGGCGTTATTTGCATTTTTTTGCATGAAATTGTCGATCGACGAAACCCGCTTCCCGTTTTAATTATGCGTTACTGAACGCAACCTGGCAGTGAGACCAGGGGAAAGTCTGAATCATTTGCACACTTTTTGCACCGCGAATTTGCGTTAAATTTTCAGCCGTCGTAGCGCAAGTACCGGCGGTATCACGCCCGCGCTCGAGATCGACTAATCCCTGAAATGTGAGGAATGACAATGGCAATCTGGCTCAAACGCGGCGCAGAAGCGGAAGTGTTGAAAGCGGCGGCGCGAGAGGTGCGCGAGACGGTCGAGACGACGCTCGCGGATATCGAAGCGCGCGGCGACGACGCCGTGCGTGAACTCTCGATCCGCTTCGACAAGCTGGATCGTGAAGACTATCGTTTAACGCAGCGTGAAATCGACGCGTGCCTGGCCCAACTGTCGGCGCGCGACATCGCCGATATCGAGTTCGCCCAAACTCAGGTGGAAAATTTCGCGCGCCACCAGCGCGAGTCGATTCGCGATATCGAGGTCGAGACGCTGCCCGGCGTCATTCTGGGTCACCGCAACCTGCCGGTGAACGCGGCGGGCTGTTATGTGCCCGGCGGCAAGTATCCGTTGCTCGCTTCCGCTCATATGTCGGTGATCACCGCGAAAGTGGCGGGCGTGCCGCGTATCGTGACCTGCGCGCCGCCCTTCCATGGCAAGCCGGCACCCGCCATCGTGGCTGCCCAGCATATGGCGGGCGCCGACGAAATCTATTGCCTCGGCGGCATCCAGGCGATCGGCGCCATGGCGATCGGCACGCAGAGCATCGCTCCCGTCGACATGCTCGTCGGGCCGGGCAACGCCTTCGTTGCGGAGGCCAAGCGCCAGCTCTTCGGCCGCGTGGGCATCGACCTTTTCGCCGGGCCCACGGAAACGCTCGTCATCGCCGACGAAACGGTCGATGGCGAAATGTGCGCCACCGATCTGCTTGGACAGGCCGAACACGGACCGGATTCGCCCGCGATCCTTCTCACCACGTCGGAGAAGCTTGCGCGGGAGACGATGGCCGAGGTCGAGCGTCTCCTGAAGATCCTCCCGACTGCCGACATCGCCCGCAAATCGTGGGAGAAGTACGGCGAGGTGATCGTCGCGGACAGCGAAGACGAGATGGTTCGCATCGCCAACGAAATCGCTTCAGAGCACGTGCAGGTCATGACCCGCGACCCGGACTACTTCCTGAACAACATGACGAACTACGGCGCGCTGTTCTTGGGGCCCCGTACGAACGTCTCGTTCGGCGACAAGGTGATCGGCACCAATCACACGCTGCCCACGCGCAAGGCGGCACGCTATACCGGCGGTCTGTGGGTCGGCAAGTTCCTGAAGACCTGTACGTATCAGCGCGTCGTCACGGACGAGGCCTCGGCGATGATCGGCGAATACTGCTCGCGTCTTTGCGCGCTCGAAGGCTTCGCGGGACACGGTGAACAGGCCAATCTGCGCGTGCGCCGCTATGGTCGCAAGGACGTGCCGTACGCCGGCGTCGCGGTTTGACCTCATGAGCAAACCTGTTGCGCTCGAATACGGCGCATACCGTCATTTTCTGTCCATCCCTACCCGCTGGATGGACAACGACGTCTATGGGCACGTGAACAACGTCGTGTACTACAGCTACTTCGACACCGTCGTGAACGAGTATCTGCTGCGCACCGGCGTGCTCGATTTTGGCACCAGCGAAACGATTGGTCTCGTGGTGGAGACGCAGTGCCAATACTTCGAGTCGATTACCTTTCCGGATCGAGTCGACGCTGGCTTGCGCGTCGCGAAAGTGGGTACGTCCAGCGTGCGCTACGAGATAGGGCTGTTTCGCGAAGGCAACACAAAGCCGGCAGCGCAAGGGCATTTCGTGCACGTCTATGTCGATCGCACCACGCGACGTCCACGCCCACTCTCGCCGGCAATGCGCTCGGCGTTATCGGCCCTTGAGCCCATTGCGGCCTGACCATCGCGTCGGCTCACTCGCCTTCAACAGTCTTCGTCCGTAGTCAACAGTGCGTGCACCATACGCGCAAGGAGGAACGGCGTACCCGGCTGGCTCAGGTACGCCGGCTTCTCGACGACCATCGAGCGAGACACGGCCAGCAGCGTCTGGCAGACGAAGAAACCCGCTCTCTCCTGATCGCGCACGCGTATCTCCCCGGAGAACCGGAGCATGAGCGTCGGAATCATGAACGACGCCCAGTAGTGCTCCGGCTTGACGAGACAGAGCCGTACCAATTCCTCGTGGTAGGCGGCTCTGACGTTGAATTCCGGGTCGATCGCCGACCATTGCCGCAGCAACCCCAGTCCGCTTTCGACGATCAGCAGCAGACCGTCGAGCAGCGTCGCGCCGGATGGGAGTTCCAGGACCTTGTTGCGGAGTTCGCGCCGCAGCTCGTCACGACAGTCTTCAAAGATCGCCGCGATCAATGCTTCCATGCCCGGAAAATATTCGTAGAGGGAACTTGTCGCCACTCCCGCACGCTCGCACAAGTAAGCAGCCGACAGCGCAACACGCCCCTCCTTTTCGAGGATGTCCCGGCCCGCCTTCTTGAGCGCGTCCACGAGCGAAACCGAGCGCGCCTGGTCAGGGCGCTTGCGCGGCTTGGCGGGTACTTCGATTTGTACGATGCCGTCCCTCGCAACGCTCTTGATTGTCTGTTTAGCCATCGTTGGATCTCGCTGTGTGAAGTGCGAATGAGTGCGGGCGCCGGTTCGCCGTAGCGAGAACAACACGAATGACGCTCCCGCCCGGCGAGCCGTTGTCTCGCCGGCTGTGACATCGGCGCAGCATACCCGAAACAGGCTGCCCAACTTCGGGGACAAACACAGAATGACAGTTCAACGATCCTCAGCCACCCCGTTTGTTCCTTTGTATTCAGGAACTTGCACGGCTCCGCGCGAAAAGGGATCCGGAATGGATCTCGCGCGTCGGCATCTTATACTCGTCCGGTATCGATGCAGTAGTTGCCCCCGCAATCGTCGATAGCCGCACGCCACCTCCCGATCAATACGACTAATCAAATTTTCGCATGCCTTCTACGGTACCAATCGAAGCCAGTATCCAGTCAACGCAAAGTCCCGCGCAGAATTCAGCACCGGTCAACGGCGCCGAAAGTCTGGTAAGAACGCTCCTCGCCTGCGGCGTCGACACTTGCTTCGCCAACCCCGGCACCAGCGAGATGCACTTCGTCGCGGCGCTCGATCGTATTCCCGGCATGCGTTGCGTACTGGGATTGTTCGAGGGCGTAGTAACTGGCGCGGCCGACGGCTACGCACGCATCGCCGGCAAGCCCGCTGCCGCGCTGCTTCACTGCGGTCCCGGGCTCGCCAACGGCCTGGCGAACCTGCACAACGCGCGCCGTGCGAACACGCCGGTCGTCAACCTCATCGGCGACCAGGCCACCCATCATCGTCCGTTCGATGCGCCGCTCACCGCAGACACGGAAGGCTGGGCACGGCCAGTGTCCGTGTGGACCCGCACTGCCACGTGCGCCGCCTCGGTCGGCGCTGCCGCCGCCGCTGCGGTGCAGGCGGCATGCGCTGTGCCCGGCGGCGTGGCCAGCCTGATTTTGCCATCGGATGTCTGCTGGAACGCAGGCGGTCAAGTGGCCGTGCCTCGGTTGCCCATACCTGTGCCTCGGGTCGCGGCCGATGCCGTCCGGCACGCCGCACGCGTGCTGCGCACCGGCATGCCCACGGTATTGCTGTTGGCCGGACGCGCGCTCGAACAAGATGCCCTCGCGGCTGCGCATCGCATTGCCGCTGCCACCGGTGCGAGGCTGATGTCGACTACGTCCAATGCTCGCATCGCTCGCGGACGAGGCCGTTTTTCCGTCGAGCGCTTGCCGTATTTTGGCGACGCGGCGCGCGCGAAGCTGGCCGGTATCGCCAACCTGATTCTGGTTGGCTCACCGACGCCCGTCACCTTCTTCGCCTATCCGGACAAATCGCCGAGGCCCTATCCGGACGATGCCGCGATCCACGTACTGGCCCGCCCGGACGAAGACCTGACGCACGCGCTGGTGTGCCTCGCCGACGAACTGGGCGCGCCGCGCATCGAGGTGCCCGCGGCCGGCCCCATCGACAAGCAGCTCGGCACGGGCGCCATCACGTCCCAGGCGGTCGCGCAGACCTTGACGGCCCTGCTGCCGGAACAGGCCATCGTCGTCGATGAAAGCGTGACTTTCGGCTTCGCCTTTTATCCGGGCACTGTACAAGCAGCACCACACGATTGGCTGCAGGTGACGGGCGGGGCCATCGGTGACGGCTTGCCGCTGGCACTGGGTGCAGCGGTGGCGGCACCACAACGTCGCGTGGTCGCACTGCAGGCCGACGGCTCCGGCATGTACACGCCACAGGCACTGTGGTCGATGGCCCGTGAACGACTCGACGTCACGGTCGTGATACTCGCCAACCGCAAATACGCAATCCTGCAACACGAGTTGTCCGCCGTCGGCGCCCATGCAGGCAAAACGGCGATGGACATGCTCGACATCGGCAACCCCGACCTCGACTGGGTAAAGATCGCCAACGGCATGGGCGTGGAAGCCGCTCGCGCCGACAGCATGGACCAATTCAACGATTTGTTCGCATCGGCCAATCAGCGCCGGGGCCCCTTCCTGATCGAACTGGTGATCTGAGCCACGCAGTCAGCCGCAGTTCAGCAACCAGGAATTCAAAATGCCCGTTATCACCAATATCGAAGATCTACGCGCGCTCGCCCAGCGTCGCGTTCCCCGCATGTTCTACGACTATGCCGATTCCGGTTCATGGTCCGAATCGACTTATCGCGCCAACAGCGAGGATTTCGATCGCATCAAGTTTCGCCAGCGGGTCGCGGTCAACCTGGAAAACCGCACGCTCAAGACCACGATGGCGGGCCAGGAAGTCAGCATGCCCGTTGCTCTCGCGCCCACCGGACTCGCCGGCATGCAATGCACGGATGGCGAAATCCTCGCGGCTCGGGCTGCGGAAACGTTCGGCGTGCCATTTGTGTTGTCCACCATGAGCATCTGCTCGATCGAAGACGTGGCCGCGCATACCGACGCACCGTTCTGGTTCCAGCTGTACGTCATGCGCGACCGGGATTTCATCAAACGGCTCATCGAGCGGGCCCGCGCGGCGCAGTGCCCGGCGCTCGTGCTGACACTGGATCTGCAGATTCTGGGGCAGCGTCACAAGGACCTGAAGAACGGCCTGTCGACGCCGCCGAAATTGACGCTGCCAACTCTCCTCGATCTCATGACCAAGCCGCGCTGGTGCCTTGGCATGCTGGGTACGCCGCGCCGTGAATTGGGCAATATTCGTGGACATGTCAAGGGTGTTCCCGACACTGCTTCGTTATCCCGATGGATCGCCGGCAAGATGGACCTGGGCCTGTCGTGGGACGATGTCAAATGGATCCGCAAGCAGTGGGATGGCAAGCTCATCGTCAAAGGCATTCTCGATGCCGACGATGCGCGGCTGGCCGTGCAAAGCGGTGCCGACGCGCTGATCGTGTCGAATCACGGTGGACGCCAGCTCGACGGGGCACCTTCGTCGATCGCGGCGCTGCCAGCGATTGTCGATGCGGTCGGTGCCCATATCGAAGTCCACATGGACGGGGGCGTGCGCTGCGGCCAGGACGTTGTCAAGGCGCTCGCGCTCGGCGCCCGGGGCGTCTATATAGGGCGCGCGTTCCTCTATGGCCTTGGCGCGTTGGGCGAGCAAGGTGTCACGAAAAGCCTCGAGATCATTCGCAAGGAACTCGATATGACCATGGCGTTTTGCGGCATTACCGATGTGAAGAAGATCGACAACAAGATTCTCTTCGCGGGCCAGGCATAGCAAGAGCCACAGTTCAAACGACGCTGCGAAAAAGCACTTAAAGGAGACCCATGAACCCTATCGACCCGGCCTTTACCGCCCCATTGAATGACGCTGCGGCGCAGACGAAAAACGTCTACCGCAAGGTCACCTGGCGGCTGATGTCCTTTCTGATTCTCGCAGTACTGGTCAATGCGATCGACCGCATCAACATTTCCTTTGCCAAGCTGCACATGGCGCAGGACATCGCCCTGAGCGATGCCGCTTACGGCACCGGCGCCGCCGCCTTCTATCTTGGCTACATCCTGTTCGAGGTGCCGAGCAACCTGTACCTGCAGCGAGTGGGCGCGCGCGCCACCCTGGCGCGCATCATGATGTTGTGGGGCGCGGTGACAGCTTGCAGCGCATTCATAGGGTCCGCGAACCAGTTCATCGTTGCCCGCTTCGCACTCGGCGTGGCGGAATCGGGCTTCTTCGCGGGGGTGATCCTCTACCTGACCTTCTGGTTTCCGTCCGCGATGCGTGGGCGGATCATCGCCGTGTTCCTCTCGGCGGGCATCGCGTCCGGCATCGTTAGCGGGCCGCTGGCCGGCGCGATCATGTCCGGTTTGTCCGGCTGGATGGGTATGCGGGATTGGCAGGTACTCTTCGTGCTGGAAGGCTTGCCGGCCATCATCCTCGGCATCGGGGCGCTGTACTGGCTCGACGACAAGCCGGAACAGGCCCGATGGCTCAGCCGCGACGAGAAGAACGTTATCGCCGCCGCGCTGCTGCGCGAGGCCGACAAGGCCGGCCCAACCGCCTCCTGGACCACCGCGCTGCGAAGCCCGCGCGTCTATCTCGCCGGACTGGTGTACTTCTGCATCTACAGTGGTACGAACACTGTGTCGTACTGGATGCCGACCTTGATTCGCGGCCTCGGTGTGGAGAACATCAAGACCATCGGCCTGTTGTCGACCCTTCCCTACCTGCTGGCCATCGCGGGCATGTACTTGCTGGGCCGCAGCTCCGACCGGCGCCAGGAACGCCGCTGGCATGTCGGACTGGCGATGTTGGTCAGCGCGGGCAGTTTCCTGACACTCGGCGTCGTGCACGGCGATCTGCCGATGTCACTCGGCTTGATGAGCGTGGGCACAGCAGCCGCCTACTGTTCCCTTTCGCTGTTCTGGACCATCCCGCCCGCGATCTTGCCCGCTGGCACCGCCGCTGCCAGCTTCGCCATGATCAGCAGCATGGGGGTCGCGGCTGGCGTGATCAGCCAGGCGGTCGTGGGTCAGATCCGCACGCAAACCGGGAGCCTGTACGCGGCGTTCGACATCATTGGCGCCACGCTCATCGTCGGTGCGTTGGTGCTGTTGATCGTCGTTCCATCGCGACGCGCGCAGGACTGACGCGTGCCGGACTGACGCGTCCCGGACTGACGCGTCCCGGACTGAATGCAGTGGCCCCGCTTTTGCCGGGGCCATCGTACAGCGGGTGGGGTGCTGGTAACGTGCCCATTCGAACGCCTGACCTCGGGTCGAGTAGATGGTTGTTTCCCTCGACGCCAACTACGGCGTCATGCCCAGCGCCCCCCCTGCAACGGCGCCCAACTCCTCATGATCGCCTGCCCACTCAGAACTGTTCCCAATCAGCACTGCCGCTGGCTGCTGCGCGAGGCGCTGCAGCCACGACTGTCGCCCTGGGCGCCGGCTTCGCGCGAGCGGCCGGTTGCATCGACGACTGCGCCAGTTGCGGCTTGCGCAACGTAGACGACACGCCGCCCTCGACCCTGAAGAACCCGACCTCCTGCTTCATCGAATTTGCTTGCTCCTGCAACGATTGAGCCGCCGCGGCGGACTGCTCCACCAGCGCTGCGTTCTGCTGCGTGACCTCGTCGATCTGCGTGATCGCCTGGTGGACCTGCTCGATACCCTTGCTCTGCTCGTCCGAGGCCGCCGTGATCTCGCCGACGATGTCGGATACGCGCCCGATGGCCTGACTCACCTTGCCCATGTTCGCGCTCACTTCGTCGGCCTGGCGCGCGCCGAGTTGTACCTTCTCCGCCGAAGCCTCGATCAGGCTCTTGATCTCTTTGGCCGCCCCCGACGCGCGTTGCGCCAGCGAGCGCACCTCGCCTGCCACCACCGCGAAGCCGCGGCCCTGGTCGCCCGCCCGCGCGGCTTCCACCGCTGCGTTCAGCGCCAGGATGTTGGTCTGGAATGCGATGCCCTCGATCATCCCGGTGATGTCGGCGATCTTCGCCGAGTCCGAGCTGATCTCGTTGATCGTTGCAACCATCGCCTCGACCGCCGTACTGCCGGCATCGGTCATTTCGCGGGCGTTGCTCGCGAGCGAATTCGCCTGGCGAGCGTTATCGGTGTTTTGCCGGACCGTCTCGGTGAGTTCGGTCACGCTGGCAGCCGTCTCTTCGAGCGACGACGCCTGTTCTTCCGTGCGCGCCGACAAGTCGAGGTTGCCCGCCGCGATCTGGCCGGCGGCCACCGTGACCGATTCGCTCGAGTTGTGAATACCGCGCACGGTATCAGCCAGTTTCTCGCTCATCGACTTCATCGCTTCGAGCAGCCGGCCAAATTCGCCCTGCGCATCGACCACGATCCGGCCGTCGAGCCGTCCCTCTGAAATGTCGCTGGCAATCTGCACCGTCTTGTTCAAAGGATGCGTAATGGCGCGGATCAAAAACATGCCCGTGCCGATCGACACCACGATGCCGACCAGAATTGCCGCTGCGCCCGTCCAGCTCAGTTGGGCAAACTGCGTTTCACCCGCAGAAACCGTGTCGCGTGCCTGGTTGGCGTTGACGTCGAAATCCTGCGTCATCAACTCGGTCAGGGTATCGCCGAGCGGGGTGACGTTCTGCGCCTGCCAGGCCCCCGCCCCATCGAAATCGCCACCCTGGGCTATCTGCAGTTCCTTTTCGACAGCGCTCTGAAACTGGGGGATCACGACGTTGACCTTGTCGGCGATCACGCGTTCTGCCGCGCTCGAAATGCCGCCGGACGTGTAGTACGCATTCCAGTCCTTGTCCATTTGCGACTGCAATTCGCGGATTGCCGGAATGAATTCGCCGGAGTGCCGCGCCTGCATTCTCCACAGCAAAAGACGCACATTCAGCATCGCACTGCGAATCTTGGCCACCTGCACGATGGGTACGACGTTCCCGCTATACGTATCCTGCAGCGAGCCACTCAGGCTCGACATGCCATGCAGGCCAAAAGCGCCGACCAGCACGGTGATCACCATGCTTGTCGTCAGTACAAGAATGATCTTTGCCTTGACGGTCGAAAATAGCTGTCTCATCGAAAACACGCTCTGAAATGTAAGACGTTCCGACCCGCGCGAAATCGCTGGCGAATCAGGCTGCTTGTGTTCACGCAAAGTCGCGGATGCGGATGGAGGTCTGCGTTGGCCTTCCATCGAGTTGCCCTTATCCGCGGCGCTGGACGCTTCTCGCGTTCGATTCACGCTGCGTAGTTCAGCGTGAATCGAAGTAGCGGATCGAGCGTTTTGTAGACAACCCACCTTGCTGCTTCTTGAATATCGACCGCGCAAACGTTCAAATGAGGGGTGACCCCGGACCCACCTTGATTTCCGTCATGTTTGTCGGAAATTTGTCAGTGATCGAGTGCAATGAAGCTACGCATTCAAACAACGACGGCGATCAGAATCGAGCCAGCGGCGGCGCTATACTTTCCTGTTTTTATTGCCTTCGTCAGGCACCAAGGATCAGACATGAGTTCATTACCCGCCTGCCCGAAATGCAATTCCGAATTCACCTATGAAGATGCCGGCGTCTATATCTGCCCCGAGTGTGCGCATGAATGGTCGGCACAGGCAGCGGCGCCGACTGAAGCGACTGGCAAGGTGTATCGCGATTCGGCGGGCAATGTCTTGCAGGACGGCGATACCGTTACGGTCATCAAGGACTTGAAACTGAAGGGTTCGGGCGGCGTGATCAAGATGGGCACGAAAGTGAAGAATATCCGGCTGGTGGATAGCGACCACGATATCGATTGCAAGATCGATGGCTTTGGCGCGATGAGCCTCAAATCGGAGTTCGTCAGGAAGGTGTGACGAGGGTTTTCTCGCTGCGGTGGTGATAGCCGGCTCGCCTGGAAAACTCAGTTGGCCGAAGCCGCGCGCGACGTCGCCCAGATCAGCGTGAAGCGGGCGCTGCCGTGCGCGGGCACCTCGAGCGCGCGAGTGCGCTCCATGCCATCGTAAGTGGCAACGACGCGATAGTGGCCCGGAGGCAGCCGCGCGAACAAATAGGGACCCGCCGATGTACCGGCGAAGACGACCTTTCCATCGGCCCCGAATATCTGCATGGCGACTCCCGACAGGTACTCGCCCGACGCGCTCGTGAAGGTCGCCCGCATGCTGTAGCCCGGCGCGAGCCGGCGAAGCGCCGTGGCTTCGTCTTCGCCCACGCCGCCCGTGACATAGGCAATGCCACGGTCCTGTCCGGTCGGCGTGTCGTTGCCTGGCACCGCCTGAGCCGTCGTCCTGGCGGGCGGCTCTTCAGGGGGCGGCGTCTTGTGCTCGGGTGCCTGCCGGGCCGGTGAAACAGACCGTGCGGGGACTCTGCTTGCACCCGCTCCGCAATCCAGTCCCGGGATGGTGCCGTTGGGTCCGCCGAACCCGTTCAACGGACGTCCGTCCAGCAACCAGCGAGGGAGCGGCAAATCTTGTGCTTTCGCGCGGGGAACCAGCGTATTGCGCATGCGCTCCACGACCGATCGACGTTCTTCGGGCGTCGACGCGCGGTGCATCTCGCTGCAGAACTCGATGCGTTCATCGTCGCCCAGTAACGTCGAGGAAATCGCTTCGGGAGGCGTCGATGACTGCGTGGCGTGTTTGGCAAAGGTCATCGTCGATGCTGTGCACACAACGGCTAGCAAGACGGTTCTCGACAGAGCGGAACATCTCGCGAACATGATGACCTCCGGGCCAATCTCGGGAGCGCAGCGCCGGGGCCATCATGGAGGCGTGTGTGAGCCTCGATTTTTTCCAGACGTATCGGACGGGCAAACGGCGGTGGACGTTTGGTTGTGGGACGAGTTGCAGTGTAGCAAGTCGCATCGACAGGAGCCGGCCTGGTGGTCCATCGGGCGGACGAGCGTCGATATAAATTCGGCCTCGACCCTGCAATGCATTTCTGCAAGTCACCCAACGAATCGCTTCTGCAATTTTTTCGCCATTCGATCTGCCCCTCGCGTTGCCGGCTCCGTGCTGCCGCCCATGCTATAGGCGCGATAGCGCGATTCAGACAGGGTTCGACGCGACGGGCATAGCGAATGCTGCACTTCGATGGTTTCATCGACGAGTGCGGGCATCTGTCCGGATCGGCCGCGAATATGGCGAGCGCTTTCATTGCTCAAAGGCTTAGGATAGAAAAGCTGATACACCGCTCCCGTTGCCGCGACGGAATTAGGGGTCGCGTCTCATTTCGATGAGCACTCCGGAAGGGTACGGTAAATGAATGTAGCGAATGGAAGGATCAGACACAACGACCCGAAGCATGGCGTGATGTCCGGACAGGGTGAGTTCGCGCGTTCGGACGCAGGCCGCCCGAACGCGGGCGTCAAGGCCGAACCGCCTGTACGGCGCAGACACCTTGCGCTTTGGGTTGCATCGGCAAGCGCGTTGGCCGTCGGGGTCATGGGCGTCGTTGCGTATAGCGACAGGCCCGGCTTCGAGAGCGTGATCGCGAATATCGGTTCGACGTCGTCCGCGCAACACAGGACGTGGTCTGGCGATGTAGCGCGTGCAACGCCGCCTCCTGCCGACGCGGCGCCGGTGGTCCGCGTCGAGCCCGCACCGCCCGTGCCTTCCACCGGGTCCGATCATCGCGTTGCGGTGGCTCCGGATGCTGTTGCGCCTGTTGCACCGCGAGTGGTTAACCGTGAGCGCAGTCATGCAAGCGATGGCGTCACGCAGAATCACGGCACGTTGATGGCGCCGCACGTGGGGGCGCTCGCGCGGTCTGCCCCTCCGATCATCCGACCGGCATCGCCTGCGTCGCCCACGTCGTCGACGCAATTGACGTCTTCGTCGAGTCAAGTCGCAAGATCGTCGTTACCTTCCGCTCGCGGATCTGCGATCAGCAGTGCTGCGCTCGCCCCGCACGCGTCTTCCGCTTCCGCTTCCGCTTCTGCTTCCGGTTCCGCTTCCGTCGATCGTCGTGTTGCGTCTTCGTCGAATTCTGCTTCACTGCGGCTGGCTGAGGGGCAGCCTGCGGGTGTTCGGGGTGCGGGTGGGTCGGGGTCGAGCGGGTCGAGCGCTGGTGGGTCGGGTAGTTCGGGTGCTGGTAGTTCGGGTAGCTCCGGGGCAGGTAGTTCGGGTAGCTCGGGTGCCGGTAGCTCGGGTAGCTCGGGTGCAGGCAGTTCGGGTAGCTCGGGCGCAGGCAGTTCGGGCAGCTCGGGTGCAGGCAGTTCGGGCTCAGGCGCAGGTAGTTCGAGCGCTGGTAATTCGAGTGCAGGTGGTTCCGCCGCTGGCGCAGCTGGTTCGAGTGCAGGCGGTCACGGCGCAGGAAGTGCTGGTGCAGGAAGTTCCGGTGCGGGCGGCTCGGGGGCGGGTAGCTCCGGTGCAGGTAGCTCCGGTGCAGGTAGCTCCGGTGCAGGTAGCTCCGGTGCAGGTAGTTCCGGTGCAGGTAGTTCCGGTGCAGGTAGTTCCGGTGCAGGTAGTTCCGGTGCAGGTAGCTCCGGTGCAGGTAGCTCCGGTGCGGGCAGTTCCGGTGCGGGCAGTTCCGGTGCGGGCAGTTCCGGCTCGGGTAGTTCCGGCTCGGGTAGTTCCGGCGCAGGTAGTTCCGGCGCAGGTAGTTCCGGCGCAGGTAGTTCCGGCGCAGGTAGTTCCGGTGCAGGCAGTTCCGGCGCAGGTAGTTCCGGTGCAGGTAGTTCCGGCGCAGGCGGTCACGGTGCAGGAGGTTCGGGTTCAGGTGCTGGCGGCGCCGGTGCGGGCGCAGGCGCAGGCGGTGCGGGCGCAGGCGGTGCAGGCGCAGGCGGTGCAGGCGCAGGCGGTGCAGGCGCAGGCGGTGCAGGTGCAGGCGGTGCAGGTGCAGGCGGTGCAGGTGCAGGCGGCGCAGGTGCAGGTGCAGGTGCAGGTGCAGGTGCAGGTGCAGGCGCAGGCGCAGGTGCTGGCGCAGGCGCAGGTGCAGGCGCAGGTGCAGGCGCAGGTGCAGGCGCCGGCGGCCACGGCGGCGGCAGCTCGGGCGCAGGTGGGAATGGCGGCGGCGGTGGTCACGGCGGCGGCGGGTCCAAATAATCGGCCACCGCGTTTCCAGCCGCAAGACGCAACGGTGCGCCCCTCGCGTACCTACCTGTCGCTGTCGAAAGCTCCGAACGCTACCCGCAACCGGCGGCCCGCGCGTAGCAACACGGGTAAGCGAACCTCACCCGCCCCGGCGCAGCGGCCGCGAAAACGCGGCCAAGTTCCAGAAACGCAAAAACCAAAGAAAATGGGAGCCTCACGAACCGGCCCCCATCTCATCGATCACCCCGCGATCAAAACTGCTCTTCCCCCAACCCCAGCACGCCCTCACCGCCACGCGCCCCGACCACCATCGCCTCGAACGCCGAAGCAAGCGGCAGCAAATGCACCGCGTAGTGATGCGCCGTACCGATCTTCGCGCTGTAAAACGCCGGGTCGTCGTTCGTCAACCGATGCGCAGCGATTAGAGCCCGCGCCATCTGCCACCCACCCAGCACGACCCCCACCAGCTTCAGATACGCAACCCCGCCCATATAAGCCGCATTGGGATCGCTCTTCGCGTGCTCGAGCATGAACGCGACAACCCGCGCGAACGACTGGGTCGCCGCATCGAGATGCTTGTGCATCGCCTTGAATGCCGCATCGTGTGCGAACACCGGATGCGCTTCGAGCGCCTGCACGGTCTGCCCGATCTCACCGATGATCCGTCGCGCCAGCACGCCGCCGTCACGCACGGTCTTGCGGCCGATCAGGTCGTTGCCCTGAATGGCCGTGGTGCCTTCGTAGATCGGCAGGATGCGCGCGTCGCGGTAGAACTGCGCGGCGCCGGTTTCTTCGATGAAACCCATGCCGCCATGCACCTGCACGCCGAGGCTCGCCGCCTCCACTGACATCTCCGTGCTCCACCCCTTCACGATCGGCACCATGAAGTCATAGAGCGCGTGGTGTTCGGCGCGCGCGGCCGCATCGCGATGATGATGGGCGCGATCGGCATGCGAAGCCGCCACGAACGCGACCGCACGCGCCGCCTCGGTGAGCGCGCGCATCGTGCCGAGCATGCGGCGCACGTCCGGGTGATGAACGATCGTCACCGACTGCGCAGTCGAGCCGTCCACCGGCCGGCTCTGCACACGCTCGCGCGCGTAATCGCGGGCCTTCTGGTAAGCGCGCTCCGCGACGCCGATGCCCTGCATGCCGACGGCAAAGCGCGCCGCGATCATCATGATGAACATGTACTCGAGCCCGCGATTCTCCTCGCCGATCAGCTCGCCGATCGCGCCGCCGTGATCGCCATACTGAAGCACGGCGGTCGGGCTGCCCTTGAGGCCCATCTTGTGCTCGATCGACACGCACTGCACGTCGTTGCGCGCGCCGAGGGTGCCGTCGTCGTCGACGAGAAACTTCGGCACCAGAAAGAGCGAGATGCCCTTCACGCCTTCGGGCGCGCCGGGCGTGCGTGCGAGCACTAGATGCACGATGTTCTCGCTCATGTCGTGCTCGCCCCACGAGATGAAGATCTTCGTGCCGAACACTCGATAGCTGCCGTCGGCCTGGCGTTCAGCGCGTGCGCGCAGCAAGCCGAGATCGGAGCCGGCCTGCGGCTCGGTGAGGTTCATCGTGCCCGACCATTGGCCGGCGATCAGGCGCGGCAGGTAGCGGGCTTTTTGCGCGTCGCTGCCGGCCATCAGCAGTGCTTCGATGGCGCCATCGGTGAGCGAGGGGCAGGTGGCGAGCGAGAGGTTCGCGGACTTCTGCATTTCGAGGCACGCGGCGCCGACGAGCTTGGGCAGCCCCTGGCCGCCGTGTTCGACGGGATGCGAAACGCCTTGCCAGCCGCCTTCGACGAACTGGCGGAACGCTTCCTTGAAGCCCGGCGTCGCCGTGACCGTACCGTCGCGCCACTGGGCCGGCTCGCGGTCGCCGACGACGTTCAGCGGCGCCCACACCTCGCTCGCGAGCCGGGCGGCTTCGTCGAGGACTGACTGGACGGTGTCGGGCGTGGCGTCCTCGAAGCCCGGCAGGCTGGCCACCTCGTTCAGATCCGCCAGTTCCTGCATGACGAACAACATGTCCTTGATGGGCGCGCTATAGCTCATCGTGTACTCCTTCAGTGGGATGCTCGGGTGCGCAAACGTGCCGTGTCGTGTGGACGAACCGGCGAGCCGTGCGGCGCGAGTGTGATCGGATGGACCTTGACGGCGGCTCACGCACACACACGCACGCGCGCGAGCCTCCCGACAGGGCTGCCCGTCGATTTGAACAGGACCGCCGCGCCGCCGCCCCTGTCCTGAAGGCGGGGGCGCGCTGCCTCGCGTGCCGCCCCCTCCAAAGGATGGGGGCCAAAAACACCGAAGCGCGCTACAAGTCGAACTCGCGCGCTGGCGCACACGGGAACGACTCGAGCAAAAGGACCGCCATGAGTGATGCGAACTACCGGGATCATCCGGCCCATGGCCTGACCTACCCTTGCGGCACGCCGCCCATGCGTGGCGAAGCGCGCGAGATCGCGCCGGGCGTGCGCTGGATGCGCCTCGCGCTGCCCGCTTCGCTCACCCACATCAACGTGTGGGCGCTGCAGGAAACCAACGGCCACACGCTGGTCGACACAGGGCTCGGCAATGACGAGACGACCGACACATGGCGCGAGTTGCTCGACGGCGACGGCCCGCTCGCCGACGGTCTGACACGCGTGATCGTCACGCACCTGCACCCCGATCATGTCGGCATGGCGGGCTGGCTCACGCGCCGCTTCGGCCAGCGTCTGTGGATGACGCGCACCGAATACCTGCAGTGCCGCATGCTCGCGGGCGACACGGGCAACCCGGCCCCCGACGAGGCGCTCGCGTTCTATCGCCGCGCGGGCTGGGACGCCAGCGCGCTCGACACTTATCGCAAGCGCTTCGGCACCTTCGGCCGGCTGGTCACGCCGCTGCCGTCGAGCTACCGGCGCATCCGCGATGGCGAGCTGATCACCATCGGCGCTCACGATTGGGAAGTCGTCGTGGGCTCGGGCCACACGCCCGAGCATGCGTGTCTGTATTGCCCGACGCTCAAGCTGTTCATTTCGGGCGATCAGGTGTTGCCGCGCATTTCGTCGAACATCTCGGTGTTGCCGAGCGAGCCCGACGCCGATCCGCTCGACGAATGGCTCACCTCGCTTCACGCGCTGCGCGAGCGCGTGCCCGATGACGTCCTCGTGCTGCCCGCACACAACGAGCCGTTTACCGGCCTGCATGCGCGCCTCGCGCGGCTTTGCACCTCGCAGCGCCGCGTGCTCGAACGGCTGCACGGCGCGCTGCGCGAACCGGCGCGCGCCGTCGATACCTTCAGCACGCTGTTCGGCCGCGCGATCGCGCCCGAAGACGCGTCCACTTACGGACTCGCGACGGGCGAAAGCCTCGCGCATCTGAATTACCTCATCAATCGCGGACTCGTCGCGGGTGAAGAGGATGACAAGGGTGTCGTCTGGTATCGCGCGCTCTGAGTGTGCGCGAGCAGGACCAGCGCGGCGTGCAACGACTGCCGCGCTGCCCTCACCATCGCAAGCCGCTCACGAAACGCGCCGCGAAGTCCCGCTCCAGTACTTCTCCTTGACGAGGCGCCGCAACACCTTGCCGACGGAACTCTGCGGCAGGGTCGCCACGAACGTCACCGACTTCGGCGCCTTGAAGCGGCCAAGCGTGCCTTTCACGTGCTCGATGAGCGCTGCTTCCGACACATCGGCCCCCGCGTGCAGCACGACTTCCGCATGCACGGCCTCGCCCCATTCTTCGTGGGGCACGCCGACCACCGCCGCATTTTCCACGGCCGGATGCGTGTTCAACGCTGCCTCGACTTCCACGGCGTACACGTTGAAGCCGCCCGTGATGATCATGTCTTTCTTGCGATCGACGATGAACAGATAGCCTTGTTCGTCGACATAACCCAGATCGCCGGACTTCCAGTAGCCGTCCTCGAACTCCGAAGCGCTCGCGTCCGGGTTGCCGTAGTAGCCCGAGATCGTTGCGCGCGAACGTAACCACAGTTCGCCCGTCTCGCCGCGCGGCAGTTCGCGGCCGTCGTCGTCGACGATTTTCAGATCGACGCCTGGCGCGACGCGTCCCGCCGACGCGAGATGCTGCCCCTGCCCGCGCGCATGGTCGGCTTTGGTGAGAATCGCGACCGCCTGCAGGCATTCCGTCGCGCCATAGTTCTGCACGAACACGTTGCCAAAGCGCGCCTGGGCGCTCGCGAGTTTGGCCGGGCTCATCGGCGAGCCGCCGTAGAGCAGCGTGCGCAAGCTCGACAGGTCATGCTCTCTCGCCTCGGGCAGTTCGAGCAACCGGTAGATGAGCGTCGGCAGCAGCATCGCCGTCGTGACGCGCTCGGCTTCGATGTTGCGGCACCAGACGCGCAAGTCCGGCACGTTCTGCGTGAGCGCGCAGCCGCCGCGAAACAGGTTCGGCAGGATGCCCAGGCCCGAGCCGTGGCTCACGGGCGCCATATGCAGATGGCGTGTCTCTTCCGAATAGACCTGTTCGAACTCGGCATACATCGAGTCGCGGCACGCGAGCCAGTTGTCCATCGTGTACTGCGCGCACTTGCCATTGCCCGTCGTGCCGCCCGTGAAGCGGTAAATGAGCGGATCGGCAAAGGCATCGTGCGAGACACCCGGTTTCTCGTCACTCACGCCTTCGAGCAGCTCCCAGAAATACGCGAGACCGTCGCGCGGTTCGGCGGGCGGGTCCATGCAGACCACCTGGATGCCGCGTGCATGAAGCCAGTCGAAATAGCGTTCGAGTAGCGCGTTCTCGATGAACACCACTTTCGGCGCGATGCATTCGATCTGCGCGCGGTGCGAGTCCAGCGAATCGCGGATGTTCGTCCACGCGGCCGCCGCTTCGCCCTTGAGCGAGGTCCATGCGTGCAGCAGCGACAGGTTGTCGTTTTCGAGCAGGCACAACCACACGTCGCCGCGACGCAGCGCCAGACGCTCGCGCATCATGTTGGCGATGCGGTTGGTGAGACGATGCAGCGCGTCGAAATCGTAGCGGCGTCCGCGCTCGATATTGACGAGCGCTTCGCGCTTCGCATAGCGCACCGCCAGTTGCGACATGAGGTTGGAAAAATCCAGTTTCATCGTTCGCTCCATGCAAAAAAAACGCACGGCGTCCGTTCGGAACGCCGTGCGCGTATCGGGGTCGAGCGTCCCGGCTCGTTACACTGCGGGAGCGAGGAACTGCTGCACCTGCTGCGACACTTCCGCGTACTGGCGCACCGTGTTCCAGTCGGCGATCTGGCCGAAGCGTTCAGCCACGCCTTCCGGCGTGAGTTCCGCGTCGGGCAGATGAACCGGCGCCGTCTCCATGACCGTGGCGCACGAGAAGTTGCCGCCGCCTGCGGACAGGATCACCTTGGTCGGCGCTTCTTCGCTGCACAGATACAGCACGCCCGGCGTGACGCGTTCGGGCTGGATGCGTGCGAGCGCTTCGGGCGGCAGCACGTCTTCGGTCATGCGCGTGGCGGCCACCGGCGCGATCGTGTTGACCTTGATGTTGTTCTTGCGGCCTTCCACGGACAGCGCGTTCATGAAGCCCACGAGTGCCATCTTCGCGGCACCGTAGTTGGCCTGGCCGAAGTTGCCATAGAGGCCTGCGGCCGAGGTCGTCATCAGGATGCGGCCGTACTCCTGGGCGCGCATGATGTCCCACACTGCCTTCGAGCAGTTGATCGAACCCATCAAGTGCACGTCGAGCACGAGCTTGAAGTCTTCGAGCTGGGCCTTCGAAAAGCTCTTGTCGCGCAGGATGCCCGCGTTGTTGACGAGGATGTCGATGCGGCCGAATTCGGCCATCGCCTGCTCGACCATCGTCTGGACCTGCGCTGCGTCCGCCACGTTGGCACCGTTCGCGATGGCGCTGCCGCCCGCCTTGCGGATTTCGTCGACCACGGCCTGCGCGGCGCTCGTCGAGCTGCCCGAGCCGTCACGGCTGCCGCCGAAATCGTTGATCACCACTTTCGCGCCGCGCGCGGCGAATGCCAGCGCGTGCGCGCGGCCCAGACCTGCGCCTGCGCCGGTGACCAACGCGACCTTGCCGTCAAAACGGATGCTCATGAATGTGTCTCCCTGTCTCGATCAAAATGAATGTACCCATACCGCGCTGTCGCGGCGGCGCTGACACGCCACGGCCCCTCCACCGGCAGCGGGTCGACTCACTGGCCTGACGACAGCGCGGTACTTGCGGGTGTGAGTCGAGCATAGGGCGCCCTGGGGTCGGCGTGCCCCCTTCCCTATGGGGGGGCGCCGCGACCGCATCAAGAGCGCCCTGTCGCGTTCAAGCCTTGCCGAGAATGGCGATGTGCTCGAGTGCTTCCTCGACGCGCCACAGGCCGCCGCCGTTGCCCTGGATCGCAAAGCGTGCGCCTTCGACCTGTCGGGGGCCGCAATTGCCGCGCAACTGCTCGACCAGTTCGAAGATCTGCCCGAGGCCGGTCGCGCCGATCGGATGGCCCTTCGATTCGAGGCCGCCCGAGGGATTGACGACGATCGAGCCGCCGAGCGACGTCTCGCCGCGCTCGGCGAGGATGCCGCTCATGCCCGGCTCGCGCAGACCCAGACCTTCGAACGTGATCAGCTCGCCGATCGCGGTCGCGTCATGCAGTTCGGCCACGTTGATTTCGGACGGGCTGATGCCGGCCTGCTCGAACGCGGCCTTCGCCGCTTGCGGCGTGCAGGCGTTCTCGTAGTCGTCGGCGGCGCGCAGCGAACCCGAGCGCAGCACGCTCGCCATCACCTTGATCGCGCGGCTGCGATCGAAGCCGTACTTCTTGAGCGCGCTTTCCGTGCACAGGATCGCGGCGGCGGCGCCGTCCGAGATCGGCGAGCACATCGGCAGCGTCATCGGATACGTGATCGGCGGCGCGGCCAGCACTTCCTCGATCGTCATCGGCTTGCGATATTGCGAACGCTCGTTGTGCACCGAGTGATTGTGATTCTTCGCGCTGACGGCGGCGATCTGCCGTTGCGTCACGCCATAGCGCGACATCAACGCACGGCCGAGGGCCGCGTACACGTCCATGAACGGGCTGTACGGCTTGTCCGATTGCGAGCCCGGCGGGGGCACGATGTCACGGCCCATCTCGGCGAGACAGTTCTTGTTTTCGTCGAGCGTTTCGATGTCCCATGCCGACTCGAAGCACGAGAACATCTTCGCGTTGTCGTTGGTGTACATCTTTTCCGCGCCGACCGCGAGCACGACATCGGCCGCGCCCGCGCGCAGCTGCGTCACCGCGAGGTTGAACGCCATGCTCGACGACGCGCACGCGCCCTCGACGTTATAGATCGGAATGCCGCCGAGACCGATCGGCAGCAGCGCGACCTGGCCGCGAATCATGTGCTGGCCGTCGAAGTGCCCTTGCGTCGTGTTGCCGAAGAATGCGGCTTCGATCCATTTGCGCTCGCAGCCCGAGTCCTTGAGCGCGTCCTCGACGGCCCATGCCGTGAGTTGCTTGATGCTCTTGTCCATGTGGCGGCCAAACGGCGTCATGCTCACACCGACGATGTAGATGTTTTCCATGCTTGTCTCCGATAACCCGATCAATAGCCCTTGAATTCCGGCTTGCGCTTCTCGACGAACGCGCGCAGGCCTTCCTGGATGTCGTACGAGCGCTGGTGATTGCGCAGTTCGAGCACTTCGTGGCGCAGCGCGTCGGCCACCGGCTTGTCGGCGGACTCGTCGGCGACGCGCTTCATCTTCGTGAGCACGAGCGGGCTCTTGGCGGCCAGCTTCTCGCCGAGCGCCTGCACGCGCGCGACCAGTTCGTCGTCGGCGACCACTTCGGCCACGAGGCCGTATTGCTTCATCTCGTCGGCCGACATCGAATCGCCGGTGAACAGCAGATACTTGGCGATGTTCACGGGGATCTTGCGCGGCAACACAGCCGCGCCGCCGCCGCCCGGGAACACGCCGAAGTTCGAGTGCGCGTCGCCAAAGCGCGCGCTTTGGCCCGCGACCACGAAGTCGCACGCCATGACGGTTTCGAGGCCGCCCGCGAGCGCAAGGCCATTGACGGCCGCGATGACCGGGCGCGGGAACGCGCGCATCGTGTCGAACATGTCGATGATCGCGTCGAGAAAGTCCTTCTCGCCGGGTCCCACGCTCGCGCCGACGGTCTTCAGGTCGGCGCCGGCGCTGAAGGCGCGGCCCGTGCCGGTCACGGCGACCACGCGCACCTGCGGGTCGTCGCGCCATTGCACGAGCTTCGCGGTGATGGCATCCACCATCTCGCGCGACAGCGCGTTCATGGCTTCCGGACGCGCGAGGGTGATCCAGCCCACCGGGCCCTTGAGTTCAAACGTGACGCTCATTGATTGCTCCCCAATCCATGCCAGTGCTGGCAAAAAGTCGTGTACTGCGCTTCTTGTGCACGGCGCGCCGCCGCGCGAGGGACCGCACGCGCCGACAGGGCGCGCGCCGCCTCGCCGCGTCGAACACGCCATGCGGGCATTGCAAAGATAGGGGTTTGGCGAGGTGCTATCCCCTCTATTTGCGGGGGGGCCGCAAATCGATGCGCGCGGGCACAATGGCACGGCCACGAAGGGGGGGCCGGTCGTCGCCCTTTGGTGGCTTGCGCCTCACCCGGATACCGCCATGACACCCCAGACCCCGCCCACCGACGAGCCCGCCGCCCCGGCGAAATTCGCGCCGCCGCGTATCGGCCCGCGCCATATCGTGCGCCGGCGGCTGATCGAGCGGCTGCGCGAGGCCGAGCGCTGCGCGCTCACGCTCATCACGGGCAGCGCGGGTTTCGGCAAGACCATCCTGCTGGTGCAGTGGCGCCAGGAGCTGATGAAAGCCGGCGCCGAAGTCGCGTGGCTCGCGCTGGCCGCCGACGACCGGCGCCGGCCGGTGTTCTGCCATGACCTGCTCGGCGCGCTCGCGCGGCTCGGCATCGCGCCCGCCGACACGCTGCCGGTCGCGCACGACGACCTCGCATGGCCCGTCGAGGCGTTGGCGGCCGCCGTCATCGCCGAGGCCCAGCGCGTCGCCAAGGACATTTACCTGTTCATCGACGACTATCACCATATCGACGACCCGTGGGCGCACGAGCTGATGCAACGCCTCGCCACCCATTGCCCGCCGAACCTGCACATCGTGATCGCCTCGCGCACGACGCCGCCGCTGTCGCTGAGCCGTCTGCGCGTGTATGGCCAGCTCGCGGAGGCGGGCTTCGAGGATCTGCCGTTCAGCCTCGACGAAACCCAGACCTTTTTCGAGCACAACCTCGCGACGATGAAGCTGACCGCCGACGAGCTGCAACTGGTGCAGGACGTGACCCACGGCTGGCCCGCGAGCCTGCAGCTGGTCGCCATCATGTTGCGCAACCGCCCCGCCACGCGCTCGCAGCTGCCGACCCTGCTGCGCCGTTCGAGCGACCTGCAGAACTACCTGGCCGAGGACGTGATCGCGCAGGCCAACGAGGAAACCATCGCGCTGCTCGAAATGCTCGCACCGCTGCGCCGCTTCAACGCGCCGCTCGCCGCGCACGTCACCGGCAACGCGCACGCCGCCGCGCTGCTGCGGCGCGCGGAAGAAGAATATCTGCTGATCCAGCGCGTCGAAACCGACGACCGCACGCCGTGGTACCGCCTGCATCCGCTGCTCGGCGAGTTCCTGTGCGGCCGGCTGTTGCAGCGCGATGCGCTCGCGCTGGCGGCGCTGCACCGGCGCGCGAGCGCGTGGTTCGCGAGCCAGCAGATGCTCGTCGATGCGGTGCGCCACGCGAATCTCGGCGGCGACCTCGCGCTCGCGGTGCGCACCATCGAAAACGCGATGCCCTCGGACTGGAGTTTCAGCGCGGTCGGCGCGATGGTCCATCTGCTCGATTGCGTGCCGCAAGATGCGCTCGCGGCGCACCCGAGGCTGTCGTTTCTCGGCTGCCTCACCTATGCGTTGACCGCGCGCCCCGACGAAGCGCGGCGCTGGCTCGAACAACTACGGCGCAGCGATGCCGCCGCCCGGCCCGCCATGGAAGTCGAGCTGGCGCTCGCCGAAGCCACCATCGCGACGCAGCGCGACGACAGCCGGCACGTGATCGCGCTGCTCGAACGCGCCCCCGATGCCTGGCCCACGAACCGCACCTTGCGTTACGTGTACACGGGCGCGCTCGTCACGGCCCTCGCGCACGTGGGCCGCGTGCACGAAGCGCTGCGCCTGCACGACGACAACGCCGTGCAAAGCGACGACGAAGGCAGCGAGATCGCGCTCATGTTCGAGGCCACCCTGCCCGCCACGTGGCTCAAACAAGGGCAGGTGCGCGAGACGGCACGCGTGGCCGCCGCGCTGCTCCATCAAGCCGAGTCCACGTGGGGACGCCACTCTGTCTGCGCCGGTTTGTGCGCGGCGATGCTCGGCGACGCGTATTACGAACTCGACCGCATCGCCGACGCGCGCGAGGTGCTCGCCAATCGCGCGAGCCTGCTGCGCGCGTCCTGGCCCGACGTCATGGTGCAGGCCTCGCTCGTGCACGCGCGGCTCGACCGCATCGATCAGGGCAGCGCGGCCGCACTGACCTTCCTGCAACGGCAGGCCGCGCACTTCCAGGATCTCGGCCTCGTGCGGCCCGCCGCGTTCATGCTCGCGGAACAGGTGCGCATTCTGCTCGGCGACGGCGACCACGTGCGCGCGCAAGGCGTCGTCGCTCAGCTCGACGGCCTCGCGCTCGCGCACGCGACCGACGACGAAACCCGCGCCATCGCGGCACTCGCGCACGCCCGCGTGGCGCTCGTGAACTGCAACACCGCCGAAGCGCTCGATGCGCTCCAGCAGGTGCGCGCGTTCGCGCAGACGAGCGGCCGCGAGCGGCTGCTGGTCGCCGCCAACCTGCTCAGCGCAGCGGCCTGCCAGGGCGTCGAACAGACGGCGGCCGCGCGGCAATATCTCGTCGATGCGCTGAACACCGGCGCCCCGCTCGGACTGCGGCGCACCTTCGTCGAAGACGGCGCGGCGCTCGCCCTGCTGCTGGCCGAACTGCGCGGCGCACCAGCGCTCTCCAGACCGGCCGCCACGCTGCTCGACACCCTGTGGAAACCCGCCGACCCCGCGCCCGCGCCAGCGCCCCGCGTGAGCCGCCAGGTGGCCCAGACGCGCGCGCGCGACGGCGTCAACCTCACGCCACGCGAACGCGAAATCCTGCTGCTGATTTCACAGGCGATGTCGAACAAGCGCATCGCGCTCACGCTCAACATTTCGGTCGGCACGACCAAGTGGAACGTGCGCAACATCCTCACCAAGCTCGGCGTCTCGACGCGCTACGACGCGATGACCTGGGCGCGCGAGCACGGCTACATCCAGTAGTGCGCCCCTGCCCTTAACAGGGGGCACGCGTGGAGAGGGAGATGACCACCCCTGTCCTTTTCGAGGGGGTGCCGGGGGTGAGTCCGCTCTCTATCATGGCCCGCATACAACCATGATGAGGCAGACTATGACGCGAGACTGGCAAGGCCCTCTGAAGGGCGTGCGCGTCCTCGAAATCGCGGGTATCGGGCCTGGCCCGTTCTGCGGCATGTTGCTCGCGGATCTGGGTGCGGACGTGGTCGTGGTCGATCGCGTCGAGCCCAACGCCGAGAACATCGACCTCGGCAATCACGACATCCCGAATCGCGGCAAGCGCTCGGTGGCCGTCGATCTGAAAACGCCCGAAGGCGTGCAGACCGTGCTGCAACTCGTGGCCCAATGCGATGCGCTGATCGAAGGCATGCGGCCCGGCGTGATGGAACGGCTCGGCCTCGGCCCGGATGTGTGCCTCGCGCGCAATCCGAAGCTCGTCTACGGCCGCATGACCGGCTGGGGGCAAACGGGACCGCTCGCGCATGCCGCGGGCCACGACCTCAACTACATCGCACTGTCCGGCGCACTCTGGTACGCAGGTCAGCCGGGCGAGCCGCCCATCACGCCGCCGAGCCTCGTGGGCGACGTCGGCGGCGGCGCGCTGTATCTGGCCGTGGGCCTGCTCGCGGGCATCATGCATGCGCGCGCAACGGGTGAAGGCCAGGTGGTGGACGCCGCGATCGTCGATGGCAGCGCGCACATGATGACGCTGCTGCACGCACTGCAGGCCTCGGGCAAGTTCACGGCGACGCGCGGCCAAAGTCTGCTCGACGGCCCGCATTGGTACAACACCTACCGTTGCGCCGATGGCGGCATGATCTCGGTCGGCTCGCTCGAACCGAAGTTCTATCGACTGCTGCGCGAGCTGCTCGGCTTGAGCGACGAGCCAGCCTTCGACAAGGCCTACGACCCCGCTGCATGGCCCGAACTGCGCGAGCGCTTCGCCGCGCTGTTCGTCACGCGCACGCGCGACGAGTGGTGCGCGCTGCTCGAAGGCACGGACGCCTGCTTCGCGCCCGTGCTCTCGCCCGAGGAAGCCGCACAGCATCCGCATATGCGCGCGCGCGCCATCTACTCGCAGGAAAACGGCGTGCTGCAGGCCAATCCTGCGCCGCGCTTCTCCGCCACGCCGCCGCCGGCACCACGCGCGATCGCGCAGCGCGGCGAGCACACCGGCGAAGTGCTGCACGACTGGGCCGCGCGCTGAGCGCCACGCCCGCCTGTCTCGACCCCACACCAGGACGAACGATCCATGAGCAAAGACTTATCCGGCCTGTTCCTGAGCGAACAGCAAATCATGATTCGCGACACGGCGCGCCGTGTCGCCGCTGAAATCGTGGCACCCACCGCCGCGCAACGCGACCGCGAATCGGCCTGGCCGTATGCGGAAATCAAGTCGCTCGGCGAGCTGGGCTTTCTCGGCATGCTGGTGCCGGAAGCGTACGGCGGCACCGGCGCCGGCGTGCTCGACTTCTGTCTGGCGCAATACGAGTTCGCCGCGCACGACGCGGGTCTCGCGACCATCCTGCACGTCCACAATTTCACCGCGATGTGCATCGCCGACAACGCCACCGAAGCGCAGAAGCAGCGCTACCTGCCCGGCATGGCGAGCGGCGAGAAGATCGGCGCGTTCCTGCTGACCGAGCCGCACGCGGGCTCGGACACGGCGGCCCTGCGCACGAGCGCCGTGCGCGACGGCGACCACTACGTGCTCAACGGTTCGAAGCAGTTCATCTCGAACGGCAGCGAAGCCGGCGTGGGCGTCGCCTTCGCGATCTCGGACAAGTCGGCCGGCAAGCGAGGTGCTACGACCTTCATCGTCGACCCGAAAGCGCCGGGCTACACGACGACGCGCATCGAGGACAAGCTCGGCCAGCACACCGCGCACACGGCGCAGATCGCGCTCGAGAACTATCGCGTGAGCGTCGAGGACCGTCTCGGCGGCGAAGGCGATGGCTATCGCACGGTCATGGGCGGCTTGTCGGATGGGCGCATCGGCATCGCGTTCATCGCGGCAGGCGCCGCACGAGGCGCGCTCGATGCGGCCATCAAGTACGCGAGCGAACGCGAAGCCTACGGCGCGCCGATCGCGAAGCTGCAAGGTGTCGCGTTCGATCTGGCCGACATGGCCACCCAGGTCGAGGTCGCGTTCCAGTACTGCCTGCATGCGGCGCGTCTGCGCGATGCGGGCGTGGACTGCATGAAGGAAGCCTCGATCGCCAAGCTGTTCGCGAGCGAGATCGCCGAACAGGTCTGCTCGATGGCACTGCAGATCCACGGCGGCTACGGCTATCTGTGCGACTTCCCGGTCGAGCGCTATCTGCGCGACGTGCGCGTGACCAAGATCTACGAAGGCACGAGCCATATCCAGAAGCTGATCATCTCGCGCCAGCTCGGCTAAAGGCAGCGACCGGGCGTCGCCCCCCCTAATATCGAGGGGTGAACGGCGCCTGCCACCCTGATATGTTGACGCCAGCGTCGTGCTGCCGGGTCCGCACGGGCCCGGCGGACGGCAATGGTATGACGCGCTTTACCCGGCCGACGCCGGTCACTCTAACTACGGCAGGAGACGCCATGAAACGCCTCATCCCGGCCTTGCTTCTTGCGACAGCAGGAACAACGCTGGTCCTCTCGCACGCCAGCGGCGCGGCGACGGTCACCGAACCCACCAGGGAACAGGGTCTCGCGGGCTACGACCAGCCCAACCAGTATCTGGCCTCGCGCACGACCAAGCTCGCGGACAACATCGAGCCGGTCATCGCGCACGCGGACCAGCTCCAGGATGCCCAGCGCAAGCTCCAGGCGCTGCAGCAGAAGACCGGCAAGCGACCCAACATCGTGGTGTTCCTGCTCGACGACGTCGGCTATAGCGACTTCGGCTTCAACGGCGGCGGCGAGGCCGTGGGTAACGCCACGCCCGACATCGACCGCATCGCGAACCAGAGTCTGATCCTGACCTCGGCGTACTCGCAGCCGAGTTGCTCGCCGACCCGCGCCACCATCATGACCGGGGAGAACCCGGCTCACCACGGCATCCAGATTCCGCCGATGTACGGCCAACCGGGCGGCCTCGAAGGGCTCACGACGCTGCCGGAACTGCTCTCGCGCGAGGGCTACACGACCCAGGCGGTCGGCAAGTGGCACATCGGCGAGAACACCGGTTCGCAGCCGCAGAACGTCGGCTTCGACGACTTCCGTGGCTTCCTGTCGGTGTCCGACATGTACACCGAATGGCGCGATCCGCAGTACAACCCGGAAATCGCGCTGAGTCCCGAGCGCTATCGCTACATTCTCAATCTGCCCTTCAACAAGAGCGACGTGTACGCCGTGAAGGGTGGCAAGGTCGAGCCGCTCTACGAGATCAACACTGACACCATCAAGGATCTCGACACCAAGTGGCTCGACTACACGGTCAACTTCCTCGACCGTCAAAAGGACGCGACGAAGCCGTTCTTCCTGTACTACGCGCCGCGTGCGTGCCACTTCGACAACTATCCGAACGCTTACTACGCGGGCCGCTCGGCCGCGCGCACGAACTACAGCGACTGTATCGTGCAGGTCAACGACATGTTCAAGAAGTTGATCGACACGTTGCAGACGAACGGTGAACTCGACAACACCATCGTGTTCTTCGCGTCCGATAACGGTCCCGAACAGGAAGTCCAGCCGGCCGCGCGTTCGATGTTCCGTGGCGGCAAAGGTTCGACGTGGGAAGGCGCAGTGCGCTCGCCGTTCTTCGTCTACTGGAAGGGCATGATCGATGCGCGCCGCTCGGATGGCCTGTTTGATTTCGCCGATCTGTTCAACACCTCGGTGGCACTCGCAGGCAAGCCGGGCGCGGATCTGTCGAAGCTCGTGCCGCCGACGACGTATATCGACGGCATCGACCAGACTTCGTTCCTGCTCGCCGACAAGGGTGTCTCCAACCGGCGCAGCGTGTTCTACTTCTGGAACGATGAACTGTCCGCCGTGCGCGTCGACGAGTTCAAGCTGATGAAGAAATTCCAGCTGCCCGACGCCGTCACGCACGAGGGTTACAACGGTGGCTTCTCGGGCATGGTCGGCACGGCGTGGACTGCCCTCGTGTTCAACCTGTACTCGGACCCGAAGGAACAAGAGTCGATCGCGATCCGCCACATCCCGGCCAGCGTGCCACTCGTGATGGAGTTCGCGCGCTACCAGCAGGTGCTCAAGAAATATCCGCCGAGAACCCAGGCCTCGCTCAAGTAGGCTTGAAACGCGCCGACGTGCAGGATGACGTCGGCGCTTTTTGGCATTTGGAACCGCAATGAAGTCAGCAAAAAAACATTGGCAGTACAAGGCGCTCGCTGCCGCGCTCGTCGTCGCGCTCGGCGGCACCGCGTTGGCGCTCGCGGCGTGGCAGCATGCGCGCGGCCCTGCGGCCCTCACGCTCGGCGACGGCGTGAATGGTCCGGACAACATGGTGTGGATCGCGGGCGGCGAGTTCATGATGGGCAGCGAGCATCCGCGCGCGCTGCCAAGCGAGCGGCCCGCGCACGAGGTCAAGTTGCATGGCTACTGGATCGACCGCTACGACGTCACGAACGCCCAGTTCGCGCGCTTCGTGGCCGCCACCGGCTACGTCACGACGGCCGAGCGCAAGCCCCGCTGGGAAGACCTCGCGGTGCAGTTGCCGCCCGGCTCGCCGCGCCCCGCCGACGACACGCTCGTGCCCGGCGCGCTCGTCTTCACCGGCACCGATGCACCGGTTGCGTTGAGCGACTATTCGCGCTGGTGGAAATTCGTGCCGGGCGCGAACTGGCGCCATCCGTCCGGTCCCGGCAGCAGCATCGTGGGCAAGGACGATCATCCGGTCGTGCAGGTGTCCTACGAGGACGCACTCGCTTACGCGCACTGGGCGCACAAGCGCCTGCCGACCGAAGCCGAATGGGAATACGCGGCACGCGGCGGCCTGCAGCAGGCCGATTATGCGTGGGGCAACGAGTTCTCGCCGGACGGCAAGAAGATGGCCAATACATGGGACGACGCGGCCCGCCCGTTCCCGGTCACGGCCCAGCGCAACAGCAACAGCAATGAGAAGGTCCAGGTGGGCACGACGCCCGTGGGCCGCTTCGCGCCCAACGGCTATGGTCTCTACGACATGGCAGGCAACGTGTGGCAATGGGTGGCCGACTGGTATCGCGCCGACGCGTTTCGCATCGAGGCGGCCTCGGCCCGCGTCGTGAGCAATCCGCGCGGCCCGGCTGCGAGCTTCGATCCCGAGAACGGTCCCACCGCCTACGCACCCGAACGCGTGACACGCGGCGGCTCCTTCCTGTGCAGCGAAACTTACTGCATCAGCTACCGGACCAGCGCAAGACGCGGCACCGATCCGCTGAACAGCATGTCGCATCTGGGCTTCCGGCTCGCGATGGATAACAGCGACTGGAAGCAGCAAAAGACTACGCAGCGCTGAAACGCACTGCCCCGCTGCCCCGCTCGTCGCGGGGCAGCGCAGCGACGCTCAGAACCAGGCGTCCTGCATGTCGTAGGTCGTGCGGTCGAGCGAGGCCAGCAAGATCAACTGCGGGCCGACACGCGGCAACTCCCAGCGGAAGAAGTACGCGGTTGCGGCGAGCTTGCCGAGATAGAACGCGCGCGACGTTTCATCGACGGCCGTGGCGAGCGCGTCGTGCGCGACCAGCGCCTGTTCGAGCCAGATCCACGCCACCACCACGTGACCGAACGCCTCCAGATAGACCGATGCATTGGCCAGCGTGAGCGCCGGATCGCCAGCCGCCCACAACAGACGCGTGACGTTCGCGAGATGCCGCGCCGTCTCGTTCAACGCCGCAGCGTGTGCGATCAGCGCCTTGTCGTCAGTGGCCGCCGCGCGCGCGGCACTCTCCCCCATCATCGCGACGAGCGTATCGAACGCCGCGCCGTCATGCATCGTCACCTTGCGGCCGAGCAGATCGAGCGCCTGGATCCCGTGCGTGCCCTCGTGGATCGGATTGAGGCGGTTGTCGCGGTAGAACTGTTCGACGTTGTATTCGCGCGTGTAGCCGTAACCGCCGTGCACCTGGATCGCGAGGTTGTTCGCTTCGAGACACCATTGCGAGGGCCAGCTCTTCGCCACCGGCGTCAACAAGTCGAGCAGCAGCGAGTAATGGCGCGTGCGCGTTTCGTCGCCCGCACTGTTGGCGATGCCCGCTTCGTCGACGAGCTTCGCGCAATAGAGCGTGAGCGCAAGCCCGCCCTCGGCGTAGCTCTTCTGTGCGAGCAGCATGCGGCGCACGTCCGCGTGTTCGACGAGACTGACCTGAGGGCTCGACGGGTCCTTGCCGGCCGGACCCGTGGCGCGTCCCTGCGGGCGGTTGCGCGCGTAGTCGAGTGCATGCAGGTAGCCGGTATAGCCGAGCGCGGCCGCGCCGAGGCCCACGCCGATGCGCGCCTCGTTCATCATGTGGAACATGCACGCGAGCCCCTCGCCGGGCTTGCCGACGAGATAGCCGATCGCGCCCGCCTCGCCGCGCGGCCGGTACTTGACCCCTTCGCCGAAATTCAGCAGACAGTTGGTGGCGCCGCGATAGCCCATCTTGTGATTGAGGCCCGCGAGCACGACGTCGTTGTGCTCGCCGCGCGAGCCGTCTTCGTTGACGAGATACTTGGGCACGATGAAGAGCGAAATGCCCTTCACACCGGGCAGCGGTTTGCCATCCGCGCCCGGAATCTTCGCGAGCACGAGATGGACGATGTTCTCAGCCAACTCGTGCTCGCCGCCCGAGATCCACATCTTGTTGCCGCGCAGCCGGTACTGCGCGCCGAGCGGCGATTCGCCCTCGTAGATCGCGCGCGTCGCGATGTCCGACAACGACGAGCCCGCTTGCGGCTCGGACAGGCACATCGTGCCGGTGTAGCGGCCGTCCATCTCCGGGCGCACGAAGGTGTCGATCTGCGCGCGCGTGCCGTACGTGAGCAGCAGATTCGCGTTGCCGATGGTGAGGAACGGGAACGTCGCCGTGCCGATGTTCGCGGCGTTGAACCACGCGAAACCCGCTTTCTCGACCACCAGCGGCAACTGCATGCCGCCCAGATCGTAGGCCTGTCCCGCCGCGACGAGGCCCGCTTGCGCGAACGCACTCAACGCGTGCTTCACTTCGGGAATGATGTGCACGGTCTCGCCGTCGAAATGCGGCTCGTGCTCGTCGTTCTTCTTGTTGTGCGGCGCGAACAGTTCGGTGGCGATCTGCTCGCAGGTATCGAGCGCGGCATCGAAGGTCTCGCGCGAATGATCGGCGTAACGCGGCGCCGAGGTCAGCTTCTCGACCTGCAGCCATTCGTGCAGCAGGAAGTCGAGATCGCGGCGCGAAAGAATCAGTGACATGGTGGCTCCTTTTCAGCGCGTGTCGTTGCGCGGCGCCTTGGGGCGCAGCATTTCGTCGAAGTCGTCCATGGACGGGAACGACAGCGGCTCGATCTCGTCGATACGCTGCAGCCGCTCGCGATACTGTTCCAGCATCTGCGTGCGCCGCTCGGGCTTGATATAAGGCACATGCCACGCGACGAACGGCGGCAGCACCGACATGCCCGTATAGGCCAGCGTGCCGCGCAGAATCGGCCGCAGCATCGCTTCGAGTTCGCCGTGAATGCCGTCTTCGGACAACATGTGCTGCTGGCCGCCGATCGTCACCGCCAGCATGGCCTTCTTGCCCTTCAGGCCGCCACGGTCATAGAAGCGCATGCCGCCATAGCAGCGACCCGACACCAGCACACGATCCACCCAGCCCTTGAGGATCGCGGGCATCGAGAACCAGTAGACCGGGAAGTTGAAGATCACCAGATCGGCCCATTCGAGCTTCTCCAGTTCGGCCTGGATATCGGCGGCGAGGGTCTTTTTCTCGTAGCCCTGGCGCTGTTCGAGCGCATAGACCAGATAGTCGGGATTGGCGCGGCTGCCAAAATCGTCGGCGTCGGCGACCGCCTTCCATTGCATCGCGTAGAGGTCGGAAACCACGACCTCGTGGCCTTGCGCCTTGAACTCCTCGACGGCAAGGGTCTTCATCGATGCATTGAACGATTGGGGCTCGTTGTGCGCGAACACGATCAGTACATTCATCGCGTCGTATTTCCTGTATGAGTCGGTGTTGGGGAAGCGGCGCGTCACTTGCGCCGCTCGGCGGCGAGGCGAGCCTGCAGCGCATCGATGCGCTGATGGTTTTCCTCGGAGCCGATATACGTGCGGAACAGCCACTCCTGCGTGCGCATCGCGCCGTCGAGGTCGCTGTTGAGCAACTGGTTCGACAGACGCTTGGTTTCGAGCAGGCATTGACGGTCGTAGGCCGCCATGTCGACGGCGATGGTACGCACCGCAGCGAGCAATTCGCCTTCGGGATAGACACGGCTCACGTAGCCCATGCGCTCGGCTTCCGCCGCGTCGTAGATGCGGCCGGTCAGCGCCACTTCCTTGGCGCGGCCCAGACCGATGATGCGCCACAGCGGATCGAGCACGGGCGTGAGCGCGAGCACGATTTCGCGCTGGCCGAATTTCGCGCGACTCGACGCATAGCGGATGTCACACATCAGGCTCAGGTCGAAGCCGCCGGCGATGGCCGGACCGCCGACCGCCGCGATCACCGGCTGCGGGCAGAACAGAATGGCCCGGTAGGCACGGTGAAACAGCGCCGTATACGCTTCGTTGGAGACCTTTTCGAGCTTGCGGATTTCGTTCAGATCGAAACCCGCCGAAAAATAGCGCTCGCCGCCGGTCAACACGACGACGTTGACGTCGTCGCGCTCAGCAAGGCCGGTGAACACGTCGATGAGTTCCTCGAGCACGGCGGGCGCGAGCGCGTTGCCCTTGTCGGGGCGATTGATCGTGACGGTCGCTACTTTGTCGGCGACGTCGAGCAACAAGTATTGATGGACCATGGAGCGCTCCTCGTTTGCGGACCCTGATAGCGGCGCCCGATTCGCGACCAAGGGCCGCCCGAAGGCTCCCTTCGACGCACGATCGGGACATATCGCAGGAGTCTAGGAACAAGGGACCGCGCGCGCCCCTGCCTTTTCGAGCGGGGCGCCACGCAACGCATTGTGCTCAAGCCAGCGCGTCGAGCCTGAACACCGCCACCGCGCCGACGAGCTCGCCCGCCTGGTCGCTCAGCGCGCTCGCCGCCGCCGAAATCTGCTCGACGAGCGCCGCGTTCTGCTGCGTGGCCTGGTCCATCTGGGCGACGGCGGTGCCGACCTGCACGACGCCCGCGCTTTGCGCGCCGCTCGCCGTGCTGATCTCGCCGATGATGTCGCTCACACGCTCGATGCTGCGCACGACGGTGGCCATCGTCTCGCCGGCGCGGTCGACCTCGACGCTGCCTTGCTCGACGCGTCCGACGCTGTCCGAGATCAGCGACTTGATCTCCTTGGCCGCTTGCGCCGTGCGGCCGGCAAGACTGCGCACCTCGCCCGCGACCACCGCGAAGCCACGGCCCTGCTCGCCCGCGCGCGCCGCTTCGACCGCTGCATTGAGCGCGAGGATATTGGTCTGGAACGCGATGCCGTCGATCAGGTTGATGATCTCGGCGATCTTGCGGCTCGCCTCGCTGATGCCCTTCATCGTCGTCACGACCTGGGCGACGATCTCGCCGCCCTCGCGCGCCACGTTCGATGCGGTCTGCGCGAGCTGATTGGCCTGCTGCGCATTGTCGGCGTTGTGCGTCACGGCCGAGCCCAGCTCTTCCATCGAGGCGGCCGTCTGCTCCAGCGCACTCGCCTGGCTCTCGGTGCGACCCGACAGGTCCATGTTGCCCGATGCAATCTGTGCGCTCGCCGAGGCCACCGTCTCCGAACCGGTGCGCACGCGCCGCACCACGTCGATCAGGCTGCTCTGCATGTGGCCGAGCGAGGCCATGACGCTCGACGTATCGCCTGCCTGCACGGGGACACGCGCGCTCAGATCGCCCGCCGCCACGCTGCGCGCCACGGCCACGGCGAGCGCCGGTTCGCCGCCGAGTTCGCGCATCACGCTGCGCACGACGCGCCTCGTGACGATGAGTGCGCCCGCGCATCCGCCCAGCACGAGAACCGACAGCAGACGCCGCGTGCGGGTATAGGTCTCCTGCGATTGCGCGTAGGCGGCGTCTGCGGCGGCGCTGTTAATCTCGATCAGCCGGTCGACGTCGCCGAGCGTGTCGTTGAACGCCTGGCGGTCGGCGGATCGATAGTAAGCGACAGCCTCCTGGGCGCGAGCCGTCCCCTGGCGTGACAGCGCGAGAAACGCTTGCACTGCACCGTGATACGCGTTCAGGTCCGCATTGAAGCGCTCGAATGTGGTTTGCTCCTCGCCTGCTGTCACGAGGCGGGAATAGGCCTGTACGAGGTTCGCCAGATCGTGGTCGGACTTGGCGATGCGCGCTTCGGCGGCATCCATGTCCTTCGCGTTGTCACCCGAGATCAGATGGTCGGCCTCGGCGCGGCGCATCGCGTTCAACGCGCCGCGCATCGCGGCGAGCCTCTGCACGGACGGCATCCAGTTAGTGGCGATGTCGCTCGTGTTGGCGTTGAGTCTGCGCGTGTCGTGAACGCCCATGGCACCGACGACGAACAGCAAGAGGACCAGCGCGCTGAATGCCGAGGTCAGCTTCTTTTTTAGTGTCATTCCCGCCCCGTTGGAATGGAAAGCATCGTTGTTGTTGTGTGCCTCGGCGGCGTGAATCTCCGCGCAAGGCAGGCGGAGATTTTTTATCAGCGGCCCGGACCGCTGTCCCATGTCCGAACGGGGGGGGGGCGGCGACACGGGCTGGCCGTGCTCATCGAGCAGTGCCGCTGTGAGCGCGGCACGGCTTCGAGTTCGTTCGTGCAACAGTCGGGCGAGCGGGTTCGTCGCGTTCGGCTGTGACTATCGCGCTGCCTTGTCTTCCCGCATGCGAGGCCGGCGTGCCGATAGAGTCGCTCCGCGCACGCAGCCCTATACGGTTGCGGTGCTGCGGGCCACCGCGCGGCGCAGTCCCCCAAGGTCCAGCACTTCGATGATCCGATAGCGCGTCGCGATCAAGCCCTGCTCGCGCAAACGGCGCAAGGAACCGGCCACTGCTTCGCGCGTCACGCCGAGTGCATCGGCGATGTCGGTCTGGCGCACCACCACGCAGGTGTCGCCCGCACCACGCTCGACCTCGGCCACGAGGAACTGCGCGACCCGTTGCGGCACCGACAAGCGCAGCGCGCTATCGAGCCGGTCCGCCGCATGCACGAGCCGCTGCGCCAGCTCGGCCAGCAAACGGTCGCGCAGTCCAGGCTCGCGGTCCAGCAGCTCGCGAAAGCGCGCATCCGCGATCTTCAGCAAACGAACCTTGCCCACGGCCACCGCATCGTGCGTGCGCGGACTCCCGGTCAACAGCGGAATCTCGCCGAACGACTCGCCGGGACCAAATACGGCGACGTTCACTTGCCGCCCTTCGCCGTCGAGACGGCTGAAGCCGACCTTGCCTTCGAGGATGAACTGCAGCGACCGATCGCGATCGCCTTGCCGGTGAATCTGCTGTCCCGCGCGATAACGCACCTCCGTGCCCACGGCAAAGAGCCTCTTGCGCGTGGCCTCGTCGAGCACGGCAAACAGCAAGTGAGGGGCGATTTCGGGCGGCACGGTCATCGAGGGACTCGAGATTGTGAATTGCTTCACATTCTAGCGCTTCAGCCACTGATATAAAGCTCCCATCGCAACGTACTTTCACCGCCAAGGAAAGACGCCCGCGAGCCCGACATCGAATCGGGCCAGACACACATCAATGACGGAGACAACCGATGATGGAGCGCGACGACGCCCAAAAAGGCAGCTATCGCTTCGAGGTGCAGGGCAGCGAGGCCTCGTGCTCGATTCGGCCCGGCGAAACGCTGCTCAAAAGCGCAGTGCGCCAGGGCGTCCGCATCCCCCATCTGTGCATGACGGGCGAATGCGGCTCATGCCGCTGCCGCCTCGTGCGCGGCCGGGTTCAGCTCAAGCGTGACATTTCCCATCACGTCGATGCCGCAGCGTTACAGCGTGGTTATCTGCTGGCCTGCCAGAGCGAAGCGCGCAGCGATATCGTGCTGGCGGTGCCCGGATTGTCCGCGAGCCTCGACGACGGCGCGCTGGTCAACACCACCGGGCGCATCGCCGCCATCGTGTCCCTGAATCACGATATCTGGTGCGTCACCGTCGAACTCGACACCCCGCTAAGCTATCGCGCCGGGCAATACGCGCAACTGAGCGTGCCGGGCCATCCCGAGCTCGCAGACACGCCGCGCTGTTATTCGTTCTGCAGCGCGCCCGATACGCAAGCGCAGACCGAACTCCAGTTCCACATCCGGCGCGTCCCGAACGGTCAATTCACGCAATGGCTGTTCGCGCGCGACCGAAGCGGTGCATTGCTCGACGTCACCGGGCCGCTCGGCGACTTCGGCTTACGTGACGATGCCCGCCCGGTGGTCTGCATCGCGGGCGGCAGCGGTCTCGCGCCGATCAAGGCGATGCTGGAGCAGATGGTCACGCGCACGAGCGCGCCCGACGCGACGCTTTTCTTCGCAGCTCGCAGCCAGCGCGATCTTTACTGCCTCGCTGAACTCGCCCAGTTGCAAGACCGCTGGCCGCGCCCCGGACGCCTGCTCGTGCTGCCCGTCCTGTCCAACGAGGCCGCCGATAGCGGCTGGCAAGGTCTGCGCGGCTTTTGCCCCGATCATCTCGACCAGTTTTGCAGCGTCCCCGACACCAGCTTTTATCTGTGCGGACCGCCCGCGATGATCGACGCGACACTGCAAAAACTGGCCGGCGTCGTGCCCGCGCAGCACATCCACTACGACCGCTTCCTCGATCGCAGTCATCTCGCGAATGCGAATGCTGGACTCCATGTTTGAACGGGAAATCAACCTCATGAAAAAGATCGTCCTACCCGCCGCGCTGCTGCTTGCCTCGCTCTCCTCGTTCTTCTCGCTCGCGCATGCCGCCGGTGCCAACGATGTGACCGGCTTCACGCTCGGTGCCGTCGTGAAGAACATGTCGCGCGTGAGCATCGGGGCAGACCATGCGCGCGTGGATATCGTCGCTGAAGGGGCCGGTGCCATCACGGCCCAGGGCAAGACCGTGCACTTCTATGCAATGTGCAATGTGGTCGACACGCTGGCCGGCACGAAGCAAGTCGACGGCGCGGGCGACTGCGAACTCAAATCGACGGGCACTGGCGTCGGCTACCTGCATTTCCGCAGCGACGCGGATCACGGCGATCGCGGCACCGTGGCGCTGCAGGGCGGCACGGGCGACTTCGCGGATCTCGCAGGCAGCGTGCCGGTGGACGTGAGCGTCAATCCCGCGAAGGTCGGCAAACCCGTGTTCTACGTCGAGAACCGGCCTGCCAATGCCACTGCCGCGCAGTAACGTCGAAGGAGAAGCAAGATGAATACGGCCATCATCGGCGGCTTGTTGCTGTCACTGCTCGTGCTCGACATCGCCTCCGGGCAGTTTCGCCTCAATCGCCAGGCGTCGAGCAAGCGCGAAATCGGCTTCAATCTGGTCACGACGCTGATCCCGTTCGTGTTGCGTGCCGCGATGCTCGTCACCATCGGCTGGGCGATCACGCGCTGGCTGCCCCAGTGGAAAGATGCGTTCGCGCACGCGCCGCTGTGGCTTGCGTTCGTGGCCGTGCTGGTCGTCGATGATTACCTCAACTACTGGCTCCATCGCACCGCGCACCATTGGCCGGTACTGTGGCGACTGCACAAGCCGCACCACACACCGACGTATCTGAACGTGTTGATGGCATCACGCGAAAACGCCTTCTACTACGTGCTGGTTCCCGCGCTGTGGATGGCGCCGTTTCTGCTTCATCTCGGGCTCGCCGGCGCGGCCGCACTCGTATTCGGCTTCAAGGGCGTGGTGACGCTGCTCCAGCATACCGGCTATCGCTGGGACCTCTGGCTGCGCCGTCGCGCGCCGGGACGCGTGCTGCTCGACGTCGTCGAACAGGTCGTCGTGCTGCAGGATTTCCATCATGCGCATCACGGTATCGGCCGATACGGCAACGCATCGTCGAACTACGGCAATATCCTCTGCATCTGGGACGTGCTGCATGGCACCACGAGCGGACGGCAGCAGCAGCGGCAAGACGCGTATGGCGTGCCCGTCGGCATGCCGGTCGAGACTGGCATCGTGCAATTGCTGTGGCCCCTGGCGCGAGCGAAACGCACCCGCGTAGAACGTCCGACGCCGCTGGTCGCAAGTTCCGAGGCCGAGTTGGCGAGCGCCGCCGCCGTTATCGTCACCGCGAACGGGGTGGCTATTGCAGTAGGCGATTGAGTCGGCACGGAAAATGCGGCTCGACGGGAACGTGCTCGGCCACTTCGCTCGGCATGACCACTGGGCGGCAACCATGAACGCGTTCGAAGACAAACCGATCGACCCCGAGCGCATCGTTGGAGATGAGCCCGAGCGGTCGTGGATGAAGCGCCTGGGTCCGGGCTTGATCACGGGCGCCGCCGACGACGACCCCAGCGGGATCGCGACCTACACCCAGGCGGGCGCGCAGTTCGGCTTCGGACTGCTGTGGACCCTGCTGCTCACGTACCCGCTCATGGTGGCGATCCAGTCCGTGAGCGCGCGGCTGGGGCGCGTCACCGGGCGCGGACTCGCGACCAATCTGCGGCGCCACTACCCCGCTCCGATCCTCTATGCGGCGGTCGTGCTGCTCCTCATTGCGAACACCATCAATATCGCAGCGGACCTCGCCGCCATGGGCGCCGCCGCGAGGCTCGTTGTCGGCGGACCGGTCCAGCTTTATGTCGTGTTGTTCGGCACGGCCTCGCTGCTGCTACAGGTGTTCATCACCTACGAGCGGTATGCAAACTTCCTGAAGTGGCTGACGCTCGCGCTCTTCGCGTATGTCGCGATGGCGTTCATCGTTCCCGTCGACTGGAAAGCGGTGGCCCTCGCCGTCGTCAAGCCACCCTTCAGCTTCTCGGCTGACTATCTGACGACCGTCGTGGCGGTACTGGGCACCACCATCAGCCCCTATCTGTTCTTCTGGCAGGCCTCGCAAGAAGTCGAGGAGATTCGCTCCCAGCCCTCGCAGCAACCGCTCCTGCGCGCGCCATTGCAGGCGGGCGGTCAGTTCAAGCGCATCAACATCGATACATGGCTCGGCATGGCCATGTCGAATGTGGTTGCGTTCTTCATCATGCTTTCTGCTGCGGCCACGCTGCATGCCCATCACGTCGAAGTGAAAACGACAGCCGATGCGGCCAGTGCGCTCAAACCCATCGCAGGCGAGATGGCGTTTGCGTTGTTCAGTCTCGGCATCATCGGCACCGGTCTGCTCGCGCTACCCGTGCTCGCCGGATCGGCGGCGTATGCAGCGGCCGGCACCATGAAATGGCGCAATAGCCTTGCTTTGCAGGTCAATCTGGCGAAACCGTTTTATGCCGTGATTGCAGTGGCCATTCTCGGTGGTGTCGCGCTGACATTCGCTCACTTCGATCCGGTCAAGGCGCTGTACTGGAGCGCCGTCATCAACGGGATCGCGGCCGTGCCCATCATGGCGCTCGTGATGCTGATGGCGGGCAGGCCGAGCGTGATGGGGAAATTCGCCGTGCGCGGGTTGTTGCTGTGGATGGGTTGGCTCGCGACCGCGGTGATGGGGTTGGCGGCGCTCGGCATGTTCTGGCCGACGTGAGGCGGGGAGCGCGATAACGCCCGGCCTGATGGGCGTCGCCGTCCCCGCACGACCTTCGTGCAGGGACGACGACACCGTTGCCTCAATCCAGACGCATGAACGTCGATTTGAGCTCGGTGTATTTCTCGAGCGCATGCATCGAGTTGTCGCGACCGTTGCCCGATTGCCCGATGCCGCCGAACGGCATGTTCATGTCGCCGCCTTCGTCGTGACCGTTCACCCAGACCATGCCGGCCCGCAAGCGGCGCGAAGCCTCGTGCGCCGTGCGCAGGTTGCTGGTCCAGACAGCCGCTCCCAGGCCATAGTCGCTGTTGTTGGCAAGCGCGATGGCCTGATCGAAATGCTCGAACGAGAAGACCGACAACACCGGACCGAAGATCTCCTCTTGCGCAATACGGGCCGTGGGCGACACCCGTTCGAAAATGGTCGGCTCGATGAAAAGTCCACCACTGGACTCGCGCACTCGCCTGCCGCCGCAGCGCAAGGCCGCCTCCGTGCGGCCGATGTCGATGTAGCCGAGCACCTTGTGCAAATGCTGCTCGTCGACGATCGCCCCCATGGTGGTAGCGGGATCGAGCGGATCCCCGGGAACGAAGCGGCGGGACTCGTCGACCAGCGCCTCCATGAACGTAGCGTAGATATCGCGGTGGATCAGCAGCCTCGACGCCGACGTACACATCTGCCCCGCGTTGTAGAAGATGCCGGAGGCCGCCGTGCGCGCCGCCCGCGCGAGGTCGGGACAGTCGGGAAACACGATGAACGGCGACTTGCCGCCGAGTTCGAGCCACACGCGCTTCAGGTTCGAGCGCGCAGCACACTCCATCACCAGCTTGCCCACGGCCGTCGAGCCCGTGAAGGCCACACAGTTGACCTGCATGTCGAGCGCGAGCGCACTGCCCACGGTACCGTCGCCGGGCAACACGTTGAGCACGCCGTCCGGCAGGCCGGCGGCCGTCGCGAGATCGGCGATGCGCAACGCCGTGAGCGGCGACTTCTCCGACGGCTTGAGGATCACGCTGTTGCCGGCCGCGAGCGCCGGGGCGATCTTCCACATCGCCATTTGCAGCGGGAAATTCCACGGCACGATCGCAGCGACGACGCCAATGGGCTCGCGCGTCACGTAGCCCATCTGGTCGCGGTCGATCTGGACCAGTTCGTCCAGTTGCTTGTCCGTCGCTTGCGCGAACCACTCGAGGCAGTAGATGGCCCCCGGTATGTCGATTGTGGTCGTATCGCCGATCGGCTTGCCGACGTCCAGCGTTTCGAGCAGCGCCAGTTCGTCGGCGTGCTCGCGCAGAAGATCGGCCCAGCGCAGCAGCACCGCCTTGCGCTCCCGCGCGCTCGCGCCTGCCCATGCGCCGGACTCGAAGGTACGGCGCGCCGCGCCGACTGCCTCGCGAACATCCGCCTCCGAACAGGCGCTGACTTGCGTCAGCACTCGCCCGTCGGCCGGCGCGATATCGTCGAACACCGCGCCGTCGCGTGCCGCCACGCGAGCGCCGCCGATAAACGCGCGCCCGTCGATCTGGAGGTCGCGCGCGAGAGCCCGCCAGTCACGCTCGATAGCCATGCTCATGGTCATGCTCAGAAGGAGTGGAACAGGCCGATGCGCGCCATGCTCTGATGGCTGCTGCTCGACGGTGCGAAGTTATAGCCGATGTTGGCATCGACACCGGACGAGGCCACGAGGAAGTCGCCGCCTGCGTACAGCGAAGTCCGCTTGGAAAGCGCATAGGTCGTACCGATCGACACCGAGTTCCAGTGCTTGCCCTCGAAGGTCGTGTACTGGTAGCCGAGCACCCCGAAGAGCGCCGGCGTGACGTTGTACAGGGCGCCCGCTTCGTACACCTTCATCGACGAGCTTTGGCCGTAACCCTTGAACGTCGTGTCGGTGAAGTCGCCCATCAGCATCAGGTCGCCAATGGTGTAGCTGCCGCCCACGCCGAGCGTGGCCTGGCTGTCCACGGCGAACGGCGTGCTCGCGTACAGGTCGGTGACCGCGCCCGTCGCCGGATCGCGCGTCGCGACGGTCTGACCGAGGAACGTCGACACGCCGATCGCGCCATAGGGGTCGAGCGCCGCCAGTCCGCTCGGGTCATTGAGCCGCGTGTACGCGACCGATGCCGCGAACGGACCATGCGCGTAGTTGACGCCCGCGCTCCACGAACTGCCGTCATGGAAGTCGCCCGCGCGGTTGCTGAACGAATACATGCCGCCGAACGACAGCCCCTTGAGATCGGGACTCGTGTACTTGACGGCGTTCTGCAGCCGGTCGCCGCCCACGCGGTCGAAGTCGCCCTGGTGGATCGAATAGCCCGTCGCGAAAGCGCTCACGTTGTACGGCAGGATGAAATCGTTGGTGAAGTCATACTGATTGCCGAACGTCAGCGTGCCGATATTGCTCTGCAGTCCGACGTAGGCCTGGCGCCCGAACATGGCGCCGCCCTGGCGCAGCTGGCCGGTGTTGAGCGCAAAGCCGTTCTCCAGCTTGAACACGGCCTTCAGGCCGCCGCCCAGATCCTCGTTGCCGGTCAAACCCCAGCGATTGCCGTACATCTTGCCGTCGTCGGCGCGGAAATTGGACGACCCGCCTTCGTTCGACACGTAAGTGATGCCGGTGTCGATCTTCCCATACAGCGTCACCGAGCTTTGGGCGAACGCTGCCGGCTCCCCCGCCATCGAACCGACCAGCGTACCTACCGCGACACACAACATCTTCTTTTTCATTTAGATCTCAGAATTGATGGCGACGGACATTCCTGAGCGTGTGAACACGGGAATGCCTTTTATTTTCTCGAAAGGTCAGTCAAAAATCTTGCCGGGATTGAGCGTCCCGTTTGCATCGAGCATGCCGCGAACGGCACGCATCAATGCGATGCGCTGCGGATCGCCGTAGCGCGCCAACGCGGCCTTCTTCTCGACACCGATACCGTGCTCAGCGGAGATGGCGCCGCCGAGCGCGGCGAGCGGCCCGTAGATGAGTGCTTCGATATCGATGTAACGCTCGTGCAAGGGGGTGTCGGCCGCGAGCATGATGTGCAGGTTGCCGTCCATCAGATGGCCGAACACGAAGAGCTTGATCGACGCGTCGAACGACTGGACCGCCGCTTTCAGATCGCGCACATAGTCGGCCAGCGCGGGCACCGGCAGCGACACATCGAACGACAACTGATGGGCGCCCTGGTGCACGACCGCATCGGAATCCTCGCGCAGCAGCCAGATCCGCTCGCGCTGCGCGCCGCTGCTCGCGACAATGCAGTCTTCCACGAGGCCGTCCTCGAGTGCCGTTCCAAGCAGCGCTTCGAGTTGCTCCGCCATGTCGATCGCGTCATCGTGCGCGACCTCGACCACGAGACTCAACGGACAGTCCTCGAACACCAGATTCGCGAGTTCGGGATGGGCATCGCGCACGCAGGCCGCGTATTCCGCCCACAGCACTTCGACGGCGAGCAGGCGTTCGAAGTGCGCTTGCCTGAGGCGGCGCACGATCTCGAGCCCCGCATCCAGGTCGGCGATGCCGAGCAACGCCGTGACAGCGGCACGTTGCTCGGGCACGAGCCGCAGGACCGCGCAGGTCACGATGCCCAGTGTCCCTTCTGCGCCGATGAAAAGTTGTTTCAGGTCGTAGCCGGTGTTGTTCTTGGTGAGCGCGTTGAGGTCGCGAAACACGGCACCGTCGGCGAGCACGACCTCGAGGCCCAGTACCTGCTGGCGCATCATGCCGTGGCGGAACGCGCGCAAGCCACCCGCGTTGTGGGCAATCAAGCCGCCCACCGTGGCGGAATCGCGCGACGCCAGATCGACGCCGCATGCGAGCCCCGCCTCGCGCGCGGCCTCGTTGATCTGCGCGAGCGTCACACCGGCCTGCACCGTGATCGTCATGCTCTCGCGATCGAGCGCGACGATGCGGTTCATGCGGCGCAGCGAAACGATGACGTCTTCGGGCCGCGATGCGTTCGCGCCCACGAGCCCGGTCCGGCCGCCTTGCGGCACGATCGAGCGCCCGTGCGCGACGCAGCATTTGACCACGTCAGCCAGTTTCTGCGTGTCGAGCGGCGAGACCATGACGCGGGCCGCGAGGTTGTCGAGGTGATAGCCGCAATCGAGCAGCTTCACTTCCTCGCCGGTGCGCACCCCCTCCTCGCCGACGATCCGGGTCAGCGCCTCGATCAACGTGGCGTCGTCGCTAAACGTCATGCCGCCTCCCAGTCGAAGCGCGACGCGTCGATTTCGAGCATGCACGGCACGCTCTTGCCGTGCTGCTTGCTCAGCAAGGCGCGCAATTCCGCGAGATTCGCCGGCGCCCAATACGGAATGTCATACGCCGCCGCCAGTGCGTGAAAGCCCGGCGGATCGACATCGACGCCCAGCGGCGGGACATCCGCGCGGCACATCGCGTCGCGGATCTCCTGATAGCCCCGGCTGTTCCAGACGACGATCGCGATCCCCGCACCCGCCTCGCGCGCGCACGCCAGCTCGCCGATGGAGAACTGCACGCCACCGTCACCCACCAGCGCGACGACGGGCCGCTCTGGCTGCGCGAGCTTCGCGCCCACGGCCGCCGGCAACCCATAGCCGAGCGTGCCGTAGCCGGTCGCCGAGTTGAACCACGACGAGGTCGACGTGGCCCGATAGGTGACGGCGCCGCGATACACGGGCTGGGTCGAATCACCAGCCACGATCGTGTTGGGTGCCGCATCGCGGATGACCGCGAGCAGCGCATCGAAACGCCGGTCTTTTTGTTGTGCATACGCCTGCACGGCAGTGTTCACCTCGGCCACGCGCCGGTGCGCCCATGCCAGATCGGCGTGGGCGTCGAGCCCGGTTTCGAGCAGGTCGTGCAGGATCGCGCGCGCGTCGCCCACGATCGACAGCGCGGCAGGATTGGCCCCCAGCGCCTGGAACGGATCGATGTCGATGCGCACGAGCGGCGCACGCAAGTTCAGCGGCCCCTTGCCGAAGAAATCGTAGTCGGTCTCGCCAAGCTCGGTCCCGATCGCGATGACCAGATCCGCTTCGTCGAACAACTGGCGTCCCTCGTCGAACGACTGGACACCGTCGAGCAGCAACGGATGATCGGGCGGCAGAAGACCACGCGCGTTGACCGTCAACGCGGTCGGTGCGCCGATGCGCTCCGCGAACGTCTGCACGAGCGCCCCGGCACCCACCGCGCCACCGCCTGCGAGCAGCACGGGCCGGCGCGCGGCGCCGAGCCGTGCGCGCAACGCGTCGAGCACCGCTGAAGAAGCGCCGGGCGCCGCGGGAATCGCGCGCGGCGTGAGATCGACATGCGATGCATCGGCTTCGAGCACGTCGAGCGGGATCTCGATGTGCACCGGACGCGGCCGCCCGCAGGCAAACACGGCGAACGCGCGGGCCAGCACCTCGGGCAGTTCCTCGGGCCGGCTCAGCGTATGGCTAAAGGCGCTCACGCCGGCGACCAGGGCGCGCTGATCAGGCAGTTCATGCAGCCGCCCGTGGCCGAGACGCAGGTGTTCGCGCCGGTTCACGCTGGAGATGACCAGCATCGGAATGGAGTCTGCGTACGCTTGTCCCATCGCGGTCGCGATGTTCGTCATTCCCGGACCGGTAATGATGAAACATACGCCCGGCTGACGCGAGACGCGTGCATAGCCGTCGGCCATGAAACCGGCCCCCTGCTCGTGACGCGGCGTGACGTGATTCAGCCGGCTCCCGGCCAGTGCCTGATACAACGGCACGGTATGGACGCCCGGAATACCGAATACGGTGTCGACGCCATAGCCTTCCAGCAGGCGAACGAGCGCTTTGGCGCAAGTGATCAAGACAGACTCCAGATTTGTTACGGTGAATGATCGATGCGGGCCGCGCTCAGACCGGATCGCGACGCAGCGGCTGGCACATGCAGTGCACGCCGCCGCCGCCATTGGCGATCATGTCGATGTCCGGATCGTAGACCGTGAAGCCCAGTGCCTTCAGACGGTCCTTGAGGAAGTGGCTGCTCTTGGGCAGCAGCACGCGGTCGTTGCCCAGCGCGACGACATTGCAACCGAGCTTCATCGTGTCCTTGAACGGCACCTCGATGATCTCGATGCCCTTGGCGCGCAGCCAGCTCACGACATCCGGATCGGTGGTCTCGATACACACGGCGGCGAGCTTCGGTGCGAGCATGACCACCATGAGGTCGATGTGCACATAGTAGGGATCGATGCTCGACAGGCGCACTTCCCAGCCTTCCTTCTCGAACCAGCCCTTCAACTGCAGCGCGCCCTCTTCCTGCGAGCGGCCTTCCGTGCCTTCCCAGCCGATCAGCACGCAGCCGGGTTCGATGATGTCGAAGTCGCCACCCTCGAACGTGCCCGCCGTGACGTAATCATAAACGGGGATGCCGAGGCGCTGATAGGTTTCGATCGCGCGGAAGTTCTCGCCACGGCGCCACCATTGCGCCATGTTCGTGATGACTGCGCCGAACGGCGTCATGACCGACGAGTCGCGTGCAAAGACCTGATACGGCAGCGCGGGATCCGCCTCGTGAAAGTGAACCTTGACGCCGGCGCTGCGATAGGCGTCGACCATTTCCGCGTGCTGGCGCTGGGCAACCGGCGCTTCGAAGCGCAGGCCGTCGCGCAGGCTCTTCTTCGAAAGCGAGCTGGTTTCGAGCCAGCGATAGTTTTCGACCGGCCCGAGCAGCACATCGCGGAGCACGCCGTAGTCGCTGTTGGCACCCCAGTTGTCGAGTGCGGGAGTATTGCCTTCTTCACGGCGATTGCGAAGATTGAACGTCATACTTTGGATTCCTTATTGAAATTAATGCTTTGAACCGTTTGGGCAACGGTCCTTGCTACATTTTTATCAAGCCTGGTTCGCCAGCTCGACGACTGCACCCAACAATACGTTTGCGCCCGCTTCCACGTGGCGCGGCTCGGCATCTTCCGCTTCGTTGTGGCTGATGCCCTCCTTGCACGGGATGAAGATCATCCCCGTGGGCACGACACGCGACAGGTAGACCGAATCATGACCGGCACCGCTCACCATGTGGCAGGCGGACAGATCCATCGCCTGGGTCGCCCGCTCGACCGCATCGACGCATTTCTGCGCAAAGCGCACCGCCGGCGATTTCCACACGGCGTCGACCCGGTGCGTCACGCGATGCCGCGCGCAACATTCGGCCGCCAGCGCGAAGAACTCGTCTTCCATCTTCTGCAGCACGGTTTCATCCGGATGGCGCAGATCGATCGATACGACCACCTCGCCCGGCACCGTATTGCGCGAGCCCGGCTTCACCGACAGGTCGCCGAACGTGAGCCGGCTGTCCGGCGCGTAGAGGCCCACGAGTTCATAGAGCCGGTACTGGATTTCGCTCACGGCACGGAACGGATCGCGCCGGTCTTCCATGGGGGTCGGTCCGGCATGCACTTCCTGGCCCTGCACGGCGAGGTCGTACCAGCGCATCCCCTGCACGCCCGAGACCACGACGATGGTCAAGCCGCGCTTCTCGAGAATCGGACCCTGCTCGATATGCAGCTCCAGTGCGGCCGAATAGGACTGACCGCCGACTGCACGCTCGCCCGCGTAGCCGATGCGCTGAAGCTCGGCGCCGATCGTCTGGCCTGCCTTGTCGGCACGCGACAAGCCGTAGTCGAGCGAAAACGCGCCGGCGAACACGCCCGAGCCGATCATGGCCGGCGCAAAGCGTGCGCCTTCTTCGTTGGTCCAGCTGGCGATCTCGATCGGGCGGCGCGTCGTGACGCCGTGATCGTTGAGGGTTTCGCACACTTCGAGCCCCGCGAGCACACCCAGCACGCCGTCGAATTTGCCGCCCGTGGGCTGCGAGTCCAGATGCGAGCCGACGAGGATCGGCGCGGCCGCCGCATCTTCGCCTGCGCGCCGGGCGAACAGGTTGCCGATCTGGTCGACGCTGACTTCGAGGCCAGCCGCTTCACACCATTCACGAAACAGGTTGCGCCCCTGCAAATCGATGTCGGTCAGCGCCTGCCGGTCTACCCCGCCGTGCGGCAGTGCGCCGAGGCGCGCCATCTCCATCAGGCGCGACCAGAGCCGCTTGCCGTCCACGCGCAATGCTTCCGCGATAATCGTCATCGTTGTCTTCCTCAGTGTTCAGTCTTGCGCCGCTCGCCCATGCCCTGGAAACCCATGCGGGCAAGCAGCACGACAGTGGTGATCGCCAGCAGCAGCACCGAGATGGCGGCGACACTCGGACTGATGTTGTCGCGCAGTTCGGTCCAGATGTGCCGCGGCACGGTGTTCACGTTCACGCTCGTCACGAACAGCGTCACCGAAATCTCTTCCCACGACAGCGCAAGGCCGAGCAGGAACGTGGACGCCATCGCCATCTTCAGGTTCGGCAGGACCACCATGAAGGTCGTCTGGACCAGGTTCGCGCCCAGATTGCGCGCTGCCAGCTCGATGCGCCGGTCGAGCTGTGCGAGCGCCACCATCATCGTCACGACGCAATAAGGAACGATCATGATGACGTGCGCGATGACCACACCCGGCAACGTGTCGTAGCCAAGCGAGGGCAGCCATGCACCGAGCCGCGTTTCCATGAAGTACAGCACCATCGCCGAGATGATCGGCGGCACGACCATCGGCACCAGCACGAGCGCGACCAGTGCGTTGACGATGCGCGAGCGCAGGTACCACACGCCCACGCTGAACGCGACCGCCAGTACGAGCGCGATCACGCTCGCGGCGAGCGCGACCAGCGCGCTTTGGCCGATGCTCGACATCCAGTCGCTGCTGTCGAACAGCGCCTTGTAGTGGCGCATCGACCAGTGACCGTCGGGCATCGAAAGATAGCGCTTCGACGTGAAGGACACCGGGATCACGGCCAGCAGCGGAAACAGCAGGAAGCCGATCATCGCCACGCTCAGCACTCGGCTGATTGCACCTGTCTGTTGCGTATCCATATCAATTCACCTGCCTGTTTGCACGCGTCACCCGCATCATCAGCGCAGCCAGCACGCCGATGAACACCAGCAGCGAGACGCTCAGCGCCGCGCCCAAGCCCCAGTTATTGGTCTGGAACATCTGCAGGTAGACGTATTCCGCGATCATCGCCGTCTGGCCGCCGCCGAGAATCGCCGGGGTGATGAAGAAGCCGAGACAGAACACGAACACGATCAGAAACGCGCCCAGGATGCCCGGCACCGTCTGCGGCACGAGGACGGTCCAGAAGGTGCGCAGCCCCTTCGCTCCCATCCCGCGTGCGGCCAGCAACGTGCGCCGGTCGACCTGGCGCATGCTCGACGACAGCGGGAAGACCGCGAACGGCACCATCAGATGCACCATGCCGATCACCACGCCGAACTCGTTGCGGGTCATCTGCAGCGGTTCCTGGATCAGGCCGAGGTGCATGAGTACACCGTTCACGATGCCGTCGCTGCCGAGCGCGATCAGCCAGCCGAACGCGCGCACCAGCACCGAGATCCACATCGGCACGAAGACCGCGATCTCGATGACCCGTTGCCACGGCCGCGAGGCGAACACCCAGCAATACGACAGCAGATAGGCAATCGCAACCGCGACCACGGTGGTCGTCATGCACAGCCGCAGCGTGCGCCCCATGACCTCGCGGATGGAGGCATCGCTCACGACCTGGCGATACTGGTCGAGCCCGGGAACCGGCAGCGTGAAGCTCCATCCGATCACCCCGGCCAGCGGCAATCCATAGAGCAGCAGCAAAAGCGCCGGCAGCGGCACGACCATCAGCGCGCGCTTCACGGTGGAAGATCTGGTAAGACTCATTTTGGCCGGACGCTCAACGCGCGATATGTTTCAGATATTGCTCGAGTGCCGACGCATAGTTGTCCGCATACCATTCGATATTCAGACGCATCTGCTTCGCCAGATTCTCGGGCGCCGCGCAGTTGCGTGCGCGCAGATCGGCGGGGATCAGCGCCTGGGCAGCCGGATTCGCGGGACTGTTGTTGGTCATCTTGAACAACTCGACCTGCGATTTCGGATCCTGTGCGGATGCAATGAATTGCATCGCGGCCGCCGTGCCGCCCGGATTGTTCTTGAGCACGGCCCACGTGCTCGGCGTCACGAACGCGTTGTCGTAGCCCCATTTGATCCGGTTATCCGTGTCCTGCTCCAGCAGCATGGCGCGCGTGTTCCAGATCGCGCCCACGGACGCATCGCCGTTGACCATGAACTGCTGGCTTTCGGCACCGGAGCCCCAGTAACCAATCACGTGCGGCTTGAGTTCGTCGAGCTTGCGCAGCGCGCGCGGGACATCGAGCGGATACAGCGCAGAAGGTGCAACACCGTCGGCCAGCAATGCCGCCTCGAGCATGCCGTTCATCCACTTGTACATCGTGCGCTTGCCCGGGAAGGCCTGCACGTTGAAGAAATCCGCCCAGTTGCGCGGCCCCTTCGAACCGAAACGCTGGCTGTCCCAGGCGATGACGTAGCTGTACAGATAGCTCGCGACGCCGTATTGCTGCGCGAATCCAGGCGCAACCTTGCTCTTGTCGATGATGCTGTAGTCGAGCGGCTGGCAGATGCCCGCGCGGCCGAGCGTGAGCGAAGTGAACGGCTCGGCGTCGACGATGTCCCAGCTCGGATGACCGCTCGCGGCCTGCGTGCGGATCGCGCCGTCCGTGGGGCCGCTGCCGTCGATCTTGACCGGAATGCCGCTCTTGCGGCTGAACTCGTCGGCCCATGCCTTGCGATACGACTCGATCGAATCGCCGCCCCAGTTCACGACCACGAGCTGCTTGTTCTGCGCGAAGCTGACCCCGGCGCGCATACCGGCAGGCAGCGCCGCCAGCATGGCCATGGCCTTGACGAATTTGCGGCGGCTGACTTTGCCCGCCTTGGCCTGCTCAAGCAGGATTTCGATGCTGTCGCGTTGATGAAGGTTATCCATGCAGCACTCCGTACTCAGATAGAAGGCGGTTGGGTAAATTTGTGTCTGCGCGATGGCCGTCAGGCGTCGAGCAGGATGCTGTTGGTCGGGCACCAGCTGAGCCACACGGGCGCGGCATCGGCCAGCGTGCGGACCGGATGCTCCACCGGGACGTCGATGATGGTGGTCGCGCGACCGCCCGCCGTGCGCACCGCGAGTGCCATGCGCGAACCGCAATAGGTGCGCTCTGCAAGCGTGCCGGAGACGAGATTGAGGTCGCATGACGACGGCGCCTCGACATGCAGCGTCATGTGCTCGGGGCGCACCGCCAGCACCTTGGCGCCCGCTGCACACGCAGCGGCCGTCTTCGCGCGCAGCGTGAGATCGCCGTGACGGCCGGCAACCAGATCGCCGTCCTTGTCGTGCGAGTCGAGTTCGAAGACATTCATCTTGCCGAGGAATTCGCCGACGAAACGGCTCGCCGGACGTGCATAGATGTCCTCGGGCGTATCGACCTGCGCAAGGCGTCCTTTGTTGAAGATCGCAATGCGGGTGGACAGCGCGAGCGCTTCTTCCTGGTCGTGCGTGACGAACACGAAGGTGGTGCCGATCTGCTTGTGAATGCGCTTGAGTTCCGCCTGCAACTGCTCGCGCATGTTGCGGTCGAGCGCCGAGAGCGGCTCGTCGAGCAGGAGCACATCAGGCTCGAACACAAGAGCCCGCGCAATCGCCACGCGCTGCTGCTGGCCACCGGAGAGTTGATGCGGCCGCTTGTGCGCATGCGCCGCGAGGCCGACCGTCTCCAGCATCCGCATGACGCGCGCCTTGCGAGCGGCGGCGTCCACCTTGCGGATACGCAGGCCGAACGCGACGTTATCGAAGACGCTCATGTGCGGAAACAGCGCATAGCCCTGAAACACCATGCCGAAGTTGCGCTGCTCGGGAGCCCGGCGCGTGATGTCTTCGCCATATTCCAGCAGCTGCCCCGCGCTCGGCTCGACGAAGCCGGCGAGCGTCATCAGCAAGGTCGTCTTGCCCGAGCCCGACGGCCCGAGCAAAGTCAGGAACTCGCCCTTTTGAATGTCGAGCGAAATGTCGTCGAGTGCGAGAAATGAGCCGTAGCGCTTCGTGATATTGCGTGCGCACAACTGGGTCTGTATTTGCCTGTCCACTTCTGCCTCTTTTATCAATGCGTCGCCGTCTCGTTGCGTCGCTAAGCGTCATTGCGACACGAATTTACATGACGGTTTTGAGAACAACAATTTCGGAAATTAAACGCGATACGCCAATTTTTTTCACCAATTGGGCGCCTGGACCGCGACCTTTAAGTCGATCGATCCGTAAATACCCGCGGATTTTTGACAGCTCGCCAGCGAGCGAATGGGATTTTCGGCTGGCGAGCGAGACGCGCTGAGCGCCGTTATGGATGGCGCGCCGGCCCGAGCCACGAGCGCAGCGAGGCCCGCAGTTCGTCGTGCAGCCAGTCGCTGAAAGCGCGCACGTCAGGGCGGCTGGCCCGCTCCGGCGCGCACACCAGGTAGTAGCCACGCTGGGACGCGATCGCGACGTCGAAGGGTCGTACCAGTACGCCGCGCGCGAGGGCATCGCCACTCAGCAACGTGTCGCCGATGGCGATGCCCTGACCGGAAATGGCGGCCTGCTGGGCGAACGGCGCATCCGAAAAGACGATGCCGCGCCGCCCGTCGATCTCGTGCAGTCCCGCACCGGCGAGCCATTGAAGCCAGTCGTCGTGGTTGCTCATGTGCAGCAACAGCGCGCCGGCCAGATCTTCGGGTTTCAGGCGGGGGCCGTGTGCGTTGAGCAAGGTCGGACTGCACACGGGGAAATACGACAAGGAGGTGATCGGCTCGACGGTGAAACCGGGCCATTCGCCCGTACCGTACGAGATGAACAGGTCAGCATCGCGCGGGTTCACTTCTCCCGCGCGCGGCGGCGTGTTGATGCTCAACTCGACGTCGGGATAGGCGTGATGAAAACCACTTAGATGCTGACACAACCAATACACGGCAAAACCTGCCGTGCAGCTGACCCGCAGCCGTCCCGCGACCTCCCCGTTGGCGTTGCGCCGCCCCGCTTCTTCGAGAATCGACAGGGCCCGGCGTACTTCGAGCATGTAACGCTCACCGCGATAAGTGAGCGTGATGCCGCGCCCCACCTTCTCCAGCACAGCGAAGCCGAGGCTGCGTTCGAGCCCGTCGATCTGATGGCTCACCGCGCTGCGCGTGAGATAGAGCTCGGCGGCGGCCCGCGAGATCAAACCGTGTCGCGCGATGGCGTCGAGCGCCTTGAGTGCTGTGGTGGACGGAAGATGCATGCGTGATCTGGTTGCTCAATGCTGTGACTTGCGCCGCGCGCGCCGGCTGCCGAGGGCAGGCGCGAAGGCCCGGTGTCGCGCCTGGTGTGCGACCCCATTTAACGCGCGGCACGCGACAAGCGTGGGAGCGTAGTCGAAATTTGCATTAGCTTCCAGTCGGAAGGCGATCTTGTCAAACAACCGGTCGCCGCGCGGAGGGAGCGCAGGCTGTGAGGTTGTGCCGCGCAGGCCGGATCAGCAAGGTCCGGGCGCTTGTGTGAGGGGCCTTGGCGTCGATTCACTCGACATGCTCGGCCACGGACCGTCCTCCACCAGCGAACGCGCATCGCCGGCAGAGTCGCGCGCTCGCGTCGTGCCGCAAGCGAGGATAGTCGCCATGCGGCATGAGGCGGCGCAACGCATCCTGAGCAACGCCTCGATGACAAATCATCTAGCAGGCGTCGCGCTCATCGCATGCTCATTTCCGATACCTACAATCAAGCGTAATTCAGTTCACACGTTCGACGTCGACCACGATGATACAGCTGCCTCGCATCGCCCACGGCATCACGCCCGTCGGCCGCTCCGCGACTGGGGACACGCCCACGGCGACTAGCGGACGCCGCCCGATGCGTGTCGCGGACACGATTGCGAATGAGCCGACGCCCTCATCGATCGTCACGATATCCGACGAGGCCAGGCGACGACTCCTCGTCGAGCAGACACCGCGTCTCGACTACGACGAGGATGTCTAGCTCCCTCAGTACAGCATGCGCAGGCGCAGACTGCCCGTCTCGGACGCGAAGTGAGGCGCGGCCTGCTGTTCATAGCGCGCCGTCAGCGTCAGGTTATTCGACCTGAGCACCGTCAGCGACAGCGAGACGTCAGCCAGATCCGGCACGGGCGCCTCGCCGACCGTCGTGAATGCGGTCTCGCCGCTCGGGTCGGCGGCGAAGTTCGCGACTGCGCTCTGCCGCGAGTGGTCGTACTCGTGGACCCACTTCGCCTGAAGACCGGGCACGACCGTGCCGAACGCCGTTTCGAAGCCGCGCTCGAGCTTCGCACCGAGGGCGCTCCTCACCGAGGTGTCGTGCGCCGCATCCACGGACAGCGCCGCGCCGCCCCCGCCGCTTTCCGTATAACCGTTCTGATGCTGATAACTGTAGGTCAGGCGGCCGAGCGGCGTGAGCGTGAATGACCCCAGCGCCAGAGGCCAGCCCGCTTCCGCGCTCGCGACATACTGCTGGCCGCTGAATTGCCCATCGGCCACGCTCGAGAAGCCGGGCAGATCGACCTGGCGCGTCGTGTCGAACTGCTGCTGGATCACGCCGCCGTTCAAGGTCACGTACCACGGCGAACCCGTGTAGCTCGCGTAGCCGATCAATCCGTAGCCATTCACGCGCGCCGAGTCTCCCGTGCTATCGGTCGTCCCGTCGATGAGCGTGTTGCTGTAACTAAACGCGCCGCCGGCCAGCCAGTGATCGCCGATCGCCTTGTCCGCGCCGATCATCAGACCGCCGAAGTTGGCGCTGTAGCCATCGATCTGATCGACCGTACCCTGCTGGGCATGACCGCCGAACGCTTGCCCCCACACGCCCCACTTCGGCGCGATGTTCCCGGTTGCCACGCCCGAACCGCTCGACTGCGCGAGGCGCAGGCTGTCGGCGCGCGTGTCCACGATGTCGAGCGCTTCGAACGTCGCTGCCGCTGCCGCCTGCGAACCAGCCGATGGCAGGAACGGCGTGAGTTGAGCCCCCGCGTGATTCACCTCTTCAGTCGAACCATAGGCATTCACCGCGATCGCTGCGTTTTGCAGATTCATGAGGTTCGCATCGTAGCCGCTGTATCTGAACAACGCGGCGAGCGCGGCGATCGAGTTTGGCGCTGTGGCGCGGATCGATGGTGACGTTTGTGTTGGTGTCGACTGGGTTTGCGTCGATTGTGTCTGTTGAGTTTGTGTTTGAGTTTGCTGGGTCTGCTGCGTCAGCGTCTGTTGAGTTTGCGGCGGCGGCGGCGGTATCGCTGCTGCCGACAGTGTCAGCACGAGATCGCTGCGAGCGCCGCTGATGACGTTCTTGCCCGTGATCGTGCCGTTGAAGCCGTTGGCCGAGTAGTGCAGACTGCCTTCGTGATAGTTCGTGCCCGCACGCGACGCGTCCACCACATCGAAGCGCTGGCCCGGCGCAAACGCATAGCCCTGACCCTTCAATCCAACCGATGAGCCCGCCGCAATGACCGCACTGCCCGACACCACCAGGCGCCCGTAGCCCGTGTCGCCGATTGCTCCAGTGGTCACCGCCGCGCCACTCACGCCCACCAGCAAGACGGCGTTCGCCCCTTGGGTGTAGTTGCCTGCGATGGACACGGCGTGATTGACCTGCAGCGTCGCGCCCGCATTGTCGACCGTATTGGCGCCGACGTTGACGGCGTCGTCGAGCATCAGGTTGCCCGAGCCGAGCACCACGTTCGAGCTTGTATTCGTGATGGTGCCTGGCGTGCCGCCGGTGTAGCCCGTGAGCGTACCGAACAGCTGGCCCGTGCCACCGTTGATGGTGAGGTCGCGGGAAGAGTCGTTGAGTATGTTGCCGACGATCACACCCGAGGTCGCGATCGGGCCGATGGCGCCGGATACCTCGTTTCTGATCGCATAGGCACTGCCGCTGATCGTGCCGCTGTTGTTAAGCGAACCGATGGTGCCGATGTTGTGAATACCGGTCGCACCACCGTAGACGACGCCGCGATTATCGAGCGTGGCAATCGTGCCGCTACTCGCGATGCCGACACCGCCGCCGCTGATCGTGCCGCCGTTGCTCAGCGAACCGATGGTGCCGCTGTTGTGGATACCGGTCGCGCTACCGTAGACGACGCCGCGATTATCGAGCGTGGCGATCGTGCCGCTACTCGCAAGACCGACGCCGCCGCTGATCGCCCCACTGTTGCTCAGCGAACCGATCGTGCCGCCGTTGTAAATACCGGTCGCGCCGCCGCTAATAGCACCGCGATTGTCGAGCGTGGCGATCGTGCCGCTACTCGCAAGACCGACGCCGCCACTGATCGTGCCACCGTTGATCAACGAACCGATAGTGCCGCCGTTGTAGATACCCGTCGCACCACCGCTAACAAAACCCTGATTACCCAGCGTGCCGATCGCACCATCGCTCGCGATACCCACCCCACCGCCGAGGATCGTGCCGCTATTGACCAGCGCGCCGATCCCGCCGCGATTAGCCACGCCCACGCCCTGCGAAGTCCCCGCCGAAATGATGCTTGCATTGTCCAGTATACCGATCCCGCCGCCCACGTACAGACCGGCCGACCCGCCGACGATCGCCCCGCTATTGGTCAGCGTACCGATCGTGCCATCCTCGTACATGCCGTGACTACTGCCGCTGATCGTGCCGCTGTTGCTCAGCAAGCCAATCGTGCCGCTGTTGTGGACACCCGTGCCGCCGCCAACGATGAGACCGCGGTTGTCGAGCGTGCCAATCGCGCCATTGCTCCCGATACCGGCTCCGCCGCCGCGTATCGTGCCGAGGTTGGTCAGCGTGCCGATCGCTCCGGTACTGCCGAGACCGCCGCCCATCCCGTCGATCATGCCGTTGTTGGTCAACGCGTTGATCGTGCCATCGTTGGCGATGCCGAGGGCGCCGCTGAGGGTTCCGTTATTGATCAGCGCACCAATGGCACCGAGGTTGTGAATCCCGAGACTGACGGTGCTGCTGGCCACGTAAGAACCGGCGATATAAGTGCCCGCACGTACGACGCCGTTATTGACCAGCGAAGCAATGCCGCCATGGTTTGCAATGCCAACTGTTCTTGCGGAAACGACTCCGCTACTGGTCAGCGTGCCCGTCGAAACGCCAGCATTCACCACCACGCCAGTCGAACCGCCCGAGACGACTCCCGCGCCCGTGATCGAAAACGGGTTGCCCGCGACGACGTTGACCGGTCCCGAAACAACACCGGTGATGGTTTGCGTTTTGGCGACGACAGGAACGCCACTGGCAAGCGCCGTGGCGATGGCAAACGACAAACCCTGGATTCTCGGACGCGATGGGGGCACTTTCATTCGGGCTTTTCGTTGCTGCCAGGCAAAGCGCAGCGTGATGAATCGCGTCGGAGGGACTGCGAGCCGACACGGACCGGTACGGTTCGCGCCTCAGATTGAGCAAGAGACACCGACCTCAGTCGAAAGACTAATGTAAAGCTCCCCAACAAACCATGCGGTTTTTTCGCATGATCGATGCATGCCCCGGCGAGCTAATCATCTGCTCATTGACCATCACTAAAAATAGGCGCCGAGTCCGTCTCGCCTGTCACCTGCCCGGCGCTTTCCGGGGCGCCCGATACGAGAGCGGCCGCGTCATGCACAGACGGTTCATCCACACCGCCCATTCGAGAATCCGCCAGCCCGCCATGAACGTCGAGCCCCCGCGTTTCGCAAAGAAAACTCGCCACCTTGCCTGCCTCACTGTTTCAGCTGCAGCCTGTCTTGCGCTCGCTGCCTGTCACGGCAGCGACGATGGCGAGATGCATACCATGTCGGCCGCGAACACGGCCTCCCAGGCGCCCGTGCAGCACAACCAGTTGCACAGCGCCGCCGTCAAACCCGGTTACGTCGCCGTCGAGCTGACCAACGACACGGGAGTCGTCGGCGATAACGAGGTCTTCGTCACCGTCACCGCGAAGACCTACAATCCCGCCAACATCGAACAGGGCGATGCGTGCCTGATGCGCATCGCCGCCGACGGCACGGCCGATTGCGAGCGCGTTGGTGCGGATACCAAGCCCGACAGTTATGCCGTCACGCTCGCGAGCCTGCCGCTATCGACCAACGGCAAACGTGTCGTGTTCCTGCCGAAGAGCATTTCCGGCCGCGTGTACCTGTCACTGCGCCATCCCGTCGATCTGCCCGTCATGACGCAGAGCCATGATGGCAAAACGCTGTATCTGATCAGCGACCCGGATGGATTTAAAAAACGCGATTCGAACTACTATGTCCTTTACGACAAGTTCGAATACACGTACACCGATGCCGGTCTCTGGGCCAATCCGACCGCAGTCGACTTCTTCTCGATTCCGATTTCGCTGCATGACCCGCAATCCACGCACTTCAGTCAGGTCGGCCTGCGCACACCGCGCGCCAGCATCATCGACGCGGTCGAAAAGCGCTTCGCCGAAGAGGACAAAAGCACGCCTCCCGTGTGGAAGAGCAAGCTCTTCATCAGCTACCCCACCGACGGGAACGTGTTGCGCATCGTGTCGCCGGGCAAGGCGATCCTCGACGACGAGGAGAATTCTCAGGTCAACCCGGGCCATGCATTCCCGAAGAACTATCTGACGAGCGACAAGCGCGGCTACAACTACGTGCAATCGTTGTGGGACTGGTATCGCGCCGGATCGGGCAATTCGCTCACGATCGATATGAGCGAGCTGGCGCAGTTTCGCAATGCGCCGATCTTCCACGGCGTCACCGAAGGCGATCAATTCGTGTTTACCAATTCGGCCGGCGTCACCGTGCGGATCAGGAAACCGGAATCGTCGGCGTCATTCTTCGGCGGTGCGGGCGGCTCGTTCGACGCGCCGAACAACACGCCCGAGGCGATCATCGTTCGGCAATTGACGTCGGCGTTCGAGATCGGCTTGTTGCCGCGAACCGGCGACACGTTGCTCAAGTTCGTCGACGGCAATCACCAGCAGGTGTACGCGCCGTACTACCAGACCAATGCGCATTGGCCCGCGCATACCGGTCCGTGGTACGACCTGTATTCGAAGGCGCTGCATAGCTTCGATGTCGATGGCACGCAGCCAATCTATACGTTCGCGTACGACGATGCGCTCGGCCAGGATGGCACGATCCACGTCGAAGGCGACAAGGTGCAGGTGAGCCCGCTCGAAGTCACGCTCCACGACATGCGCGGCGTCACCATTCCCGAATTCGACACGGCGGGCAAGCTGTATCACAACGTGACACTGATCGCCGGCGGCGCGCCCAACAATGCGCCCGGCAACGTCGTTCACTATGTGGATGCCGGAGGACGTCAACACCGGATGCAGGGCCCCGACAACAACGGCGGCGTGACGATCAAAGTGCCGTTCCTCGCGAGCTTCTGCGATGCAACCGGCCGTGCCCATACCGCCCGGATCTACCCCGATCCGGCCATGGTGCGGCCGTACGTTTCCGGCGCCGATGGCATCCGCATCGACAACAGCAACACCGGCCATCTGACGATCGAGTTTCCGGGCCTGCCCGCTGGCGTCACCTGCAAGGAGGCCATGGTGCACGGCGATGGCGGCGAAGGACTCAAATAACGACGCGATTGCGCAGCGGTAAACCGGCAGGCCCAACCTGCCGGTTTACCGCACGCCGATCATGACCTGCGCTGCCAGACGATATCGGTCAACGCACGCTTCACGTCATCGATCACCCCGGGCCAGCCCCTGTCGTCCTGGCGAAACAGGAACATCCCCTCGGGATACCACGGTGAAGCGGAGCCGTGCCGCTGCCATCGCCAGTCGACACCCGCTTGCGGCAGCATCACCCAGCAGGCAATGCCGAGTGCACCGGCCAGATGAGCAACAGCAGTATCCACGCAAATCACGAGATTGAGTTGCGCGACGATTGCCGCCGTATCGCCGAAGTCGCGAATCTCGCGCCCCAGCCGGACGATGGGTTGACTCTGCTGGCAAGCGTCCGTTTCATCTTCGGCGTCCCCAACCTGAAGACTCACCAGCTTGATTCCCGGGACCGACCACAAGGGCGACAAGTCCACAAAGTGGCGCAAGGATCGTCGCGCATCGTTGTCATGTCCAGGATTGCCTTTCCACACGAGCCCTACCCGCAATCCCTCAGCCGGCAGCCTGGCCTTCCAGATCGGCAGCCGGTTGCCCAACAAACCCGCATACGGCACCTTGGCGGGGATCGAATCGAGCGTCGTGCCGAAGCGATGCGGCAGGCTCATCAGCGATACCCAGTAATCGTGCACGCGCAACGATTGCGGGTCCGTGATCAAGGCATCGATATGTTCGACGGTGCGAAGCAGCGGTGCGAGTACCGGTTTGCAGAGCACGGAAACGGTTGCCGCGCCACGCGCCTTGAGCAACGCCACATAGCGCACGAACTGGATAGTGTCGCCATAGCCCTGCTCGGGCAGCAGCAGTATCGTTTTGCCACGCAGATCCTCGCCTTGCCAGTTCGGCAACGGTAGCGCTCCGTGTTCCCGGAATACCTCGGTGCGGGACTCGAACCAGGGCCAGCCTTCGATATAACGTCCCGCTGCGAGCAGCAGCAGCCCCAGGTCGAAACGCGCTTCGGCGAAATTGGGTTTGAGTTCAATCGCTCTTCGATACTCGCCCTCGGCCTGCTGATAGTCGCCCAGTTCTTCGAGGGCATGCGCGAGGCTGTGGTGGATCTCAGCGGCATCCGGTAGATGTTCGAGGGCGAGCCGGTAGTGCATCGCGGCGTCGCGGAATCGACCGGACAGTCGCAGCAGGTTCGCCAGATTGTGATGGGCCGCGCCGTTGCGGTCATCCTCGTCGAGCACTTGCCGGAGCAGGTCTTCGGCAGCCGGCAAATCGCCGTTCCCGATTGCCTCCAATGCGCTATCGATGGATCGTTGAACCATGTTTCGATGGGGTTACAGGTTACGGAGACCGCTGAACCACCGGGCATCGAGCCAGTCGAACACCCGTTCGTGATAAAGACTGCGCGCACCCGCGATGCAATGATCGCCGGCTCCTTCGGCAACAGTAAAGCGCAGTCGCTGCTTGTCGCATCGAAGCAGGTCGAAGAAAGCCTGCGAATCGTGCGACAGCGGATCGTTTTCGGCATCGCACAGCAACGTGGGGCACGCAATTCTACCCAACACATCAGCCTGCTCGTAGTTGCCGGCGTCCACGAAATAATCCCAGGCGCTTGCCGTGCCATGAACAAGCATGCCGCGTCGCAGCGGCCAGCCGTGCGAAGGATGACGTGCCATGCGGGCCAGCAGCATCGTCAGGAGTCGCACCAGCCAGCGGGGGCCGTCAGGCAAACCAGCCTTGAGGAACGCCGGAACCGGCAGACGCCTGAGCATCGCACGCCGAAGGCTGAACTGCGGCGGATCCACGATCAGCGCGCCAATACGCGTATCGAACGCCGCTGCCCGTGGCGCGAGATAGCCGCCCCAACTTTCGCCGATCACGGCGATGCGTTCGGACGCTACGTCATCGCGTTCGACCATCGCATCGATCACGGCGCTCACGACCTTTTCCCAATCCGGGCGCATCAACTTACCTTGCCCGATCAGCAATTCGCCCTGACCAGGACCGTCGAAAATCACACAGTGATAACCGCGCGCGGTTGCGGCAGCAGCATTCAACAGATAGCCCTCCTCCGCGCTACTGTCATAGCCGCCCACGGCGATAACCAGAGGCCGGCGTTCCCCACGCGCTGCCGAACAGAAGTACCCGGGCAGCGTGTACCCTTCGAACGGAATGGCCAGACGTTCGAGCGGCGCATCGAACAACGCGGCCGCCCGTGCAAACGCCTCGACATGACGTCTCTGCGACTCGCCCACCAGCGCCGGGAGCGGACGTTCGAGATGAAACACGAAGGCCGTCCGGTAGTAGTTCGACGCGCGAAGAAACGCGTTGCGTGCGCTAACGCGATGATCGCCTTGCTCGCTCGCGCAGGCCGCGCGGAACGTCCGGTCGGCCAGATCCGTCCAGACGCGATGCCAGACGTCGCGCCCGGAACGATCGACGGCTCGCGCGGCGACGAGACATTCCCCCAGATCCGCACCGCCGTACAGGCTATGCGATAGCGTGCGCAGCAACTGGCGCTCGTAAAGCGCATTGCGCATGCCAATCATGCTTGAGATCTCGTGGACAGGACACGCTCGACTGTCTCGATCACTTCCGTGGCCTGGCGCAACTCGGCATTGCGCAGCGGCAGCGGGAACGAGGCAAAGACCCGGCGTTCATGCGCCCGGATCCTGGCAAAATGCCGTTTGCCGCCGGGTGTCAGTTCAAGTAACGGCGACCGCATATGAAGCGGGTTGGCAACCGCCGACACCCATCCCTGTTCGACCAGCCGGTCGATCGTCTTTTGCATGGCCTGGCGCGTGACCGCGCGCCGCTTTGCCATGGCCGGAACGGTGAGCCGTTCGCTGTCGAGATCCTGCAGCGCACCTCGCTCTACTGCGGTGCAGCCGAAATCGGCAAGCATCTCGTTGGACACGCCGCGTAACGCGAAAAAGAGACCGCGCACGGACTGGATGAATTGCTCGAAGGTTTCGGGATCGTTTTTCATGACAACCATATTGTCATTATGACAATATGGTTGTCAACTTGCGATACACCCGGTTCCGAGTGGCGTTCTCAACACGAACCACCGCACTTCCCGCTGGAGCGGGGCTGCGCTGCTCGCTCTCGCGTATCCGGGACTCGCATCGGCGAGCGTTTCTTGCACGCCCACGACCGTGCCCTGCCTCCCGGTTTCAAGGGCGGACCCTACAACGGATCCAATTTCACGGCGGCCTACCATACGTTTGGCCTCGACCGGGAAGAAAACTCGATCACCTTCTATGTCGACGGCGTGCCTGAAACGCAGCCTTATTCCACGGTTATCGGGAATACCACCACGCCGACGAGCACTGGCCCATTCGCCTATTTGCCGAGCGACGACACGCACGACCCGATCAACATCTGGCTGACCGACGTAGCATCCGGCTCGTACATGCCCACTGATGCGATTGTAACGACGCGGGCAGCGGTTACGCCGAACGCGCAGGAACCCGGTACACCTCCGGCCTCCCGGGCTGGACCAGGGCTACGCGATCTGCAACACGGGCGGCAACATCGCCAGCTGGACGCCGACGATCCAGAACGCCGGCAACTACGATGTCTACTACTACAACATCGTGAGCGCCGCTGGGTCAAGCTGACGGCCGCGCCGATCGCCGTGCCCGCGGGCAACGCCACGACAGTGACGATGACGTCGAGCGGCAGCGTTTGCGCTCGCGCGGAAAACGTCAAGCTCGTGCGGGTTGACTAACGACACCCGGGCGACCGCTTGAGCGGTCGCCCGGCTTCGAAATTGCCCACGCAACCGTAATCTTTGATAATGGCGCTTCAACCGGATGCGAGCGAGTGCATCCGAACGTTCCATTTCCCCGAACTCCGCCATGCATCTCGTCGATACGATCCTGCCGCTCTTTGCTGTCGTCGTGGCAGGGTGGCTAGCAGGCGCCACGGGTTATGTGCCGCGTGCGCTGGGCGCCGCCCTGACGCGTTTCGCGTACTACATCGCGATGCCGGCCCTCGTGTTCTTGACGATCGGGGATGAAACGCTGCACTCGCTGCTCGATTGGCGCTTTCTCGCCGCGTTCGGAGGCGGATCGCTGATTTGCTTTGCTGGCGCCGCGACAGTAGCGCGCCTGTGGCGCGGCACGTCGCTGGGCACGAGCGTCATGCTCGGAACGGCAGCGTCGATGACCAATACGGCTTTCGTCGCGCTGCCCATCTTGAAGACGCTATACGGCAAGCCGGGCGTGCTCGCTGCCGCGGTTGCAACCGTGTTTATTGGCGCATTCATGTTTCCGGCAGTCGTCATCCTGCTCGAAATCGATCGCTTCGACGCATCGAGAAAGATACGTGCCGCACCACTCGCGCGCCAGATCGCAACCAATCCGCTCATTCTCGCGACGGTACTCGGGCTGATCTGGTCGTTCAGTGGTTTCGGGATGCCTCGCCCACTCGATTTCTTCCTCACGACGCTCGGCGACGCGTTGACTCCATGCGCCTTCTTTGCGATCGGGCTCGAGCTGACGCTGGGCGAACTTCGCGGGCGCCTGTCGCTCTATGCGCTGTTGACGGTCGTGAAACTCGCGATCGTGCCGCTCGTCGTCTACGCGCTGTGTCTCGCCTGCGGGCTCAGTGGGATGGCGACCGTCTCGGCCGTGATCTGCGCGGCTGTGCCGACCGCGAAGAGCGCGTACATTCTCGCTGCCGAATACGACGTCGAAAAACCCATGGTGAGCGCTGTTATATCGATGTCGACGCTCGTTTCGATCGTCACGCTGATCGCGTGGCTTTATGTGGTTCAGGGTGCCTAGCGGGACCAAAGGCGGAAGGCAGTCAGAGTCGAACTGACCCGGGAGCGACTGACGCCCCCCACCGGGTTTGAAGCCCGGCCGCACCACCGGATACGAATGCCTTCCTTCGAGCAGTGAAACCTGCGATGAAACCCGATGCGCCCGCAACCAACCAGCAACGCGCATCAAAGCAGCTCACCCAGGCGGCTATCGGCACGCATCAAATGCCGTTCATGCTGAAACCGAGTATATCCAACGCGATCGAAGAACTCCAGAATCTGGATCGCACGCTTGCGGCCCAGCCCGGTCGCATCGCGAAAGTCCGCGGCTGTCACGGCACCGTCATGTCGAGCCGCGATGTGCGCCACGAGCCGCGCGAGTTCGCGCACGGCTTCGCGATCGTAGAACAGGTCGCGCACCACTTGATACACAATGCCGAGACGCGCGAGCTTGCGCAGCAACGCGCGCATCGTCTCTTCGGATTGCTGCGTCTCGCGTGCGAGGTCGCGTACCCACGGTGGATCGTACGGGCGCTGCGCGAGCAGCGCGCGCACATGTGTGGCGAGTTCCTCCTCGCGTGCGTCGAGCGCAATGGCATGCGTCGGCAGATGCAGCCACGGACCGCTGCGCGCAACCTCGCCTTGCGACACGAGCGCATCGACGATCGCACGCCATAGCCGATCGTCGACGAGCGGCGCCGCAATGCGCCGCAAGCGCGCCGAGTCCGGGCCCTGCTCATCGGGCATGCGCTCGTGAAAGCCCTGCAACGCGTGAAGCGCATCGGCGCACAGACGGGCCCAGTTCGCGCGCGTCATCACGATGGTGTCGTCGGCGCGCGCTTGCGGTGCGATCTGCACGGCATCGGCGGGCAATTGCAACGCGTCGGCGGACAGCCCGGTCAACTGCGTCAGCGTCGTGCTGCCGATGCCGCGCGGCGCATGCTCGATCAGCGCTTCGATACGATGTTCGTCTAGCCAACGCTGCAACGCATCGAGCCACGCGCGCCGCTCATCGCTGCGACGCCGCCGCGCGGGACCATAAGGATCGAGCACGCGCCCGCCGCCGACTGTGCGGCTCGCCTGCGCGTTGCGCACGATGAAGCGGTCGCCCGGCAGCGCACACAGCGGCTTGTCGAAGACCAGTTGCGCGCGGCCCGTTTGTCCCATCGCGAGCGTTTCGCCGTCGAGCAACGCGACATGCCCGACGCGATGCGTGGTCCCCAGATGCACGTGGACCGGCGTCCAGTGCTGCAATACGGCGTCGGCATCGGCGAGCCAATGCAGTTCGACATCGAGGCGCGTCGATGTGCCCGCGAGTTCGTCATCGACGATCCAGTCGCCACGCGCAATCTGCTGCTTGTCGATGGCGCTCAGATTGAGCGCGCAGCGCTGGCCCGCGTGGCCCGTATCGGCGGGACGGTTCTGCGCGTGAATGCTGCGCACGCGCGCTTTGATGCCCGCGGGCGCGATGCGCACGGTGTCTCCCACGCTCACCCGTCCCGCGAACACGGTGCCCGTCACGATCGTGCCCTGCCCGGTCAACGTGAACACGCGATCGACGGCGAGCCGGAACAGCCCGTCGTCGCGGTGCGTGCGGGACGCCACGGCGGCCGCACGCAGATGGGCATCGAGTTGCGCCACACCGGCATCGTTCGGCATGTTCGCTTGCGTCTCGAAGATCGGTGCGTGCGCAAAGATCGTGGTCGCTAGCCACTGGCCGATTTCCTCGCGCACTTGCGCGAGACGCGCTGCATCGACGCGATCGGTCTTGGTCAGCGCCACTGCCCCCGCGCTCACGCCGAGCAGCTGCAATATCGCGGCATGCTCGCGTGTTTGCGGCATCACGCCGTCGTCGGCGGCGATCACGAGCAGCGCGTAGTCGATGCCGCACGCGCCCGCCGCCATCGTATGCACGAGTTTCTCGTGGCCGGGCACGTCGATGAAACCGAGTACATCGCCATTGTCGAGCGGCGTGTACGCGTAGCCGAGTTCGATCGAGATGCCGCGCGCTTTTTCTTCCTTGAGGCGATCGGTATCGACGCCGGTCAGCGCGCGCACGAGCGTCGTCTTGCCATGATCGATATGTCCCGCCGTACCGACGATCACGCCTTCAACTCCGCGAGTTGCGCGATGAACGCGGCTTCGTCAGGCGCTTCGAGGCAGCGCAGATCGAGCCGCAATGCATCGTCGGCGATACGGCCGATCACGGGGCGCGGCAGCGCGCGCAATGCGCGCTCGAGCTTGAGCAGTGCCCGCCCCTTGCCGGCGTTGCCCGCGACGCGCACGACGAGTCCGTAGCTCGCCAGCAAATCGACGGGCAGCGCACCACTGCCGATCTGGCTGAACATCGGTTCGGCGCTCACCGCATACGCTTCGCCCAGCGCGCGCTGGAGCGCGGGCAGCGCACGCTCGGCCAGCGTCTGCATCTGCGTCGCGGGCCGCGTGAGCAGACGCAGCGTCGTCAAGCGTTCGGCGAGCAACTCGGGCGCGCGATAGAGCCGCAACACCGGTTCGAGCGCCGCGAGCGTGAGCTTGCCGACCCGCAGCGCGCGCTTGAGCGGATGCTTCTTGATCTTGCGGATCAAATCGTCCCGCCCGACGATCAACCCCGCTTGCGGGCCACCGAGCAATTTGTCGCCGCTGAACGTCACGAGATCGGCGCCCGCTGCGAGCGTCGCGCGCACGGTCGGCTCGGCGGGCAGGCCCCATTGGGTGAGATCGACGAGCGTGCCGCTGCCCAGATCCACGGCGACCGGCAAGCCGTGCTCGCGCGCGAGCGGCGCAAGCTCGTCGAGTTCGACGCTCTTCGTGAAGCCGCTGATCGCGTAGTTGCTGCAATGGACCTTCATCAGCAACGCGGTCTTCGCGTTGACGGCGGCCTCGTAGTCGTGCAGATGCGTGCGGTTGGTCGTGCCGATCTCGCGCAGGCGCGCGCCGGCGCGGCTCATGATGTCGGGAATGCGGAACGCCCCGCCGATCTCGACCAGCTCGCCGCGCGATACGACCACTTCCTTGCGCGCCGCGAGCGCCGACAACGAAAGCAGCACGGCCGCCGCATTGTTGTTGACGACGGTGGCGGCCTCGGCGCCAGTCAACTCGACGATCAGGTCGTTGACGAGATCGTCGCGATCGCCGCGCTTGCCGCTCTCCAGATCGAACTCGAGGTTCGCGGGCCGCGTCAGCACCTCGACCACGGCATGCACCGCCTCGTCGGGCAACAGCGCGCGGCCGAGGTTCGTATGCAGCACGGTGCCAGTGAGGTTGTACACGGCGCGCAGGCGGCTGTGCGCGCGAACGGCGACACGCCGCGCGACTGCATCGATTACCCGCGTCAGCGCAAACGCTTCGCTTGCGTGCGCAACGGCTTCGTCCGCGAGCAACTGCAGCCGCCATTCGTCGAGCGTCGCGCGCACCGCCGTCAGCACCTCGGTGCGTCCGTGCTGCGCGATCAGCGGCGCGGCCTCGGCCGACGCCATCACGCGCTCGACCGCCGGCAACTGCGCGAGCAACGCATTGCGCGCCGATCCGGCCTCCCTGTGCGCCTCGTTTTCCGCCAATTCGCTCACTCCCCGATGTCGGTCGATGGTCTCGCGGCTACTGGTCTTGCGGCGCCTCCGGCCACAACAGCGGATTCGGACTCGCGCGCCGGTAACCGGCCTCGCCCATCAGCAAGTCGAGCGTGAGACTCGCGAGGTCGTCGGCGAGCGGCTCGAATTCGAGGTCCTTCTCCTGATAGCCGATCTTGCGATAGGTCTGGCACTCGTCGCACGACTCGGCCTTGAGTGCTTCGCTGCCGCCTTCGATGCCGTGATACGCAATGCCCTTGGTCGAATCGCAGTTCGTGCATTTGACGCGCACGACATGCGACTCGGTCGAGCACAAACTGCATTGCACATAGCGATAGCCGTGATACGCGCCGCCGATGCGCACGATGCTCGCCATCGGCTGCGCGCCGCATACCGGGCAGATGCCGGGCGTATCGACGTAAGGCACGTCGCGTTCGTCGAGGCGGCTCGCCATGGCGGTCCACACGACCTGCAGCGCTGCCATCACGAACGGGGCGCGCGCGGGCGTGATTTCGGCGTAACGCTGCGCGAGCAGTGCATCGGCTTCGCTGTCGAGTTGCTCGTTGCTCGATGCGCGCAGCCCGTCGAGCACGGTGGCGAGCGCGGGCGTCACCGCGCCCGCCGCCTCGATGCGATCGAGCAATCGACGCAGCACGGCGCGCCATTGCGGGTCGCGTTCGCTCGACAGTGCGGGCAGGATCGGCATGGAATGCTGCTGGGCGTTGGTGATTGCGTCGCGCGCGGGCATGGCGGCATCGAAGAGATCGAGTGCGCCTTGCTGGGCGTCCGCGAGCGCCGCCATCAGGCGCATATAGCCGCCGATTGGATTGTTGGCGGCCAGCTCGCGCAGCCGGGCCGCACGCGCGCTGAACAGCGCGGCGCGCTCCGGCAGGCGAATGCGCGGAATCGCGGAGGGGTCTTGCGAGGCAATCTGACCGGCATCGAGTATGCGTTGCGTCACGACAGGTCCTCTTCAAAACACGAAGGCCGCCGCCCTCGCGGGCTGGCGGCCTGTTCGCGCGTCGCGGCGCGCGTTACTTGATGCTCTCGCGGAACCAGCGCGGATGATGTTTTCTCGCCCAGCCCCAGGTCACCGTGCCACGCACCATCGCGCCGATCGAGCCTTTCACCCAGATTGCCGCGTAGATATGCACGATGATGGTCACGATCAGCACGAACGCCGTGGCCGCATGCACGACCGATGCGAGACGAATCACGCCGACCGGAAACCAGAACGAGAAATAGCGCCGCCAGATCACGATGCCGCTCAAGAGCAGCAACACCAGACAGACCACCAGCACAAAGAATAACAGCTTCTGTCCCGCATTGTAGCGGCCGACTTCGGGCAGCTTTTCTTCGCGGTTCGTGAGTACATCGTCGATCTGCTTGAGCCACTGGACGTCGTTCGCGTCGAGTAGATTGTGATGCCAGAAGCGCAGCGCGAGGATCAGGAACGAGATGAACATCACGATGCCGATGAACGGATGCAGAATGCGCGTCCATTGCCCGCCGCCGAACAGCGCGGAGAGCCAGAACATCGCCGGATGGAACATCGCGAGGCCGGACAGCGCGAGCAGCACGAACGTGATCGCGGTGATCCAGTGATTGGTGCGCTCGTTCGCCGTATAGCGGACGATCAACCTAGGTTCATCGTAGTTCATCGCCTGGCTCCTCGGGTTCGTCACGCAGGCGGCGCGCTTCTTCGACGGCGGCGGCTTCGTCCTCGGCGTGCACTTCGTTCGGTCCAACGCGCGTGTAGTGGAAGAAGCCGACCAGCGCGGCCAGCGCCATGCCCGCGAGCGCGAGCGGTTTGGCGATGCCTTTCCAGAGCCGCACGAACGGGCTGATGTGCGGATCGTCGGGCAGGCCGTGGTAGAGCGAAGGCTGGTCGGCGTGATGCAGCACGTACATCACATGCGTGCCGCCGACGCCGGGCGGATCGTAGAGGCCCGCCTTGTCGAAGCCGCGCTCCTTGAGGTCGACGATGCGCTCGGCCGCGTGCTGCTTCATGTCTTCCTTGGTGCCGAACACGATCGCACCGGTCGGGCAGGTCTTCACGCACGCGGGCTCCTGACCGACCGCGACGCGATCGGAACAGAGCGTGCACTTGTAGACGCGATGTTCCGTTTTCGACAGACGCGGAATATTGAACGGGCAACCCGTGATGCAATAGCCGCAGCCGATGCAGTTTTCCTCATGAAAATCGACGATGCCATTGGTGTACTGGACGATCGCGCCCGGCGACGGACACGCCTTCAGACAGCCCGGATCCTCGCAGTGCATGCAGCCGTCCTTGCGGATCAGCCACTCCAGATCGCCCTTGGGATTCTCGTATTCCGTGAAGCGCATCACGGTCCACGAATGCTCGTCGAGATCGCGCGGATTGTCGTAGACGCCGACGTTCACGCCGATCTCGTCGCGCAGATCGTTCCATTCCATGCACGCGGTCTGGCACGCCTTGCAGCCGATGCACTTGGTCACGTCGATCAGCTTCGCGACGCTGCCGGTGACCGGCTCGCGCACGCCGGGCGGCGGCGTCGTGGTGGCGGACAGGCGTTTGATGTCGAGTGATTGCAGTGCCATCTCGCCTCCCTAGGCCTTTTCGACTTTCACGAGGAACGACTTGAATTCGGGCGTCTGCGAATTGCCGTCGCCGACGGGCGGCGTGAGCGTGTTCGTCAGATAGCCGGGTTTCGTCAGACCTGTGAAGCCCCAGTGAAGCGGCACGCCGACCGTATGCACCTTCTTGCCGTCGATCATGAGCGAGCGGATGCGCTTGGTGACCACCGCGACCGCATACAGATAGCCACGGTTGCTCGACACCTTGACGCGATCGCCGGCCACGACGCCGACCTCCTTCGCCAGCTCCTCGCCGATTTCGACGAACTGCTGCGGCTGAATGATCGCGTTCAGCCGAGCGTGCTTGGTCCAGAAGTGGAAATGCTCGGTCAGCCGATACGAAGTGCCGACGTGCGGGAACGCCGCCGCCGTGCCGAAGGTCGCGCGGTCGTCGGGGAACACGCGGGCGGCCGGATTGCTGGTTGCCTGCGGGTTGTTCGGGTGCATGGGGTTGTAGCCGAGCGGATTCTCGAACGGCTCGTAGTGCTCGGGGAACGGGCCTTCGTTCATGCCGTCGCGTGCGAAGAAACGCGCGACGCCCTCGGGGTTCATGATGAACGGGCCCATGCCGTGCTCGGGCACTTCGTCGACCTTGAAGTCGGGAATATCGGAACCGGTCCACGCCGCGCCGTTCCAGCCGATCAGCTTGCGGGTCGGATCGAACGGCTTGCCCGCGAGATCGCACGACGCGCGGTTGTACAGCACGCGCCGGTTCACCGGCCACGCCCACGCCCAGTTCAGCGTCTGGCCGATGCCGGTCGGGTCCGAGTTGTCGCGCCGGCCCATCTGGTTGCCCGCGGCCGTCCACGCGCCGCAGAAGATCCAGCAGCCGCTCGCGGTCGTGCCGTCGTCTTTCAACTGCGCAAAGCCTGCCAACTGGTCGCCCTTCTTCACCAGCACTTTGGTCGGATCTTTCGGGTCGGTCTGGTCGGCCAGCGCTTTGCCGTTGTACTCCTTCGCGAGTTCCTCGGGGGTCGGGCTCGCCGGATCCGAATACGGCCAGCTCAGCTTGACGACCGGATCGGGATACTTGCCGCCATCCTTCATATAGGCGGCGCGCATGCGCAGGAAAATGCCCGACATGATCTCGAGGTCGCTGCGCGCGTCGCCCGGCGGCTCCGCGCCCTTCCAGTGCCATTGCAGCACGCGGCTCGAACTCACGAGCGAGCCGTTTTCCTCCGCGAAGCAGGTCGTCGGCAGACGGAACACCTCGGTCTGGATCGAAGCCGAATCCACATCGTTATAGTCGCCGAACTTCTTCCAGTACTCGGACGTCTCGGTCGCGAGCGGGTCCATGATGATGAGCCACTTGAGCTTGCTGAGCGCCTCCAGGGTCTTTTTCTTGTTGGGCGAGGATGCGAGCACATTGAAACCCTGGCAGATATAGCCCGTCATCTTGCCCGCGTGCATCAGCTCGATGGTCTGCAACAGGTCGTACGGCTTGTCGAGCTTGGGCAGGTAGTCGTAGCCCCAGTTGTTGTCGGCGCTCGCCGCATCGCCCCACCACGACTTCATGAAGCTCACGAAGAACGCGCCGTAGTGCTGCCAGTAGCTCAGCTGGTTCGGCCGCATCGGCTGCTGCGCGCGCTTCTTGATGTACTCGTCGTAGTCCTGCTCGGACTCGACCGGCAGCGTCATGTAGCCGGGCAACAGGTTCGACATGAGGCCGAGATCGGTGAGCCCCTGGATGTTCGAGTGGCCGCGCAGCGCATTCATGCCGCCGCCCGCGATGCCGATATTGCCGAGCAGCAACTGCACCATCGCGCCGGTGCGGATCATCTGCGCGCCGATCGAGTGATGGGTCCAGCCGAGCGCATAGAGAATCGTGCCCGCGCGACCCGGCGTCGCGGTGCTCGCGAGCATCTCGCACACCGTGAGGAACTTCTCCTTCGGCGTGCCGCAGATCTTCTCGACCGTCTCGGGCGTGTAGCGCGAGTAGTGCTGCTTCATCAGGTTGTACACGCAGCGCGGATTCTGCAGCGTGTCGTCGGTCTTCACGAAGCCGTCGTCGCCGATCTCGTAGTTCCATGACGACTTGTCCGGATACGCGTGCTTTTGCGCGTTGTAACCGGAATAGATGCCGTCCGTGAACGCGTAGTCGTCGCGCACGATGAACGTGAAGTCCGTGTAGTTCTTCACGTACTCATGCTGGATCTTGTCATTGGTCAGCAGATAGTTGATGACGCCACCAAGGAACGCGATGTCCGTGCCGGTGCGGATCGGCGCGTAGAAGTCCGCGACCGACGCCGTGCGCGTGAAGCGCGGATCGACGACGAGAAGTCGTGCCTTGCGATGCGCCTTCGCCTCGGTGACCCATTTGAAACCGCATGGATGCGCCTCGGCCGCATTGCCGCCCATCACCAGAATCACGTCCGCGTTGCGAATGTCGACCCAATGGTTCGTCATCGCACCACGGCCAAACGTCGGGGCAAGACCTGCCACCGTCGGGCCGTGTCAGACACGCGCCTGGTTGTCGAACGCCAGCATGCCCATGCTGCGGGCAACCTTGTGCGTCAGATAGCCGACCTCGTTGCTGCCCGCCGAGGCCGCCAGCATGCCGGTGCTGAGCCAGCGGTTCACGCGCTTGCCGTCGGCCGTCGTCTCGATGAAGTTCGCGTCGCGGTCTTCCTTCATCAGCTTCGCGATGCGATCGAGTGCGTCGTCCCACGCAATGCGCTGCCACTCGCTGCTGCCCGCCGCGCGATACTCGGGATACTTGAGGCGGCTCGGACTGTGGATGAAGTCGATCAGACTCGCGCCCTTCGGGCACAGCGTGCCGCGATTGACGGGATGGTCGGGGTCGCCCTCGATGTGGATGATGCTCGCGGTGGCGCTCTTCGCGCCATCGCCGAGCCCGTACATCAGGATCCCGCAGCCTACCGAGCAGTACGGGCAGGTGTTGCGGGTTTCAGTGGTACGCGCCAGTTTGTATTGACGGACTTCGGCGAGCACCGCATCGGGCGCGAAGCCCAACAGCGCGAGGCTCGATCCCGCCAGCGAGGTCGCCGTGACCTTGAGGAACTGACGCCGGGACATCTGCAGCATGACGGTCCTCGGCTATTCAAGTATGGGGTGAATTCAGTATAAGACGTTTCTTCTTTCGGGACAGTTCAGGATGCCTTGACGTGCGCCGCGAGCCACCCGATGCCGCGCTGCGGCGCAGACTCGCGGCAGGCGGGAGAGCCGCTTGCTATAGTGATCTGCGCGGGGCTTCGCCACGTCGAAGCGCCTCTTATGCCGCGCTGCCGGGCGACGCCCGCAGCCCTCTTCGCCGTCTTCCTCCCCGGGGTCGATCATCATGGCGACACTTTCTCCCGAACGATTGCAGGACACGGCCCGCAAGGAAGCATGGTGGGTGTTCGGCGCCTGCCGCCAGTTCTTCAACGATCGCTGCCCGGCTCTCGCGGCGAGCATCGCGTTCTACTCCGCGTTTTCGCTCGCGCCGACACTCGTCATGGTGATCGCCATCGCGGGCTGGTTCTACGGCGCCGACGCCGCGCGCGGCGAGCTGTTCCGCCAGGTCCATGGCGTGCTCGGCAACGATGCCGCCGCTGGCGTCACGACGATCGTGCAGAACGCGCGCCGTGCCGGCCATTCAGGCGGCATCGCGGCGATCATCTCGTTCGCGCTGCTGGCGATCGGCGCCTCGGCGACCTTCTCGTCGCTCAACGCGGCGCTCAACATCGTCTGGCCGCCGACGGTGCCGCGTGCCTCCTCCGTGATCGCGCTCATGCGGGTCCGCCTGATCTCGTTCAGCCTGGTACTGGGTGTCGCGTTCCTGCTGATCGTCTCGCTCGTGCTCGACACGGCGATCACCTTCGTGGGCCAGATGATTTGGGGCGACTCGCCCTATCTGTTCATCGGCAACGTGCTGCAGTTGCTGGTCGGGCTGCTCGTGCTGGCCGTCGCGTTCGGCGCGTTGCTCAAGTTCCTGCCGGACAGCGAGGTGCAGTGGCGCGACGCGATCGTCGGCGGCGTCGTGGCGGCTGTGCTGTTTTCGACCGGCAAGAAGCTGTTCGCGCTCTATCTCGCGCATGCGGGCATGGCGAGCGCGTTCGGCGCGGCCGGGTCGCTGGCCGTCTTGCTCATGTGGCTGTATTTCTCGGCGGCCGTGCTCCTGCTCGGCGCCGAATTCGCGGCGGCGCGCGGACGCATGCACGATCCGCGCGGCGCCTGGAGCTTTCACGACGATGCACCTCCGGGCAGCCGTGCCAAGCTGGCATCGGTGCTGGCCGCCTCGACCATTCCGACCTGGTCGCACCACGAGGCGAGCCGCCAGGCGCGCGCGAATGGACAAACCGGCGCGGCGGCAGACGGCGGCGCTGGTAAACAGATGGGCGCGCGCTTGTCCACCCCGGCTGCCGGGGAATCGAACGACGCCACGCACTTTGCGGCCGAAGCCGTGCCGGTCGACGCTGGCGATGGCGGCGATAGTGGCGCGAGCACCCGCACAGTGGCCGGAGCGCTGCGGGCCGCCGCCGCCGAGTCGCCCGTGCCGGACGCTGCCGTCGTCGCGGCCGACGCCATTCAATCCAGTAAGGCGCGTTCCGCCGGGCTGCGGCGCCGGCTCGCGAGCGGTTCCGCGCCCCTCGAACCCGCGACCATTCCGGTGCAGGCCGCCGGCGGGCCGTTTGCCGTGCGCCGGCCCGGCCCGCTCGGCACAGCCCGGCGCATCAGCCGGGCGGCGGTGCGCATGGAAAGCGTGGCAACCTCTGCGGCCGCCGTAACGATCGTCCAGGCCGGCCGCACCTTGGCGGCGACTGATCGCTATGTCAAGCGCCATCCGTGGGGTTCGGTGCTGTTGGCGGCCGGTGCCGCGCTCGTCGTGGCCTCCGGGGGATTGCAGCGGACTCGTCAGAATGACCCCCGATGAGGATTCCGGCATAACTCCCAGGGTTGTCCCTGAGCCCGTTCCCACGCGATCTGCGGCGTGGTTGTATCGAAATCAACAATAATGCAGAGTCAACAAACCAATATTGCCGAAACAGGAATAATCTTCCGACGCCCCGTCATATAAGGCACGGTGACGTGTGTCACCTTTTCGCGACAGTCTTTTTTTTCGTTTTTGCAGGATCACACCCCTGCGTTATTCTCCATCGCGCAACAACTAAACCAATCATCTGCGTGGAGAAACACGATGAAACGAGTCGCACTCTCGACCCTCTCGCTGGCACTTCTCGGCGTTGCTGGCGTGGCACACGCCCAAAGCAGCGTTACCCTGTACGGTGTGATCGATGAATCGGTCCAATGGACCCACAACGTTGCTGTCGACGGCGATAACAAGAACCAGATCGGTCTCGCGGGCGGCAACCTGTCCGGCGAGCGCTGGGGCTTGAAAGGCACGGAAGACCTCGGCGGTGGCCTGAAGGCGATCTTCCAGCTCGAAAACGGTTTCAACATCAACAACGGCGCGCTGCGTCAAAACGGCAAGATGTTCGGCCGTCAAGCGTACGTTGGCCTCACGCAAGACCAATACGGCACGATCACGCTGGGCCGCCAGTACGACCCGCTGGTCGACATGGTCCAGCCGCTGACGGGTGACAACTACTTCGGCAGCACGTTCGCAACGCCGGGTGACGTCGACAACAACGACAACTCGTCGCGCACGAGCAACGCAGTCAAGTACGTCTCGCCGACGCTCGACGGCTTCCAGTTCGAAGGCATGTACGCATTCGGCGGCGTCGCGGGCTCGACGGGCTCGGGTCAAACGTGGTCGGCTGCAGCAACGTACGGCATCGGCTCGTTCAACATCGCAGCAGGCTACTTCCGCGCCGACAACGGCAGCGCGCTCTCGCCGGCATTCCAGCGCCCGAACACGTGGTCGGGTACGTCGGACGGCACGTTCGACGGCGACTCGGTCAACGGCGCCTACCAATCGGCCAAGTCGATCGGCATCGCGTCGATCGCTGCCCAGTACGTCGCAGGCCCGTTCATCATGAACGCACGCTACAGCAACGCACAGTACAAGCCGGACGCATATTCGACGTTCGGTTCGACCGAGCGCTACAACGTTGCTGGTGGCTTCCTTGGCTACCAACTGACGCCGGCTGCGTTGATCGGCTTCGGCTACACGTACAACCACGGCGCAGGCGACACGTCGGCTACGTACCACCAGTTCTCGCTGGGCGGCGACTACAACCTGTCGAAGCGCACCGACCTGTACGCAGTGGCTGCCTACACGCATGCCAACGGCACGCAACGCACCACCGACGGCGGCACGCAGACGGCAGTCGCGACGGTTGGCTCGTATGGCGCCGACTCGGCATCGAGCTCGCAAGAAATGGTCAGCATCGGCATCCGCCACAAGTTCTAAATATCGGATCGCAATCCCGGATGACGATCCGGGACCCGCGTCTCTCACAGCGTGGCAACACGCTGCGAATCGACCAGCCTTCGGCGCAAGCCCTGGCTGGTTTTTTTATGGGCGCTCGCCGGCGCGGTTGATCACGAGGCCGGATAGCCGGCTTGCAGCGCGCACACCACGCCAGCGGTCCGCAGATGGCGCCCTGCTGGTCCGTGATCACGCTGGTGGCCCCGGGCCCGCTCATTGGTCTCGCGAGGGCGTAGCGGCGTGATCTACGCCCTCTCACGATGATGTCGAATCAAGATTGGCAAAAGGCCGATACCGCCAACCGTCGGGTTGGGTCCGGGCCAAGTGGATTTTCAACAGCGATATAAGCGTTGCAAACCATCCGTTAGTAAATCGACAACGCATCTGAAACCACCCTTATTCGATTTGATGCGCATTCGGATTTATACGAAAGACATATTGATTTCACTGCCGCGCCAGCCTTGATTCAATCGTCAATCGCAAATGGATTCATCCAGCTCTTTCGTACCCGTCTCAATCTTTACCCAAACCACGCCAAACATCGCAAAAGCCATGGATATCGGCATCGACACTGAATAAAATCCGGCTCGATTGCTCCGTGGCCACGCCGGAATTCGATATCGCTGCCAGCCGTCAGTGAATGGCGTCCATTCAATACGCGGCAATTCAAAAGCAGACCGCCGATGAGCGCACCACGCAAATATCAAACGGGCCTGGTGCGATTGAAACGAGATTGAAACGAGATTGAGCCGGGACTGAACCGGGACCCGATCAAGAAAGCCGACTCACCATGAAAAACCCGACCGCCCTTCTTCGACAGGCATCGTTGTGCCTGATCATGCTCCATTGCGCCGCCACGGCATGGGCCGCGCCGAACTCCGGCGCGCCGGCCACGACGCCGGAACAAGTCGTCGCGAGCCTGCAACCGCAAACCGGTTCGGTCTCGATCCCGCAAGCCGAGGCCACCGTGAACCTCGGATCACGCTACACGTGGCTGGGTGCCCAGGACGCGCAACGTGTGCTCCATGACCTGTGGCGCAATCCACCCGATACCACCGTGCTCGGCATGATCCTGCCCGGCGCCAACGCGCGCGCCGCTGTAGTCGATCCGAATGCGTGGGCCGTGGTGGTGACCTATGTGAGCGACGGCTACGTGTCGGATGCCGACGCGGGCAAGATCGACTTCAGCGAGATGCTCGCGGACATGCAAAAACAGACGCTCGAATCGAACCCCGAGCGCAAGAAGCAGGGCTATCCGGAGATGGAGCTGGTCGGCTGGGCCGAGCAGCCCCACTACGATGCGAGCACCCATCGCCTGTACTGGGCACGCGACATCAAGGCCACGTTTGCCGATGGCGATCAGGGGCACTCGCTGAACTACGGCATTCGCGTGCTGGGTCGCAAGGGCTACTTGTCGCTCGATGCGATCGCGCCGATCGAGCAACTCGCCCAGGTCCGCGCGGACATGCGCGATGTCGTGCCGATGGCGACGTTCGATGCAGGCCAGCGTTACGCCGACTACAAGGCCGGCACCGACAAGGTGGCCGAGTACGGCATCGCCGCGTTGATCGCCGGGGTCGCCGCCAAGAAGCTCGGCTTGCTGGCGATGGCCGGCGTGTTCTTTGCGAAGTTCTTCAAGGTCATCGCGATCGCGGTGTTCGGTGGGCTCGCCGCGGTGAAGCGCTTCTTCGGCGGCAAGAGCAAGACGTCGTAACCACCGCGCTTGAAAGCAGCGGCAGCGTCCTCACGAACCCGGTCGACTCGCGATGGCCAAACTCCTCTTCCTTCTGTGGGCAAGCGCCAAACTCGGCAAGGTGTTGCCCACCGTCGTCACGATGCTGGCCTCGATCGGTGTCTATGCGATGCTCTACGGCTGGCCGTGGGCGGTCGGCTTTGTCGCGCTCCTGTTCGTGCATGAAGCGGGGCACTACCTCGCAGCGCGCATGCGCGGGCTTGTCGTCGGGGCGCCCACTTCCATTCCGTTCGTCGGCGCGTGGATCGAACTCAAGACGCTGCCGCACGATGCCGAAACTGGGACTCGCCGGCCCGCTCGCCGGTACGTTGGGCGCGCTTGCTGTGTACGTGGCCGGTCGCCACTTCGACAGCAGCCTGCTCCTCTCGCTATTGCATTCAGGCTTCTTCCTGAACCTGCTCAACCTGATTCCGCTCTCGCCGTTCGACGGCGGCCGCATCACCGCAGTGCTCTCGCCGAGGCTCTGGTTTGCCAGCGTCCCCGTCCCGTGCGCGTGGTTCGTCTGGCATCAAAGCCCGTTGCTGATCGCCATGGCGATCATGGCGCTGCCGCAACGGAAGCGTGCATGGCGCTACGATCCTCGCGCACCCGAAAATCAGGCGTATTACAGCGTGAGCGCCGAGACCCGCATGACTTACGCGCTCTGGTATCCGGGACTGCTCGTCTTTCTCTCGATGATGACGTTCGGCGTTCACGAGCTGATCGCCGGACGTGGGCACGCAGGCTGAGCCCTTCAACGAGCGCTCCAATCGGCATAGGGGACGGCCATGAGGCCGTACCCCTGCCACACCACCCGGCATGCGGGTCCGCACCGGGCGGTTCGGGAAGTTGAGGTTATGAGAGTCGGGGTACGCCCAACTGGTCGAAGTAGGCGATGGTCAGCACACGCTTGAGCGCACCGTTGCTGTTGCGCCACCAGCAACGACTGTTCGCCGCCACTTGTCGCGCCACCGCAGCCGATGCCCCCAGCGCACGCAGTTCCCGGTAGATGGTGGCGCCACGGCGCCAGTGCTTAAGCTGAATGGCACGCAACCGGTGACGCAGCCACTCGTCCAGTGCTAACCAGACGCGCGGCGTTTGCGCCAGCCGGAAGTACGCCTTCCAGCCCTGCACGTAAGGCCGTAACTGTTCCACCACTTCCTTCATGCTGCGCCCGCCGGATCGGCGAGTCACCTGACGGATGCGGTGTTTGAACGCCAGCAGCGGTTTGGCCGCCACCTTGCGTTTGACCACCCCACCCGCAGCCGCCCACAGGCTGTAGCCCAGAAACTTCCGACCGAACACACTGGCCACTGCGCTTTTGGTCTCGTTGACCTTCAGACGCAGTCGCCCGTACAGGCGTCGCAACAGTGCCATCACCCGCTCGCCCGCCCGGCGGCTACGAACATACACATTCGCATCGTCGGCGTAGCGTGCGAAGCAATGACCCCGTCGCTCCAGTTCCTTGTCCACCTCGTCGAGCAGCACGTTGGCCAGCAACGGGGATAGCGGCCCACCCTGTGGTGTGCCCTGATCTCGCTGCTGCACCACCCCGCCATCCATGATGCCGCTGTTCAGATACGCACGGATCAGCCGGATCGCTCCGGCGTCGCCAATGCGTTTCTGTAAGCGCTCGATCAGGATGTCGTGGTTGACCCGGTCAAAGAACTTCTCCAGATCAACGTCCACCACGATTCGCCGTCCCGACTGCACGTACGATTGCGCGGCAAGTACCGCGTCGTGCGCACGCCGTCCCGGCCGGAAGCCGTAGCTGTGCTCGCTGAAGGTCGGATCCAGAACCGGTTGCAGCACCTGCAGCAGCGCCTGCTGGATCAACCGGTCAGTCACCGTCGGGATGCCAAGCTCGCGCTCGCCTCCGTCCGGCTTCGGAATCGTCACCCGACGTACCGGACTGGGCCGGTACGTCCCCTTGAGCAATTGTTCACGGATCGCAGGCCACGCCCTCACCAGATGACGCGACGTCTGGTCAATGTCCAGACCATCCACGCCAGCGGCTCCCTTGTTCGCCCGTACCCGTTTGAACGCCTGCTTCAGGTTCTCTCTCGTCAGCGCTGCTTCCAGCAACGCTGACCCCGTGTCCCCGGATTCATGGCGCGGGCCGCAGACTTCGTCGCTCACGGGTACGCGTGCAGCTTCACCGCGCGCTACTCCCGCTCGCCCCGTTTGCACGGGCATCTGACGCATTGCCTGTCGCATCGACATGACGTTGGACACTCCTTCCCGTTTGGCCCTTCGTCACCAGCTTCGGCCTCATCGACCTGTCCTGTGACTACTACGGCCTCTGCTGACTTCTCGCTCCGGCTCGACGCCGTTGCCCTTTCAGGCACGAGGCGAGATCTCCCCAGGTAAGAGCGCAATCCTTCACCGCACAACCGCCGCATTTACGATGCCTGATCCTTGACCACGAGAGCTTCGCGCTTCATTGCGCGCTCGCCCTGATCGGCACCGCCTCATATCCGGTTCTTGTTCATCGGCTCGCGGTTTCGCTCCACGCTTCCTCCCCACGCTCGGTCGCCCTCACGCAGTTGCGCTTTGCTTCGTTCGCTGTGGTCAACTCACGATGGGACTTGCACCCACAAGATTGCGCCCGTGCTGGGCGCACAAAGAAAATCCCCGCAAACCGGCAGGTCTGCGGGGATTTTTGCTGAGTGCAGCACGCGAGCCATCGCCGTCCTGGGACAGCAACGACCAGCGGCAATTACGCTGCTGCGTCCTTCAGCTTCTTCAGTGCACGTGCCTTGATACGCACGGTTGCCGGCTTGGCCGGGAACCAGCGCTCTGCGCCCGTGAACGGATCCTTGCCGAAGCGCTTCTTCTTCGCCGGAACCGCTTGCACGACGATCTTCAGAAGGCCCGACAGCGTGAATTCGCCAGCGCCCTTCTTGTGCACGGAACCGAGGATCGTGTCTTCCAGCGCGGCGAGCACGGCCTTGGCGGCCTTCGGCTCGACACCAGCGCGCTCAGCAACGTACGTAGCCAGCGAGGCCTTCGTGAAGGTGTCCTTGATCGGCGCCGGTGCGCCGGACGCCTTCACGGCGACCTTCTTAGCTGCGGCCGTCTTGGCGGGCGCTTTCTTTGCGGCAACCTTCTTGGCCGGGGCAGCGGCCTTCTTGGCCACCACTTTCTTTGCGGAAGTCGGCATGTTTCTCCTACCAGTGTTGGTCAGTGAGTCAACGAAGCAGCACGCGGAATGCATGTACTTCAACGGCGGATTCTACAAGCGTGCAAGCGTTTTGCGTGACTCTTTTTTAAAGTCGATGCAATTTTTTTGCGCGATGCAGAGTCGGCGATGCATTTTGACGCTTGTTTGCAGGGGTAAACGTGACTTCAACGGGCCTTCGTCGTGCCGCGAACGATGCCTTTCACGATGCCGTCGGCGTCTCGTTCAAGCCTCGTGCGTTGCGTTTTTGCCGACACGACGCTTCTCGCTGCTTGCGCAGAATAGCCGCTGTTTACAGCACTATCGTGCATCGCGCGTTGCTCAGCGAACGCCTAATTGCGCGGCGAGCCGTTCGAGTCCGGCGTCGATGACGTCGGTTTCGACCGTGCCGTAACCGAAGAAAAGTCCCGGCTGCGCAGGTGCATTCACGTAAAACGGCGAGAGCGGATGCAGCCCGACCGACACGCGTCGTCCCGCTTCGAGCAGGTGCCGTTCGTCGTGAGGCGCGACGATACGCGCAGCGAGATGCAGTCCCGCCGTATCCGGCAGCACCGGTTCGAGCCAGCGCGCGAGCGGTCCCTGCAGATGCTGGAGCAGCATCGCCCGGCGCGCCGCATAGACCGCATGCATGCGCCGCAAATGCCGCGCGAAATGACCGTTGAGCATGAAGCTCGCGAGCGCCGTCTGGGTCAGCACGCAGCCGTGCCAGTCGCCGACCTGACGCGCGCGGGCAAGCGGCACCGCGAGCGTCGCGGGCGGCACCACGTAGCCGATGCGCAACTCGGGAAAGAGCGTCTTGGAGAAGGTCCCGACGTAAGCGACGAGCCCCGCCTGATCGAGGCTCTTGAGCGGATCGAGCGGGCGGGCGTCGAAGCGATACTCGCAATCGTAGTCATCCTCGACGATGAGCGCGCCGCGCTTTTCGGCCCACGCGAGCAGATCGACGCGGCGCGCAAGGCTCATCGGCACGCCGAGCGGAAACTGGTGCGAAGGGCTCACGTAGACGAGCCGCGCGTGCTCGGGCAGTTGCTCGACGACGAGCCCTTCGCCATCGACGGGCACGGGCACCACCGTCGCGCCCAGCGCGGTGAAGATCGCACGCGCGGGCGGATAGCACGGGTCTTCGATCGCGACGATGTCGCGTGGCTTGATCGTCACGCGTGCGAGCAGATCGAGCGCGTGTTGCGCGCCCTGCGTGACGATCACGTCCTCCCAGTTGCTGGGCACCGCCCGGCTGAACGCGAGATAACGCGAGATGGCAAGGCGCAGCCCCTGCTCGCCCGCCGCGTCGCGATACGCGCCCGCGCCGCGTGCCTGCACACGCAGCGCATCGGTGATGCAGCGGCGCCAGACATCGAACGGAAAGCGCGTCTTGTCCGTCACGCCGCCGAGAAAATCGCAGACGATGTGCGCCTCGGCGCGCGGCATGGGCAGCGCGCTTGCGTCGCTGCGCCACCAGGGCAGCGCCTGCACGCCGGGTGGCGTGCGCGCGGGCCGGCTTGCGAGCGCGGCCATGCGCAGCTGGGCCGGCTCGTGCGCATCGCGCTGGGCCGGCAGCCGCTGCAAACCGCTCGCGACGAACGTGCCGGAGCCGCGCCGCGCGACCAGATAGCCTTCGGCCAGCAAGCGCTCGAATGCATCGAGCGTAGTCTTGCGCGAGACGCCGAGCTGCACGGCGAGCTCGCGCGTCGAAGGCAGCCGCGTGCCGCCCGCGAGACGTCCCTCGACGATGGCCGTGCGCAATTGCCGATAGACCTGGCCCGCCAGATCGTGGCGGCCCGAAACGCTGACGTGCAGATCCATGATGGCGCGGTGCAAACCGCGGCGAGTGGCGACTGCGAAAATTCTGCCAGAAGCCGCGGGTTTCATCGCGGGTCCGTGCGCCGTGCTGCCGAAGCGCGTGGCGAAAGCGCGCGCGGTGGCAGTTTTTGATCGCACTCTGACCGTCGCGCCAGGCGCTGCGCCGCTACATTGGACTCGCATCCGGCCTCGTCCACCTCCTCCTGGAAACGCTCACCATGACACCTCAAATCGGCTTTCTGCTCTTTCCCGGCGTGCAGCAACTCGATCTCACCGGCCCCTACGATGTGCTGGCCTCCGTGCCCGGCGCCGAGGTGCGACTGGTCTGGAAATCGCTCGCGCCCGTACGCACGAGCAGCGCGATGCTGCTCACGCCCGACACGACCTTCGACGACTGCCCGCCGCTCGACGTGCTCTGCATCCCCGGGGGCAGCGGCGTCAGCGCGCTGATGCAGGATGCGCAGACGCTCGCCTTCGTCCGCGCCCAGGCCCGCATCGCGCGCTACGTGACCTCGGTCTGCACCGGCGCGCTCGTGCTCGGTGCAGCGGGCCTCCTGCAAGGCCGCCGCGCGACCACCCACTGGGCCTTTCACGAACTGCTCGCACCGCTGGGCGCCACGCCGGTGCGCGAGCGCGTCGTGCGCGACGGCAACCTGATTACCGGCGGCGGCATCACGGCCGGCATCGATTTCGCCTTGACGCTCGTCGCCGAGATGCTCGGCGAGACGGTGGCCCAGACGGTCCAACTGGAACTCGAATACGCGCCGGCCCCGCCATTCAACGCTGGCGACCCCGCCAGCGCCCCGGCCGCCGTGGTCGCCAGCGTGCGCGAGCGCGAGGCGGCGGGGCTTGCCGCGCGTTCGCGCATCGTCGAGGAAATCGCAGCGACTCTACGCTGAGCGCCCAACGCCACCCCTGCCGGCCACCGCCAGGTGCACGCTCGCCCGACTTCGGCTACATTGAAGCCGGGATGCACCCAGCTTCGCGCAAGCGCATTCCCGCTCGCCGTGCCTCAACCTGCGGTCCAAATCAACTTAAAGGGGATTTCGAATGCGTTCATCGATCCAGCAAAAAATCGTAGTTGCCGCCACCGCCGCGTTCTTTGTCGGTGCCGGCATCCCGGCCTTCGCACAGACGGCCGCGAGCGCGCCCGATAACGGCGCTGCCATGGCCGCCCCGGCATCGGTTTCGAAAGCCGACCAGAAGAAGCAAGCCAAGGCGCAGCAAAAGCAGGCGCGCAAGGAAGCGCGGGCGAAGAAGAACGCCGAGTTGAAGAAGCTCGAGGATGCAGGCTATCGTCCGGGCCAGAACTCGCCGAACTATCCGGAGGACCTGCAGAACGCGCAGAAGAAGGCCGCGCAGAGCAGCGGCCAGTAACGCCCGTGCGGAGGGCCGCGCCGGCTGGAAACGCGCGGCCCGTTATAGATACGTCATCGTGAAGGTCATCGAGGTGCTCGCCGAGCCGGGCTGGACGCTCGTGCCGGTCTGGTAATAGCGCGCCTTCAACGGGATCGCGTAACTGCCGCCCGTGCTCGAACTGTAGCCGCCGAACGTGGTGTCGGTGCTCAGCGCGAACGGCGAACCCGCGTTGTTGAGCAACTGCACGCCCACTCCGGTCGCGAGAGCATTCGTGTCCAGCGCGACGACCGACTGCCCCGCGTTGACGACGCTCGTCGTCGGGTCGATGCGGTAGCGCACCCCTGCCATGCCCTTCGGGCAATTGTTCAAATTGATGTTGAAGCTCACGGCCGTCGTGGTCGCGCCCGCGCGGGTGAACTCGGAGGCCAGGTGCGTGCCGAGCGGCACGGTAAAGCTCGGCGTCGCGCACGACGATACGGTCGCAACGAGGTTGCCGCCCAGCACCATATCGATCACATGTAGCCCGCCGATGGCGCCATAGGCCATCACGGTCCCGGCCGGAATCACGATGCCGGGCTGCACGGTACCGGTCTTGATGATCCGCAGCGCGTGCTGCGCGTTGTAGGGCGAGCCGCTGCCGCTGTAGTTCGAGCTGCCATAGGCCGTGGCCGGCGTGCCGCTGTAGAGCCACTGAAACGACAATCCCGTGTCGACCCCGTTCAACCAGACTGGAAACGTCGTCGCGCCAAGGCCCGGCTGCGGCCCGGCGTTGTCGATGATGCCCGAAGGTGACGCGCCCGGGCAGCTCAGGACGGTATTGCCCGCTGGCGACACGCCCGGCGAGGTGTACAACGTGGTGCCATTGGCCAGATCGCGGCTGAACGTCAGCGACGCGGGCACCTGCTCGTTGACGATCTGCTCGCTGCTGCCGGGGTTGAAAGCGCAGCCGGCCCGTGCCGCCGCTCCATGCAGGGCGGCGACCACCCAGACCGCGCCGCCCAGCGCCCGGCACGCGCGAAGGATGCGGCTGGTGGCGCGTTTGGGTGCTTCGCTCACGATGTATTCGCCGGTTTCCTTCGACTTTTCCATCACATTTGTCCTCTGCGACGCCCGATGGCGGCGCCGCTTGCGCGGCGCCTTCCGGTCGCACACGGCCTGCTACAGATACGTCATCGTGAAGGTCATCGACGTGCTCGCCGGGCCGGGTCCGACGCTCGTGCCGGTCTGGTAATAGCGCGCCTGCAACGGGATCGCGTAGGTACCGCCCGTGCCCGAACTGTAGCCGCTGAACGTGGTGTCGGTGCTGAGCGCGAACGGCGAGCCCGCGCCGTTGAGCAACTGCACGCCCACCCCCGTCGCGAGAGCATTCGCGTCCAGCGCGACGACCGCTTGCGCCGCATTGACGACGCTCGTCGTCGGGTCGATGCGGTAGTGCACCCCGGCCATGCCCTTCGGGCAATTGTTCAAGTTGATGTTGAAGCTCACGGCCGTCGTGGTCGCGCCCGCGCGCGTGAACTCGGAGGCTAGATGCGTGCCGAGCGGCACGGTGAAACTCGGCGTCGCGCACGACGAAACGGTCGCCACGAGGTTGCCGCCCAGCACCATGTCCGTCAAACGCAATCCACCGATGGCGCTATACGCGATCATGGTCCCGGCCGGAAGCACGACGCCGGGTTGCACCGTGCCAGTCTTGATGATCCGTAGCGCACGCGGCGTGCTCTTCTGCGTGCCGAGGAGGCCACTGAACGACGCGGTGCCGTAGGACGTCGACGGCGTACCGCTGCCGATCCACTGGAATGACAAGCCGGTATCGACTCCGTTGCGCCAGATCGGGAATATCGTCGCACCGAGGCCCGGTTGCGGCCCGACGATATCGGTGACGCCGCCGGGCGAAGAGGTCGTGCAGGTCACCACCGTATCGCTCGCTGTCGTGGCGGCCGGCGAGGTGTACAACGGGGTGCCATTGGCCAGGTCGCGACTGAACGTCAGCGACGCGGGCACTTGCACGGTAATCATCTGCTCGCCGCTGCCCGGGTGGAACGTGCAGCCGGCTCGCGCCGGCTCTGCGTGCAGCGCGACGGCCAACCCGAACGGGCCGGCGCCCAGCACGCTGCCCACACGACGGATGCGCCATGCCGCGCGCTTCAACACATTGCTCGCGGCGCAAGCGCCGGTTTCATTCGACCTGTTCATCGCGTCAGTCCTCCCCGATCGCCCTCGATTGCGCCACCTGCCCGTCCTGCGTCGCGCCAGTCAGGTCGGCACGCCGTCACCGACGCCCGGCGCAGACCCCGTCGATCGAGGTCCACGCCGGCGTGCCCACCCTGGTGTCGACGGGCAGCGCGTAGTTCATCCAGCATTGCCGCGTCGCGGCGCCCTCGCTCCAGCTCACCGACAGCGTTCCGTTCGCCGTCTTCAGTCCTTGCGCGATCACGCGCGAGCCCTGCGCGACGAGCCCGACCGCCTCGCCCTGCTCGTTGACCACGGCAGCGCCGAACGGCAGCGGCTGGCCATCGGCCGTGCGCGCACGGATGATCGCCGCCGTGCCCTTGCGGCTGGTCTCGAACCTGACCCGCACGACCGCGCCCGCACTCGGCACGACTTGCTCGCCGGTCGCTTTCAGATCGACGCTCAAGGGCAGGCCCTTCGGATCGAGTTCGATGGCGTTGCGCGTGAAGGGCACGAGACCCGACACGAGCGCCCGTCCCCAGCGATTCACGCGCACGCCGCCTTGTGTCGAGATAGCGGCGCCCGCTGCGTCGGCTGCTTCGACGATCGCCAGGGTGTCGCCGCTCGACGGCGAGAACACCACCCCGCCGCCATACCCGACGACACTGCCCGACGCGCTCGCGCCGTACTGCTCGTAGCGACTGCCCTTCGAAGCGTTGAGCGCCACGCTCGACACCGGCGAACGGTACGACAGGCTCGCGCCGCCACTCGAATTCGCTTGCGTCGTGCCGCCGCCGTCATAGCCGCCGTTGACGCTGTAGGCGAGCGCGTTGTCCGCGCCCAGCGTGCCCGCCACCGTTTCGCGCACGGTCATCGCGCCCGCGCCGCTGTACTGGACACTGGTGCTCGAGATCGGGGCGTGCACGCCGCGCCCGAGCGGAATCGACAGGTTGAGCATCATGCGGTTGTCCCATTTCGCCGAGAACTGGTCGTACTGGCGCGAGAACGTCAGCCCGTAATTGATGAAGCGAAACGCATTGCTGTAGCCCGCCTGAAACTGCAGCGCGCGGCCCGCGTGGTCCCAGCTGTCCTGCGCGACGCTCGTCATGTAGAGCGAGCCCCAGCCCGCCGCAAGACCCTGGTTCAAAGTCAGTTGCAGGCTGTCGCGGCGCTGCCCCGCCGCGAACGGCGCCGCCTCCGGACGTCCCGTAGCACGCATCGCGACGGCGTCCTGCAGGCCCAGATAGCCCGGACGCGTCGTCCGCGCGAACATCATCGACACGCTCGTCTGCGAGCGCTCGACGTACTTGCCATAGTTGAGCCGCACACTCTGCCCGTTGCGCGACGGCTGCCCGGGCAGCGACGCGTCGGCCTGGGTGAGGTCGAGACTGAACGCCCCGAACGGGGTGTTCAGCGCCACCCCCGCGATGGCCGCGACATAGCCCGTCGTATTGACCAGCCCGCCGTAACCGGTCAGCAGATTCGTGAAGCCATGCTGAAGGGTCGCCACGACGAGCGTCGGGCGCTCGCCGATCGATGCCGACCGGTATTGCCCGAGCGTCACGCCGTAGTGCGTGACGCCGGGGCGCAGCGCGTTCGGCGCGGCCGCATACGGCACGAGCGTCACGGTCTGGGTGCCGTCGGCCTCGGTCACGACGACGCTAAGATTGCCGCCGAAGCCCGGCACATACAGATCGTCGATCTGGAACGGGCCCGGCGCGACCGTCATCTCGTAGAGCAGATTGCCGTTTTGCAGCACCTGAACGCGCGCGTGCGTCATGGCGATGCCGCGAATCACCGGCGCGAAACCGCGTTGCGAGTCCGGGTACATGCGCTCGTCGCTCGCGAGTTGCACGCCGCGAAAGCCGACGCTGTCGAACATCGTGCCATCGGTGAACGCATCGCCGATGACGAGCTGGCTGCGGATCGCCGCGACCGAGCGCGCGACGCTCGTCTGGATGTTCTGATAGTGCATCCCGGCTGCGCCGCCTGAAGCCGCGAGACTGCCGAGGTGCCGAAAGCGCCAGGCGCCGAGATTCAGCCCGCCATTGATGCCGAGCCATGCCTCGTTCGCGCGCGCCGGCCCCGCGTTGGAGCGCCACACATTGGCGTTGTATTGCAGCATGGCCGCGGGCACGCCGTCGTCCCAGTACTTCGGATCGACGTAGTCGCGCGCTGTGCGCGCGAGCGACGCCTGCGGCACGCTGACATCGAGACGCAGTTCGCCGCCGTCGAACGCCGCCTTGGCGCCGGCGACGAGTCGTGGCAGCGGCACGCACGCGGTGGCATCCGTGCCGATGAGTGCCAGCGCGTCGGGCGCAAGCCGCGTGAGATCCACGCCGATGCGCTCGACCAGATCGCGGTCGAAACACGGCGCCACGCTGCCATCGTCGGTCCGGTCCATGCGCAGCGTAATGCGCCCCCGCCAGCCGTCGTTCACGTACAGATCAGCGCGGAACTGACCCGGCGTCGCCACATTGCCCTTGTTGAACTGACTGACGTCGATGCCCGTCGGCCCCTGTTCGAGCAGAAACTGTTCGTTGAACCGGACCTCTTGGGCGAGTGCCCCGTCCGCCAACGTGTGCAGCAGCGCCAGCACGGGCAGAGGCCGCAGCGTCCTGTTTAATCGGTGCTTCATGATCGCCTGCGCCGAAGCAACGGCGTTTCGCGTGGACGGCCGCCAGCCGCGCAGCCGCCCGGCTATTGCAAGCCGGCCTGTCCTTCGACAGCGCCGCCATAGTCGTTGAGCGTGTGGAACCGGACCTGCGCGGACGGGCTCGCCGGGGCGTCCCCCGTGAGCGGCAACAGACGCGTCTCGCCGGGCAGCAGCATGTCGCCTTCGTCGAAACGTGCGCTGCGCGTGCCATCGATAACTTCCACATCGGTGATCGACACTGCGTAGGGACCCGGATTGCGCGCTTCGAGCGCCGTCCGTCCATCGCGCACGACCAGATGCCAGCGCACGAGCGACGGCGCGCGCGCGGCGTCGCCGTCCAGCCCGCCCGGCCGAAAGAAGAGCTTGATGCGCGCGCGAAAGGCCAGTTGCAGCTGGTTCGGCGAATCGCCGGATGCGCTGTCTTTCGGCGGAATTTCGAGCACGTTGAGCCAGAACACCGTTTCGCGATCGGCGGGCAAGGGCTCGCCCGTATAGATGATCCGCAGCGCCTGGCTCTTTTGCGCATCGATTCGCACAACCGGCGGCGTCACCGTGAATGGCACGTTGCTCGTGGACGGCGTCGTCTTCGGGTCGCCGGCGTCGATCCAGGTCTGGACGAGTTCGGGCACCTCGCCGACGTTGGTGAGCTTCACCGTGACTTCGCTGTCGCTCGCGTCGTAGACCACCCGGGTGCCCGCGATCACGATCGACGCTGCGGCCTCGCCCGCCAGCAGCAATGCCACGGCGGCGAAAGTGGCGCGCAGCCCGCGCGCCATGCCGGTGGTCGATGCTTCGTCGAATCCGCCTGCCATCATTGATACGACATCGTGTACAGGACGCTCGTGGCGACGTTGCCCGCCGACGCCTGGCCCGTCGCGTAGTACTGCGCGAAGTAGTTGAGCGTGGCCGTGCCGCCGGTAATCGTGGCCGCCTTCGAGTTCTGCGTGCTGTCGCCGTGATTCAGCGCGATGGCCGAGTAGTCGCTGTTCAACAACTGGATCTCCACGTTGGACGCTCCGCCCGTGTTGAGGGTGAGGTTGCCGGTCGTGGGATCGATGTTGGAAGCCGTCTCGAACAGCGTATGCACGGTGCCGCTACCGGCCGAGCACGCCGAGAGCGAGATGTTGAACGGCGTGCGCCCGGCGACCGAAGTCGCCGTCGAGAGCGCCGACGCCGAGACCGGCGGCAGCGTCACCGTGAAGTCGTGGTTGCCGGTGCCGTTGCCGTTGACCGTGCAGGTCTGCGACGTGACGATGCCTGAAAACGTGATCGTGCCGTCGTAAGCCTGGGCGCTGCCGGCACCCAGGCCCATCCCTGCAGCCAGCACGGCCAAAACGATGATCTTGTGCATGACGATGACTCTCTTGTCCGATGGTTTCGCGGTTCGCGCGCAGCGCCCGCGCCCCGCGCGCTGCGTCGCGCAAAAGCTTTCCGGATTGCACAGGAAGCCGTTCAGCGGTGCTATCGAGAGGTTTCGAAACGGCCTTCGATCCGCAGCTTCGTGCAGGCGCGCCTGCCCGGCGCGACCCGCGATCGGTCGCAGGGCCATCACTGATACGACATCGTGTACAGGACGCTCGTGGCGACGTTGCCCGCCGACGCCAGACCCGTCGCGTAGTACTGCGCGAAGTAGTTGAGCGTGGCCGTACCGGCGGTGATCTTGGTGGACTTCGAGTTCTGCGTACTGTCGCCGCGATTGAGCGCGATGGCCGAGTAGTCGCTGTTCAGCAACTGGATCTCCACGTTCGACGCGCCACCTGTGTTGAGCGTGAGGTTGCCGGTCGCAGGATCGATGTTGGAGGCGCTCTCGAACAGCGTATGGACGTTGCCGCTGCCGGCCGAGCAAGCCGAGAGCGAAATGTTGAACGGCGTGCGTCCCGCGACCGCCGTCGCCGCCGACAGCGCCGACGCCGAGACCGCCGGCAGCGTCACCGTGAAGTCGTGGCTGCCGGTGCCGTTGCCGTTGACCGTGCAGGTCTGCGACGTGACGACGCCTGCAAACGTGATCGTGCCGTCGTAAGCCTGGGCGTTGCTGACTCCCAGGCCCATCCCCGTGGCCAGCGCGGCCGAAATGATGATTCTCTTCATGACGATGATTCCCTTATCGGATGGTTCGGGCGCACCGTCTGAGCCGTGCGCCGGGCTGTGCCCTCGCCCCGGCCTGAAGCGCCGGAGAGAAAGCACCCGGATTGCACAGGAATCCGTCCGGCGCGACTATCGAGCGATCTCGAAAAGGGCGGCATCGTGGCACAGCCCGTTGATGTTCGATAAGGATCACTGCGTATACACGTGCAACTTCGATGGCGCGACATATCGCCCATCGATGCACCGGTTTGCGCTCACGCAGCACACGTTGCGCCCGTCGGCGCACGCTGCGTCCTACACTACCTGAGCGGCTGCGGATTTCGATGCAATGCACATAAGGGCGGTTCGCCGGCGTTGCATGACACCGACGATGCCAAAGCCGTCCAGGCCCGCCGACGTTCAAGTGCGCCTTCCAGCCATGCCGCTCGCTTCACGCGGCGGCGCGCCTGAACGGCCGACGGGCTCCCGCAAGTAGAGACGCGAATGTCCCGCTGCGCGCGAGGCGTTCGCTCATCACGGAGCCTGCGCAATGAATGCATCCCGACCGGACACCGCCGCTCCCAGCGGGCAGAAACCAGGTCTTCCCATCGGCCTGATCGCGGGCGTGGTGGCCCTCGTCGTCGTGCTGGTGCTGCCGCTGCCCGCCTCGCTGCCGCCCGCCGGCCAGCGCATGCTGGCCATCCTTGCGTTCGCCGTCGTCGTGTGGCTGACCGAGGCGGTTTCGTATGAGGCGAGCGCGATCATCATCACCTCGCTGATGGCGTTCCTCGTCGGCCTCGCGCCCACCATCGACGACCCGAGCAAGATCTACGGCACCTCGCGCGCCATCAGCATGGCGCTCGCGGGCTTTTCCAATTCCGCGCTCGCGCTCGTGGCGGGCGCCCTGTTCATCTCGGCGGCGATGACCGTCACCGGGCTCGACAAGCGCATCGCGCTCGTCACGCTGTCGCTGATCGGCACCACCACGCGCCGCATCCTGATCGGCGCGATCGCGGTGACCATCGTGCTGTCGCTCGTCGTGCCGAGCGCCACCGCGCGCAGCGCGTGCGTCGTGCCGATCATGGTCGGCGTGATTTCGGCCTTCGGGGTGGAGCGCCGCTCGAACATCGCCGCGGCGATCATGATCGTCGTCGCCGAAGCCACGAGCATCTGGAACGTCGGCATCCAGACGGCCGCCGCGCAGAACCTCTTGACCGTCGGCTTCATGGACAAGATGCTCGGCGCGCGCATCACCTGGCTCGACTGGCTCATCGCGGGCGCGCCGTGGGCGATCGTGATGTCGGCGGTATTGCTCGTGATCGTGCTGAAAATGCTGCCGCCCGAAACCGACGCGATCGCGGGCGGCAAGGAAGCCGTCGAGCAGTCGCTGCGCGAACTCGGGCCGATGACGGGTCCGCAAAAGCGTCTGCTGGCGGTGTCGATCGGTCTGTTGTTCTTCTGGTCGACCGAAGGCAAGCTGCATCCGTTCGATACGACCTCGGTCACCTACGTCGGCCTCGTCTTGCTGATGATGCCGCGCTTCGGCGTGATGGACTGGAAGACGGTGCAAAGCCGCATTCCCTGGGGCACGGTCATCGTGTTCGGCGTCGGTATCAGTCTCGGCACGGCATTGCTCACGACCAAGGCCGGCCAGTGGCTCGGCGAGCTGGTCGCCCATCACACCGGGCTCGACACCGCGAGCCCGTTCATGGCCTTCGCGATCCTCTCGGCGTTTCTGATCGTCATTCACCTCGGCTTCGCGAGCGCCACCGCGCTCACCTCGGCGATGCTGCCGATCCTGATCTCCGTGCTGCAGTCGATGCAGGGCGACTTCAGCCGCCTCGGCATCACCATGCTGCTCGGCTACGTCGTGAGCTTCGGCTTCATCCTGCCGATCAACGCGCCGCAAAACATGGTGTGCCTCGCCACCGACACCTTCACAGCCAAGCAGTTCTCGCGCGTGGGCATCGTGCTCACGATCGTCGGCTATCTGCTGTTGTTGCTGTTCGCCGCCACGTGGTGGCGCTGGCTCGGCTGGATCTGATTTCCTGTTGCAAAGAGAGAGGTTGCTCATGCATGTCACGCTCGACGACGCCCGCCGCTTCGCCACCGAGGTGTTCATCCAGCTCGCCGTCCCCGCCGACATCGCCGCCGATGTCGCCGATCACCTGGTCGAGGCCGACCGCGTCGGCTATGCGAGCCACGGCCTGTCGATCCTGCCGAACTACCGGCGCGTGCTCGACGGCCGCTTCGTCAAGCCCGACGGGCGGCCCGAGCGCATCGTCGATCGCGGCAGCCTGATCGGCTATCACGGCCACAACGGCTTCGGCCAGCACGTCGGCAAGGTCGTGATCGACGATGCCATTGCACGCACGCGCGTACATGGGCAATGCATCGTCACGCTGCGCCAGAGCCATCATCTCGGACGCATGGGCCATTACGGAGAAATGGTCGCGCAAGCGGGCTTCGTGCTGCTCGCGTTCACCAACGTGACCAACCGCGCGCCGACCGTGGCGCCCTATGGCGGCCGCGAACCGCGTCTCACCACCAACCCGCTGTGCTTCGCCGGGCCGCTGCCTGGCGGGCGCGCGCCGTTCGTCGTCGATATCGCGACCAGCGCGATCGCCGTGAACAAGGCGCGCGTGCTCGCGGAAAACGGCTTGCAGGCGCCGCCGGGTTCGCTCATCGATTCGCGCGGCGAGCCGACCAACGACCCCGCCGTGCTGTTCGCCGACCCACCCGGCGCGTTGCTGCCGTTCGGCGGACACAAGGGCTATGCGCTCGGCCTCGTCGCGGAACTGCTCGCGGGCGTGCTCTCGGGCGGTGGCACCATCCAGCCCGAGAATCCGCGCGAGGGCGTCGCCACCAACAACATGTTCGCCCTCGTGCTCGATCCGCAACTCGACTTCGACCAGTCGTGGCTGTCCGGCGAGGTCGATGCGTTCCTCGACTATCTGCTCAGTTGCCCACCACAGGATCCGGCCAGTCCGGTCCAGTATCCCGGCGAGTACGAAGCGGCCAACCGCGCGCGCCATAGCCACCGGATCGAACTGCCGCCTTCGGTGCAAAAGCCGCTCGGCGATCTTGCGAACGGGCTCGGCGTGGCGCCGCTGACGGCGCTTTGAGGCGTCTTTTGTAGCACCGCACGGAAGTTTGCGACAACCGTGCGCGTGCCGTGATGCTCACGGCGCCTTGAAGCGCTTGCTGAAGCGCTTCAAGGCGCCGCGCGGCCCATAAGCCATCCACGCACCGCGTCGCTCAAACCGCCACGCAGCCCACGTAGTTCTCCGCCAGCGCCGTCGCCGCTGCGCGCGACGTCGTCACGTGTTCGAGTTCGGCGACCTGCAGGCGCTGCTCGAACGGCGTGGCGTCGTCGAGCCGGTGCATCATGCGCGTCATCCAGTACGAGAAGTGCTCCGCGCGCCAGATGCGGCGCAATGCGGTCTCGCTGTATCCATCGAGCAGCTCCGTGCGGCCTTCCTTGTAGAACGCTTCGAGCGCCTTCATCAGCACGCGCACGTCGGCGGCCGCGAGATTGAGGCCCTTCGCGCCCGTGGGCGGCACGATGTGCGCCGCGTCGCCCGCGAGAAAGAGGCGCCCGTGCTGCATCGTCGTCGAGACGAAGCTGCGCATACCCACGATGTTCTTCTGGAAGATCTTGCCTTCGACCACCGAATGCCCTTCCGACGAATCGACGCGCGCGTGCATCTCGGCCCAGATGCGGTCGTCGGACCAGTGCTCGACGCTGTCCTTCGGATCGCACTGGAAGTACATGCGCTGCACGTTCGGCGAGCGCGTGCTCACGAGCGCGAAGCCGCGTTCGTGACGCGCGTAGATCAGCTCGTCCGACGATGGCGGCGCCTCGACGAGGATGCCGAACCAGCCGAACGGAAACACGCGCTCGTAGTCGCGGCGTAGCGCGGCGGGAATCGCGGCGCGCGAGACGCCTTGCGAGCCATCACAGCCGATCACGAAATCGCACTGTAATTCGTGCGGCTCGCCTGCGTGCGTATAGCGGATCGACGGCTGATCGCTGTCGATGCCGTGAATCGATGTGTCCGCAACATTGAAGAACAGCTTGCCGTCTGCGGCGATGCGCGCGGCCACCAGGTCCTTGAGCACTTCGTGCTGCGCGTACACCGTGATCGACTTGCCGGTGAGGCCGGTGAGATCGATGCGGCGGCGCTTGCCTTCGAACGCGAGTTCGAAGCCATGATGGAGCGCGCCTTCTGCCTTCATGCGCTCGCCTACGCCGATCTCGCTCAGCAGGTCCGTCGTGCCCTGCTCGAGCACGCCCGCACGAATCGTCGATTCGATCTGCTCGCGGCCACGCGATTCGAGCACGACGCTGTCGATGCCGCGCAGATGCAGCAGATGGGAAAGAAGCAGGCCTGCCGGGCCCGCGCCGACGATGCCGACTTGTGTCCGCATAGTTGTCTCCTGGTGCGTCATTGATTGGCGACCAGTGTGGCGGTTTGACGCGGTATGGCGCAACGCGATATCGACGATATCCACTATTCCGATTTTTGATAGTGGTGGACAGCGGGGAGCGGCTTGCAGGATCGTCGCGACTTTCAAGCGCTGGCGGCCGCAAATATCCTTCGCTTTCTCGCTATTCAACGCCGCGCGGCGCTTTGGCAAACACTAGCCGCAGCGCCACATCCGGATCTCCTGCGCAACCCGATCGACCACGACGAAACAAGGAAGCTATAGCCAAAAAATACGTGCAAGTCGGTTACGGACGCTGTCGCAGAATCTTTGAGTGAGACGCTCTTACGCTGAGCCTTTGGTAGATTTGCCGCGTGCGCCGCTAGCGTCATTGGAGAGGACGGCCGCCTTTCCCTTCCCAGCCTTTTGGGCCGCATAAGTCTTCCGGAGCGGAGCGCCCTGCTCGCGCCTAATCGAATTTTCCGAGGGCGTTTTATTTTTAAACTGCTCGATGCCAGTAGCGCGCAACTCTTCCTTGCCCTCCGGCGTCTTTGGATCATGACGGTGTGGATCCGTGTTTGTGCCGGATGGACCGGTATACGTGCCTTTCAGTATGCGCCGGCCATGCACCAGCTCGTGTCCCAGAACAAAATGCGATTCTTGGCGATCCGGGTCCTCTTTTAGCCCCACGGGCACGCCCGCCGTGCGGTCCTGGTCCAATTCCAAATCGACTGCAACATGGGGATCCCACGTTATTCTGGCACTCGTCCCTTCGCCTTTTTTGATGAACCCCTTCTGCGCGAGGTTCATTGCATACTTGCCCGGGTCGTTTCCTGGCGTTACGCGTTGCCGCTGAGCACCGGTCAAGTCCGGGTGAGTCACCGGCTCTTGACCGGGGTAAGCTGGAGGCTGAATAATGACCTTTCGCTTCGCGAGATCAGGCGTTCCGGCCGCGTTGACCGATAACTGATCCAGCAGTTTCTTTCCAGTCGGACCTCCACGATAGATCCTCTCTAGCGCCTGATCCGTCTTGGCGGCGAAGTCCGTGGTATCGCCGAGTTTGTATTCAATCTTTATGTTCACATTTGGTATGGCGCAATCGCGTTGCCGTGTCAGTGTCGGCTCGTTAAACACGGCCTGCTGGATTCCCCAGCAAATATCGTCATTCGCCTCGGTTTTGCCCGGTTCTCCCAACTCCGAGACCCCTTGGCTGGCCATGTCGATTTTGTAGGTCGAACTGCCGATCTGAAGTTGACCATCATTTCCGGCTCGTTCCGACCGACTCTGGTTTTTCGCGTGGTAGTAGTAGTCCCCAATAGTATCAAAGTTAGCGCGCATTATTTACACCTCATAACAATATAAAATTAACGGTAAAGTTGAGAATAAAATCTAAAAAGATCGATTTTTGATCAATTTATCGTCAAATCTGTTTTTCGATACCAAAAAATCGGGCGGAAATTGTTCGCACGAGTCGGCAGCAGCATCCCGCGAGAACAGCACGATCCATCGTTTTTGCAATTCCACAAAATCACCAAAGCAGTGACTCATGCTTTCTGGATTAACAGATGACAGAGGAAGCCCCTGCTTGAGGATTATTTTACGAGACTCGGGCTCGACAGCAATGATTGCCCCATCCCACAACGATGCAAGATTGGAAATCAGGATTTTTTCCACAACCAATCGACTCATTTGTTCCGGAAGGGATTCTGCCACCAACCCCGTCAAGATTAGCCTGTGGTTGCGGTGATCTCTGGAAACCGAGACAATATATTCATCATCAACACGCAGGGTACAGGTGCCAGCTTCACTTAACTTTAAATCCTGCATCCCAAGGGACTTCCCCCACGCAGCCAGCAATTCATCAAACCCGTCTTGATATTGCATTTCCTGATCGCCCGATAGAAGTGGAATTTCAATCCTGCCTCAGGAAAATTAGTCGGGAGTTAGCTGACTGAGAGCAACCCGTCGATGCCAGATGCGCAGTGGCGGTGATAAAGCCGTATCAGGGACCGATGAATTGCCCAAACAAGCGTAGCGGCAGTGACTAAAAGCGGCAGCAATGCCGCACTGGGCGCAGTTAAAGCTCTCATTCGCGCCGCCCCCGATTCAAGCAATAAATAACTCTATGCCAGTTATCGAGGCCACAAACGCGATCGAAAAATTCGCCATCGATCGTTTCGTCGACTCCGCAACCATTTCCAATATCTTGCACGCGCAAGGTCGGCGAGTGAGACGGGGGCGGGCGCGCAGACGGATCGGCCAACTGCCGTCACCGCGCGCTGAGTCTCGCGCGATGCTGCATCGCGTCACCGAAGTGCGGCAATCCGTCAGCACGGTGCGCGCCTTCGGCGTATGCTGACATGACCTGCCCCTCTTGATCGTCCGCCGAGGCGAACGCAGACCCGCGATGAACGCAACCGCTCCGACCTCCGACACCGAGACCACGCCGCGCATCACGGTCGTGGTGTTGAGCCGCAATCATGTGCGCCACACCGTCGATACCGTCGCGCGATTGTGCGCGCTGCCCGAGCGGCCGCACGTGATCGTCGCGGACAATGGTTCGAGCGATTCGACCATCAGCCTGGTCGGCTCGCTCTTTCCGCAAGTGCGCATCGTGCAGGGCTTGAACGATCTGGGCGCGGCGGGCTTCAATCGCGCCATCGCGCTCGTGAAGACGGCCTATGTCGCGTGCTGCGACGACGACACGTCGTGGGCGCCGGGCGCCCTCGCGCGCGCGGTCCAGTTGCTCGACGCGAACCCGCAGGTCGCTGTGCTCAACGCGCGCGTGACCGGCGACGACGGCCGCGAAATCCATCCCGACTGCCTCGTGCTGTGCGCCAGTTCACCGGGCAGCGAAGGCTTGCCCGGCCCCACGCTCGCGAGCTACATGCCCGGCGCGTGCATCCTGCGCACCGACGTGTTCCGTGCACTCGGCGGTTATGAAGAGCGCCTTTCGCATGGCGCGGCGGAAGATCTCGCCGCGCTCGACGTGCTTTCGGCCGGCCACGCGATCGTGTATTGCGATGCCGCGCTCGCGCATCGCGAGCCGCTCGATCGCTGGGTCACGGCTTCGCAGCGCTGCACCCAGGCGCGCAATGCAGCGTGGGTCGCGTGGCTGCGTCTACCGATGTTCGATGCGCTGTGCGCGACCGGCCGCGCGCTCGCCGTGTTTGCGCGCCAGCATGCACTCGGGCCCGCGGGCATCGCGCTGCTCGGCGGTGTGTTCTGGGTGTGGCCGCGCCGCCGTGTCGTGCCGCCCCACGTGGCACTGTTCACGCGCCAGGTGCGCCGCGCGCGGCGCCTCGCGCTCGCCACCATTCCCTCGATGGCCGAGAAACACGACAGCTCGGGCAGCATGCGCGCGTGGTGAGCGGCGCCAGTCGTGCTTCACGCGCTTCACGCGCTCATGGCGCGACGGGTGTGAACGGCAGATAGTCGACCTGCGCGCCGTTCGCGACGATCGCGGTCGCCTCCGGCACTTCAGCCCATACGCCCGGCAGATCGCCGAGCGGCTCCGACACCACCACGAATGCATCGTCGCCAACCGCCGTGATGCGCGGATCGTCGGGATACAGTTCGTGCAGTTGCCTGAACGAGGTGCTGTGATAGAGCGAGCGCGACTGCGTCTCGCTCGAATAGCGCGCGCACACGAGCCGCTCGCCGTCGGTCGCGCAGACCGTCATGTTGAGCGGCGCGGCCACGCCATGCGCGCGCCCGGTCGCCTCGACGAAGCCGACCATGCGTTCGAGCGCACCCACCGGATCGTGTTCGAGGCCGAACGTGATCGCCAGAAAGAACATCACCTCCGAATCCGTCGAACCCTCGATGCCGTCGAAATGCTCGGGATCGACCGCCACCATCAGCTCGCGGCGCACCAGCGAAAAATCGCGGATCAGTCCGTTGTGCACGAAGAGCCAGCGACCAAAGCGGAACGGGTGGCAGTTGGTCTCCTGCACGGGCGTCTCGGTCGCGGCGCGGATGTGCGCGACGAACATCGGCGCGCTGATGGCGCGCGCCAGTTCGCGCAGATTGCGATCGCTCCATGCGGGCTGGACGCTGCGATAGCGAAACGGCGCGTCCTGCGGATGCTGATACCAGCCGATGCCGAAGCCGTCACCATTGGTCGTCGTCACGCCGAGCCGCGAATGCAGGCTCTGGTCGATCAGCGAGTGCTGGGTCCGGAAGAGGCCCGTATCGAGTGGCAACGAATTGCCCATGTATGCAAACCAGCGGCACATAGCGCTTCTCCAGCAAGAGACGTGGACTTCAGTTGCCGGCGCGCAGATCGGCGATCGGCGTCAGAAAGCCGGTAAATCCAGTCAACATGATCTGCACACCGATGCACAGCAGCAGGAACGACGAAATGCGCATCGCGACGCGCGTGCCCTCGGCGCCGAGATACCACGCGAGGCGCGCGGCGCGGCTATACACGTAGTAGATCACGAGCATGACGAGCGCCGAGATCGCGATCGAGGCCAGCCCCGAGAGCAGGAACGCCGATAGCTTGTGAGTGCGGTTAGCGTTGAGCGCAATGGCGGTGGCGATCGAACCGGGGCCGGTGGTAAGCGGAATCGTCAGCGGGAAGAACGCGCGCGACGAGGCCGAATCGGCATCGACTTGCTTGACGGCGGGGTCGGCGACCGCGGGCGGCGTATCGGGTGCGTTGAGCATCTGCCAGCCGCTCACGGCGACCGCGAGGCCGCCGCCGATGCGCAGCGCCTCCATCGAGATGCCGAAGAAATGCAGGATCGGCGTGCCCACGAAGAACGCGGCGAGCAGCACGAAAAACGCGTTCATGGCGACGCGCTTGGCAAGCAGGCGCCGCTCCTCGTCGGTGAGCGTTGCCGTGCGGTCGAGGAATACGAAGGCGATGCCAATGGGGTTGATGATGCTGATCAGGCCGGTGAAGCCGAACAGGATGTCTGAAATAAGGCTTTCGATCATGGATGCAGTCCGATGCCGTCCAGTGGGGGCCCTTGTCGTGCGCTCGCAGCAAGGGTCTGAAGACGCCGTGGCTGCGAGCAGTGTAACTGCAACCGTGTGCGCCGTGCTGCAGCCTGCGCACGCGGCGGCGCAGCATGCTTTCAGTTGCCATTCAACATTTTGGCGCACTTTACGCTGAAGACTTAACAGGCATAAAGTCGGGCTCATCACGCCTCGACTTTGACAGTCCCTTCAACGCGAAAGGAGTAGTCGATGTCATCACGGTTACTGGCTGCGCTGCCCTTCATCGGTATCCTGCTCGGGGTGCCGTTCGTCAACCGCACCGAGCCGCTCGTGCTCGGCATGCCGCTCGTGCTGGCCTGGATCGTCATGTGGGTCGTGCTCACGTCGGTGATCATGGCCGTGATCTACCGGCTCGATCCCGCCAACCGTACGACAGATGCTGCCGAGCCGACGGAGGTCCGAACATGAGCAGCGCCCTCCTCATCATCGCGGCGGTCACCGTGATCGCACTTGCGCTCGGCATGCGCGCGCGGCGCGGCCACGACATGAGTCTCGAACAATGGTCGGTGGGAGGACGCAGCTTCGGCACGGTCTTCGTGTTCCTGCTGATGGCGGGCGAGATCTACACGACCTTCACGTTCCTCGGCGGCAGCGGCTATGCGTATGGCAAGGGCGCGCCGGTCTACTACATCCTGCCCTACGCGACGCTCGCATACGTCCTGTCGTACTGGCTGCTACCGCCCATCTGGCGCTACGCGAAAACCCACCGGCTCGTCTCGCAGCCGCATTTTTTCGCCCGCAAATACGCGAGCCCGACGCTCGGCGTGCTGGTGGCGCTCGTCGATATCGTCGCGCTGATTCCGTATCTCGTGCTGCAGTTCAAGGGCCTCGGCATCATCGTGGCCACCACCTCGTATGGCGCGATCTCGTCCACCACCGCGATCTGGATCGGCGCCGTCGTCGTGACGATCTACGTGATCGTCTCGGGCGTGCGTGGCTGCACGTGGAACTCGGCGCTCAAGGACACGCTGATCCTCGGCGTCGTGCTGTTTCTCGGCATCTATTTGCCGGTCCACTATTACGGCAACCTCGCCGGGATGTTCCATGCGATCGACGCGGCCAAGCCCGGCTTCCTGACCTTCCCCGCGAAGGGCTCGAGCGTCACGTGGTTCCAGTCGACCGTGCTGCTCACCGCGCTCGGCTTCTTCATGTGGCCGCATACATTCGGCTCGGTCTACACCGCAAAGGATGAGCGCATCTTCCGCCGCAACGCGATCTTCCTGCCGCTCTATCAGCTGATCCTGCTGTTCGTGTTCTTCTGCGGCTTCGCGGCCGTGCTCAAGGTGCCGGGCCTCACGGGCGGCAACATCGACTTGTCGCTGTTCCGGCTCTCGCTGCAGACCTTCGATCCGTGGTTCGTCGGCGTGATCGGCGCGGCCGGCGTGCTCACCGCGCTCGTGCCGGGCTCGATGATCCTGACGACCGCCTCGACGCTGGCGGCCAACGACCTCTATCGCGGCCTCATCAACAAAAACGCCGACGACGCCACCGTCGGCCGCCTCGCGCGCGTCTTCGTGCCGGTGTTCGCGCTCGTTGCGGTCGGCGTGACGCTGCATGGCGGCGAGACCATCGTCGCGCTGCTGCTGATGGGCTACAACTTCGTCACGCAGCTGTTCCCGGCGCTCGTGTGCAGCCTCGCCGCGCACAACCGCGTGACCAAGTACGGCGCGTTCTGCGGGATCGCCGCGGGCGTGACGGTCGTCGCGCTGACGACGATCCTCCACGTCAGCATCGCCACGCTGATGCCGTTCCTGCCCGACGCCGCGAAGGACATCAATGTCGGCTTTCTCGCGCTCGGTGTGAACATCGTCGTGCTGGCTGTCGTGAGCGCGCTCACGCAGCCGCATACGCACGCCGGTCACACGCACGCGGGCGCGCATTGACGCTTGCTATGGCGACGGCTTCGCGTACAGCGTCGAATCGCTGAAGCCCTCGGCGGCCAGCACATCGCCGACGAGGATCAGCGCCGTGCGCTCGATGTCGGTCGCCTGCACCTTCTCGACGATATCCGCGAGCGTGCCTTGCACGCGCTCTTCGTCAGGCCAGCTCGCGCGATAGATCACGGCGACCGGACACGCCGCGCCGTAGTGCGGCAGCAAATCGTCCACGATGCGCGCGAGATGGCGCACGCCGAGATGGATCGCCATCGTCGCGCGATGACGTGCGAGATCGGCGAGGGCTTCGCCCTCGGGCATCGATGTCTTGGTCGCGTAGCGCGTGAGGATCAGCGTCTGCGAAACGGACGGCAGCGTCAGCTCGCAGCCGAGCGCCGCCGCGCACGCTGCCGTGGCGGTCACGCCGGGTACGATCTCGAACGGGATGTCGAGCGCGCGCAGGCGCCGAATCTGCTCGCCGATCGCGCCGTACAACGACGGGTCGCCCGAATGCAGGCGCGCCACGTCTTCGCCACGCTGGTGCGCCGCGTCGAGCAAGGCGACGATTTCGTCGAGCGTGAGCGGCGCCGTATCGACGACCTGATGAGCCGTGTGTCCTTCGAGCAACGCGGGCGGCACGAGCGAGCCCGCGTAGAGGATGACCGGGCAGCGGCGCACGAGGCGCTGCCCTTTCACCGTGATGAGATCGGGGTCGCCCGGCCCTGCGCCGATGAAATAGACCGTCATGGAAGACTCCGTGAATGCAGGTGCGTGATTCTAGCGGTCGGCGCAGAGGGCCGATGCATCGAGCGCGGCGATCAGTGCATCGGGGCCGTCGAACTCGCGTGCAGCGCGCGGCAAGACGGGACGTTCGAGCATCACGACCGGCAAGCCGCGTTCGCGCGCGACCGCGAGTTTCGCCTCGGTCGCCGCGCCGCCGCTGTTTTTGCTCACCACGATATCGATGCGCTCGCGGGCGAACAGTTCGCGCTCGCCATCGAGCGTGAACGGTCCGCGCGCGTCGATCACGCGAGCGCGCGCGTGGCCCGCATGGGCGTCGAGACAGCGGATGGTCCAGTGCTGCGTCGCGGGCACTTCGTCGAGATGCGCGAGCGGCTCGCGGCCCAGCGTGAAGAGCGGCCGCGCGAACGGCGCCAATGTGCCGACGATCTCGTCCCAATCGCGCACGCCGCGCCAGTCGTCGCCGGGTTGGTGCTGCCATGGCGCGCGGCGCACGGCCCAGTACGGCACACGAGCGCTCGCGCACGCGTCGCTCGCGTTCGCGCTGATGCGCGCCGCGTAAGGATGCGTGGCATCGACGACGAGCCCGATGCGCTCGTCGGCGAGATAGCTGGCCAGCCCGGCCGCGCCGCCGAAACCGCCGACGCGCACCGCGCACGCGAGCCCGGTCGGCACGCGGCCGAGGCCCGCGAGACTGTAGACATGGGACGGCGCGAGTTGCCGCGCGATGCGCAACGCGTCGCCGGTGCCGCCGAGCAGCAGGATACGTGTCATGGCTTGTGCGCTTCGAGCAGCGTGACCGGCAGCGCCTGGCGCCAGGTCTCGAACTGGCCGAGCGGCGCGGCCTCGCCGATGCCGATGCGCGTGAGCGTCCCGCCATGCTGCGCACGCCACGCGACGAGCGCCGCTTCGCTTTCGAGCGTCACCGCATTGGCGACGAGCCGCCCGCCGCTCGCGAGCCGCTCCCAGCACGCGTCGAGCACGCCGGGCACAGTCACGCCGCCGCCGATGAAAACCGCATCGGGCGTGGCCAGCCCATCGAGTGCAGCGGGCGCGCGACCCGCGACGAGTTGCAGCGAAGGCACGCCGAGCGTCGCGCGATTGTGTTCGATATTGCGCTGCCGCTCCGGATGCGATTCGATCGCGATCGCGCGACAGGTTCGATGCGCGCGCATCCATTCGATGCCGATCGAGCCGCTGCCCGCGCCCACGTCCCACAGCAGTTCGCCGGGACGCGGCGCGAGACGCGCGAGCGTGAGCGCACGGACATCGCGCTTGGTGATCTGGCCGTCGTGACGATAAGCCTCGTCGGGCAGGCCCGGCGTGAGCGCGAGCGGCAGCGCGCCGCCTTGGCTCGCGCATTCGAATGCAACCAGGTTGAGCGCGGCGACCTCGGGTACATGCCAAGCGTCGGCACGGCCATCGATGCGCCGTTCGAGCGGCCCGCCCAGGTGCTCGAAAACATGCAGCCGGGTTGCGCCGTAGCCGCGTTCGTCGAGCAGACGCGCCAGCGCGGCGGGCGTGGTGCCGTCGGCGGACAAGGCGAGCACGCGCACGCCGGCAAAGAGCTGCGCGTTCATCGACGCGAGCGCACGCCCGACCAACGACACCTGCGCGACGTCCTGCAACGCCCAGCCGAGCCGCGCGGCCGCGAGCGACAGCGACGACGGCGCGGGCAGCACCGTCATCTCGTGCGCGCCGAGCTCGCGGGCGAGCGTCGCGCCGACGCCGAACAGCATCGGATCGCCGCTCGCCAGCACGCAAATCCTGGCATCACCGCCGCGATGCGCGAGCAAAGGCGCGACGCTGAACGGCTGCGGCCACGGTTCGCGCCGAGCGCCCACGCGCGCGGGCAGCATCGCGAGATGACGCGTGCCGCCCATCACGATCTGCGCTTCCAGCAGCGCGCGACGCGCCGCGCGGCCCAGCCCCGCCCATCCATCGTCGCCGATGCCGACCACCGTCAGCCATGTGCGCGCGTCCTGCATCGCTTCGCCACTCCTTTGCACGCTGGCGCGGCGCGCGCCTTCGCACGCGCCGCCCCTTCAAAAGGAGGCATAATAGCGCGTCCACCGGTGCCCAACGGGCCTAAGAGGGAACACAGCCGAATCTGTGGCCGCCCCCGCGACTGAACGCAGCGAGACCGCATCCACCACGCCACTGGCTCGTCCGGGAAGGCCGGTGCGGTCCACGACCTGCGAGCCAGGAGACCTGCCGGCCAGACTGTTCGTGCCAGCCAACATCGGGCGGGGTGTACCGATGCCGTAGCCCTTCCCTCGCCCGGAAAGGCTCGGGCCGAGCGCGCGACACTAAACCGGTGCCCGCTTGAACCACGTTTTATCCGCTGCTTCCTCTGCCACCGTGCGGCCATCGGCCTGCCCGGGGCTGCTGCGCGTCGTCGCCGCGCGCGATGGCGGGATCTGCCGAATCAAACTGCCGGGCGGCCTGCTGCCGGGCGAGCACGCGCTCGCGATCGCCGACGCGGCCGAGCGCTACGCCGACGGCACAATCGAGCTGACCAATCGCGCGAACCTGCAGATTCGCGGCGTGCATGCCGGCGATGAAGCCGCGCTCGGCGCCGCGCTGCTCGCGGCCGGACTCGGTCCGCGCCATTGCGCGGCCGATGCGCTGATGGCCGCCGACGATCTGCGCAACCTGATGCTGAGTCCCGCCGCGGGCATCGATGCGTCCGCGTGCTTCGATACCCGCACCTTGATCGCGCCCGTCATCGAGGTGCTGCAGCGCTTCGCAGCGATTTCGCCAAAATTCGCGCTGCAGATCGACGGCGGCGAGCGCCTCGCGATGCTCGACCATCCGCACGATATCTGGCTCGCCGCGTTCGAAGCCGCCGATGGCGTGCGCTTCGCGTTCGGGCTCGCGGGCACGCCTGCGTCGAGCGCCCTCGCGAGCGTGTTGCCCGCGCAAGTCCCGGCGCTCGTCGCGGCGTTGCTGCACGCGTTCCTCGACCTGCGAGCCGCCGACGAAACCCGCATGCGCGATGTGCTCGCGCGCCTCGACGCCGACGCCGTGCTGGAACGCACGCGCTATCACCTCGCTTTCGATCTGCCGCGCGATCCCGCGCTGGCCGCGTGGCGGCGCAGCGCCGCCGATCCCGCACGGCGCTTCGGCATTCATGCTCAACGCGATGCCACGCGCTCGCATGTCGGCGCCCAGCCCGCGCTCGGTCGGACCACGAGCGCGACGCTGCGCGCACTCGCCGGGCTCGCGCACGACCACGGCGACGGCACGCTGCGCATCACGCCGTGGCAAGGCGTGCTGCTGCCCAACGTCGCGACCACCGATGCGCCTGACGTGCTCGCGCAACTCGCGGCGCTCGGTCTCGTCTGCGCGGCCGACGCGCCGCTCGCGCGGCTCATCGCGTGCAGCGGTTCGACCGGTTGCGTCAAAGGCCGCGCCGACACCAAAGCCGACGCGCAACGCCTGGCCGGCCTGCTGCCGCCGCACGTCGAAGTCCACCTGAGCGGCTGCGAGCGCAGTTGCGCCGCCGCGCACCGCGCGCCGTACACGTTGCTCGCGTGCGCGCCCGGCCGCTACGACCTTTACGAGCGCGACGCGAGCGCCGGCTTCGGCCGCTGCGTCGCGCGCCACCTGACCATCGACGAGACCGCTGCCCTGCTCGTGCGGCTCGCCCGGAGTACCCCCGATGTCTGATTACCTTCGCGACGGCCAGGAAATCTACCGGCTCTCGTTCGCGACTATCCGCGCCGAAGCCGACCTGTCGCGCATTCCCGCGGACCTCGAAAAACTCGCGGTGCGCGTGATTCACGCATGCGGCATGGTCGATATCGTCGACGACCTGTTGTTCTCGCCAGGCGCGGGGACTGCGGGCCGCCGTGCGCTCGCCGCCGGCGCGCCGATCCTGTGCGACGCGAAAATGGTCGCCAACGGCATCACGCGCACGCGCCTGCCCGCCGCCAATCGCGTGATCTGCACGCTCGACGATCCCGCCGTGCCCGCGCTCGCGCGCGAGATGGGCAATACGCGCTCGGCCGCCGCGCTCGAACTGTGGCGGCCTGAACTCGCGGGCAGTGTCGTCGCGATCGGCAACGCGCCGACCGCGCTGTTTCATCTGATCGACATGATCGAGCACGGTGCGCCGCCGCCCGCGCTGATTCTCGGCTTTCCGGTCGGCTTCGTCGGCGCGGCGGAGTCGAAGGCGCTGCTCGCCGCGAGCACGCACGGCGTGCCTTGGGTCGTCGTGCGCGGCCGGCGCGGCGGCAGTGCGATGGCCGCCGCCGCCGTCAACGCGCTCGCCACGGAGACCGAATGATGACGAACCGGACTGGACGATTGCTCGGCCTCGGTGTCGGCCCGGGCGACCCCGAACTCATCACCGTGAAGGCGCTGCGTCTGCTCAAGGCTGCGCCCGTGATCGCGTATTTCGTCGCGAAGGGCAAGAAAGGCAACGCGTTCAGCATCATCGAGACGCATCTCGACGATGCGCAAACGCGCCTGCCGCTCGTCTATCCCGTGACGACCGAAGCGCTCGAACCGCCGCTGTCGTATGAAGCGATCATCGCCGACTTCTACGACACCGCGGCGAACGTGATCGCCGGGCATCTCGAAGCAGGCCGCGATGTCGCCGTGATCTGCGAAGGCGATCCGTTCTTCTATGGCTCGTACATGTATCTGCACGACCGGCTCGCGACGCGCTTCGAAGCCGAGGTCGTGCCCGGTGTCTGTTCGATGCTGGGCGGCGCGGCGGTGCTCGGCGTGCCGCTCGTCTATCGCAACCAGAGCCTCTCAGTGCTCTCCGGCGTGCTGCCCGAGGACGAGTTGCGCCGGCGTCTCTCCAGCGCCGATGCGGCCGTCGTCATGAAACTCGGCCGCAACTTCGACAAGGTGCGCCGCGTGCTCGTCGAGCTGGGCCTCGCGCAGCGCGCGCTCTACGTCGAACGCGCGACGATGGCCAACCAGCGCATCGTGCCGCTCGACGAGGTCGATCCAATGGCCTCGCCGTATTTCTCGCTGCTCGTGGTGCCGGGGGAAAAATGGCAAGGCTGACGACGGCGCCCGCAATCGTGATCCTCGGTCCCGGCGCGCTCGCGACCGCGCGGCGCATCCAGGTCGGCTACACCGGTGCGCACGTGCATGCGCTGCAGTCGCGCGTCGAGGCCGACGTCGCCTATACCGAACTCGGCGTTCATCTGCGCGATCTGTATGCGCGCGGCACGCCGCTCATCGTGCTGTGCGCAGCGGGCATCGTGATCCGCGCGCTCGCGCCGCTGCTTGCCAACAAGGGCGCGGAGCCACCGGTGCTCGCCGTCGCCGAGGATGGCAGCGCGGTGGTGCCGCTGCTCGGCGGGCTCGCGGGCGTGAACGTGATGGCGCGCGAAATCGCCGCCGCGCTCGAAGTCGCGCCCGCGATCACGACGAGCGGCGAGTTGCGCTTCGGCACCTGCGTGCTCAATCCGCCGCCGGGCTATGCGCTCGCGAGTCTCGACGAAGGCAAGCGCTTCGTCTCCGACCTGCTGGCCGGTGCGCCCACGCGCATCGAAGGCGAGGCGCCGTGGCTCGACGGCGTCGGCTTGCCGCGCGAGCCGCACGCCCGGCACGTGATCCGCGTGACGCCCGGCGCGGCGGCTCACGATGCCCATGCGCTCGTGATCCATCCGCGCAGCGTGATCGTGGCAGTCGATGGCGACGGCGCGCAGCTCGCTGCACGCATTTCCGCCGCGCTCGATGCGCAAGGCCTCGCGCCGCTCGCCGTAGCGGCGCTCATCGCACCCGCTCGCTGCATGCACGTCGAGACGCTGGCCGACGTGGCCGCGCAATTCGATATGCCGCTACGCTTCGCCGACGAAAACGGGGAACGCGAGGGCAACCCCGCCGCCCTGCTCGACACGATATTGACCGCAAGCGCAACGCGTTTCGCCACCCGTGACGGCATCGCACTCGCGCTCGCCGCCACGCCGCCCGATCCACTAACACTCGGCCACGCGCGCGGCCGCGTGAGCGTAATCGGTCTGGGCCCTGGCCGCGCCGACCTGATGACGCCTGCCGCGCGCCGCGCGCTCGACGAAGCGACCGACGTGCTCGGCTACGCGACCTACGTCGAGATGGCCGGCCCGCTGCGCGAAGACCAGCAGCGCCATGCCACCGACAACCGCGAGGAATTGCAGCGCGCGCGCCACGCGTTCGAACTGGCGAGCGAAGGCCGGCGCGTCGTCGTGGTCTCGTCGGGCGACCCCGGCGTGTTCGCGATGGCGGCCGCCGTGCTCGAAGCGCTCGACGGCGCCGCCGATCCGCGCTGGCACAGCGTCGAACTGGCCATCGTGCCGGGCGTCTCGGCGGCACTCGCCACCGCCGCCGAGGCCGGCGCGCCGCTTGGCCACGACTTCTGCATGCTGTCGCTGTCCGACAACCTCAAGCCGTGGTCGGTGATCGAGACGCGGCTGCAGCACGCCGCCGCCGCCGATCTCGTCATGGCGTTCTACAACCCGATCTCACGTGCGCGGCCCTGGCAACTCGAACGCGCGCTCGAGATCGTGCGCGCCGTACGCCCGGCCGACACGCGCGTCGTGCTCGGCCGCGACATCGGCCGGCCGGCCGCACGGCTCACGACCACCACGCTCGGCGCCCTGCGGCCCGAGCAAGTCGATATGCGCACGATGGTGATCGTCGGCTCATCGACGACGCGCGCCATCGCGCGTCCCGATGGCCGCGAGTGGATCTACACGCCGCGCTGGTATCCGGGCTGAAGCGGCACGGCGGCGTAGCAATTTTGTTGCCTGCTCACCTAAATTGGGGGTCCGTCGCCTCAATATTTAGGATAAGGTGCCGTATTCAAGTAATCCACGTTAAGCGCCTGGACGCCCACCATGACGACTATCGTTGATGCCGCAATTGCCCCCGACGCCGCCCACACCCTGACACCCGATGCGCTGCCGCTCGGCGAGCCGCTCGAATGGCCCCTCGTCGATCACGACGGCGTGTTGCTGATGGAGCGCGGCGCGATCATCGTCGGCACCGAGGAGCGGCAGTTCCTGTTCGAACATTTTTCGCCGCGCCGTGGCGACCTCGACGACGCTACGGCCGACGTCCAGCCCGAGTCGGCCGTGCCCCACCAGGCGAGTGTCGGCCAGGCGCGCGAGATGCACCTCGCGATCGGCGCGCTGATGGGACTGCGCACCCAGACCAGCAGCAGCTCACCCATGCAGCCGTGCCGCCTGATCGGCCTCGCGCCCAACGACGCCCTGTTCGTCACGCCGCCGCAGGCCGAAGGCCGTGTGCTGCCGCTGATGGTCGGCGAGAACGTCGAAATCGTCGCGATCGCGAGCCAGTCCGTGTTCCGCTTCGTCTGCTCGGTCGAGGCGATCTGCCAGTTGCCGTTCGACTATCTCGTGCTCTCGCAGCCCGCCGCGATCCGGCGCCTGCGCGAGCGCAACTCGATCCGCGTGCGTGCGCGCTTTCCGGTGCGCTACGGCCTCGCCGCCGAAGGCAGCGGCTATGACGGCGTCGCGCTCGCCAAAGGCCTCTCGGCGCTCGGCATGTCGCTCGCAGCGGCCTGGACGCTCGGCGCGGTCGGCGAGCGCCTGCGCGTCGCGTTCCGGCTGCGCTCCGCCGATCTCGACACGACCATCGAAACGAGCGCGGTCATCCGCAACCTGCACAAGGAAGGCGGTGAGAGCAATCTCGTCACGCACGGCCTCGAATTCGACCAGCTGACCCCGGCCGAGCAGATGGCGATGAAGGTCTACGTGTTCGACCGCCAGGACGACGTCGTCTACTGGACAGGCGTCAGCCGCTGAGCAGATCGGCGGGCTCGATACACGCGCCGTCCCACGCCCGGGCGAGCGCACGGCAACGACCCACGCGCACCGCCGCGCGCTCCAGATCGACCACGATCACGTGATCCGCATGGCGCGGCCGCGGCGGCACTTGCGTCGTGCGGCCATCGGAGAGCAGCCAGACGATGCGCGTCTGCGCGGGCTTGCGGCGCCGCGCCGCGTCGAGCAATTGTGACGCCCGTTCGACGCCCGCCGCGAGCGGCGTGCCCCCGCCCGCGCCGACCGGCTCGATCCAGCGTTCGTTCCACCAGCGCGGCACGGCCGGCCCGAAATGCCATTGCGCGCGGGCCCCGCCGAACGAAATCAGCGCGGCCTCGGCGCGCTCATCGCGCGCGCGATCGAACAGCGCGACCAGCAGCCCCTTCGCGAGCGCCATCTGACCGTGCGCGAGCATCGACGTCGAACCATCGAGCACGAAGCAATGCAGTGGCACATGCGCGTGCTGGTGCGGCACGAAGCGCAGATGCGCCGGATGCAGCGGCGCGCGTCCCTTGGCGATGAGCGTCGGCCACCACGCGATGCGCGTACTCGCGAGACCCGCGCGCGCAGCGGCGCCGGGGCCGGCATGCCGTCGAACACCGCTCGTCGTGCTTGCGGCTGGCCCCGTTCGACGGCCTAGCGTTTTTTTGCGGGTAGCGGGATCACGCCCTTGACGGTCGTGGGCGTGACGGCCTGCGGCGCGAGATAGCCCCACGTGGAATCGGCTTCGCTGGTTTGGCCGGACGCGCCGGCGTTTGCCGGAGCGCCTTGCGGTTGAGCGGGCGCTTGCTGCGGCGGCGCATGCCGCCGATGCGCGAGCACCGCGTGCGCGACGCGCTCGACGTGCTCCGGCACGATCGCCGCCGCCCCTTCGAGCGCCGCCAGCGCGCGCGCCGCGCGCAGCATCACGAGATCGGCGCGCATGCCATCGACGGCCGCCTCGATGCACAACGCGGCGGCCCGCTCGTGCACGGCGTCATCGAATGCGAGGCCCGGCAAGGCCGCGCGCGCGGCGCGGATGCGTTCGGCGAGCGCGCCTTGTTCGGCGGCATGCGCATGGCTGAACGAAGCCGCATCGGCATCGAACGCGAGACGGCTCCTGACGATGCGCTGACGCACCGCGTGGTCATAGCAGTTCTGCAACTCGACCATCAAACCAAAGCGGTCGAGCAGTTGCGGACGCAACTCCCCTTCCTCGGGATTCATCGTGCCGATCAACACAAAGCGCGACTCGTGACGATGCGAGACGCCATCGCGCTCGACCGTGTTGACGCCGCTCGCGGCCACGTCGAGCAGCGCATCGACGAGCGCGTCGGGCAGCAGGTTCACCTCGTCGACATAGAGCACGCCGCCGTGCGCCTTCGCGAGCAGACCCGGCTCGAAGCGCACCGCGCCTTCGCGCAGCACGGCATCGAGATCGAGCGAGCCGATCAGACGCTCCTCGCTCGCACCGACCGGCAGCGTCACGAACGCGCCTGCGGGCAACAGCGCGGCGAGTGCGCGCGCGGCCGTCGACTTGGCCGTGCCGCGCGGCCCGCTGACGAGCACGCCGCCGAGCGCCGGATCGATCGCCGCGAGCAAGAGCGCCTGCTGAAGCGGCGCCTGCGCGATCAGCGCGGTGAACGGAAAGACCGGGCGCGCGTCCGGCTGGGTCATGGTCGTGCTCCTTCGAGATGCTGGCCCGCTTCGAGCAGATGTTGCTCGAGCTGGGCGCGATAGTCGCCGGGTTGCTGCCACAGGCCGCGCTGGATCGCTTCGAGCAAGCGCTCGCAGATGCCGTGCAGCGCGTGCGGATTATGCTGCTGCAGGAACGCGCGGGTGGCGTCGTCGTTCACGTAGGCATCGGTGACGAGCGCGTATTGATGATCGCCCACGACGCGCGCGGTCGCGTCATAGCCGAACAGATAATCGACGGTTGCGGCCATCTCGGCGGCGCCCTTGTAGCCGTGCCGCTTCACACCGTCGAGCCATTTCGGATTGACGACCCGCGAGCGCACCACCCGCGCGATCTCCTGCTGCAGCGGCCGCACGAGCGGCGCATCGGGCTGGCTGTGATCGGCGTGATAGATCGCGGGCTGCTGACCGCCGAGATGACGCACCGCCGCCACCATGCCGCCCTGGAACTGGTAATAGTCGTTCGAGTCGAGCAGATCGTGCTCGCGGTTGTCCTGGTTCTGCAGCACGACATCGATCGCCGCGAGCCGCTCGGCGAACGCGTCGCGCGCTTCCTCGCCCGCCGCGTGCTGGGCATAGGCATAGCCGCCCCACGCGTGCCACGCCTTCGCGAGATCGGCGTCGTCCTGCCACTGGCGCTGGTCGATCAGCGTCTGCAGGCCCGCGCCATAGGCGCCCGGCCGCGCGCTGAACACACGCCAGCCGGCGCGGCGGCGCGCCTCGTCGGGCGCGAGGCCGCGCGCGATCCAGGCCGCCTTCTCGCGCTCGATACGAGCACGGATCGGGTTCAGATCCGCGGGCTCGTCGAGGGCGGCGACCGCTTGCACGGCCGCATCGAACAGATGCATCACGTTCGGGAACGCATCGCGAAAGAAGCCCGACACGCGCAACGTCACGTCGATGCGCGGCCGGTCGAACACCTCGATCGGCATGATCTCGAAGTCCACGACGCGGTGGCTGCCCGCCGCCCATTTCGGCCGCACGCCGATGAGCGCGAGCGCCTGGGCGATGTCGTCGCCGCCCGTGCGCATGGTCGCCGTGCCCCACACCGAGAGGCCGATCGCACGCGGATAGTCGCCATGTTCCTGCAGATGCCGCTCGATCAGTTGCTGCGCCGACTTGAGCCCGAGCGACCACGCCGCCTGGGTCGGAATCGCGCGCGTATCGACCGAGTAGAAGTTGCGGCCGGTCGGCAGCACGTCGGGCCGTCCGCGCGAGGGCGAACCGCTTGGCCCCGGCGCGACGAAGCGTCCTTCGAGCGCGCGGCGGAACTGGCGCAGCTCGTTCTCGCCGCACGCGTCGAGACGCGGCAGCACGTCGTCGCGCAGACGCGCGATCACGCGCGAAGCCTGCACGAGCATCGCTGGATCGGGCAGCAGTTCAGCGTTCGGTGGCTCGTCGCCGCACACCGTCGCCAGCAGCGCGGCGGCGAGTGCTTCGAGACGCTCGCGGGTGTCGCCCGCATGACGCCACGGCGCATCGAGCGCGCGTGCCAGCACATCGGGGCGCGGCCCGTTCCAGGGCGCGGCCCAGTCGATCGTGGCGGGATCGAGCAGATGATCGATGCCGAGATCGCGTGCGAGCGCATCGATCAAACCGCGATTCGCGCCCTGCCCGTCACCGCATGCAAAACGGCCGAGCGCGAGCAGCGTGTCGCGACGTTGCCGCCCCGCGGGCGATGCGCCGAACGTATGGAGCCCGTCGCGAATCTGCGCTTCCTTGAGTTCGCACAGATAGGCATCGGCACGCGTGAGCAACGCGTCTTCCTCGTCCTGACCCGAGGGCAATTCGATACTCAGTTCCTCATGGAGCCGATGCTCGATGATCGTCGCGAGGATGGTCTGACGCAGCAGCTTCGCGCGGCGCGGATCGACCATCAGCGCGTCGTAATACTCATCGACCTGACGTTCGAGGTCTTGCAGCGGACCGTAGTTTTCAGCGCGCGTGAGCGGCGGCATCAGGTGATCGATGATGACCGCCTGTGCGCGGCGCTTGGCCTGACTGCCCTCGCCCGGATCGTTGACGATGAACGGATAGACATGCGGCAGCGGCCCGAGCACGAGATCGGGCCAGCACGCCGACGACAGCGCCACGCTCTTGCCCGGCAGCCATTCGAGATTGCCATGCTTGCCGACGTGTGCAATGGCATCGATGCCGAAGGTGTTGCGCAGCCAGAAATAAAACGCCAGATACGCGTGCGGCGGCACGAGTTCGGCGTCGTGATAGCTCGCGTAGGTATCGTCGCCGCGCGAGCGCGCCGGCTGAATGCCGACGAACACCTGGCCGCAGCGCCAGCCCGCGATCATGAAGCGGCCATGCCGCACCGTGGGGTCGTCCTCGGGCGTGCCCCAGCGCGCGATCAGCGCGTTCTGCGCGTCGGCCGGAATCCGCGCGAATGCGCGCCGGTAGTCGTCGAGGGACAAGCTTTGCCATGCCGGACGCAGCGCGCGCGTGTCGGGGTCGTTGGTGACGCCTTGCGTGAGCGTGTCCATCAACGCCGCGCCGTCCATCGGCAGATCCGTGAGCGTGTAGCCTTCGTCGCGCAGCAGGCGCAGGAGGGCAAGCACCGACGCCGGCGTATCGAGGCCGACACCGTTGCCGATGCGCCCTTCGCTCATCGGATAGTTGGCGAGCACGAGCGCAACTTTCTTTTGCGCGTTGGGCAGCGTGCGCAAGCGGCACCAGCGCGCAGCCAGCTCCGCCACGAACGCGACGCGCTCCGCGTCGGGCTCGTAGCGCACGACATCGACCTGCGTATGCGGACAGTGATACGCGAGGCCCTTGAAGCTGACCGCGCGCGTGATGATGCGGCCATCGACCTCGGGCAGCGCGACGTGCATCGCGATGTCGCGCGAGTTGAGACCGTGGTTGTCCTTGAGCCAGTCGGCGTGATTGCCGCCGGAGAGAATCACTTGCAGCACGGGCGCATCGCCTGCGAGCGCGAGCGGCTCGGGATCGTCGAGCGACGATGCCGCGAACGCCGTCGTGTTGAGCACCAGCGCCACCTCGTGCTCGCGACACAACCGGTCGATCACATCGCGGCTCAACGCGTCCTTGAGCGACGTGATCGCGAGCGGCAGCGGATTCAGACCGCGCGCGACGAGCGCATCGATCAGCGCATCGAACGCGACCGTATTGGCCGATTGCAGATGCGCCTTGTAGAACAGCAGCGCGACAACCGGCGCACCGTCTTGCCAGCGCGCGCGCCAGTCGTCGATGGTCGCGACATCGCGTTGCGGATGATAGAGCGTCGCGTTGGGCAGCGTGAGCGGCGGCGGCGGCTCGCTGCCCCACTCGAAGCCACGCCACGCGAGCGCGCGCAAAAACGCTTCGGCATTGGCCGCGCCGCCCTCGCGCAGATAGCGCCACAGCAACTGGCAAAAGGCCGGCTCCGCGCGGCTCTTCGCGAGTAGATTCGGATCTTCCTGCAAGTCGCCCGAGAACATCGCAAGCAACTGGCCGCGCCGCTCGGCGAGCGCGACGACCTGCTCGATGCCATACGGCCAGTACGCCTCGCCGCCGAGATGATCGACCACCACGACACGCGCGTGCTGAAGCACGTCGTCCACGTAGAAATCGACCGAAGCGGGCTGGCGCAAATACGTGACATTGGCGAGCCGCACCGCCGGAAAGCCGGCGGGCAGGCGCGGCACGACACTCGCGAGCAACGCGAGCGTCGTGTCGGCGGAACTCATGATGACGATCTCGGCGGGCTGTTGATCGATACGGATCACGCCCGCCGTATCGTCGACGAATCCCCCCGGCGTCGTGCGCAGCAGATGCATGGTGAGCGTCGCCTGCAATCAGGCCGGCACGCGCGCGAGCGCTGCCTCGAACGCGGCCTGCAGCACCGCTTGATCGAGGTCCTCGCCGATCAGCACGAAACGGCTGTCACGCACGGGCGCCGCGCTTTCCTCGACACTCCAGCGACGATCGAAATAACTGTCGAAGCGCCGCCCCACACCCTGGATCACGAGCCGCATCGGCGCGCCCGGCAACGCAGCGAAACCCTTCACGCGATAGATCGTGTGCCCATCGACGAGTTGCTGGAGCGCCGCCACAGCCGCATCGCGCGACACCACCGGCGCGCTCACGACCACCGAGCTGAACTCGTCGTGATGGTGATCGTGATCGTCGCCCGAACCGTGATGATCGTGCCGCAGATGAATGCTTTCCTCCGATGCCGCTTCGAGCCCGAGCAGCGTATGCAGATCGAGCGCGCCGCGCTGCGCGCGCACGATCTTCACCTGCGCGGGCAGCTCCTTGCGCAGCTCGTCGGCGAGCGCGTCCTGCTGGGCGAGATCGAGCAAGTCCGTCTTGTTGAGGATCACGAGATCGGCCGCGCTCAGTTGATCTTCGAACAGCTCGTGCAGCGGCGATTCGTGATCGAGATTCGGATCGGCGCGGCGTTGCGCATCGACCGCGAGCGGATCGTCGGCGAACTGGCCCGCAGCAGCGGCCGGCGCATCGACCACGGTGACGACCGCATCGACCGTGAAACTGTTGCGGATCGCGGGCCAGTTGAAGGCCTGCACGAGCGGCTTGGGCAACGCGAGACCCGACGTCTCGATGAGGATGTGATCGATCTCGCCACGGCGTTCGACGAGCTTTTCCATCACCGGGAAGAACTCTTCCTGCACGGTGCAACACAAGCAGCCGTTGGCGAGCTCGTAGAGCTGGCCTTCGGCCTCGTTGCCGTCCTCATCGCAACCGATGCCGCAGCCACGCAGGATTTCGCCGTCGATACCGAGTTCACCGAACTCGTTGACGATCACCGCGATGCGCAGACCGCCCGCATGTTCGAGAATGTGCCGCAGCAAAGTCGTCTTGCCGCTGCCGAGAAAGCCCGTCACGATCGTGACCGGAATTTTGCGCATCTGCATCAGGGGCTCCTTCGCCTCGCGCCATGAATGCATGGCTGGCGACGGCGGACAACGGCCGCAGCGGCGCTGCTCTTGGCGAGCAGCGAGTCAAAGCTGGACGCACGCATGCCCCGTGTGCAAAAGCTGGCGACACAGGAACGAACGACACGGCTTCGAGCGCGCAAGGCGGCCGTAGTGAACTGTATGGACTTGGCGCCGCCTCCCCGCAGCGCAAGTCCCGCGTATCTGGCCGGTATCCGGACTGACGAACGAAACACCGCTTCGCCTTCCCGCGCGCATCGGCCTTGCCTTGAAGACCGGATGAGCGCAGTGGCTGTCATGAACGCGCGAACGTGGCGCGTGTTCAGTGAAGTCGGCGTTGCAGCGCGGATGTACTTCTCGCGCTGCGTTCGCTTTACCGTTGCGGGTGCAGTTCAGGTTGGCCAGCCCTCGGCGGGATGGCTCCCTGATTCCCGTTTAACCGCCTCGCGCAAGAGCGCGGGCGAGCACCAGAGTGCGTGCGAGTGTAGGCGTGGTGGGGGGTTCAGTCAAGGAAGGGGGCGGGCCTGGAAATGGGCTTGGGCGCCGATGCATTCCCGGTTGCTTTTGCTTTCGTGGGCTGCTGGTGGCATCGGGTCGGCGCTTCGGCGGGTGATGATCGTCCGGAGGTTGTATTGATGCGGGCTAGCCAGGGGCGTGTGCGTAAGGTTTGCTGTTGTGATGCGTGCCGTCGATGCACTTGCCCGCGGTCGCCATCGCGCTGATCCCTCGAGGTTGTGTTCAACGTATCGGGACTCCATCGGTATCGTTATCGGGTCGGCAGGCTGTGATAGTTGCCTCTGGCGCGTACCGAGTGTTAGAGCTCGTCTTCCGTCAAGGTTGCGTCGGGTTTGACTGGTCGTTGGGAAATTTTCTCGCGGTGGGTTTTTTCCCATTCTTCGCGTTCCTGGGGAGTTGAGGGGTAATCGTGGTCGATGTTGACTCGAGATTTAATTGGCCTGAAGTCCACGTTAGTTGCAAGCCCCCACCCATCTCCTTCGTACTCGATTCTCATAAAGGCGGCACCTGTGAATTCGTAACCACCTCTAAGAGCCTCAACACTCGGATTAACTTCAAATTTCAAAATTTTACTTTCTCCAGCATTCAATAATACCCATCCATCTTCGAACCCATTTTGATTAATAAGTTTCCCACCGCCCAAAGCGAAAGCCCATGAATTATCCACCTTTTCTTTTTGGCCATTTTTATTAAATACATTGGCCGCACTTACGCCCAATAGGCCAGCAGTTGTGGATCCACCCCACTGGTCCGGAGTTTTGAACCTTATCCATCGCTCCCCTGAATTAATGAATCGAACGGCAACCACACGATGATTACCCTTCCGCTCTACAGTCAGAGTTTCGAAATCGAGCTTGATGATCCTGCTACCTTGTGTCCATGCCCTCTCCGCCAACTCGTACGGAAGGTCGAAGATAGCACGGTTAAATCGCTCTGGAATCAGCCGCATGGAGCCTGACCGATGTACGGCAGTCCCATCTTCTCCCGTGCACACCACGCTAAAGGTAACGCCCGGATCCGTTGTCTCCGGACCACCACTTTGAATATCTTTATCACACAATGTACGCGCCACAATTTTCAAATCTTGCAGTTCAGAATTTTGCAAAACCAAGGAAAAAACTCCTATTCCTTTCTTATCCTTATCATTAATGGTGTCTCCCTCGGAAAAATAGAATTTCCTCTCCCCGTCGAACGCAAATCGCCTAGAACCGTATTTAAGGTCAGCAGACCACGACAACGAAAATGCGCCAGCGCGCAACACATTGCTTTCAGAAGCCGCCAGCACATCCGCATTTCCCATGAAAATAAAGACAATCCAGGCGACAAACGCCTTCGAAAAATATCTTTCACGTTTTTCATTTTTCCGCCTTGCGACCTGCTTCACTCTCCTCAGAAAAGAGCGCACGGAGCATATTCGTTGCATTTTAATAAAAATTACGGAATTTCTTTTTCGTACGCGATAACGTGGCGGCTTCATGATCGATCATCCGGAGTTTTTTAAGGGCACGAAAAATCACTACTAAAATATAGTTCACGAAATATGACGGAATGGTGGCGGAAGGCTTGACGAACTCACCAACACCAACCATCTTTCAATTCAATTACTCAATTTTGTTTTATTGAATTTTTATCAGAATATTAAAAAATCCAAATTCAAACCATCCTCGACGTCCGTCGAGTGTACAAACCAGTTCAAACTCGTCGTCCAGTGCTATGCCGGCCACCGTAGTCAGGTCACCCTTTCAGAATCTCGGCGCTGTCAATCATCCCGCGCTCCCGATCCATTCCCATCTTGCGTGCGTGCCGCGGATTGGCGGCATCGCGTCGCCGAGGCGCACTGTGATGATGCCCGCCGGGCGGTACTCGTATTCCATCGACTCATAGTTAATAGCGCTCATCACGCGCGGCACCCATCGGCCGCTTCGCGGACAAACCGCACCCGGTTCGCAGTCGTGCTGCGTGCTGTCGATGAGGTCGAGTGACCATTGCTTGACCGGTGTCGGCGCGCTTGCCTCCCACACCCATTGCACCGCGCCCTGGATGTAGTCGTCGGCGTACTGGGACTCCATCGGCATCGTCACAGGTTCGGTCGTTGCCATGTCGCCTGCTTTGAATTGCTTCAGGAGCAAGCCACGGTAGCCGCCGCTCGTGCGTATCGCTCGGTACAGGCCGTCTTCGGAGAAGGTTGCGCCGGGTTTGACGGGCCGTTGGGACATTTTCTCGCGGTGGGCTTTTTCCCATTCTTCGCGTTCTTGCGGGGTCGAGGGGTAGTCGTGGTCAATGGTGATGCGAGATCTAACGGGCTTGAAGTCCACATTGGTTGCAAGACCCCATCCATATCCCTCATATTCGACCATCATGAAAGCGATACCTGAAAACTCATAAGTGCCTTTAAGTGCCTTGTTGTCAGGGACAGCTTCAAATTTCAAAATTTTTCTTTCGCCTGGCCTCAAAAACACAAACCCGTCTTCCAAATCACTTCTATTAATCAATTTCCGCCCCTCCAGCGCGAAAGCCCAAGAACTATTTATCTCTCTTTTCACACCATTTCGATCGAAAATATCGCTCGCACCGACGCCCAATCTACCACCAACAGCATTTGAATCCCATTGATCTGGAATTTTTAATTTTATCCATCGACGCCCAGAATTAATTAATCTTACTCCGACAACATAATTATTGTCTTCGCGCACCACAGACACCGTTTCGAAATCGAGCTTAATGAGCTTATCGCCTTGCTCCCATGCCCTCTTCGCCAGTTCGTACGAAATGTCAAAAATGGCGCGATCGAATCGCCTTGGAATCAAACGCACGGAACCAGATCGACGTACAACCATCCCGCCTTCCCCAACGCACGCCACGCTGAATGTAGTAGCTGGGTCCATCGTTTCCGGACCGCCGCTCTGGATGTCTTTGTCACATAAAGTCTGCGCAACGACCTTCAACTCCTTCAAATCAGATTCTTGCAAATTCAGGGAAACAACACCGATTCCTGTTTTATTTTTTTCGTTAGCAGTGTCCCCCGTTGAAACATAGAATTTATGCTCCCCATCGAACACAAAGCTCGTGGAACCGTATTGAAGATCAGCGGACCACGATAAAACAAATCCTCCTGCAGACAGTACGCCGCTGCTTTCGGAAGCCGCCAGTACATCCATATTTCCTGAAAAAATTAAAATAATCCAGACGGCCAACGCCTTCAACGAATAATTTTCATACCCTTCATTTTTTCTTTTTGTCACGAGTGCCATTCGCTTCAGCAACGATCGCACGGAAAATGCTCGTTTAATTTTTATAAAAATTGCGGGATATTTTTCCCGTATAAGGCGTAGCGATTGCATCATGGTCGATCATCCGGAGTTTTTAGAATGCGAGGAAAATCACTCACAGATATAGTTGAGAAAATACGCCGAAATGGCGATAACAGGTTCGATATACCCACCCTCAGACGACCGCGCCCCCGATCCATTCCCACCTTGCCTGCTTGCCCCGGATTGGGGGCATCACGTCGCCGAGGCGCAGTGTGACGATGCCCGCCGGTCGATATTCGTATTCCATCGACACATAGTCGACACCGCTCATCACACGTGGCACCCATCGGCCGCTTCGCGGACAGGGCATGCCCGGTTCACAATCGTGCTGTGTGCCATCGATGAGATCGAGCGACCACTGCTTGACCGGTGTCGGTGCGCTTGCCTCCCATACCCATTGCACCGCGCCCTGGATGTAGTCGTCGGCGTGCCGGGACTCCATCGGCATCGTCACGGGTTCGGTCGTTGCCACGTCGCCTGCTTTGAATTGCTTCAGGAGCAAGCCACGGTAGCCGCCGCTCGTGCGGACTGCGCGGTAGAGGCCGTCTTCGGCGAAGGTTGCGCCGGGTTTGACGGGCCATTGGGACATGTTTTCGCGGTGGGTTTTCTCCCATTGTTCGCGTTCCTGCGGTGTCGAGGGGTAATCGCGGTCGATGGTGATGCGCGTTTTGATTGGACGGAAGTCGACGTTGGTTGCAAGACCCCACCCGTCTCCCTCGTATTCGATTCTCATGAAAGCCGCGCCCGAGAATTCGTACTCGCCCCTGGAAATTTTGTTATCGGGAATAGCTTCGAACGTAAGAATCCTTTGCTCTCCAGGATTGAGCATGACAACCCCTTCAGGGAACTCGTTTCGATTAACCAATTTTGCTCCGGCCAATTCAAATCCCCAGTCATCACGAGGTTCCATTTTCCCCAATTCACTGAATGGTGCAACCCCCAACTCCCCGCCAATGTACCCCCCCGACCATTGATCCGGCGTATTGAATTTGATCCATCTACTCCCCGAATTTATAAATCGAACCGAAACGATATAGTGAGCGTCTTTGCGCATTACCGACACAGTCTCGAAGTCCAATTTTATAATCTTGCTGCCTTCATTCCATGCGCGCTCTGCCAGCTTGAACGGGACATCAAAGATGCAGCGATTGAAGCGTTCGGGAATCAGGCGGATGGAACCGGCCCTGTAAACGACCTTGCCTTCCCCGTCGACACATACAACGCTGTAGTTAGACGGTGGATCCACCGTTTCCGGGCCACCACTTTGAATGTCCTTATCGCATAGCGTTTGTGCGACGGCCTTCAATTCCCGAAGATCTTCATTATGAAGATTTATGGAGAAGACACCGATACCGGTCCAAATGTCGTCGTTAACTGTATCCCCCTTGGAGAAATAGAATTTTCTATCCCCGTCAAAAGTCAAGTTTCTCGATCCATATTCGCGGCCACCCGACCACGACAGCGAAAACGCTCCGGGTCGAGGCGTATTAATAACCTCCGAATCTGCCATTACGCTACCTCCGCCCATAAATATCAATATTAGCAATAGAAAAAACAATTTGAACAATTGCATCAATCATCCCGTTTATCTTCGCTGCCCGTGCTGTGTGGTCGTTTTAGTGCCCACTGTCTTGACTGCGCCGTTCACGCTGAATCTATTTTTTGGACTGATCCTGGACTCGAGGCAGTGCGGCGGCTTCATAGCCGATCTTCCAAAGCTTGTTCGTATACTCCGAAAACCATTTACGAATATAATCGAGATAATATGGCGGGATAGCAGCGACAGGCTTAGAACACCCATCACCCATAAGATTATTATTCGACTCAATTACCCAAGTCTTATTTCTTCCTTTATTTTCGTCAGCAAGCCCAAAATCTATATTCAAACCATCTTTAACGTATATCGAATGCACGAATCCCCCTTGCATCCAATATTCATCAGGAAAATTGAATAGATGCCCCGTTTCATGAGCCCTAACCTGCGTAATTTTTTTCTGCAACCTCCCACCAACCATCGCATAATCCGCCTCCGGCCAGTTTTTAGCGTCAGCGCGTACCGTCTCAGGAAACAAGTTGATAGTGATATCGGGTTTCAGCGCTGCGGCCGCCGATTCTGTTACCGAACGCACATCGACACAGAACTTCACAGAAACACGACAACCACAAGCCCCATTTTTCCGGCATCCGCCCATAATCAACTTGTAGTTTCCTTGATTCAGCGTAGATTCAATCTCTCTTTTGTACTCCGAAATATCGACGTCATTCACATCTCGATCGATTCGCTTTAAATTGAATACGGAGAATTCTTTCCTTGTATTCGCTCCATTTTTGTAGGTATCGTATTTTTCGACGATATATCCATTCTTGTCGTCACGTAACGGCTCCTTGCTGACGGGATCAAGTTTTATCAGTAAGCTTGGAACCAGTGCGATAACGACCTTCGCCGTAAGCGTCTTGTTTTTAGAATCGTAGGAAAACTGACACGTCGTGGTCGCCGTACCCGAACACATCTCCGGCTGACCTTTGTCCATGAGTCGTTCAGTTCGCGTCCATCCGTATTTTTGATACCTCGGCGTCTCCCGCGTCATGCTGGCCGATGTCGTGAAATCCGGGAGTTGCCAGTTACACGGCACCGCTGTCTTCAACTCAATCGGATCAGGCGTGACAGGGTTCTGGGTTTCGTTTTGCGGATCGTTGATAACCAGGCCACCGAGACCACCTGCGGCGCCTGCTGACCCCGGAAGGGGTCGCCCTTGCGTCAGCGGCTCAAGCGCCCGCGTCGAACCACCGCCCGCCGATGCCATCGATCCAGCGTCGAGCGATGATGCAGGCGCTACTGGTCCGCTATTCGCAAGTGCCTGAGACTGCTGCGAGTTCGATGCGGGCACAGGCGTCCCCGCAACTTCCTCCACGAAATTGGCGTTGCTGCGCCAGATTTCGCATTCAGTCGTGTACGGCACGAGCTTCGGCGAGAACGCCACGCCGCCCAGGTCCATCTGCGCCGGGCCCGTCTTGCCGAGCTTCGCACAGCGATACCGGATGGCGCCGCGCGTACCCATCTCGATTCCGTCGGGCGCGATGCGGATATACGATCCGCCGCAGTTCAGCACGATTTCCTTTTTGCCCTTCACGTGCAGCACGCCTTCAACCGTCTCGACCGTCATGTCGCCCTGGGCAGCGAGTTGCATGCGGCCGCGCTGGGCCTGCGCCACGAAGTCCCCCGCCGAAGCAATGAGGCTCATGCCCTTCTGCGCAAACAGTGACATCCGATCGCGCGCAGCAGCCGTGAGACGCTTGAGCGTGCCGAAGTGAATCCCCTTCTTCGCCGTGCCGATGATCGAGCCATCAGCGGCCAGCTGTACGCCGTCGCCCGATACGAGGCCGACCGGCCCCGGCGCGGTCACCAGCACGCCCGGTTGCTTCAGTTCATGCAGTCCGTCGTGGATTGCCTTCTGCGCCAGGGTATCGGCGGGCGTCGCCTTTGACGCGTCAGCCGATGCCGCGAGGGACTCGCTCATCGCCTGGTGATCGTTGAGTTGCGCGTGGGTCTCGTCCATCGCGAGCACCTTGCCGCTGCCGCCCGGCTGGTCGTACGCGCTCACCATCACGCCTGAACCGCCGCGATGCACCAGGTGCCCCCCGGTGCGCAGCTCCGCGCCCGCCCCGCGCTCCTTCAGTTCACCGTCCGGGATATAGCCGAGGCTAAGCTGCGAGCGCCCCGAGTGCTCCGTGGCCAGTTCAATCCCTTCCTGGCGGTCCCAGTCATCCATCCACAGCTTGTTGCCCGACTGGGTGCGAAGCTCGTTGCGCGAGAACCGTCGACGCATCGTGTTGATAAGGTCCGGGTGTTCGCTGTTGTGCATGAACGCGAGGATCACCGGCTTGTTCGGATTGCCTTCCCGAAAGCCCACCAGCGCCTCGTCGCCATCGACGGCGGGCAGATGCAGGCCCGTGTGATCCTTGCCGGCGAAGGGCTTGGCAAGCCGCAGCGGTACGCTCTCCCCGCCCTTCGGCCAGTTGCCGAAGTCGCAGTGGAAGCGCGCGATGTACTCGCCTTTCTCGGTCAGGTAGGCGAACTTGTAGTCATCGGGTGAGGTGATCGTCGCGCCGAGCGTGCCGTGGATCTTCGGCCAGCGTGATTCGTCGATCGGCATGCGGTAGGGCCGGTCGGCGGGAATGGCTGTAAAGCGGTTCGTGTAGCTGGCGTTACGGGCACCCCGGTGCACGACGCGGATCACGGCCATGCCTTCGGGCGCCTCGTCGGGCAGCGGGTCCGGGCGCACGATGCATCCGGGGCGAATGCCCAGTGCGGTCGAGCGGACCTTGAAGCGCACCTGACGCGCGCGTGCCGCTTCGTGGCGTAACCGGGCCTCCCGCCTGGCCGCATCGGCGTCTCCGTGATGCGTACCCCACACATAGGGCGTGCCGATCGTCGTCGGGTCCTCACGCCCGACGCGGTCCTCGTGGCGGAAACGCGTCCACGCCGCCTCGGGGTTGTAATCAGCGACCACGAACGACGCCGGCACCGTACGCGTGCGAAGCCTGAGCGCGTAGATCGATTCCTCGAAGGTCGAGAGGCCGGATAAAGGCCGGTCGGACAACACGATGGCCGGCCGTTCGTAGCCGTCGATCTCGTCCGTGACCACCAGCACTTCGCCGTGCTCGCCCATCCTGGTGAAGCAGAACAGACCCGCCTGCTCCATCTCGAGCCTGATGAACTCCCAGTCGCCCATGTTGTACTGGAAGCGGAATGCATGTCGCGGGTGCTCGCGGTGCAGGCGGAATTCAAGCTGCATCCACGGGCGGACGTCATTGCGCTCGAAGACGTCCTTCACAATCTCCCAGGAAGTCTTGTTCTGGTAGACCGCACAATTGCTCGGGCCGTCCAGCACACTCAGACGCTGGCGCACCACCACCCGGTACGTCCATTCATCGCGCGAGGAAGAAACCGAATCGAAGCGCGTCACGACGCCCCGGAACTCGCGCCGCCCGCGCCCGTCCTCGGGTTCGACCGAGAACGCCGCAAGCTGGCCCAGTACGTCGACCCGGGAAACCGGGCCCGCACACGACACCAGCGCCTTGACCGTATACGGCTCGCAGACCGACTCGCGCACTTCCCACGACACCACGGACACCACCGGCATCGGCGAAGGGGCAGACAACGCCCCGGAGGACGAAGAAGCCCCACGCCCCCATCGCACCAGTTGCAGATGCGCCGCCTGCCGCCCAGTCAAGTCCCTGTTCAACCGCTCCCGTTCAGCCACGCTCGCCCCTTCCCGATATAAATTTAGCGTGACCAAGTTAAATGCAAACCGCGCCCGATTCCTGGACGCAGATCAACCGACCATCAAGGAAGACAACGCGCCGCCGATTTACCGACACGCCATCAGCCCGCCTCTGTAGGAAAAACCACCCCCAGGCCAGCAAAACCGCGTGTGATATCGTATGCTCGCGCCCTCGAACGATTCCGCCAGCCCCATCCCACGTGAACCGCGCCACTCCATCCGCCAGCGTCGAGACAACAGCGCTAGCACTCGGCATCGGCTGCCGGCGCGACGTCAGCGTCGCGCAGATCGAGCGTGCGGTGCAGACGGCGCTCGATGGCCGACCGCTCGCCGACGTGAGCGTCGTCGCGACCATCGATCTCAAAGCCGACGAACCCGCCCTGCTCGCGTTCTGCGCCGCGCACGCGTTGCCGCTGCGCGTGTTCGCACGCGCGGCGCTGGCGAGCACGGCCGCGCCCGGCCCGGCGTCGGGCATTGTGCGCGCCCACGTCGGCGTCGATGGCGTGTGCGAGCCGTGCGCGCAACTCGCGGCCGAGGGCGGCCCACTCGTGCGCGGCAAGCTCGCGCTGGACGGCGTGACCGTCGCGCTGGCGGCAATCGACCATTACGCGAACCCATAACGCATCCAGGACAAGCTCCAAACAGGACCCGCACAATGATGAAAACCGACGCCGAATCGCACCTGCGCATGACCCAGCGCCGCCGCGAAGGCCATGAGAAAAAACAGGCCACCGCGACCGTCGAGAAAGGCCTCTTGATCGTCAATACCGGCAATGGCAAGGGCAAGAGCACGGCGGCGTTCGGCATGGCCGTGCGCGTGCTCGGCCACGGCATGAAGCTCGGTGTCGTGCAGTTCATCAAGGGCGCGCTGCACACGGCCGAGCGCGACTTTCTCGCGAGCGTCGCGCACTGCGACTTCGTGACGATGGGCGATGGCTATACGTGGAACACGCAAGACCGCGACGCCGACATCGCGACGGCACGCAAGGGCTGGGACGTTGCGCGCAAGATGATCGAGGGCGGCGAGCACCAGATGGTGATCCTCGACGAGCTGAACACGGTGCTCAAGTACGAGTACCTGCCGCTCGACGAGGTGCTCGCCGTCGTCAACGCGCGGCCGCCGATGGTGCACGTGGTGATCACGGGCCGCCACGCGCCCGATGCGCTGATCGAAGCCGCCGATCTCGTCACCGAGATGCGGCTCGTCAAGCACCCCTATCGCGAGCAGGGTGTGAAGGCACAGCGGGGCGTGGAGTTCTGAAGCCATGACCGCGTGTCCCGCGCTCTTCATCAGCGCACCCGCGTCGGGGCAAGGCAAGACGACGCTCACGGCGGGACTCGCGCGCCTGCATCGCCGCAACGGGCGGCGGGTGCGCGTGTTCAAGACCGGTCCTGACTTTCTCGACCCGATGATCCTCGAGCGCGCGAGCGGCGCGCCGGTGTTTTCGCTCGACCTCTGGATGGTCGGTGAAGCGGGCTGTCGCGCCCTGCTCGCGCAAGCCGCGAGCGAGGCCGACCTGATCCTCATCGAAGGCGTGATGGGTCTCTTCGACGGCACGCCGAGCAGCGCCGATCTCGCGGTCGCGTTCGGTGTGCCGGTGGCCGCGGTGATCTCGGCGAAGTCGATGGCGCAGACGTTCGGCGCGCTGGCGTTCGGGCTCATGCGTTTTCGGCCCGAGGTGCCGTTTCATGGCGTGCTTGCCAACCGGGTCGGTTCCGCGCGTCACGCGCAAATGCTGCAAGAGGCGCTGCCTGCCGATGTGCGCTGGCTCGGCCACGTGCCCGGTGTCGCGGCACTCGAGTTGCCCGACCGCCATCTCGGCCTGCATCAGGCGGGCGAGATCGCCGATCTCGATGTGCGCCTCGACGCCGCCGCCGACGCCCTCGCGCCGACCGCGCTCGCCGAACTGCCGCCGCCGGTGGACTTCGGCACGCCCGCGCCCGTGCATACGGCGCCGCTGCTCGCAGGCACGCACGTGGCGATTGCACGCGATGCGGCGTTCTCGTTCATCTACCCCGCCAATCTGGCGCTGCTGGCGGCGCTCGGCGCGCGCGTGAGCTTCTTCTCGCCGCTCGCCGACGAGCCGGTCCCCGCCGATGCCGACGCGCTCTGGCTACCCGGCGGCTATCCGGAGTTGCACGCGGCGACGCTCGCGATCAATGCACGCAGTCTCGCCTCGCTGCGTGCGCACGTCGAAGGCAACAAGCCGGTGCTGGCCGAATGCGGCGGTCTGCTCTATCTGCTCGACACGCTCACCGACACGGCCGGCGCGACGACGCGCATGGCCGGATTGCTGCCCGGCGACGCCGTGATGCAACGCCGTTTCAGCGCGCTCGGCATGCAGAAGATCGACGGCCGGCACGGCACGCTGACCGGCCACACGTTTCACTATTCGCGGCTGACGACCCCACTCGCGCCCACCCACCGCGCCACGCACGCCCAGACGGACGCGCCGGGCGAGGCGGTGTACCGGCACGGGCCGATCGTCGCCACCTACCTGCACGCTTACTGGCCTTCCAACCCGGCTTTCGCGGCCGCACTCTTCCATGGCACAGCCTTTTGACGAACGAGAGCGCGCGGCCGTCTACCGCGCCATCTACGAGCGCCGCGACATGCGGCACTTCGTGCCCGGCCCGGTCGATCCCGCCACGCTCGCGCGGTTGATCGACGCCGCGCATCACGCGCCGAGCGTCGGCTACATGCAGCCATGGCGGATCGTGCGCATCACCGATACCGCCCTGCGCACGCAGTTGCACGAAATCGTCGAGCGCGAGCGCATCGCGACCGCCGACGCGCTCGGCAAGCGTCGCGACGAGTTCATGAAGCTCAAGGTCGAGGGCATGCTCGACTGCGGCGAGCTGCTCGTCGTCGCGTTGATGGATCAGCGCGAGCGCCACATCTTCGGGCGCCGGACGCTGCCGGAGATGGACCTCGCGTCGGTCGCGTGCGCGATCCAGAACATGTGGCTCGCCGCGCGCGCCGAAGGGCTCGGCATGGGTTGGGTGTCGTTCTTCGAGGCTGAAGACGTGCGCAAACTGCTCGGCATGCCGGAGGGCGCCAAGCCGGTCGCGATCCTGTGCGTGGGCCAGATCGACGCGTACTATCCCGAGCCGATGCTCGAAACCGAGCGCTGGGCGAGCCGCCTGCCGATCGGCGAATGCGTGTTCGAAAACCGCTGGCCCGGCGACGACAACCCCGGCGACGCAAAGTAAGCGGCCCGCCGCCTCAAGCGCCGAAGCAGACCGCCTCGACGTTGTTGCCGTCGGGATCGATCAGGAATGCAGCGTAATATCGCTCGCTGTAGTCGGGACGCACGCCGGGCGCGCCGTTGTCGGTCGCGCCGGCAAGCAGGCCCGCAGCGTGAAAGCGCTCCACCTCGACGCGGCTCGCCGCCGTGAACGCGATATGCACACCGGACGACGGCGCCGGATGCGCGTCGCTCGCCGCATGCAGCCACAACTGCGGATGCCCAGGGCGGCCTAGCCCGGCAAGCGTGTCCTCATGCATGCAGACCTCGCCGCCGAGCGGCGCGAGCAGTTGCTCGTAGAAGCGCACGCTACGCGCGAGGTCCGCGACGCGCAGGCCAAGATGATCGAACATGGATGTCCCTCCTCGGGCGATGAAAAGCCGGCCGTGACGATGCGGCGCGAGACTTCAGTATGGGCCGGACCAAGCCCCGTCTCCTGGGGAAAGTTGCACTCGAAGTTACTACGGCCTCACCGCTGCACGGGCGCGACCGACACCACTTGTGCCGCGCCGCTGTCCGTCACGCGCAGCTTCACGCGCCAGTCCGGCGAGCCCGCATACGGAAAGCGCGCGAGCGCGCTCTGCACGAGCGCAGGCATCGCCTTGCGCTCGTCGGCATCGTGGTCGCGTTTGACCACGCTCACGCGATACACCTCCTGGCCATCGGGCAGCGCGAGCCAGCGCAGCGTCAGCGCATGCACCCAGGGCCGCCCGCTCCAGGGCAGGTCCAGCGACGCTTGCGTGCGGCACTCGTCCGGTGCCGCCGCACAGGCGCCGTCCGTCACGGTGACATCGGCGGGCCGGCTCGCCCACGCGATCGACACGAGAAAGCGCGGCGCCTCGCTCCCCTCGACGAACCCGTACTTCGCAAGCCCCTCGCGCACGAGCGTTTCGTATTGCTGCTGATCGGCGTCGTCGCGCTGCGTGGCCGAGCGCACCACCCGATAGCTGAGTTCGCCTTGCGGCTTCTGCTGCCACCCGTTCGCGTGCAGATCGGCCGTCATGCCCGAGCAACCGGCGAGCGCCAGCACACCGAAGCACGCGAGCACCGACCATACGGCGGCGCGCGGCCACGCAAGACGGCGAATCGGCGAAGCGGGTCTGGAATGGCCTGATTTCATGGTGGGTCTCTGTGAGCGATCAGCAAGATGCATACGACTCAGACGGGCGGATCAACGGCCGGTATCGATAACGTAACGGTGGTCCCCTCGTCCACGGCACTGTCGACGCGGATTTCTCCACCATGCCGCGTCACCACGGTCTTCACGAACGCCATGCCGAGCCCGGCGCCGCTCACTTCGGGCCGCTTGCCTTCGTGAAAGCGCCGAAACGGCTCGAACAAGCGCGCCTGCTCCTCGGCCGGGATGCCATAGCCCTCGTCGCGAATTGCGCAGATGACGCGCGCCGGCTGCTTGCCCGCCTCGGTCGCGAGGGTGCAGCGCACCTGCGTATCGGGCGCGCTGTACTTGACCGCATTGTTCAGCAGATTGACGAGCGCGCGCGTCATCAACGAACCGTCCGCGCTGATCCATGCGCCGTCGTCGTCGGCGAAATCCGTCTCGATCTGGATGCGCTTCGCGTGGGCCTGCGGCCACACCTCGTCGCTCGCGACGATCAGCAGCTCGACGAGACTCGTCGCCTCGAACGTGTATTCCTGCGACTCCGCGCGCGCCAGTTGCACGAACGCATCGGCGAGATGCAGCGCGCGCCGCGCGTAGCGCTCGATGCGCTCCATCATGTCATGCGCCTCACGCGAGCCGAACGCGCCGCGCTCGCGCTCGGTCTCGACCAGCGCGACGATCGATGCCTGCGGCGAGCGCATATCGTGCGAAAGCAGGCGCAGTGCGTCTTCGCGTTGACGCTCGGCCTCGCGCAGCGCGGTGACATCGAACAGACCGGCGATCCAGCCGACCGCGTCGCCCTGCGCATTGGTGCAGCGCGCATAGCGCAGCACATAATCGCGGCCGAGGGCATCGCGTACCTCGACACCCTGCGCCATCAGTTCGGCGAACTCGGCGCGCGCCGGGTCGAGCAGCACAGGCCAGGACTTGCGCGCGAGCGCCGCCGCGTGGGCGCTCGTATCGATCGGCTTGACGAGCGACAGCGCACCGAACGCGTCGCGCATCGGCCGCCCTTCGGCGGAGCCGGCCTTCAGGCGGCCGAAATGCGCACGCGCGGCCTGGTTGACGATCAGCACGACGCCCCGCAGATCGGCGACGAGAATCGGCTCGGGCACGCTGTCGAGGCTGTCCCATACGAAGCGCTTCATGTCCTGCAGACGCTGCGCGGCCTGCGCCATCAAGGCCATTTGCTGCTCCAGCGGATCGCCGCCGTATTCGCGCGCGACCCCGGGCGCCTCGGGCAGCAGATACGGTTCGCTCGCCAGCTCGCGCAGTTCGCGGCGCAAATAGGCCATCGTCATCTCGAGCCGCCGCCAGTTCCACACCGGGTACATGACGACCAGCGCCACGATCGCGGGCACCGGCGAGAGCCACAGACGGCAGCCATAGAGCAGCAGCGCGCTGCCACCGAGCGTCGCGCCGCTCAGCAGTCCCGACAACAGCAGCGTGCCGAGCGGGGGCAGCACCAGAAATCCGGCCAGCAGAAGCACGACCGGCACGAGCGCAGCGAGCGCGCCGAGCCACGCCGGAGCCGGTTCGATCTCGGTGCCGCTCATGAGCGCGTCGAGCACGTTCGCGTGGATGTAGACGCCGGGCAGCGGGCCGAGCACGCCCGAGACCGGCGTCGAAAAGCGGTCGTACAGTCCCGACGCGGTCGCGCCCACCAGCACGATGCGCCCGCGCAAGGCATCGGCCGGCACGCCGCCCGCGAGCACCTGGGCAAACGAAAAATGCTGGAACGTCGCGGCGCGCCGGCCGAACGGAATCAGGAAGCGGGACTCACTGGCGGTGCCGCCGTTCGCGGGCATCATCGCTGCGGTACTCGTCGCGCCGGACAAGTGCACGGTGCCCGCGCGGATCGCACGCCAGACGGTCAGCATCAATTGCGGCCAGCGCGAATGCTCATCGCCTTCGAACATCGCGACGCTGCGCACGATGCCGTCGCTGTCCACTTCGAGATTGATGTGGCCGAGGCCGGCCGCAGCCTGCTCGAGCGGGCCCGCCGGGCGCACCACGCTGCGCCGCCCCGCTTCGTCCTCGGGGCTGAGCAACACGGGCAGGAACGCGGGGCGCAGCGCGAGCGCGGCCGCCAATGATTCGTCGCCGGGGGCCGTCTCGGTGAACAGCACGTCGTAGACGACCCCGGCCGCGCCGGCCTTGGCGAGCTGCCTGGCGAGCTGCGCGTGGAGGCTGCGCGGCCACGGCCAGCGGCCCAGTTGCGCGATGCTCGCGTTGTCGATTTCGACCAGCACGATGTCGGATGACACGGGCCGCGCCCCGAGACTGAGCCACGTGTCGTAGACCAGGTAGTCGGCGCCCGACGTCAGCCGCGCGAGAGACCCCGTCAGCGCGATGAGCACGGCGAGCACCCCGACACCGGCCCATTCGAACAGGAAGCGGCGCCCGATCGAGCGGCCAAGGCCGGAACGCCGCGCGACGCTCACGGGGCGCGCTCCGTCACCAGTCGAGTCTGAACGACTGGACCGGGCTCGCCTTCTCGAACAGGCGGGCATCGTCGACCTGCTCGGCAATCACGGTCCAGTAGTAGACGCCGCGCGGCAGATCGTGCACGACCATCTCGCCGTTCGCGAGGCCCGGCCGGTCGATGAGGGGCTGGCGCAACTCGGGATTGGCCGCGAGCACGAAGCGAAAGCGCGTGCGCTCGGCATGCCGGTCGACGGCCCAGCGAAACAGATAGTCATGCGTACCATCGACATGTCCCGCCGAGGTCTGGAGCCCGAGCCGGCGGCGCGCAAAGGCGTAGGTGCCGGGCATGCCTTCGAGCCCGTCGGCGTCGATCGCGCTGAAGCGCGCGAACCAGTTGCCGTCGGGCAGATCGCCGAGCGAGATGTGCGCCGTGTCCGAGCGCGTGTCGCGCACGAGATCGAGCAACCCGGCGTCACGCGCGACGCGCACGTGATAGCCCTGCGCACCCGCCACCGGCGCGAGCGCGAACGACACGTCGTCGCCGTGCTCGACCTTGCCGGGGTCGTTGAGCGTCGGCGCGTCGAGCAGGACCACCGGCACGCCGACACTGCCGCCCGCGCGCGTCAGACTGCCGTGATGCGCGGCGACGAGCTGCGCCGACGCCGGCAGCGGCACACCCGGCGCCACTGCGGCGGTACCGGCCGGATCGACGCCGACCGCGCCGTCGAGCACCTCGACCGCCGTCGCACCGCGCTCGTCGTAAGTGACGCGGAACTGCGTGCCGCGCACCCCCGCCACCACCGACGGCGAGCGGATCTGGAAGCGATCGTCCTTGCGGGTAGCGTGCGTGACTTCGCTGTCGACCTCGCCGCGCCGCAGATCGATGACCCGATCGGTCGTGCCGGTCAGCACGGTGCGCTTGAGCGTGGCGAGATCGAGTGAGGAATGGGGGGGAATCACGAGATGCGTGCCGTCGGCGAATTCGAGCGACACGAAGCCGTCGGCGCCCGTGCGGATCCGGTCGCCCTCGACTAGGGTCGAGCCCGCCGTGAGCGGCAACGCCGGCTCCTTGCGAAACGCGTGGCTGGCCGGCCCGCTCGTCGATACCACGAGCGCCGTCAGATTGTCCTCGCGCAGCAGCGCGACCGGCAGGCGCAGCGTGAGCCCCGGCTGCAGGCGACGCGGCGCGCCGATCGCGTTGATGCGGGCCAGCTCGCGCCAGTCTCCAGGCTCGCGCAGATAGCGCTCGGCGACGTTGTAGAGCGTGTCGCCGGATTGCGTCACATAGTTGATTGTCGCGCCTTGCACCGCATGCTGCTCGCCCGGCCCCGCGACTGCCGTCGCGGCGAGTCCCGCCAGGGCGCCGGCAAGCGCACACCTCATCAGACGCGGCACGCCGCGCCCGGCCGTCATGCGAGATCCCCATCGACGCGTTCGAGCCGATAACCGTAGCCGTAAATCGGCGTCAGCCGATAGCCGTTCTCGGGGCGCAGCCCGAGCTTCGAGCGCAGCATCGAGACGTGGGTGTCCATCGTGCGCGATGGAATGTTGTCGGCCTGCTTCCAGATCACATCGAGAATGTGCGTGCGCGACAGCGGCCGGCTCAGATGCTGAAACAGCAACAGCGCGAGTTCGAATTCCTTCTGGGTGAGCGCCACGGGCCGACCGCTGACCGACGCTTGGCGCGTTTTCAGATCGAACTCGTATTCGCCATACGTTTCCTTCTGTGCAGGCGGATGAAGCTGATAGGCGCGGCGCAGCAGCGATCCGACCCGCGCGAGCAGCACCGCCGCCGAGACCGGTTTCACGACGTAGTCGTCGGCGCCGCTGTTGAGCATCAGCGCGATGTCGACCTCCCGGCTGCGGCTCGTCATGAACAGCACCGGCAGGCGCCCGGACAGACTCTGGCGAACCCAGCGCAGCACTTCGTCGCCGGCCATATCGGGAACGTTCCAGTCGAGCACGAGCAGATCGAAGGTCTGCCGCCGCAACTGCTTGACCAACTCCTGCCCCCGTACGAACGGATGGCACACGTGGCCGCCCGCCGTCAGGGTCTGACACACGAAATCGGCCTGCGCCGGCTCGTCATCCAGAACTGCAATTCTCATATTGCCCCGCACGCTAACTTGCTGTTTGTCTTGTTCAGAAGGGCTGGCGCGCCAACGTGCGACTGCGCGTGGCGTTGCCCGGAGCGTCGTGCCGTCGTCGATACGTCGATGCGTCAATGCATCGATGCGGCGGCGAAAAAACGAGGCTCCTGAGCGGATGCGTTTTGCAGTGCGCGCCGACCATCCCCTATCCGTGGATGACAGAAATTAGCGCGCTTGTTGTGAGGCAATCAATGGGTGCGGCCGGAGTTTTGATCATAATCTAAATCACTCCGCCGACCTTGCGAGGCGGCTGGACCGTCCCGCCGCTGTCGAAGCCGCTGCGTTGCAGCACGCTCGTGAGGGCCCGTGAGGGCAAAGTTTGGCGCGTCGTGGTGCAAGCCAGTCCGGCATGCGCTCGCTCGATACCAAAGCGCATCGCGACGTCTCGACGCCGACGCCGCCGAAAAAACAGCGGCGATAGCGCTCTGGCGCCCGCAAGGTACGACAAACCGACGCATGCTGGGTCACATGCCGTTCGTCGCCCGCGTGCAAGCCATTACGACTATCGCCACCGACTACTTCAATCGCCAGTCTCCCGGCGTTATATGGCGAACTGAAGTTCGCTCTTGCTTCCCCACAACCGGTCCTGGCGCATACCCCCGACAGACCCCGGCCCCCGTAGCAGAAGCCTCGCGCCGGCGGCGGGCTCGACAGCCCAGGCGCACCGGCCAGTGCGATCGACGCAGCGCGGATCGCAATGACAGAATTGTCTCTCGAAGCGGCCAGGACGAATGTCAGCGATTGTTAAATCCGGCCCGAAACTCTAGTGCTTTCCTTCTGGAATGTTTCGGGGCCCCAACGACATCGCCGCAAGCCGCCTCGAACGGGCCATGCGCCGCTCATGTTTTAAGGCTGCGGCGGACCATCCGGTGTTGTCGCGACATGCCGCTCGATGGTCAAATCGACGCGCCGGTTGGGTGCGAGACAGGCGATCAACGCCGGGCGATCACGCTCGTCGCACAGCACGACTGGATTGCCCTTGCCGTGGCCGACGGGCAGCAACGGGACCGCAACGCCGTGCCCGCGCAGATACTCGACGACGGTCGCGGCCCGCTGCGCCGACAAGGTCATGTTGTAGCCGTCGTCGCCGATCCGGTCCGTATAGCCATCGACGTGCACGGACGTCAGGTCCTGATCGACGGCGAGCCGGGCCGCGAGGTCGTCGAGCCGTTCCCGCCCCTGCGGCAGCATGCCGTCGAGGTCGCCACGGTCGAACTCGAACAGCATGTCGGTGGGCAGCGAGACCTTGGGCGGCACTGCCGCGACCGGCGGCGCGCACTCGTCGAGCAGCGCGGGGACGCTGGCAATCTGCGGCTCGATTGCGGCGACGCGCCGCTCGCTCGCATCGAACGCGCACGTCCAGGCCTCGTCGCCCGCGTGGATCAACTCGACCTCCGCGCACGCGACACGACGCTGAGCCGGGCGGCACTCAGCGAAGACTGGCGAGCGCTTCGCCGCAATCAGTCGCTCCCACAGATCGGGGCGCACCATGGCCGATGTGCGCAGCGCGGGATTGTCGGCCGGCGGCGGGGCGCCACTCTCCAGCGCGGCGGTCAGCATCAATGCCTGACGCGTCGCCTCCTCGACGAAGCCCCAATTGTTGCGGTAAGTGCGCTCTTCGCGAGCCGCGTCGATCCAGCACTGCGCCTTGAACCCCGCGTAGGTCGACTGGCGCACGCCGGACAGCAACAGCCGATTCTGCACATCGTCGAGCAGCGAGCTGCCGGCGATGCCGGCATGCGCGTCGATCCACGGGCGCGTCGCGGCCCCCGCAGCGACGCTTTGCTGCACCCGAAAGCCGTCTTCAAGCACGGTGGCATCCTGGATCTGCAAGCGGTCGCGCGACGCGGACGATGCGCAGCCCGCCAGCGCAGCACTCGCGAGCGCGATCGAGAAAACTAGACGATTCATAAATCAGTTATCCCTATTAATTGGCAAACCTCGCATTCCTGTGAAGCGAGACCGCGCGCTCAGCCGCCGAACACGATGCCGATGCCCGCCCTCACGATCGTGCTGTTGCTGCCCGCCGAGGACACGCCGAGGTTGTAATTGATCGTCCCTTTCTCGTTCCAGCGCGACACGCCGATACCGAGCGCGGCCTGTCCCCGGTAGCCCGCCACGCCCGCATTGAGCGTGGTGCGTCCCGGCAGATACGGTGTGACGATATTGAGCGCCGAGGCCGCCGCGATACCGCGCCTCGCGTTGCGATCCACATCGCCGACCCGGCCATTCAGTCCGTTCACCGCGCCATTGAGCTGGCCGAGGTTGACGGCATCGGTGGGGGCCGTGCCCGCCGCGACATTCGCGATCTGGCGCTCGCCGCCCGCGCTGCCCACCGATACGCTGTTGTCGCGATCCGCCACCGAATTGGCGCCGAGCGCGACCGAGTTTTTCGCGCCCGCACGCGCCTTGTCGCCGATCGCCGTCGATGCATCCGCGCTCGCGCTCGCGCCGCCGCCGACCGCCACGGTTGACGCCGCGCTCGCCGTGGCGACGCCGTTCGCGGTCTGGACCGCCACGTACTTCGAGCCGCCGAGGTCCAGGTTCTTCAACGCCTGGTCGAGGTTCGCGACCTCCACGTTGGTCGCGTACAACTGGCGGCCCGTGACAGCGTCCGTACTGCTCGCGCTCAAATCGGCGTCCTTCAGGTTCGTCAGCTTGACCGGCGCTGGTGCATTCGCGCCACCCAGGGTCACGCTGTTGCGGGCCGACGAGTCGTACTGCACGGCATTCGCCACCGACCCGGCGATTTGCGTGATCGAGGTCTGCAGATTGGTGATGTCATAGCTGTTCTTCGTGACACGGCCGTCGAGGTTCGTGATCGCGCTGCCGACGTCGTGCACCGTCGTGCCGCCGACCGCATAGCTCGGCCCCGCGAGCGAACCGTCGGTATTCACCGTCGCCCCTCCGCCAAGCGCCGCCACCGTGCTCGCGGCACTGACGAAGAGCTGCGCGCCGTTGACGGCATCCGTGCTCGTCTTGCTCACCGCCCCCGACGCGACGCCGGTCAGACTGCGCGCGCCCGCTGTGCCGCCAAAGTCGACCGTATCGCCATTCGTGGCTGCCCCGACCGTAATGCGGCGGGACACGGGATCTTGTGCGACGAGGTCGATACCCGAGCCGTCGATGCGCTGCGCGAGCGACGTGAGCCCGCTATCGAGCGTGTCGAGCGCGCTGCCGACAGTGCGCTGCGTGCCGCCCTGCATGTGGTAAGTCGGCGCGATCGGCGCACCGTCCGCGCCGAGGTCTGCGCCGCCGCCGAGCATCGTGCCCACCGCGCGCAACTGCGCCACGTTGACAGCGTCTGCGGCTCCCGTACCCGCCGCCACGTTCGAGATGCGCGTGCCGTTCGCGCCGCCGAGCGTGATGCTCGCTCGCGAGAGGTCGTCGTATGCAACAAACGCATTCGCAAGACTGCCGAGCGAATCGAAACGCGCACCAACGGCCTTGAGCTGCGCGACGTTCAGGGCATCGGTATCGGCTTTGCCGGCGGCCACGTTGGACAAGGTAGTGCCTCGCACACCGCCGAAAGTGACGCGATCGTGTGCCGACGTGTCGTACTTGACGCCATCGGCCGGCCCGGCAGTGGCTGCAACATCCAGTGCCTGCAGCGCGTGTCCCACGTCGTTGTAGGTCGCGCCGGCGATCTTGTAGGCCGGGGCGGCGATGCCACCCGCCGCATCGACCGTGGCACCGCCGCCGAGCGCCCCGGCTGTCGAACCGGCGAGCCGATAGAGCTGCGCACCATTGATGGCGTCGCTGCTCGCCCCGCTCACGCCGCCCGGCGCCAGATGCGTGATGCGCGTACCCTGGGCGCCGCCGAGCGTCACGACCGATTTCGTGAGGTCGTCGTAGGCGACGAATGCGTTCGTCACGTTGCCGCCGGGATCGACGACGAGGCCGGCCGCCCGCAATTGTCCGACGTTGACGGCGTCGCGGTTGAGCGCGCCCGGCGCCACGTTCGAGAGCACCGTGCCCGACGCGCCGTCGAGTGTGATGGACGCATGGCTCTGACCGTCGTACTTCACGCTGCCCGCATCGAGTGCCGCCACCGCGCGCCCGACGTCGCCATAGGTCGCGCCCGACACGACGTAGGCCGGTGCCTTCAGCGCGCCGTTTGCGTCGAGCGTCGCGCCCGCGCCGAGCGCGGCCGTCACCGAGCGCAGCTGGGCGACATTGACCGCGTCGGTATCGCCGTGGCCCGCCGCCATGTTGACGATGCGGCGCGTGTTGGCCGGATTCGCCACCGTGCCATAGCTGCCATCGGCATTCTGGATCTTGAACGACGCCGTGCCGTCGTTGCCCACCGATACCGTGTTCTGCTGGTTCGCCACCGAACCCGCGCCGAGCGCGACCGCGTCCGCTGAAGGCGTATACGCTTGCGAACCGACGGCAACGCCGTTCGTGCCGCTCGTTGTCGCGTAGGAGCCGACCGCGATCGCGCCCGCCACGTGCCCGACGCGCGCCACGTCCGAAGGCGGCGTCGAACCGGTTCCGTCACCCAGCCCGTTCACCTGCGAATAGTAGGCCGCGGTCTTGTACGCGTAGATCATCGCGGCATCGTTGACGCCCGATCCGGAGCTGGCCGCAGCGATCACGGGCTCAGCAGGTGCCATGGATGCCGCGCTCGTCACGTCGAGCAGCGTGCTGAGCGGCGCGTCGGCCACGTCGGTCGGTTTCTCGATGCTCGCCTGGGCACCCGTCGCGAGACCGCTTGCGCCGACGAGAAGCAACGCCTTCACGGCACCCGCTACGGCAACGCGGCCGCCCTTGCCGCCCGCGCGAGCGTTTTCCTGGGCCGCCACCCACGTGCCCGAGGAGGCATTCCACACCGGTCGATACGCCTTGTTCATATGCAATCCTGAATATTTTGAAGATGGCAAATCCAAAGCCCGCTTGCCGTGTTGCGCCACCCCTGGCAATACGCCTGCCCAGCGGCGAGACGGGCTGTTGGAAACGTGGACTGGCGTAGCAAGACGCCTCGGGCGTCCAGCGAATTCTCCTTCCAGTCGGCAGTGAAAAATACTCAGCCGGATGGCCAGTGCTGCAACACCATTGCACTACATCGCTATCGGCACTTGATGCGCGTCAGCGCCTGGGGCGCGCGCGGAGGACGAGGGGCGAGAAACGAAGGATGCGCGCACGGGCTACATCGCTTTTGAGCACTTGATGGGTGCCATCGCGTGGAGAGCGTGGAGAGCGTGGAGAGCGCGGAGTGCGCGGAGTGCGCGGAGTGCAAGGGGCAAGAAACGGCAGGATGGCAGAACGATGCGCGCACGGCACATCGTGGGGAAGCGCGCGTAGCATCGGTGCACGCGCCGGCCGTACGGCCGGCCGGGGGCATCAGAACGAAGTGGAAAATCGCAGCGGAAGCGCCCGCCCGCGTTTCAGTTCGGCGGGCGCTGGTCGCCGTGGCCGCCTTGCGACGGGGCATGTTCGCCCTGCGGCGCCCCGCGTTCCTGCTGCGGCGGATGGTTGGGCGGCGGCGCATTGCCTGAGGGCGGATGTCCGGTGTAGCCGGGCGGCCCCGGCGGACGCCCGCCGACCGACTGCGGCGGCACCGGCGGCCGGCCGCCGGTCATGGGCGGCGGTCCGGGCGGACGCCCTCCCATGCCCTGCGGCGGCCCACCGGGCGAGTGCTCGCCCATGCCCTGCGCCGGCCCACCTTGCGAACGCTCGCCCATACCCTGCGCCGGCCCACCTTGCGGACGCTCGCCCATGCCTTGCGGCGGCCCACCTTGCGGACGCTCGCCCATGCCTTGCGGCGGCCCACCGGGCGGGCGTCCCTGCATACCCTGGGGCGGCGGCGGAGGCAAATGCCCGCCTCTGCCCGGCGGCGCGCCGGGCGGGCGGCCGCGCGGCGGCGGTGGCTGCTGCGACCAGCGCGCGGCGTCGCCATACCACGGGCGGCCGCGATAGTAGCTGCCCCAGTAGTTGACGATCGAGAACGTGACGATCGGCACGCCGAGCGACGCGCCATACGACAGGAGCGGCACGTAGCTGCCCTGCCATGGATACGAGAGATAGTCGGCATAGACCCAGCCGCGCAGGTCCGAGACGGCGACGTCACACCACGAGTAGTCGCCCACGCAGCCCATCACGGCGACCGACACGCCCGCGTCGAGTTCGGACACGACCGGATAATCGGCGGACGGGCCCGCATACACGTACAACGGGGTATTGGTCACGGCTGTCGACTGGGCGTATGCCGCAGGTGACGCCGTGCACACCGCGATGACGGCGAGCGCGCCGGATGCGAGATGCTTGCGCATGGTCTCCCCTTGTCGGCAGGACGGGCTGCCAGCCTCGATCAGGTCTTGGCGGACTATTCGTTTTCTTCGAAGTAATGGCCGAACTTAACCTGCTTCGTGCGAATGTAGCGCTCGTTTTCCTCGCGCATCGGAATGGCCAGCGCGACGCGTTCCTGGACCGGGATGCCGTGCTTGATGAGCGTGTCGAATTTCTTCGGGTTGTTGCTCATGAGCCGCACCGACTTCACTTTCAGGAGGCGCAGGATCGCGGCGGCCGAATCGTATTCGCGCGCGTCGTCGGGCAGACCGAGTTCGAGATTGGCCTCGACGGTGTCGCGCCCCTGCTCCTGCAGCGCATACGCACGGATCTTGTTGGACAGGCCGATGCCGCGTCCCTCGTGGCCACGCAAATACAGCAGCACACCCCGGCCGTCCGCCGCGATGTAGCGCAGCGCGAGGTCGAGTTGCTCGCCGCAATCGCAGCGATACGAGCCGAGCACATCGCCGGTCACGCATTCGGAATGCAACCGGGCCAACACCGGCTCGCCGTCGCCGACATCGCCCATCACGAGCGCCAGGTGCTCGTTGCCGCCGTCCTTCACGCGGTACACATAGGACGTGAACGTGCCGTAGCGGGTCGGCAGCGTGGCGGTTGCGTCGAGCACGACGCATTCGTTGGCGTTATCGCCGTCGGCACACGACGGCTCGGAAAGCGTAGACATGATCTGGTACGAAAGCTTCGATGAACCGGCACGGTGCCGGAATGGAGTCTGGAACCGGAGTTTAGCGCCATTTCGGCTCCCCCGCCCCAAGCGCCTGCAGCGCCCCCCTTTCCAGGGTGTCGGAATTATTCTCCGCGTGGATACCCCGAAGGCGTGTTCGCGAGGTGCCGCCTATACTGGAAACGCCTGCTCGATGGCACGAGGAGCGCAGGTGGCTGCTGCGCCGCGCAATGAAAAAGGACGAAACGGAGTCGCCCAATGACAAGCGTTGCACAGGTACTCAAATCGAAGTCCAATCACGACGTCTACACCATTTCCGCCTCGGATTCCGTCTACAACGCGATCCGGCTCATGGCCGACAAGCAGATTGGCGCCCTGGTCGTCACCGATGCCGAAGCGATCGTCGGCATCGTCACCGAGCGCGACTATGCGCGCAAGATCGTGCTGATGGACCGGTCGTCGAAGACCACTGCCGTGCGCGACATCATGAGCACGCATGTGCGCTTCGTGCAGCCCGACCAGACCACCAACGACTGCATGGCGCTCATGACCGAGCGGCGCATGCGACATCTGCCCGTGCTCGATCAGGGCAAGCTCGTCGGCATGGTGTCGATCGGCGATCTGGTCGCCGAGATCATCGCCGAGCAGAAGTTCACCATCGAGCAACTGGAGCACTACATCACCGGCGGCCCCGGCGCTTGACGCTTTAAGAGCGCAAAAAAACGCCCAATCCCGGCGGGTTGGGCCAAGCCGCTTTTAAGCGGCGGAGGTTCACGCATGAAGGACGTGAACGGCCGCGCCGCGCCCTGACGGCGCGCGGCGAAACCTGAAAATTCGAGGATGGGGATACGGAGCGGCAGCAGGCTGCTTCGTCCGCCGTCGCCAGTGGCGAACACGTTGCGGCCTCGCGTCGCCTTTTTGTGCGGCAAGGCGGCGCTATATCGCCGCCCCATTCAGCCGATACCGCCGGCTTGCCGACTCAGTCGCCCACTTAGTCGCCCACTTAGTTGCCGAAGTACGTCGAGTCCGCCGGACGCACGGTCTGCGCGCCCGATTGCGTCGTGCCGTTCGTCGCCGGGCCATAGCCGGTCGAGTCCGGACCCGGCCCCTGGTTCATGCCTTTTTGCGCCGCTACGCGAGCCTCAGCGGCCTGGATGTCCATCGGATAGGTGGAGTCGTTGGACTTGGCCGGGTTATAGCCGGCCGCCTCGATCTGGATCAGTTCCTGGCGCACTTCCGCGCGGGTCTTCGGTGCGTTGTTGGTGTCGACCGATTGCGCGAACGCCGCGAACGACATGGCCATGGCAGCCGCCGCAACGGCGCTCTGAATAAGGGTACGGGTTCTCATGGTGCTCACCTCCATCACTTGTTGTCGAAGCCTCGGACGCGTGGTCCGCAGGCCAGTGATTTCAGTGTATGAGCGCCTCGACTAAGGGCAAACCCCAATTACGGACAAATACAGTTACCCATTAGGCAATAATGCGCGCTCAGCCGAGCAAACGGCGCGGTCCGCTCACGAACCGGCTGCCCGCCTCATAAAAACGCAGCGGCCTGTGCATCTCGCGCGTCAGGCCGATACGGGTCGTGACGCCGAGCGCGCGCTCCAGCTCGGCACGCTGTCCGAACCACAGGCCGTGGCCACTGCACAGGTCCGCGCCGTCCCAGGCGGCGTCGAGGCCGAATGCACGACACAGCCGGCCGGGCCCGCGCGCGAGATCGCGCAGCGCGACGCCAGGCCGGCGCGCCTCCATCAGCGCGATGCCCTCGCACGGTTCGAGCGCGCGGATCAGCACGCCCGCGCCGATTCCCTCCGGCTCGCTCGATACGTTGAGCATCCACGCACTGCCATAGGTGAAGCGCATATAGGCATGGCCCGGCGCGAGGAACATCGAGCCGTTGTACGCGCGGCGTCCCATGAACGCGTGACTCGTCGAGTCGCCGAGCGGATAGGCCTCGGTCTCGACGATGCGCCCGACGAGACGCGCTGGCTCGTCGTCGCGGATCAGATACTTGCCGACGAGAAAGCGTGCGAGTTCCGTCGTATCGACCGGCAATCCGGTGCGGGTCAACGGTGCGATCGATACAGGTTCTGCCTCGTCACACGCGGCGAGCGTCATCGTCGATGTCTCGTCGCCAACCGCTGCACCGGGCTCATTGCGCCGCCTCTTTCGGCGAAGTCGCGCTGCGCAGCTTCGCGACTTCGGGCGTGCTCACGGTACCCGCCCGGTTGTTCCAGCCCGCGCGCACGAAGCTCAGCACATCGGCGATCTGCTGGTCGTCGAGCACCGCGCCGTAGGCCGGCATCGGATACGGCGCGGGCAGGCCGTCGATCACGAGATCGCCGGTACCGTTCAGCGTCACGTTGATGAGCGACGAGGGGTCGTGCTCCAGCACGTTCGGATTGCCCGCCAGCGGCGCGAGCAGGGGCGCGAAGCCGTGTCCGTCGACGCCGTGGCAATGGACGCAGTACGCCGTGTAGACGCGCGCGCCCGCATCGTTGGCGGGCCGCGCGAGCGACACCTTGGTTGCGGCGCCATCGTAGTTGTACGGCGGCCCGCCCGTGCCGCCCGCCGCGGGCAGCGACTTCAGATAGGCGGCGATCGCGCCGACGTCGGTATCGGTGAGCGCCTGGGTGCTGTTGTTGATGACCGCGGTCATCGAGCCGAACGCCGAGGCATGCCGGTTCGCGCCGGTCTTCAGGAATTGCGCGAATTCGTCGTGGCTCCAGCGGCCGAGGCCGACGTTGTGCTCGCCGGTCAGGTTCGACGCGAACCAGCCATCGAGCGGCGCACCGGTCAGATAGTCGGCGCCGCTTTCGTCGAGGGCCTTCTCGTTGAAGCCGACGCCGCGCGGCGTGTGGCACGAGCCGCAGTGGCCGAGCCCCTGCACGAGATACGCGCCGCGATTCCATGCCGCGTCCTTGCCCGGCTTGTCGCGATAGACGCCTTTCTCCAGGAACACCGCGTTCCAGATCGTGAGGGGCCAGCGCATATTGAGCGGCCAGCGGATGGCGCTTTCGCGGTTGGCCTCGCGCACCGGCTCTACACCGTGCATGAAATACGCGTAGAGCGCGTGCACGTCTTCGTCGTTGACCTTCGCGAACGACGGATAAGGCATCGCGGGATAGAGGTTGTGGCCGTCCTTTGCTTCGCCCTCGCGCAACGCTCGCGCGAAGTCCTGCTCGGTGTAGCGGCCGATGCCGGTGTCCGCGTCCGGCGTAATGTTGGTGGCGTAGATCGCGCCGAGCGGTGTCGACATGGGCAGGCCGCCCGCGAACGGCTTGCCGTGCGGCGCCGTGTGGCAGGCCGCGCAGTCGCCGGCCTGGGCGAGATACGCGCCGCGCTGGATCAGCGCGGTGTCGGCGGAGGCGGAAGCGGAAGCGGCGTGTGCGGCGGGCGTGAGCATGGCGGCGAGTGCCGCGGCGAGCGCGGCGAGCTGCACAGCAGTGCGCGCGGCGGCTCGCAAGAACGCGACGGGGCCGGCTTGTGAGCCAGCCGGCATCCGCGCCGGGCCTTGCGTGAAGCGCGCGGCGCGGACGCCCGTCCGCACGGAGTGGCCGTCGTGCGTGGCGACACCGCAGCCGCCCCCGTGAACCGTATTGAGCGTGTTCATCTGTGTGCGCCTCCGTTCAGACCGTCGTCGCTTGCAACTGGCGGCCGACCGGCAGCCGGCGCAGCCGTTTGCCCGTCGCGGCGTAAATCGCGTTCGCGAGCGCGGGCGCGAGTGCCGCCGTGCCCGGTTCGCCGATGCCGCCGGGCGCCTCGGCGCTCTTCACGATGTGCACGTCGATCTGCGGAGTCTGGTCGATGCGCAGGATGCGATAGTCGGTGAAATTGCTCTGTTCGACGCGGCCGCGCGCGATCGTGATTTCGCCGTAGAGCGCCGCTGTGATGCCGAAGATCACGCCGCCCTGCACCTGCGCCTCGATGGTGCCGGGATTGACGGCCATGCCACAGTCGACGGCGCACACGACGCGGTTCACGCGCACTTCGCCGTTCTCGACGCTCACGTCGGCGACCATGCTGAAGTAGCTGCCGAACGCGTTCATCACCGAGACGCCGCGCCCCTGGCCTTTGGGCATCGGTGGTCCCCAGCCGGCCGCGCGGGTCGCCACGTCGAGGACGTTGAGCGCACGCGGCGACTTGCCGAGCAGGTTGCGCCGGTAGTTGACAGGATCGGTTTTCGCCGCGACCGCCAGCTCGTCGATGAAGCTCTCGACGACGAACGTGCCGCGCGTCGGCCCGACGCCGCGCCAGAACGCGGTGGGCACCGTGCGCGGCTCTTCGCGCACGTAATCGACGAGCTGGTTGGGCAGGTCGTACGGCAGATCGATGGCGACTTCCACCGCGTCCGGATCGACGCCGTTCTTGAACGCGGGCGGCGCGAAGCGCGCGAGGATCGACGAGCCGACGATGCGGTGCTGCCACGCCACCGGCTTGCCATTGGCGTCGAGTCCCGCCGAGATGCGGTCGTAGTAGTACGGCCGGTACATGTCGTGCTGGATGTCTTCCTCGCGTGTCCAGACCACCTTGACCGGCACCCCGACCTGCTTGCCCACCTTGAGCGCCTGGCTGATCGCATCGACTTCGAGGCGGCGCCCGAAGCCGCCGCCGAGCAAGTGGTTGTGCAGCGTGACCTGCTCGGGCTTGAGGCCGGTGATCGCCACGGCTGCATCGATCGCGCGTGTCGGCACCTGGGTGCCGACCCAGATGTCGCATCCATCGGCACGCACCTGCCCCGTGCAGTTGATCGGCTCCATCGTCGCGTGGGCGAGGAACGGCTGCTGATAGACGGCATCGACGCGCGTCTTCGCCGCGCCGAACGCCTGCGCGACGTCGCCGTCCTTGCGCGCCACGGCGCCGTCGCGCTGCGCGGCCGCCGCGAGATCGGCGACGATCTGCTGCATCGACAGGTCCGCGCCCGCGCCCTCGTTCCACTTGATGACGAGCGCGGCCGCGCCGCGTTTGGCAGCCCAGGTATGCGCGCCGATCACCGCGACCGCGTTGTCGATCTTCACGACCTGCGTGACGCCGGGGATCTTCTTCGCGTGGGTGTCGTCGACGCTCGCGAGCGTGCCGCCGAACACGGGACAGTTGACGATCGCCGCGTACACCATGCCGGGCACGCGCACGTCGAGGCCGAACAGCGCGCTGCCATCGACCTTCTCGGGCGAATCGAGTCGCTTGGTAGGTTTGCCGATCAGGCGAAAATCCTGCGGCTGCTTGAGCGCCACGTTCTGCGGTACGGGCAGCTGCGCGGCTGCATCGACGAGTTGGCCATAGCCCGCGCGCCGTCCGCTGTCGGCATGCACGACTTCGCCGTTGGCGGCATGGCAGCTCGACGGATCGACTTGCCACTGCTGCGCCGCCGCGCCGATCAGCATCACGCGCGCGGTCGCGCCCGCGCGGCGCATCGGCTCCCATGCATAACGGATCGAAGTCGAGCCGCCGGTCAACTGGCCGCCGAGCAGCGGATCGCCGAAGAGTTTTTCGTTGGGCGGCGCGTGATCGATCGTCACGCTGTCGAGCGGCACTTCGAGTTCCTCGGCGATCAGCATCGGAATCGATGTATAGACGCCCTGACCCATCTCGACCTTCGGGATCACGAGCGTCACCTTGCCCGCGCGATCGATCTGGATAAAGGCATTCGGCTCGAACATGCCGTCCTGCGGCGCTTCGTTGCCATCGCCGCCGACCACCGAGCGGCGCGCCGCGCCATCGCCTTGCGCCGACGTTGCGAGCGGAAACGCGAGCAGCAGACCGCCGCCCGCCGCCGCGCCGAGCTTCAGAAACGCGCGCCGCGACAAGCCCGCGCGCACGGCGTGAGACCGTGCATCAAGAAGTCCCTGCGACATGTCAGCCCCCTTTCGCCGCGTGCTTGATGGCCGCGCGAATCCGGTTGTACGTGCCGCAGCGGCACAGGTTGCCGGCCATCGCCGCGTCGATGTCCGCATCGCCGGGATTGGGATTCGCGGCGATCAGCGCCGCCGCCGACATCACCTGCCCCGACTGGCAGTAGCCGCACTGCACGACGTCGATCTCGCGCCAGGCCTGCTGGATCTTCTGGCCGGCCGGCGTGGCGCCGATGGCCTCGATGGTCGTCACCTTGCGCTCGCCGATGGCCGCGACCGGCAGCACGCACGAGCGCACCGCCTCGCCGTCGAGATGCACGGTGCAAGCGCCGCACTGCGCGATGCCGCAGCCGAACTTCGTCCCGGTGAGGCCGATGAGGTCGCGCAGCACCCACAGCAACGGCATGTCGGGCGGCGCATCGACCGTGTGGGCCTCGCCGTTGATCGTCAGCGTGGTCATGAAACGACTCCGGGGTGGGGATTGTCGGCGCGCCGCGCCCAATGGGACGCGTTGCGTTGGAGTTGTTCGGGTCGTGCGATCAATGGGCCGCGTGCGTGCGATAAACGGTGTCGATCGCGTGGGACGAGCAAATTGTAGCCATGCATCGGGCGCTTTGCAGGGCGCGCGCCTTGGCGACGCACTATCGACGCCATATCGATGCAACGCGCATCGCGCACGCATGGGCCCGGCGCCAATTCATTGCGTTACCATCGCTTGAAACAGACCGCCCGCTATCCGCCGATTCCGCCGATTCCACCGGAGCCGCATCATGACCGAAGAACGCGCCGTGCAATTCCTCAACGATGTCCGCAAGCCGCTGCTCTCGCTGCACAAGGCGATCCTCGATCACGAGCGCGCGTCGTACGAACGCGAGTTCGGCACCGTGACGCCCGCGGCGTTCCTGCAGGTGCTGATCAACGGGACGGCGTTTCGCTGGCTCATGCCGCTTTCGTCGGTGATCACGAACATCGATGAGGCGCTCGACGCCAAGGACGCCAACGCCGATGACCGCATCGGCGCGGCCCAGGCCGTGTGTGCGCTGTTCGATCCGCAGGCGTTGCCGGTTTCGCCGTTTCTCGAACGCTATCAGCCGCTGCTGCAGACGAGCGAGACCATCCTCCATCAGCATGGCGTGGTCGCGCCGATTTTGCGCGCGCTGCAGCAGCCGGCCGCGTAGTCAGCCGCTCTTGCGCGCAGCGCTCAAACGCCGCCACAACGTCGTCTTGCTGATGCCGAGCAGTTCGCACACGCGCTCGCGGTCGCCGCCGCACGCATCGAGCGCCGCGCGGATTTCATCGGCTTCGACGTAACGGCTGCGCTCGCGCAGCGTCAGCGCGGCCAGCGCCCCGCCCGGCTCGCCCACGTCCCCGGCATCGCCCAGCTCCGGCGCGATGGCGCGCAGCACCTCGGGCGACAACGGACGCGCGTCCTCGTCTTCCTCGTCCGCCAGTTCCACCACGATCCGCTCCACCACGTTCTGCAACTCGCGCACGTTGCCAGGCCAGTCGTGCTTCACGAGCAGTACGCTCACTGCTTCGAGCGCACGCGCCGCATCGTCCGCCTGGCGCACGCGCGTGGCGAGGCGCGGCTCGCGTTGTGCCGCCTGCACGAGCAGGTCGGCGGCGAGCGCCGGGATGTCGCTCGCGCGCTCCCTGAGCGGCGGGATCGTGAGATTGAGAATGTTGAGCCGATAGTAGAGATCGGCGCGGAAATCGCCGGCCTCGATCGCATGCGTGAGCGCGCGGTGCGTCGCCGCGACGATGCGCACGTCGATGCGCGTCGGCTCCGTCGCGCCGAGCCGCACGACTTCGCGCTCCTGCAGCACGCGCAGCAGGCGGCTTTGCAATGGCAGCGGCATCTCGCCGATTTCGTCGAGAAAGAGCGTGCCGCGATGCGCCGCCTCGATGAGCCCGGCCTTGCCGCCGCGCCGCGCGCCCGTGAAGGCGCCCTCTTCATAGCCGAACAGTTCGCTTTCGAGCAGCGCCTCGGGAAACGCGCCGCAATTGATCGCGACGAACGGAAAGTCGTGCCGCGCGCTCGCATGATGAATGCCCTGCGCGACCATCTCCTTGCCGGTGCCGCTTTCGCCGCGAATCAGCACGGTCGCGTCGGACTTCGCGTAGCGCTGCGCGAGTTGCCGCACGCGTGCGATGCCTGCGCTCGCGCCACTCAGATCGTCGAGGCGGTAGCGCGCCGCGAATTGCTGCGGACGAGCGCGCGAGCGCAGCGTGCGATCGAGCCGTTCGACCGCGCGCGACTCCTGAAACGTCAACACCGAGCCGTTCGTCACACCGTTCTCGACGAGCGGCCCGCGATGCACGACGTAGCTCACGCCGCGCACGGTTTCGAGCGATTCGCCATCGACCTCGGGGAACGTGACGGCGATATCGGGCGCGAGCGTCGCGAGCGAGCGCCCCGCCGCCGCGGCCGGATCGATGCCGAGCACGCCGGCGAGCCGCTGGTTGATGGCCTCGACGCGGCCCTCGCGGTCGAGCGCGACCACGCCGTCACGCAGATGCTGCAGCACGCTGTCGAGCCGCTGGCGGCGCTGCGTTTCGCGCCACGTGGCCTGCACGAGTTCGAGCGCGTTGTCGAACGCGGCGCGCACCGAGGGGCGCGAATAGATGAACACTGAAGCGAGCCCCGAGCGCGCGGCCAGTTCCGTGACAAGGCCCGGGCCGACCACGGCGCCCACGCCGCGATCGCGCAGATCGAGCACGCAGGCCTCGGCGTCCTCGGCCGATTGATACGACGCGAACACCACATCGAGGCCGTAGGCGCTCACGAAGCGGCGCACTTCGATCGGCGTCTCGCCGTACGTGACGAGCGCGACCGAGCCGGCATCGCGGCGCGCCCGCGCGAGCGCCTGCATGACGTCGAAGCCGGTCGGCGTGACCAGCACGACGGGCACGTCGATGCGCGCCTTCAGATACGTGCCGTTGGAGCCGGCCGCCACCACCACGTCGGGCCGCTTCGCGCCGGCCGCGGCGATTTCGGCGAGCGCCTGCTCGTAGCCGCGCGCCACGAGGCGCAGATCGGCGCGTTCGTCGTATTCGCCCGCGATGTCGCGAAAGAGGTCCCGCAACCGGCTGATGCCGATGGCCCAGACGCGCGGACGCGCGCCGGATTCGATAAAGCGGTTCATGATGTCGCGAGCCTCGGGCACGGTAACTCCCGGTATTATCCTCCTGCCATTTTCATTTTTGAAACTGAAATTCCACAAATGAAATGGGGACGGCTCGAAACGCTTCGCCGGACCACGGAAAATCAAGGTGTTAGGGGGTTTGCGAGAGCTGGCACGGTATCTGCAGTAAGACACCCGATTTCATCGGAGACTCAGGCATGAACAACACATCCCCCGTCAGCGCAGGCGCGAAATTCCGCGCCGCCGTAGCCACGGAACAACCGTTGCAAGTCGTCGGCGCGATCACCGCCTACGCCGCCAAACTGGCGCAAGCCACCGGCTTCAAGGCCGTCTACCTGTCGGGTGGCGGCGTCGCCGCGAATTCGCTCGGCGTGCCCGATCTCGGCATCAGCACGATGGACGACGTGCTGACCGACGCGCGCCGCATCACCGACGCCGTCGATCTGCCGCTGATGGTCGACATCGACACCGGCTGGGGCGGCGCGTTCAACATCGGCCGCACGATCAAGTCGTTCATCAAGGCCGGCGTCGCGGCCGTGCACCTGGAAGACCAGGTCGGCCAGAAGCGTTGCGGCCATCGCCCGAACAAGGAAGTGGTCGCCGTCGACGAGATGATCGATCGCGTGAAGGCCGCCGTCGATGCGCGCACCGACGACCAGTTCGTCATCATGGCCCGCACCGATGCGGCCGCCGTCGAAGGTATCGACGCGGCGATCGAGCGTGCGGTGGCCTACGTCGAAGCCGGTGCCGATATGATCTTCCCGGAAGCGATGAAGTCGCTCGACGACTATCGCCGTTTCAAGGCTGCCGTGAAGGTGCCGATCCTCGCGAACCTGACCGAGTTCGGCTCGACGCCGTTCTTCACCTTGGACGAACTGCGCGAAGCGAACGTCGACATCGCGCTGTACTGCTGCGGCGCCTATCGCGCGATGAACGCAGCCGCGCTGAATTTCTACGAGACGGTGCGCCGCGACGGCACGCAGAAGGCTGCCGTGTCGACGATGCAAAGCCGCGAAGACCTGTACAAGTATCTCGGCTATCACGCTTACGAAGAAAAGCTCGACGAGCTGTTCGCCGCCAAAAAATAATCTGTTAGACATCGGAAGGAAGACATCATGAGCGAAGCAGACAACAGCACGCAAACCAGCGGCTTCAAGCCGAAGAAATCGGTGGCCCTGTCGGGCGTGACGGCGGGCAACACCGCGCTGTGCACGGTCGGACGCACTGGCAACGACCTGCACTATCGCGGCTATGACATTCTCGATCTCGCGGGCAACTGCGAATTCGAAGAGATCGCCCACCTGCTCGTGCACGGCAAGCTGCCCAATGCCGCCGAACTGAAGGCTTACAAGACCAAGTTGAAGGCCCTGCGCGGCCTGCCCGCGAACGTGAAGGCCGCGCTCGAATGGGTGCCCGCAAGCGCGCATCCGATGGACGTGATGCGCACCGGCGTCTCGGTGCTCGGCACCGTGCTGCCCGAGAAGGACGACCACAACCTGCCGGGCGCACGCGACATCGCCGACCGCCTGATGGCCTCGCTCGGCTCGATGCTGCTGTACTGGTATCACTACTCGCACAATGGCAAGCGCATCGAAGTCGAAACCGACGACGATTCGATCGGCGGCCACTTCCTGCATCTGCTGCACGGCGTCGCGCCGTCGAAGTCGTGGGTCGATGCGATGCACGTCTCGCTGAACCTGTACGCCGAGCACGAGTTCAATGCCTCGACGTTCACGGGCCGCGTGATCGCGGGCACGGGCTCGGACATGTACTCGGCAATCACCGGTGCGATCGGCGCGCTGCGCGGCCCGAAGCACGGCGGCGCCAACGAAGTCGCGTTCGAGATCCAGTCGCGCTACGAAACCCCCGATGAAGCCGAAGCGGATATCCGGCGCCGCGTCGAGGCGAAGGAAGTCGTGATCGGTTTCGGTCATCCGGTCTACACGATCTCGGACCCGCGCAACAAGGTCATCAAGGACGTCGCGAAGAAGCTCTCGAAGGAGCAGTCGAACATGAAGCTGTTCGACATCGCCGAGCGCCTCGAAACGGTGATGTGGGACATCAAGAAGATGTTCCCGAACCTCGACTGGTTCAGCGCGGTTTCGTACCACACGATGGGCGTGCCGACCGCGATGTTCACGCCGATCTTCGTGATTGCGCGCACCGCAGGCTGGAGCGCGCATATCATTGAGCAACGGGTCGACAACAAGATCATCCGGCCGAGTGCGAACTACACCGGTCCGGAAAATCTGAAGTTCGTACCGATCTCGAAGCGCTGATTGACATAAGGGGCGACGCGCCGCAAGGCGCCTCGCCCCTCGCTGATGATGCCCCGCGTTTTCCCCACACCATGAATACTGCAAACCGCAAGCCCCTTCCCGGCACGAAGCTGGACTACTTCGACGCGCATGCCGCCGTCGACGCCATCGCGCCCGGCGCCTGGGACAAGCTGCCGTACACGTCGCGCGTGCTCGCCGAGAACCTCGTGCGCCGCTGCGACCCGGCCACGCTGAACGCGTCGCTGGCCCAGCTCATCGAGCGCAAGCGCGATCTCGACTTTCCCTGGTACCCCGCGCGCGTGGTGTGTCACGACATCCTCGGCCAGACCGCGCTCGTCGATCTCGCGGGTCTGCGCGATGCGATCGCCGAACAAGGCGGCGACCCCGCCAAGGTCAACCCGGTCGTGCCGGTCCAGCTGATCGTCGATCACTCGCTCGCCGTCGAATGCGGCGGCTTCGATCCCGATGCGTTCACGAAGAACCGCGCCATCGAGGATCGCCGCAACGAGGACCGCTTCCACTTCATCAACTGGACCAAGGAAGCGTTCGAGAACATCGACGTGATCCCGCCCGGCAACGGCATCATGCACCAGATCAATCTGGAGAAGATGTCGCCCGTGATCGGCGTCACCCAGGGCGTGGCGTACCCGGACACCTGCGTCGGCACCGATAGCCATACGCCGCACGTCGATGCACTCGGCGTGATCGCGATCGGCGTCGGCGGGCTCGAAGCCGAGAACGTCATGCTTGGCCGCGCCTCGTGGATGCGCCTGCCCGACATCATCGGCGTCGAGCTGACCGGCCGCCGCCAACCCGGCATCACCGCGACCGACATCGTGCTCGCACTGACCGAATTCCTGCGCAAGGAAAAAGTGGTCGGCGCGTATCTGGAGTTCCGTGGCGTTGGCGCCGCGAGCCTCACGCTCGGCGACCGCGCAACGATCTCGAACATGGCGCCCGAATACGGCGCCACCGCCGCGATGTTCTTCATCGACGACCAGACGCTCGACTATCTGCGCCTCACGGGCCGTGAAGAAGCACAAGTGGCGCTGGTCGAGACCTACGCGAAGACCGCTGGCTTGTGGGCCGACTCGCTCGCGAACGCCGAATACGAGCGAACGCTCACATTCGATCTGTCGAGCGTCGTGCGCAACATGGCCGGTCCGTCGAACCCGCACAAGCGCCTGCCGACCGCGGATCTCGCGGCACGCGGCATCGCCGGCCAATGGGAAGAAACGCCGGGCCAGATGCCCGACGGCGCGGTCATCATCGCCGCCATCACGAGCTGCACCAACACCAGCAATCCGCGCAACGTGATCGCCGCTGCGCTGCTCGCGCGCAATGCGAACGCGCGCGGCCTCGCGCGCAAGCCGTGGGTGAAGAGCTCGCTCGCGCCGGGATCGAAGGCAGTCGAGTTGTACCTGGAAGAAGCGAAGCTGCTGCCCGAACTCGAAAAGCTCGGCTTTGGCATCGTCGCGTTTGCGTGCACGACCTGCAACGGCATGTCGGGTGCGCTCGACCCGAAGATCCAGCAGGAGATCATCGAGCGCGACCTGTACGCGACCGCCGTGCTCTCGGGCAACCGCAACTTCGATGGCCGCATCCATCCGTATGCGAAGCAGGCGTTCCTCGCATCGCCGCCGCTGGTCGTCGCCTATGCGATCGCGGGCACGATCCGCTTCGACATCGAACGCGATGCGCTCGGCACCGATCAGGACGGCAAGCCGGTCTACCTGAAGGACCTGTGGCCGAGCGACGAGGAAATCGACGCGATCGTCGCGCAGAGCGTCAAGCCCGAGCATTTCCGCAAGGTCTATGAGCCGATGTTCGCGGCGACCGCCGCGAAGACCACCAGCACCGATCCGCTGTACGACTGGCGCGCGCAGAGCACGTATATCCGCCGCCCGCCGTACTGGGAAGGCGCGCTCGCCGGCGAGCGCACGTTGCGCGGCCTGCGTCCGCTCGCCGTGCTGGGCGACAACATCACGACCGACCACCTGTCGCCGTCGAACGCGATCCTGCTCGACAGCGCGGCCGGCGAGTACCTCGCGAAGATGGGCCTGCCCGAAGAGGACTTCAACTCGTACGCAACCCATCGCGGCGATCACCTGACCGCGCAGCGCGCGACCTTCGCGAATCCGACGCTCCTGAACGAGATGGTCGTCGCGGACGGCAAGGTGCAGAAGGGCTCGCTCGCCCGCATCGAGCCGGAAGGCAAGGTCACGCGCATGTGGGAGGCCATCGAGACCTACATGGAACGCAAGCAGCCGCTCATCATCATCGCGGGTGCCGACTACGGTCAGGGTTCGTCGCGTGACTGGGCGGCCAAGGGCGTGCGCCTCGCGGGCGTCGAGGCGATCGTCGCGGAAGGCTTCGAGCGTATCCACCGCACGAACCTGATCGGCATGGGCGTGTTGCCGCTCGAGTTCAAGCCGGGCGTGAACCGCACGACGCTCGGCATCGACGGCACCGAGACGTTCGATGTGATCGGCGAGCGCCTGCCGCGCGCCGATCTCACGCTCGTGATCGAGCGCCGCAACGGCGAGCGCGTCGAAGTGAGCGTGACGTGCCGTCTCGATACCGCGGAAGAAGTCTCGATCTACGAGGCGGGCGGCGTGCTGCAGCGCTTTGCCCAGGACTTCCTCGAATCGTCGAAGGCCGCGGCTTAAACGCTCGCGCTCAATGAAGCAACCGGCGGGCGGCACGGCGACGTGCCGCCCGTTCCCACTACAAGACAGGGTTTTTTCTCATGGCTCACGCACCCCAGATCAAGATCGCCGCGACCTACCTGCGCGGCGGCACGAGCAAAGGCGTGTTCTTCCGCCTGCAGGACCTGCCCGCCGCGGCTCAGCAGCCGGGCGCGGCGCGTGACCAATTGCTGATGCGCGTGATCGGCAGCCCCGATCCGTACGGCAAGCAGATCGACGGCATGGGCGGCGCCACTTCCAGCACGAGCAAGACGGTGATCGTCGCGAAGAGCAGCCGGCCCGATCACGACGTCGACTATCTGTTCGGTCAGGTGTCGATCGACAAGGCGTTCGTCGACTGGAGCGGCAATTGCGGCAATCTCTCCGCTGCCGTGGGGCCGTTCGCGATCAGCGGCGGGCTCGTCGATGCGGCGCGCGTGCCCGCCAACGGCATCGCGACCGTGCGCATCTGGCAGGCCAACATCGGCAAGACCATCATTGCGCACGTGCCGGTCACCAATGGCGAAGTGCAGGAGACCGGCGACTTCGAACTCGACGGCGTGACCTTCCCGGCCGCCGAAGTGCAACTCGAATTCATGGATCCGGCCGCCGAGGAAGAAGGCGCGGGCGGCGCGATGTTCCCGACCGGCAACCTCGTCGACGATCTGGAAGTGCCGGGCGTCGGCACCTTCAAGGCGACGATGATCAACGCGGGCATCCCGACCATTTTCGTGAACGCGGAGGCGATCGGCTACACGGGCACGGAATTGCAGGATGCGATCAACAGCGACGCCGAAGCGCTCAAGAAGTTCGAGACGATCCGCGCGCACGGCGCGCTGCGCATGGGCCTCATCAGCGACCTGAGCGAGATCGCGACGCGCCAGCACACGCCGAAGATCGCCTTCGTCGCGAAGCCGGCCGACTATGTCGCGTCGAGCGGCAAGCAGGTCGGCGCGGGCGATGTGGATCTGCTCGTGCGGGCGATGTCGATGGGCAAGCTGCACCACGCGATGATGGGCACGGCGGCGGTCGCCATCGGCACAGCGGCGGCGATTCCGGGCACGCTCGTGAATCTCGCGGCTGGCGGCGGCGAGCGCGAAGCAGTGCGCTTCGGCCATCCGTCGGGCACGCTGCGCGTGGGCGCCGAGGCACGCGAAGTCGATGGCACGTGGAGCGTGACCAAGGCGATCATGAGCCGCAGCGCGCGCGTGCTGATGGAAGGCTGGGTGCGGGTTCCGGGCGACGCGTTCTGATGCTGGGGTGAAGGCGGTGCGGCGGGCTCTCGTCGCACGCCGCACGCCGCGCCACGGCCGCGTGGCGCATCCGCGCTCAAGGGGCGGCGTTGTCTGCGCCGCCCTTCTCTCAACCGTTCTGACGCGGCAGATACGGCATCGGATCGACGGGCTTGCCGTCGCGGCGCACTTCGAACAGCACGGCGACGCGCGAACTGCTCTCGCTGCCCATCTCGGCGATCTGCTGCCCTTGATGGACGATGTCGCCGGTCTTCACGAGCAGCTTGCGGTTATGCGAGTACGCGGTGAGGAAGTCCTTGTTGTGCTGGACGATGATGAGGCTGCCGTACTCGTTGAGGCCGGTGCCCGCGTACATCACCTTGCCGTCGGCGGCGGCGCGCACCGGATCGCCCTCGTGACCGGCGATCTCGATGCCGCGGTTCTCGCCCGGCTGGAATCCTTCGACCACCTGCCCCTGGGCGGGCCACGCGAGCGACACGTTGGTCGCGCGGCGCGCCATCTCGGCCGCCATTTGACGCGCGGCCGCACTGTTCGCCGCGCCGTTCGCGGCGGTGCCCGCGTTGCCGCTGCTTGCCGGCGCCACATTTACCGTGATGGTCTGGCGCGAGACGATGCGCAGCGACTGGCCCTTGCGCAGGCGGCTCTTCGGTTTTAGATGATTCCACGCCATCAGGTCCTTGACGGAAACGCCTTGGCTCTGGGCAATGTGACCGAGCGTATCGCCGCGCTTCACGCGAACCCACGTCGTCTTCGTGACGACCTGGGTGGTGGTGGTCGGCTGCGCGTCGGCCGCAGTACCGGCAGCGGCGCTGCCCGACGCGCCGACCGGCGCCGCCGCTGTGGTCCCTGAGGCGGGGGCATCGGCTGATGCGCCCGGCTGATTCATGTTCGTGCAGGCGGAGAGCAGCACGGCCATGCCGAGCCCGATCCACGCGCCTGCGAAACTGCTGATGCCATTGCCGAAAGTTTGTTTCGACATACACGACTCCTGTCGGCCGGAGTTAGCGCTTCAGCGCTTACTCCGGCCCCATGCTATGCGGTCGGCCGGAGTTAGCGTGTCGACCGGGGTTAGTGCTTTAGCACTTACCCCGGTCCCATAGCGCTTACTCCGGCCCCATGCACATAGTTTTGCGCGCGGCCGGAGCGGACGCTTCACAGTCCACTTCCCACTACTCGCAAAAGGTTGCTGTCCTCGTGTCAGGCGGGCGTCGCGCGACGTACGTGGCCGGTCTGCGCGGCAACGCGCTCCCTGCCCGCATGGCGTCGCGGCAAAGTCGCCCCTTACGCCTGCACCCCTGTCCCTTCTCTGTCCAGAAAAGGGTTGTTTTGTCCTGCTATCGCTCGTCGGACGAACGATCAAAGTCTCGAAATTGGATCGGCATTGTAAGGGGCGCGCATCGTTCGCTTCGACCCCGACAACACTCTGATACCTCTGATACAACTCCTAACCGCCCGGCCAGCAAGGCGCCGGGCCATGCATACCATATCGGCAAGACAGCGAAAAACTTGACCCTGAGCAAAGGCGTGGGACAGGCAACTGCGTTTTCGCGCGTGGCGAGCAGACGACACGGCGAGGTTTCGGCGCCGTTTCTGCCCCATCAGGGTCTACCCTGGGTATACTCACCCGTTCTTGCCGGACGGCCGCAGTCTTCAGCCGAGCCATCCGCGCCGCAACTCGACCCCTTTTTTCCTCGCCGCTCGCAACCGCTTCATCGTGTGTGCGCGACGAGCGTTTTTCGCCATGCCCCAACCGTCTTCCCGTCTGGCCGAACTCGATTTTTTCCGCGGCCTCGTCCTGCTGATCATCGTGGTCGACCATATCGGCGGCAGCATCCTCTCGCGCGTCACGCTCCATGCCTATGCGCTGTGCGACGCCGCCGAAGTGTTCGTGTTTCTCGGCGGCTTCGCCACGGCCACCGCGTACGCGGCGCTCGCCGCGCGACGCACCGAGGCCGTCGCACGCCAGCGCTTTTTCAAGCGCGCGTTCGAGATCTATCGCGCGTTTCTGATCACCGCCCTGCTGATGCTGGTCGTCTCGGCGATCATGGTCGCCTGCAACATCGACGCGCCGAATCTCACGCTCAACGATCTCGACGACTTCACCGCGACGCCGGTGCTCGCGCTGCGCGACATCGTGCTGCTGCGCCGTCAACCGTATCTCTCGGGTGTGCTGCCGATGTACGCGTTCTTTGCGCTCGCCGCGCCGTTCGCGTTCCAGGCCGCGCGCAAGCGGCCCTGGCTGCTGCTCGCCGGCAGCGTCGCGCTGTGGTCCTGCGCGCCGTTCGCCAGCCCCTGGCTGCCGCATACCGAAGACACCGGTTGGGACTTCAACCCGCTCGCGTGGCAGTTGTTGTTCGTGCTCGGCGTGACCGCCCAGACCCAGCCCGTGTTCCAGCGCGTGAGCGCGCACCGGCTCGGCGGCCTCGCGACGCTCGCGGCGATGGTCGTCGTCGGCGTGGCGGCCTGGTATCGGCTGGGGCTCGGCAACAGCGGGCTCGACGCGAGCTTCAAGCAGAACCTCGCCTGGTTTCGCGTGCTCAACTTCGCCGCGATCGCATGGCTGGTCGCGCATGCGATCCGGCTCGGCTGGGCGCGGCGCATCGCGCACGCGCTGCCGTGGATCGGTCTCGTCGGCCGCAAGGGGATGGTGAGCTTCGTCGCGGGCGCGGTGATCTCGCTCGTGGTCGACTCGGTGCTCTACTGGTACACCGATGGCTATCTGGACGTCCCGGCCGGCCTCGTCGCCGATGGTGTGGCGCTCGGCTCGCTGCTCCTCGTCGCGCTCGCGTCGGACCCGCTGCGCCGGGTGCTGCCGGGCCGGCTCAAGCCGCAAACCTGAAGGACGGTGCGTCGAGCGCTGGCCGTTTGCCAAGCGCGTCCCTGGATGCCAGGATGATGGCCCCGCGCCCGGCGCATCGTCCGCGTTCACCCTTCAGCCCTTTCGTCCGGTCCCGCCATGCGCCGACTCGTCCGCCTCGCGTTGTTGTTCGTCTGCGCCGTCATGGCCGCGCCCGTCTTCGCCAGCACGATCGTCTCGCGCACGTTCCACTCGGAGGCGCTCGAACGCGACTGGCCCTACGTCGTCTATCTGCCGAGCGGCTATCGCGCCGACGCCGGCCGCTATCCAGTCCTCTATCTCCTGCACGGCAACAACGGCAATCCGCTCGACTGGATCACCGAGGGGCAACTGCAGGCAAGCGCCGATGCGCTGATCGCGCAGCACGAGATGGCGCCCGTCGTCATCGTGATGCCGCAGGGCGGGACCGACTGGTACGTCGATCGCAAGGAGAAAATGGAGACGGCGTTCTTCGCGGACCTGATCCCCGAGATCGAGACGCACTTCGCCGTGCAGACCCAGCGTAGCGGCCGGGCGATCGGCGGTGTGTCGATGGGCGGCTTCGGCGCGCTACGCTATGCGCTGCTGCATCCCGATGCGTTCTGCGGGGCCCTGCTGCTCTCGCCCGCGATCTATTCGAACGATCCTCCCGTCAGTTCGGCTGCACGCTACGTGGGCGTGTTCGGCGAGCATCAGTTCGACTCGCACATCTGGCACGCGCTCAACTATCCGACGCTCTGGAGCGGCTACTTCGGCCAGCCACGGCGCATTCCGTTCTTCATCGCCGCGGGCGACGACGACCTCGTGATCCAGGCCGAATCGTCGCTGCTCTACACGCGGCTGCGCGAGGCCGGCAATCCGGCGGCGCTGCGCATCATCGACGGCGGCCATGTCTGGCCGGTCTGGCGCGCCCTGCTGCCCGCCGCGCTCAAGTACGCGCTCGCGTGCACGCGCCAGGACGGCGCGCTCACTTCACCCAGTCGGCCCACAGCACCATCAGCACCGTCATCAGCGCGGGACCGATGAACAGGCCGATCAGGCCGAACGTGGTCGCCCCGCCGAGAATGCCGAACAGCACGAGCAGGAACGGCAGCCGCGTCGAATTGCCGATCAGCACGGGCCGCACGAAATGCTCGGCGACGAACACGACGATGCAGCCCCACAGCGCGACGCCGATCGCGCCCGCCAGCGCGCCCTGCCCGAACAGCCAGAGCGCCGCGAGGCCGAACACGATGGGCGCGCAAAACGGCAGCATCGCCGCGACTGCCGTAACGGCGCCGAGCAGCGCGGCATGGGGCACGCCCGCGATCAGATAGGCGAAGCCGAGCAAAGCACCTTCGCCCAGTCCGACGACGACGAGGCCGGTCACCGTGGCACGCACCGCCACCGCCATGCGCTGGAGCAGCTGCGCGCCGTCGGCGCCGAACGCGCGCTTCGCGCCGCGCATCACGGCAGCCGCGACGCGCGGCCCCGCCTGCAAGATCACGAACAACGTAATGAGCGTGAACGCGAACAGCATCAGCGCACGTCCGGCGCGCGCGCCGAACGCGCGGCCGAACGAGAAGATCATCTCCGGGTGCAAGTTGCTCATCATCGGCGAGCCCTTGAGCGGCTGCAGCAGATTGGCCTGCCACCATTCGGTGAGCGGCCGGCCGAGGCCCGGCAGATGGGCGAGCAGTGCAGGCACCGGCACACCGTTTTCGCGCACATCGTGGAGCCACAGGCCGAGATCGTGCGCCTCGGCGAGCGCCTGGCCGACCGCGAGCGCGATCGGCAGCAAGACGAGCAGCGCGATCGCGAGCGTGAGCAACGAGGCGATCAGGGTGGTGCGCGCGCGGAACCAGCGGCGCCGCTCGATCGCCTCGTAGGCGGGCCACAGCGCGATCGCGATGACGCACGCCCAGACGACGGCGGGAATGAACTCGCGTACGACCAGCAACGCGAGCAGCACGAGCACGACATAGAGGACGGCGGTCGCGACACCCTGCATCCTGGGGCCGCCTGCCGGGTTCGGAGCGCTCGGACGGTGAATCATGTAACCTCTTTTGCATCGACGGTTGCGCGCACATCGACCCTGTGCGCAAACGCCAGCTCAGGCCGCGTTGCGGCGCGGTTGCGGGCCTTGCTGGCCGCCTCGCGCGCCGCCGGCGACCCGCTGGCTTCACGAGCGCCATCTTACGGGACGCGATCCCGCCCCGCCTTTCGAGCTCGTTTTTCTGTCGCGCCTGGCACAACACTGCGTTGCACAAATCGCGGTGGTCCGGCCGGAACGCCCGCAAACCCCCATTCCTTCGTTCGATGCGCCGTGTCGCAAGGCGATTGTTGCCAAAACAGGAATAGTGTTTCAACGGGGACACAATGGCTCTGAAGGCCGCGCGGGTCTACATTCGGCACACTTGATTTACGGAGCCGACAATGAAGACCAAAGAGTGCGTGGCACTTGACGGTGCCAATGGTGTGCGAATCGAAATCCTCGAACGCTCCGACAATGCGCTGGTCATCCGCTGGGTCGAGCCCGGCCGCTGCCACTACGGCGAACAACGCTGGCGCCGCCGCTCGGCGCACAGCTCGGGCACCTGCGCGGTCTCGCGCCGCAAGATCCGTCGCGGCGACGCCGTGTACAAGCCGGCCGAGCGCCCGGCGCCGCTCAACGCGGCCGTGATGATCGCCGCCGAAGTGTTCGGCAATCTCGGCCTCGACTGAGCACCGCAGCGGCTTAGGCGTGACTCAGCGTCCCGCCTGCGCCGGCAACGCGATGCGGCGGCCCGCATGAGGCGCCGCCGCGCCCTCGGTGCGCGCCGCTTCGGCTAGCACTGCGATGCGCGCCAGCACATCCGCGTCGAACGGCGCTGCACGCGGCCCCGTCGTGTCGACGTGCAACAGCAACTGCTCGCTCGCCGCGACCGGCTCGGCGCGCGCGTCGGCGAACATCTCCAGATACAGACGCACGCGTTTCGCGTCGTGCTCCAGCATGCGCACCTCGACGCGCACCTGCGCCCCCTCCTTGATCTCCTGCAGATAATTCAAATGCGCCTCGAGGGTGTACATCGAGCGCTTGCGCGCGGTGCGCGCCGCGTCGTCGAGACCGATTGCATCGAGCAGCGCATCGCTCGCGAAGCTGAAGATCAGCATGTAGAACGCGTCGCGCAGATGGCCGTTGTAATCGACCCATTCCGTGCGGACGCGATCGCGGTAGACGACCCGTGCGGGGGCTGCGGTCATGGTTGCTCCGTTGTGGTCAAGGCGTCGAGCCGGCCATGAGTGTCGCCTGAACCGTCCGGGGATTCAACTTTTGCAGTGGTGCGGTCCGAGGCGACGCCAGCAGGCAGACGCGCCGCCGCTGCGGTAAGGTATGGAGATCGCGGCGCCGCCCGCTCGCCCGCTCATCGAGAGGATTCGCTCATGGCCGAAAACTCGTCCCCGTTTGCCGTGCAGCCGTTTTCCGTCGACGTCATGCTCGAGAAGTACGCCAAGGGCAACGAGCGCAGCGCCGACGACATCTATCGGCGCGTCGCGCGCGGTGTCGCGCAGGCCGAACCGCCCGCGCTGCGCGAGGCCGTCGAGGCGCGTTTCGTCGATAACCTGCAGCATGGCGCGCTCGGCGCGGGTCGCATCATGAGCGCGGCGGGCAGCGGCATCGCGGCCACGCTCATCAACTGCTTCGTGCAGCCGGTCGGCGACAGCATTCAGGGCATCGACGACGAAGGCCGCCCCGGCATCTACGTCGCGCTGCTGCAGGCCGCCGAGACCATGCGGCGTGGCGGCGGCGTGGGCTACAACTTCTCGGCGATCCGTCCGCATGGCGCGTTCGTGCACTCGACCGGCTCGTCGGCTTCGGGACCGTGCAGCTACATCGACGTGTTCGATGCGTCGTGCCGCACGGTGGAGAGCGCCGGCGCGCGGCGCGGCGCGCAGATGGCCGTGCTCGACTGCGATCACCCGGACCTCATGGAGTTCATCGAGGCCAAGCATTCGAAGGGTCGCTGGAACAACTTCAATGTGTCGGTCGCCGTGAGCGACGCGTTCATGGCGGCGCTCGAAAACGACGCGCCGTGGCAGCTCGTGCATCGCGCCGAGCCCTCGCCTGCCTTGCGCGCCGCCGGCGATCTGCAGCAGCGCGAAGACGGCCTGTGGGTCTATGCCGAGCGCCCGGCACGCGCGATCTGGGACGCCATCATGCGCTCGACTTACGACGTCGCCGAGCCCGGCGTCGTGTTCGTCTCGCGCATGAACGCCGACAACAACCTGCGCGCGATCGAGACCATCCGCGCGACCAACCCTTGCGGCGAGCAGCCGTTGCCCGCGTATGGCTGCTGCAATCTCGGGCCGCTCAATCTCACGCACTTCGTCAGCGCGCCGTTCGCACAGCTCCAGGGCGGCGCGCCATCGTTCGACTGGGATGCGCTCGACGAGCGCACGCGCACCCAGGTACGCTTTCTCGACGATGTGCTCGATGTCACGCTGTGGCCGCTCGACGAGCAGCGCGCCGAAGCCGCAGCGAAACGCCGTATCGGCGTGGGCTTCACGGGTCTCGGCGATACGCTCGTGATGATGGGCCTCGCGTACAACAGCGAGCCGGGCCGCGCGTTCGCTGCGCGCGTCGCGCGCGTGATGCGCGACGCGGCGTATCGCGCGTCGGTCGATCTCGCGCGCGAGCGCGGCGCGTTTGCGCGCTTCGACGCGAACGCGTATCTGGAAGATGGCACGTTCGCTTCGCGCCTGCCCGACGACCTCAAGGATTTGATCCGCACGCACGGCATCCGCAACAGCCACCTGCTGTCGATCGCGCCGACCGGCACCGTGAGCCTCGCATTCGCCGACAACGCGTCGAACGGTATCGAGCCCGCGTTCTCGTGGCAGTACCAGCGCACCAAGGTCATGGCCGACGGCAGCCGCCAGAGCTTCATGGTCGAGGACCACGCATGGCGTCTGTATCGCGCGATGGGCGGCGATGTCGATGCGCTGCCCACGTACTTCGTGAGCGCGCTGGAGATGAGCGCGCAGGATCACGTCGCGATGATGGCCGCCGTGCAGCCCTTCGTCGATACGTCGATCTCCAAGACCGTCAACGTGCCCGCCGACTATCCGTTCGAAGCGTTCGAGGATCTCTATTTCGACGCATGGAAACGCGGCCTCAAAGGGCTCGCGACCTACCGGCCCAACGACACGCTCGGCGCCGTGTTGCAGGTGAGCCCGCGCGACGAAGACACGCTCGCCGAGAACGATGCCGATCCGCTGCGCGTCGCGATCGATCATCGGCCCAAGGGCGAGTTGCCTGCGATCATCGAGAAGGTCGAGTACCTGACCCAGGTCGGCAAGAAGTCGCTGTATGTCGCGGTGTCGTTCATGGAAGTCGCGGGCCAGGTGGCCGGCGAGCCGATGACGATCGAGCGGCCCATCGAGTTCTTCATCCCCGTCGGGCAACGCGACGAGTCGCAACAGTGGATCACGGCGACCATGCGCTCGCTTTCGCTCGCCGCGCGCGGCGGGTTTGTCGCGCGCAATTTGCAGGACCTGCGTAAGGTGTCGTGGGATCGCGGCCAGGTGCGCCTTGGCGAGGCACAGCGGCTCGACGGTCGGCGCACGCCGATGTGGCACGACTCCGAGGTCGCGGCGCTCGCCTACGCGATCCAGCAGATCCTGCACCGGCGTGGCTTTCTCGATGCCGAGGGCAACCAGGTGCCCTCGCGGCTGCTCGCGCAGCGGCGCGCTGCGGTTGCGTCGCCGGCGAGCGCATCGAGCGGCGAAGAACTCGCGGCCCTGCCCGCCGATGCCCCCGCCGCCAGCATGCAGACGATGTTCGGGCGCAAGTGCGCCTCGTGCGGCGCCAATGCGGTGATTCGCAAGGACGGTTGCGATTTCTGCACGGCCTGCGGGGAAATTGGGGCCTGCGGATAGGGCCGTCTGTCGCGTCACAATCTGCTCGCGCTCGCGTCAAGCGCGGCGACGCGCCTGGGCTATGCGGCGGCCTGATGCCTAGCGTTGCGGCTCGCTGCGCGAGCACTCACGACGCGCTTCGCCGAGCACCCGCTTGACCACGTGCCGCACAGCGGGTCCGGCGAATCCGCCGACCATCAGCGTGCCGAGTTCGCCCACACCCAGATTCACCTGCGGATAACGCGAGAGCACCGCAAGCGGCCCGGCCCGCTCGCCGAGGCGTCGCAAGCCCGCCTTGTGCGCGAACTGCCGATAGCCATCGCGAATCACGCATTCGGGCTTGTTGCTGATGTGGCCGCCGTGGCGGCTGAGATCCCAGACGTAACTGGTCTCGCCGGTGCTGACGAAATCGCCGTAACGCCGTGCGATGCGCAGCCACATGTCCCAGTCCTGCCAGCAAGGCATCCCGGGATCGAAGAGTCCGGCCCCGACGAAATGCTCGCGCGGCGCGAAGATCTGTGTGCCCACATCGTTCTGGCTGCGCAAACGCGCTGCGCTTACGCGGGCCTCGCGGAACAGCACGCACTCGCCGTGGAAGGTGGACAGCAAACGCGCAGAACTGAAGAGGCCTGCGATCCGTTCATCGCCGGAACCGTTGAGACGTTTCCATACGTTGACAAATCCACTGATGCGATCGGGCAGAAAATAGTCGTCGTCATCGAGACCGGTGACAAATCCACCTTGTGCCGCCGCGATCGCCGCGTTGCGCGCGGCAGCCGCGCCTCGGCCATCCGGCAGCGTGACCACGCGCAAGCGGCCGGTCTTCGCCAGTTCGGCGAGATAACGCGGCGTGCCATCGGTCGAGCCGTCGTCCGCCACGATCAGTTCGATCGCGGGGTACGTCTGCGCGAACACCGACTCCACGGCGCGTTCGAGCAGCGCCACGCGATTCTTCGTCGGCAGATAGACGGTGACCAGCGGATATTCGTTTGTCGACGCCATGCGCACCTCGATTCATTGCTTGGAGAATAGTGCGCTGCGCGGGTCTTTTGGGCGCTTCGTCGCGACGCGGCGACACGAATCGTCACTCGCGCTGACGTGTAACTCTCGTCTAACTCTGGCGATGCATTCTCCTCAACATCGCAGAGCGAACCAAACAATCGCAACAGAGGAGAACGGACATGGTCGGCAATTTCACGGCATTCACAGTAGCGCTCACCATGATGGCATTCGTGCTCGGCATCGCCGTCACGCTGTTTTCTTTCGAATTCTTGACGGGCCGCCATGACCGCCCGTTGCAGCCGGCGACCCGTCGAAACGGCTGGAATCGTCTGCCCGAAAACGCGTTCACAGACCGGGTGTAAGCGACGAGGCGGGGCCCACGGGTGTCAGGGTCGCGCTACCTGCTCGCCGATATTCGCAGCTCGCAGGCGCCGTACATCATTCCCAATCATGTGGCGCAGGCCGATCCGCTCATCGAACGCTTCGAGCAATGGTCGCGCGCGCATCTCAAGACGGGTTTCTCGTTGCAGGACGCGGCCAGTGCGCTCGCCGCGAGCCCGCGTTCATTGCAGCGGCGCTGCCAGCAAGTACTCGGCAAATCGCCGCTCGCGTGGTTCCAGGACTTGCGCGTCGAGCACGCGCAGTCGCTGTTGCATGGCAGCGGACTCGACATCGAAGCCATTGCCGCCGAGGTCGGTTACGCCGATGGCGCCACCTTGCGAACGCTGCTGCGCCAGCGTCTCGGACGCGGCGTGCGCGATCTGCGCGCCGAGCTTCGCTGATGTCCGCGACTCGTCACCGCGCTCGCTGCGGCGTCAACGATTCCAAACAAGCTAGCCGCGAACGGGCGTTCGCCTGCTTGTTCGCGAGGCGATAGCGGAATTCAATTTGCATACCCAAAGTCACCGTCCTGTAATTGCCCCAATACGTTTTGAATTTCGTCGTGCCGATCCGGGGCTGAGTCTCGTGTATGGCACGCTCTGGCGGAGTTACCCATGGGCTCATTCAGAAGCTTGGTGACGGGTCTGATCTGCGGTTTTTGCGTCGTGGCGGCGCGCGCGGACGACATCAGCGGCGCAGGCAGCACCTTCGCCGCACCGCTTTACGCCCGCTGGGCCACCGACTATCAGAAGGCGGGCCAGGGCAAAGTGATCTATCGCGGCACCGGCTCCACGGACGGCCTCAAACAGGTCGTCGCGCGCGAAGTCGACTTCGCCGGATCCGATGTTCCGCTCACCGACGACCAACTCGCCAAGGCAGGCTTGCGCCAGTTTCCGACGGCGATCGGCGGCGTCGTGCCCGTCGTGAATCTGCCGGGGCTCAAGGCGGGCCAAGTGATGTTGACGGGCGAGGTGCTCGGCCAGATCTTTCTCGGCAAGATCCTGTTCTGGGATGACCCGGCCATCAAACGACTGAATCCGCAGATCAAGATGCCGAACACACCGATCGCCGTGGTGCGGCGGCTCGACGGTTCGGGCACGACGCTGATCTGGACGCACTATCTGAGCGAAGTGAGTCCGGAGTGGAAACGCCGGGTCGGCGAAGGTGCCAGTGTGCATTGGCCCCTCGGCATTGGTGGACGAGGCAACGAAGGGGTCGCCACCTTCGTCGGTTATTTGCCGGGCGCGATCGGTTATATCGCGTGGGACTTCACGAAACAGAATCACCTGACCTATCTGGCCGTGACCAATGCTTCGGGCAACATCGTCGTGCCGGGACCGCAGAGCTTCAACGCGGCGGCGGCAAGCGCGGACTGGTCCGGCTCGCTCAGCCCGTTGCTGACCAATCGACCCGGCAAGGATGCGTGGCCCATCATGGGCGCGACCTATGTGCTGATGCGCGCGGGCGACGACAAGCCCGCTCATGCGCAAGCCCTGGTCAAGTTCTTCGACTGGGCGTTCACGCACGAGCAACCGACGATCGCGGCACTCGACTACATCGCGTTGCCGCAGCCGGTACTGGCGACGATCCGCACGCGCTGGAGCAGCGACAGTCCCGGCGACCCGACACGCACCAAGGCCATCGCGGGACAGTAGCGTCTAGTCAGCCCGCCAGTCCCATGAGCTGCGCATGCAGCGCATCGGGAATCTCGATGCCGTCGCGCGCCGCGAGTGCGGCCAGCTTCTCGCGCCGCTCGCCGGGCAGGCGCACATCCGAGTCCTGCAGCATCACGGCGATCAATGCCTCGACGCGCGACAGATACACGTCGGTGCCCGCGAGCGCACCCGGATCGATCGCCCAGAACAGATGGCCGATCTGCGATTTCTCGCCGTCTTCGGTGAGGAACGAGCCCGCCTCGTAACCGAAATTCGCACCGGCCAGCGCCGCCGCGAGCAACTCGACCATCAGCGCCAGCATCGCCCCTTTCGCGCCGCCGAACGGCAGCATCATGCCGTCGAGCGCGGCCTTCGCGTCGGTGGTCGGCAGGCCGTCGCGCGTCGTCGCCCAGCCTTCGGGAATCGGCTTGCCTTCGCGTGCCGCCACCATGATCTTGCCGCGCGCGACATTCGACATCGACAAGTCGATCATCAACGGCGCCTTGTCGCGACGCGGGAAAACCGCCGCCACCGGATTCGTGCCGAACAGCACATGACGGCCGCCCCATGCGGGCATCGCCGCGGGCGCGTTGCTGAACGCGAGGCCCACCATGCCGGCCGCGCCCAACGCTTCGAGGTGGTACGCGCTCACGCCGAAGTGATGGCTGCGCCGCACGCTCGCGACCGCGCTGCCGTGCTCGCGTGCGCGAGCGGTCAGCGTTTCGATGGCGAGGTCGCACGCGGGGAAGGCCATGCCGTCCGCTGCGTCGATCAGCACCGTCGCATTGCGTGCGCGCGCAACGACCGCCTGGGCCTGCGGATCGACGCGTCCGTTGCGCAGCTGCGCCACGTACATCGGCAAGCGCGCCACGCCATGCGAGGACAAACCGCGTTCGTCCGCGTAGACCAGGGCGCGCGCCGTTGACGCCGCCGTCTGCGGGGTCGCGCCCGCAGCGCGCAAGGCGCGCTCAGCCAGCGCATGCAGTTCGCCCGATGAAACACGCGTCATGTCGAAATTCCCTCCGATGGTTGTGAACCGTGGGCGCCCTGGCGGCGCTCACGCGTTCGTTTGATTGTACGGTGCGGGTGCGGGCTGCGGCGCGACCTCGCCGATGCCGTTGTCGCTGCGCACTTCGCTGGCCGTCTCGTCGAATGCGCTCGCCGGTGCCGCGAGCACGCGCCGCGCGGTCTCGACATCGAACGTGCCTTCCCAGCGCGCGACCACGATCGTCGCCACGGCATTGCCGATCATGTTGACGATGGCGCGGATCTCGTTGAGCACGCGGTCGATGCCGATGATGAGCGTGATGCCCGCCACCGGGATGATGTTGTGGGTCGAGAGCGTGGCCGTGAGCGCCACCAGCGCCGCGCCCGCCACGCCCGCACCGCCCTTCGATGTCAGCATCAGGATCGCGAGCAGGCCCAGTTGCTGGAGCAGCGTGAGATGCGTGTTGGTCGCCTGGGCGATGAACAGCGACGTCATGGTCAGATAGATCGCGGCGCCATCGAGATTGAACGAATAGCCGGTCGGCAGCACGAGGCCGACCACCGACTTCGGGCAACCGAGCCGTTCGAGCTTCTCCATCAGGCGCGGCAGCACCGATTCGGTCGTCGAGGTGCCGAGCACGATCAGCAGTTCCTCGCGCAGATAGCGCAGCAACGGCCACAAGCCGACGCCGGCCCAGCGGCAGATCGTGCCAAGCACGAGCACGATGAACAGGATGCTGGTCAGATAGAAGCACGCGATCAGCAGGCCCAGTTGCTGCAGCGTGCCGATGCCGTATTTGCCGACCGTGAACGCCATCGCGCCGAACGCGCCGAGCGGCGCGAGCCGCATGATCATCTCGACGATGCGCATCAGCACGTCGCCGCTTTGCTCGATCACGCGCGCGAGAAAACGGGTCTTCTTCGACATGATCGACAGCGCGATGCCGAACAGCACCGAGAACAGCAGCACCTGCAGCAGGTCGCCGCGCGCGAACGCGCCGACCACCGAGTTCGGCACGATCTCGTCGAGGAAGCTTTGCGAGGCCGCCGTGTGCACTTCGCTCACGTAGTGGCTGACCGCTTGCGTATCGAGTGTCTTCGGATCGATGTTGAGGCCGTCGCCCGGATGCAGCAGGTTCGCCACGGCGAGACCGATCACGAGCGCGAGCGTCGTCACCGCCTCGAAATAGAGAATCGTCTTCACGCCGACACGGCCCACATGCTTGAGATCTTCCATGCGCGCGATGCCGACCGACACCGAGCAGAAGATCACCAGCGTAATGAGCATCTTGATGAGGCGGATGAAGGTGTCGCCGAGCGGCTTCATCTGCACGCCGAAGTCGGGCGCCAGATAGCCGACGAGAATGCCGGCCGCAAGTCCGATCAGGACCTGCACATAGAGGTGTTTTAGCACGCGCAAGATGGTGTCTCCTCCACTCGCTGCTGCTGAAAAGGACAGCCGCGCTCCGGACGGCGGGCTTCTGTGGCCCGCGCATGCAGCACGGTGCGCGCTGCGGCGAAACTGCTTTCGCGAAGCCCGCCGCGCGGACGGGCTTTAGGTACTACCGAAGTAAATCAGGCGCTTTCGAACAGACGCGTGAGCACGAACTCGCGATGACCGAGCGTCTCGGCCGAGGTCCAGCGGCCGTTCGCGGTCGCGAGCATCGATTCGAGCAGTTTGTCGCCGGCCTGATCGAGATTCTGCTCGCGCTGCAGCAGCCCGGACACGTCCACGTCGATATGCTCGCCCATCGTGCGCACGGTACGCGGATTCGCGCAGATCTTGATGACGGGCACGATGGCGTTGCCGATCACGTTGCCCTGGCCCGTCGGGAAGAAATGCACCGCGAAACCCGAGGCCGCGCACAGCGTCACCATCTCCGCCGCCGCCGAGGACGAGTCCATGAACCACAGCCCCGGTCCGGTCGGCTCTTCCGCCTTGTCGAGCACGCCGTCCACGCGACACTTCTTGCCGATCTTCTGGATGTTGCCGAGGGCTTTCTCTTCGATCGTCGTGAGGCCGCCCGCGATGTTGCCCTTGGTCGGCTGCGACTCGGACAGGTCGTCGGTCTTCCAGCGGTTGATCATGTCCTGGTAGCGGTCGAACATGAACTTGAAGCGCTCGCGCACCGCATCGTTCGCGCAGCGCGCCGAGACGATCTGCTCGCCGCCGGTCAGCTCCGAGGTCTCGCCGAATACGAGCGTCGTGTTCAGTCCGTAGAGCTTGTCGAAAGCATTGCCGACCGTGGGATTCGCGCCGCAGCCCGAGGTCGTATCCGACTCGCCGCATTTGGTGGAGACCCACAGCTCCGAGATCGGGCATTCCTCGCGTTCGAGCGCCGTTGCGTACTGCACCATCTCCTTGGCCGCCTTCGAAGCGCGCATGATCGTGTCGTGATCGCCATGCAGTTCGATGCCGAAACCCATCACCGGCTTGCCCGACTTCGCGATGCCGTCCACCACGCGTTTGGTCCAGCCTTCCTCGATGCCGATCACGACGACGGCCGCCACGTTCGGATTGCAGCCCGCGCCGATCAGCGTGCGGAAATGCAGGTCGAGGTCCGCGCCGAACTGCAGCCGCCCGTACGGATGCGGCAGCGCCATGGTGCCCTTGATGTTGTTCTCGACGGCTTGGGCCGCCGCGTTCGACAGATCGTCGACCGGCAGGATGATGACGTGGTTGCGCACGCCGACGCGCCCGTTGTCACGACGGTAGCCGCGGAAAGTGGTGTTCAGGTCGATCACGCTCATGATGTCTCTTCTCTCGATGGAATCAGGTTCTGGAAGCTTCGCTGGCGCGGCTTACCAGCGCTTCGTCTTGATGTTGTGAACGTGAGCGTGCTCGCCCGTGGTGATCGGCGCGACCACCTTGCCGATATCGACCCCGTACTTGTAGACCGTGTCGCCCACGGCCATGTCCTTGAGCGCCACCTTGTGGCCAATCGGAATGTCCTGCTTCGCCGAAACCGTGATGATCTCGTCGTCGTCCATGATCCACGCGTTCAGTTGCGTGCCCGCCTTGATGCCTTCGACCACCGCGACCCCCACGGTGTCCTTGGCTTCGTGCAGCACGATATGGATCGTCTTGCGTTGTTCGGAGGAATGGCCTGTAGATCCGGCACCGGATTGCTGCGGCGCGCCTGCTGCGGTGTAGCTCATCGACTGTCTCCTGTCGGGTTATCGGGGGATCCTGCTGGTCTCGCTGCCCTGTTTGCTCGCTTGCATGGACCCATCTTAGGCAGCACTCATCCAGATGTCAACTAGATCATCTATATGTGTTTGATGACCCGGATGAAGTAGAATGCCTGCAAGCAAGAACAAACGGACAACAGCTCAGGAGAGGACACCGCCATGAACACGTTGACGATGGGCTCGAACAACGCCAGTGGCAGCGTGGGCACGCCCAGCATCGGCGGCACGCGCTACAAGGAAGTGAAGAACGGCATGCTGGCTGCGCTCACCGCGCAGGAATGGACGGGCGGCGAGGCGATTCCCTCGGAAAAGAAGCTCGCGGAGCGATTCGGTGTATCGATCGGTACGTTGCGCAAGGCCATCGACGAACTCGTCGCCGACAACATCCTCGTGCGCCATCAGGGACTCGGCACGTTCGTCGCGCAGCATCAGCGCGACCGGCATTTCTTCCGCTTTTTCCGCATCGTGCGCCAGGACGGCGACAAGACCTATCCGAGCGTGAGTCTCGTATCGTTCAGGAAGGCCAAGGCGTCACGCGAGATCGCCGCGATGCTCGGGATCGAGACGGGCGCACGCGTGTTCAACTTCATCAATCGGCTCGCGCTGCACGGCGAGACCGTCATGATCGACAACATCACCGTCGCCGAGGCGCGCTTCACGGGCCTGACCGAGGCGGCGCTGCGCGAGCGCCCGAGCACGCTCTACAACTTCTACCAGGACGCGTTCCATATCAACGTCGTGGGCACGGAGGAACGGTTGCGCGTCGCGACTTCGGACGAGATCGAAAGCGGCTTGCTGGAAGTGCCGCGCGGCACGCCGCTGCTCGAAGTGCGGCGCGTGGCGTATTCGTATCATCAGGCGCCGGTCGAAGTGCGTATCTCGCACGTCAACACGGCGCGCTACGAATATGTGGGGCCGTCCGCGTCGCATGAAGAACCGCTTTGAGCGACGCGGCGAGCGTCACTTCATCCGCACGGCCATCGCGCTCGCGAAGGTGTCGTGAACAGATTGCCACCGGCACCGCTCACGCCCTCCTCCTGCATGGCGCCGGTCGTGCGCGTGTGCGTGCGAGCAATCCGGTCCGGTGAAACTGCACCATCTCCACGTCACGCAGCGTGAGACCCCCACGCGCGATGCCATCGCCATGTGGACGACGCGCCCCGACCGTCTGCCGGACCTTCGCGCGGACACTGCCGCCGTGGCCGCACAGCAGGCCACAACCGTTGCCCTGCCCACGGGACGAACCAGTTGTGGATTGACTGGTGCTGACATCCAGCCCGGCGGCGACCTTGGGCGAACTCACCGACCCCTTGCGCCCCAAAAGCGGACGTCCATGTAGACGATTCACGAACGTTTTTTGCAACGTGTGCCGCCCCGCTTCGCTTAGCTAAACGATACGTTTCGTCGTATAGCCTTTGCGTTGGATACCCTCTTCAAACTCACTCGTCTCCAGGTCGTTGCCGCGGACCGCTCCATGACTGCCGGAGAGCACGACACGGCTCCGATCCTGGCTGCTGCCAAGGAAATCGCGGGACGGCGTACTCAATGAATTTTATCGCTCGCCTCCCCGATCGCCGACGGCGACGGGGTGGTGAAAGTTGTTCATTCGTGGTGGTCCCGCAGCATTGCGCCTTGGCAACAATTGATGAAAATTCGGAATAGAAGCAATTGTGACAAGGCTGAGCCGAAGATATAAGGCTGAACGGACCCAAAGCAGTCCCGCGCCGCAGCCACTCCCAACTATGCATTCCTGATACACCTGGCGGCGCCTCTACAACCAACTCGCAAGGAGGCGGAAGCCTATGGCGGACCTGCAAGGCGTACCGCAAGCCCTACCGGGACGGCAGGCGTTTCACCTGGATGTACCCGGCACGAGCAGCGCGGCGGCACTCTCGGTGGTGTCGTTCACGGCCACTGAAAAGATGGGCGAACCCAACGTCGTCCGTATCGATCTGACCCACCCGCAGCAGTTGCCGCGCGCCGACTACCTGAACCGTGACGCGGTTTTCAGCATCGTGGCCGACGATGGGACCGTGAGGAAGTTTTCCGGGTATATCGAACGCTTCTCGACGGTTCAGACCACGAGGGACTTCGTCAAGTACGAAGTCGAGTTGAACTCGCGTCTGGCACGGCTGAAAGCCGTCACGCGCACCAGAATTTTCCAGCACGGCTCGACGCCGGACATCTTGAAGGCAACCCTGCAAGGTCATGAGATGCGGGACCATCACTTCCGGTTTCGGCTGCGCGGATCGTATCCCCAGCACGCGTTTCGCATGCAATACGGGATGACCGATTTTGACTACGGGCACATGCTTCAGGAGAAGTCCGGCGTCTATTCCTATGTTGTCGAGACCCAATACGGCGACGAGGTGAATTACGGCGACGACATCGACCATTACATCTACGAGCCGCAGCTTGTCGTGCCTTGCCGCGAGGCGGCAGGACTCGAAGCGGGCGGCGTCGAGGTCGTGACGTCACTGAAAACGCACACCAGGACGGTGCCACAGTCGTTCATGGTCGCGGACTATAACCCGGATGCCGCCTGGGAGCGCTTCAGGGATGAAGCGAACGTCGCACCGCAGGACCCCACCACCTACGGCCAGCCGTATGTCTACGGCACGCATCACCTGGACCAGGCGGGCGCGCAGTGGGAGGCGCAGCTTCGGCACGAGGCGGCCATTGCCCGGCAGGTCGTGTACGAGGGCGCGAGCAACGTGCTCGCGTTGCAGTGCGCGCGCGTGTTCGAAACGGACGTGGCATTGCCCGATGCGCCGAAAGGCATGGTCATCATCGAAATCACGCACAGCGGCGCGCGCGACAAGCCCTATGCGAACACCTTCAGGGCGATACCCGCCGACCGGCGTTTCCGCCTGGAACTGGAGCCGGAAAAGTGGGCAACGGTGAGCGGCACACTCAGTGGGCGAATTTGCAGCCCGGACAGCTACACCTACTCGTTCATCAACCAGGACGGGCGTTATATCGTCCGCTTCGATTCAGACTTCGAAACCTGGCCCAATGGCGGCGAAAGCGTGCCGCTACGTCTCGCGAAGCCGTTCGCGGGCAAGCTGCAAACCGGCATGCACTTCCCGGCACTCGACGATGCCGAGGCCGTGATTACCTGTCGCGACGGGGACCCGGACAAGCCCGAAATCAGCGGGTTCCACCATCACAGCCAGGCGCGCGACCTGGTGACGAATGACCGGCGCTGGCTCTCGCGCAACATGATTCGCACGCAGAAGAACAACAAACTGCGGATGGAAGACTGGGCGGGCCAGGAAGGCATCAAGGTCAGCACCGAGCATTCAGGCAAATCGCAACTGAATCTCGGCTACCTGGTGAACAGCAAGCTGGAGTACAGGGGCGAAGGCTATGAGCTTCGCTCGTCGGGTTGGGGGGCGCTTCGCGCAGGCAAGGGCGTGATGATCACGACCTACGACCGCCCAGGCGCGGCCGGCAAGCAACTGGACATGCAGGAGACCATCGCGCAGATCGAAAGCGCGCTGGAGATCGCGAAGGCGCTGGCCGCGTCCGCCAGCAGCGCGAAGGCCGAGCCTGCCGACACCGATGCGCAGCAGCAGATGAAGGGCGACCTGGACGGCCTGACAAAGCCGTGTCTGCTGATGAGCACGCCCGCGTCGGCGGGCATCGTCGCGGGCGGTGGCGTGCAATTGTCGGCGCAGGACAGTATCTCGACCGTGGCTGGGAAGAATGCCGACTGGAGTGTGCTGAAGCGCTGGACCGTAGCGGCGGGCGAGAAGATATCGTTGTTCGCCGAGAAACTCGGCATCAAGATCTTTGCAGCCAAAGGCCCCGTTGAATTCCAGGCCCAGAGCGGCCCGATGTCGCTCATTGCCGATAACGATGTCAACATCGCAAGCGTCGATGGCGCTGTGCGTATCAAGGCGCGAACGGAACTCACGCTCGAATCGGGTGGCGCGTTTATCCAGTTCAAGGATGGCAGCATTACCCTCGGTGGGCCGTTCGACGTGTTTCTGAAAGTCATCACGGTCCAGAAGAAGGGCAAGACGTCGCAGGAGCCCAACTTCGACGTGCTGCCGTCCGGCAAGGTGGGCGATTCGCCCAACTTCCTCGAAATCATGCACCACTATGACGACCTGGAGCCGGTCAAGAACGCGCCATACACGGTACGCCTGAGCGATGGCGCAACGTTGTCCGGCACGCTCGACGCCACGGGTTTCGCACGGCTTGATGGCATACCGCGAGGCACGACGACAGTGGAGTTGAGCGAAGACGCACGCCAGTGGGCCGCCGAGCCGAAGCGTCCCAATAGCGACTCCGGTACGGTCACCGAGGCGCAGTCGGCCATCAAACTTGTCAGGAAATTGCTTTCATGATTGCCAGAGTATTGCCCATCACCGAGGTCAAGCCGGACTTGAAAGACTCTGTCCGGATGGCCGTGGCCGAAATCGAGTGCTTTCTTGCCATGTTCTATCCCATCGACAAGATTCGCCAGCAGCAATCCGCACTGGCGATTGCCGGACAGTGGCTGTCGCGTGTCAGGGGGTTTCACGACGACGATGATTTCCTGTACCTCGTGCGCGATTTCCTGTCGTGGGTGCTCAGTGGCGGCGCTCGCTCGCTTGTTTCAGACCAGCTATCGTTCCTGTTTTCGGGTTTCATGCCGAGCTACGGATCGGCGTGCACCTTTCTCGGCATCGTGAACGACGGCGGAACCTGGCCGGACATTCGCGCCTTCATGCACAGTCAGGCTTACGGCAACGCGAAACAGTATGTCGAGTCGTTCGACTGGTCGGACGGAGGGAAGAAGGCGCAAGCGGAAGCCGACGCATGGCTGGACGTGCTGAAGGCGGAAGACGGCAAACTGAAGGCGACGGTGAGCCTGCTTGCGTTCGTGGCCCCGGACAATGCGCCATGGCTGAAGAGTCCACCGGTGACGGATGTGCCAAATCCGGTGTTGCCCGCTGCTGCGGAAGCAGAGGGCACGGCCTTGACTCAGCTACTGACGAAACTGACATCGTTTCCGGCCATCGTCGGAATTACGCTGCTCACCTATTCTCCGAGTCTGAATGACGGTGAAGACGAGGCGCTGAGAAAAATCTACGCGCAGCAGGAAACCTACGCACGACAAAAGAAGCTGGCGATTCCCACTCCGCAAATGAAGACCGTCGTCCAGGTCAATACCGTCAACAATGAGTGCAAGCCGCAGATTGAGATCAACAAGCAGAACGGGACGAAGTGCGAGAACGACGGCTATACGCTCATGGAGAAGTCGCTAGATTACAAGCGGCTTGTCGATCCACCAAAGGGGCGTGGACTCGATGGCCTGTTCGAGAAACACGGGGACATGAGTGCGCCGAACCCGATGCCGCAGATCGTGAGTGAGCCACCGCCGGGAGGCAAGCTCGTGTTCATTCCCGAGACGATGAGACCGCCGAATCCCCACTACAAGACCCTCGGCGCGGAGGCGACGAGTCCGGTAGCCTATCCACTGTTCGTGGTGTTTGAGGCAAAACACATCTCGAGAGGTTTCGATCCTGGCGATATCGATGGTATTCGGGAGGAAGTGAAACGGCGGCTGGGGGAGACTTGTAACGGCACGCAGATGAGTGTGTTGTGGACTGAAGAACGGATCCCGCAGGCGCTGAATCGAAGCGTGAAGAGTGGTGGTGTGACTCGCCGAGAAAGGGATGACAAAGAGCAGCAAATAGAAATTAGTGGGTATGTCCGCTGGATTTTTATCTGCTTGCCTGGTCCAACCGGTTCGTCGTCCAAGCTTTTCGTATTGGTCGACGTTGTAGGGGCGAAGATGAATCTGGAAAGACCTCTGCAGCCCGCTTCGGCGCAGTCTGAGACTGACACATCCGGGAGTTTTGCATGAGCGACTTTAGCAAAAACAGGCGACAAAAATTTCTGAGTGAAAAGGATTACGTAGAAGAAGAAGACGCCTACAGGTACGGCATTCAGTCGCGTTATGAATCGCTCTCGTCCGACAAACCCATGGCGCCCGGTGCCGATTCACGCCTTCGATGGGCGATCGCGTCAAAGAGTCTGCAACTGCTTCTTCTTAACTACACAGCAGGCCGCCCCATCGAGGAACTAAAAGCGCAATTGCCGGAGATCATTGAGCGCTTCGACATCTACATTCAGCACGAGGTATCGCCCCGCAGCAAAAACCCGCCCGAGAATGTTGCGGACACGCTGGACATCACCCAGCTCGATGCCTACGTATACGTATTCTGGCTGTTGGCGCTGTGCAGGCTGCTGGGTCACGCCGCGTTCGTTCCCACGATAATCGGTTGGGTAGACAAGACCCGGGAGTTCACGCGGGGGCGTGACGGCCTGTTCGAGAACGTGGTGCAGGCGCTGACGGGGACGCACGTCGAGGCGCCGCGCGTGGTCCTCCATGCCGTGCCGTATCGCCCGCTCGCAAGTGCGACGATACGCGCGCCCGAAGAGCGGCCCGCGCTGGTCAAGGAGTTTGTCGAGACCTGGTACAAGGGCATGAAGCCGACCTATTGGCATGGCGCGCATACGGACGGTCTCTACTTCGGTTACTGGTGCCTGGAAGCCGCGCTGGTGACGGTGCTGTGGGACATCGACGACAGCAGCTATCGCGACCACCTCGTGTATCCGAAAGACCTCGTGGACTTCGCGCGTCAGCAGCAGGCAGCAGCTCGTGTCGCCGGCACGCCAAAGCCGCATATCTCGCGCAAGACCGGCGAGCGATGCCCGTACGCAGGCCGCTGGGGCGTGCTCGAATCGCCGGAGGCGTTCGTTCAGGAGCGCATGTTCAGCGAGGGCGACGTATTCCCCGAGGGCATCGGCCGCGACCGTCGCGTTGGCCCGGTGACATGGATCGTGATGGGTCGCGAGGATGGCGGCCCGACCCGTGAAGCGTGAAAACATGATTTTCGAAGGCAAATTCCGGCACCCGGACGCCGTGCCGTTCTTCGTTTCACCGCCTGCCTGGGTGCTCGTCCACGAAGGCGTGAGTGGAGAACTGCGTGTCGCGACAGAGATCCTGGACGAGGGTCGCGCGATACTCTGCTTTCTGTCGCCTCTGGACGCGCTGATCGAGGCTGCGCGTTTTGCGCAGTTAGGCTCGCTGTATCACGTCATGCCTGCCGCGCAACTCGACGGTGGCCTATTTCGTGATGCGGATGGTCGCGGCTTGGTCGCGTGCATCCACACCGGATGGCCAACACAGGGCGAACGCATCGTGCTGCGCCCGGGCGGCGCGCTCGCCCGCTACGCCCGGACGATACACATATGGGCCAACGATCCGCCCTGGTTCGAAGTCGATCCGGCTACGATGGAGATGTTCGACGAGTTGCACGAGCGAGCGGGCCTGTTTGCCTGGCGTGAGACCTATAGCTCGGTCTGCGGATGGGACGAAGCGCGTCTGCGCGAAGCAGCCAGTCTGGCGCTTCGCACGGCGGCCATCGCGGTCGTTCCCGACCCATCGACCTGTGATGGAATTGGGCTGTTCGACCCGGAGTTCAGACAGTGGCACTGTGTCGCTCTTCCAGAGGGTTGAGCGACACAGCTATCGATGCGCATTGAGCAAAACGTCAATTGTGGTGTTCGCTAGTGGCCCCGGATGATCATGCGGCCAGCGCCTGAGGAGCCGGTGTGATTTCAGCCACCGGGCTCCGTCGTTGAAGATGATGCCCCTCAAAAGCTGAACGATTTTCTCGGCGTCGTGGATACTCCGTCAACGCTGCTCAGCCCGCTTTAAATAAGTGTGCAATCGATTTTTTTGGGAATCTGAGGCCGTGTGGGCCGTGCGAATGGAGCGCAAGGCATCGCGGATGCCCACAATGCCAACGCACGCCTAACCCTGACGGTAGTAAAGGTTCTGCGGATGCCGCGCCTCGGCAAAAAAGAACCAGCGCTCGGCGACGAGCCCCGCATACTGGATCACCGACGCGCTGCCGAGCAGCGCGAGCGCCAGGCCGATCGAGCGCACACCCGCGCCGCAGACGATCAACAACAGAGGCACTGCAAACGCCGCGATCAGGAAGGTCCACTTGATACGTTGCAACGTGCGCGGTGTCTTGCCATGAAAGAACTCACGCAGATTGAACGCGCCGGCCGTGAAGCCGCGCGACTTCTGCTCGACGCGCGCCGCGTGAATGCCGGTTGCGCTTTGCACCGTCGATTTCGGGCGCAGCCGCGCATTGCGTCTGAGCGCGGCAACGCGTGAGGCACAGCCCGCGAGCGTCAACAAGCCTGCCATGAGTGCAAGCGGCGCAATCAACTGAGGCGCGAGCCACGCGGCACACGCGCTCGCGAGCGTGAAGCCCGACGCGCAGCCGAGCAGCGCGAAGTTCACGAGCGTGAGCGGCGTCGCCCATTCCTGCAGAAAGCGCAGGCACGCGTAGATCATGCCGGTGCAGACGAACAACAGCGCAGCCGCCGCCACGGCGACGACGCCCAGTGCGAGCGTCCAGCGCGCCGCGAATGCATGCGCGAGGCCGTACGCGAACGTGAGCGCGAGAAATGCCGGTAAGCACAGGCATTCGCGCGAGAGCCACGACGTGCGCCACATCGCAATGGCACGCCACGCACGCTCGGGGTGTCCCAGGTGGAAGAACGACGCGACGAGCCCCAGCGCACACAGCAAGCACGACACGGCCGCGCCGACGACATAGAACAGCACCGGCGCCTCGCCGCCGATACCAAAGTACGCTGCCGCCTCGACGCCGACCAGCGCGATCAACAGCCCTTGCCCCGCCCCGCTCAACGTCGTGAGAAAAACGACTGAAAATGCCGGATTCATCGTACTGCCTCCGTGTTCTCGTTCATGCCTGCACGCGCGTCGCGATCGACGCAAGATGCAACTCGCCCTGCTCCATTTGTCCTTCGACCGTTGCAGCGCTCGCCGCCTTGCCGTCGTGACACGAGCAAGCCTCCGAGCCACACGAACTCATCGTGCGACGCGGCAGATAATGATTGGCGGGACGCGTGTTCCATTCGGGCATCAGCTGGTAGCCGCCACGCTCGCGAATCGCCTGCGAGACCACCGAATCGGGATCGTGGATATCGCCGAAGAGCCGCGCCGAAGTCGGGCACGCGAGCACGCACGCGGGCTTGCGGTCGCGTTCGGGCAGCGCCTCGTTGTGGATGCGGTCCGAGCACAGCGTGCACTTCGTCATCTCCTTGCGGCTTTCGTCGAGTTCACGCGCGCCATAGGGGCAAGCCCACGCGCAATACTTGCAGCCGATGCAGCGGTCGTAATCGACCAGCACCAGGCCATCTTCCTTGCGCTTGTAGCTTGCCCCGGTCGGACAGACCGGCACGCACGGCGGGTCCTCGCAGTGCAGGCACGACTTGGGAAAATGAATCGTGTCGGCGAGCGGAAACTCGCCCGCCTCGAAGGTCTGCACGCGATTGAAGAACGTGCCGGACGGATCCGCATCGTAGGGACGCAAGTCGGCGAGACTGCCCGCCTCGCCCGACGTGTTCCATTCCTTGCAGCTCGTCACGCACGCGTGGCAGCCCACGCAGACGTTCAGATCGATTACGAGCGCCATCTGTGTCATAGAGATCCCCTGGTTCAGCGTTGTGGCGTCGTCTTGCGCAGCCGTGCCGCGAACTCGCCGCGCCCCGCAAAATAGGTCTGCACGATGCGCTGGATCACGCCTGTGCTGCCCGGCACCGCGGGCATCGCTGCGAACTGCGGCAACGTATGGTCGGCATCGGCTTCGGCCGGATAGATGCGCACGCGCACGTCGTACCACGCGGCCTGGCCCGTGACGGGGTCCGAGTTCGACACGCGCCCGCTTTCGGTGCCCGCGCCCGGCAGCTCGTCCGTGATCAGGTGATTGAGCAGGAAGCCGCGCTGCGATTCGTTCGCGTCGGGACCGAGTTGCCACGCACCGGCCGCCTTGCCGATCGCATTCCATGTCCACACTGTGCCCGGCTCGACGGTCTCGCTGTAGCGCGCCATGCAGCGCACCTTGCCCCATTGCGATTCGACGTAGATCCAGCCGCCATCCTCGATGCCCTCGGCCGCAGCCATGCGCGGGTTCATGTACAGATAGTTCTCGCCATGAATCTGGCGCAGCCACGCGTTTTGCGAGTCCCACGAGTGATACATCGCCATCGGTCGCTGCGTAATGGCCGCGAGCGGATAGCGTGCGTGATCGGTGGTGTCGTGTTCGAGCGGCGCGTACCAGAACGGCAGCGGATCGAAATACTGCTCGACGCGCGAGCGCAAATGATCGGGCGGCTGCCGGCCCTTCGTCTTGCCTTGCGCCGCGAGACGGAATTTCTGCATGACGTCCGAATAGAGCGCGATGATGATCGGCTCGCTGAACTTCCTGAAGCCCTTCTCCACCGAGAACTTCAGATACGGCCCGTTGCAGTTGCGCATGTACTGCATCGTTTCGGGCAGCGTGTAATGGAACACGCAGTTGTTCTGTGCGTACTGTTCCCACTGGCGCGGATTCGGCTCGCCGACCAGCGCCTCGTCGCCGTTCTTGCCGCGCCAGCCGATCAGGAAGCCCACGCCCGAACCCGGCGCGGTCTGATGGTTGACAATGAACTCGGGATAGTCGCGATACTTGCGCTGACCGTCGGGCGTCGTAAACGCAGGCAATTTCAGGCGGCTCGCGAGTTCGACGAGCACTTCCTGGAACGGTTTGCACTCGCCGGTCGGCGGCAGGACCGGCACGCGCACTGAATCGACCGGGCCGTCGAACTCCGAGATCGGCCGGTCGAGCATCGACATCGCGTCATGGCGTTCGAGGTAGGTCGTATCGGGCAAAATCAAGTCGGCGAACGCCGTCATCTCCGACTGGAACGCATCGCAGACCACCAGGAACGGAATCTTGTACTCGCCGTTTTCATGCTTGTCCGCGAGCATCTTGCGGACCTCGACTGTGTTCATCGACGAGTTCCATGCCATGTTGGCCATGAAGATCAACAGCGTATCGATCGGATAGGGATCGCCGCGCCATGCGTTCGTGATGACGCTGTGCATGAGTCCGTGCACGGCGAGCGGATATTCCCACGAGAACGCCTTGTCGAGGCGCACCGGCTCGCCTTGCTCGTCGATGAACAAGTCTTCGGGACCGGCGGGCCAGCCGAGCGGGCCGCTCGCGAGCGGCGTGTTGGGCTTCACGTCGGCGGGACTGTTGGGCGGTTTCGCCGAGGGCGGCACCGCGCGCGGATACGGCGACTTGTGCCGGAAGCCGCCGGGCCGGTCGATCGTGCCGAGCAGCGACATCAGCACCGCGAGCGCGCGGATCGACTGAAAGCCGTTCGAGTGCGCGGCGAGTCCGCGCATCGCGTGAAACGCGACCGGCGCGCCGGTGACGTTCTCGTGCTCCACGCCCCACGCGTCGGTCCAGCGGATCGGCAACGTGATCTTCTGATCGCGCGCCACCTCGGCCATCTCGCGCGCGAGGCGCGCGATCGTGTCGGCGGGAATGCCGGTGATCTCGGCGGCCCATTGCGGCGTGCACTCGGCCACGCGCTCGCGCAGCAGCGCGAACGACGGCGCGACCGGCGTGCCGTCGGCGAGCGTATAGCGCCCTTCGAGCGCAGGCCGCGCGCCCGCCGTGTGATGCAACACCGCGCGCTCGCTGTCGAGGTCCCACCACAGATGATTCTGCGGGAAGAGCGCGTTGTGCTCGTCGGCCGTTTCGTCGCGCATGAACAGGCCGAAGGTGTCGCTCTCTTCGCGCATGTCGAGCAACTCCGCCCCGTTCGTGTAGCGCGTCACGAATTCGTGGTCGTAGGCATTGCTTTCAATCAGCTCACGAATGAGCGCCATGAACAGCGCGCCATCGGTGCCGGGACGGATCGGCACCCATTCGTCGGCGATCGCGGCGTAGCCCGTGCGCACCGGATTGATCGCGACGAAGCGGCCGCCCGCGCGCTTGAACTTCGAGATCGCGATCTTGAGCGGGTTCGAATGGTGGTCCTCGGCGGTGCCGATCATGATGAACAGCTTCGCGCGATCGAGGTCCGGGCCGCCGAATTCCCAGAACGAACCGCCGATCGTGTAGATCATGCCCGCCGCCATGTTGGCCGAGCAGAAGCCGCCGTGCGCCGCGTAGTTGGGCGTGCCGAACTGCTTCGCGAAGAGGCCCGTGAGCGCCTGCATCTGGTCGCGTCCGGTGAAGAGCGCGAAGCGTTTCGGATCGGTCGCTCGCAAATGGGCGAGGCGCTTTTCGAGCACGTCGAACGCGGTGTCCCACGAGACCGGTTCGAACTGCGCCGTGCCGCGCTCCGCACCCGGCTTGCGCATGAGCGGCTGGGTCAGGCGCGCGGGCGAGTATTGCTTCATGATGCCCGCCGAGCCCTTCGCGCAGATCACCCCTTGATTGAGCGGGTGCTCGGGATTGCCGTCGATGTAACGTACTTCGCCGTCGCGCAGATGCACGCGGATGCCACAGCGGCACGCACACATGTAGCAGGTCGTCGTCTTGACTTCGAGTTGCTCGTTCTGCGTGCGGGGTCGGTGCTCCATCGCTCCTCCGTCGGGCTGCGGGCGACGCACGGCACGCGTCGCCACCGCCCTTTCATCGTAGTGGGCGGCCGCACATAACAAAAGTCGCAATTGGCGATTCGAACTATCGCGGGGACTGATGTTCGAAAGCGTCGCGAAGGGTTAGCCCCTTGGGTGCAGTGCACCGGACGGCGTGGGCGCGAGACAGGCTTCGATCCACGCGGCATCGCGCAGCAGTTGCGCATCCGCACCGCGCCGCGCGCTCACGAGCAAACCCACGGGCCAGCGCCCGCGCGCGAAACCACAGCGCAGGCTCAGCGAGGGCTGCCCGGACAGATTGAACAGCGTCGCGTTGCGCGATGCCAGCTGATCGTAATCCGGCGCGATGGCGTCGAGCGACGCCGGCAAAGTCTGCGCGGTCGCGGTCACGAGCACATCGACCTCGGTGGCGAGCCGTTCCATCGCATCGCGCAACTGCTCGCGCCGATCGAGCGCCGTACGCCATTGCGCTTCCGGAATTGCCGCCTTGCGCGTGAGCTTCGCACGCAGCTCGGCGCTGAAACGTTCGGGCTGAGCGGCGAACGACGACGCAAAGCTCTGCCATGCCTCGCGAAACAAGGCGCGCGTGATGTCCTCGGCGGCGTCCCAAGGTGGCGTATTGAGTTCAATGAGCGTGGCACCCGCGCGTTCGAGCCGTGCAAGCGCGGCTTCGACCACGCGAACCAGATCCGGCTCCGCATCGACGAGGCCGCTCTTCAGCACGCCAATGCGCAATGCTGCATCGCATCGTTTCGGCTTGCTCGCGCTGGTGCCGGTGAGCGCATGCCAGAGCGCGAGGCTGTCGCCGGTGTCGCGTGTGAACCAGCCGACATGATCGAGCGAGGGCACGAGCGGCAGCACGCCGGTTGTATCGATGGCATGCTGGGTTGGCTTGAATCCGGCGATACCGCAGCAATGCGCGGGAAAGCGGATCGAGCACGCGGTATCGGTGCCGAGCGCCGCGTAAGCGAGACCGGCCGCGACCGCCACCGCCGAGCCGCCGCTCGAACCGCCCGGATCGACGCGCGCGCCCCACGGATTGACGGTATCGTCGAAGAACGGATTGATGCCCGTCGTGCCGTACGCCAGTTCGTGCATCGCGGTCTTGCCGAGCAGCACCGCGCCGGCCGCACGCAAACGCGCGATCACGGCGGCGTCGTCGCGCGGCACGTGATCGCGCATCAGTGCCGAGCCCGCCGTCATGCGCACACCCGCCACCGCGATGTTGTCCTTCACGGCCACCGGCACGCCATGCAGCGGACCGCGATACTGCCCGTTGGCGCGTTCTGCGTCGGCGGCACGCGCGGCGGCGAGCGCTTCATCAGCGGTGATCGTCAGGTAGGCATTGAGCCGCGGATTGAGCGTATCGATGCGCGCAAGCAGCGCTTCGGTCAACGCCGTCGAGGTGATCTCGCGCCGCTCGAGCCGGGCGGCCACGCTCACGAGCGAGTCGAAATGCAAGTTATGCACGCTTCATCAGCGCGCCGAGCGCGGGCCGCGAGTGACCGTCGCGGCCGATGATTGCCTCGGCGGAGAACAGCGAGTTGAGCACCGCCTCCTGGGTCGCTTCGGCAGCGGCCTGAAACAGCAGATCGATGCGCGCCTCGTTCAGACGCAGCGCGGGCACGAAATCGCGTGGCTCGTCGTGATCGAACTCGACGGCCGTGCTGAAGCCGAGCGCAATATCGCCGCTGCCGTGGCCCCAGAACGCACCGAGGCGCGCGAGGCCCGCGCCGCAACGGCGCGTCACGCGCGCCAACTGGCGATGATCGAGCGCCACATCGGTTGCCAGCACAACGATCACCGAGCCTTTTTCGGGTGCCGGTGCAGCGTGTTCTGGCAACGGCGGCACGATTCCGCCCGGCAGCACCAGATCGCCTGCACGACCGAAGTTCGTCAGCACCAGCACGCCGAGATGATGCGTATTCCCGTCGAGCACGAACTGGCGCGACGCGCTGCCGATGCCACCTTTGTAGCCGAAGCAGATCATGCCGGTACCCGCACCGACGCTGCCCTCTTCCACGCTGCCTGAATGCGCCGCCTGCAGCGCTGCGAATGCATCGGCCTCGGTCACGGCGAGCGCCTGGATGTCGCTGAGTTCGCCATCGTTGCACTCGCAGACAACCGGATTCACCGTCGACGTCGTGCGGCCGATATCGGGGTTCGCGGCGATCGCCGCGCGGATCAGCGCCTGCGCGCAAGGCGCCACTGACAACGTATTGGTGAGCAGGATCGGCGTTTCCAGCACGCCCAGTTCGTCGATCTGTACGAGCCCGATGCTCTTGCCGAAACCGTTGATCACATGCGAAGCCGCGAGCACGCCGCGCCGATAGAGATTGCCATCGTGCGGCACGATCGCGGTCACGCCCGTATTCAGGTTGCCTCTGCGCAGTGTGCGATGGCCGACGCGCACGCCGGGTACATCGGTGATCGCGTTGAGCGCGCCGCGGGCGAGTGTGCCGCAGGGGAAGCCTCGGGATCTTGCTGTCGTGCTCATGGGACGAACGCTCCTTGCGAGGTTGTCACAACCTTCCCGCCTCAATAATCCGCCGCAAAAACCCCCGCGTCTTCTCCCCTTGCGGCGCACCAAAAATCTGTTCCGGCGGCCCCGACTCGTAAACCACCCCGCCCTGCAGAAAGCACACCTTATCCGCGACCTCGCGCGCGAAGCCCATTTCGTGCGTCGCGAGCACCATCGTCATGCCCTTCTTCGCGAGGTCGCGCACGATGTCGAGCACCTCGGAAACCAGTTCAGGATCGAGCGCCGACGTGATCTCATCGAGCAGCAGCACAGTCGGGTCCATCGTCAGCGCGCGCACGATCGCGACGCGCTGTTGCTGCCCGCCCGACAGCCGGTCGGGAAACTCGTCGGCCTTGTGCGCGAGACCGATGCGCGCGAGCAGATTCAAACCTTGCTCGCGCGCCGCCTTCGGCGCCATGCCCAGCACGTGGATCGGCCCGAGCGTGACATTGTCGATCACGCTCATATGCGGAAACAGGTTATAGCCCTGAAACACGATGCCGACTTCACGGCGCAGCATGTCGAGATTGACGCCGCGCCCATCGACGCGATCGCCGTGCAAGCGGATCTGCCCGCCGTCGATGCCTTCGAGCTGGTTGATGCAGCGTAGCAGCGTGGACTTGCCGCAACCGGACGGCCCGATCAGGCACACGACCTGATGCGCATCGATGTCGAGCGAGAGGCCAGTCAGCACTTCCGTGGCGCCGTAGCGCTTTCTTACGTTGTCGATTTCGATCAGTTTCATCGCTGCGTCCTCACATGCCCGCGCGCATGCGCCGGCGATCCCGTTCGATCAGACGGTCCACGAGCCGCGCCTGCGGAATCGTGACGATCACGAAGATGATCGCCACCGTCGTCACCGCCGAGAGATTGAAATAGTTGCTCGCGATGATCTTCGACTGGTTGAACGCGTCGATCGTGCCGATGATCGCGACGAGTGCCGTGTCCTTCTGCAAGCTGATCATGCTGTTGAGCAGCGGCGGAACGATGCCGCGCACGGCGAGCGGCACCGTCACGAAGCGCAGCGTGCGCGCGTACGAGAGACCGAGCGAGCGCGCCGCCGAGATCTGGCTCGGATGCACGGACTCGATACCGGCGCGATAGATCTCCGCCGTATAGGCGCCGTAAGTCAGCGTGAGCGCGATGATGGCGTACGTGTTCGACGACAGGTCGCGCAGGATGGGCAGATCCGTGAGCGGCAGGCCGAAGCCGATCAGATAGATGTTGATGATGACCGGCAGCCCGCGAAAGAGATCGCAATAGGCAATCGCGAGCGTGCGGATCGGCTTGCCCGCCGCCCCCGGCAGCGTGCGGGCGATCGCGATCACGAGCGCCCACACGAGGATGCAGACCGCCGACACCACGAAGATTTCGAGGTTCGTTGCGAATGCAAGCAGAATCGCTTTCGCCGAGTGCGCGATGAGGCCCACGTCGAAAAAAGTGCGGCTCACGGCGGAATCGTTCGCGACCAGCAGCCATGCGAACGCACACGCGCCCGTGAGTGCCGCCGAGTACGCGAACGATTGCCACGACGCATCGGACGATTGCGCGCCGCAGGTGCGCGCCGCATAGACATCGTCAGCGCGGCTCGCACGCATCGACAGCAGCACGCTGCGCGCAGCGCTCCATGCAAACGCACACGCGAGCCCGCACGCGGCCGCCGCGACGGCGACAACCGGCAGCGTGCGCCAGCCCGCCGCGAGCGCCACGTCGGCCGCGTGACAGGCCGTGAATGCGACCAGCCCCAGCACCGTGAGCGCGATCGCGAGCGCGAGCCATGCGCGGCCGCGATGAACGCGCAGCCGGTGCATCGAATGCCAGGATCGCGCGCGATCGCTGGTGAAGGTAGGTTCAGTCGCTTCCATGCGTCGCCTTTGCATCAGTAGTCAGTCGATCAGGGCTTCCAGAACGCCACCGCCGACGGCGACTTGCCCCATTGCGGCTCGCGATACTTCGCTTCGAGCTTCTTGAGCGTGCCGTCGTTGGTGAGTTCGGTGATGACCTTGTCGATGGTGGCCTTGTTCGCCGAACCCTTCGGATAGACACCGGCCGTCACCTGGCCCGACTCGTACTGCCCGACGATCTGCAGCTTGCCGTGCGAGTTCGCGACCTGGCCGAGCACGATCGTCGTGTCGGTCAGCACGGCGTCCACCTTGCCCGCAACGAGCGCCGTGAACATCGACGACGTATCCGGGAACACCTGCACGTTGTTCGCCTTGAGCTTGTCCGGCACGAACTGCACGAGCGTCGTGCCCGCCTGCACGCCAATGCGGCTCGCTCGAATCGACTGCTCCGTGACCGGATCCTTCGCACGCGAGGCGACGCCGAAGTCCGACTGCTCATAGGGCACCGAGAAATCGACGACCTTCTTGCGCGGCTCCGTCACCGACACCTGAGCGAGCGCGATGTCGTAGTCCTTCGTCTGCCCCGCGACGATCGAATCGAACGTCACGTTGACGAGCTTGAGCTTGTCGAGCCCGAGGCGGTGCGCGATATTGGCCGCCATGCAGAACTCGAAGCCGTCCTTGATGGTGTCGGGCGTATCGCCGTTGAAGTCGCCGACTGCGGGCAGATTGATTTCGACCGTGAGCTGGCCCGGCACGGCGGGCTTGATCTTGTCGGTGCCCTTGGTGCCGGTGATGAGGCAATCGCCGTATGAAGCATCGGCCAGTGCGGGCGCGGCGGCAACCAGCGTGCCGCTGGCGATGAATGCGGCCGCAACGAGTTGGCCGAACTTGCGAGTCTGTTTCATGTGTTCCCCAGTTCTGACGACGGTTGAATTAACGACGATTGGAATGGAACCGTGACTGCCGACTGCGTTTGTTATTGCGGACACTAGAACAGCGCGGGACCTCGCGTCGCGAGTTCGAGATAGAGTTGTTGAAGTCGTTGCGTCAGCGCACCGGGCTGGCCGTCGCCGATCGCGCGGTCCTCGACGCGCACGATCGGCGTGACCGTGCTCGATGCGCTGGTGAGAAACACTTCGCGCGCAGCCTGCGCCTCGGCCACCGTAAAGAGGCGCTCTTCGACGCGCAAACCCGCATCGCCTGCGAGCGCGAGCACGGCGGCGCGCGTGCAGCCGGGCAGCACCGCGTGCGAATTGGGCCGCACGACCAGCGCGCCCTCGGCCGTGATGATGAAGGCGCTCGACGAAGCGCCTTCCGTGACATAGCCGTCCTCGACCAGCCACGCCTCATAAAAACCACGCGCCTTCACTGCCTGCTTCGCGAGCACCTGGGCAAGCAGCATCACCGTCTTGATGTCGCGACGCGCCCAGCGCTGGTCCGCCACGACGCCCACCGCGACCCCATCGCGTGCCGACTTCGCGCCGACGATCGGCTTTTGCTGCGTGAACGCGACGAAGGTCGGCGCAAGATCGGCCGCATAGCCGAAGTCGCGTTCCGCGGCCCCGCGCGTCACCTGCAGATAGACCACGCCCTCTTCAAGGCGGTTGCGGCGCACCAGTTCGGCTTGCACCTCGGCGATCGCATGGAGCGCGAGCGGCATCGGAATGGCGATTTCGCCAAGCGAGCGTTCGAGCCGTGCGAGATGCAGTTCGTTATCGACGAGCCGCCGGTCGATCACCGCGCTCACTTCATAGATACCGTCGCCGAACAAAAAGCCGCGATCGAAGATGGACACCTTCGCTTCGTCTTCGGACACGAAGCGGTCGTTGAGGTAAATCTGTCTGGACAAGCTGGTTTCTCCCACCGATGAATGGTGCCCATTCTGTTGGGAAAAAATGCGCGCGGCCAATTGAATTTTCGGCAGGCCTCATGCGATTCCTGCATGCGGCGGCGCCGCAACCACGGCGCGTCCCGATTCACCGTGCGGGCAGCGTTGCCCACAACTCGTCGACGATGGGGCGGGTCGCTTCCGCGCTGCGATAGATGCAGATATCGACCGTGAAGCACCAGAGCGGATCGTCGCTCGCGAGCACGAGCGTGCCCGCCGCGAGTTCATCGCGGATCAGCGACTCGGGCAGCCACGCGATGCCCCAGCCCGCGAGCGCCATGGCCTTGAGCCCGACCGAAATCGTGTTCTCGTAGGCTGGCTTGCGTTCGAGCGCCGGCCGCTCGCGAAACAGCTTGCCGAGCGCCACGCCGAAGAACGAGTCCTCGCCGTAACTCAGATAATCGATCGGTTCCTGATGCGCGATTGCGTGATCGAGCGCACGCGGGAGATCGCTCGGGGCGCACACGGGCAACACCTGTTCGCTGCCGAGCACACGGCGCGCGAAACGCGTCTGGTCGAGCAGCACCGGCACCGAAGCATGCGCATAGGTCAGCAGGAAATCGACCTCGCCTTCGACTAGCGTACTGATGTTCTCTTCGATGCCGCCACGATCAGGCCGCAGGCGCGGATAAAACGGCGCCATCTTCGCGGACACATCGCATAGCCACGCGGGAAAGAACGTGATCGCAAGCGTGTGGAGCGCGGAGAACGTGATGGTCGGACGGGTCTCGCTGGTCTGGGTTTCGAACAGACGCCGAGTCGTGTAGAACGTCTCGATCGTTTCGCGCGCAACGGGTAAGAACGTGCGGCCATCGCGCGTGAGTTCGGCGGGAAAGCTCACGCGGCTCACGAGCGTCGTGCCGAGCCATTGTTCGAGTTGCTTGATGCGCCGGCTGAACGTGGACTGCGTCACGCAACGCTCCTGCGCAGCGCGCGAAAAGCTCAGCGTGTTTGCGAGGCACACGAAGTCCTCGAGCCATTTCAGTTCCATCGTCGATATCCCCTGGCGCGCGGACCGGGCCACGCAGATGCGGCATGCACCTGCATCCTTTCAATTGTGTAAAAATTCTAGCATGCGAGCGCGCGATACCATGCGCGTTTCATCCATCATCCGCCAGGGGAAACCATGACCGCCACGAAAGATCGCGTGCGCATCGTCGACACGACCGTGCTCTCTGACAACTGGTATGTGCTCAGGAAGATCACCTTCGACTACCAGCGGCGCGACGGCACCTGGCAGCGCCAGAGCCGCGAGACCTACGACCGCGGCAATGGCGCCACGATCCTGCTATATAACCCGGCCACGGGCAACGTCGTGCTCACGCGCCAGTTCCGCATGCCGGTGTTCGTCAACGGCCATGACGGCATGCTGATCGAAACCGCCGCCGGACTGCTCGACAACGCGTCGCCCGACGAGCGCATCCGCGCGGAGGCCGAAGAGGAAACGGGCTATCGCGTGCGCAATCTGCGCAAGGTGTTCGAGGCCTACATGAGCCCGGGCTCGGTCACGGAGAAGCTGTACTTCTACCTCGGCGAATACGACGCGTCGATGCGCACCGGAGATGGCGGCGGTCTCGCGCACGAAGGCGAAGACCTCGACGTGATCGAAATGCCGCTGCGCGAAGCCATCGATGCGATCGGGCGCGGCGAGATCTGCGACGGCAAGACCATCATGTTGCTGCAATACGCTGCGCTACAAGGGCTCGGTCACAGCGCATAGCACAGCAGGAACAGGCAGCCGGTATCGCTGCGAAAACGTTCGTCGATGGTGCCCTGCTCCGCTACGCCTGCCCAGCCGGGTTTGAGCGTCTGGCCGTTCTGCACCGCCTCGCCTTCGAGCAGATAGACGAACTCGGGGCCCGCGTGCTCGTGATCGGGAAACACCGTGCCGGGTGCGAAGCGCACGAGTTGCATCGCGCGGCCGTCTGCCTTGCCGAGGTTTTTCACCTGCACACCATGGGCCAGCTTCGAGTCGAGCCAGGGCGCGGCGGTGGAATCGGTGAAGTGAAAACGCGGGACGTGAGCGGGTGGCATGAGGGAGACCTCCTCGCAGAGCGCAAGCACAATCGTCATCGTGGCGCGCGGAACAACCGGGCGTCAAGCACATCAGAACCATCCATCGTACAGTGACACCCTGACCACGCTTCGCGCATCGCCATCCGACACGTCATGCCCCGCCAAAACCGCCGCGATTTCCTGCGCCGCGCCGCCACCTCCGCCGGCGCGCTGGCCGCGTGGGCCGGCTTTCCGCCCGCGATCCGCAAGGCGCTCGCGATGCCCGCTGCCTCGCGCACCGGCACGATCGAGGATGTCGCGCATGTCGTGATCTTCATGCAGGAAAACCGCTCGTTCGACCATTATTTCGGCGGCCTGCGCGGCGTGCGCGGCTTCGCCGATCAACGTGTACATCGGCTTCCCGATGGCGCGCCGGTCTGGCAGCAGCCCGTCGCGACCACGTTCACGAAGGACTACAATGCGCGCGGCCTCGATCCAGCTGCACCGTACGTGCTGCCGTTCTACCTCGATCCGCGCCAGACCACCGAGTTCCAGCCCGGCACCGACCACAGCTGGAGCACGGGCCATCTTGCCTGGAACAACGGCAAGTGGGACCAATGGGTCAACCAGAAGCAGGACGTGTTGACGATGGGCTACCTGAAGCGCCAGGACCTGCCCTATCACTATGCGCTCGCCGAAGCGTTCACGATCTGCGATGCGTACTTCAGTTCGGTGCACGCCGATACGGCGCCGAACCGCATCTATCTGTGGACCGGCACCATCGACCCGCGCAACGTCTACGGCACGCTGCCGAACGGTCCTGGTCTCGGCGAGCGCAACAACACCAACGGCTACACGTGGACCACGTATCCCGAGCGCCTCGAAGCGGCCGGTGTGAGCTGGAAGGTCTACCAGGGCGGCACGGGCCGGCCCGGCGACGCGACCGACAACTACACCGACAACTCGCTCGAATTCTTCCGCCGCTATCAAGTCAAGGAAGGCGCCAAGGGCCCGCTCGTCGAGAAGGGCGTCTCGCAGCGCCCGCTCACCGAGTTTCGCGCCGATGTCGAGCACGACCGCCTGCCGCAGGTCTCCTGGATCGTCTCACCTCAAAAGTATTGCGAGCATCCGAACGCGTCGCCGACCGATGGCGCGTTCTACATCGACCAGATTCTCGATGCGCTCACAACGAATCCCGATGTCTGGGCGAAGACCGTGTTCATCGTCAACTACGACGAGAACGATGGGCTCTTCGATCACGTGGTGCCGCCGGTGCCGCCGCTCACGAGCGCGATCGGCCGCGATGGCGTGGTGTCCGCTTCGCTCGCGAAGAGCCTCGACGATGAGCAACTCGATCTCGACAAACATCCCGACGAGAAAACGCCGCTAATCCCGGGCGCCGATCCCGGCGGCCTGCAACCGATCGGCCTCGGCGCCCGCGTGCCGATGATCGTCGTCTCGCCGTGGAGCAAGGGCGGCTGGGTCTGCTCGCAAGTGTTCGATCACACCTCGGTGCTGCAGTTTCTCGAAGCGCGCTTCGGCGTGGCGCAGCCTTATATCAGCGCGTGGCGCCGCGCGGTATGCGGCGACCTCACATCGGCATTCGACTTCACCGGCCGTCCCGATCGCACGCCGGTGCACTTCGCGGTGCCCCAACCCATCGAGTCGGCACATCGACCGTATCAGGTGCCCGCGCATCAAAGCATGCCCGTTCAGGAGCCAGGCACGCGACGCGCACGCGCGCTGCCCTATGCGTTCACCGTGCAGAGCCGCATCGATGCACACGACGCGAGCCTGTGGCTCGACTTCGACAACACCGGCCACGCGGGCGCGGCGTTCCATGTCTACGACCGCCTCGATCCGTCGAAGGCGCCACGGCGCTATACAGTCAGCGCCATGGACAAGATTGCCGATGTGTGGCGCAGCGCCGCCTCACAAGGTGCGTACCATCTCGCCGTCTACGGGCCCAACGGTTTTTTGTGCGAGTTCGCCGGCGATGCGAAGCGCGCAATCGATGGCCAGCACGCGAATCCCGAAGTCCACATCGACTACGATGCGCTTCAAGAGCGCATTCTGTTCGAAGTCGTCAACAGCGGCAGCGTGGCCTGCATGATGCGCGCGACAAACGCATATGACCGCAGCACGGGCACGCCGCGCCGCTACACGCTGCAACCAGGCGACAGCGTGCGCGATCACTGGGACCTCGCGGCGAGCCACGGCTGGTACGACCTCGCGTTCATCGCCGGCGCGCCGGGCGGCGAAGCCGCCGACCAGGTCACGCGCCGCTTCGCCGGTCATGTCGAGACAGGCAAGCCGAGCCAGAGCGACCCGGGGCCCGTGCCCGGGCGCTGAGCGCGCGTCAGCCTTGCATGCCTCGCGGACACGCCTGCTGCAACAGATCGAGAGCGGCAGCGCTCAACGCCGGCAGGATCGTATCGTCGGCGGATACGGCTTCGCCCTCCGTGAAGACGACGAGCGTATAGCGCAGCCCTTCAGGCATGACGACGTGGATCGCATCATGATGCCGGTAGCTCGCGAGCGGATCGCGCGTCCAGCCGGTCCAGCCCGCCTTCGACCACGTCAACGCATCGACGGGCAGTCCTTGCGCGAGATAGCCATTCACCTGGGCGCCCGGCAGCGCGGCAAACGCGGCGTCGCGTGGACGCACGAGCCGTGTCGCCATGCGCGCCGAAGCGTCGCCCGACACCATCGCACCATCCATGATCCGCGCGAGCATCGAAGCAGCCGCGTGCGTCGTGAGCCGGTTGTGGTGGTTCTCGCCGCGCCACTTCACGAAGACGGCTTCGCGTCCGTAGCGGTCGTCGTCCATCAGCTTTTGCGCGATGTTGATGCCCGCGAATTCGGGCAAGTTCAGCGAAGCGAGCCATGCGTTGATGCCGTTGCGCGCCTCGGCCCACGCATTCATTTCGTGCTCGGGCAACTCGGTGTCGCCGGTCGTGCCGGTCAGCACGTCGATCAGATAGTTGGTCGCCGTGTTGCTCGACCAGCGGATCATGTCGTCCATCGAGCGCTGCAACTCGGGCGTATCGTCGATCGCGCCGTGCGCCAACGCCGCCTCGACGGCCGCCATGATGAAGACCTTGACGACGCTGCACGGATAGAACGGCGCATCGCCGCGATATGACCAGCCTTGCCACGCGAGCGGCACGACGTGGCCCGCTGCATCGGCCGGATGCAGCAGCAACGTGAGGCTCAGGTGCTCCGCCGTGAGACCGATGGACTCGTAGCGCTGCAGCGCCAGGCGTACGAGATGCTCGCCGACGCTGGCGGCGACAGGGGAAGTTTTGAAGAACATGGTAGCGGTTCAGGTGTTTCGACTCGACAGGATCGACGCATGCACAGGCAGCGCCTCGCACGACGACAGCGGATGAATGCAGCGCACGGCGCGCGCATCGGCGCAGGGTTCCAGCGGCGGACGCGCCGCGCTGCAAGCGGGCTCTGCATACGGGCAGCGCGCCGCAAAACTGCAGCCGGGCGGCGGATTGAGCGGGTCCGGCAACTCGCCCGTCACGCCCGGCGTGCGGTTGCGGCGACGCGGATCGGGCAGCGGAATCGCGTCGAGCAGTCCCTGCGTATAGGGATGGCGCGGCGTCTCGAAGAGCGCATCGGCGGCCGCCGTTTCGAGCACTTCGCCGAGGTACATCACCGTCACGCGATCGCTGATATGGCGCACCACGTTCAGATCGTGCGCGACGAACAGGATCGCGATGCCGAGCTTGGTGCGCAGGTCTTCGAGCAGGTTGATGATCTGCGCCTGCACGGAAGCGTCGAGCGCCGAGACCGGCTCATCGGCGATCAGCAGGCGCGGCTCGACGGCGAGCGCGCGCGCAATGCTCACACGCTGCCGTTGCCCGCCGCTGATCGCATGCGGCAGACGATCCTTGAGCGCGGGCGCGAGGCCGACCATCAGCAGCAATTCTTCGACGCGCTCGCGGCGTGCCGTGGCGTTCGCACACATGCCATGCACGTAGAGCACTTCGTCGAGCATCTGCCCGATCGTCATGCGCGGATTGAGCGACGCATACGGGTCCTGGAACACCATCTGGATGTTGCGGGCACGCACCAGCCGCTCGCCATCGCGCGGCAGGGGCTGGCCTTGCCACAGCAACTCGCCCGTGTCGGCGCTCTGCAGTCCGGCGATCGTGCGGCCCAGCGTGCTCTTGCCGCAACCCGACTCGCCGACCACGCCGACGATCTCGCCCGGCATCACATGCAGCGACACGTTGCGCAATGCGTGCAGCCGTTGCGGCGGCTTGCCGCCGAGCAGATCGCGGGCCGTGCGTGCGAGGCGAAACGTCACCGAGACGTCGCGGCATTCGAACAGCGGCGCTTGCGCGGCGCCGTTCGTCATGGGGATGGTCGTCATGCGAGTTCCTCGATGCGGATGCACGCGCTCGCGTGGCCGGCGGCCAGCGCGATCATCGGCGGCTGCGCTTCGCTGCACGCGGGCAACGCGAACGTGCAACGCGGATGAAAGCGGCATCCCGCAGGCGGTCGCGCGAGATCGGGCGGCGCGCCCGCGATCGGCGTGAGACGGCCGGCGCGGCGCGCGTGGGCAGGCAAGGCGTTGAGCAAGGCGCGCGTATAGGGATGGGACGGATGCTCGAACAGTGCGAGCGTATCGGCGCGCTCGACGATGCGCCCCGCGTACATGACGGCGACCTGATCGCAGGTCTGCGCGACGACGCCGAGATCGTGCGTGACGAGCAGCACGGCCATGCCGGTTTCGTCGCGTAGTTGCACAATCAACTTCAGGATCTGGTCCTGGATCGTGACGTCGAGCGCGGTGGTCGGCTCGTCGGCGATCAGGAGCTTCGGGCGGCACGCGAGCGCAATCGCGATCAGCACGCGTTGACGCATGCCGCCGCTCAACGCATGCGGATAGTCGTGCACGCGGCGTTGCGGTGCGCTCACGCCCACCGACTTCAGCAACTCGATCGCTTCGAGACGCGCCTGGCGCGCGGTCAGCTTGTGATGACGTCGCAAGCCCTCTTCGATCTGCGTGCCAATGCGCATGGTCGGATTGAGCGCCGTCATCGGGTCCTGGAAGATCATCGCGATCTCGCGGCCACGCACGTCGTCGAGCGTATCGGCGCTCGCGCCCACCAGCTCACGCCCGCCGAACTGCAGCGAGCCCTCGGTGCGCAACGGCCGCGCGCCGCCGAACAGTTGCAGCAGCGAGCGGCACGTCACGCTCTTGCCGCTGCCCGACTCGCCGACGAGACCGAAGATCTCGCCGGGACGCACGCTGAAGCTCACGCCATCGACCGCGGTCACGGGCCGCGCGCTCTCGCCGAACGTGACCCGCAAGTCGCGCACGTCTAGCAGAATTTCGGAAGATGTATTCATCGTTTCGGCCTCAAGAGATCGTCGAGCCCGTCGCCGATCAGCGTGAAGGTCATGCCGATATAGACGATCGCGAGCCCCGGGAACACCGAGATCCACCAGCCGTCCTCGATGAACGTGCGGCCTTCGGCGATCATGATGCCGAGCTCGGGCGTCGGCGGCTGGATGCCGAGACCGAGAAAGCCGAGCGAGGTAACGGCGAGGATCGTGAGCACCACGTCGGACATCATGAACACGATGGCCGGCGTGATGACGTTGGGCAACACGTGGCGCAGCATGATGCGCGCATGGCTGTAGCCGAGCACGCGCACCGCCTGGGTATATTCGAGCCGGCGCACCAGCAGCACTTCGCCGCGCACGATGCGCGCGAACGATATCCAGACCACGAGTGAAAACGCCAGATACATATTGCCGGCACCTGGTCCGAGCGCGCCGACGATGCTGATGACGAGCACATAGAACGGAAAGGCCCACAGCACATCGACGACACGCATGATCACGCGATCCACCCAGCCGCCGAAGTAACCGGACACGAGGCCCACGGCGGTGCCGATCACGAACGGCAGCAACACGCAGATCGCGACCACGACGAGATCGGTGCGCAGCGCCGCGAACACGCGGGCGAGCACGTCGCGTCCCAGTTCATCGGTGCCGAGCAGATTGGCGGCGGCCGGCGCCTGCAGCGACTGGCCGAGATCGACGGCGAGCGGATCGTGCGCGACGAGCCACGGCCCGAAGAGCGCGACGAACACGAGCACGGCCAGCATCGCGAGGCCTGCTGCGAGACCGTAACCGCGCGCGATGCGGCTTCTGAAACGCCGCGCGATGCGAAAAGGAGCAGCCAGCATCATGAAAGACTCACACGCGGATCGATCACGGAATACGCGACGTCCGCCAACAGGTTGATGAACACGACGAGCACCGCGAACACGACGGTCAGCCCCTGCACCATCGGATAGTCGCGCGTGCCGATCGACGAGACGAGCAGCGAGCCGAGGCCCGGAATGCCGAACACGGTCTCGATGACGACCGTGCCGCCGATCACCCAGCTCGTATGCACGGCAAGCACCGAGATCGTCGACATCAGCGAGTTGCGGAACACGTGACGCCACAGCACGCTCGACGAACGCAGGCCCTTGGCGCGCGCGGTATCGACGAAATCGGCGCCGAGCACCGCGATCACCGAACTGCGCAGCGACTTGATCGTGAGCGCCGAGGTGCCGAGCGCGATCACGAACGACGGCAGCACCAGATGCCACAGATGCCCGGCCCAGCCCTCGCCGTACCCTGATACGGGAAAGATCGGCAACTGGATCGACAGCAGCAGCACGAGCAGGATGCCGAGCCAGAACGGCGGCATCGACAGCGCGATCACAAACACCAGCTTGATGCCGTGATCGAGCGCGCCGCCGCGCCGCAGCGCGCTCACCATCGCGAGCGGCACGGTCATCGCAAGCGCCATCACCGTGCTCACCGCGACCAGCGCGAGCGTCGGCACGAGACGGCCCGCGATCAGCGGCGCGACATCGCTGTGATACGCAATCGACTGGCCGAAGCTGCCGCGCGCGATGTCGCCGAGGAACGACAGGTACTGTTGCCACAACGGCCGGTCGAGCCCGAGCTGCGTCGACAGGTTCGCGATATCGGCGGCGGTGCCGCGGCTGCCGAGCATCAGCGTGGCCGGGTCGCCCGGCAACGCGCGCAGCAGCAAGAACGCGATCACCGTGATGCCGAGCAGCACGGGCACGAGCTGCACGAGCCGCGAGACGCAGAAAATAAGCAGTTTCATGGGGTTTTCCGAAGCACGCCGCGATCAGTGGATCACGACGTCCTTGAGCGAGTAGTTGGAGGTCGGCAGCACCTCGAAGCCAGTCACGTTGCGGCGGCTCGCGTACGGCTCGGTCGGCGTGTAGAGGAAGATGAACGGCGCGCCGTCGTGCACGCGCGCCTCGATCTCCTTGAACATCTTGCCGCGCGCATCGCCATCGGGCGTCACCCGTTCTTGCGCGTACAACTCGTTCACGCGCTCATCCTTCCATTGCGAATGGAACGCGTTGGCACGCTCGGGATTGACGGCCGTGAAGCCCGTGAGCTGGTCCGGATCGATCGTGTCGCTGGTCGCGTAGCTGAGCGACATCTCGTAGTTGCCCGCCTTGGTCGTGCTGAACTGCGTGCTCGCCTCGATGGTCTGCAGTTCCACCTGCACGCCGATCTGCGCCAGCTCGGCCTGCAACGCGCTCGCCACCTGGCGCGCGACCGTGTCGCCGCCCGGCACCAGCATCGAGATCTTGAAACCATTGGCGAGGCCCGCATCGGCGAGCAGCGCCTTCGCCTTCGCGAGATCGTGCGGATAGGGCTTGAGGTCCGTGTTGTTGTATGCCATGACCGGCAGCGACGAAGTCGCCGGCCGCCCATTACCACGCAGAATGCCCTTGATGATGCCGTTCTGGTCGATCGCGAGGTTCAGCGCCTGACGCACGCGCACGTCACCCAGCGGCTTCTTCGTCGTGTTCAGTTGCACGAGGTCGATGCGAAAAACCGGTGCGCTCGCAACGACCACGTTCGCATCCTGCTTCAGGCCATCGACCTGGTTGTACGGGATGCCCACGATCGCATCGAGTTCGCCGGCCTTCAGCTTGAGCACGCGCGCGTTGTCCTCGGGCACGATCTCGACGCTCGCGCCGTCGAGCGACGGCTTGTTCTGCTCCCAGTAGTACGGGTTCTTCCCGAACACCTGACGCTGTCCGCGCGCCCAGCTCTTCAGCACGAACGGGCCCGAGCCGACCGGATGCTCGAAGAACGCGGCGCCCTGCTGCTCGACGAGCTTTTCCGGCAGGATCGAGGCGCTGAACATCGCGAGATTGTTGAGCATCGGCGTGAACGGCTTGTCGAGTTTCATCACGACCGTGTGATCGTCGAGCGCGTTATAGCTCGTGATCGGGCGGAAGAAACTGCCCCATGACGACTTCTCGCCCGCCGCGCGCTTGAGCGAATACACGACGTCGCTCGCCGTGACCGGCTGGCCGTTGGAGAAGCGCGCATTGGCACGCAGCTTGAAACGGAATTCCTTGCCATCGGGCGAGACCGTCCACGATTCGGCGATGCCGGGCTCCAGCCGCTTGCCATCGCGGCTCGGGCGCACGAGCTGGTCGTAGATGAGCAGTTCGGTCCAGATCGACGGATTGTCGCTCGAGGCGATCGGATCGAGCGTCAGCGCATCCGCGCGCACGCCGAGGCGCAGCGTGGCGGCCTCGCCGCCCGGCGCGAACAACGACGATACGAGCGCCAATGCAACGACGCTGGCCTTCAGTGCGACGGAGGTACGGTTCGTGACGGACACAGGCTTCTCCAGAGGGGAATGAGTGGAGCCAGTGTCAGAGGGCCAATTTTTGGCGTCAAATCACAAGATCACCCCAATGCATAACGTTGTGTTATATGTTGAGGGGACAACGATCGGGACGACCATGCGTTTACGGCATATCGAAGTGTTCCATGCGATCCGGCAAACCGGGTCGATCAGCAAGGCGGCGAAGCTGCTCGGCGTGACCCAGCCGGCCGCGAGCAAGGTGCTCCAGCATGCCGAGCGCACGCTCGGTTTCAAGCTGTTCGAGCGCATCAAGGGCCGTCTGCACCCGACCGTCGAGGCCGACATTCTCTACGTCGAAGTCGATCGTCTGCATCAGGGGCTCGACCAGTTGAAGGCGCTCGCCATCAACCTGCGCCGCTATCCGGAGGGGCGCCTGCATGTCGGCTGCCTGCCGAGCATGGGCCTGTCGATCCTGCCGCGCGTGATCCGCAAGTTTCGCGAGCGCTATCCGTCCGTGACCTGCGAGGTCGAGACCAATCACCTCGATGCGCTCGTGTCGGGGCTGCGCAGCCGCCAGCTCGATCTCGTGGTCATCTATGGCGAGGAGACCTTTCCCGACTTGCGCTCGCAGCCGCTCGGCGAATGCGAACTCGTCTATCTCGGCCCCGATGCGGGCCAGGATGTTGCGCTCGACAAGCTCGACACGGCCAATCTCATCGGCATCATGGCCGACGACAGCATCGGCCGCATCATCGCGGGACAGTTCGCGGGGCTGGGCGTGGCGCCCAAGCCGCCGATCGAGGTGCAGACCTACTATGTGGCGTGCGCGATGGCGGCCGAAGGTTGCGGTGCGACCATCGTCGACGAGATCACCGCACGCAGCATGCAGCGCGAAGGCCTGCATATCCGCCGTGTACGGCCGCGCATCACGACACCGCTCGCCGTGCTCACGCACGAGCGCAACGTGATTCGCGGCTTTTACGACGGCTTCACGGCGTTGCTCAAAGAGGTCGTCGAGGACATTCAGCGCGCGGGCGCCGCGGCGGCGCGTTAGCGCTGCGCCTTCATCTCCTCCTCGCAGCGCAGCGTGCCGATCTCCGGAGCGCCACGCTGACGAAGCACGGCTGCCACCTTGAGGTTCCGCGCGCATAGCGCGTAAGCGAGTGGCGATATGCCGCCCGACAACGGTCCCATGTCGAGCTTCGGTGCAGCCGCGAAGATCAACGGCAGCATGTCGGCGCGGTCGCCTGGAATGACCCTGAGCCAGGCCGGAATCCCGCTCACGTCCTTCAATTGCGGATTCGCGCCGCGCTCCAGCAATATCTTGACGATATCGATATCGCCGTTGGCAATCGCATACTCGAGTGGCGTCCAGTGCGCGTCGGCGCGCTTGTCCGGTTCGTTGACGTTGTTGTGCGCCTGAACCAGCGCGCGCACCACCTCCGGGCTGCGCGTCATTCGATCAGCGGACACGCGCAAATAGCCGATCAGCGCGTTGTCGTCGACGTTACTCGAGTCTGCGCCGCGAGCGACGACGCGCGGATAAGTGCGCTCGGGCTTGAGCCCCGTCGCCAGCAACGGCGTCACGATCGACGGGCAGTAAAGCAGCGTCACGGCCAGCGTTTCCTCATCGAGGCGAGGATGCTGAAACACGCGCGTCGCATCGGCGCCGAACGAACGCGCCAGTGCAATGCGCTCTGCGTTCACCGACTTGCTGCAGCCGTCGATCGCCTGCGCGAGCAGCGCGTCGGCTTGCTTCGCAGTCGGCGTGCCATGGCGCGCGGCGTAAGGCGTGAGCGAGGACGCCAACGCTTGCGCGGCAGCCGACTTGCCCGATACACGCGATAGTGCCGACAGGTTGAACGGACTCGCGCCGGAGGCGAGGAGCCTGCGCACCCCATCGACATCGTCGTGATCGACCAGCTTCATCAACACATCGCTCTGATCGATCGCCGCCACGCCGGCTCGCTTGACGATCCAGTCATAGACCGGCTGACGCAGCTCGCCGTTGAGCCGATCGACAATGGCGCGATTGAAATCGTCGCGATCGCCCGGCCCTTGCATCGACGCGATCAGTTCCAGCGTGCGCAAGGCGTCGGCGTCTGGCAGGTTGACGGCATAACGGATCAGATTCTGCGCGGCGTACTTCGTCGCCGAGCCACGGCTTGCCTCCAGGTGGGGAAACAAGTCTTGTGCAAACAACGCGTAATACTCGCGCTGCAGTTCGGGAGCCGCATCGCCATTCGAAGCCGGTTCGTTGCGCATCAGCACGTGCGTCACTGCGGCCCACCAGTCGGCCTCGCCATCTTCGTTGCGCGGTACGGCACCGGCCTGAACGAGCGAGCGAATCGTCTCGAGTGTTGCCGCGCGGATATGCGGCCGGTCCGGCCAAGCTATCAGGCCCGAATCCCGCACCATCAGACCGTCGAGGTATTGGCCACACGTGAAGTCGAGACGAAATTCGTCTGAACCCGCCTTGTAGACCTGTTGGAGCGCAGCAGGTAGCGCTGCAATGCGCGCGGCCGTGAGATCGGCCGGTTTGCCACCCGGACAGCCGTTCTCGCGCTGGGCGGCGGCGGCCGACGCGGGCGGAGGCGGCGGCAATGGCGTATCGCGTACCGGATAGAGATCCATGCCGCCGACGGCGAAACCCGCGCCGCCGACCAGCACGACGCCCGTTTCGCTCTGCTTCGTCGTCGCCGAAAAGTTCTGGCTGACGGGCGGCAGGCTGAACTGCGCGCCAACCCGCGTCTTGACCAGCACGCCCGCTGTGCTCGCGAGACCGCACGAACGTCGATCGATCTCGACGGGCATCTCGGCGAGTTGTTCATGCGTGAGGGTCCGCGTGGGCTCGTGATACGCGGCCCAGTCGTGGCGCTGCGCATCGTAGATCGAGATGACGAACCGCTGGTCGATCCTCTCGATCCAGATCTGCGCAGGCGCATTGCGGTCGGTTGCATAGCTGCCAACGAGCGCGTCGCACGCCTGCGCGGCGGGGCAGCAGATTGCGCCGATGAGCGCGAGTAACAGCAGGAAAAGGTATCGTTTCATCGCTCAAGGCTCCGCTTGAAGTCCCTTGTCCTCGCTAATGCAGCGGCGCGATGAACGAGTAGCCATCCGTCTTCGGACTTCGGGCAAAAGCCTGCAATCTAACGTCGCGCTCGCGTCGTTGGCTATCGGACGGGGTCGAATGTATGGCGCACTGGTCCTGCGCGCGATAGCGCCGAACACGTCATGTCCGCTCGCGGCCCACGAAGGTCATCGCACGGACTCGTCTCCTTTCGGCGGCGCGTCACGCCGCTTTCGTCTTTTCGCCACGCCGAAGCCACCGAGCCCGATCAGCAGGAGTGGGAGCGCCTTCGCAACACCGGCAAGGACAGTGTTCCACTTGTCCCGCGCGCGTCTCTCGTCCTGCAAGGCAAGCGCATCCTTCATCGCTCGCCGGGTCTTTGCGCCATCGCGGCCAGCAGTGATGACATCGGAGATCGAGATAGTCGCTCGTGGATCAGTAGCGCGAACGTCACCATAGTCTTCGCCCGAGGCGAATTTCAGCCAGCCTGCTGCCGCGCGACCCTGCTTCAACAGGTCAGCGGGTGACACTCCAAATTCTTCGGGCAGTCCGGCCGGCCGCAACATCGCCAGGTCGCGATCAGTGGAAACTTGCAGCTCGGCGCTCCAGGTCCGGCCGACACGCAGAATGACGCTGCGCAGGCCGGTTCCGGCTGGATCGGGGTCGCTATACGCCCAGCTCAGCGTGTGATTGCGCGCGTCATAGAGCGGCTTTTCCAGCCAGCGCGGCGGGGATAGCTGTGCCGCTGAGAATGCGTCGGGTCCAGCAGCCAGTGGATCGCGGTAATAGTTTTCCAGTCCGTCAAGTGCCGATGCGAGATCTCCCTTTAATTCAGCTTCCTCGTAATGACCCGTCTGCGCGGTAACGATGCGCATGATGAAATGGCCGTCCTCGCTGGCCAGCAGCGATTGCGACTGGACGGACGATGGTTGCCCAAGCTTTTCTCTCAAGCGTCGAGTGTCATCCGCACTGAGGTATTGGTATCCGTCTGGAACTTCGACGCTAATCGGAGCGGTCACTGACACCTCTACCGGGCCATGCTGCCAGGGTGCACTGCGGATGATCTCTTGCGTCTGTTCCTGCTCAGCCTTGTCCTTGCGCCATGCGGACAGACGCGCTGCAACGTCGGCCGGCACACCGGCATAGCCGCGCCGTACCCCCGCGTCGATCATTTCGAGCCACGCGTCGTCGTTTTCCGGTACGTCGGACCTCTGCTGGAGGATGCGCTGCTCGCGATGAATCGCGCCTTCAACGTTCAGGCGCGCACCCGGATCCAGGCGGCTGCGGGCTGCGTCTTCATCCGGCATGGATGCCGCAAAGGTGTGCGCGCAACAACTTAACAGCGTCAGGCAAATCAGCCCCGCCGTGGCGTGACGAATCTTCGCGAAAGCAGTCGTCGGATCTTTACGCTTTCGCCTTCCATCACTTCGGGCGGCGGCACGCGAGGCCCAATGCCGAAGCATTTGCAAATTGCCCACCACAGCAGGGCCTGCGTCATATTGAACGGAAACATCAGGGCCCAAAACGGCAGTACCGCTCCATTCTTCCCCTGCCACTCGCCGGGCTGCCCCGTGCGCCATGGCACATAGCGTCTCAATGCTTTGGCAGGCGACATCACTATGTCGAGTTCCGGGCCTAGCCACCAATTGGGTTCGGCGGGGACCGGTAGACCCGATGGTCCGCGCTCCATGAAGACGCGCAGATACTCCCAGATCTCTTCGACACGCGCGGCATAGGGCGCCTGAGCGTTGTAGCCGCCGCTCGACACGATGCGCAACTCGAGCGGTCGTTTAGCACCTTCGATAGCGGGGAACCGCAAGGCGAGGCAGGCAATCCGGTTCTTGTAGTCCGCTTCGACGGTGGAGCGGGCACGCACGTCCTGCCAGAGGCCAGCCCGCAGCCGTCCACCCTGCATGCAGTACACGCGCCTCGTGTGGCGATTGAAATACAGAAAAGGCGCCCGCTTCAGTCGCCATGCGAAACCCGCGAGCAGGAGCGCCGGGAAGATCGCCGAGTACATCGCTACGAGGAGCCCGCCGTCGTCGGCCGCGAAGAAAAGCACACTCGTCAGCATCAACGCGATGAACATCTTGCAGGTGGCGACAAGGCATTCGCCTACCAGGCCACCCCGCACGCAAAGCACAGCGCTGCCCATGGCCATCAATGGTGTGCCGATTTTCGGGGCTGCGCCCGTGGGCGGCGACGTCGGCGTCCAGAACGACGCTTGCGCATTACCGACGACGCCCTGGCCCGGCTTGCGCGTCACTGATTTCTCACTCCGGCGTGTCATGGAAGACGAATAAGCATTCACTGGTCGAGCGCTACACCGCGGTGTTCGCGGTCGCATCCCGGCAACTTACCCGGCCAAAGCCGCCTGCACCATCGGACCAATCCGGTTTATTGACGAGTTCGCAACCAGCGCGCGGATCCGCTTTGCCATTCGACCTTTGGGTGAATAGCTCGTCGATGCCGGCGGTGGCAGCAAGAATGAGCGCGAGAAGCGGCTATTGGCCGATGCATGCCGACGCACTGACGCGTTCACCACGTGCAAGGCAGACCTGCACGTGGCCAGGCATGTGACGCGACCCGGCCCACGCTGAACGGCATCGTGCCGAAATGCGCCTCGCCAACAAGCATCAACGCCCGTACTCCCAACTCCCCTCGATCTCGATCTTCGTCATCACGGAGTTGGCGAGAAAGCACGCTTCATGCGCGCGATGATGAAGCTCGTGCAGCACGGCATCGGATGGCATCTTCGTGCCCATGAGGCTCACGTGCGGGCGCAGCACCACGCGCAGCACCGCTTCCTTGCCCGCCTCGTTCTTGCCCATCGTGCCCTCGGCTTCGTCGCGATACGCATCGATCACATAGCCGTCTTGCGCCGCGATCGACAGGAACCACAGCATGTGACAGCTCGCGAGCGCCGCGACATAGGCCTCTTCGGGATCGACGCCGGCCGGATCGGAATACGGCACCTTGACCACATGCGGAGAACTCGACGCCGGCACGACGGCGCCGCCGTCGAAGCGCCACCGGTGTGCGCGGCTATAGCGGTTATCGGTGAAGCGGCTGCCGTCGCTGCCCCATTCGACGGTGGCAATGTGCGTGCTCATGAATTCTCCAGAAGAAACGTCGCTTGTACTCACACCGCCGTCACGTAGCGCCGCACGGGCGGCTCGATACGTTGCGCCGGCGCTTCGAAACCTTCGCGCACGCGGCGCATCTCGTCGGCCGGACTCAAGCCGAAAAGACGCTTGAATTCGCGGCTGAACTGCGATGCGCTCTCGTAACCCACACGCGTCGCCGCCACGCTCACGTTCAAGCCGTCGTGCGTGATCAGCAGGCGCGCATGATGCAGACGCGTGGTCTTCACGTACTGCATCGGCGAAGTCGACGTCACTGCCTTGAAATACGCGTGGAACACAGCAAGGCTCATACCCGCTTCGCGCGCGAGCGCATCGACGTTCAGCTCGCTGCAATAGTCGCTGTGAATGCGCCGCAGTGCCTTGGCGATGCGGCCGAAATGCTGCTGATGCGTGAGCGCCGCGCGAATTGCGTCGCCCTGCACGCCCGTCAGCACGCGATAACAGATCTCGCGCACGATGCCAGGGCCGAGTATGCGCGCCTCGCCCGGGCTCGCGAGTGCTTCGACGAGCCGCAACACCGCGTCGCCGAGCGGCCGGTCGAGCGGCGTCGCGTAGATGCCGCGCGGCTCGGCCCATTGATTGCCTGGCGGGTCGTCGAGCGCCATCAGCAACTCGGCGATCATCGCGAGATCGACGCGGATCGACAGCCCGAGGAAAGGTTCGTCGACGCTCGCTTCCGTTTCGCATTCGAACGGCAGCGGCACGGCCAACACTAGATATTGCTGGGCGTCGTAGATATAGACCTGCTCGCCCAGAAAGCCGCGCTTGCGTCCCTGACACACAATGACGATGCTCGGCTCGTACATGACAGGCGAGCGCGGCTTTGCGTGATTGGCGCGCAACAGACGCACGCCATCGAGCGCCGATGCGCTGATGCCTTCGTTGGGGGTCAGCGCCGCGAGCAGTTCAGTGACGCGGCGCTGCTGCGTGTCGCTGATGACGGGTGCCGCGCGAGCAACGGCTGGAAGAACGGTAGCCATGATGAGTGCGCCCCACTATGCGGACGATGCGGAGAATCAGGCTCGAAATCTAACACCAAACGAGTGCGGACGCTTCGCGCCAGGAGAATCAGGCAAGCCTTCGATAGCTTCGTGTATTCCCTGGGCCGCGCGCGCTCCGTACGATGGGAACCGTGCCGCAGTACCGTATTCGTACCTGCCCAGCCATTCGCAACAGAGGAGCCAACATGTATCCGACTTACGGCTATGCCGCCCGCGACGCCGCCTCGCCGCTCGCCCCGTTCGAATTCCAGCGCCGCGACCTGCGCGAAAACGATGTGCGTATCGACGTGCTGTTCTGCGGCGTGTGCCATTCCGATCTGCACCAGTCGCGCGATGAATGGCGCAACACCGTCTATCCGGTCGTGCCCGGCCACGAGATCGTCGGGCGCGTCGCCGAAGTGGGCAGCGGCGTCACGCGCTTCAAGACCGGCGAGCTGGTCGGCGTGGGCTGCCTCGTCGATTCGTGCCGCACGTGTCCGAGCTGCGCCGAAGGTCTCGAACAGTATTGCGAAGTCGGTTTCGTCGGCACCTATAACGGCGTCGATCGCGTGAGCGGCGAGAACACCTATGGCGGCTACTCGAACTCGCTCGTGGTCGACGAAGCGTTCGTGCTGCGCGTGCCCGACAATCTCGACCCGGCCGCCACGGCGCCGCTGCTGTGCGCCGGCATCACGACGTATTCGCCGTTGCGCCAATGGGGCGCGGGGCCGGGCAAGAAGGTCGGCATCGTCGGCCTCGGCGGTCTGGGACACATGGGCGTGAAGCTTGCCCACGCAATGGGCGCACATGTCGTGCTGTTTACCACCTCGGCCTCGAAGATCGAAGACGCAAAACGTCTTGGCGCCGACGAAGTCGTGATTTCGAAAGACCCGGAGCAGATGCAGGCCCATGCGAACAGCTTCGACCTCATCGTGAACACGGTCGCCGCGCAGCACGACCTGAATCCGTTTATTTCACTGCTGCGCCGTGACGGCACGATGACACTGGTAGGCGCGCCCGAACACGATCACCCTTCGCCGCAGGTATTCAACCTGATTTTCAAGCGGCGCAGGCTCGCGGGGTCGCTGATCGGCGGGATCGCTGAAACTCAGGAGATGCTCGATTTTTGCGGGCAGCATGGCATCACGTCCGATATCGAAATGATCCAGATGCAGGACATCAACGCCGCCTACGAGCGCATGCTCAAGAGCGACGTGAAGTACCGCTTCGTGATCGATATCGCCTCGCTCAAGCAGTAAGCTTTCCAGCACTGACGTCTGCCCTGCCGGGCCGTCCGTTCTGGACGGCCCGCCTGCCCCGCCCGCAAGTATCCTCACCGTATTGACGACAAGTGCGTCGCGCTTCCCGTTCGCGGACGCGCACGCCGCCCCGTTGTTGCCGCAACATTCTTCATGCATTGACAGGAGCACAGTCCGTGATCGATCGAATCCAGGCGATGCGTACATTCATGCGCATCGTCGACACCAACAGCTTCACGAAGGCCGCCCAGTCGCTCGACATGCCGCGTGCGAGCGCGACCACGCTCGTGCAGAACCTCGAAGCGCTGCTCGGCACGCAATTGCTCGTGCGCACGACGCGGCGTCTGTCGCTCACGCCTGAAGGCGCAGCGTATTACGAGCGCTGCGCACAGATCCTCGCCGACCTCGACGATGCCGAAGCGAGCGTGCGCGGGCTCACCGGCACGGTGAGCGGCCGCTTGCGCGTCGAGATGCCCGGCGTGATCGCGAACGCGATCGTGCTGCCCGCGCTCGACGATTTTCATGCGCGCTATCCGCAGCTCGACCTCGCGATCGGCGTGAGCGTGCGCAACGTCGATCTGGTCGGCGAGGCGCTCGATTGCAGCATCCAGCTCGGCGCGCTGCCCGACTCGGGGCTCGCGGCGCGCCGGCTCGGCGCACTCGAGCACGTGACGTGCGCGAGCCCCGCCTATCTCGCGCGCCACGGCACGCCCGCGACCCTCGACGATCTCGCTCGCCATACGGCCGTCAACTGCTTGTCGTCCGCGAACGGGCGCAGCCAGGGCTTCGAGTTCGAAATCGACGGCGAGGCCTCGACCGTGAAAGTCGATGGCTTCATCAACGTGAGCGACGAGCAGGCATATTTGACCTGCGGGCTGCAGGGCTTCGGCCTGATCCAGCCGCCGCGGCTCGCCGCGCAGCCGTATATCGACGCGGGCGTGCTGTGCGAAGTGCTGCCGCACGCGCGGCCGCTGCCAAGCCCGGTGTCGGTGGCGTTCGTGAAGTCGCGTCTGATGGCGCCGCGCGTGCGGGTGTTCGTCGACTGGCTCGCGCACCTGTTCGACGAAAGCGATGCGTTCGATCGCGATCTGTCCCACGTGCGGCAGTTGCTCAACGGGTTGCGGGCCGCTGCGTAGGCCGCGCCGCGTAAAATCAGCCCGCGCCCATGTCGGTGCGACTCGACTGGATCACGAACAGCAGGTCGTCGGCTTCGACGGGCGTCGGCGGATCCTCGTAGAACGACAGCATGCGTCCTCGCCGCACGAGGCCGATCACGAGCACACCCTGCAGCGCGTTGCTCCAGCGCCCGATTTCATGCGGCAGCGCATGCCGCTCGATCAGGTTGATGCGGCCACGCGACGACAGCAGATCGTTGATGAACGAAACGATATAGCTGCTCTCCACCGCATCGGCAAGCAACAAGCCGCCGATCTTCGTCGACGAGACGATCACATCGGCGCCCGCCTGGCGCAACTGGCGCTGATAAATCTGCTCCTGGATACGCACGACGATGCGCGTTTCGGGCGCGACGCTGCGCACGGACAGCGTGAGCAGAATGGCGGTCGAATCGTCGGGCACGGTGATGATGACCGCCTTCGCATCGCGCACGCGCGCGTGCTGCAGAAGATCGTCGCGGCTCGGGTCGCCCAGCATGCCGGTCACGCCGAGCGCGGCGGCCGCCTCGAGCGCCGACTGCTCCGTATCGAGCACGACGATCGAGTCCGCATCGAAGCCGCTCTCCAGCAACTCGCGCACCGCGACCGCGCCGCTCAGGCCGAAGCCGCACACGACGACGTGACCGCTCAACTGTTTTTGCAGACGCTTCATGCGCAATTCCTCGATGACGCGTTGAATGACGAACTGATAGGCGGTGCCGAGAAACACGAACCAGATGATGATGCGGATCGGCACGATCAGCAGCGCATCGATGAGCCGTGCGCGATCGGTGACGGGCACGATGTCGCCATAGCCGACCGTGGCCACGGTGACCATCGTGAAGTACAGCAAGTCGACGAAGCCGAGCGTCTTGCGCGACGCATCGCGCAGGCCCGCACGATCGAGCCACAGCACGAGGAAAGCGAGCGCACAGAGGCTCGCGACGAACGCGATGCGGCTGACCAGCACGCGCACCGGCGACGCACTCGGCCGTGTGAACAGCATCCGTGCGCGCGGAGCCTGCCACGGCGTGCGCCGGCGCGGCAGACGGAAACGGCGCGGCTTGCTGCCTCGTTCGGGCATCGCGGATCCTCGGACACAGGCTCGCCTCGTTCGGCGTGTCAGGCGATTCTACGACGCCGCGCGCCGGCAGGTTTCGACGGGGGCCTCATCCTCGCGTGGCGCTCAGAAACGCGATGTCGTGCGCTTGAGCGTCATCCCGCGCCGCGCGTGAAAACGCGCCATGGTCGCGTACGGCAGCCACGCATCGGCCTGATACGGCGCGACGCCCGACGGGTTGTGGAACCACACGCCGCCCTCGCTGCGTCCGTGCAGCAGGATCAGATGACCGCCCTGGCGCGCGTTCTCGCGCGCCGGATAGCGGATCTCGGGACTCACCGAGACGATGGCGAGCGTCTCGCCATCGAGCCGCGCGGCCGTGGTCTCGATCGGCTCGTCGGCGTGCACTTCGACGTGCACGCCGAAGGCCGCCTCGACCCACTCGGCAAACGGCCGATAAATCAGGCCATCGACCCCGCCATCGTCGCGCAAGCGGTAGACGCCGTGGCGCAGCGCGTCATCGAGCAGCGCGGCGCGCGGTGCATGCGCGATGCGCCAGTAGTCGAGCGCCGATTCGAGGCACGTGAGGCCGCAGAGCCGCTTCGCCCAGAAACGATAGTGCTGCGGCTCGTCGAAACCGCTGCGGCGCCACTGCGGGTCGTCGCACGGATCGGCGTCGTCTTCGACGATCGGCGCGACCCATGCGGGACTGCCCCACTGGCTGTAATAAGGCACGCCGACGTGGCGTAGATCGGCGATGTTCAAAGCATGCTCCTTGGGCGCTGCATCGCGGCATCGACGAAGCACGCGAGCCGGAAGGAGCCCCCGTCGAACGGAGCAAGTGCATCCGCATCGCTATTAACTGAAGTCTGAGTCACGTTTCGGTTTGATACAGCTATCAATCACATGCTTGGCGCTCGCGACACATGCGGGAAGACTGGACGCAATATCCTGCGCCGGGCCGGCCAGTATAAGCCTGATACCTGCTTCGGCAACCACCGCCGAAAGCTCGATCGCGTTCATGCGCGGGTCCAGAACAACGTGCTCGCATGCGAGGCGATCGAGTGCGTTTATCAGCAACCGTATCTCGACGTCGTCATTCACCAGAATACCGATGCGACCTCCAGGCCTTATCCCGTAAGCGGCGCAGACCAATGCCGGGTTCGTCATTTCGGGCCGCTTTTTCTTTCTTCAGTCAGGGACGAGGCGTCGACGACGGGACGCCGAGCCAGTTTGACGAGCTCCTTCATGGATCGGCCCGACGCATAGGCACTCGCTGCGGCCACGATGAGAATGGCACCGCCGAGTTGCAGCATGCTCAGTGTCTTGCCGTAAGCGAGAAAATCGACGGTTACAGCAACGAGTGGATAAACAAAGCTAAGCACAGCAATGCTTGACGTCTTTGCACGTTGGAACGCTCCATACAGAAGCACATACATGAACGTAGTGTGGACGAGGCCCAGTGCCAGAATCGCCCCGACCTCGCTGCCCGAAGACGGCAACGCGTGAAAGTTCGCCAGCGGAAGAAACACCGCCGTTCCCACGAACATATGCCCAACTGCGATGACTTCCGGGCGCAGGGTCGCGGCAAGCGATCGCGTGAAAAGCGTAGTCGCAGCATAGAGGGTCGCTGCCGCGAGCGCGCAGCCTATACCGTCCATGTAGCGTGTCCCATCGTGCGCCGCACCCGGCGAGGCAAGAATGAGAAGACCCGTAAACGATAGTAGCAACCAGGCGACGGCGGAGCGAGACGGCACCTCTCTCTGGATGACGAACCCTCCAATAAGCAAAAGAAACGGCTGTACGTTATAGACGACAGTCGTAATGCCGATCGATGTCAGGCGATAGGCTGTAAACAAGAAACACCAGTTCGCGACGAGTGTCAACGCGCCCAATATCAGCTTCACCCAAGACCCGCGATCGAGATGAATCGACGAAAAGTAGCCTCTTGTCAAACACCAGCAAGATAGCCCGATAGCGCCGATTGAACAGCGGAACAGCACAACGTTGAACGGAGTCTGTCCAGATTGCGTTACGAAGTATCCAATCGTCCCCGAGATCACCATCGCGACAAACATGTACAGCTTGCCTGTACGTTCATCGGCTCCGGCGCGCTCCCTCGCGTTCACCGCGTTGCGTACTTCATTGCTCATTTCTGCTGCACCTCAGCTTCAAGATTGACCAGCATGACGTCACGGTAGGCCATCCCGCAACGGGAACCGAGTGGCGTCACCGCGTGCTTCTTCATGCGGTCAACAATGAGCGTATCCAGCGGATTCGATAGTCTCAGCACATGCTTGGGTTGATTGTCCATTTCCGAAATCACGCTGTCGGCACCGATCGCGTTTTCCGTCAACCGGATGAGATGAATGAATACGAGCGGCTCGTCGTCCAGATGCAGCCAGACCGGGGAGCTGAAGGATGCACCACCGGCTTGCGCCTTGTAGCGAATGAAATGAACGCTGATATGTACAGATTTTGCTCCTGCCGTATCACAGTATTCGTCGATGTATCGCGCATCACACTGGAAGACATGCAGGAAAACCTTATCGGTCAGCACGGATGGCTGAATCGGCGGGAACACGCGCACACGCCCACCATCGGCGTCGTTCGCTCCATAAGACTGGAAATAAGATTGGGTGGGATTGAGTTCGAGCTGCCCCTGGTGCCGATGATAGAGGAGCTTGATCATCGCGCGGTCCCTCACCGGCGAATAGGGATCCTGCTTCACCTGAGCGTCATAGAATCTTGCGAAGTTCAGATAGTCCGGTTTATCAATCCCCTCGAGATAATCATTTCCCGACACGAATTGAAACCCATTGACAATGTCGATAGCCGTTCTCTTCATCTTGGTCGTCGATCCGATGTTGAATTCAATTCGTCAATTGAGGCGATATTTGATGCCATCCATGGTCGCCGGCGCGGGCCCGTCGCTGATTCGTTGCAGCACGTAGTGCAGGCAGTGATGAATGCCCCACACGTCGATGTATGTGCAGAGATCGTCCTCAAGTTCCTTCTGAGCCGCAATCTCACGTTTCTGGATTGCGTTGGGCCACTCACGATCCGCTCCACAACGATGATGCCAGTCGTGAACGATCAACGACCCCTGTACGATCAACAAGCGCACGGGGAGATGCACGACGGCGTGCTCGATCCACCAACTCGTCCATTCGAATATCCATTGCCTGCCAGAAAGGTTTTTTGCCGGCAGCACGCGCCCGCACAGTCTCGCGTGACTGTTCTTGATATGCGATTCCCGAACTCGTTCCGATCCCGTTCTCAAAACCCAGGCGTGCTCGGTCACCAAATGCAGAAGCGAGCAGACTTGGTAGACGATTGTCAGCGGGATCACGACCGCAATCAGAAAGATCCAGCCCCCCACCGCAGACGCCAGAACTGCGAGCAATGCAATCCAGACCAACGTCAGGATGAGGCGATAGAGTGGCGCTCCAATGAGGTTACTCCTCAGACGACCGACGAAATACCGCAAATGAAAGGATGGATTGATGCATTGCCAGAACAAAATCCATTTCATGCGCGAGACTGGAACACCGGGGGTCAGGCCCAGCTTGTAAATAGCAGCCAGATCTTGATCATCTATCGTGGAAAAATCACGCCCATGGTGCTCAATAACGTGAAAGCGTTTATACGAATCGTATGGCTGGACGATCGTCATCGTGGAGAGGATTTCGCACAAGGCGCGATTCGCGGCTTCGGACCTGAATACGGCATTGTGAACACCGTGATGAATAACTGTCGCCACCATATATCGAGCACCAGCGACTGTCAGGGTTATCGACACGACGAGGCCAAGCCATCCGGCGTGGCACGCCAATAACACAACCGACAGTGCGATCCCGCCGAGGAACTGCGCGATCGACCAGATTGTGCATTCAAGAGGACTCACCGCCCTTGCGGGCCGCCCGGGAATCTCCTTGCCTGTCAGCCAGGTCCAGAAGCCCTGGAACGGTAGTCTTTCATAGGTTGCGCGAATTGCCGCAGAGTCTTTCAGAATTTCTCTCGTTGACATTACTTGCAGTTCCCCTCCAAGTTCGGACCAACGAAAACAGGAACAATCCTTCCGCCGGCATGCCGAATATCTGTTAAAAAAACAGGATTCGACAGTCATTGCGTTTGTAGAAAAAGGAGCGCGGCAACAGACACCAATTTAACGATTCGCAACCTACGTCAAATTGACGTCAGATCAACGGCCTCGCATTTGATTAAATTAAAGCCCATATTATTTTCGGGATAAACCTGCCAATTAGACAGGTTGTAAAGATATATCGATGTGTTAAAGCGGAACAGGCACCTTCCCTGCTCGATGAACCGCACGTGTTGCATTTGGCTGCATTTCACGCGCATCCCAAATATTCTGGCAATCTGATCGACGAAGAAATTCGCGTGCGATTGATTCGGCTCCAAAAGCAGGAGGCCGCGCAAGCCTTGAAGCGCAACGGCTACTCGTGCGAGCAGCTGTTGGCAATCACTCGTTTCTGCCCGCGACGGGCAATTTCAGCCAGGCTCGGGCGATGTAAGTGGATCAAAATGGCGCCCCATCGCCACGAACGTCCGCCTGCTGACGTCTCAGATGTTTCAACCACACTTTGAAATGCTTGAGGTCGTCGAACGCGAGCAGGTCTGCTTTCAGGGCCCGTATGACCTGCCGCACGGCAGCGATGTCATGCGCGAGCTTGGGTAGTACCGTTGCGGGCGAAATGTCGATGGACGCTGCAATCTTGAAGGCACGTCTAAAGCTCGCCTCGACGTCCAGAATCTCCTGATCCAGTTCGCCGATCTGCTCTCTGAGAAGCTTGCCGTAGTGCTTCAGACGAACTTCGCTGATGTCGTTGAAGGCGTTCTGATCGATGTGCTCGAGCTCCAGTTGCAGTTCCAGCAACCGCAGGAGATCGCTCTTGTCGTAAGCCTGGTTGGCCCGCTGCATCAGCGCCGTCTTGCGCGCCCGCTCCTCGGGATCGGGTTCGCGGTCGGGATGCAAAGCGCTGGCGAGCTTGCGATAGACCTCGCGAATCGACTGGTTCAATTCTGCCCGGTCCGCCTCTCGCCTCGCCTCGGCGGCCAGCTGTTTCGGCGACTTCTTCCGCTCGGCGCGGCGTGCGTCCCGAGCCTGATTTTCGGCCGCGTTCTGCGCCTGTTTCTCATCCATCCTGGCCTGCGCGCGCTGCCACAGTTCGTCGGCCGAACTCATGTCGAGGTCGTCGCCCAGCTCGACACCGACCATCGCCTCGAGCACCCGCTTCATGTCCTCGAGTTCGGCGGCCACTTTGCTGTCATAGTCCGTCTGACTGTGTTTGTTGTAAATGGCCTTCAATTGCGCGTCTTCGCATGCATCGATCAGACCGAACGCCAGCTCGGCGATCAGCTCCGAGACGGTGCGCCGCTCGGTCTTGGTCAGTCCTTTCTGGTCCCATACCGCGTCGAGCCGATAGACCATCTTCACTTGCAAAGCCGTCGATTCCCGCTTGAGCGGCAATAGCTCGTCCACGTATTGACGCTGGAAAACGGGGGTGATGCTCTCCCACGCGTGCAGACGGGTGCGCCGTTTCTCGATCTGCTTGATCAGCGTATTGAATGCCTTCTGCCCGCGAGACAGAGTGGCCGTATTGTGGCCCGGCGCGATGCTGACGGCCTGGCGGGTCGCTTTGGTCATGAGGTGAGCTTCCACAGCGGACAACGAAAACGCGCATCTTCGCAGGACCACGGCCCCGCTGCAATCTGGCGCTCATGAAAAGGGCTCGATCAGCGCGTTTTTTCCTCACACAAAACTCGCCGCGTTGCACGATTTCGTCGCGGCATGCGTTTAGAATAGCGGGCGCCTCGGCATCGCCACGACGTCCGGCGCGCCCCATAAGGGAGCGTTGCGCTCGTCGTGCGCACTTCTCGCGCAACACGCCGCGCCGCGCCGCAGTGCATCATAATCATAAGACTCCCAACCCCAATCGACGATTTCCAATCGCAGCATGGCAAACGTTGTCCACACAACCGATTCGGCCTCGGTCGCCGAGCGTGTGCGCGAGCTGATGAGCCGTCACGGCATCGGCAAGCGTCAGCAGACCACCGAGTTGTGCCGGATCCTCGAACTGAGCTTTTCGCAGGGTCATCGCAAGCTGCGCGGCAACAGCCCGTGGACGCTCGCCCAGGTCAAGAAGGTCGCCGAGGCCTTCGGCGAACCGGCGGCCCAGTTGTTCGGCGCGCAGTTGCTCGATCCCGGCATGGTCGGTGCAACGGCCCAGGAGGCCGTGTTCTCGGTGAGCGCGGTCGAGCTCGCCTGCACGGCGTGGGTCGGCGCGCCGCTCGAGGCAGGCAGCCGCCCCGAGTTCGTCGCCTACGAAAAGCAGGGCCAGTGGCGCGTCGTGCGTCATGACGGCTCGCACTATCAGAACCCGCACGAAGTTCACAAGATCGAGATCTATCCGCGCCGCGCCGAAACCGACAAGCCGCTCATCGCGGTGGTCGACGACGATCACGCGTCAGCCGACAACCTGCGCGACTACCTCGAACACAGCGGCTACGCGGCGCAGGCGATCTACGGACTCGCAGCGTTCAGCGAAGCGCTGCAAAACCAGGTGTTCGACGGGGTCGTGATCGACTGGCTGTTCGGCAACCAGACTTCCGCCGATGCGATCCGCGCCGTGCGCGCCTCGGAAAATCCCGATGCGCCGCTGTTCGTGCTGACCGGCGAGCTGCTGACCGGCAAGGCAAGCGAGTCGGAGATCAGCCAGGTGGTGCGCCGCTACAACGTCGCGTGCTATGAGAAACCCGCGCGCATGGCGATTCTCGTCGCCGACCTGTCGAAGCGGCTCAATCGCGGCTAGCCCCGCGTTCCAAAGCCCAAAGCCGCCTTCAGGCCGCCTCGGCCGAAGCCTCGGGCGGCGCGCTCAGCGCGCGCTGCAAGGCGGCGCGCAATACCTCGTAGTGAACCGGTTTGGTCAGATAGTCGAAGAACGGCCCCGCGCCTGCGCGACCATCGCGCACCTCGTGCACCTGGTCCGGTGCATATGCACTCACGGCGATGACGCGCGGCTTCTGCCGGTGGGCGCGCTCGGGCTGCGCGAGCGCCGTGACGAGCGCGAAGCCGTCGCGGCCCGGCATGTGCAGATCGAGCAGCACGATATCGCAACGCACGGCATCGAGGCGCGCGAGCGCGCTGTCGATGTCGCCGGCCGGCAGCGCGTGATAGCCCATGTGCACGACCATCTCGCACAGCGACTCGCGCACGAGCCGGTTATCGTCGACGATCAGCACGCGCGGCCGCTCGGCCTTTTCGTGCGCGTGCGTGACCATGTCGATCTCGATGGCCGGGGCGACCGGCCGCACGGGCAGCATCACGGTGAACGTCGTCCCCTCGCCTAGACGGCTGTCGGTGGCGATGGTGCCGCCGAACAGATCGACGAGCCCGCGCACGATCGCGAGCCCCATGCCGGCACCTTCGTAGCGGCGCGAGCGCGACGCGTCGAGCTGCGTGAACTCCTTGAAGATCTGCGGAATCTGCGCGGACGTGAGGCCGGGCCCGGTGTCGCGCACAATGATCGACAGCGTGCACGCCGACACGACGAACTCGATGCCGACCGAGCCCGACTCCGTATAGCGGATCGCATTGATCACAAGATTGTTGGCGATCTGCCGGATCCGGTGCGGATCGGATTCGATCTTGCCGGCCGCCCCGCTCACGGCGCACTCGAACGCGAGGCCGCGCGCGTGCGCGGCGCCTTCGTTCTCGTCGGCGATCGAGCGCAGCAGCTCGCGCGGATCGAACTGCTCGTCGCGCAATTCGAGCTTGCCGGCGCCGAGCCGCGCGTAGTCGGTGAGGTCCTTCATCTGCGCTTCGAGCTGGCGCGCTGCGGTTTCGAGCCGCCGGATCACCTTGCGGTCGTTCTCCGAATGCGAGTTGAAGCCGAGCAACTCGATCGACGACACGATCGCGTGCAACGGCGTGCGCAACTCGTGGCTGATCATGCCGAGGAACGCATCCTTGGCCGCGCTCGCCTCGCGCGCCGCGCGGCTCGCCTCGTGCTCCGCTTCGAGCAGCGCGTGCTGCTGCTGGATCAGGCGCGTGCGCCGGTAGCCGGTCAGCACGAGCAGCACGGCCGCCGCCGAGCTCAGCAACATCAGCACGATGCCGGCCGCGAACAGCTCGCGGCGCTTCGCGATGAAGTCGCCGCGGATCGCCTCGCGCTCGGTTACATCGGCGAAGCGCCGCGACAGCGCGAGATCGGTGACCTCGCCCCAATGCCGGCGCAGCGCGACCACCATGTCGCCCGCGAGATCGGGCTCCTTGTCGATCTGCCCAATGCGCGCATCGAACGAGGCGATGAGCATTTGCAGGTCGCGCAGATCGTTTTCCTGACGCTGCTGCAGATCGGGCATCGTCGAGAGCGTGCGCGTCGAGCCGACCATCACGTTCAGCTTCGACTGCAGCACCTGATAGCGCAGGCGCACGACATCGACATCGTGAGTGCGCTTGCTGTCGAACATCAGCAACTGGTTCTCGAAGCGCGCGTAGGCGATCTGCAATTGCGCCGCGTCCCAGTAAAGGCCGTCGTAGTTGCCCGTGAGCCGCTGCACGACGCGCGGATTGAGCAGATTGGCGTACATCAGCCAGCCGACCGCCACGACGGGCGGCACCAGCGCGACCAGCCAGATCAGGACGAGAAAAACGCGGCGCAGCGGACGTTGCATCACTTGATGGTCATGGACTTGATTTGCCACGCGAACTTGGCGTCGCCGACGGCGCCATCGAGTTCGAGCGGGTACTGGTCGCGCGGATAGATGAGAAAGAGCGGGCCGAAATCGCTGACCTTCAGGCGCTTGCCGTTCATCGCGTAGGCGAGCACGACGCCGTATTTGTCGGCATCGCTCGCCGGCACGTCCACCGTGTAGTCGTCGATGGTGTGGATCTCGATCTGCGTGCCGTACGCGCCGACCGTCTTCAGCACGTCCGAGAGCAGCGGCCCCGTGAACGTCGAGCGCGGCGTCCAGGTGGTCGAGGTCGAAATCGCATGGGACGGCAGCTTGAGCAACTGTGCCTCGCTGAAGTGATAGGACGTATGCGCCGCGTTGTTGGTCACCTTGACTTCGCCGTCGATGTCGAGCGCCAGCGGCATTGTTTGCGCGCTCACGGCGCCCGCGATGAACAGCGCCCCGACGCCCGCCAGCCAGCCGAACCGGAAAATCATCTGCCCTGCCCCCGAAAACCTGTGTGTTATGGATGCCCGGCGCGCCGGGCGTCTGCCTCGCCTGCAGCGAGCGGCGACCCCATGCATAATATCGCCAAACGACAAACCGGCAATAGCCGCCACGGCCCTCCGACGCGCGCGACGCGCCCTCTTTCGCCCGATGAACAAACCGATCGTCCCCCTCACCTATGAACAGCTCGATCAATGGATCGAGTCGCTGCAGCCGGCACTCGTCGCGGAACGCTTCGCGGCCGTGGTCGGCATCCTGCGCGGCGGCGCGCCGCTCGCGCTGATGGTCTCGCACGCCACCGGCGCGCCGGTCGCCTTCGTGCGCTACGACCGCGCCACCCGCGAAGTGCAATGGGACTCGACCTTGCCGATGCCCGAGCCGGGCTCGACGGTGTTGGTGTGCGAGGACATCGCCGGACGCGGCTTCACGCTCACCGACTGCATCGCGTTCCTGCGCGAGCACGGCCTGAAGGTGCGCACGCTGACCGGCGCGTTCGACGACCTGAGCCGCCTGCGTCCCGACTATTCGATCGATGCGAGCGGCTATTTCGCGCTCTTTCCGTGGGAGCGCCAAGCCTATACGGAACGCTATCGCGCCGACTGGTCACGCGCGGGCGAGCGCGACGGCGCGCTGATGTCCGACGATCACGAGTACGCGATCTATGCCGTCGATCTCGACGGCGTGCTGCTGCCCGACATTGCGCTCGCGCGCTACGACGAGGATCTCGAAGGCGCGCTCGCCGAACGCGATGCATTGCCGCCGTTCGAGAAATTCCCCTCGATCGATCTGCAGCGCGCCCGCGCGATCATCACGGGCCGCCCCGAGATGGACCGCGTGCGCACCGAGCAATGGCTCGCGCGCTTCGGCTTCGGCCAGATCGAGCTGATCATGCGCGCGCCCGGCGAGCACGACGACACGCCCGCCGGCGCGGCGGCGCACAAAGCCGCGGCCGCGCTGCGCTGCGGCGTCACGCATTTCATCGAAAGCGATCCGGTGCAGGCGATCTTCATCGCCCAGCGCGCGCCGCTGTTGCGCGTGATCTGGTGGAACGCGAGCACGCGCACCGGCACGCTGATCGGCGCGTCGAACTGGCGCTGACGCGCGCTCAGGCGTCCTGCAGCAGCGCCCCCGCGCGTTGCGAGGCGACCATGATCAACTTCATCGTCGCCCGCGTCGCGCCGACGAACAGTTTGCGCGCGGTCCGCTCGTCGAAGGTCTCGAAGTCGATTTCCGTGAGGATCACGCAGGGCGCCGACTGGCCCTTGAAGCGATAGATCGAATCGGCCAGCACGTCGCCTTCGCGATAGCGCGGATTGCCGAACAGATCGTATTCGCCGGTGAAACTGCGCAGCCGGTGCGGACCCAACTGGTCGAGCGGCGCGAGCACCGAGCCCTCGCGGCCCCGGAACGACAGCACGACGATGTCCTGCTTGCGAAAGCCGAGCGAGAGCGCCTGGGTGATCGCGCGCTTGGTCGCGCCGATCACGCCCGGCTCGCCGTTCGCATCGGCATTCGCGTCGTCGTAGAGCGACAGCGCCACGTCGGAGCCGTCGAACGGACTGCCCGCCGCCAGTTCGCCCAGCGCGGGCACCGTCCCGCCTGCCGCGCGGCGCAGCCACGCGAGGATGTCGCGCGGGCTGCGGTAATTCGTGGTTTCGCGCAGCACGGTCCAGCCCGCGAGCTTGACGGGCTCGCGCAGATAGAGGTTCTGCAGCGGATCTTCGAGCCACCACCACGCCGCGCCGGGCCGCAAAAGGCGCGCGAGTGCCTCGACCCATGCCTCGTGAAAATCCTGCCCCTCGTCGACGATCACCACGTCGAACTGCCAACGCTCGTCGATCGGCGCCGCCGCGAAGCACGCCTCCAGCTGCCCGAACACATCGGGACCGTCGAAATCGGGCACGTGGCCGCCGGCGCGCGCGACCGAGTCGCATAGTTGATGGTAGTTCGCGACCTGCACGCCCTCCGGCGCGACCTTCGCGATATGGTCCGCGAGCGGCCGGTTGAAGCACACATAGAGCGTGCGCCGGCCTTGCGCGATCGCATCGCGCATGACCTGCACCGCGAGCTGGGTCTTGCCCGAGCCGGCCGTGCCGATCACGCGCAGCCGGAACGGCTCGAATTCGAGCCGCCGCGCCCAGGTCGCGAGGCCGCCCGCGAGCCGCGTGACGAGCGTGCCCGCCGCGCCGACCAGTGCGCTCGCGTCGGCCGTGAGCGCCAGTTCGTCGGCGAGAAAATGATGGATCTTGGCCGCGCATGGCAGGCGCGGCTCGTCGGCGGGCAGCGCATTCAGCACAGTCTCGACGAGTTGCTGGCGGCGCGTCGCATCGACGATGCGCGCCGGGTTCACGCCCGCAATCGAGGCATCCTTGACGACATGATCGGGGCAATACAACAGCTCTTCGAGGAAATAGGTGCCCGTGCCGAACGCCGCCGTGAAGCGCCGATGCAGCCCTTCGATGGTGCGCGCGAGTGCAATCGCGACATTGCGCTCGGTCTGCAGATAGACCTTGACGAGGCCCTTGGGCGTCTCGCGCAGAAAGCCGGTCTTCTGCTCGACGATCATCACGCGCCCGGCCGGGCTCACGATCACGAAGTCGGCCTCGCCGAACACCGAAAAGCCCTCCTGCAGACGGGTCCAGTGCACGCCGTGATAGACCGTGTAGTCGTCGGGCAGACCGGTTTCGAGCAGCGCGAGCGTCTCGCGCTCGCGCGCGGCGGCGCCACTCGCCGCCAGGTGTTGCCAGTTGTCGGGAACAATGCGAGCCATGCGTGCTCTCGTGTGAGTCGTGCGTCGCGAGTGTCGCGTGCTTCGCGACGGGGAGCGGCTATTCTACGAGAACACGGGCGGCGCACCGGCGCTCGCGCGGGCGGAAAAAACTGCCGGATATCGTGTATCGTTACCGCCTGCGCAATTTCCGCTTCCCATACCGATTCCGTCTGCAAGGAGATCCCACCAGATGATCACAATCTGGGGCCGCGCCAATTCGGCCAATGTCCAGAAAGTCCTGTGGTGCTGCGACGAGCTTGTTCTGCCGTTCCAGCGCATCGACGCAGGCCTGCAATTCGGCCGCAACAACGAGGCCGACTATCTGGCCATGAACCCGACCGGCCGTATTCCGACGCTCGTCGACGGCAATTACGTGCTGTGGGAGTCGAACTCGATCCTGCGCTATCTCGCGATGCAATACGGCCCGGCGAGTCCGCTCTATCCGACCGAGCCGAAGGTGCGCGCGAGCATCGAGCGCTGGCTCGACTGGTCGCTCGCGACCCTCGTGCCCGCCGAGCGCCCGCTGTTCCAGCAACTCGTGCGCACGCCGCCCGAGAAACGCGACGCGGCCCGCATCGCCGCCGATCTGGCCGCCGTGACCGAGCAATGGAAGTTGCTCGATCATCATCTGCAAGGGCGTTTCTTCTTCGAGAACGACCGCTTCTCGCTCGCCGATATCGTGATCGGCACGTTCGCGCGGCGCTGGTTCGGACTCGCTGGCATCGAGCGGCCGCCGCTGCCGAATCTCGAACGCTGGTACTCGCGTCTGCTCACGCGCGAGGGCTTTCGCAAGTACATCGATCTGCCGCTGACCTGAGCCGCCATTCCATGACGATCAAGCTTTACGCCTGGGGCACGCCGAACGGCCGCAAGATCAGCGTCGCCCTCGAAGAGATGGCGCTGCCGTACGAAGTCGTGCCCATCGATATCCGCCAGGGCGCGCAGTTCGAGCCCGATTTCCTGCGCATCAGCCCGAACAACAAGATCCCCGCGATCGTCGATGCCGACGGGCCCGACGGCCAGCCGATCAGCGTGTTCGAATCGGGCGCGATCCTGCTCTATCTCGGCGAAAAAACCGGCCAGTTCCTGCCACGCGACCTGCGCGCGCGGGTGCCGGTGCTCGAATGGCTGATGTGGCAGATGGGCGGCTTCGGGCCGATGCCGGGGCAGGTTCATCACTTCGCCGCGCTCGACAACGAAGCGGACCGCCGTTACGGTCTCAAGCGTTACTCCGACGAAACGCGCCGCCTCTACCGCGTGCTCGACCAGCGCCTCGCGAACGCCGAGTACGTGGCGGGCGAGCTGTCGGTCGCGGATTTCGCGATCCTCGGCTGGGCGTGGCGGCACGAACGCCACAAGGTCGATCTCGCCGACTATCCGCACGTCAAGCGCTGGTACGAGGCGCTGCTCGCCCGCCCTGCCGTGCAGCGCGGTCTCGACGTCACGCTTGGCTGAGGCACCGGCCGCGCGCGGCATGGTGGCCGCAGGCTCGCCGCCGCGCAGCAACGTTGCGCAGCAGCATCGCGCGGCCGGGCGCTTCGGCGAGGCGCCCGGCCACTGCGACGTTCGTCGCACGACGCGAGCTCCCGATCAGCGTGGATACGCCGGAAGCACGTCTTGCGCGCCCGGCCGGCCGTGGACCGTGAGACTGGCGCCGCGACACGTCGCTCGACAGCGCGCGCACACGCGCCCCGCGTCGAACTCCGGGCGCGCCGCACGCCGTCACGGGCCGCCCCGTATAATCGCCTCATGAAGACAGCCACCACGTCCCCGCCTGCCCACGATCACGAAGGGTGCGATCACGACGGCCACGCGCACGCTCACACGCGTGCCACGGCGCGCGTCGCCGGCGCCGCGTCGGCCGCGCCGGTCACGATCGAGCGCGCACTCGAAATGGCGGAGACGTATTGCCGGGAACGCGGCGAAAAGCTCACGCCGATCCGCCGCAAGGTGCTTGAACTGCTGCTGAACGCGAACCGGGCCACCAAGGCCTATTCGCTGCTCGATGAAATGCGCCAGATCCATCCGGGCTCGGCGCCGCCGACGGTGTATCGCGCGCTCGATTTCCTGCTGTCGGCGGGACTGGTCCACCGGATCGAATCGATCAACGCCTTCGCGGTGTGCCGCGACCTCACGCAATGCCAGCACGGCATCCTCGTCGTGTGCCAGCAGTGCGGCAACGTCACCGAACTCCACGAGCCGACCCTGCGCAAGGCACTGGTCGCGCAGATCGAGCACGTGGGCTATCGCCTCGCCGGCGACGATATCGAGCTGAAGGGTTTGTGCGCCACCTGCCAGAGCGCCAATGCGTCCAGCGCTGCGGCTGCGGGCGAGCGCGTCAAGGCCTGAGGGCAGCACGCGACTCGCGTGCGTCCTGCAAGAAATTGCGCGTGCGTTCGAGCGAGCCGCGCATGCACTGCGCGGCCGCCAGAAACACCGCGAACCTGCCCCTTAAAGCGTGTAGCGCGAATCGAGCGCTTCGCGCAGCAACGCGATCAACAAATCGGGTTGGGCGGGCTTCGTCATGAAATGCTGGAAACCTTCGCCGATGCTGCGCAGGCGCCAGCTTTCATCGGTATGGCCCGTCAACGCAATCGTGACGGCGGGGGCATGGTCGCTGCGGATCTCGTGATCGCGCAGCCGCTGGATCAGGTAGAAGCCGTCCATGGCCGGCAAATCCAGATCGCACACGACGGCGTCGGGCATCAGCTCGACCACCGTCTCGACGCCGCTTTCGGCGTCCTCGACCGCAACAACGCGCGCGCCTTCGGATTCGAGCAACGTGGTCAGCGACGCGCGGCTCTGCGGGTCGTCTTCCACCAGCACGATCGTCGTCTGGTCGAGCCTGAGCACTTCGTTCATTTTCTCTGCTTGATGGCCATTCTTTCGGGTTGTCCGACCGCGAAACCGCGGGGTGTCCGGCTGTGACCGTCACGCCCGGAGCAAGTTGCAGCCGATGCTGGCGCCGTCCGGTGTAATGCACGACTGGGCACCGGGCAGCGTGTCCACATGCAGCAATAACGGTGCCGCGGGCGACGTGTCGGGCCGAATGATAGCCGCGTCGCGGCGAGGCGGGTCATCGAGTCACATGTCGTAACATTTTGCGCCGCTCCGCGGAGGCCGCGTCGCTTTGTTCATCGACGCGTCTTTGCCAGCGCATCGAGCGCGCGGCGGCGCGCCAGATCGTGGTCGACGAGCGGGGCCGGGTAGCCTCGCCGCTGCGCCGCCTCGACCGTCCACGGACGGTGGATCGCCGCGGATGGCAAATGGGCGAGTTCCGGCACCCAGCGCCGGACGTAGTCGCCGTCGGGATCGAACTTCTGCCCTTGCAACACCGGATTAAAAATCCTGAAGTACGGGGCGGCATCGACGCCCGAGCCCGCGACCCATTGCCAGTTAGCCGGGTTGCTGGCCGGATCGGCATCGGCAAGGGTGTCCCAGAACCACTGCTCGCCGAGCCGCCAGTCGATCAGCAAATGTTTGATCAGGAACGACGCCGCGATCATGCGCACACGGTTGTGCATCCAGCCGGTCTGCCACAGCTCGCGCATGCCCGCGTCGACGAGCGGATAGCCGGTCTGGCCCCGCTGCCACGCGTCAAGGCCGTCGGCATCGGAGAGCCATGGCATGGCGTCGAAGCCGGGCCGGAAATTGCGCGTAGCCAAATCGGGAAAATGAAAGAGTTGATAGTGGCAGAACTCGCGCCAGCCCAGTTCGCTCTGGAATTTCTCCAGATCCGTGTCGCTGCATCGGCGCGGCTGGCCGTGCGCCGCCGCGAGCGCCGCCGACCAGACCTGGCGCGCCGACACGACCCCGAAGCGCAGATACGGCGACAGACGGCTCGTCGCGGGCGCGCCCGGCGTGTCGCGCTCGCCGGCATAGCCGCGCAAACCGTCGTCGATGAAATCGCGCAGGCGCATCGTGCCCGCGTCCTCGCCGACCTGCCAGGCCGCGCGAAACCCGCCGGCCCAGTCGGGATGGCGCGGTTCGAGCGCCAATTGTGCGAGCGTGAGCGGACGCACCCGAGCGGAAGGCTTGAAGGAATGAAACGCGAGCCGCGCGGGCTCGGGCAGCGGCGTACCGGGCTCGCCGAGACGCCGGCAGGCGCGCCAATACGCGCTGAACACCTGGAACGGGCGGCCGGCTTCGTTGAGCACCGTCCACGGCTCGCGCAATAAATGACCGTTGAAACTCTCGACCTCGACGCCCCGCGCGCGCAGCGACGTCTTGAGCGCGTGGTCGGTCGCGCGCTGGCCGGCGTCGTAGCGGCGGTTCCAGAACACGGCCGCCGCGCCGCTGGCAGCGACCAACGTTTCGAGCGTGGCGGCTTCGGCGCCGCGCAGCAGCATCAGTTCGCCGCCACGCGCCTTGAGGGCGGCGTCGAGTGCGTGCAGCGACTGATGCAGCCACCAGCGCGCCGCGCCGCCTGGCGCGCGCGAGCCGGCCGGATCGTCATCGAGGATGTAGACGCACAGCAGCGGCCGGCCCGTCGAAGCAGCGTGGTCGAGCGCCGGATGGTCGGCGAGGCGCAGATCGTCGCGAAACCAGACGATCGCGGGCGCAGGCGTGGGGTGGGACGTGGCCAGCTTGAACCTCGGACGGAAGCGGAAACGGAATGCCGTGCTGCAGACGCACGGTGCGTGCCGCCGCGATCTTACTGCCCCGGCCCGACGCCGTGCGTAATGAGCGCGACCGCATGCCGCGCGATGTCCTCGGGGCCGAGCTTGCAGCGCACCGGATCATTGGGCCACATGCGCGAGCTGGCGAGCGGCAGGATGGTCAGCCCGAGCAGCGACTGGAACAGCAGCGCCGGTTCGAGCCCCGGATTGATGCGTCCTTCCTTTTGCATCCGTTCGATATAGCCATGCGCCGCGCGTTCATGCGCATTGCCGAAGCGCTCGTGCATGCGCAGGCGCAGCAACCCGCCTTCGCTGATCACCTCGCGGATCCACAGCGGCGCAAACCACGGATAGGCCTGGCCGACCTGCACGAAGCGCAGGGTGAGTTCCGTGAGCGCCTTGACCGGATCGCCGGGATTGGCCTCGAAGATGCCGCCGAACGCCACGCGCAACGGCACGAACCGCTCGTCGATCAGCACGTCGAGCAACTGGTCGCGGGTGCGAAAATAGTAGTGGACCATGGCCGGCGTCATGCCCGCCTCGCGGGCGATGGCCGCGAGCGTCGTATCGACGATGCCTTGCCGCGCAAACAGTATCAGGGCCGCATCGAGCAACCGGGCACGCGGCTCGGCCCCGCCCCCGCCGCCGCTCGGCCTGCCGGGGCTGCGTTTGACGGGCGCGGTAGGCGCGCGATCTGCTGGGGTATCGAGGGAGGCGGATTTCATTCAGTAACGCTTCGCAGCGGCTTGCAAGACAAGAAGAACTTTGACGGATTATCGCATCTCGTCTATATTAATTCTCACGTTAATTAATTTCAAGAACCTGACGCCAGATGGAACAGACCACTGCGGCACCCCCCACCGTCGGGCAAGACACCGGCCATCCGCCGTTGCGGCTGCTGTTTCCCGCGCTGCTGCTCGTCATGCTGCTCGCGGCGCTCGACCAGACCATCGTCTCGACCGCGCTGCCGACCATCGTCGGCGAGCTGGGCGGCCTCGACCGTCTCTCATGGGTGGTCACCGCCTACCTGCTCAGTTCGACGATCGTCGTGCCGCTGTACGGCAAGTTCGGCGACCTGTTCGGCCGCAAGATCGTGCTGCAGGCCGCCATCGTCGTGTTCCTGCTGGGCTCCGCGCTGTGCGGCGTCGCCCAGGACATGACCCAGTTGATCGTGCTGCGCGCGCTGCAGGGGCTCGGCGGCGGCGGCCTGCTGGTCGTCACGATGGCCGCGATCGGCGACGTGATCCCGCCCGCCGAGCGCGGCAAGTATCAAGGCATGTTCGGCGGCGTGTTCGGCGTCGCCACCGTGATCGGCCCCTTGCTCGGCGGCTTTCTCGTCGAGCATCTGTCATGGCGCTGGATTTTCTACATCAACCTGCCGCTCGGCGCGCTCGCACTCGCCGTGATCGGCGCGGTCTTCAAGCCGCGCGTGGCCCACGTCAAGCACGTGATCGACTACATGGGCGCGGCCTTTCTCGCCTCCGCCCTCACCTGCATCATCCTCTTCACGAGCGAAGGCGGCACCACGCTGCCGTGGACGTCGGTCGAGCTGTGGCTCACGCTGGTGCTCGGCATCGTGTCGATCGCGGGCTTCATCCACGAAGAAAAGCATGCGGTCGAGCCGATCATGCCGCTCGAGCTGTTCCGCCAGCGCACTTTCGTGCTGTCGAGCCTGATTGGTTTCATCGTCGGCGTGTCGTTGTTCGGCTCGGTCACGTTCCTGCCGCTCTACCTGCAAGTGGTCAAGGGCTCGACGCCATCCGAGGCCGGCATGCAGATGCTGCCGATGATGGGCGGCGTGCTCGTCCTGTCGATCATCACCGGGCGCCTCATCAGCAAGATCGGCAAGTACCGGATGTTCCCGATCGTGGGCACGCTGCTCGTCGCGATCGCCATGACGCTGCTCGCGCGGCTGCAGCTCGAAACGCCGCTGCGCGTGATGTATCTTTACATGGGCCTGCTCGGCTGCGGGCTCGGCATGGTCATGCAGGTGCTGATCCTCGCTGTGCAGAACACCGTCGAGTTCCGCCATCTCGGCGTGGCGACTTCGGGTGCGACGCTGTTTCGCTCGATCGGCGGCTCGGTGGGCGTGGCCGCGTTCGGCGCCGTGTTCGCGCACCGGCTGCACGCGGAACTCGCGCGCCTCATCCCGCCCGATACCGAACTGCCGCGCCAGCTCTCGCCCACCACGATCCGCGAGCTGCCCACCCTGCTGCACGACGAATATCTGCACGCGTTCGCCAACGCGCTGCACACGGTCTATCTGTCGGCGGCCTGCGTCGTCGTGCTCGCGTTCGTGCTCGCCTGGCTCATCGAGGACGTGCCGCTGCGCACGCACCACTGACGCGCTATGCCGGAGCCTCGGCGGCGGCGGCGGCGCGCGCCATCGCCCGTTCGAGCGTCTCATAGACCTTCGGCCGGTTGCACTGCGAGACGTTGAAGCGCAGATAACCGGCCGCACTGTGCGACACGCTGAAGACATTGCCCGGCGCGAACACCACGCCCCCGGCGAGCGCGTCGCGCGCCACCTGCGCCGCGTCGAGCCCGCCGGGCAAGCGCGCCCAGACGAACATCCCGGCCTCGGGCCGCGTCCAGATCTCCAGGCCCGCTCCCGAAAGACGCCGGATCGTCTCGCTCATCGCGTCGGCGAGCCGCGCGCGCAACGCATCGAGATGACGCCGATAGGTCCCGTCGACGAGCAGCCGATGCACGACATCGGCCGCCACCTCGCCGTTGCCGAACGCCACCGCGAGCTTCAGATCGACGAGCGGCTCGATCCAGTCGGCGCGCGCCGCGATGAAGCCACAGCGCACTGCCGCCGACAGCGTCTTCGAAAAGCTGCCGATCGTGATCACGCGCGCGAGTGCGTCGAAGGCCGCGAGGCGCGGCGCGGGCACAGTTTCGAAGTCGGCGAAGATGTCGTCCTCGACGATCAGCAGGTCGTGCGCCTCGGCGAGCTTGAGCAGACGGTGCGCGAGCGCGGGCACGAGCGCCGCGCCGGTGGGGTTGTGTACGGCCGAGTTGGTCACGTACAGACGCGGCCGATGCTCGATCAACGCGCGCTCGAACGCGGCGAGGTCGGGACCGGCCGGCGTGTACGGCACGCTGGCGATCTGCACGCGATGCGCGCGCAACAGCGCCTGGAAATTGAAGTAGCACGGATCGTCGACGAGCACCGTATCGCCCGGTTCGAGCAGGAAGCGGCAGACGTGATCGAGCGCCTGGGTGCCGCTGTCGGTCAGCACGATCTGCTCGGGCGGCGCCTCGATGCCGTGCTGCGCGAGCCGCCACGACAGTTGCTGGCGCAGCACCGGCAAGCCGTGCGGGCTCGCATACTCGGACACTTGCGTGCGCGGGTCGCGGGCCGCCGCGCGCAGCGCGCGCCGCACGCCGTCCTGCGGCAGCCACGCGGCCGGCAGCCAGCCGCAGCCGGGCTTGAGCGTGTTCGGGTCGGCGTCGAGCGACTGGCGCGACAGCCACAGCGGATCGATCTCGCGATCGAGCCGCGGGCCGATCGCGGCCAGCGCGAGCGGCGGCGCATGCCCGGCGACGAAGAAGCCCGAGCCGCGCCGCGCGACCAGCACGCCTTGCGCGACGAGCCGCTCGTACGCCTCGACCACCGTCGACTTCGATACCCCGAGCTGGTCGCTCATCGTGCGGATCGACGGCACGCGCGCGCCCGCCAGCAGCGCGCGCGCGGCGATGCGTGCCTGCAGCGTGTCCATCACGAGCCCGACGCGCGTGCCGGGTAGCCCGGTGCTCAAAGTGTCGCTCATCTGTACTGCTCCATGTCCGGTACAGTTCTGCCAAATTGTCCTGATCTGTAGCTTACCGGTTGTACGGACGGCGCGCATCATCATCGCTATCTTCGTTGCCAACCGCCTCCACCCAGCATGCCCAAAACACTCGACCCGACCACCGACGGCTGGCTCTGCGGCCTCGCCGGCGTCCTCATCTTCAGCGGCTCGCTGCCCGCCACGCGACTCGCCGTGCAGACCCTCGACCCGCTCTTTCTCACGGTCGCCCGCGCGAGCATCGCGGGACTGCTGGGCCTCGCGCTGCTGCTCGCGTTCCGCCAGACGCGCCCGGCGCGCAGCGAACTCTGGCCGCTCGCGATCGTGGCCATCGGCGTGGTGGTCGGCTTTCCGCTGCTGACCGCGCTCGCGCTGCGCCATGTCAGCTCGGCCCATGCGATCGTCTTTGTCGGCCTGCTGCCGCTGTCGACCGCGATTTTCGGCGTGCTGCGCGCAGGCGAGCGCCCGCAGCCGGCCTTCTGGCTGTTCTCGGCCGCCGGCAGCGCGGTAGTGGCCGCGTTCGCGCTGCGCCACGGGCTCGATGCCTCGCCGCTCGGCGACGCGCTGATGCTCGGCGCGATCGTGGTCTGCGGGCTCGGCTATGCCGAGGGCGCGCGGCTCTCGCGCCGGCTCGGCGGCTGGCAGGTGATCTCGTGGGCGCTGGTGCTGTCGCTGCCGGTCATGGTGCCCCTCGCGCTGTGGCTGCGCCCGGCATCGCTCGACGGCATCAGCTCCGCCTCCGCTTGGGGCTTCGCCTATGTGACGCTGTTCAGCATGCTGATCGGCTTCGTGTTCTGGTATCGCGGACTCGCGCTCGGCGGCATCGCGGGTGTCGGACAGCTGCAATTGCTGCAGCCGTTCTTCGGCTTCGTGCTGGCCGCGCTGCTGTTGCACGAAGCGGTGCCGCCTGCGATGATCGGCGTGACCGTCGTCGTCATCGCCTGCGTTGCGGGCGCGCGCCGATTCGGCCGTGGCGCGCCGCCAGCGGGAGCCGCCCGCCAAGCGTGACGAGGCCGCCCTTCTCGTCACTGTCCCGCGCCACATGACCCAGCCTCGAGCTCGTCTGATCGAAATCACCGCCGCCACACACGAGGTCGACATCGACCTCGTCTACGCCACCGCCGCCAACCTCACGGGCCACGCGCTTTATCGCCGCGCGCATTGCCTGCTGCTCGAACCCGCCGAGGCGCGCCTGCGCGTCGCGGTGAAGGTGGCGCGCAGCATCGGCACGACGCTGCGCATCTTCGATGCGTACCGCCCGCCCGAGGCGCAGGCGGCGTTGTGGACGTTGCTGCCCGACCCCGTCTACGTGGCCGATCCGGCCGTCGGCTCGAACCACAGCCGGGGCACCGCGCTCGACGTGACGCTGCTCGACGCGCAAGGCCGCGAACTCGACATGGGCACCGGCTTCGACGCGATGACACCCGCTTCCGAACACTTCCATCCAGGCCTGCCCGAGGCTGTGCAACGCAACCGCCTGCTGCTGCTCGGCGTGATGCACGCGGCCGGTTTCACGCATATCGCGAGCGAATGGTGGCACTACGAGCTGCCGGGCTCGCGCGCATGGCCGGTCATCGCCGACGCGCAGGACGGCGCGCCGCGCCTCATGTAGCGGCGATTTTTGACACGCTCGCGCGGCGGCGGCCGCACAGGCATAGTGTCGGATGCGGCCAGCGCCCATCCCGGCGCACCGGCCGGGAGACCCGAACCGTGATGACCTTGAGCACCGTCGAAGTCGAACCGCTTTTACGCGACGCCGCCCCCGAAGACTTCCAGGCAATCGCTGCGATCTATGCGCATCACGTCGCGCATGGCACGGCCTCGTTCGAGGAAACGCCGCCCAGCGCCGACGAACTCCTGCAGCGCTACGCCGCCGTGCGCTCGCATGGACTGCCGTGGCTCGTCGCCGAACTCGATGGCCGGGTGGCCGGCTACAGCTACGCGACGCCCTACCGGCCGCGCGCGGCGTATCGCCACACCATCGAAAACTCGATCTACGTCGACGAGACCTTGCGCGGCCGCGGACTCGGCCGCGCCCTGCTCCGGGGGCTCATCGAGCGCTGCGAGACCGGGCCGTGGCGGCAGATGATCGCCGTCGTGGCGGATCCGCGCGGCGGCTCGCTCGCGCTCCATCAGAGCCTCGGCTTCGAATTCGTCGGCACGCTGCACGCCGTCGGCTTCAAGCACGGTCAGTGGCGCGACACGACGCTGATGCAGCGCTCGCTCGGCATGGGCGATTCGACGCTGCCGCAGCGCTGAGATCCACCCCGCCTGAGCGCAAACCGGGCGCGTCAGCGCGCGCCGGTAAAATAGCCCCCTTCTTGTCTTGCCACACACAGAAGGATTAGCGCGCTCATGCAGTCTCTCCTCGCCCATCTTTCCGATTCCCAGTGGCGCCTGATCTGGGACGGCCTCACTTCGTTTGCCCTGCGCCTGTGCGCGGCCGGCGCGATTCTCTGGATCGGCTGGTGGATCTCGCGCATCGTCGGCCGGCTGCTGTCGCGCGAGGCCCGTCTCGACGCGACCCTGCGCCCGATCGTGCGTGACAGCGCGCAATGGGCCGTGCGCATCGTCGCGATCGTCGGCGCGCTCTCGCAACTCGGCATCCAGACGGCGAGCATCGTTGCGGTGCTCGGCGCCGCCGGCCTCGCCATCGGCCTCGCGCTGCAAGGCACGCTGCAGAACATCGCGGCCGGCATCATGCTGCTGCTGTTGCGCCCGTTCCGGGTCGGCGACTATGTCGAAGGCGGCACGACCGTGTCCGGCACGGTCGAAGAAGTCAACCTGTTCATGACGCGCCTCACCAAGCCCGACGGCATCTGCGAATTTGTGCCGAACAGCGCGCTGTGGGGCAATGCGATCCGCAACTACAGCCGCAATCCGACGCGTCGGCTCGATCTCGAAGTGGAAGTCTCCGTGCGCGACGACGTGAACCGCGCGCTCGATTCGCTGCGCGCGCTCGTCGAGGCCGATCCGCGCGTGCTGAAGACGCCCGCGCCGCAGGTGATGGTCGTGCGCTTCGACGACAGCACGGCCGTGCTCAACCTGCGTGCCTGGGCCAACGCCGATGTGTTCTGGGACATGCGCTGGGACCTCGCCCGCCAGGTGCGCCAGACGCTCAACGACGCCCAGTTTGCGCTGCCGCTGCGCACGCGCGAGCTGCATATCGTGCAGGCGCAACGCAACGACGGTTGATGCAACGGACGCGCCGTATGCGCGCGGCGCGTTCCGCCCCTGCTAATATCGCCGCTGACCCGCAGGCTGCGCTCTGCCCGCCATCCACTCCCCAACCCACGCCATGATTTCGTTCGACGCAACCCCGCCTGTGTCGCTTGCGCCCGAACCGCGCGGGCACGCCCACCGCCGCCGATGAGAACGACCCTGCGCCGCCTTCACCAGTTCGCGAGCCGGTTCGCGCCGCACGGTTATCTGGCCGTGCTGCTCTTCATAGACGGCACGTTGATGCTGCGCCCGATCGCGCAAAAGGCGCTCGAGCACGCACGCGGCTCGTGGTTCGCCGACTGGGTGACGCTGATCGATGCGTTCGGCCTGCTCGCACTGCCACAGGTCATCATCGCGGCCGGTCTCACGAGCATGGCGATCGGCATCGCGCTACGCGCGCGCGTGGCCTGGGTCCTGTCGTTGCTGCTGCTCGTCTCGGCAGCCGGCATCAGCGTGTGGGGCGACTATCGCAGCATGGCGGTCTGTACGTACACGATCCTGCTCGTGATCGCGCTGCTGTACTACTGGCGCCACTTCGACCGCACGAGCCTCGCCGCCAGTTCGCTGTTCGCGCTGATGAGCGTGGGCTCGCTGCTGATCTACGCGGTCTATGGCGCGCTCTATCTGGGCGGCGACTTCGACCCGCCGATCCGCGACCTCCTCACGGCGTTCTATTTCTCGATCGTGTCGATGTCGACGGTGGGCTACGGCGACATCACGCCTCACAGCAACTCCGCGCGCCTGTTCACCATCTCGATCATCGTGCTCGGCATCACCGTGTTCGCCACGTCGATCAGCGCGATCATCGGGCCGCTGATCGGCGGCAATCTGAAACGCATCGTCAAGGGAGGCATCTCCAACGTGACCCGCAAGAACCACTATCTGATCGTGGGCGCCTCGCCGCTCGCGCACAGCGTCTACGCCGGGCTGCGCAAGCGCGGCTATCCGGTCACGGTGATCGTCACGCCGGACACGCCCCACAACTACCCCGAGGATGCCGACCTCGTGATCGGCGACCCGAGCGACATCGCGGTGCTGCATGGCGCGAGCGCCGAATCGGCGCTTGCCGTGCTCGCACTGCGCGCCGACGACGCCGAAAACGCGTTCGTGATCCTCGCCCTCAAGGAACTCGCGCCCAAGGTGCGCACGGTCGCGCTCGTCAACGACAACCGCAATCTGCAACGCATCAAGCTGCTGCAGCCCGATATGGTGTTCTCGCCGCAACTGCTCGCGGGCGAGTTGCTGGCGCGCACGCTCAATCACGAGACCATCGACAACGACCTCGTCTCGCAACTGCTGTTCAACGCCACGCCGCCCGCGAGGACCTGAGTTCAGGTCGCGACGTCGGCGAGGCGCCAGAACAAGGTCGGATAGTCGATCACGAGACCATCCTCGTCGATGCGCAGATCCGCGGTGAAGTCGCGGAAAATGCCCTCGTAGCGGTACTCGCGCTGCGGATCGAGGCACACATAGGCCTGCTCGACGCGGGTCGGCTCGAGTTGCGGCGCGGCGACATAGACGACCGAAATCGGCCGACGTTCGCCGCGCGCGAGACCGAGCCGCATGATCGGCAGTGTGTTGGTGAACGGCGTCGCCGCAATGTCGATATCGATGCAGCCATCGAGCGCGCTGAGCGCGCGGCCCTCGCCATCGCGCCAGTGGCCCGCGCCGTCGCTATGCAGCACGAGTGTACGTCCGCCCATGACGCGAAACGCCGCGTAGAGCACGCGCCACTGCCGGTCGCAATGGACCGTGTAGCACAGGCCATACGAGTGGCCGTAGCGCTGCCCGACCACCACGCTTTCGACGCGAATCGCGTCGCCGTCTGCATCGAATGCCAGATGTTCGATGCCGTCACCCTCTTCCGAAGCCCAGCGTACTTCGCGCATCGCCTGTCTCCCGAGCGGAAACCCTCATCGTGCCACGTCGAGCCGAATAGCGACTATCAAGCCGCCGGCATTCACAACGCTCGCCGGGTGCCCTATGCTCGCGTCTCCCCGAACCTCTGCTTGCCCCACATGCCTGTCCACGCTCACGCCCACACCGATTCCACCGCGTTGCGCACGCTGCTGCGCAGCCTCGGACAGATCGTGTTGCAGCGCCACGCGGGCACTGGCGCCTGCGTGCTGGCCGCGTTGGCCATCACCGATCTGCGGCTCGCGTGCGCCGCCGTGATGGGCGCCATCGCGGCGAATGTGTGCGCGCTGCTGGTTGGCCACGACGCCCAGTCCGATATCCGGGACGGTCTATCGGGCTTCAACGGCGCCCTCGCAGCGCTCGCCGCGTTCGCCTTCATCGCGGACGATACGCAGGCCTGCGCCGTCGCGTTGCTCGCGGCGGCAGCCACCTCGGCGATCGCCGGACGCTGGACGTCCTGGCTGCGGCGCGCCGGACTCAGCGCATATTCGAGCCCCTGTCTCGTGGTCAGCTGGTGCTGGCTGCTGCTCGAACATCGCGTGGTCGGCGGCCCCCTTGCGCCCATCGCCGGTTCGCCCGACGCTGCCGTCGCGCATGCCGCCGAGGGGCTGCTCAGCGGAATGGCCCAGACCGTCTTCGCCAGCGGGCCGTGGGCCGGTTTGCTGGTGTTCGCCGGGCTGGCGTGGTCGTCGCCGCGTGCGGCCGCTTTCGCGCTCGGCGGCGGCGCGCTCGCCAGCGCCCTTGCGCTCGCGGGCGGTGCCCCCGCGACGGCATTTGCCGCCGGTCTGCTCGGCTTCAACGGCGCGCTCGCGGCGCTCGCAGCGGGCTCGTTGGGCGTGGCGCCAGCCGCCGGCGCAGCCGCGTTGGCGGGTCTGCTGCAACTGGCCGCGCTGACGAGCGGCGCGCCGCTCATGACGGCGCCGTTCGTGCTCGCCGTGTGGATCGTGCACGGAGCGCGCTTGATGCAAGCCCGCCGTGCGCCCCGGCCGTTTCCTGTGCACAATCGCGCCAACGAGCCGCACTGACGCCCATCGCCGCAAGGAGTCTCCATGTCATTCGCCCATCGCCCCGCAGGCCGCATCGACGCGAGCGGCCCGTGCTCGCCGGCCGAACAGCAGACCCGCATCGATCTCGCGGCGGCCTATCGCCTCGTCGCGCTGAATGGCTGGGACGACCTCATCTACACGCATGTATCGGCCGCCGTCCCCGACGAACCGGGCCACTTTCTGATCAACCCGTTCGGCCTCGCCTTCGATGAAGTGCGCGCGTCGAACCTCGTCAAGATCGACCTCGCCGGCCGTATCGTCGGTGCGAGCGAGCATCCTGTGAACGCCACCGGCTTCGCGCTGCACGGGGCCGTGCACGCCGCACGCGCCGATGCGTTCTGCGTGATGCATCTGCACAATACGGCGGGCATCGCCGTGTCGATCCAGCGTGACGGACTGCTGAGCGCATCGCAGCACGCGCTGCGCTTTTATGGGCAACTGGGTTCGCACGACTACGAGGGGCTCGCGTTCACGCCCGCCGAAGGCGAGCGCCTGTGCGCGAGTCTCGGCGATCATCCGGCCATGCTGCTGCGCAATCACGGCACGTTGACGGTAGGACGCACGGTCGCCGAGGCATGGGTGCTGATGGCCACACTCATCAAGGCCTGCGAGATCCAGTTGCAGGCGCAGGCGGGCGGCGTGCCGCTGGTGCTGCCGTCCGCCGACGTCGCGCGGCGCACCGCCGAACAACTGTACGATGGCGGCGCGATCGAAGGCACGCTCGAATGGCCTGCGCTGCTGCGCAAGCTCGACCGTATCGATCCGTCGTACCGCGATTGAATGTCCAGACTCTCTTACTTCAAGGAGCAACGATGCCCACTTTCCATATCGAGATGTTTGAAGGCCGCAGCGTCGAGCAAAAACGCGAGCTGGTGCGCGCGCTCACGAAGACGACTTGCGATGTGCTCGGCGTCGATCCGCAATCGGTCGAGATCCTTTTCACCGATGTGAAACGCGAGAACTGGGCCACCGGCGGGCGCCTGTGGAGCGACCCGGAGCCGTCCGGGTCGTGATGCCTGCATCGCCAGACGCGGGCCGGAGCGCGGCGCCCGGCCCGCGGCGTATCAAGGCGTATCGCGCAGAAAGCCTTCTTTCTGCGGATCGCGCATGCGCAGCGAGACGAGCCCTGCGAACGCGCACATCGCCGTGACGTACCAGTAGAACATCGACTCGCTGCCGGCCTGCTTGAGCCACAGCGCGACATATTCCGCCGAGCCGCCGAAGATCGCGTTGGCGATCGCATACGAAAGCCCCACGCCCAGCGCCCGCACCTGCACCGGGAACATTTCGGCCTTGATGAGCCCGCTGATCGACGTATAGAAGCTCACCACCGACAGCGCCGACACGATCAGCACGAACGCCACGATGGGGTTGCTCACGTCCTTGAGCGCATGCATCAACGGCACCACGCCGATGGCCGCCAGGAAACCGAAGCAGATCATCGACTTGCGCCGCCCGATCCGGTCGGACAGCGCGCCGAACAGCGGTTGCAGCAACATGAAGACCAGCAGCGCAGCGGTCATCACATGGCTCGCGGTCGTCGCGGGCATCCCTGCCGTATTGACCAGGTACTTCTGCATGTAGGTCGTGAACGTGTAGAACACGAGCGAGCCGCCAGCGGTAAAGCCCAGTACCGTGACGAACGCGCCCTTGTGCTGCCACAGCCCGCTGAACGAGCCGGCTTCGCGGCTCTTGCGCGATGCCGCGGTCGACGTTTCTTCGAGCGAGCGGCGCAGCCCCAGCGCGACGAGTGCCGCGAGTGCGCCGATCACAAACGGAACGCGCCAGCCCCACGCCTTGAGCTCTTCGGTCGTCAAGACCTGCTGCAGGATCACGAGCACGAGCAGCGCGCAGAGTTGCCCGCCGATCAGCGTCACGTACTGGAACGACGCATAAAATCCGCGCCGCCCCTCCAGCGCGACCTCGCTCATATAAGTCGCGCTCGTGCCGTACTCGCCGCCCACCGACAGGCCTTGAAAGAGCCGCGCGACCAGCAGCAGCGCGGGCGCCAGCGTACCGATCTGCGCATAGCCCGGCAGCAACGCGATCACGAGCGAACCGCCGCACATCATGAACACGGACACCATCATCGAGGTGCGACGTCCGCGCCGGTCGGCAAGACGTCCGAAGAACCACCCGCCGATCGGCCGCATCAGGAAGCCCGCGGCAAAGACGCCGGCCGTGTTGAGCAACTGCGTCGTGGTGTTGCCGCTGGGGAAGAATGTGGGCGCGAAATAGATCGCGCAGAAAGAGTAGACGTAGAAATCAAACCATTCGACAAGATTTCCGGACGATGCGCCGACGATCGCCATGATGCGGCGGCGCGTGTCCTTCGGCGCGTCGATTTGAGTCAGGTTCGTAGTACCCATCGCTAGACAGTCTCCATAGATAGTGCCGTTAGCCATAAATCAGAGGTTCGTTGGTGGTCTTGCCGCCATCTTGGTGCGGAATTCTAATTACAAGAATTACAAACCAATCTCAAATTTCCCCGCCGAAGCGTCGCGTCACGCATCGCTGCGTTTTCGCCGCGCGGATAAATGACGCTACATCACATCGCACCCCGCATTTCGACGGACGATGAATCGCCGCTCGCATTTTTTCAGTGCGACCTCTGGCGATTTTCCAACCATATAATCTGGATTACTTATGATCTCCACTTCAACCAGCTCCCCGAGTCCCAATCAGTACCTGAGAGACCAGAACGCGAGCGCCGGCCAGAACCAGAACAACGCCCAAGCCCAGACGGGCGCCCAGGATCAGGTCCAAACGGCCGACACCATTTCGCGCCCCCCAGGTACGCCGCAACGCTCGCGCCCCAACGAATCGCCTGGTTCGGCGAGTGCGTCGCGAACTTCATCGCGCAGTGGCGGCGCAGCGCGACAACCCGACACCCAGTCGATCGCAACTGAAATGGTCATGGTCAACGATGTCAACGCGGCGAGCGACCGCTTCGAGGACTCCATGCACAATGGCCAAAGCAATCTTTCCAATGGAAAGGACGCTACCGACGACATGATCTCCGCTGCGCAGGCCTACAACGACATGCAGACCCAAATGGAGGCGCAGGCGCCATCGACGGAACAGACCGATCGCATCGCCCGGCTGAAGAACAGCCTCGACAACGCGAAGGATTCGGACACGCTGGAGTCCATCGAGAAACAGGCAAAGGTCGACCTGCCCGCACTCAACAAGAGCCGCTCCCGGGACGACTACGGCAAGTACGGCAAGCTGGCGAGTTCGTACACGCGCTCGGCGCTCTTCAGCGAAGCGCGCTACAACAACTCGAAAGTCCTGCAGGGAACACCGCTCGGCCGCTTCCAGCGGCCTGGAAAAAGCGTGATCGATCCCATCGGAGCCAACGGCAGGCTCGGCGTTCTGCTCGGTACACGTGCCAATGCCGCGCTCAGCAGTTTCTCCAAAGCCGGCTCGCAATTCATGTCGGGCATCCAGAAGATGAAAGAAGGCAAGGACCCGACCGACGATTTCGTGGGCGCGTCGGCGTCGGTTGGACAAGGCGTCACCGAACTGAGCGCCGGTGCCATGACCGACTACGGCAATCATCTCGTCAAGCTGCGCGCTGCTCAGGCGGCGAAACAGAAGCCCGCTGCGAGCGCTGCGGCCGGCCGCCCCGAACCGGCTCCACAAAGCGCCGGCGCGGGCGGCGCTCAAGGCAAGCCAGGGCCTTCCGGCTCATCCCCCTCGCAGGGAACGCAGGGGACCAGCGCTGCAACCCAGACACCGAGCCCGGCGCAGGCGTCCACGAGCGCGCTCGACCAGCAGGTCGCCGACAAGCTCGACGCCCTGAACAAAGACGCCGACACTGAAGTCGCGAGCCGCCAGAACGAACTCCAGGAAGAGGTCATCAAACGTGTCGAGGGCAAGAATCCCGACGTCAAACAACTGGAGTTGCAGGATGCCGTCAACGACGTCCGCGACGAATACATCGCAATGAAGAAGCTCGGCGACGACATCAAGCTGTCCGCCAAGGAGGTCGCCCAGGACGCACACGAAAACCTGCAAAGGATCGACAGCGAGGGACAAATTGCAACGCGCAAACTCGAGGACCTCGGCTACAAGACCCAGGACGAGGCCCGCGCCTCGAGCAACCCCGAAGCCGTGAAGCTGGCGGACCGGCTCGATGAGTTGTCAAAGCTCAAGCGCACGACCTACGACCAGTTCAACAGCGCGATGGCCGGCCGCGAAACGGCATTGAAATCCGCGGCCCCCGCATTCAAGCAACTCGGCGACATCATGAAGACGCCGGACCAGAACACGCGTGCGTCGAAGCTGGCCGAGTGGAGCGATGCTTACGGCAAGAAGTTCGAGAAATACCAGAACTCGCTGCTCGCGAAGACCGACTCGCTGCCCGAGTGGTTCAAGATTTCCAGGCCGTTGCGCGCACAAGGTGTCCCCTCGGCGATCAACACCGCATTCGGCGCCGCAGGACTCGGCGCGGCGATCGACAACTACATGAAAAAGAAGGCTGCGGGCACGCTCACGCCCGAGGACAAGCTGAATCTGGCCGCTCAGGTATTCAATCTCGTAAGCGGACCGATGGGGTTCGTCCCGGTAGTCGGACCCCTCCTGGGCCTGGCAACGGCCACGATAGGCGCTACGCTCGGCGGTCTTGCGGATCAATACAAGGGCTGGCAGAACGACGAAGCAGTCGGAAAGTTCCAGGAAGCCGCGCGCGAGGAATACAACAAGCGACACCCTGACCAGCAAATCGCCTATCCGTTCATCGCCGATTGAATCTGCCCCGGGTAACCCGGCATCGACGTCACTTCGCGGGCGTCTACCATACGCCCGGTACGAAGCGATAACGAACTCGCTCCAGGTACGCGCGATACCCCGGCAGCCCGTCCGCGAGCGTGCGCTCCTCCATCACCGCACGCCAGCCGAGCGCCACGATCATCAACGGCACGCAGGCAAGTCCCCACCACGAGCCGAGCAACAGCGGCGTGCCGACAAAGAGCAGGATCGCGAGCGCATACATCGGATGACGAACGATCGCGTACGGTCCCGCATCGCTGAGCACATGACCGCGCCCGGGCTGCAGCTTGACGACCGGCGAGGCAAAGCTGTTGGCGCGAAACACGTCGCGCGTGAGATAGATGTCGAGGAACACGAGCAGCGCGCCGACGCCCCCGAGCCAGAGCGGCATATGCGAGGCGCGCCAACGCACGGCATCGAGCGCCATGATCGCGAGCCACACGAACCAGCCGATGAATATCATCACCAGAAACACGCGGTCCCAGCGCTTGTGCTCGCGCGACATCAGCGGAGCGAGCCGCTCGGCGAGCAGCCCCGGGTCGTGCCGCGCGAGCCACAGCCCGAGCCACGTGCCGCACACGGCGAATTCGAGCAGAAAGCACCAGGCGCCCGGCCACGCGAGCGTGCCCGCACAACCGAACAGAAAGGCGCCCATCAGGGCCGTCCAGAGCAGCATCTGCGTGAACATGCGAACGATCACAACAGGTCCTCCGTTGTCATCCGTACTCGGGCACTATGCTTCGGCGCCGCGCCCCTCGATACGCGCGAAGAGCGCGTTGATGTCGAAGCCGTCGGGCGCGATGCCGAAGCGCCCGGCGAGGCAAGCCTCCAGCTCGCGCGCGCTGCGCAGCACGACACTCGATTGCGCACCGGACGCGTCGCGCTCGGTGAGCCGGTCGTTGAACATCGCGATGCGCCCGTGCGGCGTCACGCGGCCCAGCATCAGATTCCCGGTGAAGACCGAGTCGGGCGAAGTCGATGTGTACCAGTTCGCCACCTCGAAGTCCGGCCGCCCCGCTTCGATCAGGTCGAAGCGATAGACATTCGCCCAACGCTCGCCCAATAGCGATTCGAGCAAAACTGCATTGTCCTCCAGCACCGTGAGACGCGCACTTTCGCGCGGCGTGCGCTGGGTGCCGCGCTCGGCGAACGCGAGCGGTGCGCACAGCGTCACGGCACCGAAGCCGACATCGGCGAGCCACGCATCGCCCTCGATCTCGACGCGCAACACCATGTGCGTACGCGCGGGCAGCGTGTCCAGCTCACGTCCCCACAACACGCGTGCGAACAGCGGCCGGACCTGAAAACCGAGCTGCGTGAGCACCCGCGCGAACAACGCGTTCTGTTCGAAACAGTAACCTCCACGCTGCGCCCCGACCAGCTTCGCGGCGATGTCGTCAGGTTCGAGCGACACTCGACGCCCCGTCAACGGGTCGAGATTTTCGAACGGAATCGCGAGCGGATGCAGGCGATGCAGTTCGCGCAACACATCAAGTGTTGCCGCGCGAGGCCCGGTATAGCCGACGCGCGAGAAATACCGGTCGATATCAAATAAGCGCATACGAAACTCTGGTGACTGGCGTGAAACCCCTTCGTCTGATGATACCTGCGTGCGAATCGCAGCGGCGAGGCTGACGCCATTTCCTACAATTTGCTGTCCGAATTTCGGCCATCGACAGCTATCGGTAAACAACCCAATTACAACCAGTAATATGTATGCGAATCATTCTCATTTAAGTTGACTCCTTGATTCTCGATGAGTACGATTCCGTCATTCATTCGCGGTTGATGTGGTCCTGATTCAATACCACGTCGCGACTTAGATTGGGATTAGTGCGCTCGGCCATCAACGGCAGTAGTACGCGCGTCGACATAATCAATAAGGAACTCGATGAAGTACTCCCGGCCAAACGGATCCGCCGCGCGCGCCAATCCGTCTTCCCTTCTCGCCAGCCGAGACATTTCGACCACGCAATCAGGACTGCGACACAACACGCGCTTGCGCAAGCTCGCGTGGTGCGCCGCGTTCGTCGTGGCGGGCCTTGCCGGCGGCAACGCGTGTGCGACCGAGGCGATGGCGAACCCCGATGCCGCGCCCGAAGCGCCGGAGGCGGATCTCGCGATCCAGGGCACCCAGGACAACTTCATGACCGGCTTCTGGTCGCGTCAGAACATGCTCGGCGACATGGGCGGCATTCGTCCGTGGCTCGGCAAATACGGCGTCACGTTCGGCCTCACCGAGACCAGCGAATATCTCGCGAACCTGCGCGGCGGCCTCGGCACGGGCGGCACCTACGACGGTCTCACGACGATGACCTTGGGTGTCGACACGAGCAAGGCACTCGGCATCCCCGGCGGCCAGTTCAACATCAGCGCGCTGCAGATCCACGGCACCAACCTGAGCGAGCGTTACCTCGGCACGCTCAACACGGCGAGCGGCATCGAAGCACAGGCCACGACGCGTCTGTGGGAGCTGTGGTATCAGCAGTCGTTCCTCGACAAGCGTGTCGACGTGAAGATCGGTCAGCAAAGTATCGACCAGGAATTCATCACGAGCCAGTACTCGGCGCTGTTCGTCAACACGATGTTCGGCTGGCCGGCGCTGCCGTCCTACGACATGCCCTCGGGCGGTCCCGCCTACCCGCTCGCCGGGCTCGGCGTGCGCGTGCGCGGCCAGATCACCCCGTCGCTCACCGCGCTCGCGGGCGTGTTCGACGGCGACCCGCTCGGCAACAATCCGGACAACCTGAGCGGCACGAACTTCAACCTGCACAACGGCACGCTGTTCATCGGCGAGCTGCAGTACGCGATCAACCAGCCGGCCGAAGGCGAACTCGTGGGCGCCGGCGGCGGCGGTGGACTGCCCGGCACCTACAAGCTCGGCATCTGGTACAACAACGGCCCGTTCGCCGATCAGCGTTACGACAACCTCGGCCTGTCGCTCGCGAATCCGCTCACGACCGGCGTGCCGCTCTCGCATCACGGCGACTACAGCATTTACGCCGTCGCCGACCAGATGGTCTGGCGCCCGGACCCCGACGAGCCGCGCAGCGTCGGTGTGTTCGCACGCCTGATGGGCGCACCCGGCGACCGCAACCTCGTGAGCCTCGCGGCCAACCTGGGTATCGTGATGAAGGCACCGTTCGCGGGTCGCGACAACGACAGCGTCGGTCTTGCCGCGACCTTCATCAAGATCGGCAACTATGCGCACAACCTCGATCTCGACAACCTGATGTATTCGGGCGGTCCGTACGGCGTGCGCACCTCCGAAACCACGCTCGAAGCGACCTATCAGTACCAGGTCACGCCATGGTGGCAGTTGCAGGCCGATGCGCAATACACGTTCAACGCGGCCGCGGGCCAGATTCCGGCCGACCGGACCGAGCCGCTGCGCGATACGTTCGTGATCGGACTGCGCACCAACATCACGTTCTAACTTACCTGAAGCCCAAAACCGGTCGCACGCGAAAGCTCAAACCATCATGATCGCCCCATTCGACATGTCCGCCGCCGCGTCGCCGAACCGGTCCGGAGAGACTGCCATGAAACACCCCACGCGCCAGTTCGCGCGCTCTACCCTGCACGCCACGCGCGCCGCACTCGCGCTGGCCGCCGCCGCATCGATCGCATTACCGCAAGCCGCCCATGCGGACCCGCAAGGGATGCTCGAAACGATCCATCACCACACGACGCTCATCAACACGGTGCCCGACAACGGCGACCAGAATCCGTACGCGCTGGTCGTCGCGCCCGTCACTTCGGGTGACGTGAACCAGGGCGACGTGCTGATCGACAACTTCAACAACGCCGCCAACCTGCAGGGCACCGGCACGACCATCGTCGACTATCACCCCGACACGAAGAAGATGACCCTCTTCGCGACGATCCCGCGCGACCTCAAGGAGTGCCCGGGCGGCGTGGGCCTGTCGACGGCGATGACGATGCTCAAGTCGGGCTGGGTGATCGTCGGCAGCACGCCTAGCAACGACGGCACGACCGGCACCAAGGGCGCCGGCTGCCTGATCGTGCTCGACAACCACGGCAAGATCGCGAAGACCATTGCGAGCCCGAACATCAACGACCCGTGGGGCAACATGGCCGTCGTCGACAACGGCGACAAGGCGACGCTGTTCATCAGCATGGCCGGCTTCGGCGTCGGCTCGGCTGCAGGCGATCCGCCCGTGTTCAAGCAGGCCACCGTGCTGCGCCTCGAGCTCGACGTCCCGGCGGGCCAGGCGCCCGTCGTGAAGCAGGAAACGGTGGTGGCGAGCGGCTTCGGCGCGCAGGCCGACAAGGGCGTGTTCCTCGTCGGCCCGACCGGCCTCGCGCTGTCGGCTGACCAGAAGCAGCTCTATGTGTCCGACGCGATCGGCAACCGCATCAACGTGATCGACGATCCGCTCACGCGCGACACGAGCGCCGGCGTCGGCCGCCAGCTGACCGCCGATGGCCTGCTGCATCGTCCGCTCGCGATGGTGCTCACGCCGACGGGCCATCTGCTCGTCACCAATGCACTGAACGGCCAGGTCGTCGAAATCGACCCGGTCGCCGCGAAGCAGCTTTACGCGCGCTGGATCGACACCGACCGTGCGCAAACCCCTCCGGGTAACGGCGATCTCTTCGGGATCGTGCTGACTCCGGCAGGCGACGGCTTCTACTACGTGGAAGACGACGTCAATACCCTCGTGCTGGCCAAGTAAACATGTCCTCTGATTCTCGTACTCCCCCCGAGCGACCTTCGCGGCGCGGCTTTCTGAAAGCCGGCAGCGTAGCGGTCGCGGCCGGCGCCGGTCTCGGCGCGGCCGGCGTCGCGCAGGCGGCGCTCGACCCGAAGCACCCGTCTGGCGCCGCCGCGCACAGCGAAGTCCTGCCGTTCTACGACACGCATCAAGGCGGCATCGTCACGCCGCAGCAGGCGCACACGTATGTCGCGGCGTTCGATCTGACGACCAACTCGCGCGACGACGTGATCAACCTGCTGCGCGAATGGACCGCCGCCGCCGCTCGCATGAGCCAGGGCGACACGGCGGTGCCGCTCGCCGGCAGCGGCGACGACAAGTCCCCGCCCGATTCAGGCGACGTGCTCGGTCTCGGCGCCTCGGCGCTCACCATCACGTTCGGCTTCGGCCCCGGTCTCTTCACGTCCGAAGGCAAGGACCGCTACAACCTGGCCAGCAAGCGGCCGGCCGCGCTGGTCGATCTGCCGCGCTTCAACGGCGATCAGCTGATCGCCGAGAAGAGCGGCGGCGATCTGTTCATCCAGGCCTGCGCCAACGACTCACAAGTCGCTTTCCACGCGGTGCGCCAGCTCGCACGCATGGGCTACGGCGCGCTGCGCATGCGCTGGGGCCAGGCCGGCTTCCTGTCGGGCCCGCGCGGCCAGACGCCGCGCAATCTGATGGGCTTCAAGGACGGCACCAACAACCCGCCGACCCAGGACCCGAAGCTGATGAACGAGTTCGTCTGGGCGAACGCGCCCGACGCACCGTGGATGCAGGGCGGCACCTACACGGTGGTGCGCCGCATCCGCATCACGGTCGAGCACTGGGACCAGATGGAACTCGGCTTCCAGGAACAGGTGTTCGGTCGCCGCAAGTACAGCGGTGCGCCGCTCGGCAAGGACAAGGAATCCGATCCAGTCGATCTCGCCGCCGAGGACAAGGACGGCAATCCGGTGATCCCGGAGAACTCGCACGTGCGTCTGTCGAATCGCGCATCGAACAACGGCGCGCAGATCCTGCGCCGCTCGTATTCGTATAACGACGGCACCAACTTCTACATCGAGCGCTGGCCGCCATGGCGCCAGGAAACCGAGTACGACGCGGGCCTGATCTTCATCGCCCACCAGGGCGATCCGCGCACCGGCTTCATTCCGATCAACGAGAAGCTCGCGAAGTTCGACATGATGAACCAGTTCACGACGCACGTCGGCAGCGCGGTATTCGCGTGCCCGCCGGGCGCGAAACAAGGTTCGTACATCGGCGCGGGACTCTTCGAGGCCTAACCCTCTACTTCATTCGATAAAACAGACAACCATGAAGCTCACCCTTGCCGCGACGCGCGTGCGCGCCGCCCTTCTCGCTCTCGCCGTCGGCGGCGCGCTGCCGCTCGCCGCGCACGCCGCGTCGATCACGCTGTACAGCGCGCAGCACGAACAGGTCACCAACGAACTCGCCAAGGACTTCGAGAAGGAATCGGGCATCAGCGTGAAGATCCGCAACGGCGAAGGCCCGGCGCTCGCGGCCCAGCTCGTCGCCGAAGGCGACAAGACGCCCGCCGATGTCTACTTCACCGAGAACTCGCCGGAACTGATGCTGCTGCAGGAAAAGGGCCTGCTCTCGCCGGTGCAGGGCTCGACGCTGTCGGTCGTGCCGTCGCGCTTCAGCTCGCCCGCGGGCCAGTGGGTCGGCGTGACCGCGCGTGAGAACGTGCTCGCGTACAACACGGCCAAGGTGCAGCCGGCGCAACTGCCCAAGTCGATCTTCGATCTCGCGAAGCCGGAATGGAAAGGCAAGGTCGGCATCGCGCCGAGCGACGCCGACTTCCTGCCGCTCGTGAGCGCCGTGATCGCCGCCAAGGGCGAGCCCGCCGCGCTCGAATGGCTCAAGGGCCTGAAGGCCAACGCGCAGATCTTCGACGACGACGAAGGCGTCGTGGCCGCCGTCAATCGCGGCGCGGTCGCGACCGGCATCATCAACAACTACTACTGGGACCGCCTGCACACCGAGATCGGCGACAAGGCGACGCGCAGTGCCGTCGCGCATTTCGCGGACGGCGACCTCGGCGCGCTGGTCAACGTCTCGGGCGCGGCCGTGCTGAAGAACGCGCACAACGTCGACGGCGCGCAGCGCTTTCTCGCGTACCTCGTGAGCGAGCGTGCCCAGCAGTTGATGGCGAAGGACCATATCAGCTACGAGTACCCGCTGCATCCGGGCGTCGCGGCCGATCCGGTCAACAAGCCGTTCGATCAGCTGAAGCCGCCTTCGCTGACCATCGAGCAACTCGGCGACGACAGCCAGGCCGGCAAGCTGCTGCGCCAGGCCGGTCTGCTCTAAGCCGACGATGAGCGCGCATGCACCGGGCCCTGTCGTGAGCGATTTCGTCTCCCCCGCTGCCGTCACCGCGAGCGATGACGCAGGCCTCCCCGCCGCCGCCACGCGCGGCCGGCGGCGGGCGCCGCGCGCGCTCGTCGCGGCGGGCACGCTCGGCCCGTTGCTCGTGCTGCTGCCGCTCTTGCTGACGTTCTGGCGCGCGGCCTCGTTCGGCCTCGGCGATGCCGTCGAGTTGCTCGTGCGCCCGCTGGTCGGCGAACTGCTCGTCAATACGCTGACGATCACCGTCTCGGCCACGCTCGCCAGCGCCGTGCTCGGCACGGCGGTCGCGTGGTTCGTCGAGCGCACCGACGTGCCCGGCAGGCGCGCGTGGGCGCTGCTCGCCGCGGCCCCGCTCGCGATGCCCGCGTTCATCACGAGCTACGCGTGGGTATCGCTGAGTCTCGATCTGCAGGATTTTCTCGGCGCGTTCATCGTCATCACGACCGCGTATTTCCCGCTCGTCTATCTGCCGGTCGCCGCCGCGCTGCGCGGCATGGACCCGGCGCTCGAAGAGTGCGCGCGCGCACTCGGCTGCAATCGCTGGACCACCTTCACGCGCGTCGTGCTGCCGCAATTGCGCCCCGCGCTGCTCGGCTCGATGCTGCTCGTCGCGCTCGGCGTGCTGTCCGAGTTCGGCGCGTTTACGCTGCTGCGCTTTCGCACCTTCACCACCGAGATCTACGCCGAGTACCGCACGAGCTTCGATGGCGGCGGCGCGTCGCTGCTCGCCTGCGTGCTGATCGTGCTGTGCCTCGTCTGTCTCGCCTTCGAATTCCGCGTGCGCGGCGCTTCGCGCTATGAGCGCGTCGATCGCGGCGCGCGCCGTGCGGCGCTGCGCCATTCGCTCGGCCGCTGGCGCTGGCCCGTAGCACTCGCCTTTGCCGCGCTCACTGTCGCGACGCTCGGCGTGCCGCTCGGCATGATCGGCTACTGGCTCACACAGCCCGGCGCCGCCGCCGTCACGCCCGCCGAAGTGTCGCCCGAACTGCTGCTCGACGCGACGCTCTCGTCGCTGCAACTCGGCCTCGTCGCGGCGCTCGTGACGACGCTGCTCGCGTTGCCGCTCGCCTGGCTGCTGGTACGTTATCCGAATCGCTTCGCGACGCTGCTCGAACGCACCGCGTTTCTCGCCCAAGGCGTGCCGGGACTCGTGATCGCGCTCGCGATCGTCTCGCTCGCGGTGCGCGCGTTGCAACCGCTCTATCAAGGCACGACGCTGCTCATCGTCGCGTACGCGATCCTGTTCCTGCCGCTCGCGCTGGTGAGCGTGCGCGCTGCACTCGTGCAGGCGCAGACGCGCCTCGAGGAAACCGCTCGCTCGCTCGGCCTCGGCTGGTTCCCGACCTTCGCGCGCGTGGTGCTGCCGCTCGCGGGACCGGGCCTCGGCGCGGCCGCCGCGATGGTGTTCATCTCCGTCGTCACCGAACTCAACGCCACGCTGCTCCTCTCGCCGATCGGCACGCAGACGCTCGCGACCCAGGTCTGGGCCGACACCTCGACGCTCGCATTTGCCGCGGCCGCACCGTATGCTGCGCTTCTGACCGGCCTGTCGCTCGCGGCCTCGGGTGTGCTGTTCGCGCTCGTGGGTAAATCGCGCCTCGCCGAACGCGGCCCCGGCGCCCACTGATTTCCGCTGTAGCCATTCATGAGCGAACTTCGCATTTCCGGCCTGCAAAAGGCCTTCGACGGTCATGCCGTCCTCCATGGCGTCGATCTCGCCGTCAAGCCCGGCGCGCTGCTGGCCCTGCTCGGCCCGTCGGGCAGCGGCAAGACCACGCTGCTGCGCGTGCTGTGCGGCTTCGAACGTGCCGATGCGGGTACGATCGAGATCGACGGCCGGCGCGTGGCGGGCGATGGCCTGCATCTGCCGTCCGAGCAGCGCCGCATCGGCTATGTGCCGCAGGAAGGCGCGCTGTTTCCGCATCTGTCGGTGGCGGAGAACATCGTGTTCGGGCTGCCGCGCGGGCAGCGGCGCGCGCGCCATCGCGTCGACGAACTGCTCGAACTGGTCGGGCTGCCCGCCGCGTATGGCGAGCGCGCGCCGCAGCAGTTGTCGGGCGGCCAGCAACAGCGCGTCGCCCTTGCGCGTGCGCTCGCGCCGTCGCCGAGCCTTGTCATGCTCGACGAACCGTTTTCGTCGCTCGATGCGGCGCTGCGCCTCGAAACGCGCGAAGCCGTCGCGCGCGCGCTCGCGGCGGCGGGCGCGACCGCCGTGCTCGTCACCCACGACCAGGCCGAGGCGCTCTCGCTCGGTCACGAGGTCGCCGTGCTGTGGCGCGGGCGTCTGTTGCAAACAGCCGCGCCGCAGACGCTCTATCGACGTCCGGCGACGCGCGAGCTGGCGTCGTTCATCGGCGAGGCCGTATTGCTGCCGGGAACGGTCGTGCGCGGCGAGGCGCATTGCGCGCTCGGCGTGCTGCAGGTCGCGGACGGTGCGAGCCACCCCGAAGGCGCAGTCGATGTGATGGTGCGGCCCGAGCAGATCGACGTGCTGCCCGCCGGCGCGCCGCGTGCCGATGGCAACGCGCTCGAAGCGTTGGTGCGCGAAGTGTCGTTTGCGGGTCAGGACGCGGCCGTCACGCTGGAACTGCTCGACGGCGCGCAAACCGTGGTGCGCGCGCGCGTGCCCGGCTACCGCACGCCGCGTGGCGGCGAGCGTGTGACGCTCGCAGTGGGCGGCGCGGTGAGCGTCTATCCGCGCTGACCGCGTACCGAAAGATCCTGCACCATCTGCTCGGCGAGATAGTCGCAGGTCGGACGATTCGACTTCAGGCTGCGCGCGACGACGATGTCGAGCGGCTCGATCTTCGGCAAGCCTTCGGCCTCGCCGTACAGGACGAGCCGTGACGGCACGCTGCAGCGCGTGAGCGCGACGACGGCGATGCCCGCCTCCACCGTCGCCACCAGCCCCATCAGACTCGCGCTGCTATAGGCCGCGCGATAGCGGATGCCCGCGGCGTCAAGCGCGGCCACCGTGTGCGAGCGCGCGACACAGCCATGCTCGTAGAGCCCGACCGGCAGCGGCGACATCGCGAGCGGCGCGGGATCGGTCGGCGAGCCGACCCACACCATGTCCTCGCTGCGCACGAATTCGCCGCGCAACTTGTTGTCGCGCGTGACGAATGCCAGATCGATCTTGTTGTCGGCCAGCAGCGGTCCGAGCGCGATGCTCTGCGCGCAGACGATCTCGATCTCCACATGCGGATAGCGCGTCGAAAAGCGCCGCAGCACCGGCGACAACAACGACGCCATGTAATCGTCGGGCGCGCCGAGCACGACGCGCCCCGTCACCTCCGGCCGCACCAGCGCCGACCACGCCTGCGCCTGCAGATCGAGCGCGCGCCGCGCATATTCGAGCAGCGTGTTGCCGGGCCGCGTGAGCGCCAGGTTGCGCGTGTCGCGTGTGAACAGCGCCGTGCCGAGCATCTGTTCGAGCCGCTTCACCTGCATGCTGACGGCGGCCTGCGAGCGATGCACGGTCACGGCCGCGCGCGTGAAACTCCCCGCATCGGCGACGGCAACAAAGGTGCGCAGCAAATCGATATCGAACTCGGGATGCATGATTCATCAACGCGGCTTATGGAACTGTTCAATTTAATTCGTTTGCTCGCGCACTGCAACTGACGAATACTGTCCCGACCGTCCCCTTTTCGCACGACCGACAACACCATGATGCATTTGAGCACCCGCCAGCAAGGCGCCCTCACGCTCGCCAGCGGCGGGCTGCTGATGGGCACGATCGGGATCTTCGTCGAGGAAGCGCGGCTCGGCGCGCTCACGCTCGTCTTCTATCGCTGCCTGTTCGGCTTCCTGTCGCTCGCCGGGTATTGCGCGTACAAGGGCTGGCTCAAGCCGCAGCAGTTCACGCGCCGCACGCTGGCGCTCGCGCTCGTCACGGGCGTGCTGATGGTCACGCAATGGGTGGCGTTCTTCGACGCGATCCACCGCACGAGCATCGCCGTATCGACCGTCGTCTTTCATGTGCAGCCGTTCTGGGTCGTGCTGATGGGCGCCGCGCTGTTTCACGAACAGCTCGGCGCGGACCGGCTCGGCTGGATCGCGACCGCGTTCGTCGGACTCGTGCTCGCCTCGGGCGTGCTGGCCGAGTCCGGCCTGCAGGGGCACGACAGCTATCTGATCGGTATCGGCGAATCGCTCGCCGGCTCGGTGCTGTATGCGAGCGTCACGCTGATCGCCAAGAGCCTCAAGGCGTTGCGCCCGCATCTGCTCGCGCTGGTCCAGTGCGCAGTCGGCGTCGTCTGCTTGCCGCTCGTCGCGCCGCTGTTGGCGCCGCTCCAGTTCGCCCACATCGCGCCCGCGCAATGGGGCTGGCTGATCGGCATGGGCGTGCTGCACACGGGGCTGTCGTATGTGCTGATCTACGGCGCGCTGCCCAAGCTGACGACGCCCGTGATCGCGGTGCTGCTGTTCGTCTATCCGCTCACGGCCATCGTCGTCGATGCGCTGGTCTACAACCGCGCGCTGTCGGCGGTGCAAATGATCGGCATGGTGCTGATCGTGATCTCGAGCCTCGGCGTCAACCTCGGCTGGCCGCTCCTGCCGATGCGCCGCCTGCGGGCGCAGCGCTAGCCACGCCCGCTGGTGGCCGCGCTCACGCAGGCAGCGTCTCGCCCTTCGTTTCCGGCGCGAACGGAATGATGAACAGCCCGACGACGAAGGCGATCGCCGTGAGCGCCACCGGCACGCCCAGCGTGTGCATGTGGAGGACCGTGGCGCCGAGCGCGAAGTTCACGCCCGCACCGACAAAACGTCCAAACGACGTGCAGAACGCAAAAGCCGTGGCGCGCACACGCGTCTCGAACTGTTCGGGCAGCCACAGGCTGAACAGCGCGAAATTGCCGCCGAAGAAGCCGAGCACGAACAACCACGCGATGAACGGCACGAGCCCGTTGGGCAAATAGAACGCCCAGCCGAACGCCCCTACGATCGACACCGCCATGCCCGCGAAGTACACCGCGAGCGTGCGCTTGCGGCCGATGCGCTCGGCAAGCGGCGGCAGCGCGAGGCAGCCGAGAATCGTGCCGATCGACAGCAGACCCGTCGCCAGCGACGCGGTGCGGATCGCATCGGCGTGGTTCATGCCCGCCTTCTGCGCGAGCTGGATCACCGCCGACGGCTCGTAGACCGCGCCGGCCCACAGCCCGATGATCGCGATCGTGAGCAGCGCCGAGGCGACCCACGTACGGCGCCGATAGACCTGGCCGAAAATCTCGCGCAGCGGCCGGCGGCGCACCACGTGCCCCACGCCCGCTTCGGCCTTCTGCCACTTCTCCGACTCCTTCACCCGCGTGAGCACGAGAATCGCGACGACGACCGGCACCGCGCCGGTCAGGAACATCGCGCGCCAGCCAAAATGCACGCCGACGGTGTAATTGAGCGCGGCGGCAAGAAAGAACCCGGCGTAGTAACCGGTCTGCAGATAGCCCGCGCCCATCTTGCGGCGATCCTCGGGCCACGCCTCCGCGACGTAGGTGCCCGCGAGCGCCCATTCCCCGCCGATGCCGATGCCGGCGAGAAAGCGGTACGTGCCCAGTTCCCACACGTTGTGCGCGGTGGCGGCAAGCCCGGTGAAGATCGCGAACATGAAGATCGTGCCCGCGAGCACGCGCGTGCGCCCGAAGCGGTCGGCGAGCGGCCCCCAGATGAACGACAGCCCCCAGCCCACCAGAAAGAGCGCGAACAGGATCGAGCCGGCGAGGCCCACGTTGGCCGGCGTCGCGGCATAGCCCGAGTTGGGCAGCAATTCGGTGAGCGCAGGCGTGAGGACGAGCGCATAGATGAACGAATCCATGCCGTCGAGGGTCCATCCTGCCCAGGCTCCCCAGAAGCCGGCGATCTGCGAGCGGTTGAGCGGTGTGCGGGGCGGGCGTCCTCGTGCGTGCGCCGTGGGTCGGGTCACTGAACTCATGATGCTCCTCTCTGTCTCCGGTGCTACGGTTGTGTAATGACTGAGCCCCGTGGCCACCGACCACGGGAACAACAACGGCGCAAAAACACAGCAGGTGACTCATGCACGCCATAGGCGGCGTTCGGGTGAGCCTGGGCGCAGGGGTTTGCCCCCGCTTTCGTCGACGTATTTTTATATATAATATTTGATCTTATGAGCGACGCAACGAATGGTTTTCCCCTGGACGGCGCACCGGCCGTCCCCGCGACGGGCGCGTTGGGCGGCCTGGCAGGCGCCGCCGCGCCGCGCGTGAGCACGTCGCGCGTGATCGCCGATGCATTGCGCGAGGCGATCGTCGCGGGCACGCTCGCGCCGGGCGCGCCGCTGCGCCAGGACGCCATCGCCCGGCATTTCTCCGTGAGCGCAATTCCCGTGCGTGAAGCGCTGCGCCAGCTCGAAAGCGAAGGCTGGGCGAAGGTCGAGATGAACAAGGGCGCGAGCGTCGCGCCGCTGTCCGCCGACGAGGCGCGCGAGATCTACGAGATCCGCGCCGCGCTCGAAAGTCTCGCGCTCGGCTTGGCGATTCCTCACCACACCGAGGCGTCGCTGCACGAGGCGCGTCTGCTGTGCGAGGCCGCCTCGAACGAACCCGATCCGTCGAAATACGTTGCCCGCAACGAAGCGTTCCACGCGAGCCTGCATGCGCCGGCCCAGCGTCCGCAGCTCGCCGAAATGCTGGCGACGCTGCACCGGCGCGGCGAGCGCTATCTGCGCGTGAAATTCGGCCTGCCCTCGCGCAAGGACGAATCCGATGCCGAGCACGCGGCCATCCTCGACGCCGTGTGTCGCCGCGACATCGCGCTGGCCCAGCAGCTCGTGGCCGCGCATCTGACCGGCACCGGCGAATTGATTTATCGTTTTCTGACCGCTGACGCGCCGGCCAAAGCGTCCGCGACCCGCGCGACGCGCAAGCGCACGCCCTCGTCCCGCCCCTGAGGCCCCCGGAGCTGAATCCGCCGATGAATCCATCCGTCGAAGCAAAGAGCCCGCCCGCCGTCCGCTCGTGGACCACGCGGCGCGACGAGAAAGCCCGCCGTCTCGCCGCCATCGCAGGCTGGCTCGAAGACGGTGTGCTGCCCAGCGCGCGCATCACCGACGCGCTCGAACAGTTGATCCGCCCGGGCGACCGCGTCGCGCTCGAAGGCGACAACCAGAAGCAGGCCGACTTCCTCTCGCGCTCGCTCGCCAAGGTCGATCCCGCCAACGTGCACGACGTGCATCTGCTGATCTCGACGATCAATCGCCCCGAACATCTGACGCTCTTCGAGCGCGGCATCGCGCATCGCGTCGATTTCTCGTTCGCCGGTCCGCAGAGCCTGCGCGTCGCGCAACTGCTCGAAGACGGCCAGCTCGAAATCGGCGCGATCCATACCTATGTCGAGCTGTACGCGCGCATGTTCGTCGACCTGATTCCGCAGGTCGCGCTGCTCTGCGCGGAGAAGGCCGATCGCCACGGCAATCTCTACACGGGACCGAACACCGAGGACACGCCGACCATCGCCGAAGCTGCCGCGTTCAGCCAGGGCATCGTGATCGTGCAGGTCAACGAGATCGTCGACGAGCTGCCGCGCGTGGATATTCCGGGCACGTGGGTCGATGTCGTCGTGCAGGCGGACCGGCCGTTCTTCGTCGAGCCGCTCTTCACGCGCGATCCGCGCCATATCGGCGACTTGCAGGTGCTCACCGCGATGATGGTCATCAAGGGCATCTACGCGCCGTACGGCATCCGTTCGCTCAATCACGGCATCGGCTTCGATACGGCCGCGATCGAATTGCTGCTGCCCACCTATGGCGAAACGCTCGGCCTCAAGGGCAAGATCTGCCGCAACTGGACGCTCAATCCGCATCCGACGCTGATCCCGGCGATCGAATCGGGCTGGGTCGAGAGCGTGCACTGCTTCGGCAGCGAGGTCGGCATGGAGGCGTATATCGCGGCGCGGCCCGATGTGTTCTTCACCGGCAGCGACGGCAGCCTGCGCTCGAACCGCGTGCTGTGCCAGCTCGCGGGTCAGTATGGCGTCGATCTGTTCATCGGCTCGACGCTGCAGATCGATGCCGACGCGAATTCGTCGACGGTCACGCGCGGGCGCCTCGCGGGCTTCGGCGGCGCGCCGAACATGGGCCACGATCCGCGCGGACGGCGTCACGCGAGCGAAGCGTGGCTCAAGCTGCTCGAGGATACCGGCCCGGTGTCGCGCGGCCACAAACTCGTCGTGCAGCTCGTCGAAACGTGGAAGAAAGGCGGCGAGCCGACCTTCGTCGATGAACTCGATGCGATCGCCGTCGGCAAGAAGAGCGGCATGCCGGTCGCGCCGGTCATGATCTATGGCGACGATGTGAGCCATGTCGTCACCGAGGAAGGCATCGCGCATTTGCATCGCGCGCAAGGCATCGACGAGCGGCGCGCGACGCTCGCGGCCGTCGCGGGCGTGACGCCGATCGGCCAGCGCGCCGATGCCAACAAGACCGCCGAGTTGCGCCGCCGCGGCATCGTGCAGTTTCCCGAGGATCTCGGCATCCGGCGCGGCGAAGCGAAACGCTCGCTGCTCGCCGCGCGCAGCATCGACGATCTGGTCACGTGGTCGGGCGGACTGTACGCGCCGCCCGCACGCTTTCGCAGCTGGTAAGCGCGATGAGCACGCTGCCGGGCGCGCACGCCGAGTCTCGCGAGGGCATCGCGGCGCCCTGCCTCGTCGATGCGCCCGCGCGCCACAAGCCCGCGCCCGGCGATGCGCTGCTCGCGCGCTTCGCGCTGCACGCGTTGATCGATGAAGCCGAACTCACGCCCAAGCCCGCGCTCGTCGACGGACGCGGCAGCGGCGTGCACCGCGATCTCGATCTCGCGACGATGCGGCGCTCGGCCTACGCGCTCGAACCGACCTTCGCCGCGCTCGCGCGCAGCGCGCGTGAACGCGCGCCCGGCATCGCGCTGCGCACGGATCTCGCGCTGATCGGCCGCGCCGGTGAAAGTGCGATGCTGCGCGCGACCGGCGGCAGCAACGCGCATCGCGGCGCGATCTGGGTCATCGGCTTGCTCGTGGCGGGCGCGGCGCTGACGTTTTCGTCGCATCCCGCGCATCAGGCCGGACTCGCGTCCCACGTCGCCGAACTCGGCGCGCAGATCGCACGCTTTCCCGATCTCAACGCGACAGCCGCCGACACCAACGGCGAGCGCGTGCGCCAGCGCTATCAGGTCGGCGGCGCGCGGCGCGAAGCCGAGGACGGCTTTCCGCACGTGCTGCAAATCGGCTTGCCCGCGCTGCACGCGGCACGCGCGCGCACGGCCGACGAAACGAGCGCACGCATCGACGCGCTGCTCGCGATCATGGCCTCGCTCGACGACACCTGCGTGCTCCATCGCGCGGGACTCGCCGGTCGCGACGCGGCGCAACGCGGCGCGCGGCGCGTGCTCGCGGCCGGCGGCTTCGCCACCCGCGCGGGCCGCGCCGCGTTCGACGCGCTCGAAGCATCGCTCGTCTCGCTCAACGCATCGCCCGGCGGCGCGGCCGATCTGCTCGCCGCCACCCTCTTCATCGACAAACTGCTGCAACACCGCTCACGCGGGAGTACAGGCACATGGAACAACTGACATTCGACTATCCGGCGCAACGCGCCGTGCCCCGCCGCGCGCATGTCGGCGTGGTCGGCTCGGGCGATCTCGAAGTGCTGCTGCAACCCGCCGACGCGCTGCAGACGCGCGTGGTCGTGCACACCAGCGTGGACGGCTACGGCCATATCTGGAAGAGCGTGCTCGACCGCTTCTTCACGCGCTTCGACGGCGCCGCGTTCATCGAGATCAACGACTTCGGCGCGACGCCCGGCGTGGTGGCGCTGCGCCTCGCCGAAGCGGTCGAGGCGGTCGAGGCCGCCGACGACACGACAGGAGCCGCGCCATGAACAGCACCCTGCTGCGCGACAGCTTCATCGAATTGTCGGCGCGCGAGCGCGCTCGCGCCCTGCTCGACGCGGGCACGTTCCGCGAATTGCTCGGGCCGTTCGACCGGCTCGAATCGCCGTGGCTGCCATTGCAAGGCATCGTCTGCCAGGCCGACGATGGCGTCGTGATTGCACGCGGCACCCTCGACGGCGAGCCCGCCGTGGTCGCCGCGATCGAGTCGGCGTTTCAGGGCGGCAGCATCGGCGAGGTCGCGGGCAGCAAGATCGCCGCCGCGCTCGAACTCGCGCTCGCCGATTGCGAACGCGGCAACAAAGTGCGCCCCGTCGTGCTGTTCGAGACCGGCGGCGTGCGCCTGCAGGAAGCGAACCTGGGCCTCGCGGTGATCGCCGAGATGCAGGCCGCGATCGTCGGGCTGCGTCGCCATGTGCCGGTGGTCGGCGTGATCGCCGGCATGGTCGGCTGCTTCGGCGGCATGTCGCTCGCTGCGGCCCTGTGCTCGTCGCTCGTGATGACGAGGCAAGGCCGCCTCGGCATGAACGGCCCCGAAGTGATCGAACAGGAAGCCGGCATCGACGAACTCGATGCGAGCGACCGGCGCGCGGTGTGGCAGATCATCGGCGGCGAGCAGCGTGCCGCGACCGGCTTCGCGGACGCACTCGTCGACGACGCCGTCGATGACGTGCGCGCCGCCGTGCTGGCCATCTTCGCGCGCGGCGCCGTGAACAGCGCGCGCAGCACGCAGATCGAGACTTACCTCGCGCGGCTCGCCGCGATCGATCCCGCCACCGTCACGCCGCAATCGATGCGCAACGTTTTTCCCGGAGAAGCAGCATGAGCGACACGACCCTGACGCGCGGCGCGCGCTGGCTGCGGGCACTGGCCGGCGAGAGCGCCACCGCGGCACCCGTGTGGCGCGCCGATGCGGCACTCGGCGACGAAACCGCGCGTTTCATCGCGGTCGTGCCCGATGCCTCGAATCGCTTCCCGCGTGCACGCGACAACGTCGTCGGCCTCGAACAAGGCTGGCGTCTCGCGGCAGCGGTGCGTGAGGCGCTCGTGGCCGATGCTGACGCGGCGCGGCGCCGGCCGATCGTCGCGATCGTCGATGTGAAGAGCCAGGCCTATGGCTATCGCGAGGAAATGCTCGGCATTCATCTCGCGTGCGCTGCCGCCGTCGATGCCTACGCGAGCGCGCGTCTCGCGGGACATCCGGTAGTCGCGCTGATCGTCGGGCCGGCGATGTCGGGGGCGTTCCTCGCGCACGGCTACCAGGCCAACCGCATGGTCGCGCTCGACGCGCCCGGCACGATGGTCCACGCGATGGGCAAGGAAGCCGCGGCGCGCGTGACGCGCCGCAGCGTCGAGGAACTCGACAAGCTCGGCGAAACCATCGTGCCGATGTCCTATTCGATGGCCTCGTTCGCGAAGCTCGGCTTGCTCGACGAACTGATCACGGGCGTCGATGCCGATGCGCCCGATACGGCGCAGGTCGAACACGTGCGTGCCGTGCTCGTGCGCATGATCGACGCGGCGCGCAACGACGACACGCGCGATCTTTCGCATCGGCTGCGTTCGACAGCGGCGCAGCAAACGCGCGCGGCGTCGATCGAAGTGCGGCGGCGTCTCGCCGAACAATGGAACGCGGTGTGAGTCTCGATCACCGGCGCGCACACGATCTGCTGCGCGTGCGCCGCCTGCCGCATCTCGACGATGAGCCCGCGTGGCTGCAAGCCGCGTTCGCCCGCGCGCCGTTCGTCGTGGTGAGGCGAGCGCCGCTTGCAGCGGGTTCGATTCCCGTTGGCCTGCGCGGCAGCGCGCGCGCCGAACGCGTGGCGGGCTGGAGCGCGCCATCGGACATCGAAGCCGCATTCGCGCCGGAAAACCTGCTGTCCATGCTGCACTCGACCTTGCCTCAGCAGCAGGCCCTGCCCGCATTCGTGGCGCTCGCCATGTTGCGGGACTCGTCGTCCCCGCTGCACGACTTCGTGTGGGGGCCGACCGGCAGCACCGGCTTCGAACTCGCGAGCGGGGTCGCCACCGTGACGCCGTCGAGCGATCTAGATTTGCTGATCCGCGCGCCACGACGTATCGAACGCGGCGCGACGGCGCGCGCGCTGCTGCAAGCGCTCGCCGAGGCATCGGCCGCAGCCGGCACGCGCATCGACGCTCAGCTCGAAACACCAGCTGGCGGCGTCGCGCTCGCGGAATACGCGGCGGACAAGCCGCGCGTGCTCGTGCGCCGCATCGATGGCCCGGTGATGCTTGCCGATCCCTGGGATTGCCGACCATGACGCTCGCGCTCGTCTTCCCAGGCCAGGGCGCACAAAGCGCCGGCTTCCTGCATCGACTCGATCCGCATCCCGTCGTGCAGGCGACGCTCGACGAAGCGTCCGCCCATCTCGGCACCGACGTCATGACGCTCGACAGCGCCGAGGCCTTGCGCTCCACTATTGCCGTGCAGATCGCCCTCACCGTGGCAGGCGTCGCGACGGGGCGCGCGCTCGTTCACGAGGGGCTGGTGGCGCAATTCAGCGCAGGGCTCTCGGTGGGTGCCTATCCGGCGGCGGTTAGTTGCGGCGCGCTCGACTTCGCCGATGCACTGCGCATGGTGCGCCGGCGCGCCGAACTGATGGCGACGGCATGGCCATCAGGCTATGGACTCGCAGCCGTGATCGGTCTTGGCGAAACGCAGATCGAAACGCTCGCGCAGGCCCACGCGCACGACGGATCAGGGCGCGTCTACGTCGCGAACGTCAACGCGCCGCGCCAGATCGTGATGGCGGGCGCCGACGATGCGCTCGACGCATTCGCAACACGCGCGCTCGCAGCCGGTGCGCGCAAGGCGCAGCGACTCGACGTCAGCATTCCTTCGCATTGCGAACTACTCGACGATGCCGCCACGCAACTCGTCGCCTGGTCGCGCGACCTGCCGATGCGCGCGCCACACGGCATCTATGTAGACAATCGAGGCGGCCGGCCGCTCCATACCGGCGAGGCGATTCGCGACGACCTCGCGTTGAACATGCGCGAGACGGTCCGCTGGTTCGACGCGCTCACGGTCATGGTGGAATCGGGTGCGCGCGTGTTCGTCGAGGCGGTGCCGGGCCAGGTGCTGACCGACATCACGCGCGAGTCGTATCCGGACGTGACCGCCCTCGCCGCTTCGTCGATGTCGTTGGAGCGTCTTGCGGCGATCGTCCGGCGCAGACTTGATATTGGCTAATTGCAAAAATACCGCGTCGACGCGGTTTATGCGCATAAACATCAAATTCGCCGAAAATCGCCGCTTATCGCGTTTTGCCGGACGTTGACTGATTGATACGCGCCGTTACCACCCGAAACGTAAGATTGATCCGCTCGCCACGCACGCCCGGCTCCTTCGGCACTCGATGCCGCCATTCCGCCTGCGTGTCTCCGCGCATCACGAGCAGACTGCCGTTGCCGAGTTGAAACGAGCGCATCACGCCCGTCGCGTTGTGGCGCAGATCGAAGCGGCGCGCGGCGCCGAGACTCACCGATGCGATCACGGGTCGAGTCCCGAGTTCCGGTTCGCGGTCGGCGTGCCACCCCATGCTGTCCGTGCCGCCGCGATAGCGATTGAGCAGCACGCTGTTGAAACGCACGCCGCATAACGCGTTGGCGGCATCGCGCAGTGCCGCGACGGCGGGCGTCCACGGTTCGGGTTCGTTGCGGATGCCCGAGTAGATGTAGACGGCGTCGGGCTCGCCTTGCCAGGCGGTGAGACGCGGCAACGGAATGCGCCCGGCCGGCGTGTTGATCCAGTCCTGCCGCCAGCCGACTTCCTCGACGATGCGCTCGTATGCATCGGCGGCGGCGGCGTGTGTGAGCCAGTCGGGATACCAGCCGACGTCGGGCTGAGGCGTGTCGTCGAACAGGTCGAACATCGCAGGAACAAGAGGAAGGACTGTCGCGTAGTGTGGCACAGTCCCGCCGCTGCGGCTCGCCCGTCAGGTGAACAGCGCGATGTAGAAAACGACCGCGCCGATCAGCGCACCGAGAAAGCAGAAGCCCTCGGGTGTTTCGTCGGTGACGGTGGTGGAGCGCAGCCACGCGCCGACCGCGCCGAAGAACCCGGCGATGCCGAGCGTGACGAACACCATCACCACATAGAAAAGCGCCGAGCGGCCCAGGTCGGAAAAGTCGATGCTCTTCACGCCGAAGTAGAGACCGAGCGCCATCAGCGACAGCACCACCATCGGCAGCATGACGTGACTGCCTTCGTGGCCCACATGCCGGTCGTGCAGGTGGAACCGGTCTGGTCTGATCGTTTTCATGGACTGCCTCCCCCAGGTGCGCCATGGCACCCGAATACCCAGCCCCGACGCGATTCAACGGCCGGGTGTGTTTCGAGCATAGTCCAACCGGCTTGCGATTCAAAGGGTGCTTAATAGAAACCCCTAGGCAGCTTTATTGCCGAATTGCTGCGCCCTGAAAACGCCCTGTTATGACGCGACGCGTCATCGACCGGGAGGGCCATGCAAAGGACTCTGGTCCGGTCCCACGCTCGATCTTGCGCAGCCGCAACAAAGTGCCGCGAGCGCGGTCCGCGCAAACAAGGCGCGCCGCTTGCGCGACCTCAGCAAGCCCGCTGCCGTGCCGGTAGAATGCAGCGCAGACCCGCCCCCCGTCACCGAGCCGTCGCCATGCCCCGCCTCTCCTTCCTTGTTCGCTTCATTACGATCGGCGTTCTGCTGCACGTGTACGTCGGCTTCCGGCTGATTCCCGATCTGCCGGTTCCGGCGTTCGTGAAAGGACTCGCCGTGCTGTGGCTCGTGCTGTCGTGCCTCGTGATCCCGCCCGGCATGCTCGCGCGGCGCATCAAGCGCCAGCCGCTCGGCGACCGGGTCGCGTGGAGCGGCCTGCTCGCGATGGGCTTCTTCTCCTCGCTCTTGATGCTCACGATCGCGCGCGACCTGTTGCTCGCCTCGCTGCTCACGATCGATTCGCTCTGGCCGCGCACGCTCGATCTCATGCACTGGCGTATCGTCACGGCCGCGGCCGTGCCGCTGCTCGCCCTGCTCTCGACGACGGTCGGTTTCGTCAATGCGCGCCGGCGTGCGCGTGTCGTCAGCGTGGACGTGCCGGTGAGCGAGTTGCCCGCCGGTCTCGACGGCTTCACGATCGTGCAGATCAGCGACATTCATGTCGGCCCGACCATCAAGCGCAACTACGTCGATGCGATCGTCGATGCGGTGAACCAGCTCGACGCCGATGTCGTCGCCGTGACCGGCGATGTCGTCGATGGCAGCGTCGCCCAGCTCGCGCGCCACACGCTGCCGCTCGGCCGGCTGCATGCGCGCCACGGCGCGTTCGTCGTCACGGGCAATCACGAGTACTACTCGGGCGCCGACGCATGGATCGACGAATTCCGGCGCATCGGCCTGCGCGTGCTGCTCAACGAGCATGTCATCGTCGAGCACGGCGGCTCGCGCCTCGTGCTCGCGGGGGTCACCGACTTCACGGGCGGCCACTACGATCCCGCCCATCACAGCGACCCGGCCGCAGCCCTCGCCGGCGCACCCGCCGAGGTCGCGACCCGCGTGCTGCTCGCGCACCAGCCGCGCTCGGCGCCCGCGGCCGCCGACGCCGGCTTCACGCTGCAGATCTCCGGCCACACGCACGGCGGCCAGATCTTCCCGTGGAATTTCCTCGTCCGGCTTCAGCAGCCGTTCACGGCCGGGCTCGCGCGGCTCGACAACCTGTGGGTCTACACGAGCCGCGGCACCGGCTATTGGGGGCCGCCCAAGCGCCTCGGTGCGCCGTCCGAGATCACGCGCTTGCGACTCGTGCGCGCCAGCGCGGCCGACTTCGCCGCCTGACCCGCGACGCCCTTCGCCGCGATGCGGCTATCATGTTGGAGCCACACGACATCCGGCCCCAACAGGACCCCATCGCCCATGGAAGGCAACAAGCATCTTCATCAGGTCTCGTTCTATCTGCTGCTGCTGACGGTTTCGATCGCGCTGTGCTTCGTGCTCGCGCCGTTCTTCAGCACCGTGCTGTGGGGCGCGATTCTCGCGCTGATCTTCCAGCCCGTGCAGCGCTGGCTGGCCGCGCGCTTCAAGCGGCGCCGCAATCTCGCCGCGCTCACGACGTTGCTGCTGTGTCTGGTGGTCGTGATCCTGCCGCTGATGCTGGTCGCCGGGACGCTGGTCCAGCAAATCGCCTTCGCGTACGCGCAGATCCGCTCGGGCGCGATCGACGTCGGCGGCTACTTCAGCCAGATCGTGCACGCGCTGCCCCAGTCGGTGCAGAACCTGCTCGGCAGCTACGACCTCATGGACCTGCCCGGCCTGCAACAGCGGCTCTCGGCGGGCGCGGCGCAAATCAGCCACTTCCTCGCCACCCAGGCGCTCAATCTCGGCCAGAACACGATCCAGTTCGTCGTGAGCTTCGGCGTGATGCTGTATCTGTTTTTCTTTCTCGTGCGTGACGGACGCGAAATCTCGACCCTCGTGCGCGATGCGATTCCACTCGGCGAGCATCACAAGCAGCAACTCGTGCGCAAATTCACAACGGTGATCCGTGCGACGGTGAAGGGCAACGTCGTGGTCGCGCTCGTGCAGGGGGGGCTCGGCGGCATCGCGTTGTGGGTGCTCGGCATCCAGGGCGCGCTGCTGTGGGGGGTCGTGATGATGTTTCTGTCGCTGCTGCCCGCAGTCGGCGCGGCGCTCGTGTGGGGGCCCATCGCGATCTACTTCATCGCGACGGGTTCACTCGTCAAGGGCTTCGGGCTGCTCGCGTTCGGCGTGATCGTGATCGGCACCATCGACAACGTCCTGCGGCCCGTGCTGGTGGGCAAGGACACGCGGCTGCCCGACTGGGTCGTGCTGATCTCGACGCTCGGCGGCATGTCGCTGCTCGGCATCAACGGCTTCGTGATCGGGCCGCTGATCGCCGCGCTCTTCATCAGCTGCTGGGACCTGCTGCGCCGCGACCAGCACGAGCGCGAGGTCGAATAGCGGCGCTGTGCTCAGGAAGCCGGCGCCGCCATGCCCGGACGGCCGCCCGTGCGCGGCGCCTCGACGCCCGGCTCGTCGACGATCTCGTCGGTGGCGTCCACGGCAACCGAAAAGCCGAACGTATTGATGCCATCGACGCTGCGCACGAACACCGTGCCGCTGTGCATCTCGGCCACCGCCTTGACGATCGACAGCCCGAGGCCGTGATTCTCGTGACTGTTCGAGCGCTCTTCCTGCAGACGATAGAAACGGTCGAAGATGTGCTCGCACGCGACCGGGTCGATCGGCTCGCCCGGATTCGACACGGCGATCTCGACCTGGCCGTCGTCGTCCGCCTGGTCGCGCCGCGGCGCGATCGTCACGCGCAGCGTCGTGCCCGGCGATGAGTGCTGGATCGCGTTGACGAACAGATTGCTCAAGGCCCGGCCGAACAACGAGGTGTTGACCGACGCGCGCGCATCGCCGTGCACGGTGACCTGCAATTGCGCCTCTTCGAGCGGCATTTCGAGGAATTCGAGCATGCGCGAGACCTCGCCGCGCAACGACACCTGACTCAGATCGGTGGCGCGTTCGCCGCGATCGCTGCGCGAGAGGAACAGCATGTCGTTGACGATCACGCGCAATCGTTCGAATTCCTCAAGATTGGACTGCATCGTCTGACGCAGTTGATCGACCGCGCGGTCGCGCGACAGCGCCACCTGAGTCTGACCGATCAGGATGCTGACCGGCGTGCGCAGTTCGTGCGCGACGTCCGCGTTGAACGATTCGAGCCGCTCGTAGGCGCGTTCGAGCCGCTCGAGCGCGCCGTTGAACGAGGTCGCCAGTTCGTGGAGTTCCTCGGGCAGCGCATCGGTGTGCAGGCGCTGGCGCCGGCTCGACGGACTCAGCTGCGCCGCCTCCTTCGAGAGGCGCGTGAGCGGCGCGAGCCCGAAGCGCGTGACCGCGCGGCTCAGCAGCACGACGGCCACCATCGCGGCGGCGATCAACGCGCCGAGCGCGATGCCGAAGCGCCGCAGCATACGCTGCGTGCGTTCGCAGTCGCTCGCCACCTGCAACGTCACCTGCGGACGGTCGCCGCTCGCGGGCACCGTGTAGGTGGTCACGATCACGTCGTAATCGTGACCCCCCTGCAGGATCAGTTGATGGTTCTCGCCGACCGTGCCCGTCACCTCGCCGACGACCGGTTCGCCGAAACGAAAGCGCGGATCGGGCCCGTTGACGTAGTAATGCATGCGGCTATCCGCCGGCGACAGGTCGTGCAGCTTCTCTTGCACGAAGCTCCACTTTTCGACGTTCGGCGCGTGGCTCACGATCAGCGCGGCGATGCGCGCGCGCGTGTCGAGCGTCTCGCGCAACTCGTTGAGCAGTTGCCGCTTCATCATCACGAACAGGCCCGCGCCGGTCAGCGTGAACACGACGAGCGACACCGCCGCGAACATCGCCGAAAGCCGCAGCGAGATCGAGCGTTTCACGACAGGCCTCCATCCTCGCGCACTTCGAGCACATAGCCCATGCCGCGTATCGTGTGCAGCAGCTTGGCCGCATACGGTCCGTCGAGCTTCGCGCGCAGCCGCTTGATGGCCGTTTCGACGACGTTCGCATTGCTCTCGAAGTTCACGTCCCACACCAGTTCGGTGATGAGCGTCTTCGACAGGATCTCGCCGCGCCGCCGCGCGAGCACGGACAGCAACTGGAACTCCTTGGCCGTGAGATCGAGCCGCACGCCGTCGCGCATCGCACGCCGGCTGATCAGATCGACTTGCAGATCGCCGACCGAGATCAGCGTGGACTCCTGCGTGCGCGCGCGTCGCGTGAGCGCGCGCAGCCGCTCGACCAGTTCGAGGAACGAGAACGGCTTGGTCAGATAGTCGTCGGCGCCGTCGCGCAGGCCGTGCACACGGTCATCGACGCGGTCGCGCGCGGTCAGCATGATGACCGGCGTGTCCTTGCGCGCGCGCACCGCACGCAGCACACCAAAGCCGTCGAGCTTGGGCAGCATCACGTCGAGCACGATCACGTCGAAGTCGTATTCGGTCGCCATCCACGCGCCTTCTTCGCCGTCCATCGCCACATCGACAATCCAGCCCTGTTCGCTCAGGCCGCTGCGCAAGTAGTCCACCACCTTGCGCTCATCTTCGATCACCAATACTTTCATGTCCTGCCCTCCCCTTCGCGGGTCTTGCTGCTGGCCGCGGCGGCCTCAACTCAACTCTTGCCGCCTTGCGCGCTTGCTGTCCCGTTCGTTGCGCCCGCACCGTTCGCGCCGCCGGCGGCGGCACCCTCGCTGCGCGCGAGCGCCTGTTCCTGCACACTCCAGCCGCCGCCCAGCGCCTTGGCCAGATACACGACGGTAGCGGCCTGCTGGCCGCGAATCTGCACCTCCTGACGCTCGCTCGACAGCAATTGCTGCTCGGCGTTGATCACGTCGATGAACGCCACGAGGCCGCCTTGATAACGGTCGCTGGCGAGCTCGAACGATTTCTGCGCATCGTCGACGCCGGCGCGCGCATCGACTTCCGCGTTCGTGAGCACCGACAACCCCGTGACGCCATTTTGCACTTCCTGGAACGCGGTCAGCACAGTCTGGCGATAACTCGCCAGCGTCGCCTGGTAACCCGCCTCGGCAAAGGCCACACCGGCGGCACGCTTGCCGCCGTCGAACAGCACCTCGCCCGCGGCCGCGCCAAGCGACCACATCAGGCTCGGCACCGAGAACAGGTTGGCGAAATTGGTCGCCTCCCAACCGATGCTGGGCGTGAGCGTGAGATTCGGAAAATACGCGGCGCGCGCCACGCCGATCTGCGCATTGGCGGCCGCCATCTCACGCTCCGCCGAGGCGACGTCGGGGCGACGCTGCAGCAGCTCGCTCGGCACGCCGGTCGGCAATGCGGGCACCGGCAGATCGACCACGCGCGGCGCGAGATCGAACTCGGGTGCGGGCTTGCCGATCAACACGGCAATCGCATGCTCGTACTGCGCGCGCTGGTTCAGCAGCAGGTTCGCCTGGGTGCGGGTCGCGTCGAGCTGGGCCTTTTGCTGCAACACGTTGAGGCCCGACACTGCGCCGAGATCGTGCTGGTTGTTGACGAAGTCGAGCGCCTTTTGCTGCAGGTCCACCGAGCGCTTCACGACGTCGATCTCGTCATCGAGCTCGCGCAGCGCGAAATAGTCGGTGGCGACATCGGCGGTGAGTACGAGCCGGGCGTTCGCGAGATCGTCGTTCGACTGCTCGGCCGATGCCTTCGCCGACTCCACCCGGCGCCGCACGCTGCCGAACAGATCGAACTCGTAGCTGACGGTCGGCCCGATGCTCAAGTTGTTCTGCACCGTCGACGAATTCGGCATCCCGTAGTTCGTGAGCGGCCGGTTCGCGGAGATCTTCTCGCGCGCCGCGCTCGCGTTCAGGTCCACCTGCGGCAGTTCGGCCGACGAGATCGACGCGAGCGTCGCGCGGGCCTGCGCGTAATGCGCGGCCGCGACGGCCAGCGTCTGGTTGTCGGCCAGCGCGGCACGCTCCAGTTCGTCGAGCTCGGGATTGTTGAACACGCTCCACCACTGCGGATCGATCGGCGCATGCGCGGGCTGCGCCGTGCGCCAGTATGAATCGCCAGGCTCGGTTTTCCAGGCCGCCGGACTCGCCGTCTGCGGCGCGTGATAGTCGGGGCCGACCGTGCAGGCAGACAGCGTGAACGCCAGCGCCGCACCGCCGGCGACGGACGCGCGACGCCGCGTGCTCACGTCGTGCTCCGGTTCGCGGCGCTGGCCGAGGCCGCGCCGCCGGGCTCGCCGCCATGCGGCGCCACGACGGTCACGCTGTCGCCCTCGGCGATCGAATCGCCGGGATTCACGATCACGCGATCGGACGGTTCGAGGCCGTGGCTGATTTCGAGGCTCTGGCCGAGATCGTGCGCGATCTGCACGGCCTTCAGATGCACCTTGCCGTCGCCGTCGACGACCGCCACATGCGGCCCCTCGGCACGAAACAGCAGCGTGTTGCCCGGCACCGTGAGCGTGCCCGCCGAGTCGGTCTGCAACGCGGCCTGCACATAGGCGCCAGGCAGCAGTCGGGCGTCGTGGTTCGGGAGCGTGATCTCGACTTGCAGCGTGCGCGTCGCGACATCGATGGCTTGCGCGGTATGCGTGATGGTGCCGTCGAACGTCACGCCAGGCTGCTCCTGCTGCGAGACGCTCACGTGCTGGCCGAGCGCGACTTGCTGCGAATAGGTCTGCGGCACGTCGATATACAGGCGCAGCGGATCGGTCTGCGCGAGCGTGAAGAGCGCGCGGCCCGTCCCGCCGCTGCCCGCGTTGACGAGGTCGCCGATATCGACGTTACGCTGCGTCACCACGCCCGTGATCGGCGAGACGATACGCTGAAACGACTTCATCTCGCTCAGCCGGCGCACGTTGGCATCGGCGGCGGCGAGATTGGCGACGTCCTGGCTGAACGCGCCCTGACGATCGTCGAGTTCCTGTTGCGACACGGCATCGCGCTGACGCAGTTGCTGGGCGCGATTGAACGAGGTCTTCGCGAGCGCCAGCGTCGAGGCGGCCTGCTCGCGCTGGGCCTGAGCCTGCATCAGTTCCTGGTCGATCTCGGGCGTGTCGATTTCGGCGAGCAACTGCCCTTGCTGCACGTGCGTGCCGATATCCGCATACCAGTGCCGCACATAGCCATTGGCGCGCGACCAGATCGGCGCCTCGACATAGCCGCGCAGCGTGCCCGGCAACAGCAGATTGCCGTTCGCGCCGGTCTGCACGGGCTGGACCACGCTTACGTACTGCTGCGCGTTCTGCTGGGTCACCTCGGCGAGTCGATGCGAGTCATGCAGGTTGACGACGATGGTGCGCACAGCGCCCGCTGCGAGCAGGACGCCGATCACGAGCACCGCGATGCGCGCACGCCGGCCGGCCTGGGCGCGGCCCGGCAGATCGAGTCCGCGCTCGGCGCCTTGCACCGTGATATCAAGGGAGGAATGGTGGTGTGGATCGTTCATGTCTTCGGCCACAAGGATCAGGAATGCCCGGCATCGCGGGCGCGCTTGCGTTCAGCGCGCCGTGCGAGCCGGCCATGTACGCCCGCGAACATCAGCGGGACGAACAACAATGTCGATACGGTCGCAAACAGGAGACCGCCGATCACGGCACGGCCGAGCGGCGCGTTCTGCTCGGCGCCTTCGCCGATGCCGAGCGCCATCGGCACCATGCCGATCATCATCGCGCAGGCGGTCATCAGCACCGGGCGAATCCGCGTCGCGCCGGCTTCGAGCGCGGCCGCGAGCGGGCTCACGCCCGCCGCGAGGCGCTGCCGCGCGAACGCGACCACGAGAATACTGTTCGCCGTCGCGACGCCGACCGTCATGATCGCGCCGGTCAGCGCGGGCACGCTCAAATGCGTGCCGGTGATGAACAGCATCCACGCGATGCCCGCGAGCGCCGCAGGCAACGCGCTGATGATGATGAGCGGATCGGCCCACGACTGGAAGTTTACGACGATCAGCAGATAAACGAGCACGATGGCCATCGCGATGCCCACACCGAGCCCGATATACGACGAACGCATCGTGCCGATCTGGCCACGGATCGCGATCGTCGTGCCGCGCGGCGCATGCGCCTGGGTGTCCTTGATCACGCGGTCGATCTGCGCGCCGACCGAGCCGAGATCACTGCCTTCGACGCTCACGAGCAGATCGACCACGGGCCGGATGTTGTAGTGCGTGACGACCGCCGGCCCCGTGTGCGGCACCAGTTGTACGAGGTTGCTGACGAGTTGGAGCGGCGTGTTCGGCCGCGCCGCCACCGGCGTGTTCATCATCGCGCTCACCGAGTCTTCGCGGTATTGCGGCGTCTGCACCGTGAGCGGATATTCGACGCCGTTTTGCGGGCTGATCCAGAACGCGGGCGACGTCTGCGTGCTGCCGGACAGCGCAATCAACACGTCCTGCGAGACGTTCTGCGCGCTCAGGCCCAACTGCTGCATGCGCGTGCGGTCCATCTCGAGCATCAGCGCGGGCTCGTCGTTGCGTTGCGCGATGTGGGCATCGACTGCGCCCGGCAGACCGCGAATGTTCTTGAGCAGCGTGCTCGCCACCGACATGTCCTGCGCAAGATTCGCACCCACCACTTGCACGTCGATGGCAGCGGGCTGCCCGAAGTTCAGGATCTGCGTAATGATGTCGGCGGGCTGGAAGAAGAACTCGACGCCCGGGAAGCGCTTGGGCAACACCTCGCGCAACCGGTCGATGTAGATCCGCGAGGGATCGTGATCGGGCTTGAGCGCGATCTGGATTTCGCCGTCGAGCGTGCCGATCGTGCCCGCGTTGCTGTACGAAAGATTGATACCGCTGTACGGCAGGCCGAGGTTGTCGACGATGGTTTCGAGCTGGTCCTGCGGCACCACCTGGCGGATCACCTGCTCGACCTGATCCGCGAGCCGCGCGGTTTCCTCGATGCGATAGCCGGTCGGCGCACGCATGTGCAAGCGGATGTTGCCGGCATCGACCGACGGGAAGAAATCGCGGCCGATGAAGAACATCAGTCCGAGCGACACCACGCAAAAGCCGAGAAACGCGCTGCCGAAGAAGCGCCGGCGCGCGAGCAGCAGACTCAGCAACGCGATGTAGTTCGCGCGCAGCCGCTCAAAACCGTGATTGAAGCGGTAATGCACGCGCCCGAGCAGCGACTTCGGCGCCCCCGACGACGCGTGCCCCGCGTGCGAGAGCATCATCATCGCGAGCGTCGGCACCAGCGTACGCGAGAGGATGTACGACGCGATCATCGCAAACACGACGGCTTCGGCGAGCGGCACGAACAAGAAGCGCGCGACGCCGGTCAGGAAGAACATCGGCACGAACACGATACAGATACAGAGCGTCGAGACGAGCGCCGGTACCGCGATTTCGCCGGCGCCCTCGAGAATGCCGTCGTGCAGATCCGCGCCCAGATGCAGGTGGCGCTCGATGTTCTCGATCGTCACCGTGGCATCGTCGACGAGAATACCGACCGCGAGCGCGAGGCCGCCGAGCGTCATGATGTTGATCGTCTCGCCGAGCGCGTAGAGCGTGATGATCGACGCGAGAATCGAGAGCGGAATCGACACCGCGATGATGACCGTGCTGCGCCAGTTGCCGAGAAACAGCAAGATCATGAGCGCAGTAAGCGCCGCCGCGATGATCGCCTCGCGCACCACGCCCTGCACCGCCGCCGATACGAAGATCGACTGGTCGAACAGCGGCTTGATGATCAACTCGGGCGGCAGCGTCTCGCGCACTTTCGGCAGCAGCGACTTGAGCGTGCCGACCACCTGCAGCGTCGATGCGTCACCGCTCTTGAGCACCGACATCAGCACGCCGCGATGCCCGTCCTGACGCACGATGTTGGTCTGCGGCGAGAAGCCGTCGCGCACGTGGGCGACTTCGCCGAGGTAGGTCGTCGCGCCGTTGACGGTCTGCACCGGAATGCGGTTGAGCCCGTCGATCGTCGCGGGCGACGCATTCGTGTCGATGCGGTACTCGGTCGGCCCGAGCTTGGCGGTGCCGGTCGGCAGGATCAGGTTCTGCGCGTTGACGGCGGTGACGACATCGGCGGGCGTGAGGCCTTTGGAGATCAACGCGTGCGTATCGATATCGACGGAAATCACGCGCGACTTGCCGCCATACGGGTAAGGCACCTGCGCGCCCGGAATCGTGATCAGTTGCGGGCGCAGGAAATTCAGCGCGACGTCGGCGAGCGCCTGCTCGCTCATCGTGCTGCTCGACAGGCCGAGCTGGATCACCGGGATGCTCGACGCCGAGTAGCTGATGACGAGCGGCGGCGTGGCGCCCGGCGGCATCTGGCGCAACTGCGCCTGCTCCGAGGCGACGGTCTGCGCGATCGCCGTCTGCAGGCTCGCACCCGGTTGCAGAAACAGCTTGATGACGGCGATGCCCGGCAGCGACTGCGACTCGATGTGCTCGATGTTGCTGACGGTGGTGGTGAGGCCGCGTTCGTTGACCGAGGTGATGCGGTCAGCGACGTCCTTGGCGGACAAGCCGGTATATGACCAGATGATGCTGATCACCGGGATGTTGATCGAGGGAAGCACGTCGGTCGCCATCGACATCAGCACGAACGGCGTAGCCAGCAGGATCATGATGGCCATCACGATGAACGTGTAGGGCCGTTTCAGCGCGAGATTGACAATCCACATGTGACGGTTTCGAGCAAGCCTTCCGGCAAGAGGTGAAAACGCGCGGTGCGACCGCTAACGGGGTCCCGCATCTTGGAAAACGCCGGTGGCGCGTTGCTGGCACGAAGCTGGCAAATTTGTCAGGCAACGGGCCGACGCGCTGAACATCCGGGCAGTATGACGCAGCGTCGCCGCTGCGCACAGGGCTTCGACGCGCGCCGCTTCAGTTTACGAGTCGAAGGCGGTCGGGGTCGCACACGCTCGCCCGGCGACTGCGCGCGCGGGTGCCTGTGCCAGTGCCTGTGCCGGTGTGCACCGTGCCTCCGGCGAGTGCCTCCTCCTGCTCGGCGAGCATGAGCGGAACTCGTTCGCGCAGGAACTCGACGAAGGTACGGATCTTGGCGTCCAGATAACGCCGCGAGGCATAGAGCACGTAGATATTGAGCGCTTGCAGACGATGCTCGCCGAGCACGCGCACGAGCGAGCCGTCGGCGAGGCCAGGGAGTGCCACCGGCACCGGCAGCGGACCGATGCCCATGCCTTCGCGGATCGCGAGCGCCATCGCGTCGGGGCTGTTGACCTGCAGCGGCGTCGCGCTGTCGTGCGGGAACGTCTCGCTGCCCTCGCCCTCGGCGGCCCACTCGCCGGGCGGCAGGCTTTCGTCGGTCAGGTGCAGGCAAGTGTGGTGTTCGAGATCGTCGAAGGTCTGCGGCGCGCCATGAGCCAGCAGATACTCGGGCGACGCGCACAGGATCGCGCTCGTGCTGCCCAGATGCTGGGAAATCAGCGCGGAATCCTCGAGTTCGCTGGCCACGACGACGGCGACGTCGAAGCCTTCCTCGATGATATCGGGCATGCGGGCGGCGATCGTGAGATCGACCGACACCTCGGGCAAGTCCTGCTGGTAGCGCGCGATGAGCGGCATCACGTAGTGCGGGCCAAAGCTCGCGCCGCCATACACGCGCAGCCTGCCGACGGGATTGGCCTGGGCGTCGGCGGCTTCGCCTTCGGCCTGCTGGATGTCGGCGAGAATGCGCCGGCAGCTCTCCAGATAGCGCTCGCCCGCTGCGGTGAGCGACATGCGCCGGGTCGTGCGGTTCAACAGACGCGTGCGCAGCCGCGTCTCGAGATCGGTCAGCGCGCGTGATACCTGCGCGGTCGTCAGCATCTCGTACGCCGCCGCGCGGGTAAAGCTGCCGGACTCGACGACCCGCACGAAGATGCGCATGTTGCGCAGCGTATCCATTGAACTCCCCCAGATTTGTTTTGTTGACGAGGCGACAGCGCCAGTGTGGGGGACGAGCCGTGGCTGGATGCTGACCTGAACATGGCGCGCTTGTCAGCCTTACCTTGGCGCCTTGCTGCGCGTATGATTCACGTCGCTTCCAGCGGCCCGATCCGGGTGTTGCCGCGGCACGACGGGCTGGTTTCTCGCATAGGCAGGATGACAAAACGATGACACTTGAATTCGCGCTGCGTCTCGCCGCCGCCTTCGCCTGCGGCGTCGCCATCGGACTCGAACGGCAGATGCGCCAGCGCACGGCCGGCCTGCGCACCATCACGCTCGTCTCCAGCGGCGCGTGCCTGTTCGTCACGCTCGGCGTGCTGACCGGCAACGGCACGGCCGGCGTCACGCAGATCGCGGCCTATGTGGTGTCGGGCGTGGGCTTTCTCGGCGGCGGCGTGATCATGCGCGACAAAGGCTCGATCCAGGGGATCAACACGGCCGCGACGCTGTGGTGCTCGGCCGCCGTCGGCGTGCTGTGCGGCACCGGCCACTACGGTCCCGCGCTCGCGGGCACCGGGGTCGTGCTGCTCACCAATACCGTGCTGCGCGAAGTGAGCCGCGCGATCAACGCCCAGCCGGTCTCGACCGCCGACCTTGTACGCGTCTACGTACTGACCGTGGTCTGCCGCGAGGAAGACGAAGTGCATATCCGCACGATGCTGTCGAACTCGATGTACTCGACGCCGCTGTCGTTCCAGAGCCTCACGAGCGAGGACATGCCCGATCAGCCGAACCGTCTGCGCGTCACGGCGCGGCTCAAGATGCACCCCAAGGACCAGTCGAAACTCGAACGCATGGCGAGCCGCCTGAGCATGGAGAAAAGCGTATCGAGCGTAAGCTGGGCCGGCGAGGAGGCGGAAGTCGCGCCCGAGTGAAACGATGCGTTTTGCCTTGACGACTGCTTTCGTTTTTCTTTCTTTTAGCCTTCTAATGTGAGCCTTTGTGAATTCGGGTTGCGAGTCGTGGACTCTGTCCCCGCGATCGACTAAGCTGACTTCACCGTGAGTCTGTTCACGTCAGAATGAGGGGAATCATATGGAACACGGCATCATCGCCTGGCTCATCATCGGCGCAATCGCAGGCTGGCTTGCTGGCGTACTCGTCAAGGGCGGCGGCTTTGGACTGATCGTCGACATCATTGTCGGGATTGTCGGGGCATTCATCGGCGGCTGGCTCTCCGGAGTCATTGGTATCTCGCTTGGCGGCGGCATGATCGGCTCGATCATCACGGCCATCATCGGCGCAGTCATCCTCCTGTTCATCATCCGGCTGTTCCGGCGAGCGTAGTCCGCTCGCCTCCCCAACGAAAAACGGGAGCACCCGCGAGGGCGCTCCCGTTTTTCATGCGCGCCGCAACGTTCAGGCGTTGGCCGCGAGACCCGTGATGCCGGCGGGCAGCATCGAGCCCGTTTCGTTGAAGCGCAGATGCATTTCGAAGGCCTTTTGCAGCACGTGAGGCGTCTGGCCGCCGACCTTCAATGCGTCGCGATAGTAGTCGCGCAGCACGTCGCGATAGAGCGGATGCGCGCATTTCTCGATGATGAGCGTCGCGCGCTCGCGCGGCGCGAGACCGCGCAGATCGGCGAGGCCCTGTTCGGTCACGATCACGTCGACATCGTGTTCGTTGTGGTCGCAATGCGGGACCATCGGCACGATGCTCGAAATGCGGCCGTCCTTCGCGATCGCCTTGGTCGCGAAGATCGCGCACGACGCATTTCTCGCGAAGTCGCCCGAGCCGCCGATGCCGTTCATCATGTGCGTGCCGCCGACGTGCGTCGAATTCACATTGCCGTAGATGTCACATTCGAGCGCCGTGTTCAGCGCGATCAAGCCGAGACGCCGGATCACTTCAGGATGATTGCTGACTTCCTGCGTGCGCAGCACGAGCTTGTCGCGATAGCGGTCGAGTTCGGCAAGCACTTGCGCCTGGCGCGGCGCGGACAGCGTCATCGAGGCACCCGACGCGAACACCATCTTGCCCGCATCGATCAGGTCGAAGGTCGAATCCTGCAGCACTTCCGAGTACATCGTGAGCGCTTCGAACGGCGAATTCACGAAGCCCGACAACACGGCATTCGCAATCGTGCCGATGCCGGCCTGCAGCGGCGGCAACTGCGCGTCCATACGGCCGTGCTTCACTTCATGCTGGAGGAATTCGATCAGATGGCCGGCGATACGCGCGGTTTCATCATCGGCGGGCAGCACGGTCGAGGGGCTGTCGGCCTCGTCGGTGATGACGATGGCGGCGATCTTTTCAGGCGGGATCTCGATGGCCTGCACGCCCACGCGGTCCTCGGGACGCACGATCGGCAGCGGATCGCGATGCGGACGGCGCCCCGGAATCCAGATGTCGTGAAGGCCTTCGAGCCCGACCGGCTGCGCCAGATTGATCTCGACGATGACCTTCTCCGCGAGGATCGCGAAGCTCGCCGAATTGCCGACCGAGGTGGTCGGCACGATGGCGCCGGTCTCGGTGATCGCGGCGGCCTCGATGATCGCGAGGTCGAGCTTGCCGAGCAGGTTCGCGCGCAGCATCTCGACCGTTTCGGACAGATGCTGGTCGACGAACATCACCTCGCCGCGATTGATGGCCCGGCGCAGCGTTGCGTCCACCTGGAACGGCAAACGACGCTCGAGCACGCCGGCCTCCGTGAGCATGCGGTCGACGTCGTGGCCAAGCGAGGCGCCCGTCATCAACGTGATGCGCAGCGGCTCTTTTTCTTCACGGGCGCGCCGCGCCAGCGCGATCGGCACCGCCTTGGTGTCGCCCGCGCGCGTGAAGCCGCTCGCGCCAACGCGCATGCCATTGCGCACGAGTTGCGCGGCCTCGTCGGCCGAGGTGATTTTCCCGCGCAAGGCGGCACAGCGAATTCGATCTTCGTACATCACAGTCTCCAGAAACAGCCTTGAGCCAATGCCCTTCACAGGTCTCGCTTCGGTGGCATTACGGCGCGTGCGCGTTGCGGCACGGCCAGAATGCAGAAAGCCGCGGGTCCCGGTGAAAGGACGTCGCGGCAAGATCCATGGCATGCGCGGATTGCACATGACCGGGTGCTGGATAATCAGCTACCGAAGTAGATATTGCAGAAGCTGACCGGACCGACGCACTCGTCGGTCTTCTTGGCCGGCTTCACGACATCGCGGCGACCGACGGTTTGCGACGCGTCAGCCTGCGCGACCTGCTGAGGGGCATTCGACGCCGGTGCCTCGTTCTGCGCGTACGCACCAGCGGCGGCGGCGAACAACGAACAAGCGACAACGGCGATCTTCAGGGCTTTCATTTTACTCTCCAGGGCTTACGGGTACTGCGCTGCGGCAGTGATGAGACTATATGACTCAGTGGTCGTTTAATTAACGAGCCCGGCTGGAACGCATATTTCCAGACTGCGGCAAGATCGCGCAAAGCGTTAAGCCGCGTCCTCGCGCGCACGACGACGCGACAGCGCGCCAAGCGGCGCGTCGCGGTCGATGAGCGCACTGCGGATGAAGTGGAGATGACTGAGCAGACGCTGCAGCGCGTGCCGCTGCTCGCGATCGTCGCGCACGCGCACGAGCACCTCGTCGGCGACCCAGGTGGCGGTGCGCACGGCCACCAGCGCCCGCTCCAGCCGCTGGGCGTCGGGGCGCTCGAACAGACGCGCGATGTCCGCGCCGACGCGTTCGAGACACGGTCGCCAGCGCGCATCGTGGCCGTCGAGCCAGACACTTGCGCGTGCCTCTTCGCGCAGATCGATCACCGCGTGCCCGACCTCGAGCGTGACCAGCATCCAGCGCAGCGCGCGCCGGTGCCGCCGCGTGTGGCCCGTGAGCAGCGTGCGCAGCTGATACATCAGATCGTGCGTACCGGATTGAAAATGCTGTCCGAGGTCGACCAGATCGCCCTTGCACGCGAGCACGACCTGGCCGCGCAGATCGGCGCACATGCGCCCGATCAGCCAGCCCATCTTCGCCGGGAACACAACCGCGAACGCCGCCGCCGCGAACAGCATGGCGACGACGACGGCGATGCCGTTGTTGATCAGCAGGTCGGGCGCGTAGACGATCACGTTGTCGGGACCGGCCAGCAGGCAGAAGAACACCGAGAAGCCGATGCCGTAGCCCGCGATGCCCTTTCTCGTGGCGAGAAACGCCCCCACGGCGAGGATCGGCGCGAGCATCGCGCACAGCAGCGCAAAGCCATCGATATTCGGGTACACGTAGCAAACGAACAGATAGCCGACGAGCGCCGCCACCGCCGCGCCGACGGCCATCTGCGCGGCAAGCCGCGTCGCGCTGGGCGCCGCTGACGTGAGCGCGCAGGCGATCGCCGCCGCGATCATCGCAAGGCCCCCGCTCGGCCAGTCGGTCGCGATCCAGAACGCGCCGATCGACGCCACGACGACCGCCGTTCGCACGAAGGTGAACGCCACCACGTACCAGTTCGTCTTGCTGACATAGCGCGTCGCACCCGACTCGCGCACGGCCGGATCGCGCGACACCGACGCATACGTCTCGCTGTAGCGAATCAACTCGCCGACGAATCGATAGAGCATTTCCGCCGAGGTATCGAAGTCGGGCAACGCTGCGGGCAGCGCGGTTTCGAGCGGACGGCGCGTCTCGCGCACATTGCGCGGCAACGTTCGCTGAAACGCACGCAATGCGTCGGCGATCCGCTCGGCACAGGCGGCATCGGTATCGTCGCGGCGACGCTGTGGCGCGAGCAGCATCGCCAGATCGCGGAACCAGGGGTCGAGCGGCGCGATCGCATCGTCGTGCCAGCGCAGCCGCTTGCGCAGCTGACGCAACGCGTGCAGGCGCGCGCACACGTCCATGAATTCGCTGTTCAAGCGCGCGAGCCGCTGACTGCGTGCGCGCATGAGCGGGTCTTCGAAAAACGAAAACGCACGCGTCGCCTCGAAGCCGACGATCTCATCGACAAGGCCCGCGAAACGCTGCTCGAACGCCCCGCGCTCGAGCCGCCCCGACAGCACGCCGGCAGCGAACGCAGTAAAATCGATATATCGATTGCGTAACGCGCGATCGAGCACGACGCCCGACTGGCGAGGCAGGATCACGGCGCTGACGATCCCCGAGCACAAGATGCCGATGGCCACTTCGGCGCCGCGGCTGAGCACGGCCAGAAAGAGGCCGTTCGGCTGCTGCACGACCGGAATGCCGATGAGCGCCGCCGTGTAGCCGGCCAGCACGAAGCCGTACCAACGAAAATGGCGATTTCGCATTGCAGCGGCCGTGCAGGCCGCGACCCAAACCGTCATGCCGAGGATGTAGAGCTCCGGCTGCTGGATGAACACGGCGCCGAGCACGAGCGCGGCCAGCATGCCGACCAGCGTGCCGATGATCCGGTACACGCTCTTCGCGAACACCATCCCCGAGAGCGGCTGCATCAGCACGAAGACCGTGGTCATCGCGATGCGCGGCTGCGGCAGATCGAGCAGCATCGCCACGCCCATCGCGAGCAGTCCGGCCACCACCGTCTTGAGCATGTGCAGCCAGATCGCGCCCTCTTGCGTCTGCCAGTCCCGCAGCGCGCGACGCGCGGCGCGCCAGACGATCTCCACGCGTCGACGCGGGTCGACCGTTCGATTGATCGCTTGGTGACGGTTCATGACAGGCGCGCTACGTTCGGACTAGTGCTGATTCGAAAGAAACCACCGCGAAGAACGGTGATAGAGGCGCCGATTTTAGGAGCGAGGTGCGGGTGGATTAAGGAGACAGGTCGGGAACGACCGTTCCAGATCACTCAACAATGATTGCGCCCACCGGGCGGACAATATCGGTTCCGAGCCGAATGTGAAGGATTGATGGATACGCTACAAAATATGCGGGTATTTGTCCGCGTGGTCGAAGCCGGCAGCTTTACCGCAGCTGCCCAATCGCTCGACTCGACCACCGGCGCGATGTCGCGCGCCGTGTCGGAACTGGAGGCGCATCTGCGCACCCGCCTGCTCAACCGCTCGACGCGCCGGCTCGCCTTGACCCCGGCGGGCGAGCGATATCTGAAACGCAGCATGCAAATTCTCGCCGACGTCGACAGCGCCGAGGAAGAAGCCAGCTGCGCCCACGAGCGTCCGGCCGGCGCGCTGCGCATGCATAGTTTTGCGAGCATCGGCCAGCAATACGTGTTGCCGGCGATTTCGCGCTATCGCGCACAGCATCCGGAAGTGACGGTCGAGCTGACGCTGTCGCAGCGCATGCCCGACCTGTTCGAGGGGAGCAGTGACGTGTCGGTGGTGACCGCGTCGTCGCTGCCGAACTCGGATCTCGTTTCGCATCAATTGGGCTCAACTTACAACATCTTGTGCGCATCGCCGGGCTACGTGCGCACGCACGGCGCACCGCGGGCTCCTGCCGATCTCACGCATCACGAGTGTTTGATTCTCAAGAGCCCGGCGTTTCCGGCAAACGATTGGGTCCTCGAAGGTCCCGAAGGAAGCGTCGAAATGACGGTCGATGGGCCGGTGCAGGTGAATATCGCCGAATCGCTGGCGGTAGCGATCCGCGAAGGCATGGGTATTGGCACCCTGCCGGTCTATGCCGCGATCGACGGATTGCGCGACGGCACGCTCGTGCGTGTGTTGCCGCATCACATCCTGCAAAAGAGCAACGTGTACGCGCTCTATCCGTCGCGCAAGTTCGTCGATGCGAAGACGAAGACGTGGGTCGAGTTCCTGCGCGCCCATCTGCCGCAAGTGATCGCGAGAGATCTCGCGTTGCTGGAAGAGTTGACCCGCGAACAGCTGGCCGACGATACCGCATTGGCCGCCCTGCCCGAGTCGACTGTTCAGTCGACGAAAGCCGAGCATTAAAGACCCGTTCGTTCTTGCCACTCCGATTTTGTCGAGGTGGCTTTTTATGCGCGCGTAAACGCCAGAACCCCGGCTACACATGATGTGTACCGGGGTTCTGAACTTGCTGCATAAGGAGCCTGACGATTACCTACTTTCACACGGGCAATCCGCACTATCATCGGCGTGGAGTTGTTTCACGGTCCTGTTCGGGATGGGAAGGGGTGGGACCAACTCGCTATGGTCATCAGGCATGACGGGTTGCTGCGTCGCTGGTGAGAGCGCCACAGCCAATCTGGAAGAAGCGTAAAGAGGGTTGTGTTGTTTCTGGCACAACACCGATCTCAACCTGTGTGTCCGGCTTACCCACTGCGTGGGTTAAGACACACCTGTTATAGGATCAAGCCTTACGGGCAATTAGTATCAGTTAGCTTAACGCATTACTGCGCTTCCACACCTGACCTATCAACGTCCTGGTCTCGAACGACCCTTCAAGGGGCTTGAAGCCCCGGGGATATCTCATCTCAAGGCGAGTTTCCCGCTTAGATGCTTTCAGCGGTTATCTCTTCCGAACATAGCTACCCGGCGATGCCACTGGCGTGACAACCGGTACACCAGAGGTTCGTCCACTCCGGTCCTCTCGTACTAGGAGCAGGTCCCTTCAAATATCCAGCGCCCACGGCAGATAGGGACCAAACTGTCTCACGACGTTTTAAACCCAGCTCACGTACCTCTTTAAATGGCGAACAGCCATACCCTTGGGACCGGCTACAGCCCCAGGATGAGATGAGCCGACATCGAGGTGCCAAACACCGCCGTCGATATGAACTCTTGGGCGGTATCAGCCTGTTATCCCCAGAGTACCTTTTATCCGTTGAGCGATGGCCCTTCCATACAGAACCACCGGATCACTATGACCTGCTTTCGCACCTGCTCGACGTGTCAGTCTCGCAGTCAAGCACGCTTATGCCATTGCACTATCAGCACGATTTCCGACCGTACCTAGCGTACCTTCGTACTCCTCCGTTACCCTTTGGGAGGAGACCGCCCCAGTCAAACTGCCTACCATGCACTGTCCCCGATCCGGATCACGGACCAAGGTTAGAACCTCAAACAGATCAGGGTGGTATTTCAAGGACGGCTCCACGCAGACTGGCGTCCACGCTTCATAGCCTCCCACCTATCCTACACAAACCGGTTCAAAGTCCAATGCAAAGCTGCAGTAAAGGTTCATGGGGTCTTTCCGTCTAGCCGCGGGGAGATTGCATCATCACAAACACTTCAACTTCGCTGAGTCTCGGGAGGAGACAGTGTGGCCATCGTTACGCCATTCGTGCAGGTCGGAACTTACCCGACAAGGAATTTCGCTACCTTAGGACCGTTATAGTTACGGCCGCCGTTTACCGGGACTTCAATCAAGAGCTTGCACCCCATCATTTAATCTTCCGGCACCGGGCAGGCGTCACACCCTATACGTCCACTTTCGTGTTTGCAGAGTGCTGTGTTTTTATTAAACAGTCGCAGCCACCAGTTTATTGCAACCCTTTCACCCTCCTGGCGCAGGCCAGTCAAGCTACAAGGGCGTACCTTATCCCGAAGTTACGGTACCAATTTGCCGAGTTCCTTCTCCCGAGTTCTCTCAAGCGCCTTAGAATACTCATCTCGCCCACCTGTGTCGGTTTGCGGTACGGTCATTGTTGAACTGAAGCTTAGAGGCTTTTCTTGGAACCACTTCCAGTTGCTTCGTCGCCTAAGCGACTGGCCTCGCACCCTTGAATTCCGCGCCCGGATTTGCCAAAGCGCCTTCTCCAATGCAAGGACCGGGACTTCCAACACCCGGACAACCTTCCGCGATCCGTCCCCCCATCGCATTCAACAATGGTGCAGGAATATTGACCTGCTTCCCATCAGCTACGCATTTCTGCCTCGCCTTAGGGGCCGACTCACCCTACGCCGATGAACGTTGCGTAGGAAACCTTGGGCTTACGGCGAGGGGGCCTTTCACCCCCTTTATCGCTACTCATGTCAGCATTCGCACTTCCGATACCTCCAGCACACTTTTCAATGCACCTTCGCAGGCTTACGGAACGCTCTCCTACCATGCACATAAATGTGCATCCGCAGCTTCGGTATATTGCTTAGCCCCGTTACATCTTCCGCGCAGGACGACTCGATCAGTGAGCTATTACGCTTTCTTTAAAGGGTGGCTGCTTCTAAGCCAACCTCCTGACTGTTTTAGCCTTCCCACTTCGTTTCCCACTTAGCAATATTTGGGGACCTTAGCTGGCGGTCTGGGTTGTTTCCCTCTTGACACCGGACGTTAGCACCCGATGTCTGTCTCCCGTGATTGCACTCTTCGGTATTCGGAGTTTGCTATGGCGTAGTAATCCGCAATGGACCCCACAACCATGACAGTGCTCTACCCCCGAAGGTGATACACGAGGCACTACCTAAATAGTTTTCGGAGAGAACCAGCTATTTCCAGGTTTGTTTAGCCTTTCACCCCTATCCACAGCTCATCCCCTAACTTTTCAACGTTAGTGGGTTCGGTCCTCCAGCACGTGTTACCGTGCCTTCAACCTGGCCATGGATAGATCACCTGGTTTCGGGTCTACACCCAGCGACTGAACGCCCTGTTCGGACTCGCTTTCGCTACGCCTGCCCTATTCGGTTAAGCTTGCCACTGAATGTAAGTCGCTGACCCATTATACAAAAGGTACGCCGTCACCCCTTGCGAGGCTCCGACTGTTTGTATGCATGCGGTTTCAGGATCTATTTCACTCCCCTCCCGGGGTTCTTTTCGCCTTTCCCTCACGGTACTGGTTCACTATCGGTCGATCACGAGTATTTAGCCTTGGAGGATGGTCCCCCCATCTTCAGACAGGATTTCACGTGTCCCGCCCTACTTGTCGTACACCTAGTTCTTCCGTTCCGTTTTCATCTACAGGGCTATCACCTGCTATGGCCGCACTTTCCAGAGCGTTCGATTAACGGTACAGATAAAGAGTACAGGCTGATCCCATTTCGCTCGCCACTACTTTGGGAATCTCGGTTGATTTCTTTTCCTGCGGCTACTTAGATGTTTCAGTTCGCCGCGTTCGCTTCGCATGACCTATGTATTCAGTCATGGATACTCCATTCGGAGTGGGTTTCCCCATTCGGACATCTACGGATCAAAGCTCGTTTGCCAGCTCCCCGTAGCTTTTCGCAGGCTACCGCGTCCTTCATCGCCTGTGATCGCCAAGGCATCCACCACATGCACTTGTTCGCTTGACCCTATAACGGGTGCGTCTCTCGCGCCCATCGTTAGCGCTTTAGCGCTTACGAGGGGCCCGATCCCCGAAGGGGATAGACACACTCGCTACAGGTTGAGTATTCGTGTTGCGCCGTATTTCAAGGCAATCTTTCGATCACTTAAAAATACATTGATACAATCACAACCCTGATTCACCTACTCGCACACCCATCTCTAAGTATGCTTTCGTGAATCTCTTTACTACTTCTTCCTGATTGTTAAAGAACGACAGCCGATATTTTCATACCGCTCTGACTGGCTCAATCGCCAATGCGAAATGCTCTGCGATACTTCCGCAGAACGCTGTGCATTGTGGATTCCCCCTTCGGGGATCGCCCTCCCGTA
>CAWDLJ010000002.1:1627500-1815451 GCA_963803225.1 uncultured beta proteobacterium
CGAAGATGCCGCCTTGCAGACCAAGGCTGCGCACCGAATCCGCCGACAAACAGTCGAAGTACGCCTTGTCCGTCGCGCACAGGTAGCGTTTCGCATCGACGTGCAGACGGATCGGCTCCAGCACGCTGTCCGGCAGCACCGGCCGCAGGAACGGCAACGCATAGTATTGGTGCAGATCGTCGATGCCGCGTTCGGTCGGAGTCGCGCCCTGCAAGTTCAGCAAGTGGCCAAGATCGTGCAGGAACGCTGCCGCGACCAGCTCCTCGCTCGCGCCGGCTTCCTCGGCGAGCGCTCCGCTTTGCAGCGCGTGTTCGAGCTGCGTCACCGGTTCGCCGCTATAAGCGAGCGCGCCATGCGTTTCATACAACCCGCGGATGTCTTCGAGACTCAGTGCCATCTGTGGTTACTCCAGCTTCTTCCAGTTTCTGTTCAGTGCTCGTCGGCCTGCTCGCGCACCAGCGCCGCCGCCGCATCCGCGTCGCGCGACGCGAGCGCGCTCAGCAACGCACGGTGGCGCGCATAGGCGCGCGCCAGCGTCGTCGCGTTCTTTGGGGTGTCGTCTTCGCGCACGAGTCGCAATTCGAGCATGACACGACGCCGCGCCTCATCGAGTGTGCCATTGCCAGCTGCTTCCACCAGCGCCGCTCGCAGATCACTCTCTAGCAAAACGCAAACTTCGTGGTCCGCCGCCGCCAGCGCTACGCGCAACGCTTCGACGCGATCGCGCAGACGTGCGAGCTGGGCCGAGTCGATACGCGCCGCGAGCCGTCGGCACGCCGCTTCTTCCAGCGCGATGCGGACTTCATGCAGCTCGCCCGCCTCGTCGGCGGATACGATGCGCACGAACACGCCGCGATGTTTCTCGTTGCGCACCAGCCCAGCCTGCTCCAGCGCGCGAAACGCTTCGCGCACGGGTCCGCGCGACACGCGCAAGCGCGTCGCCCAGTCGGCTTCGTTGAGCTTGTCGCCGGGCCGGAGCGCGCCCGCTGCGATGTGCCGTTCGATTTCGTCGCGCACCAGCTCGGTCAACGAATGCTGGCGTACCACGTCGAGTGGTGTCGGGGGCTCGCCGTCGGCCGTCGCGAGGCGGTCGGTGGCGTTGCCCGGGCCGGCCTGCCTCGATGCTTCCACGGCCGGCGCTCAGTCCGCGCGCCGGCGCGGCACGCGCGCGGCGATCAACACCAGCGCAGCCAGCGACACGAGCAGCAAGATCAGCGACAGCGCCGATGCCGGCAGATAGTAGCCACGCTCGACCTGGCCGACGACGACGATCGGCACCGTCGCGAAACCCGGCGGATAGACCGTGAGCGTCGCGCCAAGCTCGCCGAGCGACAACGCGAAACCCAGCGCGAGACTCGCGCGGATCGCGGGCACCAACTGGGGCAGCACGACCCGGCGCAATACCATCGCGGGCGGCGCACCGAGGCTTGCCGCGGCTTCGCGCAGGATCGTCAGCTCGGGGCGCAGCGCGGCGGCCGCGCAGCGGTAGCAGAACGGCAGCACGAGCGCGAGCTGGACGAACACGACGATCGCGGCCGAACTCGACAGGTCGACGGGCCGCTTGTGATAGGCAATCAGCACGGCGAGGCCGAGCACCACGCTCGGAACGCCGTTGGGCATCATCGCGAGGGTATCGACGAGCGCGCCCAAGCCGCGCCGGTCGCGCCCTTCGAGTGCCAGCGCAAGCCACAGTCCAAGCACGGTGCCGAGCACGGCGACGCCGAAGCCGACTTCGAGACTCGTTGCGAGCGCATCGAAGTCGTTGGAGCCGAGCCGCTCGAACCAGCGCATGCTGAAGCCGTCGGGCAGGATCGTGCCCGACCAGTGCGACGCCACGCTCGACAGCGCGACGACGATGACCGGCAACACGAAGAGCCAGAAGCACAGCAACGCGGACAGCGTCAGCACGATGCCGCTCGCGAGGCGCGCGCCGAAGCCGCGCGTCACGGCGCGCTCGCGCGGATGCACGGGCGGCAGCGCGATCTGATCGGGATTAGCGGCCATTGCGCGCGCCTCCATGAACCCGGAGGTTGACCCGCCGGTACAAAGCATAAAGCGAGAGCGACATCACGAGCATCACGACTGCGCCGGCGGCGGCGGTCGGCAGGTCGAGGTCGACGGTCGCGGAACTGTAGATCGCCACCGGCAGCGTGACGAGGTGCGCGCTGCCGAGCACGAGCAAGATGCCGAACTCGTTGAACGTCAGCAAGAAGCACAGCAGCGTGCCTGCAGCGATGCCGGGCCACGCCAGCGGCAGGATCACGCGCAGTGCGACCATCAAGCTATTGGCGCCGAGACTGCGCGCGGCCTCGATGAGGCGCATGTCGAGCAGCGCGAACGACGCGAGCGTCGGACGCACGACGAACGGCGCGTAGAACACGACTTCCGCGAGGATCACCCCGCCCATGCCGAACAGGAAGTCGAGCGGCGGCGCGTCGAGATGAAAGAGCCGCTGCAGGCCGATGCTGACCGAGCCTTGCGAGCCGTACAGAAAGATCAGCGTGAAGGCGACGAGAAACGACGGGAACGCCACGAACAACTCGAGAAACCGCGTGACGAGACGCGCGCCCGGAAACGGCTTGAAGAACAGGATCGCTGCGAGGCCGACGCCCAGTAGCGAGGCGAGCCCCGCGCTGGAGCACAGAATCCACAGCGTCGTGCCGATCACGCCGCGCGACTCGGGGTTCATGAAGAACGCCTCGTACGCATGCAGGCTCAGGCCGTGCTCGCCGGTCAGGCTCAGCAGCACGAGGCGCACGAGCGGATAGACGACGAGCGGTCCGAGCACGACTACAGCGAGAAACGCGAGATGCCATTGCGCGCGCCGCTCGCGGCGCCGCACTGCGGCGGCGTGCGCGGCGGCCAGTTCGGCGCGGCGCCCGTCGGCGGCCCGGCTGGCGGCGGACGCTTCGCCGAGATCAGGGGTGGACAAGGACGACATCGTCAGCCTCGTAACGCAGGGACACGCGCATGCCCTTTTCCGGCGTCAAGCCGTGGCCGCGCTGCATCGTTACCAGCACGGGTTCGTTGGGCATCGCATCGAGCTGCACGGGCACGGACAGTACCGACCCGTACCACTCGACCGATACGACCGTGCCATGCAACGGTCCTTCGCCGAGCGGCGCGATGCGCAGGCTCTCGGGACGCAGGCACGCGAGCCGCTCGCGCTCTTCGCGACGCGGGTCGCCCATCGGAAAGGCCACGCCCGGCGGCAGCAGATTGGCCGCGCCGAGATAGCGCGCGACGTAGGCATCGCGCGGCGTGTCGTACAGCTCCTGGGGCGTGCCGAGCTGCGCGATGCGGCCATCGCGCATCAGCAGCGTGCGATCGGACAGCACGAGCGCATCGTCCTGATCGTGGGTCACGCAGACGATCGTGAGATCGGGCAGACGCTCGTGGAGCGCCTTGAGTTCGGAGCGCACTGACGCGCGCAGATTGGCGTCGAGTGCGGAAAGCGGCTCGTCGAGCAGCAGCACATCGGGTTCGATCACGAGCGCACGCGCGAGCGCCACACGCTGCTGCATGCCGCCCGAGAGTTGCGCGGGCATCACGTGGCCGGCGTCGCCGAGCTGCACGAGCTTGAGCGCATCGGCGACGCGCCGGGCGACTTCGCGAGACGGCACGCGACGCGCGCGCAGACCGAACGCGACGTTCTCGAACACGCTCAGATGCGGAAACAGCGCATAGCTCTGGAACAGCAGACCGAGATTGCGCCGATGCGGCGGAACGTGGGTCAGGTCGCTGCCCGCGACGGTGAGCGAGCCGGTGAGGCCGTCGGCTTCGATAAAGCCGGCGATGAAGCGCAGCAAGGTCGTCTTGCCACAGCCGCTGCGGCCGAGCACGGTCAAGAGTTCGCCGCGCCGGATCGTCAACGACAGATCGTCGAGCACGGTACGCTCGCCGAAGCGCACGCTCAGGTGCTCGATCTGCACGCCTGGCGCGGCGCTTGCGCCCGTGACGCCGGATGCCTCGGCGGGCATCGCCCGGGCTAGATCGCCCTGGGCAAGACTTGCTGTATTCACTGGTTCTTTCTCCTGCCGACCGGAGTTAGTGCTTCAGCACTTACTCCGGTCCCATGCAATTTATTTGCGGCCTGCATGATGGGACTCAGGGCTTCGGCCACCGCTCCCATTCCATGCAATTTATTGCGGCCGACCGGAGCAATCGCCCCAGCCAGCCGCAAAACAACGTAACTCACTGCATCGAAGCTTCGACGCCGCTTACTTCGGCTTGACGACTTCGAGCGGCTTGTCCGACGAGCCAATCACTTCCGACTTCCAGCGCGCCGTCCAGTCGGCCTTCTTCGCCATCACCTGGTTCCAGTCGACCGGAATCAGCTTCACGCCCGCGATCGCCTGCTTGACGGCCTCGCCGTTCTTGCCGGCGAGCGGCACGTCGGTGCGGCCCGGGATGCCGTAGATGTCCGGCACCTTCGACTGCACTTCCGTCGACATCAGGTAGTCGATCAGCTTCTTGCCTTCGGCCTGGTTCGGGCCGTTCTTGATCAGGCCGATCGCGTACGGCAGCTGGAACGTGGTCGGGTGGCCGCCTGCGTCGGCTGCGAGGAAGATCGGCTTGAGCGACAGGCCGCCGTTGGCTGCATCGTCGAGGTCCATCTGCAGATCGCCGTTGGCGACCGAGATTTCGTTGCGCGAGAGCAGCACGTCGAGGTAGCCCGTGCCCTTGGTGTGGAACTTGGCGCTTTGCTCGAGCTTCTTCAGGTAGTCGAACGCCTTGTCTTCACCCATGAGCGAGGTCGTCAGGATGATGACGGCCATGCCGTCGCCCGCCGTCGCCGGGTTCGAGTAGGCGATCTTGCCGCTATAGTCGGGGTGCAGCAGGTCCGCGAACGTCTTCGGCTGGCTCTTCACCACGTCCGGGTTGATCGCGAACGAGAAGTAGTTGTTCACGAACGTCGCCCACGCGCCGTCCGGAGCCTTCGCGATCGCCGGAACGTTCTTGTAGTTCACGCTCTGGTAGCTCTGCAGCAGGCCGCTTTGCGCCGCTTGCTGGATGAACGGCGGCAGCGTCACGATGACGTCGGCCTTGGGCGAATCCTTCTCGACGTTGGCGCGGTTCACCACTTCGCCGCTGCCCGCCGTCACGATGTTCACCTTCACGCCTTCCTTCTTCTCGAAGGCCGGCAGCACGTCGCGGTACAGGTTCTCGAGACCGTCCGCGGTGTACAGCACGACGGCGTCGGCGGCGTGTGCGCTCATCGCGGCGCCTTCCAGCATCATCGCGGCTGCCAGCATCGGCAGGACCTTGCGGGCGAAGCCGGCGCTCGTGCGATGGGTATTCTTGGTAGTCATGTCGCTCTCCGAAGGCTAAAGCTGGTCGCACGGGGAAACCCGTTGCGTGTGTGTCGAATGATGGCGGACTTTCGCCGCCTGTCTGACCCGTCAGCGCCCCGCACGAGCGGATTGCAGATTGCCTGCAATTTCCGCATGGCGCGTCGCGCGGGGCTCTGTCGGCCGGCGGTTCATGACTGCCAATGCACCGGCCAGGCCCCGTCTGAACGGGAACGGCAAGGATCACAGGTTTTCGTGACAGCGCCGTGACCGGCGGCGAATCTCCAACTAACTACACAAATCGCCAAATTTGGCAAAGCGTCGAAGCTGGCGTCGAGACAGGAAAGCCGGCGGACCGGCTGTCCTGCCCACGCGTGGGTGAAGCGCTCCAGCAGGGTATCTTCGATGGTGTGACGGTGTGGTGAAGCAGGTCGAACGGCCCCACCCTACACCGGAAAAAATCGTCCGCCAACCGCCCGTTCAGGCGATCAGCAGTTCCGGGCCGCGTGCCTCGATCGCGCGCACGGTGGAGCGTTCGGGTGCGAGTTCGGTGATCACGTAGCGCGAGCGCTCGAAGCCGTTGATGCGCACCGGCGTGACGCGCCCGAACTTCGAATGGTCGGCGACCACGACCGGGCAGCCGGCCGAGGCCAGCATCCGCGAGCGCACCTCGGCGACCATGCGCGAGTAGTCGGTCAGATAGCCATCGGGCGTGATGCCGCCCGCGCCGACGAACGCGTAGTCGGCGTAATACTGGGCAAGCTGCTGCACGGTATCGAGACCGAAGGTGGCCTCTTCGTGGTCCGACAATTCGCCGCCGAGCAGCGTGACGCGGTTGTCGTTGCGCCGCCCGAGCAGCAAGGCGATGCGCCAGTCGTTCGTATAGATGGTGAGGCGATGGCGGCTCGTGAGCGCGCGCGCGAGCGCGTGGGTGGTGCTGCCCGAATCGATGATCACCGAGGCGCCGTCCGGCACCAGTTCCGCCGCACGCTCGCCGATCGCGCGCTTGGCGCTCGCGTTCGCTGCCTCGCGCGTGTCGAGGTCGGGCTCGCGCCGGTCGCTCGACAGCGCGCCGCCATGCGTCGTCACGAGCAAGCCGCGCGCGGCGAGGGTGTTCAGGTCGCGCCTGACGGTTTCGCGCGAGACGCGCAGCTCGCGCACGAGTTCGGCCACCGACAAGGCGCCATCGCGGGCCATTTGCGAAAGGATGTATTGGTGACGTTGTTCTGCAAGCATGTCGGTTCGCGCGCGGGTCCGGGCTCAAGTCCGGAAATCTTCGAAAGGCCGGCGTATTGTATTACGCGTGTCATGCATGCGTGGCCTCCGGGGCGAGCCGGTATCAACGACGGCCCATCCCTGTTACGCTGATGCCCTGCCGCCGCTGCACCTGCCGCGTGCATCCTGTCGATCCGCCGCCTCCATGCGTTCACGAATTCGCCAACTTCGCCTGTTCTTTTGCGCGCTGCGTTACGGCGTCCGGCTGATCTGGCTCGCCGCGCCCAAACATCACAAGCTGCACTGGTTCGTGTCGCTCGCGGCTCGCCTGCGCGACGACCAGGGTCTCTCGGCCGGACTGCACGGCGCGCTGCCCAAACTGGCACCGCTCGCGGCGGCGTTCGCGCGCTCGCTCGCCGCCCAGCCCGATGTCGCCGCCGCGACGCTGCACGACGCCATCGTCGGACTCGAGCATCTCGAAGATCCGCTGAGTCCCGCCGAACTCGAAGCCACGCTGCACACCGCGTTCGGCAAGCCGCCCGCCCTCATCTTCAGCCACTTCGATGCGGTGCCCGTGCACCGCGGGTGGTGCGAAGAGACCCACATCGCGACGCTCGCCCAGCCGCTCAACGGCCATGCGCGGGTCGCGATCCGCGTGCTGCACACGAAGCAGATCGAGCAAATCGACGACGACGCCGCGCTGCTCGTCACGGTCGCGCGCTGGATGGAGCGCTGCTCGCGCACGGCACGCCGGCTGCGCTTGCGCGCGCTCGCCCAGACGCTGCGCGACGATCTGCACCACCGCTTCGACCTGCAGGCCGAAGCGGCCAATCTGAGCCAGACCGGCCAGCACTTCGCGCGCGACCGGCGCGTGGTCGTCCCCGATGTCATCTGGGACTTGTGCACGACGCGTACGCTCGCGTTCCAGCATATCGACGCCGTGCCCGCCGCCGATGCGCCTGAACTCGTGCTGCACCATATTTCGGTCGTGAGCGTGGCCACCCACTTGCTCGAAGTGACGATCCAGCAAGCGTTCGAGCATGGCTTCTTTCACGCGGCCTTCGATGCGACGCGTATCGGCGTGAGCATCGAAGCGGCGACCCACGGGCGCATCGTGCTGGGCGGCGCCGCGCAGATGTCGAGCCTGTCGACGAGCGAGCGCGATTTCTTCGTCCACGGCGCCACGGCGCTGTTCGAGCAGGATTACGGCCGCCTCGCCGAGTTGCATGTGATCGCCGGACATGCGCCCGCGCATGTGCGCAGCGAGCGGATCGAAGCCGAACTGCGGACGCGCGCCGAAGCGCACTTCGCGAGCGGCGAAGGCCGACGCAACGTCGGCATGCTGTTTCATCATTTGCTGCACGCGGTGCAGCCGGTCGGCGGCGCTGTGTCGCCGCGCCTCGCGGCGGCCCAGCGCACGTTCGGGCGGGCCGAAGCGCTCGCGCGCGCGATCCACCCCGAAGTCGACGCGTGGAACATCGCGCGCCGTACGCTCTCCGGCATCGCGCGCCGCGATCTCGATCATCGCGGCTGGCTGCGGCGCCTTTCGCAAGAGCTGCCGCACCTCGCGCAGATCGGGCCGCGCGTGCCGCAACTGTTCGCGCGCTTCATGCAGCACCACGCGACGGGGACCGGGCGCAGCGCCGGGCCGAGCCAGGCCGCGCTCGTCGCGGCGCTGCGGCGCGAACATCGGCGCACGCGCGCGCTCATCGCCGGTTGCGCGATCTGCGGCGTGCTGATCGGCGCCGGGACGCTGCTGCTCGCGCATTTCGAGGACGATTTGCAGACTGGTGAGGTGCATCGGCCGCATGAGGTTTCGCGCGTGCCGTGAAGTCGGGTGCGTTTACCGCTCGCAGCGGCCCGAGTGCAGTCCCGAACAAGACAGACCCGCCGACGAGGCGCGATACTGCGCGGCTTTCACTCCCCGCTGTCATCGATGTTCGCTGCGCTGATTCCTGCTACTTTCGTCGTGCTGTGGTCGACCGGGTTCGTCGTCGCCCGCGCCATCGCGCCTTACGCCGATCCCAATCTGTTCCTGCTCGCGCGCTTCGCCGGCACGGCGCTGCTCTTCACCGTGGCGGCGCTCGCCGCGCGGGTCGCGTGGCCGGCGCCACGCGACTGGGGCAAGCACCTGTTCGCGGGAGCACTGCTGCAGGGCGTCTACCTCGGCGCGGGCTACTGGGCTGTCGCGCAAGGCTTGAGCGCGGGGGTGATGGCACTGCTCGGCGCGCTTCAGCCGCTCGTCACCGCCGCGCTCGCCGCGCCGCTGTTCGGCGAAAAGCTGCCGCCGCGTCGCTGGGCCGGCATGGCGCTCGGACTCGTCGGCGTCGTGCTCGTTCTGGTGCCCAAGCTGGTCGCCGCCACGATTTCGAGCGGCGCGGCGAGCCATGGGCATGCACCGTCGTGGCTCGTCGTCGTGATTGCGCTGGTGTCGGTCGGCGCCATCACGGCGGGGACGCTCTATCAGAAGACTTCGCTCGCGCGGACCGATATCCGCAGCGCCAGCGCCGTGCAGAATCTCGGCGCGGCGATCGTCGCGGCGTTGCTCGCGCTGGCGCTCGGCGAGCATCGCTGGATCGCGACGCCGACGCTGTGGGCATCGCTTGCGTGGGGCATCGTCATGCTCTCGGGGGCGGGCGTCACGCTGCTCGTCTACATGGTCCGGCGCGGCGATGCGGCCCGCGCGACGTCGCTGCTGTTTCTCGCGCCGCCGCTCGCGGCACTCGAGAGTTACATCGGCTTCGGCGAGACGCTGCTGCCCGTGCAGATCGGCGGATTCGCGGTGGCGCTGGCGGGGGTGTTGATCGCGCGGCGCACCTGAAGGCGGGCCGCTCTTTCAATCCGCCTTGTCGCCGCCCTTGGGCAGCTTCGCGCGGGCGTTCGCGCCCGGTGCCGGCGACCACGCAGGCCGCGACTTGCTCTGCGAGTCGATCACGACAATGAAGCGCCCCGCCCACGGCGTCGCGTGGCGCCCCGGATGCAGCACCCAAAGCGATTTGCCTGAAGCGACCAGCGCCTCGTACTCCGCATCGATGATGCCGTTGTGGTCGATGAACGCATTGAGCGACGCGGGAATGCGCACGCAGCCCTTCGAGTGGCGGATGCCGAGCAGCGGTTCGAGCCGGTCGGGATCGGTCGCGTGCATCTGGAAACGCATCTGCGAATAGCCGCCCTTGCCCCAGCCGCGTTCGCCGTCGACCCAGCCCAGATCGTAGATGCGCATGTCGCGCCGGCCATAGCCGCGGATGCCGTTCTGGTTCATGGTGCCCTCGGCGCGGTAGTCCATGTTGTCGGGCGTGTGCAGGAACACGCCGAGCGGCGTGAGGAAGTGGTCGAACTCGCCCGGCCGGCCGGTCGCCACGGGCGATGCGCCGATCATTTGCCAATGGTCCGTCGGCGTCGCACGAAAGTAGATGAAGAGCGCCTGGACGTTCGCGCTGCGATCGACCAGCAGCACGTATTCGCCGGCGAGCGCGCCGAGGTCGTGCTCGTCGAGCGCGTGCTGCAGACGATCGCCATAGGCGCGCTGGGCGGCTAGCGGCACGTTCAGGCGACGGGTCACGTCGCGCTGGAAGGTGGCGCGCATTGCGAGCGCGCTGCGCGTCTCGGCGAGCGCCTCGTCCGGGGTCAGCGCGGGGTGTTGTGGCAACACCAGGGGAGCGGGCGCGGAGGCTGCGGCGGGTGCCGATGCGGTCGATCCTGCTGCGGCGGAGGCGGCGGTGGATGCCGGTGATGCTGCGGTTGGTGCCGATGCGACGGTGGCAGTGCCGGGCGCCGGTGCGCTCGCAGATTTTGGTGCTAATGGCACTGCGACTGATCCCGTTGCGACAGAGGCAGAGGCAGTGCCGGGTGCCGGTGCGCTCGCAGACCTTGGTGCTGATGGCGCCGCGATGGATCCCGCTGCTGCGTTGGCCGTGCCGGGCGCCGATGCGCTGGCTGACTTAGGGGCTGGTGGCGCTGCGCTCGATCCAGGCGATGCGGCGGCGGTCGATCGAGGCATGACCGGCGCCGGGGCATGCGCGGGCGCGCTCGCAACGCCCGCCGCCGAAGTCCCGGCATCCGCAGCGAAGAGCGTTCCACTCCATCCGACGCAGACGGCGAGACACAACGCCGACCCGGCCATCGACAGTCGTCCGGGCGCCGTATCATGAGCACTCGCACGAGCGCGTTTCACGAGCCATTCTTCGTTGCCTCGGCGGACTCGCCGCCCTTCCTTGTTGCTCATCGTGATCGAGGGATCCGTTTTGTGGCCGTGACGCAACCGGTTCATCAGACATTAAACCCGAAAACCCGCGCGCAGCGCCGCCAGGCGCTCGCCGGGCTTCACGAGGAGCGCCCATGGCAAACGCCGACACCGCGCTGCGTCAGCAGCGGATCATCGCCGAACTGCATGTCGACGCAACATTCGATCCCGCCGCGCAGATCGCCCGGCGTGTCGCGTTTCTAGCCGACTACCTGCGCTCGACGGGCCTGCGCAGCTATGTGCTCGGCATCAGTGGCGGCGTGGACTCGTCGACGGCCGGGCGGCTCACGCAACTCGCCGTCGAGACATTGCGGGCCGACGGCTACGACGCCCGTTTCATCGCGATGCGCCTGCCCTCCGGCACGCAACACGACGAAGCGGACGCGGTGGCTGCGCTCGCATTCGTGCGCGCCGACGAGTCGCTGAGCGTCGACATCGGCCCCGCCGCCGACGCCATGCTGGCGACGCTCGAACGGGCCGGCCTCGCGTTCGCCAATGCGGCACAGCGCGATTTCATCCACGGCAACATCAAGGCGCGGCAACGCATGATTGCGCAATACGCGCTCGCGAGCGCACGCGCGGGCCTCGTGATCGGCACGGACCACGCGGCGGAATCGGTGATGGGGTTCTTTACGAAGTACGGCGACGGCGGCGCCGACCTGTTGCCGCTCGCCGGGCTCACCAAGCGACGCGTGCGCGCGCTCGCCGAAGCGCTCGAAGCGCCGCCGGCGCTCGTGAACAAAACTCCGACGGCGGATCTCGAGGCACTGCGACCGTTGCGCCCCGACGAGGACGCCTACGGCATCGGCTACGACGAGATCGACGACTTCCTTGAAGGCAAACCAGTCAGCGAGACGGTCTACGAGACGATTTTCCGTTTTTACGATGCGACCGGGCACAAGCGGGCCCTGCCGGTGACGCCCTGCGACCGCTAGAAGCAGCCGCCGTCTACTTGGCAGGCGGCTCGTCGGAATCGAACGGCGCGGCGCTCACCTGCAGCGTCACGCCGGCAAACCGGCGCCCCTGCAGCTCGCGCGCAACGGCCTCGCCGACATAGGGCACTTCGTTATCGAGCAGGATGTCCACGTGGGCATTGTCCGTGCCGACGTCGTACACCGTCACACCCTTCGCGTAATGCCCCAGCTCCCGCTCGAAGTAGTCGCGCACTTCGGCTTCAGTGCAGGTGGAGGGAATATTCCAGACGGTCAGATGCATGGCGACTAGCGATCATTGCGGCGGGGAGCGCTGCTCACGCGCACGGGCCTCAAGCTCGCGCGAGCCTTTGCCTGAACAAGCATCGTGCGGCCCAGCAAGGCCGTAGCGGCGACGAGCAAAAGGCTGGAAGCAAACATTTCATCACTCCGTGTGGTTTGATGCATATCAGGATAGCGGCTGGCGAACGGGCCGCGCTGTGACATTTTGTCATTTCGCGGCGCGGCGCGCCTACCTTCCTTCAACCTTAGTCGATCGCCTCGACATTCGCGGCACTGACCCACCACGACATGTCACCGCCGGGGCGATGAACGAGCACAGCCGAAGGATCGGCGACGCCGTCGTCGGCGATTTCGCAGACGGCGAGACCCTCCGGCAGCCGGCGCACTTCGCCCGCTGCCTCGAGCAACGCGAGCCGGGGCGCCGACAGCGGCTGTAACTGGCTATAGGTGTCGAAGCTGATCGCCGCCGGCGCATCGCCGCGAATGCGTAGCGCTTGACCCGCCGCGCAAGGGGCGGGCCCGGACGCGGTCGCCGCACTTGCCGCGCACAGAGACACGAACGCAATGGCGGAAGTTCGAAGAAGTTGCGTGGACAGGTTCATCGGTTGACTCAGTGAAGGAGTTGGGAGAGTGGCTTCGTCAGGTGCCGCCATCGTCGTCGGCGGTTGTGTCGGCCTCGCATGACAGACGCATGAAGCGCATATAGTCGGCCGGCCAGTCGCCCGCGATGGCGGCCTGCGCCTGTGCCAGGCTGATGCGCCCTGCGCACACGCAGCGCTTGAGTCGCGCGGTGAGCAGCGCCTTGCGCCGTTCGCCCGCATGGCCGCTCCAGGGCAGCAGATCCAGATTGACGGCCGCGTGGGGCGAGCCGCCGAGGACGATCGGCACCCGCCGGTCCAGCGCGTACGACGTGCCGTTGTCGGCATCGATGCCGCGCTCGGCCAGCAGCCGGTCCTTGTGACCCAGCATCTCGTCGAGCGGCGGCGACACAGTGTCGGCATAACCCGGCCGGCAGATCGTGCTGGCGACGGATTGTTGCGTCACGCGATCGTCGAGCAACCCCGGGTCCTGGGCGAACGCGGGTGCGAGCGCGACGCCGCCGCACAAGAGCAGCACGATGCGGCGCGCCGCGCCGTGTGAACGCCGTGCCTTGCCCCACCAGACGATGCATGGCGTGTCATCGCGCAAGTTGTCTTCTCCTGCACTCATGGATAGCAGCGCCACGCAATGCGGCACGGATGATCTTCGCGGGTCAATTAAAACATGATTGTCCGGTTGCGTGGCGCCCGCCGGGCAGGCAAGCAAATTGCTGCCGGGTTTGTCGCTGAGCACGGAGCCATGCTGAGATGTGTTCTCGATTCGATCATTTAGTTTGCATCCCTGATCAATGTGCGAATGGTTGAGCGTCATGGATAAAGGTCGGACGCGACTACGATATCCGCGACGGGGGCTCCTCGACAATTAGTGCTTTCGGCCAATGGCGGCATGCTGCGCCAATAGCGCATAATTGACCGCCCACCCCGCTCCGGCCTGGAGTCGGGCGCACCTATTCGAAGAAACGAGGAATTCCCATGTCCATTTCCATGTATCAAGCCTCGGTACCCGTGCTGCTGCGAGGCCTCGCCAATCTGCAAGTGATCCTCGGCAAGGGCGAAGCCCACGCAGCCGAGAAACAGATCGATCCGTCCGTGCTCACGGGCGCGCGTCTTTTCCCCGACATGCTGCCGCTCGCACGCCAGGTCCATATCGCCACGGACACGGCGAAGGGTTGTGTCGCGCGCCTCGCGGGCGTGGACGCGCCGAAGTTCGAGGACGTCGAACTGACGTTCGAGGAGCTGGACACGCGCATTCAGAAGACCATCGATTATCTGAAGACCTTCAAGCCGGAACAGGTCGACGGCACGGAAGAGCGCGGCATCACGCTGAAGATGCGCAACGGCCCGATCGAGTTCACGGGCATCAATTACCTGCTGTATTTCGTGTTGCCCAACTTCTACTTCCACGTGACCACTGCGTACGACATCCTGCGCCACAACGGCGTCGAAGTCGGCAAGCTCGACTACCTGGGCGGCAAGCCCGGCAACTGAGCGAGTCATCGCCGGGATGCTGCATTTGAACGGCGGCGCGTTGCACGCCGCCGTTCATTCCTCGTTCAGTCGCCGCTCCGTCAGTCGAGCGACAGACGCACGGCAAAGCCCAGCAGCGCCGACGAGAAAACCCAGCGCTGCACGGTCTGCGCGAGCGGGCGCTCGCGCAGCCATGACGCGATACGCGTTGCCCCGGTCACATAGAGCACGTCGAACGCGGCGCAGACCACCACGAGCACGACGCCGAGCACCACCACTTGCAGCGCGACCGGACCGGCCTGCGGGCGGATGAACTGCGGCAGCAGCACCGAGCAGAACAACAGCGCTTTCGGATTGAGCAGGTTGGTCATCAATCCCTTGACGAAGTCGTTGCGCAGCGACCGTGTGCCCGAGGGCGTCGCGGCATCGGTGGGCAGCTTGAACATCGGCGATCGGAAGATCTGCAGCGCGACCCAGGCCAGATAAACCGCCCCGACGTACCGGACCGCCCCATAAAGCCACGGCGCGTTGTGCAACAGCGCGGCCACGCCGCACGCGGATAACGTCACGTGCGTCGCCCGCGCGAGACCGAGTCCGCAAGCCGCGGCAAAGCCGCTTTTAGCGCCCCGGCCCATGCTGGTTTGCAGGACGAGCGCCATGTCGGCGCCGGGCAGCGCGCAGACGACCGCCAGCGCGGCGACATACATCATCATCAAGTGGGCGGACAGCATGGTGACCTCGCGTTCAGAGGGCTCCATGATGCCGTCGCCGGCTTGGCGATTACTGGCGTTTTTCTGACCTCGACTATTCACGCCTGGCGGAATGACCTATTATTCGCCTATTCCGTGGATTATTCCCCTCACACCCGATGAGTGATCTCGACAAGCTCGATCGCGCGATTCTTGCTGCGCTGCAGACGGACGGCAGGATGTCGAACGCGCGGCTGGCCGAAACCGTCGGGCTCAGCGAAACGCCTTGCGCGCGGCGGCTCAAACGTCTCGAACAGGATGGCTATATCGAACGCTACCGCGCGATGCTTTCGCGCCGTGCGCTCGGGATCGGTGTCGTCGCGTTCGTGTATATCCGTTTCGCGGTGCACGACCGGGCGCTCGCCGATCGGTTCGAGCGGGAAGTGTCGGCGATCGAGCGTATCCTCTCGTGTCACAACGTTTCGGGCAGCGCCGACTATATCCTGCAGGTCGTCGCCCGCGATCTCGACGACTACGGCGCGTTCATGCGCGACCAGTTGCGCAGCCTGCCCGGCGTGACATCGGTGGAGTCGTCGCTGTCGTTGCGCGAAGTGAAGGCCAATGGCGGCTTGCCGCTGCCTTGAGCATCGCGCGGATTCTTTAGCAACTCATCAACTGGAGCCCTCCATGACCCCCGAACAAGCGCGAGCCGAAGAAGCCGCTGCAATGGAACGCGTCGTCGCCGCGACGCTGCGCGTCCAGACTACGTTTAGCTCCCTCCAGTCGCAATTCGAGCCGGCCGGCAGTGGCCGCCCTTCCCAGCTCGCGCTGCAGACCTTCGACGCCGCGTTGCAAGATCTCGAAGACGCGCAGGCGGCCTTTGACGAACTGCTCAACGATCTGCTCGACGGCAAGCGGTAAGGCGCTAACCGGGCGCCGCCATCGGACGTCGCGCGCGCAGCAGCGACGCCCGATGTGCGGCGCGGGCTGTACGCTGGTACGCTGGGCCGTTAGTTGCGAACCGTGAAGGCTCATACTCCCCCCAAGCGTCGTCCGTGTCCACAATCCTCAGCAGAATTGCGCCCTCCGCTATACTGCGCTGCCTGTAGCCGGACGCAGGCCGCACGCAGCCCCTCGCAACGTGCAAGCGAACGGCAATCTACAATGGCCCCATCGCACGCGCACTCGATGCGAACACCGAGCGGATCCGCACGGCGCGGTCGCCAAAGCGCCCCATTCCATTCACCGCCCCTGCGAGGAGTCGCAGCATGAACCTGCGGCAGTTGCGCTATTTCGTGACCATCGTCGACGCCGGCAGTTTTTCCCGCGCAGCGGAGGTCGCACATGTCGCGCAGCCGGCGCTGAGCCAGCAGATCGCCGACCTCGAAGGTCTGCTCGGCGTATCGCTGCTACAGCGCAGCGCGCGCGGCGTGCGGGCCACGGCCGCCGGCGAGCGGCTCTACGCAGAAGCGCGCGCCATCCTGCGGCGCATCGAACGCGTGCCCGAAATCGTGCGTGGACAAGGCGAGGAAGTCGAAGGGAGCGTGCGGGTCGGTTTGTCGTCGGCGCTCTCGGCGGTGCTCGGCGGGCAGATCATGGCGGCATGCCGCGTAATGTTGCCGAAGGTGCGGCTCAAGGTTTCGTCGCTGGCGAGCATGCAGCTCGTCACGAGCATCCGCGAGCATACGCTCGATCTCGCCGTGCTGTACGAAGATGCGCCGCTCAGCCGTTGCGTGCGCACGCCGCTCTATCGGCAACGGCTTTTTCTCGTGCGCCGCGCCGATCACGCGTCGCCCCAGGCGACGATCGATATCCACGCGCTCGCCGATATCGCGCTGGTCCTGCCCAGTCACCCCAATGTCATGCGCACTGTCGTGGACCGGGTCTTCGAGCAGGCCAGCGTCGAGCCGCATATCGCCGCCGAAACGGACCAGGTCACCGGCATACTGGCGGCGGTGAAGGCGGGTGTCGGCGATGCGATCATGCCGATTGGCTCGTGGGAGCAGTTGTCGGGTGAAGGCAACTTCGCTTCGATCGCGATCGAGCCCGCCATGTCGATCACGGCCTGCCTCGTTTCGTCGGCCGAGACGCCGCTGAGCGCGGCGAGCGAAGCCGTGCGCGATTTCATTGCCGCGTTCATGGCGCGGCGTCTGCGCGAGCATCCCGTGGCCGGCGCCGAGCCCATCGACGCGTAGGTCAGCGACGCGGGCTCGCCGCGAGCCATACGCGCGGCTTATACCACCATCGCAAGACAGTATTTTTCGCCATCCGTAAATACGCGCAGACTTTCCTCGCAGCATCTGAGGGACGGCACATCGTCGTCCGATGCAACTGGAGAGGTGTGCGATGGCGAAGCTGGTCTACCGTGTAGTTTCCGCATGCGGTGCGCTCGGTTATGGATTTCCGCGTGAATCGATTCAGATGGCACTGGCCGGCCGTATCGACGCGATCATTTCCGATGCCGGCTCGATGGATGCGGGCCCCTACTATCTCGGCACCGGCACGGAGTACTTCGAGCGCGAAGCCGTCAAGAACGATTTCCGCAACATGGTCGAAGCGGGCCAGTGCATCGCGGGTCCCGTGATTCTCGGCAGTTGCGGCATGGCAGGCGGAAATCGCAATCTCGACTGGATGCTCGACGTCGCCAAGGAAGTGTTCGACGAGATGGGCGTGCGCGATGCGAAAGTCGCCGTGATCCGCTCGGAGCTGGAGCCCGCCATCGTCCTCGACGAGCTGCGCGCCGGTGCACTGTTGCCGACCGGTGCTGGCCCGAAGCTCGATGAAAAAGCGCTGCGCGAAAGCACCATCGTCGGTCAGATGGGTATCCATCCGATCCTGAGCGCGCTCGAAAGCGGCGCGAAGTATGTGTTCGCGGGACGCTCGTGCGATGTGGCGCTGTTCGCCGCCGACATGATCCGGCGCGGCATCGCGCCCGGGCTCGCTTATCACGTGGGTCACGTGCTCGAATGCGGCGCGCTCGCGTGCGATCCGGGCTCGCCATCCGATAGCCTCATCGCGGAGATCTATGACGATGGCAGCGCGGTGTTCATCGCGCCCGACGAGAATCGTCGCTGCACGCCCTATTCGATCGCGGCGCACTCGCTCTACGAAGAAGGGCATCCGCAATTGCAGTTCTACCCCGAAGGCGTGCTCGCGATGGAGCGCACCGAATTCTTCGCCCGCGATGCACGCACGAGCGGCATCCGCAACAGCAGCTTTTATCGCACGCACAAGCCCTGGCCGCTCAGCATCAAGCTCGAAGGCGCGCGGCGCGTCGGCGCGCGCAAGGTCTCGCTGATTCACCTCGACCCGCGCGATCTGCCCAAGCTTCCCGCCGATATGCTCGTGTATGGCCGCAACGGCGTGCAGACGACGCCGGTCTCACCGGGCGAGCGCGAACTGGGCATCATCATCGAAACGCGCGCGCAGACGGCCGAGGCCGCAGAGAAGCTCGCGAGCGTGCTCACGCACTATCTGATTCACTACGGCTATCCGGGACGCAAGGCGACCGCGGGCAACATCGCCTATCCGCTTTCGCCGAACCTCGTGAGCTTCCAGCGCGATGACGGCAGCTACGGCGCGATCGTCCCGAGCGGCACACGCGATCCGGTCTTTCTCGCGAACTACGCGTCGATCAAGCAGGCGGTGGTCGATCTCGTGCAGCGCGAATTCCCCGACGCACTCGAGCAGGCGCAGTACAGCTTCATCGAAGCGGACGCCGAGCGGCCGGTCGCGTTGCTGCGCAGCGTGGCGCGCGATGCGCAGGAACTCGCGGCACGCCATCGCGCCGAGATCGAGCGTGTCACATCGGTCGCGCGTCCCGGCGAAGCTTCGCTGCTGGACCTCGACGCCGCCGATGCCTACGAGTGGACGCTCTACCATCTGCTGCAGAACGAAGACGTGATCCGCAACACGATGTTCCCGATCCACTACTACATCGCGAACGGCAAGCAATGGACGAGCGCGGGCGAAGCCCGTGCGAAGTACTTCGAGATCGGCGAGGCCGCGACGACGCAGAATCTCGACGACCGCACGCTCTCGTCCATCGAGGACGTCGCGCCGAGGGGCGCCACGCACGGCACGCATCGTCTGCTCGATATCGCGCGCGTCATTCGCAGCAAGGATGCGGGTATCAACCGGCTGACCTTCGATATGCTTTTCGTCTCGCAGGAGGCGTACGACACGGCGTTGCGCTCGAACCTGTTCTGCGCGCGCAACATCGCCTCCGTACTCGGCGTCGAGGCATCGAGCGTGGTGGGCACGTTCTTCGTCGATAGCTGCAATGCCATCAAGGTGACGATCGACCGGCCGATCATTTCGGCTTCGCTCGATGAGCGCGATGTGTTCGGCGCGCAACAGCAGGCCGCGATCGAGCGCCTGTCGATTCCCGTGTACGCCGACGAGCGCCTCATGGCCTCGGCACTGTGACCCAACGGAGCACCTCCATGTCTGTCAATGCAAACCATACTGTGGTCGACTATCTGCTCGATCGTCTCTGCGAACTGGGCGTCGATCGCATCTTCGGCGTGCCGGGCGACTTCACGCTGGCCATGCTCGATCACGTCGAAGCCGATGAACGCGTGCGCTGGATCGGCTGCTCGAATGAACTGGGCGCCGGTTATGCGGCCGATGGCTATGCGCGCGTGCGCGGTATCGGTGCGCTGTGCACGACGTTCGGCGTGGGCGAGCTGAGCGCCATCAACGCGGTCGCCGGCAGCTACGCGGAGCACGTGCCGGTCGTGCATATCGTCGGCGCGCCTTCGCATGCGGTGCAGGCCGCGGCGCGGCGCACGCATCACAGCCTCGGCACCGGCGACTTCACGGTGTTCTCGCGCATGGCGAGCGAGGTCGTCTGCGCCCAGGCGACGCTCACCGCCGACAATGCCTGCAGCGAGATCGACCGTGTGCTGCGCGAGGTCATCACGCATCGTCGTCCGGGCTATCTCGTCGTGCCCTCCGATCTGACTGAAGTGGCGGCGCCTGCGCCGGCCGCACCGCTCGAACGCGAGCACCGCGTGACCGATGCCGATGCGTTGCGCCAGTTCACGGCTGCGGCGCAAACATTGATTGAGCGCGCAACGAGTGCGGCGCTGCTCGCCGATGTGTTCGTCGCGCGCATGGGGGCCGAGTCGAGCCTCCACGCGCTGATCGAAGCCGGACGGCTCCCCTATGCGACGCTGCTATGGGGACGGCGCGTCGTGAACGAAGCGCGGTCGGGCTATCTCGGCACGTACAACGGCGCCGCGAGCGCGCCCGTCGTGCGCGAGGCCATCGAGACAGCGGATGCGTTGATCCTCGCGGGCGTGCGCTTCACGGATCTCACGAGCGGCTTCTTCACGCAGCAACTGCAGACCGAGCGGCTGATCGACGTCGGGCCGCGTGAGTCGAATGTCGGCGGCAAGCGGTTTGGACCGATCGACATGGCCGATGCGCTCGATACGCTGCGCGATCTTTGCGCCGCGCGGCGGCCTTTCGCGTCGCAAGCGCCCGTCAAGGCACACGCGCCATTGCACGAGCAAGTTCACGCTCGTTCTGTTGAAGACGAACCGCTCTCGCAGGAACGTCTGTGGGAAGTGGTGAGCGAAGCGCTGCGTCCGGGCGACCTGATCGTCGCCGAGCAAGGCACGTCGTTCTATGGCATGGGCTCGCAGCGCCTGCCTGAAAACGCGTTGTTCATCGGCCAGCCGTTGTGGGCATCGATCGGCTATTCGTTGCCCGCGCTGCTGGGTGCATCGCTCGCCGATCCGCAGCGTCGCCCGGTGCTGTTGATCGGCGATGGCTCGGCGCAACTCACGATCGCCGAACTCGGCACGATGATCCGCCAGCACGTGAACGCGATCGTCCTCGTCGTCAACAACGACGGCTATACCGTCGAGCGCGCCATTCACGGCGCGACGTCGGCCTATAACGACATCGCGCAGTGGGACTGGACCGCGCTGCCGCACACGCTCGGCAAGGACCATGAGAGCTTCAGTGCACGGGCGACCACGGCCGCGGCGCTGCGCGATGCGCTCGCTGCTGCTCGCGCGCTGCCCGACCGGCTCGCGCTGATCGAGGCAGTCGTGCCGCAGCTCGATGTTCCGCCGTTGCTGCACGCACTCGCCGAAGCAGCCGGGCTCGCCAATCAGCGGCCCGAGTGAGCGAGTGACGCCGCGGTCCGAGGCAGCGGCGTCACTCGACCATCAATACGCGGCCGTATAGATCGCCAGCGCGTCGGCCTCGGTGACGGGCCGCGGATTGTTGACGAGCAGGCGCTGTTGCAACATCGCATCGGCCGCCATGCGCGCGAGTGCATCGCGCTCCACACCCACTTCGCGCAACCGTGCGGGTATTTTCGTCGCGGCAATCAAATGTTCCAGCCGCGCGATGAACGCCTGCGTGCGGCTCTCGTCGCTGCCGCTCACACCGGGCACGAGCACCTGCGCGAGTTCGGCGTAGAGCGGCGCGGCGGCTTCGGCGTTGAAGCGCAGCACATGCGGGAGCACGAGCGCATTCGACAGCCCATGCGGCACGTGATAAATACCGCCGAGCGGATACGCGAGCGCATGCACGGCCGCGACCGGCGCATTGGCGAACGCCTGCCCCGCGAACATCGCGCCGAGCAGCATCGCTTCGCGTGCCGCGCCGTTCGTGCCGTCGTGGCATGCTGTGAGCAGGTTGCGCGACAACAGGTCGAGTGCCTTGATCGCGAGCATGTCCGACACGGGATTCTTCAAACGCGCGGACGTATAGGCTTCGATGGCATGCACCATCGCATCGATGCCCGTCGCGGCCGTCACGTTCGACGGCAAGCCGAACGTGAGTTGCGCGTCGAGTATCGCGAGGTCCGCGACCAGTTGCGGCGCGACCACGCCCATCTTCTTCGCTTCGCCCACCGTCACGATCGATACGGCCGTCACTTCGGACCCCGTGCCCGCCGTGGTCGGCATCTGCACCAGCGGCAAGCGCGCGACGCTCACGCGGTTCACGCCATACATGTCGGCGAGCGCCTGCTGCTGTTGCGGCGCGAGCACGGCGATCAGCTTGGCGACGTCCATCGACGAGCCGCCGCCGAGTCCGAGCACGATCTGCGCGTCGGCCGCGCGCGCACGTTCCGTGGCCGCGAGCACGACGTGCTCGGGCGGATCGGCGACCACGTCGTCGATCACGGTGACCTGCCAGCCGTGGGCCGCGAGATTGTCCAGCGCGGGCTTGAGCAGACCGCTCGCGTGGAGGAAGCGGTCCGTGACGACGCACAGCCGCGCGAGGTCGCCAAAGCGCGCGCGCAGCAGTTCACCGAGCCGGCTCGCCGCGCCCGACTCGACGACGAGTGACGGCACGGTCTGGAACACGAATGCCTGGGTCATGACGTCTCCTCGCTCAACGTTCGCCTTCGTTGACCATATGACTCTGCACTTCGCGCCGTTCGAGCAGCGGAATGATCGAGCCGATGCCGATACGCTGGAAATGCGGCATCTCGCGATGCTCGGCGAGACCATCGGCATCGCTGTACTGCTCGAGAATCACGAAGTGGTCGGGATGCGCGGGCGAGCGGAAATAATCGTAATAGCGGTTCTTCGGCTCGCTGCGCGTCGCCTCGGCCAGTTGCGCGAGCAGTTGCGCGACCTCGTCGCCATGACCCGCTTTCGCGTAGTAGTGGGCAATCACCTGCAAATAGCCATTCGCCATCGTTCACTCTTTAACGTTCGAGGGTCATGTTCCACATCGTGCTGTCGCTCGTCGAGATGGCGAGCGCGCCGTGCTTGAGCGCCTCGCGCGCGTCGGCCTCGTTGCACACGAAGCCCGACGCCACGATCGGCGGCAGCGCCTTGCGGTCCTGTTGCGAAAGCCGCGCGAGCATCGCGGCCGGCATCAACTGCACCAGATTCGGATCGCTCTGCTGAAGCGCGTTCAGACTGCGCGGCCAGGTCGAGCGGTCCGTCACGAACACCTTCTGCATCGTGACGAGGCCCGCCCGGTTGCCGCGCTGGATCGTCGCCACCCGGGTCGACACCAGACTCGTGACGCCGATATCGGCCAGATACTCGACGCCGCCCTTGTCCTGCGAAAGGCCATCGCAGCTGTCGATGTTGACGATCACGTACTTGCCCGCTTTCGTGAGCGCCGCCGCCACGCGATGCAGCTTGCGCAGATCGACGTTCGCGACGATGCCGACCTCCGCCGCGCTGTCGATGAACTCATCGATCTGCTCGACGCCGTAGATCGTCGCGATGACCGGGTGCCGTGTCAGGCGTCCTCCAAGTGACATATCCATATGCTGGCTACTTCGTGTCGTGGATCTGCTCGTCAGTCAATCCGAGTTTTCCGGGGTTGAGAATGTTCTTCGGGTCGAGCGTGCGCTTGACGGCCTGCAACACCGAAAACGCCGCGCCGAGCGAATCGCGCATGTACGGCGAGCGCAACAGGCCCACGCCGTGATGATGACTCAGCGTTGCATTGTATTGGATCAGCACGGCGTTGGCGGCATCCCATGCGGCGCGATACCAATGCGCGCGCGCCGCTACGTCCACGTCGCCGCGCAACGAGAAATACAGGCAGGCGCCATCGACATACGCATGTGACTGGTGCGCCGAACCGGCGAGCGTGCCGGGCACCGCATTGATCGCCGCGACGACATCGCGATAGATCGCCCCGAGGTCTTTCCACGGGCCGATCATCTCGAGCGTATCGGCCACGAAGCCGGGGCTGCGCTTGAAGCCTTCCGCGCTCTTGCCGGTCAGATAGCGCGTGTCGAGCCACTTCTCGAAGATCGCTGCATCGTCGAGCCGTTCGCCGAGTTCGGCGCACACGCGCTCGCTGATCGCGAGCACGGCGTCGACCATCTCGCGCGGGCCTTCGTCGGCGACGAGCAAAACGTTCGTATTGGGCAGGCCGAACTGCACGCCGCTTTCGAGTTCGTCGTAAAGACGCAGCGCCGCCGGCGTCGCGCCGCGTTGCAGGATCTCGCGGCACGCGTCGAGGCCCTTGGCGAACGAACTAAAGCCGTAAGCAATCGCGCGGCCATAATCGGGCAGCCGATGCAGCTTGAGGCGCACGCGCACGATCACACCGAGCGTGCCTTCCGAGCCGATGAAAAGCTGCTGCAGATCGGGGCCGACCGCCGCGCGCGAGAAACCGCCGACACTGATGAGCCGGCCATCCGCGAGCACCACGTCCATGCCGAACACCATGTCCTCGATCTTGCCGTAGCGCGTCGAGAGCTGACCCGCGCCGCGGCACGCCACCCAGCCGCCGACCGTGCTGATCGCGTACGACGACGGCCAGTGGCCCATCGTCATCTGATAGTCGCGCTGGATGGTCTCCTCGAACACATCGCCGAACATGCCGGCCTCGACCTCGATGATCTGGCTCTCGCGATCGAAGCCGATCAGACGGTTCAGCTCACACACATCGAGCACGATGCCGCCGCGCACCGGCAGCGCCGCGCCGGTCACGTTGCTGCGGCCCGCCGACGGTGTCACCGGGATCGCGCCCGCATGCGCGATGCGCATGACGGCCTGCACCTGCTCGACCGTCGAGACGCGCACGATCACGGCATGCGGCGTCGCCGGCTTGCCGCCCGTCTCCGTCACCATCGAGGCGGCCCACCAGTCGCGCGTCCAGTTCACCACGTCGGGCGTTTGCGTGAGCACTTCATCGGCCACGCCGCGCAACGCGTCGATTTGTTGCGCGCTCAACTTCACCGGCTCGTGCTGCAGACCGGCTTCGCTGCCGGTCTCCTTGTCCTTGAGCGAGGCCGACCACGGCGGCGGCGTATGCGCGCCGACGATGTAGTTGCCGCGGTTATAGCCGCGCTTGATGGCTTCCTTGCTGATCATTCGGTATCTCCCATGAGAACGGATTTTTCGTGCTCGACGGCGGCGACGTAGTCACGCACCTGACCATCGACGGCGGCCCTGGACAGGCCGAGTTCGGTTTGCAGAATGTCGCCGACGCGCGCGGCGGCACGGGCGGAGGCATCGCGTGCCATGAGGCGCGCGCGCATACGGCGCGACAACACATCGTCGACGCTGCAGGCAAGTTCATGCCGCACGGCATACAACACTTCGGCTTCGCTGTACGGCAGCCCTTCGACGATCGGTTTGACGAGGCCCGTATCGGCTTCGAGCAGATCGCTCACGAAGCGCGCCTCGGTGCCGTAGCGCTCGCCCAGATGCGCGCCGAGACCGCCCGAGGCGACGATCGCCTGCGGGTCGTAGCCGGCCGCGCCCAGCAGATAGGCCGACTTCGTCGAGCAGCGCCCGTGGCCGCCGAACACTTTCTGCGCGGCATCGATGGTCTGCTCCGCCATATGGCGCGAGGTGGTCAGCTTGCCGCCGACGATCGTGACGAGCCCATCGGGCGCGACATGGATCTCGTGATTACGCTTCATTTCCAGCGTTTTTCCACCGGCCGGCCCGACAAGCGGCCGGCAGCCGGCGATGCTGCCGACCACGTCTTCGGCGCACAGATCGGTCTTGAGCGCGGAACGCGCGCCTTCGAGCAGGAAATCGAGTTCACGCCGCGTGCAGCAAACGTCGTCGAGATCGCCACGATAGTCTTCATCGGTCGTGCCGAGATACGACACGTTGCCCCAGCGCGTGATGGTCGCGCGACGACTGCGGCCCGGCACCGGAATCGTCACGGTGCAGTCGTTGCGGATCTTCAGCCACGGAATCGCCACGTGCACGCCCTTGGCCGGACGGATCTGCAGCGCGGACGGATCGTCCTTCTTGCGGCCGTTCCAGTCGCGCAGCCACACACCCGTCGCCATGATGACGACGCGTGCCTTCACGCGGATCTCGCGCGCATCGGCCTCGACGATCACGCCATCGACCTTGCCGTGCTCAGTGCGCGTGAGCGCCACCGCCTTCGCGTGATTGGCGAGCGTGGCCCCATGAAATGCCGCCGTGCGCGCGATGTTGAGCGTGAGCCGCGCATCGTCGACGCGTGCGTCGAAGTACAGGAAACCGCCGGTCAGGTTCTCTTCGTTGAAGGTCGGGCAATGCGAGAGCACTTCGGCCTTCGTGAGCTTCTGATGCAGGATGCCTTCGCGCCAGCCGCCCGCGATATCGTAGGTCCACAGCAGGCTTTCGAAGGCCTTGGCGAGGCGCTTGTCGAACACACCGTCCTTCTCCATCACGGGAAACAGGAACGGCAGACGCTGCACCAGATGGCGCGCATTGCGGCGCAAACGCTGGCGCTCCAGCAGCGAATGACGCACGAGCCCGAGATTGCCCTGCTCGATGTAGCGCAGGCCCCCATGCACCATCTTCGACGACTTCGATGACGTGCCCGACGCGAAATCGCTCTTCTCGATCAATGCAACGCGATAGCCGCGCAGGCTCGCGTCGAGCGCGGCATACGCACCGGTCACGCCGCCGCCCACGATTGCGATGTCGAACTGCTCGCTGCCGAGGCGTTCGAGCTGCTCCGCGCGCACGAGACGCAACGGCTCAGTGGCCGTCATGTTCGCGCGCGCACCGTTGGCCTTTCTCGATGGAATCCACAACATGTGAGTCACTCTCCTCGTCGATCTTGTGCGTAGGTATTGGCGTAGGCGAGTTCGGCATCGACGCGCATACGCCACATCGCGCGGCGTCGGGCGCGTTCGTCGGCTGAAATCGACGGCTCGAACACGGCCTCGGTGCGCAGCGTCGCGCGCGCTTCGTCGAGCGAGTTCCACATGAGGCCCGTCGAACCCGCGAGAAACGCGGCACCGCGCAGACTCGCGCGATCGCCGTCATGCATGCGCCACACGGACACGCCGGTCAGATCGGCCTGGATCTGCAACAGCGTGTCGCTGCCCGAGAGCCCACCGCCCACGATCAACTGCGCGGCCTCGACACCCGCGACCTGCTGGTTCGCGTCGATGCACAGCGCCACCGAATGCGCGATGCCTTCGAGAATCGCGTAGGCGACCTCGGCCTGGGTCGTGGCGCTCGACACGCCCGCGAGCGAGGCGCGCGCCGCAGGCTGCAATTGCGGCACACGCATGCCAGTCAGTGCCGGAATGAAGGCGACGCCGCGCGATGCGTTCACGGTCGCGGCCAACGCGCTGATCTGTTTCGGCTCGTCGAACCAGCGCAGTTTTTCGCAGATCCAGTTGAGCGCGGAGCCCGTGGTCGGCACGAAGGTTTCGAGCGAGAAATGCGAGTCGCCGCCGTGGCGGCGCGCAGTCATCGTGAGCGTGCCTTCGTGGCCGCCTGGGTCGCGCGGCAATTGCGTCTCGATCAGCAGATCGACGAAGCTGCCCGTGCCGTGCACGCACATCGACTGGCCGCGATCGAGACAGCCGAGTCCGACGCCGCCCGCGAGCTGGTCGCCCGCGCACGCGAGGATCGGCACGTCGATGCCGAGCAGGTCCACACGCGTGCGGCCGAAATCGTCGGCATCCTCGCGCAATTGCGGCAACAGGTCGTGCGGAAAACCGAGCGCGTCGAGCCAGGCGTCGCAATAGCGATGTTGCGCGAGCACATAGGCGCTCGCGGACGTCGCGTTGGTCGGCGTCGTCACGCAGACGCGCTCGCTCGATAGATGCCATAGCAACCAGGTATCGATCGTGCCGAACGCGAGACGGCCCTCGCGCCGCGCCTGCACCACCTCGGGCGTCGAGCGCAGATGATGGACGGCCCACAGATAGGGCGAGCGCACCCCAGCCGGGCGCCCGACCTGATCGATCAGCGTGCGGTCCCACGCGCTCGCGAGTTCGGCCAGTTCAGCCGCGTGCCGCGTGTCCTGCCACACCATCGCGGGTACGAGCGCGCGGCCGGTGCGTGTATCCCACAGCACGGCCGTGGCGCGCTGCGTCGCGATGGCGAGCGCGACCACCTGCACGGGTTCGCCCGCCGCGCGGGCGAGCGTCGCGCGGCACGCTTCGAGCGTCTTTTCGAGCGTGACGTTCGCGTCCTGCTCGACCACGCCGGGGCGCGGACTGTCGGCGTGCAGCGGACGATACTCGAGACACGAGACCTCGCCGCGCGCATCGACGAGCGCGGCACGCGTGCCCGAGGTCCCTTCGTCGATGGCGAGAATGACTTCCTGTCGTGGCTTCATCGCTCGGTCTTCTCAATGGCTGGATTCATGAAGGCGCCCTCGCTGGCGGTGTCGCTGTCGAACTGCGGCGCGCCGGGTTCGTTATCGGGCGTGATGGTGGTACGCGTCGGGTCCCACTGCACCGCGAAGCAGATCACGCTCGCTATGAGCGGCACGATCGCGAGAATGAGGAAAGTGTGCTCGAGCCCGTAGCGTTCGCGAAAGAGCGGAAAAACGAGCAGACCGAGCGCCGCGCCGATCGAGCCGAGCGCACCGATCACGCCGTTGGCGCCCGCACGCAACTCGCTGCGAAACGACAGCGAGGACAGGCTCTTGCCGTTCGCACCCGGCCCGGCCGAGTGACACAGGATGAACAGCGACGGCACGATCACGGCGAGCCACAGCGGCATGGTCTTGCTGAAGAGACCCAGCAGCGCGAGCATCACGAAGACCGCTGCGAAGCCGAATGCGGACGCACGCCGCAAGCCAAACCTCTTGCCGATCACGGGCGACATGAAGCCGCCGAAGATGCCGAACACGTTGAAGACGAGCGCGCCGAGCGTCGCGTACACGAAGTCCTTGCCGAACAGCGTGGCACTTATGAGCGGCAGATACCAGCCGATCGCGAAGTACTGGATCGATTGCGCGACCTGCACGGTCGCGGCCAGTATCGTGCGCGGCAGGTAGACGCCGCGAAAGATCAGCGCGAGATTCGCGAAGCCGCGGCGTGCCTGGTTGACCACCGCCACGCGCTCGCCGATCGACGCGGCGACGAACGCGCGTCCGTAGATGCGGGTCATCGCGGCGGCCGCATCGGTCAGGCGATCCTTGCGCGTGAGCCACACGGGGCTTTCGACGAGGAACATCTTCTGCAGCACGAGAATCGCGAGGCTGAAGACGGCCGTGGCGGCCACCGAATAACGCCAGATCGAATCGCCGACCTGCCAGGAATGAAACAGCAACGCGAGCAGCAGGTTCGTGCAGACCGCCGTGTACCACATGCCCTGCCACGCGTTGAGACGGCTTTTCAGGCGCGTCGGCGTGAATTCAGCGAGCATGGCCATCGCGATGGCGAAGTCGATCCCGTAGGCCATGCCCACGAAGAAACGGCCGGCGAGAATGACTTCAAAGCCAGGCGCGAAGACGACGAGCAGTGCGCCGATCAGCGCGAGACATTTGGCGAGCACGAGCGGGCGCACGCGGCCCCAGCGATCGGCCAGCCAGCCGCCGATCGGATTGAATGCGATGGCGACCCACGAGGCGAACGAGGTCATCAGCGCGATTTGCGCGGCCCCCAGATGGAGGTCGCGCGTCATGGGCGCGAGGCCCGCGCTCAATGCGGAATTGGAGAATGCGTCGAGAAACAGACCACCGAGTGCGAGCCACCAGATAAGACCCGCACGTCCGGGAATACCCGGACATGAATCGATGTATGAAATGACATCGTCGATACCGCGAAGCTTGACTGCGATCGTTTGCACAATCGGTCTCCATTAGTATTTCTGCAAGAGGCCGACGAATGCATAAACGCAAAGCATAAGAGACCATCTTACAGATAGTCTCTTATCTAGATCTGCAGGCTCACTTTAGTAGCGAGCCCATCATGGTGTCAAGCGTTATCTCGGGTCACGGGCGCCGGGTCTGCGCTGCAGCGACGAACGTTGTTTTGCCCGCGCTGCAGGGCGTTTTTCATACTTGTTCGATAGCTTCGGCTGTCTCGATGGCGGCGTTGTATTGCGGCGCGAGTCCCAAATGCGCAAGCACGGCGCCAAATTCGGCGAGGCGTCCTTTCACATAAGCAGGCACATCGACGCCCGCATAATCATAGAAGCCTTTGCCGCTGCGAATGCCGTCGAGTCCCTCTTCCATATGCCGTGCCACGATATCGGCCGTTTTAAAGCGCGGATCGAGTTCTTTCGCCAGATAGCGCGAAGCGTAATACAGCACGTCGCAGCCGCCCCAATCGATAAATTCGAGTAAACCGAGAATCGAAAAACGCAGTCCGAAGCCGGTGCGTACCGCCGTGTCGATATCGTCGGCGCTCGCTACGCCCTCTTCGACCATGCGCGCCGCTTCATTCATCACGAGCGCCTGCAGACGCGGCACGATATAACCCGCCGACGGCGCGCACACCACCGGCTTCTTGCCCACGCGGCGCAGCAGATCCACCATGCGCGCGACGCTCGCATCGGAACTGAGGTCGCTGCGGCTCACTTCGACGAGCGGCATCAGATGCGCGGGATTGAGCCAGTGCGCGTTGACGAGACGCTCGGGCCGCGTGACGAGTTTCTGCAGGTCCGTGACAAGAAAGGTCGAGGTCGTCGAGGCGATCAGTGCATGTGCACCGACATGGCGGCACAGCCATGCGAACGCGGCCACTTTCGCGTCCATCACTTCGGGGATCGCTTCGAACACGACCTCGCAGTCGGCCAGGGCGGTTTCGGCGGCAACGCGATCGATCACGTCGACGCGCGCCAGCGATTGCGCCGCCTGCGCGGTGTCGAGCCGGCCGAACTCGACGAGCGTCTGCAGTTGCCTGCCGATCTCGCCGAGTGCCGCGCTCGCGAACGCGGCGCGCGCCGCTTCATCGCGCTGCTTGAAATCGATCAGCGTCACACGCAGGCCCGCGAACGCAAACGCGAGGGCGATGCCCTGCCCCATGCGTCCCGCGCCGAGCACGTGAATGTGCGTCACGTCGGCGGCCGCGCCTTTCATGCGATACCTCGCGCGAGGAGCGCCTGCATCGCTTCACGCGAGAGCGCGGCGAGGCCCAGGTTTTCCAGCGTGCGGCCTTCTGCGTACAGATCGCGGCATGCCACGGCGCTCGCGATGCTCAGCAGCCCTTGCGCGACCGGCGTCGGCACGCGTGCCCAGCGCCCCACCGAAACGATGAACGACAAACCAAGCCGGGTGTCTTCGAGCATGTAGCGATGCGCCTTCAGGTCGATGTTCTCGCGCCAGTCGCCGCTGTCCGTCAACTTGCCGTGCGCGCCGCGACCGTACATCCACTCGTCGCCTTCGCTTGCGTAGTGGTCGGCGAGCGGGAAATGCGGCGCACCGTAGCCCAATGCTTCGCGCACTGCCATGCGCTCGGCGTCGAGCGCGTTGGTGACGCGGCGAATCGATGGCTGCGTGCCCTCGTTATGGATGTCCCATGACTCGAAGTGTTCGAGCGGTCCCGCATTCATCATGATGAGCGGCGGATGGATCACGGGGCCGGCGTTCATCAACGCGCCGCTCAACGCGTCTTCGATCGGCTCGACGCTCGGGTAGCCGGCCTTCAGGATCGGGAATGCCCACTCGGCCGCCGAGGCGGGGAACACGCCAGTCGGCAGACGCGTTGCATAGGCGCTGATGACCACATCGTTCTCGTTGTGACGGCGCACCAGATACGGCAGCGTGCCGGTTTCGGCGAACGCGACGCGTGCACGGTTGCCCGCATCGGCCATCGCCTTCGCGAACACATAACTGCCGAACGTGCCCGGCGGCAGATAGACGACCTGGCCATCGGCGAGCAACGGGGCGAGCTGCGTGGCGAGCGCTTCGTGCGTCGTCGAAGGCAGCGGGATCACGATCAGCTCGGCACCGCGCGTCGCGTCGTCGAGACGATCGACGAGCTTCACTGCGCCCGGCGCGTCACCGACCGGCACGCGACGCTGGCCGCGCCAGTCCTTCACATTGAGCGCGCCCAGTTCGACGAGACGCGCGCTCGCCGCCGTATCGCGCCGCCACCACGTGACATCGTGACCTTTTTCCAGCATGTCGATCGCTGCTGCGAAGCACCCGTGTCCGCCGCCCAGAACGCTAACCTTCATTTTCCGTCTCCTTGTGCAATGCTTCGAGACTACGGGCAAGGCGCGACGCTTGCGCTACGCGGCGCGCAACCGCTGTTCAAATCCGGCAATCCAATCGAGCCCTGCCTATGAGGGTGAATCCGTTCTTGCGCAGACTTATTGGCCACCCGATGATAGGCGTGTGGCCACGGGTCACTTCGCTTGTCTTGAGGCACTGAATGGAAATCGCGATCCCGCGCAAACACAGCAATCGGCTCGGCACCTCGCGCGCACGCGAAGACGTCGAGCGCGAAGTATCGAAACTGCTCGTTCCCCATCGCATGGAAGTGACGGGCCGCGAGCCGCTGAACGCCGAGCTGTATGGCGTCGCGATGCATCGCGCGAGTCTGCTCGAACTGTGCTACGGCCGCGAGACGCAGATCGATGCCGGCGATCTCGACCAGCATTTCCTGTTTCGCGCCACGCTCGCGGGGCGCTGCGAACTGCAATCGGGTAACGATCGCGTTGCGCTGTCCGCGGGCAGTCTCAGCGTGTCGTCGCCCTCGCGCCATAGCCGCATCCGTATCGATACCGAGTGCCGCAGCCTGCTGCTGCGCATCGAGCGCAGCACGCTCGAAGTGAAGCTCGCCGAGTTGCTGCAGTGCTCGATTCGCAAGCCGCTCGTGTTCGATCTCGAAGTGAACCGCGCGCATGGCGGCACGGCGGCGTTCGAGGCGACGCTCCACTATCTGTGCACGCTGTGCGAGCGGATCGACCCCGATTCGCGCGACAGCGTACTCGGTGCCGATCTCACGCAATGGCTCGCCACGTTGTTGCTGACCCAGTTGCCGCACTCGTACAGCGACACGCTCGCGCGCGGCGCGAAGCCCCCGCTGCCCGCGCACGTGAAGCGCGCGCGCGAGTACATCGACGCGAATCTCGGTGAAACGCTGTCCGTGACGACGCTCGCGCGTATCGCGGGGGTCTCGCCGCGCACGCTGCAAAACGGCTTCAGTCAGTTCCTCGCGATGTCGCCAGCCGCTTATATCCGCGAGCAACGACTCGACGCCGTGCATCGCGCGCTGCAGCAGAACCCTGGACGCGCGGTCACCGACGTGCTGCTCGAATTCGGCGTGCACAGCTTCGGGCACTTCGCGCGTGCCTATGCACGGCGCTTCGGCTACTCGCCCTCGGCCACGGCGAAGGGGGCAGCGTGAGCGATCCCAACTGGCCCGCGACTGGCGGCGAACTCGTGCCGCCGCCCGGCGACGGCGCGATGATCGGCGATGCGCTGCGCGTGCAGGACCTCGATCTGAATCTGCTCAAGACCTTTGATGCCGTCTATACGGAGAAGAACGTGGGGCGTGCCGCGCTGCGGCTCGGCATCACGCAGCCTTCGGTGAGCCATGCGCTCGGCCGCCTGCGCCTGCTCTTTCGCGATGCGTTGTTCGTGCGCACGGGCGGTGGTGTCGAGCCGACGCCGCGCGCCCAGCGTCTCGCCATCTCGATCGATCGCGCGCTTTCGATCCTGCAAGCGGTGCTCGACGAGGGCGCGCAGTTCTCGCCCGCCACTTCGCATCGCACGTTCCGGCTGCACATGAGCGATTTCGCGGAGAGCGCGTTCTTGCCGACCCTGTTGCGCGAACTCGATGCGCGCGCACCGAGTGTGGTGATCGAGACGCTGCATATCGACGAGAGCCAGTTCAACGTGGCGCTCGAAGCCGGACGCATCGACTTCGCGATGGGGCACTTCCCCCACGCATTCGATCACTTTCACCGCTGCGAGCTGTTGCAGGAGCGCTATGTCCTGATGATGCCGCAGCGGGTGGCGCAGCAACTCGCGCTCGACGAGCATTTCGTGCTCGACCGCAGCGCGCCCGCCGAGTTGAAGTTCATCGCGGTCAGCTCGCATCCGCAGTCGATGGCGCTGCTCGAACAGCACGGACTCACGGGGCGCGTGCGTGTCGCGGTGCCGAACTTCATGGTGGTGCCGGCGATTCTCTATCGCTGCGACTATGGACTGATCCTGCCGCGCACCGTGGCGCGTGCATTCGCACCGCTCGGCGAAATGGCAGCCTACGAGATTGCCGGCGCCGCGACGTGGCCCGTGAATGCGTACTGGCATCGGCGCTTCGATGCCGATCCGGGCCACCGCTGGCTGCGGGCGCTCTTGATGGAGTTGTTCCGCATCGGCACGCGCGAGCCGTTCGACAGCTGGCTCGCGATCCCGCCCGACCTGAGCACGCAAGCGCTCCAGCCGTGAGCACCGGACCGCCGCAGCGGCGGTCCGGACCTTGTCATCAGAACGAAGTCATGATGCCCGCGACGACCGAACTCGCCGTGGCACCCGGCTTGCCGACCGGCACACCGCCGCCGCCCGCGCCGTTGATGGTGAACGCTGCGTGATCGCCGTTGCGGACCATTGCCGCGCCCGTGTAGAGCACCGTGCGCTTCGACAACGGATAGTCGAGACGCAGGCCGTACGAATCGGCGTTGCCCTCGCTATCGGCGATCTTGCGATAGTGGCCGTAGCTCAGCAGCAGCGAGGACTTCCCGACCGGCACGGTCGCGCTCACTTCGAAGAAGTCGTTATGCGGGTTCGAGTACGCGCTCGTCACCGGCGCGCTCACGTCCGGGCCACCGCGATGGCGCAAATAGATGAACGCGGGCTTCACGAAACCGAAGTCGTACGAGATCGCGCCGAGCGTGTAGTTGCCCATGGCCGCCGGACTCGTCGAGTTGAGCGCGGCCGCACTCGCGCTGCTGAACTTCTGCTCCATGTAATCGACGTCGATCGAGAGCGGGCCGTTCGCGTAGTTGAGGGCCGCGCCATAGGTGTCGCCGAGCGTCGATGGCACCGCGTTCGAGCCGTTGGCGCCGCGCGCCGCCGTCGCGCGCAGCAGGAAGCCGCCGATACGCGGCGACGTATAGCGCAGCGAATTGCTCACCCGCAGGAACGAAGGCAGCACGAAGTTGTTCGAGGCGTTGCCCCATGCGAGACCCGCGCCATACGACGGCAGGCTGTACGTGACGAACGACGTGTGCAGGATCGTATAGGTATTGCCGGCCTGCAGGCCGCCATACGGTCCCACGAGTCCGACCCACGACTCGCGGCCGAACATCGCGCCGCCGTTGTTGAACGCGCCGTTGGCGGAGTTGAAGCCGTTCTCGAGCTTGAAGATGGCCGAGTAGCCGCCGCCCAGGTCCTCGACGCCCTTCAAGCCCCATTGGGTCGCGAAGATATCGCCGCTGCCCATACGCACGACATGATTGGGGCCGAAGTTCGTATATTCGATAGCCGTATCGATGCGTCCGTACAGCGTGACGCTCGATTGTGCGAGAACGGGCGCTGCGGCCACGCCCAAGAGCGAGATACACCACTTCCAGTTGGTCATTCCTGTCGTCCCGGCAAGAGAGAGTTGGTCTTCGCCGCGCATGGCGCGGCTGGCTGGTTCATGCGGATTTGGCAAGCTGTCGAGGGAAAACGCCTGCCTTATGGAAACGAGCCGAGTCTAGAAACGCCAATATCACGCGTCGATCAAGCGAGCCGTATATCACTTATAGATTTCATACATGAGTGTCGTTGCGCCCTCTACGAAGGCCCGCAGCGGCCCGCCGGCGCTGGCGCGCAGGCATGTCCCCTGGTGTTTTCTTTAGGCCGCTCGGTAGTTGCCTCAATGCACGCGAGGCATCTCCACCTTTGTCAGCGAAATTTGTTTGCGTACGCTGCGGCTACTGGGTGAGCACGCGCATCGAGCACGCTCACACAGACAGCTGCAGCGAGAACACACCGAACGCACCATCACAAGACCGAATTACCGGAGATACGAGAATGACCCCAACAACGGCCAGCCCCGCCCCCGGCAGGCGCTACACGTACGAGTGGTACGTGGTGCTGATCTGCATGCTCGCTTATGTCTTTTCGTTCGTGGACCGCCAGGTGCTGGCGCTCATGATCGAGCCGATCAAGCGCGATCTCCAACTGAGCGATACGCAGTTCAGCCTGCTGCAGGGCTTCGCGTTTTCGCTGTTCTATGCGGTGATGGGCATTCCGCTGGCATGGCTCGCCGACCGCTACGCGCGCCCGCGCATCATCTCGGTCGGCGTCGCGCTGTGGAGCGTGGCGACCGCCGCATGCGGCATGAGCCAGAACTTCGTGCACATGTTTCTCGCCCGCATGAGCGTCGGCGTGGGCGAGGCGTCGCTCTCGCCCGGCACCTACTCGATGCTCGCCGATTACTTCCCGAAGGAGAAGCTGGGCCGTGCGGTCGGCGTGTATTCGCTGGGTTCGTTCATCGGCGGCGGCATCGCGTTCCTGATCGGCGGCTATGTGATCGCGCTGCTCAAGCAGGCCACCATGCTCACGCTGCCGATCGTCGGTGAAGTGCGCGCGTGGCAAGTGACGTTCTTCATCGTCGGCCTGCCGGGTCTGTTCGTCGCGCTGCTGTTCGCGCTCACCGTGCGCGACCCGCAGCGCAAGGGCCTGAAGCAGGACGCGCAGGGCAACGTGCGCAGCGTCTCGCTCGCCGATACGATGCGTTTCATCCGTGCCCACGGCAAGACGTTCTTCTGCCACTACATCGGCTTCTCGTTCTACGCGATGACGCTGTTCTGCCTGATGAGCTGGACGCCCGCGTTCTACATCCGCCACTTCCACATGACGCCCGTCGAGGCCGGCTATACGCTCGGCACGATCCTGCTGGTGGCGAACACCACCGGCGTGTTCTGCGGCGGCTGGTTCAACGACTGGCTGATGAAGCGCGGCCGCAGCGACGGTCCGATGCTCGCCGGTTGTATCGGCGCGGCCTGCATGCTGGTGCCCGCTGTCGCGTTCACGCAAGTCGACAGCCTCGGCCTCTCGCTCGCGCTGCTGGTCGTCGCGATGTTCTTCGCATCGTTCCCGATGCCGACCTCCACCGCGGCGATGCAGACGCTCGCGCCCAACCAGATGCGCGCGCAAATCTCGGCCGTGTTCCTGCTGGTGTCGAACCTGATTGGTCTGGGTGTGGGCACGACGCTCGTCGCGCTGCTCACCGACAAGCTGTTCGGCTCGCCGCAGGCAGTCGGCCATTCGATGTCGATCGTGAGCCTCGTGGCCGCATCGCTCGCGACCGTGCTGCTCGGCTTCGGCTGCCGCCAGTTCCGCCTGAGTCTCGAACGTGAACAGCTCGCTTCGGAAGATGCGCAACCCGCGCCTGGCGCAGCGCTCAACGCCACCCACGCCTGATTCTCTCTGATCGACCCTGGGCCTCCCGGGCGCGAGATATTAGCGCCATTTATCCGGGAGGCCATTTTTTATCGATTTGCCCGATCCGCCCGGCGACCGTATGCTCGGCTCTACCGTCGCGCTTTTGCCGCGCAGGTTTCATTCAGTAGACGATTCAACGATTGGGCACCCCCATGCAAGCCACTACTTTCAAGGTTCGCGTCGATGCATTGCGCGATGAAGCGCACGGTATCCGTTCGTTCAGCATCTCCCGGCTCGACGGCGAGCCGTTCGATCAATACGAGCCCGGCGCGCATATCGACGTGACTGCACCCTCGGGCGTCACGCGTCAGTACTCGCTGTGCGGCGACCCCACCCATCCGGGCACGCAGCTTTTTGCCGTGAAGCGCGAAAACGAATCGCGCGGCGGTTCCAGCTCGCTTCACGACGATGTGAAGGTCGGCACCGAGTTGTCGGTCGGCGCGCCGCGCAATCTGTTCCGGCTGGCCCCGCAGGCCACGCACCACGTGCTGATCGGCGCCGGCATCGGCATCACGCCGCTGCTCTCGATGGCCTATCGCCTGATCCAGCTCGATGCGCCGTTCGTGCTGCACTACTTCGCGCGCAGCGAGACGCACGCGGCGTTTCTGCCACTGCTTGCGCGCGCACCGTTCGCGCCGTTCGTGCAACTGCACTTCGGCATCGAGCCCGACGCGCTCGACGCCGAACTCGCGGCCTGCCTCGCCGACGCAACGCCGGGCACGCACGTCTACACGTGCGGCCCCGGCCCGTTCATGGAGCGCGTGGTGGCGGCGGGCGAGACGCGCCTGCCCGAAGACGCGATCCACCTCGAACGCTTCGCCGCCGAGCCCGCCGCACCGCTCACGGCCGATTCGCTCGACAGCTTCGAGGTGCAGATCGCGAGCACGGGACAGAGCGTGCGCGTCGAGAAGGACAAGTCGATCGTCGACGCGCTCGCGTCGATCGGCATCGAGGTCGATACGTCATGCGGCGAAGGCGTGTGCGGCACCTGCATGGTCGATGTGGTTTCGGGCGAGCCCGAGCATCGCGATCATTGCCTGAGCAAGAGCGAGCGAGCGAGCAACAAGGTCATTTGCTGCTGCATCTCCCGTGCGAAGTCGCCGGTGCTCGTGCTCGACTTGTGAGTCCGCTCACGCGAGCATTCACGCCGCATCGTCGTCGAAGCGACGCATGATGCCCGTGATCAGCTCGCGCATCCACGCGATGCCCTCGTCCTCGTGAAAGTGCTCGTGCCAGTGCATCGTCACGGCGGCGACCGGCATCGGCACGGGTAACGCGTAGATCTGGAAGCGCGCCTCGCGATTGAAGATATGCGCGAGCCGGCGCGGCAGCGTCGCGTAGAGATCGGTCACGGCGAGCACGCCGGGCAGCGCCACGAAGTGCGGCAACTCCAGTGCGATGTTGCGGCCCACGCCTTGCGCGCGCAACGCGTCGTCGAGCGCGTGGTGGCTGTGCTCGACCGACTTGATTTCCACGTGCTGGGCATCGGTGAACTGGGCGAGGCTCAGGGTTTCGCCGCGCGGCAGCCCGCGCCGGCGCCGCGTCATGCACACATAGTTTTCCTCGAACAGCACCTGATGGCGCGTGCGCGACATCAGCTCGGGCAGATTGCCGATCGCGAAGTCGAGCCGGCTAGAACGCAATGCGTCCTCGATCTCGGCCACCGGCATCGGCTCGACACATACCTTCACGCGCGGCGCCTGCTGGTGCAGCGCTTCGCAGATCGGCGGCAAATACGCCATTTCCCCCGCATCCGACAACGACAGGCGGAAAGTGCGCGTGCTCAGTGCCGGATCGAAACTTTCTGCATATCGCAGCGCCTCGCGCACGGTGTCGAGCGCGCGTCCGACGATGCTCGCGAGTTCGAGCGCGATCGGCGTGGGCTGCATGCCCGCGCGTGTGCGGATGAACAGCGGGTCGTCGAACAGCGCGCGCAGCCGTGAGAGCGAATAGCTGATGGCGGGCTGCGAGAGCGCGAGCCGCTCGCCGGCGCGCGTGAGGCTGCGCTCTTCGACGATCGCCTGAAAAACGCGCAGCAGATTGAGATCGACGTGATCGAGTGAAGGCATCGTTTTATCAGCCGTGTTTATGTGACCAGCAATTTTAGATCGATTTGACGCATGAAGCACCACAGACGAGACTTCTATCAACGCAGCAGCCTGCACGAGCCTGCGAACTACCCCTCGTGAGATCTCGCGACCACCCCGATACGACATCATGAGTATGAGCGACACCTGGCAAACCATCGACACGAGCACATTGCGCGGCCGCGTAGAGTCCGACCGCATCGCGCCTTCGCTCTACTACGACCCGGCGCTGTTCGAAGCGGAACTCGAACGCATTTTCTACAAAACGTGGATCTGGGTTGCGCACGAAAGCGAGTTGCCCAATCCGGGCGACTTCCGCACCACGACGATCGGCCGCCAGCCGGTGATCGTCGTGCGCGACAAGACCGGCACCGTCAACGTGCTGCAAAACCGCTGCCGCCATCGCGGCGCGACCGTGTGCGAAGAGCACAAGGGCAACGCCAAGGGCTTCACGTGCCCCTACCATAGCTGGTCCTATGCGCTCGACGGCACGCTGCGCGCGCTGCCCTATGGCGACGGCTACGAAGGCGTCTGCGAAAAGGGCGATCTGCCGCTCGAAAAGCTGCGCGTGGGCATTTATCAAGGCCTCATCTTCGCGAGCTTCAAGGAAGACATCGAGCCGCTCGAAGACTTCCTCGGCGGCGCCAAGCCGTGGATCGACCTGTTCATGAAACAGGGTGCGGGCTATCCGGTCAAGGCCAACGGCGAGCACAAGTTCAAGTTCAAGGGCAACTGGAAGATCCAGCTCGAGAACACCACGGACCTCTATCACTTCCCGGTCGTGCACAAGTCGTGGCTCAAGTCGATCGACGAAGAAACGATCGCCGCGATCACGAGCTTCATGACGAGCGACCAGGCATTCTGCCGCTCGCTTGGCAACGGCCACAGCCTTGCCGTGCTGGTGCCCGAACTCGTCGATCTGGACCAGGACGACGGCGCCCCGCTGCCGGAGCGCTTCAACGAACTCGCCGCGCAACTCGCCGAGCGTCACACGCCCGAGGAAGTCCGGCGCATCGTGCGCTCGCTGATGGGCGTCGGCTTCAATCTGAACCTGTTCCCGAACCTCGCGCTCTCGATGGCCTTCTTCCGCGTGCTGCGGCCGATTTCGGCGGAAGAGACCGAGATCCGCCACGTCGCGCTGGCGATGGACGGCGGCCCCGAAGAAGCGAACCGTGTGCGCCTGCGCATTCACGAGCACTTCCAGGGCCCGTTCGGCTTCGGCAGCCCCGACGACGCCGAAGCGTGGGAGCGCGTGCAACGCGGCTCGCATGCGGGCCCCGACACGCCGATCCTGGTCAATCGCGGCCTGAATCGCGAGACCACTGCACCGAACGGTGAAAAGACCGCGCACGCCACCGACGAAACCGGCATGCGCGAAGCCTATGCGCAATGGCGCAAGATGATGGAGGCATGATGGACGATCGCAACGCACTCATTTCGCAGCAGACGTTCGGCCGCGCGGTGGAATTCATCTGGCGCGAAGCCGAAATGCTCGATCGCCGCGACTACAAGGCGTGGCTCGACCTGTGGGATCCGGCGGGCCACTACGTGGTGCCGATCGATCCGGCGACCACCGATTTCGCCTCGACGCTGAACTACGTGTACGACGACCACCACATGCGTGAGTTGCGCGTGCAACGAATGACCTCGGGCTTCTCGGCATCGGCCTCCGATGCAGCGCGCACGGTGCGCACGGTCTCGCGCTTCACGCTCACGAGCGATGCTGCCGATACGGTCGAAGTCAGCTCGGCGCAGGTCCTCATTGCGTACAAGCGCGGCGTGAGCACGATCTTCGCGGCGGACATCTCGCATCGCATCAGCTTCGCGAGCGGCGAGCCCAGGCTCGTGCAAAAGGTGATCCGCCTGATCGACTCCACCGAGGCGCTGAACGCCATCGGCTTCCTCCTCTAAGCCTCACACGGCGACATCGCTACACGCGCTGTCGCCGTTTTTACTCCAGCCCATCATGCCCACTCTCGAAGTCTATCTGCCCGCGGGACACTCGGACGAGTGCAAGGCGTCACTGATCGCGGGACTCACGCAATCGACCGTCGAGGCGATCGGCGCGCCCGCTGACTCGGTACGCATCCTCCTGAGCGAGCTGCCCGCCGGCCACTACGGCATCGGCGGCAAGAGCGCGGCCGCCGGTGCGCCGCCCTTGTTGCCGGTGATCGTCGCGATCCTGATTGCGGGGCGCACGCTCGAACAAAAGCAGGCGCTCATTGCCGCACTCGCGCAGACGAGCGCCGATGTGCTCGATACGCCCATCGGCGCCACGCGCGTCGTCATCAAGGACATTCCGAATACCGACTTCGGCCTCGGCGGAAAAACCGCGCGCTCGCTCGGCCGTTGATCGACGGCTGATCAGCCGCCGCTGTGGGCCTTGAGTGCGAGCGCGAAGCAGCATTCGAGGCCGCCTTGTGCCACCGGCTGTGCCCGGATCGTGCCGCCATGGCGCGTGATGATGTTCTTGCACAGCGACAAGCCGATGCCGTTGCCGCCCGCCTTCGACGACGAAAAGCCGTCGAACAGCCGTTCATGCGCATCGGCCGGCACGCCCGGCCCGTTATCGATCACACTCACGACCGCCTTGTCCTCGCGTGCAACACTCGCCAGCACCAGTTCGCGCTGACCGCACGGATTGCTTGCGAGCGCATCGATCGCGTTGAACGCGAGATTCAGGATCACCTGCCCGATCAGCACGCGCTCGCACAGCACGGGCAACGCGACATCGGTCTGCTCGATGCGCACGTTCACGCCTTCGTCGCGCGCCCGCAGCTCGATGAAGTAAGCGACTTCCGCAAGGATGTCGCGCAGATCCACGCGCGTCTCGACTGGTTCGCGCTTGACGATGTATTCGCGCACGCTCTTGATGATGAGCGCCGCGTGCTCGGCCTGGCGATCCGCGCTGCGCAGTCCCCAGATCGCATCGTCGACGGAACCGGGCTGGCCGAGACGCTGGATCGCGCCTTCGATGAAATTGCGCACGGCAGCGAGCGGCTGGCTCAGCTCGTGAGCGATCGCGGTCGCCATTTCGCCCATCGCGTTGTAGCGGCCCGCGTATTCGAGCAGCCGCGCTTCGGTGCGCCGCGCCTGCTCGATGCTGACTTCGTCGGTGATGTCGCGAAAGTGGATCAGTAAGCCGTCGAGATCGTCTTCGATCGCGAGCCGGCGACAGGTCACGCGCAGCCAGCACGCGCTGCCGTCGCGGCGGATCATGCGATAGCGCTGCGGCTGCGAGGGACGTTTGTCGGGCGCGTCATGCAACTGCTCGATCAGACGCTCCTGATCTTCGACGCAGCAATAGTCGAGCAAACCGCCTGCCGGCTCCTCGTCGGCGAGTCCGAGCACGCGCCGCCCCGAAGCGCTCATGAATTCGACCTGGCCGTCGTGCGCAAGCAGCGCGACGCCTTCGCCGAGGTCCTGCATGAACTCGCGCAAGCGCGTCTCGTTGTTGCGCAACTGGCGGCGAATCGCTTCCTCGGCGCTGATGTCGCGAAACTGCACCATCACCACGCCGCCTTCGCGCAGCGGCACGTAGGTCGCGATCGCCTCCGACAACATATCGGCGCCGTTGCGCGAGCGATAGCACCACTCATACACCTGCGGACCCTCGGTAATCGAGCGGTCCATCGCCGCCACGCCGATTTCGCGCGCGTACTTCGGTTCGGGGCGCGTCATGTCGGGCGCTTTCAGCGGCAACAGCTCCTCGACGGAAAAACCGAGCGCGACGCAGGCCGCACGATTGGCCCACACGATCGCTTTCGATTCGGCGTCGTGCAGCAACACGCACAGCGTGAGCGCATCGAGCAGGCGGTGGAAATCCTCTTCGGCGGGGAAATTCATGATGGTGTGAGAAGGCGCGCGGCAGACCGCGCATACCCGCGCAACGATAGCACCAGTGCGGCTCGCGGGGAATCTGAAGATTTCTTTAGGCGGCCCGGGAACGCTACCTGGAATTGCGTATCGCGTCCCAATTGCTGGCGTCTTTGTGTCTTTCTAGACTGGCTCTCAGACTGGGCGGCACGCTGCTCGCCCCCTGCCCCACAACTTTGCCGGACCGGAATTCAGGAGAATTTCCATGTCATCAGTAGCGACTGCAGTCGCGTCGTTCAGCGAAGCACAAGCCGATAGCGCTCAGCCGCTGTCGCTCGCCGAAGTCATCGAAGTGGTGGCCGCGCGCCGCGAAGAATTCGACCGGCTCTCGCACGTGCCGCGCGACATGATCGAGTTGTTCAAGCGCGCCGGCATCTATCGCGCGGGTACGCCCAAGCGTTTTGGCGGCGATGCGCGCGCGCCCGGCGAATTCCTCGCGATGATCGAGGCGATCGCAGTCGCCGACGGCTCCGCTGCGTGGGTCGCGAGCTTCGGCTCGGCCAACGTGTATCTCGCCGCGCTGCCGCTCGAAACGCAGGCGCAAATCTACGCGAGCGGTCCGGACCAGGTGTTCGCGGGCGGGCTCTTTCCGGTGCAGGCCGCACAGCCTGCCGAAGGCGGCTGGCGCGTGAACGGTACGTGGAAGTTCGCGAGCGGCTGCAAGGGCGCGGACTGGCTCGGCGTCGGCATCAGCACCGGCGAGGCGGGCGGCGGCGCGCCGAACAAGCCGCGCACGGCCGTGTTCCGTCCGCACCAGGTCGAGATCGTCGACAACTGGAACGTGGTCGGCATGCAGGGCACGGGTAGCCACGATCTGCGCGTGACCGACCAGATCGTCAGCGATGACTGGACCTTCGTGCGCGGCGGCACGCCGACGGTCGACGAACCGCTCTATCGCTATCCGACCGTCGCCTACGCGGCCCAGGTGCTCGCCGTCGTGAACCTCGGCCTCGCACGCGCGGCGCTCGACGTGGCGAACCAGATGTCGGGCGGGCGCCGCACGACGACGGGCGCACCGCAACTCGCCGATCGCGCGTACTACCGCATCGAACTGGCGAAGGCCGAGGCGCAACTGCGCTCGGCGCGCGCGTTCTTCTACGAGGCCACCGACGAAGTCTGGCAATCGATTCTCGCCGGCAATCCGGTGACGCCCGACCAGGTGAGCCTGCTGCGCCTGTCCGCCACGCAGATTGCCCATCAGGGCGCCGATGTCGTCAATCGCGCGTATCGTCTGGGCGGCACGATGGCGATTTATAAAACCCATCCGCTGCAGCGCCTCTTGCGCGACGCGATGGTCGTCACGCAGCATGCGTTCCTCGGCGAAGGCAACTTCGACGGTGCCGGTGCCGTGTTCGTCGGTGTGCCGCCGATTCCCGGCTATCTGTAACCACGCGGATCACATTTCCCGTTTTCCATAGCGGCCGCATATGGCGGCCTGAACAAGGATACTTTTTATGTCTGACAATCGCGACAATCGCCCCCTGCCCCTGCGCGTGCTCTTCTGCTGCGGCGTCACGCAGAATTTCTTCGACCTGCCGCGCGAGAAGATCGGCGAAGTGTGGCAAGCGTACGGCAAGATGCTGGCCGCCGTCGAAACGATGGACGGCGTGAAGGTGCTCGGCATCATGGACGATGACCGCCTCGTGGTCGGCAATGCGGACGGCGCACCGTGGACCTTCTACATCATGGCCGACGTCGCCGACTTCGACACCGCCGTGGCCGTGTGCAACCTGTACCGCACCACGCCGGTCGGCGAATACAACCTGTGGCGCTACGGCAAGATCGAAGCGCGTGTCGGCCGCGCGCTCGCGGTGCCGCCCGCCACGACGAACGCCTGAGCGAGCGACGATGACACGCGAAGCCAGTCTCGCGGCGCTCGTTGCGCGGCTCGCCGCGCTCGAGGCCGAGGTCGCGGTGCGCCGGACCATGGCGCGCTACATGGCGCTGTGCGACGTGCCGTCGGGTGCGCTCGACGGTGAAGCACTCGGCGCGCTGTTCACCGACGATGCGCTGTGGGAAGGCATCGGCAAGCAGTACGTGAACAAGTTCGGCCGCCTGCAGGGCCGCGCCGAGATCCTCGCGATGCTGATGCGCTATCTGCCGCCCACGCCGCACTTCGCGACCAATGTGCACTTCCTCACCTCCGAGTCGATCGAAGTGGACGGCGCGCGGGCCAAGGGCCGCTGGATCATGCTGCAGGCGTCGGGCTATGTGGACGAGCGCGCCGAGCTGATCGCCGCGCGCCTCGAAGTGGACTTCACGCCGGCGCCCGATGGCCTGCACTGGCTGATCGCCCACTTTCGCACCGAGCGTCTTTTCGATGCCCCGTGGCGCGTGAATCCGCGCCCGGCGTGAACGACCTTCAACACGGAAACACCTCCATGAGCGCCTTGATCAGTGCCTTCTCGCTTGGCGGCGACGGTCCCACCATCGCCATCAAGGACACCATCGACGTGGCCGGCCATCCGACCACGGGCGCGAGCCGCGCGCTCGAAGCGGCCGAGCCTGCGCAACAGCACGCGCAAGTGGTCCAGCAACTGCTCGATGCGCACTGGCACATCGTCGGCAAGGCCAATATGCACGAGCTGGCGTTCGGCATGACAGGTATCAACGACTACACCGGCACGCCGCTCAACCCGCAGGACGCAACGCGCATTCCGGGCGGCTCGTCGAGCGGCTCGGCGGCGGCCGTGGGTCTCGCCCTCGCCGATGCCGCGCTCGGCACCGATACCGGCGGCTCGATTCGCGGCCCGGCCGCGTGCTGCGCCGTCGCGGGCTTCAAGCCGAGCTTCGGCCTCGTCTCGCGGCGTGGTGTGCTGCCCGCCGAATCGTCGCTCGATTGCGTAGGCCCATTCGCGCGCGACATGCGCATGATCGCCGAGACGATGGCCGTGATCGCGCCGGGTTTCTCGGCGGGCAAAGCGCTCGCGTCGGTCGCGGGCTGCCGCGTCGGCATCGCTGACGTCGATGCGCAAGCCGACATTCTCGCCGCCGTCGAACAGGCGCCGCAGCGCGCCGGGCTCGCTTCGCAACACATCGCCCTGCAAGGCATGAACGAAGCGTTCCAAGCCGGGCTCGCGATCATCAACGCGGAAACGTGGCGCGCGTTCGGCCATCTCGTCGCGACCGGCAAGCTGGGCCAGGATCTCGCCACGCGCCTGCACGCCGCATCGGCGACCAGCGCCGAGCAGATCGAAGCCGCCGAGCGCGTGCGACGCAGCTTCACCGCTGCCGTCGACGCAGCGCTCGAGCATGTCGACGTGATCGTCATGCCGACGCTGCCCGCCTTCCCGATCACGCTCGACGATGCCCGCCGAGGTGTGTCGGTAATCGCGATGTCGTCGCTGATCCGCCCGTTCAATCTGAGCGGTCATCCTGCGCTGAGCCTGCCGCTGCCCGTCGCGGGCACGCCGCTGAAGGCGAGTCTGCAGATCATCGGCCGCAAGGGCGCCGACGAATATGTGTGCGCCGTCGGCGCGCAGATCGAAGCGGCCCTCGCGCATTGAAACCACTGAAACCGATGAAACCGATAACCGCACGAGCCGCTCAAAAGCGCCTCGTGCCTCGAAGGAAGCGAAACTCATGAGCAACAGAGTCGTACTCGTCACCGGCGCGGCGCGCGGCCTCGGCGCCGTCATTGCCGCGCGTTTTCATGCAGCGGGCTATCGCGTCGCGCTCGGCGACATCGCGCTCGATGCGGCCGCAACCGTTGCGCGCGATCTGAGCGCCGATGGCACGAGCGCATTCGCCATCAAGCTCGATGTCACGTCGAAGCAGGACTTCGCCGATGCACGCGATGCCATCGTCGCGCGCTGGGGGCAGATCGATGCGCTCGTCAACAACGCGGGCGCGTCGAAAGTCGTGCCGGTGATGGAGATCACGGCCGAGCAGTTCGATCAGGTCATCGATATCAATCTGCGCAGCGTGTTGTTCGGCTGCCAGGTGTTCGGCCAGTACTTCGCGACCCAGGGTGTGGGCCGCATCGTCAACATCGCTTCGCTCGCGGGGCAAAACGGCGGCTCGGCAACGGGCGCGCACTACGCGGCGGCGAAGGGCGGCGCGATCACGCTCACCAAAGTGTTCGCGCGCGATCTGGCCGCGAGCGGCGTCACCGTCAACGCGATCTCGCCGGGCCCGCTCGATCTGCCGATCGTTCATGAAAGCGTGCCGGCCGACAAGCTGGAAAAGGTGATCGCGAGCATTCCGGTGGCGCGCCTCGGCTCGGCGGAGTACATCGCCGATGCCGCGATCCTGCTCGCCGCAGGCAACGCGTATTTCGCCAACGGCGCTTGCTGGGACGTGAACGGCGGCCTGTTCATGCGCTAAGCGCCAGGGCCGCGCCGGGGTCCGGCGCGCGCCCTCAATGCGCGGGCGTTCCGCCGTCCTGATCCCACACGGCCATCACATCGCGCACGAGCGTGGCGATCGACGCCACGCCGAGTTTGTCCTTGATGCTCGCGCGATGCACGTCCACCGTCTTCACGCTGATCGACAGATCCGCAGCGATGCGTTTGCTGCCCTTGCCGTCCACCACGCCGCGCAGCACTTCCTTTTCGCGCCCGGTCAGCGATTCGATACGCTGGCGCAGGTCGCGCCGCTTCTGGTCGGCGGCATGGCGCTGCGTGGCGAGCTTCATCGCGCGTTGCACGCGTTCGAGCATCTGTTGCGAGTTATAAGGCTTCTCGACGAAATCGATTGCGCCGTTCTGCAGCGCGCGCACCGACATCGGGATGTCGCCGTGACCGCTCACGAAAATGATCGGCAGCGTGGCGCCCCGGCGGTTCAGTTCCGCCTGGACTTCGAAGCCGCTGGTCTCCGGCATGCGCACGTCGAGCACGAGGCACGCGGGCAGGTCCGGATTGAAGGCGCGCAGAAAATCCGCGGCGTTGGCGAACCCTTCCGACTTCACACCGACCGATTCGAGCAACCAGGACAGCGACGTTCGCATGCCCGCGTCGTCGTCGACGATGTAGATGACTGGAGCAGGTTGTGTCATCTGCTCTCTCCGCTAGAAATTGTGGTGAACGCCGCGCGGCGATGACTGCATTGCCGCTTCACGACTCAGCGTCCACGTTTGATGTTTCGATCATAACCACCCAAAAAAACGCTGCAAAGCGCTATTGCCGGGTGCTTACCCTAACTGTAACTGTGAATATGCACGCATGCCTGGTAAAACCTTTAGACGAGTCGGGAGCACTGCCATTCACAAAGTGATTCGTGACAGTTTTTTTCGCGCCGCGCATGCCGTACGCTTGATTCCATCGGGCCTCGCCTTGCGCCGCGAGAACCGCACAAGAGCGGCCCACTTTCGATCAACGCATCAGCACCGACACCTACGTATGTCCGATACCTCTTCCCCGCTCGCGACCGGCGACGCCCGCAAGGAATTTCGCCAGGCCATGGCGCATCTGGGCGCCGCGGTCAACGTCATCACCACGGCCGGTCCGCTCGGGCGCTGCGGCATCACCGCGAGCGCCGTGTGCTCCGTCACCGATACGCCGCCGACGCTGCTCGTTTGCATGAACCGCTCCAGCGCGATGCATACCACGTTCGAAGGCAATCGCCAGGTCTGCGTGAACGTGCTGCCCGGCGAGCATGAACTGCTCGCGCGTCACTTCGCGGGCCTCACGGAACTGCCCATGGACGCACGCTTCGAGCTGCCCGTGTGGGACCAGGGCGAGCATGGCGTGCCGGTGCTGCGCGATGCGCTCGCGAGCCTGCAGGGCGAGATCGTCGAACTCAAGGAAGTGGGCTCGCATTCTGTCATGTTCGTGCAGGTCACGCAGGTGCGCCTGCGCAGCGACGGCGACGGGCTCATCTACTTCGACCGCAATTTCCATCGTCTCGTGCGGCCCTGCGCGGCCTGAGCACGACTACAAGAGCACAAGACCACACGCCAGACCGGTGCGGGCGCAACGAACGATGCGCCCTAAGGTCAGACAAAAGGCCCGCCGGAGCACGATGTTTCATCACCACGTACCCGTTTATTTCTGGGCCATACATCGATAAAGGGCACCAAGATGCCTAGACCTGGTAATAACTTTAGACGCACCAGGAAGCACACTATTGAAGCTGCCGCGCACACGCATATTTTTTCCCGCGAGCGTTCGGTAGGCTGTCAATGACACGATTGCGTCATGCATTCGCGGTAAGGGACAAATCAACCACGGCGCCCCGCCATACAGATTCGCCGCGCCGAAAGGAGACGACATGACCGCAAGCCAGGGGCATCCCGAACTTGCGACGCGGCATCGCGCCGCCTATCCTCGCCCTGGAATTAACCGAACGCATGGTCGGTCATTACCTGCCGCGAGCACGAATCTCGTCCCTCGCCCCTGCGTTTCATCCGCGACTAAGCATGCAATTCGAGAACCACACATTTACTGATGCCGGCGAACACGCAGCGCTGCTCGCGGGCTGGGATCAGCAATATTTCCAACTCGATAGCGGACACTTCCACGGCAGGCTGCAGCAGCTCGGGGTCGATGGCACCCATGTCTTCTACGAGTCGGTGAACCGCCGCATCGTGCAACAAGGCAGCACGCCGAGCGACATGCAGGTATTCGGCATCATGCTCAACTCGTCGGCGCCGGTGACGTTTTCGGGCCGCACCGTGGCGCCCGGTTCGGTGATCTGCGCGCGTGCCTCGCGCGAATTCGTGCTGCATTCGCCCGGCGAAACCGAGATCCTCGGCATCGGTGTCGAGCTGTCCCGCCTCGCGGCGCATCCGCGTCTGGCCGCGCGCCTCACGCATCGGCTCGCCAATCACGGCACCATCATCCCGCTCGCGCCGGGCTCGCGCGAGTTCTTCGTCGCGCTGTGGCGCAAGGTGACCGAGGAAGCCCTCGCCATCGCCGAGCATGCGAGCAGCGAAATCGCGGAACGCAGCGTCGCCGCGCAGATCCTCGAGATGCTCGATGTGCTCGTCGACAGCACCACCGGCGACGAGAAGATCGATATCACGTGGATGTCGCACAGCGACGTCGTCGCGCGCGCTCACGACATGATCGTCGCGAGCCCGCAGGAGCCGGTCACCGTCCAGCAGCTTTGCGAAGCCTTGCGCATCAGCCGGCGCACCGTGCAGACGAGCTTTCGGCTCGTTACCGGCAAGTCGCCGGTCGAATACATGCGCGCGATTCGCCTCAACAACGTGCGCCAGATGCTGCGCCGCATGCCGTCCGCGCAACTGACCGTCAAGGAAGCCGCGCATCAATGGGGCTTCTTCCATTCAGGGCATTTCACCCAGGACTATCGCGAGCTGTTCGGCTCGATGCCGTCGGACAACCGGCCCGGCTGATAACGTCATGCGCGCCAGCGCGGCACGCATGACGTTGCCTCGTTACGCTTCGCGCGAGCCGAGATACGCGTCGATCGCCGAGGTCGCGTAGTCGATCAGCACCGGCGTGAGCGTGCGCGCGGTCTCCGTGTGCTTGCGCTTGTGCACCCAACCCAGGTAGGTCGTGCTGCGCGCCGCCATGAAGAGCGGCAGGCGGCGCAACTGCTCGTCGCCGAGCGGTCGATGCGTGCGATAGCCGGTCACGAACGCTTCCATTGCGGTGTCGAAGAAGCGTTCGCCGCGAATGAAGTAGAGCGAGGTCGCGACATCGAACAGGTGCCAGCCGAAGCCGGCATCGTCGAAGTCGATCACACGCACGCGCTCGCCATCGACGAGCACGTTCTCGGGCACGAGGTCGGCGTGGATCAGTCCGAAGCGGTCGCCGTCCTTGCCATAGGCCTTGAGGTCGGTCCAGATGGCATCGCGCGCGCGCTCGAACAGTCGCCGCTCACCCGCGCTCAGCTGCTCCAGCTCCCAATAGCGGCCCCACAACGGCTCCTCGCCCGCGAGCCCTTCCTCGCACCAGCTATGGCGCCAGAAGCCGCTGCTGCCCTGCCAGGTGCTCGTATGGTTGTGCATGCGCGCGGCCATGCCGCCGAGCGTGTAGTAACGCCCCGCGACGTCGGCCTCTTCACCGGCGAGGCCCGATTCGAGCGCGCCGAGTTGCTGGCCGTTCACCCATTCGAGCACATCGACCTGGCGGCCCGCCGGCAATTCGTCGCTGTACACCCACTCGAACGGCCGCCCTTCGCGCGAGAGCACCGCGCGCGGCACCTCGATACCGGCCTCCGAGAGCGCCTTCATCCACTCGAATTCCGACTGCAACGCGGCATCGCCGTGATAGCCGAGCCGATGGATGCGCAGCACCGCGCGCAGACCATCGCGGCCATCCACGCGAAACACCGCGTTCTCGCGAATCTTGATCGGCGCGATCACGCAATCGCCGAGATTCCAGCGTTCCAGCGCGAGCTGGGCGAGCCGCTGCAGCGCGAACGCGTCCTCCGACGCGCGCGCGTCTTCTTGTTGAGTCATCGCGGTCCTCTCAGAGTGAGGCGAGCACGGCGTCGAAGGTCTCGACGAGTTGATCGGCGTGTTCCTTGGCGAACGGCATCGGCGGACGGATCTTCAGGATGTTGTCGTGCGTGCCGATCCGGCTGATCAGCACACCGCGCTCGCACATCGCGTTGACGATGCGTTTCGCTACGCTGCCTGCCGCCGTCTTGCTGCGCTTGTCGGTCACGATCTCCACCGCGAAGAACAACCCGCTGCCGCGCACGTCGCCGATCACGTCGTATTTGCGTTCGAGGGCGTGCAGATGCTCCATCACGTACTGGCCCACCGTCGTGGCGTTTTCCTGCAGGCGCTCGTCGGCCAGCACGTCGAGCACGGCCATGCCCGCTGCGCACGACACCGGATTGCCCGCGAACGTGTTGAAGTACATCGGGTTCTTCTCGGTGAACGCTTCGACCAATTCGCGGCGCGCCACGACGCCGCCGATCGGATGGCCGTTGCCCATCGGCTTGCCCATCGTCACGAGGTCCGGCGTCACGCCGAGTTTCTGGTGGCCCCAGAAATGCGTGCCGAAGCGCCCGAAGCCGCCCTGCACTTCGTCCGAGATATAGACGCCGCCCGCGCGGCGCACGAGTTCGACTGCACGCGCCATGTAGCCCGCAGGCACATTGGGCAGCCCTTCACACGACAGCCCCGAGCACATCAGGATGCCCGCCACGCCCACGCCGTCCGCGTGGAACGCATCGATGGCGGCCTGCACCTGCGCGGCGTACAGCGTCGCGAGTTCGTCGTCGCTCAGGTCGCCGCGCTCGCGATACGGGTCGATCACGGGAATCGTGCGCACGTAGCGGCCGCGCTGTTCCGCGCTCGACAGGAACGAGCTGACCTGCACGACGGCCGCCGTGTTGCCGTGATACGAAAGGGCCGTGCAGATGATGCCCATGTTGCCGGTCGTTTCGCGCGCGATGCGCAGCGCCAGTTCGTTGGCCTCGCTGCCGGTGCAGCAGAACATCACCATCGAGAGCGCTTCGTCGAACGTCGAGACGAGCCGTTCGCCGTACGCAACGACGTTTTCGTGCAGGTAGCGCGTGCTCGTGTTGAGTTTGCCCGCCTGACGCGCGATCGCCTCGGTCACGCGCTCATGGCAGTGCCCGACGTGCGGGACGTTGTTGTACGCGTCGAGGTAGCGGCGGCCTTCGGCATCGTAAAGCCAGACTCCCTTGCCCTCGACGAGATGCAGCGGTTGATCGTAGAAGAGCGGTGCACGCGCGCCGAGCACGCGTTGACGGCGCTCCAGCAAGGCCTTGTCAAGCACAGGTGGACTCCTTGTTCGGGACGGCGCGCAGCATCGCCGCATGGCGGCGCACCGGGAGATAGATGAGCAGCCAGCTGGCCACGAACAGCGCGACGCCCGAAGCGATCACGCGCGAATAGTCGCCCGAGGTCATGACATACGCTGCGAACGCAGGGCCGACCGCGAGGCCGATCATCTGCATGGCCGTGGCGGCGAGCACCATCTTGCCGCGCCGGTCGAACACGGCCATCGCGGAGAGCAGTGCGGGCTGGGCGACATTCCAGAAGAAGTTGTAAATGCAAACAACGAGCGCGAAGATCGCGAAGCCCGGATGGCCGCGCAGAAACAGCAGGCACAGCGAGCCGCCGAGCACGCTGGCCGTCAGCGAGAAGCCCCGGCCGAGCCGCGCGCCCAGCACGCCGAAGGTCCACGCGCCGAGCACGCCCGCGAACTGCGAGAGCGTCAACGCGTTGGCGACTTCCTGCTCGCTCAGACCATCGGAGGTGCCGATCAGGAACAGGTACGCCCACACGATGCCTTGCGCGACGAAGTACAGCAGCATCGCGACGAGCGCGAAACCCTTCATGCCGCGCGACAGTTCGACGGCACTGCCGTCGGTGTGCGCGGCACTCTCGCCGCCGCGCGGCAGATAGCGCACGAACGGCAACACGATCAACGGAAAGAGAGCGAAGAAGAACAGCACCAGCTTCATGCCGCCGAGCGCGAATGCGCTCGGCACGAGCCACAACCCCGCAGCGCCGTAGATCATGACCCACATGATCATGTAGCCGAAGTTGCGATCGGGGTTATCGGTCAGACCGACGGCCGCGAAGCTGAGCGAAATAAGACCGCCCGCGCCGATGCCGACCATGAGCCGCAACAGCAGGAACAGACTGCGATCCGCCGTGAACGCGGAGGCGGCATTACCGAGCGCCATCAACACGATGGACACGGCGATGACCGCGCGCCAGTTCACGCGCTTTTCGACGAGCGGCAGCAAGATGGCGCTCAACGCAATGCCCCAGACTTCGATCGAGGCGGCGTAGCCCGCCGCCACGGCGTCGAAGCCGAGGAACTTCACGAACCCCTCGACGACCGCGGGCTGCACGATGAACACCTCCGGCCCGACCACCCCCGCAAGGATGGCGACCCACAGGCGCAGACGTGCGTCCCGGTTCTGTTGCGAACGCATGGCGACCTCCGGCACTTCGGCTGGCGACGTATTCATGGTTCTCCTTCGTCTCTCGTGAGACTTATGATTTAGTAAGCGAAGCAGACCGACTTCGTTTCGGTGTAGGCGTCGATGATCGCGCGACCATGTTCGCGGCCCACGCCCGACGACTTGAAGCCGCCGAACGGCAGCGCCGGATCGACCATGTTGTGCGAGTTCACCCACACCGTGCCCGCCTCGATGCGATCGACGACCTGCAGCGCCTTGTCGAGCTGGTTGGTCCACACGCTCGCGCCGAGACCGTACTCGCTCGCGTTGGCAGCTCCAATCGCCTCTTCGAGATCGTCATACGGCATCGCGACCAGCACCGGCCCGAACACTTCTTCGTTCACGAGCGACAGCGGCTTGCGCGCCTCGTTGGCGACCACGGTCGGACGCACGTAATAGCCTTCGCCCTCGTACGGCTTGCCGCCCGCGAGCAATTCGCCGCCTTGCGCGCGGCCTTCGGCGATCATGCCCGCGACCTTGTCGCGATGACGTGCCGACACGAGCGGACCCATCTGCGTCTTCTCGTCGAAGCCCGAACCGAGCACGAGGCTGTTGGCGACCTGCGCGACACCTTCGACGACCTGGCTGTACAGCGCGCGCGGCACATAGAGACGCGAGCCCGCCGTGCACACCTGGCCGTGGTTGAAGAAGATCGCGTTGGCCGCGCCTTCGATCGCCTTGCGCGGATCGCAGTCGTCGAGCACGATGACCGGGCTCTTGCCGCCCAGTTCGAGCGACGCGCGGCGGATGTCCTGACCGCATTGCGCACCGATCAGACGGCCCACTTCGGTCGAGCCGGTGAAGGTCACCTTGTCCACGTCCGGATGGCGCACGAGCGCGGCGCCTGCCGTCTCGCCGCGGCCGGTGACGACGTTGAACACGCCGGGCGGAAAGCCTGCTTCGAGCGCGAGTTCGCCCAGACGGATCGCCGTGAGCGGCGTTTCCTCGGCGGGCTTGAGCACCACCGTGCAGCCGCATGCGAGCGCCGGTGCGATCTTCCACACTGCCATCAGCAGCGGGAAATTCCACGGCACGATCGCAGCCACCACGCCGACCGGCACGCGCTGCGTCTGCGCGCGGTACTGGACGCCGGGCGGGAAGCTCAGCGACAGATCGACCGTGCTGCCTTCGATCTTGGTCGCCCAGCCGGCCATGTAGCGCAGCCATTGCGCGCTGCCGCCCACTTCGAGCATGCGCGAAAAGCCGAGCAGCTTGCCCTGGTTCAGCGTTTCGAGCGCCGCGAGTTCGTCGCCATGTTCCTCGATGAGGTCGGCGAGTTTGAGCAGAAGACGCTCGCGCGCGGCGGGCGTCATGCGGCGCCATTCGTTCGACACGAAGGCGTTCTTCGCAGCGGCCACGGCCGCGTTCACATCGTCGGCATCGCCGTCCGGCACCTGGGCGATCTCGCTGCCGCTGGCCGGATCGTAGACGGCGAACGTCTTGCCGTTGCGTGCCGCGACCGAACGGCCGCCGATCAGCATCTGCGTATGGATGTTCGCAAGCAATTCCTGGATCTGCATGTCTGCTCCTGACTTATCTGGCGATCACGCCATCTTTTGAAAACAACACCGACGAACCGTCGCCGTTCACCACCAATGCGCTCAGCGCATCGCGGCCCGGCAACTGCTTCGCCACGAACGTGTCCTGCCCTGTCTTTTGCTGCGTCACGTAGCCGTCGAGCGCGACGCCGGTCACGCCTTGCGGATCGGCAATGAGATCGGTGATCGAGCCTTCGACGCCCGATGCCATCCGCTGCCAGCTCGCGCCGCCGTCATGGCTCGCGAACAGATTGCCGCGCAGCCCGCCCACGTAGACCGTGTGGTCCGCCGCGACCACGCCGCTCCACAACGAGCCCTTGTAGCCCGTGTGCAAGGTCTGCCACGTTGCGCCATCGTCCGTCGACTTGAACACGGTCCCCTGTTCCGCCGCGATGTACACGTCCCCCTGCGTACCCGCGAACACCGCGAAGAAATTGAGCCCACTCTTGCCGGCTCCCGCGCTCTTGTCGACGGACTGCGCAACCCATGTCTCACCGCCGTCGCTGGTGGTCAGCAACAACGACCACAAGCCGACCGCCCAGCCGTGCTTGGCATCGCGAAACGCGATCGAGAACAGCGGCTGGTCGACCGATGTATCCGAGCGTTGCAGACGCCAATGTTCGCCACCATCGTCGGTGCGCAACACGACGCCCCAATGTCCCGCTGCCCAGCCGTGCTGCGCGTCGGCGAAGCTCACCGAGGTGAGCGTCGCGTTCGCGGGCACATGCTGGGCCTGGCGAAAGTGCGCGCCGTTGTCGTCCGAGAGCAGGATCACACCCTGCTCGCCCACCGCCACGATGCGATTGCCCGCGTGCGTGGCGCTCAGGATCATCGCGTGAGCCGGGTCGGCGTTGTGCTTCGCGTCGCTCAGCGTGACGGCGTTCTTGGCCGCTGCACCACCTTGTGCACCGGCACCGTTGCCGGCAGCGGCATCGGCGCCATAGGCGAGATGCAGACCCGCGAGCAGCAGCAGCGCGCCGCCCGCCTTTTTCAACTTCATATGCTTTGCCATGATCGATCGTCCTAGTGACTCAGGAAGCTGGAGCGCTTGACGGCCGTGCGACGCGGAAAGAGTCGCGCGAGCCACACCGCGAGTGCGGGCAGCGCCGTCATCGCCATGACGAGGTTCACGATGAACATGAACGCGAGCAGCTTGCCCATGTCCGCCTGGAACTTGAGAGCGGAGAAGCTCCACGTCGCGACGCCGACTGCCAGCGTGATCGCCGTGAAGATCGTGGCGACGCCCACTTCGAGAATCGATTGCTCGACCGCTTTCACGATCGGCATGTCGTGCGAGAGATGCTCCTGCAGACGGTTGTAGATGTAGAACGCGTAGTCCACGCCGATCCCTACCGCCAGCACCATCACCGGCAGCGTCGCGACCGTCAGGCCAATCTGCAGCTGTTTCATGAACCAGTAGCCGATGAAGGTCGCCACCGTGAGCGGCAGACAGCAGGCAATGACCGCGCGCAGATCGCGATAGGCGAGCAGCACGAGCACGATGATCGCGGCGTACACGTAGAGCATCATCGGCATTTCGCTGCGCGCGACTTCGTCGTTGGTCGCGGCGAGCACGCCTGCATTACCGGCGGCGAGGCGGATGTTGATACCGTCGAGATGGTTCTCGGCGCGGTACGCCTTCACCGCGTCGATCACGTGGTTGATGGTCGAGGCCTTGTGATCGGTGAGGAACAGATGGACCGCCGTCATGCGGCAATCCTTCGTCATGTAGCCGCGTACGCGGTTGATTTCGGCGCTGAGCGCTGCGTAGTTGGTCGGGTCGATCGGCACCACGAACATCTTCGGGTTGCCTTCGTTATAGCCCTCGTTGTACGTGCGCAGCATCTGCGGGTACGAACTGACCGACACGACGCCCGGCACATGGCTCATCGACGACACGAACTGGTCTTCGAACAGACCCGTGCGCGGATCGGTACAGTCGCTGGCGTTGGGCGCTTCGAACACCACAGTCAACCAGTCGAGGCCGACGTCATAGCTGCCCGCGATCGACACCGCGTCCAGGTTGAAGCGCGAGTCCGCACGCAGTTCGGGCGCGCCGGGCTGCAGCGTGCCGACGACGCGGTCGCGGCTTTGCCACACGGCGACGCCGAACACCACCGCCGTGATGGCGAGCGTGATGGCGGCGTTGCGCGGCTCGGCGACGCGCGCGAGCAGGCGCAGCCAGCGGGCGCGACGTTCGCGCGCGGCGAGTGCCGAATCCGCGTAAGCCTTCGTGAAGTGCAGGCACGAGGCCACCACCGGCAGCATCACGAGGTTGGTGATGATCTTGTAGCCGACACCGAGCGAGGCCGTGATCGCGAGTTCGCGCACCATCGGAATCGGAATCAGCAGCAGCGTGATGAACGACACGAACGCGGTCACGAGCGCGAGCGTGCCCGGAATCAGCAGACCGCTGAAGCTGTGGCGCGCGGCATCGAGCGAGCTGCGTCCGTGCGAGAGTTCGCGCACGATGAAGTTGATCTGCTGGATGCCGTGCGAGACGCCGATCGCGAAGACCAGAAACGGCACGAGCACCGCAAGCGGGTCGAGACCGAAGCCGAGAATGCGCAGCGTGCCGAACTGCCAGACCAGCGAGGTGAGCGAGCACACGATCGGCAGGATCGTGAAGCGCACCGAGCGGCAGTACCAGTACACGGCGCCGGCCGTCAGCACGAGCGCGAGCGCGCAAAACACGAGCACGCCGTTCGCGCCGTCGGCGATGTCGCCGATCTGCTTGGCGAAGCCGATGATCTGCACGTCGTAGTTGGCATCCTCATAGGGCTTGCGCAGCTTCGCTTCGAGCAGATGATTGAACGCGACGTAGTCGAGCGCGTTGCCGTTCGCATCGCGCTCGTTGAGTTCGGCCGTTACCATCGCGCTGGTCTGGTCGCGCGACACGAGCACGCCCACGTAGCCGCCGGCCGACGTCGACTGGCGAATGGAGTCGATCTTCGCGGCCGTGAGGCTTTCCGGCGTGATGGTGCCGTCGATTAGCGGGTCGGCGCGAAAGCCGTCCTCGGTGATCTCGTTGACGAACGAATTGGGGGTCCACAGCGACTGCACACCGCCGCGGTCGACATTGGGAAGATAGGCCACGGCCTGCGTCACCTGATAGAGACGCGTGAGCCCGTCAGGCGTCCAGATCGTGCCGTGCTTCGCCTTCACGACGACGGTGATCCGGTTTGCGCCGAGCAGATCATTGCGGTACTGGCGGAAGGTCTTCACGTATTCGTGGCCGACCGGGATCTGCTTCTCGAAGCCCGCATCCATGCGCAGCTGCAACGCAAATACCGCCATCACCACCGTGAAGATACCGATCACGCCCAGCGTGAGCGCGCGATGCCCGAATAAAAACGTCTCGAGCCTGCTAACCAAACGATTCAACACGTTGAGCCCCTTTCTGTCTGCTCTTTGCCTCAAAAGCGCGTGCCGCGAGGGCACGCGCTGTCTCCTGCCACTACTGCTGCTACATCAGAAGTTGCGGGTCACGAATGCACCGACGAAGTTGCGGTCGGCATACGGCTGACCCACCGTGTTATGCCCGCCGAAGAACGCCGTGAAGTTAAGACCTGCCTGCCACACTGCCGGGTTCTGGTTGAACAGCAGATACACGTTGATCGACTTCGCGCCCTGCATGTAGTTGGCCGTGAAGGTCGGCGTGTAGCCGTACAGCGCATCGTTGAACGTGATGCCCGGCGTCACCTGCCAGCCCGGAATCAGGCTGCCGTCGTAGGTCCAGTTGAAGTCGATCGTCGCGCCCACCGAGCTCGCCGTACCCTGCGCAGCGGTGATCGGATAGCCGAAACCCGAGGCGTTGTTCAGCCACGTGAAGTAGCCCGCTGCCGGAGCCTGCACGACGTTCACGCCGTTGATCGTGCTCGTCACGCCGTTCGAGTTCAGACCCGGGTACCAGATCCAGGTGAGTTCCGCCGTCAGCACTGCCATGTCGGCGTGAATCAGCTTCAGGAACGGGTAGTCACTCTGCGTGAGGTTCAACTGGCCGTTGATCTCATACTGGATCTTCTTGCGGTCTTCCCACTGCTGGCAGTTCACGCCCGATACGCCGTTCTGGTTGAAGTCGAACGGACCGCCCGCACCGAAGCACGCCGACAACGCCACGGCGTCTTTCGGACGGAACGACAGCTCGGTGCCGATCGCCCAGTCGCCCACGCTGAAGTTCGCGCTCGCGCCGAACAGCTGGCGGTTCTCCAGATACGAGAACTGCTCCGTGCCGCTCGCCGTCGAGGTCGCGACCGGCGACTTGTCGGTGTAGTTCTCGTAGTAGAAGCCGAAGTTCACATCGACGTTCTTCGGCTTGTAGTTGAACTTCAAACCGAATTGCGGCTTGTACTTCTGCGGCAGCACCGTATTGGTGGCGATACCGATCGAGTTGTACGGCGGCCCCATGTACTGGCCGTTGACGAGACCCGAGTTGATGCCCGACACCGTCGCTGCGTTGCCCGAGGCCGGCCCGGCGATCGTGCCCGCGTCCGTGCCGTTCAGGTTGCCGTTGAGCGTGCTGAGCGTGAGCGGGCCGTAGCCGCGCCCGAAGATGTCGCCAGCCGACCAGTACGAACCGACCGGCGGATAGCGGTTGCTCTCCCAGCTGAACTGGTAATAGGCTTCCGTGCTCAAGCCGTTGCCCAGACCCGTCGCGAAGCTCAGCATCGGCTCCGGCAGCAGCGCCTGCTTGAGCTGCGTGCCCGGAATCAGGAGCTTCTGGATATCGACGGCGTTGGTCGCGTTGATACCGTTGGTCGCAAAGTAGCTCTCGCCCCAGTTGATCACCTGGTTACCGAGCCGCACGTGCGCCGGCTGCGAATTCAGCGAGAAATCCTTCTCGACCCACAGATCGAGCAGGTCGACCGGATAGACGATCTGCGCGCTTGCGGTGCTCGACAGATCCGTGCGTGCTGTGCTGCCCGCGAGGAAGTCGTACATGCCCGTGCCGCGGATCATGAACTTGTAGCCCTGGCTCGGCATCGTGAGCAGCAGTTCGCTGGTCGCGCTGACGTAGGTGCTGAACGGCTGGCCCTTGCGATAGTTGAGGTTGCCGTCGTCGCCCGCGGCCCACTGCCCCGTGTTCGCGCCGTCACCGCAACCATTGGCGTTGGGGTCGCCGGTCAGGGAGCAACTCGGGTTCTTCAGGCGGATGCCGCCGCCCGCCGTCACGTTCGAAACCCACGAGCCGTTGATCGCGCCGTCTTCGAGCGAGAACTCGTAGGCGAACGCGCCCTTCGCCACCATCAGCATGCCTAACGAAAGTGCGGCCTTGTATCTTTTCTTGTACCTGCTTCTTGCCATTACGCTTTCCCCTGTTTTGTTTTGCCTGCTCTGGTCACGCGAGGCCGCGGCGTCCTGCGTACTGCATGCCGCGGCCGTTCATCGCCGGTTTAGCGTTCGCTGACGTTGCGCAGGTTTTCCGACGAGTAGAAATCGTCCTTGAAGCGCGTGTCGTTCGAATCTTCGTACCAGCGAATGTCCGTGTTCGTGCCGATGGTCGACTGGTCGGTCACGTAGCGGCCGTTGCTCAGGTCGTACTGGACGAACGGCTCGACGTCACAGGCGCCGTGCAGTTCGTAGACCGGAATCGGATACGCTTCCTTGACCTTCCACAGCTTGCCCTGGGCATCGTAGTCTTCGCCGGCCACCGCGAGGCCGCTGTCTTCGTCGATGTAGAAGACCTTCTTCGAAGCAACGTGGCGCACACCCTGCTTGAGCGTCGCCTCGACCACGTAGACGCGGTGCATTTCATAACGGCGCGCATCGGGCGAGACGGCATCGGGCTTGTAGACGTCGTCGAACTTGGCCTTGAAGTTGAACATGCCGAAGTCATCGTACGGAATGTAGATTTCCTTCTTGCCCACCAGCTTCCAGTTGAAACGGTCGAGCAAGCCGTTGAAGAGCCAAGGCTCGTCGACGGTGTACTGGTTCTCGAAGCCGATCTGCGGCGCGTCATAGGCATACGACGGCATGCGGCGCACGCGGCGCTGGCCCGTGAAGTAGTAGTACGTGTCGTTGCCCTTGTCGAAGTAGTCGCGCTGCACGAGGCCCTGGCCCGCGAGTGCCGCCGGCGTCTCGTACGAGAAGTAGATCGCGTAGAGCATGCCCGCTTGCTGCGGCGTCGTCACACCCTTCTTGCCCCACGGGAAGAACAGCGTCTGCTTCGATTCGGCGATGATCCAGTCGCTGCTGCCCGGACGCGGCGACGCCGCCGTCACGGCCTTTTGCCACTCGGCACCGATGCCGCGATAGCGCGCGAGGTGGTCCCACATCGCTTCCGCGCCCGTCTTCGGTGCCGGGAACGGCATGCCCGGCAGGCTCGCGGCTTCCAGCGATTCGCCGCTCGCATCGAGCTTCGCCTGGGTCAGGTTGCTTTGCTGGTTGGCCTGCACGAAGTCCGGCGCGCCGCATTCGCGGTGCGACGGATAGATGTCCATGCGATAGCCCTTCTTCTGCTTGATCAGCTGGATCTGGCCGGGCGTCAGGTTGTCCGCGTATTTATCGACGTTGCTCGCGTCGATCGAATACAGCGGCTTCTCGCCCTTGTGCTTCCAGAAGTCGCCGCGCAGCTTGCCGTAGGCCCAGTCGGCCGGGCTCGCCTGCGGGCCCGCGTAGGCCGGAATCTTGCCGTCCGCGCTCGCGCCCTTGTCCATGCCGGCCGTGTCGGCCATCGCGCCTGCCGCCATCGTCCCCAGCACGCCGGCCAGCACGGCTGCGGAACACATTGCCCATGTCTGCGTCTTGCCCTTCATCGTCTCGATCTCCAATCCCGATTGAATTGCCGTGCCGCTCACGCGGCCATGTGTTGATATTGCTAGTACTGCTTGTCCACTTGCGCATCGCCGCTTGCGCGCAGGCTCTCGACGAGCGCGGCACGATGCTTCGCCACATCGGTCAGTGCCGGCCTGCGTTTGGCGGCCACTTCCTCTGCGGTATAAGGCTTGAAATCCGCAGGACGCGTGCTCGCGTTCTTCGTCTCGATCAGCCAGTTCAGTACGTTCGCGAGTTCGGCATCGGTCAACGCCGAGTTCGACGCACCGGGCACGCGCATGATGAATTCGCGCCCCTCGGGCAGTCGCACGAAATGCCCGAGTTCGTCGCGCAGCGGCGGCACCTTGCCGGATATGCCATGTGCCTCGCCGGTGTGACAGCCCATGCAGTTCAGTATCCAGGCCTGGCGAGCCGCCGCTGCGTCGAGAACCGGCTCTTGTGCGAACGCGTGCGGCGCTGCCGCGCACGTGAGCAGCAGAGCCGCCAGCGACGCAACGGCCCGCTTCACGACCCGAGTCCCTTGATGGTGGCTTCGCGGTGTTCGCGCACCTGCGCGCCGTCCATCGGCGTGGCACGCCAGCCCTTGATCTCGGCCACCGTGAACGGCTTCGCGCCGCCGTGCTTCGCGTTCGCATCGAACACGAGGTAGTTCAGGACAGCCGCGAGATCCTCATCGGACTCGGTGCGAAAGCTCGGCATCTTGAAGTTGTAGTTCTTGTCCTTCACCGTGATCGTGCCGAACATGCCGTTGAGCACGGTCAGGCCGAGCTGCTTGCGCCCTTCGGCGTTCGCGGCATAGCGGCCCGGCATTTCGGTGAGCGGCGGCGCGAGGCCGTCCATGCCCTTGGCGCCTGCCTGGTGACACACGGCGCACTTCGTGTCGAAGAACGTCTTGCCCGCTGCGTACTGCACGCTCTGCGCGTGAGCCGCGCCGGCCAGCGCCGACGCGCACAGCGCGAAAGCCAGCGTCGCTGTGCGGCGCTTCGAGAAAATCAGCTTCATTGTTGTGCTACTCCCAGCAGCGCGGAAACGGAGCAGTGATAGTTCGCGTTGCCACTTGCCATACACCAGTTGATGTCGTTGTTCAAAGACAGCTTGTACAGCGGCTTCTCGCGTTCGTTGCGGTTGCAGAAGCAGCGTCCGCACGAGGTCTTGCCGCAGCAGTCGTTGTACGACACGATGTAATCGGTGCCGTCGTGCGGATTGCGGCAGGTGCCGATCCACGTGATCGGCGAAGGCGTCGTGCCCGGCGGGCAGCTGCTCGAGGTGCCGCCGCAGCAGCTGCAAAGCCAGCCGTCGATGGCGCAGTAGCGCCAGTAGTCGCAGCTATACGGGTCGTCGTTTTTGCCGGCCGCCGGAGCGCTCGCGCCAGCCGCAGCCGAGGCGCCGTCAGCGGCGAAGGTGCGGTCCACCGGCAGCAGCGGCACGAGTGCCGAGCCCACCAGCACACGACCGAGCTTGGCCATCGCACCGCGACGCGAACTGCGTTGCGCCACGCCGCGTGCCGACTGCTCGAAGAATGAGTCGAACCATTTCATGCTTGTCGTCCTGTCGATCTATCGTTCTGTTCTTTGATCACGCTTCCCGCCACGTCGTCATCACGCGTTCACGTGCTGTTCTTCGTGGTGATGTTCTGCGTGAACAAATTCCTGCAGCGAGGCCACGCCGCGTTCTTTCGCTTCAAACAGGCTCTCGAGATGCTCGCGCGAGTTGACGAGGCCCTTGGCGCGCACCTTGCCGGTTTCGTCGAGCAGCAGCGCGTACGGCAGCTTGCCGATCTGGTACGCGAGGCCCAGCTCCTGCGACAGCACATACGGGAACTGCGAGAGACCGAGCTTCTTGTAGTAGGCCGCGTGTTCCGTGGTGTCGCCGTCGCTCGCGAGCACGATGTCCGTCGCGGTTTCGCGCGACTGGATCGACGGCAGCAGCGGCAGGAGCTTCTTGCACACCGGGCAGGTCGGCGAGAGGAAGAACACCAGCGTGCTGCGGCCCTTCGTCGACACACCGCCCACCTTCACCGCGCGGCCATCGAGCGCGTTCAGTTCGAACGCCGGACCGACGCTGCCGACCGCCGGTCCCTTGTCGATCATGAGTGCGCCGACCGGCATCAAGCGTTCATAGAGCACGCCCACTTGACGAACGAGAGCGAGCGAGATGGCGCCGAGCGCGAGTACACCGACCCACAGCAAGCCGGTCGAGATCAACAGTGCGTTTTCCATTACGAGTTCCTCAATTGATTCAGCTTCGGACGGTTGGCGAGCAACACATCCAGGGTAAGCTGCGTGGCGAGCGCGAGCAGCGTGCCGCCGAATACGCTCAGATAATCGAACCAGACAATGCTGCGCGCGCTTTGCGGCACGCCAGCGAGCGCCGCGAGCACGACCAGCAGCAGCGTGCGGCCCACATGCGCCCAGCCGATTGCGTGCGGCACCGGACGATCCGCGCGGGCGAAGCCCGAGCAGCCGCAGTCGATGTCGGTGTGGCCGCGTGCAACATTCACCGCGAGCGCAATCGCGAACAGTCCGAACAGCGCGACGAGCGCCGCGGCGCCTGCCGTGCGCGTGGCCGGAATCAGGCACGCCAGCGCGGCGACGATTTCGACGACCGGGATCGCGACGGCGACCGATGCGACGAGCGCATGCGGCAACAGTCGAAAGCCAGCGACCGTTTCGCGAAACGCGGGCTGGCCCGTCAACTTCGGCAGCGCGCCGATCAGCGTGACGATCGCGGTGGCGGCGAACGCCACGGTCGCCACGACGGGGTCGAGAACAAGACCTGAAAACATGTCATCCACCTCGTTACGGATTCACGAGCAGCGACGACGTCGTGCCGACTTGCTTCATGACGTGCTTGAGCTTGCCCGTCGCCGCATCGGCCACGATCACATCGGAGTTCGTGGTGATGCCGTAGAAGAGCGGATGCGCGTCCTGGCTCACGTTGATCGAGAGCAGCGGGTCGAGCTTCTGGTCGGCGAGCTTCCAGCGCGCGAGACGCTTGTGCGTCTTCATGTCGAACACCCAGATCTCGCTGGCGGGATCCTTGTGCGCGTCTTGCGATCCCTGATGCATCGCGACGTACAGACGTTGCGTGCCGACGTGGAGCGCGGTCTGCTGCAGACCGCCCGGGCGCCAGTTGGCCTTCGCTTCGTCCGGGGTCACGAGTGACCACGACTTGCCGAACACCGGTGCCGCGCCGCTGAAATCGGCGCTGAGCATCGCGCCGTTGAAGGTCGTGAACCAGTACGTATTGCCATCGCGCACGGCGTTCACGAAGGCCGGATCGTGCGCGACGTCGATGAACGGATCGGACAGCTTGCGGCTCTTCTCCTTACCGCTCGCACCGATCACGATGGTCAGCGCCTTGCCGCTTTCGCACAGTGCCGTGAAGCGGTCATTGCCGCTCGGATACGCGAGCAGGCAGGCATCGGTATCGATCTCGCCCGCCACCTGACGCGTTGCCGTGTTGACGACCGTGACCGACGCTGCCGGCGTGACGTTGGCGACGTAGAACCACTTGCCGTCCTTCGACAGCGAAGCGCCGTACGGCGAAGGCACGCCTTGCTCGTGCTTGGGCGGAATCACGACTTCGCCCGTGATTTGCAGCGTCGTGTTGTCCGTCGTCTCGACCACATCAGTGCGCGTGCCATGCGAGCCGCGCGAGAAATAGGTCGTCGCGACATAGCTCGTCTTGTGATCCGGGCTGATCGCGAAGGCCGGCGCGAAGCCCGCATCGATCTGCCCGAGATAGCGGTTGGCATCCGCATCGAGGACGTGCAGCCGCGCGTCGGTCATCGAGCCAAAATTGATGTCGACCACGTAGACCTGATGCGGGCTGTACGCCGGCATCTTGGCGATCGTCAGGTCTTCTGCTTTTTCCACGGCGCCTGCATGAGCGGACATCACTGCACTGCCCGCAATCACCAGCGCCCATCTCCAGTTTCTTCGCATCTCTTCTCCGCTAGAACGTGCTGATTTGGCTTTCCGCAAAAGTATCTGTAGAAAAATGACGCGACAGCTCCCAAATCGGCAAACGATCAGCATATTTATTACGTCTGCATTACGCGTGTTTTGTGAATGTAATTTAGCGTGCAATGCGAATTAAAACGAATCTGATCTACCAATGAAAAAGACCGGAAAGCGCGCTTTAAAACGCGTTCCGGTCAGTAGAAACACCAATTAAAATTTTCGCAGGTGGTTGTGCGAGCAACGTTATGGCGCGAGCGGCCTCAGGCGGCTTCGACAGCGATGTAGCGGCCCGTTGTCTCGCGCTCGATGCCGGGCACGCAATGCTCGAACGTGTCGCGTGAACCGAGCAGCCGCTGTGGCAGCAAGACGGCTTCGGCCGCGTTGATCAAGAGCAGCGCGACGCAGATGCGCCGGTCGGTATGGCGCACGATCGCAAAGCCGTGCCCTGGCAATTCACCATTAAAGCGCGGATCGGCGCTGATGATGTCCTCGTCGTCGTGCAGACCCGCGAGCAGCGCGCCCGGCACGACGTTCCAGCTGTCGGGCAGACGCCCCAGCACCTCGGTGACATCGCCGAATTCGCAGATCACGCTGCCATGCGCATCAGGCGCGCGGCGAAACCAGAGCGGCTGCCCGGTTGACTCGACCAGCATCGCGGCGACTGGAAACAACAGGAACCCGTCTTTCATGAGTGGAGTAGTCGCGTCGGACAAACGTCAGATTCGAGCCGGATGATTACCCAAAAAGCCGGCTTCGGCTAGCTTCGCTCACTCGCTTTGCCGATATAGGAGGTTGCGGCGCCCGCGCACCGCTGCGATTCAGCCCGGCGTGTGAGGTGCCGCCTCGCGAGCGCGCGCGAGCGGCCCAAGGTTGCCCTCGCCGAAGCCATGATGGCCGCGCCGCTCGACGATCTCGAAGAAGATCTCACCAGGCCGCCGCTTCACAAAGGTCTGCAGGAATAGACGCGGCGTGCCGTCCGGGTCGATCTGGCCATCGAGCAGGATGGCGCGCTCGCGCAGCGCGTCGAGATCGACGCCGTGGCCGGGCAGGCGCGCATCGAGCGTGTCGTAATAGCCGCTCGGCGGCGCGACGAACTCGACGCCGTTGTCCTTGAGCGCGTCCACGCACGAGACGATGTCGTCGGTCGCGAGCGCGATGTGCTGCACGCCCTCGCCCGGATGCTCGGGCAGATAGTCGTGCAGCAACGCCGTGCGCCGCGTGCCCTCCTCATAGAGCGGAATGCGGATCGCGCCGTCGGGCGACACCATCACGCGCGATTCCGCCGATACATGCCAGTCCGCGTGCACCTCGTGAATCTCGCGAAAGTGCAGCAACTGGCGATAAAAGTCGATCCACTCCTGAATGCGCCCCTCGCCCACCGTCTGCGTGAGGTGATCGACCCGCGACAGGCCGCTGCCGCGATGGGCGAGATCGGCCTCGGCGGTGCCGATGTCGAGGGGGCGAAAGTCGATGTCGAAGATCGAGATGTCGCCGACGCCGCCGCGCTGGCCGCCGCGCCCGCGCCAGCGGTCGACGAAGTAAAGATGCGAGTCGCCGATCCCCTGAATGGCCGGAATAGTGAGTTCAGACTGGCCGACGCGCTCGCCCTCGAACTCCCACGCACCGAGCGCCACGGCGCGCTCGAACGCACGCCGTGCGTTGCCCACCCGCACGCCGATTGCGCAGATGCCCGTGCCGTATTCCTCGGCGTAGCGCGCGGCGAACGAGTCGGGCTCGGCGTTGATGAGGAAATTCATGTGCCCTTGCCGATAGAGCGTGACGGCCTTGCTCACATGGCGCGCGATGGCCTTGAACCCCAGTTGCTCCAGGCGGCGGCCAAGCTCGTCGGGCACAGGCGCGGCGAACTCGATGAATTCGAGCCCCGCCATGCCAAGCGGATTGGCGGCGGCCGTGACGGATTCGGGCAGGCTGGATGCAGGGCTGGACATGCGCGGCGCTCCTGAAGCGGGCAACAAGTGGCGGTCAAGTCGCCAATTTTAACCAAACAGTTCACCCGCGCGAAATATTCCGGCACCGAACCGGGCGCGTGCGGGCAGCACGACGCCCAGGTGCTAACCCGCAAAGCGTGCGCTCAACGCACGTGCTTGCGCGATAATCGCGCAAAATGCGCGCGTGGCAATTGCCGACGGGTGTCCTGCATCCTATCCTGCGTTCACGGCTGGTTCACGGTGGGTTCACGTTCAACCATACGCTTTCTTTGAGGCACCGCGAGGCATCGTGCCGCCACATTCAGGAGACCATTCATGACCCCCACGCTCGACACCACCGGCACTCCCGGCCCGGCCGACCTCGCCCAGGCGCGCAGCCAGGCGAGGAAAGCCGCCCTCGGCAGCTTCGTCGGCGCGGTGGTCGACTGGTATGACTTCCTGCTCTACGGCATTGTCGCCGCGCTCGTGTTCAACGCCGAATTCTTCCCGAAGATCGGCGCGACCATGGGCACGCTCGCCGCGTTCGCCACGTTCGGCGTGGGCTTCCTGTTCCGGCCGCTCGGCGGCATCGTGTTCGGTCACTACGGCGACCGGCTCGGCCGCAAGCGCATGCTCGTGCTGACCGTGATGATGATGGGCGTCTCGACGGCGGCAATCGGTCTGCTGCCGACCTTCGCGAGCGTCGGCTGGTGGGCGCCGGTGCTGCTCGTCACGCTGCGCGCGATCCAGGGCTTTGCCGTGGGGGGCGAATGGGGCGGCGCCGCGCTGATGGCCGTGGAAAGCGCGCCGCGCGGCAAGAAGGCTTTCTACAGCAGCGGCGTGCAGGTCGGCTATGGCGTGGGACTGGTGCTTGCCACCGGCATCGTGGCGCTCCTGAGCCACTTGCTCGGCGAAAGCGCCTTCCGTTCATGGGGCTGGCGCCTGCCGTTCGTATTCAGCGTCGTGCTGGTGCTCATCGGCCTGTGGGTGCGCTCGAGCATGAACGAGTCGCGCGAGTTCGTCGAGAAGGTCGAGCAAGGCCATCGCAAGCTCAAGATGCCGGTGCTCGAAGCGCTCACGCGTCATCCCAAGGCCTTTCTCTACATCATCGCGTTGCGTCTGGCCGAGCTGTTCACGATGTATATCGTGACCGCCTTCGCGCTCAGCTACTCGACGACGAATCTCGGCATGTCGCGTGATCTGTTCCTCGGCATCGGCCTGTTCGTCGGCGCCCTGAGCTGCGTGACGATTCCCTGCTTCGCCGCGCTCGCCGACCGCTTCGGGCTGCGCCGCATCTATCTGATCGGTGCGCTGATCGGACTGGCGAGCGCCGTGCCTTTCTTCGTTGCGCTCGAAGCGCGCGCGACCGTCTGGATCGTGATCTTCGCGGTGCTGCTCGCGAACTTCGCACACGACATGATCGTGAGCGTGCAGCAGCCGCTCTTCACGGAGCTGTTCGGCGCCGAGTATCGCTACAGCGGCGCGGGCGTCGGCTATCAGTTCGCGAGCGTGGTCGGCGGTGGCTTCACGCCGTTTATCGCGCTCGCGCTGGTCGGCGCGGGCGGCGGGTCGTGGCACCTCGTCGCCGCTTATCTGGCGGCGGGCTGCCTGCTCTCGTTGGTTGTCGCCGCGAAGATGAAGGCCGTCTGAGCCGGCGCGCAACAGCGCCGTTGCCCACGATGAAGAAAGCGCCCCTCGACAAGCGCGACTGGATCGCAGGCCTCGAAAAGGGCCTCGCGATCCTCGAAGCGTTCGACAGCGAACACGCCCGCATGACGCCGACCCAGGCGGCCGAGCGCACGGGCCTCTCGCGCACGGCGGCGCGCCGCTATCTGCTTACGCTCGAATCGCTCGGCTATGTCTATACCGATGGGCGCCTCTACGGGCTCACCCCGCGCGTGCTGCGGGTCGGCTGGTCGTACTTCGACTCCGCGCGCCTGCCGCGCGCCGTGCAGCCCTATTTGCAGCAGCTTTCCGCCACGCTCAACGAATCGGCCTATGTGAGCGTGCTCGATGGCTGGGAGTTGATCGTGATTGCGCGTAACGGCGTCTCGCGCGTCATGACGACGGGTTTCGTGCTCGGCGCGCGCGTGCCCGCGCCGCTGATCTCGCCAGGCGTCGTGCTGCTCGCGTATCAGGAGGATCAGGCGGCCGTGCACGCGTGGCTCGACAGCGTGGAGCTGGTGCCGTTCACCCCGCACACGCTCACCAGCAGCGCGCGTCTGCGCGAGAAGATCGAACGCGCGCGCACCGATGGCTACGCGCTGATCGAGCAGCAATTGCAGGTCGGCGTGCGCGGCGTCGCGGTGCCGCTGCGCAATCGCAGCGGCGAGGTGGTCGCGGCGTTGAGCACCAACATGATGATGGGCAGCGAGACACCGGACGCGGCGCTGCAGCGCGTGCTCGCCCCGCTGCAGGAAACCGCGCTCGCGATGCTCAACGTGCTGTGACGCGTTTGTTTTACGCGGGAAAAATCGCGCCCACTGCGCCATCGCGCGTGTTCATCGATTGCATCGGCGCGCCGTAGCAGCGTTCCAGCAGATCGGTGCGCATTACCTCGTGCGGCGGGCCATCGGCAAGACAGCGGCCCTCGTCGATCAGCACGAGACGATCCGCATGACGCGCCGCGAGATTGCAGTCGTGTGCGATGGCCAGCGCGCCAATATGCCATGCGCGCGTCAAGCGCCGCGCCGTGGCGAACAGCCGGTGCTGCTGCACCAGATCGAGCGCGGCGGTCGGCTCGTCCATCAGCAGATAGCGCGGCGGCGTGCGCTCCCCTTCTCCGGTCCACAATTGCGCCAGCGCCCGCGCGAACTGCACGCGCGCGAACTCGCCGCCCGAGAGCGTCGTCACGTTGCGCTGCGCGAGCGGCGCGACGCCTGCGAGCGTCAGCACCTCGTGCACGAGCGCATCGCTGGCAAGCAGCGGCGCGGGGCCATCCAGATGCGGATAGCGGCCCATCTGCACGATCTCGCTCACCGGCACGGGATACGTATTGGGCACCGTTTGCGCCAGCACCGCGCGCAGTCGCGCAAGGCGGCGCGGCGCGATCGTGCGCACCGCTTCGCCATTGAGCGTGAGCGTCGCGCGGCCCGCGCGATCCGGGAAGCCATGCAGCGTGAAGTCGCCAGCGAGGGCTTTGAGCAATGTACTCTTGCCGACGCCATTCTTGCCGAGCACGACGACGAACTCACCGGGCGCGATGGCCAGCGAGAAGTCATCGAAGATCGGCGTGCCTCGATACGCGAGGCGCAGGTTTTCGATCGATAGCATCAGGGTTCCATGACTTCCATCACGCGCCGAACTGGCGGCGGCTGCGCAGCAGGAGAAAGATGAAGAACGGTGCGCCGAGCAGCGCCGTCAACACGCCGAGCGGAATCTCGGTCGGCGCGGCGATGGTCCGCGCGATGAGATCGGCGCACACGGTCAGCGCAGCACCGAGCAGCATCGAGCCCGGCAACACGATGCGCTGATCCGGTCCGCAGGAAAGCCGGATGCAATGCGGCGCGACCAGTCCGATGAAGCCAATCTGCCCCGTGCACGACACGAGCGCGCCGATGGCGAGCGCGCTCGCGAACAGCACCGTGTGCTTCACGCGCCGCACTGGCACGCCTAAATAATGGGCTTCGAGTTCGCCAAGCTGCATCGCGTTGAGCGAGCGCGTGTGCGCCGCGATCATCGCGATGCCGGCCAGCACGAACGGACCGATCGCGCCGAGCGTCGACCACTTCGCATCGGCGAGACTGCCGAGGCTCCAGAACGTCAGGGAGCGCAGTTGCGCATCGTTCGCCACGTACGAGAGCGTGCCGATCACGGCGCCCGCCAGCGCGTTCAACGCGACCCCCGCGAGCAGCAGAATCGGCAGCACCACACGACCATTCGATGAAGCGAGCCGGTAGACGATCAGCGTCACGCCGAGCGCCCCCAGGAAGGCCGCGCAAGCGGTCGCCTGATTGCCGCCGAACGCGCCATGCAGCGCCACCGGCAGATGCGGCATCAGCGCTGCGCCGAACACGATCAGCAACGACGCGCCAAGCGCCGCGCCGCTCGACACGCCGATGAGACCCGGGTCCGCGAGCGGATTGCGCAGCAACGCCTGCAACGCGCTGCCCGCCGCGCCGAAGCCCGCCCCCACGAGCAAGGCGAGCGCGACGCGCGGCAGGCGCAGTTCGAGCAGCACCAGCGCGGAGCGGTCAGCTAACGCGGCGGCATGCCGCTCGCCGCCCGCGAGCGCTTGCCAGATCGCGGCGGGCGCCACGGGATACGCGCCCATGCAGATGCCGCCGAGCACGGCAAGCGCGAGCAGGACGCCGAGCGCGACGAACATCAGCGGCGTGCGTGAGACGCGCGACAACGAAAAAGCGCAGGCGGCCACGGTTGGCCGCGCGAGGCGCAGAGTCTGCCTCGCCATGTCACGCCTTCGCGAGACTGCGATTGAGCGCCGCGACCGCCTCGGGCAGGCGCGGGCCGAAGCCGAGCAGGAATAGCGCGTCGAGCGCGACCACGCGGGTCGAGCGCCCGGCCGGCGTCAACGAGAAGCCCGCTGCGTCGAGCAGATGACGCTTGCTGCCCGCCGCCTGCAAGGCATCGGAAGTCGTCAGCACGATCTCGGGCTGGGCCGAGACGAGCGCCTCGGGCGTGAGCGCACGATAGCCCGCGAAGCCCTGCATCGCGTTGCGCGCGCCCGCGTAGGCGAGCATCGCATCGGCTGCGGTGTGCTGGCCCGCCACCATCGCCTGGTTGCCTGCGGGACTCAGCAGGAACAATACGCGCGGCGTCTGCTGCGTCGCGGTGAGGCCCTGGGTGGTCTGTGCCCACTCGCGATCGAAACGCGCGAGCAGCGTTTGCCCGGCGTTTTGCGCATCGAGCGCGCGTGCCACGCCCGTGATCTTGTCGCGCACCGACGCCGCATCGTGGCCTTCCTTGAAGGTCACGAGCGTCACGCCCGCATCGGCGACGCGTTGCAGCACGGACGGCGGCCCCGCTTCCGCCGACGCCAGTATCAGCGTCGGCTGCAACGACAGCAGTCCTTCGGCGGACAGCGCGCGCTGGTAGCCGACCTTCGGCAAGGCGTGCGCCTCGGCCGGATACGTGCAGGTCGTGTCGGCGCCGATCAGCACGTCGGCACGGCCAAGCGCGTAGACGATTTCAGCAAGCGCGCCGCCAACCACCACGACACGGGGTGCGCCTTGCGCGGGCGTGGCTGTTGACTTGGCAACACTCGCGCCGTACGCCGTGCCCGCCGCCGCGAGCATCACACCGCCTGCGCCGAGCAGCCACTGGCGCCGCGCGATATCGAAGCGGTCGTCGCTCATGCGGCTACTCCAACCAGCGGCAGGCGCGCCACCGCTTCGCGCCACGATTCGAGTTCGGCGTGGCCCGGCTTGCGTTCGCCGAACAGCATCGCGATGTTCTCGCCGGCTGCGTCGTACAGTTCGACCGAGGTGACATGGCCATCGCTGGTCGGCTTGCGCACGACCCATGCGTGCGCAACGAGATCGGCACGCAGATGCAGATTGAAGCCCGGATCGAGCACGTTGAGCCACGGGCCCATCGCGCGGATCGTGCGCACCGGGCCCGTGTGGATCTGGATCATGCCGGGGTTGCCGACGAACACCATGATCGGCAGTTGCGTGCTCGCGGCGTCGTTGAGCAGCGCGCTGATCGCGTCGCGTTCGAGCGCGTAGGCCAAGTCCGGCCCGGCGAGCCGCAACGCCTGCAAACGCGCTGCGCCGAAGCGGCGCAGCAGGTCGAAGAACTCATGCGTGTCGGTCATCGCGGCCCACGCGGCACGCAGCCCGGCGACGTCGATTTGCGCGTCGGGACGCGGCACCTCAGCCACGCTCGCCGCTTCAATGGCGAGACCCGCGACCTGGGGATTCGCCGTGTGGCGCTCGACGAGCGCATCGAACGCCACATGGTCGCTCGCGTCGCGCAAAAAGACCTTGGTGATCGCGACGCCTTGCGCGTCGAAGAACTGCAGGCTCTCGCGCACGCCGTCGTCATACACTTCGCGCACCGCGAACGCCGATACCCATTTCGCGTAGAAGATCCGCAGGTCGATCGCGCCCAACGTCAAACCGACTTGTCCATTGCGATTCATTTTCGCAAACGCGCCGACTTTCTCGTGGACTGCAGCGTGATTGCGCGTGAGCACCATCACTTCGCCGAGCGACGGCATCGCTTCGAAAATATCGATGAGACGCGCGTCGAGCCGCACGACATGCTCGCCGACAAACGCCGCTAGCGCTTCACCTTCGCTCACGCCGAGTTCCGCCGCGGCGTCGCGATGGCGCAGCTTGCGGGTCGTGCGCAATTCGTTGAACGCGTCGCGCAGCAGCGCGAGCGAGGCGGGATGGGTCGAGTATCGAACAGCGGTGGTGTCGGTCATGGTGTGCTCCTGCTTCGCTGATAACTGATAAGTGGTAAGGGATGGAAAAACCCGCTCAGAAGTCGATCTTCATCGCGACGTTGAAATTGCGGCCGGGGGCAGTGAACGCATCGATCTTCGCGGCGCTGTCGCTGTCAGTGAGGCCACGCACGTCGTTCCAGATCCAGTACTTGCGGTCGAACAGGTTGTCGATGCCGGCGGTCACGCTGACGTGGCGTGTGATGTTGTAGCCCGCGTGCAGATCGACGATCGTGAACGACGGCGTCGAGAAGTACGACGTGTTCGACATCGACGACTTGCTCTTGCGCGAGTTGTACGTGAGGTCGGCGGCCGCGAACCAGCGCTGCGACGGGGCGTATTTCACGCCGAGCACGACCGCGAGCGGCGACACGGTATCGAGACCGTTGGTCACGCCGTCCTTCGTCTCGGTGCCGTGGATCCATGCGAAGCCGCCCTTCACTTCGAGGCTGTCGTTGACGAACCAGTCGGCGCGTCCTTCGAGGCCCTGAATCGAGGCGTTCGAGTAGTTCACGTACTGCACGGTGTACGGATTCGTCGGCGACGTGACGCTGCCGCCGACGACCTTCGTGTCGATGAAGTTGCTGTAGCGGCCCGCAAATGCGGCGGCGCTGTAGTTGAGGTGACCGGTGCCGACACCGAGCTTGCCGCGCAAGCCGATTTCGACCGAGTTGGCCGTCTCGGGCTTCAGGTCCGGATTGCCGATCTGCTGATAGAAGAGCCCATACGAACCCGCCGGGTTGTAGAAGCTGTTGACCTGATACGCGGACGGCGCGCGGAACCCATGCGCGTATTGCACATACGGCACGAACGCGGGCGACACTTCATAGAGGAACGCGAGACGCGGCGACACAGCGTTGCCCGTCGAGGTTGCGGACGGCTGGGTCGATCCGGCGGACATCTTGTTGTACGTCGAGTCCGGATGCGGCGTCATGTCGTAATAGTCGAAGCGCACGCCCGGAATGACACTCAACTTGTTCCAGCGGATCTCGTCCTGCACGAAGGCGCCGAACGCCGTCTGCGAGGTCTTCGGAAACGACTCCGGATAGCCATCGGCGCCGCCGGTCCACTCGCTGCCGGCCGAACTGGACGTGCGATAGTGCGAGACGCTCGCGTCGAACCCGTAGGTGAGCTTGTGGCGCAGCGCACCCGTCTCGAACGCACTATCGGCGACGACATTGCCGCCGAGGATGTTGTCGCCGTAGTCGTTCATGCGCGAGCGGTACGCCGTGGCGCCGCGTGCGTTCGCGCCGTTGATATCGAGCGTCTGGCGCGTGGCGGCGTTGCGATAGTAGAGCGATGCATGCAGTTGCTGGAACCAGGGATTCGACTCGTCGCGATGGTCGTAGTCGAGCTGCACGCGGTTGCTGCTGACCTCGTTCTCCGTGTAGTAACGGTTCGCCGTATAGCCGCTCCACGTATAGGCGCCGCCGAGCTGCGACAGGCCATCGCTTGAATTGGCATTACTAATCGTCTCGGCAGTTATTTTAAGCTGGTCCTGAGGCGTCAATTTGAAAACCAGCTTGCCCAGCGCGCTGCGGTTGTTGTACGTGAGCGGGTCCGGCACCGAGCGCGACGCGCCAATCGTGTTGCTTTCGCCCATATTGTCGGTTTCGTGGCCGTGGCGGCCGCTCAGCATCACCATGCCCTCCACCACCTGGCCGCCGAATGCCGCCGTCGCGGTCGAGCCCCAGCTGCGGTCCGTCGAGTCGTAGCCCGTCTTGAGCGAGAAGTACGTGGGTTTGTGATAGATCGAGAGCAGATCGTCAGGGTCTTTCGTCACGAAGTTGACGGCGCCCGTGAGGCCATCGCTGCCATAGAGCGCCGACGTCGGCCCACGCAAGATCTCGATGCGCGAATAGAGATCCGTGTTGAGATAGTCCGCGCGCCCCGCCGATCCCGAGCCGAAGGCATACGACTGCGGTAGCGCAATGCCGTCCTCTAGCAGCAGCACGCGGTTGCCTTCGAGCCCGCGAATGTTGATGCCTTCGTTGCCTGCCCGCCCCGACGCTCCCTGGATGCCGACCGGGCGATACGCCGCGCGTCTCACCTCGACGCCGGGCTCGTATTTGAGCGCTTCCTTGACGTCGTTCGCGTTGTTCTCGTCGATGTCCTCGCTCGTGATGACCGAGACGGTCGCGGCCGTACGGTTCAGGTCCGTCGTGCCCCCGCGCGACGCCGTCACCGACACGGCCTTGAGTGCCGCTTCACGCGCCTGCTTGCCGTCGCTCGCCGCTGTCGCGGGCGACGCCTCGGCGTTGACGTTGGTGCTGTCGCTCGCGTGCTGTTCGACGGCCGGCCCGGTGGCCGGTTGGGCCGCGAGCGCGTGGCTCGCATAAAGCGCTGGCACGACGTAAGTCGCCAGGCGGCGTTTGAAATGCATCGAATCTATCCCCGTAGTCAAAGTCGGCGCTTTCGTTCGTTTTCACGCCTTCTTACAAATCGAAAGCAGCCTCAATGCTAACCTGGAATGAGAACTATTAGCGTTTACTTTTTTAAAATTCGACAAAATCGCGGGTCGATGTACGACTTCTTTGGCAGCCGCCGCGCATGGAAAACCAATATAAATACGGTAAATATCAAAGACTTAGAGAAGCTGCGAAGGGAGGGAAATGGCGGTGCCGACGGCCTGCGATGCGGCCCCAAAGACCTTATGAAAGCCGAGGTTATCCCGTCAGCGGCAGGCCGGAAAGTCCGCCCGATCAACCCGCGTCGGCGCGCTCCGGACCGGGCACGACGAGCACATTGCACGACACGCGGTCGAGCAGCAGCCGGTCGTCGCGTCCGTCCCACCAGCGCGCGAACGCGCCCCGGCGATGATGTCCGAGCACCACCAGGTCCGGCTTGAGCGTTTCGACGAAGCGCGCGATTTCATCGATCGGACTGCCCACCACGAAATGCCCTGCCGCGACGAGGCCGCGCTGCGTGAGTCGCTCGACGCCTTCGTCGAGCACCGCCTTGGCCGCCTGTTGCGCGAGATCGAGCGGCACCGACGACACCATGTCCGCATGCCACTGCAGCGGCGAACGATCGAGCACCGCGAGCAGATGCGTTTGCGCGTTGAAGTGCTGCGCGAGATCGGCGCCTTCGCGCAGCGCTCGACGCCCTTCCAGCGTCGCGTCATAGCAAAGCAGAATGCGTCCGAACATCATCGCCCCCTTGGGGTCGGACTGAAACGCGCTCAGTCCAGCTGCTGGTCGTGGCTTCAATTATATGTCACGTCGTGATACATAACGCGTCATGTAGAACAGGAATGCTTTCCATTCCGACGCGTTCGCCGTAAGCGTCTATGCTTTTCTGCAAATGGTCCGTAACGACGTTGCTCAACAAGACGGGAGGACGCATGCAATCCGATCCGAAGGTTATCGAATATCTGAACGCCGAATTAAAGAACGAACTCACGGCGATCAATCAGTACTTTCTGCACGCGCGGCTCTACAGGCATTGGGGGCTCGACGAACTGGGCAAGCACGAGTATGAAGAATCGATCGAGGAGATGAAGCATGCGGACAAGCTGATCGAGCGCATTTTAATGCTCGACGGCTTGCCGAATCTACAGGATCTGGGCAAGCTGCTGATCGGCGAGGATGTGCTCGAAGCGCTGCAATGCGATCTGAAGGTCGAATTGATCGCCCAGGCGCAGTGCAAGGAAGCGATCGTCTATTGCGAGTCGGTGAAAGACTTCATTTCCCGCGAGATTTTCGTCGAGATACTCGACGCTACCGAAGACCATATCGACTGGCTCGAAATCCAGATCGGTCTCGTCGACAAGGTCGGTATCCAGAACTACCTGCAATCGGCGATGGGCTCGCCCGATTAGGCACCCACCGCGAAACAGTCTTCGCACGCGGGGCAACGGCGGTTGGCGTTGCCCCGCGCTGCTTTGAGCCCTTGCGGCAAGGGTCTTGCCGCAAGGGCGCACGCTTCGTCCCTGTCCCGCTTCACATCGAACGCCTGGTGGCGCGTCACGACTGCGCTTGCCGCGCTGCGTCGACGGCCATAATATGAGCGGCGCTCGCATTCTTGACCCGCGACCCATCGCCCAGCCGAGATGAAAGAAAAACTGCCGAAAACGCCCGCCATCGAGCGCCGCCAACCGCGCCAGGGGCGCTCGCTCCAGAAGGTCGACCTCGTCCTCGAAGCCACCGTGCGCCTGCTCGACACCGGCGATATCGAATCGCTCACGACCAACGCGATCGCCGAGAAAGCGGGCGTGAGCATCGGCACGCTCTACCAGTACTTCGAGGGCAAGCAGGCGATTCTCGATGCGCTCGCGCAGCGCGAAGTAGACGGACTCATCGCACGCGTCATGGCGCAAATGACGACAACACCGCCTCCGCCAGTCGAGCAGCGTACGCGCGCGCTGATTAGCGCCGTGCTGCAGACCTACGGCGGCCGCACACGCGTGCACCGCCTGCTGATCCAGTATGCGCTGACGCGCGGGCCGGGCACACGGCTCAATCCGCTCTATACCGCCATCGCCGGACTGATTGTCGAGTTGCCGAAGCGACCGGACAGCCAGGCGCGCGGCGAAGTATCGCCGGCCGATGCCTTCGTGCTCGTGCATGCCGTCGCCGGTATCTTGCGGGCCTTCGTCAGCACGCCCGACCCGCACGTGAAGCGTCAGGATCTCGAAGCCTCGCTGGTGCGACTGCTCACCCGTTTCCTCGACATCGAGTCCGGCTAAGGCCCGCGCGTCAGTCGTCGCCGCCAATGAGCCCCGTGCGATGCTGCACGCCCCAGTGACGGCGTCGCCCCAAAAAATGGAGCCAGCCGAGCGCCGCACCGAGATGGCGCAGCACCTGGAAGCTGAACGGCTCCGCGACCGAGGCGACGAACGCCATCACGAGACTCGAATTCCGGCGGTCGCCGGTCCAGCGCCGATACAGGTGCACCGACCAGAGATGAAACGCGAAGTCGATGACGATCTTCGCGACGATCACGCCGGACACCGATAGCGCCACGCCAATTTTGCCCTCGACGAGAAAGAGCAGCAGCAGCGCGAGCGACGTGAGGCCATAGATCGGCTGCAGCGTATCGAACGCCTTCACGGGCAGCATCAGCAGACCGAGCTGGCCATAGCGCGGATTGCCGGTCATGTCGCGATTCCAGTACTGCGTCTGCAGAAAGCCCCCGAACCAGCGGCGGCGCTGGCGCAGGAAAGCGCGCACGGTTCCCGGTGCATCCGTGTACGCCTGGGCGTCGCCGAGCACGCGCACCCGCCAGGTCTCGCCCTGCTCGACCGCATAGCGGCGCAAGCGGTGGATCAGCTCGTAATCCTCGACCAGACACTGGCCGTCGAAACCGCCAACTGCCAGCACCGCGTCGCGCCGGAAACACGCAAACGCACCCGACACCAGCAGCAGGCTATCGGCGCGCATCCACGCGAAGCGCGAGATGAAGTTGCGGATGTACTCGTAGGTCTGGAACCACTGGAAAAAGCGGCCCGTTGCGTTGCGCGCGCACATCGGCGTGAGGATGCCGGTGGCCGCGACCAGTTCGGGCTCGGCGGCAAACGCGCGGCGCATCGCGGCGCAGGCATCGGGCGCGACGCGTGTGTCTGCATCGACGGTGAGCACGGCTTCGGTTTCGATATGCGCGAGCGCTTCGTTGAGCGCCGCTGCCTTGCCGCCGTGCGGCACGCGCAGCCAGCGCAGCTGGGGATAGCGCGCGGCCGGCGCGCTCAGCACGCCTTCGGGCGCGCGCACGAGCCCATAGAGGCGCGCGAGGACGTCGCCGGTCGCATCGGTCGAGCCGTCGTCGGCGAAGATGATCTGCTCAAGCGGCTCGCTTTGTCCGAGCAATCCATCGAGCGTGACTTGCACCACTGCCGCCTCGTTGTACGCGGCGACGATCGCGCCGAGCGTCGGCCGTTTTTCATCGCGTGGCGCCACCGGCCGCGCGGGCGTAAGTGAGCGCGCGAGCGGCAGCGTCTTCACCGCGACGAACGCGAGCAACAGCGTGTCGTAGACGATATAGGCGACACCCACGGACCACGCAACCAGCCCATGCAACATGAACGCGCGCGCGGTCAGGATCAGCCAGAGCGCGAACACACTGCCGTGGATGGCGATACTCGCGAGCGTCGTGCCGCGCGGGTGAATGCGCGGCGAAATCCGTACGAGCGCCTCGTCGAGCGCGCGCCGTATCGCGGCGGGTTCGCGTGCGGGCTGCGTCGACGCCTGCCCCTCGGCCGCAGGCTCGGCGCACGCGACATCGGCATCGACGTCGAACGATGGCGGGCGGCTCGTCATGGCAGCATCCGGCGCAGTACCGATTCGCGGTCGATCAGTTCATGCTTGAGCGCGCCCAGAATATGCAGGGCGAGCACCCCATAGAGCACATAGCCGAACCATGTGTGGAAGGCGCCGAATACGTCATGCAAATGCTCTTTCAACGCGGGCGGCAGGTCCATGATGAAGCCGAGGCGGAACCACGGCACCACATGAAACAACGACATGGGATGGGTGGCCGCATCCTTCCATGCCGAATCGTGCAGCCAGCCGGACACGGGCAACCCGATCATCAGCACATAGAGCAGTACGTGGGCAGCATGGGCGGCGCCGCGCTCCCAACGCGGGAACGCACGCGGCAATTCGGGGGGCCGGTGACCGATGCGCCAGAGGATGCGCAACAGCGCGAGTCCGAGCACCGTGATGCCAATCGATTTGTGCGTGTCGATCATGGGACGCACCCAGTCGTCGGGTACGTGGTCGGCGCTCAGCGCGAGCGCGATGTTGCACAGGATGCCCACGGCGATCAACCAGTGCAGCATCATCGCGGTGCGCGTGTAGCGTCCCGCCACAGGGGCGCGGTCAAAGGGCACGGCGCCCTGGAGTTTGGCAGGTTCGTTCATATCGGCGTCAACAAGCTTATTCGTTCTGGGGCGGTTGCGGTTTGGCGCATGTGCGGGCCTTTCACGATAACGCATCGGTTACGTGGTTTATTCCCGTTCCATACCGCTTTTGCTGCGGCGCGGGCAAACCGGCACACGAGGTCATTATCCTCTCCGGTCAGCATGAGAGCGAATTGCGGCGAGCGCCGAACGGCCCGAATGGGTGTCTGGGAGTGAGCGGCGGCCCGATGACGCCGAGCATAAAACGGCAACGCGCGTGAATTCAGCGCATAAGAGGTAAAAGATAGTTTCTTTGCGCGCGCTAAAACGACGGCATTGCGGCGTACTCGCGCGGACGCATAGCGGGCTTTAAACTGACGATTTGCTTACGCTTTAAGCGGGCGCTTCGGGGATATTGGCTCGCCGCTCGCGCGACGCTCGCTGGCGATCATGGCCGGTCGCGACAGCCGGCGTACAGCGTGCGCTTGGTCTGCGCGATGACTTCCTTGAACAGCGAAGCCGACCAGAGATCGTTGCGCGCGCACAGATAGCTGCGATCGAGGACAGGTGCCAGTGAAGTCACAGCGCGGAACAAGATCCTCGCCGAGCACGGCTACAGCTTGAGCGCCAATGCCGGCTCGAAGCCTGCCGCCGCGCGATCCAGACCCATCCCAGGCGCTCGATCGCGGACATTGCCAACGACTGGGGCTTCGCCGATGTCTTGTCATTCAGCCGCGCCTACCGTGCCTGCTACGGACGCTCGCCGGGGCAGGCACGGATCGGCTGAGGCTGATCGCGACGGTTTTATCGTCTTATCGTTTGGTCGTGCCACGCGGGACAGGATTCTTGTCCTGCGAAGAGGGCAACGCATTTTCGGAAGCGCTGTGCTGGGGCGCGTCGCGCTCGTCGAGTCCGGCCTGCTGCGTGGGCGACCGGCTGCCGTGGACCTATCCGTGATTTTGTGGGCGAGGCATATCATGAAGGATGAAAATCATGGATATGCCAATCATGAAGAAGAAACGCACCGTCGCTTCTCAGGCAGCGGCCCGCGGGCCGCTGCCTGAACTGCCTGAAGGGCTGCTCGATGAACTGGTGAAGGGCCCGATGACGCCCGGCGAGGTTCAGGACCTGATGCTGGCGTTCAACAAGGCGCTGATCGAGCGGGCGATGGGTGCCGAGATGAACATGCATCTGGGCTACCATGCGGGCCAGTCCAAGCCATCGGGCCAGACCAATGAACGCAACGGCGCCAGCGGCAAGACGGTCATCACCGAGCGCGGCCCGGTCAGAGTCGATCTGCCGCGCGATCGCGACGGCAGCTTCGAGCCGATCCTGATTCCCAAACACGAACGGCGTTTCACGGGCTTCGACGAGCGCATTATCGCGATGTACGCCCGGGGCATGAGCGTGCGCGAGATTCAGGCCTTTCTGGCCGAGAGCTACGGCACCGAGGTGTCGCCCGATTTCATCAGCTCGGTCACCGACGAGGTGATGGCCGAAACGCTCGCCTGGCAGAGCCGTCCACTCGAACCGATGTATCCGGTGGTGTTCTTCGATGCCCTGCGCGTGAAAATCCGTGGCGACGGCGTGGTAAGCAACAAGGCGGTGTATCTGGCGCTGGGCATCCAGGCCGACGGTCAGCGTGATGTACTCGGCCTGTGGATCGAACAGACCGAAGGCGCGAAGTTCTGGCTCAAGGTGTTCAATGAACTCAAGACCCGGGGCTGTCAGGACATCCTGATTGCGGTGGTCGACGGCCTGAAGGGCCTGGCCGAGGCGATCGGCACGGCGTACCCACGCACGGCCGTGCAGACCTGCATCGTGCACCTGATCCGCAACAGTCTGGAATACGCCAGTTACAAGGACCGCAAGAGCGTCGCCGCAGCGCTGCGGCCGATCTATGCAGCCGCGAGCGAACAGGCCGCGCAGCAGGCCCTGGACGACTTCGCCGAAGGGCCATGGGGAACGAAGTATCCGACCATCGTGCAGTCGTGGCGGCGAGCGTGGGAGAACGTCACGCCGTTCTTTGTGTTCCCGCCGGACATACGCCGGGTCGTCTACACCACGAACGCCATTGAGAGTTTGAACATGCAGCTACGCAAGATCATCAAGACCCGCGGCCACTTCCCCAACGACGAGGCCGCCATCAAGCTGCTCTGGCTGGCGCTGCGTAACGTGCTTGCCAAATCTGTGCGAACGACATTCGACTGGTCGTCCGCCATGAACCAGTTCGCTATTCTGTTTGGTGAGCGCTTTACTCAGGCACACGGTTAATTCCGCTAACCGCCTCACACACAAAAATACGGACAGGTTCGCTGCCGTTGCCGTTCTCCGCGTCGATCTGCCCCTCGGCCTGAATCCAGTAGTCTTCAGCGCGGTCCTCGGGGGCGCCATCGGCTTCCCATAGCTGATAGGCGCGGTCGCGAATCTGCTCTTCTCTCTCTTTGCTCATTTGTCAGCTCCTGGTCGTGGTGCCGCTGATCGGCATGCTCAACGCAGTGCAACACGCGTGCCACGGGTCTCATCCGGCACGCGAGCGCCCCGCCAGCAACACGTCGAGTAAATGCTCGTCCGCCGACAACCCGCGCCGACAACGCCCGACACGCAGTTTCGCCAGCGTGCCGTCGGCGAACGCCTCGATCACGGCGGGATGCACATAGCTCTTGCGGCAGACGGCGGGCGTATTGCCGAGCAGCGCGGCGACTTCGCGCAACGCCTCATTGACGGTGCGCTGCGCCGCGCGTTGGCTCGCCGGTGGATCGGCGACGCGCAGACACGCAAGCGCCGCAACGCTCGCGCCCCAGGTGCGAAAGTCCTTCGCCGTCATCGCGCCGCCGCTGGTCTCGCTCAAATAACGATTGACGTCGTCGGCTCGCACGCGATGCGCGATACCGTCCTCCATGCAACCGAACAGCGCACGCCCCGGCAGACGCAGGCACGCACAAATCACCTTCGACGCATGCCGATCATCGACTGTCACCTCGTGCACGATGCTGTGCTTACCCTTGAAGCGCAGCGTGAAGGTGGACCCCTCGCCCGATACGTGGCGCTTGCACAGCGTCGTCAGGCCGAAGGTGTTGTTCTCGCGCGCGTAGCATTCGCCGCCGATCCGCACGAAGGTTTGATCGAGCAGCCGTACGACGGCGGCCGTCACCTTGTGAGCGGGCAAGCCGCTCGACTGGATATCGCGCGCCACCGCATTGCGCAGGCGCGGCAGCACGCGCGAGAAGGCTTCGAGCCGCTCGAACTTGTCGTCGTCGCGCTGAACGCGCCATTGCGGATGGTAACGATACTGCTTGCGGCCGCGCGCGTCGCGTCCGGTCGCCTGCAGATGGCCGCGCGGATCGGCGCAGATCCAGACGTCGGTGTAGGCAGGCGGAATCGCCAGCGATTTGATGCGCGCAATGATGCCTTCGTCGACGATCAGCTTGCGCTCGTGATCGCGATACTCGATCTTGTCGCCCCGCGCGGCGCGCGTATAGCCCACGTCGAGATCGGAACTGCGGCGAAGGCGCGGACGCACCTCGGCCACGCGCGGCTCGACGATGAGCGCGCGCGGTACAGCATCGCGTCTGAACGCCACAGCGCGCTTGGCTGACGGCGTCTGCAAAATCGCTGCGCTTGCCATGTTGCCTCCTGATTCAGAGGGTGCATGGCGGCTTCCGCAAATTCCAGGCCAGCGCGACGACGTGCGTTTTGAAAGACGCCTCGCGCGCTTTCACTTGTAGCGATTACGCGTAATGCTTGAAACGGGTATCGGCATAGGGGACGGCCATGAGGCCGTACCCCTGCCACACCACCCGGCATGCGGGTCCGCACCGGGCGGTTCGGGAAGTTGAGGTTATGAGAGTCGGGGTACGCCCAACTGGTCGAAGTAGGCGATGGTCAGCACACGCTTGAGCGCACCGTTGCTGTTGCGCCACCAGCAACGACTGTTCGCCGCCACTTGTCGCGCCACCGCAGCCGATGCCCCCAGCGCACGCAGTTCCCGGTAGATGGTGGCGCCACGGCGCCAGTGCTTAAGCTGAATGGCACGCAACCGGTGACGCAGCCACTCGTCCAGTGCTAACCAGACGCGCGGCGTTTGCGCCAGCCGGAAGTACGCCTTCCAGCCCTGCACGTAAGGCCGTAACTGTTCCACCACTTCCTTCATGCTGCGCCCGCCGGATCGGCGAGTCACCTGACGGATGCGGTGTTTGAACGCCAGCAGCGGTTTGGCCGCCACCTTGCGTTTGACCACCCCACCCGCAGCCACCCACAGGCTGTAGCCCAGAAACTTCCGACCGAACACACTGGCCACTGCGCTTTTGGTCTCGTTGACCTTCAGACGCAGTCGCCCGTACAGGCGTCGCAACAGTGCCATCACCCGCTCGCCCGCCCGGCGGCTACGAACATACACATTCGCATCGTCGGCGTAGCGTGCGAAGCAATGACCCCGTCGCTCCAGTTCCTTGTCCACCTCGTCGAGCAGCACGTTGGCCAGCAACGGGGATAGCGGCCCACCCTGTGGTGTGCCCTGATCTCGCTGCTGCACCACCCCGCCATCCATGATGCCGCTGTTCAGATACGCACGGATCAGCCGGATCGCTCCGGCGTCGCCAATGCGTTTCTGTAAGCGCTCGATCAGGATGTCGTGGTTGACCCGGTCAAAGAACTTCTCCAGATCAACGTCCACCACGATTCGCCGTCCCGACTGCACGTACGATTGCGCGGCAAGTACCGCGTCGTGCGCACGCCGTCCCGGCCGGAAGCCGTAGCTGTGCTCGCTGAAGGTCGGATCCAGAACCGGTTGCAGCACCTGCAGCAGCGCCTGCTGGATCAACCGGTCAGTCACCGTCGGGATGCCAAGCTCGCGCTCGCCTCCGTCCGGCTTCGGAATCGTCACCCGACGTACCGGACTGGGCCGGTACGTCCCCTTGAGCAATTGTTCACGGATCGCAGGCCACGCCCTCACCAGATGACGCGACGTCTGGTCAATGTCCAGACCGTCCACGCCAGCGGCTCCCTTGTTCGCCCGTACCCGTTTGAACGCCTGCTTCAGGTTCTCTCTCGTCAGCGCTGCTTCCAGCAACGCTGACCCCGTGTCCCCGGATTCATGGCGCGGGCCGCAGACTTCGTCGCTCACGGGTACGCGTGCAGCTTCACCGCGCGCTACTCCCGCTCGCCCCGTTTGCACGGGCATCTGACGCATTGCCTGTCGCATCGACATGACGTTGGACACTCCTTCCCGTTTGGCCCTTCGTCACCAGCTTCAGCCTCATCGACCTGTCCTGTGACTACTACGGCCTCTGCTGACTTCTCGCTCCGGCTCGACGCCGTTGCCCTTTCAGGCACGAGGCGAGATCTCCCCAGGTAAGAGCGCAATCCTTCACCGCACAACCGCCGCATTTACGATGCCTGATCCTTGACCACGAGAGCTTCGCGCTTCATTGCGCGCTCGCCCTGATCGGCACCGCCTCATATCCGGTTCTTGTTCATCGGCTCGCGGTTTCGCTCCACGCTTCCTCCCCACGCTCGGTCGCCCTCACGCAGTTGCGCTTTGCTTCGTTCGCTGTGGTCAACTCACGATGGGACTTGCACCCACAAGATTGCGCCCGTGCTGGGCGCACAACGAAAAAGCGCGCCGCCCCCGATGGACGCGGCGCGCTTCGTTTTACAACCGCTTACCAACCGATCAAAATCGTCAGCTGCTTGAGGTTTTCATCGGCAGGCAGGATCGCGACCGAACTTTGATTCGCCGTATCGTCGAAGCCCATGCCATACGCGAGACCGTCGATGCTCACCTGATGCCAGAACATCGCCCACTCGTTCGACGGCGTGGCCTGATAGAACGTCGCGGGGTTGAGCCAGTTCTGCGATTGCGCCGCGACGTGACGGTTGATGGCCCCCGCCAGCAGCGCGCCGAAGGCGTTGGCATCGGTGCCGCCTGGCTGGAGCACGCCGCTGTTGGTCAGGACGTCATGCGTGCCGGGCTCGGCCATGTTGAACACCGGCCCGCCATTGCGGCTCACCTGGAAGACCTGCTGACCGTTGACGTTGACCACGCGGCCCTGATAGTTGTTGCCCGATCCGTCCGGCTGGTCGTTGAAGTTCAGCGGATTCGACGCATAGTATTGCCACACGCTGTCGACGTACTGATCGAAGTACGACTGACCCGCACCACCCGCACGGAACGTCGTGCTGTGATACGGCGAGATCAAACGGATCACGTTGCCCTGCGTATCGTATTGCGCCAGCGTCTTGAACGGCGCTTCGATGCTGGGGTCGTTGAGGAACTTGTTGATCAGCGCATCGCGTGTCGCGACGCCCGACGACGAGCCCTCGCCGAGCGTAATGCCCCGCTGGAGGATCGTATTTTTCACGCCCTGCACCGTGAACGACATCGGAATGCTGAAGCCGTCGACTTGCGTGATGTTGCCGCCGAACGCGACCTGCGGACTGTTCTGTGGCGCATAGGCCATTTCAAACCAGTCGAAGCGCGTCGAATAGTTCGGGTCCGACGGGTTTTCGATGTTCGGCTGGACGTAGCCATCCGCGGTCTGATTGACGGCCATCTGCAAAGGTTGACCGATCGAGATATAAATGCGCGAGCCGAGGAATTGCGCGTCGCCCGGCAGATAGATCGTCTTGTTCCGCAACTGCGCGAGCGAGAACGCGTGGGCCGCGAGACTTTCGTTCGCGTTCGCCACACTGACCGAGCCGAGCGTGCCTTCGCCTTCCGGGCCGTCTGGCACCATCTCCGGGCCGGCGTCCACCACTGTCACCTTGCCGTTAGGCAAACTGACGATCTCAACGAAGATCTGACTGTCGGGCACCGTGCCGTTGCTTGCGTTCACGAGCTTGAGCGCGAACGTGCCATCCGGCAATTTCGTATAGCTGACCGTGGCCGGTGCGGCGCTTTTCATCATCGAAGGAACTGCCGACACCGGATTGACGGTGCCCGGTGCGCTGTTCGATCCACCGCAGCCCGCCACGAACGGCGCGATGATCAACGCAGGAGCAAACTTGAGAAGATTAGTTCTTGATTTGTTAGTCATTGAAATGCCATTACGTTGCGACCCTGCCTTACCCGGGCAGACGACGGGCACGCAACTTTACCTGGCCTCGGTTAGACGAAAGTAAGCAAACAGGGTTTCGTCTGGATAAAACCACGCTGTACGTGAATTGCCGCGACCTAATCAAGATCTAATTCTGCGGTGGCATCCTCATCGTGCGTTGAACTGCAGTGCATCGAACGGGAACAAGAGTGCGTGCAAACATTACCCCTCGCGACGTCGCACGCATTGAGATCGCCCAGTCGATCGTCGCCGCTCTCGGCGCCGGAGGATTTTTCCTCCTGTGCGGCCTGCCCTTTTTTCTGAGCGATCAATCCCTCGCCAGCCTGATCGGCAAATGAGCGCGATTCAGCGGTCACCGCACCTCCCCTCTAGTCCGCTCGATTCGACACTGGCCACATGAAGAGAAATCTGCTCGGCAGCATCATCCAGCTCTGCATCGTTCCGACCCTGATCTATGTCGGCTATGCCATGCTCGGCACCGGACGCGCTAGCCACGATATCAACACCCAACAGGTTCATGCCGATTACGCGGCATTTTGCGGGGATTCCGGCAAGACGGAAAGCCTCCAGGACTGCGCGAATTTCTATAACCGGACCATTCCGCTAGTTGTTGACACCAGAAGCCGTCATTGGCCTTTTGCGGACGGCCCGGACAGGCAGGAATATGGCAGCGGCTATAAAAGCTTGCTCGCCATGATCGCGCAACACAATGAACAGTCGGTGCACGGGCAAGACAGTATTTCCGTGCGGGCGTATGCGACCGATTGAGCGGCGCTTCGCTCGCGCCTAGTCACGTCTCGTATCGCCTCTCTTCAACCTTACCTTCATACCGGACATCGCATCATGGGCAACATGACGGTCTCGCCGACCCAACTGGAAAGTTACAAACCGGCAAGTCACGCGGGCAAGAACTTTCCTTCCAACGACAACTGGTATAGCAAGAGCATCGAGTCTCTTGAATCCGGGGCGGCCGGATGGACCCCGATCCAACTCAGTCCGACGCTCAATATGGCTGAACTCGAGGCGAGCGCCAAGGGCATTCCGGGTTGGACCACTCTCGCGATCAAGCAGGGCGACAAGTTCACGATCATCAACAAGGGCGACGACGGCAAGCTCAGCATCGCGACCGACCCGAACGGCTACCAGCCGATGAACGAAGCCGCGCATATCCCCGGCATCCGTTCGGCGCTCCTCAATGGACACGCCAGCGCGTGGAAACACGAGACGGAGGCAGCCAGCAAAAGGTCGGTCGCCGATCTCAACGGCGAGATCAAGTCGCTGTGCGCGGATCGTGACGTGATCGATAAAGATCTCAAGGCTCTCGGCGGCGCGAAGTCGTCGAAGCAATTTCTTGGCTCGCAAGTCGGTTTGCTGACCAGCATGCGTAAGGATCTGGATACCCGTATCTCGCGGCTTGAAGAGCTTCGCGATGCGGCGGAGTTGAAAGATGCAACGCCCGCCACGAAAGCCGTTGCATCCGAGACTGTCGAACAAAAGACACCCTCAGTGACCACCGCCGAGTTGGGACCGGAGCCGTTCTCTGAGTCACGGCATCAACTGGAAACGCTGGGCGCATGGGTCAAGAAGGCGACCGATCTGGTGTGTCGTTCGATGGGCAAGCAAGCGAAACTCGATACGCCGGAAGGCAGCAAGGCTTACCAGAACGCGCGCAACGAACTCGAAGCAGCCTATGCGAGCGATGTGCGCCCCACGCTGGGTCAGGGAGTCGCGAGGGCCCGGTCGGCGCCCGACTCCGATTTCGGCATTCGCTTCAACGCGCTTCACGATGATCTCGGCGTTATACGCGATCAACTCAAGGACCTTGACAAAGCTGCCAACGGGGAAATCGACAAACCGAAGCCAACAGTGAAAGTCGAGCAATCCGCTGATGTAGACGTGGATCCCCTCTTCCAGCCTTAGACGCAAATCGGCATAGGGGACGGTGAGCCCATCCGGTTTTCTGGACAGGGTGCAGCTTTAGTGTTTGGTCTTTTATAAAGCCTTCGGCCGTAGGTCGAAGGCCGTGCTGCCGGGCGAATTCACCCGGCGTTAAATCATTGAGTTCCTGGTGAGGCCGAGTCTCATTGTAGTCCCGCCGCCAGACCTCGATCTCGCGTTTCGCTTCCGCCAGCGATTCGAACCAGTGCAGGTTCAGACATTCGTCCCTGAACGATCCATTGAACGTCTCGATGAAGCTGTTATCCGTTGGCTTGCCTGGCCGGCTGAAGTGGATCTGCACCTGTGGTACGCCCACCTGTCCAGCAGACGGCCGGAGAATTCGCTGCCGTTATCGGCAAACAGGAAGCGTGGCGCCCGGCGCTGCGCTACCAACCGGTTCAGTACCGAGACGACTTCCTCTGCGCGCAGGCGTTTGCCGACTTCAATCGCGAGCCCTTCACGGCTAAAGACGTCTACGACTGTGAGGGCGCGCAGGCGGGTGCCATCGGCCAATTGGTCTGCGACGAAGTCCAGGCTCCACAAGATTGCGCCCATGCTGGACGCACAACACAAACGGGACATGCACTGCATGTCCCGTTTGCTTTCCCCGCTTTACAACCCGCTAAGCAACTTCAAGCCGTCACGGCCTCCGCCATCTCCACGCGCTGCGCGAACGTCTCCGTATAAGCCCGGCACACCTGCCTCACCACTGCGTCCCAATCACCCGACGACGCCTGCCGAAACACGCGCATCGTGTGCGGATACCACGGCGAGTCCGAGCGCTCGCGCATCCAGCGCCAGTCCACTCCGCGCGCCGACAGCATCACCCAGCAGGGCTTGCCGAGCGAGCCGGCGAGATGCGCGGTGGACGTATCGACGCAAATGACGAGATCCAGTTGCTCGACGATCGCCGCCGTCTCCGCCATGTCCGTCACCTCGGAGCCGAGATGCAAAATCGGCTGGCCGCACGGCGGATTGCGCGCCTCATCCTCGCCCTGCCCTTTTTGCAGACTGACGAAGTTCACGCCCGGCAGCGACCACAGTGGCGCCAGCGATGCGAGTGACGGCATGGAGCGATGCGCATCGTTATCGTGGTTCGGATTGCCCTTCCACACCAGACCGATGCGCGGGCCGGCCGGCAGCGCGTCGAGGCGCTGCCGCCATGCTTCCACACGGGCCGGATCGGCACGCAGGTAGGCTGCACGAGGTATCGTGTCGAGGGTCGTGCGCAGGTAGTGGGGCACGCTCATCACGCTAGTCCACCAGTCGAAGCCTCCCGCGCGCTCGACCCCGGCTTCGGAGTTGAATACCGCGTCCACCGCGTCGTGCGACGCGAACAGTCGATGGAGCGCCGCATCACACGCCACCGCGATGTGCGCCGCGCCTAGCGCCTTCAAAGCGGACAGATAACGGCCGAACTGCAGCGTGTCGCCAAGACCGTCTTCCTGAAAGATCAGCAGCGACTTGCCTTCCAGAGACTCGCCATGCCAAGGCGGACAGCGCATGGTCGCCTTGGTCGCGCGATAGATGAAATCAGGCACGTCGTAGCGCGTTTCGTAGAGCGACCAGCCCTCCGCATAGCGTCCCTCGCAAAGCAGAAAGAACGCCAGGTTCATGCGAGCCTTGCTACAGTCGGGACGCAACTCCATGGCCTTGCGGTAGCACTGTTCCGCTTCCTCCAGCCGTCCTAGCGTGCGCAGCAGATTCGCGAGGCCGTGATGTGCATCGGCATTCTCGGGGCTGAGATTGACCGCGCGTCGCAGCAATGCCTCGGCTTCGACGTTGCACTCGAGCGCATGCAGCGTGACACCGAGGATGAGAATGGCACCAGCGTGAGCATCATCGATCGCCAGCGCGCGGCGGTAGGCCTGCGCCGCTTCGGCATAGCGCTTGAGCTGGTACAGCGCATTGCCCAGGTTGTAGTGCACCTCGACGTTGGTCGGCGCGAGTTCGGCGGCCTGACGATACGCCGCCTCGGCCTCCTCGTGGCGACTACGATCGAGCATGATATTGCCGAGGCTGTTATGGACACCGGAAGATCCAGGATTGAGCGCGATTGCCTGCTCGCATACGCGCTGTGCTTCGGCGTAACGCTTCGATTTGCGCAGAAACACCGAGAAATTGAGCCACGCGTCCGCATAGTCGGGCTGGATCTCGATCGCCGAGCGCCAATGATGCTCGGCCTCGGCACGCCGCCCGAGTTGCACGAAGCAGGACGCGGCCAGGTTGTACGCGACCGCACGCACCAGCGCAGGCAAACCCGAATCGGGCGACAGCGACGGTCGCAACGAGTCCAGCGCCTCGCTGAATTCACGGCTGCGATAGTGTTGGAATGCAATGCGACATTGCTCCAGAAGCAAGGCCTCGTTCATCAAAAGCTCCTCGAGTGTTTGCCCGGCCGCCACACGGCTGTGCTGCATGACGCAGTGGTGTCCACGCTAGCCTGCGTGGTCTGCTGCCGGTGGGCAACGATGGTGAGAATGTTCTTCGCTGCATCGCACGCCAGAATCATCGTCTCCAGCGAGCGATACGCCTTCATTGGCTGCGGCTCGCGCAGCGCGGTCTTCAATTGCAGTTGCCAGCGCTCGATCGCATCGCGAACCTGCGCGCAGCGCACTGCGCGCTCGTCGTCATCGAGATGCGCTTCAAGGCAGGTCAAGTACGCCCGAGCGTCCGGTGCCTTGCTTGAGTCCATTTGCGCGCCCATAGTTTTCTCCGCCCGAGGTCTCGATGATCGCGGACGGCAGATGCGTCACGCGACCATCGCGTATGAGGTCGATGCCATTGGTGTCGAGTTGCGACACCGTATAGCCCTTGCTGGTGATGCTGCCGTTTCTGAGCACCGTCCCGTTGGCCAGTTGCACCGACGGCGAGGTGGCGTTGCCGATGTAGGTGACGATCGGCGCGTCGAGCACCTTGTTGGCGACGTTATCGGTCGAGATGTTGTCGTACTGGATCGAGACCGAACTGTCCGCGCGGCTGCGCAGATTGCGGATCAACTGGTCGAGCATCGCTTGACGGTCTTCGGATAACTGCCCGCTGATCGAGATGCCCTGGCCGGACGGGAACACCGTGACGTACGGACCCAATCCGGCCTGCCGGATCGCGCTCACGACCTGCGAGCTGAACGGTCCCAAGGCGTCATGCACGGTCCAGCTGGACACACCGGGAAGCTGGCGCAATTGTTCCTCGACGGTGCCCCATGCGGCGTCGTTCTTGATGGGGCCGACAATCTCGTACGATCCAGGCGTGGACGTCGGGCGAACCGTCGCGTTGTAGTAGCCGTAAAGCCCCAACGTATCCGTGATCTCCCTCACCACATCGCTCGAACAGACCACGTTGTCGGTGAACGTCACCTGATGCGCGCGCAGCTCCGCGCGAATCTTGTCGAGGCCCACCGCGTCGGTGCAGGCGCCCGACAATTCGAGGACGCCGTCCTCGGTCGATTTCACACGGATCCGGTCGTCGGCCAATTCGTGTTCGATGTGCGTGATCCAGTTGGCGCGTTGCTGCGCCATGTCGATCTGCTGCGAACGCGGGATGAACATGAAGACCGCGCCGAGCGCCACGCCCGATATCACGAGCGCCGCCACCAGACTGCCGCTGCCCAGCCGTTGAATCGGCACGCGGCGATCGACAGCCTCGACCGCATCGAGGTTCGCGTCGAGCGGACCCAGCACGATATGGAAACCTGCGAGATCGAGCGGCACTTCCAGCGGCAACAAGCCGTCCGGTGCATACGCCTTGCCGCGCAGCCAGCATTTGAGTTCGCCGCGCAGACGAACTCCGGACGCATCGATGTCGAGCGTGGCGCTCGCGTTGCCCTCGAGCACGACGGCGAGGTCCGCGTCCGGGCCGCCGATAATCCAGCTGCCTGGCATGAGCTCAAACTCTCTGCCCTGCAGCGCGCCACTCAACACGCGAAGTTTGTAGCCCGCCGCGCCGGATCTCGTCTCGGAGGACTGCGGATAGAGCGTGGGTTCAGTCATGGCATCACACTCACTGCGAGAGGGGGTCATTCGGCGCACTGGGTGCATCGGCCGTTTGCTGCATCGAAATCGGTTGCGCCTTGATCAGGAAGAGGCGCACCACATGGTCGCGCTCCGTGGAACGGCTCTTGAACAGATTGCCGAGCACTGGAATGTCGCTGAGCCACGGGATCTTGTGCGTGCCCGACGATTCGCTATCGCGCACGAAGCCGCCCAGCAGCAGGCTTTGGCCCGACTTGAGAATCGCCTGGGTGGTCAGCGACGAATTGAGCACCTGGGGCAAGCCCTCCACGGCATCGTCCTGGGCGCCTTGCTGGCCGTCGCTGATATCGAGCGTGAGCATCACCTTCTGCTGATTGTTCTCGTCGAACAGGCGCGGCGTCACACGCAGCAGCGAGCCCGCTGCCACCGAGGCGAGCTGCGCCACTTCGCGGCCTTGCAGCTTGGTGTAGAACGTGACGTTGCGGTCCAGCACGGCCTGCATGTTGTTCAACGTGACGACCGATGGGCGCGACAGGATCTTGGCCTTCGAGATCTGCTGGAGCGCGGTGATCTTCGCGAGGAACTCATCCGAATTGCCCATGACGCCCGAGAAATTGCCGCTCGACTGCAAGGCACTGTTCAGGCTGATGTGGCCGATCCCCACGTTCGCGTTCACGCCCAGCTCGACGCCGAGGCCTTCCAGATTGGACTCGTCGACATCCATGATGACGACCTGGATCTCGACCTGTTTCGGACGCTTGTCGAGTTGCGCGAACAGCTTGCGGTACAACGACATGTTGGCGGGATAGTCGCGCACCAGCACCGCATTGCGGCGGATATCGGCGGTGAACTGCGGCTGCCAGCCGGCCGGATGTGCGTTGGCCATCGGATTGGCCGGCATGCCCGGATGTTGCGGTTCGAGGTCGAGCGTGCGCGTACCCGCCGGCACCGCGCCATTCTGCGTGGCCATGCTGCTGTTCGCCACCGCCGTCGGCAGCGTGTTGTTCTGCTCCATGTCGCGCAGCTCCGACACGATGCCCGGCACCACCACGTTCTGGCCGCGATACGTGTACGTCACGTCGGCCGCCGATGCGTAGGTGAGCGGGAACACTTCGATGGTCTGGGTGCTGTTGGCATCGGTCGCGAGTTGCTTGTCATAGGCATCGACGACCTGCTGAACGCGCGCGAGACACGCGGGCACGCCCGAGACCTGCAGCGAGTCCATCTTGTCGAGCGGCATCACGGCACAAGATGTGCCGGTGACAACACCCATCGAGTCCAGATAGTTGGCGATCTCGCTCGGCTTCTGACCCGATGGGGTAAGGATCGTGGTCTGCGTCTCCGACGACTTGTAGACGTAGATGAGATGGCCATCCTGATACCAGATCAGGTCGTACGTGCGCGCCAGCTGATTCAGAATCTGCGTGACGCTCGTGCCGCTCACTTCGCCGATGAACTGGTCTTCGATCTTCGGGCTCACGATGATCGGCACATTGAAGTTGGCCGACACCTGGGTGAGCGCGTCTGAGACCGGAATGCCGCGCGAAGAGAGGACAAACGGCGCGCTCAGCGGCGTGTCCTTGCAGAACGCCGTGCCCGCTTGCGTCATGAGCATGGCGACGATGATGGAGTGCAGCAGCAGTCTTTGCATGATGATCAATGTCCGTTTGCGTTGACTCGTTGGCTCATCCGTAGCGGCGCGGCGCACGCCTCGCCGGCGGGCGGCGCAGGATGGCCGACAATGCCCGCGTGAACTGCGCATGGTGACGAAGCGTCTCGGCCAGCTCTCCCTCGCCCACCGATGCATAGAGCTTCCATACCCACCAGCGGCCCGCGTCCTTCGACAGCGCGTAATCACCGCGGTTGGCGCTGGCGGCGATCAGGCGGACCGCCACCTTCGGTTTGGGCAGTGCTTCGCCGATCTCCGGCAACTGCAGTCCGACACACAGTTGACCTTCGCACTCCAGTGCGCGACCGGGCACGAGATCGACCTCGATGTCGCCGCCGTGTGCATCCACGGCCTGAACGAGAACGTCGTCCAGATGAAAAAGCGGATTGAGGCAATGCCGCATCGGATCCTCCATTCGGGCTTGCGGTATCGGTGCAATGGCACCACGCAATCAGTATGGAAACCCAAAGTGAGTTGCAGGTTAGGAGAAAAAACGCGGGAAGCAGCGCGAAACAAGGGACCGTTGCAGTCCGTGCGCACAAAAAGCAAACCGTCGCGCCAGTGCCCCGGCGCGACGGTTTGTGTTCGAGAGGATCAGCGTGTCAGATCAGAACGACGAGGCCGTCGACTGGATGCCCTGACCGTTGATGCCGGCCAGTGCCTCGTTGACCGATTCGATCTTCTCCATGATGCTGCTGGAGACGCTCGTGCTGCTGTCCGCCCACTTTTGGTCGAGACCTTCGTAGGTGTTGGCTGCTTGCCCGGCTGCCTGGTCCATACCCGCTTCCTCTTTGTCCGGCGCCGCGGCCATCGACGCCGCCGCACTGTAGATGCCGGTCAGACTGCCCGAAGTGCTGAAGGCCGAATCGAGTCCCATTTGCCCGCTACCTGCCAAAACGCTACCGCACGTCATCGACGCCACGCCGCCCGCAAGTTGACCACCGGCGGCGATCATGTCGCTCTTGAAGGTTTTCTTGGCAGCGTTGATAGCGTCCTCGATGCCGACTTTCACCATCTCCAACGAATTGTGCGTGCTCATCATCGAGCTGACACGGCCCAGATTCGCCGACTGCTCGCCAAGATCGAAGATCGCGGCCAGCATCGCTGTCGGCGACATGCCGTCGACATGCACATTCGAGGTATCGACGTCCGGCGTAACCCAGCCGTCGTTGTTGACGTCCTGGGTATTTTTGGTGTTGTTGCTACCGCCAACTGCACTAGTCATGGTTACTCTCCAATCGGTTATCACAACGGCCGCATCAGATTGCGCGCGCCGAGGCTTGCATGGCGTTCATGCAACTGCTGTTGATGCTCACGATATGCTGGCGCGCCTTGGACTGATTGTCCGTATCGCTCTGCATGTTCTTGAGCGCCATGTTCTCGATGTACTGGATGAACTGCAGCTCGAAGTCCGCGTTTCTCTGCGCGACGTCGGCATTTGCTGCAGCGTTCGTTTCCTTTCCCAGGATAATCGCAGTCGTTCCGTCCGTCACCGCCGATCCGGCCTTCATCGCAGCCCTCACGATGCTCACTACTTTGCTGACCACCTCGCCGACTGCACCGGCCTTGCACCCCGAGCCCAACAGCGCGCTGACGCCGCCACCGACAATCGCCAAGCCGATCGCCGCGTAGGTGATGTCGTCGGCGATCTTGTTCAGCTTCGCCGCTTCCTTCGGATTGCTGGCCTGAATGGTCTGTGCTTTGACCTCCAGCCCGAAGGCGACCTCTTGCATCGCGCCTGCGGTTATGGTCGCGACGCCTTGTGGATCACACGCGACCAGTTCGCCCACTCCCTCGACGAGATCCGCCAAGCCAGACACCGCGGAGAGCACATCCTTGAGGATCTCACCGAACTTGCTCGGATGAGCGGCTTTGTACTGCTCTTTAGTTTCCTTGAGCCACGCGTCTTCCTTTTGCTTGAACTGAGTCGCCTGCGCGGCACCGTCACCCTGCGCAGCCTTGAAGTCGAGCTTGGCGTTGGTCGACATCTGCTTCATATAGAGCAGCATGCCGTACATGGCCAACGCTTCCACCGACACACCCACGGCGTTCTGGAATGGGGACTGTGGCTGCTGTGGGGCACCCTCGCCAGGCGCCACCGGTTCCTTGACGCCCAACGCGGCCGCGAGCGACGTCGCGCCATTGAACAGCAGGCGCTCCGCCGCGGCGGCCGCCTGTTGCTCGCTCACCGGCCCGCTCGTCTGGGGCGCCTCCAGTGAGTTGATGTCGCCGGTACCCGACGCCCCCTGCTCGAGTTTGCGCGCGACATCGGCAGGCAGCGCCGCCACGGTCGGCAACACCACGGATTGAACCGCCGCATCTTGCTTGACACCCTGCGCGAGCGCGAGATCGCCGCCCGCCAAACTGGACACGCTCGCGCCCCGCTGTACACTATTTCCCATATGCCACTCCGTTAAGAGCCCCGCTCTGATCCAATACGCCAGCGATCGTCTTGCGCAGCGCCGACCAGCGGGCCACATCCCTATCGCACAGGGAGAGGGCGATCCCCAACAGGCGCCGCCCCGCTCCGCCCTCACCGAGAAGAATCAGCGTGATGCCCAACTGACACGAGCCTCGCGGATCCTCAGGCTCGATCTTTACCGCCTCCTCAAAGGCCACGCGGGCGCCTTCATATCGACCGAGCTTTCGCATCGACACACCGAGGCCGATCAAAATGCGCACGCGATCCGGATCGCTGTGGAGGAGCAATAAAAAAACGTTCGCCGCCTTCTTGAACTGTCCTTCATTCAGGCACTGGTATCCATACGCATACAGCGTTTCGGAATCCTCATTCACATGATTTGCACCGGGATCATTTTTCATTGCCACTCCTCTTCCAGCATCAATTACATGTTGCGGCCGACGCTCGAGAGCAGATCCGTACCGTCCTTCAGCGCACTGGTCGTCGACGTGTAGTCGGCGTTAAGATAGTTGTAGAGCATCTGCAGCGAAGTCATGATCTGCTGGCTCGAGTCACTGGCGCTTTGCGAGCAGTCATTCATGCCCGCGACCAGATCGCCTGCGTTCTGCTGCGTCATGACGAAACTCCCACTCGAGTTGGCCGTGATCTTTGCCGACGTCAGGAAGGTACCGATATCCTCGCCATCCACGTTGACGCCGTTTTGCTGCGCGAATGACTGAAGCTGAGCCATCTGCGTCGCCGACAACGTCACCTGCCCTTTGGTGCCTTGGGCGGCCGCTGCGGTCAGGGCGTCCTGGAGATCGTCGGCGAACTCCTTCGCCGCTTCCGATACTTGATCCTTGAGGTGAATCGTATCGAGATCGCCCTCGATATTCGTCTGCATCATCGAAGCGTTCTCCATGAAAATGGAACGCATCTCCGCGACGACGTTGTGTCCATGGTAGGTCGCGTCCGTATCGGGACTGACGACGTTGCTGAAATCCACGTTACAGGGAACCGGATCACCGACTGTTGCAGTCATGGTATTACTCCTTCGAGAAAGGTATAGGTTAAGTTGTCACTGGATTCCGGCCAAATCGCTGCTGGCCGATCAAACGTATCGTTTCACACGCTTCGGTTGGGAAGCGGGCTGCTTTTTAGCCGCCTCTGCAACAGGTTCGCTTCGCTTCGATCTGCGTTGCTCCACTTGACCGATGAGTTGAACCCTCAGCCGGTCAAAGCCTTGACGATGCCCCTTGAGCACCTCGGTCACTTGCGCAAGCGATTTAGCCGCAGCGGGATCGAATGACGCACGCGCCTCCCATTCCGCCACTTGCACCTGCATACGCCGCAGCGAAGCCAGATTCTGCTGATGACGCCGCAAACGTTCCTCGCGCATTTCGCCGTCCAGTGCATCCGCGTGGCGACTTCCCGAATTGCCTGTTTCCTTGCCCATCGTTTGCTCCCGCTCGTGCGCTCCTGCGCAATGGAATGTTCGATATGAACTCATCGTAGACGCTTGTTCACGGGAATTCATTCGCAAAAATTCAAGGATATTCAGTTTTGGATTACTTACTGTTTCATTAACAATCGATGATATTGCAGCGCTGCTCACAGCGCCGGCTTGCTCACGGCAGCCTGCCCGAGCAGCGTGGCGAATTTCAGCCATCCATCGGTCGATGCTTGAGTATTTCCCGCCGAGCTACTGCTCAGTTTCACCTGAACCAGAGGCTTCGCATATTGATCATCGCGCACGGGTACTGGCACGGGAGGCGCAGCGTCGGCGTTACGCGCGACTTGCTGGACATAGCCGTTCTTGAATCCCGCAGTCAGGGACCCCGTGTTGTAGGCGGAGATGGCGCCGTATAGCGATGCCAACGTTTGTCCGTTGACCTTCTCGGCGCGCGACAGCCCCCAGTTGAGCACCTGGCTCGCAGCATTGAGGTTGGTGCAGGGATCGAATACCTGGTTGATCGTCAGGCCGAGCTTCGGCAGGTTATGGACATTGATCTGTCCCAGACCTAGATCGAGATTGTGTCCTTGCGCGGCGAGCTCGGTGGCCTTTCTCACAGCGGCGTCCTTCGACAAGAGCGTGAAGCTTTGCCCGGTCGTATTGTCGCCAATGCGCCACGGGTTGCCGGCCGACTCGGTCTTGACGATAGCCGCCATGGCGTGCGGCCCGGCGTTCGGGGCGCATTGCTGAACGAGTGTGGACACATCGACGGGCATGGCAAATCCCTAAAAAGCACTGCATACGGCGTGGTGCCCGAAACAGGCATTGCCGCGATGTGGGAAGCGTACCGGGACTTAATTAAGCCCAAGTTAGCGACCTGTCCTCTTTTTTGGTCGTTTCTTTTGCGATGAAACCTGACAGTTAACCGGCTCACAGTGAGCTAACTTTCAGCCAGTATTGTCCGAAGCATCGAAACCCTACTAATCCACGTCTGCCTCTGTGCATGCTGGAAACGTCATGGATCTGCTCAAGCACCCTTTCGACATTGCCACCATCCTTTTGATCTCGGCGCTGATTCCCGTGCTCGTGGTCATGGGAACCAGCTTTCTCAAGCTGTCGATCGTCCTCACGATGACGCGCAACGCGCTCGGGCTGCAGCAGGTGCCGCCCAACATCGCCATCTACAGCCTCGCGCTCGTGCTCACGGCGTTCATCATGGCGCCCGTGTACTTCCAGATATCCGACAACCTGCAACAGAATCCGGTGTCGCTGGAACAGCCCAATGCCATAGCGAACATCAACCGGGAAATCGTCGCCCCGTATCAGCAGTTCCTCAACCGGCAGACGTCGCCCACGGAGATCCGCTTCTTTGCCGATCAGGCCAAGAAACTCTGGCCCCCGCAGTATCAGGATCGCGTCGACCCCTCTTCGCTCGCGATGGTGCTGCCGGCGTTTGCCGTGAGCCAGATCGTCTCGGCGTTCAAGATCAGTCTCATGATCTATCTGCCCTTCATCGCCATCGACCTGATCGTCTCCAACGTGCTGCTCGCGCTCGGCATGATGATGGTCTCGCCCGTCACCATCTCGCTACCGCTAAAGCTTCTGCTCTTCGTGCTCATCAGCGGATGGGAGCAACTGCTCGGGCAACTCGTCATTTCGTATTCGCACCCTTGAGACAACCCGCGCGATCCGCCGCGAACCGGAGCATGTCAGATGAACCTCAGTGCCATCGTCCAGCAAAGCTCCAGCCTGATGTGGCTGGTGCTGCTGCTCTCCGTTCCCGTCATTGTGGTGGCGTCGGTCGTCGGCGTGCTCGTGAGTCTCGTTCAGGCGCTCACGCAAGTGCAAGACCAGACGTTGCCGTTCCTCGTCAAGCTGATCGCCGTCTCGATCACGCTTGCCGCCACCTATCGCTGGATGGGACACGAGATCATGAACTACGCGATCCTCTGCTTCCATCAGATCGGCTCGATGCGCTAGCCCATCATGACGCCCGCTGCCATCGCCGATGCCGCAATCATCATCTTGCCCCGACCACTGGCCTTGCTCGGCCTGCTGTCGTTCTTCATCTCGTCGGGCACGTTCGTGCGCAACGCGCTGCTGATGGTGATGGCCGCGCCCGCGTTTCCGGTCGCGCTCGAGTTCGTCATGGGCAGGCCGCCCGGCAGCTTCAACATGCCGCTCGTCTGCGCTCACGAGGCCATCATCGGCTTGCTGATCGGCTTCGTGGCCGCCGTGCCGTTCTGGGCCATTCACGTCGCCGGGTCGCTCATCGACACGCTGCGCGGCGCATCGATCGGCGCCGTCTATAACCCGTCGCTCGGCGAGCAGACCTCCGAACTGGGGACCGCCCTCTCCAACATGCTGCTTCTCGTGTTCCTCGGTTGCGGCGGACTGCACGCCATGCTCGATGCGCTGTACAGCTCGTACACGACGGTCGGCTTCGGCGCGCCGCTGCCGTTCGCGAACGGCTTCCTCGCTTCGATCGGCGGTCTCTGGCACACCCTGTTCAATCTCGCGCTGACGTTTTCGATTCCCGCCATCATCGCGATGACGCTGATCGACCTTGGCATGGGCCTCGTCAATCGCGCGGCGCCGCAGCTCAACGTATTCTTCGTTGCGCTGCCGATCAAGACCGGCGCCACCCTGTTGTTGCTGACCTTCGGCATGCGTATCGCGGTGATGCCGTATTTGCAGGCGTTTCTTCAGTTTCCCGCGACGCTCGGCCACCTGTTTCACACACCGATATGAGTGAAAAAACCGAAGAAGCGTCGCCCCAGAAAATCCGCGAGGCGAGAGAAAAAGGCGAGGTCGCGAAAAGCGCCGATCTGATTACGTCGATGCAGTGTCTCGTCATCGTGCTCTATATGATCTTCAAGGGTCGCGACATCCTCTCGCTGATCAACCATCTGACTCGAGAAACGATCGCTTCGGTGAATCTGCCGCTGGATAGCGCATTCAGCCGCATCGCGACCGCCGCGGATCTGCTCTTGAACCCGCTCATCACGCTCGGCGCATTGATATTCCTGGTCACGGTCCTGATGTCCGTCGCGCAAACCGGCGTCATGATCACGCCGGCAGCGATGGCGCCCAAGTTCGACAAACTGAACATCATCAACAACGCCAAGCAGATCTTTTCACCGAAATCGCTGGTGCAGTTTTTGAAGACCATCACGAAAGTGACGCTGGTTGGAATTGCCACCTATCTCGTGCTGCGCGCGCATACGCCCGATCTTCAGTTCATCCCGACCTGCACGCTCAATTGCGGCTTTGAGGTGGGGCTCTCCCTGATGCGCAGCATGTTCGTTGCGGCGCTCGCGATCATGCTGCTTATTTCCTTTGCCGACCTCGCTTATGAACGGCACTCGTTTTCCAAGAAACTGCGTATGTCGAAGGAAGAGAAAAAGGAGGAATCGAAGAACAGCGAAGGCAATCCCGAGATCAAGGGCGAACGCAAGAAAATCCATCGCGAGATCCAGTCCGGCAGCCTCAACGAGAAAGTCCGCAAGACCTCCGTCGTGCTGCGCAATCCCACGCACTTCGCGGTGTGCCTGCAGTATGACGCGCAGACTTGCCCGATACCGAAGGTCATCGAGAAAGGCAGGGATAGCGCGGCAGCGCGCATCGTCGAAATGGCCGATAAACTCGGCGTTCCCATGATCGAGGACGTCGCGCTGACCCGGGCCATCTTTCGCGAGGTCGCGGTTGGGGAGCCGATTCCCAATTTGTTCTTTGCGCCGGTTGCCGCCGTTCTTCGGGTGATCGAGGATGAGAAGATTCTTCGTCAAGCGCACTGATGCCCGTTCATGCCGCTTCGCGTGCGTTCAAAACCATATTGAATAGCTGGTCCAGATACGCGATCTCCGAAGCGTGCTTATTGACGATCTCGGGTGACAGGCGCTTTCTCTGTTCAATGAGTCGTATCGTGGTCTCGCTGAATGCAGGGGCTGTACGCCGTTCGAGGTTCGCTGGCGTTGCCGCTGAACCATAGCGGTTGAACAATGCGTGGACTTCTTTCTCGTATTGCTTGTACTCGCGGTATTGTGCGATCTCCGGATCGCCTCCGGGGCTGCCTGACGGCGCTACGTTCCGTGCGATACCGTTGGCGCCTGCTTTGCGGGTTCGCTCCTCCTTCATCGCATTTCCCGCCATGACCGCTTCCCGCGCCGAACCACCCACCAGATACTTTTCGATAACAGCTACGCCTTCGGGGAATTTCCCGCTGCGCAGCAGGACTTTCAAATGATGCAATGAGTCGGCATCCATGCCAGCCGCCAGCAAAAGATCCGCTGCGAGCTTGCGTCGCACGCGATCGCTTGCGTCTGCGCTACCGCCTTGCGCGTCTTCGCAGACGAGATATCGCGCCGTCATCAGCGCGACCACATAGCCGTTCTCCCGAACCGACTTGTCGCTTTCGAATGCGTTTTCCATCTCGCCCACCGAAAGATGTTTCATCCCGGCGGCGACCTGCTTTTGCTGGTTGATGCGCTCCTCGCCGAGCTTGCCTTCCCACGTTTTCCGGATGTACTTATAGGCGGAATACGTGGTCCACACCGCTGAGACGACGGCGCTTATCGCTCCCACGGCCACCAGCGCCGTACCACCCGTGGCGATCGCCAAAGCGGCGAGCGCCACGCCGGCGACACCGTAAGCCACTCGCACGCGGCCACGAAATCGCTCGGTTTTGGCATCGACCGTGGCGCGCTGCTGATTGTCTCCGAAGGTCTTCTCAAACGCGCTCGTCAGCGTCGACAGTTTCGTCTTGTCGACCTCCGATGCCCCCTGGAACAGCACGCTATGGGTGTTCTCACGTACGATCGATCGGCTCTTCTCCCGCGTGGCCACGCGCGCGAGTTTGTTCAGACTCAGGCCGTTACGTCCAGTCAAACCACGCCATCTCGCGGTCAGCTTTTCCGCTGCGGCCAGCACGCGTGAGGCCTGAAACCAGTCGTAGGCGCCCTGCGCCATCGACAACGCCGCGCTAAAGAAGGAGAAAAACGATTTGGCGACGACGGCTGCCGCGCCGCCTGCGAAGCGGATCACATCGGCGGGACGCACGGCTTTAGCCACCTCCTTGACGAATTCCAGTGCCTTGAAGAAAGTCGATCCGAGTGCGGTCGGTCCGTTGCGAAGGAAATACATCAGTTTTTTACCAAGCTGTCGCGTAGAGACGGCCAGCTTGTGTGTTGCATCCTTCCAGCGCAGAAATTGGCTGGCGTGTTGCACGGGGGAATCGGTGCGCGGGCCTTTCAATGGCGAATTGGCTTCAGCATCGCGTCTCGCCTGTCGATTGGCTTTTATTTCGTTCCATGCCATTCGAGTCGATACGATGGCACGCAGAACATAGCTCGCAATGGCCAGCGGCGAGGATTTCCAGACTGCGTTGGCTACCGCATGCGCTATCGGCCGGATGAACGCCGATACCTCTGAAAAGGCCTGAGCCCAGGATTGCGGAGTCCACGGCGTGTAAATGAACGCAAGCAGCTTGTTATCGCTCCACGGAGACGATTTCGCGGGTTGTTTTGCGACGAGTGGTGCGGGCGGTGCCGATGCTGCAGCGGTTTCGACAGGTTGAGGGACTGGACGCTCGACTGGCCGTGCGGACGGATGCTGCAAAGCCCTCCGATTGTCGGCCTGCGCGGCAGACCTACGCCAGGCACTGCTGCCGGTGGTTCGGCTCTGCGCCGATTGCAACGTGCTGTGGCGCGAGGACGTTGCCGTATTTGCCGGGTCGCGATGTGCGCACACCGCGACTTCGATTTCGTCGGGCAGCGCTTGCTGCCGCTGCGTGACTGCTTGCGCGATGGCGTCCAGCTGCGCATCGAATGGACCTTCACCGTGCTGCTTTGCGCGTTTCGCCAGCGGTGGCTCCATGGTCAAGCGCGGTTCCGATCCGCCACTCAACGATAAATGGAACGTCGCTTCAGTCTCTAACGTCAGCGGAGCCGTTACGTCGTCGGTGCACCACGTCGATGTGTTGCGCACAACGATTCGATGGTCGATGTCGTTGCTTTCGCGTGTCACGTCGATGTTTATGTTCGTCGTCGGTTCGCCCAAGTGAGGCAATTGCATGGCTACGGCATCACGGGCGCCGTTCATGAATGTATCGCTGCCGAGTACGAGAATGGCTCTTTTTGTGGCCGCGCTTGGCTGCGCTCCCGATGAAGCAGCGATGAGCGATGCTATCCCGTCGCCGAGCTGCTCGACGATGGCTTCGCCGGCGGCGGCATCGTCGTGGAGTGCAAGGTCGGACAAGTCCGCGATTTCGACTGTCTGGCCGTCTATTGACACTGTTGGGCATTGCCACGTGCCGTCTTCGCGCTTCAGGCAAGTCGCGACCGAATGCAATGCCTCGCTCGCGCTTTGCGTGCCATGTGTTTGATCGTTCGTCGCGTTGGCAACGTTACCGCCGAAACGCGCTGATTGAACCGGACTTGAATCAAACCCCATGACACGTTCACTTTAAGAGCGAGTTTGTGTGGACCGCGCGAATCGGGTATTCGCGTGTTGACAGGAGGGAATTTAGCGGCCAGCGGTGGCTGGGCGATGACAGGACGGTGAGGCTGGAGTTAGGGGGCGGTGCGACCAAGGACCGACAAGGGCAGCCGCCTCAGACAGGTATGTATTGAGTGAGCGCGGTCACGCCGGTCCGCATTCGCGGAACCTGGCCTAACCGCACCGCTTACCGGGGCTATATGGCAAGCGACTCGCTACATCCCAAGCTCCTTCAGAGAGCATCGACTGATTCGACCTTCGCCTGATCGCAGGGCGCGCGACATGAAGCGGTGAAGCGCTCCTGCCCAAATGCAGGCAGAGGCCCGGCAGTGACGTTCATGGTCTGGGTCCGATAACCCTGCGAATCGTAGCCGCCCAACCGGACGACTACGGTCGTGACGGCATCGGGCCCATCGTTTTTGACCACGCCGGTGACCTGCTGCAGGCCATCGATCCTCACAGGCGCGATATCGGACACCGTCGCATTGACGGGGATGACCGGTAGTTCGGCTACCGGTGCTATCGAGGAACAGGCGCTCAAGAGCATCGGTACGATCACGGCGGATGTGAGCCGGATATCGCGCCACCACGGAGGGCGCGATGGGGCCTCCGGTAGCGCCGCAAGTCGATGAGGTTTGTCTGGGGTATGCCACATGGCTCACTTCATCCCAAAGATCACGGGGTCGATACTGTGAGTGAACGAGGTGCGTTGCTGCCACTGGTCATCGATCATGATGTTGTGACGCTTTTCCTCGTCCATCTTACCGAGCGCGCGACCTTTCTGGCCCAGTCCGATCTTGAGGGTTGTCTGTTGGTTAAAGGACGCTTTGTTATCAAAATCCGTCAACTGAAGTCCCAAGGTCCCCAGGCGCTGTCGGGTCGACTCCTCCTGCCATCCGCCAGTCGAGCTCACGCTCACGACGGCCCCCTCCTCTTGTTGCTCCTTCAGAAACTCAACGACGTTCCGGTTGATGTACACCGTCGGATTTCCGTACGTCGAGCTCTCCATGGTCCACTCAATAAAGTCAGCGGGATTGAGCTTTCTCTTCTTGAACTCCGACTCCTTGTAGAGAAGCGTCTTGTCGATATCCAACCGGTAATGCCGTTTCGAATAGGGCACCTTTTCGAGGTTGGTCTGGATCTTGTCCCGCGCCTTCGAGAGCGTCGCTTTACGCTTCGCTTCGCTGTCTGCTGTTATTGGGCCTGCCAGCTTGTAACCAGGTACAGCGCGGCTGGCTGGCTGTGCGGAACTTCCTGCCACCGCTCCAGTTTCACCTTCCAGACCATTCGCTGGCGGCGCCACGCCCTCGCGTCGCTCGTCCACCGATCTCGTTGACGACGCCGGTGCAGGTTCGGCCGTCACCGTCGTCGAGATGACCGTGGGGCCGCTGCTGGCTGACGCGGACGAACCTCCGCTATCAACGGAGTGGGCCGTACTCTCGTCGCTCGTCAGCGGACCCTTGGTTTCGATGGATATCGGCGTCGCGACCAGTTCTTCGGCAAGGGGCGTCTTGACTTCTGAAGAGGTCACGTCAACTGCCCGCTTCTCTAACGGCGGCGAGAAAGGGTTCGTCGGTTCTTCCGCCGACACCTCATCGAAAGGGTTCGTCGGTTCTTCCGTCGACACCTCATCGAAAGGGTTCGTCGGCTCTTTCGTCGACACCTCATTGAAAGGGTTCGTCGGTTCTTCCGCCGACACCTCATCGAAAGGGTTCGTCGGTTCTTCCGTCGACACCTCATCGAAAGGGTTCGTCGGCTCTTTCGTCGACACCTCATTGAAAGGGTTCGTCGGCGCTTTCGTCGACACCTCATTGAACGGGTTCGAGTCTTCTATCGCCCCTGACTCAGTCCGGTTGGGCGTCGTGGGCATCGTCGTGGCCGCGGCTCTCGCCGAGCGCGGGTCCTGGCCGGTCAGGGGGACGGAATCGCTGAGCGCAATTGCCGGTTCGTGTGTCTCGACGGTGGTCCGACCGGTCGATGGCACCCGATGCGCGGCAAAGAGATTAGCAGGCGTAGGTCTGGCCTTTGCCGACCTCTCACGGGTCTGTACGAACGGCAGAGGCGCAGCCGTGGACACCGGCGGGCTGCTGCTCGCGCTCCCCGCCCCGGGCGCGCTCGACTGGCCGGCTTCACCTAACGCCGCCTCTTCCGCGAACGGATTCGTCGACGACGTTGCAGTCGTTGTTGTGGTTGTGGTTGTGGTTGTGGTCGTCGTCGTGCCAGCCCGATCTTTCTCCGGCGCGACTGCAGTTTGCCCGGCCGATGGCGTTGGAGGCGTGTTACGGACCGGATTGCTCGAGGCTCGCACAGTCGGCCTGCTGCTGCTCGCTGCGCTTGACGGTGTCGATGAAGTCGGCGCATTGCGGTTACCGTTCGTGCTCCCGCCGTTCACCGGGGCGGGCGGGCGCGGCGCGGTGCCACCCGACCCATTTACATTCGACTGGTCCGGCCGATTCGCTGGGGCTGGTCTGGCTGGCGCGACAGGAGGGCTTGAGTCGAACGGATTCGTTGACTTCGTTGTGCCGTTTTCACCCTCCGCGTGTTGCTTGAGAACTTCGTGCCCCGCAACCACGCCCGCCGGTAACCTTCCGGCTAACTCCTGAAGATCGCCCGCCTCGAAGTTTGTACTCAAGTCGACCGCATTGAGGGCGCCCAGCGCTCGGCGCTCCATTGCATTCACATCGACATTCGGCAGTTTGCATGCCTTTTCGAACACCTCGAACAACCTGAGCAACTCGTCCTTATCTTTGTCGTTGACAGCATGAATGATGCCGGTCCCAAATTCGGCCATCGCCCTCTCGATGAGCATGCCACGCGCGTTGGTTTGCCAGGTGGCCATTTCGACATACGCATCCGGATTCGCCCTGCGCGGCTTGCTTTTCGGCTCATCCGCCGGCAACGGCATCTCATACGCCTTCACATCCACGCCGAATTGCTTGATGTATTCGTCGACCTTGGCCTCCATCTCCGACGCAGATCCCTTGAGAGCATCCAAATCGGTCTGCGCACTCTTGTCGAGCGTCGGGAAGTTTGTTAGAGCCCAGTCGCAGAATCCACGAATTTCGGCAGCCTTTCCCTTGAGTTCAGCTAATTTTTTTGCGTCACCGGGTTTCCGAAGCGCACCCTCAATTTTCGCAAAATGGCGTATGAACGTATCCTTCTTCGACCTCGCAATCCACTTCTCAATGCGCGGTTTCATTGCGGCGAATTCGTCCAGCGCGGACACCGCAGAGGACCGCTTCACGAAATCACGTTCGACCTGCGCGTTGGCCTCACGGGCTTTTGCGTAAGCCGGCCCGGACAGTTCTCTCGCTTTTTCCTCAGGCATCGTTTTCGGTATTAAGCGGTCAATAGCCGCCATCTCCGTTTTATTATGCGAAAGGACCACTGCCCGCTTTACCTTCACTTGCGCGATATCCGCAAGAGTCCGCATTTTCAGCGTTTCCGCATCTTCTCCGTCTCCGCTCAGATCGACACTCTGCATGGCGGTAAATGCTCCCGCTGCGGCCCTGAGCTTTTCCCGATCGACGTTCCTCTTTCCGAGATTGGCAATATCCACGCCGACATGATGCCGTTCCAAAACCTCCTTAATGGCACCGCCAATCATCAACGCGAACTCTTTTTTCCCATACTCGATCGGATTTCTGCGTTGACGCAGCGCTTGCGCGAGCGCAGCGATGTCCTTCGAAGGGTCGCTCTGGTATGCCGCGATTGTTTCAGCATCGGGTGAATTGCCAACACCTTTGCTCTGTATCGTGTCGAGGAGCTCCCGCATTGGCCCTTCCGGATTGGCGACCCGCAGCACGATGATGTCCGACATTTCTCCGAGGATATCGGCGGCCTCGGAGCCTTCGATGTCTTCGCTCGATTTTTCGAGCTGAGTCGCAAGCCAATGTGCGTCGTCTGCGGTGATATCACCCTTTTCTGCGGGAGGGGCATGTTTTTGCCAGAGAACCACGAGCTCCGCGAGATTGTCTCTGACGCGATCAGTCTCCGCGCCCTGCTGCTCCGGAGCAACGTCGCGAGGCACATATGTGCTGTTCGCCGTATCCAGGTTCGCGCTATTCACGAACTTCCGGAACACTTCGCCCAGGGACAAATACTTTTCAGCGAGCTCGTTCAGTTCCCGCGGCTTGACGACATGGCCGGCTGCGGTATTTTTGGCGACAAATTGGGCGAGTTGGCCTTTCAGTCCTGCGGTGACAAACTCTTGAGGGCCGTCGGCCGTCGGACTCAGCGTCTTTTCGAAATACTGATAGGCGTGCTGCCACGATTTCTTATATCCGGCGGTGGGCCATCTACCGCCCGGAACGCTGCCGTCGATATGTCTATCGACAAGTTGTGCGAGACCGCAATTACTGCGTCCCGTTTCGCCCGTCGTCCAGAGTGTGTAGTCCCGGAGCGCCTTGGCATTTTCCTGCTTGACGTACTCCTTGCGACCTGCAATCGCCAGATCCTTGACTTGTTTGACTAACGAGCTGGACACGAAGGTGCCGCGCTTGATCCGATCTTCGAAAGTCAGCGGCTTCGTTTTGCCATCGGGTCCTGGTTCCGGCTTGTCGCCCTCCAGCGCAATGGCGCCGCTCATGATGAAGTCCTTCATGAATTTCCGGGCGTCTTCGGGCTGACCTTTCGTGGCATGTTCGAGAAGCGCATCGAGCGAATCTCGATTGCGCTTTATTGTGTCGTTGGTCTTGAAATGCGTGATCTTGTTGAGAGCGCTTTTGGCAGCGCCCAGGGTGCTCGCTTCGTGCTTGAGTTCACCGCCGACGTTGTCCAGAACGAGCGCGTAAGCATCCATTTCGATCAGCTTGTCGAGGTCGGCTAACGGTATCTCCGGGTCGCGCTCTTCCACGATGAGCGGCTCGTGAATGTCTTCATCGGCCATCGACGCCGCACTCGACGCCGCACTCGACGCCGCACTCGAAGCCGCAGACTCGGAAGTCGAGAGTGGTATCGCGGCTGTAGACGACGAAGTCGCTTCGGGCAGTGTGGAAGACGAGCTCGGCGGCCCTTCCGGCGATGTCTCGTCGAGCAGCGCCAACGGGTCTTCGTGGGGTGCAAGCACTGCGGGCAGTTGCCTCGTCACCTCCTCTTCGCATTTGTCCCAGTCTGCTTCGTCGGCCTCCAACTTCTCAAGGAACGGATTGCCGGGCGCTTTCGGTGCCGCGGCCGCCTGGGCAGGTTGGTCGCGCCTGGCGCTGGCTGCGCTAGCGATTGTGTGTTGCCGGTACGCCTCGTGCATCGGCACGAGCCCCCCCTTTGACGCCGGTCGCATAGGCCAACCGTGACTGGCGAACTGTGCGGCGCCTTCATGCAGGTCATGCGCGAGGCTTTGAACGAACGCAGCGATCTTCACCCCCAGCGTCTTGTCCGCAGTTCCAGTTGTTTTAACCTCTGAGCTAACGTGATACTTCGGCGATTTTCCTTCGCTCCAGATGTCCGTCACAACACGCGATTTCAACTCACCCGTCTGGACCCTGGCCTCAGGTGCGCGCGCCCCCTCCTTCTCCTTCCCTTTTCCTTTTATGTCGACTTTCTCTTCCGCGCTTTCGCTCACTTTCCAGTTAGTGTCGGTATGCAGCGTGACCGCGCCGTTAGTCTGAACAAGGATGCCGGTATCGGAGCCCAACAGCTCGACCTTTTCGCCAAACGTATCCGCGGCGCGACGTATCGCAGCGTCGGCAAAATCCTTATCGCCCAGCAGCGCTATGGTTGTGCCGACAACCTGATCAAGCGCCGCGTCGTCGACAATGCCAACCTCCATGGCGATCGCATCTTTGATTCGGCCTTCGAGAATCTGCCCTTTCTCGAGATCCGACTTGGTGCCACCGACGAGGTCGCTGACATCGATTTCCACGGGCGCGAAATCCTGGGATTTCACGCTCAGCCTCCCTCCCGGGGGTTGCGCGCCGACTGTCGATGGAACAAAGCGCGCTGCCACGCCCGTGAGGATGGCGTTCCATGCCCCTTTGTCGTTGCGGTCAATTTTGTTTACCGAAGGATTCTCGACGACATCAGTCGCCGCGCTTCTCGATTCGCTTCGAACAGAAAAAACCATGGTAGCAACTCACAAATGGACTTCGATTTTTCGGGAACCACGCCGCCGCATCGGCAACATTCAGGTCATTCAGAATTAGCGTAGTCCCGCACAATGAGGGAAGTATTAGAAGAAAGGAGAAGGCGCCGTCTACCGGAGTTTCACCACGAGACGCTCGCCGACTCTAAGCAGATCGCCGATTCCAGCGATCCGTCCGCGCGACACGAGTTTGACCGCACCCGTCAGTTCCACATCCAGCTCGACCGTCGCTGAAGGCTTCATCCGCCGCTCCATCCCGGTCGTCAATTTGGCCATGCCGATCTCCGCGACGACGACGACCGCATCGTCGTTAGTCGGTTCATCCCCGTCGTCTTGTGCTTCAGCAATTCCGGCAAGCCCGATCGACTCCCCCTGCACCGTCCACGCTCCACCCTCACCGTCGAACAACATCGGCGTGGCGCGCCCATTGAGCATCAGCCACGTATACCCCGACTCCACCGGCGCATCCACATCCAGCACCAACGCAGACCCAGCCTCAAGCGCCTCAAGCTGCCCTACATGCAACGTAGCCCACCCCGCCGCCAGCACCCCCTTGCGCGGCTCATTCGAGTCCACCGCTTCAACCACCGTCATCGCCGACGCAAGATTGCTGATCCACTCCACCGGCCCTTCGACCACGCCAAAGCTCACCTCGATGTCATGCGACAACACCCGCAGCAAGCAACCGCTGGTCGCCGCACACGAGGCCCGTTCAACCGAACAAGCCCCAGGCGTTGGCAAATCGCGCGCCTGCGCCACGCTCGTGAGCGGGTTGAGCATCCACGCGGCAATCGCCGCATGCATTTCCACCGGAATAGTCGAGAACCCGTTGTTGGGCAGCATCACAGCAGCCAGCTCACACCATTCGCTCTCGGGCACCCAAAGCACCAACGGCTGATGCGCAACGAACGTGCGAATCAGCAAACCCGCACCGCCGAACTTGCCCAAATCCAGAGTGACCTGATGGTGCACGCGTTGACCCGTCGCCGTGCTGGCCGACTCCACCCACTCCGCCGCGCGTCCCGCGTCGATCAATTCGCGCAAGCCCGCCGACAACATCAATTTCGATTCAGCGCCCACGCACCACCTCCATACGCAATGTCCAGCCAAGAAGCCCTTGCAGCTCCTTGCTAAAAGTCGGCAGCGCCGTCGTCAATGCCTCGAATTGCGCGGCATCGACGGCGTGCAGCGTGCAATCCATCACGGGATGGCGGCACGTCAGTTCGAATTCGAGGCCCATCCATCGTCCATTGGCGATCCGGCCGCGCCAGCGTTCAGTCCGTTGGCTCGCCGCGCTATCGCGAGTGCGCAGCGACCTCACGGCCGCGCGCGCTGCCTCGACCAGTTCCTCCGGTGCAACAACTTCATCGTTGCTGTCGTGGTGCTGTCGGCCTTCGAGCGACAACGCTTCGCCGTTGTGCAAAGCGCGCGGGGCGTCATCGTCGGCAGGACGATCTTCACGCTGCGCGTCGTACGCCTCAATACCATGCGCATCCCGCAACGCCTGCGCAAAATCCGACGCGTGGTTCACCGGCGCTTCGTACGACGAGGCCGCGCCCGCATACTCGTAGCCACTCGTTCCCGCGATTCGTGTCATTGCGCACTACCCTCCGTCTCGACCCACTCGTCGCGCATATACTTCAGCTTCTCCTGGCTGCGCAGCACCTTGCCCAATTCCACGCGCTGCGCCTGTTCGCGCTGCTCGATCTCCTGCCACTCCTTCTCAAGGACGCCCATCCGGTCCTTGAGCGCACGCTCTCGCGCACTCAAGTCCATCAGTTGCGTGCGCAAACGGTTGAACTCGTCCCGGCTCTGCGCGCCCGAGCGCTGCAGTAGCGCGTGCCACTGCGCCATCACCGCGCCGATCTCCTCGCGGGTCTTCGAGGCGGCCAGTCGAACGGCGTCCTGCTCGCGCAGAATCTCCTCCAGCCGCGAACGCGTACTGCGTTCGCGTTGCTTCTTCACCATCAGCAGTTGATCAAAGACTTTTTTCATCGCATCACCGCCGCTTCAAGTTGATTCAGGGTGTCGTCGAATCCGCTTGACTCATCCATGCGCTGGCAGAGCAGCTTTTCGATCGCGCTGCGCCGTGCCACGGCTTCGTCGGCTTCGGTATCGCTGCCCGCGCGGTATTCGCCCACGCGCAACAGCAGTTCGACTTCGTTGTACTTGCTCATCAGCGAGCGCGCCTTGCCGGCCAGCGTCAACTGCTTGCGCTCGACCACGTTGTGCATGACGCGGCTAGCGCTCGCGAGCACGTCGATGGCCGGAAAGTGGTTGGCAGCCGCGAGCTTGCGTGACAGCACGATGTGGCCGTCGAGGATCGAGCGCACTTCGTCGGCGATCGGCTCGTTCATGTTGTCGCCCTCCACCAGCACGGTGTAGAAGCCCGTGATGCTGCCGCGATCCGAACAGCCGGCGCGTTCGAGCAGGCCCGGCAGTTTCGCGAAGACGCTGGGCGGATAGCCGCCGGAGGCCGGACGCTCGCCTGCGGCGAGGCCGATCTCGCGCGCGGCGCGCGCGAAGCGCGTGAGCGAGTCCACCATCAGCACGACGTCCTTGCCCTGGTCGCGGAAGTACTCGGCGATCGAAGTCGCGCACGAGACGGCTTTCGCGCGTTCGAACGCGGGCCGGTCGGAGGTCGCCACCACGATCACCGAGCGGCGTCGTGCTTCCGGTGTCAACGCGTGTTCGAGAAACTCGCGCACTTCGCGGCCGCGTTCGCCGACCAGCGCGATCACCACGACGTCGGCGATGGTGTTCTGGCAGATCATGCCGAGCAAGCTGCTCTTGCCCGCGCCAGCCGCCGCGAAAATGCCCAGGCGCTGTCCCTTGCCAACGGTCAGCATGGCGTCGATGGCGCGCACGCCCACGGGATACGCGGTGTCGATCATGTTGCGCGAAAGTGGATCCGGCGCGGCGCAGTCGAATGGTCGTGGATCGACACGGCTCGGCTTGTAAGCGACGTTGCCTTCGCTCATGATCCGCCCGAGCCCGTCCACGACGGCGCCGATCAGATGCGGGCCGCATTCGAGTTGAGGCGCGACGCCAAGCGGGCGTACCGATTGTCCATAGCGAATGCCGAGCGGGTCGCCAAGCGGCGTGAGCATGGCGTACTGCCCCTGCACCGAGACCACTTCGGCGGTCATGCCATCGGGCTCGATGACGCACAGTTCACCGAGCGCGACGTTCGGCAAATACGCCTTGATGATCACGGGATAGACTTCGACCACGCGGCCCGACACTTTCCACTGACGACGCGTCTTCGGCGCAACCAACGACGCGCTCACCCGCTCGGCGAGCAGCTCGACATCCGGCAGTTTCATGACCACGCCTCCACCTGATCGATGCTGCCGCGCACGTTGAATTCAGCTTCCGAACCCGCTTCCTGGAATGAGATCACCGGCACGCCGAAGTGCTTGCGCTCGATGATCTTGCGCACGAAGCGGCGGGTGTCGATCGCGGTGACGATCGCCGTTTCTTCACTCGATTCGTCGAGCCGTTCCTCGATCGCGTTGAGAATCCCTTCGTTGTCCGAGTCGCTCAACGCGCTGTAGGTGCCGGCCGCCGTCTGCCGAATCGAGTCGCGAATCTGTTCTTCGATGCGCGGTCCGATGACCCACACCGACAGGCCCGCTGCGCCTCGCGTGAGACGGCCCATCACCTGGCGCTTGAGCGCGACGCGCACGTGCTCGGCGAGCATGACCGCGTCTTTCTCGCGCGTGCTCCACTCCGACAAGGTCTCGAAGATGGTGCGCAGATCGCGGATCGATACGCCTTCCGATACGAGCCGCTGCAACACTTCGGCAATCTTGCCGAGCGGAATCTGCCGCTGCGTTTCCTTGACGAGTGTGCCGTAACGTCCTTCCATGGCTTGCATGAGGAAGCTGGTTTCCTGCACGCCGACGAATTCCTTGGCGAAGTGATCGACGACCCAGGCGAGGCACGCGGTGATGCGCGCTTCGCCGCGCAGCACGACGATCCCTTCGGCTTCGGCGGCGCTCGCGGTGGCTTCGTCGACCCATTGCAGCGTTTCTTCGAACGACGGCAGCGGATCGACGCGCTGTGCATGCACGCTCTGGCGCGTGCCGGGCTGGATCAGGGCAAACGTCGGGTCGATACGCAGACCAAGCACCCGTTCGCCGTACAGGTGGATCTCCAGATTGCGTTGCGCATCGTTGTCGAGCATTTGAACCGGGATGTTCGACAGTGCAATGCCGAGGTTCTCGAACTTGTCCCAGCGCACGCGATCGATGGCCTGGTTCAGCGCCGTGGCATCCGCGACTTCCTTCGAGACCTTCACTTGCAGCGGCTCGACCCCCGGCTGCATCTCCTGGCCGCTCGCCTGCTCGCCCGGCGCCGCGCCAGCCTTCTGACGCCGATGCGACGACAACGCGATGAGAAAGAGCGGCACGCTCAGCGCGAGGAACACGATGAGCGGGAAGCCCGGCAGGCAGCCGAAAATCAGCAGCACGCCGGAGACGATGAACAGCACCATCGGATAGCGTCCGAGCTCGCCCACCAGTTCGCGCCCGAGGTTTTCCTTCTTCTCGCCCGGAATGCGCGTAACGATGATGCCCGCCGCGACCGAGATGATCAGCGACGGAATCTGCGCGATCAGGCCATCGCCCACCGACAGCAGCGAATACGTTTGAGCGGCGGTCGAAAAATCCATGCCCCCCTGGAACACGCCGATCAACATGCCGCCGACCAGGTTGATGACGACCACGATCATGCTCGCGATCGCATCGCCCTTGACGAACTTCATCGCGCCGTCCATCGAGCCGAACAAGCGGCTTTCCTTCTGCATGAGTCCGCGCAGGCGCTTGGCTTCTTCCGCGTCGATCACGCCGGCGCGCATGTCGCCGTCGATGCTCATCTGCTTGCCCGGCATGCCATCGAGCGTGAAGCGCGCGCTCACCTCGGCCACGCGCTCGGCGCCTTTGGTGATCACGAGAAACTGGATGATGGTGATGACGGCGAACACGATCAGGCCCACCGCGATATTGCCGCCCACCACGAAGTTGCCGAAGGCCGAGACGATGTCGCCGGCATCGTGCTGCAACAGGATCAGCCGGCTCGTACTGATCGTCAACGCGAGCCGGTAGAGCGTGGTGACGAGCAGCAACGAGGGAAAGGTCGAGAACTCGATCGCCTCGGAGGTGTAGATCGTCGTGATCAGCAGCACGGCCGAGAGCGTGAAGTTCACCGCGATCATCACGTCGACCAGCGGCGTCGGCAGCGGCAGGATGATCATGAAGATCGCGACGATCAGCATGCCGACGACCATGATGTCGTGACGGCCGGCCGCGAGCTTGAACCACCGTTTCCAGTCGGCGCCCGACGTGGCCTGGGTGGTGATGGATTCGAGAAGCTTCATGATCTGGACTCGATGGGAAAACGTCGGTTCGACTGGGCGTAATGCGGGACTAGGCGTTCGCTGCGGACGCCAGCATTCTTCTTTGCATCTGGTGCAGGCGGTACCAGGTCTGGATCGGCTGGCCGCTGTGCAGGTTGCAGCACACCGCCGGACAGCCATCGACGCTCAGGAAGCGGAAGCCGACGCCGCCCGTTTGCTGCGGCGTCCAGCGTGACAGCATGCGCTGCACGACATCCTCGGCATAGACGCCGTGGCGCTCCAGCGCGTTGCACATGACCAGATGCTCGCGGCCCTCGCCCACGGCCACGACCTCCATGAAGGTCGTGTATTCGCCCTGCACGAACTCCATGCGGTCGGCGAGTCCCGGCGATTCGATATCGAGCAGGCGCGTGAATTCTTCGACGCAGCGGTAGATCTGAAGATGCATGAGCGTTTCTCCCTCGTGGCGCGAGACTCAGGCGGCCTCGTCGAATGCTTCGGCGCTGTCCATCAGCGCGGTGACGATCTGGCTGCGATGTTCGTCGTCGTTGAAACACGGATCGGGCAGCATCTGCATGAGCGCCTTGGCCTTGACCGCGTAGCGATACGCACCGCTGTCGCTTGCGCATTGGCGGCGCAGATGACTCTGCATCCAGTCCGTCGTCGGCCACGGCTGATCGACGATGGTCAGGATGTTCTTGAGCACGGCGTCCTTGAGCGATGCGTCGTTGAGCGCGGCTTGCGCAACGTATTCGCACTGCTCCTCGAGACCCATGAACAGCAGCAGGCGCTTGAGGTCGCGGTTGACCGATGCGAGCCGGATCTTGTCGTCGCCACCGTGCTCGCCGATCTGCGCGCCAAGCGCGCGAATCATCACCTTGAGCTTGCGCTTGCGTTCCTTGTACGATTGCAGGCGCTCGAACAGCGCGACGAGGGGCATGTCGCCCGCCTTCGCGAACGCGAACACGCAAGCCAGTTCGTCCTGCACGGCCTGAGCACCGGCACCGAATTCGAGCTTCGCGAAGAGTTCCAGCGCCCAACCCTCGCCCGATACGGTGTCGTCGAGCAGATCGCTCAGCGCCTTGCGACGGCGGCCATCGGGCATCTCGAGCATGGCGGCCGAGAGCAGCAATGCGAGTTCGCCCGAATTGCGGACCATCTGCGCGAGCTCTTGCGGGTCGATCGAGCCTTCCACTACGGCAGGCAGCAATTCGAGTGCGGGGAACGCGCCCGCGGCATCTTCTTCCTGAAGACGCTCGGCCAGGCGGCTAAGGCCCTTGCCTGCGGGCGAACTGCTTCGGCCACGCTTCTCCGGGGGACGCTGCATCTCCGAGAGAAAGATGCTCGCGTCCGCCATCTCGTCGCCCAATGCGTCCATCGTGGAGATCGCTTCGTCGGCCGCGATATCGGCGATGCTGCGCGCGTCCTGGCGCTGGGTCATGCGCTTGTCGGAGGGGTTCGCGCCCTGCACGTCCATGACCTGGGCGGCAGGATTGATGCCGAGAACGCCTGAGATATCCAATGCCATTACTCTGTCTCCCTGACGCTGCGTATGGCGTTCACGATGGCCTGCAATTCCGTCGCGAGATCGACACTGACGTGCACGAACTCGCTGTCGATTTCGGCCGCGCCCTGGGCGATCGCCTTGTCGCCGACCACCGCGCATTCCTCGAAGCTGCGCAACGCGGCGGCGACCTCTTCGACGGCCTCGGGGTGCACCCGCACCGAGCAGGTCGTCAGCCGTTGCGTCGCGACGGCTTCCACCACCGTGCGCGCCACGACTTCGCCCATCGATGCCGAGCCCGACCATGCCTCGATGGCCTCGGCCGCGATGTCGCGCAAGCGCTGCTCGACGCGCGCGGCCACTTTGCGCTCGAGGGTTGCTTCGTCGACGAGCCACGTCACGGCCTTCTCGATCACGCCGTTGCGCGCTTCGGCCACGATGTCGGCGACGGTCTGCATGGCTTGTTGTTCGGCCTGCTGCAGCAGCGTTTCGCATTCGTAGTGGACCAGGCTGCGGCGGCGGCGCGCGTGCCAGAGCACTTGCGCCGCGCGCTGGCGCGCCACGGAAACGAGTTCCTGGGGCGCGACGATCTGCTCGACTTCCTCACGCGAAAGAATGCCGCCGCCCGTGAGTTCGGCGTCGATCGCTTGAACGCGAATCAGGCCGTAGCTCGACATGACGACTCCAGACGAAGTGCGAAATTGAGCGCGCTACGCTGACCCGATCCGAACTGTCGCAACGGATACTCGAACGGTACGTCATAAGCCGGCAGGGTCGGACGCAGCGCGCGCCATACCGTGCATTGCGCGAGTTCCGCATCGAGCGTGAGCACGCCGGCCTGCAGCGCCACTTCGGCGATCTGCTCGGCGGGGATGAGCGCTTTGGCCTGACTGACCGGAATCGCCGCAAGAATGCGCGCGCACAGTCCGTCGCCGAGCAGTTTCACCAGCGCACCGCGGTAAGCGCGCAGCAGCAGATAGTCGGCCGTGTTCAAGGCCAGCAGTCCGAGCGCGGCGATGGCCAGACGCATGCGTGCGCCGAGCGTGATGAGCCCTTGCTGCTGGGCATTGAGCGTCATGGCGAGCGGCGCATCGGGGACACCGTAGCGCGCCACGATCATGGCATCGATGGGGCGGCGCAGATGGGCATACTCGACGTACATCTGACGCCATGGCGAGAGCTCCAGCTTTGCCCACCACGTGGGATGCAAGGTCCTGCCCGGATTCCACGTCAGTTGGTTCACGACGCGCACCGACTCGTCGAGCGTCGGCATGCCGATCACTGCTTCGCTTTCCATGCTGCTCTCCGTCGATTCGACCACCATGCTGCCAATCCGAATGCGAATGTCACCGTGACGCCTGCCGCGGCCAGCACGGCCAGCCACAGGCGCTGCCTGATCGCCTCGAGCCACGGAGGCGGCGCGCCTACCGTCGTCGTGATGTCGGGCATATAGCGGTAGCGTCCCGCCTGCATCACCAGCGAAATCTGGTCGGGCGTCAAACCCGGCACGCTGTTCATCACGAGCGCCTTGATCTGCGCCTGCTGCGTTGTCAGGTTGAACTCGGGCGAGAACTTGATGAAGACGCCCGCACGCGTGCCGGGAACCGGATTGCCGTTTTCGTCGACGGCATCGGCGAGCGTCACCTTCGCGTCCATCACGCCGTCCATCGACGACAGCATCGATTCGATCCGGCGCTCCTTGAGAAACACCATCTTGGCGCGCTCCTGCGCGGGCGATGTCACCAGTTGTCCCGCAGGAAAGAGCTGCTCGACGGTGATATCCGCCTTGCGCGGAAAACCGTTCTGACGCATCAGTTCCACCGCGTCGACGAACGAGCCTTGCTCGACCTTGAGCGTGACGGTGCCGTCCTTCTCGAGCACCTTCTCGGCCGGGATATGCTGGACCATGAGGAGCGCGAGCATCTGGTTGGCCTCGCCCTCGCCAAGCTGCCGGTAAAGCTCCTGCTTGCAGCCCGACAGCATGGCGACTGAAACAAGCATGATCGCTAGATGGCGCGGTTTCATCACTGCAACGAGGTCAGTTTGTTGATGTCCTGTTCGACCTGCCCGGCGAGCTTCACGCCCAGGTCGAACTCCGCTTGCACGTTCACCATCGTCGTCTGCGCCGCGAGGAAATTCTCCGCGGTGGGCGCGGCGGCGACGGCCGACATAGCCTCGGTAGCCTTGCCCATCTGCGCCTCGAAGCCGTTCATCACGCCGCTTGCAGCACTGCCCGCGCCGTGACCCAGCATGGCGCCGAAGCTCTTGGCATCGTCTTCGTTGACGTGCGATTCAAGCGGGGTGATCGGCGCAACGGCGCTCGCGCCTCCAATCGGATCGATACTCATGTTTTCCTCCATGAAACGCGGGGTGAAACGGTTCGCGCAACGACTTCAGTGTTTCTGCAACCTGATCTGTTCGATCATCGTCACGAGCGCTTGTGCGCGGGCGTCCGTGAGACCTTCGATGCACCCGAGCGCTTCGCCGTGCCGGTCCAGTCCGACCAGCACGAAGGCGCGGGCCACGGCCAGATCCACGGCGTCTTCGATCAGGAGCGGCAGCGCGTTGAGCAGCGGTTCCAACTGGCTGCGCACACCTTGCGCCGCGCCCGCGAAGGCGCACTCGACGAGCAGTCGTTGCGGATTGGACAGGTCGAGCGTTTCCATTTAGATCTTCTGGGCAATGCCCATCAATACCTGTTTCAGATCGCTGACCACCTCGCTCTTCATCGACAGCATCGCGTTGTAGATGGCGAATTCCTGCTGAAACTGAATCGCGTTGACTGGATTCGTCATGTCGGCTTTCCCGGCCGTCATTGCTTCATTGCCGGTCTGGTTGATTGCCGAATCCATGTTCGCTTCAATGCTGCCCCAACTCGAGTCCATGCTTTGCTCCCACAGTTGCTTCTGACAATTTCCCGCGCAGCGTGCGCGGACAAAAATCGAATCGCCGGCGAAACAAGTCGCTGAAATGCGCGGGACTTTTAAAGCCGCATTCGGTGGCGATATCGATCACTTTCATGCTGGTCGTCCAGAGCAGGTGCCGCGCATGTTGCAGGCGACGCTCCAGCAGCCAATGCTTGGCCGACACTCCGTACTTCTCCTGGAACAGCACATTCAGATTGCGCGGGCTCAGTCCGAGAGCGTTCGCATATTCGGCAACCGTCCACGTGCAATACAGGTTCTCTTCGATGAAGTCGAAGAACTCCGTGCTGCTATGCATGAGATGGGCGAGCAAGCCGCAAAAATAGTCGGGCTCGACCGCCACGCAATAGCTGTACAAAAAGCGCAGCAGCAACACACGATCCAGACTGGCGAGACGCATCGCGACGCGAAACGCATCGTCGGACAGCACCACCGGCTTCAGTTCATCGCGGACGAACGGCTTGCCGTGATTCGGTTTGACGTGATCCGCGAGATCGGCATAGAGCCCGCGGAGATCGCCGAGGCAATATCCCTGCGCCGGGATGTCACGAAGTTCGCGAGGTTCGCGAACGTGCAGCGCCGCGATCGACGCGCCCGGTGCCGCGAACACGACCGAGTTCGCAGGAACCATCCGGTCCGTGCCGCGATAACGGACGACGCTTGCGCGATCGCACAGGAAGAGCTGGAGCAAAATCATGGCGACTCGCCTCCGCGCCTTCAGTGACTCTCGCGTGCCGATTGCGGCAACGTCGAACGGTCTTCTTGCATCGCTGATCCTCCGGAAACGCTCGACTTTCTGAGCGAGTGATTAGTTGACTGGAGGTTAGCTACGCCGAGTTAGCCGTGTATTAGTCCGCTTATGGCGGGGGTTGCCGCCGATCGAGAGGACGGGTGGGCATGACGCGGAGGAATGAAGGGAAACGAAGCGCGCGAACGTCGCTTCGGGAGTCAGTCGGGGCGCACCGTCACGACGAACGCTTGCTTGCCCCGGCAACGATCGCGGGCAGCAGCGCGCGATCCACGAGCCGCGCGACGCCCGCCGGCTCCTTGATCGGGCCGAGAAACAGCGCGTGCAAATAAAGCGGCGCAATCACGATCTCGAGGACATCGCGCACGCCCGGCACGGCCTCGCCGCGCTGGCGGCCGCGTTCGAGCACGCCCTCCAGTTCGGCGACACGGCGCCCGACGGGCGTGCTCATGATGTCGGCGTCCGATGCGGCCGAGCGCACGTCCATCGCCATGATGCGCAGCAGCGACAGCCCTTCCGGGCGGCCAATCTCGCGCGCGATGGACTTCGACCACGCGATCAGATCCTTGCGCACCGAGCCGAGATCGGGCATCGGTTGCTCGCGCATCAAGCGCTCGACGGCCACGTCGGCGAGCAGCGTGCGCGCGTCGCCCCAGCGCCGGTACAGGCTCGTGATGTTCACGCCCGAGCGCTCGGCGACTTCGGCCATCGAAGGAAATGCCTGCGGGTTGTCGGCCAGCAGCGCCTCCACGGCGTCGAAGACCGCCGCTTTGACACGCGTGCTGCGCCCGCCAGGACGTTTTGTAGAGGGGTTCGTCATTTCGCCATCTTAATGCAAATTTAGTTGCCTTTTGAGTGGGACCATGTAAAAGTAAAAAAAATTGCATTAAGGAGAAGAAGAAGATGAAAAAAGTATGGATCGGGGTAGCAGCAGTAGCAGTGGTAGCGGCAGCAGTGGGCGTGGCCTTGCACAAGCCCGCGGACATGGGCCGCTCGCGGCTCTTCAGCGATCAGGCGTATCACTTCGAGGCGTTGCGCGTACTCAACGACAACGCGGCGGCGGGCGCGGATCCCAACGAGGCGCTGCAGGTCATCGGCGGGATCAAGGCCGGCGACGCGCAGGGCTGGTTCGACGCGTGGAAGGCTGCGGGCGATCGCGTCTCGGCGCGCGCGGCGCAGACCAACGACCCGATCACCAAGGGCAATGCGTATCTGCGCGCGCACACCTACTATCGCGCGGCGGAATTCTTCCTCGACCCGCACGATCCGCAGCGCGCGGGCGTGTGGGCCAGCAACATCGAGAACTTCGAGCAGGGCCTGAAGACGCTGGGCGTGCAGCATGAACGCTTCGCGGTCCCGTATGGCCAGCATCATCTGAACGCGATCTACTATCCGGGCGCTCCGGGCTCGGAGAAGAAGCCGCTGCTGATGATCGTCGGCGGCTACGACAGCACGATGGAAGAGCTTTATTTCGCGGGCGTGGCCGCAGCGTTGCAGCGCGGCTATTCCGTGCTGACCTATGAAGGGCCGGGCCAGGGTTCGGTCTTGCGCGAGCAGGGCTTGACGTTTCAGCCCGATTGGGAAAAGCCCAACGGCGCCGTGCTCGACAAGTTCATCGCATTGCATGGCAAGCCCGCGCGCATCGTGCTGCTCGGCCAGAGTCTCGGCGGCTACCTCGCGCCGCGCGCGGCGGCCTTCGACAAACGCATCGACGGCGTCGTGGCGTTCGACGCGTTCTACGACGGCTATGCCATCGCCACCAACAAGATGCCCAAGTGGGTGCAGGGTCTGCATGCACGCGGCTACGACGGCGTCCTGCGTGCGCTCGTGGCGCTCAAGAGCAAGAACGACCCCGGACAGAAGTGGGCGATCGAGAATGGCGAATGGGTGTTCGGCGTGAGCGATCCGCTCGCCGTGGGCGATGCATTCAAGCCCTATACGCTCGCACCGGTGGTCGGCCAGATTCGCGCCGACGTGCTGATCATGCAGGGCGCCGACGATCATTTCGTGCCGCAGAATCAGGCCGGCGACTTCGCCAACGGCCTCGTGAATGCGCGCAGCGTGACCAAGGTCCGCTTCGACCAGGAATCGGGCGGTGGCGAGCACTGCCAGATCGGTGTGCCGAGCCTCTGGGAAGCCACGCTGTTCGACTGGATGAGCGCGAAATTCCCGCCGCAGTAACGCTGTCGATGAATCGCTGACCGTGCACCCGCAAGGCGGCCTGCACGGCCCCGCTAATTCTCCCCTCATTCTGGGGCAGCAAGATCGTCACTGACTCCAGGACGAGGTGCAACGCGATCATGCAACCCACAGCAACAGCAGTCTTCAGGTCCAGCGCCGACACGTTGCTCGCACAACTGTCGGCCCAGGGCGACCGCGTGGTATTGCGCCACGGCGGCGCCGACCTCACGGGCCGCGAACTGCAGAGCGCCATCTATCGCCATGCAAGGGCGCTGGCTACGCTCGATATCGGTCGAGGCCAGCTCGTCGCCCTGTTCGCGCCGAACTGCCCCGACGCGCTCGCGATTCGCTACGCGGTCAACCTGCTCGGCGCCGCCGTGGTGCTGCTGCCGCTGCTCGACGATGCCGGGCGGCGGGCCGCCATGCTCGCGCGCTTGCAGCCAACCCATGTGGTGGCGTTCGCTGAAACCGCCCATCTCGTTCCCGATACCTTGAACGCCACCGTCCTGTACGTGGATACCGGGCCCGCGCACACGCGACTCGATACGCTCGCCCGTGCACAATCCGCTGCTCCGGTGCCCGGCCGCGCGCGGCCCGACGATCCAGGCGTGCTGGCGTCCTCGGGCGGCACGACGGGCAAGCCCAAATTCAGCTGCCGCTCGTTCGCGACGTGGGCAGCGATGACCCATGCACCCGTCGACCCGAACCGGCGGCAGCTCATCAACGGGCCGCTCGCCTATCTCTCGCAGGTGCTCGTCGATATCACGCTGATTGGCGGCGGCACGGTCGTGCTCGAGCCGCACTACGACGCCGCCGATACGCTCGCGACGATCGAGTCGGAGCGCATCACCGATCTGTTTCTCGTCGAGCCGCAGTTGTTCGATCTGATGGATCATCGCGACGTCGCGACACGCGATCTGTCGTCGTTACGCAGCCTGGCCCACGTCGGCGGCTCGGTGCCCGAAGTCCTGTGGGCGCGCGCGCATGCACGCCTCGGACCTGTGCTAGTGCACACCTATGGCGCCAGCGAAATGGGCGTCGTGAGCGTGCATGGCGCCCGCGAGTCGATGGCGATGCCGGGTCTGCCGGCCATTGCGGGCCGTGTGCTGCCCGGTGTCGAAGTGCGCGTGCGCCGCGCCGATGGATCGCTCGCGGCCGAAGGACAGTGCGGGAACATCGAGGTGCGATCGGCATCGGTCGCCGCGGGCTACCGCAACCAGCCCGAGGAACAGGCGCAAAAATTCCACGACGGCTGGTGCCTGACTGGCGATAGCGGGTTCATCGACGGTGATGGTTATTTGCACGTGCTCGGCCGCAGCAGCGAGGTCGTCGATGTAGACGGCCGCGCCATCGGTCCCGCGCACATCGAGGACGTGTTGTGCCGCCTGCCTGGGGTTCGCTTTGCCGTTGCGTTCGCAACGAGCGGCGCGGCGAAGGCTCCGGCGTGGCGGGTCGTCATCGAGTCGCACGCGGGCTCGCAAGTGGATCTCGCGAGCTGCGTCGCCGCATTGCATGAACAGTTTGGCCCGAGCGTGAGCGCTGGCCTGCGCATCGCCGAAGTGGAACGCGTGCCGCTGACCGACCAGGGCAAGGCAGACCGCGTCACGATCGAATCGTTGCTCGATGCAATGCGTTGAGCTTTGCGCTCAGCGCGCCGCTTCGGCGGCCATGCCAAAGTACGGCTTCGTCGTCACGCTCTTGCCACGCTTGATTCCAGTGCCCGCCGCTCGCGTGACCCGTTGCAGGCCGCCCTGGCATTCGTCGGCCGTCACCGTCCAGCCCAGACCGCGGACATTGCGGATCAGCGCCTGTCCGTACTTCTTGCGCATCGCATGGATCAGGACATCGATTGCGTTGCTCTCCACTTCCTTGCCCCAGCCATAGAGACGTTCTTCGAGCTGATCGCGCGAGAGTACCGTACCGCGACGCTCCATGAACGCATGCATCAACGCGAATTCGCGCGCCGAGAGCGGCGATTCGAGGCCATTGCAATGAAGCGTGCGTTTGTCGAGGTCGAGGCAGAGCGCTTCATCGCCGATGCGTGAGGTCGCGTAGCCCGCGATACGTCGCAAGACCGCGCGAATGCGCGCCAGCAATTCGCGGGCGTCGAACGGTTCGAGCACACAGTCGTCTGCGCCGCAATCGAGACCGCGGGCGCGCGTTTCGGGGTCGTCGCAGGCGCCGAGCAGCAACACCGGCACCTGGTTGCCTGCAGCGCGCGACGATCTCAACAAGTCCATGCCGCCCATGTCGGGAAGCGCGTGATTGAGCAACACCACTGTGTAATAGACCGTTGCGAGCGCGGCGCGTCCCGACTTTCCGTCGCGGACCCAGTCGACGCTGTAGTGAGCGCTTTTCAGGGCGGAAAACAACCTGCTTCCGGAATCGACATCGTTTTCGACCAGCAATACACGCATGATTTCCTCTGCTTACCGAAAGCGTCCGCAAGACCGCGCCACGAGCGCTTTGAGATCTGAATGCCTCCCCGCTGATACTTGTTTGCTATCGTGTTGCTTATCGCCCGATAGAGATCGGGTGCCTGTATGGCTGTGGTTTTATTTGAATCGATTGACCAGGGCGGGGGGATGGGGCCAATGCGTTGGCGTGAGTTTCAGGCCGACGAGGCGTTGCTCACTTCACGCAGGACGCAGTCTGCGCGCTTATCGGTCGATGCGGAAATACTTTGTCGCGATGCGGGTATAAGCAGCGCATATGGCGCAACGGACTCAAGACGCGACGGGCATCGCACCCACGATTCTGCCCTCGGCCAGATAGCGCATCGCGAGGTTGGAGACGACGCGGGCCGCCGCGTCGGCAGCGCTCGGCGACGACGGATCGTGCGATGTGATCAGGCTGGCGCTCAGATAGAGCGGCGGTTCGAGCGGCACGGCCTTCAGTTCCGCCCCGCCCTTGACATGCGATAGATCGCCGATGGCCAATACGGCATTGCCGAGGCCCGCCTGGACGGCGGAAAGAATCGCCGAGAAATCGTTCTCCACCATCACGCGCGGTGTGGCCTCGGCCTCGTCGAACAGCGGATCGAAGGTGCGCGCGATGTCCGGATGCGAGCGCGAAGGCAAAACGAGCGGCATGGTCCGCAGCTCGTCGAGCGCAATGCCGTCCTGAGCCGTGGGCGTCGTGCCGCGCATGATGATGAATACGCGCTGCTGGAACAGCGCTTTGCTCGCGAGCCCCGTCGTCTGCTCGCTGTCGAAAATCATCGCGACATCGAGGCTGCGTTCGTGCACACGGCGCACCACCGCTTCACTGGTATCGTTGACCAGATGCAGCATCACGTTGGGCAAGGCCACCTTGCAGGCATGCACGATGGCATCGGCCAGCGTGGCGGCCAGCACCGACGACAGCCCCACGCGCACGAGCCCCTTGACGTCGTCGTCGCGCGTGCGCACGAGCTCGGGCAAATGATCGATGCGCCGCACGATGTCGAGCGCCTCCGCATAGAGCAGCTCGCCGGCAGCAGTCGGCCGGGCGCCCCGCGTGCTCCGGTTCAGCAGCGACACGCCGAGCGTCTCTTCGAGTTCGGCGATCTGCTGGCTGAGCGCAGGTTGAGCCACATGGACCAGACTCGCCGCGCGTGAAAAACTGCCCGCCTCGACGATCTTGATGAAGTAAAGCAGTTGCCGCAGGTGAATTCGCGACCGTTCCATGCTGTCTCCTGCCGCAAGATTTCGTGTGCAACGAAAACGATACGCTCACCGCGAAAATCACGCGCAGCCGGTGCCGATCGATCTATCGATCGATGAAACCGGCTTTGTCACGAAGGAGAAGGCGTCGTCGCTCGAAAAAGGCGCTTACGCCGCCATGGCTCTGCGACTGAGTTTGCGCTCGCGCGCTGCGCGCTGCGCCAGCGGATGCGCGCCGTCGGGTCGAGCCGCCTCGCCTGTCTCGCCGGGCGGGATCGTCCAGCCGAGACCTCGCACGTTGCGAATCAACGACTGGCCGTATTTCTTGCGCATCGCGTGAATCAGCACGTCGATGGCATTGCTTTCCACTTCGTTGCTCCAGCCGTAGATGCGCTCTTCGAGTTGCCCGCGCGAAAGAATCGCGCCGCGCCGCTCCATCAAGGCGGACATCAAGGCGAATTCGCGCGCCGACAGCATCGACTCGGTGCCGTTGCAGGTCAGCGTGCGTTTGTCCAGATCGAGGATCAGTGCGTCATCCCCCACGCGCGAGGTCGCATAGCCCGCAGTACGGCGCAGGACAGCGCGAATGCGTGCGAGGAGTTCGCGAATATCGAGCGCGACCACACAATCGTCCGCGCCGCAATCGAGACCGCGTGCGCGCGTTTCAGGGTCATCGTGAGCGCCGAGCAACAACACCGGCACACTGGAGCCCGCAGCCCGCGACGCCTTGAGCAAATCCATTCCGCCGACGCCCGGAAGCGCGTGATTGAGCAATACGAGCTTGTAGCAACTCGCCTCGATCGCCGTGCTGCCAGCCTTGCCGTCGCGGACCCAATCGACGCTGTAATTCGCGCCGGTCAATGCAGAAAACAACCCGTTTCCAAAATGAACGTCACTCTCGATCAGCAAAACTCGCATGATTCTTTTACCTTACTGATAGCGTCCCATGGCTGAACCATGAGCGCATTGGACATTAAAGGGTCCCCGGTTTCGAATAGTTAAAGTTGTCCCGCCGCATTGAACGCGTCGTTATCAGGACGTAATAAGAGAACTGCTGTGCTGACCGTTTCGTCTTGAGCGAAACGATGCCGGACTGGCTAGTGGCGGAATATATCCACTTGGATACCAGTCGTTATCGTGGACGCTATAGTATGAACGCCACGATGATCCGTCTTGACCGATTTCTGCAGGAAACGTGACGATTTCAGCATAGTCGGCACGATCCCCGTTTATCGGGCTCACCCTTTGTGCGCAGGATGTTTTACCTATTCTACAGTCCGAACGTTCGATGCATTTTGAGGTTATGCGCGCTGGCTGGCGTATTTTCTCCGCTGCTCCGTTCCGTCACCCGAATTGGTCCTATGCTGGGCTCTGGTTTGCGGGTATTGTCGGCAATCTGAAAGCATAACGATCGACTGTATATCCACTGCACTCGACAGATTCCCCGCCGCGACAAGTTGTTTTACCAGCTGACGAATATTTGAAATGACTGCATTCGTTGCACCGCTCAGCGGACGCTGGGTTGATACAGCCATAATCACGGACCTGTGCACTTCTGGCTCGCCAATGGGAATGGCGCACAACGTGCCATTCGTGATCTCTCGTTGCACGGCATAAACGGGATTGCGCCGGCTTGGCTAAAAGGCTGCGCCGCAGCGGGCGGCATCGCGCTGAACGAGCATCAAATCGAGCGCGCGTCATCCGCCAGACGCAATGCCTGCGCATAGCGCTTCGACGGCGCCCGCTTGCTCGCGAACACATCGATCACCGCATCGAAGCCGCTTCGCAGCACGCCGCCTGCGGACAGCACGGTAATCCGGTCCGCGTTGCGCACGATGCGGTATTGCGAACTCTCGACCTTCAGCTTCGTTTCAAAGCCCTCGTCGGGAATCAGATCGGGCGCGTAAGTGTGAATCATCGCTTCGGCATCTCGCTCGTCGAAAATCACAAACGACAGATCGCTTGCGTGCGCTTGTTGTGTCTTGCTGGTTTCCGTGTACATGATGTGTCAACCTTTTCGTCGAAGATAAGTGGGGGTTCGGCTGCAACGCCTCGACTACCTGCGCCACATGGCCGAGTCGACGAGGAGGCGCGAGAGGCGCGCGCTGTCGCGATGGTCCGCAGCAGGCTCGGCCGACGTGCCACCCAGCCAGCAACCGATCCTTTGAAACGCTTTTCCAATGATTTTCATATCAATCAGGCATCCAGATTAAATAAGCGAATTGGCGACCGGAACAGACGCCGTCTCGTCAAATCCACCGCTGACCACGATTCCCAGCGTAGGCGTCGAAAGTTACCGGATGGTTAGTCGATGACGCCAGACAGGACAACACGGCTACCCTCATCCGGTCCTAACTCTCGGGGCGCACCATAAGCATGCACAGGGCAGCCGGCCAGCACGGCTGATCAGGTCATCCCCCGAAAAAGAGGACAAACATCATGGCAGAACCCCTATCGACCGGTATGGCAGCATTGGCGCTGCTCGGTGTGTGCGCCGGCATCGGCGCCCTGTCCTGCGCACTGGCGCTCGCACTGGAGCGCATCGCGAGCCAGTTTCAATCCCTGCATTCCCTGCAATAGACCGGCGCGCCAGTCGTTGCGCAGCTAACCACCGATCGGGTCGGCCCCGCGCCTCAAGACGCGGAGTTTGTCCATTGCATCGCCCGGACGAATATTCAAGGTTAAGTCATGACACACAAGCCCGCTTCGCGAAAGCATTCGTTCGCGACAATCTTCCTGATCGAGATGTGGGAGCGCTTCGGCTTCTACGGCATGGCCGCGTTGCTGGTGCTGTTTCTCATCCAGCGCTATGGCTTCTCCGACGAACAGGCCACCCTGACCTGGGGCGCCTTTTCGGCGCTGGTGTACGCCACGCCCGCGATCGGCGGCTGGATCGGTGACAAGGTGCTCGGGGCTCGCCGCTCGATGATTCTCGGCGCGATCGTGCTCGGCTTCGGGTATCTGTTGCTGGCGATGCCGGATGACCAGATGCGCTACGTCTATGCATCGCTCGGCGTCATCGTCGTCGGCAATGGGCTGTTCAAGGCGAACGCGGGCAACCTCGTGCGCCAGATTTACGAGGGCGACGAAGCGCAGATCGACAGCGCCTTCACGCTCTACTACATGGCCGTCAATATCGGCGGTGCCGCTTCGATGTTGGCCACGCCGTGGATCAAGGATCATTGGGGCTGGCACGCCGCCTTTGCCGTGTGCTGCTCGGGCCTGCTGCTCGGTCTCGTCAACTTCTTCGTGATGTTCCGTTCGGTGACGCATATCGGTTCCGCGCCGGATGCCCAGCCCATCCATTGGGGCAAACTGGCGGCCGTCGTACTGGGCGGCATCGCGATAGCCGCAGCGACGACCTATGTTCTCCAGCACAAGGAGGTGGCCGTCGCGTGCGTGTATGCAGCCGGTATCGCCATCGTCGCGATCGTTGGCCGCATGGTGGTCAAATGCGATCGGTCGGAGCGCCCCGGCATGCTGACCGCTGTGGTCCTGATTGCGCAGACGATCCTCTTTTTCGTGTTCTACCAGCAGCTTTCGACGTCGCTCACGTTGTTTGCGCTGCGTAACGTGGACCTCCAGCTTTCGCTGTTCGGCGTACATCTGTTCACGTGGAATCCCGCCCAGTTCCAGGCCCTCAATTCCATCTGGATCATGGTTCTCGGCCCGATTCTCGCCGCCCTGTATTCGTGGCTCGCCAAGCGGGAACAGGACGTGGACGTTGCATCCAAATTCGCGCTCGGCTTCGTGGCCGTCGCAGCAGGCTTCTTCGTCTTCGCGTTCAGCCGCCACTTCGCGCTCAATGGCCTCGTGTCGTCGTGGTTCATGGTGACGGGCTATGGCCTGTATTCGCTCGGCGAATTGCTGGTGAGCGGACTCGGCCTCGCGATGATCGCGCGCTATGTCCCGGGGCGGATGGCGGGGTTCATGATGGGCGCGTATTACGTCGCGCTGGGAATTTCGCAGTATCTCGGCAGCGTGATCGCCAATTTCGCCAAGATGCCCTCGGGCAACCTCACTGCACTCGACTCGCTGCCGGTCTACACGAAGCTCTTCGCCGATCTGGGCTGGCTCGCGGCCGGCGGCGCACTGGTTGCCGTGCTGCTGTTGCCGTTCATGCGCAAACTCGAGAATGCCCGTCAAGGATTCGCCAGGCAGCCGGTGCAGGGCATGGCCGTCGCGGAGTAAGCGCGCGGATAGCGCCAGCCTCTGGCGCTATCCACCAGAGCGAACGGTGGGAAAAGGCATGTTCGTCAGAAAGTTTCCCAACTCTCAGTCGCCGGCGCGGACGCCCTCACCGCGCCGCTGGCAGCAGGCGCTGACGGCTTCGGCCGAATCGCGCTAGCCCGCGTTGCCGACTTCGTTGATTTAGCAAGCGGACGTCGTGCCTGAGGCGTTGACCTCATCGCCGCACGCCCCGAATCGCCAGGCAACTTGAACACGCCCGCCGAGGCCTTCAGCTTGCCTGCCTGCTCGTCCATCGATTGCGCTGCGGCAGCAGCCTGCTCGACGAGCGCCGCGTTCTGTTGCGTGACCTCGTCCATCTGCGTCACGGCCGCATCGACCTGCTCGATGCCCCGGCTTTGTTCATCGGAGGCGGCAGTAATCTCGCCGACCAGATCCGCGACGCGCCGGATCGCCTGCTTCACCTCGACCATGTTGCGGCCCACTTCGTCGGCGCGGCGAACGCCGTCGTTGACGTTGTCGACCGAGGTTTCGATGAGCCCCTTGATCTCCTTCGCCGCGGCCGACGAGCGCTGGGCGAGACTGCGCACTTCGCTCGCGACCACCGCGAAACCCCGGCCCTGCTCGCCGGCGCGAGCGGCCTCCACCGCCGCATTGAGCGCGAGGATGTTGGTCTGGAACGCGATGCCTTCTATCAACACGATGATGTCCGCGATCTTCCCCGAGCTTTCGCTGATCGTATTCACCGTCGTCAACAGTTCATCGACCGCGTGCGATCCTTTCTCGACCGTTTCCACGGCGTTGTTGCCGATCTGGTCGGCCTGACGCGCATTCTCGAGATTCTGTTTGACCGTGGCCGTGAGCTCGCTCATGCTGGCCGCCGTTTCTTCCAGCGAAGCGGCCTGTTCTTCCGTGCGCGAGGACAGGTCCATGTTGCCAGCGGAAATCTGCGTCGATGCCGTCGCGATCGCGTCAGTGCCATGGCGCAGCTGCTCGACGATGGTGACCAGCCCATCGTTCATCGCCTTCAGCGATACCATCACGCGAGAGATTTCGTCCTTGCCCGAACCGGCATCGAATGCAGCGCTGAAGTCCGACGTGAGGTCGCCGGCAGCAACCCGGTCCGCCGTGATCGCGGCCACGCCGAGACCCGCGATGATGCGCTTGAACAGCAAGTGCATGACGACGCCGAACAGCACGAGCATCACGATGCCGACCGCGAGCGAAGTCCTTTGCCAGAACTGCGCCGTTGCGCGGGCCGTGGCGATCGCCGCTTCGGTGCGGCTATCGAGCATGCCCAGAAACTCGTCGATCGGGTGCATGATCTTCGCCTTGTTGCGGTGATAGTCGGCGTCGTTCATCATCTGGCGCGCCTTCTCCAGATCGGGCGGCCCCTGCTTCGTGAAGTTGCCCGCGTCGTCGGCGGAGAGCCCCTTGACGAGATTCATGGCGATGGTCTCGGTCTTCACGAGATCGTTCGAATTCTGCTCGGCTTCGTGAAGCTTGCCGAATTCGGCATCGGTGAAGCCGGCGCGTTTCATCAGATCGCTGAGTGCCACGGTTTCGCCGGTGCCGGAGGGCGCGGGCTCGCCGGCGGCGCGGAAGTCCCAGTAAATGCGGTCATAGTTGAGCGGACGCGCCTGTTTTCCGGAGCGGATCGCCAGAATCTCGTTGTACTGCGTGAGCCACGCAGCGTCGGCGGTCGCGACGTACGTGCGGGCGAGACGGGTCAGATCGTCCGAGCTTCGGCGCAGTTCATTGGCGAGCTGCGTGGAGACAAAACGACTTTGATAGGCTTCGGCGACATCTTCGTTGGCTTCAGTCAGGCGTACCTGGCAAAGCCCGATGGCCAGCGCAGAAGCGACCAGCAACGCAATCAGAAATGACAGCTGCTTGCGCAGCGGCAGAGTGCTCAAGAATGACACTGCGTGGACTCCCGTTCGTTGATCAAGACAGACACAGCTACGGTGAAACGCCGCAAATGACAGCGGCGAACCAGGCGATACCGCCGCACCTCCTTCAATGGGTACTCAATAGTCCGACTGGCGCACACGCGATACGGCTCGACAGCGCGACCTTGTTCCTGCCACCGGCCTTCGCGCGGTACAGCGCCTCGTCGGCCGCACGCAGCACGGCGATGACGTCCATGCCCCGTTCCGCCGTCCATGCCACCGCGCCAATGCTCGCGGTGACGCGTCCATATTCACTGCCGGCGTGTTCGATCGAGAGATCGCTGATGGCCGACCGGATGCGCTCGGCCACGGCGGCGGCGCCTTCGGTCGGCGTGTCGGGAAGCACCACGACGAATTCTTCGCCGCCATAGCGCGCGGCATTGTCGGCGGGACGCCGGACACAGTCGCCGATGCATTTCGCCACCGCCGTGAGCGCGCGATCGCCAGCGGGGTGACCATAGGTGTCGTTGTACGTCTTGAACCAGTCGACGTCGACGAACAGCAGCGACAGCGCGCTGCGCGTTCGCATCGCGCGACGCCATTCGTGATCGAGAATCTCGTCGAGCGTGCGGCGATTGTTCAGTCCGGTGAGACTGTCGATGCGCGCAAGTTCCGATTCCGCGCGCAAGCGGCGCGTCAACTGCGCGCCGAGCGCGAACGAAAGCGCGATGAAGCCAAACGCCACCACGCCCATCAACGTGCCAATGGTCCATGCGCGGCGTCGCCAGGCGGCGTAGATATCCGAGTCGGCGCCCGCCACCATGATGATGAGCGGCAGTTGCGCAAAGTTCTTGAAGTAATAGAGTCGCCGCACGCCATCGATCGCGGCGGTATCGGTGAAGCTTCCTTCGGCTCGCGTCAGGAAGTGGCGAAACGTGCTGGCCTCACTGAGGTCGCGACCGACGATATTCGCATCGTAGGGTTGGCGCATGATCATCACGCCATCGCGCCCGATCAGCGCGACCGAGCCATGCGGCCCGAGCGACAACGCGGAAAACAGCTTTTGAAAGTATTCGAGTTCGATGGCCACGACCGCGACGCCCGCGAACGAACCGTCGGCGCGCGAAATGCGCCGGCTCAGCACGATGCTCGGCACACCGCCGCGCAGCCGCGATCGATAGGGATCGCTGATGTAAAGCCCGACATCGGGATTGTCGCGCTGCACGGTGAAGTACTTCCGGTCCGCGAAGTTGCCTTTGCGCGGCGTTTCGCTTTCGGAATCGATGACGATGTTGCCCGCCGCGTCGAGCACCGCCATCGACCCCAGATACGAGGCCGTGGCCGCACGATCGAACAGCACACCGGTACGCAGCTTCCAGGGCAGGCGCGTCACATCGGGATCGTTCATGCCGTCGACCACGGCTTGAAGCGACAACGCGTAGAGTTCGAAATTTCGCTCGATATCGCGCTCCGCGATGGCGGCCAGGTTGCGCGAGGTATCCGTGGCGCGCGTCATGGCATCGAGCCGGCTTTGATAAAGCACGATTGCGCAAATAGCGACCATGAACAATGCGACCACTACGCCACCGGTCATGATGACACGCGGCGCCATGAGCTTCTCATGGCAATACTGGAGCCAATGCCAGCGACGGCCACCTCGATTATTCATTCCATTGTTTTTAGCCGCCGCCACATAAGCACGAACGTACGAACCACGATATTGCGTTCTGATTTCGGGTTTAGCGTGACTGAAATTGCGGTATACCCTTGCTTTGTCTGATGAATACTCGACAGGTTTCGCATGTAATTGCGAAGACACCCGCGCCTTTGAATTTCGCTTGAATCTGGTGCTCTTAACGGCACTCGCTCCTCGATACTTGAGGAATCGTCCAATTCTTCTTTATATAAAAGACGGGATTACTTTACGTTTACATTAGTGCAGCCACTTAAAACTTCATGCAGACCGGTTTAAATCCAGTTTAAACCGCCTTAATACATCGTCGCTTTAGTGGACAAATCAATTGACCCCAAAGGTCAGCACATCCAATTTCTGACGAATCATTTACAAAACGACTACGAGCACCAAACAAACCGGTGCTTCCTCAAATTCCCCGCGTGAATGCCGTATACCGTAGAAGCGCTCCCCACATTCGCGCGGAGTCCCGTCCCGCACCGCCTTCAAGAGAAATACATGTTCAGCAAAGGCATCACCATCAACGCCCGGCTCGGCCTGGTCATGGCCTTCCTGGCCGCCCTGCTCGCGGCCATTGGCTTGCTCGGGCTCACCGGCATGAGCCACTCCAACGACGCGTATCGCGAGACCTATACGAACCAGCTACCCGGCACGATTGCAATCGACAACGCCGAGACGTTCCTGGCACGTGAGCGGCTCGCGCTCGACCGCGCGTCGATGTCGAGCGGCGCGGCCGCCGCCGATACCGCGACGATACTGGGGCGCGCAAAGAAGTTCGGCGAGACCTCGGACCTCTGGTGGCAGAAGTATTTGCAACTCCCGCGCGACGCCGACGAAGACCGCCTCGCGCAAGACGTCGTGGCAAAGCGCCAGGCATTCCACGAGGCCATGGACGCCTTTTTCCCGCTCGTCAGCGCGCATGACACCGCGAACATCGTGACCGGCGCCGCGCGCATGCAGGAGACCTACACCGCCCTGACCACCGCCGACGAGGCGCTGCGCCAGTTTCAGGTCACTCAATCCGCGCAGGGCTTCAACGCAGCCCAATCGACCTTTGAAACCTTTCGTATCGTCTGTCTCGCGTCGATTGCCATTGGCCTCGTGGCAGCACTGCTGTCCTGGTTCGCGCTGCGCCGTGCGATCCTGAATCCGCTTGCCGAAGCCATGGCGCATTTCGAAGCCATTGCCTCGGGCGATCTGGGGCGCCCCATCGCGGTACGAGCGCGCGACGAAATGGGCAATTTGCTCACGGGCATCGTGAGCATGCAAAAGAGCCTCGTGGACACGGTGCGCTCGGTTCGCTCAGGATGCGAATCCATCGCGGTGGCGACACGCGAGATCGCCGCCGGCAATACCGATCTGTCTTCGCGTACCGAAGAACAGGCCACCGCCCTTCAGCAAACCTCGTCGAGCATGGGCCAGTTGACCGGCACCGTGAGGCAGAACGCCGACAATGCGCGCGAAGCCAGTGCGCTGGCGGCACGCGCGTCGGAAATCGCGAGCAAAGGCAGCGCCGTGGTGAGTCAGGTCGTGGGAACCATGGGAGAAATCAACCAAAGCTCCACGAAGATCGCCGACATCATCGGTCTGATCGAAGGGATCGCGTTTCAGACCAATATCCTTGCGCTGAACGCCGCCGTGGAGGCCGCGCGGGCCGGCGAGGAAGGTCGCGGCTTCGCCGTCGTGGCGGCGGAAGTGCGCAGCCTTGCGCAACGCTCGTCGGCCGCTGCCAAGGAGATCAAGGAACTGATCGGCACCTCGGTCGAGCGCGTGCACGCCGGCTCGGCGCTGGTCGATGAAGCCGGGCAGACTATGGGAGAAATCATCGATGCGGTCCAGCGCGTGACCGGCATCATGGGCGAGATTGCCACCGCGTCGAACGGACAAAGCGAGGACATCGACCAGATGGCGCGCGCCGTCACGCAGATGGATGAAGTGACGCAACAGAACGCGGCACTGGTCGAAGAAGCCGCTGCCGCCGCGCAAGCGCTCGAAGACCAGGCGTCGCAGTTGCGCAGCGCGATCGAGGTGTTTCGCTTGAGCGACGACGGCACGGCGAAGGCGCCGCTGCTCGCTCCCTCCAGCGCCGCGAAACAACTCAAACGCACGAGCATCGCGAAGCCGGCCACGCGCGAGCATCGCCCGCCTGTGCCGAAGCCGGCTCGCACAGTCCCCGCTCCCCGGCCGGTCCTTCAACCCGCGGCGAGCGATTCGGCGCAGGACTGGGAAACCTTTTGAGCGGGGCTCGCGCCTGCCCGGCGGGCGCAGTCAGGCGCTCACGCGCCGCGAGATGGCGGAGGCGGGACGGGTATGCCGGTTCATCACCGCGAGACCCATCAAGCCGATGACGAGCATGCACGCAAGCACCGCGAAGTACACGACGCCGCTGGGACCGCTCGCCTCGAGCAGCGTCCCGCCAATCGACGTGCTGACGATCCCCCCGACGCGGCTGATGCCGATGCAAATGCCGAGCGCCGTCGCACGGTAAGCAGCGGGATAGGCCGTTGCTGCCAGCGCATAGATCGTCGATTGCGACATGCCGCCGCCGAATCCCGCCAGAAACATCGCCACCTTCACCGGTGAAGCCGCCAACACGCCACCGGCCAGCAGGTTGGGAAACGCCACCGTCGCGCCCGTCGTCATGACGATGGCAATCAGCAGCGAACCACGCGATCCAATACGCGGCAGCAAGACACCCGATACGAGCACGCCCAGCACGGCCGAAAACGTATAGATCGACGTGCTGCCAATCGCACTTTGCAGACTGAAGCCCGCGCCGACGAGCATGGACGGGGTCCAGCTCACATAAGCATAGGCGGCATACGAGAGCGTGAAAAACGCAGTCCATAACCCGACGTTCACACGCGCATTGGCCGCCGACCACAAACGCGCCTGCCCCTGCGCGACGGACGTATCGAGCGCACGCCGTTCGCCGCCGATCGGCATCGCGCCGGCATCGTCGCCCATCACCCGCCGCAGCCACGCGAGGGCTTCGTCGATACGAGAGCGCTTCACCAGATACGCCAGCGATTCAGGCAGATAGATCATGCCCAATACAGCGGCGACCACGGTGAGCGCACCGCTCACGATGAAAATACTGCGCCAGCCAAACGACGGAATCAGCCACGCGGCCAGCAGGCCACCGAGCGTGCCCCCGAGCATCGTGCCGATCGACATGAGCAGAACCAGTTGCCCCCGTGATTGCTTCGGGCACCATTCAGACACGAGCGCCATCGCGCTCGGCACCGCAATGCCGAAGCCGATGCCGCTCAGCAAACGCAGCACGATCAACTGCGACACGCCTTCGACGGCCGCAGAAGCGAACGTGGTCAGGCCGAACGCGATCACGGCACCGATCAGCGTGCGCCGGCAACCGAAGCGATCAGCCGCGATTCCGCCGCACGCGGCACCCAGTGCCATGCCGACCAGCGCGGCGGCGAGCGCCGGTGCCAATTGCGCCTTCGTGATGTGCCATTCGTGAAGCACTACCGGGCTTGCAAAGGCCAGCAATTGCGCATCCATTCCGTCGATGATCAAGACAATCAAACAAAGGGCATAGATGAGTTTTTGCCGAGTGCCTACGCGGCGGTTATCGATCAAGTCATCGAACATGGTGTCTCCGTTTTTTATTGGACTACGTCGCTTTTCCCGCGTCGATGCATGGCGAGCCGCCACGCCAACGCTAAATCCTTGCCCGCTATGCCGGGTTTAAAGACCGCTCCAGCATGCTCCGATAGCCGGCCTCATCGGGGTGAACGGGCGCGCTCAGATTGAAATGGCTCGCATGCGCCGCGCGCGCGAGCGCGGCGAGATCGGTCGGCACGTAGCCCAATTCCGCGAGTGTTGCGGGCAGGCCGAGTTCACGCATCAGCGTAGCCACGCCCTGTGAGAGGGACCTCGATGCATCGAGTCCAAACGCGTCGCGGATTCGCGCGACCGCTTCCGGCAGGGCGCCGGCAGTCGTATCGAGTGTCGCCACCAGTCCGATGCCGCTCAAGATGCCGTGATGAAAGCCCTGATCGCTGCATGTCAAGGCGATGGCATGCGCGGGCCCGAGACCCATGCCGATCGATACGCCGCCCGCATACGCGGCCAGCATCATCTCCGAGCGCGCGGCGGCGTCGCTGCCGTCTTTGACCGCTTGTCGCAAGGATCCCGCCACGCGTGCAATACCGTCGAGTGCAATCGCCTTGCCAAGCGGAACGCTCTTCGTCGACAGATAGCCTTCGATGCAATGTGACAGTGCGTCGATGCCGGTTGCCGCCGTGAGTCGGGGCGGCAGACTGAGCGTCAGGCCGGGATCGAGAATGGCGAGTGTGGGGACCAGATGACGTGAGCTCATGCCAACCGAAGCCGTGACAGCATCGGGATGGATACCCGAAGACGGCGACGCCTCGCTGCCCGTGCCAGCCGTGGTCGGTATCACGATCAACGGCGCCCCCGGCCCGTGCACGGCATTCGGCACGCCCATGTAGTCGGCGACCGAACCGCCATTGGTCGCGAGCAAGGCGATCACTTTGGCCGGGTCGATGACCGAGCCGCCGCCGAGCGCGATCACGCCATCGCAGCGCTCGCGCGCGTACAGCGCGGCACCGCCATCGACATCGGCGAACAGCGGGTTTTCAGTCACCGCGTCGAACGTCACGACAGCCGTGCGCTCCCCGGCGGCAGCGAGCGTCCTGGCCGCGAGGCCGGCCGCGGCCACGCCCCGGTCCGTGACCAGCAACGGCCGGCTGACCCCGAGCATTGCCAGTTCTTCCGCCAGCGAGGCCAGCGCATGCATGCCGAATAACGTGCGCGGCAAAAACAGCGATGCGGGCTGACCCGCGTGTGCACTCATCGCCGGTTGATGCACGCCGGACGGCGCTACGCTATGGCGTTTTTCCAGCTTGTTCAAAATCGTTCCTTCCACTAAGGACAGCTCAGGTTTCATGCAAAGCGCACACTGGACTGCGCGACTCGATAGCACTATGGGCGCGTTCATGCCCGTGGACCAGATGTGGATATCGACGTGCCTATGCACACTCGGCATAGGCACAGCGAGATTTTCCAGAAAGGCAATGGGGGCGATTCAGACTTTCGTTAGCCGCGAAATACCAGTAGGCTAGGCGCGCTTTCCTGGCGTAGAAGAGCTTCATTAGCGAATATAGCGAGACACCATGAAGATGCATCATTTGCGCGATTTGCTGGCGGTCGCGGAGAAAGGCAGCATCAACGCAGCGGCCAAATACCTCGGCGTATCGCAACCCGCGTTGAGCCGCAGCGTGCGCGAGCTGGAAAAGGAAATGGGCGCACCGCTGCTGGAGCGCCAAGCCACGGGCGCCGCGCTGACGCCGATGGGGACCCTGTTCGTGCGCCGTGCCAGCACAGCGGTCAACGAACTGCGGCGCGCCCGCGATGAAATCCAGCAACTGCAGGGCTCGGTGCACGGTACGGTAGTCGCCTGCATCTCCTCGATAGCGCATTTGACCCTGTTGCAAGAGGCCCTCGGCGCTTTCACGCAACGCTATCCGAACGTCGTGCTGCGCGTTATCGAGGGCGTATTTCCCATGATCGATGCGCGCATTCGCAGTGGTCAGGTCGATTTTTACGTGGGACCGGCTCCGGAAAACGGCACGCCGCCCGGATTGCAGCTCGAAACCTTGTTTGCGACGAAACGTGTCGTGCTCGCGCGCAAAGGACACCCGCTCGCCCGCGCCCGCTCGCTCGCGCAGCTGACTGAAGCGAGCTGGATCACGACCTCGGTCACGTCCCAGGCAGAGAAAGAGTTCTCAGGTGTTTTTTCAGGGCGCGGACTCAAGGTGCCCAAACTCGCGCTCCAGACGGAGTCGGCGCTGAGCTGGATCACCGCGCTCCTGTCGACGGACATGCTGGTGATGGTCCCCGAACTGTGGCTCGGCTCGCCGCTGACGCGGGACCTCATAGCCGCCATTCCAGTCGAGGAAACCCTGGCCGGCGCACCGATGTCGCTGGTCCGCCGCAGCAGCGTTCCCTCCACGCCGGCAAGCGAGTATCTGTGCGACTTGCTGCGCCGCGCCGCCAGCCGCCTGAACACCTCGGCATAAACGCCCGCGCGATGACACGCCCATCGAGCGCGTCATCGCATGTCGCGACTAGAACGCCGTGGCAATGCCGACGCGCAGCGCCGTTTGACGCGACGACGACGACTGCGACAGACCGTTGATCCACGCATCGGCGCCCTGGTCGCCGCCGGCTTGTTGAAAGACCGCATCGAAATAGAGGTCGGTGCGCTTCGAGAGCCAATACTGGGCACCGGCCGTCACCTGGCTCGCCTTGTTATGACTCAGTTCGGCATTCCCCTTCATGTACTGATAGTTGGCGCCGAGCAGCCACGCTGCACCGAACCAGCGTTGCGCACCGGCCTGCACGACCCAGATTTTCGCGCCCGTCAACGTGTTCTGCGTGTCGGTGAACAGAACACTCGCCGTTGCGCCGTTAAAGCTGTATTTCATGCCAGCGCCGTAATTGCGAATGCCGTCGAGTCCGTTGTTCATGGACGGATAGCGGCGATCCAGATAACCCAGCGCCGCCGAGAAATTCGACGCATTGAAATTCACGGCGAACGACATGGCGCGATCCGCGTTGAACGCACCCGCGACGCCGCCAAAGCTGTATTGCCCCGCCGCCGACAACCCATGAAAGACCGGGGACAGGTACTTGACCGAATTGGGAATGCCGCCGGCGCCGAGCGAATCGAATTCGAACGATCCGGTCGGATTCTGCGGAATACCGAGCTTGGCAAACGGCCCTTGACGCAGATTGAACAGGCCGCCGTAGGTGAAGGCCGCGTCGTAGCCGCCGAACACCAGACTATCCATCATCACGCTGAATTGATTGCCGAACGTCAGCTTGCCGTAGGCCGGATTGTTCAAGCCGACCAATGCCGTCCGGTTGAACATGCTCGTGGGAGAAATGAACGCGCCGGTGCTCACGCTGAACTGCGAAACCAGCTGGAAAATCGCGGTCGTTCCACCACCGAGATCCTCCTTGCCCTGCAAGCCCCACACGCTGGGGAACTGGATGGAGTCCTGCAATGCCACCTGATGACCGCCCTTCACGTTCGTGACGTAGGTGACGCCTTCATCGAGCAACCCGAACAGCGTGACGCTGCCCTGCGCATGGGAAGCCATCGATACGCACATGAGCGATGCCGCGGACGCAATCCTCTTTATCTTCATACTGTCTCCGATACTTTTTCTAGTCTTTGATTCGTGATGGATAGATAACGCAGAAAGCTTTTCATTTGCACTGCATAGCATTCAATGCAGTGCTTCACTCCTTTATCGATAAACCAAAAGGCCTTTGCCTTTAAGGAGCCGGCTTCACTGCACAGCGCAGTGCAAACGCCAGTTGTTCGATCTGGAACGCCTGTCCCAACCGGTGAAAATCGATGCAGTGTCCAGCCGACCGATACAGCGCGGCATCGACGAGCGGCGCTGCAGAAAAGGCCGCACCGAAGCCGGCGACCTGCTCCGTATCGGTGATCCACAAGCGGTCGAACTCGCCTTGGCGATAATGCACCGGCACTTGCACCCGGGCTGCAATCTCGCGCACCGACGAATGCCACGTCGACACGATGTCGATCAGCTCGGCGCGCGGCACCGGCGCGTCGGCGAGATGGCTGCGTACCGGCATGTCCCGCGAGAACGTCCAGTCGGGGCCGAACATCACTTGATCCTTGACCTCGGCAGGCAGATCGATCATCGGAATCTGCGGCAGCGACGACCAGTGATCGAGGCTTTCCGGCGGCGTCACCAACCCGACCCCCGAGACGGCGATGCCAAGCAGCGGCCATGCGGGCCGTCGCGCGGCGATCGACACCGTGATGGCGCCGCCGATGGAGTGGCCGATCAGGAACATGCCGCAATGGCCATCGCCATGGCGCGCCCAGATGTCGCCGAGCAAATCGTCGAGCCGCTCGGCGTTCTTCGCAATCGTGGCATCGTGCGGCGCGAGCGGCGTCGTCTCGCCATAGCCCGGACGATCCAGCGCGATGACCTGCAAATCGAGGGCCGCAGCATGATCGATCAGCGAATAGCCGGGCACGTCGAAATAGGCGCAAGAGTAAGTGCCGCCGTGAAGCGCGACAATCAAGGGGCGGTCCGCGCGCGACGATGAAGTCTCCCGCTCGCGTTTGCGTCCTGAAACGATCAGGTTGCCCGAGCGTTGTACAAATGGAACCGCGCGCCCGGTGTCCTGGCCTTCTGCTGGTTTGATGGTCATGCTTTAAGTCTCCGTCTCCAATCGATTATTGTTCGACGAGCCTGTGAGCGGCCGGTCGTCAACCCGCTTTGCGAGGCCATACTCATTATTGATGGCGCTGCACCGTCACACCACATGAGAAAAGCGCCGTCGCTATGTCAATGTTGCATAGGCACCGGGGCAAAACGATTTCGCGCCGGCCTCCTGACCCGCGTCATGCGGGCAAGGATTGCGTGTTCTTTGGTGCAGTTGCTTAAGCTATCATTCAGGCTGATCCTTCGACGTGTTCGACACCGCTCATGCCCAAATCCGCCTTGCCGCCCCGCCCGTCCCGCGCCACGCGCGAGGAATCGCCAGCCAAACGGAGTCAGCCCTTGCCGGCGGAGCGTCCCGATCACGATCTCGATCACTCGGTCGGCTACCTGCTCAATCGCGCCGCCAGCATCATCGCGGCGCGCTTCAGCGACGATCTCAAGGCGCACAACATCAATCTGCAGACCTGGCGAGTGCTCGCAGCGCTTCAGCACGAAGATCATCAGACGCTGTCCGATCTGGCCAGCCACACCGGCTCCGAACTCTCCTATCTGTCGCGCGCGGTCAGTGCGCTGGAGACCAAGGGCTACATCGAGCGCAGCGAGTCGGCCTCGGACCGCCGCAATATCCACCTGTCCATTACCGCAGCGGGCGCGGCGATCGTCGCGAAACTCGCGCCGCGTGCATGGCAGATCGAACGCACCTCCATGAAGGGGGTCACGGCGCACGAGCTGGACATCACGCTCAAAACGCTGCGCGCCGTGTACTCGAATCTGGTGGACAGCTGCGAGGACGCCTCCGGCGTCAATCGCAAGCTGACCGTCGCGCGCCGCGTGCGTCGCCGTGCTGCGCGCGACGACGCGGCGGAGTAACCCCCCGCCCATCAATGCGCGTGGGGCACGAAGTCCTGCGTGATCTGCTTGTACTCGAGAAAGTCCTCGACGGAAGCGACGCCGCCGAGGCGCCCCAAGCCGCTCGACTTGAAGCCGCCTTCCTCGAACTCCACAGCCAGATTCGCCCAGCTGTTGATCGAGATGAGGCCGGCCTGCAGACGCCGCGCGACGCGCATCGGACGATCGACGTCGCGACTCCACACGCAGGCACTCAGGCCATACTCGCTGTCGTTCGCCATGGCGATGGCCTGCTCCTCCGTGTCGAAAACCTGCAGCGTCTGCACGGGGCCGAAGGTCTCTTCGCGCGCGATCGGCAGGCGCGGATCGTCGATCTCCAATAGCGTCGGCAAATAGAACGCGCCGCCTGCCAGCGCGGGATCGGACGGCACGCCGCCGCGCACCACGACGCGTGCGCCAGCGGCAATCGCCGCCTCGACAGCGGCATCGACGCGCCGCACGGCCGCCTTGTCGATCAGCGGGCCCATCTGGCTCGATGCGTCGCGCGCGGGACCTGCGCGAACCGCCCCGAGGCGCTCGGCGAGCGCGGCCTTGAGCTTGTCGGCGATGCTGCGCTGAACCAGCACGCGGCTACCGGTCATGCAGAACTGCCCGGCAAACACGGTGCAGGATTTCTCGAGCACGGGCAGCGTCGCGGCGAGGTCGGCGTCGTCGAAAATCAGATGCGGAGTCTTGCCGCCCAGTTCGAGTCCGACACGCTTGAGACGATCGGCGGCGGAGCGCGCGATGGCGCGGCCCGTGGCGCTGCTGCCCGTGAAGCTGATGGTCGGCACTTGAGGCGAATCGACCAGCAGACGCGCACCGTCCGCCCCCGACTCGATGACGATATTGACGACGCCAGCCGGAATCTCGCGGACCGTGGCGACAATCCGGCCAAGCAGCGCTGCTGTCTGCGCGGCCTGATGCGGCATCTTCACCACCGCCGAGCAACCGGCGGCCAGCGCGGGCGCGAGCGCACGGATGCACAGATAGGCGGGCGAGTTCCAGGGGATGATGAGACCCGCTACGCCAACCGGTTCGCGAATCGACATCGACTGCTGGCCCGGGCGGGTTTCGAGCACACGGCCGAAGCTCTGCAGCGACAGGCCCGCGGCAAAGCGCAACGCGCGCGGAATCAGCGATGCCTCAAAGGTGGCTTCCGGGCGCACCTTGCCGTTTTCGGCGCACAGACTGTCGACGATCTGGCCGAGATGCGCCTCGAACTCATCGGCGAGATGACTGAGCGCCGCGGCGCGCAAATGCGCGTCGCTGCGCCAGGCGCTGTGCTCGAAGGCCTGCGAAGCGGCATCGATGGCCTTCTGCATGGTCTGCACCGGCGCATCGTGAAAGTAGCCGATCACCTCGCCGCTGGCCGGATCGACGCTCTCGCGCCGGGGGCCTTCCGCAAGCCATGCGCCTGCGATCCAGTGTTGTGCTTCTTTTTCTGCTGACATTGCCAGGTCTCCTGTGTCCCGGGTGGAATCGATTGAACGAGCCGCACGCCGGCGTTACCTCGATGGATATCTCTCAAGCTGCCGGCGCTGCGCCTGCACGCGCACCGTCACGACCGATGCGATCGAACAGACGCGCCGCATTGCCGCCTTCGACCGCACGCAGCTCCGCATCGCTGAAGCCGACCTCGCGCAGGCCCGCGAGCGTCGCCTTCATGCCCTGTTCCGGCACGAACGGAAAGTCCGTGCCGAGCAGCACGTTCGCGGGCGTGACGAGCTTGAGCAGCGCGGCCATCGAAATGGGATTCGCCGATATCGCGGTGTCGTAATACAAGCGGCGCAGCACCGGCATCACGCCGCCTGGCACCTGGCGCGCGAGCCCCTTGTCGAGGGAGCCGAGCAGCGCCATGCGCGTCGCGAGATACGGTACCGTGCCACCGGCGTGCGAAAAAATAAAGCGGATATCGGGGCAACGGTTGAACGTCCCCGAGAAAAGCAGGCTCGCGACGCAACGCGTCGTGTCGTGGGGAAACTCGATCAACGAATCGGGCTGCTCCGGGAACAGCCCGCGGTTGCAACTGCACGAGGTCGGATGCACGTAGACGACGGCCTTGCGGCGATTGAGTTCGTCGAAGACCGGCGCGAACGCGCTATCGCCCAGATAGCGGTCGTCGTAGTTCGTCATGAGCCCGATGCCGTCCGCGTGCAGGACATCGAACGCGTAGTCGATCTCCTTGCGCGCCGCATCGACGTCCGGCAACGGCAACGCGGCGAACGCGCCAAAGCGGCCCGGATGATCCGCCACCATCTGCGCCGCATAGTCGTTGCAGGCGCGCGTGAGGCGGCGCGTTTTGGCCATGTCGGGCATCCACAGCGGCGGCGCCGACACCACGGCAGTATCGATGCCGTGCCGGTCCATCACGGCGAGCGAATCGGACACCTGCCATTGCGGCGCGATGCGATTCGGTGCGGGCGCACCGATCGTCGCCTCGCCCATGGTTTGCCGAAAGACGGGCGGCAGGAAATGATGATGGACGTCGATGCACGGCACCGCAGCGGCGGCCGGCGGCGTTTGCGCCAGCCCCGGCACGACCTTGCTCGCGGCCAGCCCCGCCGCCATCATGCCGAGCTTGCGGCGCGATGGACTCGCGGGAGCTCCGGATTGCGCTTTACGCTTGTCGTTCTTCTGCATGCTTGCTTCCTGATGTCGATCGATTGAAAAGCGCAGCGGGTCCGGCCGGACCCAGCGCTGCGCGTCGAACACCACGCGTGTCAGACCGGCTCGGCCACGACACGATTCTCGATGACGCCAATGCCGTCGATTTCCGCGCGCATGACGTCGCCCACGCGCAGATAGCTCGGCGGCTTCATCGCCACGCCGACCCCCGAGGGCGTGCCGGTCGCCAGCAGGTCGCCCGCTTCGAGCGTGAAGGCCGTGGACAGATGCGCGATCTGGGCGTAGACGTCGTGGATCATCGAGCCCGTCTCGTCGTCCTGGCGCAACTCGCCGTTGACCCACATGCGCAGGCGCAGCGCGTGCGGGTCGCCGAGCTCGTCGGGCGTGACGATCCACGGGCCGGTCGGGCCGCAGGTATCGAACGACTTGCCGATCGTCATGGTCTGCGTGGCGAGTTGCCAGTCGCGCACGGACACGTCGTTGCACACCATGAAGCCCGCGATGACCGAGGCGGCCTCTTCCCGGCTCACATGACGGCAACGCTCGCCAATCACGGCACAGAGTTCCACCTCGTAGTCGAGCTGCTCCGACACGCGCGGCAAGTGCACATCGCCAGAAGGACCGTTGATGCACGAGACCTGTTTGTTGAACCAGACTTGTGCCGGCGGCGTCTGCACGCCGAGCGTGGCCGCCTCGGCCACGTGCTTGCGATAGTTCATGCCGATCGCGAGGTACTTCGACGGATTGGGCAACGGGGCCAGCAGTTCGACCTGCGCGAGCGGCGCGGTGTGAGGGCCGCGCACGGCGCGGGCCTTCGCCATCGCGGCGGGGCCCGCCTGCAGCAGTTCGAGCATGGTGCCGGGCAGGCTGGCATCGTTGCGCGGGAAGTCGATGACGTCTCCACCTTCTACCTTGCCGATGGAAACGATGCCGTCATGCCGATAAGTAACGAGTTTCATGAGTAGTCAAAGAGTGGTTTATGCAATATGTGCAGAGGGCGATGCTTCGCTGCCCCTTGCATCGGTCGCTTCACGCGACGGGGCGATGTTCGATGAAGCGTCCCGCATGAAACAGCAGCGGCGCGTCGCTGCCATAGACGAAGCGCTCCACGTGACCGAGCACCATCACATGATCGCCATACGTTTCGATCGATGCCGTGCGGCACTCGAAGCGGGCCAATGCATCGTCGAGCACGGGAACATCGCCGAGGCCGGCTTCGATGCGATCGGCGAGAGCGGCGAACTTGTCGTCGGAAGGGCGCGCGAAATGGCTCGCCAGAGCTTGCTGATCGGCGCCCAGCACGTGGACCGCAAAGTGGCTCGCATCCTTGAAGACCGGCAGGCTCGGAGCGCGCTCGCTCAGATACCAGGCGACGAGCGGCGGGTCGAGCGACACGGAGCAAAACGAATTGATCGTCAGCGCGGCTCGCTGCCCCGCGACGCTGCGCGTGGTGACGACGCACACGCCAGTGGCGAAGCGACCCAGCGCGTTGCGCAGTTCGCGACTATCGAGCGATGACGTATTCATGATTGTTCCCGCTCGAAATCCGGCGCGGCATTCGCCCCGGCGCCCGTAAAACAGCGCGGATCGCGCGTGGACTGCCAATAGTCGAGTGCAGCCGGCGATGGCGCGATATGACGCGGCGCACGCGGAAACGACTCAGCAAAGGTCTCCATGCCGAAGCTGTATTCCATCGTGAGGCCGTCGGGATCGAGAAAATACAGAAACACGCTATCGGACGCGGGATGGCGGCCGGGTCCGAACACGACATCGGAACCAGCGCCCTTCAGGCGCGTGAGCGAGCGGCCGATGTCGTCGATCTCGGTCACCATGTAGTTGACGTGATGCAGACAACGGCGCTCGAACTTCGCGATGCCGACGCCGTGATGAAACGGATTCGGCCAGCAGCGCATGAACGTGATGAAGTCGCCGACCGAATCCGATTCCTTGAAATTGAGCACATCGCACCAGAATTCGATGGCGCGCGCCGCGTCCGGCGTGTTGAACACAACGTGGCCAAGCCGCTGGATGCGCGTGACCGAGGGCTGGAACGGACGTGCCGAATCCGGCGTCGGCACATAGAACTCGAGCGTCGCGCCGACCAGCGGCTCGAAGATCCGCACGGCACGTGCTTGCTCGCGCGAGCGGCAGGTCTCGGCATCGACTTCGTGCACCGTGAGACCCGCGCGGACGATGCGCTCGATCAGCGGCTCGAACTGCTCGCCATCCTCCAGAATGAAGCCCGCGCAGCGCAGGCCCGCCGCGCCCGCCTCGTGAAGCACGATGCTGTGATGATCGTGATCGCAGCGCAGCCGGACGCTGCCGTCGCGATCCGTGTCGACGTATTGAAGGCCCACCACGTCTTCGTAAAAGCGCCGCGAGCGCTTCAGGTCGGTCACATCGAGTTCGATGCGTCCAAGCTTGCGGTATCGGGTCATGATGATGCGTGCCTCCTCAATACTGGCCGCGCGGCGGCAAGCCGAGCCGCATCTGGCCATACATGGTCGAGACCGCGTGCCAGTTGACGCTGATGTGATGGGCTACCGCGTGGATATCGCGCCACGCGCGCTGCACGCCGTTGCTCAACTGAATGCCCGTGCCGCCGACGACTTCATACAGTGCGTTGATCGCCTCCACGCACAAACGCACCGCATAGGCATGCCCACGACGCAGCGTGATGCGCTGCTCGGTGCTCAACTTCTGTCCGGCCGCCACGAGATCGGTGACCAGTTGCAGATCGCGCTGCAGAATCAGTTGCGCGGCATCGACTGCGGCTTCTGCCTGAGCAATCGCCGATTGCACATGCCCGAACTGGGCGATCGAAGTGCCGCCGCCCGCGAATGCGCCGCGTGTGGAGCGCGCGGCGATGCTCGCCGCGAACTCGTCGATCGCGCCTCGCAACGCCGCCACGGCCGGATTGGCGAGCAACGGGGGAAAGCCGCTCAAAAACGGCACGCGATAGAGCGATGCGTCGTGCACGTCGCCCCCCGGCGCCTCCTGCTCCAGCACGGCGCTGAACGACACCGTGCGATGGGCCGGCACGAACACGGCGGTTTCGATTGCGATGTCCTTGCTGCCCGTGCCCGCGAGTCCCACGGTGTGCCAGTTGTCGATGATCTGGTAAGCGTCCTGCGGCACGAGCAGAAAGATCGGCCGCGGCGGCTGGCCTTCGCCTTGCTCGACCATCGCGCCCAGCGACAGCCATTGCGCGTTGTCGCTGTTACTGCCGAAGCTCCAGCGCCCCGTCAAACGATAGCCGCCATCGACCGGCACCGCCTTGCCCGTGGGCGCGATGCACGAGGCCAGCAACGCATCGCGATCCTGTCCCCACACATCGTGCTGCGCCTCTTCCTCGAACATGCCGAGCACCCATGAGGCCGCCGCGCTCAGGCCGTAGCACCAGCCCGTCGACGTGCACCCGCGCCCGATTTCGAAGGCGAGGCGGCGCAGCGTCTCGAGATCGAGTTCGTAGCCGCCAAAGCGGCGCGGCTGCACGACACGATAGAGGCCTGCCTCCTTGAGCAGTTGCGTCACGTCAGCCGACACGCGGCGATCTAGTTCCGTCTGGCGCGCACGCAGGGCGACTTGTTCGCGCACCACGGAGGCTGCTTCGAGCAGGCTCTCAATGGTCGGCGGCACCTTCAGGGAAGGGCTCGTCTCGATCCGGCGGTCGAGGGAGCTTTCAGTCAGCGTCATTTCAGTAGTCTCCGAAACTATTGCAAAAACAACCAATTCATGATCGAATTAAACCCGATGAAGGTTGGTTTTGCAACCTTTAAAGTTTCCTTGAAGACCAGGAGTTACCCGCATGAACTCACGTCATCGAACGCTGCGCTGCGGCTGCATCGACACGCATACACACATCGTTCCCCGCGATTTCCCCGCCTATGTGGGCAAACGCTTCGATGCGCCGTGGCCGTCGATGCGCGACGCACAGCCGTGTCATCGGCACGTCGTGATTTCGGGCAACGTGTATCGAACGGTGTCGGATCAAGCGTGGGATACGGCAGTCCGGCGCGCGGACATGGATCGCCTCGATATCGAGCGCCATGTCTTGTCGCCGATGCCGGAATTGCTGTCGTACTGGCTCGCCGCCGAAGATGGCGCGGTGCTCTCGCGCTATCTGAACGAAACGCTCGCCGACATGGTCGCGCAGGCGCCGGACCGCTTCAGCGCTCTCGGCGCCGCGCCGCTGCAAGATCTGGACCTCGCGATTGCCGAACTCGAATTCGCCGTGGGCTCGCTCGGTCTCGCCGGCATCGAGGTCGGCAGCAACGTGAATGGCGTACCGATCGGCGATCCGCGCTTCTGGCCGTTCTTTGAAGCGGCCGAGGCATTGGGGGCGGCGATCTTCGTGCACCCATTGCGTCCCGCCGGCATGGAGCGCCTCGTGGGTCCGGCGGCGCTCGAACAGGTGGTGGCGTTCCCCGGAGAAATCGGGCTCGCCGCTGCGTCGATCATTTCAGGAGGGTTGGCAGGCCGCTTTCCGCGCTTGCGCATGGCGCTCAGCCACGGCGGCGGCGCGCTTCAGACCGTGTTGCCGCGTCTGCAATACGCATGGGAATGCCAGCGCGCGCTGCGCGACGCCATTCCGTTCGCCCCCGTCGATGCCGCGCGCACGCTCTACTACGACGACCTGCTCTACAGCGCGACCGCCATTCGTTCGTTGATCGAGACGGTGGGCCAGGATCGGGTCATGATCGGCACCGATTATCCGTTTGCCATCATGGATGCCGATCCGGCAGCGCGGGTCGCGTCGCTCGGCCTCGACGAGGCGGCCGAAGAAGCACTGCGCTGGCGCAATGCCGCCGCGTGGCTCGGTTTGTCGTAGCGCGCCGGGGCGCGGCACGCGTTCATTCGTCGGCGGCCTTGCGCGCCAGCGCGAGGAACGCCAGCACTGCGCCCGACGTTTCGTCCGCGCGACTCATGATGCTCAAGCCGGCGGCCGTCGCATCCGCAATCGGCCGGTAAGTCAGGCGTGGAATCTGCACCTTCATCACCGAGCGGGGCACGAGGGCAATGCCCAATCCCGCCGCGGCCAGCGCCAGCACGCTCAGCGTGCTGGATACGCTGAAGCCCGGCTCGATGTCCACGCCCAGATGTTCGTGGAGCTGGATGAGTCCCGCATCGTCGCCATCCGATGAATACGCGATCAGCGTCTCGCCTCTAAGCGAGCGCAACGATACCCGCTTGCGGGCCGCGAGCGGATGATCGCTCGACATGGCCGCCACCATGGGCCATTCGCCGATCGTTTCGTGGCGCAGCCGCTCGCCGACGACCCGGCTCGCCACATTGCCGTAACCGACATCGAGCTGATTCGCCAGCAACGCCTCTTTCTGAAGACTCGGGGCGAGTTCCCTGACACTGATTTGCGCGTCGGGATAGCTCGCGCGAAACAGCCTCAGCGCCTCGGTGAGTTTGCCCGACAAAACGGCATTGCCCGCGAAGCCCACGCGTACGCTCCCCGTTTCGCCACGCAACGAACGCTGCACGACAGCCTTGGCATGGCCGGCCTGGTCGAGCACGCGTTGCGCCTCGACCAGCAAGAGCTTGCCGGCTTGCGTCAACTCGACGCGCCGGCTGCTGCGGCTGAACAGCGGTCCGCCGATTTCCTCTTCGAGCGCGCGGATCTGCATGCTCAAGGCCGGCTGCACGATGTTCAGCTGCTGCGCGGCCTGCCCGAAATGGCCCGTCTCCGCGAGCATGACGAAGTAGCGCAGATGTCGCAATTCCATGGCGGTTCGTTTTCATCACTTTGAATGATCAATCAATCATAACAATCTATTTCATTGATTTGTCAACTGCGCGCACACTATAGGCTTCACGACTCGCACCCCACGTACAGAGGACATGCCATGACAGCCACCTTGCAGGATCGACAGGACATCGCGGATTTGATGACGGGATGGATTCACCGCGACCTCGCCCACTGGGACCAACTGCGCGCGCTGTTTCATCCCGATGGCGAAATCGAAGTGACCTGGTTCGAAGGGCTTGCGAGCGACTTCATCGACGGTTCGATCCGCATGGGCCAGTCCGATCTGCGCACCAAGCATGTCGTGGCCAACCCGGTCATCACCTTCAACGGCGAGCGCGCGATCGTCGAAACCAACGCCATGATCATCGGGGAAAACGTGGCGTTGAATCTGGGCTGCGTCACGCATAACCGTTTTTACGACCTCGTCGAGAAGCGTCACGGCGCCTGGAAGATCGTCAAGCGGCAAAGCGTCTACGACATGGGATATTTCACCTTCCCATGCGGCGTCGTCCCCATCGATCAGGAAGCCGTCGGCCGGTATCCGCGCGAATACGCGGCCCTCGCCTGCTTGCTGGAGCAAAGCGGCTTCCCCTTGCAGCGTGTGTTCGCCACCCGAGGCAGCGATCTCGAACAGGCCATGAAGCGCGCCGGCGAGGCGTGGCTCGCCAACGCGGCGTAAGCTGCACGCGGTCCCCAGCACGGTAAGATGGCGAAGTGGCGGGCGGCGAACGCGAGCGGCGTGGCCGGCCTTGTCGAACGCCACCGTGCCAAAGGGGAAAGCCGTTGATAGATCATCGAGTCAAGGTCGCCGAGAAAAAGCGCGTCCTCATGCGCACCAAGCTGATCGACGCGGCCACCCGCGTGTTCGCAGAACATGGCGGCCCGACTGCCCCGGTCATCGACGACGTGATCCGCGAAGCGAAGGTCTCGCGCGGCACGTTCTACAATTATTTCGATTCGCTGGACCAGGTCCTCGCGGCCATCGGGCAAGAGTTCAGCAACCAGATGACGGCGGACATCCTGCCCGTCTATGACGTCCTCGTCGAGCCATGGCAGCGCGCCGCCGTGGGCTTTCGCGTGTTCCTCGTGCGCGCGCTGCTCGACCGCAAATGGGCTGGCTTCGTGACTCGCCCCGATGCATGGCCTCACCACACGCTCGTGGCCCAATACATGGCCACCGACCTCGTCAACGGCAAGAAAGCCGGGCAATTCGATTTCGCCGATGTCGACGCGGCGACGGACTTCCTGATGGGCGCCTCCGTGCAGGCGATCCTCGCCATCATGCAAGGCGTCGACGATCCGCACGCGTACATGAACGCCTGTACCTCCATGGCGCTCGCGAGCCTCGGCTGCGAGCGCAAGCTGCGCGACAAGGCGGTCGTCTTCTCGCTGACCTGGCTGCAGGCGTGGGCATCGGGCCAACTCAACGTGGGCAAGCCCTCGTGGGCCTTGAACATGAACTCTCAGGAGGGACGTGCGTTCCTCGCGTACGCCGTGGATTGAATCGCGTTATGTGAGACGCGTATAGCACGCGCATTTTTCTCATCTATCCGCGGCGGACGATTCAACCAAGACTGAATGGCCGAACGCGGCCGCTGCGCCGGTCGCCATCACACCAAGGAAACCATGATGAGAATTATCTGCGTCGAAGAACACACCATCGATCTTCCGATCGTCGAAGCAGCCCGTCCGGCGATGCTCGCCGAGGCTGCCTACATGGCCGACTGGGGCGCGCGCTTCAAGGATCAACCCGGCAGTTTCGGCGATGGCCTGCCGCATTTGCAGGATCATTCGTCGGCATTGGGTCAGGCGCGCGACATGGGTGCCGGGCGCATTGCGGAAATGGACGCGCATGGCATCGACATGCAGATCGTGTCGTACAGCAGCCCGTTGCAACTCGTCCCCGCAGAGCACGCCAGCGACCTCGCTCGCGCCGCGAACGACCGCCTCGCCGCCGCCACCCGCGCCAACCCCGCGCGTTTCAAGGGGTTCGCGACGCTGCCGTGGCAATCCCCCGAGGCCGCCGCACAGGAACTGGAGCGCGCGGTCAAGGAACTGGGCTTCGTCGGCACGTTGCTCGTCGGTCGGCCCGGTGAAACGTTTCTCGACGATCCGCGTTACGAACCGGTGCTCGCGAAGCACCATGAATTGCAGGTGCCGATCTACGTGCATCCGGGCTTCCCGCTGCCGCAAGTCCGCGAGCCCTATTACGGCGGGCTCGACAAGGAAATCAGCGCGCGACTCTCGCTGTTCGGTTGGGGCTGGCATCACGAGGCCGGCATCCAGGTGATCCGCATGATGCTCGCCGGTGTGTTCGACAAGTATCCGCAGTTGCAGGTCATCAGCGGACACTGGGGCGAGATGGTTCCGTTTTATCTGCAGCGTATGGACGACATGCTGCCCATGGAGGTAACGGGCCTGTCGCGCACTGTCACGCAGACGTACAAGGAGCATGTCTACGTGAGCCCGAGCGGCATGCTGAACCTGCCGCACTTCGAGTTCGTCCACAAGGTGGTCGGCGCGGATCGCATCATCTATGCGATCGACTATCCGTACCTGACGATGACGGGCGCTCGCCGCTTCCTCGAAGAACTCGATATCAGCCAGGACGACAAGGAAAAGATCGCGTATCGGAACGCCGAGAAACTGTTCCGACTTTAAGCGCTCTGCCGGGTATCGCTCAAAAGCAGCGTCTCGCACAAGACGCTGCGTTGCGTTTCGTTTCAGACAGCCTGCACCGTCACCTTGAACGCGGACAGCGTGCCGCGCACCCGCTCCACCTGCTCGTCGAGCGAGTTCGCGGCAGCGGCCGCTTGCTCGACGAGCGCAGCGTTCTGCTGCGTCACCTCATCCATCTGCGAGACCGCCGCCGCGATCCGGCCGATCCCCTTGCTCTGTTCCTCGGACGCCATGGCGATCTCGCTCGCGATGGCGGCCACCTGCTGGATCGACTGCTTGAGCTGGGCCATCGTGGTCTCCGCCGCCGTGACCTGCGATACCCCTTCGCGCACCGTCGTCGTGGAGAGATCGGTGAGCGTCTTGATGTCTTTCGCCGCGCTCGACGAACGTTGCGCGAGACTGCGCACTTCGCTCGCCACGACGGCGAAGCCACGCCCTTGCTCGCCCGCGCGCGCCGCCTCGACGGCCGCGTTGAGCGCGAGGATGTTGGTCTGGAACGCGATGCCTTCGATGAGGCCGGTGATCTCCGCGATCTTGCTGGCTTCATCGTCGATGCGCGCTATCGTGCGCACCACGCCTTGCACCGCGTCGTCACCCGCTTCGACCAGCGCCGCCGCGCGCGAGGCCAACTGGCTTGCCTGCTGCGCGTTGTCGCTGTTCTGCCTGACTGTCTGGGTCAGCTCCGTCATGCTGCTCGCGGTTTGTTCTAGCGAAGCGGCTTGCCGCTCCGTGCGAGTGGAAAGGTCGCCGTTGCCGGCCGCGATTTCGCGTGCGGCCGTGCTCACATGGTCCGCCGAATTGCGCACGGTGAGCACCGTGTCTTCGAGTCGCTGCATGAAGCGGTCGAACCAGATACCGCCTCGACCGAATTCGTCCATCCGGCGCGCGGCCGAACGGCGCGTCAAGTCGAGCGATTCGGAAAGATAGCGAAAGCCGCGTGTCTGCCGGCCCAATCCGTCGAGCACGACGTTCTGCAGATTGAAGAAGCCCCACGCGAGCAGCACGAGCGTGAGCGGCGCACACACCGGCACGATCCAGTCGATCGTCCCGGCCTCGCCGCCCGGACTCTGCAACAGCGCCTGCAGTCGCCGGATCGCCGCTACACCGCCGACGAGCGTCAACAGGCCGGGCACGCCGAAAGCGAGCACGAGGCGCAACCGGATCGTCGGCACGAATTTGTTCATCGCATGTTTCCCCTGGTTATTTTCAATCATGTGCCGCTCTTCGATGCGGCTTCGGGCAACCACTACTCACGCCTTACCGCCCGCTCACGCGCCTCAATAGCGCCTCGCCATTTGCAGGCCAGACATCGCCGCGCCACGCTACGTGCTGGTCCGGACGGATCAGTGCATAGCTCGCGTGGTACAGATTCGGCAGGCGTTGATCGTGCGGAGCGAGGATCGTCAGCGGCACATGGGTCGCGGCCGCATCGCGACGCGCCCGTTCGATGACGTCGCGCGCAGTGTCATCCGTCGATGGACTCGTCACCAGCAGCGTGAAGCCCTGCCCGAAGCCGTCGTACAACGACGAGCCGTCGTCGAGCCAGATATGCGGTGCGAGATGCCCGGGACGCGCGCACGGCATGTAATAGCCGGTGTTGACCGGATGCCCCGGCTTGTCGTCGCGCGCGACGATGCTCGAGCCTTCGTAGTGATACCCCAGCACGACGCGACGATTGATGAATTCACGCGCCTTCAGTTCACGGATATGTTCGCCCGCCTTGCGTCTGATCTGGGCACCCGCCTCGGTCGCGTCTTCGATGCCGTCGCGCAAAAGATGCCCGCTCAGCGTGGCGTGATTCGTCACGGCTTCGTCCATCACGAAGTTGTGTACGGGGCGGCGTTCGCCTTCGTAGCTCGCAAGCAGGCGTTCCGCGCCGCCCCAACCCTCAACGATGGCCGCGAGTTTCCAGCCCAGATCGACACCGTCCGCGATGCCCATGTTCATGCCATAGCCGCCCATCGGCGGGTGCAGATGGCACGCATCGCCCGCGAGCAGCACGCGCCGGTCGCGGTAGCGATCGGCGATCAGACGGCTCGCCAGCCACTCGTCGGTACTGAGGATTTCGTAGTCGAGATCGATGCCGGTGGCACGGCGGATCAGATCCGCCGCTTCGCCCTCATCGAGCCGGAAGCCTTCCGGCACCGCCGTGGGCATGAAGAACCAGCGCTCGCCGTCGTCCATCGGACCGATCAGGCTCGGCACATCCGTATTGACCTGCCAGTACATGATCGCCGGACCATGGCGATGGGCTTTCGCGAGGCCCGGCGCACGGAACACCACGTTGTAGTTGCGCGAGAGTCCGTACTGCCCTTCCATCTTCGCGCCGATGGCCGCACGCACGGCGCTGCGCGCGCCGTCGGCGCCCACCAGATATGCGCTGCTCAGCGACTGCGTCTCGCCGGTGTCGAGGTTGCGGACCTCGGCCCGCACGAGTTCATCGTCCTGGACGAACGAAACCAGTTCCGTGCTGAAGCGGATGCTCACGTCGGGCAGCGACTGCGCATGCGCGCGCAACACTTCTTCCAGCAGGTATTGCGGAATCCATTGGCCGTGCTCGGAATAATGCTGGTGGCGCTCGGGATTGCAGTCGAGCGCATGCTCGAACTTCGCCAGCGCATGGCCCGCCAGGCGCGTCACGAACATCACATGCGAGGGATAGTCCAGCCCCAGCGGCGAGGCCGCTGCCAGCTTGTCCGCGATACCCCAGCGGCGCAGGTGTTCGCGCGTGCGCACGTTGGTCGTCTTCGCGCGCGGCGCATAGCCAACGCGGTCGTTGCGCTCCACCACGACGCATGGAATCCGGCGGCTGCCCAATTCGATGGCGAGCGCGAGACCCGTTGGCCCGGCGCCGACAATCAGTACCTGGGTGTGGCTGGGCGCAGTCATCGAGCACCTCCGATGCTGCATGCCGATGGCGTGCAGGAGCACGCCGTCGAAACCGTCCTGGCTGTCATGATGAGGTCTCCGCTATCGGACAGTCATAAGTGCCGTCCCGTGCGGAGGTCTGCTTCGTTTCAAACCGTGGACGCATCCGCCGTGCCGTGCGGAAAACACTTTGCGGCACGCTGGCCGCGCTCGCCAGATGCCGGCGATCCGACGGCTATGCCTGCGAGGCATAGGAAACGCCCCGTCAATCGGGTCTCGATGCGGGACCGCCCGGATCCCGCATCGATGCCGCTTACAGGTTGGTCGCCTGGAAACTGACTTGACGCCACGCGCCGTCGTGACGACGCCATACCTGGGTCGTCATGATGTGCATGTCCAGCCGCTGGCCTGTCGCCATCATTTCGATCGATTGGCGAAGCGGCCCGGTCGCGACCGCCACGCCGTCGTAGACACGCACGTCGAGCTGCTCGCGCGCCGCGGCGAGAAAGCGGATCTGCCCTCTCACCATGTCGAAATAGGCCGCCTTGTCGTCGGCCTTGCCGTTGGCGTGCACGTGCACGACATCATCCGCGACCAGCCTGCCGAGCGTCACGAGATCGGCATCGACCAGCGCCTGGCAGCGCAATGCTTCCAGTTGCTCGATCTCGTGGCGAACCGGGTCTTCGTTCATGTTATTCATGCGTCTCTCTCCAGCCTCATGCAGGCTCTGCCTGAACCACGTTTTCGATTGCGCCGATTGCGTCGATTTCCACCCGCACCCGGTCGCCCGCACGCAACCAGCGCGGCGGCTTCATGCCGATGCCGACGCCCCCCGGCGTCCCGGTGAGGATCACGTCGCCCGGTTCCAGCGTCATCACCTGCGATAGATGTTCCACCTGGGCGTAGCAATCGAAGATCAGCTGGGCAGTGTTCGAGTCCTGGCGCTGCTCGCCGTTCACGAAACAACGGATGCCCAGCCGGTGCGGATCGCCGATCGCATCGGAGGTGACGATCCACGGACCAAACGGCGCGTGCGTGTCGAACGACTTGCCGATCGTGAACTGCGAGGTGCGCAGTTGCCAGTCGCGCACGCTCACGTCGTTCGCGACGCAGTAGCCGAAGATGACTTCGTGAGCACGCTCACGCGGCACGTGACGGCAACGCTGACCGATCACGAAGGCCAGCTCCGCTTCGTAGTCCAGTTGCCCGGACACGCGTGGCAGATCGACCGGATCGAACGGCCCGGTCGCCGAGGTCGGCATCTTCGCGAACCACAATTGTTCGCGCGGACGCTCCATGCCCGACTCCTCGACGTGATCCGCGTAGTTCAGGCCAATGCCGAGGATCTTGCCCGGCCGGGGCACCGGCGCGAGCAAGCGCGTCGCATCGAGTGCATGGTCCGCCGGCCGCGACGCGGCGAGCGACGCGAGGCGTTCACGCCACGCGGGCCATGCCGCGATCAAGGCGGTCATGTCGCGCGGCGCATCGGCAAGATGGCGTCCGATGTCGATCACCCCGCCTTCGACCACGAGGCCCGGGCCCGGCGCCTTGCCGGCCACACTGAAAGTAACGAGTTTCATCGCGGGACCCGTGCTTACAGGAAAGTCGATTTGCCGGTCGCGGCGGTGCCCACTGCGCACAACTCGGCCTCGCTCGCGCCGGCGTGCCACATCTGCACCAGCGCATCGGGATCGAACTCCACGCCGATCGGATTCTTCGCGAACGCCTCCGAATGAAAATAGGCGCCTGGATCGTCACCGTTGTCGGCTTGCAGTTCGACGTCGTTGCCCTCGGGATCGCGGAAGTAGAGCGACGTGGTCGGGCCATGATTGATGCACCAGAACGGCAGGATGCCGAGCGGCTTGAGGCGTTCGTACGTGGCCAGCAGATCGACGACGCTGTCGTAGCTGTACGCGACGTGATGCACGCCGGCGGTCTCCGGGCCCTTCGCGGGAATGTCGGGCATGTTGAAGAACGCGAGCCGATGATGCTCGTCGTCGTAGGTGATGAAGGTCAGCACGTTGTCCTCGAACACGAGGCGCGCCTGAAACAACGCCATGTACCACGCGACCGTCTCCGCACGGCGCGCGCAACGATACACGAGGTGGGCCATCCGCGCGGGCACGATGCGCGCCTCGTCGCGGATCGCGACGTTGTCTGCCTGCAGTGTCGTCATGTCTGTCTCCTGTCTTTACTGTGCTTGGTGAATGAGAGCCGCGTCACAACACGACGCGGCGAAAATCGGCCATCAAGTTGGCCAGCCAGGCGAGGAAACGCCCGGCCTCTGCACCGTCGACGGCGCGATGATCCCAGGACAGCGACATCGGCAGGACCAGACGCGCGTCGAACGAACTGCCGTTCCAGACCGGCTGCATGCTCGCGCGGCCCACACCGAGAATCGCTACCTCGGGTGCATTGATGATCGGTGTGAAGTGAGTGCCGCCGATGCCGCCCAGTGAAGAGATCGACATCGATCCGCCCTGCATTTGCGCTGCTGCGAGCTTGCCTTCGCGCGCGAGCGCGGCGAGTTGCGCCATCTCGGCGGCGATCTCCGTGATGCCTTTGCTCGCGGCGTCGCGGATCACCGGCACGACGAGCCCGTTGGGCGTGTCGGCCGCGAAACCGATGTGGACATAGTGCTTTTGCACCACCTCCTCGCCATCGAGACTCACGTTGAACTGCGGGAAGCGCTGCAATGCCGCTGCGCACGCCTTCACGAGAAACGCGAGCAACGTCACCTTGGGCGCGCCCTCTTTCGACGCCTCGTTGAGACTGACGCGCAACGCCTCCAGATCCGTCACGTCCGCGTGGTCGAAATTCGTGACGTGCGGAATGCGTACCCAGTTGCGATGCAGGTTCGCCCCGGAAATCTTCTTGATGCGCGACAGCGGCTTGCGCTCCACCGGGCCGAACTTCGCGAAGTCCACCTGGGGCCACGGCAGCAGGTCCAACGGAGCGCCTTGCGCTTGCGTGGCCGACGCCGCCACGGGTTGCGCCAACGCCGCCTTCGCATGCGCGAGCACGTCCTCGCGCAGCACTCGCGCATGGCGCCCGCTGCCCGCTACGCTCGACAAATCGACGCCGAGTTCGCGCGCCAGCTTGCGCACCGAGGGACCGGCCGCCGACTCGATGGCGTGCGGCGCATCGCGCGGTGTAGGCGGCGCCGATATCGCCGGGCTGTCAACGCGAGCGGCGGGCGGCTCCGGCGTCGATACGGGCGTCGATTCGGGCATCAATACGGGCATCGATGCGGGCGCCAGCACCGGCACGACCGTATCGGCGACCGGGGCCGCGAATTCCACATGGGCGATCAGCGTGCCTTGCGACACCCGATCGCCCGGCTTGAGCAGCACTTCGCGGATCGTCCCCGCGAGTGCGCTTGGCACATCCATGGTCGCCTTGTCCGATTCGAGCGTCACCACGGGCTGTTCCAGCGCCACCACTTGCCCGGCGCGAACCAGCACCTCGATCACGGGAATGTCCCGGTACTCCCCGATGTCCGGGACTCTCAACTCCTGCATGTCCAGTCCTTTGTCATTGTGCGAAGGTCCATCATTGATTCCAGGGCGCAGCGCGAGCCGTTTCGATCTCGTAGCGAGCGAGTGCTTCGCGATGCTTCGCTGCGTCCACCGACGCCAGCGCGGCCAGCGCGATGTGCCAGCGATCGATCTCGAAGAAGCGCCGCAGCGCACCGCGTGTGTCGCTGCGCCCGAACCCGTCGGTCCCCAGCGCGACATAGGGCGCTTCGACATACGACGCGATCAGCTGCGGATAAGCACGCACGTAGTCGCTCGCGGCAATCACCGGCGTGCTGCCGGCCAGGCAACGGGACACATGACTCTCGCGCTGCGCACCGTGTGCGAACAGCGCTTCGCGCTCGACCTCGCGGGCATCGCGAGCCAACTCCGAAAAGCTCGTGACGCTCCAGATTTCCGTCGCGACGCCCCAGTCGTTCGCCAGCAACTCCGCCGCTGCGATCACTTCGCGCAAAATCGACCCCGAGCCGAGCAGCCGCACAGCGGGCACACCTTCGCCACGCGCACCGTAGCGCCGCATGCCACGGACGATGTCGTCGTACTCGTGCGCACCGATCGCTTCCTGCGCGTAGTTTTCGTTGGTGACGGTCAGGTAATAGAACTCGTCATGCTGCTGCTCGAGCATGCGGCGCGCGCCGTAATCGACGATCACGGCCATTTCTCCCGCGAAGGCCGGATCGTACGCACGGCAGTTCGGTACCGTTGCGGCCACAACGTGGCTCGTGCCGTCCTGGTGCTGCAGACCCTCGCCCGCGAGCGTCGTGCGTCCGGCCGTCGCGCCGATCAGGAAGCCACGCGCGCGCTGGTCGGCTGCTGCCCAGATCAGATCGCCCACGCGCTGGAAACCGAACATCGAGTAGTAGATGTAGAACGGCAGCATCGCCACGCCGTTCACGCTATAAGAGGTCGCCGCCGCGGTCCACGACGAGATGGCACCCGCCTCGGTGATGCCCTCTTCGAGCAGTTGCCCGTCTTTGGACTCCTTGTAGTAGAGCATCGAGCCCGCATCCTCCGGCTCGTACAACTGACCGGCCGGCGAATAGATCCCGACCTGCCGGAACAGGCTTGCCATGCCGAAGGTGCGCGCTTCGTCCGCCACGATCGGCACGATGCGAGGGCCGAGTTCGCCGTCTTTCAACAGGTTGGTGAACACGCGCACGAGTGCAGTGGTCGTCGAGTTTTCGCGTGCATCGGGCTGCAGCGCGAACTGCGCATAGGTCTGCAACTCTGGCACCTTGAGCGCGGGAGCCTGCGTCGCGCGCCTCGGCATGCTGCCGCCCAGCGCCTCGCGACGCTCGCGCAGATAGCGCAGTTCCGCGCCGTCTTCGGGCGGACGGTAGAACGCCATCCCGGCGACCTGGGCATCGTCCAGCGGCAGCGCGAAGCGATCGCGAAACGCCGTGAGCGCATCGACGTCGAGCTTTTTCTGCTGATGCGCCGTGTTGCGCGACTCGCCGGCCTGGCCCATGCCGTAGCCCTTCTTGGTCTTCGCGAGAATCACCGTCGGCCGGCCGCGATGCGCGGCGGCCGCTGCGAACGCCGCATACAGCTTGCGAAAATCGTGGCCGCCGCGTCGCAAGCCGTCGATCTCCTCGGGCGTCATGTGCGAAACGAGCGCCTGCAATTCCGGGTCGAGATCGAAGAAGTGCGCGCGGTTGTATGCGCCGTCGTTGGCGCCCAACGTCTGATACTGCCCATCGACGGTCGCCGCAAAGCGACGCAGCAGCACGTGATGCCGATCGCGTGCGAAGAGGGCATCCCAGTCCGAACCCCAGATCACCTTGATGACGTTCCAGCCCGCACCCGTGAACAACGATTCGAGTTCCTGAATGATCTGGCCGTTGCCACGCACCGGACCGTCCAGCCGCTGCAGATTGCAGTTGATCACGAAGGTCAGGTTGTCGAGCCCTTCGCGCGCCGCGAGCGAAAGCGCCGCGAGCGATTCCGGCTCGTCCATCTCGCCATCGCCGAACACACCCCACACACGGCGCGTGCTGGTTTGCGCGATGCCGCGATGGTCGAGATAACGCAGAAAACGGGCCTGGTAGATCGAACTGATCGGACCGATCCCCATCGACCCGGTCGGGAATTGCCAGAAGTCCGGCATCAACCACGGATGCGGATACGAACACAGGCCGCCGCCGTCCACTTCCTGGCGATAGCGTTCGAGCTGCCGCTCGCCGAGCCGGCCCTCGAGAAATGCGCGTGCATAGACGCCCGGCGCCGAGTGCGGCTGGAAATACACGAGGTCGCCCTTGCCCGCCTCGCTATCCGCGCGGAAGAAGTGATTGAAACCGACCTCGAAGATCTCGGCCGCCGACGCATAGCTCGCGATATGGCCGCCCAGTTCGCCATAAGCCTTGTTGGCCTTCGCCACCATCGCCAGCGCGTTCCAGCGGATGATCGAGGTGATGCGCTCTTCCATCGCCAGATCGCCCGGGTAGGCCGGCTGATCTTCGAGGGCGATGGTGTTCTGATAGAGCGAGTACGGATGCGCGGCCGGCGACACGCCGAGATGACTCGCATGCTCGGCAAGACGTTGCAGCAGGAACGTCACGCGGTCCACGCCGCTCACGCGCGCCACGCCTTCCAGCGCATCGAGCCATTCGGTGGTTTCCTGCTGATCGGGATCGCTGTGTGCATCGCGTGCCAGCGCGTCATGCAGCAAATGATGTGATTCGGATTTCATCTTGAGTTGCCTGGTTTCTCTTATGACTGTTGGGCTGCAGCGTCCACGCCGCAGCAAATCGGTTCGCTGGACCTCACCAGCCCTCCACGCAGCCCCCGGCCGTGACCATGGGCGTGTGAGCGTGCATCTGCTGGTACTTGCCGCTATAGAAAACCAGTGGCCGTCGTTGCGCGCCGTAACGCAGATATTCGATTTCGCCGATATAGAGCAGATGATCGCCGGCCGGATGCACGTCCACGGTTCTGACCACGAGTTGCACCAGACTGCCATCGAGCAGCGGTGTGCCGTTGTGTTCGCAGAACGGCGCGGCCAGTTCAGGCTGCGGCCGTCCGCCGAAATGCGCGCTCAGCGCCCGCTGGTCTTCAGCGAGGAAGTTGATGCCGTAGCACACGCCCTCGCGCACCCACTGGTTAAAGCGCGAGCTGGCGCGCACCGACACCAGCACCAGCGGCGGTTCCAGCGAAACCGACATGAAAGCATTTGCGGTCATGCCCGCCGGCTCTCCGTCGAGCCGGTAAGTCACGATGGTCACGCCGGTCGCGAACATGCCCATCGTCGCGCGCAGTGCTTTGGCGTCGATGATCTGACGCACCGGAGGCTCACGAAGTGCGTTCATCATCAGACCAGCGGCGAGACGTTGTTTTCGACACCGAGCAAGGCTTTGCCGTACAACTCGAGTCCGATCGCGGGCAGCCCGACCGCATGCCGCGCCGCCGTGTTGGAGTCGCGCCACCAGCGCTGCAGCGGACTCGACTCGGCGAAGCCGCCCGCTCCGTGCGCCCACAACAAGGTGTTGAGCGCCTCGGTGATGTAGGTCGTCACCATGCCCGTGTCAGCGCGCACGCGGGCACGCGTCACGTCATCGAGCTGCTCGTCGCGCAGGGCCGCGGCATCGATTTCGTCGGCGGCACGCATGGCACGCAGATGAGCGTTGTCGATCTTGATCGCCGCCTCGGCGATCTGGGTCTGGAAAACGCTGGAGTCGCTCTGCTTCTCATACGAGGTGTAAGTGATCGCGCGCTGCGGGGCCTTGTCGATCACGTAACGCAGCGCCGCGCGCCCGAGGCCGAGTTGCGGCCCCGTGAGAATCAGCGCGGCGAACGGCACGAACGAGGCGCGATACGCGGCTTCGTCCTTGCATTCGGTCGGATAGCGCCGATCGATGGCCGCCATCATGTCGAGCAAGCGATGGTCCGGCACGAACACCTCTTTGCCGACGATACAATTGCTGCCCGACGCACGCATGCCCGCCGTGAACCACGTGTCCTCGATCGTCAATTCGGACAGCGGCACGAGCGCCAGATACTGCTTCTTGAACGCGCCGTTGGCATCGTGCTCGATGACCCCGATCGACGCCCAGTCCGCATGCAGCGAACCGGACGAGAAATACCACTTGCCGGAAATGATCAGGCCGCCCTCCACGCGACGCGACTGCGTCGACGGCGTAAAGACGCCTGCCACGCGCGCATCGGGATTGACACCCCACACCTCGTCCTGGGCCTGCTGCGGATAGAGCGACGTGATCCAGGCGCAGACGTTCGTGAGCGCCACGACCCACGCGGTCCCTCCGCACGCTTCACCCAGCGCAGCCGATACCTCGAGATGCGAGCGCAGCGTCCCTTCGTACCCGCCGTAGCGCTTGGGCACCATCAGACGGAAGAGTCCCGCGCTCGCGATCGCCTCGATCGACTCGTCGCTCGCCCGGCGGTTGCGCTCGGCCTCGAGCGCATTCTTCATCAATAGCGGCTGCAACCCGACTGCGCGGTGAACCAGCTCCTGAAGCGACGGACCGTTCTTGACAGGTTGCTGCACCGGCCACTCCGAGCTGGCCGATTCATTGTCGGTGACATATTCGCTGGCTTTCATCATGTTCATATTAGTCATCCTAAACATAGCACTTGCCCGCTCGGGCAAAAGGAACGCGGGGACAACCCGCGCTCAGGACAGCGCAGGCAGCGCCCAATAAAAATGAAGAGGTTGGCCGGCTACCAGAGACCGCCAGATGCCAAGGACGTGAGGCAATCCACACCCGTCTCCGCTTCTTAATAATGACGTCGTTGTCATTCTTTATTTGAAGCCAATACTAGAATCGTGCTTCACCGGGTTCAAGCGCTATCGCCAATACTTAGAGACCATTTCAAAAAGACCCCGAGGGGGCTGTTAACCTTTTCGGCAAGCTGTTAACCTTAGCCATCTGAACAACAGGAACCAAGGGGATGGGCACGCCGATCATTGATGACGAACTGTGGGCATTGATCGAACCTTTGCTGCCGCCGCCAAAGCCGCGACGCAAGAAATATCCAGGCCGCCGCCCTGTTTCGGACCGGGCGGCACTGAACGGCATCCTGTTCGTGTTCAAGACCGGGATACGCTGGTGCGACCTGTCGATCAAGTTGGGATTTGGTTCGGGCCCGACCTGCTGGCGTCGCCTGCGCGACTGGCAAAAGGCCGGCGTGTGGGACCGGCTGCACGAGCTGCTGCTCGCGAAGTTACGCGAGGCCGGCCAGCTCGATTTCTCACGCGCAGCCGTCGATTCATCGTCGGTGCGAGCCGTTGGGGCGGGCGAAAAACTGGCCCGAACCCCACGGATCGCTCGCGACCCGGTTCCAAGCACCACATCCTCGTCGACGCAAACGGCGTCCCCGTCACCGCGATCCTGACTGGCGCGAACCGCAACGATGTCACCCAGTTGCTGCCGCTTGTCGATGCGATTGCGCCGATTCGCGGTGTACGTGGCCGGCCGCTTGAGAAGCCCAAAGTCATTTACGCCGATCGCGGCTACGACTCCGAACCACACCGCCAGAAACTTCGCGAACGTGGCATCAAGCCGGTGATCGCAAAGCGCCGGACCGAGCACGGCAGTGGTCTCGGTAAATTTCGCTGGGTGGTCGAGCGTACTCACGCATGGCTCCACAACTTTCGTCGTCTTCGCATTCGCTTTGAGCGTCGCGCCGACATTCACGAAGCATTCCTCAAACTCGGTTGCTCCCTCGTCTGCTGGAACATCTTCAGACGTACGGAGCTGTCTTTTTGAAACGGTCTCTTAGGGTTTCCTATAGCACTGGCGTGTCACTCTGACAAAATGTCATTTACGATGAATCGCGAGCGGGATTGGACACGGTGGTTTTAACCAAGGGGGGACTTGTCGGCCGTTAGCCGAGCGCCGAGGCATGCATGGGCGCGTCTGCTCGCGGCCCCATTCGACCAGAAAGGCAAGTCTGGACAGACTCGCTTGATCGCGACTACAACACGCGCCGAGGCGGCGGTTATCAGTTCGAAAGCGGCGACGCGCTCTGGCGCGCGTGTTCGTCCGCCGCGTCGCCATCGGGCCTCATCTCGCCCCGCCGTTTTTATCGCGTCTATTGAGATCCGCGTATGGCGTTCGACGCTCATTGCCGCGCCAGCAGCGCGAGAATTTTCTCGCGCCGGGTCTGCTGACACGAGGACTGACGCACTGCGCGCAGGCCTACTTCACCGCCCCATTCGCCATGCCTTCGAGCAGGAACGGCTCGAAAATCAGGAACAGTCCCAGCATCGGCAGCGTCGACAGCGTCCCCGCCGCCATCAGTTGCGGCCAGTCGACGCTATGCTCGCCGACGAACGATGCGAGCCCGACAGTCACGGTCCACAGATTGGGCTTATTGATCAGCGTGCGCACGAATACGAAGTCCGCCCACGCGACGATGAACAGATAGATCGCGCACGCGCCGAGACCAGGGCGCGCGATCGGCAGGATGACGTGCCACAGCACGCCCAGTTCGCTGCAACCGTCCACGCGAGCGGCAGCGTCGAGATCTCTGGGCAGGCCATCAAAGAAGCCTTTCATCATCCATGTCGCAAACGGCACCCCGACCGACGCGTTCGCGAGCATCAGCGACGCGAGGTTGTCGAGCAGTCCCACGCTCGCCGCCATGATGAACAGCGGAATCACGATCAGACTGCCAGGCAGCATCTTGCTCACGAGCAGCGTCAGGCCTGCCAGTTCCTGTGCCGGACTGCGGTAGCGGGACAAGCTGTAGCCCGCGAGCGTCGATGCAACGAGGCTGATCGCCACCGAACCCAACGCCACCAGCGCGCTGTTGCCAATCCAAGCGAGCAGCGGCCGGCGCAGCAGCACTTCGGCGAACGCGTGCGTGCTCATCAGGCGCGGGTCGGGTAGCAGAGGCGGATGGCGCGAGAGCAGCGCCTCGGTCGGCATCAGCGCGCTCAACACCATCCAGTAGAGCGGCAGCAGGATGCAAAGCGTCACCAGCACCGCGACGATCGCGTGAGGCAGCGAGCGCGGCACGAACGCGCGACGCGCGGGCTTGCGCGTGAGTGTATGAGCAGTCGTCGCCATCAGAAGAACTCCTTGCGCAGCGGAGCGCGCGCGAGCAACACGACAATCAGTGCGATGGCCAGCATCACGATGCCGAGCGCGGCGGCCTCGCCGACCTTGAAATAGCTGAACGCGTCGAGGTACGCGCGAATACCGAGTGTCTCGGTCGCCCGCGTCGGGCCGCCGCCCGTCGTCACGAAGATGATGTCGAACTCGCGAAACGCCCACAGGCTGTTGAGCACGAGCGCGAGCACGCCGGCTCCCCGCACGCCGGGCCACGTGATATGCAGGAAACGCTGCCAGACGTTCGCCTGGTCCATGCGTGCCGCTTCGTAGAGTTCGGCGGGAATGTTCTGCATGGCCGCGAGCAACGTGAGCGCGAAGAACGGAAAGCTCTTCCAGATAGTCGGCAAGATCACCGAGACGAGCGCGGTGGACGGCGACGCGAACCACGCGATGTCGTGCGAGATGAGTCCCGCACTGCGCAGCACGTGATTCATGACACCATACGACGCATCGAGCAGCCACAGAAACGCGATGCTCGTGAGCACGCTCGGCACGGCCCACGGCAGCAGCACGAGGGTGCGGATCACGCGCCGCCCCGCGAAGTGCGGGCGCAGCATCAGCGCGAGCAGCATGCCGAGCACGAATGCCGGCAGCATCGAGCCCGCCACATACAGCAAGGTAATGAAGATGCTGTGCCACGTCGCGGAGTCGAGCAGCACGGCGCGATAGTTGGCCAGGCCCCAGGGCACACCCGCCGGGTGCATGAAGTTGATGCCGAGGCCATTGCGCAGGCTCATCGCGACGATCAGATACATCGGATACGCAATCAGGCCGAGCACACACGCGAGCGCTGGCGCGAGCAGCAGCAATGCCACGCGGCGCTCGCGGCTCATGCCGCGCCGCTTGCGACGCGACGGACGTTGGAGCGTCGATACGCCGGCCGTCACCGATTCGTTCATAGCAGAGGCACCCGTTGTTGAAGTTCAGCCTGCAGATCGGCGAGGATGCTCGCCGTCGATGCATCGCTGTTGATGAGCCGCATCCCCGCTTCGGCGACGAGCTGCGAGATCTGGTTCAGACGCGCTTGTGCAGCATGGGACGAAGGCGAAATGCTGTGCGCGCGATCGAGCGATGCAATCGCGAGCTTCAAAGCAGGATTGGCGTCCAGTTGTGCCGGCGTGAGCACGTCGCGGCGCGGCGCGGGCGAGCCCGTTTCCAGCGCGAAACGCGCCTGCCATTGCGGCGTGCTCAGCATGCGAATGAAGTCCCAGGCGCGCGCGCGACGCACGGCATCGATCCGCGTCGGCAAATGGATGCTGTTGCTGATGCCGCCCGGCACATGGCGAAACGGCATCATGCCCAGCTTCAAATCGGGGCGCACGCTGGCGGGCGCCTTGTTGAGCAGCGGCGCGATCCAGGGGCCGTCGCGGAACATCGCGATCTTGCCGTCGATAAAAAGCTGACGCGCCGATTCGGTCGACAGACCGCGCGGCGCATGGTGTAACGCGACGCGCAGATGATCGATGGCCTGCACGACGCCCGCGTCGTTGAACGCATAGTTGCCGTCACGGTAGAACGACACGCCCTCGCCCGTCGCCCACGACGCCCAGTCCGTGTACATGTTCGGATGCTGCATCGTCGTCGCGCCCCAGCCGTATATACCGCGCGCGGCGTCGGTGGTGGCGGCGATCGTTTCGAGCAGTTGCGCCTCGTTCGTCGGCACCGTCCGTCCCGCCGCTTTCAGGAGCCGCTCGTTGTAAAACAGCACCATGCCGTACTCCATCAGCGGCAAGCCGATAGTCTGCTGGCGCCAGCGCAGATCGTCGCCGAGCTGCAGATAAGCGGCCGCAATGTCGGTGCCGGCGAGCAGGGGATCGAGGTCCGCGAGCCAGCCTTGCGATGCGAATTGCTGCACATTGCGCGTCGGCAGCTGCACGATGTGCGGAGGATTGTCGCTTGCGAAGCGCAGCGTCATCTTGTCGGTGAAGTCCTTGAACGACACCTGGTAGAAGTTGATCCACACATCCGGGTTGGCCGCCTCGAACGCCTCGGTGGCCGCTTTCCAGAACTGCGCCGCGCCCGGCTCTTCGGCCTGCCAACTCGGGAATTCGAGTTCGATGCGCTGCCGCGCGAAGGCCGGCGCGCCGAGCAGGCTCAAAGCGGGCACGCTGGCCGCCACGCGCAGCCATTGTCGACGTTGCGCTGAAAAACGCTGCGGCGCGAACTTGATGAACGGCTTGCGCATCACGCCTCCGCAGTCACGATGGGCAATGCGCGAGGGCGTTCGTGCGTCGATGCGATCATGCGAGATCCTTGGGTGAAGAGCGGCGTCACTGCGATAACGCGGACCGCGTCGCGAGCGGTCGAGCTTGCACCGCCGCCGTTTGTTCCATATTATGGAAACATGGTTCCGTTTTTTAATTCTCACGGTCGGTGCGCGACCGTGTCAAGGCTACGCGCGCTCAGCGGCGGCCTGCACCAAGACGAAACGGCTCACGGCGACCAGCCACACCTCCCCCACCAGCTGAAGTGAAAAAGCACCAAACGCTTTATTTTCAATATATTAAAAGTCGCTCACAAGACGATTCTCACAATATGGAAATCACGTTATGATCCGTGCGAGCGCCTTTCGGGATTTACCCTGACACCCTCGATGAACCCCAAAAAAGCCCCGTTGCCGGCAACCGCCCGCCCGTCGATGGACATCGCACGCATTCCAGGCATCGCGGTACTCGGCAAGTCCGTCGGCGTGCTGAATCTGATCGCCGATGCGCCCCATCCGCTGAATTTCACCGAACTGCTCGCCCGCTGCGACCTGCCCAAGGCGACGCTGCACCGGATTCTTTCGGCGCTCTGCGAGTACGGCCTGCTGCGGGTCGATACCGGCGACAAGACCTATCGATTAGGATTCCGAATTTTCGAGCTCGCGCACAAGGTGTGGGCCGACTTCGACCTGGGCGGCGCGGCGCAAGGCGAACTGCTGCAACTGTGGCAGAACACGGGTGAAACGGTCGTGCTCGGCGTGATCAGCGGCGGTCACGTCGCGCTGCTCGATCAACGCGAAAGCACGCATGCGCTCAAGCTCTCCGCGAGTCCGGGCATGCGCCATCCGTTGAACACCACCGCCATCGGCAAGGCCATCCTCGCATTCATGCCGCCCGCCGAACAGGCCCGCCTGCTGGCCCAGATGGACTGGGTTCAAGCGAGCCCGCACAGCATCACCGATCCAGCCGCCTTCGCCGCCCAGTTGCAGCAGATTCGCACGCGCGGCTACGCGCTCGAAATCGACGAGAACACCGTGGGCGCCAGCGCAGTCGCAGCGCCGATCCTCGACCCCAAGGGTTTGCCGCTCGGTGCGCTATCGCTGTCGGGACCGTCCCTGCGCCTGTCCGAGGACATCTTGCATCAGCGCGCCGCGGAACTGATCGCCGCCGCCCGGCGCGTCGCGCGCGATGCCGGAGGCACGGTCGCGTCAGTGGAACCGAGGCCCAATCCCCAGCCCGCGCAAACGCCCGCGCGCAAGGGCAATCGCAATCGCGAGCAGGTGCGTTGCGTGCTGCCGATCGCCGCGATGCTCGGCGAAGGACCGATCTGGCACGAGGCCGAACGCGCGCTCTACTGGCTCGACATCGTCGCGCCCGCGCTGCATCGCTTCGACCCGATCACCGGCGGCAACGATACCTGGCCGATGCCGAGCCTCGTCGGCGCCGCCGCGCTGTGCAGCAACGGCGGCCTGATCCTCGGGCTGCAGTCGGGCATCGTGACCTTCGATCCCTCCACCGGCGCCGTCACGCCGTTCGCCCACCACGATCTCGAACGCCCCGAGACCCGCTACAACGACGGCAAATGCGACCGCGCCGGCCGGCTGTGGATCGGCATGCTCGACACCGCGCCGCGGCCGCGCTCCGGCTATCTGTTCCGGCTCGGGGCCCAAGGCGGGATGGACATGATGGAACAGGGCTTCACGGTGCCGAACGGCATCGCATTCAGCCCCGACGACCGCAGCCTGTATTTCGCGGACTCGGGACAACGTACCGTGTTCCGTTTCGACTTCGACCTCGCAACGGGCGCCGTGGGTCAGCGCAAGACGCTGATCGAGGTCGACGAACGCGACGGCACACCCGATGGCATCACGATCGACCGTGACGGCTATCTGTGGGTCGCGCATTGGGACGGCTGGTGCGTGCGGCGCTACGCGCCCGATGGCAGCATCGACCGCACGGTCTACCTGCCGGTGCCACGGCCGACCAGCGTCGCGTTCGGCGGCGACGACTACAAGACACTGTTCGTCACGACTGCGCGCCTGCGGCTGCCCACGCGGGCTCTGGCCGAAGCGCCGCTGTCCGGCAGCCTGTTCGCCATCGATACCGATGTCGGGGGCCTGGCAGAACCGGGCTTCAGGCTCGCGCGCAAAGAAAGCGTATGAAGACTCGGGTCGCTCCCCCGTCCATCAAGCGGAACGCGCGCGTTTGCGCGGCTTCACGAGCCTCGCAAGGGCGGCGCCGGAAACCGTCTTGAACAGCGCGACGTTGCGCGTAGCCCGCGCGGCGAGCATCGCGCCATAGACCACCGCTACCAGCGTTTCGGCCTCGGTCTGCACTGGCGAAGCCAGCTCGATGAGTCCGTCCTTCGCCCCCGACGCCAGCACCTTTTTGAGCCACGCGGTCAGGTTGTCGAAAAACGCCTTTACCTCGGCCGCCACTTCCTCGGGCAACGCGGGCAGTTCGGCGCCGAGCATGCCGGCGACGCAGAACGGCGCCGTATCGTCCGCGATGCAGCGCTCCCAGTGACCGACGTAGGCGCGCAACTGCGCGGGCGCGTCGGCGCCGCTCGCCTGGAGTGTCGCGACGTCGGCATCGAACGCCTCGCGCCACACATTGAGCACGGCGATCACGAGATCGGTCTTCGCCGGGAAATGGTGATGAATGCTCGCCTTGCGAATCTCGATGGCCTCGGCAATGTCGGCATAACTGAAGCCGCTATAGCCAACCCGCATGATGAGCTGCCGTCCCGCGTCGATGATCTTGTTCGCGGTCAGTTCTCCCGATACTGTCATTTTGTCTACCATCTAGTCGGTTGAATATTCGAAAGTCTACGCGAAACGGCTCCCCGTTTCCAGCCGCAAAGATTTTCTTGCGTCTTAGCCATCCTACTAGTAGGATGGCTACATCGAACAGGCAACGCCTTTCGGTTTCGCAAACCCCTGATTCCTCTGGAGCACGAAAATGAAACTTTCCTCATACGTAACCCGTATCGCCGGCGCCGTCGCCCTTTCATTGGGCGCTGTGGGCGCGCATGCCGCCACGGCCGCGCCGGTCAAGAACATCGTCCTCGTCCACGGCTATTTCGCCGACGGCTCTGGCTGGCAGGCTGTCACGAAGATCCTCACCCGTGACGGCTACAAGGTTTCCGTCGTGCAGGAGCCGGAAACTTCGTTCGAGGACGACGTGAAAGCGACTACCCGCGTCGTCGATGCGCAGGACGGCCCGAGCATCCTCGTCGGCCACAGCTACGGCGGCGCGGTAGTGACCGAGGCCGGCAACGACAGCAAGGTCGCGGGTCTCGTCTATGTGGCCGCATTCCAGCCGGACACGGGAGAAAGCCCGCTCGAACTGACCAAAAAAATGCCCCCTGCGACCACGGCCATCAAGGCCACCGCCGACGGCCACCTCTATATCGATCCGGCCAGTTTCCATGCGGACTTCGCCGCCGATCTGCCCGTTGCTGAAACCAGCTTCATGGCCGCTTCGCAAGTGACGCCGGCCGCCCAATCGTTCGGCATCCCGATCACTCATGCAGCATGGAGGACGAAGCCGAGCTGGGCCGTCGTGGCGACCTCGGACCGCGCGATCAATCCGGACCTCGAACGCTTCATGACCCAGCGCGCCGGCAGCAAGACGGTCGAGATCAATTCGAGTCACGTGGCCTACATGTCGCATCCGGCCGAAGTCGCGAAGCTGATCGAGCAAGCCGCCGCGCGGTCCAGCAAAGAATGACCGCACGCGACGCGCCGCCTTGGACCGTGCTATTGGTCAAGGCGGCTCATATCTTCCCGCCCTCCGGCAAATAATCGCCAAGCCGCGCAAGCATGGCATCACAACCCGCCAACTGCTCCAAGCTGATGAACTCGTCCGGCTTGTGCCCCTGGTCCATGCTGCCGGGCCCGCAGACCACCGTGGGAATGCCGGACTGTTCGAACAGCCCGCCCTCCGTGCCGAACGCCACTGTGCCGAACGCTTCGGAACCACTAAGCAATGCCAACAGTTTAGCTGCCTGACTGTCGGGCGGCGTTGCCAGTCCAGGATAAGCGCTCAACGGCAGCAAACGAACGCCCGTATCCGCATGCACGGCCCGCATGGCCGGCACCAGTTCACTCTCGGCATAGCTTTGCAGCTTCTGCGCGACCTCTTCTGCATCGAAGTCCGGCAACGCGCGGACTTCGAAATCGAACTCGCACTCGGCCGGCACGATATTCAGCGCGCGTCCGCCTTTGATCAAACCCGTTTGCACGGTCGAGTACGGCGGATCGAAACGCGCGTCGTGGTGCTCGGGCCGCGCGAGTTGCGCGCCGATCTCGCCGAGCCTGCCGATCATCCGCGCCGCGTATTCGATCGCGTTCACGCCATAGGGCGCATACGCGGAATGGCAAGCCGCTCCTTTCACCTGGCAGCGCATCGCCAGTTTGCCCTTGTGGCCGAGCACCGGCTTGAGTTCGGTCGGCTCGCCGATCAGGCAGACGAGCGGCTTGTGCGCCCGCTTCGCCAGTTCCTCCAGCATCGGCCGCACGCCCAAACATCCCACTTCCTCGTCATAGGAAAACGCGAGATGCACCGGCACCGTCAGCTCGCGTTCGAGAAAACGCGGCACGGCGGCAAGCACCGAAGCGATAAAGCCCTTCATGTCCGCCGTGCCACGGCCATACAGGCGCGCGTCACGTTCAGTCAGGCGGAACGGCTCCATCGTCCAGGCCTGCCCCTCGACCGGCACGACGTCGGTATGACCGGACAGCACGACCCCGCCGCGATCGCGCGGGCCGATCGTCGCAAACAAATTGGCCTTCGTGCGCTCCGGGTTGTAGAAGAGCTCGCTCTCGACGCCGAGATCGGCGAGGTACCCCTGCACGAAATCGATCAACGCAAGATTGGAATCGCGGCTGACCGTCGGGAAGGCGATCAGCCGTTCGAGCAGCGCGCGGCTCGACATGTCACTCATCGCCGGCGACTCCATAGCTCGGCGCGGCCGTCGGATTCAATGCACGCGTCAGATAGTCGTGCATCTGCGGCCGCCACGCTTGCCACAGACCGTCGAGTTCGCCGATCGGATCCTGCTGCGCCCAGTCGACCCGCAAGTCGACGATCGGCCAGCTCACGTCCCCCGTCACCTTGAGCGCCGCCGAGTGCACCGGGCCGGCCTCGCCGCCCGCGGCCATCGCTGCCTGCATGGCAGCCATCAAGCGATCGGCGAGCCCGCCCTTGCTGCGCTCGAACGCCGGCACCATCGCTTCGATGACATGCTTGCCCGCCAGCATGTTGCCCGCAGCGACACACTGCTCGCCGGCCACCGCATGATGCACGCCGAGCGCTTGCGCGCCGCTGAAGAACGCGGTACGGCCCTCGCCGTCGATCACGGTCACCTGCCGGTACTCGCGCCAGTCGTCGCCGTCGAGCGCGCGCTGCATGGCCGCGCGTGGCGCAATCTGTTCGCCCTCGATCAGGTCGAGGATGCGCGGGCCGAGCGCCGGCAACGTCACGTTCTGGCTCGCCACCACGCCCACACGCGTGCGCACCCACGGGCAGCGCGAACCGACCGCGATACTCGATGAACTGATCGCAATGCCCAACTGCCCGCTCTCGGGACAACGCCCAACGATAGAGAATGTCATCGCCCGATCCTCACGCCGCGTTCGACTTCCAGCCATCCGGGACCACAGCGATGACATCGATCTCCATGAGCCACTGGGGCTGACCGAGCGCCACCACCACGAGCCCCGTGGAAATCGGAAAGACCCCCTTGAGCCACTTGCCGACCTCCTGATAGACCGGCTCGCGATAGCGCGGATCGGTCAGGTACGTCGTGGTCTTGACGATGTGGGAGAGGTCGCTGCCCGCTTCTTCCAGCAACTGCTTGACGTTCTTCATCGCCTGTTCAGTCTGCGCGCGCGGGTCGCCGAGTCCCACCAGCCGTCCGTCGAAATCGGTGCCCACCTGGCCGCGCAGATAGACCGTATTGCCTGCACGCACGCCCTGGCACAGATCGTTGTCCAACGTCTGGTTGGGGTAGGTGTCGCGGGTGTTGAACATGCGGATGCGGGTATGCGTAGGCATCAAATGACTCCCAGTGCGTTGATGTTTTGAGCTTGCGAGGCCGCGCAATCGCGCGAGGGTGCCTCGCCCCGAGGCGCCGCCCGGTAGTCGAGATATTTGCGTTGCGTGGCGATATGGTCGGCAATGTGTCTCGCGTCGTGCCACACGCCCCAGATAAACGCCGAGCCGCGCCGCGACAGCCACGGCAAGCCGACGAAGTAGATGCCCGGCTCGCTCGACACACCGCGCTGGTGGCGCGGCTTGCCCTTGGCGTCGAACGCGTTCACCTGCAGCCAGCTGTAATCGGCCACGTAGCCCGTTGCCCAGATGATCGACGTGACGCCCGCTTCGACCATGTCGAGCGAGGCCAGCGGCTCGGTGACGCAGTCGGGATCGGGCAGCATCGCACGCGCTTGTGGCTCTTCCGGAAGATCGATGCCGTTGCGCTCGATCCATGCATCGGCGGCATCGAGCAGCGAGCGATAGTTGTCGTCGCCGCGTGCGATGTTGAGCGCCAGGTCCGGTTCGAACGTCACCACGCGTTCGTCGAACGACTTCGTCAGGCCGACTAGCGTGATGCCCTCGTGGGCGAGCTTGCGGAAATCGACGGTATGACCGCCGCGCGCGCCGCTCACGGCAATCGTCACGTGTTCCTTGCCCGCCACCACGGTCTCGGCATCCCAGTCGCCGAGCACACCGAGCCACCAGCAAAAATCGCGGCCGCGATAACTGCGCGGCGGACGATCATGCGGACCGACCGACAGATAGACCTTTTTCCCCGCGCGGCGCAGTTCGTCCGCGATCTGCACGCCCGAGGATCCCGCGCCGACCACGAGCACGGCCCCCGTGGGCAGTTGCTCCGGATTGCGGTAGTCGGCCGAGTGAAGCTGCGTGAGTTGCGCGCTTTGCGGGGCGATCGGCGGGATCAGCGGTCGCTGGAACGGTCCGGTCGCGACGACGACGCGGTTCGCCTCGATCACGCCCTCGCTCGTCGTGATCGTGAAACCCGGGCGGCCGGCGTTGCGTTTCACCTGGGTCACGTCCACGCCGGTATGGATCGGCGCGTCGATCATGCGGGCATAGGCTTCGAAGTAGTCGGCGACGCGCTCCTTGGGCACGAACCCGTCGGGACTGATGCCCGGAAACTCCATGCCCGGAAATCGATCGTGCCACGCCGGGCCATTGGCCACCAGCGAGTCCCAGCGCCCCGTGCGCCACCGTTCGGCGATGCGGCTACGCTCCAGAACGAGGTGCGATACCCCGAGCTTGCCCAGATGCTCGCTCATCGCGACGCCGGCCTGTCCGGCGCCGACGACCAGCGTGTCGACGGAAACGTTGTCAAGTTTCATTGCGGTGTCCTCGTGTCGGATCGTTTCTTGCGATCTCGACATTTATATGGATGCCTAATCGTTATTCGTACCGCCCTCGCAAGGAGGGGCGGTTGGTCCACAACGCCGCCTCGCTCGAACCCGGCGGGCGAGACGGACGTTGCGGGTCGGGCTTGTCTAGCGGCTCGCGCGCGCGATCGAATCGGCGGTCGCGTCGACGGCCTGGCGCATCTTGTCGACCAGCTCGTCGATTTGCGCGTGATCGATGACGAGCGGCGGCGCGACGATCAAGCGCCCGTTGGTCGAGCGCACGATGACGCCCAGTTCAAAGCCCACCGTGCGGCTATGCCAGGTCAGTTCCGCTTCGTTGGGAAAGCGCTCGCGCGTGGCCTTGTCCTTCGCGAACTGGATCGCCGCCACCGCGCCGACGCCCTGGATTTCGCCGATCAACGGGTGATCGTCGAACGCTTCGCGCAGCGCCTTCTGCAGATAAGGCCCGGTATCGTTCTTGGTACGCTCGACCAGCCCGCCGCGGTCGAGCACGTCGAGATTGGCCAGCGCGACCGCCGCGGCCACCGGGTGTCCCGAGTAGGTCAGGCCGTGCGCGTACACGCCGCCTTGCTCGACGAGCGCCTCGCCGACACGCCGGCTCATGATCAGGCCGCCCATCGGCACATAGCCCGACGTGAGCCCCTTGGCGATGCAAATCAGGTCCGGCTCGAAGCCGAAGTAGCGGTGCGCGAACCACTCGCCCGTACGGCCGAAGCCGCCGATCACTTCGTCCGCACACAGCAGCACGTCGTATTTGCGGCAGATGCGCTCGATTTCCTGCCAATAGCCTTGCGGCGGGAAGATCATGCCGCCCGCACCCTGGAACGGCTCGGCGACGAACGCAGCCACGCGGTCCGCACCGAGTTCGAGGATCTTGCGCTCGAGCGACAACGCGGCCGCCCGGCCGAAGTCCTCCGGGCTCAGATCGCCGCCGTTGCCGTACCAGTAGGGCTCGTCGACGTGCGTGATGTTGGGGATCGGCAGATCGCCCATCTCGTGCATGAAGGCCATGCCGCCCAGCGATGCGCTGCCGACCGTCGAGCCGTGATAGCCATTCACGCGGCCAATCAGCACCTTCTTCTGCGGCTTGCCCATCACGTCCCAGAAGCGCCGGACCGTACGGATCAGCACTTCGTTCGACTCGGAACCCGAGTTGGTGTAGACGACGTGGCTAAAGCGCCCGCCCAGCAGGCCGAACAACTTCTCCGAGAGTTCGATCACCGACGGATGCGTCGTGTGAAAGAACATGTTGTAGTAAGACAGCTCCTTCATTTGCCGCGTGGCCGCGTCGACGAGTTCCTTGCGCCCGTAACCGACGTTGGTGCACCACAGTCCCGACATGCCGTCGAGGTAGCGATTGCCGTCGTTGTCCCAAAGATGAACCCCTTCCCCACGCACCATCACGCGCGGCCCTTCCGCGTTGAGGGCTTTCTGGTCGACGAAGCCGTGCAGATGATGCGCGGCATCGCTTTGCTGGTAGTCGCGGGTCGTGCGCTGCGGCAAGTCGTGTGCATTCATTTTTTCGAACTCCAATGGGTATGGCTATTCAAGCTTGATGTTCCGTGGCCTGCACGTTCACCAGGTAATCCAGGTGGTCTTCAGGCCGGTATATTTGTCGAGCGCGTGCAAGGACAGATCGCGACCGAAGCCCGACTGGCCGAAGCCGCCGAACGGCGTCTGGGCACTGAGCGCATCGACTGTATTGACGGACACGGTGCCCGCGCGCAGACGGCCCGACACGCGATGCGCGCGCGCGAGACTGCCGGTCCACACCGAAGCGGCGAGCCCGTAGATCGAATCGTTGGCGATCTGCACCGCCTCGTCCTCGCTGTCGAATGCGATCACCGAGAGCACCGGCCCGAAGATCTCCTCACGCGCGATCTCGTGCCCGGGTTTCACGTCGACGAAAATGGTCGGTTCAATATAGAGGCCCTTGCCGTTCACGAGCGGCGCGCCGCCGCCCGTCGCGAGCGTCGCTTGCGCGCGGCCGCGCTCGATCCACTCGCGCACCCGCGCGTGCTGAACCTGATCGACGATCGCGCCCATGCCGCTCGCGGGATCGAGCGGATCGCCGGGGTAGAAGTCACGGGCATGAGCAACGAGCCGCTCGACGAACGCGTCGTGAATCGAACGCTGCACCAGCAGACGCGAATTCGCCGAGCACACCTCGCCTTGATTGAAGAAGATGCCGAAGCAGGCCTTGCGCGCCGCGAGATCGAGATCGTCTGCGTCCTCGAACACCAGATTCGGGCTCTTGCCGCCGCATTCGAGCCAGACCTGCTTCATGTTCGACTGCCCCGCGTACTCGAGGAACTTCTTGCCCACGACGGTCGAGCCCGTAAAGGCGAGCACATCGACATCCGGATGCAAGCCGAGCGCCCGGCCGGCGGTTTCGCCGAAGCCCGGCACGACATTGAGCACGCCCGCCGGCAAGCCGGCCTCGAGCGCGAGTTCGGCGAGGCGCAACGCAGAGAGCGGCGATTGCTCGGCCGGCTTGAGCACCACGCTGTTGCCGGCCGCGAGCGCCGGCGCCACCTTCCACGCGACCATGTCGAGCGGGAAATTCCAGGGCACCACGGCGCCGACCACCCCGAGCGGCTCGCGCGTGACGACGGCGAGATTGCCCGGATCGGCGGCCGCGACTTCACCGGTCAGCTTGTCGATCGCTTCGCCATACCAGCTGAACAGGGCGCCGGCTGCAGGCACGTCGATGTCGAAAGCGTCGGCTACGCGCTTGCCCATATTGAGCGAGTCGAGCAGCGCGAGTTCGGCACCGTGCGCTGCGATCAATTCGCCGAGGCGGCAGAGCACGCGCTTGCGCTGGGCGGGCGTGGCACGCGACCACGTGCCGGCTTCGAACGCAGCGCGGGCGGCCCGCACGGCGGCATCGACATCGGCGGCGTCACACGACGCGACCTCGGCGATGGTCTGGCCGGTGGCGGGATTGACGGCGCTGAAGACCTTGCCGCTTTGAGCAGGCGTGAAGCGGCCGCCGATGTGGGCCTGGGTTCTCGGGGAGACGTCCGTGGCCAGACGCTGCCAGTCGGCGTAACTGCGCACCGCTGCTGAAAGTTGATTCACGAATACTCTCCAGTTTGGCGACGACGAGGGCCTGTGCTCCCTCGCCTGATGGTCCGTGCTTGCCGCCCTGACTGGCCACGTCGCGTGCTGCGACCGGGGCCGTCAGCGGCATGGACGAACTTTGCGGGTTCAAAAAAGGAACATAAAGAACGGAATTTCTGGCTAGTGCATTGCTTTTTCCTATGCTATCCCCGCTCGCCATCACCTGATCGCATGTTGCCCCTTTTGGCACGGCAGATTCCTGTCGAGGCGTCGGGCACCTGCATAGTGAAAAGCTATGCTTGGAGTAAGAAAACTATTTTTTTACCCCTTATTGGCCAGTGCTACGCTTCAGCCGTCGTCTCAGCGCCGGTCCGTTTCGGGTTCAGCGCCGTCACGTAAGCATTGGCGAGCGAGCACGCCCGCTTATTCATTCCTGGGGAAAACACTATGCTTAGCTATCCTTACTGGTGTCGCATCCGTCCCACCATTGCAGCGACCTCGCTGGCTGCGGTGGCATGCATGGGGACGTTTCAGAGCGTGCCGGCCAGCGCGGCCGACACGCAGCTCAACGTCTACAACTGGTCCGACTACATCGGCAAGGACACGATCCCGGACTTCGAAAAGCAAACGGGCATCAAGGTCAAATACGACAACTACGACAGCGACGACACGCTGCAAGCCAAACTGCTCGCGGGCAGCTCGGGCTACGACATCGTCGTGCCGACCTCGAACTACATGGCCAGACAGATCCCGGCCGGCGTGTACATGAAGCTCGACAAGTCGAAGCTGCCCAATCTGGCGAATCTCGACCCGGCCTTCATGAAGATCATTTCGCAGGCGGACCCGGGCAACCAGTACGGCGCGCCCTACGCCTACGGGACGGACGGCATCGGCTACAACGCGCAGGCTGTGCAGAAGGCGCTCGGCGCGAATACGCCGGTGGACAGCTGGGCGATCGTGTTCGACCCGGACAATCTCTCGAAGCTCAAGGGTTGCGGCGTATCGTTCCTCGACCAGGCTGTGGACGTCTTCGCCGCGACCTTGCAGTACATGCACAAGGACCCCAACAGCACGAGTCCCGCCGACTACCAGGCGGCCTATGAAGTGCTGAAGAAGGTCCGCCCGTACATCACGCAATTCAACTCGTCGGGCTATATCAACGATCTCGCCAACAACGACATCTGCGTCGCGTTCGGCTGGTCGGGCGACGTGGGCATTGCGCACCGCCGCGCCGTGGACGCGAAGCGCTCGTACGACATCAAGTTCGCCAATGCCAAGGAAGGCGGCCTGATCTGGTTCGACCTGATGGGCGTGCCCAAGGATGCACCGCATCCGGAAGCCGCGTTCGCGTGGATCAACTACATCGAAGACCCGAAGGTCAACGCCGGGATCACGAACGAAGTCTCCTACCCCACGCCGAACAAGGCCGCCCGGCCCTTCGTCACCGCCTCGGTGGCCAACGATCCGACCGTCTACCCGCCGGAAGACGTGCTGTCGAAAATGACGCTGATGAAGGCACTCCCCGCCGACATCCTTCGTCTCGAGAACCGCCTGTGGGCGCAACTCAAGACGGGTCACTGACCCGCCCGATCGCTGCCCGCTGAGCGGGCAGCCTCGACGGCCGCACACGACATCCGCCAGCGCGAGCCGCAACACCCTTTCCGATCCGCTTGCCCCACGCCCGCAATCGCGCGGCGTGCGGGGCGGCGCACGTCTGCCGCACGTGAGAACCAGCGGCAAGCCAGACATGGAGACACCGGACATGACCGTCACCGACATTCAACAGAAGCGAGCCACGCCAGCCGATTCGTTCATCCGCATCGAAAACGTCGTGAAGAAATTCGGCGACAGCACCGCCGTCGACGATGTGAGCCTGACCATCGCCAAAAACGAGCTGTTTGCGTTGCTCGGCAGCTCCGGCTGCGGCAAGTCCACGCTGCTGCGCATGCTCGCGGGCCTGGAGACGGCGACCTCGGGCCGCATCTTCGTCGATGGCGAAGACCTCGCGAAGCTGCCGCCGTACCGCCGTCCGGTGAACATGATGTTCCAGTCGTACGCGCTTTTTCCGCACATGAGTGTGGAGTCGAATGTCGCGTTTGGTCTGAAGCAGGAAGGCGTGCCGAAGAACGAGATTCGCGAGCGCGTCGCCGATGCGCTGAACCTCGTGCAGATGAGCCGTTACGCGAAGCGCAAGCCCCATCAACTGTCGGGCGGCCAGCAGCAACGCGTCGCGCTCGCGCGCTCGCTCGTCAAGCGCCCGAAGCTGCTGTTGCTCGACGAGCCGATGTCCGCGCTCGACAAGAAGATCCGCCAGAAGACCCAGCTCGAACTCGTGAACATCATCGAGAAAGTCGATGTCACCTGCGTGATGGTCACGCACGATCAAGAAGAAGCGATGACGATGGCCAACCGCCTCGCGGTCATGAGCGAAGGCCGCATCGTGCAGATCGGTTCGCCCAGCGAGGTCTACGAATTCCCCAATAGCCGCTTCTCCGCCGAGTTCATCGGCTCGACCAACCTGTTCGAAGGCAGGGTCGTCGAGGACGAGCCCGATCACATTTTCGTCGAGAGCGAAGACCTCGAAACGCGCATGTACATCAGCCACGGAGTCACGGGCCCGCTCGGCATGCCGGTCGGCATCTCGGTGCGTCCCGAGCGCGTGCGCGTCACGCGCGAGCGTCCGAGCTCGCAGCACAACTGGGCGCGCGGCGTGGTCGCCGACGTGGCGTACATGGGCAGCTACTCGCTCTATCACGTGCGCCTGCCGGGCGGCAAGGTGGTGATGTCGAACCTGTCGAGCCACGAGTTGATGAGCGAAGGCGCGCCGGTCTGGAACGACGATGTGTATGTCTCGTGGTCCGCCGCCAGCAGCGTCGTGCTCACGCAATAAGGAAGCGAACATCATGAGCACTCCCCTGCCTTCCTCGAGCGCCAGCCGCTGCCTGCTGCGCCTCCTCTCGCGCTTCGTGCCGTCGGGTCGCTCCACCGTCATCGGCATTCCGTTCCTGTGGCTCACGCTGTTCTTTGCCGTGCCGTTCGTGCTCGTGTTCAAGATCAGCTTCGCCGATCAGACGATGGCCGTGCCGCCCTATACGAACCTCGTCGAAGTAAAAGACGGCGTGATGCACTTCGCGCTGCAGTTGAGCCACTACGTGTTCCTGCTGCAAGACGATTTGTATATCGCCACCTACATCAGCTCGCTGAAGATGGCGGCCGTGTCGACGATCTTCTGCTTGCTGATCGGCTTTCCGATCGCGTATTACATCGCGCGCTCGAATCCGGCCACCCGCAACATGCTGATGATGGGCGTGATGCTGCCGTTCTGGACGTCGTTCTTGATCCGTGTGTATGCATGGATCGGCATTCTCAAGGACGACGGCCTGCTCAATCACACGCTGATCGCGCTCGGTCTGATCCATTCGCCGCTGCGTCTTTATCACTCGGATGCGGGCGTCTATATCGGCATGGTCTATTCGTATCTGCCGTTCATGGTGATGCCGCTCTATGCGCACCTCGTGAAGATGGACCTCACGCTGCTCGAGGCCGCCTATGACCTCGGCGCCAAGCCGTGGGTCGCGTTCACGCGCATCACGCTGCCGCTCTCGAAGAACGGCATCATCGCGGGCAGTCTGCTCGTGTTCATTCCGGCGGTCGGCGAGTACGTGATTCCCGAACTGCTCGGCGGCGCCGACACGCTGATGATCGGCCGCGTCATGTGGGATGAGTTCTTCAACAACATGGACTGGCCGATGGCATCGGCTGTGACTGTTGCGATGGTGCTGCTGCTGCTCGTGCCGATGGCCCTCTTCCAGCACAACCAGGTCAAGCAACTGGAGGCAGGCAAATGATCAAGCCCAACCGTACCCTCTCCACCGGCGTCCTCACGCTCGGCTTTCTGTTTCTCTACATTCCGATCATCAGCCTCGTCGTCTACTCGTTCAACGAGTCGAAACTGGTGACGGTGTGGTCCGGCTTCTCGCTCAAGTGGTATGCCGCGCTGTTGCAGGACGACGAGCTGTTGAGCGCCGCCTGGCTCTCGCTGAAGATCGGCCTGATGACGGCGTTCGCCTCCGTCGTGATCGGCACGTGGGCGGGCTACGTGCTCGCGCGCATGGGCCGCTTCAAGGGTTTTCCGTTGTTCGCCGGCATGATCAACGCGCCACTCGTGATCCCCGAAGTGATCCAGGGCATCTCGCTCCTGCTGCTGTTCGTCGCCATGGAGCAATTCCTCGGCTGGCCGAAGGGTCGCGGCATCCTGACCATCTGGATCGGTCACGTGATGCTGTGCGTGTCCTACGTCGCGATCATCGTGCAGTCGCGTGTGAAGGAGATGAACAAGTCGCTCGAAGAGGCCGCGCTCGATCTTGGCGCGACGCCGCTCAAGGTGTTCTTCGTGATCACGCTGCCGCTGATCTCGCAAGCGCTGATGTCGGGCTGGCTGCTGTCGTTCACGCTCTCGATCGACGACCTCGTGCTGTCCGCGTTCCTCTCGGGCCCGGGCTCGACGACGCTGCCGCTGGTGGTGTTCTCGCGTGTGCGTCTCGGTCTGAATCCGGAGATGAATGCACTGGCCACGCTGTTCATCAGCGCGGTGACGATCGGCGTCATCGTGGCCAACCAGATCATGCTGGGCCGCGAGAAAAAAGCGCATGCGCGACTTGCAACTCGCCTTCGTCCAGCCCGATCCCGCCGAAGCCATCACACCGCTCGCAACGCCCGACACGGTGAGCGCGCCGATCGGCCGGCGCGCAGCTTGAGCAAGACGGCCCGCTACACGTCGACATTCATGCAACGACGACCCACAAGGAGAATCCTGATGAAGAAGAAGTTAATCTGTTTGCTGGTGGCCGGGGCGCTGCCGGGGCTCGCTTTTGCGGACTCGACCAGCGATCAGATCAAAGCCCTGCAGCAGCAGTTGAACGCGCTGCAAAAAGAGGTGAAATCGCTCAAGAGCGAACTGGCCGGCACGAAGAACGGACCAAAATCCATTGCGCCAGCAACGACCGCAACGGCAGCAACGGCGGCAACCGCAGCCGCGCCGGTGGTCGACATCGGCTCGCCCGACTACGGCCACGCGCAGGCACACTTGAGCAACGACGAAGTCGACGCGATGAAGCAGCAGATCGCGAGCCAGCAGCTCAAGGTCGACTCGCTCTCCGACGCGGCCAACACTGGCCCGCTCGCGGGTCTGTCGATCACGGGCTACCTCGATCCGACCTACATCTACAACCGTGCACCGGGCACGTCGTCGTTCCTGTTCGCGAACCACACGGCCGCCTACAACTACTTCAACAGCACGTTCGGCGACCTGTACCTCGACATCAAGAAGACGTTCGGCGTCGGCCCGATGGCGCCG
>CAWDLJ010000003.1:0-413762 GCA_963803225.1 uncultured beta proteobacterium
AGCGAGGTCTACGAATTCCCCAATAGCCGCTTCTCCGCCGAGTTCATCGGCTCGACCAACCTGTTCGAAGGCAGGGTCGTCGAGGACGAGCCCGATCACATTTTCGTCGAGAGCGAAGACCTCGAAACGCGCATGTACATCAGCCACGGAGTCACGGGCCCGCTCGGCATGCCGGTCGGCATCTCGGTGCGTCCCGAGCGCGTGCGCGTCACGCGCGAGCGTCCGAGCTCGCAGCACAACTGGGCGCGCGGCGTGGTCGCCGACGTGGCGTACATGGGCAGCTACTCGCTCTATCACGTGCGCCTGCCGGGCGGCAAGGTGGTGATGTCGAACCTGTCGAGCCACGAGTTGATGAGCGAAGGCGCGCCGGTCTGGAACGACGATGTGTATGTCTCGTGGTCCGCCGCCAGCAGCGTCGTGCTCACGCAATAAGGAAGCGAACATCATGAGCACTCCCCTGCCTTCCTCGAGCGCCAGCCGCTGCCTGCTGCGCCTCCTCTCGCGCTTCGTGCCGTCGGGTCGCTCCACCGTCATCGGCATTCCGTTCCTGTGGCTCACGCTGTTCTTTGCCGTGCCGTTCGTGCTCGTGTTCAAGATCAGCTTCGCCGATCAGACGATGGCCGTGCCGCCCTATACGAACCTCGTCGAAGTAAAAGACGGCGTGATGCACTTCGCGCTGCAGTTGAGCCACTACGTGTTCCTGCTGCAAGACGATTTGTATATCGCCACCTACATCAGCTCGCTGAAGATGGCGGCCGTGTCGACGATCTTCTGCTTGCTGATCGGCTTTCCGATCGCGTATTACATCGCGCGCTCGAATCCGGCCACCCGCAACATGCTGATGATGGGCGTGATGCTGCCGTTCTGGACGTCGTTCTTGATCCGTGTGTATGCATGGATCGGCATTCTCAAGGACGACGGCCTGCTCAATCACACGCTGATCGCGCTCGGTCTGATCCATTCGCCGCTGCGTCTTTATCACTCGGATGCGGGCGTCTATATCGGCATGGTCTATTCGTATCTGCCGTTCATGGTGATGCCGCTCTATGCGCACCTCGTGAAGATGGACCTCACGCTGCTCGAGGCCGCCTATGACCTCGGCGCCAAGCCGTGGGTCGCGTTCACGCGCATCACGCTGCCGCTCTCGAAGAACGGCATCATCGCGGGCAGTCTGCTCGTGTTCATTCCGGCGGTCGGCGAGTACGTGATTCCCGAACTGCTCGGCGGCGCCGACACGCTGATGATCGGCCGCGTCATGTGGGATGAGTTCTTCAACAACATGGACTGGCCGATGGCATCGGCTGTGACTGTTGCGATGGTGCTGCTGCTGCTCGTGCCGATGGCCCTCTTCCAGCACAACCAGGTCAAGCAACTGGAGGCAGGCAAATGATCAAGCCCAACCGTACCCTCTCCACCGGCGTCCTCACGCTCGGCTTTCTGTTTCTCTACATTCCGATCATCAGCCTCGTCGTCTACTCGTTCAACGAGTCGAAACTGGTGACGGTGTGGTCCGGCTTCTCGCTCAAGTGGTATGCCGCGCTGTTGCAGGACGACGAGCTGTTGAGCGCCGCCTGGCTCTCGCTGAAGATCGGCCTGATGACGGCGTTCGCCTCCGTCGTGATCGGCACGTGGGCGGGCTACGTGCTCGCGCGCATGGGCCGCTTCAAGGGTTTTCCGTTGTTCGCCGGCATGATCAACGCGCCACTCGTGATCCCCGAAGTGATCCAGGGCATCTCGCTCCTGCTGCTGTTCGTCGCCATGGAGCAATTCCTCGGCTGGCCGAAGGGTCGCGGCATCCTGACCATCTGGATCGGTCACGTGATGCTGTGCGTGTCCTACGTCGCGATCATCGTGCAGTCGCGTGTGAAGGAGATGAACAAGTCGCTCGAAGAGGCCGCGCTCGATCTTGGCGCGACGCCGCTCAAGGTGTTCTTCGTGATCACGCTGCCGCTGATCTCGCAAGCGCTGATGTCGGGCTGGCTGCTGTCGTTCACGCTCTCGATCGACGACCTCGTGCTGTCCGCGTTCCTCTCGGGCCCGGGCTCGACGACGCTGCCGCTGGTGGTGTTCTCGCGTGTGCGTCTCGGTCTGAATCCGGAGATGAATGCACTGGCCACGCTGTTCATCAGCGCGGTGACGATCGGCGTCATCGTGGCCAACCAGATCATGCTGGGCCGCGAGAAAAAGCGCATGCGCGACTTGCAACTCGCCTTCGTCCAGCCCGATCCCGCCGAAGCCATCACACCGCTCGCAACGCCCGACACGGTGAGCGCGCCGATCGGCCGGCGCGCAGCTTGAGCAAGACGGCCCGCTACACGTCGACATTCATGCAACGACGACCCACAAGGAGAATCCTGATGAAGAAGAAGTTAATCTGTTTGCTGGTGGCCGGGGCGCTGCCGGGGCTCGCTTTTGCGGACTCGACCAGCGATCAGATCAAAGCCCTGCAGCAGCAGTTGAACGCGCTGCAAAAAGAGGTGAAATCGCTCAAGAGCGAACTGGCCGGCACGAAGAACGGACCAAAATCCATTGCGCCAGCAACGACCGCAACGGCAGCAACGGCGGCAACCGCAGCCGCGCCGGTGGTCGACATCGGCTCGCCCGACTACGGCCACGCGCAGGCACACTTGAGCAACGACGAAGTCGACGCGATGAAGCAGCAGATCGCGAGCCAGCAGCTCAAGGTCGACTCGCTCTCCGACGCGGCCAACACTGGCCCGCTCGCGGGTCTGTCGATCACGGGCTACCTCGATCCGACCTACATCTACAACCGTGCACCGGGCACGTCGTCGTTCCTGTTCGCGAACCACACGGCCGCCTACAACTACTTCAACAGCACGTTCGGCGACCTGTACCTCGACATCAAGAAGACGTTCGGCGTCGGCCCGATGGCGCCGTCGGCGGAAATCACCTTGATGCCGAACCGCGGCAACGGCATCACGCTGCTGCAGAACGAGCACGGCGAGATCGGCGACAACATCCTGAACACGGCAGTGATCAGCGTGCCGCTCACGGCCACGACGACCCTGCAGGCCGGCTTGATGTCGAGCTACGGCGGCTACGAAGTGCAGCAGTCGAACCAGATGGTCACGCTCACGCACAACCTGCTGTACGACTTCTCGGATCCGGGCAGCTACGTAGGCGTCGCGATGAACTACTCGCCCGATGGCAGCAACTGGGCATGGAAGTTCATGGTCGGCAACGAGCAGTACCGCACGAACGGCGCGCAAACGCAGATCGGCACCAACGCGCTCGGCGACCCGATCACGACCAGCAACAAGATCCCGACCTTCACAGCGCGCGGCGACTACACGTGGTCGAGCGCGCTCGACATCGGTGGTTCGTTCAACGTCGGTCGTCAGACCCTGGTCAGCGCTACCGATCCGGTCACGGGCGACACCGTATTCGGCGCCGGCGGCCAGGCGTCGAGCTCGGGTGGCTACTTCCTGTTCGGCGAACTCGATGCGACCTACACGCTCGCGGACAGCCTGTACAACGCCGAATTCGACTACGGCCAGCAGCAGCGCGCCGCGTTCAACGGCGGCAATGCGCAGTGGTACGGCTTCTCGCTGCTCGCGCACCGCAAGTTCAACGCGCCGGTGGTCGGCCGCATGGGCGTGACGGCACGTTACGACCTGCTCGCCAACGGCAAGAACGGCGGCGGCGGTGGCGGCATCGTGCTCAACGGCAACGGCATGGATACGGCAAACGGCTTCGGCATCGATGCGAATTGCCTCGCCAACTCGTCGAACCATGGCTTCGAGTGTACTGGCTCGACGCGTCAGGACGTAGCGTTCGACCTGCTGTTCTATCCGACGCAGCAGATCACGCTGAAGGTCGAGTATCGCCACGACTGGTCGAACAACGCTGTGTTCCTGCGCAGCGACGGTTCGTACAGCAAGAGCAACGACCTGCTGGGCACGCAGCTCATCTACTCGTTCTAATGTAGCGATGCCTTCGCGGCGGGCAGCGCTTCGCTGCCCGCCGTGCTCACGCCTTGGCGTGCTGCTTTCTGATCATTTCCTCGGCGAACGAAGCGAACCGTTGCACCACCTGGCGCGGCTTCATGTTGCGCGACTGCGCAATGCCGAGCGTCGTGGCCGCCACATTGTCCTTGAAGCGCTTGACAACGAAATCCTCGCCATCGACGGTCTGGGTCGACTTGAGCGGAAAGTTCAGGATGCTGTAGCCCAGACCATTCGCCACCATCCCGCGCACTACCTCCGGCTGCGCCGACTTGAACGCGGGCACGGGCCGCTCCCCGAGTGCATCGAACAGCGACGAGAAATACTCTCGACTGTGGGGCAAATCGAGCATCACATACGGCTCACCGACCAGACTCGCCAGCGTCACCGAACGGTGCTGCGCGAGCGGATGCTTCTGCGGCAAGATGACGTACGGCGGCAGCCGCACAAGCGGCCGAAACTCGATGTCCGAGGTGAGATCGATGTCATAGGTGAGCGCAAGATCGAGTGAACCGTCGTGCAGGGCCGTAAAGAGATCTTCCTGGTGGGCCTCGGTCGTCCTGAAGCCGATGCCCGCATGATCCGCGAGAAAACGGCTGATCAATCCGGACAGCAGCGGCGGCGCCAGCGAGACGAGACAGCCGAGCGCAATGGTGCCGGACATGCCGGTATCCATCCCGCGTGCGAGCGCCTGCAACTCTTCCGCGTTCTTCAGCAGGTCGCGCGTCTTGCCGAGAATTTCGCGCCCGGCCTGCGTGAGCGACAAGCCCGACGCATGATGGCGAATGAAGAGCTGCACGCCGAGCGAGTCTTCGAGCTCGGCAATCGCCGTCGAAATCGACGGTTGCGAAATGTGCATCAGCTTCGCTGCCGACGTGAACGACAGCACTTCGGCCGTCGTGACGAAATAGCGGAGCTGGCGTAACGAGTAATTCAGTCGGGCGGTTTCCATTGCGCAGTCGTCAGATGAAGAAGCGCATGCGCCGACCAAACGTTGTCTGTTGCGGAACTCGACTGACTTTCAAGGAAGCCTCGGAAGATTGACGTTAGCCGAATCTTACGCGGAATTCGCTTGACTTCAATCTGGCCGAAAATGTCACTGCCTTGCTTATTCTCGAAGCAACCCTCTTGAAAACAGTGTCATCACCCATATCGTCAGTTTACGATATATGATTCGTCCCGTAACGATGCAACCCGGCCCCGTCCGGGCCCCTTTTGCCACCCACCGGCTATGAACAAACGCACCGCGCCGCCGCCCATCGACGTCGATATCGACGCCATCCACAAGGCACTCGCCAATCCCGTGCGCCGCGAGATTCTCGCGTGGCTGCGCGAGCCGCAAGTGCACTTCGCGGAGCAGGAACTGGCGCTCGAACACGGCGTCTGTGCCGGTCGTATCGACGCGCGCTGCGGACTGTCACAGTCGACGGTGTCGGCCCATCTCGCCGCGTTGCAGCGAGCCGGGCTCGTCACCTCGAAACGGGTCGGGCAATGGGTGTTTTTCAAGCGCAACGAGCCGGTCATCGAGGCGTTTCTCGCCCGCATGAACAGCGATCTCTGAGCGCGACGTGCATCGCTTCCTGATTGCGGGCCCTGCCCGCTGAAACAAGGTGAACACATGGCAACTTTATTCGACCCTATCCAGATCGGCGATCTCACGCTGCCCAACCGCGTCTTCATGGCGCCGCTCACGCGCCAGCGCGCTGGCGACGAGCGCGTGCCCAATGCGCTGATGGCGCGCTACTACGCCGAGCGCGCCTCGGCGGGGCTGATCCTGAGCGAAGCCACCTCGGTCACGCCGCACGGCGTCGGCTATGCGGCCACGCCGGGCATCTGGTCGCAGGAGCAGGTCGAGGGCTGGAAGCTGGTGACCGATGCCGTGCACGCCGAAGGCGGCCGCATCTTCCTGCAACTGTGGCACGTGGGCCGCATCTCGGACCCGGTGTTCCTCGACGGCCAGTTGCCGGTCGCGCCGAGCGCCATCGCCGCGCAAGGCCATGTGAGCCTCGTGCGCCCCAAGCGTGAATACGTGACGCCGCGTGCACTGACCCTCGACGAGATCCCGGGCATCGTCGCCGCGTATCGTCAGGGCGCGGTCAATGCGAAGGCAGCGGGCTTCGACGGCGTCGAAGTTCACGCGGCCAACGGCTATCTGATCGACCAGTTCCTGCAGGACGGCAGCAATCAGCGCAGCGATGCGTATGGCGGCCCGATCGAGAATCGCGCGCGTCTGCTGCTCGAAGTCACCGATGCGTGTATCGACGTGTGGGGCGCCAATCGCGTCGGCGTGCATCTCGCGCCGCGCGGCGATTCGCACACGATGGGCGACTCCGACCCGGCCGCGACGTTCGGCTATGTGGCACGCGAACTCGGCAAGCGCAAGATCGCGTTCATCTGCGCGCGCGAGTCGCTCGGCGAGCAACGCCTCGGCCCGCAATTGAAGGCAGCGTTTGGCGGCCCGTACATCGCGAACGAGAAGTTCACGCGCGAGTCGGCGCAGCACGTGCTCGACGCGGGCGAAGCCGACGCCGTGGCCTGGGGTCAGTTGTTCATCGCGAACCCCGACCTGCCGCGCCGCTTCGAACTGAACGCGCCGCTGAACGCGCCGAACCCGGCGACCTACTACGCCGAAGGCGAAGAGGGTTACGTCGACTATCCGGCGCTCGAAACGGCCTGATCCATCGGCCGGGCGGCAGGCGCATGCGCGATGCGCTAGAGTGGAGGTCCTCGATGATCGAAGGACCGCCCTGCCATGTCGCTTTCCGCCCTGCTGGTTTTCGCGCTGGCGTTGCTGGTCGCGGCGGGCTCGCCCGGGCCCAGCATCGCGGCGCTCGTCGCCCGCGTGCTCACCAACGGCATGCGCGACGTGCCGCCGTTTCTCGCGGCGATGTGGATCGGCGAAGCGCTGTGGCTCACCTGCGCGGTCACCGGGCTCGCGATGCTCGCGCATTCGTTCGGGACGCTGTTCTTCGCCATCAAGCTCGCCGGCGTCGCGTATCTGCTCTACCTCGCGTGGAAGATGTGGCGCGCGCCCGTGGACGTGCCCGCCGCCGACCTGCCCCGACGCGAGCCCGGCCAGTCCGGCTGGCGCATGTTCGCGGCGGGCCTCATGGTGACGCTTGGCAATCCTAAGATCATGGTGTTCTACCTGGCGCTCGTGCCGACGCTCGTCGATCTGTCTCGCATCGACGGCGTGGCCTGGGCCGAACTCACGGCGACCATGCTGCTCGTCCTGATGTCGGTCGATTTCGGCTGGGCGCTGCTGGCCGTGCGGGCGCGCGCCTTTCTCACGAGCCGCAAGGCCGTGCGGCTCGCCAATCGCACGAGCGCCGCCGTGATGGCGGGCGCGGCAGCGGCGATCGCCACGCGCTGAACGACGCGCTCAATTCTCTGATGTAAGCAACAACATCATTTTCAGTTCGCGACATTCAATAGGCCGAATCAATTTGCCGCGCGCAGGCGACGTGTCGTGTAATGCAAGGCCACCCCGTAGCTGGACCACCGTTCCCCCGCTGACCGGAGACACGCCGCCATGTCCCAGCCTGAGCTCGAGCAGATCGTCCACGCCATTGCCGCCGAGACCAATACCCCCGAAGAAACCGTCGCCCGGCTTTACGCCGACTTGTTGCACGACTACCGCGCCGACGCGCGCATCCTCGACTATGTGCCGCTGCTGGTCGCGCGCCGCGTGCGCGAAACGCTGCGACAGCGTCCGGCGAGCGGCGGTTGAACCGTCGAAAGACCTGAATCCGCATCGATCGACACGGAGCGCCCGGCCGCATCCGCGCTCCCGCTCGTCTTGACGCCCTTCCTTGCGCTGGATCGGGCGCGCCGGCGCATTTCTTAAGTCCAGTTTAATTCTGGGCTGCAACCATATGCTTACCCCTGTTAAGCCGCCGCAGCACTGGCGGCGTTTTTTTGCGCGGGCGAGAGCACGCGTGAGCAGGGCCCAAACCCCGCGTCGCCCATGACGGATCGTGGCCACCTGCGAAGGAGTCAGCCGATGGTTGAAGACGATGTATTGAGACATTTGCGCCCCTTGTTGCAACGCAACGCGCAACCGGAGATCGCCAGCTGCCGCATTTCAACGCCGCTGCAACCGCCTTGGGGCCGCCCGTACCGGCTGGTCGAATGGACGGTCCAGCACACCGACGGCCCGCGCCGCCAGGTGGTGCCCGCCGAAAGCACGCCGCTCGAAATCGCGCGCGCGTTGGCGGCCCACGTGCCGGGCCGCGTCGTCCTGCTCAACGGCGAAGCCGGCTGAACCGCGCGCCGCCGCTCATGAGGCGAGCGGCGCGCCCTCTTTTTCGACGACGTCCGCGGTATCGCCGCGCGCGTCCGCATCGCGCTTCGTGAGCTTGCCGTCCACCGACGCCCCCACGTCCATGCGCAACTGCTGGTAGGCGATATTGCCCGTCACGTGCGCGCCCGATTGCAGTTCGACGAAATGATCGGCCACCACGTCGCCGACAATCTTCCCGTTCACCACGATGTCGTAGCCGTGCACGTTGCCTTCGATCGAGCCGTGCTCCGAGACCACCAGCAACGAGCGCTCGCCCGCCCTGCCGCTGACGTTGCCGATCACATGGCCGTCGAGCCGCAGCCCGTCGGCGAATTCCAGATCGCCGGTCACGCGCACGCCCTGGGCGATCAGCGTCGCGAGCTTGGTCTGCGCGATGCCGGTTTGCCGCTTCTTCTTCTTGCCGAACATGAAAGCCACCGTTGCCTGTCGAGGATGAATGGGTCCCGGCGCATCACGGCCGGCCGTCGCGTTGGGTGCGCAGAAACAGCAGCTCCTTTTTGAGTCGCGCCGCCTCGTCCTGGCCCTCGCGCGCCGCCTGCTCGAGCGCCGCGCGTGCCGAGCGCTCGCGCGCGAGACGCAGGCGCGTCTCGGTCAGCTCGGCGACCAGGACATCGTGCGATGACGTCGTCACGCAAGGCCCCAGCGCAGACGCGCGCGGATCGAACCGCCCCGCGAGGCCTGCGCCCGCCGCCGTACCGACCAGCACCCACACGAGCGCACGGCCGAGCCGTCGCGCGCGCGAACACACCGGCTGCAATTCGTAGGCATGCAACGCCGGCGAGCGCCGCCGCGCGAAGCGCCAGCGCTCATTCATCGCGCAGCGCGGCGAAGAGCGCGAGATACGGCGCGGGATTGATCTGGACGCCCGCGTCGAGCACCTCGAAGTGCAGATGCGGACCGGTGGAGCGCCCGGTCGAGCCGACCTCGGCGATACGTTCGAGCGGCAAGACCCGCTGCCCGACCCGCACGTCGATACGCGACGCATGCCCGTAGCGCGTGACGAAGCCGTTGCCATGATCGATCTCGACTGCATTGCCATAGCCTGCTTTGGTGCCGGCGAAGCTCACGCGGCCGCCCGCCGCCGCGAGGATCGGCGTGCCCGTCGGCGCGGCGAGATCGACGCCCGGATGAAAGCTGAGCCGGCGCGTGAACGGATCGACGCGATTGCCGAACGGCGAACCGAAGCGCGCGCCCACGACCGGATCGCGGCCCGGGAAAGCCTGCCACGCCACCTCGTGCAGCGCCGTTTCGTGTTCGAGCGCGCCGAGTGTCGCCGCGAGGCAGTCCAGTTCGCTGCGCACCGCCCGCGCGTCCGCCCGCGCCGCCGCGGCCTCCACACAGCGCCGTGGCGGCAATTCGGGACCGCCTTCGGGATCGTCCGTATCGACCCGGCCGCCGCGCACCACCGGCGTTTGCGCGCGCGGCGTCTGCGCGCGCAAGCGCCGGTCGAACTGGCGCAGCTCGGCGAGTTGCGCGGCCAGCCGGTCGATGCGCGGATCGAGCAGCGCGACCGAGGCATCGAGCCGGCCCAGCTCACCGGCCAGATAACGATGCTGCGCGGCGCCTTGCGTCGCGGTGTCGGTGCTGACCGCCTCGCGTGCGGGCCAGTAGCGCCCGATCGCGACGCCCAGCGCGAGGGCGAGCACGGCAGCGACGAACGCGACCGCCGCCGCGGCGCGGCGCGCGGCGCGCCGCGTGACGACGCGGGCCGGGCCGCGCGACCAATCCTCGCGCGCCCCCGTCCAGCGCGCCTTCATCGGCGGCTCCGGCGCGCGACCAGTTCGATGATCCGAAACGAAAACATCCGCGTATGACCCGGCGGGCGCCGGTCCATGATCCAAAACGCGGATTATCGGTCTCGTCGTCGGCCGGACATCTCAAATAGCGGCGACGAGTTCGCCCAGCCGCTGCTCGAGTGCTTCGCTGACACGCGTCATCGGCGCGCGCAATTCGTTGCGGATCAGCCCGCTTTGCGCAAGCGCCGCCTTGACCGGCCCCGGATTCGGTTCGGCGAACGCCGCGCGCACCAGCGGCACGAGCGAGTGCCACAGCGTGCGTGCCTCGTCGAGCCGTCCCTCGCGCAGCGCCTCGTACGTCGCCACGAAGCGCGCGGGCTGCAGATGGGCCGACGCCGCGATCGCCCCACTGCCGCCGAGACACAGCGTCGAGAACAGGTCGAGATCGTCGCCGCACAGCACCTGCAGGCGGCCATCGAGGATCAGCGTCATCGTCTTGTCGAGCGAGCCGCCGCAATCCTTGAGCGCGACGATGCGCGGATGATCGGCGAGCGCGAGCAGCGTCGCCGTCTCGATCTGCACCCCCGTGCGTTGCGGGATGTCGTAGATCACCAGCGGCTTGGTGCTTGCGTCGGCGAGCGTCGTGAAATAGCCGATCAGGCCGGCCTGCGACGGGCGGATGTAGTACGGCGCCGGGACCAGCATGCCGTCGATCGGCAGGTCGTTGAGCACCTCGATACGCGCACGCACCTCGGCCGTGTTGTTGCCGCTCACGCCCACGACCACGGGCAGGTCGCCCGCCGCCGCCAGCACGCGCGACAGCACCTCGTCCTGCTCGTGCGCGTCGAGCGCGGCCGGCTCGCCGGTCGTGCCGAGCGCGACGAAGCCCGCCACGCCCGCCTTTACGTAGCCGCGCACGAGCGCATCGAGCGCGGGGCAATCGACGGCGCCGTGCGCAAACGGCGTGACGAGCGGAATCCAGATACCGGAAAACACAGACATGAGTTCACCTTGAACATGACCGTACAGGGAGTCCGTTCAGCGGTGCGAGGCAACGTGGGGGCCGGGGGAGACGATGAAGCTGGACCGGCTCGCTGACTGTTCCGTCGCACATCTGACGACGGAACAGCAAGCTCCGGTCAGACGAGCGGCTGTTTTTTGGCTTTGGCTTTGACGCAGGCCAGCGATGCGCACGCGCGCGCCGACGCCGCGCGCTGCAAAGCGCTGGCGTGGAGCAGATCGTGTGACGAATGGACGCGTGGCATGTCGGGCAGTGTAGCCTGGAATGCCGTGGGCGTCCGTCAGGCGTGCCCAGGCTGGAAAACCGCTTGACTTCCTGCTGCACCATACTAATATACGCACCGCGTACATTAACCACTTCGACGGGTGCCCGCATGAGCGTTCCGCAACAAGCCTTTCTCCGCGACGCCATGCGTCGTCTGAACATGACCCGCGATGTGTTCGCGAACCGCATCGGCGTGTCGCGCCGCGCGCTGGACACGTGGCTGTTGCCGGACGACTCGCAGGAATCGCGCGCAATGCCCGAAATCGTCGAACGTTTTGTCTCGGAGATCGTCGGGAATGGTGAAGTTCGCGAAGGCTATACGCAAAGCGTAGACTCGCAGCCGCTCGCGAGCCAGATGCTGTTCGAAGGCAAGCCGCAGCTGCTGTCGGTCGATCAGTTCTCGCGCGACTCGGTCGAAGCGCTCTTTCGCGTGGCCGACATCATGCAGCCGATCGCGCGCCGCCGGAAGATTTCGCGCGTGCTCGAAGGCGCGGTGCTCGGCAATTTGTTCTTCGAGGCCAGCACCCGCACCCGCGTGAGCTTCGGCTCGGCGTTCTGCCGGCTCGGCGGTTCGGTGTGCGACACCACCGGCTTCACGTTCTCGTCGATGGCCAAGGGCGAGTCGATCTACGATACGAGCCGCGTGATGGCCGGCTACGTCGACGCGATGGTGATCCGCCACCCCGAGCAAGGCTCGGCCGCCGAATTCGCACGCGCGACCAACATCCCCGTGATCAACGGCGGCGACGGCCCCGGCGAGCACCCGAGCCAGGCGCTGCTCGACCTCTACACGATCCAGCGCGAGTTCTCGCGCCTCGGCAAGATCGTCGACGGCGCGAAGATCGCGCTCGTGGGCGACCTCAAGTACGGCCGCACGGTGCACTCGCTCGTGAAGCTGCTCGCGCTCTATCGCGGCATCAAGTTCACGCTGATCTCGCCGCCGATGCTCGAAATGCCGACCTACATCCTCGACCAGATCTCGCGCAACGGCCACGTCATCGAGCAATCGCACGACCTGAAGGAAGGTCTGAACGGCGCGGACGTCATCTATGCGACGCGCATCCAGAAGGAGCGCTTCACCGACGAATCGTTCGAGGGCTATACGCCGGACTTCCAGATCAACCAGGCGCTCATCGACACGTTCTGCGGCCCCGACACGCTGATCATGCACCCGCTGCCGCGCGACAGCCGCCCCGGCGCCAACGATCTCTCGACCGACCTGAACCACGACGCGCGTCTGGCGATCTTCCGTCAAACCGACAACGGCATTCCGGTGCGCATGGCGATCTTCGCGGTGCTGCTCGGCGTCGAGAAACTGGTCCAGCATTCGATGCGCGATGCCGCCTGGCGTCCGCCCGTCTACCTCGGTCCCGACGACGCGGTTTTCCACGGCATCGACTGACCCGATACACGTCGCACTGCATGGCAGGCGCGCGGCTGGAACAACCTGTGCTTGGTTTCCAGCCCCGCCTCGACACCTGGAGCCTGCCATGACCTCCGCCTTCCCCACCGATTTTTCCCATCTCAAACCGCACGACACGCCCTTCAAGGGCGGCGGACTGCGCGACTTCTTCGTCTATCGCGATCTGGGCATCGCCGCCGCCACGCATGGCTTGGTGCTCGCGCAGCTCGTCAGGGCGAATCAAGCACCAGAGAAAGGCACGGGATGGCACCGGCATGAGGCCGAGTTCCATATCGTGATCATGCTGAAGGGCTGGGCGCGCTTCATGTACGGCGAGCAGGAAACGCTCGTCGAGGCGGGCGACTGCGTGCATCAGGCGCCTGGCATTCCTCATTTCCTGTTCGACTATTCACCGGACATGGAATACCTCGAAATCGTCAGTCCCGCCGATTTCAAGTCGATCGATATCGAAGGCCCGGGCGCCGTGCCCGAACCCACGCAGTGGCTCACGGCCGGCGCCTGAGCGCGACTGTGGGCGACTGAGCGCGAGGCGGATCAGCGCGGCGGCTGCATTTCGGCCGCCTTCGCAATCGCGGCGCTCGCGTGCGCATCGGCATCGAGCAGCGCGTGCAGCGTGACCTGATCGCCGCCGTCGGTCGTCGCGGCGCGCGCGAAGCGGCGCGAGCGTGGCTCGTGGTCGTGGATGGTCGCGCGCACCATCGGATAGATTTGCGTCTCCCATTTGCGGCCGTTGAAGACGCCGTAGTGCCCCGCGCCGGTCTGCACGTGATGCGCCTTCATGTGCGCTCGCAGCCCCGAGCACAGTTCCTGCGCGGCCACGGTCTGGCCGACGGCGCAGATGTCGTCCTTCTCGCCTTCGATCGTGAAGAGCGCCGTGCGCCGGATCGCACGCGGCTCGACGAGCCGTTCGCCGACTTTGAGCTGACCGAGCGGCAGCGCGTATTGCTGAAACACCGTGCTGACCGTCTCGAGATAGAACTCGGCGGTGAGATCGGTGGTCGCGAAGTATTCCTCGTAGAACACGCGGATCGCATCGGCTTTGGCCGTGTCGCCGCGCGCGCGTTCGCGATGCAGGTCTGCAAACGAAGCGGCATGGCGTTCGAGATTCATCGACATGAATGCGCTCAACTGCACGAAGCCCGGATACACGCGCCGCTGTGCGCCCGCGAAACCGGCGGGCACGACGCTGATCAGGTTTTTCTCGAACCACTCGATCGGCTTGCTGTTGGCGAGTTCGTTCACGCGCGTCGGGTTCACGCGGCAATCGATCGGACCGGCCATCAGCGTGGCGCTCGCGGGCTGCGCGGGATCGTTGTCGGCGGCCATCAGCGCGAGCGCCGCCAGCGCCGCGACGGTGGGCTGGCAGATCGCCAGCAGATGCGCATCGGGGCCGATGCGGCGAATGAACGAGATCACGTGCTCGACGTATTCATCGAAACCGAAGCGTCCGGCCGCGAGCGGTACGTCGCGCGGATTGTGCCAGTCCGTGATGTACACGTCGTGATCGGCGAGCATCGTGCGCACCGTGCCGCGCAGCAGCGTCGCGAAGTGACCCGACATCGGCGCGACGATCAGCACGCGCGGCTGCGCGGCCACCGTGTCCTTGCGAAAGTGCAGCAACGAGGCGAACGGCGTCTCTTTGACGACTTCCTCGACCACCGCCGTCGTCTGGCCGTTGACCATCACGGTGTCGATGCCGAAGGGCGGCCGCGCATGCGTGAGCCCGGCCATTTCGACGAGTTCCCAGCAGGCGTCAAGATAGCGTGGCTCGAAGCCGCCTGCGAGCGCGGGCCAGTTCGCGAGCAGCGTGCGCGCGAAGGTGGCGCTCGTACGCCAAGGGCGCGCCAGATCGGCGAAGGACTGGTAAGCGGAATAGGCAAGCAGGTTCATGAGGCGGACCGCCGCTGGAGGCAAGATGCGTGAAGGAAAGGCAATACGTATGCCAGCCGCCGATGCACTGGCATAGCGCTTGCATTTGCACGTGCGTTGGCGGCGCACCGCGCGCCAAACGTCCTCGTGCACGCTGCAAAACAGTGCAGCGGCGGCCCGTTACGGTGCGCGGCGCACGGCATTCCGCATTGAAAGGGGCAAGCGCATGAGTCAGATGGAGACGACCCTGACGATCAGCAGCCGCAATTATTCGTCGTGGTCGATGCGGGGCTGGCTGCTCACCAAGCTCGCGGGGCTGGAGTTCGACACGCTCGCCGTGCCGATCGACGACGCGGCGCGCGCGGAACTCATGCTGCTCTCGCCGTCGATCCTCGTGCCCTGCCTGCAGCACGACGGCATCAAGATCTGGGACACGCTCGCGATCTGCGAGTACCTGAACGAGATCCGCCCCGATGCGCATCTGTTGCCCACCGAGCGGCGAGCGCGCGCGCATTGCCGCTCGATCTGCGGCGAGATGCATTCGGGCTTCGCAGCCTTGCGCTCAGCCCTGCCGATGAACCTGCGTGCCCACTTCCCCGATTTCCGCATCTGGTCGCGCGCGCAAGACGATATCGAGCGGATCGTGACGATCTGGCGCGATTGCTTCACGCAGTACGGTGGCCCCTGGCTGTTCGGCGAGATCAGCGCCGCCGATGCGATGTACGCGCCGGTCGCGACCCGCTTTCTGACCTACGACGTGAAGCTCGATCGCGATATCGCCGATTACTGTCTGCGCGTGCTCAAGCAGCCGTTCGTGGCCGAGTGGATCGCGGCGGCCAAACTCGAAACGGAAGACATCGACGAGTTGGACGTCGAGTTCTGAGCAGCGGAAAACGCGCCCTTACACGCGCTGCGCGGTCTTCCCGGGCACGACGCCATATGCCCGGACTGCCTGCGCCGCGTCCGCGCGCCCACGCCGTTCGAGCCGCTCGGCGAGCAGCCACTGAAACGCTTCGAACGGCTCTCGTCCGCGCTCGGCCTGAAAGGCGCGCAGCACCTCCGCGACGGCTTGTTGCAGCGTCGCCGGCGTCAAGGTGCTGGCGATATGGGACGTGCCGCGCGCGAGTTCCACCGCGCACGATAGTTCATAGCGCGCCGCATCGACGGCGCGGGTCCCTTTTTGACTGTTCGGCATGGTCATCTCCCCGGTACGACTCGTTGTCGACGCCCGCGCGGTGCCTTGCTTTCGCGCGCTGCGCCAATTCCGCTCAACCTTCGGAATGCTGACTGACCGATGCGGCCGCAGCCGCACCGTTCCCGCGCGAATGCCCCGATGCCGCGCGGTTCGACTACTGACAGGTCACGGGTCGCTCGCTCCCTTTGCAATGCCCCGTTCTCGTTGATTACGGCGCACTTCAGCAGAACTTTAGGGCGCCACTCCATCCTGTCAGCCATGTCAGTCCATCGACGGCCTCGCGCCAGCACGGCGACAGCATGCCGTCATAGTGGCGACTTTCGCGCTCAAAAAGCGCCGAAGTCCTTTACTTTCGCGTCCCGGCAGCGCAATTTGATCGGGTGACGTGCAGGCTGCGCAACAAATCACAGCGGCCGGCACGCGGTACCGGAATTGCTGCATGTCCCCTGCATGTCCCGTGAGCCGCACGCGCCATTCAGCGCAACGCGCGTGCCCGAGCCGCCCGATGGAGACCGTCACCCATGTCCCACGATCATCGCCACCCGGACCCCGACGACGCGCGCGAAGCGCCGAGCGCGCCATCCGACCAGTCCCGCCGACGCTTCCTGCAGTCCGCCGCCGCAGCCGCCGCGCTTGGCGCGTCGCCCCATCTGCACGCGCAGAACGCGCCGCCCGCGAGCGCCGCCCCGCCCGTGCGCGCGACGCCCCCACAGCCGGTGCGCCTCGACATCAATGGCCGCGAGCACGTGCTGCAGCTCGAACCGCGCGTCACGCTGCTCGACGCGCTGCGCGAGTACGCCGGCCTGATGGGCACCAAGAAGGGCTGCGATCGCGGCCAGTGCGGCGCCTGCACAGTGCTCGCCGACGGCCGCCGCATCAACGCCTGCCTCACGCTCGCGGTCATGCACGAAGGCGAGCGCATCACGACCGTCGAAGGACTCGCCTCGGCGAGTGCACTGAGTCCCGTGCAACGCGCCTTCATCGAACACGATGCATTTCAGTGCGGCTACTGTACGTCGGGCCAGTTGTGTTCGGCCACGGCGCTACTCGGCGAATTCTCGGCCGGCGACGCCAGTGCCGTGAGCGCCGATGTGCGCACGCATCCGCCCCTGAGCGACGCGGAAATCCGCGAGCGCATGAGCGGCAACCTGTGCCGCTGCGGCGCGTACACCAACATCGTGGCCGCCGTGCGCGCCGCGATGGCATGACGCGCGGAGGCGGATCATGGATGCCTTCTCGTATCAACGCGCCACCGATGTGGCCAGCGCCGTCCAGCTCGCGCAGCAACCCGGCGCGATGTTCATCGGCGGCGGCACGAATCTGCTCGACCTGATGAAGGGCGGCGTGACACACGCGACGATGCTCGTCGACGTCACGCGCATCGCTCCGCTCGCGCGCATCGAGCCGCTTGCCGATGGTGGATTGCGCATCGGCGCACTCGCGCGCAACAGCGACACCGCGAACAACCCGCTCGTGCGCACGCGCTATCCGCTGCTCTCGCAGGCGCTGCTCGCGGGGGCCTCCGCGCAGTTGCGCAACATGGCAACCGTCGGCGGCAATCTGCTGCAACGTACCCGCTGCCCGTACTTCTACGACACCGCGTTCACCCAGTGCAACAAGCGCTCGCCCGGCAGCGGCTGTGCGGCACTCGATGGCTACAACCGCATGCATGCGGTGCTCGGCGCGAGCGCGCAATGCGTCGCCGTGAATCCGTCCGACATGAGCGTCGCGCTCGCGGCCCTCGACGCCGTCGTGCAGGTGAGCGGCCCGCAGGGCGCGCGCGCGATTGCGTTCGCGCAGTTCCATCGCCTGCCCGGCGAACGCCCTGATCTCGACACGACCTTGCAGCCCGGCGAGCTGATTACCTCGGTGGATCTGCCGCCGCCCGCGTTCAGCGAACACGCGCACTACCTGAAGGTGCGCGATCGCGCGAGCTATGCGTTTGCGCTCGTGTCGGTCGCTGCCGCGCTGCAGCTCGACGGCACGCGCGTACGCGATGTGCGCATCGCGCTGGGCGGCGTCGCGCACCGGCCGTGGCGCGCGAGCATCGCCGAGCAGCAGTTGCGCGGCCAGACGCTGAGCGCAGCGACGCTGCAGAGCGCTGCCGCCGCCGAACTGCAGAACGCCCGACCGTTGAGCGAGAACGCCTTCAAGATCGGCCTCGCACAGCGCGCGATCGCGCGCGCCGTGCTGCTCGCGGCCGGCCGCACGGGAGACTTGGCATGAACAAACTAATCGGCCAACCGCTCGATCGCACCGACGGCCTGCTCAAGGTGACGGGCGGCGCACGCTATGCCGCCGAGTTTCCCGAAGCGCGGCTCGCGCATGCGGTGCTCGTGACGAGCACGATCGCGAGCGGCACGATTGCCTCGATCGACGCGAGCCGCGTGCAGACGATGCCCGGCGTGCTGCTCGTCATGACCTGGGAAAACGCCCCGCGCCTGCCCAACGGCGGACACTCGCCGCTCGCGCCGCCCGCGGGCCGCCGCCTCACGCTGCTGCAGGACAACGTCGTGCGCTACAGCAACGAGCCCGTCGCCGTGGTGGTCGCGCTCACGCTCGAACAGGCGACCGATGCGGCGCGCAACCTGCGCATCGCGTATCGACCGGACACGGCGAAGCTCGATTTCGCGCGCGCGAAATCCGCTGCCTACGCCCCGGCGCCGCAAATGGGCCGCGCCGTCGATTCGCAACGCGGCGATTTCCAGGCGGGCTTGAGCGAGGGCGAGGTGCGCGTCGATGCGGTCTACACGACGCCTTTGCAATTTCACAACCCGATGGAGCCGCACGCGACGATGGCGCATTGGGACGGCCCGCAGCTCACGGTCTACGACGCGACCCAAGGAGTGAGCGGCTCGCGTACGGCGCTAGCCGCGATCTTCGCCATGCCGCCGGAACAGGTGCGCGTGATCTCGCCGTTCGTCGGCGGCGGCTTCGGCTGCAAGGGTTCGTCGTGGTCGCACGTCACGCTGTGCGCGATGGCCTCGAAGGCGACCGGGCGCCCCGTGCGCCTCGCGCTTGAACGCCCGCAGATGTTCGGTCCGGTCGGCAGCCGCCCGCGCACCGAGCAGCACATCACGCTCGCCGCGCACCGCGACGGCAGGCTGAGCGCGATCCGTCACGACACGATCTCGAACACCTCGACCTTCGAGGACTGGACCGAAATGTCCGGGCTCATCACGCGCATGATGTACGCCGTGCCGAACCAGACCACGAGTCACCGCCTCGTGCAGTTGAACGTCGGCACGCCGACCTTCACGCGCGCGCCCGGCGAGACGACCGGTTCGTTCGCGCTCGAATCGGCGATGGACGAGCTCGCGTGGCAGACGCAGACCGACCCGGTCGCGCTGCGTCTTCTCAACTATGCCGAGAACGATCCGCAGGAAGGCAAGCCGTGGTCGGCGAAGCAATTACGCGAATGCTACGAAGCGGGCGCCGCGCGCTTTGGTTGGTCGCGGCGCAACCCGAAGCCGCGCTCGATGCGCGACGGCAACACGCTGATCGGCCTCGGCATGGCGAGCGCGTCCTATCCCGCGAACCGCAGCGAAGCGGCGGCGCTCGCGCGCATCCTGCCCGACGGCAGCGCGATGGTTGCATCGGGCACCCAGGACCTCGGCACCGGCACCTACACGGTGATGACCCAGGTGGCCGCCGACGCACTCGGCTTTCCGCCCGAGCGCATCCATTTCGCGCTCGGCGATTCGTCGCTGCCGCGCGCGCCGGTCTCAGGCGGCTCGCAATCGGCGGCGAGCGTGGCGCCCGCCGTGCACGCCGCCTGCGAAGCGGCCCGCGACAAGCTGGTGGCGCTCGCACTCGCCGATCGCGGCTCGCCCGTCTACGGCCTCGACGTTAGCGCGGTGAGCGTCGAGGACGGCTGGGTCGTGAGTCGCAACGATTCCTCGCGCCGCGATCCGGCCGCGGCGATCATCGCGCGCGCAGGCGGCCAGCCAATCGATGCCGAAGCCTCGGCGAAACCGGGCAGCGAGAAGGCCCAGTATTCGTTCCACTCGTTTGGCGCCGTGTTCGCCGAGGTTCATGTCGATGCGGACCTCGGCACGATCCGCGTCGCGCGGCTCGTGTCGGCGTACCACGTGGGGCGGCTGCTCAACGAAAAGACCGCGCGCAGCCAGTTGATCGGCGGCATGGTGTGGGGCGTGGGCACCGCGCTGGAGGAACAAGGCGTGCTCGACACGCGCCATGGACGGATCGCGAATGGCAACCTCGCCGAGTATCACGTGCCCGTGAACGCCGATATCGGCGATGTGGATGTGATGTTCGTCGGCGACCCCGATCTGCATTTCAATCCGCTCGGCGTGCGCGGCATCGGCGAGATCGGCATCACGGGGGTGCCGGCGGCGATCGCCAACGCCGTGTATCACGCGACTGGCGTGCGCGTGCGCGACCTGCCGATCACGCTCGACAAGGTGATGGCCGCCGATGGGTTTGCAGTGCGAAGCTGAGCACGCAAAGCTTCGGTGCTTGCTTCCGTGCTTGCTTCGCTGGCGGTTGCGCCGCACAATCAGCGCTGTCCCCATCACGGCGAGCCACCCATGGCCTATGCATCCCTTGCCACCGGCGTGCTGCTCGCTGCGGGCACCGGCTCGCGCTTCGACCCGGAGGGTCTGCGCAACAAGCTGCTGGCGCCGCTGCCGGGCGGCACCTGCGTCGCCTACGAGTCGGCGCATCGTCTGTTGCTGGTGGCCGCGCGCGTGATCGCGATCGTGCGGCCCGGCGCGGAACTGCTCGCGCGAACACTCAACGATGCGGGCTGTGACGTGGTGTTCTCGGCCGATGCCGAGCGCGGCATGGGCGCGAGCCTCGCGGCCGGCGTTGCAGCGAGCGATGAAGCCGAAAGCTGGCTCGTCGCGCTTGCCGACATGCCGCGCATCGCGGCCGCCTCGATCGAGGCCGTCGCGCGCGCCGTGGATAACGGTTCGTCGCTCGTCGCGCCGTACTACCAAGGGCAGCGCGGCCACCCCGCCGGCTTCGGTTTCGAACATCGCGCGGCGCTCATGGCGCTCGACGGCGATGCAGGCGCCCGCGCGCTATTCAATGCTCATCCGGTGACACGCATCGATGTCGACGATCCCGGCATCCTGCGCGACATCGATACGCCGGGCGACCTGAGCGGCATCTAGCGCCGACGCCGCCTTGCGCGTTCACGGATGCGCCGTGTCGACGGCGACCGCGCGGGGCACCTGCACGCTCGCCAGTTGCTGCACCGTATCGACCTGCGGCTGCACGCTCGCCACTTGCGGCTGCGGCTGATCATGATGCCCCGCGTGACTGATCAACGACGGTCCGCCAAACAGACCGGCAACGAATACGACTGCGATAACGGCGGCACCCATGCCTCGACACTCCACGACAGCTTGATTCACGAAAGGCTGAAGTCTAATGGGACCGTGCGGGCAGTTAAATGCCGATGGCATGGATACAGCGTTGTCCGACCCGCAACAATCACCGGGCAAGACGGAGCCAACGCACGACAAACGACCTCCTGGAAACCCTCACCCGTCCAACGTCGTGCGTCAAATGAACTAAGCTGGTTGTGGCATCGCATCGAGCGTCTTTCAGGGCGAGTCCATGAGCGAAACGCATCCACGTCTCTTGATCGTGTCTCCGCATTTCGGCGATGCCGTGTTCGGCTGCGCGACGCTGCTCGCGACCTGGCCCGACACGGCAGTCTGCACCGTGTTCGCCGCCGCGCCCGAGCACGACTTGCAGACGCACATCGACCGGCAACTGGGCTTCGCGGGCGCATGGCAGGCGCTGCACGAACGCACCCTCGAGGACGACCACGCGCTGGCGCGCTTCGATGCAATCCCGATCCGCTTGCCGTTTCGCGATCGCGAGTATCTCGATCCGCCCTCGGTGGATACGCTCGCGAGCGCGCTCGAAGACGCAATCTACAGTTCGACCGCCAATACGCTGGTCATGCCGCTTGGCCTGTTCGATCCCGACCATGCACTCGTCTTCGATGCCTGCTGCGAGATCCTGCCGCGTCTCGGGCATCTCGCGTGGTTCGGCTACGAGGAAGCGTTTTACCGGCAACTGCCCGGCCTCGTGCAGGCGCGCCTCGTCGATCTCGCCGAACGCGGCATCGTCGCGACGCCCGCTGTGCCCGACACGCATCATTCGCTCGATCCCGCGCGCCAGCGCCTCATCAAGCACGACGCGGTCTGCGCGTACACGAGCCGGCTGCACGGCAGCGAAGCGCACAGCGCGGATCTGCTCGCGCCCGAGCGCTATTGGCGGCTCGGCATGGCGCGTGCACACGACAGCCGCACGCCGATCGCGCGACACCTGGCGCGAACCGAGCGAGCGCGCCACGCCTGAAGCGCCCCGCCCGCACGAGGTACCCACGATGATCTGCTCGCATACCAATCCGCTCCCCGATCCGCTCGCCGACCCCACGCGCGATCCCGATCACGACCCGCTTTCGCCGCCCTCGCCGGGGCATCACAACGACGAACCGCAACGTCCCGAGGGGCCGCCTGATAAGGATCCGGTCTGAGCGTGGCGGGGCGGTCTGCGCGCTGAGCGTGGCCATGGGCGGACCGGCCGGTTTCGCGTAGTCAGCGTTCGCCGTTGCGACGGTTGGTGACGATTGGCGACGGTTGGAGACATTGGCGGCGAGCGCGCCACGCGTCATGCCGCTCGCGTCCGGAACGGCAGGCAGTTAGTTGCGATCTACCGGTCGCCCGCCGCCACCCTTTCGTAAGGCTTGCTTCGAACCACAACCAAAAGTAAAATGCGAACGATTCCCATTTGCAAATGTTCGCCGAAATGCCGTCCGTCGTCGCGCGCGCGTGTGCGCCTGCCTGTTCCCATCCCTTTCAACGCAGCCTGCGCTCCGCCGGATGAGGCCGCTGCTGGTCCGGCTGCATCGCTGGTTCGGCCTCGGCATGGCCGCGTTTTTGTTCGTCGCCGGCCTGACCGGCGCGATCATCGCCTGGGATCACGAGCTCGACGCGGCGCTCAATCCGTCGTATTTCCATACGACATCGACGGGCACGCCGCTCGCCTCGACGGTCCTCGCCACGCGTCTCGAAGCCGCCGATCCGCGCGTGCGGGTCACGTATCTGCCGCTCTCGGTCGAGCCGGGCAACGCGCTGATCGTGCGCGTCGCGCCGCGCGAGAATCCCGCCACCGGCAAGCCATGGGACCTCGGCTTCAACGAGGTATCGATCGATCCGGTGACGGGCGCCCAACTCGGCCGGCGCGAATGGGGCGCGGCATCGCTCGCGCGCCTGAACCTGATCCCGTTCCTCTATCAGCTGCACTACACCTTGTTCCTGCCGACGCGCGCGGGCATCGACTTCGGCACGTGGACGATGGGCGTCGTCGGCGTCGTGTGGTTGTTCGACGGATTGATTGCAATCGTGCTCGCGTTTCCGAGCATGAAGAGCTGGCGCAAGTCGTTTGCATTCCGTATCAAACGCGGCGGCTATGCGCTGACGTTCGACCTGCATCGTTCGGGCGGCGTCTGGCTCTGGGGCATCTTGACGATGGTTGCGCTCACCTCGATTTCGATGAACCTGCGCGCGCCGGTCGTCGAGCCCGTCGTATCGCTGTTTTCCACGCTCACGCCGTCGCCGGTCGCAGGCCTCACCGCCGGCATGTCGCCCGCCCCTGACGCAGCAGCGGCGACGCGCGAGCGCATCGTTGCCGATGCAACGGTCGAGGGCCGCCGCGCCCATCTCGACGCGCCGCCGGGCGGTCTTTTCTATGTGCCCTCGCTCGACGCCTACGGCATCGGCTATGTCGAGCCTGCCAACAGCCATGGCGGTGCCGGGCTCGGCAATACCTGGCTCTACTGGGACGGCCGCACGGGCAAGGCGCTCGGCGGGCAGATCCCCGGCGAGGGCACAGCCGGCGATGTATTCCTGCAGATGCAGTTCGCGCTGCACTCGGGCCGCATCGCGGGATTGCCGGGACGAATCGCGATCAGCGTAACGGGGCTCGTCGTCGCGGTGCTGAGCGTGACGGGCGTGCTGATCTGGCTGAAGAAGGCGCGAGCGCGGCGAAGGCCCGCGAAGGCGCCGGTGGCGCAGTCACGCCAGCGCACGGCGGTGTAAGAACAACCCCGGCGCACGGCAACGCAACACCAGGCCCGGACTGCCCACACCATCGCGGCGCAGGCAGCCCCGGACCCACGCTTAGCGCGTGACTTCGTCGAACGCGGCGAGCAGCCGCTCGACATCGGCCGCCGCGATGGCGCCCATCGTCGAGATGCGGAACAACTCGGCGGACAGGCCGCCCTGGCCTGCATAGATCACGAACCCGCGGGCCTTGAGCACATCGTGCAGCTGCGGATAGGCGACGCCCTTGGGCAAGCGGAACGCGCGCAACACCACCGACGATTCATCCTTCGCCAGCACGCTGTCCATGCCGCGCGCGGCAAGCCCCGCACGCACCTGCTCCGAAAGCGCCGCGTAGCGCGCGTGACGCGCACGCCAGCCGCCTTCGTCCTCGAGTTCGCGCAGCGCCTCGACGAGCGCATAGTACGCGTGCACGGACGGCGTGAACGGCGTGTTGCGCTGATCCTGCAGCGTCGCGAGGCGCTTGAGGTCGAGGTAATACGTGCGGCTCGCCGCCTGCGCGAGCACCGCGCGGCGCACGATCACGAACGCCGCGCCCGGCACGCCGTGCAGGCACTTGTTCGCCGTCGCCGCAACCGCCGCGATGCTGGTATCGCCGAAGTCGATGTCCTCGGCGGCGAAGCTGCTCACGCCATCGACGAGCATCTGCACGCCACGCTCACGGCACGCCGCGCCGAGCGCACGCAAGTCGTTGAGGCGGCCCGTCGTCGTTTCATGATGGATCACGGCGACGTGCGTGAACGAGCGATCGGCGTCGAGCTGCGCCACGATGCGCGCGAGATCGGGCGCCTGCATCCAGTCGTGCTGCGCGACTTCATGCGCGATACCGTATTGCTTCGCGATCTGCGTGATGCGCTCGCCATAGACACCGTTTTCGATCACGAGCAGCTTGCCGTTGGCGGGCACGAGCGCGGCCACCATGCTTTCGACCGCCGCCGTGCCGGAGCCGGTCATCAGCACCGCTTGCCACTGCGCGGGATCGAGCCCATAGACGCCGACGAGACGCGTGCGCGCCTCTTCCTGCACGTCGAAGAACTCGCTTTCGCGATGGCACAAATCGTCTTGCAACAGACTGCGGCGCACGCGTTCGGTCAGCGTGACAGGGCCTGGATTGAGCAACAGCATTTATCGGTCTCCCTGATGGGCGGCGCCGATGTGGCGCATGAGACGCGTCTTCACATCGGGCGGCGTGATGGTGGGGCGCGGCAGCCCGTCGGGCGTGCCACGTCGAATCGTGATGCGCACGAAGCGCGTGCCGGCGACATCGGCGCGGCGCTCGCGAGCCGCAAGCAGGACGTCGTCGAGCACGGCGATATTGTCGCTTTCGAGCGCCTCGCCATAACCACATGCAGCGGCAACGCCCGCGAACGACACCTGCGGCGACACCGTCGCCTGGCCGCCCGTCGAGTCGTGCGCGCCGTTGTCGAGCAACACATGCGTGAGGTTCGCGGGGCCGTACGCGCCGAGCGTCGCGAAGTTGCCCATGCGCATGAGCGCGGCGCCATCGCCATCGAGCGCGACCACATTCAGATCGGGCCGCGCGAGCGCAAGACCGAGTGAGAACGAAGTCACGCAGCCCATCGAGCCCACCATGTACAACTGGTTCGCGCGATCGTCGAGCGCGTAGAGTTCGCGGCCGCAAAAGCCAGTCGACGCGATCACGACCGTCGAGTCGAGCGGCGTGTGAGCGATCACGCGTTCGAGCGCCTGCTGGCGCGTCGGCAATTCGGCTGCGCTGTCGTTGCCGGCGAATCGCGTGATCGCAGCGGTCGGAGCCTTGCGCGCGGGCGCGGCGCTTTCCTTCAACTCATACGGTGCCACGCTGCCCTTTTGCATCACGAGAGCATACGGACGGCCGGTGCTGTCCATGTGCGCGATGGCGCGTTCGAGCGCCGGACCGATCTGGTCAGCCTCAGTCGGGAACGTTTCCCACGCAACTTCCATCGTGTCGAGCATCTGCGGCGTGACCGGGCCCATCAGCGCGTGCTGCGGCTCGTCGGACACGCCGGGCTGGCCGCGCCACGTCACGATCAGCAGTTGCGGCAGACGGAACGTCCACGTGAGCGAGGTGAGCGGACTCACCGCGTTGCCGAGGCCCGAGTTCTGCATCATCGTGATGCCGCGCTTGCCGCCGAGCGTGACGCCCGCAATCAATGCGACGGCATCGCCCTCGTTCGCCGCCGATACGTAATGCAGCGACTCGTCCTGCAACACGTAGTTGATGAACGGCGTGAGAAACGAGCACGGCACGCCTGCATACCAGTCGAAGCCGCGCGCGCGCGCCGCCTCGACGAACTGTGCTGCCTCGATCATGCATTGCCCTCCGGCTTGTCCGCATCGCTGCCGAGCGGCGATTGCGCGTGAGCGAAATCGCCCGCGCGGCGGAAGTCGTCGAGGTCGTTCACACCGCGCCAGTGGCCATGCACGTATTGCACTTCGATCTGCTCGCCGTCCTCGATCAGCGCATTGAGCAGCGCGGGCATGTCGAGCGTGTCGAAGTCCGCGCGCGTCTGCAATTGCGCGAGCTTGTTCGCGAGCTTCTCGCGGCCCGCGCCGCGCACGCTCACGAGACCAATCCAGCGACCCTGGGGCGCCGCGCCGCTCGCGTCCTGTTCGCTCGATACACGCTTGAGCACGACCTTGTTGCCGAACAGATCGCGCTCGTCGGCAGCCGAGCACCATGCGAAGTCGCGCACGCTGCTGTTCTCCGTCGCGCTCGACGAGTCGACCACCACGCTGAAGTCGGCCTCGCTCTCCACCAGATCGCGCAGGATGTAGCTGCGGAACAGCAAGTCGCCGTACGAGATCACGGTGTCGCTCTTGAGCGCATCGGCGGCGCAGGCGAGCGAAGCGAGTTCGCTGGTCTGCGCGTAGCGCTCGTTGCGCACGAGCTTGATGCCGGCGGTCTCGATGGCGTCGGCCTTGTAGCCGCCCACCACGGTGATGTCGTTGACCGACTGCTTCTTGAAGCCATCGACGAGCCAGCGCAACAGCGGCTTGCCCGCGACCGGCAGCATGACCTTGGGCTTGTCCTCGGTGAACGCGTCGAGGCCCGAGCCGCGGCTCGCGGCCAGCACGATCGCCGAGCCCGCGCCGCGCGAAGCGGACAGATAGCGGTTTTCGGCTTCCGAGTATTCGTCGGCGTCCTGCAGACGGAAGATTTCATTGACCGACGCGACGCGGTCTTCGATATCGACGAGCGTCTGCGTTTCGTAGATCGTCTTGGTGACGGCCTGCATCGCCGAGACGGCCGCGCGGATCTGGTGGTTGGCCCAGATCACGCAGCTGATACCGGCCTTGCGGAACACGTCGGTCGGCGTGCTGTAGTACTTGGTCGGCACGATCACGAGCGGACCGCGCCCTGCCCATTCGCGCGCGAACGTGAGGATTTCGTCGGGCTTCGACAGCTTGCTGTGGATGAGGATCGCATCGGCGCCCGCGAGGCGATACGCTTCCGCGCGCTTGAGCGCCTCGTCCATGCCCCAGCCCGCGATCAGCGCCTCGACGCGCGCGACGATCGAGAAATGCTCGTCGAGCTGCGAGTCCTTGCCCGCCTTGATCTTGCCGCAGAACTCGTCCATGTCGGCGAGCGGCTGGGCTTCGCCACCGATGAAGCTGTTGGTCTTCGGGAACTGCTTGTCCTCGATGCACACGCCCGCGATGCCGCGCTGTTCGAGCTTGCGCACGAGACGGCGCACGTTGTTGAAGTTGCCGTAGCCGGTGTCGCCGTCGAGCAGGATCGGCAGATCGCTCGCGTCGGCCATGAATTCGAGGTTGTCGACCACCTGGGTCCAGCTCGCCTCGTTGTTGTCGCGCACGCCGAACTGCGCCGAGATGGACAGCCCCGAGCCCCAGATCGCCTTGAAGCCGGCCTCGCGTGCAATACGCGCGGACAGGCCGTTGTGCGCTTCCATCAGGAATTCGAGTTCGTTGCTGATCAACATCTGGCGCAGCCGTGCGCTGCGGGTTGCCGGGATCATTGCGGGTTCGCGTGCATTCATCGTGTCACTCCTACCGGACGGCGTAGCTGCGGCAGCACTTCCTGCGCAGCGCGCGTCACATCGTTGGGAAAATCAATCTCGATCCAGGGGGCACTCGTCACATCGGCGGTCTCGAAGGCGTGGCCGTGTTCGAGCAACAAGTCGCGCACCGCCTCTTCATGCGGCAGGTTCGCACGAGCGCTCTCGACATAGCCCGCGACGATCTGCGCGAGACGCTGCGCCATCACGGCATCGAAGCGAAAGAAGCCGACCGACTCGCCGATCGTGTCGTACTGCAGGTTCACCGCGAGTTGCTTGCGCAGCTCGATCGGCACGCCGTCGCGCAGACAGAGCTTGACCGGCTCGTCGCCGGCCTCGAAGTCGCGGTCGATCAGCAGACGGTTGAGCGGCCCCGCGCCCGCGACGAGCGGTGCGAGCACTCGCTCGTCATAGAGCACATCGGCGTCCATCAGCAGCACGTCGCCGCCGCGCGTCATCGCGTCGGCGACGCAATGCACGCTCAGCACACTGCCGAGGTCGAAGCGCTCGTTGAGCACGATCTCGACTGGATGCGGCCAGCCAATGCGCGCCAATTCCTCGCGCACGAGCTCCGGCTGAAAACCGAGTGCGAGCGTGACGTCGGTGACGCCTGCCTGTTCGAGCAACTGCAGATGGCGTTCGAGCAGCGTGACGCCCTCGAATCGCAGCAGACACTTGGGGAACTGTTGCCCTTGAGCTTGCTGAAGCCGCAAGCCGAGACCTGCAGCAAGAAGGATCGCTCGCATTCTGAGTCCAAGGGATGTCGTTGACGGAGCCCGGCGCCATGCCGGCCCCTGGTGGGTCTGGCCCGTGACGAAAGCCCAGGCCGGTATCGATACCGACTTGATGCCCTGTCAGAACCAAAGTGGCGACTATAGCCGAAACAGAACGAAATCGTCGTCGTGGGCCCGGTTTCGTGGCAATTCATGTTGTTGCAGGGCATTTTGTGGCTATTTGTGCGCAGTTCGCGGCAGCCACGCGCGAAACCGGCTTGTGGCTGCCGCGATCGCGCGCCTGGTGTTTATGCCTGGAGCAGGGATTACCCTGATCGCAGGCTGCGCGCCGCACGCCGTTAACACAGGAGGTCGGGAGCGTGCCCCGACTGGCAGCAGATAAAGCCACCATGGACCCCTATCCCCATGCAGAACATGACCCTCAACAAGAAACTCGGCTCGATGATCGCGATCCTCTGGATCGGCCTCATCGTGATCGGCGCGTTTGGCGCATGGCAGAACCGCGAGTCGATGATCAACGAGCGGCGCGCGCAACTTACGTCGCTCGTCGAGCAGGCGAGCAGCATTGCTCAGCGCTACTACCAGCTCTCGCAGCAGCACGTTATGAGCGACACGGATGCGCAGAAGCAGGCGCTCGACATGATCGGCGCGCTGCGCTATGGCCACGACGGCTATTTCAGCGTGAACGACTCGCGTCCCGTCATGCTGATGCACCCGATGAAGCCCGAGCTGAACGGCAAGCCGCTGTCGGGCTTCGCGGACCCGAAGGGCGTGCATCTGTTCCTCGACATCGTCAAGGCCGGCAACCAGGATGGTGGTGGATTCGTCGACTATCAATGGCCGAAGCCGGGCGCCGATGCGCCGGTGGCGAAGACGAGTTTCGCCATGCACTTTGTGCCGTGGGACTGGTATCTCGTGACCGGCATGTATATGGACGACGTGCGCGCGGCGTTCATCGGCAATCTGCTGCGCTGGCTCGCCATCACGGTGGTGCTCGGCGCCGCCGCGACTGCCGTGATGATCGTGGTGCTGCGCAGCGTGCGCGGCAACCTGGGCGGCGACCTTGAAACCGCGGTCGAAACGGCGCGCCGCATCGCCCAGGGCGATCTGTCGAAGCCCGTGCGGCCGCAGGGCGACAACCCGCACAGCCTGATGCACGCGCTGGCCAGCATGCAGAGCGGCCTCGCGCAGACCGTCGCGCGCGTGCGCAGCGGTGCGGAGAACATCAACGTCGGCGCCAACGAGATCGCCGCGGGCAATACCGACCTCTCGCAGCGCACAGAGGAACAGGCGGCGGCGCTCGTCGAGACCGCTTCGAGCATGGACGAGATGACCACCAACGTGCGCCAGAACGCGGATAGCGCGCACCAGGCAGCGCAGCTCGCGAGCCAGGCCGCCGAGGTCGCGACGCGCGGCAGCGAAGTCGTCGACAACGTCGTGCGCACGATGGGTGACATCACAACGAGTTCGAAGCAGATCGGCGACATCATCGGCGTGATCGACGGCATTGCGTTCCAGACCAACATCCTCGCACTGAACGCGGCGGTCGAAGCCGCGCGCGCGGGCGAACAGGGCCGCGGCTTCGCAGTGGTCGCCGCCGAAGTGCGCAGCCTCGCGCAACGCTCGGCCACGGCGGCCAAGGAGATCAAGGCGCTGATCGAGAAATCGACCGATACGGTCGCCGAAGGCGCCTCGCTCGTGACGAATGCGGGCTCGACGATGGGCGAGATCGTGCAATCGGTGCGGCGCGTGAACGAGATCCTCGAAGAGATCAGCCACGCCTCGCGCGAGCAGAGCGCCGGGATCGAGCAGGTCAATCGCGCGGTCGGCGAGATGGATCAGGTGACGCAGCAGAACGCCGCGCTCGTCGAGCAGGCTGCGGCGGCGGCACACTCGCTCAAGGATCAGGTGACGGGTCTGCGCGACGCGATTGCGAGCTTCCGCTTGCCGGAGCACGCTGCCGTTTAAAGGATTGCACGGCGCCTCCGGCTCGCGGGAAGCCGGAGGCGCTTGTATGACTGCCTCTCCCGAATTCCCCCTCCTTGCGCATCGCCATCGTGCCCCGTTCGGCACGATGCACTGCGCATGCTCAATTTCATATGCATTACACTGTGTTTACAATGCAATTCGATTGAAGCCCTCCCCGTGATCCATGTCCCGCACTACCCGACCGTCTCCACGCGATCCGCACGCCGCCGCCACGCGTCATCCGATGCTCGCGTCGCGACTGCCCGCGTGGCGCTCGCGCTTCGTCGTGTTCCTGATGTTCGTGGCGTTCGCGGCGCTGGCGGGACGCGCGCTCTGGATCCAGGTGGTCGATCACCGGTTCTATGTAAAGCAGGGGCAAAAGCGCTACCAGCGCACGCTCGAACTCGACGCGACGCGCGGACGCATCGTCGATCGCCATGGCGCGCTGCTCGCCGTCAGTCTCGCGACCTTCGAAATCTGGGCGCACCCGAAGCTCGTCGACGAAGCCGCACACCCGCCGCTCGCCAGGCTGCTCGACATGCCGGTCGCGGAGCTGCGTCGCCGCTTGACGCTTGAGCGCACCTTCGTCCTGCTCAAGCGTCAGGTCGATGCGGACACGGCCGCGCACATCGACGAGATGGCCACGGGCGGCATCACGCTGATCGCCGATTCGAAGCGCTTCTATCCTGAAGGCGAATCCGCCGCGCACGTGGTCGGTTTCACCGACATCGAGGACCAGGGCCAGGAAGGCGTCGAACTCGCCGCCGACGAGCGCCTGCAAGGCACGCCCGGACAAAGCGAGGTCATCCGCGACCGGCTGGGGCGCGTGATCTCCGAGTCGGCGCCGCGCGTGCCCGCGCAAAACGGCGACACGGTGCAATTGACGATCGACCGCCGCATCCAGCAGCTCGCCTACGCGCAGCTCAAAACCGCCGTCGCGAAGCATCACGCCGAGGCGGGCAGCGTCGTCGTGCTCGACGCGCGCAACGGCGAGATCCTCGCGCTCGCCAACTGGCCGTCGTTCGATCCGAACGACCGCGCGCGCCTCACCGGCCGTCAGCTGCGCAACCGCGCCGTGGTGGACACGTTCGAGCCGGGCTCGACCATCAAGCCCGTCGTCGTTGCGCTCTCGATGGACGAGCGCAAGGTCGGCCCGCAGACGCTCATCGACACGGCGCCCGGCACGATGCGCATCGGTCCCGCCCTGATCCACGACACCTCGAACCACGGCCGCATGACGGTCGCCGAGGCGATCCAGAAGTCGAGCAACATCGCGCTCGCCAAGCTCGCGCTCAACCTCAACGCCCGCACGATCTGGGAAAAGTATCAACAATACGGCCTCGGTCTGCGGCCCGAGCTGACTTTTCCGGGCGCCGCCGCCGGCCGCGTGCGGCCGTATTCACGCTGGCGTCCCATCGAACAGGCGACGATGGCCTATGGCTACGGCCTGTCCACCTCGCTGCTGCAGATGGCCCAGGTCTACACGGCCTATGCCAGCGACGGCACGCTGTATCCGGTGCAACTGCTGCGCAATCCGCCCGCCGACGCCGCGCCGCTCACACCCCGCACCGTCACCACGCCGGCCACCGCCGCCGCGATCCGCGCGATGCTGGAGATGGCCACCGGCGACGGCGGCACGGGCCGCGCGGCGACAGTCGAGGGATACCGCGTCGGCGGCAAGACGGGCACAGCGCGCAAGCAGATCGGCGCGGGCTATGCGAAGAACCGCTATCGCTCGCTGTTCGTCGGCATGGCGCCGATGAGCGCGCCGCGCCTGATCGTCGCCGTGATGATCGACGATCCGGCGGGCCGCGCGTTCTATGGCGGCACCGTGGCGGGGCCGGTGTTTTCGGGCGTGACGGCGGGTGCGCTGCAACTGCTGGGCGTGCCGCCCGACGCTTGAGCGTTAACAGCCGCGCCGCTACCTCGACGGCCGATCAATGATGCGCGTAAGCGCCCTGCTCGCCCTGCTCGCCCTGCTCGCCCTGCTCGCCCTGCTCGCCCGGCACGCGCACGGCGGCGGCGGCCGGCGCCCCCGACTCCACGTGGCCCGACGGCTCCGCGCCATAGCTCGTTTGTGCGTCACCCTGCGCCAATTGCGCTTCGTGCGCGCGCTTTTGCGCAAGACGCGCCATCGCGGCCTGAGTGTCCTGCGGATAGTTGACGTCGTTGGCCATCGTCGGGTGATAGCCGACCGAGGCGAGATCGACCAGTTCCTGGCGCACCTGGGCGCGCGTGAGCGGACCGTTGGACTGCTGCGCGAACGACAGCGCGGGGACAGCAACCATCATCGAAACCAGTGCCGTGCGTAGCATTGCGTGCTTCACCTTCTTTCTCCTGTGACCTGAACGGGACTCGTGCCACAAGCAGTGGCTGAGTCGACACCGCCAAGTCTACGCAGCGCGCGAGCCCCAAAAAACCGCCCGCCGGGACACAGACCCTTCCACACTGGACAAGACTGGGAAAGACCTCCGCAACACGCGTATCAGAGCTGATCGCGCCCAAAGCCACGCAGTCCACCGAGATCGAGCACATCGATGCGGTTGTAGCCGAGCGTCACGAGCCCGGCCTTTTCGAGGTTGCGCAGCGCCTGGTTGATGCGCTGGCGCGAGACGCCCGCGAGCATGCCGATCTCCTCCTGCGAGACATCGAGCGACATGCCGGTCTCGGGATAGAGGTCCGGATTGAAGAGCTGCGCGAGCGACTGCGCGACGCGCGCATCGACGTCGAGCAGCCGGCTGTTCTGGATCAGCGCGATGAACTCGCCCATCCGGTTGTTGAGCTGGTGGATGACGAAGCGATTGAAGGGCAAACTGCTGTCCATCAGGCGATGGAACGTGTCGGCCGGCACGCCCATCACGAGCGAGGGCTGGATCGTGATCACATCGTAGCGGCGCGGCTCGCGCTTGATCACGCTGCCCTCGCCGAACCAGCCGCCGGGCGGCACGCCCGAGAACGTGCAGCCGCGTCCCGACGCGTTGTAGATCGCGAGCTTGACGAGGCCCGTGGCGACGCCGAGCCAGTGCGCCGAGGGCGCCTCGCGTGCGGCCACCGTCGCGCCGCCGTCGAAATGGCGTGCGAACGATGTGTCGAGCACCCACGTCTGGTGGGCCGGATCGAGCGCGGTGAACCAGCGGCAGCGGCCGTACAAGGCGGCCAGATCGGTCGGATCGCTGCGCTCGGCGTTGGGAGAATCGGCAGGGGTCAGTGCAGCCACGGGTTGAGGGAAATCAGCACGGCGCGGCAGGCGGCGCGACTCTGTCGCCTCGGCGACAGACTCCGCGGCCCGCGCCTGATACGTTAGCCGGCATCATACCGATAAACGCCAGGGCCCCCGGCCCGCCAGGAGACACGCGCCATGACGCATCAGTTCGAAGACGGACTCGCCCAACGCGAAGCCAACTATGTGCCGCTCACGCCCGTCGATTTCATCGCCCGCGCGGCCGAGGTCTACGGCGATCGCCTCGCGATGGTCCACGGCGACCTGCGCCGCAACTGGCGCGAGACTTACGCGCGCACCCGCCGCCTCGCGAGCGCGCTCGCGCAGGCCGGCATCGGGCGCGGCGACACCGTCGCGGCACTGCTGCCCAACATTCCCGCGATGGTCGAGGCGCACTTCGGCGTGCCCATGCTCGGCGCGGTGCTCAACACGCTCAATACGCGACTCGACGTGGCCTCGATGCTGTTCATGCTGCGCCATGGCGAAGCGAAGGCGCTGATCGTCGATACCGAATACGCACAGCTCGCGCAACGCGCCGCGCTCGAACTGCCGCATCTGAAGATCATCAGCGTGGCCGACATCGCGCCCGCCGACGCCGATCATTTCCCGCGCGCCGTCGACTACGAAGCGTTCCTCGCGAGCGGCGACCCCGACTACGCGTGGGCACCCCCTGCGAACGAATGGGACGCGATCGCGCTCAACTACACATCCGGCACGACGGGCGACCCCAAGGGCGTGGTCTACCATCATCGCGGCGCGTATCTGAACGCCGTGAGCAATATCCTCGAATGGGATATGCCGAGGCATGCCGTGTATCTGTGGACCTTGCCGCTCTTTCATTGCAACGGCTGGTGCTTCGCGTGGACCGTCGCGGCACGCGCTGGCGTAAACGTGTGTCTGCGCAAGTTCGACGCGCAACTCGTATTCGACCTGATCCGCCGCGAGCGCATCACCCACTATTGCGGTGCGCCCATCGTGCAGGGCGCGCTCGCTGACGCCCCCGCCGCGTATCGCGAAGGCATCGCGCACAAGGTCCACACGATGGTGGCCGGCGCGGCGCCCGCGCCCGCCGTGATCGCGAAGATGAAGGCGATCGGCTTCGAGCTGACCCATGTCTACGGGCTCACGGAGGTCTACGGTCCAGCGGCAGTCTGCGCGGTGCAGGAGCACTGGCAGACCCTCGACGACGAGGAACAGGCGCGTCTCGCCGCACGCCAGGGCGTGCGCTACCACCTGCAAAGCGCGGTCACGGTACTGAATCCGACGACGTTCGAACCCGTGCCCAACGACGGCGAAACCCTCGGCGAAATCATGTTCCGCGGCAACATCTGCATGAAGGGCTACCTGAAGAACGAGCGCGCCACCGAAGCGGCGTTCCATGGCGGCTGGTTCCATACCGGCGACCTCGGCGTGCTGACACCCGATGGTTATGTGCGCATCAAGGATCGCAGCAAGGACATCATCATCTCGGGCGGCGAGAACATCTCGAGCATCGAAGTCGAAGACACCCTTTACCGGCATCCGGCCGTTGCGCTCGCAGCGGTCGTCGCGATGCCCGATCCGAAGTGGGGCGAAGTGCCCTGCGCGTTCGTCGAACTGCGCCCGGGCGCCACAGCGACCGCCGAGGAAATCATCGCCCACTGCCGGCTGTTCCTCGCTCACTTCAAGGTGCCGCGCGCGGTGCGTTTCGGCGAGCTGCCGCGTACTGCGACGGGCAAGATCCAGAAGTTCGAGTTACGCGCGGCGGTCGGTTCGCAGAGCGCCATCGACGTCGCGGGCAAGTCACCGGACGACGACAAAGCCCGTTGACCGCCCTCGCCTGTGTCACACGGACGCTACGAATGTAACCTCGATTGACACGGGCACCCCTCTGATCCGTCCCGCTTTGTGACCTCTTGGCGGGAATATCCCTTGCGGATCAATGGGCCACCGGCAAGGCAGCCCCGGCGGGCTGTCAGGAATTTGAAACGTGTGCTTACATGTGCTCACGTTTTCCGGTGCTCGTTCTCGTAAGCTTTGGCCATGGGTTGAACGCAGCGCAGTCCGGCACGCCGACAACCCGCTCAAGAGGAGGTCACGATATGAAGATCAATCTGAACACCCCGGCACGCGTCCTTGTGTCGGCGCTGATTGCAGGCGGCGCAATGATGGGTGCCGTCAGCGCCCATGCGCAAACCCAGCCGTACATGATGCGCGCCGACGCCCAGGCTCCGGTCTACGGCGAAGCGCACCTGATGCCGGTTGGCGTCCAGGTTTCAGTGGGCTGGCACGACAACCGTTATTACGACGGCCACCGTTATTGGGAACACGACGAATGGATGCGCCATCACCCGCACGATCCGGGTCCGCAGCACTACCGTGACGACCGCCCGCCCCCGCCGCGCTACTAACCCGGCGAGCAACGAGGCCGGTTCCCGCCGAGGGAACCGGCCTCATGTCATTGTGCAGCGCGTTCAGTGTGTTTTTGACGTGTAAGGCCCGCACTCTTTTCATTCGTCATCCGAATCAATCTGCAGACGACGCGGCAAGCCGAAGAAAGCCATTTGTTAGTAATTGCACGTAACGCGAGGCGGTTGCCGATGCCATATCGGACAGGTAACGTCTCGAGTGCGTTCCGTTCCCCGGAACGCACGGTGTATTCTCGCTGCCCCGGCCCGCAAGGCCGGGGCTTTTTTCTTGGCGCGCGAATTTTTTTCCACGTTGCGATTCGTTTTTGGCAGGCGTAATGTTGACCTGCCTCTTGAGAACAGGCGAGCTTTTTTCTGGTACCCCGGTTACCGGATTCGATCCGGCCCGGGGTCTTTTCTTTCAGCTCGCTTCGCGCTCATTTCGTCGCATTCGATCGGGCGCTATCCTCAGACCACTGCAACCGGCTCGCCACGAGTTCGAGCTTGAGCGGTTTCGCCGGGTCGAGTTGCTTCGCCTCGATCACGCGCTTCCACGCGCCCTCCGTGCCCGGCTGCCGATAAAGCGCCACCACTGCTACATACTTCGTATCCTTCTTCATCGGTTCCGAGAGACTGGCTGAAGCGCCGGGATTGAGCACGGTCGCCATGCTCGAAGTGAGATCCTGCGCGAGCACGGTCCTGTCGTTCTTCAGCAGGTCGTCGTACGAAGCCCCATCGAAGCCCTTGCGCTCGCGAAGCTGGTAGACACGCACGGCGACCGAGTTCGGCCGGCCCGCGTCGTCGGGATTGACGGCATCGCGCGCGCTCAGATCGACATCGAGCACCTTGACCTGGCGGAAAAACACCGCGTGGTACGTATCCGAGGTGGAGTCCGAAACGGTCTGCCAGGCACCACAGCCCGAGAGCAGAACGGCAGGCGCGAGAAGGGCAACGATGTGCCGGTGAATGCGGTCGATTGGCTCAGACATGGTGTGAGTTCAGATACGGATTGGGCGCGGACGCCGGAATGGCCTCGTGGATGCCGAGCGCGATGACGATCAGCCGATCCTCATCGGCGGGCAAGACAGTCGTCCAGCCGAGACGCGGTGCGACCTCGCGATGAACGGACGCGATGGACGGCGCGGGGACGAACCGCGTCGGCAGTTCCATGCGCAGATGCACGTCGGCCTTCGTGCCGATGTACAACTGCACGAACGCCTTGACCTCGCGATGCAGCCACGCGCCAGGCAACAGGTCGTGCGCCTGGCGCGCATCGACGGGGCGCAGCGTGACGCGCACGGCGCGGCTGCGATAGGCGAGGCGCTTGCCGAGCACATAGCCGCTGCCAAGGCCACGACGCGGCACATGAGGCACCGCCGTCCGGGCAGTCAGCGGCTGCGCTTCCCCCGCACTCGCGCGCGCCGGATAAAACTCGTCGACGCGCACCTCGACGCCCGGTGCCGCCAGCGCGATCACGCCCGCGAGTCCTTCCGCCGTCCGGGTGCGCTGGATCAGCAGGCCGAGCAGCGCGAGCATGCGCGAGTCCGGCAAGCCCGCACGCCCCGGCTTGTCGCCCCAGCCGAAGCCCACGAGGCTAAGCAGGTTGCGCGAGTGCCCATCGGCGCCGCCCGGCTGGAAGCTCTCCGGGTAGCGATACTTCTTCCACGCGCGGTACAGCAGCGTCACAGTCCGGTGATTGAACTGGTCGAGGAAGGCCTCCAGCGCTTCATGCCCTTCCTCGCGCTGCGCGATGTCGTCGATCAGATGCGGCGGCATCGCTGCATCGACGCCGTAGAGCCCCATGAAGGTCGTACGCACGGACGGTGGCGCATCGACGTATTCGTCGTCGAACTCGATCGCGACGATCTCGCCCGCCGGAAAGCCCATGCGCGGCCACGGCCGGAAGCGCACGGGCTCAACCGCAGGCGTATCGCCGGTGCCTAGACCCGGCGCGTGAGGCAGGTGCAGTTCCAGCAGACGGCACAACTGCATGAAGCTCATGTGCGGCGCGCGCGCCAGCAGCGCCGCGACCAGCGGATCGAGCGCCGGCAGATCGCGGGCCTTCACAGCGGCGCCCTCTGCGCCTTGCTGCGCGGCCAGACAGTACGCGTTTGCGAAGGCAGGCTCACGATCGCGAGCTTCGTGTACAGATTGATGTCCGCATAGAGCGCGAAGAAGCGATGCAGCAACTCGCCGAACAGCATCACGTCGCCCTCGCCCGCGAACGCATGCGAATCGAGCGTCACCTCGATCAGCACGCCGCGCTCGACCGAGCCGCCCGAGACCTCTTCGATCAGTTCCTGCGCCACCCACAAGATGCCGGCCAGGCGCCGGCGATTGAGTTCGTCGCCGGTCCAGTCGTAGAGCGCGAGCGCGCCGCGCAGCACCTCTGCGTTCATCATCGACAGAAAATTCGGCGCGAGGTGTGACAGCACCCGCCACTGAAAGCGGTCGGAGGTGGGCGGGTAAAGCGGCAACGTCGATGCGACGAGATTGCGCACACCCGCTACGTTCGGCGTATCGCCGGCCAGTTCGTCGATGCTCGACTCGCGCAGGCCCTTGCGCGGCAACATGCCATTGGTGGCCGTCACCTGCAGCGAAAGGTTTTCCTCCGGCAGATCGAGCAGCGTTTCCCAGGCCTGACCGCCGAGCACGAGCCACGTCTCGTGCAGGCCGCCGATGCCGGGGCGCACACGCGTGTGAAAGTAACGCTCGGGCGCCTCGTGGCGCAGCATCCCGCCGCGATGGCGGAAGGTCGAGAACGGCACATACTCGTAGCGGTTCGCCTGCAGGTGATCGAATGCCGCGACCGTATCGACCGAGTAGATCTCGACGTTGTCGTCGCGCGCGCTGGCGGGGACGACGCGATAGGCCGTCTCGTGATGATTGACGCGAATCGGTTCCCCCTCGAGTTCGAACAGGTTGATGACCGGCGTGCAATACATGCGCAAGTGCTCGGTGGCGAAGCGCTGATCGGACGGATACGCCTGTTGCAGCACGATTTCGAGTTCGAAGTGCGTGACCCCGTCCGGCAATCGCCCGACGTCCAGGCCGACCAGATCGACGAACAGAAATTTCTCGCGGAACGTGAAGTATTCGAGCAGCAACTGATAGCCCGAGAACGCCGTGTCCGCCTTCGGCCACAGCCGCTCCTCCGTCGAGAAACCGGCCGGCTCGATCGTGACGCCATCGAGTGGCTGCAGTTCTGCACCGCGCAATTGCGGAATGCGCCAGTGAATCGAATCCACTTGGCGTGTGAGCGCGAAATGCATCGCGAACGCCATGGGCAAATCGGCGTTGAGAAAGAAACGCAGACGCGAAAGATCCGTCTCCGGGTGACGCGCTGAGCCATGAATATCGAAGCCGATGCGGATCACCGAGCGGCCATCGTGGCGCACCTCCGGCGCCGCATGGGTGAGCGTGAGTGGTTGCAGCTGCACGGGCTGGGTCGTGCGGTACTGGCACTGAACCGATCTGGGCGTCGTGCCCTCGGCGCCGGGGCGTGGTGGGAGCGTGATCGGCGAGGCCCGCACGGCAACGCCCTCCGGCACGCAGATGGTCTTCTGCAGCTTTTCCCCGCGCGGCACCAGTTCGACTATCGACAACGACGGAATCATTCGCAGGTAATGCGGCCACAACAGACTCACGAGTCCTTCGGTCAACTCCGGCAGTTCATCGTCGAGCTTCTGCCGCAGACGCGCCGTGAGAAACGCGAAACCTTCGTGGAGCCGCTCGACGTACGGATCGCGCTCGCCCACGCGATCGAGATTGAGCATGCGGGCGCGGTCGGGATGCGCGCGCGCGAATTCCTTGCCGGACTCGCGCAGATAGCGCATTTCAGCTTCGTAGTAACGCAGTATCGGATCGTCGTGTTCCATCTTCGTGCGTCCTCAGAGGAGGGTTAGTGCGCGCGCCGGATCGATCACGGCCAGCTCGGTTTGCAGTTCGGCCATGCGGCGAGCGAGTGCCAACTTGTCGGCGTCCTTGCGGATCGACATCGACTTGAGCACGCGCATCAGTTGCTGCTTGACCTCGAAGACGAGCGCGGGCTCCCAGCGCGCGAGCGGCAACGTCCTCGCCGACTGATCGAGTTCATCGAGCAACGCGCGGGCGATCTCGCCTTTGCCCGCGTGCTCCGCGAGGCGCGCCATCACGAGGCGCCGCAAATAGCGGTGACGGGCGGTCTTCATCCCCGGCAGCGCATCGAGCCACGCGAAGGCCGCTTCGACGCCCTCCCGCGCGCTCATGTCGTGCGCCTGCGCCTCGATCTCCGGCCAGTCGCCGGCACTGCTGTCATCGCTGTCGGCCGAGACCGGCAGGGGCGCGAGCGCCTCGCCTGCTTCGATATCGCGCACGACCGCGTGGCGCGCGATCCATTCGAGCGTCGTATCGTCGGCGAACGCGGTGCCGTCGTCGAATGCAAGACGCTCGATGCCTGGCAGGCGTTCGAGAAACAGCGCGAAATCCGCGCGCAGTTGCTCGCGCCAGAGACTGTATGGCGCGCCGCTGTGATCGAGCGCGACGTGCTGGAAATACTGCAGGTCGAACCACAGATGATTCACGCCCTCCATGAACGCGCCCTCGACGCGCTCCAGCAGTTCCGGCCACTGCTTCTGCAGCACGAGCCGCGTCAGCTGCTGACGCAGCTCCGCGCGCGGCGGCGCGAGGCGTGTGCGCGACGCGGCATCCGCCGGGGGCACGTCGTCTACGGTATCCCAGCGCACACAGCGCACCAGCCGGGTCGAAGACAAATAGCCGTTCTCCTGCTCGCGCAACCACACGGACATCGCGCGGGCCTGCTCGAGCAGATCGCGCACCGAGCCGACCGTCGCCGTGGGGGCCAGCGTGGCCAATGCCGGAACCAGGCCCACCTCGGCGGCAGCCTTCGGCGCGCTGTCCTCGTTGCGCTGGAAACGCGCGACGAGCGGTTGCAGAACCGGCCGGGCCGACTCGCCCCACGCTTGCGTGCGGGCGACCAGCACATCGAGCGCAGCAATCGCGCGTTCAAGATCCGCCGGCGCGAAACCACCTCGACGTTCTAACAACTCGATCATTCGCGTGGTCACGAGCATGTCGAGCGCGCCTTTCTTCGCCTCCGGACGAACGGGCAACAGCGCTTCGCCAAAACGGTCGACCAGTGCAGCCGCGAGTTCGAGTCCATCCGCGAAGCCAGCAGGACCGTCCTCACGCAACCGGGACTGCGCGTAGTAGGCCACCACGCGCAGATCCTTGCCGACCTCTTTCAGCAATTGCTCGCACGCCTGCGCGATGCGCGCATCGTCGATACCGGAGAGCTTGGCCGCTTCGTCCCTCAGCTCGAAGAACGTGTCCTCGTAGCCCGGATCGCGACCGACGCCATGTTCGCCCGCCAACGGCTGGAGCCACGCGTCCCATGCATCGAGCCGCGCCCGCGCGACCTGCTCCACATCGCGCGACGGGAACAGGCTCCTGAACAAATCACCGAGTTTCATTCGATCTCCAGAAAACCATCGGGCAAAGGGGTAGCGGCACGCTTGGCCGCCGCAATCGCCTCAGGCGGTAGTGGTGGCGGCACGGCGGAAGCGGCCGCCGCGCGATTTCGGCCTGAGGCCGTGATGAAAATTTGCTGCGGCAGCTTGAACTGGCGCAGCTTGAGGACCTCGATCGGCCCCGCCGCCGCCTCGCTGCGCAACACCACGCGCAGCGGTTTCGCTTCGCTCGCATCGGGCTTCCACGTGAGCAGATAGCGCGCGTTGTCCTGCGGCTCGACCTGGGCACGTTCGAGCAGCCGCACCAACCCAAAACGCCCTTGCGCATCGAGCGCCGAGCGCAAACCACCCTGCTCCGTGATCCATTCGATACGGGACACGTTTTCGAGCGCCTGCCCCGGCCATTCGAACGGCACCCACTCCTCCTTCTGGTTGAAGTAGTGCAGTTCATTGCCCGGGAGAACCACGCGCGTATCGGTAACGCCCGGCGTGGGCACACCGCGCAGCTCGAAACGCACGCGCGTGTCGCCGGTCGGGAACAACACGTTCGCCACCCGCGTGAGCCGGTTGAGCGCGTCGAGGAATGCTGGATCGAGCACCAGTGACCCGTGGTTCGCGCCTTGCACAGCGACCCAGCGGTCGCCCTGACGCTCGACCACGCCGGCCAGTTGCGTCGCCACGAACTGCGCGATCACGCCGTTGTCGAGGCGCAAGATGCGCGCCATTTCCGGCAGCGATGCTTCGTTATCCGAATCTGCGAACGGATAACGACCACCGAACGAACGATTCCAGTCCGCCACGATCGAACGTCGCCAGATCGCGTTGAGGCTCGCCGCCGCCGGCTGCATCACGACTTGCCAGTTCTGCTCGAGCGGCGCACGCAACAGCTCGCCGAAGCCCGCCCATGGCTCGCCGAGACTCGCGGCCAGCCGGCTCGCGTAGTCGCGGCTGTCCGCGATGTCCGACGAACGGCCCTGCAGCACTGCTTGCGCAGCTACACGTGACATCGCATCGGCATCGGGACTCGATGCGATCTGTTGCGCCTTCAGGCGCATCGCCGTCACGCGTTCGAGGTAACGCGCGATGCTCAGATCGCCCGTTGCCGCGAGCTTGGCCGCGTCCTTCGCGCCCGACGGCGCATCGCTCGCCAGATCACTGCCGGTGAGCCGCAGAAACGGATCGAACGCTGCCGCCAGCGGCGCAGCCTGGACGCGCCGCCGTTGCTTCGAAGGATCTTTCTCGCCCGAGTCGACCAGCCGTTGCGCCTTGCTGATGAGCGCGTCCGGGAGCGACTGCGTGGCGGCACCCGTGCCCGCCTGATAGACGATCGCATTGAGGAGCGCGACGAGTGGCGAACGTTGCGCGTCGCCGAGCAAAGTCAATTGATCGACCGTGCCCGTGAGACCCGACGCGGACTGCCAGCGCACGCTGTTGAGAAAGACTTGCCACGCACGTGCGTAGTCGTCGAAATAACGCTGGCGCAACTGCTCCTTTAGCATCGACGGCGACGCGGTTGCCAACTTCACATCCGAGAGCACCCAGTCGCCTGCGATCTCGCGTTCGACGCTCGCGTCGTCGATGGCCTTGCCGATGCGCTCGTCCCATGCAGTGCGCGTGAAAATGCCCGGTACCGTCGCCGAGGTGTTGAAAAGCCCGCGGCTCGACGTATCGCCGAGCAACGTGGCGAGCGACAGCGGCGGATACTTCGGCCGCGCGTCCTCGATGATCTGCTGATAGACCGTATCGATGGAATTCTGGATGCCGCGCACGCCGATCACGGTCTGACGCGCCGCCGCTACCAGCGATGCATCGGGCACGATCGCGAGCGACGAACTGTTCGCGGCGCCTTGCCGTCCCAGATGATTCGCGAAGAACGCGATTGCATGCTGGCGCATGTCGTCCCACGCGCCCGCCGATACCGTCGAGTTGAGTGGTCGCGCTGGCGCGGACGTCGCCACGAGCTGCGGTGTGAGGAAACTCGCGAGCGCGTGCGAGGGCTGTGCGAGCATCAGATAGGTCTTCAGCGTATCGTAGGCCGCCTGGGCCTGCGCATTGCCGCCGCTTGCGATCTCCGCGTCGGTTAGCGACGCCAGTTGACGCAACTGGGTCTCTAGCGTCTCGCGGATCGGCGCGACCAGCACACGCGAAGCAGCCGCTTCGTAGCGAGGCCACAGCGCGTCGAGCAGGGCACGGTCGTGGTTCAGGCCGAAGCGCGCCGTCCACGGCGCGCCCTGCCGCTGACGGTATTCGAGCGAGTCGATCTGCTTGTCGAGACCGTCGAGCAGTTGCAGGGACTGCGTGCGGTCCGTCGTGGCGGCGAGTTTTGCGAGGCTCGCCGATGTGGCATCGATCGTCGCGCGGTTCGAGAAGCCCGAGATTATCGTGCCGATCGTCCACAGGCCGATTGCGGCGGTGGTGATCCACGCGGCGGTGGTCGAGAAGGAAAGGCCCGCACGGCGGCCGTGGATGTGTCGGCTGTGGTCGGCGACGTAGTGCCAGACGGTGCGGTGCGTCAGGTCCGGCGGCTGATCGGTACCAGCGACATCCGAAGGGCTCGACGCGAGGTCGCCTGCGGTTTCAGGCTCCATGGGTGGCACGAGAGTCCGCTTGCGGAAAAGCGGTGCAAAAAGAACGCCATGTATCGAGCAGCGCCAGTAGCGCGACTCTACCGTTTGCATCACGAGGCTCGACAGATCGCCGAAGTGTCCTTCGATGTGACCCGCGAGCAATGCCGGGTAGCGGTCGAGCCGATTGTCGATCACGCGGACGACCCCCGCGTTCGACAGGTTGCGCAAGAGTCCCCGCAGCGCCTCTTCGACGTTGGCGACCTGCACTCGCGGCTCGGACCACGTAAAGCCTATCGGTTCATCGGGGATGGACGGATCGCCGTCAAACTCGGTCGCGTTGAGCAAATACACAGGCGCAGCCCAACGTAGCGCGCGGGCGTGCCGGGCGATTCTTTGTACGAGCGCATCGGAAGTACGGCGCACATCCGATGACCCGGCGGTGCGTGTCACGAAGACAACGGCATCGACAGGCCGCCGCTGGCGCAGACGGCGGATCTGGTCGAGCCAGCCCGTGTCCAGTGTCGAACCCGTCTGCGTTGCGTGGAGCAACAGGGCGTCATCCGCGAAGGCAAAGCCGGACTCGGCGAGACCGGGTGCGATACGCTTGACGATCGGAGTGTCGCCGGCGACTACGATCCATCGGTCACGATAACGCCAGCGCATACCATGCCGCTCTTTCAAGGTATCGCGCAACTTGGTGAGACGAGCGGCTAGCACCGTTTCCCCTCCGCCCCCAGCGGATTCGACGCGTGCTACCTCGTCACGCGCAGGGACGACTGTGCGGCGGCTCGGAGCGCCTTTTGCGACCGCAAGCCAACCACGGGTCAACGGCGCCCGTGCAAGAAGCGCGACCATGCCGATGAGGGCAGTCAGCGCCATGCGCTCGCCACTCCAATTTTGAGTTCCGCCGTAGACGAGTCCCGCCGCTGTGATCGCACCAACCGTAAGCCAGTACCCGAGCGATTTGCCAAACTTCATACTTGTGCGTCCGCCTGAATAGGTGCTGCGTTACTGTCCGGCCGAACAACGGCGCAGCGAAATGAATCTTCACGACACGCAATGAATTGCGGGCCATGCCCTTCGAGTGCCGCTTCTATTGCGAGCACCACTGCAAGCCAACTCGACGCCACACCCATATCGCCGAGTTGCGCGGTAATGTCGTGAATGCCACCGCGTCCTCTGGCGCCTTCGGTCTTCGTCGACGCCGGATCGATACATTTGGCAATTGCCGCTTTTTCCTCGACCGAGACCCCGGCTTGCCAAACATGAGTCATCGCAGCGAGGGATGTGCGCGCCCACATCGATGCGCGCGCCATTGCGCGTTCGATTTCGGGCACAGCACCTTCCACCGGGCGATGCACCAACGCGAGCACACGAATTCGTTCGCGCCGTGCGAGCGGAGCCCATCCAAGCACGACGGCGCTCACCGCTTCGGCGCCCTGATCCGCCGGGTTATCGCGCAACCGGACAGCGACATGCAGCACGCACCGCTCGAGCCTTGGTCCGCCTTGAAGGTCTAGCCATTCGTCCAGCTCCATGAGCCCACGATTGGACACCACCCGCGGCGTGCGCGCTGGCCGAAGACCGGCGGCTTTCCACGCCCCCGCCCAGTTCTTCAACAGCGAGGCCGACTCAGCCGCCGCGGGTGCATGCAGACGAATTTCGAACGGCACGTCTTCTGGAATCGCATCGACAGACGCTGCAATGAGAGCAATGATTTCGCGGAAGCACGCCTGATATCGGCCCGGATCTTCATCGTCGGCGACCAGTCCCAACACCCGACATGGCTCCTCCTCGTTTTCTGATCCGGATGCAAGCGGCACTCTCAGCACTTCGGCATTGCGCAATGACGTGCTGACGCCGCTCGCGCCGGCCCCGGTCAAATACGCATAGCCCAGCACGGCCAATGGTTCGCTCGCGAATCTGATCGCGTTGTCTCTGCGTTCCTTTGCCACTACGTTCTCCGCATCGATTCGTTCACATTCCTGCCCCAGTAGACGGCACGCAGACCAAAAGCGATTGCCCATGCCGCGAACGGAATGCCGATCACATGAATCCAGAAGCGCACCGTATTGGCTGGGTCGTCAATCGGCCACTGCTTCAGAGCCAGCAACGCTCCGACGACCATCGTCACGATGAGCACGACGAACCACACGAGCAGACTTGGCTGCGACGGCTTCTGTTCGCCGCAATCCTCCGGCGGCAATTCCACAGGCATGCGCAGCCCTTCAGAGGAGACTGGAGAGCAAACGGCACCCGCACATTGCACGATGTCCATGCCGCGCGACAGGAACGCCGTCGTCCATCATGGACTCGTCGCCTTCGACGATCCGGTTCGGGTCGATGTCGTGTAGCGGACACGTCACCTCGTCTCCCTTTCGCGCAACCCTGCGCCCGTCGAATGTCATCGTTGGCGACGCGCTGATTACGCGTCCGCCGTGGTCAGTTGCATCACCCAGTCGAACAAGATCGATCATTCGGAATATTCCTTGGAGGTCAGCGTCAGTTCATCTGCACCGGCACGATTTCCACTCATGCCATTGCGTTGGTTTCATCGTCTTGCGTTGCATCAGCAACATTCCAGTCGTTCGACGGCTCATAGGCCTGGTCCCCGAAGTACGTCAATCTCCAGTTCTGCAATTTCGAAAGATCGATGCCGAATCCGGCTACGGAGTCGTGAACCAGGTAGTCGAAAAAGTCGAGCAAGGTTCTGGCGCGTGGTAGCAGAGCCCGTGATCTGCGAGGCATGTTCGTATGCGCGGGCAAGCGTTGCCTCGCGCAGACTCAGCGGTTGTTCGTTGCGCTTCTTCGTCTGTGCGTCCGTCGATGCCTGACTGACCTCGTTGCCTCCCGCAGTGATCTTCGCTAACTGCGTTACCGTGGGATTCTTGGGGTCTTCGTTGCCCAATTGCTTGAGGATCTGCAGCGCGGCGGGAAGACGTGCGTGTGCAGCGGCGTCTCCGGTTACCTTCGACAGGTATGAGCGCGCTAGATAGAGTTGGTAGAGGTGCGTCGCTACAGCGGTTTCTAGCGGGCCGGATGCGGTGGTTAGCTTTTGGTAGGCGTCGAAGAGGGCGGCGGTTTTGGGTGACAAATTGAATCTGGCTCTCGCGTCCACGTCGAGACTGTCCAACGTCAGGAGCGGTACGCCCGCGGCATAGGCGGCTCTATGCATATGCAGCAAGGGAATCTGGCTCAGCTTCTCAGCGTCGTTGAGCGACCGCGCCTGTTCGCTAGGTGCATAAGCTCCGCCGACGTCGGAATGCACGCCGGGATAGATCACTTCAACGCAGTTCGGTGGATAGCGTTCGCCGTCGCGCACGGAGTCCAATGGAAACGAGTTGCGGACCTCGTGCGCAGCGACGTAATGGACGCACTGCTCCGCCATTGGAGGGATTTTCAGGTCCTTGGCCCAGTCGTAGTGTCCGTCGCTCGGAAAGAGCGAAAGGACCGAGCTGATGGCCGGAGAAATCGCCGTCGCCAAGAATTTGACCTTGGGGCTACGATCGAGCGACTTGAAGCTGGCAGGCAAACCTGCGGATGCTACGGTGTCGAACAGGCCCATGAAGTAAAGACGAATTGGAAGATGCTGGTACTTCCACCCATCGTCTTCCTGTTTGCACTCTTTCGCGATCCTCACGGCAAAGGCTCGTGCCAATGCGGCTCCTCTGGAGAAGCCGAATATGGCGACGTTGATCATCCGGATCGGTTGCTTCGGATTTTGTGCGCGCGCCTTGGCTTTTTGGATCCGCTCATCGAACTGCTTTCTGGCCCACTGCAGGCGTCTTTCTCCGCCGAATCCGAATGCGAGGCCGATGTTGCTGTAGTCGTTTTCACCAATCTCCTTGAATGGTGAGCCGAGGCCGTTTACGTAGACGCGATACTTTGCGAAGCTTTCATCGTCTTTTCCGTGCGACGCATATAGTCGTGCGACATTGCTCTCTCTCGATTTAGGCGTGTCGTTAGCCGCGTTATTTTTGGTCCCATCGAAGAACATCGAGATCCACAACGATTGAGAACAATTCGGATAACCTGGCCTCTTTTTGGAGTCGACACAGCTCATAGCGGCTGCGCGCTGTCGCCGCTCAGCTAGCGTCAAGGAGCGCATGCCAGCTTCGTTTGTAGGTTGGACATCGTCAAGCATGTGCAAATCCTTTATCTAACGTATGGGAGGCGACTTTCCAGTTTTAGCCGCGGCGGCGACGGGCCATCCGGTCCAGAAATCACCGCCTCAATATGGCCGTCCGGGTAGAAATGGATCTCCAAATAACTTGGCTCCGGCGGGATCGGACCGGTAACCTGCACTCGAGCGTTCCGGTATGGTTGAGACGGATCAATGACTCTCCGGGGCGGATAAGATTCCAGCGCACTCATTTTGTATTTGACCTCCACCCAAAACGGAGTCTTCGTATCACGGCTCATGACGACGCAACATACGGTGCCTCCGCCTCCTGCGGTCGGCGTACTCAACTCGACGTTCGCCCCCCACTGACCGTTCACAGAGAAATCTGCAACGGCCCGGTCCGTGTAGTTGTAGCCCACGATCCCGAGCATGTAGGGCTCCCTCTTGCATCCCAGTAACGCCAGAACAGGAATCGCGCACAGCAAGATTCCAAATAGATACCGCTTCACAAGCGCTCTCCTTTCTGCTTACTCTCAGCGAACATATGGGAAACGACTTTCGAGCTTCAACCGTGGTGGCGACGGGCCGTTCGGTCCAGAAATCGCCGCCTCGATATGTCCATCCTGGTAAAAGTGGACTTCCAAATAGCTCGGATCCGGTGGGATAGGACCCGTAACTTCGACGCGGGCGCTTTTGTATGGTTGGGGCGGATCGACGACTCTTCTGGGCGGGTAAGTTTCTAGTGCGCTCATTTTGTATTTGACGTCGATCCAAAACGGAGTCTTCGTGTCGCGACTCATAACAACGCAGCACGTCGTTTTCCCCCCACCGGCAGTCGGTGTGCTCAAGAACAAATTCGCCCCCCATTGGTCATTCACGTAAAAATCCGAGATCGCCCGGTCCGTGTAGTTGTAGCCCATGATCCCTAGCATGTACGGCTCCCTCTTGCAGCCAAGCAAGGCCAAAACAGGAATCGCGCACAGAAAAACTCCGAGTAGAAATCCCTTCACAATCCGTCTCATTTTTTGCCTCTTAGCGAACATACGGAAATCGACTTTCGAGCTTCAATCGTGGGGGATTCGGCCCGTCCGCATCCGAAATGGCCGCCTCGATATGCCCATCCTGGTAGAAGTGAATCTCTAAATAGCTCGGATCCGGGGGAATCAGCCCCTTAACCTCCACCCTCGCCGACTTATAGGCACTGGCTGGCTCGACCACCCTTCGTGGTGGATAGGCCTCAAGCGCATCCATTTGATACTTGACCTCGACCCAAAACGGCGTCTTCGTGTCGCGACTCATGACCACGCAACAAACCGTTCCTCCCCCACCAGCCGTCGGCGTACTCAAGAACACATTCGCGCCCCATTGCCCGTTCACAGAGAAATCCGAAACGGCCCGGTCCGTGTAGTTGTAGCCAACGACTCCAAGCATGTAGGGCTCTTTCTTGCAGCCAGACAACGTCAACGCAACAATCCAGTACACCGCAATCGCAACCATCGTTGTCTTCATGCGATTGCCAGCCGTCCGTTGACTCTTCCAAATACCCAGTCGATGCATATCTTCACCGGTCTCCAGCTTCCGACTTATCCAAAACACCTAGCAGCGCAACTCGAACCCGATCCGCGAGCAGGAGCGCACTTTCCCGTTCCTCCAGCGACGCCTCCGCTACGGATTGCTCACAAATTTCGTAAATCGAATTCGAATCCAGTTCAGCCAGCAAATCAGCGTCGGTCCGACTCAACGAATAGTCGTGCAGGCGTACCGCTTCGGGCACGCGCTGCGTATGGCGTTCGAGCGTCTTGATGGCGTCCAGGCCCGAACTCTCGAGTCCCGCATCGGGGCGCCACGGCACGACGCGCTGCTTGCGCCCATAAGCGTCGAGGTCGTCGCCGAACACCAGCACGACACGGTCCTCGCCCTGCTCCCAGCGAAACCACAGGCCTTCCTGCGCACACAGGCGCTGGATGAACGCAAACGTGGTCTCCTGATACTGCGTGACGTATTCGTGCCGTCGATATTTTCCGCGCAGCCGGAAAACGAAATCCACGCCCGCACCGAAGCCATCATGGCGCAGTGTGCTGGTGATGATTTCCTCGACGTTCTGATTCTGGAACAGCCGGCTCGTCGGTGCGCGGGCAAGATCGGCCAGCTTCGGTTCCAGTACGACGCGATAGAGCGTCTCGTCGGCCGACGCGCCCAGTTCCTCGAATCGGGTGATGATGCCGTTCACGTTATGGGCGGCCGGCATCTTGCTGAACTGCTGCGCGTTCTCACCGAACATCTTGCGCAACGTGGCCATCTCGGGATCGATCGGTGTGGCAACGAATCTCGCTGGACGTCCCAACACCTTATCCATCGGGATTGAGGCCACCACGCTCGTAAACGTGATTTCATAGCGATACAGATCGCTGATACGGTCATGTCCCGTGAAGCGCACGACCGAAAACGGCGCCGGTTGCGGGCCGATTTTCAGTTCGTATGCCTGCAAATACTGGACATTCGACATGTTGCAACTCCAGGTTCCCGCCTCGACCAACGACCAAACACCGGGGCGTCCCAAGGGAACGCCCCGGCCACACTGATCAACCTTCAGCGCTGGGGGATCAGCTCTTCGCCTTCGGCATCTGCGAGACGAGCGAAAGCCCGATGTCCATGCCTTCGACCTGGAAATGCGGAATGATGAAGAGCTTGATGCGGAAGAAGCCGGGGTTGTCGTCGATATCCTCGACGCTCACTCTGGCCTCGCGCAGCGGGTGGGACGCCTGCAGTTCGTCGCCGGGATCCTTCATTTCCGTGACGAGCCCCTTGATCCAGTTGTTCAGTTCGAGTTCGAGCAGACGCCTGTCCTTGGTCGTGCCGATGTTCTCGCGCTGGATCAGCTTGAGATAGTGCGCAATGCGCGAGAGCAGGAAGATGTACGGCAGGCGCGCGTTGATGCGGCTGTTGGCCGTTGCTTCCTTGGTCTCGTACAGCGCGGGCTTTTGCGCCGAGTTCGCCGAGAAGAAGCACGCGAAGTCGTGATTCTTGTAGAACGACAACGGGATGAAGCCCAGATTCGCGAACTCGAACTCGCGCGTTTCGGGAATCAGCACTTCTGTCGGGATCTTCGGCTGCACGCCGGTGCCGAGGTCATACAGGTGCACCGGCAAATCGTCGACCTTGCCGCCCGCCTGTGGTCCGCGGATCTGCACGCACCAGCCGTTGTTCACGAAGCTGCGCACCATGTTGGTCGCGAAAGCAAAAGAGGCGTTGACCCACAGATACTTGTCGTGATCGAGTCCGCGCACGGCTTCTTCGTAGTTGAACGCCCGCACCGGCGCGGTGTCCTTGCCATAGGGCAGGCGGCCCAGCACACGCGGCATGGTCAGGCCGACGTAGCGCGCGTCATCGGTGTCACGGAAGCTCTTCCACTTGATGTACTCGGCGCGATCGAAGTAATTGCCGATGTCCTGGATCGCAGCCACTTCTTCCATCGATTTCTTGCCGAAGAACGCGGCGCCCACCGAGCCGATGAACGGCATATGCGCCGCCGCCGCGACCTTCGAAATGTTACGCAGCAGTGCGATGTCCTGCGGCGTATTGCTGAACTCGTAGTCGCTGATCATTGCGCTGATCGGCTGGCCGCCCGGCGTGTCGTATTCCTCGATGTACGTGTGGCGATACATGCCGCTCTGGATGATTTCCGGCGTGTCCTCGAAGTCGCGTTGCAGCGCTTCCTTTGACACATCCAGCACCTCGATCCGCGCGTTCTTGCGGAAATCGGTCCGCGACGACGAGCAGCTTCAGTCCGCGCCAGCGCCCCTCGAGTGCCTGGAACTCCGCGTGATGCATGACGGCATCGAGTTGACGGCTGATCTGGCGATCGATCTGGCCGATATGAAAATCGAGCAGCGACTTGTCGAGGCGATCGACAGGCTGGCTCGACTTCGCGATCAGTTCGAGGAATGCGCCCATGCCGCGCGCGATGCGCTCGCCGGCTGACGCTTCGGAGAGCATGTCGCTGTCGCGGAACGCTTCGAGCGGGCGCGCCTCGGCAACGGGCTTGAGGTTGATCTTGCTGCAAAGCGCGGCATAGACACTGTCGACGACGCCCTGCGGGGCGGCATCCAGCACCACGGTCTCGGTCGCGCCCTGGCGTGTTTCGTTCTGGTTCATGGCTTTTCCTGCCTGTTTTCGTACGGGTACGTGATTGCGGAATACGGTGAAGGCCGAACGGGCCTTGCCGCGCTCAGGCATGACCTTCGGGCTGCGTCGCAGCGGTGGCGATCTGCGCGAGTTCGCCGCGCAGCTTCTCGGAGAGCCCCTTGTCCTTGAGGATCTTTTCGAACTCGCGGCGGAACATGCCGTCGTCGAGCAGGTTCGATTTGAGGTCCCTCAGCAGGTTGCGCATGGCAAGCAACGCGCGCAGTTCGGGGATCTGCCGCGCGACCTGCTCGGGTCCGAAATCCTTGATCGCACGGAACGCGAGACTGACGGGTAGTTCGCTGCCGTCGGCCGCGAGCGTGTTGTCGGCGGCGAACTTGAGGGTCGGTGCGTAGTCGGCCAGTACGGCGTCGAAGTTGTTCTTGTCGATATTGACCTTCTTGCGCGCGGCAAGCGGCGTCTGCTCTCGACCGGCGCTGAAGTCGCCCGCGACGAGTAACTTGAGCGGCAATTCGACTTTCTTCTGGGCGCCGCCAGTGTGCAAGTCGAGCGTGATCGATACACGCGATTTGGGAATTTCTCTCTGGAAGCTGTCCACGTGGGCTCCGTAACAAACAGGAAAGATGGGTGAAGAACCGGTCCGTTGCGACGGATGACACGCCCTCGCCTGTCGGCCCGATGCAGCACGGCAGACCAGCAATGCGGCACACCTCGTATCGCATCCATTGTTCTTTCATGCACGGTGTTTTGCGCGCCGGCTATTTAACAGTGCTGAGCGTTTTACGTCAAAGCACGCTTTCTTCTGATATCAACCAACCAGCGAATCTTTTTGAAGGAATACAAAACATTTTGTTCGCCTGTCCGATTGCTTTTTCACCTCACCTCGTGATTACCCACGACAAAACCATATCGATCGCCAAGAATCGTGCCTGACATCAATCGCAACTCTTAATCGACATCAAACAAACGACACGCATTCACCGATCATTTAGAGTCTCCCTTCTATTTATTTCTCGCCAGTAAATTTGATATTCAATGGTCCTTATCGATTATCTGACGCGTCGATGGCATGATTGCGCGCCGCACCGTGATGACGCCGGTGCGGTTCCATGACTCGAAAAGCAGGGACCACCACACGTATGCGGATCGACAAACCTCTGTGGCACGAGGGACTCATTCTTGCCCAGCAGCATTTTCAGCAGCAGGATCGCTACACGGCGTTCGCGATGCAGCAGTTCGCGAACGCTGCCCTTGCCAGCGCGTGGGGCACGCTCGCCGTCGCGATCGACGAGGAAGCGCTCGATGCAGGGCGCTTGAAGCTCACGGCGCTCAAGCTGCGCTTTCCGGATGGCACGCCGATCGATACCACGATCGCAGACGCCCTGCCCGTTGCCCGCGATCTCGCGCGCGATCTCCCGGCGGACGCGCAGTCCGTCGTCGTCTATGCAGCACTCGCCCTGCCCGACGCCAACGGCAACAACTGCCGCATCGATGAGACGGAGCTGGCGCGGCCGCGCCGGTCGTATCGGGAGTTCGTCAAGGTCAACGATCTGAACGGCGCGGTCGAAACCGAGATCGCCGCCGAGCGACTCGCCGTGCGCCTGCTGTTCGACGTCGAGTCGCGCGCCGACGATACAGCCTGTGCCATCGCCCGGCTCACCCGCGCGACGAACGGCCAGTTCCGCGTGGATCGGCGCTTCGTGCCGCCCTGCCTCACGCTGGGCAGTCATCCGCTGCATCTCGAACGCATCAATCGCCTGTGCGACATCCTGCAAGCGCGGAGCGCGGCGCTCAGCACCCGCCGCAGCGAACGCGTCGGCGAAGTCGCGGAATATGGCGTGGCGGATGTGCAGCTTTTCTGGCTGCTTCATTGCGTGCACGGCGCGTGGCCGGAACTACGGCACTTTTCGGCGCTTCCGGCACGCCCGCCCGAGCAGCTTTATCTGAGTCTGGCGCGGCTCGCCAGTGCGCTCATGACGTTCTCGACGGGCTCGGATCTCGCGGACATCCCCGCCTACGACCACGCGCGCGCCGATGACGTGTTCAGCCAGCTCGAATCGATGATCCGCGATTTGCTCGACGCGATCATCCCGTCGCGCGTGGTCTCGATCGGCCTTGCCCGCCGTTCGCCCACCTCCTGGTCGGGACAGTTGCTCGACGAGCGCATCGTGTCCGGCGCGCTCGACTGGTATCTCTCGGTCAATGCGTCCGCGAGCGCCTTCGATCTCGTCGAGCAGGTGCCCCGGCTATGCAAGATCGGCGCGCCCGACGATGTCGAGCGCATCGTCAACGCGGCGCTCCCCGGTATTCCGCTCAAGCCGGTGCAGCGCGTGCCTGCGGCGATTCCCGTGCGCCTCGACAACCAGTACTTCGCGCTCGACAACAGCAGCGCGGCGCTCGCCCGGATGCTCGCCGCGCGTGCTTGCCAGGTCTATCTGCCGGCGTCGATCCCCGACGCGTCGCTCGAACTCTACGCGGTGCTGCGCTCATGACTGTTCCCGACAACGATCGAAATGCGCTCGCCACGACGCCTGGCAATTCCGCCGGCATCCGCGACCTGCTGCGCGATACGGCGCTCTTCGTCACCGCGCTCGTGCCCGACGGCAAGGCGACGTCCATCGTCCAGGTGCAGAGCTCTTGCCGCGACCTCATCCGCCGATTCGCCGAGGCGCTGCATCAGCGTGGCTATCCCGACGATGTCCGCAACGACGCGGGCATCGCGCACTGCGGGCTGCTCGACGAGGTCGCGCTGCGCCACTTCCAGGGTGATTCGCGTGCTGCGTGGGAACTCAAGCCGCTGCAGGTCGAGCAATTCGGCATCCACGACGCGGGCGAGCGCGTGTTCGACCGGATCGAGCAACGACTGCGTGAAGCCGATGCGCGGGTGGATCTGCTCGAATGCTATTGCGCTGTGCTTGGCCTGGGGTTCATGGGCCGGTTCGTGCGCGAGGAGGCCACGAAGCGCGATGCGCTCGTCGCGGCGCTGAACGCGCGCATCGTCAAGCTGCGCCCGCAAGCGGGCCGGCCGTTCATATCGGAGCGCCGTGCGCGCCGCCCCGCCGACTGGTTCTATCGGCTCTCGCCGTGGGCGATCGCCGGCCTCATTGCGGTGTTGGGCGGACTCGCCTGGGTCGGCTGGCATGCCGGCCTCGATGTCCAGCTTGCCAACCTGCTATCCGGGACGCCTCGGCCGTGACCTCTACCGCTTACGAAGGGCGCGCGTATCCCCTGCGGCTTGTCATCCTCTTCGCGCTGGCGCTCGCCATCGCGGTGGTGTGGCTCGTCTTGCCACTTTCACCAGGCACCCAGATCGTGCTGACAGCGGTCGGCACGATCGCCGCGCTCGCGATCGTCGCGTGGCGTAGCTGGCAATTGTCGGTCGCCCGCAAGCAGAACGCCGACGTGCTGGCGGCGCTCGGCAGCGTGACCTCGGCCATTCCCGATGGCATGCACCTCGCCATGCCAGTCGTGCTGATCACCGGTGACGGCCTCGCCGCGCTGTTCGATCGCGACGGCACCCATCATCTCGCGTGGGTGGGCGATGGCGCGATCTGGCTGCGCGTCGACGAGCCCAACGCCTTGCCGCGTATCGCCGCTGCGATCCGGCAGTGGCGTGACGGGCGCTCGCCCGACGGGGTCGTCGTGAGCGTCGTGCCGGCGCTGCATGCGAACACCGATACGCTCACGCAGAAACTGCGCCTCGTCAGGCAGGCCGGCGCCGATGCGTCCCGCCTGCTCGGCGTGCGGCTGCCGGGCTATGTCGCGGTCTATCAACGTCTCACCGGGCGCGGATCCGGCAACGACGGCACGGACGTGGAAGCGCCGTCATGGTACGGGCTGTCGTCGGCCTCGCCGCTCGCCGGCATCGATGTGTTCGAGAACACGATCCACGCTTCCGAGGACGCCGTTCGCGAAGCAGTGGATGCACATGACGCAGCAAGGTGCGCGACGCGCGCGGCCGGACTCGCGGCGCTCGTCGGCTGGACCCAGCGCGTGGTGCTGGGCGTGCTGCTCGACGACAAGCAGCCTGCGACCGCCTGGCGTCTTTACGGCGCTGGCTGGATCGACTGTGGACCGCGCAGCGCGGCCGGATCGGCATGGGATGACGAAATCGCGTCGCGTACGAGCGTGACGCCGGCAGACGCCGGCGCTTCGCCGACGCCGTGGCCGTTGCCGCAACCGCTGATCGACGCCATTCCCGAGCGCCGACGAAGCGCGCCACGGCTTGCCGCGACGGGGCACGCGCTCGCACTGCTCGCGTGCGCGGCGGCGCTGGCGTGCTGGGGCGCGGCGAGGAACAACCAGGCGCTGCTCACCAAGATCGGTGCGGACCTCGGGCGCTACCGGATGATCGCGCCGTCCCACGACGCCGCGAAGCGCGATGCGCTGGCCGTGCTCGTCGTGGATCGCGACCGGCTCGAGGGGTACGCACGCAACGGTGTGCCGCTGAGTTTGTCGTTTGGCATGTATCACGGCTTTGCGCTGATCGCTCCGTTGAGCGACGCGATCGCTTCGTATGTGGCGCCCGCGCCTGCGCCCGCGATCGTGACGCTGGACGGCATGTCGCTGTTCGACAGTGGCCGCGCGCAACTCAAGGACGGCTCGACGCGCGCGATGGTCGGCGCACTGGAAATGATCAAGGCGAACGCGGACAAGCGCATTCTCGTGGCCGGTCACACCGACGATGTCGGCGCATCGGAGAGCAATCTGAAACTGTCCGTCGCGCGCGCGGGCGCGGTGCGCGACTGGCTCGTCGATGCATCGGGCATGCCGACGACGCGTTTCGCGATCCAGGGCTACGGTGACACCCGCCCGATCGCCGATAACAGCACGGCCGAAGGGCGAGCGCGCAATCGAAGGGTCGAGATAACCCTCGTTCCGGACGGAGCGCCGCGAGTCCCGCCGGATAACGCGCTGCAGTAAGTTCTAGCCCCCGAAGCAGCCCGCTTCGGGATACTGAAGCCCGGGGACGAACCCCGGGTGCTTTTAGCAGTACATAAGAGGGAGTTAAAGATGGCAATTCCGGCCTATATGTGGCTCAAGGACGACGGCGGCGCGGACATCAAGGGATCGGTCACGGTGCAGGCCCGCGAAGGCAGCGTCGAGATTGTCGCGTTCCAGCACGCCCTGCATATTCCGACCGACGGCAACACCGGCAAGCTGACCGGCACGCGCGTGCATGCACCGATCACGCTGACGAAGGAAACCGACGCCTCCACGCCGTACCTCTACAAGGCGGTGACGAGCGGCCAGACGCTGCAGTCGGCCGAGATCAAGTGGTACAAGATCGACGATGCGGGCAAGGAGAAGGAGTACTTCAACACGAGACTCGAGAACGTCAAGATCGTGGCCGTGCGTCCCAAGATGCTCGACATCAAGATTCCCGACTTCGAGAAGCACAACCATCTCGAAGAGATCGAGTTGCGCTACGAGACGATTACGTGGTCGTACAAGGACGGCAACATCATCCACAAGGATTCGTGGAACGAGCGCTCATGATCGCTTGATGCGCGCCGGCATTCCCATGCCGGCTTCTCGTCGGTCCTCCGTTTGCCGGCGGACCGATCCATTCCCCTCGACGCGGCAAGCCGGGAAGCGGCTGAGCACCCTTCCCGCGTTCGCGCGCCCCGCCGACGACGTGACCCGGCTCCACGATTCAAGGACTGTCCATGCGCGACACCAGCCATCTGCTGCGCCAACTCAACCCGCATTGTGCCCGCACCCTCGAAGCGTCGGCGGCCCTCTGTCAAGCACGGCTCGCCGACGAGATCACCGTGGAGCACTGGCTGCTGAAGCTCATCGAAGCCGGTGACGGCGACATCCCCGCGATCATCCGGCACTACGACATCGATATCGATGCGGTATGGGATGCCTTGCTGGCGGCGATCGAAACATTGCCGCGCAGTCTGCGCGGCCGGCCGGCACTGTCGCCGCAACTGGCAGCCGTCCTTCACGACGCATGGCAGCTCGCGGCGGGCGAACCAGACAACACAGCCATACGCTCGGCGCATCTGCTACGGGCGATCGTGGACGCGCCCCACGTGCTGCGCGCGCATCATGCGTGGCCGCTGCTCTCGGTGACGAGCGCGCAGATCCGGCGCCTCTTGCCCCGGCTCGCTAGTCGTACGTGCGAGGAGCCCGTGAGCGAAACGCCATCGCAAACGGATAGCGAGACCGCCGCCGCCCACACCAGGACGCCGCCTGCGAGCGCTCCCGAATCCTCAACGGCTTCCACACTCGCGCGCGTCGCCATCGACATCACCGCGAAAGCGCGCGAGGGCAAGATCGACCCTGTGTTCGGCCGCGAACGCGAAATCCAGCAGATGGTCGATGTGCTCGCGCGTCGTCGCAAGAACAATCCGATCCTGGTCGGCGAGCCAGGGGTCGGCAAGACCGCGCTCGTCGAGGGCCTCGCGCTGCGCGTCGCCGAAGGCAGTGTGCCCGACGTGATCCGCGACGTGCGCATCCTCACGCTCGATCTCGGGCTATTGCAGGCCGGCGCCGGGGTCAAGGGCGAATTCGAACAGCGCTTGAAGCATGTGATCGATGAGGTTCAACGTTCGGCGGTTCCCATTCTGCTGTTCATCGACGAGGCGCACACGCTGATCGGCGCGGGCAACGCCGCGGGAGGTGCCGACGCGGCCAATCTGCTCAAGCCGGCGCTCGCGCGCGGCGAACTGCGCACGATCGCGGCGACGACCTGGTCCGAGTACAAGGAGTACTTCGAGCGCGACGCCGCGCTCGAGCGGCGCTTTCAGGTCATCAAGGTCGACGAGCCCGATGACGATGCGGCCTGCCTGATGCTGCGCGGGCTCAAGGAGCGGTACGCGAAGTATCACCGCGTGCATATCCGCGACGATGCGCTCATCGCCGCCGTGAAGCTCTCGCGGCGTTATATTCCGGCGCGCCAGTTACCTGACAAGGCCGTCGATCTGATCGACACGGCCGCTGCGCGCGTGCGTATCGGACTGGAGTCGCCGCCGTCTGAACTGCAACGCGCCCGGGCCGCTGTCGCGGCGCTCGAACTCGAACGCGGCACGCTCGAAGCCGATAGCGCGGCCGGTATCGACACGCCGGCCGAGAGACGCACGACGCTCGATGCAACCCTCGCCGACGCCCAGCAATCTCTCGATGCGCTGCAGTCCCGTTACGAGGCTGAGCTTGCACTCGTGCGGGCGCTCGAAGCGGCGCGCGAAGTCGATCCCGCCAGGCGCGACGACGCCGCATTCGCGAAAGCGCGCGATGCGCTTTTCAACGCCCAGGGCAAGACACCGCTTGTCTTCGCGGACGTCGACGCACGCGCTATTGCACGCGTGGTCGCCGAGTGGACCGGTGTCCCCGTCGGCAGTCTGGTCGAAGACGAACTGCACAGTTTGCTCTCGCTCGAAGCACAGCTCGCGACGCGCGTGGTTGCGCAGGACGATGCACTCGCGGTGCTCGCCGAGAGTCTGCGCACCGCGAAGGCGGGGCTGAAGAGCGAGCAGGCGCCGCTCGGCGTGTTCCTGCTCGCCGGACCATCGGGAGTCGGCAAGACGGAGACCGCACGGGCGCTCGCCGATGTCTTGTTCGGCGGCGAAGCGGCGCTCACGACCATCAACATGTCCGAGTATCAGGAAGCCCATACAGTCTCGCAGCTCAAGGGTTCGCCGCCGGGTTACGTGGGCTATGGCCGTGGCGGCGTGCTCACCGAGGCGGTGCGGCAACGTCCGTACAGCGTCGTGCTGCTCGACGAGGTGGAAAAGGCCCATCGCGACGTGCTCGACGTGTTTTACCAGGTGTTCGACCGCGGGACGATGCGCGACGGGGAAGGACGCGAGATCGATTTTCGCAACTGCGTGATTCTCATGACGTCCAATCTCGGCAGCGAACCAATCGACGATGCGACCCACGATGATCCGCAGATCTCGCAACAAGCGTTGCTTCAAGCGATACGTCCGCAGCTGCTCGCGCATTTTCAACCGGCGTTGCTCGCGCGGTTCCAGACGCTGGTGTATCGGCCGCTCGATGTGTCGGCGCTGGCTGCGATCGTGCGGCTGAAGCTGGCGAAGGTCGGCGAGCGTCTGTGGAAGCAACACGCGGTGGATTTCGACTGCGACCAGTCATTGGTCGATGCCATGGCACAGGCGTGCGTCGAGCGGCATGCGGGCGCGCGCAATGTCGATACGTTTCTGAGTCAGCAGGTGCTGCCCGCTGTCTCGCGGGAATTGCTCACACGCATGGCAGAGGGGGCGCAGCCGGCGCGGATCTCGTTGTTTGGGTCGCCGGACGGCAACCTGACGATCGACTTCATCGACCATGCCACCGACGACGCAGGCGCCGTAGATCCGGCGTCTGCCAATCGGTGAAGAGGAGCCACGAATGCCCGCCGGACCGTCCCTCTACGACATGTTGCTTGGCCACATCGCTGGCGAAGCGCTCGAACTCCACGACGACCACACGCTCGAATGCTTGAGCGTGCAGCAGAACGTACAGCGTATTCTCAACACGCGCGCGGGAGCGCTCAAGCATCTGCCCGACTATGGTCTGCCCGACCTGACGAGCATCTACAAGGCACTGCCGTCCTCGGCGCATCGGTTGAGGGACCAGATGGAGGCGACCTTGCTCAAGTACGAACCGCGCATTCGCTCGATCGATGTGACGATCCTCGAGAACCATGATCCTGGTGTGCTCGTGAGCTTCGAGATGACCTGCCATTTGAAGAAGTCAGGGCTCGTGCGCTTCGGCGCGTGGTTCGAACCACCGTCACGCATGCGCGTGCTGCGTGCGGGCTCGAAACGCGACTGAGGAGTTGAAGATGCGAGCGCTTTTTTCAGACGCGTAAACGCCAGAACCCCGGCTACACATGATGTGTACCGGGGTTCTGAACTTGCTGCATAAGGAGCCTGACGATTACCTACTTTCACACGGGCAATCCGCACTATCATCGGCGTGGAGTTGTTTCACGGTCCTGTTCGGGATGGGAAGGGGTGGGACCAACTCGCTATGGTCATCAGGCATGACGGGTTGCTGCGTCGCTGGTGAGAGCGCCACAGCCAATCTGGAAGAAGCGTAAAGAGGGTTGTGTTGTTTCTGGCACAACACCGATCTCAACCTGTGTGTCCGGCTTACCCACTGAGTGGGTTAAGACACACCTGTTATAGGATCAAGCCTTACGGGCAATTAGTATCAGTTAGCTTAACGCATTACTGCGCTTCCACACCTGACCTATCAACGTCCTGGTCTCGAACGACCCTTCAAGGGGCTTGAAGCCCCGGGGATATCTCATCTCAAGGCGAGTTTCCCGCTTAGATGCTTTCAGCGGTTATCTCTTCCGAACATAGCTACCCGGCGATGCCACTGGCGTGACAACCGGTACACCAGAGGTTCGTCCACTCCGGTCCTCTCGTACTAGGAGCAGGTCCCTTCAAATATCCAGCGCCCACGGCAGATAGGGACCAAACTGTCTCACGACGTTTTAAACCCAGCTCACGTACCTCTTTAAATGGCGAACAGCCATACCCTTGGGACCGGCTACAGCCCCAGGATGAGATGAGCCGACATCGAGGTGCCAAACACCGCCGTCGATATGAACTCTTGGGCGGTATCAGCCTGTTATCCCCAGAGTACCTTTTATCCGTTGAGCGATGGCCCTTCCATACAGAACCACCGGATCACTATGACCTGCTTTCGCACCTGCTCGACGTGTCAGTCTCGCAGTCAAGCACGCTTATGCCATTGCACTATCAGCACGATTTCCGACCGTACCTAGCGTACCTTCGTACTCCTCCGTTACCCTTTGGGAGGAGACCGCCCCAGTCAAACTGCCTACCATGCACTGTCCCCGATCCGGATCACGGACCAAGGTTAGAACCTCAAACAGATCAGGGTGGTATTTCAAGGACGGCTCCACGCAGACTGGCGTCCACGCTTCATAGCCTCCCACCTATCCTACACAAACCGGTTCAAAGTCCAATGCAAAGCTGCAGTAAAGGTTCATGGGGTCTTTCCGTCTAGCCGCGGGGAGATTGCATCATCACAAACACTTCAACTTCGCTGAGTCTCGGGAGGAGACAGTGTGGCCATCGTTACGCCATTCGTGCAGGTCGGAACTTACCCGACAAGGAATTTCGCTACCTTAGGACCGTTATAGTTACGGCCGCCGTTTACCGGGACTTCAATCAAGAGCTTGCACCCCATCATTTAATCTTCCGGCACCGGGCAGGCGTCACACCCTATACGTCCACTTTCGTGTTTGCAGAGTGCTGTGTTTTTATTAAACAGTCGCAGCCACCAGTTTATTGCAACCCTTTCACCCTCCTGGCGCAGGCCAGTCAAGCTACAAGGGCGTACCTTATCCCGAAGTTACGGTACCAATTTGCCGAGTTCCTTCTCCCGAGTTCTCTCAAGCGCCTTAGAATACTCATCTCGCCCACCTGTGTCGGTTTGCGGTACGGTCATTGTTGAACTGAAGCTTAGAGGCTTTTCTTGGAACCACTTCCAGTTGCTTCGTCGCCTAAGCGACTGGCCTCGCACCCTTGAATTCCGCGCCCGGATTTGCCAAAGCGCCTTCTCCAATGCAAGGACCGGGACTTCCAACACCCGGACAACCTTCCGCGATCCGTCCCCCCATCGCATTCAACAATGGTGCAGGAATATTGACCTGCTTCCCATCAGCTACGCATTTCTGCCTCGCCTTAGGGGCCGACTCACCCTACGCCGATGAACGTTGCGTAGGAAACCTTGGGCTTACGGCGAGGGGGCCTTTCACCCCCTTTATCGCTACTCATGTCAGCATTCGCACTTCCGATACCTCCAGCACACTTTTCAATGCACCTTCGCAGGCTTACGGAACGCTCTCCTACCATGCACATAAATGTGCATCCGCAGCTTCGGTATATTGCTTAGCCCCGTTACATCTTCCGCGCAGGACGACTCGATCAGTGAGCTATTACGCTTTCTTTAAAGGGTGGCTGCTTCTAAGCCAACCTCCTGACTGTTTTAGCCTTCCCACTTCGTTTCCCACTTAGCAATATTTGGGGACCTTAGCTGGCGGTCTGGGTTGTTTCCCTCTTGACACCGGACGTTAGCACCCGATGTCTGTCTCCCGTGATTGCACTCTTCGGTATTCGGAGTTTGCTATGGCGTAGTAATCCGCAATGGACCCCACAACCATGACAGTGCTCTACCCCCGAAGGTGATACACGAGGCACTACCTAAATAGTTTTCGGAGAGAACCAGCTATTTCCAGGTTTGTTTAGCCTTTCACCCCTATCCACAGCTCATCCCCTAACTTTTCAACGTTAGTGGGTTCGGTCCTCCAGCACGTGTTACCGTGCCTTCAACCTGGCCATGGATAGATCACCTGGTTTCGGGTCTACACCCAGCGACTGAACGCCCTGTTCGGACTCGCTTTCGCTACGCCTGCCCTATTCGGTTAAGCTTGCCACTGAATGTAAGTCGCTGACCCATTATACAAAAGGTACGCCGTCACCCCTTGCGAGGCTCCGACTGTTTGTATGCATGCGGTTTCAGGATCTATTTCACTCCCCTCCCGGGGTTCTTTTCGCCTTTCCCTCACGGTACTGGTTCACTATCGGTCGATCACGAGTATTTAGCCTTGGAGGATGGTCCCCCCATCTTCAGACAGGATTTCACGTGTCCCGCCCTACTTGTCGTACACCTAGTTCTTCCGTTCCGTTTTCATCTACAGGGCTATCACCTGCTATGGCCGCACTTTCCAGAGCGTTCGATTAACGGTACAGATAAAGAGTACAGGCTGATCCCATTTCGCTCGCCACTACTTTGGGAATCTCGGTTGATTTCTTTTCCTGCGGCTACTTAGATGTTTCAGTTCGCCGCGTTCGCTTCGCATGACCTATGTATTCAGTCATGGATACTCCATTCGGAGTGGGTTTCCCCATTCGGACATCTACGGATCAAAGCTCGTTTGCCAGCTCCCCGTAGCTTTTCGCAGGCTACCGCGTCCTTCATCGCCTGTGATCGCCAAGGCATCCACCACATGCACTTGTTCGCTTGACCCTATAACGGGTGCGTCTCTCGCGCCCATCGTTAGCGCTTTAGCGCTTACGAGGGGCCCGATCCCCGAAGGGGATAGACACACTCGCTACAGGTTGAGTATTCGTGTTGCGCCGTATTTCAAGGCAATCTTTCGATCACTTAAAAATACATTGATACAATCACAACCCTGATTCACCTACTCGCACACCCATCTCTAAGTATGCTTTCGTGAATCTCTTTACTACTTCTTCCTGATTGTTAAAGAACGACAGCCGATATTTTCATACCGCTCTGACTGGCTCAATCGCCAATGCGAAATGCTCTGCGATACTTCCGCAGAACGCTGTGCATTGTGGATTCCCCCTTCGGGGATCGCCCTCCCGTAAGCGCTGAAGCGCCAACGGGAGCGGGGATGGTGGAGGATGACGGGATCGAACCGACGACCCCCTGCTTGCAAAGCAGGTGCTCTCCCAGCTGAGCTAATCCCCCCCGCTGCCATTCAAACTCAGTGGCGTGTTTCAGTCCCGCCCCCTTCGGGGGTGGGATGCTCGTAGGCGCTAAAGCGCCAACGATCATCGACATGGTGGTGGGTCTGGATGGATTCGAACCATCGACCCCCGCCTTATCAAGACGGTGCTCTAACCGACTGAGCTACAGACCCCTGAGTCTGTCTTTCTTACAGCCGACAAGTGTGAGCGCTTAACGCGTGGAGCTACCAAGCTCTTGAAAGGAGGTGATCCAGCCGCACCTTCCGATACGGCTACCTTGTTACGACTTCACCCCAGTCATGAATCCTGCCGTGGTGACCGTCCTCCTTGCGGTTAGACTAGCCACTTCTGGCAAAACCCACTCCCATGGTGTGACGGGCGGTGTGTACAAGACCCGGGAACGTATTCACCGCGGCATGCTGATCCGCGATTACTAGCGATTCCAGCTTCACGCAGTCGAGTTGCAGACTGCGATCCGGACTACGATCGGTTTTCTGGGATTGGCTCCACCTCGCGGCTTGGCAACCCTCTGTTCCGACCATTGTATGACGTGTGAAGCCCTACCCATAAGGGCCATGAGGACTTGACGTCATCCCCACCTTCCTCCGGTTTGTCACCGGCAGTCTCCCTGGAGTGCTCTTGCGTAGCAACTAGGGACAAGGGTTGCGCTCGTTGCGGGACTTAACCCAACATCTCACGACACGAACTGACGACAGCCATGCAGCACCTGTGTTATGGCTCCCTTTCGGGCACATCCACCTCTCAGCAGACTTCCATACATGTCAAGGGTAGGTAAGGTTTTTCGCGTTGCATCGAATTAATCCACATCATCCACCGCTTGTGCGGGTCCCCGTCAATTCCTTTGAGTTTTAATCTTGCGACCGTACTCCCCAGGCGGTCAACTTCACGCGTTAGCTACGTTACCAAGTCAATGAAGACCCGACAACCAGTTGACATCGTTTAGGGCGTGGACTACCAGGGTATCTAATCCTGTTTGCTCCCCACGCTTTCGTGCATGAGCGTCAGTATTGGCCCAGGGGGCTGCCTTCGCCATCGGTATTCCTCCACATCTCTACGCATTTCACTGCTACACGTGGAATTCTACCCCCCTCTGCCATACTCTAGCGATGCAGTCACCAATGCAGTTCCCAGGTTAAGCCCGGGGATTTCACATCGGTCTTACATCACCGCCTGCGCACGCTTTACGCCCAGTAATTCCGATTAACGCTCGCACCCTACGTATTACCGCGGCTGCTGGCACGTAGTTAGCCGGTGCTTATTCTTCCGGTACCGTCATCCCCGACGGATATTAGCCATCAGGATTTCTTTCCGGACAAAAGTGCTTTACAACCCGAAGGCCTTCTTCACACACGCGGCATTGCTGGATCAGGCTTTCGCCCATTGTCCAAAATTCCCCACTGCTGCCTCCCGTAGGAGTCTGGGCCGTGTCTCAGTCCCAGTGTGGCTGGTCGTCCTCTCAGACCAGCTACGGATCGTCGCCTTGGTAGGCCTTTACCCCACCAACTAGCTAATCCGCCATCGGCCACCCCAATAGCGCGAGGTCTTGCGATCCCCCGCTTTCATCCGTAGATCGTATGCGGTATTAATCCGGCTTTCGCCGGGCTATCCCCCACTACTGGACATGTTCCGATGTATTACTCACCCGTTCGCCACTCGCCACCAGGATTGCTCCCGTGCTGCCGTTCGACTTGCATGTGTAAGGCATGCCGCCAGCGTTCAATCTGAGCCAGGATCAAACTCTTCAGTTCAAACCTGTTACTGTTTTCTGTCTCTCTCGAGACAGGTCGCTCACTCAAAGCTGACAGGTTCTGAATTACTTCATAAACCTGACTTACTTTAGTGTGAGACTCTTGATACTTTTGCTTTACCCGTCATCGCCCGAAGGCAATTCCGGGGGAGCTCCTGCATCAAGCGCCCACACTTATCGGCTGTAAATTTTTAAAGATCGTTCGCGAAGCGGCCGTTAAAACTGCTACAACTTCCGGCGTTTTCTGCGTTGCTGCGTCTGCAGCAGAGAAACGAGATTATGCAGACTCTCTTGCATTCCGTCAACTGCTTTTTTTCGCTTTCGCTTAAACGCGGCTGACTTGCATGCCCCGCCTTCCCTTGCCTGGCGGGCTTCGTCGATCACATTGCGATCAGCGAAGGGGGCGAATCTTAATGCCTTTGTGCGATCCCCGCAAGGGGCAATCAGTAAATAAATCGTGTAGGGATTTTAAGGCATCAAATCGCGGCGGGCCTGCGATTGAGCGTCGCATCATTCGGTGCATGCAACGTGCACGACGTGCCGCCCGGCGTATACATCATTACGACACAGCGATTGCACGACGTACAACCGGAGCGCGTCATTTCACGCCGCCTCAGCTGATTGATGAAATCGGGATCGAATACCAGCGCGCGTGCCATCGCGACGGCATCGAACCCTTCTTGCATCGCAAGCGCTACGTTGTCCGCCGAACGCACGCCACCTAAATAGGCAAGCGGCATGCTCACCGCCCGGCGTATCGCGCGCGAATGCTCGAGGAAATACATCTCGCGAAAACCGTCGAAGCGCGGCTCGGTGAGTTTCTGCAGACGCATCGCCAGTCGCACGACGGGATTCGATGCGGTCGCGATGGCGTCCGCCGGTAACGGGCTGCCGAACAGCTGCCACACCGACTCGACGTTCATCCCGCCGCTCAGCACGAGCATATGGGCGCCCGCTGCTTCGAGCAGCCGTGCGACCTCGACTGCGTCGTCGGCGGTGCCGCCCCGCTTCACACCTTCCGTCACGCCGATCTTGCACACCACCGCGAGATCGCGCCCGACTGCGTCGAGCACCCGCTCCAGCACGCGCAGCGGGAAGCGCGCGCGCTTCGCCGCCGAACCGCCGTAGACATCGCGTCGATGGTTGTAGAGCGGCGACAGGAACTGGCTCAGCAAATAGCCATGGCCCATGTGGATCTCGACGGCGTCGAAGCCTGCTTCGCGTGCCGTGCGCGCGGCCTGCGCGAACTGGCGCGCGCACGCGTCCATGTCGGCTTCGGTCATCGCGTCCTTCAGGTAGCGCCCGCTCATCAGGCCGACCTTGTTGATGCCGCCCGACGCACTGAGCGGCCTGCGTGTCGATAACTCAGGCAGAAACGTAAAGCAGCCGCCATGCGTGATCTGCGCCGAGGCGGCCGCGCCGTGTCGATGCACGGCATCGGTCAACGCGCGAAACGGCGCGACGGTCGAGGCATCGAGCTGCGCCTGGTCGACGAACGTGCGGCCATCGGCGCTCACGGCGCAATAGGCGACCGTCGTGAGCGCTGCCCCGCCCGCCGCGATGCCTTCATGCAGTTTGACGAGCATCTGCGAGGGCACGCCCGCCGGCGTCATCCCTTCGTTGGTCGCCGACTTGATGAAGCGGTTGCGCAATGTGAGCGGGCCGACGCTCAATTCGCGGAACGCCTCCGCGAGTCGCGGCGCCTCGTTGGTGCGCTCAGGCGCCGGCTGCATCGCTGCCCGCCGCGTGGTAGTCGTCCTCGCCCCAGTAGGCGCGCATGCTCACGATACGGCCGTCGGCATCGAACTCCATCACATCCGTGACGTCGATATGCGCTGCGCCGTGCGGGCTCTTCATGTGGACCTTGAAGCTGATCGTCGCGCTGTTGCCGTGCGAGCCGCGCGGCGGCGCGACGAGTTCCAGCCGCGCGCCCAGCGTAGTCGCGTGGCCGTAGAACGCCGCGATCTCATCGCGGCCACGGCGCAGCGGCGTGCCCACTGGGTCCTCGACTGAGGCGTGATCCGCGAACAGCGCGACGACGCGCGCTGCGTCGTCGGCGTTGAATGCGTCGACGTACTCGCGCAGTTGCGCCTTCATGATGGCTGTGGTCGTCATCGGGGCTCCTAGCGCGCGGTATAGCCGCCGTCGATCACGAGTTCCGTGCCAGTCACATAGCGACCAGCCGGCGACACGAGATACAGGATGCCCGCTGCGATGTCCTGCGGGTCGCCGATCTTCGCGAGCGGCACCATCGACTTCATCTGGCCGAAGATCTGTTCAGGGTCGCCGAGCTTTTCGAAGGCCTCTTCGAGCAGCGGCGTGCGGATGAAGCCGGGGTGCACCGAGTTCGCGCGGATGCCTTGCGCGGCGTAGAGCATCGCGTCGGTCTTCGCCATCAAGCGCACTGCGCCCTTGGAGGCGTGATAGGCCGGCACGTCCGGGCCGCCGACGAGACCATACATCGACGAGAGGTTGACGATCGCGCCACCGCCTGCCTGCTGCATCGGCGGGATCGCGTACTTGGTGCACAGGAACACGCCGGTCACGTTGACGTCCATGACCTGGCGCCATTGCTCGAGCGTCATTTCATGCGTCGGCAGGTTCGCGCCTTCGATGCCCGCGTTGTTCACGAGCGCATCGAGCCGCCCGAAACGCGCGACGATCTCGCCGAACACGCGCTTGACGTCCGCCTCCTGCGTCACGTCCATGCGCCAGAACGCGGCCTTGCCGCCGCTCGCGACGATTTCCGCCGCGAGTGCTTCGCCGGCCGGCGACAGGTCGAGCACGGCTACGGCCGCGCCCGCCGCTGCGAGCGTACGCGCGGTCTGCGCGCCGATGCCGCGCGCCGCGCCGGTGATCGCCGCGACTTTGCCGGTGAGGTCGAACAGTTGATGAGGGAAGGTCATATCGTCTCCATGTTGTCGTTGGTCTTCGTCGAGGCTGTCTCGCGCGCGGCGAGAAAATCGAGGCACTCGCGATTGAAATACTCGGCGTGCTCGACCATCACCCAGTGCCCGCAGCGATTCATCAGCACAAAGCGCGCGTCGTCGCAATGTTCGAGGAAGCTCATCGCGCCGCTCACCGGGTTGAAGCGGTCTGCCGTGCCCCAGAAGCCGAGCACCGGACAGCGCAGTTCATGCAGGCGCTCGCTCAGGTTCGGCACGCGCATCGTCGAGAGTACTTCAGGCGGCTGTTGCTCGCAGACGGCGAGACGCTCCTCGACGAGCGCATCGGTCACGAGCCGGCGATCGTGCACCAGCAATTCGAGCAGATAGCGCATGGTCTGCCGGTTCATCTGCCGGTTCGTGAAGAGCTGCACCATCTTCTGGATGCCTTCCATGCGGAAGTAGGTCTCGCGCTCCTCGACGCCACCAGGCGCCATCATGATCAGCTGCTTCACATCGTCGGGATAGTCGAGCGCGTACTTGAGCGCGATCGCGCCGCCCAGCGAATTGCCGAGCAGCGTGGCCGGCCCGATGCCGAGCGTCGTCAACTGTGCGCGCAGCGCGGCCACGAAGTAGTCGAGTGTGTAATGCGCGTCCGCCGGCTTCGACGACTGCCCGTAACCCGGCAGATCCACCACGATCGCACGATAGCCCGCCGCTGCGAACTGCGGATAGTTATGGCGGAAATTACTGAGGCCGCTGGCGCCCGGCCCGCTGCCGTGGATGAACACCACCGGCTCGCCGCTGCCGGACTCGAAATGATGCAGTTTCAGAGCGCCAGGCGCATCGGTGAAGAACCCGATTGGCGCAGCGGCTTTCGCTGTGGACGGCGTGGTCGACGTTCCGGTCATGCGCGCTTGTCTCCTGTTGGCGCGCTGCTTCTCGTGCAGCGCTTGACGGGGCGATATTCGCCTTGCGTCCCATGATCGGGCTGGCCCGCGCGCGCCGCATCGTCTTTTCAGACTAAGAAGCAGCCCGGCATTTCCCCTACCATCGGCGGGCCAAACGACCGACGCCGGTACGACATCAAACAGGGAGACATGACGATGGCAACTTTCGACTTCAACGGCAAGGTGGTGCTCGTGACCGGCGCCTCGCGCGGGATCGGCGCGGCCATCGCACGAGCGTTCGCTGCCGCGGGCGCCACCGTCTATGCTTGCGCGCGCAACGAACCGGCTTCAGGCGAAGCCCCCGCTCTCGCGAACATCCGTTTTGCAACGGTGGACGTGCGCGATCCCGAAGCGCTCGATGCGCTCGTCGCTCGCATCGAGCGCGAATGCGGCCGGCTCGATGTGGTCGTGAACAATGCGGGCGGCGCGCCGTTCGCGCGCGCCGCCGATGTCTCGCCGCGTTTCACTGAAGCCATCGTGCGGCTCAATCTGCTCGCTCCGCTGTGGCTCGCGCAGCGCGCCAACGATGTGATGCAGCGCCAGCCCGAAGGCGGCGTGCTGTTGTTCGTCGGCAGTGTGAGCGCGCTGCGTCCCTCGCCCGGCACCGCTGCCTACGGGGCCGCGAAGGCCGGCATTCTCAGCGCCGTGCGCTCGCTCGCCGTCGAATGGGCGCCCAGGGTGCGCGTCTGCGCGGTGAGCCCGAGCCTCGTGCAGACCGATGCGGCCAGTGAAGGTCATGTCGGTGGAGCCGCCGACGACATTGCCGCCACCGTGCCAGCAGGCCGGCTCGCGTTGCCCGAAGACATCGCCTCGGCCTGTCTCTTTCTCGCCTCGCCGTATGCGGCCTATGCATCGGGCAGCAATCTCGTACTCGAAGGCGGCGGCGAAGTGCCTGCGTTCCTGCGCGCGACATCACAAGGCGACGCCTTCACTGCCGCTTCATGAACCCAGCTAATGAGGGGAACCAACTAGTCCATATTGACGATTCTCGCGATGCGCGTGCGCCCTAACCTCTGACCACAACAAATTCGACGACCACAACAGAGGACCAGAGGAGACAGCATGATCAATGAACGATCCCGCGCATTACGCCCTATCGCCGTCGCGAGCCGGCTCGCGCTCGTCGCCGCTTGCGCGGGCACGCTTGCAAACCCCGCGTTCGCAGGCGATACCGTCAATCTCGGCGCGGATACCACGCTCGACTATACGTTCACGCTCGGCTACGGCCTCGGCATGCGCACGCGCGCGCCGAGCGGCAATCTGCTGGCTCCCGCGAACATCAACGGCGACGACGGCGATCGCAACTTCGCGAAGGACAAGCTGATGCAGAACCAGGTCAGCGTGCTCGGCGAAGTGAACCTCAAGCACGACGACTGGGGCGTCTTCGTGCGTGCCGACGCGTTCTACGATCAGGTCTATCACCGTCCGAACTACAACGACGCACCCGACACGGTGAACCACTCGGGCGTCTACAACCAGTTCACCGGGGACACGAGCTACTGGGCGGGCGCGCGTCCGCAACTGCTCGCGGCTTACGCATACAACACGTTCCATATTGGCCAGACCAACCTCAACGTGAAGGTCGGCGATCAGGTGGTGGCGTGGGGCGAAAGCCTGTTCTTCGCGAACATCGCCGGCGCGCAAGGCCCCGCCGATGCCACCAAGTCGTACGTCGCGGGCGCCGAGGTCAAGGACATCCTGCTGCCGGTGCCGCAGATCTCGACGCAGTGGCAGCTCTCGCCGAACTTCAGCGTGCTCGCGTACTGGCAGTTCTCGTTCCAGCACAACGATCTCACTGCGCCGGGCAGCTACTTCAGCTACTCCGACGTGACCGGCCCCGGCGCGCAATACATCATCGGGCCGGGCGGTCTGCGCATTCCGATCGGCCCGGACGTGAAGCCGAGCAACTACGATCAGTGGGGTGTCGGCGCACGCTGGCGCGTGTTCGGCGATACGGAAGTCGGTGCGTACTATCTGCACTACAACGACATGAACCCGAGTGTCGTGACGAGCTACTTCCCGACGCTCCAGTATCAGCAAACGTACTTCGATCACATCAAGCTCACGGGCCTCAGTTTCTCGACCGATCTGAACGGCGTGAACGTGGCGGGCGAAACGTCGTATCGCCAGGGTGCCTCGGTGCTCGTCAACACGCCTGCGGGCGCCACCGCCACGCGCGGCGATATCTGGCAGTCGAACCTCTCCGCGATCTATTCGATCGGGCCGACCTTCCTCGCTGCATCGCAGACGCTGATCGGCGAAATCTCGTACGTGCACGCGGGCAATGTCACGCCGATCAACGGCACCTCGTCGCTCACGAATTCGCGCAATGCAGCCGCGTTCGAAGTGGCGTGGACGCTCAGCTACAAGAACGTGTTCAGCGGCTGGGACGTCGATGTGCCGCTCACGTTCTCCGACCAGTTCACCGGCAACTCGGCGCTCTCGGGCTCGCTCGGCTCGCTCACCGGTGTGGGCGACAAGCGCGTGACGGTCGGCGTCGATTTCACCCGGCTGTCGAACCTGAAGCTCGGGATCGTCTACGCGAAATTCCTTGGCTCGCCCAATCCGGTCACCCGCCCGCTCGCGGACCGCGACTACGTGCTCGCCACAGCAACCTATTCGTTCTGACGCGAGATGCGCGCAAACGAATGGACCTTTGAACCTGTCGTTCCTTTACTGCAAGAGGTATGGTCATGAGCAGAACCCTTCACCACGCCGTGCAAGTCTGCGCGCTCGCAGCGGGCGTCGCGCTGGCCGCGGCCTCGTTCGCGAAGACGAGCCCCGACGATATGGCCAAGCTCGACGGCCCGCTCACGCCGATGGGCGCCGAGCGCGCCGGCAACGCGGATGGCACCATCCCCGCGTGGTCGGGCAAGTGGCTCGGCACGCCGGCCGGCGTCAACTACAAACCCGGCGAGCGCTATCCCGATCCGTATGCGAGCGAGAAGCCGCTCTTCACGATCACCGCGCAGAACATGCAGCAATACGCGGCGCGTCTGACCGATGGCGAGAAGGCGCTCTTCAAGAAGTATCCCGAGACCTTCACGATCACCGTCTATCCGAGCCACCGCGATTTCCGCTCGCCCGAGGACGTCTACAAGGCGATCAAGACGTTTGCGCCCAACACGACGCTGACCAAAGACGAAAACGGTCTGAAGAACTACCCGCCCGCCGCGCCGTTCCCGGTGCCGAAGACCGGCGTCGAGGCGATGTGGGATTTGCGCTTTGCTTCGACGCTCGAGGCCGAGAACGCGACCTATGACCAGGCGGTCGTCTATCCCGACGGCAACATCGCGTGGGGCAAGGTCCAGTACGCGATCTACGGGCCGCGCGGCGCCGTGCCGTTCGATGCGGCGAACAAGCTCAATGACCGCAACTTCTTCCGCATGACGACGATGCTGCCGCTCTCGGATCGCGGCACGATCATCACGGGCTATGAGCTGTGGGACCAGGAAGGCTCGGACACGCGCCGCACGTGGTCGTACAACCCGGGCACGCGCCGCGTGCGCCAGTCGCCGGAATTCGGCTTCGACCAGCCGCAGGGACCGGGCGGCTTCCGTACCGTCGATGATGACCGCCTCTTCAACGGTTCGGGCGAGCGTTACGACTGGAAGATCGTCGGCAAGCGCGAATATTACGTGCCGTACGACAACTACAAGCTGATGGATCCGTCGATCAAGTACACCGACCTGCTCACGAAGGGCCATGAAAACATGCAGTACATGCGCTTCGAGTTGCATCGCGTGTGGGTGCTCGAAGCGACGCTCAAGCCCGGCTTTCGTCATCAGTACGCGAAGCGCGTGATCTATCTCGACGAGGACACGTGGAATGCCGTCGCCGCCGACAACTACGACGCGCGCGGCACGCTGTGGCGCACCAACTTCGCACCGACGCTCTATTCGTTCGACTCGAAGAACTTTTATTCGACCTCGGTGTTCTATCACGACCTGATCTCGGGCGCTTACTACGCAGATCGTTTGACCAACCAGGAACCGATGCCGGTGCTCACGCCGACCCCGCAGTCCAACGAGTCGTATTTCTCGCCTGACGCGATCCGCGGCGCGGGTATCTGATACCGCACGCGCAGCACCGGGCCCGCGCGTTTTCGCACGGGCCCGTTCACCTTATTCATCGCAGCCCAGCCATGCCACTCCTGTCCGATTACCAGCATGCCGCGCTCGGCGACGAGCTGTACGCCGCCTGGCGCGAGCGCGTCCCCGTCACGCCTTTTTCCGCACGTGCGGGCGACCTGCCGCTCGCCGATGCCTATCGGGTCCAGCAACGCTTCGTTGCGCGCCGTCTCGCCGATGGCGAAGCGATCGTCGGCAAGAAGATCGGCGTGACGAGCCAGGCTGTGCAGGACATGCTCGACGTGCGCCAGCCCGATTTCGGCGTGCTGCTCTCGGGCATGCACTACGACAGCGGCGCGCGCATTGCCGCCGACACCCTGATCCAGCCGCGTGCCGAAGGCGAGATCGCGTTCTATCTCGCGCACGATCTGCGCGGCCCCGGCATCGATCGCGCAGCGGTGCTCGCCGCGACCGGCACGGTGGGCGCGTGCTTCGAGATCGTCGATTCGCGCATTCGCGACTGGGCGATCCGCATCGGCGACACCGTGGCCGACAACGCGTCGAGCGGCGTCTATGTGCTCGGCGAAGCGCGCGTCGCGCCGTCGTCGGTCGATCTCGCGGCCTGCCGCATGACGATCGACAAGAACGGGCAGCGCGTGGGCGAAGGCATTGGCGCGGCCGCGCTCGGCCACCCCGCCGATGCCGTCGCGTGGCTCGCCAACACGCTCGGTGAGCTCGGCGTGCCGTTGCTCGCGGGCGAAGTCGTGTTGTCCGGCGCACTCGCGGCGCTGATTCCCATCACCGCCGGCGATGCGCTCGCGATGCATATCGAGGGTATCGGCGGCTGCTCGGTGCAGTTCGTCTGAAGCACCGTTCATTTTCAAGGAAGCGTTGATGAGCAAGATTAAATGCGCGTTGATCGGGCCCGGCAACATCGGCACCGATCTGCTTTACAAGCTGCGCCGCAGCGATGTGCTCGAGCCGGTCTGGATGGTCGGCGTCGATGCAGCGTCCGATGGCCTCGCCCGTGCCGAGGCGTTGGGCCTGAAAACCACCGCGGCCGGCATCGATGGCCTGCTGCCCCATCTCGAAGCCGACGATATCCGCATCGCGTTCGATGCCACCTCCGCCTATGTTCATCGCGAGCACTCGGACAAGCTGACCGCTCGCGGCGTGCGCGTGATCGACCTCACGCCCGCCGCGATCGGCCCGTTCTGCGTGCCACCCGTGAACCTCAAGGATCACCTCGGCCAGGACGCCATGAACGTGAACATGGTCACGTGCGGCGGCCAGGCGACGATTCCGATCGTGCATGCCGTGGCGCGCGTGCAGCGCGTCGCCTATGGCGAGATCGTCGCGACGGTGTCGTCGCGTTCGGTGGGACCGGGCACGCGCAAGAACATCGACGAGTTCACCCGCACCACGGCACGCGCGATCGAACAGGTTGGCGGCGCGGCGCTCGGCAAGGCGATCATCGTCATCAATCCAGCGGAGCCGCCGCTCATCATGCGCGACACGATCCACTGCCTGACCGAGGACGAACCCGATGTCGCGGCGATTACCGCTTCGGTCGAAGCGATGGTCGCCGAAGTGCGCCAGTACGTGCCCGGCTACACGCTGAAGAACGGGCCGGTGTTCGACGGCAAGCGTGTCTCGGTGTTCATGGAAGTCGAAGGTCTCGGCGATTATCTGCCCCGCTATGCCGGCAATCTCGACATCATGACCGCCGCCGCCGCGCGCACCGGCGAGCTGTTCGCCCAACAGATGCTTGCCGTCGCGGCAAGCGCTGCCTGAAGGAGTCCCCATGTCTCAACCCTCGTCACTCGCGCTCACGCGCATCACCGTGCACGACATGACCCTGCGCGACGGCATGCATCCGAAGCGCCACCAGATTTCGCTCGAGCAGATGCGCTCGATCGCGCGCGGTCTCGATGCGGCCGGCGTGCCGCTCATCGAGGTCACGCACGGCGATGGCCTCGGCGGCGCGTCGGTCAACTACGGCTTTCCCGCTCACACCGATGAAGCCTATCTGGGTGCCGTGATCGGCGAAGTGAAGCAGGCGAAGGTCTCGGCGCTGCTGTTGCCGGGCATCGGCACGATCGATCATCTGCGCATGGCACACGAACTCGGCGTGCACACGATCCGGGTCGCCACGCACTGCACCGAAGCCGACGTCTCCGAGCAGCACATCGGCCGGGCGCGCGAGCTGGGCATGGATACCGTCGGCTTTCTGATGATGGCGCACATGAATTCGCCCGAAGCGCTCGTCACGCAGGCGAAGCTGATGGAGTCGTATGGCGCGAACTGCATTTACATCACCGACTCGGCGGGCTACATGCTGCCCGAGGACGTGACGGCGCGGCTCGTCCCCGTGCGCGATGCGCTCAAGCCCGAGACCGAACTCGGCTTTCACGGCCACCACAATCTCGCGATGGGGATCGCCAACTCGCTCGCCGCGATTGCGGCTGGGGCACGTCGTATCGATGCGGCTGCGGCCGGGCTCGGCGCGGGCGCGGGCAACACGCCGATGGAAGTGTTCATCGCCGTGTGCAGCCGCATGGGCATCGAGACCGGCGTCGATGTGTTCGGCATCGCCGATGTCGCCGAAGATCTCGTGCTGCCGATCATGGATGCGCCGATCCGCATCGACCGCGATGCGCTCACGCTCGGCTATGCCGGTGTGTACTCGTCGTTCTTGTTGTTCGCCAAGCGTGCCCAGGCGCGCTATGGTGTGCCGGCACGCGACATTCTCGTCGAGTTGGGACGCCAGCGTCTGGTCGGCGGTCAGGAGGACATGATCGAAGACGCGGCGATTACGCTGGCTCGCGAGCGCGGTGTTACTGTTTGATTGGTGTTGGGTTGGTTGGCCCCGCCGAGCGCCGTGACGTTTGGCGGGGCACGGCGGGTTCGCGACGGTGTTGTCGTGCGCCGCGCGGCATGGACCTTCAGGTACGTGGGGCCACCTGCAGGTTCTTTGGCATTTCAGGCACGGGAGTCAAGTTGTTCAATTGCGACGTGCTCCACCCCGCGTGATTCGATTGGCGGTCCACCACATCGAGAAGCTTGTCGATACTGATGGCGTATCCGCTGCCGTTGGCGACCGACTCCATTTCCAGCCGACGCGCCAGCGAGTGCCCTCCATCGGATACAACCGGCGACAAAACGTAGTTCTCGATGTTCAAATCCTGCGCCGATCGCGCAATGGCGTAGTGGAGTGCTGCCGAGACACCGCTGCCCCTCATTTCGTCGCCCAGTTCGATCTCCGCGCAAATCAGGCTGCTCTTGCCGTCTGCATGATCGAAGTCTTCAGTACGAATCGTCGTGGAGACGATTACGCTTTCGTCGATGGTTTTGGCAGTGTCTTCCCGTACTGATCCCCGCCCCTGAAGGTTCCACTGCTCGAAGGATTTGTAGCCTTCGGCTCGTTCTCCCTGCAGCGAGATCCGGAAATTCAGCGTGTCCGAATTTGCCGGCCTGTTATCCCGGGTGATGGTCAGACGCGTTTTTCCATCTGGCTGGGTCGCCTCAAAGGTTTGCTCAGCCAGCGCCTTTGTTGCCGCGCCTTCGTGGTCGATGGCATCTATCTCGTCCCAGATCGAACCCGTAGTAACCGATGAGGAAGCGTTCGTAACCAACATATCAGGGGTTCCTTTATAGCGGCCTGTACGAGCCATTAAGTGAAGGGGAAACACGTCATGAGTCTCCCGCATAGTCGGCGCTCGTTCAGCCTGGCAGACCATGCGTCTGCATCGATTTGGCGATCGCGAACTACAGCATGCTCGTTATTTGCCAGCCGTTGTTTAGAGCGGCGTTTCGAGCCCCCTCGACCATTTTCCCCGGCTCACATTTAAAGCCGTCGTTGCCCCAGTATTCCATGCCCATTGCGTGACATAAGCGTCCCATTGGACTTTCGTCGACTGTTGGAATCGGGGTCACAGGGCCGATCGTGAAATAGTCGAGTCCCAACTCTTGGGCCGTTTTGGCAAACAGCATGTTCACTACAGGGCCGATGCCCTTGCCGCGCAAGTGGCCGAAATTGATGTCCTCGTATCCCAGCGTTTCGGCCTTTTCGCCAAAACTGTCGATTTCGACTTCGGTGATCGTCACACCTTTACTCACCGCAGGAGCGCCATCGACTTTAAAACTAAAGTTGATCGTCGGCGACGCGCCGCTGACCAGAGTCGCATCACGCGTGACGCGCAGGTTTCCATGCACCGCATGGGTTGCGTCGAGAGACAGCTCGCCTAGCGCCATAGAGGCAGGGGCTCGGACCTCGTCCACTTCGCCCGGCGGATTAAAATTGACGGGAGCACTACCAACCGGACTAACCATGATCTGCCCTCTTGAAATCCAACGATATTCTTAAGTTCCTCCTCTCCTTCAGAAGACACAGCCGACAACGACCTCGCGCCGCGCGATCGAATGGAGAGCACCCAACGACCACTCGATTTTATTCACGGCGTTTTTAATGTCTTTCCAAAACCGGAGAATACTTTCAGTTTTTTCCAGGCAGCGGGATCTGATATGCGCGACGCATTACTTCAATTCATTGCGCTTCGAATACGTGGTGAGGTTTGGCGCGGCATGCCGGGTTCGCGACGGTGCCGTCGTTCTGCGCCACCCGGTGTAGAGCACGCGACGATTCGATCAACGGGATGTGCCCGCTACTTCAACGAACGTTGGCGCTGTCGAGTGCCTTGCCCAGCTTTTCGGCGACCGTCGTCAGCTGTTGCAGGGCGGCGTTCATCGTGTTGATCTGCATGTTCAGCGACTGGATCTCGATGTTTACGTCGCCGTTCACGCTCTGCGTGTAGTTGTTGAACTGGCCTTCCATTTCAACAAAAAAATCCTTGGTCAGATGATATGAACCGTCCGCTTTGTGGTCCCATCCCTCAAGTGCCTTGTCGATCTTGTTGCCGCCTAGCGTAATGCCGTACTTGCGCATGTATTCGATGACCTTGCCGTCCACCCAGGCCGTCTGCGGGAACGACGTACTTTTTTCGGCCTCGGCCAGCGCCTTCTTTACGACCAAGGTAAGGGCCTGGCCTTCCGCGACGACCGCGTTCTTGTCCTTGAGCTGCTGCACGCGCGCGTAGGCGCCGTTCTTCGAGGTACGCGCCTGCTCGCTCGCGACCGCCATTGACAGCTCGTAGATGTTGACTCCGTGCAGGTAAGGCGGGGCGGCGCCATCCGCGCTCATGTTCGAGTACAGATCACCATACGCACCAATGGCGTCATTGGCGTTGCTGACATTTGCCATATGAGGGAACCTTCCTTGTCGATTTAAAACGCATTTAGCCAACTGGTCCTCGTCGCGAACCGTCATCGAAATCAATTGTATGGATTTGGCGATTGTCGGCTTCCATTTTTTATCGGCAAGTTTCAGTATTTCCGCGCGCTCGCATGCAGTCCTGCCGCACGCCGCCAGCAGGCGGCGCGCGTCACTTCAACTCATTGCGCTTCGAACACATGATGCAACGCGGGCACCTCGCCGCCTTCACGCACGCGGATCTCGAACGAACGGCGTGCGATAGTCGTCGGCCGCACATCGGCGGCATCGACGTAGAACTGGCCATACCAGTCGCGCATCTGATACAGCGGACCATCGCCTTCGCACAGTAGCGGGTTGTCGATGCGCGTCTTGCTGTCCCAGATCGCGACGTCCTCGTAGAACGCGGCCTGCGCCTGCGCCACATAGGCACGGGCGATCTCGATGTTCTGCTCTTCCGAAAGCCCCGGCACCTTCTTTACGAGCACGCCATAGCGCAGCTCGAAGCTGTTCATGTCGATCGGCACGTGGCAGTTGAGCAGGATCGAATGAATCGGATGGCCGCCGCTCGTGCCCGACATTTCGGTGATGTGATACGCGGGTCCGAAATACGTGGACAACGCAATCAGTTGATCGTCGCCAAGGCGCGCGCTGCGGCCCACCAGCAATTGGGTCGCCTTGTGGCCTTCGAACAGGTTGGCGAAATAGTCCACCGGCGCGCCGTGCACGGTCGAGAAATGCGCCATGTCGGAGATGTTGTCGACCAGCTCGCGGCAATTCGTGCCGATCACCATCTTGTCGACGACCCAGTCCGACCATTCGTCGTCGTAGCACGCGTCGATGCGCGGAATCGCCACTTCGGCAGGCGGCGGGTTGCCTTCGGGATCGTGCCAGACGAACAGCAGATTGTTCTGCTCGCACGTCGTCCAGCTGCCGATCTTCGCTTTCTGCGGCACGCGCTTGCAATAGGGAATCGATTCGCACTGGCCGTCGCCATTCCACTGCCAGCCATGGAACGGGCACACGAGCGTGTCGCCCTCGACACGTCCCGTCGACAGATCCGCGCCCATGTGCGGGCAATAACCATCGACGATATTGACTTGCCCCTGCGAATCGGCAAACGCCGCGAGACGGCGGCCGAACACGTTGAGCGTATGCGGCTTGCCGTCCTTGTAGTCGCTCGCGAGGCCGAGGCAGTGCCAGCCACGGGCATAGCGCTGCACGAGCGGCTGCGCTTCGATCTTGTACGGACGTGCGGACATGATGGGTCTCCTCCAATGAAAAGGCGGCGCCCTGCGCCGCCGTGGTGTCAGATGTCACGTTAGGGGGCGGCGCGCCGCCGTTCATCGTCCCGTTGGACTAGGGTCCGTCCCGCAGGCGCTAGCCGGGCTCGCCGACGTGCGCCGCGTTCGAGCGCGCCGCCGGCTGCTGCGCGGCGCGTTGCGCTGTGCGCCGCTCGGCCGCTTCGACGCCGAGCCAGGCGGCCAGCGCGGGCAGCAGGAACACCGCGCCGAACAGGTTCACGAGGAACATGAAGGCGAGCAGCACGCCCATGTCGACCTGGAACTTGAGGGCCGAGAACGCCCAGGTCCCCACGCCGATGAACATCGTCACCGCCGTGAAGAGCGCTGCTGTGCCGCGCTGGCGCATCGCCTGCGCGAACGCTTCCGGCAGGCTCGCGCCCGCACGCACTTCGTGCTGCAAGCGCTCGTACAGGTAGATGCCGTAATCGACGCCCACGCCGACACCGAGCGTGATGACCGGCAGCGTCGCCACTTTCAGGCCGATGCCGAGCCACGCCATCACCGCGTTGCACAGGATCGACACGAGCGTGAGCGGCACGATGATGCACAGCACCGCGCGCCACGAGCGGAACGTCACGAAGCACAGCAGCGTGATCGCGCTGAAGATCGACAGCAGCATGGCGATCTCGGCATCGGCGACGGCCTCGTTGGTGGCCGCCATCACGCCGACGTTGCCGCCCGCGAGCCGGAACGCGACGCCCTGGGTTTCGTCCTCGGCGGAAAAGCGCTTGATCTCGTCGACGATGTGCGCGACCGTGCGGCCCTCGTGGTTCTCCGTGTAGATCAGCACCTGGATCGCCTGGCAGTTGCCGGTGTTCATGCCGTTGTCGGGATCGAACGCGCTCGCGCCTTGCGTGAGGCCGTCGGTCGAGCGCGGCAGCGCGGCCCAGCGTGGATTGCCCTCGTTGAACGCGGCAATGGATACCTTCGCGAGCGACGGCACGCTCACTACCGACTGCACGCCCGCGACGCCGCGCATCTGCATCTCGAAGCGCTCGATCGCGCTCATCACCGGGTAGTGTAGGCACGCGTCGTCGAAGCCAGTGGTCTCGACGATCACCGAGAGCGCATCGACGCCGATGTTGTACTGGCTCGTGATGGCGGCGTTGTCGAGGTTGTAGCGCGCGTTGGCACGCAACTCGGGCGCACCGGAGCCGATGTCGCCGATCTGCAGCGCACGCGAGCCATACGCGCCGCCCGCGAGCAGCACGAGCGCCAGCGCGAACACGCCGAGCGCGGGCAGCGGCCGTGCGAACACGCCGAAGCGCGCCCAGCCCTTGCGTCCATCGCCGTGGGCGCCGCGCGCCGCGCGTGCCAGCGCGCCGCGTTCGAGCTTCGTCCAGGAGAGCAGGATCGGCAGGAACACCTTGTTGGTAATGATCATCAGCAGCACGCCGAGGCACGCCGTGATGCCGAGTTCGCGCACGATGTCGATGCGGATGCGCATGATCACCATGAAGCCGAGCGCATTCGTGAGCAGCGCCACGGTGCCCGGCACGAACAGCTTGCGGAACGCATCGCGCGCGGCGTCGGTCGAGTTCAGGCCGGTGGCGAGCGCCTGCTTCCACGCGTTGGTCATCTGCACGGCATGCGAGACGCCGATCGAAAAAATCAGGAACGGCACGAGGATCGACATCGGATCGATGCCGAGCCCGAGCACGGGCAGCGCGCCGAGCAGCCATACGACGGGCAGCAACGCCACGCACAGCGCGAGCAGCGTGGTGCGCAGCGAGCGCGTGTACGCAAGCAGCAGCGCCGCCGTGATGGCGAACGCGAGCGCGAAGAACGCCATCACGCCCGCGATGCCCGCTTCGACATCGCCGACGAGCTTGGCAAAGCCGATGATGTCCACGTCGACCTGGGCGTTGCTGTAGCGCGCGCGAATCGCATCGAGTTGTTTGGCGACCGCGCTGTAGTCGAGCCGCTTGCCCGTGACCGGATCGGTCTCGCGCAATTCCGCGCGGATCAGCGCCGATTTCAGGTCGTTGCTGACGAGCCGGCCGATCTGCCCCGAGCGCGCCACGTTGCGGCGCACCTTGGCGAGATCGTCGGCATTGCTGCTGCTGAACTGGCCGGGCACCACGACGTCGCCGCGAAAGCCCGCCTCGGTGACCTCGGTGTAACGCACGTTCGGCGTGAACAGCGAGAACACGCGCGCACGGTTCACGCAGGGGATGAAGAACACATCGTCGGTCGCGCGGCGCAGGTCCTCCATGAACTGCGGGTTGTAGATGTCGCCGTCACCCTTCCAGCGCAGGCTCACGAGCATCGTATTGGCGCCGGGGAAGGCGCTCGCGTAGCGATTGAACACCTGCATGTACGGGTGTTCCATCGGGATCATCTTGTTGAAGCCCGGATCGAGCTCGAGGCGCGTCGCGGACAGGCCGAGTGCGAGCGTGGCCGCGACGCACAGCGCGAGCAGCACGACGCGGTAGCACATGATGGCATCGGCGCAGCGCTCGACGAAGCGCGCGGGCAAGGAAGGACGGGAAGCAGCGTTCATGGGCGTCTCACAGCTGACACGTTGGGCGCGCGGCAAGGCGCGCGATGGAGCGGGGAATAAGGACGCGCGCTCAGGACGGTGCGTTCGCAACGATTGCGGCCCACGGCGTGATGCCGGCTTCGCCGCCGGTGAGCAAACGACCGTGGCCAAGATCGATCACGCTCGCAATGCTCTGCACGCCGCCGACCTTGCGCACCGCGAAGTGCGTGCCGTCGTCGGCGGACGTGACGATGGCGCCGCCCTGGCCGACCAGCACGATCTCGCCGCCCGCCAGTTGCGTCGCGCCGAAGTACGAGGTGCCGACGCCGCTGTTCACATGCGTCCACGTCTGGCCATCGTCGGCGCTTTGCAGCACGTTGCCGCGCATGCCATACGCGAGCCAGTGGCCATCGGCGAGCGGCAAGACGCCGAACAGCGATCCCTCGTAGGGCGCGCTGCGTTTGTTCCAGGTCGCGCCATCGTCGTCGGAAACGAGCAGCGTGCCGGTCTCGCCCGCGATCACGAGATGGCCGTGGGCATCGCCCGCGATGGCGTTCAGATGGCGGTCGTCGGCGGGGGTCTTCTGCTGGGTCCAGCTCGCGCCCGCATCGTGCGATACGTAGAGCTGCCCGAAGCTGCCCGTCACGAACAGCGGACCGTTCGCGCGTCCCCACACCGACAGCAGCGGGTCCGAATGCTTGCGCTCGAAGCGCACTTCGTTCCAGTGCTCGCCGCCATCGGTCGTGCGCACGATCCAGCCGTCGTGTCCCACGGCAATGCCGATAGCGGGCGACACGAAGAACACTTGCGTGAGCGTCGAGGCCTCGTCGGGTGTGACGGCGGCGCGGCGCCACGAGGCGCCCGCGTCGTCGGACAGGAGAATCACGCCGCGCTCGCCGACCGCAACCACACGCGAGCCCGCGTGCGCGAGGCCGTTGATCTGCAGCCGGTTCGCACTGATCGTGCTGGCGGGGAACGCGGGCAAGGGGCGCGGCGAGAACGCGAACAGCGCCGCGCCGAACACCGCTGCGGACATCGCGAGTCCGGCAAGCGTCGTTTTCATCGTTTGTCTCCTCCAGTAAGCGGTCTGGTGCCGCTAGTGGGGCTATTGAGGTATTTCGAAGAGCGCGGCTGCGCCCATGCCACCGCCGATGCACATCGTCACGACCGCGTAGCGTGCGCCGCGCCGCCGTGCTTCGATGAGCGCGTGCAGCGTCATGCGCGTGCCCGACATGCCGAACGGATGGCCGAGCGCGATCGCGCCGCCGTTCACATTCAACCGGTCGAGCGGTATGCCCAGTTGCTCGCGGCACCAGATCACCTGGCACGCGAATGCTTCGTTGAGTTCCCACAGGCCGATGTCGCTCACTGTGAGCCGATGGCGCGCGAGCAGTTTGGGCACGGCGAACACGGGGCCGATGCCCATTTCGTCGGCCTCGCATCCCGCGACGGCGAGCCCGCGAAAAATGCCGAGCGGCGCGAGACCGTGCGCCTTCGCGGCCTGCGCCTCCATCACGACCACGGCCGCCGCGCCGTCCGACAACTGCGATGCGTTGCCGGCCGTGATGAATTCGCCTTGCGCGATCACCTCGCCGTCTTTCCATACCGGCTTGAGCGACGCGAGGCTCGCGGCGCTCGTATCGGCGCGGCTGCATTCGTCGCGGACGGCCCGCAGGTCTTCGTGGCCGGTCTGATTGCCTTCCTTGTCGAACAGCGCACGGCGCACGTCGAGCGGCACGATCTCGTCGTCGAAGCGGCCCGCCGCCTGCGCGGCCGCCGTGCGTTGCTGGCTCAGCAACGCATACTCGTCCTGCGCGGCGCGGCTCACGTTATAGCGGCGCGAAACGATCTCGGCGGTCTCGATCATCGCCATGTACGCGGCGCTCTGCTGTGCGAGCACGGCCTGTGACCGCGCGCGATAGCTGTTCTTATGACGGTTCTGCGTGAGCGAGATCGACTCGACGCCGCCCGCCACGACGATCTGCGCATCGCCCGTCATCACGCTATGCGAGGCCAGTGCGATCGACATCAGCCCCGACGAGCACATGCGGTCGAGCGCCATGCCCGGCACGCTCGCCGGCAGGCCCGCTGCAATCGCCGAGAGCCGGCCGATGTTGTAGCCCTGCGTGCCTTGCTGCGCGGCGCAGCCCATCAGCACGTCGTCGATGGTGGCGGGATCGAGCCCCGCGCGCTCGACGGCCGCGCGCACCACGTGGCCGCCCAGCGCGGGCGCCTCGGTATCGTTGAACAAACCACGAAACGCCTTGCCGATCGGCGTGCGCGCTCCGCAGACAATCACCGCTTCAGTCATTGAAAAGTCCTCTTGCAGATAAGCGGTTACAGGTAATAGCGGCTGATCGTGTCGACCACGCAGCCAGGCTTGGCCTCGCCCTCGATCTCCACGCTCACGCGAATCCACGCCTGCACGCCGCCTTCGAGCAGCTCGGCGCGAATCAGCTCGCCGATGCCACGCACGCGCGCGCCGACGCGCACCGGCGCCGGAAAACGCACGCGGTCGCAGCCATAGTTGACGCCGAGGCGCGCGCCATCGATGCGCACGATTTGCGGCAGGAAGAAATTCACGAGCGAGAGCGTGAGAAAACCGTGGGCGATGCAGTCGCCGAACGGGCCGTCCTTCGCGCGAGCGGGATCGACGTGGACCCATTGATGATCGAGCGTCGCATCGGCGAAACGGTCGATGCGCGCCTGGTCCACCACGAGCCAGTCGCTCGCGCCGAGCGTCTCGCCGACGGCCTCGATGAGCGCCTCGGGCCGCGCGAACACACGCGCGGGCGTCGGGACGCGGAGCGTGGCGGCGTCCATCATGCTTGCTGGCTGCTCACGGGCAGCACTTCGCCGGTCATGTACGACGCGTAGTCGCTTGCGAGAAACACCATCACGTTCGCCACCTCCCAGACTTCAGCAGCGCGACCGAACGCTTCGCGCGACGCCAGTTGTTCAAGCAAGCCGGCCGAAGCCGACTTCTTCAGAAAATCGTGCAGCGCGATGCTCGGCGCGACTGCGTTGATGCGCACGCCGTACGGCGCGGCCTCGATCGCGGCGCAGCGCGTGAGCGCCATCACGCCGGCCTTGGCCGCCGCGTAGTGCGCCTGCTCGGCTTGCGCGCGCCACCCGAGCACCGATGCGTTGTTGACGATCGCGCCGCGCCCGCGCGCCTGCATGTGCGGGAGCATCGCGCGCGTCATGCGGAACGTGCCGGTAAGGCTAATGTCGATCACGCGCGACCATTGCGCATCGTCCATATCGACGATGCGGCACGAACCGCCGAGTCCCGCGTTGTTGATCAGCACGTCGACGCCGCCCGTGCGCGTCTCGGCTTCCTCGGCCAGCGCGCGCACATCCGCTTCGACCGAGACGTCGCACAGCCGTCCATACACGGCGTCGAGCCCGGTTTCGGCGCGCACCGTTTCGACGGCTTGCGCAAGGCGTTTTTCGTGAATGTCGGAGAGAAACAGCGCACGAGCGCCTTCCTCGGCGCAGCGCTTCGCGGCGGCGAAGCCGATCCCGGCGCCCGCTGCGGCGGTGATGAGCACGGCCTTGCCGGCCAGCAGTTGATGACCGGCTACATAGGCCGGTGCGGCCACGTTCGTGTGGGGAGCGTTCATGCGGTTCCTCGCGGTTCTTTCGGCATGCCGAGCCCGCGCTCGGCCATGAGGTTGAGCTGGATTTCGTTGGTGCCCGCGTAGATCGTGTCGGCGCGCGAGAACAGGAAAACCCCTTGCAGCCGCGTGCGTTTCGCATCGTCGGCGTCGAGCAGGTTCGCGCGCGCTCCGAGCACGTCCATCGCGAGCTGGCCCAGTTCGCGGTGCCAGTTGGACCAGTAGTACTTGTAGATGAGCGCCTCGCGGCCCGCGCCGTCGAGGTTGGCGAGCATGCGCAGCGCGTTGTGGCGCATCACGCGCAGCCCCGCCCACGCGCGTGCGATGCGCTGGCGGATCGCGGGATCGTCGGCGACGCCCGCTTCGTGCGCGGCATCGATCACCCAGTCGAGTTCGCGGATGAACTGCATCTGCTGGCCGAGCGTCGAGAGACCGCGCTCGAAGCCTAGCAGCGTCATCGCGATGCGCCAGCCGTCGCCAGGTGCGCCGACCAGATCGGCCGCCGCCACGCGCGCGCCGTCGAAGAACACTTCGTTGAATTCGGCGCCGCCGTTGAGCTGGCGGATCGGCCGGATCTCGACGCCCGCTTGTTCGAGCGGCATCAGCAGGAACGACAGGCCCTTGTTGCCGCGCGAGTCGGGATCGGTGCGTGCGAGCACGAAGATCCAGTCGGAATCGTGCGCGAGCGAGGTCCATACTTTCTGGCCGTAGACGCGCCACGAGCCATCGTCCTCACGCTCGGCGCGCGTGCGCACGTTCGCGAGGTCCGAGCCGGCGCCCGGTTCCGAATAGCCCTGGCACCAGAACTGCGTGCCCGCGAGCACGCCGGGCAAAAAGCGCGCGCGCTGATCGGCCGTGCCGCACGCGATCAGCGTTGGGCCGAGCAGCCCTTCGCCGATGTGGCCCATGCGGCCGGGGCCGCCCGCACGGGCATATTCTTCGTGAAAGATCACCTGATCGGCAATCGACAGGCCGCGCCCGCCCGCTTCCACCGGCCAACCGAGACCGGTCCAGCCGCCCTTCGCGAGTTCGCGTTCCCAGTCCTTGCGCAACTGCGGATAGGCCTCTTCGTCGCCGGGGCCGCCGCGAAAGCGCAGACACGCGAAGTCGCCGGACAGATGCGTGTCCAACCATGCGGCCACTTCGGCGCGAAAGCGTTGTGCGTGAGTGGTGTCGCTCATGACGGGGTTCCTTCGAGGACCGGTTCGGCGTTGCGGCCGATCACGCGTGCTGCGAGCCACGCGTAGAGCGCGGGCGTCGTACCGAACGAGGCATACGCGGCCTGGGCGCGCTTGAAGTAGAGCTGCGGGTCGTATTCCCATGTGAAGCCGACGCCGCCGTGCAACTGGATCGCCTCCTGCGCGCAGAAACGCAGCGCGTCGTTGGCGGTGGCCTTCGCGACGGCAATGTCGGCGCGTGAGTCGTCTGACTGCGTTTCGTCCCATGCACGCGCCGCGCCGAGCACGGCCGAACGGGTAGCTTCGATCTCCACCAGCATCTGCGCACAGCGATGCTTGACGGCCTGGAACGAGGCGATCGTGCGGCCGAATTGAACGCGACCCGCCGTGTAATCGAGCGTCAGGTCGAGGCACTGTTGCGCGGCACCGAGTTGCTCGGCGGCGAGCGCGAGCGTCGCGAACCACGCGGCGTGGGCGAGCGCGTGATGGGCGCGTGCTCCGGTTGCGAGGCATGCTTGGCGCCGCACGGTTACGCCATCGAGCACGATGCGCGCGAGCGGACGCGTTGCGTCGAGTGTCGCGAGCGGTGTGCGTTCGGTTGTCAGCGTCGTCGCCTCGATGGCAAACAGCGCGATGTCTTCCTCGATGCGCGCCGCGACCATCAGCAGATCCGCACTGGCGCCGTCGATCACGGCATCGAGCGTGCCGTCCAGACGATAGTCGCCATCCGCCAGCCGTTGCGCGCGCAACGACGTGGCAGACGGATCGAGCGGCGTATCGAGCGCGAGCGTCGCCCGCACTTCTCCCGCTGCGATGCGTTCGAGCCACCCAAGCGCGACTTCATTGTCATCGAGGCACTGCGAAAGCGCGGGGGCAGCAAGGCATGCAGTCGCGAAGTACGGCACGCACGCGAGACGCCGTCCCATCTGCTCCATCAACAATACGACCTCGGTTGCGCCGAGACCGATGCCGCCCGCTTGCTCGGGCACCGCCAGCGCGCACCAGCCGAGTTCGCGCGCGAGCGTGTGCCACAGCGCGTCGTCGCTGCCGCCCGCGTCGATCGCCGCGCGCACCTGTGCCGAGGCGCTGCGTGCGGCCAGCACCTCGGCCGCCGCGTCGCGGATCATGCGTTGTTCGTCGGAAAGCGCGAGATCCATCGCTCAGCTTCCGTAGACTTTCTGCGCGGGCCTCGTTTGCGCCAGCACTTGTTCGATCGCGGCGCCCACTGCCGCCGGTTCCCAGCGCGCGCCGTTTTCGATCGACGGCCCCGTGCGCCACCCTTCGGCCACCGCGATCGAGCCGCCCGCGACCTCGAACACCTGGCCCGTCACGTGCGCCGAGCGCGCGCTCGCAAGCCACACGACGAGCGGCGCGACGTTGGCCGGATCGAAGTAGTCGAAGCCGTTCTCGGGCTTCTTCATCACATCGGCGAATACGGTCTCGGTCATCGACGTGCGCGCCGACGGTGCCAGCGCATTCACGCGCACCCCGTAGCGCTGCAACTCGGCTGCCTGCATCAGCGTGAGCGCCGCGATGCCGGCCTTGGCCGCGCCATAGTTCGACTGACCGATCGAGCCCTGCAGCCCCGCGCCCGAACTCGTGTTGATGATGCGGGCATCGACGGTCTCGCCCGCCTTCGCCGCGTCGCGCCACGCACGCGCGAGCAGATGCGCGAGGCAGTAATGGCCGCGCAGATGCACGCGCATCACGTCGTCCCAGTCGCTCTCGGTCATGCTCGTGAACATGCGGTCGCGGCAGATGCCTGCGTTGTTCACCAGCGCGTGCACCGCGCCGAACGTTTCGCGCGCCGCGCCGACGATGCGCTCGGCGCTCGCGAGCGTGGTGATGTCGTCAGCATTGGCGAGCGCGCGGCCGCCGTGCCCAGCGATCTCGTCGCACACGGCCTGCGCCGCCTCCACGCGAATGTCGTTGACCACGACATTCGCGCCTTCGGCTGCCAGCGCGAGCGCATAAGCGCGACCGAGTCCTGCGCCCGCGCCCGTGACGATGACGGTGCGTCCTTCACAAATTCCCATGCCTGACCTCGTTGAATCCCGTTGATACGACGCGCTCACAGGCGCTCAATGATCGTGACGTTGGCGAGCCCGCCGCCTTCGCACATCGTCTGCAGGCCATAGCGGCCGCCCGTGCGCTCCAGTTCGTGCAGCAGCGTGGTCAAGAGCCGCGCGCCGGTCGCGCCGAGCGGATGGCCGAGCGCAATCGCGCCGCCGTTCGGATTGGTGCGTTCGTGCGCGTAGCCCGTCTCGGCGAGCCACGCGAGCGCCACCGAGGCGAACGCCTCGTTGATCTCGACGACGTCGATGTCGTCGAGTTTCAGTCCTGCTTTCTTCAATGCGTGGCGCGTGGCCGGGATGGGTGCGGTGAGCATCCACAGCGGATCGTCGCCGAGCACGCTCAGATGGTGGATGCGTGCACGCGGCTTCAAACCGTGACGGCGCACAGCGTCCTCCGACGCGATCAGCAGCGCCGCCGCGGCATCGCAGGTCTGACTCGACACAGCAGCCGTGAGCGCGCCGTCGGGCAGCAGCGGTTCGAGCGTGGCCATCTTCGCGAGCGTGGTATCGCGGCGCGGCGTCTCGTCGTGGGCGAGGCCGAAGCACGGCACGATCTCGCGCGCGAAGCGGCCTTCGTCGTGCGCGGCGAGTGCGCGTCGATGGCTCTCGAACGCATAGCGCTCCATCGCGTCGCGTGACAGCTTCCAGTGATCGGCGATGCGCTGCGCTGCATGAAACTGCGAAACCGGGGCATCGCCGAAGCGCGCGCGCCAACCTTCGCTGCCCGAGAACGGATCGGTGAAGCCGAGCGGCACGGCAGCCGTCATCGCCGACGAGATCGGAATCTGCGTCATGGTCTGCACGCCGCCTGCGATCACGATGTCCTGCGTGCCGCTCATCACGGCCTGCGCCGCGAAGTGCACGGCCTGCTGCGACGAGCCGCACTGGCGATCCACCGTGACGCCCGGCACTGTGAGCGGCAGCCCGGCCGCGAGCCAGCTGGTGCGCGCGATATTGCCCGCGAGCGGTCCGATCGTATCGACGCAGCCGAACACGACATCGTCGTATTCATCGGCGGGAATGCCGTTGCGCGCGACCAGTTCCTTCAGCACGAAACCGCCGAGATCGGCCGCGTGAACCTGCGCGAGTGCGCCCTTGCGACGGCCCGTGGGCGTGCGCAGCGCATCGACGATATAGGCCTGTTTCATTGCAACTCCAGATCGAAAGTGTGAGCGGGGCCGACCGGCACGCACGCATCGAACAGCGCGCTGTTCACGCGCGCCTGATGGAACGAGGTGTCGCCCCATGCGCCCGCCAGTGCCCAGATGCGCTTCACGAAGATCTGCAGATCGAGTTCCCACGTGTAGCCCATCGCGCCGTGCACCTGGATGGTGTTGCGCGCGGCGAGTTGCGCAGCGGCGGTTGCGGCGAGCTTCGCGTGCGAGACGTAGAGCGCGCTGTGCGGATCGCCCTGTGCGAGTGCGGCGGCCGCGCGCTGCACGACGGGGCGCGCGAATTCGTAGCGGATCGCGACATCGGCGAGCAGGTGCTTGAGCGCCTGATACGAGCCGATCGGCTTGCCGAACTGCTTGCGCTGCGCGCTGTAATCGATTGCGATATCAAGTACCCGTTGCGTGAGCCCGAGCAATTGCGCGGCGACGGCGAACGCGCTGTGATCGAGCATCGAAGCGATGAGCGGCGCGGCTTCGGCCGCATCGCACAGGCGCGTCGCCGCGCTCGCTTGCCAGTCGAGGCGAAAAAGCCTTCGCGAAGGATCGACGCTTTGCACAGCGACACGCTCGCCATCCTGCGGCAGCACGCGATGCAACTCGCCATCGCGTACGCACAGCATGACGTCGGCGACGTGCGCGTCGTTCACATACGGATTGAGCGGATGCGCGAGCGCCACGCGCGCGCGGCCCTCGGCGATGTCGGCCAGCAACGCATCGCGCCACTCGCTCGGCGGCAGTTGCGTGAGAACGGCCACGCTGACGAGCGCCGTATCCATGAGCGGTTCCGCGCCGCCAAAGTAGCCCCACGTCTGTGCGAGCAACGCCCATTCGATCGTCGAGAGGCCCATGCCGCCGCACGATTCAGGCACCGTCACAGCAGTGAGACCTTGCTGCGCGCATTGCGCCCACAGTGCATCGGAGCGGCCACGCGGGGTATCCCACTGCTCGCGGATCAACTCCGGCGTGAGTTCGGTCATCAGGAAGCGCCGCGCGGTATCGGCCAGCGCTTGCTGATCTTCATTGAAGGAAAAGTCCATGTGTGTTCCGTGGCGTAAGGTTGCCGTGGCCGCTCACGAGCGCGGCATGCCCAGCATCCGCTCGGCGACGATGTTGCGCTGGATCTCGTTGGTGCCAGCGTAGATCGGACCGGCCTGCGCGAACAGAAAGCCATCGAGCCAGTTGCCGAGCGTGGCGTGCTCGGCCGCGTTGTGCGGCACGATTTCAGCGTGCGCGCCGAGGATGTCGAGCGCCGTGCGATGCATGTGCAGATCGAGTTCGGACCAGAACACCTTGTTGGTGCTCGACTCCGCGCCGATATGGCCGCCCTTTTCGAGCCGGCTCGCGGTCGCGTAGGTGGACAGCGCATAGGCCTGCGCGTCCATCCACGCGGTCGCGACGCGCTCGCGCAGCGCCGGGTTCGCGCCGTGCGTGAGATAGAGGCTGCGCAATGCTTCGGCGGTGCGCTGGAAGCGCGCCGGCGAGCGCAGCATCAGGCCACGCTCGAAGCCCGCCGTCGCCATCGCGACATGCCAGCCCATGCCCTCGCCCGCGATGCGGTCGGTCACCGGCACACGCACGTCGTCGAAGAAAATCTCGGCGAAGCCGGTCTGGCCGTTCAACTGGCGGATCGGCCGCACGGTCACACCGGGCGCCTTGAGCGGCACCATCAGGAACGTGAGCCCGTGATGGCGCACCGACTGCGGATCGCTGCGAAAGAGGCCGAACAACCAGTCGGCCCACACCGCGCGCGTCGACCAGATCTTCTGGCCGTTGAGCACGTAGTGGTCGCCCTCGCGATGCGCGCTTGAACGGATCGCCGCCATGTCCGAGCCCGCATTCGGCTCCGACCAGCCTTGCGCCCACACGTGTTCCCCGGCCGCCATCGCGGGCAGGAAGCGCGCTTTCTGCTCGTCGGTGCCGAAGTCCATCAGCGTCGGGCCGAGCAGGAAGATGCCGTTCTGGTTCACGCGCATGGGGGCATCGGCGCGCCAGTACTCTTCCTCGAAGATCAGCCACTCGATCAGATCGCAGCCACGCCCGCCCAGCTCGCGCGGCCACGTGACCATGCTCCAGCGTCCCGAGTGCAGCGTGCGCTCCCACTCGCGATGCGCCGCGAAACCCGCTTCGGTATCGAAGCTCGGCAGCGGCTCGCGCGGCACGTGAGCGGCGAGCCACGCGCGGATCTCCTCGCGAAATGCGCGCTGTTTTGCGGTGTATTCGAGCTTCATGCGCGGCCCTCGCTGGCGACGGATGCACCGAATTGCGCTTCGCGCTTTTCGACGAACGCGCTGCGCGCCTCGCTCGAGTCGAGACTCATATAGGCCTGCAGCGTGAAGCCCTGCTCCCAGCGATACTTGTCTTCGAGATCGCCGTCCTCGACGCCATTCAGCGCTTCTTTCGCGAGCTTGAGCATCGCCGGGCTCTTCGCCGCGATGCGGCGCGCGAGTTCGAACGCCTCGTCGCGCAGCGCCTCGCGCGGCACGACACGTTCGAGCGCGCCGAGGCGCAGCGCTTCGTCGGCGCCGACCATATCGCCGGTGAAGTACATCGCGCGCACCTTCTGCACGCTGAACATGCGCTGCAAATGCGCGCCGCCGCCCATCGCGCCGCGATCGATCTCGGGCACGCCGAAGCGCGCGCAGGTCGAGGCGATCACGATATCGGCCGCACCGCAGATGCCGATGCCGCCGCCGAGCACGAAACCATGCACGGCCGCGATCACCGGCTTCGGGTTGCGATGGACCGCGCGAAAGGTCTCGTAGTTGCCCGCGTTGACGGTCACGATGCGCTCGGGATGCGTGGCCAGTTCCTTGATGTCGACGCCCGCGCAGAAGCCGCGGCCCGCGCCGCGCAGCACGATCACGTTGACGTTGTCGTCGCGGCCTAGGGTGTCGAGCGTGGCCGCGAGCTGATGCCAGTCGTGCGAGTCGAGTGCATTGACGGGCGGCCGGTCGATCACGAGTTCGGCGACGCCATCGGCGCACGTGATCGTGAAAGACGGCGGGCGCTTGCTGTTCAGTGGTTCGGTCATGGTCCCCGTCCGGGTCAATTGAATGCGTTATGGAAGGCGCTTACGCGTGCAGCGGCGTGGCGACGCTGTCGCGGCGCATCGCGTCGAGCGCATCGAGACGCTGCAGCGCTTCGTGCACGATGCGCGCGATCACGGCTTCGCAAGGCTCGATCGCGCCGATCACGGCGGCGACCTGGCCGCCGGGCAGCACGCCTTCGTCCGGCACGCCATCGACGATGGCGCGCTGGATCAGATACGGCGCGTTGGCGGCCATCAGCGTCTGGCTCGCGGTGTAGTCGTGTTCGCGCAGCGCCTTGATGCCGAGCGCGAGCATCGTGGCGATCGAAAGGCCGTTCGCGCGCCGCCACGCTTGCGCCGTGCGCAAGGCAAACAACGTGCGGCGCGCGGGGCCGAGCCGTTCGAGCTTGAGCAGATATGGGTTGTCGATCATGCGTTGCGGCAGGCCGTCGAGCGCCGCCGACACGCGAATGCACGCGGGATCGTTGACGGCGACATAGCGCGCGAGCGTTGCGCGCGGCACCGGCGACTCTTCGGTCATCAGAAAGCGCGTGCCCATCGCGATGCCGGCCGCGCCATAGCCGAGCGCCGCCGCGAGGCCGCGCCCGTCGAAGAAGCCGCCCGCCGCGATCACGGGAACGTTGAGCGCATCGAGCACGCGCGGCAACAACAGCGTGGTCGGCATCGAGCCCGTGTGGCCGCCGCCTTCGGCGCCCTGCACCGTGACCGCATCGGCGCCGAGTTCGACGGCTTTCGCCGCGTGCTTCGGTGCACCGACGGTCGGGATGCAGAGCACGCCTGCGTCCTTCAGGCGCCGGATCGTCGCGGCATCGGGACCGCGCCCGTAGCTCACGGCGCGCAGCTGGTGCTCGATCGCGAGATCGACGACCTGCGCCGCATTCGGCTGGAACATGTGGAAGTTGATGCCGAACGGGCGATCGGTCAGCGACTTCACGCGCACGATCTCGGCCTCTACCTGCCCGGCGTCGAGCGTCGCGCCCGCGAGAAAGCCGAAGCCGCCCGCGTTGCAAGTCGCCGCGACGAGCCGCGCATCGGCGACCCAGCCCATCGCGGTCTGGATCACCGGATAGCGGCAGCCCAGCAAGTCGGTGAGCGGCGTGCGCAGGACCGGCGCGTTCATGCGTCGCCTCCGGCCGTCGCGGCATCGCGCTGGGACGCGGCCATCTTGCGCGCGTCGTAACCGCCGAGACGATCGCCGCTCACGAGTTCGTTATGCGCGTGAGCGAAGTGATGCCAGGCGAACGCGGCATCCATCGCGGCGCGCTTGCCTTGCAGTTCCTCGACATGATTGAGCGCCTGCTTGGTCAGCGCGAGTCCGAGACGCGGCATCGCGGCCACTTTCGCGGCCATTGCGTAGGTCGTGTCGTGCAGCGCATCGCGCGCGACGATGCGGTTGACCATGCCCATCTGGTACGCGCGCTCCGCGCTCATGCGTTCGCCGAGAAACAGAAACTCCTTCGCGATGCGCGGATTGAGTTCATACGCATGCGCGAAGTACTCGACGCCGGGAATGCCCATGCGCACGACGGGGTCGGCGAAGAACGCATCGTCGGAGGCGACGATCAGGTCGCACACCCACGCGAGCATCAAACCGCCCGCCACGCACGCGCCCTGCACCATCGCGATGGTCGGCTTGGGCAGATCGCGCCAGCGGCGGCACATGCCCAGATAGACCTCCTGCTCGCGGGCATAGAGAAACTCGCCGCCCGGTTTGTCCACGTGGTCGTACCAGAGCGACTGGCGCTCGAACGACTCGTGGATGTCGCGCCCCGGCGTGCCGATGTCGTGGCCCGCCGAGAAGTGCCGCCCCGCGCCCGCGAGCACGATGACTTTCACCGCGTCGTCGTGGGCGGCGCGCGCGAACGCTTCGTCGAGCGCATACGTCATCTTCGAGTTCTGCGCGTTGTGATACTCGGGACGATTCATCGTGATCGTCGCGATGCCTTCGGCTACGGTGTAGCCGACCACATCCGGTGTCGCTGAAGTCGCTTGCATGGCGTGTCGTCCTTTATCGCGTGGCCGCTGCGCGCGGCGCAGGGTTGTCACGCAGGATCGCCGCGCGCAGGTTGTGCGGATCGAGCGCGCGGATGAGGCGCAGTTCCTCGGCTTGCGGCAACGGCGTGGTGGTCAGCTCGGGATGCGCGCACAACGCGAAACCGGTCGCGTCCTGCACTTCGTCGAAGCTCACGCCTGGATGCAGCGAGCACACGCGCACGGCATGCTGCGAGCCACCGAAGTCCATCACGCACAGATCGGTGACGATCGCGCGCAAGTCGGTGAACGCACGCATGCCGTCGATTTCGCGCGCCGGGTTGTAGCCGACGCTGCACACCATGTCGACTTCGCCCGCGACGAACGTGCGCTTGCTGTGGCCCGCGACGAAGAACGAATTCGCGTGGTTGATGCTGTTGCCGGGAAAGCCGCGCGCGCCGAGCAGTTGGGTCTTCGGCTTCGCGTAGTCGTCGCCGAGGCACGAGATGTTGGCCTGACCGAAGCGGTCGATCTGCGTCGGCATTACGAGCGCATGACGGCGTCCATGCCACACGCAATCGAACACGCGCTCGTAGGTCATCCAGCCGCTCGCGGCGACGCGATAACCCGCTTCGCGTGCGCCGAGCGGCACGGGCTCTTCGACGAGATACGCTTCACCGTCGGTGAGCATGAGGCCGGGGTTGTGCAGATGACGCGCGAGCGAGGCCGCGAGACGCGGGCCGGTGCCGATGCCGGTGGCGAGCACTTCGCCGTCGTCGCGCCACAGGCGTGCGGCAGCGGCGATCATCAACTCGGCGAGTGTGGGGTCGGGAGTGTGGCTCACATCGAGCTCCTTCACAGGATCGGCAGCGGCAGCGCCGCTACGTGGGACGGACCGCCCGCGCGTTGCAGGTAGTCGTATTCGTTGGGGCCGACCACGTCGCGCAGATACGCAGCCGTCTGCGACGCATCGGCTGCGCTCGCGCAATACGCCTTCAGGTGCGCGAGGTCCCAGCCGTAGTTCGGTGCGCACGAAGTCGGATGCGCGCCCGCGGTTGCGTGCACGACGCCGCTCACCAGCGAGCGTTCGAAAGGGCTGCGGCGCGCGGCTTCGAGGTCGGTGTCCGCGAGCGTATCGGCGAGCGTTTCGCAGCTCACGAAGGTGCGTTTGGCGGCGCGCGCGAACCATGCGTCGAAGAACGGATCGGGTCCGTCGATGCGCGTGTTGCCCATGCGATCGGCGGCGTTCACGTGCAGGAGCGCGGCATCGAGTTCGATGGCGGGCATCGCGAGCAGCGTTTCGCCTGGTGTGCCGTCCACGCCCGCATACGGCGAGCGGACCGTGCGCAGATGCGGCGCGTGGCGCAGCAGATCGGTGCCGAGGCCGACGCGCGTCGGCAGGAACGGCAGGCGTGCCGCCGCTGCGCGCAGGCCGAGTTGCAAGAGGCCTTCATCGAGTTCCCACACCTCGATCGCACCGCTTTCGCGGGCGCGCCGGAAGTGCGGTTCGAGCGGAATCACATCGAGCGAGACGAAGCCGAACACCACCTTCTTCACCTTGCCCGCTGCGCACAGCAGGCCCACATCGGGACCGCCGTAGGCCACCACCGTGAGATCGCGCAACGACGAGCGCGCGATCTCGCGCACCAGCGCCATGGGCTTCCTGCGCGGACCCCAGCCGCCGATGCCGATCGTCATGCCGTCTTCGAGCTGCGCGATCGCTTCGCGCGCATCGAGCCGTTTATCGAGCGTTTTCATGTTTCCTCACACGTTGTCACGCGTTGTCGCGAAAGCCGATGCTGAAGTCGTGGCCCCACAGGCTCACGCGCGTCGCTTCGTAGACGTTGTGTTGCGACCAGTCGACCTGCAGGCCGCCATAGCCGTATTCGATATCGAAGCCGCCAGGCGTCTTCATGTAGAACGACGTCATGTGATCGTTGCAATGGCGCCCGAGCGTCGCGGACATCTTCACGCCGTGCGTGGCGACGCGATCGAGCGCGCGGCCCACCTCGTCCATCGAATCGACTTCGGCCATCACGTGGATGCAGCCCGAGGGCACCGCGAGATCCATGATCGCGAGGCTGTGATGGCGGGCGTTGCCGCAATGGAGGAAGTGGATGCGCTTTTCGGGCTCAGCCGGATCGGCGGTGAAGCGCACGCGGAAGATGTCCGAGAGGCCGAAGCCGAGCACGTCGCGCAGAAACGCATCGGTGCGGTCGAACTCGGGCGCGGGCAGCACGGTGTGACCCAGGCCCATCGCGCCGGTCACGAAACGCGGCACACCGACCGGCGAGACGAAGCGGCGAAAATCCGCGCGCACGCCCCAGAAGAATTCATGGCGATTGCCCGACGGGTCGAGACACCACACCATCGCCTGCACGCGGCGCAGCGCGATCTCTTCGGCGCTCGCGTGGCGCGCTTCGAAGCCCGCCTGTTCGAGCCGCGCGACGAGCGCCGCGAGCGCGGCCGCATCGGCCAGCTCCCAGCCCGACGCGAAGTAGCCGTCGCGCTCGCCCGGCACCACCAGATAGCGGAAGTCGCGCTCATCCATCTTCAGATACAGCGCGCCCTGCGCCGCCGGCTGCGCCTGCATGCCGAGCACCTGCTCGGCATAACCGCGCCACCGGTCGACCTCGGCGGCCTGCACGACGACGTATCCCAACGCCCGTACATCGCTCATCGTTGCCCCTCCAGAACCTGTTGAGAACCTGTTGTAGTCAGGTCTATTCTGGAGAGCCGGGGTACCCCCCGCATCGTCTGTTGAGACTAGCTGGCGCGGGCTTCGGCGGGGCTTTGCGGGGCGTTGGCAAGCGCGCGCAGCTGGTACTTGAGCACCTTGCCCGCCGCGCTCACGGGCAGCGTATCGACCACCGTGAGCGTGCGCGGCACCTTGTAGTTCGCCATGTTCTCGCGGGCCCAGTCGATCAGCGCCTCGACGCTCTCGTCCGTGCCCGCACGCAGCACGACATACGCATGGCCGACCTCGCCGAGCCGCTCGTGCGGCACGCCGACCACCGCGACCTGGGCCACGGCCGGATGACGGCTGAACAGATGCTCGATCTCCGCCGGATAGCAGTTGAAGCCGCCTACGATATACATGTCCTTGATGCGGTCCGTGATGCGCAAATAGCCCTGTGCATCGAGCGAACCGAGGTCGCCGGTATGGAGCCAGCCTTGCGCGTCGATGGCCTGGGCGCTGGCCTGCGCATCGTTCAGATAACCCTGCATCACGTTGTAGCCGCGCACCAGCACTTCGCCGGTCTCGCCGGCTTTGAGCGGCGCGCCGTCGGGCGCGGCGATGCGCACTTCGACGCCGGGCATCGCGCGGCCGGAGGTCTCGGCGATCGTCGTCGCGGCGTCGCCGCTGCGGCACAGCGTGGCGAAGCCGCACGACTCCGTGAGGCCATAGCCGGTCAGCACCGTCTCGAAGCCGAGTTCGTCGCGCATGCGTTCGACCAGGCGCGGCGCGATCGCCGCCGCGCCCGTCACGGCGACGCGCAGCGACGACAGATCGCGCGATGCGAGCCCCGGTGTGTCGAGCAACGCGTGATAGAGCGTCGGCGGCCCGGGCAGCACCGACACGCGCTCGTGCACGATGCGCTCGAGCACCGCCTGCGGATCGAACACCGGATGCGGCAATACCGTCGCGCCGCTCGCGAGCGCGGCGAGCCAGCCGGCCTTGTAGCCGAATGCATGGAAGAACGGGTTGACGATCAGATAGCGGTCGTCCGCGCGCACGGTGGCGATCTCGGCCCATGCGCGCACGGCCCGCAGGTTCTGGCCGTGCGTGGTCATGACGCCCTTCGGGCGGCCTGTCGTGCCCGAGGTGAACATCACGTCCATCAGCGTGTCGGGGCCGACCTGCGCCTCGCGCTCGCGCAGCGCGTCGGGCGGCACGGTGGTGGCGCGCGCAACGAACGCGGACCATGTTTCGTCTTGTGGGCCTGCACTGGTGTCCATGTCCGCGCCGAACACGATCACGCGTTCCAGTGTGGGCGGGCGATGGCCGTCGAGCATCGCGGGATAATTCACGCCGAGAAATTCGCCGCAGCAGAACACGGCGCGCGCGCCGCTGTCGGCGAGAATCGCGCCCGCCTCTGCGCCCTTCATGCGCGTATTCACGGGCACGAGCGCCGCGCCGACGCTATGGATCGCCAGCGCCGCGACGATCCATTCGGCGACGTTCGGCGCCCAGATCGCAATGCGCTCGCCCGCGCGGATGCCGCACGCGAGCAACGCTCGCGCGGCCTCGCTGCGGGCCGCGTCGAGTTCGGCGTAGGTCAGGCTGAGTTGCGGGGAATCGATCGCGAGGCGCGTGCCGTAGCGCGCCGCGGCGCGCGCGATCAGCGCGGGCGTCGTCAGGGTGTCGTTGAGCATCATGGTGGAGGGCACTCCGTTGGGCGCGCCGCCGTCCGCGCCTCGCGGCACCGGCAGCGCGCGGGAAAGGGTTGCGAGACGCGCGCTTCACACACTTCGCGCGCCTCGCGCGCTAGTCGGGAAACACGATGCGCAGCGACGCGCTCGCCGGCGTCGCACTGCAGGCGAGCGTCCAGCCGGCCGCGCGCTCTTCGTCGTCGAGCACGCCGTTTTCGGCGAGCGTCACGCTGCCCGCCTCGACGCGGCACATGCACGCGCCGCACATGCCGCTGCGGCACGAGTTGGGCGCTTCGACGCCCGCGCGCAGCATCGCATCGAGCAGGGTTTCGCCGGGCTCGCAGGTGAGCTGCGTGGTGGTGCCGTCGAGGACGGTTTCGATGGTGGACGATTCAAACGTCGATGAAGTGTCTTGCGCTTTAGGGTCGGCCGGTACGCTTGCAGCGGCGCTTTCAACCACAGGCTTCGCCGGACGATCCGGCAGCGACGCGAACCGCTCCACATGCACGCGCGCACGCGGCAAGCCGAGCGCGAGCATCGCCGCGAGCGCGCTCTCCATGAAGAGCGAAGGTCCGCAAATAAAGCACTCGTTACGGCTGAACGGCCGCGCCAGCTCTTCGAGGTGCCGTTGCTGCGGCACGCCCTGCACGCTGTCGAGCCAGTGAATCACGCGCAGACGCCCCGGATGACGCTGCGCCAGCTCGCGCAACTCGGCGCCAAAGATCACCGACGCCTCGTCGCGATTCGCATAGACGAGCGTAAGCATGCCGCGCCCGCCGACCAGCGCGGCCTTCACGATCGACAGCACCGGCGTAATGCCGCTGCCGCCCGCGAACAACAGCAGATCGTCGTCGAGCGTGCGCGGGCTGAACACGCCCGCCGGCGCCATCACGTCGAGTTCATCGCCCGCGCGCACCGCATCGCACAGCCAGTTCGACACGCGCCCGCCGGGCACGCGCTTGACCGTGATCTTGGGCTCCACATCGACGCCGGGCGCACTCGACAGCGAATAGCAGCGCAGCAGCCCTGCATCGGTATAAGGCAGGCGCAGCGTGAGGAACTGGCCGGGCCGGTAGCGGAACGCATCGCGCAGCACGCCCGGTAGTTCGAACACGAACGAGCGCGCATCGGCCGTCTCCGCAATCACATCCGCCACACGCAGGCGGTGAAAACGCGCTTCGGTCATGATGGTCTGGCTTCAGGCAACGCCCATGATCATCTGCGCATTGTCGATGCGGTACTCGCTGCCGTTGATGAAGCGCGCTTCATCGGAGGCGAGGAACAGCACGAGCTGCGCGATGTCTTCGGGCAGGCACATGCGTGCTTGCGGATCGATGGACTGCGTGAGCGCGCCGCGCGCGTCCTCGGCCCCGCCGAAGAACTGCGCGGTCATCGGCGTGAGGATGCCGTCGGGATGCACGGTGTTGGCGCGGATCTTGTAGCCCTGGGTCTTGCAATAAGCGGCGATCGCGCGTGTCATCGCGGTCACGGCGCCCTTGCTGGCCGAATACGCGCAGAACGCACCGAGCCCGCCCAGCGCCGCCACCGACGACATGTTGACGATCGCGCCACCCGTGTCCTTCATCGCGCGCACGGCCGCCTGGCAGCCGAGGAAGTATCCCTCGGCGTTGATGCGCATGACCTTCTGCCACTGTTCGAGCGGCGCGTCCTCGATGCTGCCGAGCAGCAGCACGGCGGCATTGTTGACGAGCACGTCGGGCGTGCCGAAGTGCTTTTGCGCCGCGCCGAACACATCGCTCCAGCCCGCCTCGGAGGCGATGTCGTGGCGCACGAACAGCGCCGTGTCGCCGATCTGCGCCGCCACTTCGCGGCCCGCTTCCTCGTTCAGGTCGGTCAGCACGACGCGCGCGCCCTCGGCCGCGAACAGGAGCGCGTCGGCGCGGCCTACGCCGCTCGCCGCGCCCGTCACGATGGCGATCTTGCCTTTGAGTCTGTCTCCCATCTTCGTTCTCTCTTCGTCAGGGTTGTGGTTGATGATGCAACTACATTCAGTGCGAGACGGCCGCAGCCGCTGCGCGGATTTCGGCTGCCGCCGCGCGGCCGGCCTGGCGGCCCGACCACACGCAGTCCGCCAGCGACAGTCCGCTCACGTAATGATTCGATGCCAGCCCGCACGCCGCGCGTCCCGCCGCGAACAGCCCCGCGAGCGGCGCACCGTAGGCGTCGAGCACGGCGTTCGTCGCTTCGTCGACGCGCAGGCCGCCGAGGGTGATCGACGGGCACGGGAACACGCGGCTGCCAGCCGAGATATCGATCGCGTAGAACGGTCCTTGCGTGAGCGGTGCGAGCATCGCAGCGGACTTGCCGAAGGCGTCGTCGCGGCCCAGCGCAACGGCGGCGTTGTACGCGCGCAATGTTGCTTCGAGCGCGGCCGGGTCCATGTCGAGCTGGGCCGCCAGCGCGCCGATGCTCTTCGCGCGTTTGCGGCCCGCTAGCAACAGCGCGAGCGCCGGCAGACTCTGGAACGCCCACAAGCGGCCCGACACGCACTCGCGCAACGCATCGCCATGGAGCGCCGCATCGAGGATCAGCCACGCGCGTCCACCACGCGTCTCGCACATCGCATGGCCGAGCGTCGCGCCATAGACCTCTTCATTGCAAAAGCGCAGGCCATGGCGATCGACGACGCAGCCCTTGGGCCAGGCGAACGGCGGATTGATGAAGCGCCACGCAGAAACCTGTTCGAGCCGATGCCCAACGCCGCCCGCCGACACGCCGAGGCGCACGCCCGAGCCGTCGCACGCCGCAGTGCCGAGGCGCCAGTTCTGCAGATAGTGCGGAGCATGCTCGGCCACCATCGCGCGGTTGAAGATGAAGCCGCCCGTCGTCAACACGACGGCATCGGCGCGCACCGTGAGCGGCCGGCTCGCGCTCAGTTCGAGCCGGTGCAGCTTCGCGCGCAGACGGTCCGCGAACGCGGGCATGCCGTTGTGAAAGCGTTCGGCGAGACGCGCAAGACGAGCATGACGGCGCTGCGCGCGACCCGGCGCGATCTGCCACACCTGCGCGCCGATCACGCGCCCCGTCCCATCGACGATCAAGCGCCGCACCGCCGTTTGCCGCATCACGTCGATATGCGGCTTGGCGGCCACGGCACGCTCCAGCGCATCGAACAGCACACGACCCGACTGACCGCGCGCCACCACGCGATGCCCGCGCGGCGCGGGCTTCACACGCGGCACATCGCCGACGGCCTCGTTGCCCGAGTAATAGAGGAAGAAGCCATCGGCTGGATACGAGGTCTTGCGCGGCGGCATCGTCGCGGCGAAACGCACGCCATGACGTTCGAGCCACTGCAACTGCTCGACGCTGCCCGCGCAAAAACGCTGCAACGTTGCGTCCGCAACCGCTTCGCCCACTTCGCCGCGCAGATACGCATGCATCGCTGCGGGCGTGTCGTGATAGCCAGCCTCGGTCTGGTAACGCGTGCCGCCGCCTGCATAGACGACGCCGCCGCTCTTCGCGCTCGCGCCGCCGCCTTCGAAGCGCTCGACGATCAGCACGCTCGCGCCGGCCGCCGCCGCTTCGAGCGCCGCGCATGCACCCGCCGCGCCGAAGCCCGCGACCAGCACGCCGCATTGCGCATCCCAGCGATACGACGCCGGATCGTTCACGACCAGCGGCTCGCCGACCGGTGTGATCGCGTCGTGTTGCGCCGAAGAGGCGGCGGCGGCGTTCATGCGTTTGCGCAGCGCACGGCAGCCGTGGCCGTCGTGGCCGTCGTGTAAGCGCCGTCCACGTAGACGAGCGGATCGATTTCGCCCGAGAGCTTCACGTCGATCAGCCGGCCGATGAACACCGCATGCGTGCCGTAATCGAAGCGGCCATCCTGGCGGCACACGAGACTCGCCTGCGCATCGTGCAGATACGGTGCGCCCGTTTCTGTTGTGCGCCAATTGCCGGTGCTGAAGCGCTCCTCGCCCTTCAGGCGTCCGCTGCAATCGATTGCGATGTCCTGTTGTTGCGCGGCGAGCAGGTTCACGCAAAAGTCGGCGCCGCCATCGAGCGGCGGATAGATCGACGACGAGCGGTTGATGCAGATGAGCAGCGAAGGCGGCTCAGTCGAAAGCGAGTCCACGGCCGTGGCCGACATCGAGTAGCGGCGCTCGCCGTCGCTGCAGCTGATCACCGTGACCGAGCGCGCGAGGCGGCGCATCGCGAGCAGCATGTCGGCGCGCAGGAGATCGTTGGTAGGGGCGCTCATGAGATTACTCCGCGAATTGCGTGGTCGATTGAATGACAGGTTGGGTGGCGAGGTGATCGGCGGCGCGGTAGCCGAAGGTCATCGCGGGGCCGAGCGTCGAACCGGCGCCCGGATAGCTCGCGCCCATCACCGATGCGCTCGTGTTGCCGATCGCATAGAGCCCGGCGATCGCTGTACCGTCGTGACGCAGCACGCGTGCATGTTCGTCGGTGACGAGACCGCCCTTCGTGCCGATGTCGCCCGCGTCGAGCCGCACCGCGTAGAACGGCGCGGCGCCGATCGGCGCGAGACACGGATTCGGCTTCACGGACGGATCGCCGTAGTAGGTGTCGAAGACGTTGCCGCCCTTGCCGAATGCTTCGTCGATGCCGCTCGCCGCGTAGCGGTTCATCTGCGCGACCGTCTGCGCGAGACCAGCAGCATCGACGCCGATTTGCGCGGCGAGCGCATCGAGCGTGTCGGCGCGTTTGAGCAGTCCTTGCAGCGCAGCGGGGATGCGATGATCGGGCATCAGCGATGCGGGCATCACCGGGCCGCACGGATAGCGGTGCCGGAAGCGCGCGTCGAACACCATCCACGCCGGCACGTTCGCCCCGCTGCGGGCGTGATCGCGATACATCGCGGGCACGAACTCCGAGTAAGGCGCGGCCTCGTTGACGAAGCGCTTGCCGTGCGCATTGACGACGACACAGCCCGGCAGGTTGCGCTCGACGAACAGCGCACGCTGCTTCTCTTCATGCTCGACACGCACGGTCGGTGCGCCCCACACGTGCTCCATCAACGCGAGCGCGGCACCGGCACGTTCGCCCGCGACGATCGCATCGCCCGTGTTGTGAGGCGGCGTCGCGCTCCATTGCGCGTTGCTGGGCTTGGGCAGGTAACGCTCGCGCATCGCCTGGTTGCGCTCGAAACCACCGGCCGCGAGAATCACGCCGCGCCGCGCACGCACCTCGACACGCCGGCCGTTGCGCTCGGCACGCACGCCCACGATGCGGCCATTTTCTTCGATGAGATCGCGCATCGGCGTATCGAGCCACAGCGGCACGTCGCGCTCGAGCAGCGCGAAGCGCAGTCCGCCGACGAGCGCATTGCCGAGCGTGAGCCGGCGGTCGCGCCGCGAACGCACACGCATCGGCAGATCGAGCCAGTAGCGGCCGAACTGCTGCAACGCGAGCCCGATATAACCGGGCGCCTTCGACAACAAGCGATGCGCTTCCTTCGACGTCACCGCAACCCGCCCGTTGATGAGCGTGCCCGGCGACGGCTCGCGCAGACGCCAGAATTCCTTGCCGAGCCGCCCGCCGTCGAACGGCAGCGGATCGAGCGCGCGATAGCCCGGCATCGCGCCCGGCAGGTGCTGGAAGTAATCGGCGTACTTCGGCAGCGCCTCGTAGCGCACGGGCGTGTTCGCTTCGAGGTAGCGCAGCATCTGCGGCGCGCTGTCGAGATACGCATCGATACGCTGCGCCGTGCTCGCACCCGCGACGCACGCCTCGACATAAGTGCGGGCCGCCTCGCGCGTATCGCTCGCGCCGAGTTCGGCGATATGGTGGTTGCACGGCACCCAGATGCCGCCGCCCGACACCGCCGACGTGCCGCCATACGCGTTGCTCTTTTCGAGCACCACCACCGAGAGCCCCTGATCGGCGGCGCGGCACGCGGCCAGCAGGGCGCCTGCCCCGGAGCCGATCACGACCACGTCGAACTGTTGCGCGTGCGTTTCGCTCATCGCTGCGCCCTCAGATGAAGAAGTCCGTATTCGGACGGCCGAACATCACCGCGCCGAGGTTCTGGCCGAAGCGGTCGACGTTGTTCGCGTAGTGCGCGCGTGCTGCATGCAGATCGAGAAAGCGCCGCACGAGCGGATTGCGCCGGTAGATGCCATTGCCGCCCGCGTAACGCAGCAGCGTGTTGGCCGCCTGCGCGCAGCGTTCGGCCACTTGCGCCGATTGATAGCGGAAATGCACGCGCCGCTCGATCGACACTTCAGGACCGCCGTTCGCCGCCGCGATCAGTTCGGCGAAGTTGCGATGCAACAGCAGCTTCATTTCATCGACGGCAATGGCGGCGTTGGCACAGGCCGATTGGGCGCCGGTGTCGTCGGTGGTCTTCGCGCCGCTGTTGGTGCTCACGCGGGTCGCTGCGTACGCAACGAAGTCGTCGAGTGCGCCCTGCAGCGCGCCGATGCACGCCGTGCAGACCGCGCGCACGAAGATCTGCGCGAACGGCAGCTTGAAAAGCGGCGCTTCGTTTTGCGCGAGACCGGGGCTCGTGCCCATCATGCCGTCGATGGCCTTGTGCGTGCGATAGTCCGGCACGAATGCATCGTCGACGAGGATGTCGTGGCTGCCCGTTGCACGCAGACCGAGCACGTCCCAGTCCTGCTCGATCTTGTAGTCGGATTTGGGCAGCAGGAAGGTGCGGTATTCGGGCGGCTCGCCTGGGTTGGCGGGCGGCACGAGGGCCCCGAGAAAGATCCATTCGCACAGTTCGCTGCCACTCGAGAATTTCCAGTGGCCGGAGAGCCGGAAGCCGCCTTCGACCGGCGTCACCTTGCCCACGGGCATATAGGTGGAAGCGATCAGCGTCGAGCCATCCGTGCCCCACACGTCCTGCTGCGCGCGCTCGTCGAACAGCGCGAGCTGCCAGTTGTGCACGCCGACCACGCCATAGACCCACGCCGTCGACATGCAGCCGCGCGCGAGCGCCATCTGGATCTCGAAGAACGTGTGCGGATCGAGTTCATAGCCGCCGAAGCGGCGCGGCTGCAGCACCTTGAAGAGCCCCGCGGCCTGCAGGTCGGCGATCGTTTCGGCGGGCAGACGGCCCGCCGCTTCCGCCGCGTTGGCGCGCCCGGCCAGCACCGGCGCCAGCGCCTCGGCGCGTGCCATCAGCTCCGCTGCGAGAGCGTTCGTGTCGTAGTCTCGATGCACCGCTGTCTCCTTGTTCTTCGTGTTCTCGCACGGCTTCGCGCCGCGCGTCGTGTCTCGTCCGCCAATGCGCCGACGTTGCCTTGATCTTCGCGTCGGCCGCGCGCTCGCGCATCGTCTGAAGGGACTAGCGCGGCGCGCGGCCATGCGGGTTACAGCGTCCGTTATGCCAACGCGCTCTCGCGCGAGCTCACGCGATTGAAGTACGGAATCACGTGCTCGCCGATGTTGCGGATCGTCTCCAGCTGCGCCTCGTGCGGCACCGTGCCCATCTGGCACAGGAACAGCACTTCGTCGACGCCCGCTTCCATCAGACGGCCCACATAGCCGATACAGTCATCGACCGTGCCGTACGCGTGATTGGGGTTCATCATCGAGAGCGCGGGATCGCCGAAATCGACCACCACTTCCTCCGAGGCGAAACGCGAGCGGATCACCATCTCGCCCGACTCGGCCTGCACGAGGTCGTCGCCCCACTTCGCCGGGTCCGGACGCTCGCCTCCCGTGTACCAGTACGCGAGCGACTCCATGAAATAGCGCTGGCCGCGAATGCCGATACGGCGCGCCTGCTGACCGTCCGCGAGCACGATGGCCGGGCACAGCGCCGCGAGATGCTCGGTCGGCCGGAAGCCCACCTGGTCTTCGACCTTGCGCGTGCGCCACGCTTCGCGATAGAGCGCGTTCTTCTTGGCGACTTCGTCGGGACCGCCGAAGCCGAGCACCAGCGCGCCGAGGCCGCGTGCGCCCGCGCGCGTGAGCGCTTCGGTATTCGTGCACGCCATGTACATCGGCGGATGCGGGTCCTGATATGGCTTCGGATGGATCGGACGCTTCGGGATCTTGATGTACTCGCCGTCGTGCTCGATCTCGTCTTGTACGAACATTTTCGGCACGAGATACATCGACTCGTCGATCATCGGCTGCAGCGTCGCGAGGTCATAGCCGAACGCGCCCGCCTCCTGCTGGCTACCGCCCTTGCCGACGCCGAAGTGCACGCGGCCCTGCGAAAGAATGTCGAGCAGCGCGATGCGCTCGGCCACCTTGATCGGATGATTCATCGCGGGCGGCAGGCAGACCACGCCGTGGCCGAGGCCGATGCGCGTCGTGCGGCCCGCGAGATACGCGAGGAAGGTTTCGGGCGCGCTCATGTGCGCGTAGTTGGTGAGCGAGGTGTGCTCGACGCACCAGACCGTGTCGAAGCCCATCTGCTCCGCGAGCAGGGCCTGCTCGACGGTCTCCTTGAATACGCGGTGATCGCCCTCGCGCGACGCATCGGTCGTCTGTGCTTCGTAGATCAAAGAAAACTTCATCGCCTGTGTCTCCATGAATGTCGGACTTTGCCGTGCGTGTAATCGTGGCTGTCCACGTCACGCAGTGTCTGTTCGCGCGGCGTGCGCGGCATCGTCTGTTTGGATTAACGGGGGCAAAGTCCGCGAGAAAGCCGCGCGTGGCCGGGCGTTCATGCCTAGTCCGATCGGACATGGCGCGCGCGGGCGCGCACGCTAGCATCGAAGCGTTGCAACACCACAAATCACACAAAAGAGGAGTCTGGACCGATGAAAGCTTCGATGATGCTGTACCCCGTGGAAACCATCGATGCGGCGTTGCCGCTCTTTGTCGATGGCCTGGGGCTGACGGTGCGCGTGCGCGATGGCGAGCGCTACTGCGCGCTCGAAGGCGGGCCGCTCACGATCGCGCTGGTCGCGCAGGACGAGCGCATCGTGGAGCGCCCGGCGCTCGCGTTTCGCATCGACGAGGGCGACGACCTCTATGCGGCGCTGGAGCGGGTAGTGGCGGCAGGGGCGTCAGTGCGCGTGCCGATCCAGCAGGGACCGCATGAACTGCGCGCGGTGCTGGAGGATCGGCATGGGGCGTTGATCGTGTTGTCGCAGAAGCGCGTGAAGTGAGGGCTGAGCTGCGGTAAGGGCGGCTCACCTGGAGTGAGCCGCCCTTTTCCGGCGTCGATTGTTGGGTAATTGGGTGTGAACGGCCGGAGTGGTCCGCCCTACTCTGCGAAGACGTCTTGCAAAATTCCCAACGTCTCGAGCAGCGTGTTATCGGCTAATGAGCCTTCTTTCTTGACCAGCCGCACTTTGTCCACCGCGCGAATCTGATCGAGGAGGATCAAGCCTTGCTTGCGCTTGAACGTAACCGGCACCCGAAAGGGGGCAGGACGGCCCTTCGAAGTCATCGGTGCGACGATAACGGTTCGCAGATGATCGTGCATTTCAGCGGGCGACACCACGACACAGGGGCGCGTCTTTTGAATCTCGCTACCGAGCGTCGGATCGAGCGCGACCGACCACACTTCCCCGCGGACTACCATGCGAACTCCGCATCATCGGCGTTGGGGAACTCACCCATAACCAGTGCGTCGTCGCCATTTTCGGCAAGCGCCTTGCTCGCTTCCGCCCAGCCCTCCCGGGGATGGCCCTGGGGGCGTCGCAGGACGAGCGTGTCGTTTTCGACCTCCATCTCCACTTCGTCCTCGAAACCCAGCTGCGCGAGGATGGGCTTCGGAATCAGTATTCCCTGCGAATTTCCCATTCTGCGAATCGTCGTTCTCATAGCGGCACCCATGTAATAACAATGTTATTCTACACGAACTCTCGCGTAAACACAATGTTAATACTTCCCATCACCCTGATCGGGACAAAACCGCCTCAATTCCAGCACAACTGAAATCACCCCAACGGCACCACACTCCCCAACAAAATCCGCACCAGCGTCGCCTGCCGCGTCACGCCCGTCTTCGAGAAAATCGAGCGCAGATGCGCACGCGCCGTGTTCTTGCTGATGCCGAGTTCCTCGGCGGCCTCTTCGAGTGTGAGGCCATTGGTGAGCAGCAACGCGAGCGAGGTTTCAGCGGGCGTGAGATCGAACAGCTTGCGCACGACTTCCTGCGAGCGCTCGGACTTGCGGTCCGGGTCGCGCAGGAACAGCACGGTGGCGGGACGGCGCTTGTTGTCCTCCGACCAGTCGGACAGCGGAATCGTGCGCACCAGCACGCCGAGCTTGGGCCGCTCGCCGCTGCGCGTGATCGGCATCGCCTCGACGACGGGGCCCGCCGTGCCGAAGTGGCCCATCAGCGCGTGACGAATCAGACGCTGCAGATTGCGGTTCTCCTGCGAGTCGAGCGCTTCGATGTGGCCGTGCGCGATCCGCAGTCCCTGGCCTTCGGCGAGGATTTCGTCGGCGATGCTGTTGGTGCGCATGATCGCGCCGCTCTCGTCGAGGGTCACGGCGCCGACCATCATGCGATCGATCGCGCTCGCGTAGAGCGTGCGCTCCGACTCGACGATATCGAGCCGCGAATGCAACTCCACCGCGCGCCGCAGATGCGGCAGGATCAGCGCGCAAAACGCCTTGTCGCGCGCATTGAAGCGCGGCGACGCATGCGGGCGGCACACGCGGAAGCGGCACTCGACGCCCGATTCCGTGCGCAGATCCGCGCCGAGAATGTGGCGCACGTCGGCGGGTTGCAGAAACTGCTTGTACAGCTCGCTCGACAGCCAGCCCGTGTCGCCGAACACTTCATCGACGGTGACGACCCGCTCGGCCGGCAAGCCGACGAACGGGTCCAGCGAATAGTAGTAATCGTTGTACGAGGCGTCATCGGGCGCGCTCGCGCCCGCCTGCGAGGCGTGCACCATGAGGCCGCGCCGGTCGCTCGACGGCGAGCGCAGGATCAGCGTCACATAAGTCGCTTCGAGAAAACAGCGCACCATTTCCAGCGCGCCGGCCCAGGGCACCGTTTCGAGCGGCCCTTGATAAATGCGCGCGGCCAGTTCGCTGAACTGCGCGACGCTGATGCCCGCGGTCTCGCTGGCTTCCTGGCCCTCTTCCGGGACCCATCTTGTCTCCATCAACACGCTCCGTCCTCCACGTCACCGGCTTTGCCGCGCCAAGCTTACAAATCTCATCCGGTCATGGCATCGGGACAATCCCCTGGCCGGCCGGATGCCGGGGCGTCATCTGCCCAGATCACACGTTACGCCGTTCATCTGCGTTGCCCCTCGTCTAATCGGACGATGCCGGGGCGGCGAGCGCACGTTTCAATGCGCTCAAGCGCCACCGCACGGGGCGCACGAACCCGCAGGAACGCACGGCGCGCGCGGCTCGGGACGCATTCGACACGGTGATGAGGCCGGTCCCGGTGCCCGTTTGACCTCCTACCCAGGACATGCCCCTATCTGACCCCGGCGCCCTGCGTTCGACACGACATCAAGGAGACTCCATGGCCCTCGATCCCGAGGCTCAGGCGCTGCTCGCCGCTCTCGCCGGCCAGCCCGCCCCCGATTTCACGCAGTTGAGCGTCGCCGCCTATCGCGCGGCGATCGCCGCTGGCGGCGCGCTCGCGCCCGGCGACGCCGTGGCCGCCGAAGAGGATCTGTCACTGCCCGGCCCCGCCGGCGCGCTCGCCGCTCGTCTGTACCGGCCCGTGTGTGCGCCAGACGCAACGGCCTTGCCGCTCACCGTGTTCTTCCATGGCGGCGGCTTCGTCGCGTGCGGACTCGACACCCACGCCAACCTGTGCCGCACGCTCGCCGCGCGCGCCCAGACGCTGGTGCTCTCGATCGACTACCGGCTCGCGCCCGAGGCGCGCTTTCCGGCCGCAGCGCTCGATGCGATCGCGGCCGTGCGCTGGGCCCACGCTCACGCACAGCAACTCGGCGCGCGCAGCGGCGCGCTTGCCCTCGCGGGCGACAGCGCGGGCGGCAATCTCGCGGCCGTCGCCGCCCAGCAGTTACGCGGCAGCGAGGTCGCGATCGCGCACCAGTTGCTGCTCTATCCGGTCACCGACTGCGCGCGCGAGCATCCGTCGTACGAAACGTTCGCCGAGGGTTATCTGCTCAGCGCGCCGATGATGCGCTGGTTCAAGGACCACTACTTCGCGCCGGGCGCCGACCGCACCGATCCGCTCGCGAGTCCGCTCGGCAGCGAGTCGCTCGCGGGCCTCGCCCCCGCGACCATCATCAGCGCCGAATACGATCCGCTGCGCGACGAGGCCGAGCAATACGCGGCCCGTCTCGCGCAGGCCGGCGTCGCGACGACGCTCGTGCGCTGGCCTGGCCAGATGCATGGTTTCGCGAGCATGCTCGGCGTGCTCGGCGCGGCGCAACGCGCGCTCGACCTGGGCGCGCGTGCGCTGCGCGGGGCATTGCATGGCCATGACTGAACACGTGCTCGTCGAGTTCGATGCCGCCAACGGCATCGCAACGCTGCGCCTGAATCGCCCCGCGTCGTTCAACGCGCTCAACGAGGCGCTGGCCGTCGAACTGGCCGCCCAGCCGCCGCACGCGTTCGCGGCCACCAAACGGCTGCTGCACGACGCCCACGGCCGCACGCTCGACGCCCAACTCGCCGCCGAGCAGCAGAGCTTTCTCCAATGCACCGCGCACCCATGAACTGGACATCGACATGAAACTGGCTGGCACCGAAGAGATCGTCGACGAACTGAAGGCGGGACGCATGGTGATCCTCGTCGACGAGGAAGACCGCGAAAACGAAGGCGATCTGGTGATCGCCGCCGACTGCGTGAGCCCCGCGGACATCAACTTCATGGCGCGCCACGCGCGCGGCCTGATCTGCCTCACGCTGCGCGCCGGGCATAGCGAACGGCTCGGCCTCGCGCCGATGAGCCCACGCAACGGCACGCAGTTCGGCACGGCGTTCACGGTCAGCATCGAGGCCGCGCAAGGCGTGAGCACCGGCATCAGCGCCGCCGACCGCGCCCACACCATCCGCACCGCGATCGCCGCGAACGCGCGCGCCGACGACCTCGTGCAGCCGGGCCACGTGTTCCCGATCGTCGCGCGCGACGGCGGCGTGCTGGTCCGCGCGGGGCACACGGAAGCGGGCTGCGACCTGACCGCGCTCGCGGGCATGACGCCGGCGGCCGTGATCTGCGAAGTCATGAACGACGACGGCAGCATGGCGCGCCTGCCGCAACTGATGACGTTCGCCGCGCAGCACGGCTTGAAGATCGGCACCATCGCCGATCTGATCCGCTATCGCAGCGAGCGCGAAACGCTGGTCGAGCGCACCGGCGAGCGCCAGCTCGTCACGCCATGGGGACCGTATCGCGCGATCAGCTATCGCGACACCGTGCACGGCGCGACGCACCTCGCGCTCGTGCGCGGCACGCCGCGCGCCGAGGTGCCCACGCTCGTGCGCATGCACGAATGCGCGTCGCTGCTCGACCTGCTCGATGCAGCACCAGGCGCGCATTCCTGGCCGCTGCACGCAGCGCTCGAACGCATCGATGCGGCGGGCAACGGCATCGCCGTGCTGCTCGATTGCGAGCTGCATGCGGGGGCCGGACGCACGCCGGGCCGCTTGCACGGCATCGGCTCGCAGATCCTGTGCGATTTGGGCGCGAAGCGCCTGAACGTGCTGTCGAGTCCGTTCAGGCTGCCCGCGCTGTCTGGCCACGGCCTCGAAATCTGCGCGTTCATCCCGCTCGACGAAACCATCGACGCCGATCTCGCCGCCGTCCTCGCCAGGTCGCGCCGCCGCGCGCCGGTGGTTGCGCGGGCAACGAACGAAGCCTTCGTCTAAACAAGCAGACCCGATCCACGGAGACCCGCATGAGCGCATCACCCGCTTCTTCACGTCCTTACGTCGCACTCGTCACCGGCGCCTCGCGCGGCGCGGGCAAAGGCATCGCCCTCGCGCTCGGCGCCACGGGCGCGACCGTCTACGTGACGGGCCGCTCGCAGCGCGACGGCGACGCCGCGCTGCCCGGCACCATCCACATGACCGCCGCCGAGATCGACCGGCTCGGCGGACGCGGCATCGCGCTCGCCTGCGATCATGGCGACGATGCGCAAGTCGCCGCCGTGTTCGAGCGCATCCGCGCCGAACAGGGACGCCTCGACATCCTCGTCAACAATGCCACCGTGCTTCACGACGAGCTGATCCGCCCCGCGCCGTTCTGGGAAAAGCCGCTCGAACTCGTCGATATCCTCGACGTCGGCCTGCGCTCGGGCTACGTGGCAAGCTGGCACGCCGCGCAGATGATGGCGCAGCAGCGCGACGGGCTGATCGTGTTCACGTCGTCGTTCGGGGCGAGTTGCTATATGCACGGCGCGGCCTATGGCGCGCAGAAAAGCGGCGTCGACAAGTTCGCCAAGGACATGGCCGTCGATCTGCGCGATGCGGGCGTGGCCGCCGTGTCGATCTGGATGGGCATGCTCAAGACCGAGCGCACCGCGCGCGTGATCGCCGATAACCCCGCGCAATACGCGGGCTTCAGCGAACTGGCCGAGAGCCCGCAGTTCACCGGACGTCTCGTCGATGCGCTGTATCGCGACCCACGGCGCGCCGACAAGTCGGGCATGGTGCTGATCGGCGCCGAACTCGCGCGCGAATACGGCATCGCCGATATCGACGGCCGCCAGCCGCCTTCGCATCGCGAGATGCTCGGCGCGCCCGTGCAGGCGCATCCGGCCATCGTGGCCTGACACGGCGCTGCGGGCTGGATCCGGCGCGAAGCGCCGCCTGCAGCGCTCGCGCCATTGCTCTACACTGTGTGCCTTCACAACGATGCCGCCGGCATCCGTGAAGGCGCCTCTCGCGTTGCGAAGCGCCTTCGCGGGCCGCTCCGACCAGGACCCTCGCATGAACGATCTGTCCGCGTTTCCGATCAACGCCAAATGGCCCGCGCAACATCCCGAGCGCATCCAGCTCTATTCGCTGCCGACGCCCAACGGCGTCAAGGTGTCGATCATGCTGGAAGAAACCGGCCTGCCATACGAGCCGCATCTGGTGCGTTTCGACACGAACGACCAGCTCTCGCCCGAATTTCTGTCGCTGAACCCGAACAACAAGATCCCCGCGATCATCGATCCCAACGGCCCGGACGGCACGCCGCTCGCGCTGTTCGAATCGGGCGCGATCCTCGTGTACCTCGCCGACAAGTGCGGCCGTCTGCTCGCCCCGGCCGGCAACGCGCGCTACGAAACGATCCAGTGGCTGATGTTCCAGATGGGCGGCATCGGCCCGATGTTCGGCCAGGTGGGCTTCTTCCACAAGTTCGCGGGCAAGGACTACGAGGACAAGCGTCCGCGCGAGCGCTATGCCGCCGAGTCGCGCCGTCTGCTGAACGTGCTCGAAGGCCGGCTGGCCGGACGCGCATGGATCATGGGCGACGACTACACCATCGCCGATATCGCGACCTTCCCGTGGGTGCGCAATCTGGTCGGCTTTTACGACGCGCGCGAGCTGGTCGGCTTCGACGATTTCCCGAACGTCGCGCGCGTGCTCGATGCGTTCGTCAAGCGTGAGGCCGTCGCGCGCGGGCTCGATATTCCGGCTCGCGGTTGAGCCCCTGCGATGGGACGCCCGCGCGCGTTCGATGAAGAACAGGTGCTGGACGCCGCGCGCGACGCATCCTGGGCGCGCGGCTACGAGGCCACCTCGACGCGCGAACGGGTCAAGGCTTCCTGCGCTGCCTGCAAGCGGGTCAGCGCAACGGCGAGATCGACGCGACGCTCGATGCGTCAGCCATCGAGCAGCATCTGCTGACTGTCCTGCCAGGCTTGCGCGTGATTGCGCGCGTGCATCCCGAGCGCGCGTGGCTCACCAGTGCTCACCCTGCCCGGCTTGCACCGCCCCGCCTGACCCGCGTCAGGCCACCACCACACGGCGCGGGTCCGCCGCTGCAAACGCTTCCTCGCGCGTGGCAACCGGCGGATAGATCCACTCGGTGTTGATCTGCTGCTTCAGACGCTTCGCGTCCGCGCCCGCCATCTTCACCTCGCGCTCCCAGCCTTCGGTGTACACCGCGCCCCACGGCCCGAGATCGAGGCAGGTCACGTACGCGGGCTGACTGTAGGCGATCGGCTCGATGCCGAGCAAATCGGCAGCGACGTTGTAGCCCGCCGAGCGGCCGAGATTCATCGCGTGCTGGCACGACATCATCGTGTGATGGCCGTCGTCGTCGGTGGCGGCGCGCGCCACGTCGCCGGTCGCGTACACGGTCTCAACACCCTCGACACGCAGATTGCGATCGACATGCAGACGGCCGAACGCATCGCGCGGCGCCGGAATCTGCGCGGTCAACGTGCTGGCGCGCGCGCCGGCGGTCCAGATCACGGTGGCCGCGTCGATCCGTTCGCCATCGGCCATCGTGAGGCCTTCTGCATCGATCGACGTCACGGCCGAGCCCAGCTTCCACGTCACGCCGAGTTCGCGCAACGCCTGCTCGATCACGGGACGCGGGCCCGGCCCGAGATCGGGTCCGAGCGCCGCCTCGCGCTCGACCACGATCACCTTCACTTCGGCCTCTTGGCCGAGCGCGGCACGCAGGCGCGCGGGCATCTCCGCCGCCGTTTCGATGCCCGTGAAGCCGCCGCCCGCCACCACCACGGTGTTGCGCCCACGTGTGGCGCTCGCATGGGCCAGGCCGCGCAGATGCGCTTCGAGTTGCGCGGCTTCATCGACCTGGTCGACGCTGAAGGTGTGCTCGGCGAGGCCGGGAATCGCAGGCCGGAACAGCCGGCTGCCCGTGGCGAGCACGAGGCGGTCATAAGCGAGCGTCGTGCGCGCGCCGCCTTCGGCCTGGTATTCGACTTCGCCGCGCCCGACGTGAATCTGCTCGACCGTGCCCTGAATGAAGCGCACGCCGACGGCGCTGAAGATCTCCGCGAGCGGCGCGCGCATGTTCGCCGGCCCCTCTTCGTAGAGACGCGGACGCACATGCAGATGCGGCTCCGGCGCGATCAGCGCGACTTCGATATCCGTTGCGAGCGTTTCATCGAGCAGGCGCGCGGCGCCCAGTGCACTCCACATGCCGGCGAATCCGGCCCCGACGATCAAGATGCGTTTCGACATTTTCCAGCTCCTGTCTGACTGTGTGCGAGAGGCGCTGCAAGGCCGCAACGCTTAACTACGATTCTATGGGTCGTAGTTTAACGCCACAAGACGCCATTAGGCAAACACAGCGTTGACACCAGTGAGGGCAATCCGGGCCGTGCGGGACGCCGGCCGCCTCCGAAAACATCATAAGATTTGTTTCAACAACCTTTCCATAACAACCTCATTGGCCGACATAAACGGTAATAAGTAAGTCATTAGTGGAGTTGCCCCTGTAAATCAGGACACGCAGACACCGTTAAGTTGATGATGCAGCGGTTCGCCGGAACTCCCGGGGGGAACGGTACTTCAGTGCCTTATGCGGGTGGCGTTCGTTGTAATGCTCAAAGGCGCCAGCCAGATGTGAGAGCGCTGTTGGCACATCAGGCTTATGCATAAAGGCAATGTAATCGTGCTTGATTGTCTTCACGAACGACTCGGCCATACCGTTACTCTGCGGCGAACGAACAGGCGTCGTCAACGGCTCCAGGCCCAACTCGCGGGCAAAGCTGCGCGTACGGTGGTCGATGTAGGCAGAGCCGTTGTCCGACAGCCATTCGATGGGTGCGCCTGCCTGCGGCGTGCCGAAGCGTTGCTCGACCGCTGCGAGCATCACATCGCGCACGACGTCCCCGCTATGGCCGCCAGTAGTCGCTGCCCAACTAATAGCTTCCCGGTCATGGCAGTCCAGCGCGAACGTCACGCGCAACGGCGAGCCATCGTCACAACGGAACTCGAAGCCGTCCGAGCACCAGCGGACGTTACTCTGGTCAACGGCAATGCGTCCATCATGTCGGCGGGTATCGCGTCGCTGGCCAAGGCGCCGGAGCAGCAACTGATGGTCACGCATGACGCGATAGACCCGCTTGGCGTTCACGCACGGCGCACCGGTCAATTCGTGACTACGTCGCAGCAATGCCCAGACTCGTCGGTATCCATAAGTCGGCAAGCCCGCTACATGCTCGTGGATTGCAGCGACCAGCTCCGTGTCGTCGGTCTGTCGGGCGCGGCGCCCGTCCTGCCAGTCTGGAGAGCGGGCTTTTCTGACTGCCAAAGCAGAGCGCGCCACGCCGAGAACATCGCAGACCGTTTTCATTGGTCGTCCCCGGGCAGTAAGGGCGAGCGCGCAATCCAGTTTTTTGAGCGGCCGTACTCGACTGCTTCCTTCAGGATTTCCGCCTCCTGCGTCTTCTTGCCAAGCAGACGCTGCAGTTCCCTGATTTCCTTCATCGCCGTGGCCAACTGCGAAGCAGGCACCACGGCTTCTCCAGCTTTCACCGCTGCCAGGCTGCCTTCCTCGTATTGCTTGCGCCACGCAAACACCTGGTTTGGGTTCACTCCGTGTCTACGGGCAACTGCTGAAACCGTTGCTCCCGGCTCCAGGGTTTCCTGCACGATGGCTACTTTTTCCTGGACCGAACGCCGACGACGGCGCTCCGGCTCAGTCAGAACTTCAATGCTTTCCACGATTTGCCTAGGCTTGAAACTAGTCACAAGACTCCCTCTTATTTTAAGGGGTGTCTCGTGTCCTGAGAATCAAGGGGCTACTCCAATTAGCAAGGTGTGTTGGCGAACATTTGCAGGATGCATAAGGCCCTATCGTCGAGCGGTCTGCCCGAGACACAGACGCTGACTCCGCTGTCACGCACCATTTCCACGATCGCGAGCCTTGCATGAACTTCATTCCGAAACTTGCCCTGCGCGAGCAGCGCACCACGCCCGCCGATGTCCATGTACGCACGCGACGGCAGATCTTCTACCTGTGCCTCGTCGTGTTCCTCCTCTCGCCCGCGCTCGACGCGGCGATCCGCTTCTTCAACCTGCGCTGGTACGGTGTCTATGCACCGTCGTCGATCTACAACGCGTATGTATGGCTCGGCTTCTTTCGCAACGGCAGCGACAGCGGCGACTCCTGGAACGCGATGCGCGCCGCGTTCGACTGGTACGCGCTGAATCCGGGCGGGCGCCTCTATCAAGAGCTGTTCTTCGCCCAGCACGTCAAGTTTCAATATCCGCCCAGCAGCTTGCTGCTGTTCGACGGACTATCGCTGCTCGGCATCGAGCCGGGCAACCATGTGCTCAACAACATCAACTGGTGGATCATCGGCGGCAATGCGCTCGTGAATGGCCTGTTCGCGAGCGAGCTGGCGTCGCGTTCGCGGCACTACGCGAGTTCGCGCGTGCTGATCGGCGTGATCGTCGCGCTCGCCACGCCGCTCTACTATCCGTCGATGAAGGCCTTCGACCTCGGCCAGCTCCAGGTCTGGATCAACATGCTGTTTTCGCTCGCGGCGCTGGCGTGGCTCATGGGGCGCAACGGCGTGGCCGGCGTCATGATCGGCGTGATCTGTTTGATGAAGCCGCAGTTCGCGTTGTTTGCCGCGTGGGGGCTGCTGCGGCGCGAATGGGCGTTTCTGATCGGCTGGAGCGTGGTGGCGCTGGGAGGCAACCTCATGGCGCTCGCGATCTTCGGCTGGCAGAATCACGTCGATTATCTGGGCGTGCTGAGCGCGCTGTCGCGCACCGGCGAATCGTTCATCGCCAACCAGTCCTTCAATGGACTGCTCAACCGCCTCTACACCGCCGACAATCCCGGCGTCTGGCAAGCGCATGGCTTCCCGGCGTTTCACCCGGTGATCTACGCGGGCACGCTCGTCACGTCGCTCGCCATGATCGCGGCCGCGCTGTTCCTGCCGCTGCGTCGCCCAGGCGCCACGCGACTCAGCGACTTTCTGTGCGCAGCGCTGACCTTCACGCTCGCCTCGCCGATCGCGTGGGAACACCACTTCGGCTTGCTGCCCGTCGTCTACGTGGCGGCGATGTTCGCGCTGCTCGTCGAGGACGTGTCGCCGCGCGTGAAGACGTGGGGCCTCGGGCTCCTGAGCGTGTCGTTCCTGCTCACGGGGCACTGGCTCGGCGGCTCGTCGATGTTCGTCGGCCTGCTTGCGCTCTTGGGCGTGATGCACTGGGTCGGCTACAGCGCGCGGCCGCCAGCCGCCTCGTCCTGAGGCGGCCATGCGGCCCGCGCTTACACGGTGTCCTGCACAGGGCGGATCGGAATCACCGTGCGCGCCCCGCAATTACGCAGCACGTCGCGCAGTTCGTTGATGACTGGAAAGACCTCGTGATTCCAGTCGGCGCCCTGGTTGTCGTGCGCCGCCTGTTCCATTTCGACGATCGCGCGATCTTCCTTGAAGATGCGCTCGGTGAACCACACGAGCAGCGGCCAGGCCGCGTCGAGCAGCAGCCCGAACGCGGGACGGCGGATCGACAGCAGGCCGAACGTGCGATTCGTGCGCTGTAGCGAATCGAGCGGCACGTAAGCGATCCACAGGTCCATCACGATGGCGCCGTCGCTCGATTTGATCCACAGCTTCTGGTACGGATACTCGGTGCGGATCGTCATCACGCTCTGGCCGGCCTGCTGATCGCCGCGCTTGCTCGCGCCGAACACCAGCGCCTCGCCGGCCGGCTGCTTGCCCGCCTCGCGCGAAAACGTATAGTCCACCTCGACCCAGTCATCGCCGCGCCGCCGCCCGAGCGAGCGCGCCCGCATCTGGCCCATCTGCCGCCGATGCAGGAACTGATGATTCATGTCCATCAGGTTCTCGTGCATGAACGAGTAGTGGCACTTGACCTCCTGGCCGAAGCGCCGCGTCTTGTAGTCCTTGTCGGTGACCCGGGGCAGTTCGGGAAACGCGCGTTCGGCGGCGAGCGCGGGGTCGCCGGGAAACACGAAGATCAAGCCGTGCGCCTCGCGGCACGGATAAGACTGCACGCCGTTGGGCAAGCGCTCGCGACCGAGATACGGCACATCCACGCACTGGCCGCTGCAGTCGTAGGTCCAGCCGTGATAGCCGCAGCGGATCGACTCGCCCTCGACCACGCCCGCATGCAGCGGCACCTGGCGATGCGCGCAACGGTCCTCGAGCGCGAACACCTTGCCCGATTCGGTGCGCGCCAGCACGATCGGCTCGCCGGCGAAATGCACGCCGTGCGCCTTGCCGCGTTTGACTTCCTTCGACCACGCCAGCGGATACCAGTGGTCGGGATTGATCGGCACCCGGCGAAGATCGCGCACGGGCGACTCGTTCGTATAGTTATCGCGGGAAGGCATTGCGCGCATGCGTGACTGCTCCTGTCATGGCGGCGCCGCTCGTCACCCCTGCAGGCTGGCAAGGGACACCGCTGTGGTTCATTGTGTCGGGCTTGTTCTCGCGTTTTCCTCAGCTGGATACAGCGGCGTCCGCGCTCGCGCGCGTCCCGTCATCATACTGAAGCCGCCGCCGAACGGCTCGCGAATGTTGGAAGGCAGCAAGTGGCATGCCGTCGACGGACCTGCCGGCGCCCTCGTCGATCTGGATCGCGTGCAGCGCTGAAATCTCGAATCGATACGAAAAACGTCTGGCCTGGCACTGCGCGCGTCGCTTTTTTGCATCGTCGAGCCCCGCGCAATTGACGCGCGCAAGCCCGAACCCTTACCCTCTCGCGCTGATGGTTCCCGGCGACGGGATCAAAAGGGAACGCAGTGACAGGCAAGCGCCTCGACTCTGCGGCTGCCCCCGCAACTGTGAGCGGCGAGTTCATGCCAACGAGGGCCACTGGGTAACCGGGAAGGCCGGCATCGGACGTTCGACCCGCGAGCCAGGAGACCTGCCATCGACCGAGGTCCATGCAGCCGCAACGGGCGGGGTGTCCCGATGCGCATGGCGCCGCGCTTTCGCGCATGGCCGCCAGTTGCAGGGACAGCCTGACCTCAGGAACTGTTCACATGTCCATTGTTCTGCCTGCCGCTCGCTTGCGCCGAGCGCAGTGGCCTTTGCCTTTCGCCGGCCACGCTTGTTTTTACGTCGCGATGCGCGTTTCTCGCGCCATCCGTTAGCGCCGACTCTCTGCCGCATCATCCGGCCGCATCCGGCCGCATTCCACGCGACGCCCCCATCCTTACGCATTCGAAGAGACCGCTTCATGAAGTTCCGCCAACTGATCGTGACCTCGGCCGTGACCGCCTGTGCGTGGCACAGCGCCCAGGCCGCCGACGAGACCACGCTGCCGCCCATCGACGTCACCGCCGACACCCAGCATCTGCCGCAATCGTTCGACCGGCGCTACGCCACGACCTGGGTGCTCACGCGCGACGATCTCGACCGGCTGTCCCCGGCCGACCCGAGCATCACCCAGGCGCTCGCCACGCTGCCCGGCGTCACGGTTTCGCAGGACGGCGGGCCGGGCACGATCGCCTCGGTCAGCATCCGCGGCTCGGCGCCCAACCAGGTGGCGGTGTTCATCGACGGCATCCGGGTGGGCTCGGCCACGACCGGCGTGGCCGAGTGGGCCGACCTGCCGACCGCCGCGTTCGATCGCGTCGAAGTGATCGCCGGTCCGGCTGCGGCCTCGTTTGGCGCGGATGCGGTGGGCGGCGTCGTGCAGCTCTTCACGCGCCACGCGTCGAACCTGCCGAACCAGACCACGGTTTCATTCGGCGGCGGCTCCAACAAGACCTTCGACACGCGGCTGCGCACCTCGGGCACGGTGCCCTCGACGGGCCCGCTCGGCGTGCTCGGCGGCCTCACCTATGCGCTCGGCGTGCACGACTACAACACGGCCGGCATCGATTCGACCCAGCCGTGGGCCTACGGGCACGAGGACGGGCGCAATCCGTATCACGCGCAGGACGTGGACGCGCGGCTCGGCTACGCGCACGGCGACTGGTCGATCTCGACCTTCGCGCTTTACCATCGCTCGGATCTGTCGTATGACTTCGCGGGCGGCGCCGATCATCAACGCGACGACCAACTGACGACCGGCGCCGCGTTTCATCTGGACATCACGCCGGATACGCAATTCGATCAATCGGTCGGCTATGCGACGGACCGCCAGTTCATCTACGCGAACGATCCGACCATTCCCACCGACCAGTACAACTCGACGCGCCTGAGCACATCGACCTCGCTCACGCATCAGGAGTCGGGGCACGCGCTGTTCGGTGTGCCGCTGTCGGGCGAGACCAAGCTCGGCTATGACTTCACGCGCGAACTGGCGTTCCTGCCCGTCGATGTCCCGAGCGGTCTGCCGGCGCGCAACGATTCCGCCGTGTCGCTCCATCAATCGACGACGCTCGGCCCGGTCACGCTGTTCCTCGCCGGACGCCACGATGTCATTCAAGGGCAATCGGTGAACACCGGCAACGTCGCGCTCTCGTGGGCGATCACGCCGGTCTATACGGCGCGCGTCTCGTATGGCAACGCGTTCCGCCTGCCGACCTTCAACGATCTCTACTACCCGGGCTACGCGAACCCCAGTCTGCTGCCCGAGCGCAGCGACTCGGTGGAGATGGCGCTCGATGCGACGACCTCGCTGGGCACCTTCACGGCCGCTCTCTACGACACGCGCGTTCACGACCTTATCACCTATGACTCGGTCACGTACCTGCCCGTGAACGTGGGGCAGGCGCATATCCAGGGGCTCGACCTCTCGTACAAGGGCACGCTCGGTCAGTCGACGCCGGTCAGCGTCGCCATCGGCATTCTCAATCCGCAGGACGTGACCGACAACACGTGGCTCAACCATCGCCCGCGACAAACCGTGAGCCTGAGCATCGACCACATGTGGGACGAGTTCCATCTGCATGCGCTCAGCACCGGTGCCTCGCTGCTGTACGGCGGCTCGACCTTCGACGACCCGCTCAACACGACCTATTTGCCCTCGTACACGACGGTCGATCTGCGTGCGTCGTACAAGATCAATTCGCATCTCTCGTTGATGGCCACGCTGTCCAACCTGTTCGACCGTCCGCATGTGACGGTCTATGGCTATACGTCGGTCGGGCGCACGGCGTTTGGCAAGATCGCGTACACGTTCTGATCGTGCGCTGCATTGCGACCCGCGCCGCTCGCCGCAGCGTCAGCGTCAGTTCGTGCGATGAATGCGCAGCGGCAGGCACAAGGCCGCGCCGAACGCGAGCAGATGAAGCGCGCAAAGCGCCACGAAGGGCAGCAGAAACTGCGCGCTCGACGAACCGTGCACCGTCAACGAAATGGCCGCTGCCAGCAGCGTAGTCGCCAGCGGTCCGCCCACGCGCTGCGAGATGTTCAGCGCGGTGTTGGCCACCGCGATGCGGGCCTTCGGCATCGAGGCATAGGCCGCCGAGATCGACGGAATGCTGATCGTGCCCTGCCCCGCGCCCGCGATGAACAGACTCGCGGCAGCCCACGCGGCCGAGAACGCATGCCCGGCCAGCCACAGGAACGGCAGCGTGCCGAGCACGGCCAGCAATGCGCCGCCCGCCGCCACCGCGCGGCAGCCGTAGCGTTCGGTCAGCCGGCCGAGCAGCGGAAACGAACACATCATGCCGAGGCCGGTCGCCGCGAGAAAACCGCCCGCCTGCGCGGCCGACAGCCCGCAGCCCACGATCAGGTACACGGGCACCACGAGTTGCCGTCCGTACATGATGCCGTTGGCGAAGAACTGCGTGATGGCCGCGACGCTGAAGGTCCGGTCCGCGAACAGCCCCAGGTCGATGAGCGCGTGGCCGCCCTTGCGCCGCGCGTGCAGCACGAAAGCGGCGAGCAGCGCGGCGCCCGCGAGCAGCGTCCAGCGTCCGTCGCCGTGCGCCGCCTGCTGCAGACCGTCGATCAACGCGACGAGGCCCGGCGAGATCAGCGCGAAGCCCACGAGATCGAACGGCCGTCGTTCGGTCGAGCCCGCATCGCGCGGCAACAGACGCACGGCGAGGGCCACGCCGAGCAGGCCAACCGGCACGTTGAGCCAGAACAGCCAGGGCCACTCGGCGTGCGCGAGGATCGCCCCGGCCACGAGCGGCCCGACGATCGGCGCGAGCAGGATGGGCACCGTCGTGTAGCCCATCACGCGCGCCATGTTCTGGCCCGCCGCGCGCGCGATCATCATCTGCGCCATCGGCGCGAGCACGCCGCCCGCGAGCCCCTGGAAGATCCGCGCGGCTATCAGCTCGCCCATGGTTCGCGACACGCCGCACAACACGGACGCGAGCGTGAAGAGCGCGAACAGCATCACATAGAGACGCTTCGCGCCGATCCGATCGACGAGCCAGCCGTTCAGCGGCAGCGTCAACGCCATCGCCAGCAGGTAGCCGCTGACGATCCATTGCGCGGTGGCGATGGGCGCGTCGAGCGCGTGGCCGATGCTCGACAGCGAAACATTGACCACCGACGAATCCATCTGCGCCATGAACGGCGCGATCACGACGACGATGGCGGTCTTCCACACCGATGGGTCGATGCGTGCTGGTTGAGTCTCGCTCACGGGTAAGCCGGGCTCCTGATCAGGGTTTGAGCGGCGCATGGTGCGCTTCGCGCAACAGCCAGTCGCGAAACGCGACGAGCCGCGCGAGGCTCGCGCACTCGGGCCGATAGACGACGTAATAGGCGAGCGGCGACACGAACGAAATCCCGGGAAAGAGCCGCACGAGGCGCCCGGCCGCGATGTCGTCGCGGGCCATCACGCTGCGCGCAAGCGCGATGCCTTGCCCGTCGATCGCGGCCTGCAGCACGGCGGCGGAGTTGTTGATTTTCATGCCGCGATCGGCCGCCACCTTCGTCACGCCGGCCTGCGCGAACCAGCCGCGCCACGACGCGAAGCCTGCCTGGCTATCGACCGATAAATCGTGAATCAGTGTCTCGCGTGCGAGTTCGCGTGGCTCGCGCCACTTCGGACGCTTCACGATACGCGGCGAGCACACCGGATAAATCTCCTCTTCCATCAGCTTGTCCGCCGCGAGGCCCGGCCAGTTGCCGGCCCCGTAGCGCACGCCGATGTCGATGCCTTGCGCGGCGAAATCGAGCAGCTTGAGGCTCGTGTCGAGACGCACATCCGTGTCGGGGCATTGCTGGTGGAAGCGCTCGATGCGCGGCAACAGCCACTTGGCGGCGAACGCGGGACTGACCGTCACGGTCAGCACGCCATTCGTCGCGCCCTGCTTGAGGCGCTCCAGCGCGAGACTCAGGCGGTCGAAGCCCGCTCGCAGATCGGGTAACGCACGCTCGGCGACTTCGGTCGGCACGAGCCGCGCCCGCCCGCCGGTGCCGCGCACGAACAACGGCGTGCCGAGCCACGCTTCGAGGCTGCGCACGAGTTGCCCCACCGCTGCGGGCGTTACGTTCAGCTCGGCCGCCGCGCCGGAAAAACTGGCGTGGCGTGCGCTCGCCTCGAAGGCGCGCATGGCATTCAAGTAGACCGGGGCCGTCATGTCACAAAGATTTTCTATCGACGAGGCACAGAATATCTGATTTGTGTGCGTCGCGCGTGGCGCCGAGAATATCGTCACTGCAGGGGAGATTCAACGTCACCCTGCCCCGTGAAGCAGTTTCTCAGGAGCGGATCATGAACGATAGTTTTTCTTCGAAGGTTGCAATCGTCACCGGCGGCGGCTCGGGCATCGGCAAGGAAGTGGCGGCGCGGCTCGTCAAGGCCGGCGCGCGCGTGGTGATCGGCGGTCGCGACGAGAACAAGCTCAAGCGCGCCGCCGACGAAATCGACCCGACGGGCCTGAACGTGCGCTACCAGGCGGGCGACATCGCGCTGCCCGCCACCGCCGAGGCGCTCGTCGCGCTCGCGACCGGGGCGTTCGGCGGCGTGGACATTCTCGTCAACAACGCGGGCGTGTTCAATCCGAAGCCCTTTCTCGAACTGACCGAAGCCGACTACGACGGCTTTCTCGACACGATCCTCAAGGGCAAGTTCTTCATGGCGCAGGCAGCGGCCAAGGCCATGCAACAGCGCGGCGGCGGCGCCATCGTGCAGACCGGCTCGCTGTGGGCGCTGCAGGCGATCGGCGCGACGCCATCGGCGGCTTACTCGGCCGCCAATGCAGGCGTGCATGCGCTCACCCGCAATCTCGCCATCGAACTCGCTGCGTCGAAGATCCGCATCAATACGGTCGCGCCGGCTGTCGTCGAAACGCCCGTCTACAACACCTTCATGAGCGACGAGCAGGTCAAGGCGACGCTGCCTGCCTTCAACGCGTTCCATCCGCTCGGACGCAACGGACAGCCCGCCGATGTCGCCGAGGCAATCCTGTTCCTCGCGTCGCCCCAGGCCGCGTGGATCACGGGCACGGTGCTGCCGGTCGATGGCGGCGTGATGGCCGGCCGGCAGTAAGCGGCGGCAGCGCTTCAGCGAGGCGCCTGGGTGTTGCCCGCGAGCGCGTCGGCGCCGAACGCCAGCACTAGCGCCACTGCACCGCACGCGAAGATCAGCGCATAGTTTTCGTGCGAGTGCGCGAACAGGAACGAATAACCATGCCCGCCGAGCGCCTGGCACAGCGCGAATGCCGTGGTCGCGCGGCTCCACGTGGCGCGTTGTTCGAGCGGATCATGGGGCAGCAGTTCCTGGACGCGTCCGAGCGCGAGCGGCACGATGCCAGGCGTGAGAACGCCCAGCACCACGGTCGCTAGCGCGATCGTCAGCGGGTGCGCGGAGACGGCGAGCAGCGCGACCGCTGCGCCTTTCAGCAACAACGCCGCACGATAAGCGGCACGAAAACCGATGCGATCCGCGAGTTGCCCGCTCACCAGCGGCCCTGCAATCGCCGCTACGCCATACAGCACCCAATAGTGCGCGCCCGCCGCCGCGCCACGTCCGAGGCCGCGCGCCACGTAATCGACCAGCAGCACCATCGCGGGCACGAGGCCGAGCGCGTTGGCGGCGTATTGCCCATACAGCACGCGCAGCGCGCGGCGACAAGCTTCAATCTCAAACAGCCGTCGATACATATGGTATCGGTGTGCTTTTCGTAGCGGACCTCGTGACCCCGACTTCGAAGGACTTCAGTGGCGATATCAGCGGCGCGCTTTTCCATGCGGCACTCGACAGAGCGGTTTTCGGAGCTCACGGGGTCCGGGTTCGGCGCATAGCCGATCGTCTTGTATGCCTCGTTCAGGCTTCCAAACTCGTGCATTACCTGCTCGACAGGTGGTGCGCTACGGTAATGCCTCAATGTTGCCTGGCTGAGTTTGCCGGCTTTTTTATGACTTTCTGCGGACTTTCGATAGTCTCGTCCCTCGTCGGCCTCCGCCGGGCCCGTTCCATTTTTTGTTGAACGGCTGTGAAGATGCGTTTGTCGACTACAGGCTCGAACGCTCCTGGAATGCGAATCCAGTCCCGCTCCGGAACGCGCTCCCAGGGATTGGCCAATTCCGAAGTGGTCCGGCTGTAGACGTTGGTGCCAATGTATACCTCGCGGAGGATGCTCATGATGTTTTGACCTTGCCACGGCCGCCCGAAGCCGTTGAAAATCCCAAAATCATTGAGGCGCCTGGCTATTGCGGCGGCGGTAATTGACTGCGTCGCGTACCACTCGTAGATTTTTCGAACCAGTGCGGCTTCGCCGCTGGATGCCGGCGCGATGATGACGCGGTCAGTCTGAGCGCTCTTGTATTCGTACCGTTCGAGGGAGTGCCGGATATTGCGGTCCGCGTCGAGAAGGATGCGACGCAACCCGTACCCAGGTGGGCCACCCGTATGAAAGCCGCGCTGAACATTGAGACAGTGCCCCAGGAAAACCTTGCGTGACATTTCCCGGCTGAACTCCGCAGCCATGGCACGTTTCAGCGCCTTGATGACCGATGTCGCCGGGCTTCCGTCGTTATCAAAGGGCTCTGTGACGTAGATGACATTGACTCCGGCCCGTCGGCATGCGTACTCGTAAAACGCAGCTTCATCGACATCCAGAAGCAGCTGTATGAGCGCAGGACGCTCTCGCATGGTCAAGCCGCTGATGCCGGCATCCTCGTAATCGTGCACGATGCGCATTTGATGGGCTGACGCGTAGTCGGCAATAGCCTGTCTCTGAAAAAGCGGAGAATGCTCTTGATGGTCCGTTGACATGCGGATGTACTGCGCGGCACGGATGGGCACGGGTGGACTTGCTCCTCGACTCCGTGCGCGATGCATCTGGATATCCGACGGCGGGACAAGCGAGTAATAGCGTCTTTTCAGGGGAAGTCAAGGTGAGGAGAGTCACGGGGACCACACCGCCCCTGCACCAAATTGGCTGCCCGGCAGCACGTCGTTAGAGCGCGTTGAGGCTGCACGCACCGCGGAGGCCGAGGAAATTGGCTTTGCGCAGCTTTGCGAATCATCTCTCCGTCCGACGCACGGTGCGTCTCGAAACGTCATTGGCAGCTTTGAGTTGCGGATTCAACCAGTCGTGCGCCGAAGGCTGGAGGCGACTCAATGATCGCCCCAGAAAAACACTAGACTTCTATACACCAGCTGAACGATTTCACCAAGCCGTTGCATCGACCGGTTGAATCCGCAGCCATGAAGCGACGTTCGCGCGCAACGTCGCTCAGACCTTCAGGCGTCGGCTCCACGCAGAAACCGCCCATTCGATTCCCAACGGTGAAGTGTTCCTTGTCGGCCAAAGCCGACGTTGGCTGGTGATTCGTCCAGCGGCCGTTGTGCGTCACTTAGATGCCAAGGGTCGATCAGATCGGGAAAATATGTCCAATCCACAAGGGCGGTGAACATCAAGAATTATTCGACGCGTGTCCAATGAAAACATATCAGGGAAGCACCGTCGACCTAAGCTACCGCTGACGAAATCGCGACCAGGATTGATGCGAATGGCCCGCATCCCGGAAACCTGAATGTTCGCAGCCACACAAAAACAGTGTGGCTCCGCTCGGCGCGCGATGACACACGCGCCGAGTGTCTACTTCGCTCAAAAGTTGTGAAGCAGACCGATATTGACTGCCACAGTACCCATACCCGGCGCGACCCCTGATCCATAGGTAATGCCCTGAGTCATATCCCCATGGTTGTTGACCCAACCTGCCTGAAGATAGGACATCGTGGCCTTTGAAAGGCTGTATTCAGCCCCACCCGCCAACTCGAGCGACGTGTTTTTCGAACTGTTCCTGTCTTTGATGTAATAGAGGCCGCTCGTGAGCCTGAACGCCGGCGTGAACTGGTAGCCGAGGCCGGCTGAATAGAGGTCGATGCTCGTACCACCATTCGGATTCCCTATGCTCCTCGCAGCAGGGTTCGAGCCGTTGCTGTATGACGCGGACACCGAGAAGCCTTCGATCCGGTAAAGCGCGCCCAGGTACCAATAGCGATTGTTCAACAGGCCGGTCGCGGGCACCGCCGTCGCGGGCGTTGTTGACACGGTCGTGAAAGGATTCGTATCGTGTCCCTGGTAGTACGCCGCGGAGAGTCGCAGCCCGTAACCTGAGTACTTCAGTACCGCCGATTCGCGAGTGCCCCCTTGAAAATGCCCCGCTACGCCACCCGGCGCATATTCCAGTTCAGCACTTGCACCGTAGAGATCCGGCGATTTATAGACAATCGCATTGCTGTCCCAGACCGCGCCTATCGGCCCATTGGTGCTCGTTCCCGGCCAGCCCGCTGCGGAGTTTACGCCGAGAAAGCCGCTGAAGATGCTACCGAAATACTGCCCCCCACGCGCGTCCGTTTGGGCCATCGCGATAACCAGCGGCACGTACTGGCGACCCAGGGTGACCGACCCGAACGGCCCGCTAGCGCCAACACTCGCGATTTGATTGAAAAGAGCAGCGACACCTTGCGTGTCGGATAGGCCGAGCTTTCCGGACCCGGAGTCGAACACGCCTTGCAGCTTGAAATTAATGGCGTAGCCACCGCCGATATCCTCTTTCCCCGTCAAGCCCCAGAAGCTCGCGTAGAAACCCGCGTCCTTGTAGCGAATCACAGCGCCCGCATTCTTCAGGGCGTTCGCGACTGCAGCGGCAGCCGCCGGTGGCAACGGCGTCCCGGGCGGTAATCCGGTGAGCGTCGAGGGATTCGCGCTGATGACCGCCGTCGAGGTGCTTTGATACAGCAGACCCCCGTCGATTGAGCCATACAGCGTCACTGACGAATCCGCATGGGCCGTATTCCCGACTACAGCCACTGCAGCTGCAGTTACCAATTTCAATTTCAATTTCATGCAGTCTCCTTGTTGTCAATCATTCAGCGCTAACGCCTCAATTGCTTCTTATGCCGGACTGGTTGCGCCACACGCGCCTGCCACGCAGCACCCCAGTCCTTCTTCTGATGAATTCGGTCAATACCCCACTGACGTAGCGCTGCACAAAGCCAAAGGGGCAGCCATACACACGTCGTCCGCCCTGCCATCCGGAATGGGCAGAGGCCGTTATGCGCTGCTCTCGAATAAACGGTGCAGGTCGCGCAATGTCGTGATTAGCGACCTCTGTTATTCGCGATCTGCACGCCGATTCATGGATCAGCTTGTCGACACCTGAACTGGCGCACCGTTTCGTGAATCAACCGGGTCGGATGTAGGCGTCAACACATTGCGCGCATCCTGAGCGAGGACCAGATTCCAGATGTCTTGCCCAGTTGGATGGCAGCCTTCCTCCAGTACATGGGCGACGAGGCCCGCCGCGCGACCGATAACGGCCAGACCTCGGCCAAAGAGCGGATCGATGCCCATATCGGCGAGAATCGCGCCGTTCGCTCCTGCTGCGTTGAGGGGAAGCCTCCGACCATACTCGGTGCGAAGTACATCACTGATGGCAAGCGCGAGGCGCCAATGCTTGCCGAAGTAGCCGTTGTCCTCGGAAACCGCGCGCAGAGTCTCGACACGTGGGTCGCCGTCGACGTGAATCGGGTGCCCCACGCCCGGAATGCTTCGCCGTGCGTCACGCTCCTGTCGCACGAGATCGATCGCGCAGGCGCGCACCACGTCATCGGTGGCGTCGCTCGTCAGCAGTGCGGCGTGTCGTTGTAGTAAATTCGCCGCATTCTGTGCGGTACCGAGGAAATGACTGCCGGCCCCCAGAAGACCCGCAGCCACCGCGCCCTGCAGCGACTCAGGTGCGCCGAGGTAAGTCAGTCGGCTGCTGATTGCGCTCGGCGTCAGGCCGTGATCGGCTGCGGTCACGAGCAGCATGTTGAGCATTCTCTTCTCTCGCGGCTCCGGAAGACGTGCCCAGCTCAACCAGCAGATCATGTCGACAAAATCGAACTTGCCCATAATGTCCTTCGACAAGTCTTTTCCCCGCACCCAGATCGTGTCCGGTGTCGTATAGCCGATTTCTGTTTTTACGGACATTTGATTTCTTCCTGATAAGAGATCCGTTGCACCTTTGGCGCACTACAACGGCGTCTGTCTCCGTCGAGCCGTCAAGACGCAGGTCCGACGGTGATCCCGCAACTGACATACAGGTCCGGCCCGGTCGTGACCGTGTGGCGCGGAAGTCGCGACGACGTTCAGTGCGTCGAGTCCCGCAGAGAATCGGCAATCGATTGCCGCGCGTCCTTCTTCGACACCTTTCCGTTGGCTGTGCGCGGAAGCTGGTCGAAGAAATGAATGGCTTTCGGCGTCTTCACAGCGTCGAGCTGGCTCTTGACCCACGCGATGAGTTCAGATTCCGTTACCTGCGCACCGGGCCGGAGTTGCACGGCTGCATGAACGGCTTCACCCCATTTCAGGTCGTCAATGCCGACAACCGCGCAGTCGTAGACCGCAGGATGGATGCCGAGGGCATTTTCGACGTCGCTTGGATAGACGTTGAAACCGCCCGTGATGATCACGTCACGCACCCGGTCCTTGAGGAACAGATAGCCGCTGCCGTCCAGATAGCCACCGTCTCCGGTGCGCAACCAGCCGCCAGAAAAGACATCCGCGGTCTTCTCCGGCTGCTTCCAGTAGCCAGACATCACGAGGTCACCACGCACGACCACTTCGCCGGTTTCGCCCGGTGGCAGCAACTCTCCCGCCGGGTTCATGATCGCGATCTCGGTCAGTTGCGTGCCGCGGCCAACCGATTGCAGCACCTTCGGATTGAGCGCTTCCGCAGCACTCATATAGGAAATGATCGCCGGGGCCTCGGTTTGACCGTAGCCGGTTTCCACGTTGCCGAACACGTGCTGCGCCTCGACAATCTTGTCGGCACGCATCGGCGCCGCAGCGTAGACGAAATGCCTCAACGCACTCCAGTCGCGTTTCCGGACACTCTCGTCCTCCAATAAGCTGTAGATCAGTGTCGGCGGCATAAAGACTGCGGTAATGCGCTCCTGCTCGAGCTGATCGAGCACATCGCGTGGCCGAGTCGATCGAGGCAACACGACCGTGCCACCGCATCCCAATATCGGTAAGAGGAAGGTCGACGTGCCGTGCGTAATGGAAGCCACAGCAAGATACCGCTCGTTCTCGTCCAGCCGCATGGCGTGGATGATGGACACGATCGAGGTGTTCCATGCACGGTAGCTCTGCATCACGCCTTTGGGAGCGCCCGTGGTGCCGCCAGTGAACTTGATGGCTTGCGTCTCGGCAAGGTCGTGGTGGATTTCTGCAGGCTGCTTCTCGCGGTAGAAGTCGACTAGCGCCTCGAGTTCGCAACCGGCAGTCACATCACGTTTGCAGAAGGCTCCGGGGACATACGTCAGCATGCGCGCGGAAATGCCGTCGAGCTTCGAAGCCATGTCCGCCTCGGCGATAACGAGCGCCGCTTCAGTAAATTCAACGATCCGTGTCAGCTCCTGCTTGCCGGCACGGGGATTCAGGGGAACCCAGATCCTGCCGGCGAGCAATGTCGCGAACAACGCGATTACATGCGCGACGTGGTTTCCGCCGCAAACGGCGATGCGGCTGCGAGGATCGGGCGACAGCTCTTGCAAGGCTGCCGCGAGCGCGCATGAACGATCGACAAGATCGCGGTACGTTACAGAGCCTTCAGGGCCCGCCAGGGCGACCTTATCGGGAAAGCGCGCGGCACTACGCAAAAGGAAATCTATCGGACGCAAGGTGTCTCCTGCTGCCTGGATGTATTAATGTGATGAGTGGCGCCGCGCATCACTCTGCGCACGCCGGAATTACCCACTATCTCGTCGTATCTGCCGTGTTCTGCCCGCGTAGGCCTGGTGACAAAGGTCGCGGCGTCAAGACGCGACGTTCGCCTGCAAGCGCTAAAGCATGATTTTCATCCATTCAATTCGCATAACTATTTATATGAGCGCACGAATGACGAAAACGGCATGACCGAAGCGCGAGACCCGGTTAGAACGCTGCCGGGGGCCACAGCATCAAGCCTGAGTCGTTGCTAGCTAGCGACCGGAGCGCGCGCAATGCCACAAGCGATGCCTCCATCAACCGGCAACTCGACCGCATTGATGTATGACGCGTCGCTCGATAGCAGAAACAGCACGGCGTTGGCAATCTCCCAAGCTGTTCCCTGACGACCGAACGGCAGTGCCCCTGTGGCACGCTCTGTGCGTGCAGCCGATGCCGCACGTCCCATTGGGGTGTCGATCAGTCCGGCCATGACAATGTTGGCGCGAATGTCTTTGGCATGTCCCTCCATCGCCGTAGCTCGACACAACGCGGAAAGCCCCGCCTTTGATGCCTCGTAGGCGGGATTGCACGCAATCGGCATGCGGGCGGCAAGCGATGAAATGAAAACGATGGACGCGCCAGTCGACATCAAAGGCAAGGCCCTCTGTGCACAGAGCATGTGTCCGCGCAGATTGACATTGAAAATGGTGTCCCAGCTTTCGGCGGTCACATCTGCCATCCGCCGGCGGTCGCTGATACCCGCGTTGAGAACGAGTCCATCGAGACCGCCCAAAATGCGATGGCTGCCATCGACCAATGCAGCCACATCGTCGGGCCGCGCAATGTCTCCTTCTACCGCCCACGCGGTACCGCCTTCCGCATGGATCGCTGCAACCGTCGCTTCGGCTGCTTGCAGGTCTCGATCGGCGCAAACGACCTCGGCACCCCGGCGCGCGAGTGCCTGGCAAATTGCTCGGCCATTCCCTACGATTGCGCCGTCAGGACATGGAGCCTGCCCTCCCCCGACCACGAGGACCCGGCGGGGCACAGTGTTTGACACTTGATGTTTGGCGTTCATGCTCGTTCAATATGATTCGTCGCGATGAGAAATATGGAAAGGTTTCCACATGAATCCGAGGATATATGGCGTAGAATGGAGCCGTCAATCCGTGGAACGTTTTCACACGGAAAATTATTGGCAAGGAATCCATGACAAAAAAAGCGCCCCCGAAAAGGACAACCGCCTCCGAGTTCGCCCCGCATACACGAACGTCAGTCCGAGACGTGGCTGCGGCCGCGGGCGCATCAATCGCCAGCGTTTCACGCGTACTGAATGGCAGTGGCTATGCAAGCGCCGATCTTCGTGACCGGGTGGCGCGGGCCGTGGAATCAACCGGCTATACGCCCAACTTTTCCGCCAAGCATTTGCGCACCGGCCGCAGCAAGGCCGTCGGTCTGATGATGTCAAATTTAGGAAACCCGTTCCTCTCGACTTTTGTCGGGGAAGTGGAGCGGCACATGCAGGCCGCCGGGTTCTCGCTGCTCGTCGCCAGTGCCTATGACATGCCGTCGCGCGAAGAGGAACTGCTGACACTCTTCGAAAGCCGCCAACTCGAGGGCATCATTGCCTCGCCAAGCTTGGAGAACGTGCCTCGCAAACAGAACCCATTCGCGCGCTGCAAGCTGCCACTGATCATCATTGACCGGGACATTGACTGCGACGCCGACTTCATCTGCCAGGACCATCGCACCGGCGTACGGCAGGCCGTGGAGTACCTGGCTAGCCTGGGGCATCGCCGCATCGCACTGCTCGGACCCAGCATGGCCATCCGTCCGGGTCGCGAGAAACAATTAGGCTACCGGGATGGGCTGGAGGCCGCCGGACTGGATTTCGATCCGGCGCTCGTCTGCATGCTACAGTCCGCAGTTGACTCGTCACGTCAGCAGATGGAGCAGATGCTAGGACTGCCAGAGCGGCCGACCGCTCTGATCGGTCTTGGCACCCGCATTCTTTCTGGCGCCCTGCATACCGCACGCCGCTCCGGATTGGACATCCCACGCGACCTTTCGATCATCGGCATCGGCACCGACGAGGTGTTCGCCTTCATGTATCCGCCGATGACCATCCTGCGATTCAATATCGAACAGGCAGCACGCGCTACCGCCGACCTGATGATCGAAAGACTGAACGGCGACTCCGTGCCAGCTCCGCGCAGAATCACCGTGCCCCTGGATCTGGTTATCGGTGGAACATGTGCAGCAATTTGAGCACCGCGTGTTGCCGCGCATGGAAGACTTCCCCGTCTGAATCCGCACGACGGGGCGTCAGTACCCGGAACACTCTCCAATCGCCAGGTCAACCGCGATCAATCTGATCCCGCCGGCCTCATGCGATTTCAAACAAAGCCGCCGCACCCTGGCCGCCGCCGACGCACATCGTCACGACGGCCAGCTTCGCACCGCGCCGCTTGCCTTCGATCAGCGCGTGCCCCGTCAAACGCGCGCCCGACACGCCGTACGGATGGCCCACTGCGATCGCGCCGCCGTTTACGTTCAGACGGTCGTGAGGAATGCCGAGCTTGTCGGCGCAATACAGCACCTGCACGGCGAACGCTTCATTCAGCTCCCACAGGTCGATGTCCTCGACCTTCAGGCCGGCTTGCCTGAGCAGCTTCGGCACCGCGAACACCGGGCCGATGCCCATCTCGTCCGGCTCGCAGCCGGCCACCGCAAAGCCGCGGAAAATCCCCAGTGGCTGCAGGCCTTCGCGCTCCGCGACTTTGGCGTTCATCACGACACAGGCCGACGCGCCGTCCGAAAACTGGCTCGCATTGCCCGCCGTTACCACGCCGCCCGGCATCGCGGTACGAATCTTCGACACCCCTTCGAGCGTCGTGTCGGCGCGAATGCCTTCGTCGGCGCTGACCGTGACTTCCTTGGTGAAGAGGCGGCCGCTTGCCTTGTCGGCGACGCCTGCGAGCACCGTCAGCGGCACGATCTCATCCTTGAACCTGCCGGCCTCGAGCGCGGCCGCAGCGCGCTGCTGCGAGCGCACGCCGTACTCGTCCTGACGATCCTTCGAAATCGCGTAGCGCTTCGCGACATTCTCGGCAGTCTGCAACATCGAGCAGTAGATTTCCGGCTTGTTCTTGCTGAGCCAGCCTTCGGTCATCATGTGGCGGTTCATCTCGTTCTGCACGCACGAGATCGATTCCACGCCGCCGGCAACAAACACGTCGCCTTCACCGGCGATCACGCGTTGCGCGGCGAGCGCGATGGTCTGCAAACCGGACGAGCAGAAGCGGTTTACTGTCATGCCCGGCACACTGACCGGCAAACCAGCGCGCAAGGCGATCTGGCGTGCGATGTTCATGCCCGTGGCGCCTTCCGGATTCGCGCAGCCCATGATCACGTCTTCGATGCGCGCCGGATCCAGCTTCGCGCGCTCGACCGCGGCCTGCGTGACGTGGCCGCCAAGCGTCGCGCCGTGCGTCATGTTGAAACCGCCGCGCCACGATTTGGCGAGGCCCGTGCGGGCGGTTGATACGATTACGGCGTCGGTCATGCATCTCTCCTGCTTCCAGATGTTGATGGTGGGCGCGCTGGCGGATCGCTCAGTCGTCCCACTTCACTCATTTCACTCATTTGGCCGAGGCGGTCGATTCAGCCGTTAAACCCACGGCCCTTCGCCGCGAGCTTCGCGATGCCTGGCGCGAGTTGCCACGCGTCGCCGTTCGCCCGCGCCGCATAGCGGCGAATCGCGCGCTCGACGTTGTAGAGCCCGACCGTGTCCGCGTACAGCATCGGGCCGCCGCGATGGAGCGGGAAGCCGTAGCCGGTCAGATAAACCATGTCGATGTCCGATGCCTTCGACGCGATGCCTTCCTCCAGAATTTTCGCGCCTTCGTTGACGAGCGCGAACACCAGACGCTCGACGATTTCCTCGTCGCTGATCTTGCGGCGCTCAGAGTTGGTTTCCTTCGAGTACTCGCCGATCATTTCGTTGACCACACCCGACGGATACGCGATGCGGTCGCCCGCCTTGTAGTCGTACCAGCCGCCGCCGGTCTTCTGGCCGAAGCGGCCCATCTCGCACAGGCGGTCGGCGATCTTCGAATAGTGCATGGCCGGGTTCTCCAGATAGCGACGCTTGCGGATCGCCCAGCCGATGTCGTTACCGGCGAGGTCGCTCATCCGGAACGGACCCATCGCGAAGCCGAACTTTTCGATCGCGCGGTCGACCTGCGCGGGCTGCGCGCCTTCTTCGAGCATGAAGAGCGCCTGGCGGATGTACTGCTCGATCATCCGGTTGCCGATGAAGCCATCGCACACGCGCGAGACCACCGCGGTCTTCCTGATTTTCTTCGCCAGCTTCATGACCGTGGCGAGCACGTCTTTCGCCGTGTCCTTGCCGCGCACCACTTCAAGCAGCTTCATGACGTTGGCCGGGCTGAAGAAGTGCATGCCGAGCACGTCTTGCGGACGCTTCGTGAAGGCCGCGATCTTATCGACATCCAGGGTCGACGTGTTCGAGGCGAGGATCGCGCCGGGTTTGGCCACTTCGTCCAGACGCTTGAACACCTGCTCCTTCACGCCGAGTTCTTCGAACACCGCTTCGACAATCAGGTCGGCGTTTTTCAGATCGTCGTAGGAGAGCGTCGGCGTGATCAATGCCATGCGCTGTTCGAGCACCTCGGGCTTGAGCTTGCCCTTCTTGACGGTCGCCTCGTAGTTTTTGCGGATCGTGGCGATGCCGCGCTCGAGCGCTTCCGGCTTCGTTTCCAGAAGCGTGACCGGGATGCCCGCGTTGATGAAGTTCATTGCGATGCCGCCGCCCATCGTGCCCGCGCCGATCACGGCCACCTGATTGATCTCGCGCACCGGCGTATCGGACGGCACGTCGGGAATCTTGCTCGCGGCGCGCTCGCCGAAGAATGCATGACGCAGCGCGTGGCTTTCCGGCGTCTGCACGAGCGCCATGAAGCATTCGCGCTCGAAGGCGAGGCCCTTGTCGAAGCCGTTGTTCACCCCGGCTTCGACCGCGTCGATGCACTTGTGCGGCGCCGGGAAATTCTTCGCGATGGCCGCGACGCTATTGCGCGCGAACTGGATGAAACCGGCCGCGTTCGGATGCTCGATCTTGCGATCGCGCACCTTCGGATGCGGGCCGGCTTTCGCGCCCACCTTGCGGGCGAACACGAGCGCCGCTTCGGCGAGATTGCCTTCCACCATTTCGTCGAAGAGGCCGGAATCGGCGAGCTTCTCCGACATGACCGGCGTACCGGAAACGATCATATTGAGCGCGGCTTCGAGGCCGATCGCGCGCGGCAAGCGCTGCGTGCCGCCTGCGCCCGGCAGGATGCCGAGCTTCACTTCCGGCAGCGCGATCTGCGCGCCAGGCGCGGCGATGCGGTAATGCGCGCCGTGCGCGAGTTCCAGGCCGCCACCCATCGCAACGCTGTGAATTGCCGCAACCACCGGCTTCGCACTGCTCTCCACAACCTTGATGACTGTGTCGAGCGTGGGCTCCTGAGTGGCCTTGGGTGTGTTGAATTCCGTAATGTCGGCGCCGCCCGAGAAGGCCTTGCCGGCGCCCGTCAGCACGATCGCCCGGATGGCCGGATCGCTCTGCGCGCGCTCGAGCCCGTCAACGATACCCACTCGCGTCGACAGACCGAGCCCGTTGACGGGAGGATTGTTCAGCGTGAGGACTGCCACGCCGTCATGAGTTGTGTAGTCCACTGCCATATCTGTATCTCCGTGCGAATCATCGATACACGTCGCGTCGATGACTCGCGTTCGCTGTGTGATGTGTAGAGTCGAACGATAGCGGTACGCCGAGCAGCGGCGCTCCCTTCGCGAGTCTCATACGAATGCAATGGTCAGCGTGCTGATGCTGACCTGCACAAATCATCAACGCCGACCGAGGGCAATGTAACGTTCGAGATGATGGTTCTCGTCGCCCAACTGGTGGTCGATCATGACGAGCCGCTTCGCGTAATGCGCAAGCGGCAGTTCCCACGTCATGCCAATCCCGCCGTGCAGTTGGATACACTCCTCGGCAACAAGCGTACCGATGCGTCCGATGGTGTACTTCGCAGCCGATAGCGCACGCTCGCGCGCGACACGCCCGGCGCTCAGCGCTGCAGCTGCGTTGATGACAGCAGAGCGCGCCTGTTCGACTTCCAGCAGCAGGTCCGCCATGCGGTGTTGCAGCGCCTGAAAGCTTCCGATCGCTACGCCGAACTGCATGCGAGTGCGCAGATATTCGAGCGTGAATTCCTTCGCAACGTCCATTGCGCCGAGTGCCTCTGCGCAGAGCCCCAGAATGCCGAAACCAACGCAATGTTCAAGTATCGCGAAGCCGGCACCCTCGTCGCCGAGTAATGCGTCGCTGCCCAACTGCACCTCGTCGAACACCAGCTCGGCCGCACGTCCGCCGTCGATTTTTTGATAGCCCCGCACGCTCAGGCCGGTCGTATTGGCCGGGACGAGAAAGAGAGAGATCCCGTCTTCGGCGTAGGTGGTACCGTTCGTGCGTGCCGAGACAAGCAGGAGACTTGCCTCCTCACCCATCTGCACCACGGCCTTGGCACCATTCAGTACCCAACCGTCCCCGCGACGTGCAGCCTGCGTGGAGACCTTCGACTGTTCGTAGTGTGCATCTGGTTCGTCGTGTGCAAGCGCTGCCACCGCTGAACCTTCGAGCAAGCTCGACAGTCGCTCTTTCTGAGCAGCGTTACCCGCGCGAGCAATCGCGTGTCCTACTATCAGCGAACCCAGAAACGGCTCGACGACCAGACCGCGCCCCAGGCATTCGAAGACAAGCGCGATATCGAAACCCTCGCCGCCAAAGCCCCCGTCGCCTTCACCAAATAACGCCCCGATGATGCCCAACTCAGCAAAGCGCGACCACATCTCCCGGCTGAAGCCGGTGGCCGAGAGCGCAATCCTGTTACGCGTCTCAAAGCCGTACTGTTCGCTGACGAAGCGATTCAGCGTGTCCGCCAGCATGCGGCGGTCCTCGGTATGTTGGAAGTTCATGAAGAATGCTCCTTACAGTCCCAGGATCATCTTGGAGATGATGTTCTTCTGGATTTCGTTGGAGCCGCCAAAAATCGACAGCTTGCGATTGTTGAAGTAGAGGGAGGCAGCGGCCGCGGCCTCTTCGGGTCCGACCGGAGTCTCGTCGTACTCTTCTTGCAGTGCCTGTTCGATGAACGGCTGTGCGTACGGTCCCATCGCCCGGCGCAGCAAAGACGAAATCTCCTGGAGGATCTCGGTGCCACGAATCTTGAGCATCGAACTTTCCGCGCCCGGCATACCACCGCCCGACACCGCTGCGACCACGCGCAGGTTGGTCGTTTTCATGTTTTCAAGATCGATCTCGACGCGGGCGAGGCGCGCGGCAAAGAGCGGATCGTCGGCGAGTGGGCGGCCGTTGCGCAGCACGCGCTCCGCCACCTTGCGCAGACGGTCAAGCGCCGCGACCGAGAAGCCCACGCCCGCGATGCTGGTACGTTCGTAGGTCAACAGGTATTTGGCGTACGTCCAACGTTTGCCCTCTTCTCCCACGAGGTTCTCGGCCGGCACTCGCACGTCGGTGAAGAACACTTCGTTGATCTCATGCTCGCCCTCTAGCGTGATAATCGGGCGAACTTCCACGCCTGGCGTGTTCATGTCGATCAGCAGGAAGCTGATGCCTTCTTGCCTGCGCACATCCGCCGTCGTGCGCACAAGGCAGAAAATCATGTTGGCATACTGACCCAGGGTGGTCCACGTCTTCTGCCCGTTGACGATGTAGTGCGCACCGCTCGCATCGACACCGCGTACCGCTGTGGTCTTGAGCGCCGCGAGGTCGGAGCCGGCACCCGGTTCCGAATAGCCTTGGCACCACCAGTCCGAGCCGTCAAGAATGCGTGGCAGCCAATAGCGCTTCTGTTCCTCGCTGCCGTATTTGATCAGTACTGGCCCCAGCATGCTCAGACCGAACGGGACGACACGCGGTGCACCAGCGATTGCACATTCGTTCTCAAAAATGAACTTCTGCACGGGAGTCCAGCCCGTGCCGCCGTATTGCACGGGCCAGTGGTTCGCGAGCCAGCCCTGCGTGTTCAATATCGCGTGCCATTCGACCGCGTCTGCGCGTGTCAGCCGGCGATCATTGCGAACCTTGTCGGACAGCCGCTTAGGGAGCTTCTCTTGCAGGAAATGCTGCACCTGGGCGCGTAAGGCTTCCTCTTCCGGTGTGAAATTCAGATCCATGTTATGGCTTTTGCTTCTTTAGATTGTGAAAAGACCTTCGTACAGTCATGCCGCTGGCTACGCACATCGTGACGGCCTCTTGCTAAAGCACTCGTCCTCGATCAGATCAACGATGACGCGCGAGCACGTAGCCTGGCGCAAAGTGGACCTTTGCTATGAGCCAATACGTTGATTCGGGCGTTAGAACCATCCGACCTGCATGTCTAACGTAGTGCGATCAAGAGTTGCCAGCAGGTCGAACTGCGGCCCCGTCTTCGGCAACTCCCAATTGAAGAAGTAGCGCGCTGCGGCGAGCTTCCCGCGATAAAAATCGGCCTCTGCTCCGGTCGACTGCGGTAGTGCGGCGTGGGCCATCATCGCTTGCTCCAGCCAGATCCAGGCCACCACGACGTGGCCGAAGGCCTCGAGGTAGATCGACGCGTTGGCAAGTGTTACGTTGGCGTCACCCGCTGACCACAATGTCTGCGTAACTGTCACCAGCCGCCCCGTGGCGTCGGCAAGCGCGCACGAATATGCGCTCAGCACGGCGTCGCCGATTTCCAACGCTCGGTCGATAGTGCTCTGCATCCGTGCAGTCAGTACGCGGAAGGCCGCGCCCCCCTGCATCACAACCTTGCGGCCCAGCAGATCAAGACCCTGAATGCCATGCGCGCCTTCATGAATGGGGTTCAGGCGATTGTCGCGGTAGAACTGCTCGACGTTGTACTCACGGGTATAGCCGTAGCCTCCATGCACCTGGATGGCCAGATTGTTGGCTTCAAGACACCACTGCGCGGGCCAGCTCTTCGCAATTGGCGTCAGAATGTCGAGCAACCGGGTCAACTCCTCCTGTTGGGCCGAATCGGCCGCTCCGCGTTGCTCGTCTACTATGCGCGCGCAATATAAGTTCAGCGCGAGGCCACCCTCGACGTAGCTCTTCTGCGCCAGCAACATGCGGCGCACGTCCGCATGCTCGATAAGGCGCACCTGCGCGCTGGCAGCGTCCTTTCCGCTTGTGCCGACGGAGCGTCCCTGCGACCGGTTTCGTGCATAGTCCAGGGCATGCAGATAGCCGGTGTAGCCCAGCATTACCGAGCCGAGGCCCACGCCGATGCGCGCTTCGTTCATCATGTGGAACATGCATGCCAGCCCCTTGTGCGGCTCCCCAACCAGATAACCGATCGCACCGCTTTTATCCCCCGGTCGATACTTCGTTCCTTCGCCGAAATTCAACAAGCAGTTGGGGGAGGCTCGGTAGCCCATCTTGTGATTGAGGCCGGCGAGTACTACGTCGTTGTGCTCGGCGCGCGTGCCGTCTTCGTTGAGCAAGAATTTGGGCACCACGAAAAGCGAGATGCCCTTCACCCCAGGAATCAGCTTGCCGTCCGGGCCCGGAATCTTGGCTAGCACCAGATGCACGATATTCTCAGATATCTCGTGCTCGCCGCCCGAGATCCACATTTTGTTGCCGCGCAGGCGGTACTGCTGCCCAAACGCCGACTCCTCTTCAAAGTCAGCGCGTGTCGTGATATCGGACAACGACGAACCCGCCTGCGGTTCCGACAGGCACATGGTGCCGAAGAACCGCCCCTCCAGGGATGGCCTGACGAAGGCGTCGATCTGCGCCGGGGTGCCGTGCGCCAACAGGCAGTTAGCGTTAGCGATGGTCAGGAATGGAAACGAGCTGGTGCCCCCATTAGCGCCTCCGAAATAGGCGAATCCCGCCTTCTCCACCACCAACGGCAACTGCATGCCGCCGAGTTCGTAATCCTGGCCGGCTGCTGTCAGTCCAGCTTCGTTGAACACTTCCAGCGCGGTCTTGATCTCGGGAATCGTGGTGACCGTCTCGCCATCAAATTGCGGTTCGCACCGGTCACCCTTCTTGTTATGCGGCGCGAAACACTGGGTGGCAATCTTCTCGCAGATATCCAGCGCTGCATCGAATGTCTCACGCGAGTGATCAGCGTAGCGCGGAATGCTCGTCAGACTATCGACCTTCAGCCACTCGTAAAGCAGGAAATTCAGGTCGCGGCGGGAAAGAATCAGGGACATGGAAAAAGGTAAGACTTGGGGTGAGTAGAAAATACGAAAGCCTGATTGGCGACAAGTAGCGTCAGTCGCCAGTCAATCGCGTGACGAGTAGCCGCGGGCGCGGCAGGTCACCATGAATGCGGTAGTTACTACTGCCCTGCCGCGAGCTCCTGCTTCAACATCAGCTTTGACAATTTTCCAACGGGTGTCTTGGGCAACTCGTCGCGAATCTCCATCGCCTGCACCATTTCGTGCTTGCCAAGACGATCGCGCAAGAACGCCTTGAGTTCGTCAAGTGTCAATGGCGAGTGGCCGGGACGCAGCTTCAGGTAGGCCTTCGGCGACTGCCCCCGGTATGGATCGGCAATCCCCAGCACTATGACTTCCTCAACGGCAGGATGCCGATAGATTGCATCTTCGATTACGCGCGGATATACATTGAAACCGCCACACAACAGCATGTCCTTGGTCCGATCCACGATATAGATGTAACCATCGCTATCCATGTACCCCACGTCGCCGGTGCGGAAAAAGCCGTCAGGCGTGTAACTCTCTTGTGTCGCCTGATCGTTGCGCCAATAACCTTTCATGACGTTGGGACCCGAAACAACTATCTCGCCGCGCATGCCCACAGGCACCGACTTCGACGCATCGTCCGCATCGACGAACTTCACCGTCACGCCGGGATATGGCAAACCACACGAGCCAGGCCTGGCGATGCCTGATCGCGGGGTAAACGTTCCGCACGCGGTGGTTTCCGTCATGCCCCAACCTTCGGTCAGTTGACACCCCGTCATCGACTCGAAGCCACGCAATAGTTCTGCGGGCAATGGCGCACCACCAGAGGCGCATACCTTCAGCGAGCTCAGATCATATTGAGCCGCTAACGGATGAGACATGACGGCGCTGAACATGGTGGGAACGCCAGGGAAACATGTAATCTTGCGCTCACTAATTTCCTGCAGCGCTGTCGCAGGATCGAAGCGCACAATCAGAACGAGTTCCGCCCCGATCCTGATACCCAGCAGCATGTCGGCGATCATCGCGTAGACGTGAAACAGCGGGAGGACCACCATCACACGCTCGCTCCCCTCGTGGAGCAGGCGGTCATTGTCAACGTTCACCATGGCGGCCTGAGCCGTCGCAGCGGTGATGTTGCCGTGAGTCAGCATGGCGCCTTTGGGCAGCCCGGTCGTGCCGCCCGTGTACTGAAGTATCGCAATAGCGCTAGCCGGATGATCGACCGGGTAAGACTTGTATTCCCCGTCGTTCGCCAGAATCTGCTCAAATCGGATGCATTGACGACCCAACGCGACGTCACTGACGAGCCCGTCTTGCAACATACGGTTCTGGATCTGCGCGGGCGCAGCACCAAACTCTCCCAGTGAGCCCACGACCAACGTGCGCAAACGTGAGTGGCCCAGCAACATTTCCATATTTGGATATAGCGAGGCGACGTCCAGCGTGATTAGAATGTCTGTCTCGCTGTCTTCGACCTTATGGGCCAGCACATGATTCGCGTCCAGCGGGGAGTAGTTCACCACTGTTCCACCGGCCCGCAGAATCCCAAAGAAGCTGATCACGTACTGCGGCACGTTGGGCAAATACAGTCCGACGTGAACGCCGGGGCGCACACCCAGACGCTGCAAGCCGGCAGCTGCGCAATTCACCAGCGCCGACAGTTCGCGATAGGTGATCTTGCGACCCATAAAATCTATTGCTGCGTGGTCGGGCCAGCGCGAAACTGCGTCATCGAGCAACTTCAACACGCTGGTTTGCGGCAGGTCCGCGTCCCACTGCAGTCCGGTCGGGTAGGCGTCGATCCATGGGGTCTGCATAAATTTTTCTTCAAAAAATAATGGGTTAAGTCTGTGAATTTGAACGGGCGGCAACACCACCATTTCAAGCGTCGCGGACCAAGCGGAAGCCGATGTGGCTCATCGGATTGGCTGGATCGTTGCCGCGCCTTGCACTCGGTCGATAGCTGAGGCAATAGTCGACATTGCAGAGAAACGAGCCACCTCGCGTGACACGGCGGGGTGCGGCGGCAGGCGCGCTGGTGTCTTCCGGATCCCAACTCTCCTGCGGACCCTTGGGGTTATCGACGACTGCCCCGTGTGCGGCGGCCATTTCCCGCTGAAAAGCATCGCTGCGATACCAGTCCGCGGCCCATTGCCAGGCATTGCCGGTCATGTCGACCAGACCGTAGCCGTTGGGCGGGAACGTACCGACGGGCTTGGTTCCCACGGCGCCACCGGCCTCTGGACTCACCACGGGGAATTGCCCCTGCCTCGAGGGGTCCCAGATATTCGCCATCTGTTTGCCGCCCGGCTTCTCGTCATTGCCCCAGGCGTAGGCTGCCTGTTCCAGGCCGCCCCTTGCTGCAAATTCCCATTCCGCTTCAGTCGGCAAGCGTTTGCCGGCCCAGCGCGCGTATGCAAGTACATCGTCGTAGCTCACCTGCACGACCGGATGGTCGTCTTTGCCTGCAATGCTGCTCTCCGGTCCGTGTGGCGCCTTCCAGTTGGCCCCCGGAACGAAACGCCACCACTGCGACCAGTCATCGAGGTTCACCGGCGTCTTCGTTCCGACGAAAACCATCGCGCCGGGCACGAGAATGCCGTCGTCCGGTCTCGGTGTGCCGGGAGGCAGTTGTACGCGCAGCGCTTCCCAGTCGGGCTTGCGCTCCGCTGTTGTCACGTAGCCTGTCGCGTTGACAAACGCCTTGAACTGCGCGTTCGTGACGTGCGAGCGATCCATCCAGAATCCACCCACGCGTACCGGGTGTGCCGGCCGCTCGTTGGCACGCGCCAGCTTCTGCTCGCTGCCCATCATGAACTCGCCGCCGGGCACCCATACCATTCCTTTAGGGCGTATGACCTGCGTGACGCGGGACCACAGGCCCGCCCCGGCAAAGCCTGCTGCCGCAGCGCCCGCCGCGACGGCTCCGCCAATCAGCAAACTGCGGCGAATTGGTGACTGCGGCACAGCGTTCGCTGCCGCCCGTTCTGCCTGCGCCGGCCCGGTAATCGGTGTGGTTCGGTTGCTGCGTGCCTTCCTCATTTCTAGAACTCTCTGTCTATCCTGTTCGCTATTTCACCGTGGGGACGCCCGATGCGGCGCGTGGCGCCGCATCGGTCAGTGCGTCTCGATCGTGACCTTGTTGATCGTGCCTGTGAACGTGAAGGGCAGCTTGTAGGTGAAGTCGACCGGCGAACCGTTCTTCGTGCCGATATCGAGCCGATCTTCGATCGTCAGCAGGTTCGGCATCGTCCTGGGCAGGCGCCCTGCCGCCACCGTCTCCCCGTTGGCCGTGATAACGAGCATGCCGCCCTTTCCGCGTCCACCACCGTCGTAAGCGAAATCGGCCCGCAGTACGACGTTCCCCGGCGGCAATGACTTGTGGGCAGTAATCGTGTATCGATCTATCCCAAGGAAGTTGTAGACGAAGACCGGCTTGCCGCCTCGCAGGTAAAGCTGATAGCCGCCGGTAATACCGCCATCGGCCACAATCGATCCCTCGCCGCCATGCCCAGGAACCTCGACATCGGCAGTGATAGTCCACGACTTGTCGAGCAACGACAACGTTGCTGCATTCGGAACGTTGGTGGTTTCACCGTAATACTCGACCTTGGTGCGCTTGCCGAGAATGTTCGGCCTCCCTTGCAATTCCGCGTTCATCCGTTCATTGATACGCCAGTCGAGCGGCAGCACGTTGTTTTTTGTCGCCTCGCTCCAGAACAGCGCTTCGAGTTCTTTCACCTTTTCCGGATACTTGGCGGCGACGTCGTCGGCCTGCGAGAAGTCGTCGTCGATGTGGTAGAGCTCCCACTTCGCGGTCAGAGGATCGAAATTTCCACGTGCTGCCTGCCACGGGGCGAACGACAAGCTCGATGCCATCCACCCGTCGTGATATATCCCGCGGTTCGAGAGCATCTCGAAGTACTGCGTTCTGCGTACTTCCGGCGCTTTGGCGTCGGCGAATGTCGAGGCAAAGGTGACCCCCTGGATCGGCTGTTGCTTCGTACCATTCAGGATCGTCGGCGGCGTAATGCCAATCACGTCATATAGCGTCGGCGCGACGTCGATCACGTGAAGGAACTGAGTGCGCACACCGCCCTTATCCAGAATGTGACCCGGCCAGGAGATGATCATCGGATTGCGCGTGGCACCGAAGTGGCTGGCAACCTGCTTGGTCCATTGGAACGGCGTATTCATCGCATGCGCCCACGCCGCCGGGAAGTGGTTGGAGTGCTTCGGGCCGCCCAGTTCGTCCATCACCTTGAGATTTTCCTGCCACGTCTCGTGCGCGCCGTTGTAGAACTCGTTCTCATTGAGCGTCCCTTCGAGACCGCCCTCGGCACTTGCTCCGTTGTCGCCAGCGATATAAATGAAGACCGTGTTGTCACCGCCCGGAAGTGCCTTGACCGCATCGATGACCCGCCCCATTTCGTAGTCGGCATTCGCGCCAAAGGCCGCGAAAACTTCCATCATGTGAGCGTACAAACGCTGCTGACCTGGAGCCAGACTATCCCACGCAGGCAAGCCATCGGGCCGCGGCGTGAGCTTCGTGTCCGGCGGCACGAGGCCGAGGCGCTTCTGCCGCTCCAGGGTCAACACGCGATAGGCGTCCCATCCCGAATCGAATTTTCCCTTGAACTTCGCGATCCACTCGGCCGGCGCCTGGTGCGGTGCATGTGTCGCACCAGGCGCGATGTACATGAAGAAAGGCCTGCCCGGCGACACACTGGTGCTATTGCGCACCCATTTGATCGCGTGGTCCGCCAGGTCCGTGGTGAGGAAGTAGCTCGGGTCGTTGGACTTGGAAATCGCCTTGTGGTCTTCAAACAGGATCGGGTTCCAATGGTTCATCTCGGCACCGTTGAAGCCATAGAAATAGTCGAACCCTTGCCCGTTAGCCCACCGATCGAACGGCCCCACCGAACTGGACTCCCAGGGCGGCGTATTGTGATTCTTGCCGAACATCGCGGTCATATAACCATGCTGGCGCAGCACCTCGGCGATCGTGCCGGCGCTGCGCGGCATCACACCGGTGTAGCCATCGTAGCCAGTGGCGCCTTCGGGGATCACACCGAAGCCAGCCATATGGTGATTGCGTCCGGTAAGAAGCGCCGCGCGGGTCGGGCTGCACAGCCCGGTGGTATGAAAGCGGGTGTAGCGCAAACCTTCGGCAGCAAGCCGATCCATGGTCGGTGACGGCACTCCGCCACCGAACGTCGAGAACTGCCCGAAACCAACGTCGTCGAGCATGATCAGCACGACATTGGGTGCGCCCTTGGGCGGTTGCGTCGGCTGCGGGAACTGCGGCGCGTCAGATTCCTTATAGGTCATGCCGACGTGGCCCGGAAATTTGAAATCGGGGGGCGGCAATGAGCCTTCAGGCGTAAGCGACGTTCCGCCGATCTGTCGCGCGGAAGCCGTTGATGCCGGGCCCTCCTGACCTGATGCTACGCCGGAAGCAAGCGCAAACAGCGCTGCAACGACCGCAAACCTACTCTTCCATTTCGACATACTGTCTCCATATATCGCACGTTTCACCGGAGGGCATTCGCCAAAGAGGCAAACCTCTCGGCTCCGTGCTTCTTTGTTAAGTCTGCTACTGCGTGCTTACGCAAAGACTGCCATCACCTGACTGGCGAACGCCGCCAGGTCCCCACCCGGGGTCCAGACCGTAGTCGTGTCGTTGACGTAGCCTTTTGCGGCCGCCCGTGTCAGCTTGTCGACCCGCCAATAGTCATCGCTGGACGGGAAAGCCGCCGGCGCATGGAGTTCGAGCGACCATGACACGGTGCTCGCAAGCGAAGGTGTCTTGAAGCGTCCCAATACCGGCGGCGGTGAGGAGTCGGCAAGAAGGATCGTCATGAGTTCGACCGGCACATCGCCCTCGTATGGAAAGCGCGCGTAAGCCGATGAGTGCCAGTCACTCCCGCCTGAATACGGTAGCTGACCCTCTGCCCAACGGAATTCCATATGCTTTGCGAAGTTCACCACGCCAGGAATCTCTGGCGTCCGAAGCGACTCGTCGACTGATTTTGCAAAATAGCGAGTGGGCGGCATGTGCGCGGGAACGTTCGTATGGCGGGGCAGGCCAAAAACGCCTGTTACCACGGTACCAAGTTGCTCATCCTGGGACACTTCGGCACTGAGGTGACGGATGTTCTTTCCTTCTCGCAGCACCCGGACAACCACATCGATCGTACCGAGGGTAATCGGCCCAACGAAGTTGACGTTCAAGGCGAGCAGGCGTACTGCCTCGTCCCACTCCGCCCCCCCTACATCACGCATTGCCTGCGCGCTGCACGCGGCAATCAAACCACCAAAACTCGTCCGACCCTGCAACCAATCCTCAGGGATTTCGAAACGCACGGCTTCCATAGTCCGCTCCCGTCGGGCAAGGAGGTCTCCCAGCGGCGTGAGATTTGTTTTCTGAAGCGAATTCATTTGCAATCCTTAGAAACTGAAGAGGAAAACGTAATTTGTCGGCCTCACGCATCGAACTCCCTGGCTCCACGCGGTGATCGGCGGTCTACCCTATTCGATCACCGTTTGTCGCGCTCAGGTTCTCCGCCAGTCCTCGCGAATAATATCTGCCGCTTTTTCGCCGATCATGATGGCGGGCGCGTTGGTGTTCGTGGACGGCAGCGTCGGCATGATCGAGGCATCCGCCACGCGAATGCCCTGCAAGCCGTGAACACGCAACCTCGCGTCCACAACGGCCTGCTCGTCGTCCCCCATGCTGCAGGTCCCCACCGGATGATAGGCAGCATCAGCACGTTGACGGATAAGTGCTCGAATCTGGTCGTCGGTCTGAGCCTCAGCCGAGTACAACTCCTCGCCACGATACGGCGCCAGCGCCGAGGTGTTCATGACGCCGCGCGCTTTCTTGAACCCACGCAGCAACACTTCCATGTCATTCGGGTCGCTGAGATAGTTGGGATCGATCAGCGGATCGTCATACGGATTGTTGCTCGCCAGCGAGATCAGGCCACGACTCCTGGGCCGCAGTACAACGACACTGCAACCGAACCCATGACCCCAATGAAAATCGCGCCCATGGTTCGTCGCCATCGCAACCATGAAGGTAAGCCGGACGTCCGGCAACGCTTCCTCAGGCCGGGTACGGACGAATGCTCCAACTTCCGCGAAGTTGGACGCAATCATGCCGCTGCGTTGCTTGCGATACTTCAGAAACTCGCGTGCAAGTCTGGCGATGCCGCCGAACGAGACGCCGAACAAGTCCCGCGACAGCGACTTATAAGCGAGGATATAACCGATATGCTCCTGCAGGTTGCGCCCTACGCCTGGCAGGTGCTGGATCACCTGAATGCCGTGATTCTGCAATGCATTGCCGTCGCCGATCCCTGACAGCATGAGTAGCTGCGGCGATCCGAACGCACCGCCACTCAAAATCACTTCGCGGGTGGCGCGTATCTCCTGTGGGACGCCCCCGCGGACATACCGCACGCCCACTGCCCGCTTACCCTCGAACAGAATCTTCGTTGTAGTCGCATTCGTGACGACTTCAAGATTGGGCCGTCCAAGGTTCGGAAACAGGTAGCCGCGAGCAGCACTCCAGCGTTCGCCATTCTTCTGCGTCACCTGGAACAAGCCCACGCCCTCCTGCTGCGCGCCATTGAAGTCAGGCGTGAAAGGCAAGCCGGCCTGCATCCCTGCACGTACGAAGTGTTGTTGAAACGGATCGCCCGAGCGGGAATTGGCAACGTTAAGCGGTCCGCCTTGCCCGTGGAACTCGTCGACAAAGACCTCATTGTTCTCGGCACGCCGAAAGTAAGGCAAGACCTCGTCAAACGACCAGCCAGGGTTGCCCAGCGACGCCCATTCATCGTAGTCACGAGGATGACCACGGGTATAGACCATGCCATTGATCGCACTGCTGCCGCCGAGCGCCTTGCCCCGGGGTTGATAGCCCAGGCGCTCGTTAAGCCCCTTCTGCGGCACGGTGTTGAATGCCCAGTTGTGCAGCTTTCTCGGCACCATCGCGATGGTGCCAACTGGTGTGCGGATCACTGCGCGGTCGCCGTCGCCGCCCGCTTCCAGGAGACACACCGTGACATTCGGGTCTTCAGTCAGCCGGGCAGCAAGAACGCAACCTGCCGAACCACCGCCCACGATTACATAGTCAAACATATTTCTTTTCCAATGGGACGCTGCATCAGATCGGAGACGGGGCCTGGACCACGGACTTGGTAGTCAGGAATGCATCCAGCCCTTCGTCCCCGCCCTCGAGTCCATAGCCGCTGTCCTTTACCCCGCCGAAAGGCAATTCCGGCGATGCAGCAGCAAAGCTATTGATCCGAATGATGCCGGTCTGCAGTCGGTCCTCGAGGCGCAGTTGACGGTCAGCATTTGCCGTAAACGCGTAGCTGGCCAGCCCAAACGGAACGCCATTTGCAATCTCGATGGCGTCTTCCTCGTCTTCGAAGCTCGTAACCAGGGCTAGAGGACCGAATGGCTCCTCGCGCATAGCCCTGGCGGTTGACGGTACATCCGCGAGCACTGTGGGTTCAAAGAAGAAGCCAGCTCGCTTCACCCGATTACCGCCCACGAGAACCTTTGCACCACAGGCCTTTGCATCTTCGACGAGTGATGCAATTGAGGCGACGCGACGATCATTGATCAGTGGCCCCATCGTAGCGAGGGGGTCGGTTCCCGCCCCCACCTGGATCTCTCGCGCAAAGGCGGAGAGCGCGTCGGTAAATTTAGCGTAGACAGTCCGCTGCACGAGGAAGCGGGTCGGTGACGTGCAGATTTGGCCAGCGTTGTAGAACTTCGAGGCGACCGCCATCTTCGCCACGCGGACTACGTCGACGTCATCGAACACGAGAACCGGCGCATGGCCACCGAGTTCAAGGGTGACCGGCTTGGCGTTTTGCGCAGCGAGCGCCGCGATCTGCCTGCCCACGGCAATACTGCCCGTGAACGAAATTTTACGAACGACGGGCGACTGGATCAGATGCTGAGAGACCTCATGCGGCACGCCGAACACCACATTCAGGACGCCGGCAGGCAAGCCGGCATCGTGCAGCGCCCTGGCCATGCCGAGTACAACCCCGGGCGTCTCCTCGGCAGGTTTGATGATGCAGGTACAGCCCGCCGCAAGCGCGCTTCCAACCTTCGCGGCGAAGCAAAGTGCCGGCGCATTCCACGGCGTGAAGAGCGCGACCACGCCAATCGGCTCTTTCTTGACCATTGCGCGCCAACCCGGCTGACGAGCCGGAACAATACGGCCGCACGCGCGCCGCCCCTGATCCGCCATCCAGTCGATCACTTCTGCTGCGCCGCCAATTTCCATCCTCGCCTCCGCAAGGATCTTCCCCTGCTCAAGAGAGAGGACCGCGGCCAGTTCATCGATACGGGAGCGAATCAGACCGGCCGCTCGGCGCAAAATGTTTGCACGCTCCGCTGCCGGGGCGACACGCCAGGTCTGAAACGCCACCGTAGCCGCCGCAAGCGCCCGATCGAGATCATCGATCGTTGCCAGAGTGAGTTCAGCGCAGGGCTGGCCCGTCGCTGGATCGACGACCTGCTGAGTGGTGCGGCCGGAGGTGGCGAGCCATTCGCCGTCGACGTAGAGGGTGTGCTGGATTGTCATGTCTCGATGGTCAGTACTTTATCGCTGTTCGGGTGCCGTCAAACGGCTACGCAAGATCCATTTGAACAATTTTGTGGAAAGGTTTTCACATAATTTACATGGTAGCTTCGGCTTAAATATGAGTCAATCTATGGAACGTTTTCACACGAAAATGATTCAAAGCAGGTCCTACGTTGGACTTGCGCAAGTTCGATGGGGTATCCAGGCCGCCTCGGCCAACTCTGGATTCCTCTATGCTTAGGACACCGAAATGAAATGCTCGCCATGCTCGATCAAATGCCATCGTCAGCCGGTCAGCACTTCGCGGGCTCGACTCTCACATCAGCCAGCTCCCGCCCTATGTGTTTAGGGGAAACCAATCGATTAACTGCTCATCGGTCGCCGTCGGCGGGAATATCTGCCGCATTGCCCGCGTGTCCGTTCGCGAGGAACGTCAAATCACGGGAAATCGCTTGCGCATTTGCGACCGGCAAGTCGCTATAGGATTTCCAGGCTTACGGGAAGGATCGATCTACTCGCCGAGTAGCGTGCCGGTCTGGTGCACCCCGGTTGCAGCGGGTGTCACGACACTGTTCCAATACAAGCAGTCACTCTGACGAGTGCGTTCGCCGGCAATCGGAGATTCCTTCACGGCCGTGCCAGCTAAATCACGGGATAGTCACACAAGTATGCACGCGAACCGAGTTCGGGGCGTCGACCTTGGCATGGTCTGCCCCCCACAACCGGACAAATTCTGTGGGCGCCGCCGTGACCGCGTATGCAAATTGATGCGACGGGAAAGCTCCAGTCTCGTTGAAAGACGTCCTACCATATCTGTTGAAATACCAAATCTGCGTTACGATTAATGTAATGTATTATATTAACACAATCGGAATGCTCCAATGAGTGTCTTCCCTGGCGAGGCAAGAACGCACAGAAATCCGTTAGCATGATGGGCTGCGAAGACTCGGATCTCCAATGCCAAGAAAACCTACTTCTTCTGCCGAAAAACGAGGCGGCGACCACACGTCTGCGGACCCCGTTTCTCTGGCAGACTCCCCTCAGGCCTTGCCGCCAACTGTCATGCTGTTGTTGGAGATTGCGGAGCGGCTCTTTGCAGAAAATGGTGTCGAGGCGGTATCGCTGAGCCGCATCGTCGACGAAGGCGGGCAACGAAACCGGTCTGCACTGCACTACCACTTCGGATCGCGATCCGGCATCGTTTCTCGGTTGCTGCATATGCGACTGTCGCATGTCAACGCGATCCGCCATCGCTATCTCGATCGGCTCGAACTGACCGGAGCGACCGGCGACGTCCGCGCCATCGTCCTGGCCGCGACGCGTCCGCTCTTCGAAGTGGTCATGAAGGAATCCTGGGGAATCTACTATCTGCCTGTCGTCGCGCAGACCACGCTGAGCCCCGCACTGAGAGGAATTGATGCGATTGACCCAATTGTCACTGACGCGCTCGGACGCGCCTTCGGGATGATCGATGCCGCGCTGCCGGAAATTCCAACCGCGGTGCTCCGCACCCGCTTCACCTTTACTGTGGATACAGTGATCTTCTCGCTCGCACGCGTTCTTAGAGAGAAGGGCAAAGACGGCGTGACGACTGCTTTGCTGAATCAACTTGTCGAGTTCGGCACTGCTGGGATTGCGAACGCTGTCACGCACAATGCGAACAGTTAGCCGTGAATGACCACAACTACATTATCGGTAGCCGCGAATTCCTTCAACCCATTGACCGTCCCCCGGTCACCGTAAGCGTGCGCTTTGTTGCCCGTCACCCTGGAGACGTGTTGCCACGGGCCAGTCGTTTTGGACCACTGTCACGAGAGACGTCGCAACCTCTGAGCCGCTCCGGTTTTCTGGACAGGGTGCAGCGTTAGTGTTTGGTCTTTTATGAGCCTTCGGCCGCAGGTCGAAGGCTGTGCTGCCGGGCGAATTCACCCGGCGTCAAATCGTTGAGTGCCTGGTGAGGCCGAGACTCATTGTAGTCCCGGCGCCAGGCCTCGATCTCGCGTTTCGCTTGCGCCAGCGATTCGAACCAGTGCCGGTTCAGACACCATCCCCTGAATGATCCATTGAACGTCTCGATGAAGCTGTTATCAGTTGGCTTGCCCGGCCGGCTGAAGTCGATCTGCACCTTGTAGTGGTACGCCCACATGTTCAGCAGACGACCGGAGAATTCGCTGCCGTTGTCGGCAAACAGGTAGCGTGGCGCCCGGCGCTGCGCCACTAACCGGTTCAGTACCGAGACGACATCCTCTGCACGCAGGCGCTTGCCGACTTCGATCGCGAACCCTTCACGGCTAAAGACGTCTACAACCGTGAGGGCGCGCAGGCGGGTGCCATCGGCCAATTGGTCCGCGACGAAGTCCAGGCTCCAGACCTCGTCTGGCACGCGTGGGCACACAACGCTCGCGACGCGACGCCACCATCTTGCGTCGTTTGGGCAGTTTTGAGCGCAGTTGGAGTTGCTCTTCGGCATGGAGCCGATAGACGCGCTTGCGGCTGACGCGCCAACCCTTGCGCTTGAGCAGCACGTGTACGCGTCGATAGCCGTATCGCACACGGATCTGGGCGATCTCGCGGATGCGCTGGGGTAGCGCTGTCTGCGGGTCCTTGACGCTGCGGTAGTAAAGGGTGCTGCGCGCCTGCCTGATCAACCGGCACGCCCGCTGCGTGCAAAGGCCGTAGTGATCCACGATGTAGGTCACGGTCGGTCTCTTCAGCGCGGGCGGGGCCACTTTTTTGTGGCGATATCCTGCAGGATCGCCTTATCCAGGCTCAGTTCCGCAACCAGCTTCTTGAGCCGGGCATTCTCGTCCTGGAGTTGTTTCAGTTCGCGGACCTGATTCGATTCCAGGCCCGCGTACTGCTTCTTCCAGCGATAATACGTCTGCTCGGAAATGCCCAGTTGCCGCGTCAGGTCTGCCACTGGCATACCCAATTCAGCCTGCTTGAGCGCTGCCACGATCTGTTCCACCGAGTACTGCTTGCGTTTCATCGCGAACCTCCCGTTCCGAATGGGGAAATTGCTCCGAAACACCAACACTCATTTCTGTCCAGGATTCCTGCAGCAGATCACCGTTCAGGTTGGCGATATCGAGCGCGCCCCACGCTCGCGCCGCCGTGAATTCGCGGCTTCGGAGCACTTTCATCGGTTTCATCTCCTTCGCTGCCGTCTTTCTAAAGCGCGTCGCGCGTCACTCGCCGATCAGGTGCAAGACGATCTCGCGCGTTTGCGCATGGCGGCGATGCTCGAACACATAAACGCCCTGCCACGTGCCGAGCACCGGCTCGCCGTGCGCAACCGGTATCGACAGCTGCACCTGCGTGAGTGCCGTGCGCAGATGCGCGGGCATGTCGTCGGGACCTTCGGCGTCGTGTTCGTAGCGCTGCGGGTCTTCGGGCGCGATGGCGTCGAAATACCGGACGATATCGCGCTGCACGGACGGGTCCGCATTTTCCTGGATCAACAGCGACGCCGACGTGTGACGGCAGAAGACGGTCAGCAGACCGGTCGCGATGCCCGTGTCGCGCACGAACGCACGCACTTCGTCGCTGATGTCGACGAGGCCGCGTGTGCGTGTGCTCACGCGCAATGGATGTAGCGCCTGGCGCATGGCAATTCTCCGCAAGAACAGAAACACGTCCAGCATAACGGATGCCTGCCGCGCACGCGTTGGCTCGCCGGCAAGCGCGCGGCGCTTGCGGTAACATGCCGCCTCGCCGCCGACCGCGCGGCTTGACGCAACACGATGGAGAACACCGTTTGAACCTCACCCGCTTCGCGAAACACCGCCACGCCACCAAGGCTTTCGATTCCGCGCGCAAAATTCCCGCACCCGTCATCGACGAACTCAAAGAGCTGATCCGCTTCAGCCCGTCGTCGGTCAATTCGCAGCCGTGGCATTTCGTGATCGCATCGAGCGACGACGCACGCGCGCGCATTGCCCGCGCGATGCAGCCGGGCTACGCCTATAACGAGCCGAAGGTGCTGCGCGCCTCGCACGTCGTCGTTCTGTGCGCGCGCAACGACATGGACGAAGCCCATCTCGACGCGGTGCTCGCCCAGGAAGAAGCCGACGGCCGCTTCGCCAACGCCGATGCCAAAACCGGCCAGCAAAACACGCGCGCGTTCTATGTGAACCTGCATCGCGAGCGCAACGATCTCGCGCAATGGACCGAAAAGCAGGCCTATCTCGCGCTCGGTACCTTGCTGATCGGCGCGGCCACGCTCGAAATCGACGCGTGCCCGATGGAAGGCTTCGACGCGCCAGCACTCGCGGCCGAACTCGGTCTCGCCGATAAAGGTCTCGTGCCGCTCGTCGTGATCGCGCTCGGCTATCGCAGCGCCGACGACTTCAACGCGAAGCTGCCGAAGTCGCGTCTGCCCGCAGCGAGCGTGTTCACCGATCTCGGCTGAGAAGCGCAGCAACACGCAATACCTAAACACTCGCACACGAAAATGCAAAGCAACAATCGATAGAAAAGCCGCGCGAGATTCCCGCTAGAGTTGACTGCTCCACGCTCCGATTGAGAGAGTCGCATGATCAGCATCCGGGAATTGAGCAAGCACTATGTCGCTGCTGATGGCCGCAAGATCGATGTGCTGCGGCACATCGATCTCGACGTGCCGCCAGGCACGATCACCGCCATCATCGGGCCGAGCGGCGCCGGCAAGACCACGCTGTCCAACTGCATCAGCCTGCTCGAAAAACCGAGCAGCGGTTCGGTGCTCGTCAACGGCAAGGATCTCTCCGCGCTCTCGGGTGCGCCGTTGCGCCACGAACGGCGCGCGATCGGCACCATCTTCCAGTCCTCCGCGCTGCTGCGCAGAAAGACCGCGGCCGAAAACGTCGCGCTGCCGCTCGATTATCTGGGCGTGGTGAGCGCCGATATCGAACGGCGCGTCGCCACGCTGCTCGCGCGCGTCGGCCTCGCCGACAAAGCGCATCACTATCCGGGGCAGTTGTCGGGCGGCCAGCAACAACGCGTCGGCATTGCACGCGCGCTTGCGCTGCATCCGCAAGTGCTGCTGTCCGACGAAGCCACCTCCGGGCTCGATCCGCAATCGACCGCATCGATCCTCGATCTGCTGCGCGAACTGCGCGACGAATTCAACCTGTCGATCATCCTCATCACACACGAGATGGATGTCGTGCGCAACGTTGCCGACAACGTCGCCGTGTTGCGTGCGGGCGAGATCGTCGAACACGGCGCGGTGGCCGATCTCATCGCCGATCCGCAGTCGAGCGTCGGCCGCCAGTTGCTGCCGCTGCGCATCGCGCCGGGCACGCGCGCGGGCGACCTCGAGTTCGAAATCGGCTACGGCGCAGCGGGCAGCGTGCGCGACGACTGGATCAGTCTGGTCGGCGAAACGCTCGGTGCGCGCGTGCATCTGCATGGCGCCATCGTCGAGGACATTCATGCAGCGCGTGCCGGACGCGCGCACGTCAGTCTCGCGTTCCCGCGCGGCACGCATCACGATGCACGCAGCGTGCAGCACTATCTCGCGTCGCTCGGCTTGCACGCCACGCTGCTCGATGCGCGTGCCGCGACGGCGCTTGCTCACGCCGCGAAGGAGGCCGCATGAGCGCGCCCGTCAACAGCGCCGCCGCGCTCGGCAGCGATACGCCGTGGGCCGACGTGCCCGCGATGCTCGGACCGGCCTATGCGGAGACCTGGCTCATGGTCGGCGTCGTGATGACGTTCACCGTGCTGATCGGCGGACTGATCGGCGTGCTGCTCTTCAATGCATCGCCACGCGGACTGTTTCCGCATCGGCCGACGCGGCTCGCGCTCGGCTGAATCGTCAACATGGGACGCTCGCTGCCGTTTCTCGTGCTGATGGCCGCCGTGATTCCGTTCACGCGGCTCGTCACCGGCACGACTATCGGCATCCCCGCCGCCGCCGTGCCGATGGTGCTGGCCGGCATTCCGTTCTTCGCCCGCCTCGTCGAGAACGCCTTGCGCGATCTGCCCGAAGACGTCACCGCCGTCGGCCTCGTGTCGGGCGGCTCGACGCTGCAGATCATCGTCGGCGCGCAGCTATTCGAGGCGCTGCCGGGCCTCGTGTCCGCCATCACGCTCAACGTCATATCGATGATCGAATACTCGGCGATCGCGGGCACCATCGGCGCGGGCGGCATCGGCTATCTCGCGGTGGTCTACGGCTACCAGCGTTTCGATCATCACATCATGATCGCGACCATCGTCGCGCTCGTGTTCACCATCCAGCTCGTCCAGCTCACCGGCGAGCGCATCGCAACGCGCCTGCAGCGCCCATAAAACCCATCGCACTCTTCGGAGATCAAACGCCATGTCAGCCCCGCAAGACAATTTCCAGATCAAGAAGCGCAGCAAGACGCCGTGGATCGCGGCCGCCATCGTCATCGTGGCCGCGGCGGGCGGCGCGATCACGTACGCCAATCAGCGCGCACACGCGCCGGTCCAATTCGGCGACACGCTCAAGGTCCATTACGAGCCGGCGATGGCGGGCGAGCAAAAGCTGATCGAGTACGTCGCGAAGAACGTCGCGCCCGACTACGGCATCAAGCTCGAAGCCGTTGGTCTGCAAGACCCCGCGCAAGCCGACGCCGCCGTCGCGAACGGCACCTACGCAGGCACCATCTATCAGCATCAGTGGTGGCTTAAACAAGTGGTCGACGCGAACGGCTTCGCGCTCACACCCACCGAACCGGTGTTCCAGTGGAGCTTCGGTCTCTATTCGACCCGCTATGCGAGCATCAAGGAAGTGCCTGATGGCGCAACCATCGTGGTCCCCAACGATGGCGCCAACCAGGGGCAGGCGCTGTGGCTGCTGCAGCGCGAAGGACTGATCGGCCTCGACAAGAACGTCGAACCGCGCGTGGCGAAACTGCGCGATATCGCCGACAACCCGCACCACTATGTGTTCAAGGAACTCGATCTGCTGTCGATGCCGCGCGTGCTCGATTCCGTCGATGTCGCCATCGGCTACACCTCGCAGTTCGATGCGGGCAAGGTGCCGCGCAGCAAGGGCATTCTGTTCCCGGCGGCGCCGCGCACGTTCGCCTCGCAACTCGTGATCGGCACCGCGTATCTCAACGATCCGCAGATCGTGAAGCTGCAAAAAGCGTTCGCCGATCCGCGCGTGAAGCACTACCTGGAGACGACCGACGATCCGCTCGTCAAGGGTGTGCTCACGCCCGTATCGGCGAGCTGAGCGTCATTGTCCTTTGTCATGTGACGGCGCCTCGCCCTGCGTGCGGCGCTGGTGGTCGTCACTGCCGCGCCGATCGGTATCCTCCAGCCCGCGTTCGAGATCGCGATGCGCCTGCTTGCCGACCGAACGCGGCGCGTGCTCGCCGCGCTGCGCGATGGGCTCGCCGCTCTCATGCTGCGGGCGTTTGACCGATTGTTCCGCGTCGCTTTCCTGCGACGGATGCTTGTGGTTCTGACTCATACGTGACCTCCGTTATGATCGGGCTCATTTCAGTCCGAGCCGTTTGAGCAGCGTGACGGTGATGCGCTGCTTCGCTTGTGCATAGCCCTCCCACGGATCCGTGCGCAAGGTATCGAGCCGTTCATGCAGGTTCGCCACCGTCCATTGCGCGCCGCCCGTCGTGTGCTCCACTTCGTCCCATGTGAGCGGCACCGATACCCCGAGCCCCTCGCGCGCTCGCGGCGCATAGGCGGCAATCGTGCTGGCGCCGCGATTGTTGCGCAGATAGTCGACGAAGATTTTCCCCTTGCGGTTGCGCTCGCCCATCGTCGCGCTGAAGCGTTCGGGCAGCGTGTCCGCCATATGCGCGGCGATCGCCTGGGCGAACTGTTTCGTCTCGTCCCAGCCCGCGTGGCGCGTGAGCGGCACGACTACATGCAGCCCCTTGCCGCCACTCGTCTTGCACCACGCGTCGAGCCCCAGTTCGCCGAGCAGGTCACGTGTGAGTTGCGCGGCCTCGATCATGCGGTCCCAGCCGAGCTTCGAATCGGGGTCGAGATCGAAGACGATGCGATCGGGCTTCTCGATCGAGGTCGTGAGCGCGTTCCATGTGTGCAACTCGATCGTGCCCATTTGCGCGGCGCCCGCGAGCGCCTTGACGTTGTCGATCGTGATGAGCGGCTCGTGGCCCGGATCGAGGCCCGCGTGCTGCGTCACGTGCGGAATCTGCAGACGCGTGGCGTGCTTCTGAAAAAACAGCTCGCCGCCGATGCCGTCCGGCGCGCGCGCGAGCGCCACCGGACGCTTCGCCAGATGCGGCAGCAACCACGGCGCGACCCACTCGAAGTAACGCGCGAGATCGATCTTGCGCGCGCCGCTGGCCGGATCGATGACACGTTCGGGATGCGTGATGCGCACGCCGGCCACGACATCGGCTTCGTCCTTGTGTTTCGCTGCACGCGAGGAGGTACGTGCTTCCATGGGCGTTTCCTTGTGCTTCGCAGCGGTCTTCGTGCGTGCGGGCGCCGACGCTTCGCGTACGATCTCGCGAGCCGGCTTGTCTTCGCGCAGTCCGATGAACGAGGCCTGACGCACGAGTCCATCGCTCGTCCACGACTTGAAGTGACATTCAGCGACGAGTTCGGGCCGCACCCAATGCACCTTGGCGCGTGAGTCGGCGCGCGGTGTGTGTGCGAACGGCGCAGTGCTGCGCTCGCGCGCCTTGAGTTGCCTCGCGATCGCACCGAGCTGCGCGGTATCGAAGCCCGTGCCGACACGGCCCGCGTATTGCAAGCCCTCGTCGTCATACACGCCGAGCAGCAAGGCGCCAAATCCCGGACGGCTGCCCGCAGGCGACGTGTAGCCACCAATCACGAATTCCTGGCGCTGTGTGCAGCGCAACTTGAGCCACGCGGCACTGCGCGTCGAGCGATACGCACTGTCGCGCCGCTTGGCGACGAGCCCTTCGAGACCGGCTTCGCAGGCCGCTTCGAGCAATGCCGTGGCATCGCCCGCGAATGCCGTGGAAAAGCGCAGTTCCGGGCGATCGGCATCGCGCAGCAACGCTTCGAGGCGCGCGCGACGCTGCTCCAGCGGCACCTCGCGCAGATCCTCGCCGTTCAGGTAAGGCAGGTCGAACAGATAGAGCACGATGTCATCGGCGCGACCCGCGTCGAATGCATTCTGTAGCGCCTGAAAATCGGGGATGCCGTGCGCGTCGAGCACCACGGCCTCGCCGTCGAGCCATGCCGACTTCACATCGAGCCTGGCCAACGCCTCGACCTGGCGCCCGAACTTCGCGCTCCAGTCGTGGCCCGCGCGCGTCAGGATACGTGCCGTGTGTCGCTCGACGCGCGCCATCACGCGATAACCATCGAACTTGAGTTCGTAGAGCCAGTCGTCGCCATGCGGCGGATGGGTTGCGGGCGTCGCGAGTTCGGGCGCGAGCGTAGCGGGCAGCGACGCTTTCACGGCACCGTCGAGCGAGGCTTCGGCGGCGTGCTTGCGAGGCGCGCGTGCGGTCTTCTTCGCCTTCGCGCGCTTGGTGGCAGGCCCTTCATCGGCCACCACATCGAACGCTTGCTGATCGCGCGCATCCGCATCGCGTTCCTTGATGAGGAGCCACTGATCCTGCTTCGTATCGTCCATGTGGCTGCGCACGAGCATCCAGCCGCCGTGCAGCTTGTCACCATCGAGTGTGAATTTCAGCTTGCCGTTGGCATAGCCTTCACGCGCATCGCGCAGACTGCCTTGCGGTGTCCACGTGCCATGGTCCCAGATGTCGACGGTGCCCGCGCCATAGCTGCCTTCGGGGATCGTTCCTTCGAACGAACCGTATTCGACCGGATGATCCTCGACATGCACAGCGAGGCGTTTGACGGCGGGGTCGAGACTCGGCCCTTTCGGCACGGCCCACGATTTGAGCGTGCCATCGAGTTCGAGGCGAAAGTCGTAATGCAGACGACGCGCATCGTGACGCTGCACGACGAACATCAGCGGCCCCGCAGCGCGGCTGCGGCCCGCCCGGCCGGACGGCTCGGGTGTCTGATCGAAACGGCGCTTCGCTTCGTAGTGGGCGAGCTTGCTCTTCATCGTCCCTCCTCGCGCCAAACGCGCGCGCTCGTCACGCAGCGTGACGGCTGCGTCTCGGCGTGGTCTTGCGCGACGTGCCCGCGCCGCTCACCGCGCGCGGCGAACCCTTCGCGCGGCGCACGCCACCACGACGCGGCGTCGAGTCCTCGTCGGCATCGGCGCCATCGCCACCCGGCTTGCGGCCGAGACTGCGCTTGAGCAAGTCGGACAGATCGAGGATATCGGCGGAACGGCGCGGTGCAGCGCTCTCGCGAATCGTCTCCACTTCGCTGGTCTTGCCCTCGCGCACCTTGCGTTCGACGAGCGCGAGAATCTCGTCGTGGAAGGTGTCGTGATAGTCGGCGGGATTCCACGTCTCGCTCATGTCGTCGATGAGACGCTGCGCCATCTCCAGCTCGCGCGCACTGACCCCCGAGGCCTTCGCGGTCTCGGGCAACTCGCCGAGTTCGTCGAGCGAGCGCACTTCATCGGACCAGTGCAGTGTTTCGAGCGCGAGCACGGGTCCGGCCGGCACGAGCGCGGCCAGATGCTGGCGGCTATGCAGCACCACACTGGCGATGCCGATCTTGCCGCTTTTTTGCAGCGCGTCGCGCAACAGCGCATACGCTTTCGCGCCGCGCCGTTCGGGCGCGAGGTAATAGGGCGTGTCGAGATACAGAAACGAGAGCTGCGGTGCGTCGATAAAGGCAATGATATCGACGGTCTGGGTCGACTCCGGGCTCGCCGCAGCGATCTCGTCGTCGGTCAAGACCGCGTATTTGCCCTTCTCGTAGGCATAGCCGCGCACGATGTCCTGGCGCGACACTTCCTTGCCGGTGCGCTTGTTGATCTGCCGATAGCCGACCGGGTCGAGCGTGCGCTTGTCGAGCAAGTTGAAGCCCGTCTGCGCGGCGCGAATGGCCGGAAACACTTCGATCGGCACATTGACGAGCCCGAAGCTGATGGCACCCTTCCAGATGGCACGTGGCATGGCAATCTCCGTTCGATCACGACACGCCCTGACTGTACGCCCGCCGCGCGTTAGCCGCGGCGCATGACGCCCAGTACGAGGGTAACGAGAAAGATGATGAGGAAGAGGAAGAACAGCAGTTTGGCGATACTCGCCGCGCCGGCTGCAATACCGCCGAAACCGAACACGGCCGCGATGATCGCGATGATGAAGAAGATGGCTGCGTACTGAAGCATGATGATCTCCTGATTTCGCGGCTCGGCGCTGCGCGATGTTGCCGCCGTGACATCGCCGACGCGGGGAACGAATTTGAAGCGGCAAAGCCGTGTCGCAAGTGGCGTGCCGCGCCCGCGAAATGCGCGCGAAATCAGGTATGAAGAATAGCGTGCCGCGCGGGCCTAGTTCTGCGGCTTGCGCACGAGAAAGCCGTACGTGAGCGGGTCGCGCTCGTCGATGATCCAGTTGGCGAAGCCGCAGATGAACGCGTTGCCCTCCACTTCCGGGATCACGGCATCGAACTCGCCGACGCGCGCTTCGTCGAGCACGCGCGCCTTGAAGATCGTGCCGATGATCGACTCGTTGACGAGTTCCTCGCCTTTGCCCAGCTGGCCGCGCAAATACAGTTGCGCGACGCGCCCGGCCGTGCCCGAGCCGGTGGGCGAACGGTCCACTTCGCGATCGGCGAACACGCAGCAGTTCGCCTGGGTCGAGCCTGCATGACGCGGCGCATTCGCGATGATAGTGCCGTAGATGTGGTTGATCTCGGGAATCTCGGGATGCACGACCGCGAACGCCGCATTGGCCGCCTTCTTCACTTCGGCGCCGAAGCGCACCAGTTCCTCCACCGCCGTTTCGCGCACGGCGAGCCCGTGCGGCGCGCCATCGGCATAGAAGTAGAACGCGCCGCCGAACGCGATGTCGCCCGTTACGGTGCCGAACGACGGCGTTTGCACGCTCACATCGCGCCGCCAGATGAACGACGGCACGTTGACGAAGCGCACATTGCCCGCATGCTCGCCATCCCATTCGACGAACGCTTCGATGAAGCCGCACGGCGCATCGATGCCGACGCGCGTCACCGGCACCTCGCGACGCACCCAGCCCAGTTCGACGGCGGCGGTTGCGAGCGCGATCACGCCGTGCCCGCCGTGGTCGCTGTAGCCCTCGTTGTGCACGAAGATGATGCCGAAGTCGGCGCCCTCGCTGACCGGCTCGGTCAGATAGCCGCCGTACATGTCGGCGTGGCCGCGCGGCTCGAACATCAGCGCGCGGCGGATGTCGTCGGCGTGCGCCTTGAGCCACGCGCGGCGCGCCACGATGGTCTTGCCCGGCACGCGCGGCAAGCCGCTCGTGACGATGCGGAACGCTTCGCCGCCGGTGTGGACTTCGATGGTGGAAACGGTGCGGGAGGGTTTCATCGGGATCGACGGAGGAAAGCCAGGGGAGCGGACATTGTAGACGGCACGCGGTCGGTCCCCGGCTAACTCTCGGCTAATTCTGCGTCTCTACCATGCAAGTCATCGAGTCAGCACATTCCAGTCGGGACACTCAGAACATCATGAAACGCTCAGCTATCGCTTGCATCGCCATCCCCGTGGGTCTGGCCGCCCTCGTTCTGTCCGGCTGTGCCGCCATCCCGCCGACCGGGCCGAGCGTCGTCGCGCTGCCGCCGCACGGCAAGCCGCTCGAAGTGTTCCAGCAGGAAGACTACGCGTGCCGCAACTATGCGTTCAACGCGGACAACGCCGCCGGCGCCTCGCAAAGCGCGACGCAGACCGGCCTCGGCAGCACCGCCATCGGCACCGTGGGCGGCGCCGCTGCCGGCGCGCTGCTCGGCGCTGCCGCCGGTAACGCGGGCGTTGGCGCGGCGATCGGCGCGGGCGCGGGGCTGCTGCTCGGCGGCGCGGTCGGCGCCAATGGCGTGCAGGCGACCTCGGCGGGTCTGCAGGCGCGCTACGATGCCGCCTACTCGCAATGCATGGTCTCGAAGGGCAACACGATCCAGCAACAACCGACGGTCTATGCGACCAGCCCGGTCTACGTTGCACCGCCGCCGGTCGTCTACGGCTATCCGCATCCGTACGGTTACTGGTCTTACTGATCACGCCACCGAATACTGAACACTGAACACGCTCAAGACGGCCACGCGCAGCATCACGCTGCCGTGGCCGTTTTGACTGGAGCACAGCTTGCCACCCTCGACGATTCTCCTCCCGGTTTCACGCCTGCTCTGCAGCAGCTACCAGCGACTGCTCCACGAACCGCTGGCCCCCGAGGGCATGAGCGACAGCGAGGCCGCGCGCTGGCTCTATGAATCAGCGCCGTTCGGCCTGCTCGCGCACAACCTCGCCGCCGATCCCGTGTTCATGTACGGCAACCAGCGCGCTCAAGCGCTGTTCGGCTACGACTGGCACGAACTCACCGCGCTGCCCTCGCGACTTTCGGCCGAAGCGCCGGAGCGCAGCGAACGCCAGGCGTTCCTCGACCAGGTCAGGCAACACGGCTTCGTCAGCGGCTATCGCGGCGTACGCATCAGCCGCTCGGGGCAGCGCTTCTGGATCGAACATGCGAGCGTCTGGCAGCTCGTCGACGAGCAGGGCGTCCTGCACGGCCAGGCCGCGCTGATCCCGCGCGTCACACCACTCTGAAGCGCGCGTGAGCTAACTGGAATCTCACTCTGGCGCGCGATCATCGAAGCATGGAAAGGGACAGCAGCAACGAACCTTGCAGCGTCCCGGTGTCCGACTACACGTAAAGGCCCATCATGCTCACGAAGATCCTCGTCGCGCTCAGTGCAAGCTCCACCGATACCGTGCTCGACACTGCCATGGAAATCGCAAGGGAACATCAAGCGAGCATCGTCGCGCTGCACGTCGTCGATACCGTGCCCTGCTGTGTCGGCACCGGCGACTATCATTACGGCCCCGCTGTCGAAGTGATGCGCGAGCACGGCAACGCCACGCTCGCCCACGCACGCGAGGTACTCGACTCCGATGCGACGCAGACCGAAACCCAGATGCTGATGTTGCCCGTGTCCGGCACGACCGTCGGCGAAGCGATCGCCGCGCGCGCCGAGGCAAGCGGTGCGACCCTGATCGTGCTGGGCGAGCGCAAGCAAGGCTGGTGGCGCTGGTTGAGCGAGGACGTCGCCAAGCAGGTGCGCCGTCACACCAGCACCCCCGTGCAGGTCGCCGGCGAACGCAGCGCTGCCTGAGGGCATTCGAGGCACTGGCGCGCGGCGCCAGTGCCTTAGTACCTCAATGCAGATGATGTGACTTCGCGGCGTCTTCCTCGAAACCGAGCACCCAGCCAAGACCGCGAATATTCTGAATCATCGATGCGCCGAACTTCTTCCTGAGCGAAAGAATCAGCACATCCACCGCCTTGCTGTCCGGCGGGTAATCCTCGCCATAAAGCTGCCGTTGCAGTGCATCGCGCGACAACACCGAAATCGGCTTCCTGAACAACGTCTGCATCAACGAGAATTCACGCGGGGGCAGCGGCTCGCTATGGCCGTTGTAGCTCAACTGGCGCGTGCGCAGATCGAGCGAAACCGAGCCATAGACGAGCGTCGATTGCGCGTAGCCCGCCATGCGCCGCACGACGGCCACGATGCGCGCGACCAGTTCGCTCGTCTCGAACGGCAAGCACAGGTAATCGTCGATCCCGGCGTCGAAGGCTTCCAGCCGCATGTGCAACGCATCGTGCGACGCGATGGCCACGATCGGCGCGAGGCATCCCGACGCACGCGACTCGCGAATGAGTTCGACGCCCGCGCATTGCGCCGCGCCGATATCGATCACCACGACCGAGTACGTTTCCGTGGCGAGGGCGTGAGCGGTTTCTCCGGCATCGCGTATCCAGTCGACGTCGTATTTGACGCGCCGTAGCGTGGAGAAAATGCGCTGACCCACCCGCAGATCGTCTACCGCCAACAATACTCGCAACTCGCCCTTCCTCCTGTTCGATCCTGCAGGACGGCAAGAAGCCGGGCTAGCGCAAGCTCATGCGCGCCCGGCGTTCTCACCCAACATGAGCCCTCAACGCGTGGCCGATTCCGCCGACGCTTCCATCTCATAGCGAGCCTGCTGCAGCAACTGGATCGCGCGTCCTGCGTGGCCGCCCATGTGATAGTTGTTCGCGGCCTGGGCAGCATGCATGCGCTCGATGGCCTGCTCCGCGTCGTAGTCCGCCGCCTGGATATTCGGGTGACGGCTCATGAAATAGCCTTCGTCGGCGACGGCACAGCCGGACACCAGACCGAGCACCGTGGTAGCGGCGGCGAGCATAAAGACATTGCGGGTTTTCATGGTTCCTTGCTCCTTGCGTATAACGACATGAGTTAAACAGACGGTCAATCGTGTCGATAAGGAGACCGTTGAAACCCCTGGTTCTCCTCGATTCCTGGTGGAATCGCTTCGTCGATGGAAATGATTTTGCCCATCGAAAATTAGCACTCGATTAGAAAACCGTGTCCGGCCCCATGCCACCGCTTAGCGCTCGCGCGTCTCATCTGAGTTTAATTCCTGGCCGTCACCATACCGTCACTAACGACAAGGAAACCCGTGCATGCCTGGCCTCAAAGCGCTTCAATTTCGCAATCACTTTCTCGACGCGCTCGATAAAGACGATGCAAACGACCTGATCGCACAACTCGACGTTGTCGCGTTGATCGACGCTCAACGCATTCACCCGCATCAGGGCATCTATCTCGACGTGTACTTTCCGACCTCGGCGGTCGTCGCACTCGAGTCCGCATTGCCGAATGGCGAGCACAACCGGCTCGCGACGATCGCCTGCGAGGGCATGACGCCGCCTCACGGCATGAACGACGCCGATTCGCTCCACGTGATCCGCTCAGGCTTCGCTTATCGCCTGAACGGTTATCGCTTGCGTCAGTGGGCCTCGCGCTATGCGCACCGCCGCGCACTGGTCAAGGCGAGTGCAGATGCCCTCTACGCGCAGGGCGACGGCGGCATCGTGCCCTTGCGCGTCTGCGATCCGGGTCGCCGTGCCTCAGGTATGCGCGGGGCTGCTCGCGTTTATTCAGACTGAAACGCGTAATTGGCCTGCAAGATCCGTTCGAGATGCCAGCCATAGATTGCCTCTGCATCGCGCAGAGTTGCATCCGGTTGGGACACCGCTTCGAAATCGAGCGGCGTGGCGAGACCGCAATCGTAGAAGAACGCAATCGAATAACGATCCCTCGTCCGATGGTTGAGCACGCGATGCGGCGTAGCCTTGATACGGCCATCGCTCCATCGCGCCATGAGCTGCCCTGTGTTGAGCACGAACGAGTTTTCGATGACCGGCACGTCCAGCCATTGCCCGTCTTCTGCCTGCACCTGCAGCCCGCCCACCTCGTCTTGCGCGACGAACGTCAGGCAGCCATAGTCGGTATGGGGCGCCGAGCCGAACAGATCCGGCTCCGCATGAGGCAGCGCCGGATAATGGAGCAGACGCAGGATCGGATTGGGTTGCGCGAACCAGGGCGCGAGGCCGTCGCGCGCGAGCCCGAGCATGCTGGCGAAGCAGGGCACCACGCTCTCGCCGAGACGCACCAGCGCGTTTCGATAGCGTCTTGCCGCTTGCTCGAAGCCGCGGATTTGCCCCGGCCAGTTCTGTGTGCCGCCCATCGCCGAACCCTGCCACGTGTCGCGCAGCGACTCCGCCAGTTCGTCGAGCACGATGAACGAATCGCTGTGATTGGGCCGCTTCGCGGAACCGAGCGTCGAAGCCGCCAGCGTCGAGGTCCGCAACGGCAAGTAGCCGCGCAAGTGCGCGCCATAGCGCAGCAACATCTTCTGCTCGAACGGCAGGCGGTGAAATCGCGCCGACATATCGAACAGGTCGCCGACGACATCGCGCGGTACACCGTGATTGATCAGCACCGAGAAGCCCACACTCGTATGAGCCTCCTGCAGGCTGTCCGCCACGTATTGCCAGCCGCGCGCATCGCTCGTCGCGAGCGCGCTGATATCGATGACGGGTATGTTCATCGCATTCCCTTTTAAAAATTGGAGAACGGGCGCAACGTGGCGGGTCAGCCGGTCACTGCGCGCTCATCCTTTCGACGCGTCGTCGATGAAGCCGCAGCACGGCGTATGCTCGCTCGGCTTATGATAGAACACCCGCGTCGCCAGCGAACTGTGAGTGTGGAATGCCTGCGGGCTTTCCTTCTTCAGCTTCTGGATAAGGCCTTCCAATCCGCGCATTCCGCTGCGCGCCGCGCTCATCAGGTCGGCTCGCTGAATGGGATCTAGCATCGTTGAATCTCCGCAACAGTGTGAACATTGGAGAGACCAATATAGGCCACTGAAGTTAGATTTCCATTAAAGGCTGCTGCGCGAATTCGATGCATGCTTCATCGTTTGGATTACGATTTAATTCTTCTTTCAGAAAGTGACGCGGACTACAATATCTTTTTTCACTAAAGGACTGACCGTGGCTATCTACAAACTGGGCGATGCCGCTCCCGCGATTCACGAAAGCGCGCTGGTCGCCGACTCCGCGACGATCATCGGCAGCGTGACGATCGGGGAAAACGCCAGCGTGTGGTTCGGCGCATCGATTCGTGCCGACAACGAGCCGATCACGATCGGCATCGGCAGCAACGTTCAGGAGAACGCGGTATTGCACACCGACCCGGGCTTTCCGATGACCATCGAAGCCGGCGTCACGATCGGCCACCAGGCCATGCTCCATGGCTGCACCGTCAAGGAAGGCGCATTGATCGGCATTCAGGCCGTCGTGCTCAATGGCGCGGTGATCGGCCGCAATTGCCTCGTCGGCGCGGGCGCGATCGTCACGGAAGGAAAGGTGTTCCCCGACAATTCGCTGATCCTCGGCGCACCTGCCAAGGTCGTGCGGGAACTTACTGAAGAGCAGATCGCGGGTCTGAAGCGCGCGGCGCAGAGCTATGTGGACCGCCGCGAGCGCTACAAGACCAGTCTCGTGCGCATCGGCTGATCGATGCGAGCCGCACGCCGCGATCTGCGGCGTGCAGCATGAGCGCATCAACCGTTGGTCGGGCGCAGGCCGAGCATGGCGCGCGCTTCGGCCGCCGAAGCGACTTCGCCGCCCAGCAGACCCAGGATGTTCACGCACTTCTCGACGAGTTGCGCGTTGTCGCGCGCGAGCTTGCCCTTCGAGATATACACGTTGTCCTCGAACCCGACCCGCACATGCCCACCAAGCAGGAACGACTGCGCGACCATCGGAAACTCCATGCGTCCCAGGCCGAACGCCGACCAGTTGCACTGCGCGGGCAGCAGCGACTTCAGATACAGCAGCGTCGCGCCGGTCGACGATGCGCCGTACTTGACGCCCGTGACGAGCTGGAACAGATGAGGACCCGGCAGCGTGCCATCCTCGATCATGTCGCGGGCCATGTGAATGTCGCCGCTGTCGAAGACTTCGATCTCGGGCATGACGCCCGCCTCGACGATGGCCTTCGCCATCTTGCGCACGTTCGTCGGCGTGTTGATCACGACGTTCGCGCCCGAGTTCATCGTATTGAAGTCGAGCGAGCAGATGTCCGGCCGGATCGCCACGACGTGCGCCACGCGGTTCTCGGGCTGCGTCAACGTGCTGCCCGGCGCGGCGATCTTCGGATCGTGTTCGCTCGGCGTGAAGCGGCCACCCTCGCCTGTCGTCAGGTTGATGATCAGATCGCGGTTCTGCGCGCGAATGCGCTCGACCACTTCTGCATAGAGATCGACGCGCATGCTCGGCTTGCCGGTCTGCGGATCGCGCACGTGAATGTGGGCAATGGAGGCACCCGCCGAGGCCGCGTCGAGCGCTGCCTGGGCGATTTGCTCCGGCGTGACCGGCAGATCGGGATGATGCTCGCGCGTGACGAGGTTGCCCGTCACGGCGCACGAGATGATGGTTTTCGAAGGCATCGTAGTGTTTCCAGCAAAAGAGTGGCCGGCCGCCAGACTGGCCGGCACCTGTGACAGCGAAGGGAGACAGTTCAACGATCAGCGGCCGAGATAGGCGTCGCGAACGCGGGGATCGTGCTTCAGTTCGTCGACCGGGCCCGACATGATGATGCGTCCACCATCGAGCACATAACCGCGCGCCGCGACGTTGAGCGCGAGCACCGTGTTCTGTTCGACGAGCAAGACCGTCATGCCCGTGTCCTTGAAGGTCGCGATGCGCTCGTAGACCTCTTCGGAGAGGCGCGGCGCGAGACCGAGCGAAGGCTCGTCGAGCAGCAGCATCTTGGGCCGGCTCATCAACGCGCGGCCGATCGCGAGCATCTGCTGCTCGCCGCCCGAAAGCGACCAGCCCAGTTGCTTGTTGCGCTCCTTCAAGCGCGGGAACAACTGGTAGACCCACTCCAGATCGTCCTTGCGGCCATCGCCCCGGCGACGCACATACGCGCCGATCTCGAGGTTTTCGCGCACCGTGAGGCCCGGGAATATCCGCCGGCCTTCGGGCACGTGAGCGATGCCGATCTGCGCGCGCCGCTCGGGCGAGTGGCCGCGCAGATTCGCATCGTCGAACACGATGTCGCCTTCGATCGGCAACAGGCCCGACACCGCCCGCAACAAGGTGGACTTGCCCGCGCCGTTCACCCCGATCAGCGCGACCGTTTCGCCCTTCGCGACGTTGAGGTCGATGCCATGCAGCGCCTCGATGTCGCCATAGGACACCTTCAGGTTCTTGCAGCTCAACATGCTTCGTAACCCTCCCCGAGGTACGCGCGCATCACTTCGGGGTTCGTCTGAACCTCGGTGGGCGTTCCCTCGGCAATCTTCTGCCCGAAATTGAGCACGGCCACGCGCTCGGCCAGACGCATCACCATGCCCATGTTGTGCTCGATCAGCACCACCGCGAGCTTGTGCGCATCGCGCAGGCGGCGCAGACGGTCCATCAGCGCCTCGACTTCGCCCAGATTGAGACCGGCGGCGGGCTCGTCGAGCAGCAGCAGCTTCGGCTTCGCAACCATCACGCGCGCCAGTTCGACGAGACGTCGATTGCCATACGACAGCGAATCGATCGTGCGCATCGCGAGATGTTCGAGCCCGAACTCGCCCAGCATGTGCGCGCTGCGCTCGCGCAACTCGCGCTCCTGCTGGCCGCTGGTGCCGCCGGGCATGACCGTTTGCAAGAGCGTCGGACTGCCCGTGAGTGCCGCGCCGAGCATCACGTTCTCGATCACGGACAGACGCGTGAAGAGCCGTCCGTTCTGGAAAATACGGCCGATGCCGAGCCGGATGATGCGATCGGTCGCGAGCGTGCTGATGTCGCTGCCCTCGAACGACATCGAGCCCGCCGACAGCGGCGTGAGCCGCGTCATCACGTTGAGCAGCGTGCTCTTGCCCGCGCCGTTGGGGCCGATCACGGCTTTGAACTCGCCCGCCGAAATGTCGAGATCGATACCCGACAGGGCTTGCACGCCTCCGTAGCGTTTCGAAACGCCACGCATTGATAGCAGTGTCATGCGTCTTCCCTCCGCGAAACCTGTGTCGTCATCGAGGCCCGACGCGTCCAGCGCGGCAGTACCACCAGGCTCACCAGACCGCCCGGGAAAAACGTCAGTACGAGCAGCACCAGCACACCGAACACCAGCAAATACGCATTGCCGACGAAGCGCAGCAACTCGGGCAACAGCGTGAGCGCCGACGCGCCGAGAATCGAGCCGACGATCGAGCCGCTGCCGCCCACCACCAGCATCGACAGGAACACGATCGATTTATCGAAACTAAAGTCGTCCGGCGAGACGAATTGCATATGCGTCGCGAACAGACACCCGGCAATCGCGGCGTAGAGACCGCTCAACGCGAACGCCATCAACTTCACGCGCGGCACCGACATGCCGGTCATGGAAGTCGAGATTTCGTCGTCGCATACGGCGACCATCGCGCGACCCGAGTGCGATTCCTTGATCCGCACGGCGAGACCCGCGAGCGCCATCAGCACCACGATGCCGAACCAGTAGAACGCGTGCTCGCCGGCAATCTGGTACGGGCCGATCGTCAGCGCCGGAATCGAGCCGATGCCGTTCGAGCCGCCCGTCACCTCGACGCAGTTGAGCATGATGATGGTCAGGCTCACGTTCAGACCCAGCGTGCCGAGCGCGAGATAGTGCCCCTTCAGCTTGAGCAGGATGCGGCCCGACACGATCACGAACACCTCGGTGATCACGAGCGCCGCCAGCACCGCGAGCCAGACGTTCACGCCGAAGCGCGTCGTGAGGATCGCCAGCACATAGGCGCTGACGCCCATGAACGACGCTTGCGACATCGACATCAGCCCGGAATAGCCGAATGCGAAGTTCAAGCCGAGCACGGCAATCGCCGCGATGATCGCGCCGTTGAGCACACGCACCGTATATTCGTCGAGCACCGTGGGAAACAGCGCCAGCAGGGCCAGCACGACGAGACAACCGATAAGACGTTTCGGCATTTCACCCTCTCTCCGCCACGCGCTCACCGAACAATCCCTGCGGACGCCAGAGCAGGAACGCGATCATCAGCGCGAAGGCCAGCAAATCTTTGTACGTCGACGACAGATACGACGCGCCGAGAATTTCGATGATGCCCACCGAGAGACCGCCGACGATCGCGCCCGGCAAGCTGCCGAAGCCACCGATGATGGTCGCCGCGAAGGCCTTCAGTGCGATGGGGTCGCCCATGTTGACGTCGGCGAACCACATCGGCGAGACGAGCAGCCCGGCGAACGACGCCAGCACCGCCGCGATCACCCACGACAGACCGAGCAGCTTGAACACGGGCAAGCCCATGAGCCGTGCCGCGTCGGGGTCTTGCGCGACCGCGCGCATCGCACGGCCCGCATCGGTGCAGAACAGCATCCAGTAGAGCAGACCGATCAGCAGCATCGTGATGCCGATCGTGGCGAGCGCATGCACGGTGATCGTGCTCGTGCCGAGCTGGATCACGCCGCTGCCGAACGGCGACGGCAGCCGGAACGGCCACGCCCCCCAGATCAGCAGCGCCGCATTCTGGATCGCGATACCGGCCGCCACCGTGCCGATCACGATCGATACGACGGGACGCTTGCGCAGCGGCAGATGCACGACGGCGAAGAACGCCGCGCCGAACAGACCCATCATGACGATCGCCGCGAGCGAACCGAGCCAGATCGGCAAGTGTGCCTGCGCGATCGTCGTCACGCCGAAGAAGGTGCCGAGCATGACAAACTGCCCGACCGCGAAGTTCACGATATTGGTGGTCGAATAGACGAGCACGAAGCCCAGCGCCGCCAACGCGTATACGCTGCCCAAGGCTGCCCCATTGACCAGCAGTTGAAGAAATTCTTGCACGCCAGGCTCCGTGAAAGATTAAAAAAAGAAGCGCGGGACCAGTCAGTCAGACGAGATCGTCTGGACGTACTCGATCTGCTTGGTACCCTGCTTCATCTTGATGACGGCAACGTCGTGCACGAGGTTGCCCTGCGCATCGGCCTTGTACTTGTGCGCGACGCCTTCGTAACCCGACACCTTGCCCATGTAGTCGCGCAGCTTGACCGGATCCTCACCCACCGTGGCGAGACCCTTGGCGAGCAGCATCGCGCCGTCGTAGTAGGCCGCGCTATACGGATCGCCGTCCACGCCGAACTTTTCCTTGTAGCGCTTGAGGAAGTCGCGGCCCTTCGCGCTCTGGTCGAGCGCGGCGTCCGTCACGCCCCACACGTTGGCGAAGTCGGAAGCATCGAGCAGCTGGGTGGCGGCCGGCACGAAGCCCGACGAAGAAGTCACGAGCGGTTGCGCGATGCCCAGTGCCTTCATCTGATGCACGAGCAGCGCGCCGTCCTGCGGATACACGAACGCGATGAAGCCATCGGCGCCCTTGTTCTTCAGGCTCAGAATCTGCGCGGACATGTCCTTGTCGTTCTGGCCATACGCTTCCTGGCCCACGACCGTGATGCCCTCGGCGGCCAGCAGCTTGGTCACGGCGTTCGCGCCGCCCTGGCCGAAGTCGTTCTGCACGTACAGGATGCCCGGATGCTTGAGCTTGAGCGTGTTCTTCGTGAACTGCGCCATGCCGATCGCGACGATGCCGTCACGCGGGCGGATGCGGAACATCCACGGGTTGCGCGGATTCGACAACGCGTCCGCGCCGCCTGCGTACATCACCGGCGTCTGCGCCTTGGCCACTTCCGGCGAGACCGCCGCGTTCTGCGTGCTGTAGCTCGACACCATCACGAACGGCGGCTTGGTCTGCTGCACCACCTTGACGAACGCATTGACGGCCGTGCTGTTGGACCCCATGGCGTCTTCGAAGACGAACTTCACCTTGCGGCCATTGATGCCGCCCGCGTTGTTGATGTCGTCTTCGGCGAGCTTCATCGCGTTTGCGTTGTTCTGGCCCGTGAGCGACAGCGCGCTCGTGAGAGACACGGTCGCGCCGATTTCGATGGGGTCGGCGGCGAAGGCCGTCGACGAGATCACGATGCCGGCCAGCGCGAGAAGCGCGCGCACGCGGTTGTACTTCGAGAATACCTCAGGCATTTTTTGCTCCAAAGCGAATTCCGAGTCTTTAAAGTAGTAGTCCTTCATGAGTATCATGAGGCTCCGTTTTTTACTTCACCTGCCTTGCCACTGCTTACGCCGGGACCAGCTCGCGAACGAGACCCGCGTGCTTGTCGACGAATTTCGCGACCGTCTCCCTGAGTCGCGTGAAATGACGCTCGTTCATCGGCAGCGAGACGAAGATGTCGCCGCGATTCGCCATCAGCAGGCCGCCGAGCAGCGCTTCCATGTGGAAGAGCGCAGTCAGGCTCGAGCTGATCGCGGGAATCTCGTTCGGGCGGCGCGGCGCGTTGCGCACGAAATGCGCGCTGAACATCGAGCCGTGACCGATCATGCGCATCGGCAGGTCGGCGACTTCGAGCTGTGCATTGAGTTCGAGGCGCAGCGCCTCGCATTCGGCGTTGAACAGATCGGCGCGCTCGGCCGTGTAGAGCCGGCTCAAACCCGCCACGCCGGCCGCCATGCTGCACGCGTTGTTGTTGAACGTGCCGGCGTGGCGCAGCGACTTGGGCGCGGCCGGATCGAAACGCGCCATGATGTCGGCACGGCCGCCGAACACGCCGCACGAAAGACCGCCGCCCACGTATTTGCCGAGCGTGGTCATGTCGGGCGTGATACCGAGCTGCTTCTGCATGCCGCCCGCGCCGCAACGCGAGGTCTTGACCTCGTCGAAAATCAGCAGCGCGCCGACTTCGGCCGTGGCCGCGCGCAGTGCGTGCAGGAACGCCGGCTCGCCGGGCAGATTGCCGGCCGCGCCGAGTATCGGCTCGACGATCACGGCGGCCAGCTGGTCGCGATGCTCGTCGATCACTTCACGCGCGCGTTCGGCATCGTTGTACGGCGCGTACACCACGTCGAGCGGAATATTCAGCGCATTGGGCGGCGTCGAGAACGCCAGCACGCCGCCGTGATAGGCGCCTTCGAACACGAGTACCTTCGGGCGTCCCGTGAACACGCGCGCCGCCATCAGCGCGAGGATGTTGGCCTCGGTGCCCGAGTTGCAAAAGCGCAACTTGTCCATCGACGGAAAACGCGCGTGGATCAATTCGGCCAGTTCGACCTCGCGCTCCATCGGCGCGGCCATCGCGATGCCCTTGCCCAGCGCATTAGTGATCGCGTCGCGAATGATCGGGTCCGAATGGCCGTAAAGGCCAGCCGAGAACTCGCCGACGAAATCGACGTAGTGGTGACCGTCGATGTCCCAGACATCCGAGCCCTTGCCCATCTGCATCGTGAGCGGGAACGGACGGTAGTGCAGCACGGTGCGGGTGTTGCCACCCGGCAGCACGGCGTTGGCACGCTGGTGAGCGGCAAGGCTCAGCGGGTTCAGACACTCGAACTCAGCGTGCAGGCGCTTCATTTCCTCCTGAAGCGCCAGCGTGGAAACAGTTGAAGTCATATTGATCGGATAATGATGGGTTCAGGCCGATGCACGCAGGCGGCCTGTGGCCACTGCATCGACGCCGCGTTGATCGCTCGTGAGCGCCACGCCGTAGACGACGCGTGCCGCTTCGAGCGAAACGACGCCGTCACGCACGTCGCGCAGCACGCTTTGCGGATCGCGCTCGAACGCACGGCCCCAGCCGCCGCCGCCAGGCGAAGCCGCCGTGATCGATGCATCGGCGTAGTGACGGATGCCGTACTTGGGCGCCGGCTCCGTCACGCCCGAGGGCAGCTCGACCATCATTTCGCCCGCGGCACCCGCTTCGCCGCCCAGCACGCCGAAGCTGCTCACATAGCGCAGGCCTTCGCCACGGAACGAGTAGCTCGCTTCGCCGAACACCGTCACCTGATAGTCGACGCCCGTGCCGCCACGGTACTTGCCGGGGCCTGCTGTATCGAGGCGGAATTCCTGCTTGCCGTACAGCACCGGGAACTGCGCTTCGTAGATCTCGATGTTGGGCAGCACGAAGCCGCCGAGCGATGCCACGTGACCAATCGAATTGAAACCGTCGCGCCCATCGACTGCACCCGCGCCGCACGCTGCGTTCGCGTGATACAGCACATAGCGGCCCGACTCGTTCACCCCGCTCGTCACGCCGAAGATGTTCTTGCCCCAGCCCGCGCAGGCACGCGCGGGGTCGGCCTTGGCGAGCGCCTGCCACAGCGCGTGGATGATTTCGTGCGCGCAGAACGTCGTGCACATCGTGAGCGGCGCCGGGGCTTCCGGATTCACGATCGAGCCCTTCGGCGCGACGATCTCGATGCTGCGGAAACGGCCTTCATTGTTCGGCAGTTCGGGATCGAAGAACGAAGCAATGGCCACCGACACGGCCGAGGTCGTGTTTGCAAGCGACGAATTCTTGAAGCCCTTCACCTGCGGCGAGCTGCCCGTGAAGTCGACGACGGCATGGCCATCGCCGTTCACCGTGAGCTTCACGCGCACCCACACATCGGCGGGGCCGAAGCAGTCGTTGTCGCTATAGTCTTCGCCCGTGTATTCGCCGGCAGGCAGTTGCGTGAACGCCTTGCGCTGCGCGCGATCGGCGCTGTCGAGCATGCCTTCGAAGATCGCGCGCGTCGCTTCGAGCCCATGCAGACCCGCGATGCTTTCGATGCCTTCGAGACCGATGCGCGTCGAGCCGAGCATCGCGCTCAAGTCGCCGTCGAGCGCTTCCGACGCGCGGCTATTGGCGAGCAGCAGCGCCCACAGATCCTCGCGCACCTGGCCTTTCTCGACGAGGCGCATCGGCGGAATACGGATGCCCTCGTGATAGATCTCGGTGGCCTCGGGGTTGTACGTGCCCGCCGCGCCGCCGCCGATATCGGCCTGGTGCGCACGGTTGCACGCGAAACCAACCAGCTCGCCGCCATGAAACGCAGGCCGCGCGATCACCCAGTCCGGCAGGTGATTGCCGCCGGCCAGATACGGATCGTTGAGCAGGAACACATCTTCGGGCGCGATCGTGTCGCCGAACACAGCGCGCAGCGCGCGGATCGCGAAGCCGCCCGAACCCGTGTGAATCGGAATGCCGTCCGCTTGCGCGATCACTTCGCCTTCGGCCGTCGCGATGAAACACGAGAAATCGTGCGACTGGCTGAAGATGGGACTGCGGGCAGTGCGCAGCATGACCCAGCCCATTTGCTGGGTGATGTGGTCAAGGCGATTCTGCGTGACCGCCAACGTTACTGGATCCATGGTCATTGCGCCCCCGAGATATCAACGATGTATTCACCGAAGCGATTCAGTCGCACGACGTCGTCGCCAGTCACGACGATGGTCGTCGTGGCTTCTTCAATGATGGCCGGGCCGACGATGCGCGTGCCGGCCGGCAGGACCGGGCCGTTATAGACCGGCATGTCGACGAAACCGCGCGCCTGGTCCGCGAACACGCGACGGCTGCCGATCGGCGTGGGCTCGTGGGGCGTCTCTTCACTGGCACGCGGCTCGATGCGCTGCAGACGGCCACAGCCGATCACGCGCGCGCCGCGAATCTCGATCGTGCCGTTGCGCGGCACATAGCCGAACAGGCGCTCGTACTCCTGCTCGAAGGCCTCGCGCATCGCGAGCGGCGAATCCATCGGGCTCTCGAGCGTGATCGGAATGTCCGACTGCTGGCCGGAAAAGCGCATGTCGGCCTGAAAGATCAGCGTCGCCGACTCGCCTGCGAAGCCTTCCTTGGCGAGGAAGTCGCGTGCACGTTCGGACAGCTCCGCGTATTCCGGGCTGAGCGTCGCGGTCGATTCGGAGCCAAGGCGCACGACGACCGAGCGATGGAATTCCTTGCGGATATCCGAGTTGAGCATGCCCATCGCGCAGTACGCACCCGACTGGCGCGGCACCGACAGCTTCGACATGCCGAGCGAACGCGCCACCGACACGCCGTGCATCGGACCCGCACCGCCGCACGCGACGAGCACGAAGCCGCGCACATCGATACCGCGCTGGATGCTGATGCGCTCGACGGCCTGGTTCATCTGCTGGTCAGCGAGACGGATGATACCGATCGCGGCGGTTTCCACCGATACGCCGAGCGGCCGCGCGAGATGCGTTTCGATCGCTTCGCGCGCGAGCCCTTCGTCGAGCATCACGCTGCCGCCCGCGAACGTGCCCGCCTTCAGGCGGCCGAGCACCAGCTGCGCATCGGTGACCGTGGGCAGCGTGCCGCCACGGCTGTACGCCGCCGGGCCGGGCACGGCGCCCGCGCCTTGCGGCCCGAGCTTGATCATGTTGCCGCCGTCGAGCCACGCAATCGTGCCGCCGCCGGCGCCGACCGTGTGGATGTCGACGGTCGGCACGCACACCGGATAGCCGGCCATGTCCGTTTCGGTCGTCGTCGAGACACGGCCGCGATCCATCACCATCACGTCGGTCGAGGTGCCGCCGACTTCCATCGCGATCAGGTTCTCGCTCTCGATCACGCGCGTGTAGTACGACAGCGCGCCGACACCGGCAGCCGGGCCCGAGAGCACGAGGTTCACGGGGCTCGCGACCGCTTCGTCGATCGAGATCGCGCCGCCGTTCGAGCGCTGGATCAGCAGCGGTCTCTGCAGGCCGTGGCCGCGCAGTCGCTCGTCGAGTTCGCCCAGATACTTCGACATGCGCGGCGCGAGGCTCGCGTTGATCACGGTGCCCGAGGCGCGCTCATATTCGCCGATGATCGGAATGATCTCGCTCGATGCCGAAATCCACTGCACGGCCGGGCTATCCGGCGCATATTCCTTGAGCAGCGCTGCCGTACGCCGCTCGTGCTCGGGATTCACGTACGAATGCAGCAGGCAGATCGCGATCGCATCGACGCCTTCGTCGGCGAAGAAACGCGCGGCGCGGGCGACATCGGCCTCATTGAGCGCTTCGAGTTCGGTGCCGTCCGCCGCAAAGCGGCCGCGCACGCCGAGGCGCAGATAGCGCGGCACGAGCACCGGCGAATACGGCTTGCGGTGATCCCAGATGTCCGGGCGCAGGCCGCGGCGAATCTCGAGACTGTCGCGAAAGCCTTCCGTGCAGATGAGACCGACGCGCGAGCCCTTGCCTTCGAGCATGAGATTGGTGGCCACGGTGGTACCGTGGATCAGGCGCTCGCAGCGTTCGAGCAGTTGCTCGAGCGTCATGCCGAAATGCGCCGCACCGTACTCCAACACGCCCATCACACCGTTAGCCGGATTGCCGGGCACCGACGGCCGCTTGAAGACCCAACGCCGGCTTCCGGCGTCGATCAGCACCATGTCGGTAAACGTGCCGCCCGAATCGATACCGATTCTGCAGCGACCACTAAACGAACTATCTTCCATGAAGCCAGCCCTTTGCCAAAGTCTTACCAGTAGAACGAGAAGGCGGGAAATACCCTCCGCCGCCGCAAATCAGGGAACCACCAACCGTCTTTCGTGATTTGATATTTGCGATAGCAGAAAGTCTATAGCAATCCTTTTTCTTTCCCAAAACCTTTTTTTGCCGTCACACCTGGGGATTCCACCAAGTACCAAAGCAGGACCACTAGCAGAAAAACGGGGGCGTCCATGACGATTGCGGGGGCGCAGCGGACAGCTTTGCTATCTGGTGTACCATTTGCGCTATCGCAACAGGACCACACTAAAACTAAAGTGCCACTCTCCCCTACCCAAACCCGGTCGCTCGGCGACCTCGGACCTGTCGAAAAAGCCCCGACCGTGGGCGACAAGGTCTACGCGCGCCTCGAACAGGCGCTGATGGTCGGCGAATTCGCGCCGGGCCAACGGCTGGTCACGCGCACGGTCGCGGGCTCGATGAACGTGAGCCCGACGCCGGTGCGCGAGGCGCTCAACCGGCTCGTGTCGAGCCACGCGCTGCAGATGGACGACAACCGCGTCTACTGTGTGAACCGGCTCTCGCCGCGCCAGCTCGACGAGCTGTATCGCATCCGCTTCGCGCTCGAAGGCCTCGCCGCGTCCGAGGCGGCCAGGCGCATGGACGACGTCACGCTCGCCAAGCTGCACGGCATCCACGCGCAGATGAGCGAGTGCATCGACAAGGATGACTACAAGGCCGGTCTGCACTACAACCGCGCGTTCCATTTCGCGCTGTACGAAACGGCCCAGATGCCGATGCTGAGCGCGAAGATCCGCGAGTGCTGGGTGCTCATCGGCCCGTACTTCAACCTGCTCTATCCCGAGCAGGCGCGCCAGCGGATCGGCGTGAACAACCACCAGAAGATCCTCGAAGCCGCCGCCGCGCACGATCCGGTCGCCCTGCGCAGCGCCCTCGAAGCGGATCTGCAGCAAAGCCTCACGCGGCTCCACGCCGTGCTGGAGCGCAACGAAGCATCGGGTACGGACACGCTGTCCGAACTGCTCACGCAGCCGTAAACGCCAAACGCGACGCCGACGGGCCAATGGTCCGCTGGCGTCGCGCTTCTTTTGCTTCGGTATCCTTTCTTATTTCACCTTGAACTGACCGACGGCTTGCGCAAGCGTGTTCGCCTGGTCCTGCAGCGCCGAAGCTGCCGCCGCCGACTCTTCGACCAGCGCCGCGTTCTGCTGCACCATCTGGTCGAGCACCGTCACCGCACGATTGACCTCCTCGATGCCGCGCGTCTGCTCGTCGGCCGCGTGGTTGATCTCGCCCATGATGGTCGTCACGCCCGCGATGCTCGCGACGATTTCCGACATCGTCTGCCCGGCGCGATCGACTTGTTGCGAACCGACTGCCACGCGCTCGACCGTCGACTCGATCAGCGTCTTGATCTCCTTGGCGGCCTGCGCGCTGCGCTGCGCGAGGCTGCGCACCTCGCTCGCCACCACCGCGAAGCCACGCCCTTGCTCGCCGGCACGCGCCGCTTCGACGGCCGCGTTGAGCGCGAGGATATTGGTCTGGAACGCGATGCCGTCGATCACACCGATGATGTCGCCGATCTTGCCCGAGGCCGCCTCGATGTCCTTCATCGTGCTCACGACTTCGGCAACGGCCGTGCCGCCACGCGCGGCGATACCCGAGGCATTGGTCGCCGTGGTGCCGGCCTGACGCGCGGCGTTGGCGGACTGGGTGACCGTCGAGGTGATTTCCTCCATCGAGGCTGCCGTCTGTTCGAGACTCGCTGCCGCCGACTCCGTGCGGCCCGACAGGTCGTGATTGCCGGCCGCGATTTCCTGCGCGGCGTGGTAGACGGATTCGCTCGCGTCGCGAATCTGGATCATCACCGTATTGAGCTTCTGCACGAAGCGATTGAACGAACCGGCGATCTGCGCCACCTCGTCCTTGCCGTCGGCCGGCAGACGCTGGGTCAGGTCGCCCGTGCCCGCGCCGATGGCCTCCATCGCATCGCGCACGAGCGACAAGCGCTTGAGCATCGCCGCCGTGATGCCCGCGACCACGAGCGCTGCGCCCGCCACGACGAGAATCAGCGCGATCATCGAGGTGCCGAGCAACGAGCGCATGCCGGCCGTCGCATCGGCCTTGTCGAGCCCGACCACGATGAGCCAGTGGGTCCCCGCCACCGCCTTCGCGCGCAGCAGCTTGGTGGCGCCACCGATCTTGACCTCGACGGGCGGCTTGCTCGCGTCGCCCGAGGTCGCGATCAGTGCGGCCATGTCGATATCGGGCGAGAGTTCGGCGATCGGCTTGAGCGTGAGCTTCGAATCGGGATGAGCGACGATCACGCCGCCATCGGTGACGAGCATGCCGAAACTCGCGGGGGTCGGGCGAATCGATGTGACGTTGGCGATGACCGTATCGAGCGGCACGCCGCCCGCCATCGCGGCCTTGAGCACGCCGTCGCGGATGATGGGCGCCGCGAATGAAACGATCAGCCTGCCCGAGCCCGAGGTGACGTCGACATACGGCGGCGTGACGACGGGCTTGCCCGCTTCGACCACCTGCTTGTACCAGGGGCGGGTCGTGGGATCGTAGTTGGGCGGCACGTTGCTCGAATCGGAGAACTTCGCGCTCTTGTCGGGGAAACCGACCACTACGTTGTTGAAGCCACCCGCTGCGGCAAGCGCTTTTAGCGAAGGCACAGGATCGCCCTGCAGCAAGGCGTCCTCATACGACACGACCATGTGCATCTTCGAGGCCACCCAGTCGTCGACGCCCGCTTCGTGACCGGCCAGCACGGCTACCAGATTGTCGTTGATCGCGTCGTTGTTGTAGCTGTTGGCGACGAAGTAGTTGAGACTCGTGTTGATGACAAGCGCGAGAGCGACGAGCGCTATGCAGGAGACGATGATACGTGCGCGGATCGAGTTGAGCATATCAATCTGAGGTAAAGAGTGGGTCCGGGTTTCGATGTCAAAACGCTTGGTGTTTAACGTCCCCTCTCAAGTTTACTTAAGGCTTCCTCATCACGATCAACGACAATAATTCAGCTTTGCTTATCGAATCGAAAACACCAGCACCGACGGGCGGCCCCTTGAATCAAGGGGCCGCCCGCAAGCACACATGAAATCAGATCAACCGGCGATCAGAACTTGTGGCGGATACCGAAGCGCACCGTAGCCTGGTTGTCGGTGGTCGATGCGCTCAGCAGATTGATCGACGCGACGGCAGCGTGGCCCGTCGAGTCCGTGCCCGAAGCGTGCTGGTAGACGCCGATCACGTAGACGTCGGTGCGCTTGGACAGGAAATAGTCCGCGCCCAGCGAGTACTGGAAGTACTTCGCGCCCTGGTTGCTGCCGCCCGCAGCGTAGTCCACGCTGCCGCCATCGGTATAGTTGAATGCGGCACCGGCGAGCAGTGCCGGCGTGAACTGGTACTTGCCGCTGACTTCGATGTTGTTGAACGTGGCGTTCTCGCCGCGACGATAGAGGTTGGGCAGTGCCGTCTGGTTGACCGAGTCGAGGTTGCGGAAGCTCACGTTCGAGTAGACCAGGCCAAGTGTTGCCGAGCCGAGCGTATAGGCGCCGCCTGCCGTGATCACCTGCCAGGTGTTGGCCGACTGGTAGCCCGAGTACACCGGATACTTGGCGGGGTTGACCGCGAGCGTAGCCGTGGTCGCGCCGGTGGCGATCGTGCCGCTGTTGTTGAGCATGCCGCCCGAAGCCGACGGCGTGCGGGCATTCAGGTAACCGACGCCGAGCACGAGCGGGCCGTTGGCATAGTTCGCGCCGAGCGACCAGATCTGGTTGTGCGTGACATCGCCCGCCGTGCCGCCGAGAGCGTACATGCCTTCGACCGTCAGGCCTGCATAGTTCGCGCTCGTGTACTTGATCGCGCTGTTGGCGCGGTAGGTGTTGTTGAGGTTGTCCAGATCGCCCGGGTGAGCAGCAATGTAACCGCCCCATTGCGTGCCGGCTTCGAGCGGACCGACGTTGTCGACGACGGCGTCGTACTGACGACCGAGCGTAACCGAACCGTACTTGTCCGACTTCAGACCGACGTAGGCTTGACGACCGAACATCAGGCCGCCTTGACCCAGCGCGCCGGTGTTGATGTCGAAGCCGTTTTCGAGCACGAAGATCGCCTTCATGCCGCCACCCAGATCTTCAGCGCCGCGCACGCCCCAACGGCTACCTTGCATCACGCCGCTCGACAGGTTGTACAGCTGCTTGCCGCCCGAGTTGGTGTTGATGTTGAAGCCTTGATCGATGATGCCGTACAGCGTGACGCTGCTCTGTGCATGAGCGGTGCTCGCCAGAACGCAAAGCGATGCCAACGCCAGGTGTTGCTTTTTCATTGATTAATCTCCAGATTGATCGTCTTTAGCTACTTTGTACAGCTAACTTACATCCGCAGTGACACTACTGCTTCGCGGCGTTCTTCACGGCAGCGGCGCCCCCTTTGCGCGCCGCTTGAAGCGCTTGCTGCGAACGTGCGCTCAGGCGCGCACGCCCTCGAGCGCGAGATCGAGCGCGTCGGCGACGACCGACACGACATCGTCGAGCTGGTCATCCGTGATGATGTAGGGCGGTGCGAACAACACGTGGTCGCCGCGCACGCCGTCCGCCGTACCGCTCGCGGGATAGCACAGCACGCCGCCCGCCTGGGCCGCTTCCTTGATGCGCTGGCTCAGGCGCGCCGAGGGTTCGAAGGTGGCCTTCGTGTTGCGATCGGCGACCAGTTCGATGGCCCAGAACAGCCCGCGTCCGCGAATGTCGCCGACCTGTGCATGTGCACCGAAGCGCGCACGCAGCTTCTCGCCGAAGCTCGAACCCAGCGTACGTACGCGTGCGAGCAGGTCTTCTTTCTCGATCGTCTTCTGGACCGCGAGCGCGGCCGCGCAAGCGGCGGCGTGGCCCATATAGGTATGGCCGTTCGCGAGCATCTTGCTGCCGCGCCCGATCGCATCGTGAATCGTGCGGCTCAGCAAGACGCCGGCGATCGGCTGATAGCCGCCGCCCAGACCCTTCGCCACCGTGATGACGTCAGGAATCACGTCTTCCTGCTCGCACGCGAACAGCGTGCCGGTGCGGCCCATGCCGCACATGATCTCGTCGAGCACCAGCAGCACGCCGTACCGATCGCAGATCTCGCGCACGCGCTTGAAGTATTGCGGCGCCGCTTCGACGCAGCCCGCCGTGGCGCCCACCATCGTCTCGGCGAAAAACGCCCCGACGTTCTCGGCGCCGAGGCGCAGGATTTCCTCTTCCAGCAGGTTCGCCGCGCGCACGCCGTATTCGGCGGGCGTCTCGTCGTCGCGCTTGTGGCGATACGCGAAACACGGGTCGATATGCGTGACGGCGTTGCTCAGAAACGGCGCATACGGCGCGCGTCGTGCCGCATTGCCGCTCACCGCGAGCGCGCCGAGCGTGTTGCCGTGATAGCTCTGCTTGCGCGAGATGACGTAGCGCCGCTGCGGCTGACCATACTCGATCCAGTATTGGCGCACGAGCTTGAGCGCCGTCTCGACCGCCACCGAGCCATCGCTCACCGCGACGAAGTGCGAGATGCCCTTGGGCGCGCGCTCGACGAGAAAGTCGGCGAGTTCTTCGCACGGCTGGGTCGTGAAGAACGAAGTGTGGACCGACGGCAGCGTGCGCAACTGCGCGACGACTGCCTCGATCACGGCCGGATGGCTATGCCCGAGACACGCGACGGCCGCGCCGCCCGATGCATCGAGGTAGCGGTTGCCGCCGGCGTCGAACAGATACACGCCCTCGCCTCGCAACGCGACGGGAGGAGCAGCGGAAACTTTGCGGTGCAAAAAAGAGGTCATAAAGATTTCGCCTGCGCTATAGCGTCGAACCAACACCGGCTTGGCGGCCGGCATTCGTCCCAAGGTCCGGAGCTCGATAAACCGCTACGCGCCAAGGAAGAAGCTCCTGTTAGTGATCCGCGCTGCGACGGGCCGGTCATGGCCGCCCATCGAAGTGATCGTCGCGGCTGGACCGGAACAGCACGGCCCGCCCGCAGCGACCTCCTGAATGTCTTGCGCCAACGAGCCCCGGCAACTGCCGTATCATCTCTTCGCCGATATTTGCTCTTTGCGATAGCAGAAAGTCTATAGCAAAAAATATTTGGTCTGGCTAAAAAAAATCGAGGATGGCGGTAAACCCCGTTGCTATTGGGCATCAGTGTGGTGCGTGCGCCACCCTCGGCGGCGGTCGGATAAAAAAACGTCGCAATTTGCTATTTGATGTATCATGATTTCACGGACGGCTCATCGCACACGGCGGAGCGCACCCAAACACCCTGGCGACACCCATGACTGAACTAGGTCCAGTTGAGAAGGCCCCGACAGTTGGAGACAAGGTCTACGCGCAGCTCGAACACGCGCTGATCGTTGGCGAATTCACACCTGGACAACGCCTCGTCACCCGCACGGTCGCGGCCTCGATGAACGTGAGCCCGACGCCCGTGCGCGAAGCGCTGAACCGGCTCGTGTCGAGCCATGCGTTACAGATGGACGAGAACCGCGTGTATTGCGTGAGCCGGCTCAGTCATGAACAACTCGACGAGCTGTACAAGATCCGTCTCGCGCTGGAAGGGATGGCGGCTGAAGAAGCGACGCGGCGCATGGACGACGTCACGCTCGACGGGCTGCGCGCGATCCATGGCTTGATGTCGGAGTGCGTCGAGCACGACGATCACAAGATCGCCTTGCACTACAACCGCTCGTTTCATTTCGCGCTGTATGACGCGGCCCGGCTGCCGATGCTCAACGCGAAGATCCGCGAGTGCTGGGTGCTGATCGGCTCGCATTTCAATTTGCTGTATCCGGAACAAGGACGGCGGCGCACGGGCTTGCACAATCACCGCACGATCCTCGACGCGGCGGCCGAGCGGAACCCCATTGCGGTCCGGGCTGCACTCGAGTTCGATCTCAGGCAAAGCCTCGCGCGCCTGCATGACGCGTTGACCGAAACGGCCAGCGTGGCGCCGCCTCAGACACATGCATCTCATCTATCGGAGAGTTTGAAATGAAGGACAAGGTTGCACTCGTCACTGGAAGCTCGTCGGGCATCGGCCGCGAAGTGGCCAAGGCGCTCGCCGCGCAAGGCGCACGCGTCGCCGTCGTCGCGAGCAGCGATCGCGCGAAGGCGCAGGCGGTCGTCGATGAAATCGCCGCAGCAGGCGGCACGGCGCATGCGTTCGTCGCGGACATCTCGTCGGCCAACGGTGCCAACACGCTCGTGCGCGAAGTCGAAGCCGAACTCGGCGCGATCGATCTGCTCGTCAATTCAGCCGGCGTGTATTTCCCGACGCCCGCAGGCAGCGCGACCGAAGAAGCGTTCGACCGCATGGTCAACATCAATCTGAAGGGCAGCTTCTTCACGCTCAACGCCGTTGCGCCGGGCATGAAGGCGCGCGGCGCGGGCCGGATCGTGAACATCGCCTCGGTGGCGGCGATCGGACCGACGCCGGAGTACAGCCTGTACTCGGCGACCAAGGCCGGCATCATCGCGCTCACGCGCGCCGTCGCAATCGAACTGGCGCCGTTCGGCATCAACGTCAATGCGGTCGCGCCGGGCAATACCGAAACGCCGATCAACGCCAATATCCGCACCGAGCCGGAATTCGCCGAGCAGCGCGCGCGCATCGACGCCATCACGCCGAGCCGGCGTCTGTTCACGCCGCCCGAGGAAATCGCGGGCGCGATCGTGTTCCTGCTCTCAGATGCGGCGCGCGGCATGTACGGCAGTATCGTCGTGATCGACGAAGGCAAGTCGGTCGGCACGCCGCTGCGCAAGAACAACGGCTAAACCGCTCGCGCGAGACATCGCGCGACCGGTGCGTGCGCAACGAATCGCTGCTGCGAGACGAATTGCATATCGAATCGCCGTTCGCAATACGTTATACGTTTCGAAGCAGCGCTGGAATGAGGAGTCACTGGAGACTGTTGCGACTCCAGCTTTGCGCCCCGTCGTTGCGACGGGGCGCCTTTTTTGAGGCATCGTTGTCCCGGCCCGGCCGTCAGTCCGGCTCGCCGGCGTTTTGACGCGCCCTCGTCTTTTTGCTAGAGTCCCCGGTATTTATCGGCGTTGATGAATATGACTCAGGCAACAGCTGTCCGGCGCGCTGCAGGTTCATTGAAGGCGTCGCCGAAGAAGAGTCAAGCCCGCCCGTCTTCCGACAAGCCCTACCATCACGGCTCGTTGCCGCAGGCGCTGCTCGACGCAGCGGAAGTCGTCCTGCGCCGTGACGGCATGCGCGGATTGACGCTGCGCGCCATTTCACGCGAGGCTGGCGTCTCGCATACCGCGGCACAGCACCATTTCGGCGACATGTCGGGGGTGTTGAGCGAACTCGCGGCAGTCGGCCACCGGCGCCTCACCTCCACCATCACGCTCGCCGTCGAAAACATCAAGTCCGGGGTCGCGCGCCGCAAGGCCATCGCCCGCGCGTACGTCAAGTTCGCCGTCGCGAACGCCGACCTGTTCCGCCTGATGTCGCGCAACGAACTGCTCGACGGCGCACGGCCAGCCCTGCTCGACGCCCGGCAAAACACCATGAACGTCCTCGCGGGGCAATACGGCGTCAGCATGCCGAGTACCGCCGGCCGGCTCGAATACGGCAACCCGGATCCGAAACAGGCGATCGCGATGGTGGCCGCGTGGGCGTATCTGCACGGCCTCGCCAGCCTGTTGATCGACGGCCGTCTGAACGCCCTTGCCAAATCGGCCGAAGGCATGCGCAACGCCGAAGCGCTCGTCGACGCCGCGATCGAGCACGTGCGCCTCGTCCAGTCCGGCTTGAGCTGACACCCGGCGCGGCGCGGTATTTACGACTTGAGCGCCCCCCGCACGGGGAAATGCTGGCGCACGAATGCCGACACCTGATCGGCGAGAATCCGGTGCGTGTGCGTCGTCGGATGCAGGATGTCCCAGAACACGAACGTGTCCGGATTCGTACAGTCGGCGCGCGGCGCGTGACCTTCCATGAAATTCGAAAAGCCCGTGCGATTGATGTCGAGGCACGATTGCGTGCTGTTCTGGAAGCCATACGCGCGAGGATCGTCGAACAACTGCGTGAAGAGCGCATTCGTATCGAACAGCTGGATATCGAGGTTCGCGCCATCTTGCTGCTGCATCGACGCGACCATCGTGGCGAGCCCGCGATTGATCTGTGCGACTTTGAGCGCCACGTCGGCCGAGCCGGGCTTGAGCTTGAAAATCGGCGCGCGCGATACATCGGGCAGGTTCAGCACGAGAATGTTCTTGGCGCCGCCGTCGATCAGCACTTGAAGCGCCTGCCGCTCCTTGGCAAGAATCTCCTGCACCGGCGTGTCGAAGAAAATCAGATCGTTGCCGCCGACCAGTACGGTAAACAGCGTGCGGCCCGGATCGTACGATGAATCGCCGCCCGTCGCGCGCTGCCATTGACGCGTCTGCGACAGCACGCCCGGAATATCGGCCCACGGCAATACGTGGCGATCGGCGACACCCACGCCACCGACGGCCCAGTCATAGAGCGGCACGTGCAGATCGCCCGCGAGATATTCGACCCAGTTGCGCCCGTTCGTGAAGCGGCCCGCGTACCACGACGTGCTGTCCGGGATGCGCCAGCGCGACGCGTTATACATATTGTGCGTATCGGACAGACTGTCGCCGAACGCGACGATCCGATCGATGCCCGTGCCGGCACCCGGCGTGCTGGCGCTCCACGGGCTGTAGTCGAACGCGAAGGCGCTGTTGCCGGCCGCGTACATCGCGAGCGGCGCGGCGATGCCATGGCGCTGCAGACTCGCCTCGCACAATGAACGCAGGTCGCGTTGCGATTCGTCCGTGTAGAACAGCGCCTGCCAGTGGTATTGCTGGCCGCCGTGCCATTCGCCGGGCAATCGATATGCGCCACCGTTGCCAGGATCGGTCGCCCAGACGTAACGCGTATCGAGCTGGAACGGATCGTTCGAGGTGCGATAGTAGCAACGCAGATACGTCGAGGTGGGTTGTGCGTCGTCCGTCTGGGTCGACGGTTCGTCCGCTTGCGCAGTAGACGCCGCGCGGCTGGTGCCGATGCCGATGGCGGCGGCCACGCAAAGCACGCCGACCAGCCAGAGCGTTTTTCGCTGGATCATGCTTGATAGTGTCCCGGGTGCGTCGCGATGCTGAGCGGCTTGCCGTCTTCATCGACGCCGCTCACGGCGTCGATGATGCGTCTCACCCACGGGTGGCAGATATGGCGCTCATGCGCGACCGCATAGAACTCTTCGACGACACCATCTATATGGCCGATCAGTTCGACGCCATAGAGGCTGTGCAACTCCGTCGCGAGCAGCGCCGGTGCCACGAATGCGCCGCCGCCGTACTGGCCGATGGCGGTCATCACGCCCCAGTCGCTCAGTTCGGCCGCGATCGTCGGGCTCACGCCTTTGGCCGCGAACCATTCCTCGAGTCCCGCCCGGAGTGCGTTGTTGGCGGCCGGCATCAGCATCGGCATGGCGTCGAGGCAGCGCGGAAACGGCACCAGCTCGTCGCGGGACACACCGGGCGCGGCGAACACGGCAAGGCTGAAACGCCCCAGCCGATAGCTGGTGCGGCGCTCGCCAGGCGCGTCCGAGGCAATGGCGCTCGTCAGCACGACATCGAGCCGATGCACGTCGAGATCGGCGAGCAGCGAACGCTGACTGCCCTCGCGGCATTCGATGCCGGGCCACGAACACTCCGAGGCGAACGGTTCGAGCATGCGTTGCGCGATGACCTTCGGCACGGAATCGTCGATGCCCACCTTGAGCGCCGACGCCTCGCGCTCGCCGGCGAGTCCTCTCAATTCCCCTTCGAGCTGCTGCCCGAGCCCGAAGATCCGCTCGGCATACGCAACCGCGATACGACCGGCTTCGGTCGGGCGGACGTTGCGCCCGCTGCGCTCGAATAGCCGGCAACCAAGCCGCGCTTCGAGACGCTTGATTTGTCCGCTCAGGGTCTGCGGGGTGATGTTCAGGCGCTCGCCTGCACGCAGCACACCGCCTGCGCGGACGGTCATCCAGAAGTAGTACAGATGTTTGAAATTCATGACTCCGCCGACTCTTGTCTGCTGCTTCAGGGCCTTTACGACGGAGTGGATTGTAAAAGCGAAAAATGAGCGGACAGTTAGCGGCGAAGCAGGACGGCGTAGCGTGCCGTTGATCTTGTCGTTGGAGAGGGGGACAACGATGCGCCCGCCGCCCACGCGTGCTTGCGTGGCGACGGACCGCGCGGCATCAGGCCGGGCGATGCTGACGCATGATCGGCGGGTAGCGGAACTCGCCGTCGAGATGCTCGCGATGGGCGCAATAGAGCCGCAGCGCCAGATAGAAGCGGCCGGCCGGCGTCGGCAGCCAGTTCGCGCGCAAGGTCGGATCGGCCGGCTCGTGCGCCGAAAACGCAATACGCAGGCCGCCGTCCGCATCGAAGGTGAGACCGCGTGTGCGATCGCCCAGCGAGTAGCGTCCGATTGCATTCCCGGCCAGCATGTACGTTTGCGACTCATAGGCCGTCAACGACCAGAACGCGTCGGTCTTCGGCGCGTGGCCAGGCGCGAAGCGGATCACATAAGTGGCGTCGCCGTCGAGCAACGCACCATCGGCATCGCGGTCGGCGACCAGATACATGGCCTCCTCGATGCCGAGCGCGCCGATGTACTTGATGGCCACCGTCGCGCGCTTGCGGTAGTCCGTGCCGAACGACTCGCTGACCGTCACGGGCAACACCCAGCCGCCATCGAGCGCGGCGGGCGGGGCCGCCGACAGCGTCTGCGTGAGCTGGTCGAGCGCGCGGGCGAGCGCGCGCTGCTGTGCATCGGTCAGCGCGCGATCCGCGCATTGCGCGCCGATACCGCAAGCCGCAAAGCCCGCAACGAGCCCGGCCTGCTCGTGCGGCGGCGCGTTGGCCGCGAGTGCTGCATTGACGATGGCGGCGAAGCGCGTGGGGTCGCCGAGCCGCTCGCTGGCCTGCATGGCGGCATCGAATTGATGCGGCACGCGCGCGCCGCCACCGGGCACGGGCTCGATCGTGAATTGCGCCTGCAGGGCCGCTGCTGCAGCCACATCCTGCTCGCCCTCCACCAGAATGCGGCCGAGCACCCACACGGAATTCGTCGGACACGCGAGCGTGCGGGCGCCCTCGGGCACGTCGCCGGACCAGTCGGGACCATGCACGAGGAACGTCCCCGCAGCGCTGCCCGTCGTGCGGCTGCCGATGTAGCCGAACGGATTCGTGTACATGTCGAGGAAGCCAAGCACGTAATAGCGCGACGCCATCGCGGGCACGCGAAATAGCACCGGGCCCGCGCTCAGGTCGAGCCACGTGCTCGAATACAGCGTGTCGTTATTCGGCGTCACGACGCGGCGGTCCTTCGGGCCGAGCAGCTTGGGCGTGTGGACCCACTGGTTCGCGTAGCGCTGCGTCGATTCGGGCGAGCCGCCCACCAGACGGCCAGCGCTGTCGAGACGCGCGCTGGTGCCCGAGCGCATGCGCGCCATCTCGTAGAGCGGCAGCGTGTATTGCACGGCGTCGAGCGCGAGCGCGAAGAGGTCCTCGTCGGACAGGGCGACAAGCGCCTCGGCGTTTTCAATCGATGACATCGTGCTCTCCTGGTTCATCAGTTCGCGACGGCGCGCACATTGGGAATCGTGTAGCGGCCTTCGAGGAACTCCGCACGCGGGTGATAGAGACGCAGGATCAGATAGAAGCGCCCGGCAGGCGCGGGCAGCCAGTTCGACGTCGAGTCGGGAGCGTCGTGCTGGATCTGGAGGGTCAGGCCGCCATCGACGTCGTATTGCAGTTGCGCCGTGCGATCGCCGATCGCATAGCGCCGCATCGGGTTGTCGACGAAGAAGCGGTCCTCGCCGTAGAGCGACAACGACCACAACGCATCGACGGGCGGCAGCTGGCCCGCCGGAAAATGCAGCACGTAGCGCTGTTTGCCGTCGAGATGCTCGCCGGCATCGTCGAAATCGGCGCTCGCGTAGACGGCTTCCTCGGCGGCGAGCGCGGCGAGGCCCTTGAACGCCACGCAAGCCCGGCGCAAATGAGCGTGCCCGTAGCGGCCGAATTCGAGGCTATAAGTCCAGCCACTACGCGTGCGGCTCTCCGAAAACGCGACGATCACACGGCGCGCATCTTCGTAGCCCAGTCGAAAGCCTTGCTGCACCGGCGCCGGCAACGCGGCGACGTTGACCGGCCCGCGCGGACGCGCGCCGCCCATCGCCGCCAGCATGCTGAACGGCGCGGCTTCATCGGCGAGCGGCGGGACATCGGCCAGCGAATTGAACACGTTCTGGAAGAAGTCGAGCGCGGGGTCGCCACCGTCCTGCCAGCGCCGCGCGGCCGCCGGCCCTTCGCACGCCGGACCGTTCAGACGAAAACCCTGCGCCGCTTGCTGCGCGCGCGCGACATCGTCGTCGCCGTTCACGAGCACGCGCGCGAGCAGCCACACGAGCGAGGTGGGACATTCCACCGGCTTGCGGTCGTCGTTGGGCAGCGCCTGTCCCGCGCGGTGCAGCACGTAGCGCCCGCCGTTCGTGCCGGCGTTGCGCGGGCTCAGGTTGATGAAATTGTTGGTGAACGCATCGAGCAACTCGACGACGTAGTAGCGATCCGCGTCGAGCGCCGGGATATCGAGCTCGACTGTTCCACTGGAAAGATCGATCCAGCCGTTGAGGTACAGAAAGTCATTCGACGGCGTCACGAACTGGCGGTCTTCGTGCGTCCAGCGATGCATGCTCGCGTGAATTGCATTGAACGGCGAGCGCAGCGGACTCGTCGAGTTGGGTGAAGTCTGCAGTGCGCACGTGCGCATCACTTCCACCACCGGATACCTGGCCATCGCAATCGATGCCGCCGCCATGCGGATCATCGCGACCAGTGGATCAACGTGCGATGCTGTTTGCGCCGGCCCCTCGGCCATTGTCTGGTTGTACATTGCGTGCCTGTCTCGTACGGAATCGTGACATTGAACGACACGCGCTTCGATAAAACAATTGCATTGTTTTTATCGTATTCATGCAACACACGCATCAGTCCGCGGCGACCACCAACGGGTCCGTGGCGCGCTGGATGGCGAGAATGGCCTGCTCCGCAGCGGGCGCCAAGGTGCGGCCGGCCAGATGCACAATGCCGAAATGCATCGACAACGGCGAGCGGCTCGCCATGCGCAAGGGCACGAGACCGGGAATCGGTCGCGCATGCGCGAGCGAGAAATCGGTGAGCAACAACAGCGCGTCGGTTTCGCGCGCGTACTCCTGCAGCACGTTCACATCGTTGCACATGACATGAAATTCGATCTCGCGATTGGGCGGCAAGCGCAGCCACTTGCGCAGGCCATCGCGGATCAGCCCAGGCAGCGGCACGGAGACGATCGGATAGTCGTGCAACTGACGCGTATCGACTTCGCGCTCCTGGGCAAGCGGATGCCCTTCGCGCACGAACCAGCTGGCCGGCTGCTTCTCCAGTGCAATCACGGCGAGATCGGTGGAGAGCATCGCCCCGCGAATATCGACGACGAGGAAGTCGAGCTTTTCGGCACGCACTGCCGCGAGCAGATTGGCATAGCTGTCCACGCTCACGGCGACCTTGAGCCCCGGATGACTGCGCGCGAGCGCCTTCAACGCGGCAGGCACCATCAGCGCCGCCGGATAGGGCCCGGCACCGAAGCTGACCGAGCCGATATCGTGCGTTCTGAGCAGGTTGACGTCGCGCACGAGGCAGCGCGCCTCGAACAGGACCCGACGCGCGCGCTGCACGACCATCTCGCCCGCCGCCGTGATCCGTATCTCGCGCGTCGTGCGGTCGAACAGCACCACTTCGAGCGCTTCCTCGATCGACTGAATGCTGCGGGTGAGCGCCGGCTGGCTCAAATGCACGCGATTCGCAGCGCGCGCAAAGCCGCCCTCTTCCGCGAGCGCTACAACATGTTCGAGTTGGCGTAAGTTCATGGGGCAGCGCTCGCTCGAGCGCGAGGTCAGGTTCGGTGAGAAATGCACAAGCGCAAGGACCTTCGAGCGCCTGCGGCCTCATGCAATTGGTCCACCGGTCAGCCTTGTTCGCGCGTGCTCAACAGCTTCAACAGCGAATTGGTCTGGTTGAGCAGCGCGGTGTGGTACTCGGACGGCATGAGCACGTCATCGGTCAGCGAGAGCACTTTTTCTATTTCGAGCCGAAAGCGTCGTTCGACTTCGAGCCGCTGCTGCGCGTTCAGGACCGGTGTGACGGCTTCCACGAAGCGCAACAGGGCGACCGCGCGGCCACCATACTCGGACAGCATCGCGCCGTTTGCCTTGAACAAGGCCTCCACCGCCTGCAAATCCGACTTCACTCCATCATTTTCTTCATTCATATCGCTGCTCTTGAGTTCGGCTTTGCGTGTTGCCCCCTCGAGCGACGATCCATTCGCAGCGTCGTTTTTCCAGTGGGCAGATTCTGACTATGCAATCTAGTTGAGTCAAGCATGAACGGTTGTTGTTGCGCGTTCATGGGGACAATGGCCGCTTCACGTCGGCCCCAGGCGTCTCATCAGATCGCCGCTCAGCGAGCGCACGAGCCGCAAGTCGGCGAAGACCCGAAAGCGCATGGCGTGCTCGGAGGCGGTGATCAGGCAGTGCAGATACTCGGACCCGCTGACGATTTCGCGAAAGCGCTCCGCGCGGATCGAGTACGCGACGCCCGGGCGTTCGACTTCGTAGCGGCACGGCGCGCCGATCTCGGCGGTCATGAACTCGCCAAGCGGGGTCATGCCGCAACGACCGATCTGCGCGATGGCCTTCGCTTCGTCGAACGACTCGGCATAGACGCCGATCGTGGCCCCGGCCGGGAAATAGACATCGCGAAGCGCCCCGCCCTCGCGCGGCAGGCGCTGCTCGCACAGCAAATACCCGAACTCGAGTTCCTGTACCAGCTCGGTCCAGACCGCGCCGGGCAGCTCGCTCGCGAAGGCATCGATGAGATCGTTGGTAAACAAACGGGTCAAGTAAGGGGGCATCGCAAATTCCAGGTTGGTGCAGTGGCGCCCCTGGCAAAGCGGCACTACTGCACGCCTATTGTGATGACCGATACTTAGAATGCTGTTAACACTGGAAAGATTACGTCGCGCTGCCGCCCAAACGGGGGACGCCGCGCCGGGCAACGCTCAGACGGGCCGGCCGCAGCCTAATATTTCCACCGGAAAAATTATGTGGGTATGACAAACCCGCGTCAAGCCAGCCCCGCCCCGGCCCGCTTCAGGCACGCGCCTTCGAACGCGTCTGCTTGCCCGGCGGCACACCATAGAAGCGGCGATACATGGCGATGAACGCGCTGTCGCTCGCGTAGCCGATCAGGTGGGCGACCGTGGTGACCGGCATGCCTTCGGCGAGCCGCACCTGCGCCACCATCAAGCGGCAGTGCGTGCGCCATTGGGCGAACGTCAGCGAGGTCTCGCGCACGAAGCCGCGCGCCAGCGTGCGCTCGCTCGCCCCCACGCGAGTGCCCCATTCGTCGAGCGAGAACGGCAACGCCGGATCGTCGAGCAGCGCCTGCGCGATCATCAACAGGCGCTTCTCGTGCGGCATCGGCAGGCTCAGCGGCGCCGTTTGCGCGGCGGCCAGTTCGTCGAACAGCGTCGCGACGAGGCGCTGTTGCGGCGACGTCAGCGCCTCGTCGGACGGCCAGTCGGTGATGCGCAGAATCAGTTCGCGCATCAGCGCGTTGACCTCGAGAATGCCCGGCGTCTTCGGCAGATCGGGGTACACGCGCTCGTCGAAATAGAGGCTGCGATACGCGAACGGGCCGCTCATCGCCGTGCGGTGCGGATGGCCGCCCGGCAACCAGACCGCCTGCGCGGGCGCGAGCTTGCCGACCCGGTCGCCGATATACAGCGTGGCGGCGCCCTCCGCGTGGTAGAGCAGCTGGGCGCGCTGGTGGGTGTGCCAGCCCAGATCGTGCGCGCCCGTGTCGATGGCGAGACCGACCACGGGGCACAGCGCCGTGTCGGGATCGATGACCTCGTCGAGGCGATAGCGCGGCATGTCTGTTCGGCGATGGTTTCTGTCTGGACGCCATGATTATGACGCTCGCCCGATGGCTATGCTACGTCCATCGAATACGAGGCCATCATGAGTTCCACCACCGCCGAGAGCAGCGCCGCGCTGCCGCCGAAAGCACTGATCATCGCGTGGATCGCGCTGCCGCAGATTGCCGAAACGATTCTCGCGCCAGCGCTGCCCAATATCGCACGCGTCTGGCAACTGGACCCGGCCCACACCCAATGGGTCATGGGCATCTTCTTTCTGGGCTTCTCGGCCGGCGTGCTGCTGTGGGGGCAGGTCTGCGATCGCTGGGGCCGCCGGCCCGCGCTGCTGCTCGGCCTGCTGCTCGCGCTCGCCGGGACGGCATTGGCGGCCCTCGCGCCCGGATATCCCGTACTGCTCGCCGGGCGCTTCGTGCAGGCGCTCGGCATGGCGACCTGCTCGGTCACCACGCAGACCATCCTGCGCGACCGCCTCGACGCCAAATCACTGACCCGCTACTTCGTCACGCTCGGCATGGTGCTTTCGTGGTCGCCCGCGCTCGGGCCGCTGACCGGTCAATGGCTCACCGACGCGCACGGCTATCGCGGCGTGTTCGCCGCCGTGGGAGTGCTGCTGCTCGTGCTGTTCGCCTGCGCCGCGCGCTGGCTCGACGAAACGCGGCCAGCGACGGCCGTCACGGTGCCGATGATGCGTCTGATCCCGCGCATGGCGCGCGATGGCGCATTGTGGCGCGCCGCCGTGCTCGTCGCGGGACTCAATGCGCTGGTGTTCTCGTTTTACGCAGCGGGACCGTTCATGGTGGGTCATCTGCCCGGGCTCGGCTTCGGCTGGGCGGGACTCGGCGTCGCCGTGGCGGGCAGTCTCGGCGCGGCGATCAATCGCCATCTGCCCGAGCGCATCGTGCCTGAACAACGCATCCGCTACGCGCTCGTCTGCGTGCTGGCGGGCGTGGCGGCCCAACTGCTGTTCGGCCTCGCGTCCGGCCATGCGGGGCTCTTCTGGGCGATCGCCGCGCTGCCCGTGTTCGTCGGCTTCGGCCTCGCGATTCCGAACGTCCTCGGAAGTGCGCTGCGCAACTATGGCGACTGCCTCGGACGCGCGGGCGCGCTGTTCGGCGTGACTTACTACCTGATGCTCGGTGCGGCACTGGCCGCGACGTCGGCGGTGCCGTTCGATTCGCCGGTGCCGCTCAGCCTGTGCTGGACGCTGGTGGCCATCGCGCTGCTCGCGGTGCAGCGCATGGGCAACGGCCTCGCGAGCGTGAGCGCGAACGGGCTTCGTCCGTAGACGAAACCTCGAATCAGCGGCGCCACGCCCCTCGACTCACGGCGCGAAGATCTCGCCCAGCCAGCCGCAGCACTCGTTTGCGCGACGCGAGGCCGCGTTGCGCGGGGCCGGAATTCGCACATCGTCAGGTTCGCGGCCGCGTGTTGTAGCCTATCTGAAGTGCACCGTGGAAAGCAAATCGGACAGACCGAGCCAGAAGATCTGCACCCCGATGCAAAACAGCACGAACGCGAAGAGGCGCATCATCACCTCGGTGCCCGTCGTGCCGAGCAGCTTCTCGAACAGGCTGGCAAAGCGCACGCACAGATAGATGCTCACGCACAGAATCGCGAGCGCGACCGCGACGCCGATCAGGTGCACGGGCGCGAGCCCTTCGCGCGGCGACCCCGTGCCGAGCGCGATGGCCACCGCAATCGAGCCGGGCCCGACCGTGAACGGCAGCGTAAGCGGATAGAACGCCTTGGCGCGCAGCGACTCGCGGCGAGTGGTCGCCTCGGCGTCGGCCGCGTCCTGGGCGGACTCCTTGTCATCCGACGCGTTGAGCAGATTCCAGCCGGCCATGCCGATCACGATACCGCCCGCGACCCGCAACACCGCCAGCGAGACGCCGAAGAACGACAGCACATAAGCGCCCACGGACAGCGACGCCACGAGAATCATCAGACTGTTGAAGGCGATCCGGCGCGCGAGCTCGGCGCGTTGCGCGTCGGTTGCTTTGGGCACCATGCTCAGGACCATGAACCCCGAGGCGGGCGGATTGATGACGGGAAAGAGCGCGGCGACGATCAGCAGAATGGTCTTGGTGAGTTCATGCAACATCAGTGGATTTCCCAGGAGACTAATGGCTTATCCGTTGGTAACGGGGTTCGAATTGTCCCACCGTCAGGGGACAGACAGTCGAATTCGATGCTTCTACAATGCACGAGAAGGTTTATACCTCAGTCTTTCCTGTGTGCGTGCACCGGCAAAACGTTAGCGCGTTGTTACCCGACTCCACTGCGCATCACTCATGCGGCAAGCGGATTGCACGCCGATTCTCAACGGAGATGTTGTTTTGAAACACAAACTGTTCACGGCGAGCGCCGCATTGCTCCTCGTCGCGGCGACCGCCCCGGCATTCGCGGGCGATCTCGAACGCCACCCCAATATCGCCGCAGCGGACAATGATGTTCAGCAGGCCATCGGGCGCATGCGCGACGCGCAGCACGCCAACGGCTACGACATGCATGGCCATGCGGCCCGTGCCATCGATCTGCTGCAACAGGCGCGCGCCGAGATGCACGCTGCCGCCGTCGACGCCACGCATTAAAGCGGCATGAGCGCGCCCGTATGGCGCGCCGTACCCACGTCGTTGCTGGGTCTGCCCCACGCACATCGCGAACCGGGCAGACATCGCGTGCCACAACGACCGCCACGCTCTGCAAACTCCACTGAAGATCGGTTCGATCGATCTACCGGTTTCGTTTCCCAGCTGATTTGGCCAATTCACTTCATTTCATTCCGCCAACCGTACGAGACACGCGGCGTCCGTAGAGCGGGATTATCGGCTGTGACACCACATCATGCGTTTGTTACTGGTTGAAGACGATCTTTCCATTGGACAGAGCCTGCTGCGCGCGCTCAGCGACGCGGGCTATAGCGTCGAGTGGGTACGCGACGGCGCGGCCGGCCGCGCGGCCATCGATGCGGGCGACTACACCGCCGTGCTGCTCGATTTGACGCTGCCCGGCATGAGCGGCCTCGAGGTCCTCAAGTCCGCGCGCACGAGCGGCAAGGAAGTGCCGATCCTGATCCTGACCGCGCGCGACGATCTCGATACCCGCGTCCAGGGGCTCGATCTCGGTGCGGACGACTACATTCTCAAGCCTTTCGACGTGCCCGAGCTGCTCGCGCGCGTGCGTGCCGTCATGCGGCGCAAGGCGGGCTACGCCGCGTCACGCCTCGGCGACGACGTGCTCAACCTCGACATCGACAAGCGCACGCTGTCCTGCAACGGCGTGAGCGCAACGCTGACCTCGCGCGAGTTCGCATTGATGCTCGCGCTGTTCGAACGCCCGGGCACGATCCTCTCGCGCGATCAGCTCGAAGACCGCCTCTATGGCTGGCGCAAGGAAGTGGACAGCAATGCGATCGACGTGCTGATCTACTCGATCCGCAAGAAGTTCGGCCAGTCGGTGATCCGCAATGTGCGCGGCATCGGCTGGACCGTCATGTTGCATCAGGAGTGCAGCAACTGACGAGGCCAGCGATGTCGTTTCAAGAGGACGTGAGAAGCGCGTTACGCGCAATTCCGCGCACGCACCGCCGCCTGTCACCGCGTTCGTGCCGCGTGACCGACGCGGTGGAGCGGCCGTGGGGCGAACGCTATCGCGTCGTGGAGTGGCTCGCGCACGGCAAGCAGAATCGCTATCGCTGCATTGTCTCGGCCGATCACTCGGTCGCGCAGGTCGTCGCCACCTTGCTCTCCTTCGAGCCGGGGCGTTGTTACGAGCTGTCCGGCGATGAGGCCGGCGACACAGCACGCCGAAGAGCGTCTCGGCCGGACAGCACGGTCCGCTGACGACGCGAACGCCGCCCACTCAAGCGGCTTCTTCAGTCGAAGCGGATTCCGTTCGACGAATCGTCTCGTGGTGAGGACGACGTTTGAGGCGTTTGAGCGTGACGCCGGCCGCGCTCGCCGTCACCCGGTTGATCAGCGCGAACGCATTGTGATCGCGTCCCTGCACGAGCGCAGCGGTCGCGCCGCCGAGACTCACCTTCACCACGCATTGCTTGTCGATGCCGCCGCGATCGCCGTTCAGATCCTCGAAGTGCACCGATACCCGCACCACGCGCCGCTTGATACGGGCAAACGCTTCCTCGATCCGTTCGCGCACATACTGGCGCAGGCTGCCCAGCTCGCGTTCCGGCAAGCGAAGGCTCGCAGTCTGGATGATGATTTCCATCTCGCACTCCTGTAGTGACTTTGTAAGGGTACGAGAGTCAATCTACAGGGCAGCTCCCCGCGCGACTATTCGATTTTTCTTTCATCGTCGCGCGGGCGGGTACTGAAGTGACGCGCTTAAAAGCGGTGCGTCATGCCGACGCCCGCCATCACCTGCTTCGTGCCGGTCTGCGTCACCGAGACCAGCGGCCAGCCTTGCGTCGACGTGCCGTTGTTCTTGATGTAGCCAGCACGCGCATAGACACTCGTGCGCTTCGAGAGGGCATGATCGATGCCGATCTCGTAGCCGAGCGCGTTGTCGTGTGCGCCGCGCACATTGCGTTGGACCGCTGCGACTTCGACGGTATCGGCCACCGTGGCGAGGATCGTTGCGCCCGCTTCCATCACGCTGAACGAATGCGCCGTGCCGAGCAGCGCGGCAGTGGAACGCGCCGCCGGATCGCCCACCTGGTTATACGTGTAGTTGAATTGCAGGTTCACGATGCCGATGTGATACGACGTCGCCGCGATATAGCGCTTCGTGCTGAGCAACGCGATCGGCACCGGGGTCGCCACGCTCGGCAGCGTGTAGTTGGCCGTGCCTCCATGCAGGTTCGCATAAGCGAGACCCGCATAGAAACCATAGCCCGAGTAATAGCCGCCCACGCTCAACTGATTGCCCATCGTCTCGGGGACCGGCGCGGCCGAGGTCGACTGGAACGCGTACATGCCGTACAACTGGAAGCCGCCGAGGCGCGGCGATTGATACAGGATCGAGTTGCTGGCGCGGCCCGTATCGAACTGGTTCGACAAGGTCGCGCGATCGCCGGCGAGCACGGCGGCCGAGCGGGGCGACAGGCTCTGGTTCAGCAAGAACGGATCCGTCGGGTAGACGATGCGATAGGTCGGCTCGTATTGGCGACCCAGGGTCAGCTCGCCATATTTCTGGTCCTTGAGACCGACCCACGACTGGCGATAAAACAGCACCGACGAGTCGGCATAGAGCGTGCCGTTATTGAGGTTGAAGCCCGACTCGACATCGAACTCGGCATTCAGTCCGCCACCCAGATCCTCGTTGCCGCGCAATCCAAACAGCGACGCCGACGAGCCGCTGCTCTGCTCGGACCAACTGTGCGCGCCGCCGTTGTCGAGATACTGCACGTACGTATCCGCGATACCGTAAAGCGTAACGCTGGAATCAGCCGCCGAAGCACTGCCGGCCATGAGCGCCAACGTGACGCCGCAAATCCTCCGCTTGCCAAAACGCATTCATATCTCCTGTCATATTTCGCTTTTTCGACCCCGATCGTTCCGCTGTTGCGCAAGACCACTCGTGAAAGAGTGGAACGGGCGGGTCTCATTGGACGGGAGAAAGAAATTGAATGCCATTGCATATTTTTCATCGTAGCTCGTCACGCGACGCATAAAACCGCCAGACCCCAACCTGTCGATTGTCGCGAAAGCCTTGCTGCCTGCGGTTTAGCACCATCGTTCGCGGCATGGCTCATTGAGTCCTCTCGAGCGATTAATTTTTACGATGGAAAGATATCTTGACCTAACGGACCTGCAACGTCATCATCTTGCCGGTGGAAACATATCGATGTCGTGGCACCCGCGAAGCCACGCAAACGAACTGGCCCGATCCGGCGCGTGACGCGCCCAATCTTGCTCGACACATAACGGAGTTGTAATGAAGCTGTTGTTGGCCTTCGCTCCTTTCGCCGCGTTCGTCGTCGCCGAACGGCTGCTCGGTGTGCCCATCGGACTCGGCACAGGCGCAGCGGTGGCCCTGCTCATGCTGGTGCGCGATGCCGTCAGCCCGCAGCGCAAGGTCAAGCTGCTCGAGATCGGCACGACGCTGCTGTTTGGCGGACTGACGGCTTATGCGCTCATCAACGACGTGCAGTGGTCGATCGCGGCGGTGCGCCTGCGCGTGGACATCGGGCTCACGCTCGTCGTGCTCGCTTCGATCGCGCTGCGCCAGCCGTTCACGCTGCAATATGCACGCGAGTCGGTCAGCCGCGAGCGCTGGGACAACCCGCAGTTCCTGCGCGTCAACTATGTGATCAGCACCGCGTGGGCCGCGGCGTTCGCTGTGCTGGCGCTCGCGGACGCGTTGATGGAGTACGTGCCCACGCTGCCCCATGGCGCGGGAATCACACTCACCATAGCGGCTCTGCTCGGTGCGATGAAATTTTCGAAGTGGTATCCACAACGGGCAGTCGCGGGACACGCATAAGCCCGGCACACATCCCCACGAGGCCATTGCAACGAACGAAGCGCTGCATCGCCTCACTCCAGGCATGACTCGATCGACCGCATTGGGTGGTCGTCGCATACGGTCGCAAGACGGACAGGCATACAGCAATTCATGGACAGTATCGGCTTGAACAACAGGAACCCCGCGCAATTTGCACAAAGCTTGCGGGCAGCAGGAACGGACCAATTCATGGAGGCGTTGCTCGCCACCCTGAACGAAACCGTCGCCATCGATCACGGTCTGCTCGTGCAATTCGGCGAGCAAGGCACACTGGTTTGGGCGGCGTCGCCGCAACATCCGGGCGGCTCGTTCGACGCCGCGCTCGAAGCGTCGTACTGCGCGAGCAAGCTGGCCGAACTCGCGCCCGGCGAGCAGCCGGCCAGCAACGGCACACCCAGGCTGCTGTTCGACGCGCCCGATAGCGGCAGCGAACTCGCCGGTGCCGATAGCCGGATCGCCGAGCGCATCTTCGTCGTGTTCGCGCGCGAGCGCGGCACCGCCGTGCTCGGTCTGTACCGGCGCGCGGCATGCCCGCGCCTGATCGACACCGACAAGTACTTGCTCGCGCATAGCGCGGAGATGCTCGCGGCACTGGCCGATACGCACATTCGCCTCGGCGGGAACCGCAGCGTGCCGAAGCACATCGAGCACGCATGGAACGCGGTGTTGTCCGAGCGCGAACGCGCAGTGGCGAAGCTGCTCGCCCAGGGCGAGACGGCGCGCACCATCGCGGCGCTGCTCGGGGTCGCGCCCACGAGTGTCATTACCTACAAGAAGCGTGCTTATGTGAAGCTCGGCGTGAGCAGACAGTGCGAACTGGCGGCGCTCGTCGGCTCGCTGGGCTGAGCCCGGCGTGAAGCTGCGGGGGTCATGAGGCCGGCGATGCCGGCCCTGACTCAACGCGCCCAACGACCTTCGACATAGACCCAGCCCGCAGGCGTCTGGAGCCATCGCCCCGGAATCCAGCGCCAGCCCGGACGTGCCGATACCCAGCGGCCCGGCGTCCACACATAGGCGCCGTTGTGCCAGCGCCAGTGGCCGTCATGCCACGCATAGCCGTGCTGGGCCGGCGGCGGTGGCCGATGCTCGCGTCGCGAATGCGGCGGCGGACGATGCGGCTCAGGCACGGGACGGACATGAGGCGGCGGCCCGCCCGGCCGCTGTGGCGGTTGCGGCTGCTGCGGCGGTTGCGGTCGTTGCGGATAGTCGCCCGGGCCGGGCATCGGGCCCGAGCCGGGCGCCGCGCCAGGTGGCCGCTGCGGCGCACCCGGGGGATACTGGGCAAACGATGCGGACGCAACCAGACAGGCTGCTGCGCCCGCCGACATCATGACGAATCGCCGTAGCGAAAGTGTGCGGCTCAACTAGTGCTCTCCTGTTCTTGCGGAGCGGTGCATACCGGGCGTCGGCGCACGAGGCGCATTCATGTCGGACGACCCGCACGCAACATGCATCGGCACGATGCAACGCGACAGCACCTGTGCGCGCCTCATGCCCGGCGCCGGCTTATTGCCAGCCGCCGTTCGGCAGACGGCCGTGGTACGGCGTATCGCGGCAATGGCCCCACGGACCGAGCCAGTATCCCGGCGGGCAGACATTGGCCGGAGCTGCGGGCGGCGACACATAGATCACCGGGCGCGGCGCGACATAGACCGGCGCCGCGTAGTGGCATGCGCCCCACGGGCCACGCCAACCGTTGGGACCGCAACCTTGTGCTGCGAACGCGGTTCCGGTGGAAAGAGCAGCTGCCGCCAGCACGGCGACAGTCATTACGTTGCGAAGTTTGGCCATGACGAGTCTCTTTTAATTTCGATGTCGGGTCGAAGCGTTTTGTTTGCTTCGGAGTTCATGATCGTCCCCGCAAGTGAGAGCAAGATTAGGAAGAGCGGCCCGTGAATGAGCGCTGAGTTAGGTCGATGAACGCACCTATTGACCGGCGGCACAGTTGCGCCCAACATTTCCCAACGGAAAGATGGAACGCTTCATTTCTTCACGACTGAACGGGCGCCGGGCGGTGCCCTCCTGCAAGACAAGAGCTGCTATGAATACGCATTGCGACGAACGCTTGACCACCCTGAACGAAATCGCGAACGACTGTTTCGGCATCGAGTCCTTTACTTCGGCGACGGCAGAACCGGGCGCCCGCTATTCCGTTTGCGCGGAAGACATCGTGCGTGCGCTTGAAAGCGCTTACGACATCGGACTGATCGTCGGTTGCCAGATGGACCGCTCGTTGCGCGCCAAGTCGTGAGACGGCGCACGAGTTCGTTCGAACCATGAATCACGCCAGCACTGCAACGCGCACGGTCATCATCGATTGCGATCCGGGCCAGGACGATGCCATCGCGATCCTGCTCGCCCTCGGCGCGCATGACACGCTCGATGTACGCGCCATCACCACGGTCAGCGGCAACTTGCCGGTCGAGATCACAGAGCGCAATGCGCGCATCGTGCGCGACTGGGCCGGCAGGAGCGCGAGCCTGCCGGTGTACGCCGGTTGCACGCGGCCGCTCCTGCGCGATCCGGTCTACGCGGTCGAGGTGCACGGCGAAAGCGGACTCGAGGGCGCCGCGCTTCACGAACCGCTCGCGCCTGCCGGCGAGCAGCATGCGGTGGCGTGGCTCATCGCAACGCTTGGCGCGGCGCCGCCCGCGAGCGTGACGCTGTGCGCGATCGGCCCGCTCACCAACGTCGCCAGCGCGCTGCGCGATGCACCGCAAATCCGCGCGAGCCTGCGTGAAATCGTCCTGATGGGCGGCGCGTTTCTTCAGCGCGGCAACACCACGCCGGTGGCCGAATTCAACGTCTATGTCGATCCCGAGGCCGCCGAGATCGTGTTTTCGAGCGGCGTGCCCATCGTCGTGCTGCCGCGCGACGTCGCCGTCCACGCGCCCATCACGCCGGAGCGCATCGCGCCGATCCGCGCGCTCGGCAACCGCTGCGGCAACGCGGCCGCGGACCTGATGGAGGCGATCGTCGCCTCCAGCATGCGTCGACGCGGCATCGCGCAAGCGCCGTTGTACGACCCGCTGGCCACGGGCTACCTGATCGACCCCACGCTGTTTCGCGGACGCGACGTCAACGTCGTGATCGAAACGGCGGGCCAATGGACGCTCGGCGAAACCGTCGTCGACTGGGACGCCCGCACCGGACGCGCGATCAACGCGAGATGGATCGACCAGGTCGACGCGGACGCGTTCTACGCCCTGCTGCGCGAAAGACTGCAGAACCTGCCTTGATCGCCGGGCAGGTCCGGTAACTAGAAAACCCGCTGACTACGCCACAAAATTCCACGCAACAAAAAATATCGACGTGTAGCGTTCGCCGCACGCATTCGCGCGTCCCGTCGCGCGCCGGAAAACGGTGGAAACGGCTTGCACAGGCCACTTCCACCTTGTCAGCCGCTCATTTCTCTCCCGCAATCGCGTTTACCCTCATTCCGTATAACGTGTGACGCGCTACTATTCGCATCAGCACGCGCAGTAGCGCGTCACACGTTACATCAGGATTTTTGGCATGACGCTCGTCCCCGGGTACTGCACCCTTTGTCGCTCGCGTTGCGGCTCACTGAATGAGGTCCAGAACGGACGTCTCATCAAGGTCGCGCCGCTGCCCGGACACCCGACCGGGGGTGCCTTGTGCGCGAAGGGACGCTCGGCGCCCGAACAAGTCGCGAGCCCATTGCGCCTCACCCGCCCGCTGCGCCGCACGGCGCCACGCGACGCGGCGGACCCCGGCTGGGTCGAAATCTCGTGGAACGAGGCACTCGACGAAATCGCCGCGCGGATCGGCGAAGCACGCCGCCAGCACGGCGCGGAGTCGGTTGCGTTCGCCGTCACGACGCCGAGCGGCACGCCGATGGTCGACAGCTTCGAGTGGGTCGAGCGCTTCATCCGCCGCTTCGGCAGCCCCAACCTGCTCTACGCCGTCGAGGTGTGCGGCTGGCACAAGGACTATGCGCACGCGCTCACGTTTGGACGCGGCATCGGCGTGCCCGACCTCGAACACGCCGATGTCGTCGTGCTGTGGGGCCACAACCCCGCCCGCACCTGGCTCGCCCAGGCATCGCGCATCGCGACGGCACGGCAGCGCGGCGCGCAAGTCGTCGTCGTCGATCCGAAGCAGGACGGCTCGGGCCAGCAGGCCGACTTGTGGATGCGCGTGCGTCCGGGCGCGGACGGCGCGCTGGCGCTCGGCGCGATACGCCATCTGCTGCACACGCAGCGCTATGACGCCGGGTTCGCGCGCGACTGGACCAATGCCCCGTTGCTCGTCGATACCGACACGGGCCACTTGCTGCGCGCCGACGATCTGCGGCCCGGCAGCGGCGCGGACCGGTTCATCGCAATCGATGCGAAAGGCACCCCGCAACCGTTCGATCCGCAGCGCCCCACGCCAGCCGGCCTGACGCTCGACAGCGCAGGCGAACTGATCGATCACGCGGGCCGCACGCGGCGCTACGCGAGCGTCTTGCACCTGCTTGCGCGTCACGTGGAGGCCTGGACGCCCGCCCGGGTCGCCGAATACACGTGGATCGACGAAGCCTCGATCGAGCGCTTCAACCGCTTGTTCGAAGGCAGTCCGAAGCTCGCGTATCACGCATGGACCGGCGTGGGTCAGCACACCAACGCGACCCAGACCGAGCGCGCGCTCGCGACGCTCTATGCGCTCACCGGCGCCTGCGACCGCAAGGGCGGCAACCTGTGGACCGTCGCGCCGCCGTACCGCGCCGTCAACCTCTATCACGAGTTGCTCAGCGCCGAACAGCGTGCCAAGGCGCTCGGTCTCGAAGACTTGCCGCTCGGCCCGCCCCGGCTCGGCTGGATCACGATGCGAGACCTGCGCGATGCCGTGCTCGAGCAGCGGCCCTATGCCGTCAACACGCTGATGAGCTTCGGCACCAACCTCGTCGTCACGCAAGCCGACGCGGCCGAAAACCTGCGCATGCTGCGTGCGCTCGATTTCCATGTGCACGTGGACATGTTCATGAATCCCACCGCGAGCAACGCCGATATCGTGCTGCCCGCCAGCATGCCGTGGGAGCGGGAGGCCCTCAAATGCGGCTTCGAAATCAGCCAGGCAGCCATCGAACACGTGCAGTTGCGCCAGCAGATGATCGAGCCGCCCGGCGAAGCGCGCGCCGACTACGAGATCGTGATGGCGCTGGCCGCGCGTCTCGGCATGGCGGACGATTTCTTCGGCGGCAATATCGAAGACGGCTGGAATTATCAGCTTGCCCCGCTCGGTATCACGGTGGCCGACTTGCGCGAGCATCCCGAGGGCATGCGCTTCGCGCAACCGTTCGCCTACGAGAAGTTCAGCGCACGCGAGGCCGATGGCGCCGTCGCGGGATTCGCCACGGCGACGCGCCGTGTCGAGTTGTACTCGGAGAGCTTGCTCGCGATCGGCCAGCCTGCCTTGGCGAGCTTCGTCGAACCGGCGCAGAGCCCGTCGTCGCCCGCTGCGGACCCGCGCTTCCCCATCGTGCTGACCACGGCCAAGAGCGGCTGGTTCGTGCATTCGTCGCATCGCCATGTCGCGTCGCTGCGCAAGAAAGCTGCTGCGCCGCAGGTCCAGATCGGCGCGGGGCTCGCCGCGCGGCACGACGTGCACGATGGCGACTGGGTGCGTGTCGCGACGCCTGGCGGCTCGGTGCGGCTGCAGGCGCGCATCGATCGTCAACTGCACGACCAGGTCGCGATCGCCGACTTCGGCTGGTGGCAAGCCTGCGAACAACTCGGCCTGCCGCACGCCGCCGTGCAGGGCGACGCCAGCTCCAACATCAACGCGATCCTGCGCGACGACACGCGCGATCCGGTCAGCGGCTCCGTGCCGCTGCGCGCCGTCATGTGCCGCATCGAACTCGATCGCACGCACAACCGGGGGCGCTGGCAAGGCACGCGCGACTTTCGCATCGCCTCGAAGCGCAGCATCGCCGCCGATATCGAAGCGTTCGAATTCGAACCGCTCGACGGCGGCGGCCTGCCCGACTTCCTCGCCGGCCAGCACGTGATCGTTTCGGCCGCCGGCTTCGACACGCGCCGTGCCTATTCGCTGACCGGCCCCAACCGCTCACCCACACGGCTCTCGATCGCCGTACGGCTCGCGCGCGCGCCCAACCAACCGAACGGACGCATGTCGAGCCACCTCCATGCCATGCGCGAAGGCGATGTCGTGTCGCTGTCGGCGCCCTCGGGCATCTTCACGATCCCGGTCGAGACGACGCGCCCGCTGGTGTTCGCAGCGGGCGGCATCGGCATCACGCCGTTCGTCGGGCAACTCGAAGCGCTCGCGCAGCGTCTTCGCGACGACGCTGACTTCACGCCGCCCGACATCACCCTGCTGCACGTGTGCGCCAACGGCAAGTCGCATCCGTTTCGCGAGCGCCTGCATGAACTGGCCCGCGAGATCGGCACCGTGCGGCTCGTGACGGCGTACTGGAACGCCTTGCCCACCGAGCAGCCCGGCGTCGACTACGATCTTGCACAGGGGCCGGAATTCAGCTGGCTCGCCGATACGTGGATCGCGCGTCGACCGCTCGCTTACCTGTGCGGATCGCCCGCCTTTCTCACCGAAGCGCGCGAAAGTCTCGTCCGTCGCGGAGTGCCCGCCTTCGACGTATTCGACGAGACCTTCGCCGCCGAGGTCCGCGTACCGGCGACGCTGATACCCCAACGGGTGCAGGTGGAAGGAAAAGGGGCGCCGTTCGACTGGTCGCCCGCGCTCGGCACGCTGCTCGATGCGGCCGACAAGGCGGGCGTGCCGTTGCCGAGCGGGTGCCGCGTCGGCCAGTGCGAAAGCTGCGCGATGACGCTCGTCGAAGGACAGGTCGTGCATCTCGCGCCTTACGACGGACCGCCCGACCGATGTCTGACCTGCATGGCGGTACCGCTTTCACCCGTGGTGCTGCGCCCATGACTCACCGCGCAGCGTATTCGTTAGTTTTCGTTCCGTTCCGGCCCCTGGAAATAACACCCGACGAGGCACAGCATGTCTAGTTCGCATCCCCAAACATCAGAAGAAATTCTGCCGGCAGGCAATGCCATCTCGCGGGTCTCGCAGACCATCGTCGGCTGGGCCGAGAAATGGTTTCCCGATGCCTACGTGTTCGTCGCGCTCGCGTGTGCCGTCGTCGCGATCGGCTCGACGATTCATAGCGGCAATCCGTATGCGGTCAGCAAGGCGTTCGGCGACGGCTTCTGGAGCATCATCCCGTTCACCATGCAAATGGCGATGGTGGCCATCACCGGCTACGTGCTCGCGATGTCGCCGCCCGTGGCCGCGCTGCTGCGGCGCATGGCCCAGATCCCGTCGACCTCGCGCGGCGCCATCGTGTTCATCGGCGTGCTGAGCATCGCACTGTCGCTCATCAACTGGGGCTTCAGCCTCATCTTCTCCGGGCTTTTGGTGCGCGAAATGGCACGCCGCCGCACGCTCGCGCTCGACTATCGCGCGGCCGGCGCCGCCGCCTACCTCGGCATGGGCTGCGGCTTCACGCTCGGCATGAGTTCGTCGGCCGCGCAGTTGCAGGCCACGCCGTCGAGCATTCCCGCCGAACTCAAACCGATCACCGGCGTGATCGGTTTCGGCGAAACGATTTTGACGTGGCAGAACCTCGTCGTGATCGCGCTCGTCATCGTCGTCTCCTCGGTGATCTGCTACCTGAGCGCACCGAGCCGCGACAAGACGCGCACCGCCGAAGATCTCGGCATCGACCTGCACAACGACATCGCGCCGCCGGCCAAGCGCAAGCGTCCCGGCGACTTCCTCGAATTCAGCCCGATCCTCACCGTGGTCATCGCGGTGCTCGCGGCGGGCTGGCTGTGGAATGCGTTTCGCAGCGGCAACCCGCTCGTGACGATGTCGCAGCTCAACACGTACAACCTCGTGTTCCTGATCCTCGGCTTGCTGTTGCACTGGCGGCCGCGCAGCTTCGTCGAATCGTTCGTGCGCGCGATGCCGAGCGTGAGTGGCGTGCTGCTGCAGTTCCCTTTCTATGGCGGCATCGGCTACATGCTCACCAAGGTGGCCGATGCACGCGGCAGCAGTCTCTCAGACTCCATCGCCCACGGCTTCGTCAGCCTCGCGACCAACTCGGGCGTGTTCTCGATGCTGGTCGGCGCGTATTCGGCCGTGCTCGGCTTCTTCGTGCCGTCGGCGGGCGGCAAGTGGGTGATCGAAGCGCCGTACATCATGACCGCCGCAAACCAGTTGCACGCGCACCTGGGCTGGACCGTCATGGTGTACAACATCGCCGAGACGCTGCCCAATTTCATCAACCCGTTCTGGATGCTGCCGCTGCTCGGCATCCTGAAGCTCAAGTCCAATGACATCGTGGGTTATACGGCGGTGCAGTTCCTGATTCACGCGCCGATCGTGATTATTACCGCTGCGCTGTTGATGATGACGTTCACTTATCACGCGCCGGTTGTGCATTGAAGTGGTCGTGCCGCATCGATCACCTGGTGCCGTGGGGCGGTGGGGGTGGTCGGCGCGGGATTTTTTGTTGAGGCCGTTTTCGCTGCAGTCGCGGCAAATCCCAAACCTGACGGACCACCGGATGAGGAGTCCGGCTTCGCTCCAGCCAGAGCTAGATCCGTCAGGCCACGCATTATCGGGTCTCGCACCCGTCACGTCATCACGCCGCTTCGCAAGGATCCGTTACCGATTCTGCGAAGATCGCGCATCGGCTACCATAGCGGCTTCACTTGCGTATCGCTGCGCGCCACCGCCTCCCGCACAGCCCGCGGCCCACCATCGAACTGCTTTGCCCACTTTCACACTCGCCGCTGCGGTCGGCGCGGAACTCGAGATCCGCAAGAGCCGCTTCATCGCGCATGCCATTCCCGTCGCCGATCGCGATGCCGCCATGGACGAACTGCGCCGCCTGCGCGCCGAGCATCCCTCCGCCACTCACGTCTGCTGGGCGCTGCTCGCGGGCGGCCAGTCAGGCATGTCCGACGACGGCGAGCCCTCGGGCACCGCAGGGCGGCCTATCCTCGAGGTGCTGCGCCATCATGATCTCGATGGCGTGCTCGGCGCCGTCGTGCGCTACTACGGCGGCGTGAAGCTCGGCGCGGGTGGTCTCGTGCGCGCCTACACCGACGCGATCGCCCAGGCGCTGCAACTGGCCACGCGCATCGAACGCATCGCCGAGGCCCGGCTCACGATCGAAGTCGGCTACCCCGAGGAAGCGCGCGTGCGCCACTGGATCGAGCAGGAAAACTGCACGCTCGTCGAGAGCCACTACACGATGAACGTGCGGCTCACGATCCGCCTGCCCGCCACCGCGCGCGACGCCGCCCGCGACAAACTCTTCGATCTCACGCAGGGCCGCGCCGGCTTTCCCGGCGACGACTGAACGCCCCGCCGCGCCGATCAACCGCCGGGCGTGCGTGCAGCACCCGCCACGACGCGACGTTTCCCCCCACTCCCCGCCAGCCCCTCGCGTCACGACGCGAGCGCCCCGCCGCGCGCCCAAGCACGCCGGAAGCCAAAGCCCCAAACCTTACATCAACCAACCTGAAATATTTCAATATCTCAATAAAGCTTTCATAAAGTTTTCGGTAAGCCAGCCGTAATATGGGGGAAGCGAGACAGCGCCCCCCTCGATGGGCGCCTTCGACACCGGTCCAGAAGTCACAAGAACCCATGGAGCTTTCATGTCCAGCATCCAGTCGCCGTCGTCCTCAGATATCACCAGCACGCTGAACGAGGCCGCGCAGTCGATCATCAGCGGCTCGACCAACTCGGCGCTCGACGTCGATCAGTTGGTGAAGGCGCTCGTCAACGCCAAAGTCGCCGGCCCAAGCGCGACGCTGGCGACGCGCCAGAACAGCGACAACACCACGCTCTCCGCGATCGGCAAGATGAAGTCGGCGCTCGCCGCCTTGCAGACGGCGCTCGGCACGCTCAAGGACGGCAGCGCGCTCAAGCGCTTCACGGCGACGGGCGACAAGGACAAGGGGCTCACGGCCACGGCCTCGACGCTCGCCGTGGCGGGCACCTACAAGATCGAGGTGAAGCAGCTCGCGACCGCGCACAAGCTCACCTCCGACGGCGTCGAGGCGAATGAGAAGCTCGGCACCGGTACGCTGAAAGTGAGCGTCGGCGCTCAGTCGATGAACATCGCCGTCGATGGCAAGAACAACTCGCTCGCCGGCATCGCGGCGGCGATCAACGGCGCGAAGGACAACCCCGGTGTCACCGCAACCATCGTGACGGGCAAGGACGGTCAGCATCTGGTCGTCTCGTCGAACAAGACGGGCAAGGCCAACGAGGTCACGCTCAGCACCGCCGGCACGCTCGACAGCCGGCTCGACTCGACGAACATGCACGAAGCGACGCCCGCGCAGGATGCCCAGGCGTTGATCGACGGCACCGAGGTCACGAGCGCGAGCAATACGCTCGACAACGCGATCAGCGGTCTGTCGATCCGCCTCGACAGCGCCGCCGAAAACACGACGCAGACGCTCACCGTGGCGCCCGACACGGATGCCACGGCCGGCACCATCCGCGATTTCGTCGCCGCGTACAACTCGTTCGTGACGACGATGAACTCGCTGACGTCCTACGATCCCAAGGCGGCGGCGGGTTCGCGCGCGGGTCCGCTGCTCGGTGACTCGATGGCCCAGACGCTCAAGGGCGGTCTGGCGGGAATCGTCGCGGGGGGCGCGGCGGTCGGTGGCAAGAACTACAGCCTGCTCTCGCTCGGCATCAAGTTGCAGGGCGACGGCACGCTCACGATCGACGACGACAAGTTCAAGGCCGCCGTGAAGAACGGCGACGCGTCGCTCAAGGCGCTCTTCAATCCGGACACGGGCGTGGCCGCGCGCCTCGACAAGGCGATCACGCCGTACGCGCAGTCGAGCGGTCTGATCGACAAGCGCACCGATGCGATCAACAAGGATCTCGACGGTATCAAGAAGCAGCAGGACTCGCTGCAGCTGCGCATCACGGCGCTCACCAAGCAGTACAACGCGCAGTTCACCGCACTCAACAGCCTGATGGCGACGATGAACAGCAACCAGGCCTATCTGACCCAGTTGTTCGGCGGCCAGAACAGCGCGGGCGCACTCGCGACCAACCACAAGTAAGGTCGCAGGCGGGCTCCTGCCGTCACCATTACCAGCCGTGTTTCACGACGTAATCGGCGACCTGCTGAGCGACGATGTGATAGCCATGCGCGTTCAGATGTTCGTCGTCGACGCGCAGCGAGGCCGGCACGATGTCGGCCGCCCGGTCGCCGCGATCGGCACGGGTGGTGCCGGCCGCCTCGACGAGCGCCGCACGCACGTCGACGAAGTGGCCCGGAAAGCGCGCCTCCAGTTCGCGGTTCAGCGTCTCCACCGTGCGATAGGTCGCGCTGCCGCGCGGCTCGCCTTCGGCGTTCAGAATCGACAACACGATGAAGCGCCCGTTGTGCACGTTCGCCGCCATGCGCTCGACGTTCTCGATGGTCTGCGTCGCGTCCTTGTAGAGGACATCGTTGCGGCCGGCCCACAGCACGTTGATGTCGTCGCGATGATCGTCGACGAAGAACGGCGCGGCGCCCGGCGTGCGCGCGGGCGCGGAGCCCGCGATGTCGGGCAGGAAGCTATAGCGGTGCGCGTCGGCATCGCATAGCAGCGTGCCGGGCGTGCCGTTCAGGCTGCCGTGCACGCGCGGTGCGCCCTCGCCCGGCATCGGCACGTCGTTGGCGAGCGTCACCGGCACGGCGCCGTCCGCTGCGGGCTCGCCGGTGATCGTCAGACGGGCGACGAGCGCGCCCTGGCGCGCGGCGATCTCGCTGGAAGTCTGCCCCGACACGCCGAAGTTGCGCACGAGCCGGCCATCGAGCAGTTCAGAAAGCTGATAGGGCCACGCGGCCTTGGGGCTGCCCATCGCGGGCGTGCCCGACGTGAGCGAATCGCCCCATGCATCGATCGCCTCTCCCGCCGACGCCCGCCCGGGCGTCGCGCCCACCGCCGACGATGCCAGCGCCACACCCAACAGCAATGCGCGACCGTGGCGCAATAGTGGTGCTCTCATGGAATCTCCCCGACATGCGTTGATTGTTCGAAGCATAGGCAGGGCAGAGATGACGCCGCACGATGCACGCGCGGCGCACCGCGTGTGATCCAATTGCAGGCATTCGACAGCTAAATGTCAGTATCGCGCTGCAACTCTGCCCTTTGTCATTCTGGCTGAAATTGCGCGAAGAAAAAAATTGTCCGTGCGTGCGACGCGTGGAAAAAAACGCGCACAAAAAAAAGGTTCATCGACGATTACCGGGGAACGCGGCGCGGATCTTCAGGAAGAAGTACTCCTCGTCGCGGTAGCCGTAAGCTCGCCGCTTGATGACCTTGATGGTGTTGTTGATCCCTTCGACGATGCTGGTGTTCAGCGCATGGCGGCAGCGCGCCACAATCCCGTGCCAGTAGCCTTGCAGGCGCCGGGCGAACAGTTGCAGAGCGTCAATTCCGCTTTGCCGGGCTTGCTCGAGCCATTGCTCCCAGGCCTCTTGTGCCTGGGTGGGGTTACGCTGGAACCACAGACGCTTGAGCTCGTCACGCAGCACGTAGACACACATCAACGGCTCATTGGCCGCCAGTAATTCCTTCAGGTGCACCGACTGGTCGGGCTTCAGATTGCGGTGGTTGCGCAGCAGCAGCCAGCGGCTGGACTTCAGGATCTTGCGCGCGGGCCGGTCATGGCGAAGCTGGTTGGCCTGATCGACCCGTACCCGGTCGATCACTTCGCGTCCGTATTTGGCCACCACATGAAACAGGTCGTAGACGATTTCAGCCTGCGGGCAATGTGCGTTGATCTCCAGCTCGTAGGCCGTTGTCATGTCGATTGCAACCGCCTCGATGCGCTCAGCAACGCCCGCCGGCAACTGTTCGAAGAAGGCCCGGGCCGTCTCGCGTGAGCGTCCCTGTCCGATCCAGAGCACCTGCCGGCCCACAGGATCGACCACCACCGTGGCGTAACGATGGCCTTTATGGAGCGCAAACTCGTCCATCGCCAGGTAGCGGATGGTCGACCAGTCTGGCTCGACCACACGCGCACGCAAGCGCATCTTGTCGATCGATTTGACCGTGTGCCAGCCCAGACCGTAGAAAGCCGCCACCGCCTGTACGCTGGCCGCCTGCAGCAGCTTCTCGCACGCCTTCGCAAAACGCTCGGTCACCCGCTGATAACGGCCCAGCCAGTCCAGCTTCTCCAGCCGTGGGCCACCGCAGTGCTCACACCAGACCCGCCGGCGCGGGACATGCAGCACGACCCGGTACTCAAACAGGGGTAGATCGCGCACTCGCCGCACGGTGGTCTCGTGGATCTGCTGGCAACGCGCGCCGCACTGCTCGCAGTACATGACCTTGCCGGCCGGCTTCAGATACAGCGACAGCGTATGACCTTCACCTTGCGGCCATTCCACGCGCTCAAGCCGGTAACCCGTCCAGCAACCCAATGCCTGAAGTGCCTTGCGATCGAGCAACTCTGCCTCCTGAGCTTCATCAAGTCAGGCCTCAGGGTACTCAACTACTCCTTCATGCTCCACGGTTTCCTGCGATGAACCAAAAAAAAGCCGCCAGACGAACTGGCGGCAAACAGGGGACGTGAAACTGACAGGAAACGGATTCAAGAGGGTTCGAGAAACTGTTTCGAACCGGCCCATCGGCCGGACAAACTCATCATCCGCGAGGAAAATTAACTCAGACTTAAATGCGCCGGGGAATGTCGAAAAAAAAGCGCGGCGCCCCGCCTGGACACTGTCGCCGGGTCGTTTGAAAGCCGTCGTTATAATCGGCTGACGCTACCGGACGGCCGTGCGCCGTCATCGCTCAAAAAACGAGGCCGCCCATGAACTTCGAAGAGTTGAAGCAAGGCGCTGGACCTGAACGACGCCGGCGTATCTGGAACAAGGTGCGCATCTTCGTCGCCGCGATGGGCACGCTCGCGGCCGCCGCGGGCATCGCGCTCGCCGTCATCGGACTGATCAATTTCGACCACCAGCAAGTCATTGCGGGGGTCGCGATCATCATCGTATCGACCGCTATCTACGTGTCGATCCTCGTGCGCGATCGCGACCGGCCCGACTAAGCGCCGGCCCCTACACGCGAGCGCTCAATGCAGCGGCTGGCCGTCACGCGTGACCTGCAGCGCCGTCGCGGCGACGTAGTCGGCGCGCACGCTGTCGCCGACCTTGAGCTTGTCGAGCGGCACATCGTCGGGCGCCTTCAACGCCACGGTGTGACGCGGACCGCGCAGCGTCACGATGCGGTTCTTGCGGTCGATCTTCTGCACCGTCGCGACGACCTGCACGCTTTGCGCGGTCGCCGTCACGCCGCCCGAGGCCGGCACGGTTGCTGTGGTGTCCACGCGCGAACGCACCCCTTTCGAATCGACCTTGTCGGCGCGCAGCAGCAACGCTTCCTTGTAGGCGAGGTTCACCTGGTCGCCGACCTTGAGTTTCTTCACATCGCCGACCGACGGATCGACATCGACGACCACCGTCTTGCCGCTCGCGCCACGCAGTGTCACGGCATTGGCAGCAGGATCGATATGCACGACCTTGGCGCTTCCTTCGATGACCGCGCCCGTGAGGACACCGTTCGGCGCACTCGCCGCGTCTTGTGCGAAGGCCGTTACGGTCGACAACGGAAGCGCGAGCACGACGACCGCCAGCGAGGACAGCAGGGTACGAGATACGTGATGCACGGTGCACTCTCCTTGTTTTGGCATGGAACAGCAGGACACGCGCGGCGCACAGCGCGCCGCCTTGTTCAGCAGCCTGCGCCCGGCGCCGCCATGGCGACGGCGCATGCGCCGCTTGCCACGCGTTCGTAGTGGGCGTAGACGCGCTCGCGCTCCTCGCTCGCGAAGCGCCGCTTCTCGGCGAGCCGCAGCATGCGATGGCGATCGGCGCCGAGCGTCTCGTAGTAGCGCTCGGCATGCAGGCGTCTGAAGCGCAGGTAGAAATCCGGCCCGGGCAGACCCGAGTCCGTGGCGAGCAGCGACGCGTAGTCGGCCTCGCACGGTTCGCACAGTGCCGCCGCCACGGCTTCGAGGCTCGCATAGCGCAAGGCGAGCGGCGTGCCTTGCGGAAAGAGCGCGTGGAAGGCGCCATACGGCACCACGCGGCGCCGGCTCGCGGCGCGCCTGAGCAACCCTTCGACCTGTACTTCCAGTTCTGTATTCATGAGCGTGTTCATGACTGTGAGCCAAGGAAGGTTGTCCCGCCGGCGCGGCCGCGTCCCGCTGCACGACATTGACGAGCCCGCTTGAATCCGCCGCGAGGACCGGCTTTGCGACGCTGCTCATGCCGCGCGCATTGCCCCGTCCGCGAAACCCGCATCCAATTGCGCGCGGCCATCGCGCGACATGCCGTTTACATTGCGATTAACGACAATGGTTAGGGGATGCTAGCAAACGTGCCATTGAGCTGCAAGGAAGAATTTAGCGAGCATTAATGCATCGATTCACGCGCCGGAGGTTTATCTAATTTAAATGCCGCTTGAATATGTCTGGCCCGCGTCATCAAATGGCAATAAAAAGAGAACTGCCAATCAACTGGCCGGCGAGACAGGGAACACACGCCGTATCCGGTCGGCATGCGGACAAACCATGCGATTCTCGCACAAGCCAGCCGCGCGCCGCTTTCCGCTGATGAATGGCGGTCTGGACTGCCTGTTTAAACAAGCCTGCTTACTAATGCGGACGGCATTTTCAATGCATTTTGCATGAGTGTTTGCACCCATGACGATAGCCTCGTATAAAGGGTGGCAGTGTGAAACACATTACCGTCCCGGTGGTATTCATGTTACCAAACATCGGGAACAGCAGCGCGCTGCGTGCATGCCATATCTGAAACGGCCATGCGCATTGTTCAGCACCGCGGATATTGATTTGCGGCGATAGTCCACGATAATCAACAAGTCAAGCAGCTTATTTTTTTTGCGGCTATACACATTCCATACAAAACCATTTATTAATACTCGCTGCGGACCCCAGCCGTCCGCGGACATTCACTCACCACACACTGCCGTCACACGGACCGGGCCCGCGAAGGCATCGGCCAAGGAGAACGATTCACAGGAGCGGCGCCGCAGCAATGCCGCATGGATAGAACCTTTCGTCGACGAGTGATCACATGCTTACCCGTACAGAGGACCTGCCGAGCGTCGCGCGAAGAATGGCCGCCGGCCAGATGCTCATCGAAGGCGCCACGGTGAACGCAGTTGCGGACTCGCTGCATCTGTCCGCGCAAACGGTGCGACGCTACAAGTCGATCGTCGAAGGCGGCGGCCTCGACGCACTCAAGCAGATGAGCGTCGGCGGACGGCCGTCGGTTCTGAACCAGGCGGCGCTCATGTGGATCGCCGAAGCGCTGCACGGCTCCGCCCGCGAGCACGGCTTCACGAGCGACGCGTGGACCAACAGCCGCGTGCGCGAGCTGATCGGCAAGCAGTTCGGCGTGCACTACTCGCGCGTCTATACCTGGCAGATCGTCTCGAACCTCGGACTCGGACACCGCCTGTCCAAGTCCGCGCGCTAACACAGCCCGAAGAACCGCGCGCTTCAACGGCTCGCGTCCTGCCCTGCCAGCGTCGACCCCGGCGCGCCGCTGATCTGTTGCGATCTCACCTGATTGCGGCCGGCGGCTTTGGCCGCGTACAGCTGCTCGTCGGCCGTGCCGAGCAGCTTCGCCGTGCTGCCGCCATCGGGCGGATAGCAGCTCGCGCAACCCACGCTGATCGTCACCCGCCCAAACGTCGTGCCCCGATGCGTGAGATTGGCCGCCTCGACACGCCGGCGGATCTTCTCGGCCACCTTCAGCGCGCCCTCGTCGGTCGTGCCGGGCAGCACCACCGCGAACTCCTCGCCACCGTAGCGCGCGACGAGGTCGAGCGCGCGCCGGGTGCCCGACACGATGCGCTCGGACACGACGGCGAGCACCTCGTCGCCGGCCGCGTGGCCATAGGCGTCGTTGAACTTCTTGAAGTGGTCGATATCGACGAACAGCACCGCCAGTGCTTCGCCGTTGCGCACCGCGCGCTGCCACTCCTCGGCCAGTCGCCGGTCGAGCGCGCGCCGGTTCGCAAGCCCCGTGAGCGGATCGGTGACGGCGAGGCGCAGCAGTTCGCTTTCCGCCAGCACCTTGTCGCGCAGCGCGAAAGCGAACAGCCAGGACACCACGACATAGGCGCCGCCAAACAGCACGATCATGACGATCGCGATGCGGCTGCGGCGACGCCAGCCGGCAAGGATGTCGTCGAGCGACGGCGCGATGCCGACGATGAGCGGCGTGTTCGCCACATGGGCATAGGTGTAGACGCGCTCGATGCCGTCCCCGAGCGAGCGCCCGACATAGCTGCCGGACGGATGCTGCTGGAGAATCTTGAAGTTCGGCGCATCGGCGTAACTTGCGCCGATCCCGCGTGGCGCGGCGGGCTTGCTCGCGAGCAGCGTGCCGTCGTCGAGCAGGATGAACACGCCGCCGCTGCGTCCGACGTCGATACGATCGAGCAAGCTCTGGAAATACGCCTGGCGCACGCCGATGAGCGCGACACCGTCGAACGCGCCATCGGGCCCGTTGATGCGCCGCGACAAGGCGACCGACAGCACGCCCTGACGCAATTGCGACCGATACGGCCGCGATATATAGAGCCCGACGTCGGGCTGGTCGCGCTGCACCGAGAAATAGGCGCGGTCCGCGAACGAGATCGCCGGGTCGGTGACGCCGCTTTGCGACGCGCGGATATGCCCGCTCGCATCGAGCACATACGCGCCACCGAGATACGAGGCGGCCGTCGCGCGGTCGAACAGCACGCGCTGGCGCAGCGCCGGCGGCAGCGTCCAGGTGACGCTCTGCTGCGCGCCGGACACGACCGCCTGCAGCGACAGATCGTATAGCTCGACATTGCGTGCGAGATCGTTGCTGATGATCGTGACGATGTTGCGCGAGTTCTCGGCGGCGTGCTTGAGTTCCTCGGCGCGGCCGCTGTAGAGCGTCTCGAACGTCACGGCCGCCATCACGGTCGCGACGAGTGTGCCGGACAGCCCGCCGAAGAACGGATGGTGGCCGATCAGCTGCGAAATGTGCGCCTCGCATGCCGCCGCCCACCGGCGCGCGCGCAGGCGCCACGAGAGAACCCGTTTTCTCACCAAGACCACCCCCGTCCCCGGACCGATTGACCGCCGCTCCCGCCGGCCTGGCCGCGTCACGGCGCGTCGCCTGAAGCTTCCAGAGCCCGTGTCACACGGCATCCCGCTCAACCCGCTCAACTGAAGAATACCTGGTATCGAGGCACCCTGGCGGGGCGCCCGCTTTTGCGTCTTTTGCCTCTTATGCCCCTTTTGCAGACGACAACGGAGGCCTTTTCGCATGATTCATGAAAACGTCATGGCGAGGCGTCAGGATCGTAATCGACAATTTCCACTCGGGAGTGAGCGGGCCATGCCGGATCTTTCGTATTCCCCCCAACCGCAGCAGGGCGGCACCGTCCGCGGCCGCAACGCGACGCTCCTGCTGTTTCTCGGCGTGCTCGCCGTGGGTGCCGTCTACGTCGGCATGCATCTTGCCGACGACCTCTCGCCCGTGCGCGAAACCTCGGCGCTGCCGTGGATCCTGCTCGGTGTCGCGCTGCTGATCGCGCTCGGCTTCGAGTTCGTCAACGGCTTTCACGATACCGCGAACGCGGTCGCGACCGTCATCTACACGCACTCGCTCACGCCGAACATCGCGGTGATGTGGTCGGGGGCGTGGAATTTCATCGGCGTGCTCACGTCGAGCGGCGCCGTCGCGTTCGGCATCCTGCAACTGCTGCCCGTCGAGCTGATCCTGCAGGTCGGCAGCAGCGCGGGCTTCGCCATGGTGTTCGCGCTGCTGATCGCGGCGATCATCTGGAATCTCGGCACCTGGTACTTCGGCCTGCCCTCGTCGAGCTCGCATACGCTGATCGGCTCGATCATCGGCGTCGGCGTCATGAACCAGTTGATGCACGGGGCGTCGGGCACGAGCGGGGTCGACTGGAGCCAGGCGCTCGGCGTCGGCAAGTCGCTGCTCTTTTCGCCGATCGTCGGCTTCGTCGCGGCGGCCCTGCTGCTGCTCGTCCTCAAGGCGCTCGTGCGCGTGCCCGCGCTCTACGCGGAGCCCAAGGGCAAGGAACCGCCGCCGTTCTGGATCCGCTCGCTGCTGATCCTGACCTGCACGGGCGTGTCGTTCGCGCACGGCTCGAACGACGGCCAGAAGGGCATGGGCCTGATCATGCTGATCCTGATCGGCACGGTGCCGACCGCCTACGCGCTCAACCGCGCCGTGACGCCCGCCGAGACGCAGACCTTCATCGCCGTCGCCCAGCAGGCGGCGCACACGCTCGAAAAGTACACGCACGGCGTCGCCGCGCCCTCCGATGCGCGCGCCGAAGTCGAGCGCTATATCCGCACGCGCCAGATCGCGCCGCTCACGGTGCCTGCGCTGCAGAGCCTCACGCTGCAGGTCGCCGATCAGGTCAACAGCTCAGGCTCGATGGCCAACGTGCCGCAATCGAACGTCGATAACGTGCGCAACAACATGTATGTCGCCTCGGAAGCGATCCGGCTGATGGAGAAGGCCAAGCAACCGCCGTTCGCCGCCGACGACCTCAAGGTCATCGACAACTTCCACCAGCAAACCGACCACGCCACCAAGTTCATCCCGACCTGGGTGAAGGTGGCCGTCGCGATGGCGCTCGGGCTTGGCACGATGGTCGGCTGGAAGCGCATCGTCGTGACGGTCGGCGAGAAGATCGGCAAGCAGCATCTGACCTACGGGCAGGGCGCGAGCGCCGAACTCGTCGCGATGGCTACGATCGGCGCCGCCGACGTCTACGGCCTGCCGGTCTCGACGACCCACGTGCTCTCGTCGGGCGTGGCCGGCACGATGGCCGCCAACGGCTCGGGCCTGCAATGGAGCACGGTGCGCAGCCTGGCGCTCGCGTGGGTGCTGACGCTGCCGGTTTCGATCGCTTTGTCGGCCGGTCTGTACTGGGTGTTCCGGCACGTTTTCTGAGCTTCTGAGGCCACTCGCGGCGCGGCGGGTCTGACGACGACGCGCGGCAAACAAAAAGCGGCGCCCGAGGCGTCGCTTTGCGTTTGTGCTCTCGTCGCGCCGGGTCAGTAGATCTCCGGCACGATGATCTCCGAAGGCACCGGCTGGCGGATGTAGTCCGGATGATGGACGCGCGACGGCAGCGCCACGGGCGTGTGCTGGACTTCGTGATACGGCACCTGCGAGAGCAGATGGTGGATGCAGTTCAGGCGCGCGCGCTTCTTGTCGACGCCTTGCACGACCCACCACGGCGCCTCGGGAATGTGCGAGCGCTGCAGCATCACTTCCTTCGCGTGCGTGTACGCTTCCCAGCGGCGGCGGCTTTCGAGGTCCATCGGCGAGAGCTTCCACTGCTTGAGCGGATCCTCGATGCGGCTCTGGAAGCGCACTTCCTGCTCGTCGTCGGTGATCGAGAACCAGTATTTGATGATCTGGACGCCACTTCGCGCGAGCATCTTTTCGAACTCGGGCACCGAGCGGAAGAACTCCTCGTACTCGTCGTCCGTACAGAAGTTCATCACGCGCTCGACGCCCGCGCGGTTGTACCAGCTACGATCGAACAGCACCATCTCGCCGCCCGCCGGCAGATGCGCCACATAGCGCTGGAAATACCACTGGGTGCGCTCGCGGTTGTTCGGCGCGGGCAGCGCCGCGACGCGCACCATGCGCGGATTGAGCCGCTGCGTGATGCGCTTGATGACGCCGCCCTTGCCCGCCGCGTCGCGGCCTTCGAAGATCACGACCAGCCGGTGCCCGGTATTGGCGATCCAGTCCTGCATCTTGACCAGTTCGCCCTGCAGCCGGATCAGCTCGCGAAAGTACACCCGGCGCAGCGCGCGGGTCTCTTCGGTGATTTCGAGGCCCGCTTCCTGCAAGCGGTCATCGACCTCCATTTCGAGCTCTTCGTCATAGGCATCGATCAGTTCCTCGTCGAGGCGGCGGCGTCGCTGCCCGGCCTCCAGACCCTGCTCAGACTCATTCATTCGACTCTCCTTTTTTCACTCGATACTGCGCGCCACGCGACAGCTGGCGGCGGCGACCCTCGCCACTATCGATGCTCGCGGTGTCAGCCGTATTACCGATGGCTGTCGCCGATGTCTGTCGCGCTCCTCAGGCAAGGGGCTGCGCGAAGCTCAGTTCGTGGCCGTCGGGGTCGACAAGATGGAAATAGCGTTCGCCCCAGGGCGCATCGGCGGGCGCAAACGACGGCGCGATGCCGGCCGCGAGCACCTGCTGGTAGAACGCATCGACGTCCGACACGTAAAAGATCGCGCGACCCCATCCGCCGATGGTGCCATGCTCGCCCTCGATCAGGTTCAGATACGCCACCGGCGCGCGCCCGAGCACGAACGACGCGAAACCCGGAATCGCGTCGCCGGGCTTGCGCGCGAAGCCGAGCGCCTCGTAAAAGCGCGCCGAGCGGGCGACATCGAGCACCGTCAGCGTGACGGCACTCAGCGATTCGATCCGGGCGGGGCCTCCGGCCATGGCGGTTCTCTCCTTGCGGGAGCGGTTGCGCGGTTGCGCGGTTGCGCGGTTGCATCCGCGCGACAGCCCTATTGTGCGACTTTAGCAGTTAGAAGCGGCGGCGGGAGAAGTTGCGCAGGGCGTTGGGCCAGCCGATGGATACTCGCGGCGGCGCGCGCCTTGCTTGCGCGCGCCGCGCCGTCGGGTTCGCTTTGCGGGTTGGACCACTCGAGCCGAGGCCGATCCCCTCGCCGAACCGCGGGCGCATAAAGTCGACCGACGTCCGACGCCAACACGCTTTCGCACGCCCGCCGACCTTTTCCAAACGCCCGTTCGCCTTAATTCTTGCTTAAGTCCGCGCCCCTACGCTTGCCGTCATCCCAACATCTTGCTGGAGGACACCATGAACGCGCGCACTACTTCCCTGCTCGGCACCGCCGCACTCGTCGTGGCGCTGGCCGCCTCGCAAAACGTCTTCGCCGCCCCCGCGTTGCCGCCGCTGCAGCACAACGGCGACGCCGCCTGGGTCTCGGGCGGCGTCGGCGCGGATCAATCGGCGGCGTTCAAGGCGGCGGCGGCTGAGTACCCGCTGTCGCTCGAATTCGTGCGCCACACGGCCTCGGGCGGCAACGAATACATCGCCGACGTGTCCGTGTCGATCACCGATGGACTCGGCACTCGCGTGATCGACACACGCTCGCGCGGCCCGTTCATGTTGGCCAGGGTGCCGGGCGGCAACTACACGATCACGGTGCGTCACGACGGCAAGACGCAGACGCGCAACGTGAGCCTGTCGGCAAACACGCGCACGCATCAGATGTTTGTGTGGACGATTTAAGACTTCGCTGTTCGCATTGACACGCGCGGACCGATGGCCCTCGTGGCGGCCATCGGTCCTTCGTCCTTCAGCGTTCTCTTCGCGCACACGCTTTTGCGCGTGCCGCGCATCACCCGCCTCAGAACCGCGTGCGAATACCGGCAGTGGCTTCGACCTGGTTCTTCGAGCCATCGGTGATCTGCGGCACGGTGTAGTCGCCGTGAAGCTTCATGTAGTCGCCGGCCACATAGACCTCGGTACGCTTCGACAGGTGATAGAACACCGACGCGTACAGCGTGTCCTTGTGACCATCGTGCAAGCCGCCGCCCGCCTCGAAGCTGCTGTCGTTGTTCGCGTTGGCGATATCGCCGTCGACGTTGTAGAGCGCATGCTTCGTGTACATCTGCTGGAAGCCGAGTTCGTAGTCGAGCGCGCCCTTGGGCGAGAGTTTGAACGACACCGTCCAGGCGTTGTCCACGCGCTTGGGCGCGGCCGGCTGCTCGCCGCTGTAGTGGAAGTAGCCCGCGTTGGCGCGCAAGATGCCGAACGTGTAGTTGCCGCCGACCGAATACGCGTTATTGGAAAAGGTCTGGTTGAGCGTGGAGTTGAGGCTGTCGGTGTGGCTGTAGAAACCGGCCAGGTTGAGCGCGCCGCCGTTGTAGCCGGCCGCCGCCTGATACGCCGAAGCCGCCGCGAAGTTGCCTGCCTGGTTGCCGAACGCATAGCCCGCGCTCGCAAACAGGCCGTTGCTGAAGATCTTCTTCCACGCGATACCGTTCGAATAGCGCGTCGCGCCGTTCGCCGAACCCGCGTAGAAAATCATCTGCTTGAAGTTGTTGGCGTTGGTCCAGCCGCCTTCTTCATAGCGGAACGACGGTGAGCCGTACGGGTCGCCATAGCTGGCCGATGCATCGCGCGCCACCGTGTTCTGGAAGCCGAACGTGAGCTTGCCGAAGGTGTCGTTGTCCTGCAAGCCGACCCACGCATCGCGGTCGAAGATCTGGCCCGGGTCTTCCATGGCGCCGTTGGCGACGACGTATTCGCTCTCCAACGTGAAGATCGCATTCAGGCCGTTGCCCAGATCCTCGCTGCCGCGCACGCCCCAGCGGCTGCCGCTGAACCACGGCTCGCCGGCATTGCCGGCGAGGTTGTTGCCGAAGCCGAATACGTTATGGCCGTTCGCATCGGCGTGGGTGGCGTATTGCGGCGCGCTCATGTCGATCAGGCCGTACAGCGTCACGCTCGATTGCGCGTGCACGCCGGTGGCGGCAAGCGCCGCGCCGGTCGCCAGGACGGACAGGGCAAGATGCTTTGGTCGCACTATAGTCTCCAGGATTGTGTGGTCGAATTTTTTCGTTCCTTCGACGAGGCCGCCGAGCCGTCATGCTCACAGCGGAACCGTCATCGGATGCACGCAATCCTAGCGACTCGAATCCTTCACGCTCCTTTCCCGTTTCTGCTGGATAACTAAGTACATTTACCTAATCGACACGCGCTCAATCATCTTGTGCGTCGTCGCGCGCCCGCAAGATATAGCCAAGCCCGCGCAACGTGATGATGCGCGCGTCCGTGTTGGCCAGATGCTTGCGAAGTCGATGAATGTAGATATCGATTGCGTCGGCGCTCGGTTCGTCGTCGAGACCGAACACGCTGTCCATCAACGCGCTCTTCGAGACGGTCTTGCCCTGCTTGAGCATCAGCGTCTCGAGGATCGCGTGTTCGCGGCGACGCAGCGCGAGCGCCGTGCCCGCGCAGCGGAATTCGCGCCGGTCCGACGCGTAGCTGAGATCGGCGCAATTGAGCGTGCCCGATTTGTCGCCCTGCTGACGACGGATCAGCGCCTTGATGCGGGCCACCAGCTCACGGCCGTCGAACGGCTTCACGAGGAAATCGTCGGCCCCGAGGCTGAAGCAGCCGACCTTGTCGTCGATGCCGCCGTGCGCGGTCAGCATCAGCACCGGGACGTTGTCGCGGCGGCGCAGACGCGCGAGCACGTCCTTGCCGCTGATGCCCGGCAGGCGCATGTCGAGCAGCACCACGTCGTAGCGCTGGGTCGCCAGCAAGGTAACGGCCGCCTCGCCGTCGAGCACACTGTCCACCGCGAAGTTCTCCGCTTTGAGCAGGTTGACGATCCAGTGCGCAAGCTCGACGTTGTCTTCCACCAGCAGCAGTTTCATGTTTCTCCTTGTACGGCCCACACGGGCAGGCGCACGGTCACGACGAGGCCCACGCGCCCCGCTCCCGGCGCCAGCGCGACCGTGCCGCCATGCGCTCGCGCGATCTGCTGCACGATCGGCAGACCGAGCCCCGAGCCTTCGCCCTGCCCGGTCGCCCGATAGAAACGTTCGAACACGTGCGCGCGTGCCTCCGGCGCAATGCCGGGACCATTGTCCATCACGCGCAGCACGATGGTGTCGTCGTGGCGATCGCAGGCCGCTGTGATCTGGCCGCCGGGCTGGATGTAGCGAATCGCGTTGTCGACCAGATTGGCGACGAGCGCTGTCAACAGGCCTTCGCTGCCGGCAACCCAGGCGTGCTCGCCGAGTTCGGCGCCAAGGTCGATATCGCGCCGGTCGGCCGCCACGGCCAGTTCTTCGAGCACCGAGGACACCACTGCGGCGAGATCCACCTTGTCGCGCACGCTCGCCGACGACGCGGCTTCCGCCTGCGCCAGCAGCAGCAACTGGTTGGTCATGGCCGCCATCATGCGGCTCGTGCGGCGCATCGCCGACAGCCCCTTGCCGACCTCCGGCGCACATTCGCCGGTCTCTCCGGCGGCCTGGATCTGCGCATCGAGCACGGCGAGCGGCGTGCGCAATTGATGCGCCGCGTCGGCGACGAACTGGCGTTGCATCGATACGTGCAGCTTGAGCCGCGCGATGCACAGATTGATAGCATCGACGATGGGACGCAGTTCGGTCGGCAGATGATCGTCCGGGCGCACGGGTTCGAGCTGCATCGCCTCGCGATCGGCCACATCGTTTCTGAGCTTGATGAGCGGACGCAACTCGGCCGCGAGCCCCAGCGGCACCAGAATCACGACCAGCGCGAGCATCAGGCACTGGCGGATCAGTTGCGGGCGCAACAGATCCTTGAGCATCGCGACGCGCGAGGCCTCGGTCTTGCCGACGATCACCGTGACGCGCTCGGTGCGGCCGGAATCGTAGAGTTCGCGCGCATAGGCGACCGCGCGCAACGGCACGTCGTCGATCGCGGTGTCGTAATAGACGGGCTGGTCGTTGACGAGACGCGGCGGGTCCGCGAGTTCGGGTGCGCCGCCGAGCAGCCGGCCCGAACTCGTGTACACCTTGTAGAAGACCTGATCGTGATAAGGCGACTCGAAGATCTCGAGCGCGGCGGGCGGAATGTCGGCCTTGAGCGCGCCGTCGCTCCAGTCGACATCCTCGCCGATAGTGCGCGCCGACGTCAGCAGCGCGTTGTCCTGCATCAGCTGCGCCGTATCGCGTGCGGACACATAGGACATCCAGCCCCCGACCGCGATGAACGCGGCGAGCGGCAACAACAGCCAGAGCAGAAGACGCACGCGCAGGCTATGCATCATGTGACGGTATCCAGAATGCTGAAAAGCCGCGCTGGCGCGGCTTCCCGGTTGGGCGTACGCGGCGCGTCGATCAGAACGCGGCAGGGCGCCACTTTAGCAGACGCTTTTCGAGCGCGGTCAACAGGTAGTCGGTGCCGAGCGCGACCACGGCCAGCACGATCATCGCCGCGAACACGCCGCTCGAATTGAACGCGCCCTGGGCGGTCGAGATCAGCAAGCCGATGCCTTGCCGCGAGCCGAGAAATTCGCCGACGACCGCGCCGACCAGCGCGAAGCCGAAACTCGTATGCAGGCTGGCGAGAATCCACGACAGCGCGGACGGAATCACCACCGATGTCGTGATCTGGCGTCGGGATGCACCGAGGATCTGCGCGTTCGCGATCATGTAGCGGTCGGCTTCCATCACCCCCTGGAATGCGTTGCCGAACACGACGAAGAACACCATCACGACGGCCAGCGCGACTTTCGACGCCATGCCGAGACCGAACGCGATCACGAAGATCGAGCCGAGCACCACGCGCGGGATCGAGTTGGCGACCTTGATGTAGACGCTGAACACGTCGGAGAGCAGCTTGTTGCGACCGAGCACCACGCCGCAGACAATCCCGCCGGCCGAACCGATCAGGAACCCTAACATCGTTTCTTCGAGCGTCACCCAGACCTGCGTGAGCAACGGGCCTTGCGACGTGCCGTTGCGCACCCAGTCGACGATCTGGTCATAGATCAGCGAGGGCATCGAGAAGAAGAACGGGTCGATCCACTTGAGCCGGCCGGCGAGCTCCCAGCCGCCGAGCCAGACGACCAGGACCAGCAGCCGCAGCGCGACGATGAGCGTCCTGCGTGCCTGCACGCGGCGGCGTGCGGCACGGCCGGCCTCGGTGGTGGCCGGCGTCGCTGCCCCGGCGAGCGATTCGGAGATGCGGTCAGATGAAGCCATGATGGGTAATTCCGGAAATGAAGCCATAGATGCCAGATTGCGTAGTGCGGTCAGGCGATCTGCACTTCTTCGCGCAGGTCGTGCCAGACGTTCTTCGATAGTTCGATGAAGCGCGCGTCGTAACGAATCTCGGAGGTCACGCGCGGGCGCGGCAGATCGATCTCGTAGACCTTCTTGAGCGTGGCCGGACGCGCGCTCAGCACGAACACGCGATCGGCCAGCGCGATCGCCTCTTCCAGATCGTGCGTGACGAACACGACCGAGCCCCGGTTGGCCGACCACAGTTGCAGCAGCTCGTCCTGCATCAGCGTGCGGGTCTGCATGTCGAGTGCCGAGAACGGCTCGTCCATCAACAGGATTTCGGGCTTGTTGATGAAGGTCTGGGCCAGCGCCACGCGCTTGCGCATGCCGCCCGAAAGCTGGTGCGGGTAGTGCTTGTGGAACTTGTCGAGACCCACGCGACGCAGCCAGTCGGCGGCTTCCTCGTGGGCGGCGGCCTTCGAGCGGCCGCGAAACAGCGGGCCCGCCGCCACGTTGTCGATCACCGAGCGCCACGGAAACACGGCATCGGCCTGAAACACGAAGCCGATGCGCGGATCGATGCCATTGACGGGCTGGCCCATGATGCGCACCGTGCCGCTCGATGGCTTGAGCAGGCCGGTGATCATGCTGAGCGTCGTGGACTTGCCGCAGCCGGTCGGGCCGACCACGGCCACGAATTCGCCCTTGGCGACCGACATGGTGAAATCACGCAACGCGAGGGTCTCCCGACCGTCGGGGGCGATGAAACGGCACGACACCGAGTCGAACTCGATGGCCGGTGTCTGCTGGGCATCAGGTGAAATCATCTGGACTGGTTCCGTGGAAAGACGAGGGCTCACTTCGAGACGAATTCATTGGTCCACGTGCGGGCGAGATCGATATGCTTGCCCTTGACCGACGGATTGAACGCCGTCAACACCTTCAGCACCGTGGCGGGGCCGTCGGCGGGCATCTTGCCGTCGGCCGTGAACATCGGCAGCGAGGCCTTCAGCGCCTTCACGTAGAGGGGCTTGTCCTTCTGATAGTCGGCCGGCATCTTCGCGGCGATGTCCTCGGCGCTGTGCGTGTGGATGTATTGCATCGTGCGCGCGAACGCGTGCGCGAGCTTCGTGGCCTCGTCCTTGTGCGTGGCGACCCACGCCGACGAGACGTAGAAACTCGAAGCCGGATAGGTGCCACCGAGCGCGGCGCGCGTGGTGGTGTCGTCGCGCAGGTCGACCAGCACCTTCGCGTCGCCCGCTTTTTCGAGGGCCGAGATGGTCGGCTCGGTGGTCATGCCGGCGTCGATGCGATCCTGCTTGATGGCCGCGATAAAACTGGTATCGGCGCCGACCGGCAGCACCGTGTAGTCGTTCGAGCTCAGGCCGTGCTGGCCAGCCAGATACTGCGTCAGGAAATTCGTCGAGGAGCCGAGCCCCGTCACGCCAAGCGTCTTGCCCTTTACGTCGGCCATCGACTTGATGGTGGCCGATGCCTTCGTCGACACCATCTCGGCCTCGCCCGGCGTGCGGCCGAACACCACGATGGTCTTCACGTCCTTGCCCTTGGCCTGCAGGTCGATGGTGTGATCGTAGAAGCCGACCACGCCCTGCACCGCGCCCGCGAGCAACTCGTTTTCGGCATCGACGCCGGCCGGCTGCGAGAGCAGTTCGACGTCGAGGCCTTCGTCCTTGAAGTAGCCGAGTTCCTGGGTGAGGCGCGCGGGCAGGTAGATCAGCTTGGTGATGCCGCCGACCATGATGGTGATCTTCGCGTTGTCGTCAGCGAGCGCGGGTTGCGAGACGGCACTGAACAGCACGGCGGAGGCGGCAGCGATGTGGCGGAGGTGACGCAAAACGGGGCGCATGGATGGTCTCCTGATTTGGTATGAGCCGGCGCGGTCGGCCGGTTTGGCAATGGTGCGATTCTAGAAAATCCAACCCCCACGGTCCCTTCACGCGGGCGCTGCGGGCGTACGGAATTTCCCTGGCGGATCATGGAAGGTCGCGCGTGGTTCGTCGCCGTGTTGCGACTCATCTTCGTTCATCCGGGGTGACGAGGGAACAGCGACGCCCCGTTTTTCGTCCGGTAAATCGGTCTGGCTTGTGTTTCGTCACTTCGTCAGGCGAGCAGGTCTGAGCGCAAGTGCTAACCGCGCGCTAACCATCGCGCTTACTTTCGCCTGTCTTTTCACACGATCTTCACGCCGCGTTGCCGTTTTAGCCGCGAGTTAGCGGCCCGATGCGCGATCCTGGGCCCCAAATGCGGCTATGATCGTGACCTGTGGGGCCAGTACCAGCCGCCCCCACCCCCGCGCCTCGTACGGCGCCACGGCATGGTTGCCGTCAACCCGCACCGGCTCACGGAGACTATCGATGGTATTGGGGTGGCTCGTCGCTCTACCGTTTCTCGCGGCCGCGCTCGCAGCGCCGCTGCTCGGGCGCTCGCGCGAGGCCGTCACGTGGATCGCGTTCGCGGCGCCCCTCGTCGGGCTCGGCCTGCTCGTCAGCCAGCGCCTCGGCATGGCCACCGACGGACTGCTGCAATGGCGTCTCGACTGGGTTCCCGAACTCGGCCTGGCGTTCTCGCTGCGGCTCGATGGCCTGTCCTTCATGTTCGCGCTGCTCGTGCTCGCGATCGGCCTGCTCGTCTTCATCTACGCGCGCTACTACCTCGCGGGCAGCGATTCGCTGCCGCGTCTGTACGTGCTGCTGCTGCTCTTCATGGGCGCGATGCTCGGCGTGGTGCTGTCGAACAACCTGCTGCTGCTCGTCGTGTTCTGGGAGCTGACGAGCCTCGTATCGTTCCTGCTGATCGGTTTCTGGCCCGCGCGCGCCGACGCGCGGCGCGGCGCGCGCATGGCACTCACCATCACGGCCGCGGGCGGCCTCGCGCTGCTCGGCGCGGTGCTGCTGCTCGGGCGCATCTGCGGCAGCTTCGAGCTGACCGATGTGCTCGCGCGCGCGGGCGAGGTCCAGCACGATCCGCGCTATCCGCTGCTCCTGCTGCTCGTGCTGATCGCCGCGTTCACCAAGTCCGCGCAGTTCCCGTTCCAGTTCTGGCTGCCCCATGCGATGTCCGCGCCGACGCCGGTCTCCGCCTACCTGCATTCGGCGACGATGGTGAAGGCCGGCATCTTCCTGCTCGCGCGCTTCTATCCGGTGCTCGACGGCACCGACTGGTGGTTCTACAGCGTGAGCCTCGTCGGCCTCGTGACGCTCGCGGGCGGCGCGACGCTCGCGCTCGTGCAGCGCGACCTGAAGGGTCTGCTCGCGTACTCGACGATCAGCCATCTCGGCCTCATCACATTGCTGTTCGGCCTCGATACCGACCTGAGCACGGTCGCCGCACTGTTTCATACGTTCAATCACGCGGTGTTCAAGGCGTCCCTGTTCATGGCCGCCGGCATCATCGATCACGAAACCGGCACGCGCGATCTGGGCCAGTTGCGCGGGCTGCGGCGCTACCTGCCGCATACGGCCGCGCTCGCCGCCGTGGCGTCGCTGGCGATGGCGGGCGTGCCGCTGCTCAATGGTTTCCTCAGCAAGGAAATGTTCTTCGGCGAAACGCTCGCGCAGAATCTGCTCGGCCAGTTCAACTGGGTGATCCCCACGCTCGCCGTGGTGGCGGCGGCGCTGTCGGTCGCGTATTCGCTGCGCTTCGTGTGGGGCGTGTTCTTCGACGGCGAAACGCCGCGCGACCTGCCGCATTTTCCGCCGCACGAACCGCCGCGCTTCATGAAGCTGCCGGTCGAGATCCTCGTCGTGCTGTGTCTGTTGATCGGCCTCTTTCCGCAGCAGATCATCGGCCGGATGCTCGCCGCCGCCGCGCGCGTCACGCTGGGCGGGCGCTTGCCCGAGTACAGCCTGAGCCTGTGGCACGGCGTCAACACGCCGCTCATCATGAGTGTCGCGTCGTTCGCCGCCGGCACGGTGCTGTTCATCGTGCGCCGCGAGGCGTTCCGCCATCATCGCTCGGTGCTCTCGGACATGAACGCGAGCGAAGGCTTCGATCAGGGCGTGCAGGGCCTCGAACGTGCCGCGCAACGCGTCGTGCGTATTTTCGAGGACGGCTCGCTGCCGACCTATCTCGCGTGGATGATCGGTGCGCTGCTGCTCGTGCCAGGCGTCGCGCTGACGGCCTACCCGGACTTGCAGAGTCTCGCCGGGCCGCTCGCGCCCGCCGTGCCCGATCCTGTGACGCTCGTGGGCCTCGCGCTGCTCGCCCTGCTCGCGATCGGCGTGGTGACGGTGCGCGCCAACACGCTGTACGCCATCGTGCTGCTGAGCGGCTGCGGCCTGCTCGTCGCGCTCGCGTTCACGCGCTTTTCCGCGCCCGATCTCGCGCTCACGCAAATCTCCGTCGAGGTCGTGACGATCCTGCTGCTCGTGCTCGCGATCTACTTCCTGCCGATCGTGCAAACCGCGCGCGAGTCGGTCAACGCGCGCACCCGCAACGTCGTGCTCGCGCTCGCGGGCGGCGCGCTGCTCGGCAGCGTCGCCTATGCGGTGATGACGCGGCCCGCACTGTCCGGCATCGCGCCGTTCTTCATCGCGAATGCGCTGCCGAAGAGCGGCGGACATAACGTCGTCAACGTGATCCTCGTCGATTTCCGCGGTTTCGACACGATGGTCGAGACCTCCGTGCTGGTGGTCGCCGGTCTCGCCGTCAAGGCGCTGCTCAAGGGCCTGCGGCTCGATGCACCGGATACCGGCCCGGGCGGCCTGCCGTGGTCGTCGCAATCGCATCCGCTCCTGCTCGCGATCCTCGCGCGCCTGATGCTGCCGCTCACGATGCTCGTCGCCGTGTTCATCTTCCTGCGCGGCCACAATTTGCCGGGCGGCGGCTTCATCGCGGCGCTCGTCGTTTCGGTCGCGTTGCTGCTCCAGTATGTCGCGAGCGGCGTGCTGTGGACCGAGCGGCGCATCTCGATCAACTACCGCACGCTCGCCGGCATCGGCGTGCTGATCGCGGCGGCCACGGGTCTCGGCAGCCTCGCGTTCGGCGCGCCGTTCCTCACGAGCGCATTCGGCCACTTCCATCTGCCGCTGATCGGCGAGATCGAATTGAGCACGGCGGTGTTGTTCGATCTCGGCGTGTTCTGCGCGGTCGTCGGCACGACGCTCACGATCATTTCGCACCTCGGCGTGCGCGACAAGGACCTGCAATCGGTGGAGAAAAGCTGATGGAAGCTGCCTACGCCATCACGATCGGCGTGCTGTGCGCCTGCGGACTCTATCTGCTGCTGTGCGCGCGAACCTTGCCGGTGATTCTCGGCATCACGCTGTTCTCGTATGCAATCAATCTCTTTCTGCTCTCGATGGGACGTCTCTCGACGGGTCAGCCGCCCGTGATCGCACCCGGCGCGCAGTACGCGGATCCGGTGCCGCAAGCGCTCGTGCTGACCGCCATCGTGATCGGCTTCGCGATGACGGCCTTCACCGTCGTGCTCGCGCTGCGCTCGCTCGCGCTCAACGGCTCCGATCATGTCGACGGCAAGGAGAGCGCCAGCGAATGAGCCACTGCCTCCTTCTGCCCATCGTGATTCCGCTCGTGGCGGCCGGGCTGCTCACTGCGCTGCCGGTGCGCGCGCGAGCGCTGCATCGCATCGTCAACATCGCCGCGACGCTGCTCGCCGCGCTCGTCGCGTTCTGGCTGCTCGTGCGTGCGGGCGACGGCGTCATCGACACCTACTCGTTCGGCAACTGGCCCGCGCCGTTCGGCATCGTGCTGCAGTTCGACCGCCTCAGCGCCGTGATGCTCGCGCTGACCGCGCTGCTCGCCTGCGCGAGCCTGCCCGGCGCCGAGCGCGCCGATGCGAAGCGCGGCCGCTATTTCCGGCCGCTGTTCCAGTTCCAGTTGATGGGCCTGAACGGCGCCTTCCTCGCGGGCGACCTGTTCAACCTGTTCGTGTTTTTCGAGCTGCTGCTGATCGCCTCGTATGCGCTGCTGCTGCACGGTGGCGGCCAGCGGCGCGTGCGCTACGGCCTGCACTATCTGCTCATGAACCTCACCGGTTCGTCGTTCTTCCTGATCGCGCTCGGCGTGCTCTATGGCCTCACCGGCACGCTCAACATGGCCGATATGGGCGTGCGGCTCGCGCAGCTCGATGCGGGCTCGGCACCGCTCGCCGCGTTCGCCGGGTCGATGCTGATGCTCGTGTTCGGCCTCAAGGCCGCCGTGTTTCCGATGTCGTTCTGGCTGCCGCAGACCTATCGAAGCGCGGTCGGATCGGTGGCGGCGCTGTTCGCGATCATGACCAAGGTCGGCGTCTACGCGATCCTGCGCTGCGATGCGCTCGTGTTCGGCGGCGCGGGCGGCGTGCTCGGCACGTTCATGCACAACTGGCTCTGGTGGCTCGCCATCGCGACGATCGTGTTCGGCGCGCTGGGCGCGCTCGCGGTGTCGAGCCTGAAGACGACGACGGGCTATCTCGTGCTCGTCTCGGTGGGCTTGCTGCTCGCGGCCGTGTCGCTGCAGGACCCGAGCGCGTGGAGCGCGGCGCTGTACTACCTCGTCAGCACGACGTTGTGCAGCGGCGCGTTGTTCCTGCTTGGCGACGTGCTCGAACCCGAGCAGACGACACCCGATGTCGATGAACTCGGCCGCGAGCCGAAAGCGGCCGCCCCTCGGGAGATCGCTGCGGCGACGACAGAGCGCACCGCCAGCCCGCGTCCGTGGCCCGCGCGTACGCTCGGCCTGCTGTATCTGACCGGCGCGGTCGGCGCGGCCGGCCTGCCGCCGCTCTCGGGCTTTCTCGGCAAGGCGATGGTGCTCGCGGCTGTGCCCTCGCAGGAAGCCATCGTGCTGTGGCCCGCCGTGCTGGTGTCGAGCCTCGTCCTGATCATCGCCTTGAGCCGCACCGGCACGCGTCTGTTGTGGGCGGTCCCGGCCTCGCAGGGCTTCGCGCAAACGCCGCCGCTGCTGCGGCGCGGCGACCGCGCGAAGCTCGCGGGCTGCGCGCTGCTGCTCGCGTGCAGCGTCGCGGCGACGCTCGGCGCAGGTCCGCTCAAGCGCTATCTCGACGCGAGCGCCGCGCAGCTCGCCGAGCGCGCTGCCTACGTTCACGCCGTGCTGCCCGCTGCGAGGTGACCCATGATCAAGCGCCTCTTTCCTCACCCGTGGCTCTCGCTCATCCTGCTGGTCATCTGGGTGCTGCTCGCCAACGATATGTCGCCCGGCAATCTGCTGCTCGGCGCCGTGCTCGGCTGCGCGATCTCGTTCCTGATCGGCGAAGGGCTGTGGCTGCAGCCGGTGCGCTTCGGCCACCCGTGGCTGCTGGCGAAGCTCGTCGTGCATGTGCTGATCGACATCGTCGTCGCCAATGTCGAAGTCGCGCTGCTCGTGCTCGGACCAACCAGGCGGCTGCGCCCCGCGTTCATCGCGGTGCCGCTCGACAGTACTCACGAAATCGCGCTCACCACGCTCATCAGCATCGTGTCGCTGAGCCCCGGCACCTTGTGCGCGGAACTGTCCGACGACCGCACGCGGTTGCTGGTGCACGTACTGCACCTCGGCGACGAAGCCGCGCTGATCGACCAGATCAAGACCCGCTATGAAGCCCCGTTGATGGAGATCTTCGCATGCTAGCCATCGTGATTCCGGTATCGCTGACGCTGCTCGGCGCCGCCTGCCTGCTGACGCTTGCGCGCCTCGTGCGCGGGCCGTCGCTGCCCGACCGCATCCTCGCGCTCGATACGCTGAACATCAACGCGATCGCGCTCATCGTCGTCTATGGCATCTGGCTGCGCTCGACGGTCTTCTTCGAGATCGCGCTGCTGATGGCCGTGATGGGTTTCATCGGCACCGTCGCGCTCACGAAGTATCTGCAGCGCGGCGACATCATCGAATTGAACTAGGGGCGCGACGATGGAGACCTTCGTGGAAGTGATCGTCTGCGCACTGCTCTTGATCGGCAGCGCATTCACGCTGATCGGCGCCATCGGCCTCGCGCGGTTGCCCGATTTCTTCATGCGCCTGCACGGGCCGACCAAGTCGACGACGATCGGCGTCGGCGGCGTGGTGCTTGCCTCGGTCGTGTACTTCAGCGCGCTGCGCAATCTGACGAGCCTGCACGAGGTGCTGATTCCGGCGTTCCTGTTCCTGACCGCGCCGATCAGCGCGCACATGCTCGCGAAAGCGGGCATCCAGCAGCGCGTGCCGCTGTCGCCGGTGACGCGCGGGCGGCCCGAGATCAATGCCGCACCGCTCGACACGGACAGCGCCGGGCAACCGTCCGCGCCGTCACAACCCGCCCCCTGACCCGCAAGAACTTGTTGTGGACATCGAGGATCGCTTGCCATGACCGATACCGCAAACCAACCCGACGCGTCCGCCATGACGCCGTACCAGTTGCCGTTCCCGAAGGAAGCGCTGCCGGAAATCGTCGTGCCGTCCGCCATTCCCACCGACGAACGAATCTGGGTGCCGCAGGCCGATAACGTCTGGTTCCGCCCGCTGTGCCTGAACGCATCGCAGGGCTACTGGGTGAACCTGTTGCGCGTGCGCCGATCGGGCGTCCTGAGCCGCCATCGTCATCCGCAGGCGGTGCACGGCATGGTGCTCAAAGGCCGCTGGCGCTATCTGGAGCACGACTGGGTCGCTAACGAAGGCGCCTACGTGTTCGAGCCGCCTGGCGAAACGCACACGCTTTACGTGCCCGAGGACGTCGAGGAAATGATCACCCTGTTTCAGGTGAACGGCGTGATGTTCTACTGCGATCCGTACGGCAACCACACCGGCTACGAAGACGTTTTCACGAAGATCGACATGTGCCGCAAGCATTACACGTCGGTCGGCCTCGGTGACGACTACGTGGACCAGTTCATCCGCTGAGCCCCAACCATGACATTTGATCAAACACTTTTCGAAGGCAAAACCGCGCTGGTCACGGGCGGCTTTTCCGGCATCGGCGCGGCCATCGCCAACCGTCTCGCGCAATTGGGTGCGCACGTCGTCGCGGCCGGACTGCCGCCGCCGCAGGACACGCCCGATACGCTCGAACGCAGCGTGCAACCCGAGCGGCTCGACGTGCGTTCGTCCGACGAGGTGACCCGTTTGATCGGCACGTTCGAGCGCCTCGACATCGTCGTCAATTGTGCGGGCGTGATCAGTCGTGTCGAAGAGCACCAGATCGAGACCTTCGAGCGCGTGCTCGACATCAATCTCAGCGGGACGATGCGCGTCTGCACTGGCGCGCGCGAGTTGCTCAAGGCGTCGGCGGGCTGCATCGTCAATACGGCGTCGATGCTGAGCTTCTTCGGCGGCGGCCTCGTGCCTGCCTACAGTGCGAGCAAAGGCGGCGTGGCGCAATTGACCCGCTCGCTGGCAATCGCCTACGCTCAAGACTCGATTCGCGTGAATGCCATCGCACCGGGCTGGATCGCGACGCCGCTGACCCAGGCGCTGCAGGACGACAGCAGCCGTTCGCAAGCCATTCTGGAGCGCACGCCGATGAAGCGCTGGGGCCAGCCCGCTGAAATTGCCGATGTAGCCGTCTTTCTTTGCTCGCCGGCGGCGTCGTTCATGACCGGCTCGATCGTGCCGGTGGATGGCGGCTATCTGTGCGCGTGAGCGCGCGCCTCGATGCGCGCAATCAGGCGCTCGAACCACACCTTCAGCAACGCATTCGACGGTGACAGCGCCGTCGATCCCGCCAGAATCCGGTACACGTCGTTGCGCGTGACCTTCGACGCACGCGCGGGCTCGAGCCACGCCTCGTTCGCGACCAGCAGTTCGAGCGTTTCGAGGCCGATGAGAATCGGCCACAGGCATGCGAGCCGCAGCCGCAACGCAAAAGCAGGCAGCCCGAACGCATAGTCGATGGCCGCGCGAAAATGCCCGAGCGCGCGCTGCACGAGTTCGAACAGCAACGGTTGCGCGCGCATCGAAGCGCCGGGTTGCAGCAGATCCTCGGGACGCAGGCCGTGCGCATCGAGCATCGTCACCGGCAAATAGCAGCGGCCGATGCGCAAATCCTTGCCGCAATCGCGCAGCACGTTGACGAGTTGCAGCGCCTTGCCGAAGCGCACGCCGAGGTCGAGCATTTCCGGCTCGCCGCGCTTGAGCCTCACATCGACGTGCGCATAGGTCATCTTCGTCCAGAACTCGCCGACACAGCCCGCCACCAGATAGGTATAGCGATCGAGTTCGTCCCATTCGCGCAGCGCGACGAGGCGGCCCGAGCGTTCATCGGGGAAGGTGCGCAGATCGAATTCCATGCCCGTCGTGAGCGTCGTGACGATCTCGCGCACGGCCGCGCGATCGGCCGCGTCGAGTTGCGCGAGCACGGCGAGCGCGCTGCCGAGCGATTCGAGCAGCACGCGCTCGTCCGATTGCGTCTGCTGCGCGCCGACTTCATCGGCGAGACGCTTGAGTGCGCCATCGTCGGCGGCGCCGTTTACTTGCTCGCGCAACGACAGCAGCAATTCGAGCCGCTGGCCCGGGTCGATCAGCGCGGTATCGGCGATCGTGTCCGCCGCGCGCGCGAGCAGATAGGCGAGCCCGACCGGATCGCGCATGCCCGCAGGCAGCACGCTCAGCGTCAGATAGAACGAGCGCGAGACACCCTTGAGCAACGGGCCGAGCAGGAAGGCCCGGGAAGGTTCAGCCATGGCAGCGGAGGACACGAAAGAAAGGTCGGATCGAAGAGAGCCGCATTGTAGCTTCCCTCACGAAGCAACGCCGCGACCGGCCTTGCGCGCCTCTTCGAGCACGAACTCGATGAAGGTCGAGGCCGCACGCGTGTGATGGCGGTTCGGCATGTAGACCATGTACATATGCGTGCCGAAGATGCTGAGCCGCCACGCATCGAGCGTCGTCACGACCTCGCCGCGCCGCAGGTCGTCGTGGACCACATAGTCGGGCACGATGCCGACGCCGAGCCCGGCGAGGATCGACTGGCGCAGGAACAGGAAATTCTCGGAGATGATGGTCGGCTCGATCAGCACTTCGTGGCGCTCTTCGCCCAGGTAGGCGGCAAGGCGCAGCTGACGCCCGACCACAGCGGCGGTGATGAGCGGCGCGACGCGCAGGTCTTCCAGCCGCGTCGGCATGCCATGTTGCGCGGCGTATTCCTTCGACGCGCACGCCACGTAGCGCACCGGCCCCATGTCGCGCGCGACGAGGTTCTGCGGCGGCTCCGACATCACCCGCACTGCTATATCGACTTCGTCTCGCAACAGGTCTTCGACGCGGTTTTCGAACATCACATCGAGCACGATGCCCGGATGCAGCCGCTTGAACGCGATCAGCCACTCGGACATCACGAGCTGGCCATAGCCGCTCGGCACCGACAAGCGCACGCGCCCCTGCAAGGTCTGCCCGAGCGTGGACACCGACTCGCGCGCAGCGAGCAGCGCATTCTGGATTGCGCGACCATGCTCGTAGAGCTTCAAGCCGATCTCGGTCGGCTCCACGCGGCGCGTCGTGCGCCGCACGAGCTGCAGGCCGATCGATTTCTCCAGATGATTGAGGTGGTAGCTGACGTTCGCGCGGCTCATCTTGAGCCGCCGCGCCGCCTCGCTCAGGTTGCCCGCGTCGAGGATCTCGACCAGCAGGGTCAGCGCGTTCACATCCATGGCCCGCGTTCCATTGTCAAAATATCCTTGACAGTCTGTCAACAAGCCATGGGATTGTCAATCCAGCTTGCCGGCTCGACAATCCGCTTCATACCCGAAGGTCCGTTCCTTCTCTGGAGACACGATGGAACCCAACACCGCTCCCCTCTCGCCGGTCACGCATGAACTGCGCGGCAAGATTCTCGTCGTCACGCTCGACAATCCCCCGGTCAATGCACTCGGCGTCGATGTGCGGCGCGGCCTCGTCGCGGCGCTCGATGCCGCCGAAGCCAACGATGCCGTGCAGATCGTGCTGATCGTCGGCGCGGGCCGCAACTTCATCGCGGGCGCGGACATTCGCGAGTTCGGCAAGCCGCCGCTGCCGCCCGCGCTGCCCGACGTGTGCAACCGCATCGAAGCGTGCAGCAAGCCCGTGATCGCCGCGATCCACGGCGCGGCGCTCGGCGGCGGTCTCGAAGTCGCGCTCGCGTCGCATTACCGCCTCGCGCTGCCCGGCGCCAAGCTCGGCCTGCCCGAAGTGCAACTGGGCCTGCTGCCCGGCGCGGGCGGCACGCAGCGCACGCCGCGTCTGATCGGTGCGCAGGCCGCGCTCGACCTGATGCTGAGCGGGCGCCATGCCGGCGCGCAGGAAGCGCTCAAGCTCGGCCTCGTCGATCGCGTGGGCCAGAGCGACGATCTGCTCGCCGAAGGCCTCGCGTGGGCGCACGAGCTGCTGGCCAGCCAGGCGCCGGTGCGCCGCACGCGCGATGCACAAGGTCTCGCCGATCGCGCCGCGAGCGAAGCGGCCATCGCCGCCGCGCGCGCGGACACCGCGAAGAAGTCGCGCGGCCTGTTCTCGCCCGCGAAGATCGTCGAATGCGTCGAAGCCGCGCTCGAGCAGCCGTTCGACGAAGGCATGCGCTTCGAGCGCCAGCAGTTCCTCGCGTGCCTCGACAGCCCGCAGCGCGCGGGTCTCATCCACGCGTTCTTCGCCGAGCGCGAAGTGCAGAAGGCGCCCGAAACGAAGAGCGCGCAGCCGCGCCCGATCCGCACGGTCGGCGTCGTGGGCGGCGGCACGATGGGCGCGGGCATCGCGGTCGCCGTGCTCGATGCGGGTCTGCCCGTGACGATGATCGAACGCGACGAGCCCTCGCTCGCGCGCGGCCGCGCCCACGTCGAAAAGGTCTACGACGGTTTGATCGCCAAGGGCCGTCTCACGCCCGAGGCGAAGGCGCAAACCCTCGCGCGCTTCAATGGCAGCACGTCGTATGACGCGCTCGCCGAGGTCGATCTCGTGATCGAAGCCGTATTCGAGGACCTCGCCGTCAAGCAGGCCGCGTTCGTCGAACTCGACCGCGTGTGCAAGCCGGGCGCGGTGCTCGCGACCAACACGTCATATCTCGACATCGATGCGATAGCCGCGATCACGCAGCGCCCCGAAGACGTGATCGGCCTGCACTTCTTCTCGCCGGCCAACATCATGAAGCTGCTCGAAGTGGTTGTGCCCGCACGCGTCGCCGCCGATGTCGTGGCGACCGCGTTCGAACTCGCCAAGCGCCTGCGCAAGGTGCCCGTGCGCGCGGGCGTGTGCGATGGTTTCATCGGCAACCGCATTCTCGCAGTCTATCGCACGGCCGCCGATCATCTGATGGAAGACGGCGCATCGCCGTACCAGATCGACCGGGCCGTGCGCGATTTCGGCTTCGCGATGGGACCGTACCAGGTGGTCGATCTCGCGGGCGGCGACATCGGCTGGGCCACGCGCAAGCGGCGCGCCGCGACGCGCGATCCGCATGCACGCTACGTGCAGATCGCCGACCGTCTGTGCGAGCGCGGCTGGTTCGGCCAGAAGACGGGCCGTGGTTTCTATCTGTACCCCGAAGGCGCGCGCACCGGCACGCCGGACCCCGAAGTCGAAGCGATCATCGCGGCCGAGCGCGAACGCGCGGGCGTCGCGCCGCGCAGCTTCACCGACGAGGAAATCATGCGCCGCTACATGGCCGCGATGATCAACGAAGGCGCCAACGTCGTGCACGAGCACATCGCGCTGCGCCCGCTCGACGTCGATGTGACGCTGCTCTACGGCTACGGCTTTCCGCGCCATCGCGGCGGCCCGCTGAAGTACGCCGATAGCGTGGGCCTCGCGAACGTGCTCGCCGACATTCGCGCGTTCGCCAAGGAAGATCCGCTGTTCTGGCGTGCCTCGCCGCTCCTCGTCGAACTGGTCGAACGCGGTGCGGACTTCGCAAGCCTCAATCAAACCGTCTGAGCACGTCACTTCGAGAGACACACAGCAATGGATCTGAATTTCACCGCTGAAGAAGAGGCGTTTCGCGCCGAGGTGTTGCGCTTCCTGCGCGAGCGTCTGCCGCAACGGCTCGCCGACAAGGTGCACACCGGCCAGCACCTCACGCGCGAGGACATGGCGCAATGGCACGCGATCCTCAACGAGCAGGGCTGGCTCGCGAATCACTGGCCCAGGGAATATGGCGGCCCGGGCTGGAGCCCCGTGCAGAAGTTCATCTTCGAGAACGAGTGCGCGATTGCAGGCGCGCCGCGCATCGTGCCGTTCGGCGTGAACATGCTCGGACCGGTGATGATCAAGTACGGCAGCGAGGCGCAAAAGCGCCACTGGCTGCCGCGCATTCTCGATGGCAGCGACTGGTGGTGCCAGGGCTATTCGGAACCGGGCGCGGGCTCCGATCTCGCGGCGGTGCGCACGACGGCCGTGCGCGATGGCGATGACTACATCGTCAACGGCCAGAAGACCTGGACCACGCTCGGTCACTACGCGAACATGATCTTCTGCCTCGTGCGCACGGCCACCGACGTGCGCAAGCAAGAGGGCATCAGCTTCTTGCTGATCGACATGAACACGCCCGGTGTCGAGGTCCGCCCGATCATCACGCTCGATGGCGAGCACGAAGTCAACGAAGTGTTCTTCACCGACGTGCGTGTCCCCGCCGCGAATCTCGTCGGCGAGGAGAACAAGGGCTGGACCTACGCGAAGTATCTGCTCACCTACGAGCGCACCAACATCGCGGGCGTGGGCTTCAGCGTGGCGGCGCTCGAACGTCTGAAACGCGCGGCGAGCCAAGTCACACGCAATGGCAAACCGCTCATCGACGATCCGCAATTCGCGGCTCGCCTCGCGCGCGTCGAGATCGATCTCGAGAACATGAAGACCACCAACCTGCGCGTGATCGCGGCCGTCGCGGGCGGCGGCGTGCCGGGCGCGGAAAGCTCGATGCTCAAGATCCGCGGCACCGAGATCCGCCAGGAAATTTCATCGCTGCTGCGTCGCGCGATGGGGCCTTACGCGGCGCCGTTCATCGAAGAAGCGCGCGAGGAAGGCTACACCGGCGAACCCGTCGGCCCCGCCGAAGCCGCGAGTGCCGCCGCGCTCTACTTCAACAATCGCAAGCTGTCGATCTTCGGCGGCTCCAATGAAATCCAGAAGAACATCATCTCCAAGATGATTCTCGGTCTGTAAGGGGCGCGTGCCATGAATTTCCAGCACACCGAAGATCGCCGCATGCTCGCGGATACGCTCAATCGTTTCATCGCCGAGCAGTATGGCTTCGAGACGCGCGGGCGCATCGCGCATTCCAATGAGGGCTTCAGTCGCGCGCTGTGGCTGCGCTTCGCTGAACTCGGTGCGATCGGCGCGCTGTTCGACGAGGCCGATGGCGGCTTCGGCGGCCAGGGCTTCGACGTGGCCGTCGTGTTCGAGGCGCTCGGACGCGGGCTCGTCGTCGAGCCGTTTCTCGATACGCTGATGGTCGGCCGCGCGCTCGCGCAGGCCGGCCACGACGCGCACAAGGCGCTGATCGGCGAACTGGTCGACGGCTCGCGGCTCGTTGCGCTCGCCCACGATGAACCGGGCTCGCATTACGAAGCGGCACGTGTGGGCACGCGCGCGTCGAGGCACGGCGACGGCTGGCTGTTGCAGGGCGCGAAAGGCGTCGTGCAGCACGCCGAACAGGCGGACCTGCTGCTCGTGTCGGCACGCACCTCGGGCAGCGAATTCGATGCAGCCGGCATCTCGCTCTTCCTCGTGCCGCGCGACGCGGCGGGCGTGAGCGTGCGCGGCTATCGCAAGATCGACGGCGGCCGCGCGGCCGAAGTGACACTCGCGAACGTCGAACTCGCGGCCGATGCGCTGGTCGGCGCCGAGGGCAACGGCTTCGCGACGCTCGAACACGCCTGTGGCTTCGGCCTGCTCGCGCTCGCGGCGGAGGCACTCGGCGCGATGGATGTCGCCAAGGACTTCACGCTCGACTACCTGCGCACGCGCAAGCAGTTCGGCGTGCCGATCGGCAGCTTCCAGGCGCTTCAGCATCGCATGGCCGATCTGCTGCTCGACATCGAGCAGGCGCGCTCGGCGGTCATCAATGCGGCGGCGGCCATCGATGCGCCGCGCGCCCAGCGCGAATGCGCGTTGTCGGCGGCGAAGTATTCGATCGGACGCATCGGCGCGCGCGTGGCCGAAGAGTGCATCCAGCTGCATGGCGGCATCGGCATGACGTGGGAATTGCCGCTCGCGCACTATGCAAAGCGCCTCGTCATGATCGACCATCAGCTCGGCGACGAAGATCATCATCTCGAACGCTATATCGCGTTGCAGCGCGGCGCGGCGCTCGCGGCATAGCCTCGTGGCGCCCCGGCGGCCCGGCGCCTTGCCGGGCCTGTTGCGGGCTTCGGAATGGTCTCGGGGCGCATGCAGCCATGCCGCAACGGCACGCGTAATGCTAGACGTTGCCTGTGCCGGCGCCCGCCTTTTTGCGCCACCTGGCGCCCGGACACTCACGCGCGTCGCACGCGATCGCTCTGGCCCGGTTATATTGCCCATGAAGCACCGCTCGCACGGCCCGTGCGAGCGTCCCACCGTCCACGCGCGTAGCATCGCGTCAAGCCACCCCGTTCAGCGATGGAGCATGCCTACGTCCAGCTGATGCAAACGCTCACCGCGCACGCTGCGTGGCTGCTGGCGTTCGTCTTTCTCGCCGCGTTCCTCGAATCGCTCGCCGTGATCGGCACCTTCGTGCCCGGCAGCACGGCGATGTTCGTGGCGGGCGCGCTGGTCGGCACGGGCGCGGTCAACCTCGGCTGGCTGTTCGCGTTCGCGATCGCCGGGGCCGTGGCCGGCGACGGCATCAGCTACTGGATCGGCCGCCGCTACCGCGAACGGCTCGGCCAGATCTGGCCGTTCAGCACCCATCCCGGCATCCTCACTGCCGCGCAGCAATACTTCGTCAAGCACGGCGCGCGCAGCGTCATCTTCGCGCGCTTCATCGCGCCGCTGCGCGCGCTCGTGCCGGTCGTCGCCGGGATGGTCGGCATGTCGCCGCTGCGCTTTCTCGGCATGAACGTGCTCTCGGCGCTCATCTGGGCGCCCGCTCACATCGTGCCGGGGGTCGTGTTCGGCGCTTCGCTCGAACTCGCGGGCGCCGTATCGCTGCGGCTCGTCGTACTGATCGGCATGGTCGTCGCGGCAGGCTGGGTGCTCTTTCAAATCACGCGCACCGTACTGCTGCACGCGCGCGCCTGGACCGATGCCTCGCGCCGCAGCATGCTCGCGTGGGTCGCGCATCATCCGGGACACGCCGCCAACCGGCTCAGGCGGCTGCTCGATCCGGCCCAGCCCGTGCTCGGCCTGATCGTCGCGATCACCGCGCTCGTGCCGCTGTGCGCCGGGATCTTCTCGTACGTGCTCACCAACGTGCTGCACGGCGATCCGCTCGTGCAGGTCGATGTCTCGGTCTATCAGTTCCTGCGCTCGATGCACACGTCGTGGGCCGACGACGTGCTCGCGCGCGTCACCACCCTCGGCAGCCCGCCCACGCTGATCGCGCTCGTGCTGGCCGTGGGCCTGTGGCTCATGCTGGAGCGGCGCTGGCGCACCATCACCTACTGGGCGATCGCCGCGCTGATCTCGCAGCTCGTGATCGTCATCATCCGCGTGCTGATCCATCACGAGCCGCCTGGTCACGCGAACGCCGATGCGTGGCTCTTTCCGAGCGACCGCATCGCCGCGCTCGTGACGGTCTATGGCTTCACGATGTTCCTGCTGGTGCGCCGCGTCGGCATGCTGCAGTCGATCGCGGTCGCCACCGTCGGCAACGCGATCGTCGTGGCGGTCGCGTTCGCGGGACTCTATTTCGGGCGCTACCTGTTCTCCGATGCCATCGGCGGCGCGGCGTTCGCCTCGATCTGGGTCGCGCTGCTCGCGCTCACCGCCATGTGGCGCTATCCCGATGCCCCGCCGACCCGACCGTACGTGCCGTTGGTCATGCTGACCGTACTGTGCGTGGCCGCAGGGCTGCAGCCCGCGACGCGGCCCGAGGCACGCGGTGTCAGCGAGCCGCGCGCGCCGACGCCGATCACGCGCATCGAATGGACCGACAATTATTGGCGCACGCTGCCGTGCTACCGGATGGACATGCACGGCAGCCGCCGCGAGGCGATGACGCTGCAATGGGCCGGCAGCGCGGCGCAGCTCGCGAGCGGACTGCGTGCGGCCGGCTGGCAGGACGGCACGCCGGTGAGCGTGCACAGCGTGCTCTCGCTGGTCGCGCCGGGCACCCAGGCGCTGGCGTTGCCGGTGCTGCCGAAGCTCAACAACGGCGTGCCATCGACCTTGAACTTCGCGCGCACGCGCGGCGACGGCGAGCAGCGCGACGTGTTGCGCTTCTGGCCCACCAGCTACACGCTGCAGCGCGCGAATGGTGCACCGACACCGATCTGGCTCGGCTCGCTCGTGCACGAACGGCTGCGGCGGCCCACCTGGCCGATCAATGTGCTGATGCCCTACGCCGACCCCGCCGCCGATATCGGCATTGCGCCGGGCGGCCAGCCCGCGGGCTGGCGCACGCTCGCCATGCCGGGCAGTCTCGATTGCGAGGGCAAGCCCGTCACGCTGATCGTCTCGGATGCGCCGTAAGGCGCGCGCCGGTTAGCCGTTGTCAGCGCCCCAGCCACCGCTCGCGCGATAGCCGTCGATGAGGCGGCGGCCCTGCGCATAAGCCGCGTCGAGCGCTTCGTCCTCGCTGGCGAAGTGGCCGCCGAGATCGTGAAAGCGCACGCTCTGCCCTTCGAGATGGGCATCGGCACCGTGCTGGCAGATATAGCCGCTGTACTGGAAGAAAGCAGCCGGCGCGCGCGGGCCGTAGGCGGGAATCGGCAACACCCAGATCTCGAATCCTTCGTGTTCGGCGTGGTCCCACATGGTCGGCCCCCTCGCTGACATGGCGCGCTTGCGGCGCGCGGCCGAACCATTGTACAAGTGCCGTTGCGACACGCGCGCCCGACGTGCCGCGATCGAACGGAGACCACGCAATGCCCATTCATATCGTACGGCTCGGCGAGCCGCGCACGAACGACGAAGGCCTGCGCCTCGGCACCGTGCGACGCCCGCCGCGCGGCGTGCCAAAGGCCGAATTCGCGAGCCGCGACTATTACGACGTGTGGCTGCCGCAACTGTCGCCCAGCGCCGAGCTGCTGAAGACGGCGCAAGCCGCTGCCGCGAGCGACGACGCGCGCCCATGGGCCGACTTCGCGCGCCGCTTTCGCGCCGAGATGAACGCGGGCGACGCCGCCCATACGCTCGACATGCTGGCCGCACTCTCGCATCAGACGAATTTCGCGCTCGGTTGCTATTGCGCCGATGAAAGCCGCTGCCACCGGTCGCTGCTGCGCGGGTTGCTCGAAGAGCGTGGCGCGGCGATTGCCACGGTCCGGTAACCCTGTCCATGCGGCCGCGTGCTTTCACGCACTTTCGGTACACTAGGCGCTCCCGCAATCCAACCGATTCCGACCTTTCGCCGAGCGATGTCCGACACCATGACGCCGTCCTCCGCCGCCCCCGAACCCCAGTCCGTTTCGACCTCCGTCACGCGTAGCGCGATCTTCCTCGTCCTGAGCGTCGCGAGCGACGCGCCGAGCCGCGCCGCCGTGCGCGCCTGGTGCGCCGATATCGCCAACCTCACGCGTGCGGTCGGCAAGCGCGTGCCCTCGGGCAACCTCAGCTGCGTGTGCGGCTTCGCCTCCGACGCCTGGGACACACTGTTCGGCGAGCCACGGCCCGCCGAACTGCATCCGTTCCGCGAATTCGGCAGCGGCGAGCGCGTCGCGCTGGCGACGCCCGGCGACATCCTGCTGCACATCCGCGCCGACCAGATGGATCTGTGTTTCGAGCTCGCGTCGCAACTCGTCGGCCGCCTCGGCGAGGCCGCCACGACCATCGATGAAGTGCACGGCTTTCGCAACTTCGACATGCGCGCGATGATCGGTTTCGTCGATGGCACCGAGAATCCGGTCGGCCGCGAAGCGGTCCACTTCACCGTGATCGGCGACGAGGACCCGGACTTCGAGGGCGGCAGCTACGTGCTCGTGCAGAAGTACCTGCACGACATGAAAGGCTGGAACGCGCTGCCGGTCGAGGCGCAGGAACACATCATCGGCCGCACCAAGCTCGCCGATATCGAACTCGACGAGTCGGTCAAGCCGAGCTGGTCGCACAGCTCGCTCACCACGCTCGACGAAGACGGCCAGGAGATCAAGATCCTGCGCGACAACATGCCGTTCGGCCGCCCCGGCATGGGCGAGTTCGGCACGTATTTCATCGGCTATGCGCGCTCGCCCGCGCCGATCGAGCAGATGCTCGAAAACATGTTCGTGGGCCTGCCGCCCGGCAACTACGACCGCCTGCTCGACTTCAGCCGCGCCGTCACGGGCGGGCTCTTTTTCGTGCCGTCCGAGCCGCTGCTCGAAGCGCTTGCCGAACGCGACCCGGGCGCCGGCGCATCGGTCGTGGCGGCGGCTGCGGCGGGTGCTGCCACGGCCACGGCCATCGCCGCTCAGCATGCGGGCGATGGCTCGCTGAACATCGGTTCCCTCAAAGGAGCACCACGCCATGAATAACCTGCATCGCGAGCTGGCGCCCATTTCGAGCGCCGCCTGGTCGCAGATCGAAGAAGAAGTCGCGCGCACCTTCAAACGCTCGCTCGCGGGCCGCCGCGTGATCGACATCGAGGGGCCAGGGGGCGTCGATCTGGCCGGCGTCGGCACCGGCCATCAGGTGAACATCGCCGCGCCGCACGAAGGCATCCGCTCGCGCCAGCGCGAAGTGAAGGCGCTCGTCGAGTTGCGCGTGCCGTTCGAACTCTCGCGCGAAGCGATCGACGATGTCGAGCGCGGCGCCGAAGACTCCGACTGGCAACCGGCCAAGGACGCCGCGACGCTGCTCGCGTTCGCCGAAGACCGCGCGATCTTCGACGGCTACCAGGCCGCGCAGATCGTCGGCATCCGCGAAGGCAGCTCGAATCCGGTGCTCGCGCTGCCCGCCGATCTCGCCGACTATCCGACCGTGGTCGCCAAGGCGCTCGAACAACTGCGCCTGCAGGGCGTGGACGGCCCGTATGCGGTGCTGCTCGGCTCGGATGCGTACACGGCCGTGAGCGAAGCGAGCGACCAGGGCTATCCGATCCTCGAACACATCCGCCGGCTCGTGAATGGCGAGATCATCTGGGCGCCGGGCATCGTCGGCGGCAGCATCGTCTCGACACGTGGCGGCGACTTCGCGATGCACATCGGCCAGGACCTGTCGATTGGATATCTGAGCCACACCGATACCTCCGTGAAGCTGTATCTGCAGGAAAGCTTCACGTTCCTGTTGCTGACGACCGAAGCGTCGGTGGCGGTCCGGGCGGAATAAGCGCTTGCGCCCCGAGGCCCAAGGCGCACTCGATGATTCCCTCGCTTCGTTATGTGCTCGCGTTCGTCGTCAATGTCGCGCTGCCCGCGCTGGCTTACCAGCTTGCGCTGGGCCATCAATACGGACTGCCCGGCGCGCTGCTGATATCCGGCCTGCCCGTGCTCGCGTGGATGATCCTCGATCTCGCGCTGTTCCGTCATTTCGATGCGTTGAGCACACTGGTGCTGACGAGTATCGCGCTGTCGCTGCTCGTGCTCGTATCGAAACCGGGGCGCTGGCTGCTCGAAGCAAGCGATCCACTCGTGAGCGGCGTGATCGGCGCGCTGTTTCTGCTCTCGCTCGCCTTCGAGCGGCCGCTCGTTTTCTATCTCGGCAGATCGACACTGTCGCGCGAGAGACTCGGCCGCGAAAATGAATTCGATCTGCATTGGCAGACTCGCCCCGCGCTCGTGAAGTCGATCCGGCTCATGACGCTCGTGTGGGGACTCGGGCTAGTGAGCGAAACGGCGGTCCGGCTCACGATCACCACGCTCGTGACCGATCAATCCGAACAGCGGCTGTCGACATTCGTGCGCTATGGGTTCTACGGCGCGCTATTGGCGTGGACGTTTCTCTACCGGCGGGTGTATATCCAGCGACAAGCGCAGTAGCGCTTCGCATGAAAAAAATTATAATCGCGGCCTGGCTTCACGATAAAAATCATTTAAAACCGCGCTATGGATCGTTCAGCAATTCCAGCAAGACGTTACACCACGATTCGAGTGATTGCTTATAGCGGCATTCTGCTGAATTTCACTTGGCTTCTTCAATTCGTCGATCTCGCCGTGCGTTATCAGCAGAACTGGCAAGCCATCGTGCAGATCATGCCGTGGCGCGGCTGGGCGCTGCAGGCCGTGTCGCTCGTCTACGCGATCACGCGGCTGGCCGGCAGCATCGCGATCGCTCGCGGCGCTGCGTGGGGCCGCACGCTGATCGTGTGGGCGAGCGTCGTCTGGTCGGTGGCGCTGGTCATGCTGTCGTACTGGCTACCCGCACTGGTGGCGCTGCCGCTCAATGTGGTTTGCATCGCGCTGCTCTATAGCCGTTCCAATCGCGGCTTTTTCGCCCCGCCTCGCAGCGTCCGAAACTACAGCCATCGCGAACGCGCTGGCTTCGTCGTGCTCGCCGCGTCGTGCACGCTCCATTACTGGTCGATACTCGTCGCCGCTTCGCCGGTCAGCTGGATCCGCTATCTGATCCAGCACGGGCGGCCCATGGACTTGCTCGAAGCGGCGGTCTTTCTGCTCGTCCTCGGCACCGCGCTCGCGAGCAAGCACACGCGTGCGTGGCAAGCCGGCATGGCCCTGATCACGTTTGCCGCCACCATGGGCATTCAGCTGTTTTCCTCGATCCCGACGGGCACGCGCCTGAACCAGTACATGCCCGATCCGAAAGCGTATTTCCCGTTCGAGTGGAAGATCTTCGTGGTCTACACGTTGATGGTCACCGTGGCTGCGCTGGCGCTGATCCTGATCGGACGGACCCCGCGCCAGCCGCAACGGCCGCCGATGCAGATGCCCGACTATTCGTGAGCCCTGCATCGTGCCCCGCCAAGGCTACGTAGCCTTGATGAAGTCGGGATCTTCGAAGAGCTTGCGCAGCAGCGCCTGGAAAATCGCCGTGCTCTGGTTCAGGCCACTCGACGCGGCGAGCACCGCGAGGAAGTTGCTGTCCCAGGCCGTATCGACGCGCAGCACCTTGTCGTAGCGCACCTGCGCTCCCGCGCGCACGACGAAGCGGCCCGCGAGCGCCGCCCCGCCGTCGCTGATCCTGACTTGCGTGAGCGTCGTTTCGACCGTCACCGGCGCGTTCGCATCATAGTTGCCCGATGCCTTGAGTTCCGTGCACAGCGCCTGATCGAGGAAGCTCGACCACGTCCCGTCGCCGGGCGCGGCGATGCGCATCGACCGGATCGTCGTCTGCACGTCGGCTGGCTCGCTGCCGACTGCCGTCACCCGCAGCCGTGTCCCGCCCGGCAAGCTGCCGAGCTTCGCCTGATTGGTCAGGCTCGGCTGGTACGGCAAGATCTGCTGGGTCACGCAACCAGACAACGTCGTCAACGCAGCCACCGTCGCGAGCCCGGCGAGCAGGCGGCCGCAAGAATACAAGAGCGGTCGCGTCCTCATTGCGCGATGTCCGTCGTTTGATCGAGTTCTTCGAGGCTCTTGCCGATCATCTGGCGCAGCACCGTCTCGCTCGCCTGTTGAATCGGCATCGACTTCAGGCCTTCGGGACCGGACGCGTTGCCGATCGTCGCGTAGAGCGCGTGCTTGACGACCTTGGTGACCGCATCGTGGCCAGGCTCGACATAGGTGGTCGTGCACTCGTAGCCGTCCGCGACCATCGTGCCCACGAGACCGAAGGTCAGACCGACACCGAAACCCTTCGCCGCGAGATTGTCGGTGAGCGGCACGTTGTTGATCGAAATGAGCAGTTTGCGGCCCGAGCTCACCGGCTCATACGACACCTGGCTGAACAGCCCAGATTGCGAAACCTGCTCGTAGACGCGCGATCTCGCGAAATCGGTTGCGCGCGCGTTGGTGACGCCCTTCGTCTGGAATTCGACCAGCAGCTGAACCGGCTGCGGAGCCGCGGGCTTCTTCAGATCGGCATAGTGCGGCTCGCCGAGCGAACCGTCCACATAGGAATGGGGCGTCATGCAGGCAGAAAGCGACAAGCTGACGATAGTTGCGCCCGCAAGCGCCATGGCACGTTTTGCGTTGAACATCGGGTCTCTCTCGTTTCGATTTATAAGTATTCGTTTCGCATTAACGACAAGCTCACTCGAAGTGAACTTGCTGCTTTACGGCAAGCGTTTTGGCGATCTTTAGTCGAAGCGATTCCGTTATTCATCGGCGAGGCGATTGCTTGTTCCAGGTCAATCACGCTGGCTTCGCCGTCCGGCGCTGCAATGCCCCCGCGAGAATGCCCGCCATGACCAGCGCGAAGCCTGCGAGCTTCGTGCCACTCAGCGTGTCGCCGAACACCAGCACCGCGAACAGCACCGCCGACACCGGCGCGACGGCGGTGAAGAGCGCGGCCTCCGTCCCGCTCGTGCGCGCGGAGCCCGTGTACCAGCAGAGAAAGCCGAGCACCGTGGGCACCAGCGCGTAATAGACGACGGCGAACAACGCGCTGGCCTGCGGGGCCGCGAGCGTGCGCCACTCGAATGCCATGGGCACGAGCGCGAGGACGAAGCCGAGGCCCGACATCGCCGTCGACAACGCCAGCGGCGCGAGCGGCACCGCGAGCCGCCGGTTGAGCAGGATGAACACCGCCTCGCACGCGACGGCTGCCAGCACAAGGGCGTCGCCGGCCAGCCGGTTCGTTGCGGACGCAGCGAGTCCCGGCGTGCAGGTCACGAGCACGACGCCCGACGTCGCGAGCGCAGCGGCGATCCAGTCGCGCGCGGTCTGGCGCTCGCGCAGCACGAGCGCTGCGATCAACGTCGATACAGCCGGCAAGGTGCCGAGCATCACGCCCGCATCGAGCGGCGACGCCAGACGCGTCCCCTCCATCAGCAAGACCGTGTAGCCGACACAGCCCGCCGCCGCCTGCAGCACGAGCAGGCCGAAGTCGCGTCTCGCCAGCCGGGGCCAGCGCAGTCGTTGCGCGCGCATCAACATGTAAAGCAGCGGCGTCGCGATGAGAAAGCGCAGCGCCGTGGCGGTAAAGGGCGGCAGACCTTCGACCGCCAGACGCCCTGCGATGACCGTGCTGCCCACACTGGTCATGGCGGCCGCGAGGTAGAGATAGCCAATCAGACGTGTCTTCATGGGACGCATGATGGCCACGCGCCCCGGCGACGTCTTGAACGAAATTGCAGCGTGTGGGATGCGCGAACTAGCGGCCGCCGGCAACCTGTACATGCAGCGCGTTGGCGCCCGTGCCACGCTCACGCGGATCACGGTGCTGTGGGGACTCGTCACCATGCTGACCTGCATGGTATCGACGCCCGCGCAGCTGTATATAGCGCGCTTTGCGCTCGGCGTCGCGGAAGCCGTGTTCTTCCCCGGTGTGATTCTCTATCTGACCTATTGCGAGCTGGCCGTGCCGATGCTCGACGCCGAGTGTGCGGAGCAGGAGCGGGCCAGGCGCTGATCGTTTCGGGCCATCGTGTTGTACCTCCCGTTCTTCATGTCCGCAGGCGGATGGGGAACGGGACCCGAAACGTGTTGTGACAGGAGGCTGTCGCAACGAAGAAGTAGAGGAAGAACCCATGAGTCAAGCTGCTATCGAGACATCAAGCGGCCCCGGCCCGTGCGCTGTCTGTTGTACAGCGCGGCCAGTATCGCCCTCGGAGGCGCCGATGCGCAGCCCCCAGTCGCGCGTGTCGTCGCCTCTTTGCGGATGTTCGACCTTGATCACTTCGGCGCCCAGATCGGCGAGCACCATCGCGCACCACGGCCCCGCGAGGATGCGGGAAAGATCCAGAACGCGCACACCGGCAAGCGGCAGCGCCGTGTCGTCACACTTCAATTCGTTTCTCCAGGTCTGTTTGTTGATATGTCGATAACGCGCCCATCCCGTTTCGACCCGCCGCGAGCCTGGACGCGGCGCGGTGTTCAGTTTAAGCAAGCGATGGTTAATTGATTAATCATCTTGTCACCGATTCTTGTCATTGCGGCGTTCGACTCGCTTTCAACGCATTGAAAAACGACGACACCAGCATGCTGTCGCGTCGTTCGCGCAAACAGCACACGTGAATGTGCGTGCTGACCGGATCGCCATCGATTCGCAAGGGCCGCAGCCGCTCGTCGGGCACGTACTCCGAACGCGAGACCGTGCCCACGCCGAGCCCGCGCGCAACCGCCTCGCGCAACGCTTCACGGCTGCCGATTTCCATCGCCGTGCGCGGGTTCAAGCCTGCCTCGTGGAATGCGGTTTCGAGCGCCTTGCGCGTGGTCGAGCCGGGCTCGCGCATCAGCAGCGGCTCGGCGGCCAGTTCGGCGAGCGTGATCGTGTCGCGCGCGGCAAGCCGGTGCGCGTGGTTGACAAACGCGATGACCGGATATTGCGCGTACGGTTGCATGTGATAGCGCTCGTCGTCGAACACGCTCGCGATCACACCGACGTCGCACGCATAGTCGTTCAGATCGCGCAACACCGCCTCCGAGTTGCCGAGCGTGACGGCGAGATGCATGTGCGGATACAGCGCGTGATACGACTCGATCATCTCGGTCACGTGAAACGGCCCGACCGCGCCGATCTTCAGCGAACCGTGCTTGAGCGTGCCGCTGTCGTGCAGCATCGAGTTCGCATCGGCTTCGAGGCCGCTGATCTGCCGCGCGATCGGCAGCAGGTCCATGCCGACGGCGGATAGCTCGACGCGCCGGCCACGCCGATGGAACAACTCGACGCCGTGTACTTCCTCGAGCGCCTGGATCTGCGAGGTGATCGTCGTCTGGCTGATCGACAACGCGCGCGCTGCCGCCGTGAAGCCGCCGTGCTGAACGACAGCGATGAAACTGCGCAGTTGAACAAGCGTCATGAGCGGAGTGGTGAATTCATCGTATTTAAAGGGCCCGACGATCCATCGAAAAAATCGGTTGAAAGATCATCATTAACCGGGTCTTTCGATCATAAGCGCGTCATGTGACAAAACTAAGCTGTGTTCACCGACACCCCACCACCTTTTTCGGGTCATGAACACCATGCAGTCAACCGCTCACACCGTCCACTCAGAAGGCCGCGCGTATCGCGGCCCGCTCACCACCGCGATCTTCGACTGGGCCGGCACCGTGCTCGATTTCGGCTGCATCGCGCCGGTCGACGCCTTTCGCCAATGCTTCGCCTCGGCCGGCGTGCCGATCTCGGAAGCCGAGGCGCGCGCGCCGATGGGCGCGGCCAAGCGCGAACACATCGTCGCGATTCTGCGCATGCCCGCTGTGCAGGCGCGCTGGACCGCGCAACATGGTGCGGCCTCGAACGAGCGCGACGTCGACGCGCTGTACGCCGAATTTCTGCGTGTCGACGAACGCAACGTGGAGCGCTACAGCGACCTGATTCCGGGCGCGCTCGACTCGCTCGCGGCGTTGCGTGCACGCGGCATGCGCATCGGCAGCACGACCGGCTATCCGCGCGAAGTGATGAACAACCTGCTGCCGATCGCGCGCGACAAGGGCTATAGCCCGGACCATTGCTGCACGGTCAGCGACGTGTCGCGCGGACGGCCGTTCCCCGACATGTGCCTCGACAACGCACTCGCACTGGGCGCGCCCGACGTGCGCGCCTGCGTGGTCGTCGACGACAGCCCGACCGGTCTCGAAGCCGGTCTCGCTGCGGGCATGTGGACCGTCGGCATTGCGGCGAGCGGCAACGAAGTGGGGCTGTCGCTGGCCGACTGGCAGGCACTCGACGGCGAGGGCCGCCGCACGCGGATCGAACCCGCGCGCGAGCGCCTCGCGCGGACCGGGGCGCACTACGTGATCGACAGCATTGCTGACCTGCTGCCGGTGATCGAAGCGATCGAAATCCGCCTCGCCGCCGGAGAAAAAGCGTGAATACATGGAGCTTTCACAACCCGGTGCGCGTGCGCGTGGGCGTCGACACGCTCAATGAAATCGGCACGCTGCTGCATGGCCGCAGCTACGCGATCGTCACGTATCCGGACGCGCCGTTTCGCGCCATGACCCGGCGCATCGAAGCGATTGCAGGCCCCGCGCTGGCTTGCATCGACAACGTCGAGGCGAATCCCTCCCTGTCGATGTTGCGCACCGCATGCACGCAACTCGCCGGCTTGCCGCAACTGCCCGAGGTCCTCGTCGCTCTCGGCGGCGGCTCGGTGATGGACTCGGCGAAAGTGCTGGCCGCCGAACACGGTGACTTTGCAACGATGCTCGCGTACCTCACGCAAGGGCACGAAAGCGGCCGCCGCGCACTGCCGATCATCGCGATACCGACCACGTCGGGCACGGGCAGCGAAGTGACGTCGTGGGCGACGGTGTGGGACCCCGAGAACGACCGCAAGCTGTCGTTGTCGCGTGACGATCTGTACCCCGAAGCCGTGCTGGTCGATCCACGTCTCGTGGTCGGTCTGCCACGCGTGCAAAGCGTCGCGAGCGGACTCGATGCGCTCTCGCACGCGCTCGAAAGTTTGTGGAACGTGCATGCGAATCCCGTTACGCGCGGCCTTGCCGTCGAGGCCGCGCACGAGATCATCGCCGCGCTGCCGCAAGTCGCCGCCGAGCCTTCGGATCTCGACGCGCGCAGCCAGATGGCGCTCGGCGCGTTGCGTGCCGGTCTCGCCTTTTCGAACACCCGCACGGCGCTCGCGCACAACATTTCGTATGCGATCACGCTCGGCCACGGCGTGCCGCACGGCCTCGCGTGTTCGTTCTGTCTGCCGGCCGTGATGGAGGCCGCCATCGGCGCCGATCCCGCGTGCGATGCCGCGCTCGAAGCCATCTTCGGCCCACTCGATCAAGCGCCTCAACGTCTCGCCGAGTTCCTGCGACGGCTCAACGTCGACACGCACCCGGCCGCCTACGGCCTCGCGTCAGCCGAATGGACCCGCATCGTCGATGAAGCATTCGACGGCGCTCGCGGCCGCAATTTCATCGGCTCGCGCAAGCGCTTTCCCCTTTTCGATTTCGAACCGCTGTTGCTCAAGGAACTGTCGTGAACCCTAAAAACACGCTTCAGACCGACGCGCTCACGCGCCTCGACAACATGCCGTGGACCCGCTTTCACACGTTGATGATCGTCGCGCTGGGAGTGGGCTGGGCGCTCGACTCGTTCGAAACCAACATCATCGGCAGCGTGTTCGGTGTCCTGAAGACGCAATGGCACTTGAGCGCAGGACAAGGCTCGGTTGCCGTCAGCGTGTGGGTGTTCGGGATGCTGGTCGGCGCCATCGGCTTCGGTTATCTGGCCGACCGCTTCGGCCGCAAGCGGCTCTTTCTCGCGACGCTGCTGTGGTATGCCGCGTTCAGCGTGATGACCGTGTTCTCGTGGAACTTCGACTCGTTCCTGTTCTTCCGCGCGATGACCGCGCTCGCCGTGGGCGGCGAATATTCCGCCGTCACCGCGACGATGGGCGAGTTCATTCCCAAGCGGCATCGCGGCAAGACCGACTCGCTGATTCTGTCGGGCTTTCCGCTCGGTGCGCTGCTGTCCGCCGCGGTCTCGTATCTGGTGCTCAACAACCTGCCCGCCGACATATCGTGGCGCGTCGGCTTCGGTCTCGGTACGACGATGGCGCTGCTGTTCGTCTGGATTCGCCGCGTAGTGCCGGAATCGCCGCGCTGGCTGTTGCAGCAAGGCCGCGTGTCGGAGGCCGAGGCGATCGTCGAGCAGATCGCGCTCAGCGCGACGCCAGCGCAAGCGGCGCAGGCGAACCGGCGTTATGCGTCGGTGGGATTCACGCTGGAACAGGTCGCGTTCTGGCGCAATGTGCGCTCGCTGTTCGGTGAATATCGTGCCCGCTGCATGGTTGCGAGCGCATTCAATTTCTCGCAGGCGGCGGTCGTCTATGGCGTGCTGTCGCTGATGGCCCTGATCATCCTGCCGTTCATGAAGGTGCCTGCCGGCGACATGCCGCTCTACTACATGTACGGCAACGCAGCGGCGCTGATGGGCGGCCTGACGGCATCGATGCTCGTCGAGCGATGGGGACGGCGCGCATCGCTGTTCGTCAGCTACACGTTCACCACGCTGTCGATCCTGGTGATCTATAGCGCGAGTTCGCTGCCCGGCATGGTGATCGGCTACTGCATGATCCAGTACGGCGTGACGTGGGCCTATATCTCCGGCTACGTGGTTTCCTCCGAGATTCTGCCGACGCGCGTCCGCGCAACGGGCCTGGGTGTGTCGGTTGCAGTAGGACGTGTGGGAGCCGTAGTGGCGCCGCTGATGTTGACCAACGCCTATGCGAGTTCGGGCACACCGTCGTCGGCGTTGATCACACTGCTGGCGCTGGCGTTGCCGGGTCCGATTGCCGCTGCGTACTGGTGGCTGCGTGGCAACGAGACGCGCAATGTTTCGCTCGAAGCTGGCAGCACGCAAAGCGTGGCGAGCGCATAGCCGTACCGTGCATGATGCAGCGCCGCATATCGACGGCGGTCGCTGCGTGTCGAATCCAATGCGCCAGTGCCTGAACGGGCTGGCGCATTGTCTTTATCGATGCGTGCACATCGATTTTGCAGGACAGCGAAGATTTCATCGCACGCGCTCTGTCCAACGTATCACGACGATGCGCGACGCATGCTCGTACAACGAATTAACAGACATCAGGGAATTTACCGAGTATTCGCGGCGTGGCTGGCGTGCGACTCTATGTCTCAGTGCCATTTCCAATGGAGACAGGCATGCAATCTGAAACGCTCAAGAGTGCCAGAGTCGCCGCTTTCCTGAACCGGTCGGCGCTGGGTCTGCTGATGTTGCCAGTTGCGTGCTTTTTCTGGGCGCTCAACGTGTATCCGCCACAAGATGCATGCTGGATGGGCTTCGCGCTGGCGATCTACATCTGGCCTTTGTCTGGAATCCTTTTTTTAGTCTCAGCAGGATTCCACGTCCCCTCCCCCAAACAGCAACGCGAAAGCGATGCTGCATTGCGGGAAGCGCACGGCCACTAACCTGATTGTCGTCGAGGTGAACGGTTAGCCTTGGCTGCTGTCGAGCCGAGGCCGATCGTTCAGCCTGCGCAAGTCCAGGCGCCATTGCTCTCGCGAAATGCCACAGTCGGGGTTCGGACTGACTGGCTGCTGCATCGCAACGATGAGCGTGTCACCGGCATCGCGTCTGCGGACAGCGGTGAGGCGGTCTTGCGTTTACATCAGACGATTCGCGCGCGTCGCGCCGGTCCGGCATTGACGCATTGACGCGCGAAAACGGTTCTGGCCAGGCGGCGCTGCGTGCGCTAGAGTTTTCCGCATCCGGTCAAGCTGCTTCACTTCCACAAGCCGCGCTTGTGCGACGCTTGTCGAGCCTGTCGCAAGACACACGATCACGCACGGATTGCGCACCGGCCATTCCGGCCCGCAAGAACGAGCCGCGCTCACTTCAGCAGTTGGAGACACGGCTATGAACGCTAAAGCTCTCGTCACCCGCATGGTGCTACTGGCTGGATTGTTCTGCCCGGCGTCGCCTGTATTTGCCCAGACCGCTCCCCCGCCATCGGACACAGCCAGACAAACCGAAGCACTCGTCGACAAAGCCGCTGCGTTGATCGACAGTCAAGGCAAAGCCGCGTTTTCAGCGTTCAGAACGACAGACAGCGAGTGGTTTCATGGCGACACTTATGTGTTCGTCTACGATCTGAGCGCCAATGTCCTGTTGAATCCCGCGTTCCCGGCCCGTGAGGGGACAAACGTCCACGGTCAGAAAGACAGCAACGGCAAGCTGTTTCATGACGCCATGATCCAGACGGTTGCAACGAATGGATCGGGTTGGGTCGACTATATGTTCGTGAGACCCGGACAGAGTCAGCCATCGCACAAGTGGACCTATGTGAAGGCAGTCAAGATCGATGGTGTTCCGGGTCTCGTGGGTTCAGGCTTTTATCCGGAATAGACATAGCCCGGATAAAAGCTCGGGACCGCCGCGAAGGCGGCCCTGCTCCGCCAGCTTATTGCCAGCCCGGATGCCTTTGTCGATAGTATTTGAGGGCCTCGTCGCGCTCGTGCTCCGCCTGCTGCGCCAATTGCTCGGCGCGAGCCATGTGGCCGCCAAACTCACCACCGTGCTCTTGTTGAATCACATGCATCTCGCCGATCGATTGTTGCAGATCGCGCGTGGCGGCCATTGCCTTGTCGTGCAGTTCATCGGCAAAAGCGACATTGGCGACCATCAGCGCACCGACGAGTACTGGAATTGCTTTCATCTTCATCACGTTTGAGTTTTCCAAAGGAAGGGGACAACTCAAGCTCAAACGTCCCACTCATGCATTTGGTGTACAGCGTTGCATGCGAAAAGCTGTAAGTTTCTATGACTGCGGCACTCACCCGAGTGCGTCGCGCAGTGCCGGTCGACATCGCCGCCTCGATCATTGACAATCATCAATCTATTAAACGATTCCAACAAACTCGGGAGACTTCATGCATTCCTCTGGACCAGAAGCACTATCGGCTCGTGCAACAACCGATAACGATCTCGCGCTCGTGCGCCGACTTCTCGACGAGCGATATAGTTGCCGCGCATTCCGGCCAGAGCCCGTTGCCCGCGACGTCATCGAAGGTATTCTCGCCTCGGCTCAACGCACGGCATCGTGGTGCAACAGTCAGTCCTGGCATGTCACGATCACGGCAGGGGAAGCCACGGATCGCCTCAAGCGCGTGCTCTATGAACATGCGTCGAACGCAACGCCACCGGACCCCGACTTTGAATTTCCGCGTGAATACCGCGGTGTTTATCTGGACCGGCGACGCGAAACCGGATTTCAGCTCTACAGTGCATTGGGCATCGAGCGAGGCGACAAGCCCGCCTACCTTCGACAGAGCCTGGAGAATTTTCGCTTGTTCGGCGCCCCGCATGTGGCCGTCATCACCACGGACGAAGCGCTGGGCATCTATGGGGCAATCGACTGCGGTTGTTACGTCAGCAACTTTCTGCTCGCCGCGCAGGCGAGCGGTGTAGCGACCGTTCCCCAGGCGGCATTGTCGTCGTATGCGAAGGTCGTGCGACGAGAGTTGGGCCTCGGTGAAGATCGCAAGATGGTGTGCGCGATATCGTTCGGCTATGCCGATGAAGGGCATCCCGCCAACTCGTATCGAACCAGCCGCGCGCAGCTTCAAGAGGCGGTCAAGTGGATCGATGCGTAGGCAACGACTTCGTGGCAAACACTTCGTGCGCGGCGAACAGCGCGTTGAGTGCCGCCGGAAAGCCCGCATAGAGGGCCATCTGCATGAAGACCTCGACGATCTCGTCGCGCGTACAGCCGACATTCAACGCCGCCTCGATATGAACCTTAAGTTGCGGCTGCGCGTTGCCAAGGGCGGCTAGCGCTGCGATCGTCGCGATCTCCCGCGCGCGCAGATCGAGTTGCGGCCGACTGTAGATATCGCCGAAGCCGAATTCGATCAGCAAGCGGCCGAAGTCGGGCGCAATCGGCGCAAGCGCTGCGATGACCTTCTCGCCCGCTTCGCCGTCGATCTGTTTCAGCTTTTGCCAGCCTTGCGCGTAGCGATCGTGCTGCGCGTGGTTCGTGTCGAATCCGGTATGCATGACGAGTCCTTGTTACGTTGAAGTGGTTGATTGCCTTCGTCATGTCGCGCTGCATCGCGCGCGGCTGTCTCGTACCAGACGATCTTGTCGACGATCGCGGCGAGGTTCGCCTGCAGTTCTGCGATATGTGACTGAACCGTGTCGCGATGCCCGGCCAGCATTTCGCGTCGCGCATCATAGGTCGAGTCGCCTTGCATGCGCAGTTCAGAGAACGCTTTTATCGCGGCGATCGGCATCCCCGTCGCTTTCAGACGCATGACGAATTGCAGCCAGTCCATATCGGCTGGCGAATACAGCCGGTGACCGCCATCGGTACGCCCGACCGCGCGCAGCAAGCCCGCTTGCTCGTAATAACGCAGCGTATAGGCGGACACACCTGTGGCCGCTGCCACCTGACTGATTGTTAGCGATTTCGACATGACGAATGGAAGGTTAGGAGTTCGAGTGCACTCTAAGTCAAGAGCATTGTCGGGTGCAGTCATGTAGTCGGCGGTTCAATACATGCCTGATTCAATGCTGGCCGCAGGGAATTTCGCTTCATCGCCGCGAATTCACTACCCGCGACCTATACTTTCGAAATCATTTCGTTTGCGACAAGGAGGCGCCGACAACCTCGCGCGGCACGCCGCGCGGACATTCACGCAAGACCCATGACTTCTTTCGTGTCAGGAGAACATCATGACGCGCAAATACATCGATTGCCGGGAATTCCCGAGCGAAATGAACTGCACTGTCGCGCTATCCGCCGATTCCGAAGGCGAGTTGCTGGAGGCAGCCGTCCAGCACGCGGTCACGGTTCACAAGCATGCCGATTCGCCGGAATTGCGTTCGCAGTTGAAGACGCTGTTTCATGACGGCACGCCACCTGTTCAAACACCGCGTCACGCGTAGCCCTGGCTCGACCGTTTGAAGCGCGGCGCTCGCGTCGCGACGCCCATCGCCAACCACGAATCGACGTTGACCAGCGCTGTACATCTCGCCACGGCGATAACGACGCGCGTTGTCGTCCCTCCGTGATGAAGGCAATGCCTTCACGAATCCCAGACTTCCCTGACGATTGCCCCACGTATCGCCGTAGTGCCAGGAGGTGTTTTATGGCCACGTTGTCCCCCCATGCAATCGATGCACTGAAAGTCGCGACGAGAGGGCAGGTGCTGTTGCCTGCCGACCCCGGTTTCGACGCAGCGCGCTCTATCTGGAATGCCATGATCGACCGTCGTCCCGCGTTGATCGTGCGCTGCGCGGGCGTTGCCGACGTCCGTCGCGCGGTGTCTTTCGCGCGCGATAACGACCTGCTGCTGGCCGTGCGCGGCGGCGCGCACAACATCGCGGGCAGCGCCGTTTGTGACGACGGCCTGATGATCGATTTGTCGCCGATGAAATCCGTGCGCATCGATCCGGCAGCGCGCCGCGCCTACGTCGAACCCGGCGCCACGCTGGCCGATTTCGATCATGAAGCGCAGGCGTTCGGGCTGGCGACACCGCTCGGCATCAATTCGACGACGGGCGTGGCGGGTCTGACGCTCGGCGGCGGCTTCGGTTGGCTCAGCCGCAAATACGGCATGACGGTCGACAATCTCGTCTCGGCCGATGTCGTCACAGCGGATGGGGAGCGGCTTCATACCGCTGCCGACGCGCACGAGGACCTGTTCTGGGCGATTCGCGGCGGCGGCGGCAATTTCGGCGTCGTCACGATGTTCGAATTCCAGTTGCACCCGGTGGGGCCGGAGGTGTTCGGCGGTCTGGTCGTGTTGCCGCTGGATCAGGCCAAAGAGGCGCTCAAGAAGTATCGCGCAGCCGCTGCCGAGATGCCCGATGACCTCTCCGTGTGGGCCGTCCTGCGCCTCGCGCCGCCGCTGCCGTTTCTGCCTCCGGAAGTCCATGGCAAGCCCATCATTGCTTTCGCAAGCTGCTACACCGGCGCCGTCGCCGACGGACCGGCTGCGCTCGAACCGGTGCGCCGTTTCGGTACGCCGTATGGAGAACATCTGGGTCCGATGCCGTATGCGATGTGGCAACAAGCGTTCGATCCGCTGCTGACGCCCGGCGCTCGCAATTACTGGAAGTCGCACAATCTGGCCGAGTTGCCGGACGGCCTGCTGGATGTCCTGCTCGATGCGATTGGCAAACTACCGTCGCCGCAATGCGAAATCTTTTTCGGTTTGATTGGAGGGCAAACGGCGCGTGTTCCTGCCGAGGCCACGGCCTATTCGAGCCGCGACGCGAAATACGTGATGAACGTGCACGGCCGCTGGAGCGAAGCAAGCGATGACGAGCGATGCATCGGCTGGGCGCGCGCGTTTTTCGAGGCCGCCGCGCCTTTCGCATTGGGCAGCGTGTATGTCAACTTCCTGACACAGGAAGAGACGGAGCGTATCCGTGCCGCCTATGGTCCGAACTACGAGCGTCTGGCCGCGGCGAAAGCCCAATATGACCCGCACAACCTGTTCCGCCTCAACCAGAACATCAAGCCGTCTGCTTGATGACGAGCCTGGGTAGCGCACTCGTCGTGCCGTGCGGGTGCGCATGCTCGCGAACAAGCATTTTTTCCTGGCCTGCCGAAGCCGCGCTCTGCCGGTATCATATCGCCCGACACGCGGGCCGCCACGCGCCCGCGTCCCTCCTTACCCATCCAACATTCAAGGGGATATGCCATGACCGCCGCCACGCAATTCGACCAGGTTTCCGTAGTCAAGCGCGCCAACGTCTATTTCGACGGCAAATGTGTGTCGCACACCGTGCTGTTCGCCGACGGCAGCCGCAAGACGCTCGGCGTGATTCTGCCGTGCGCGCTGAAGTTCGGCACCGATGCGCCCGAACTCATGGAAGTGCAGGCCGGCAAGTGCCGCATCAAGCTCGACGGCAGCGATAGCTGGCAGACCTATGGCGCGGGCGAAACGTTCAACGTGCCGGGCAAGAGCAGCTTCGACATCGAAGTGCTCGAAACGCTCGATTACGTGTGCACGTACCTCTGATGTTGCTTCGCCGATGATCGATGCGGGTCATCGCTCATCGGCGCGCTTGCTTCGTGCTTCGCGCAGTGAAGTGCAGTGAAGTGAACGACCCCGCCAAAGCGGGGTCGCTGGAACTTGCGTCAGGAAAGTTGTCGCGATTCAGCCGCCCCAGAAACACCAGAATTCCCAGCACTGCGTCGGCATACACGATTCGGAACCGCATCCGAAATCATATGCCTTGGCACCAGGTGGAGTAGCCCCTTGATTCTCAGGACACGAGACACCTCTTAAAATAAGAGGGAATCTTGTGACTAGTTTTAAGCCTAGGCAAATCGTGGAAAGCATTGAAGTTCTGACCGAGCCGGAGCGTCGTCGTCGACGTTCGGTCCAGGAGAAAGTGGCCATCGTGCAGGAAACCCTGGAGCCGGGAGCAACAGTTTCAGCGGTTGCCCGGCGACACGGGGTCAACCCAAACCAGGTGTTTGCGTGGCGCAAGCAATACGAGGAAGGCAGCCTGGCTGCGGTGAAGGCTGGAGAAGCCGTAGTGCCCGCCTCGCAGTTAGCCACGGCGATGAAGGAAATCAGGGAGCTGCAGCGTCTGCTTGGCAAGAAGACGCAGGAGGCAGAAATCCTGAAGGAAGCAGTCGAGTATGGCCGCTCAAAAAACTGGATTGCGCGCTCGCCCTTACTGCCCGGGGACGACCAATGAAAACGGTCTGCGATGTTCTCGGCGTAGCGCGCTCTGCTCTGGCAGTCAGAAAGGCCCGCTCCCCGGACTGGCAGGACGGCCGCCGTGCCCGACAGACCGACGACACGGAACTGGTAGCTGCAATCCACGAGCATGTGGCGGGCTTGCCGACTTATGGATACCGGCGAGTCTGGGCACTGCTGCGACGTAGTCACGAAATGGCTGGTGTGCCGTGCGTGAACGCCAAGCGGGTCTATCGCGTCATGCGAGACCACCAGTTGCTGCTTCGGCGCCTTGGCCAACGTCGCGATACCCGCCGGCATGACGGACGCATTGCCGTTGACCAGAGTAATGTCCGCTGGTGCTCGGACGGCTTTGAGTTCCGTTGCGACGACGGCTCGCCGTTGCGCGTGACGTTTGCGCTGGACTGCCATGACCGGGAAGCTATCAGCTGGGCAGCGACTACCGGCGGTCATAGCGGCGACGTCGTGCGTGATGTGATGCTCGCAGCGGTCGAGCAACGCTTCGGCACGACGCAGGCAGGCGCACCCATCGAGTGGCTGTCGGACAACGGCTCTGCCTACATTGACCATCGCACGCGCAGTTTCGCTCGCGAGCTGGGTCTGGAGCCGTTGACTACACCCGTTCGTTCGCCGCAGAGTAACGGCATGGCTGAGTCGTTCGTGAAGACAATCAAGCACGATTACATTGCCTTTATGCACAAGCCTGATGTGCCAACAGCACTCGCGCATCTGGCCGGCGCCTTTGAACATTACAACGAACGCCACCCGCATAAAGCACTGAAGTACCGTTCCCCCCGGGAGTTCCGGCGAACCGCTGCATCATCAACCTAACTGTGTCCGAGTGTCCTGAGTTACAGGGTCAACTCCACCAGGCGCCGTGACCATCAGAACGATCGCCACGGACGCGGCGAACCCGAGTTTTTTCAGCAGTTTCATGAAAGCTCCTACCAAGTACGGTTGGTGTAGTTCTCGTGCCAAAGCAGCCCTCGCTTAGCGGCCGGGAACCGCCTCTCGTCAGATCCCCGCGACGAGCGCTGTTATGTTGCGCGCCTGAGAACGGTTCGGCACTTGTCAGAAGCATTCAGTTTGATTCGCAACAACACAAGTTTCACAATGGTCAGTGGCACTAACCGTGCTCTCAGGCACTGGCACGTGACCGGGTCAATGGAGCCAATCTCCGCCGCTCACCGCTCATCGTCACGCGCGCGCCCAGCCATGCGCCGATAGACCGTATTGCGCGACACGCCGAGCGCACGCGCCGCCGCCGATACATTGCCGTTGTACCGCGCGAGCGCCGCCGTGATCGCGCCCGTCTGCAGGTCATCGAGCCGGCCGCTGCACGTGGGCGTGCACGCGTCGCGTGCAACGGCGAGATCGTCGAAGAAGTCATCGGGCAGATGCTCGCGGCGGATCACGCCGTCGTCGTCGACCATCGCCGCCGCCGTGCGCAGCAGGTTCGCCAGTTGACGCAGATTGCCAGGCCACGTGCAGCGGCCAAACAGCATCATCACCTCGGGATCGATCGTGAGGCGCTGCCCGCCGGCGTGCTCATCGGCGGTGCGTTGCAGCAGCGTATCGACCACGCTTGCGAGGTCGCTGCGCTCGCGCAGCGGCGGCAACTTCACGACCAGCCCGTTCAACCGGTAGTACAGATCCTCACGAAAACGCTGCGCGACTATCATCGCGCGCAAGTCGCGATGCGTCGCGCAGACGATGGCGATATCGACGGGAATCGATTTCGGCGAGCCGAGCGGATTGACCATGCGCTCCTGCAACACCCGCAGCAGCCGCACCTGCAGCGCATACGGCATGTCGCCGATCTCGTCGAGAAAGAGCGTGCCGCCGTCCGCCTGCAGCAGTTTGCCGAGCGCGCCCTTGCGGCGCGCGCCCGTGAACGCGCCCTCTTCATAGCCGAACAGTTCGGACTCGATCAGCGTCTCCGGAATCGATGCGCAATTGACGGCGACGAACGGTCCCGCGCGACGCGGCGAATCGTGATGAATCGCCTGCGCGAACAGTTCCTTGCCGGTGCCGGTCTCGCCCGTGATCAGCACCGGGATGTCCTTCGCGATGACCTTGCGGACCTTGGCGATGAGCGCCGCGATCTGCGCATCGCCGGTATCGAGCTGGGCGAGCCGCGAGGGCACGCCCCCCGTCGCGAGCGCGCTCGCTTCGGCACGGCGGGGCGTGTGCGTCTGCGCGGCAAACGCAGCGGCGGACTGCGCGCGGCGCAACTGCACGCGCGCACAGACCACCACGCCGCTCGCGAGATCGAGCGACAGATACGCCCCGCGCTGAGTCCGCACGCGCTCGTCGAGTTGAGCGCCGCTCAGTCCGAACAGCGATGAGAGCGTATGCGCGCGCAACGCAGCGAGCGGCATGCCGAGCTGGAACTGCGCGCTGCGATTCGCGGACAGGAAGCGCCCGTCGCTCGTGAACGCGACGATGCCTTCCATCAGCGTGCCGAGAAACTCGGGCCGTCCATGAAACGCGATCTGCACGGTCTCGCGAAACGCGCTCGTGAACAGATGGTTCTCGATCATCTGCACGGACATGCGCGCGAGCGCCAGCGTGTGCTGGTGATAGCTGCGATGGTCGCCGCTCACGTCGAGTACGCCGGCGAGTTCGCCATGCGGATCGACGATCGGCACGCTCGAACAGGTGAGGAAACGATTGGCCGCGAGGTAATGCTGCTCGCCGTGCACGACGCTCGGGCAGCGCTCGGCGATGGCCGTGCCAATCGCGTTGGTGCCCTGCCGACACTCGGCCCAGTTCGCGCCGGGGCGCAATGCTACGCGCTCGGCGCGCGCGAGGAAGTCGTCGTCGCCGACGGATTGCAGGATCAGGCCCTGCGCGTCGGTCAGCACGATCATGCTCTGGGTATTGGCGATCTGCTCGTGCAGTGCTTCCATCACCGGCGTCGCGTGCATGCACAGCACGCGGCACTGCTCGCGGCGCAGCGCGAGGTCCGCGCTCGACAGCACGTCGTAGTCGGGGCGCGCCGTGGCATTCAGGCCGAACGCCTGGGAGCGCTCGTGCGCCTTCTCGATCGATGGAGTGAGCCAGCCTCGCTCGTGGTTGACGAGCGTCGCTGCGGCAGGCCGAACGGTGTCGCGCATGGTCTCCTCCGGGTGGGCGCCGCGCTTGCGTGGCGGCATCGTGCACGAACCGTCAGGCAAGAACCAGGCAGGTTTGCTAACGCCCGCTGGAAATCGGCGCCTTTACCGCGCCAGGGGCTGATCATCGCGTTCAAGGCGTCGTCTACCATGGGGCAGATCCAAACGCGCGCCAATCCGGGCTTATCCCGAGCGCTCCCGTGCAAAAGCGCGCGAAAAGCCCCATCATGGCGCCTTTTCCCCTCTCGTGCCGCGCGGCACGACCTGCACCAACAAGGACTGTAGATGACTACCGAAGGCCATCGCCAAGCCGTCGATCTCGCGCGCTGCACGCGCCTGCTCAATCACGGCCCTGTCACGATCATCACGAGCCAGCACGGCGAGCGCTCGAACGTGATGGCCGCCTCGTGGGCGATGCCGCTCGATTTTTCGCCGCCCAAGGTCGCTGTCGTGATCGATGGTCAGACACTGACACGGCAACTGGTTCAGGAAAGCGGCGTGTTCGGCCTGCAGTTGCCGAGCGTCGCGTTCGCCAAGCAAACGCTCGCGGTCGGCACGAGCAACGGCATGGAGATCGACAAGTTCGCGGCATTCCGGCTGCATACGTTCGCCGCGCAAAAAATCGCTGTGCCGATGCTCGCCGGTTGTGTCGCGTGGCTCGAATGCAAGGTGATTCCCGACGACAGCCAGCGCTACGACCTGATCCTCGCCGAAGTGGTGGCCGCGTACGCCGACACGCGCGTCTACTCGGAGAACCGCTGGCACTTCGACGCGGCGCCCGAACTGCGCACCTGTCACTACGTGGCGGGCGGCACGTTCTTCGCGACCGGCGAGCCGTTCGAGGTCGAGGCATCGCCCGCCGCCGCGCCCGAAAGCAGCGCGCCGCCGGCCTGAAGGCCCCGGCGCGCGCCGCGCGTTTTACGCGTCGAGATCCGCGAGCGGATGATCGTCGCGGCGCCACGGCGATGCGAGGAAATACTGCACGCGCTCGGCGCGCACTTCGGCGAGCGTCGGCGGCGCCCAGCGCGGCTTCTGATCCTTGTCGACCAGAAAGGCCCGCACACCTTCGCAGAAATCGCCCTCGCTGATCGTGCGCGTGACGATGCCGAGTTCCATGCGGAAGCACTCGGCCAGCGTCATGTTGCGGCCGCGCAGCAGTGCCTCGCGCGTGACTTCGAGCATCGTCGGCGACCAGCTGTCGAGCGCGTCGAGCGTGGTTTGCAGCCACGCGCGCGTCGCCTCGTCCGGGTTGCCGTCGAGCGCTTCGCGCAGCGCCGCCGCGATCTGCTGGACACTGGCGCGCGGATCGAAATAACGCGTGATCTGCGCGGCGAACTGTTCGAGCTTGCCCGTTTCGACTTCGTGACACGGCGCGACGAACACCGTGCGCAGCGCGGCAAGCACATCGCCATCGGTCGGCATCTGCGCGAGGCGCGCCTCGAAGCCGTCGAGCCATTCGCCGCTCACACAGACATCGGCGAGCCCCGCGAGCACGGCATCGGCGCCCGTCAACTGCGCGCCCGTCAAGCCGATATACAGTTCGCGCTCCACCGGCATCACCGAAAGAAAGCGCGTTGCGCCGACATCGGGCAACAGGCCGATGCGCGTCTCCGGCATCGCGATCTTCGTGCGCTGCGTCGCGACGCGCAGACGCGCGGCCTGGCCGAGCCCCATGCCGCCACCCATCGTCACGCCATCGAGCAGCGCCACGACCGGCTTCGAAAACGTGTGCAGCGCGTAATCGAGCCGGTATTCGTCGATGAAGAACTGGCGCCAGCCGTCCTCGCCCGCCATCTCGCCGCGCTGCGCGAGCTGATGGATCGCCCGCACGTCGCCGCCCGCGCAGAAGCCTTTCGGCCCCGCGCCGCGCAGCACGAGCGCGACGATGTCGTCGTCGGCGCGCACGCGCTCGAGCAGCACGGCCAGGTCGCGCACCATCGCATGCGAAAGCGCGTTGAGCGCCGTGGGGCGGTTGAGCGTGATGACCGCGACGCGATTGACGACGTCCATCTCGACGTCGCTCGTGCGCGTGGTCATGGCGGGTGTTGCATTCATGCTTGAAGTCTCCATTACAAGGAATCAGGTACAGCGAATTTCAGCGCAGGTCGGGAAAGTCCTCTTCCCAGTACTCGTCGGCGAGCCGTTCCAACGTCTCGGGCCGCTCCATCTCGCGCCGGCGCAATTCGACGCGGCGAATCTTGCCCGAGATGGTCTTGGGCAGATCGCTGAACTGCAGGCGCCGGATGCGCTTGTACGGCGCGAGCTTGTCACGCGAGAAACGGAACACCTCGCGTGCCAGTTCCGGACCGGCTTCGTAGCCGTTGCGCACCGTGACATAAGCCTTCGGCACCGCGAGGCGCAACGCATCCGGGCTCGGCACGACAGCGGCTTCGCCGATCGCCTCGTGCTCGATCAACACGCTTTCGAGTTCGAAAGGACTGAGCCGGTAGTCGGAGGATTTAAACACATCATCGGCGCGACCCACATAAACGTAGTAGCCATCGTCGCGGCGCAACGCGACATCGGACGTGTGGTAGTAGCCGTTGCGCATCGCCTGCGCTGTGGCCTTCTCGTTGTTCGCGTAGCCCGTCATCAAGCCGAGCGGGCGTGTATCGAGCGGCAGTGCGATTTCGCCTTCGCTCACGGGCTGATCGTCGGGATCGAGCAGCGCAACGCGATAGCCCGGCAGCGGCCGGCCCATCGAACCGGGCACCACCGGCTGCCCCGGCGAGTTGCCGATCTGGCAGGTGGTCTCGGTCTGGCCGAAGCCATCGCGGATCGTGATGTCCCACGCGTGGCGTACGCGCTCGATGATCTCGGGATTGAGCGGCTCGCCCGCGCCGACGATCTCGCGCAGCTTCACCGCGTACGAGGCGAGCGGCTCCTGCACGAGCATGCGCCAGACCGTGGGCGGCGCGCACAGCGTCGTCACGCCGCCGCGCACGAGCGCCGCGAGCGTGTCCTTCGGCACGAAGCGCGCGTAGTTGTAGACGAACACGCAGGCCTCGGCATTCCACGGCGCGAAGAAGCAGCTCCATGCGTGCTTGGCCCAGCCCGGCGAGCTGATGTTCCAGTGCACATCGCCCGGCTGCAGGCCGATCCAGTACATCGTCGACAAATGCCCGACCGGATAGCTCTGATGCGTGTGCTCGACGAGCTTCGGTTTCGAGGTCGTGCCGGACGTGAAGTAGAGCAGCATCGGATCGCAGGCACGCGTCGGGCCGTCGGGCGCGAACACGGCGCTGGCCTCGCGCGCGCGGCCGAGATCGACCCAGCCCTCGCGCGTGGTCCCCACCGAGAAACGCTTCACGCTGGCGTCGACGGTATCGAACTTCGCCAGCTCCGCACCGTCCACCACGACGAAGCGCGCGCCGCCTGCCTCGACACGCTCGCGCACATCGTCGGGCGAGAGCTGCGTGGTGGCGGGCAGCACGACCGCGCCGAGCTTCATCGCGGCGAGCATGACGTCCCACAGCTCGGCGCGATTCGGCAGCATCAGCAGCACGCGATCGCCGCGCCCGACGCCCTCGCCGCGCAGGAAATTGGCCATGCGCGACGAGCGCTCCGACATCTGCGCGAACGAGAGCGGCGTACCGGGCGCATCGAGATCGTCGACGATCCACAGCGCTGCGTTGTCGTTGCCGCGCGCCATCACATCGAAATAATCGAGCGCCCAGTTGAACGAATCGAATGAGTCCAGCGCGGGCCACGCGAACTCGCGATACGCGCGCTCGTAGTCGGTGCGATGGCGAAACAAAGTCTCGCGTGCGTCGAGAAAGGCCTGCGCTGCTGCGGTGTATCCGGTCATCGATGTCTCCCACGCGAAGCTCGCGGCTTCGCATTTGCGTGATGGATGAGGCGTCCGGCTCGCTTCGAGTGTCGGAGATCGTCGGCGGCTCAGAGTCCGCGTGCGATCACCATGCGTTGTACCTCGCTCGTGCCTTCGTAGATCTGCGTGATGCGTGCATCGCGGTAATGACGCTCGACCGGATAGTCCTCGAGATAGCCGTAGCCGCCGTGGATCTGGATCGCGTTCGAGCACACCTCCTCGGCCATTTCGGACGCGTACAGCTTGGCTTGCGACGCCTCCGAGAGACACGGCTTACCCTCTGTGCGCAGTCGTGCAGCATGATGCACGAGCAGGCGCGTGGCGTTGATGCGCGTGGTCATGTCGGCGAGCATGTTGGCGACGCTCTGATGCTCGATGATCGGCCGGCCGAACTGCACGCGTTCGTGTGCATATGCACGGGCTGCGTCGAACGCCGCGCGCGCGATGCCGAGCGCCTGTGCCGCGATGCCGATGCGTCCGCCTTCGAGATTCGCGAGCGCGATCTTGAGGCCCTCGCCGCGCGCGCCGAGCAGGTTCGCCTCGGGCACGGCGCATTGCTCCAGCGTGATCGGGCAGGTATCGGACGCGCGAATGCCCATCTTGTGCTCGGGACGGCCGACGTTGAAGCCCGGGGTATCGGTGGGCACGATGAACGCCGAAATGCCGCGCTTGCCGAGTTCGGGATCGGTCACGGCGAACACGATGGCGACGCCCGCACGCGAGCCGTTGGTGACGAACTGCTTGCTGCCGTTGAGCACCCATTGCCCGTCGCGCAGCTCCGCACGCGTGCGCAGATTGTTCGCTTCGGAGCCGGCTTGCGGCTCGGTGAGACAGAACGCACCGATGATCTCGCCGCTCGCGAGCGCGGGCAGCCAGCGCTCCTTCTGCACGTCGGTGCCAAAGCGCAGGATCGGCCCGCAGCCCACCGAGTTGTGCACGCTCACGAGCGTCGCGCACGCAGCACAACCGGCCGCGATCTCTTCGATCGCGAGCGCATACGCCACGTAGTCCGTATAGGTGCCGCCCCAGTCGGCGGGCACGATCATGCCGAGCAGGCCCAGCTCGCCCATCTGGCTCACGACCGCGTCGGGCAGCGCGCCGTCACGGTCCCACTGGCCCGCGTTGGGCGCAAGCTGCTCGCTCGCGAAGTCGCGCGCGGCGTCGCGAATCATGCGTTGCTCGTCGGTATAGAAATCGTCCATCGCGTGGTTCCTCTTCCTGTGCGTGCAAGGGGCCTCTGCTGCACCGCAGCGAGCCGCACGTGTGCTTTACACTGTAACGCCCCCACGATACCGCGCGGGCACGCCAAAGTGTAGGCAGCGCGGCGCGCGCATTCGATGACCGTCACGCTCAATCGGGGTGAGCGCATTTGCCATACGGGGCCACCGGACGCCAGGCTTCCTGCCCGCAGACACGATACACACACACGATGAAGAAGAGCGAAAAAGGCACTATCGCGATTGCGCTCGTCAACGAGACGCTCGCGCTCGCCCGCGCGCGCGGCCTCGAAAGCGGGCCGCTCATCGAAGCGGCGGGCATTGCGCCGACGGCGCTTGGCTCGGCGCGTGCACGCGTTTCGTCGGCGCAATACGGGCAGTTGTGGACCACCATCGCGTACGCGCTCGACGATGAATTCTTCGGCCAGGACTCGCACCGGATGAAATGCGGCAGCTTCGTCGCGATGACGCGTTCGTGCCTCGGTGCGCCCACCGGCAAGCACGCCCTCACGCGCGCGGTCGATTTCATGCGCCTCGTGCTCGACGACCTCGCGGGTCATATCGACATCGACACGGAGCGCGTGCGCATCACGCTCGTCCATCGCGACGGCACGCCGGTACCGACGATGTTCGCCTATGCGACCTGGTTCATCCTCGTCTATGGCCTCATGTGCTGGCTGGTCGGGCGGCGCATTCCGCTTGTGGCCACGCGTTTTCGCTGCTCCACGCCATTGGCCGCGTCCGAGTACCGGCTGATGTTCTGCGACGACATGCGCTTCGGCGAAGCGCAGACGCACATCGATCTCGCGCCCGCGTTCCTCGACCTGCCCGTGATCCAGACGCCCGCAACCGCGCGCAACTATCTGCGCAGCGCGCCTGGCAACTTCGTCGTCAAGTACCGCAATCCGGGCTCGCTCGCCGCGCGCGTGCGCCGCGTGCTGCGCGCGCAGCACGCGAGCGCGTGGCCCGGCGCGCACGACATGGCGCAACGCCTGCACGTGGCCGAGGCGACGCTGCGGCGTCATCTGAAGCACGAAGGCCATACCTATCAATCGATCAAGGACGCGCTGCGGCGCGAACTGGCGACGAGCGCACTCGAAGACACGGACGACACCGTCGCCGATATCGCCGCCGCCGTCGGCTTCGCCGAGCCCAGCGCGTTTCATCGGGCGTTTCGCAAATGGACCGGGATGCGGCCCAACGACTATCGGCTCCTGCACGCGCAACGGGCTGAAAAAACCAGCGCACGCTAGCGCCGCGTTGCAGCGCAACCAAAGCGAAGCTGGTCGAAGCGGACTAAGCTTCAAGTAATCGAGGGGCAGAGCCTGCATGCAACGCAGCGCACCGCCCCGCCCTGTCCGCTTGTTCCGTGCCGGCGCCGCCAACAACGCCCGCCGGCCGCCTGCCATGACCATGCCCGCGCGGATCTCGCGCCGTTCCGCCGTACCGTTGCGCAGCCAGCGATCGTGGGAGCCGCGTCGCGCCGCCTGCCTGTTCGCTGCCGCTGCCGCCGCGCTATGGGCTTTTGTTTCGCGCCGTGCCACAAGATCGCTACGCACGCAGCGACCGGGCCTGTCGAGGCCGCGTCGCGCCACCTGCCTGATCGCAGCCGCCGCCGCGCTAGGCGCGCTCCTCTCGATCACCCCGCGGGCCAGCGCCGCAAGCCCACCCGCCAGTGTCGTCGTGATTCCGGTGGCGGGCGCGATCGACCCCGCGAGCGCCGATTTCATCGTGCGCGGCCTAGCGCGCGCCGCCAAGGATCACGCCCAGCTCGCCGTGATCCAGCTCGACACGCCGGGCGGCCTCGACACGTCGATGCGGCAGATCATCCAGGCGATCCTCGCCTCGCCGGTGCCGGTGGCCGCGTTCGTCGCGCCGGGCGGCGCACGCGCGGCGAGCGCGGGCACCTACATCGTCTACGCCGCGCACTTCGCGGCGATGGCGCCGGGCACGAACCTCGGCGCGGCATCGCCGGTGCAGATCGGCCTCGGTGGAGGCGGAGGCGGCGCCGCGCCAACACCCTCGCCACTGCCCGCGAGTGCCCCCACGGCAATCTCGGGCAACGATGACCGAAGCGTCGAAGCGCGCAAGCAAATGCACGATTCCGCCGCCTACATGCGCGGTCTCGCGCAGCTGCGTGCACGCAACGCGGACTGGGGCGAGCGGGCGGTGCGCGAGGCCGTGAGCCTGTCGGCAAGCGAGGCGCTCGCGCAGAAAGTCGTCGAGGTGATCGCCTACGATGTGCCCGACCTGCTGCGCAAGCTCGACGGCCGCACCACCACGACCGCCGACGGCCCGCACACGCTCGCCACGGCGGGCGCGCCGATCGTCACGTTGCAGCCCGACTGGCGCAGCCATTTTCTGGCCGTGGTCACCGACCCGAACGTCGCGCTGATCCTGCTGATGATCGGCATGTACGGGCTCTTCTTCGAGTTCGCCAATCCCGGCTTCGTGCTGCCCGGCGTGGCCGGCGCGATCAGCCTGCTGGTCGGCCTCTTCGCGATGCAGCTGTTGCCGGTCAACTACGTCGGCTTGTCGCTCGTACTGCTCGGCATCGCGTTCCTGATCGCCGAGGCGTTTCTGCCGACCTTCGGCGTGCTGGGCTTCGGCGGCCTCGTCGCGTTTGCCGTCGGCGCGCTGATGCTGATCGATACCGAAGCGCCCGGCTACGGCATTCCACTGTCGCTCATCGCGGCGCTCGCGGTGTTCAGCGCGCTGTTCGTGTTCGGCGTATCGAGTGTCGCGTTGCGCGCGCGCAGGCGGCCCGTCGTGACGGGTAGCGAGGCAATGCTCGGCAGCGTGGGTGTCGTGCTCGAAGGCGGCCTCGCGCGCAGTGACGTCGCGGGCCAAGGGCAAGGCCAGGGCCAGGCCCAGGGCTGGGCGCAAGTGCACGGCGAACGCTGGCGCGCGCAAAGCGATGTGCCGCTCGAACCCGGCGCGCAGGTGCGGGTGAGCGCGCGCCACGGACTGCTGCTCTCGGTCGCGCCACTCGCGGGGAGCGCCGCGGCGACGGGACGCCCTGCGCCAACCCAACAAGGAGAACCAACATGATTGGCTTCAGCTTCGGCTTTGGCAGCATCCTGCTCGTACTCGTGATCGTGTTCGTCGTCGCCTCCGTGCGCGTCTTTCGCGAGTACGAGCGCGGCGTCGTCTTCATGCTCGGGCGCTTCTGGAAGGTCAAGGGGCCCGGCCTCGTGCTGATCATCCCGGCCGTCCAGCAGGTCGTGCGTATCGACCTGCGCACGATCGTCTTCGATGTGCCGCCGCAGGACGTCATCACGCGCGACAACGTGTCGGTGAAGGTCAACGCGGTGGTGTATTTCCGCGTCGTCGATCCGGAGCGCGCGGTGATCCAGGTGGCGCGCTATTTCGAGGCCACCAGTCAGCTCTCCCAGACCACGCTGCGCGCGGTGCTCGGCAAGCACGAACTCGACGAACTGCTGGCCGAGCGCGAGCAGTTGAACGCGGACATCCAGAAGGTGCTCGATGCGCAAACCGACACATGGGGCATCAAGGTCTCGAACGTCGAGATCAAGCATGTCGACATCAACGAGACGATGATCCGCGCAATCGCGCGCCAGGCCGAGGCCGAACGCGAGCGTCGCGCGAAGGTGATCCACGCGGAGGGCGAATTGCAGGCGTCGGAGAAGCTGTTGCAGGCGGCCCGCATGCTCGCGCAGCAACCGCAGGCGATGCAGCTGCGCTATCTGCAGACGCTCACGACGATCGCCGCCGACAAGAACTCGACCATCGTCTTCCCGCTGCCGATGGAGTTCCTGGAGGCGCTGCAAGCGCGCACGGCGCGCGCCGCCGCGCAAGCGAATCAGGGCTCGATCTGAGGCGTTTTTGTTGTTGCCGGTGCAACACTGAAATACCGCAATGTCTCCTTTCAGATTACAGATTCCGCCCTATACTTTTCAGGGTAATCCCTAATATGAAAGGCAACCAAGATGAACCAGATCCCTCGTCTCGTGCTTGGCATGCTCGTGGCAGCATGCGCGGTGGCATCGGCATCGGCCGGAGCGCAGCCTTATGACCCGTCGACGCCGAAGACGCGCGCCGAGGTCAGGGCCGATCTGATCGAGTGGCGCCAGGCCGGTTACGACCCGCTCGACTGGATCGACTACCCGGAAAACGCGCAGCGTGCCGGGGCGATCGTGGCCCAGCGCCGTGCCGCTCGCGCGGCAGGCGGCATGCCGGCGATGTAAGCGGGTGATTGGCCAGCATCGCTGCAGTACCGCATTCGCGCCGCGCCGCCCGAGGCGGCCGGCGCACCGTTGAACCCACGGCTTCTGCCGGACCGCCACTGTGCAGCACGACAGGACGCGCGCAAGACCGGCGACGCCCTCGACCCGCAGTCGCGCTGCGGGCCCGGTGAAAGCTGTGCCCCGCATCCGTTGACGGCGATGCCGCGCGATCGTCGGCGCATCTAAAACATTCGAAAACAGCCGCCAATGTGCTGCATTTCCCCCTGTCCCCTGTTGCACCCACTCCACGCCGAGCAAATCTGTTCGGCAGCAAGTTAAGACCTTTATTACAATCCCGCCCGTAACCGTGCGATCCGGCGACGTCCGCCGGGCGGAGACGTTTCATCCATACCACCAATAATTAACGCACCTCGGACAAGGGCCCTCATTCCATGGACGCGATCAAACGCTATTTCGGCTTCGACGAGGCAGGCACAACCCTGCGCACCGAACTGCTAGCCGGCCTCACCACCTTCCTGACGATGGCTTACATCATCTTCGTCAATCCGGCGATCCTCGGCGACGCCGGCATGCCGAAGGAAGCGGTGTTCGTCGCGACCTGCCTCGTGGCAGCGCTGGCCTCGCTCGTCATGGGCCTCTACGCGAACTATCCGATCGCGCTCGCACCCGGCATGGGCCTGAACGCGTACTTCGCCTATGCAGTCGTCAAGGGCATGGGCTTCACGTGGCAAGCGGCGCTCGGCGCCGTGTTCATCTCCGGCTGCCTGTTCCTGATCGTCACGCTCCTGCGCGTGCGCGAAGCGATCATCAACGGCATCCCGCATTCGATCCGCGTCGCAATCACGGCGGGCATCGGGCTCTTTCTCGCGATCATCTCGCTCAAGACCGCTGGCGTGATCACGGGCAACCCGGCCACGCTCGTCACGCTCGGCAACCTGCACGACGCGCACACGGTGCTCGCCATCATCGGCTTCTTCGCGATCGTCACGCTCGACGTGCTGCGCGTGCGCGGCGCGATCCTGATCGGCATCGTCGCCGTGACGGTGCTGTCGTTCTTCTTCGGCGGCAACGAGTTCCACGGCATCTTCTCGGCACCGCCGTCGATTGCGCCGACCTTCGGCCAGCTCGACATCAAGGGCGCGCTCTCGACCGGCGTGCTCAACGTGATTCTCGTGTTCTTCCTCGTCGAACTGTTCGACGCAACCGGCACGCTGATGGGCGTGGCCAACCGCGCCGGCCTGCTCGTGCACGGCAAGATGCACCGCCTGAACCGCGCGCTGCTCGCGGACAGCACCGCGATCCTCGCGGGCTCGGTGCTCGGCACGTCGTCGACGACCGCGTACATCGAAAGCGCCTCGGGCGTGCAGGCAGGCGGACGCACCGGCTTCACCGCCGTCACCGTCGCCGTGCTGTTCCTCGCGTGCCTGTTCGTCGCGCCGCTCGCCGGTGTCGTGCCCGGCTATGCAACCGCGCCCGCGCTGCTGTACGTCTCGTGCCTGATGCTGCGCGAGATCGCCGACCTGCCGTGGGACGACGCCACCGAAGTCGTGCCGGCCGCGCTCACCGCGCTCGCGATGCCGTTCACGTACTCGATCGCGAACGGCGTGGCATTCGGCTTCATCTCGTATGCGGGCCTCAAGCTGCTGACCGGCCGCGCGCGCGTCGTCAAGCCGATCGTGTGGATCATTGCGGCCGTGTTCCTGTTCCGCTTCTTCTATCTCGGCGCCGACTAAGCGCGCCTCGCGCAACCGGCTCACCGGTTGCGCGCCTTCCTCCTGTGCGATGCGCGAGCGCGCATCGGGCCACGCTCCCCGCGTAGTCAAATCAAGTCACGTTGCAGCGAGCATTTGCGCGCTCCGCGCTAATCTCTATCATGCTGACCGAACGCGTGGCGTGCGCAACACACAGGAGTCCCCCTTGCATCCTTCCGCAGACCGTTACTCGAAACCGGCCATCTACTTTCACTGGGTCATCGCCATACTCGTGGCGCTGGCCTACCTCGCGATCGAAATACGCGGACCGAAGGGCAGCGAAAGCCGTGTCTTCTGGAGCAACGTGCATTTCTGGGCCGGCACACTCGTGCTGTTACTCGCGATACTGCGGCTCGGCTGGCGTCTGTGGCACGGCGCACCCGCCGACATCGAGACCAACCGGCTCCTGATGTTTCTCTCGCGCAGCGTGCATCTCGCGCTCTATCTGTTCATCTTCGCGCAACCGCTCATCGGCATCCTGATGATCAACACGGGCGGGCACCCGGTCACGCTCGCGGGCATCAACTTGAGCATCACGCTGGCGGGCGCGGACCCGCTCGCGCGCACGGTCCTCAAGGATGCGCACGTGCTGATCGGGAACCTGTTCTATTGGGTGATCGGCGTGCACGCGCTGGCGGCAATAGGCCACCATGTGGTGCTGCGCGACAACACGCTGCGGCGCATGATCTAGCGCGCAAGCGATACCGGGCCGCAGTGCCGTGCAATATCCGGCAGCGGCCCTCGAGCGGGAACGCAAATCAGGCCATGCGCCGTCGCGGGCACTTGCCCGGCGGCGTTCAGGCTTCTCGGGTAGTCAGGCTGTATGCGCGTGAACAAAGCGGACGTAGCCGCTGCGCAGCACGACGCATTGCAGACGCGTCTCGGACAGGAGCCGTCGCGCGACCGCTTCGATGCGCTCACGATGGGCATCGAACGCGCCAAGCATGTCTTCGCAACGCGGCGAGGCCGCCCCAAAATGATCCTCCAGCGCAGCCGCCGTGATCGTACATTCGAGCCGCTCGCCATCGACCACTGCCGGAAACGCCAGCGTCAGCTCGCGCCCTGAATATTCGGGGGCTTCTTTCGGGAAAATGATCTGCATGGGGTTCGCCTTCGGTTGACGGATAACGGGCCACGCCTGACGTTCCTGACTCTGCCCCTCCTCCAGCTCATGGGCGCGGGCTTGTGACTCAGCCGCCGGTCACCTGAAAGCGTTTCCGACAGTTGATTTGATTCACTTTAGACGACTTGCGGCGCGCTGCAAGTTTTGCGTTGTCACACGCGTGGCGGGGTTTTCCCGCCCCCATTCGCGCTCGCGCGACACGCCGTTCTCACCCCGCAGCGCAGCATGCGTTTCACGGCTTGCGATGCTCGACGTCGCCCGACTGCAGATCGTGTGGATACAGATTCAAGGAAAGCGCGCACAACAGAATGCCGAAGACGGTGGCGATCGTGCCGTAATCGACGAAGTCGTTCTCGTCGAACAGCAAGCCGTGAAGTGCGATGGCCACGCCGAACAGCGCGACGAACGTGGCGATGGTCGCCACGACGATTCTCAATTCGCCCTGCACCATGATGATCTCCTGAACGGAGCCGGCGACGGTCGGGCGGCCATCGCCAGGACGCGGCGACGCGCGTCCCCTGTAGAACATCATGGCACCTCGGCGCACGAAAGCAAGCGCGGCGGCGAGCGAGGCGGCGAGCGCGGCGGCACGCGAGGCACGCGCACCAGGTTAAGCTGGCGCATCGCTCATTGCTTCTGCCTTTCAAGCTGCTTCATGGCATCGATCCGCGACTCGAATACAACCATCACGCCGACACCCATCGTCCGCGTCGAACCGCTCGGCCGCACGTTCGAAGCGCCCGCCGAACTGACGCTGCTCGAAGCCGCCGCGTTCGCGCGCGTGCGGCTGCCCCGCCTGTGCCACAACGGCACGTGCCGGACATGCCTGTGCCGCGTCGTGAGCGGCCGAGCGCATCATACGATCGAGTGGCCCGGGCTGAGCCGTGAAGAGAAGGCCGAGGGCTACATCCTGCCCTGTGTCGCGGTGGCGGAAACGGACCTCGTGATCGAGGTCCCGGATGCCGAGGACTTGTGAGGCGAGCGGCTAGCGCCGGTTACCGAGCGCGGCTTCGATCTTGCGATCGGTGTGATACTGGCTGAGTGCGTACACGGACCAGATGGCCGCCGGAATCCAGCCGATCACCGTGATCTGCAGGATCAGGCAAATGATCCCTGCAAAGGGCCGGCCGATCGTGAAGAACTGAAACCAGGGCAAGAGGATGGCAAGCAACAGACGCATGTTTTCGGATTTCTCTCTGGTTAATGGACCGCATCAATTGACGGGAGCGAAACGCGGCACGAGCGCGCCTTCGAACTCGACCAGCTCGTAGAACACCGAAGCCGGTCGCGTCCAGATCGTCCCATTGGCCGCACGGTAGACGATCATCGTCACCGAAGGGTCCGCTTCGAGGGTCGCCTCGCAGACCAGTTCATAGATGCCGCCTTTGTAGTGCCGATATCGCACCATCATGTTCTCCCTGAAGCGCGCCATGCGCCAGAACCTTAGTGTAGCAAGCCGCCGCGCGCGCAATAAAGGACGCTCGGCCGCGTGCGGCAAGCTCGCAACGCGAATTTTGTCGTGAGATAACCCGCTCATCGCCCTGCCGGAGTACCGCCGATGGCCACGCTCGAAGCACTGCGCACCGTCCTCGACGACCAGCGCACGCCGGAGATCATCCGCAATCACATCATCGATTCGCTGCAATATGCGCTGCGCAATCACGGCCAGGTATTCGCGTCGAAAGAAATCGAATGGCTCGCGACGTGGGACGATGCACGCATTCCACTCGCCGCCACGCGCGAGCTTGCCAGACGCGCCGAGCCGCACACCACGGGACGCTAACGCGCGAACACGGCCTTGAGGTCGTGCCCCGCGCGCAGACGCACTTGTTCGAGCACGCGCGCCTCGAGTTCGGCGAGATGCTCGCGCATCGCCGCGAGCGCCGTGTCGAGCTTGCCCGCCTCGAGTGCCTCGATGATCTGCGTGTGCTCGTCGGGTGCGCAGGCCGAGCCCTTCGACGGATCGAACAGCGCCTTGTACAGCTCCGTCTTCGCGACCAGCTGCGCGACCATGTCGTGCAGCTGCGCCCCGCCCGCCAGTTCGGTCAGCAGCACATGAAACTGGCCGGCGAGCCGCACCGCCTCATCGACGTGGCCTTCACGTACGGCTTTTTTCTCGCTGCGCACGTGCGCAGCGAGCCGGCGCCGCGCGGCGGCATCGAGCGCGCCGCATAGCGCGACCACCACGCCTGCCTCCACGATCTGCCGCGCGCGATACACCTCGCGAATATCGTCCTCCGAGGGCGACGGCACGAACGCACCGCGATTCGGTTCGAGCACGAGCTTGCCTTCGAAGCCAAGCCGCGCCAGCACCTTGCGCAACGCGCCGCGCGTGCAGCCGAACGCCGCCGCGAGTTCGCGCTCGACCAGTTGCTGACCCGGCGCGAGCTTGCCCTGCAGCAGCGCGGACGTGATCGACGCATAGATGCGCGACTCGATGCCGGCGTCGGCATCCGGGGAGTCAACAGGAACGGCAGGCGGCGGGGAACGCTCGGGCATACGGTCGGCGAAAAGCGTGGTCGTGGACAGGGTCAGCCGGCATTGTAGCGGCACGCGCCGCGCACACGGGTGTGATGCCGGAGATAAGAAAAATGGTTAACCATTCTACGATATCATGGTCAACCATATTGATGCATTGCAGGCAGATCCCATCCGTGCAAACGCCCCCGACGCTCACTAGTTCCCGTTCGACCTCGCCGGCCGCCGCGTTCGCGTGGTACGCCGCGATCGTGGCGATCGGCCTCAATCTGCGGCCGCTGCTCACCTCGATCAGTCCGCTCATGTCGACGATCCGCGCCGCCACCGGCCTGAGCTTTTACGGCGCCTCGCTGCTCACCAGCCTGCCGGTCGTCGCGATGGGGCTCGGTGCGTTCGGCGCCGCCACGCTCGCGCGGCGGCTCGGCGAGACACGCGGCGTGGCGCTCGGTCTCGTCGCCATCGCAGCGGCCTGCGGCGCACGCGCGCTCGCCCACAGCGGCAGCGCCCTGCTCGCGACGGCGGCGGTAGCGGGCGCGGGCGTCGCGCTCGTACAGGCACTGCTGCCCGCCGTGCTCAAACAGCGCTTCGCGCACCGCGTGCCGCTCGCGATGGGGCTCTTCTCGGCGTCGATCATGGGCGGCGGCGGCTTCGGGGCGAAGCTTACGCCGTGGGTCGCCGAGGCGGTCGCATCGTGGCGCGTCGGGCTCGCCGTGTGGGCACTGCCCGCACTCGCGGCGCTCGCGGTTTGGAGCGCGCTCAACTGGCGCGGCGCCACCGGTGCAACAACCAACGCTGCGTACACCACTGAGCACACCCACGTGCCGCTCTGGCGCAAACGGCGCGCGTGGGCGCTGGGCCTGCATTTCGGCCTCGTCAACGGCGGCTACACGAGCCTCGTCGCGTGGCTGCCGGCTTACTACCAGCAGCGCGGCGCAAGCGTCGCCGCCAGCGGCTCGCTGCTTGCCGCGATGACGGTCTTCCAGGCGGTGTCGGCGCTCTTGCTGCCGCTGGCGGCCGCGCGCTTCACCGATCGCCGGCCGTGGCTCCTGCTCGGCCTCGCGGCGCAGCTGGCGGGCGTTCTCGGGCTCGCCATCGCGCCGGACGCCGCGCCGCTCCTGTGGGTCGCGGCGGCCGGCGCCGGACTCGGCGGCACGTTCTCGGTTACGCTCGTCACCGCGCTCGATCATTGCAGCGATCACCGGATCGCCGCGCGCCTCGTCGCGTTCGTGCAGGGCGTCGGCTTCGTGATCGCGGCGGCGGCGCCCGTGGTCGCGGGCATCGTGCGCGACGTCACGGGCACCTTCACGGCCGCCTGGATGCTGCTCGCGCTCACGATCTCCGCGATGATCGCGCTCACGCTCGCGTTCTCGCCCGCCAGTTATGCGCGCTGGCTCGGCGCGCACGGCAGCGGGCCGATGCCGGCGTAAAGGCAGGCCAACCGCACGTTCACGCGGCCGTTGCTGCGCCTCCACACAGCCGCCGTCAAACGTTTGCATAGACGCCTGTATGAATGTACAGTGCGCGGAGCACGCAACGCGTGAAACGCACGCTTGCAGGGGCTTTGACGGTTCCCGCAGGGAACCGGTGTATCCTCCCGCCGCCCGTCGCGCAGCGTTCGCGGGTACGTTCATCAACCGGAGAAGACGACGTGCGATTCATCATGACGGGGACCCTGCTGTGCGTCCTCGCCTCCCCCGCGCTCGCCGGGGATCACTACGTCGAGATCTGGAATCCGCCGGAAGCGCGCCAGTCCGATGCGCACTCGCCGCTGCACGCCGCGAAACCGCACGTTCACCACCTGGCCAAGCGCAAGCTCGCCTCGAACGACGCGCGCCTCGCGCCGCGCAAGGTCGCCGAGCCCGCCATGCGCGCGCCGGCTTCGACGCCGGGCCTGCCCCAGGGCACGCCCAACGATGACGCCCCCGCCACCAATCGCCTCGCCATCCCACCGGCCATCGGTCCGGACGGGAACATCATGCAGGTCGGATATGGCGTGCCCGCGCGGCATGGTGGCGGCGTGCAGGCGCCGCAGTGAGGGTTGTTTCGGTTTTCTTGATGCTGTGAATAAATGCGGGCTTTGGGGAGGTTGCGTGTGGAGGGCGGTGGTCGGCCATCATGCGACAGTCGCGCTAAGCACTGGCCCGACATTCGAACGGCTAATGCAATCCGAAAGCGGCCGTCCGATTGACCTCTCAAGTTCCAGACCCAGTAATTGCCGTAGATCTGGTGTGATCGCCCTATGTTCGCATACGCACGGGGTGCCCAACGTCTTCCGGGAAAGCCGCAGTGTTAGAAGCGAAGAGCCTGACGATTATGCCGATTAATGATCTCGACGTTTACTATTGCCAGAGAATGCGCGGCTACACCACGTTAAGCTTGCATGTCGATGGCGCCACCGTCTATACGCTGGATGTGCGTGGTGTTGTTAAACCCCGTTCGGGAAAAGGCACAGTTGGCGCGTTCACCAGTTCCGATAAAAGCACCCTGGTTGCATGGATCGATCCCGTGTCCGGCGAGTTTATTTCGACCGATCCAACCGTTTCTGACGCGCTCTTTTCGATTCCAATCTTCATCGGCATCGGGGTAGCCCTCAGCGCCGCGCTTCATGTGAACAAGTGGGTTATTGCGCCGATAGTAGCCGTGGTAGCGGCTGCGGCGTGTCGTCGCTTCTTGCGTGGACGCAAGAATGACTCTCAGCTGGAGGCTACACTGCGGAATCGGCGAAGTTGAGCTTCTGCGTACGGCCAGAAGCGGTCGGGCGCCGTCACGTACTGGTTCGCTGACAATTTCGATGAGTGAACATCATCTCCACTGGTAAGCAGCGGCGCGCACAAACTGTGCACGGACCTGATCAGGTAGCCAGGGAAAGGCAACGGTGAGCGCATGATCGGCGGTTGCGCAGCCTTGACTAAGATCCGTACGTTGCCAGTGACTGGATCCGCTCACCTCTAGCCAGATTTTTTCAATGTCGGCGCGATCGGCTGCCGTAAGTGCCGGGTTCGCCATCACCGTGTCAAAAAATGTCCACGGACGTGCCCAGTCCGTAAAAGCCGTCGCAGCAGCAAAGATGCCAGATTTAGCCACGCGTATGGAACGCCTCAAGTGTTTGGGGGTGAGCAAGTGGTGAGGAACCTTAACATGCCGAACGTCGGGTTTCGGCTGAGGGTCCGGTCAGGGTCGGCAAGCGCCCCTTGCGTACGATGCACGCGGTCTACGATCGCGTGGTCCAAACGTGGGGCGCAGTTCGGCCAGTTTAAGACGTTCGACGAAGCCATGCGGTGGTCGTTCGAACGGCCGGTCCATTCCGAAACCCGCCCTTGCTCAACGCGCAGTTGTCGGCCGAAGCAGCCGTTCGATGCATTTTCCCGGCTGATCGCTTCCGGGGTGGCACCCGTCATTCGCGGACTCACGGCAGAGTGACTCCACCGTTGAAAAGCAGCAAATCCTCCGGAATCGGGATGGCTCTGCGGTTCCTCGGCTAGCGTCCGGGGCTGATAGGGGGCAACTCCGATGAATCCGGGAGACGCGGTATGTCACATAATTTTCCGCTTTATAAACCTCAATTTGAGGTACACTTTCCGGAAACGCGAAAGGAACTTCCATGCGCAACTTCGACCTGACAGCCGCCAACGCCTTTGTTCGCCGTGCCACGATTGTCGATGATCCGACGCTGGTGGAAGCACGGCTGCAGGCATTGCACCCTGACTTGAACGCCACTATCTTCAAGGATGCTGTCCGGGGTGGTCTGGGAGGGCGCAACGAGGTCACGCGCGCATCGGCTCCGACGGCAGCAGGCGTGCAGCAGTGGCTGAAAACCGTCGAAGATATCCGCACTTTGCTTGCGGCGCGCCAGTGGCATATCCACGAGCAGCAGAACTGTCCCTTCATCAGTTCGCCCGATCGTTCCATCTCCATCGTGGTGATGACCGGTAACGGCGAAACGGGAAAGAATGGCTTTGAGGATCCCACGAACCAAGCCGAGAAGGGGGCCGTGGCGGAGGGCTTCGTCCAGCAGAACAGCCAGTTGGAGCTTTTCAACCGTGACTCGTTCATGCTTGCAAAAGAAAAGCAGAAAGAAACTCAAGTCTGGGCTCTGCTGTACCACTACGACAAGGTGTTAAAAGAGGTCCGTTTCGAGCTGTCTTTGCCGACCGGCTTCAACAACAAGAAAATCACTGAGTGGGGTGTTCGCGTGATCCTGGGCAGCATCCCCAACAATCCGGCCGACTTCACCATTCGCAAGGACGTGCCTAACGCGCCCGCCACGGTGGAAGTCGAGCCCAAGACAGGTACGTTTTGACTAGTTAGCCATGTCCGAAATCAACCCCAAACAAATCACATTTGCCAGGGTGAGAAGGCGCTTGACTAAGGCGCAGTTAGCCAAGGACTTGGGTGTCACCAGTCGTAGTCTGCAGAACTATGAGACTGGCGCATCTGCTCCCGACTTGGAACTCGTGGGCCGTATCGCAAAACTGCTGAAATTCCCCCAGCAGTTTTTTTTCATCGACGAAGACATGCCGGAGATCAAAGAGCATGCGGCGAGTTTTCGCAAGTTCTCGAAAATGACGGACGGCATGAAGGCGTGCGCGTTCGCGGCTGGCGCCATTGCCTTCAAAGTTAACCAGTGGATTGAAGACCGCTTCAGCTTGCCTCAAGCGGACCTGCCGGACTTGTGTGATCTGAGCCCTGAGGAAGCGGCCGCTACCCTGCGAAGAGTATGGGGCCTAGGAAATGCACCCATTCCCAACATGGTCCATCTGCTGGAGTCCAAAGGGATCCGCGTGTTTTCTCTTACCGAGGAAACCCGTGAGGTGGACGCTTTCTGCACTTGGTACGAAGGTAAGCCTTTCGTCTTCCTTAATACCATCAAGTCTGCCGAGCGCAGCCGCTTCGATGCTGCTCACGAGCTTGGCCATCTGGTGCGGGACATCTACACCATGCAGCATGGTCAGTCCCATGGGCCAGAGATGGAGCGTCAGGCCGATGCATTTGCCTCCGCTTTTCTCATGCCGAAGGAAAGCGTGGAGACCAACCAGCCTCCCGCCTACACCATTAAGTACCTGATGAAGCTGAAACACTATTGGGGGGTGTCGCTGGCCGCGCTGGCCTTTCGATTCAACTCGCTTGGGCTAGTCAGTGAGTGGAATTATCGAAGCCTGTGCATTGAGATTGCCAAGAGCGGCTATCGCACGAACGAGCCAGAGCCGATGGAGAGAGAAACCTCTCAGCTCCTCACGAAGGTGCTCGACATTCTGCATAGCCGAAAGCAGGGGCGCCGTGAAATCGCTGAGAGCCTTAGTCTCAGCGTGGATGAAATCAATGCGCTGACCTTCCATCTGACGAATCTGTCCGTGGTTTCAGGAGCTGCTGATATGGGTTCTGCGGCGAGAGTTCCGCCGAAATTGCGGCTGGTGTAGGCGAGGCAGCCGCAATCTATTGCAGAACAATGTAACCCCAGCGGCGTAGGAATGGTAGGAGATCCTAGCTGGGAATTCTCGCGCTTGGACCAACGAGAACCCGTATGAAACTTCAAACCATTCGTCTCCACAACTTCCAGTCATTTGGAGATGTGCCCACCGAGATCGACCTTGACAACGTCACCTACCTAATCGGTCCAAACGGATCCGGAAAGACGGCCGCGCTCATCGCGCTTTGTCGCGTCTTCTCGGTCGACCCGGCCCTGCGGCGTGTCCAAAGAGCCGACTTCCATGTTCCCGCTGACGAGGAAGACGAGCCAGACGAGCGGCAGCTATGGATTGAGCTTGACTTTAATTTTCCAGAACTCCTAGGGGCAGACGCTGGCGTGGCCGTCGCCCCCCATTTCGGCCACATGCGCCTCGATGAACCCGGAGGCATTCCGCGGGTTCGGTTCCGGCTCAGCGCCACGTTGGGGTTCGATGGCGATATCGAGGAGTCACTGGTTTACGTACTTGACGTGGACGCTAATGGACAGCCCCTGAGCACTGCGGTGGTCCCGCGGACTGAGCGAAGCCATATCCAGGTCCACTATCTTCCTGCACGGCGCGATCCGGCGGATCATATAACCTATGGCGCCCACGCGCTCCTCGGTCGTCTCTTGAGGGCCGTAAATTGGGACGCGGAACGCAAGACGATCAAGGGCCTGACAGACCAGATCAGCGAGAGCCTGGCCACCAACGCCTCAGTAGACTCGTTCAGCCAGTCTCTGCATAAGGTGTGGAGCGGACTGCACAAGGGCAGTTTCTTCTCCGATCCGAAAATCACGTTCGTAGCGTCAAATATCGAGGCATTGCTTCGACATCTCTCCGTTTCGTTTTCTCCAGGCCACGATGCGAACCTCGTAGACTTCTCTCGCCTAAGTGACGGACAGAAGTCAATCCTCTATCTATCCCTGGTGCTGTGCTCTCAGGCCATCGGGCAAGCCGTCCTCGCCGGCAAGGAGAAGTCCTTTGATCCGGTGAAGCTACGGCCGCCGGTGTTCACGATTGTGAGTGCGGAGGAGCCCGAAAATAGCCTTTCTGCCCATTATCTGGGGCGGATCGTGAATGCGCTGACCATGATGGCGTGCAATCCTGATGCTCAGGCGCTGATCGCCACGCATGCGCCGTCGATGCTCCGACGCGTCGAGCCCGAACAGATCCGGTACCTTCGTCTGTCCGCGGAACGGGTGTCCCAGGTTACATGCATTCAGATGCCAGCTAAAGCTGACGAAGCGCACAAGTTCGTCCGTGAGGCTGTACAGGCCTTCCCGGAGATTTACTTTTCCCGCCTGGTTGTGCTGGGTGAAGGCGACAGCGAGGAAGTGGTGCTGCCGCGAGTGCTCAAAGCGAAGGGGGCGCCAGTCGATGAGTCGGCGGTCACGATTGCTCCGCTCGGCGGAAGACACGTCAATCACTTTTGGCGCTTGCTGTCAGCGTTGCAGATCCCATACATCACTCTGCTCGACTTGGACGTCGCCAGACACGGGGGCGGCTGGGGCCGCATCAAGTATGTCAACGACCAGTTGAATATCTTCGCTCCCGGGAAAGTCCTGCCAGCGGGTCACGGAATTCCATCCTGGAACGACGACAAGGAACTGGTACGAAGCTATCCGCATTACCTAAATCTCTTGGAGCAGCGGGACGTCTTCTTCTCAGCACCATTGAATCTGGACTTCGCCATGCTGACGGCGTACGCTGCCCAGTACGGCGCGCCGGGCGTTGCTTTTCCTCCCGCACCAGCCATCCTCAGCGCAGTACTCGGACCGTCTCATCACAATCCGGCGCAGTACGACGGGGGTGAGCTTCAGCTGTTCGGCACTTATCACCAGAGATTCAAACTGGGAAGCAAACCAGCAGCTCATATCGATGCTCTGGCGCAGCTGACCGACGCCCAGTTGTTGGCAACACTGCCCGCCTCCTTAGGGCGACTTGCTGATGCAGTGCTCGCCAAGCTTGCGGAGCTGCCGGAGTGATTCCAGCAAACGCATGGGCTCCGGCCGACGGCTTGACTCTGGAGCCGAACGCACTGCGTGCCGCCAAGGAGGAAGTTCGCTGCCTCGCATTGACGGCCGGCCCCGGCGCCGGAAAGACGGAGATGCTGGCACAGCGAGCTGATTTCTTGCTGCGCACCGGGTCTTGCCCATATCCGAAGCGGATTCTGGCCATCTCCTTCAAGGTCGATGCGAGCAAGAACCTCAAGGAACGTGTGGTGCGCCGCTGTGGCTTGGATCTCGCATCCCGTTTCGACAGCTACACGTTTCACGCCTTTGCCAAACGCATCATTGATCGATTCAGGCCGGTACTCACCGGCAAGGACGCCCTCGATCCTGGCTACAAGCTTGGCGACAAGCGGGTCGAGCGCAAGCAGATCGAGTTTGCCGACCTAGTACCGCTCGCCGTCAAAATCCTCAACACCTGCGCGATGGCTAGGAGCGCAATCCGCCAGACCTACAGCGATGTATTCTTGGATGAGTTTCAAGACTGCACGGGCGACCAGTATGAGTTGGTCAAGATCGCTGTCAACGCCGATTAGAAACTGACCCACCTTTCGGCGATTCGCCGAAGTAAATCTGACCCACCCGGGTCCTGTGTCACGCGGCTGCTTTCGCGCTTGCCCGCGTTCCTGTTTGTCCTGCTTTGCGCTTGTCCTTCAGCCGGTAGCTCTCGCCACTGATTTGCACGATATGGGCGTGATGCAAGAGCCGGTCGAGCATGGCGGCCGTGAGCGTCTGGTCGTCAGCAAACGCCGTGGCCCACTGTGTGAACGGCAGGTTGCTCGTCAATACGATGGAGCCTCGTTCATAGCGTTTGGCAACGACATTGAAGAACAGGTTGGCCTCCTCACGCCCGAACGGCAGATAGCCGATTTCGTCGATGACGAGCAGCCTCGGTCCGATGACCGCCCGATTAAAGAACTCCCGCAATCGATTCTGCTGGTGCGCCGTCGCCAGTTGCATCATCAGGTCCGCAGCCGTGATGAACCGCGTCTTGATACCGGCCTGCGTTGCCCGATAGGCCAGTGCACTAGCGAGGTGCGTCTTGCCAACACCGGATGGGCCGAGCAACACGACGTTCTCGGCACGCTCGATGAACGCCAGACTCCGCCCATATCGTCATCGAAGATGGAGGAAAGGCAACCATCAAGAATCTGGTCAGCAATCCACGTAACAACTTCGATCTGGATGGTGTCGGTGGCGTTAGGGGCGCGGGGAAAAAAGCGCTAGAAGTTATCAAGTCAGAGGCAGCGCATCAAGGATGCAGTCACATCAGTCTTATTTCACTTACCGAAAAATCAACGAGGTTTTATGCCCATAACGGGTTCGTCAAGAGCCTGGATTATGTGCCAGATGACAGCCAGCCTGAAATGGAGATGTTTCTCAAGAAATAATGGATTTATTTCTCGAACTTGATTGTTTGTGGTGCATCCATGCTGTGAAGTAACTATTCCAGATCGATCCACGCTTGCAGCGCGAGAGTGCCTGGTTGCATTCTTTATTGAATGGCTTCCAGGCTGTTTGTAGACTCACACGCCTGCCGGGCAAGCGGCCGCGTCTCAAGCCGTTCGCGATGAGAGTTCGCACTCGCGAGCCTGGATCGAGCAGCACACTTTCGATGCATTGCTGAAAACAGTCGGGGCTCCGTTGGCTGGGAAATTCGGCATCCTGCGGGTGGCGCCGAATTTATACACACCAAACTATTTCAATCAGACAGGACCGCGCAAATGGAAAACGCTCAAATCCTTCGATCCAGCAATGTTGGCAAGTTGCCCATCACGCATCCCCAAGGCGTCGATGCAAGCATGCGGACGACTACGGTTCCGACGGATCAATTTCTTGACGTTGTGGATACGCTAACCCGTACCTATGGCGGCGAATTCGATCGCTCCACACGCCAGTTCGTGTTTCAAGCGAAGGAAAGCACCGTCGTCGTCAGGTTTTCGGAAGCAGATTGCGCGGCGCAGTTCTATGCCGATATCGGCCTGCCAGCTCCTTCGGATCAACTGCGAGTCTACCGCGCAGCGCTCGAACACAATATCGTCCAAAATTCTCATTCGGTCGTTATTGGCATTCATCCGCAGTCGGGTCGCATAGTGGCTACGTATGCATTGCCACTCCGGCAAGCCGACGAGTTCGATGCGGACAAAACAATGTCGCGTCTCCTTGAATCCGTGAACATGATGCGTTTGCGCTTCCGCTTTTTTACTGAATAAAACGGGCTGACTCGAGCTGGACATCGCACAGTCGAGGAGCGAGACGCGCACCAGCGTCTCAGCGCCTCAACACCTCAGCGCACCGTCGAATGCTGCGTCCCCACGATCTCCCTCGCCATCATCAAATAACGCTCGGCCGTATCGCGCAGCGTATAGCCGGTCAGTTGCCGCTCGCTGCGCGGCTGCTTGAGCGCGTCGAGCAACGCGCCGCCAAAGGCCTCAGGGTCGGTTGTATCGACAAGGCTCACGCCGTCGAAGCCGCTCGCGAAACGGAACGACGGGATACGGTTCGCCACCACCGGAATGCCCGACGCCAGCGCTTCGAGAAAGCCGATGCTCTGCGCCTCGAAGCGCGACGGCATTGCAAAGACCGCCGAAGCCCGCAGGATCGCCGGCACGTTCGAGCGCGGCCCCGACACCGTCACGCAGCCCGTCAGCCCCAGCTCGGCGATCAACTCGCGCACCGCCGTGTGATAGGCGACATCCTCGACGACGCCGCATAGCAGCAGCGTCGCGTCGGGCTCGGTGCGGCGCACTTCGTTGAACGCACGGATCGTGTCGAGCTGATTCTTCACGGGCGTATAGCGGCCGATCTGCACGATCTGGTGGTTCGTGTTCGCGCACGGATCGACCAGCGACACATCGATCGCGAAGTGCGATGCATCCACCCCGTTGGGTACGACGACGAGCGACGGATGACGACCGATCTCGCGCATGTAGTCATCGATGTTCTTTTGCGACACGCCGATGATCGCGCGCGCGCGGTGCGAGAGCAGGCGCTCGGCACGTCGCAAGGTGTGGTTCTTGAAGTCGTTCGCGCCGGAGTGCATGACCCAGATGATCGGTGTGCGCATCGGCAGCACGCGCACGTAGATCGCGGGCAGCGTGGAATGCGCGACGATGATGTCGGGGCGGAACTCGCTGATCGCGCGATACAGATGCAGCAGCTTGCCGACCTTGCCGTGCGGGCGGCCCGGAAACAGGCAGGTCACGCCCTCCGCGACGAGTTCGGCGCGAATATGGGCGAAATCCTCCTGCTCCGGCAACAGCGAGGTCATGCACACCGAATGACCGTTGCGCTGGTGGTCGATCGCAATACCCTTCGCCAGGACCTCCGCCCCCGACAGTCTTGGCGCATATACAAGTTGAAGTATTCTCACTGTCTCCTCACTGGTCGACTGCTTCGATTATCTCGACAACATCCCCCTCGGCGACGTGACCTGGCGCGCCACGGCCAGGTAGCGTTGTGCGGTGTCCTGCAAGGTCAGGCCTTGCAATGAGCGCTGCACGCGGTGCTGATTGAGGCCCCGCCGCAGGGCCTCGGCATAGATGCGTGTGTCGTCCGTATCGACGAGCTGCACAGCAGGCAATGTGCGCGCGAACGCGAACGGCGTGATCTGGCTCGCGACGACCGGGATGCCCGACGCAAGCGCTTCGAGAAACGCAATACTGTGACCTTCCGACTGCGACGGCATGGCGAATACGCTCGACGCGTGCAGCAGTTCGCGCACATCCGAGCGCGGCCCGCCGACCACGACGCGCCCCGCCAACCCCAGCTTCTCGACCAGATCGAGCACGGCCGCGTGATAGGCCTCGTCCTCGATCACACCATGCAGGACGAGCCGCACATCGCGCGCTTGCGCGGCGAGCGCATTGAACGCATGCACGGTCTGCAACTGGTTCTTCACAGAGGTATAGCGGCCGACCTGGACGATCTGGCGCTCGCCCGCACAATTCGCGTCGTCGCCTTGCGCGAAGCGCTCGGTGTCGACGCCGTTGGGGATCACGGACATGTGCGGATGACGCCGGATGGCGGCCGTGTAGTCGGCGACGTTGGCCGGCGATACACCGATGACGGCGCGCGCGCGCACCGAGAGAATGCGCTCGACCCAGCGGAACAGCGGCCGCTCGAAGTCGTTCACGGCCGAGTGCATCACATACACGATGGGCACGCCGATCGGCAAGGCACGCGCGTAGAACGCGGGAATCGTCGCGTGCGCGAACACGACATCCGCGCGCGCACGGCGAATCGCCTTCGTGAGGAACCACAGCTTGCCGAGCCGGCTAGAACGCGTCTCGGGAAAGTGGCACGGCACGTCGTGCTCCTGCAGCAGTTCACGCAGCGGCGCGAAGTCGGCGTGCTCGGGCAGCAGCGAAACGATGTACACCTCGCTGCCCGCGAGCCGCTGCTCGATCGCGAGATCCTTCGCGAACACTTCGGCGCCGGACAGGCGCGGTTCGAGCACGAGGTGGAGTATGCGCATCATCGCACCCGTATGACGCGGTAGAGCATCCACGTGGCGGCGCAGCCGAGCCCGAGCGTCATCGCCCAGGCGATGCCGATGACACCCCAGTAGTGCGTCGCGGGCGGCACGCACGCGAGCAGCACGATCACCTGCAGCACCGAGGCGTGGGTGGTGGCGCGCGCGTCGCCGGTCGCGCGCAGATAGGCGACGAGCACTGCGATCAGCGCGCCGATCGCCATGTTGATCACGAAGATCTGGAACAGCGGCACGGCGGGCAGCCATGCCGGGCCGAGCACGATCGCGAAGAGCGGATGCGCGACGAGCCGCAGCACGATCACGACCACCACGAGCGCCGCCGCGATCAGGCCGAGATAGCGGCGGAACATGCGCGCGGCCGAGACGGCGCCGTCGCGGTGATGTGCTGCGAAGGTCGGGAAGAGGTACTGCGAGAGCGCGATGGCGGCATCGGCGAGCAGCATCTGCGCGAGGCGCGAAGACATCTGGTACTGGCCCAGTTGCGCGGGCCCGAGCAGCTTGCCGACCACCACTTTGTCGAACTGGTTGAGCAGCAGGTTGACGACACTGCCGGCCCAGATCCAGCGCGAAAAGCCAATGTAATGACCGATGCCGGACCAGCGCAGGCGCACGGGCGGACGCGGCGTCATGGTGAGCCAGGTGAGCGTGGTCTTGAGCGATTCGCCGCACACCATGCCGATCAACAGTGCATATGCACCGGCTCCCGCGAGCGCAAGACCTACCGACATGAAACAGTCGAGCGCGCCCGCCGACACTTCGATCTTCGCGATGTGCTGGAAGCGCCGCTCGCGCTGCACGACGAAATACGCGGGCGACGACACCCCGCGCAAGACCGGCAGCAGCGCGGCCAGTTGCAGCAGCGGCAAGGCGTTGCCGAGATGGAACTGGTTGTCGAGCACCGGCGCGAAGCCGATCAGTACGAGCGCGACCAGCACGCCGCGCGTCGCGAGCGTGGTCCAGACGGCGCCGAGTTCATCGCGGCTCGGGCTTGCGCTGCCCTGAATCACGGCTTGCGAGAGCCCGGTGTCGGACAGGGCCTCGGCGATCGCGACCGCCAGCAGCGCGACGCTCACGAAGCCAATCGCGGTCGGTCCGAGAATGCGGCCCACGGCGAGGAACTTGACCGCGACGAGTCCTCTCACGACGACCTGTTGCAGCACCACCCAGGTCGCCGCGCTCGGCGCAAAGCTCGCTCGGACCGGCCGTGCCGGCAGCCTCATCGTGCGCAATCTGCGCCTCCGTGGTGGGATGGGAATCATGGGCGGCGCCACTGGGGCTCAAGGCCCTCCCCGGACGCACGCCGCGTGCCCGCGCTGCCCGCGCTGCCCGCGCTGCAGGCTCAGGCCGTCACGCACGCCAAAACGCACGCCGCAAAAGTCGCCGCGTGCACGTCAAGGTAGCGCACTCGCACCGTCCATAAACGCCATGAACCAGGTGCTTTCGGCCCATCCGCAGATTCGTGCGCCGCGCGCGCGCAAATGGCTAAAAAATAGCGACACTGCCGTATCCCAGGTGCTAATGTGAAGCAAACCTCTCTCGACGCCACCCTCATGGATCGTGCCTCGCAGCTCGTCACCCGCGACCCCGCCGTGGCCTCGGCCGCCCACGCGAGCGCGGTCGTGATCATCGAGCCCAACTTCACCGGCCATCGCTGGCGCTACGCGCAGTGGATCGCCGAGGCTTGCATCGAGGCGGGTGACCCGTGCATCGTGGTCACCGATGTCGCCAACGAGGACCACCGCTTCGCGCGCGAAATCGCCACTGCGCGGCGCCCCGGCCTCGATATCGCCTTCGTCAATGCCGAGGACGAGCGCCATCAGCACGGCGCGGGCCGCATCAGTTACGTGCGCTTTCATCGATATTTCCATCGCGCGTATCGCTTGCTGCGCGAAGTGCAGCGCATCCGTCTCGTGGTCGTGCCTTACGTCGATTATTTTCTTTATGCGCTGCCCCTGCTCGGCACGCCGTTCGGGCATACGCCGTGGGTCGGCATCACGATGCGCTCGACGTTTCATCATCACAAGGTCGGTGTGCGCACGCCAGGCCGCCCGCTCGCCGACACGGTGAAGGCGCAGTTGTTTCGCCGCGCCGCGCGCACCAAGGGCCTGCAAACGCTGCTCTCGATCGACCCGACCCTGCCGGACTGGTGCGATCACGCGCTGCACGGACGCGGCGCCGCGATCCGCTATCTCGCCGATCCGTTTCCCGACGTGACGATCGAAAACCCTTTGATCGCGCGCCAGCGCCTCGGCTTGCGCGACGATACGCGCTATGTGCTCGTGTATGGCTCGATCACGGAACGCAAGGGAATTTACGAGTTGATCGAAGGGCTCGGGCGGATGGACGAGCCACCGTGCCTCATCATCGCGGGCGAGCAGGACGACGACGTGCGCCGCTTCGTGCGCGCGCGTGCGCCGTTCATGTCGCCGCCGCCGATCGTGCTCGACTCGTTCATCTCCAACGAACTGGAGCGCGATCTCTTCTCCGCCTGCGATGCCGTGTGGCTCGGCTATCGCGGCCACTACGGCATGAGCGGTGTGCTGGTACAGGCTTACCGCTTCGGCAAGCCGGTCATCGCGACCGGCGATGGCCTGATCGGCTGGTTCAGCGAAGAGGGCCAGCTCGGGCCGATCCTCGCGGACCTGAAGCCGGACACGATTGCCCGGGCGCTGCGCGAGCTATCCGGGCAATGGCGCGACGGCATGCCCGCGCGGGCCGACACCACGCCGAGCCTGCTCGCGCGCAACACCTTGAGCGGCTTCAAGGAGACGTTCCAGCAAGTGTTGCACTAAGCCCCCGCTGCCCGCGCCACCTGTCGCTCAATGCGCCGAGAAACGCAGGATCGTTTCCTGATGCAACGTCTCGCCGGGCTTGAGTTCGGTGCTCGGGAACGTCGGCTGATTGGGCGAATCGGGGAAATGCTCCGCCTCGAGTGCGAACGCATCCGTTTGCCGATAGGTCTTGCCTGACTTGCCAACCACGCTGCCATCGAGGAAGTTACCGGTGTAGAACTGCAGTCCCGGCTGCGTCGTGTACACGTCGAGCTGGCGGCCGCTGGCCGGATCGTATGCACGCGCGGCGAAGCCCGGCGTACCCTTGCCGCCGTTGTCGAGCACCCAGTTCTGGTCATAGCCGTGCGCCCAGACCAGTTGCTGGAAGTCCGAGCGCAAATGCTTGCCGATCGGCGTCAAGTTGCGCAGGTCCATCGGCGTGCCGGCCACGGGTGCGAGTTCGCCGGTCGGGATCGAGGTGGCGTCCGTGGGCGTATAGCGCGTCGCGGCAATCTGGATCTGCTGGCCTTCGACGCTGCCGCTGCCCTCGCCCGCCAGATTGAAGTAGCTGTGATTGGTCAGGTTGACCACCGTGTTCTTGTCGGTGGTGGCCTCGTACTGGATGTGCAGTGCGTCGTCGCCGGTCAGCAGATAGGTGACGTGCGTCGTGACCGTACCCGGAAAACCGTTTTCGCCGTCGGGGCTCACGTAGGTCAACTCCACGCCCGCGCCATCGCGGGTCTGCACCGTGCGGGACTTCCACACCTTGCTGTCGAAGCTGTCCGGGCCGCCGTGCAGCGTGTTCGGCCCGGCGTTGACCGGCAGCCGCCAGGTCTTGCCGTCCAGTTCGAAGCGACCGCCCGCGATGCGGTTCGCGTAGCGGCCGATCAGCGAGCCGAAGTGAATGTTGCCGTTATACGTTTCGTAGTCCTTGAGCGAGCCGAAGCCGAGCACGATATCGGCGAACTTTCCGTGTCGATCGGGTGCATCGACTTCCGTCACGATGGCGCCGTAGTTGATGATTTTTACCGTGACGCCATGCTCGTTCTTCAGCGTGTATTGCGTGATCGACTGGCCGTCGCGGGTCACGCCGTACGCAGCCTCCGACACCGTCGCCGCGTGGCTCAGCGAACTGAAAAGTCCACCCGTGGCGGCCAGCAGGACGGCGGCGGCACGTTTGAGTTTCAAATGAGCGCGGTGCTCCAGGGGAATCGACGACATTGTTGTTCTCTCTGCGATTGACCCGCGTGCGTGCGCCTTGCCGCCGTGGGCGGCAGCTCACGGCGCAATCGATGACACCTCGCGCGGAAGGGATGAGGATGAGTGCGCCACTCTAGTGAAGAAGAGTTAGCGCTGAGTGAAAAGTACTGAACGCGTTACGGACGCGGTATCTGCACGTCGAGCGGCGGCGAAAGCTTGCCTTCGGTGGAAGTCGCGGCCGGCGTTGCCGTGCCTGCCGTCTCGGCACCCCTGATCGACGCATTGCGCTTGCTCGGGAAGAGCGCCTCGCGCAGCCGCAGGAACGGGTATTCGATCGCACGCGTCGTCGCGTAGCCGATGATGATCGCGATCGCGAACTGGGCGACGAGCGCCATCGCCCACACGACGAGCGGCGGCAGGCCGTGCGCGAGCGCCTTGTTGATCAGCAAATCGCCCGGCGCGAGCGCGAGCGAGTGCCACAGATAGATCCCGTACGAATACACGCCGAGCCACGCAACCGCGCGATAGAGCCACGTCGTGCGCGCCGCGCCCGAGTGTTCGAGCATCAACACGATGAACGCGCAAAAACCGATGGCCTGAATCGTATAGCCGATGCTCTGATCGAGCGCCACGTGCGGCGTCGCGAACACGAGCCACGCCACGAGCACGGCCACCGCCGCGAGCAAGAACCCCGTGCTGCGCGCGATGCGCTTGTAGGTCTCGGGCGTCATCCAGTAGATGGTCGCGAGAATCACGCCATATAACAGGCTGTCCACGCGGTACTGCGTGTAGTTGAACGTCCCGTCGAGATCGCCATGCGAGACCGCGATACTGCGCATCACGAGCACGATGAGACAGATCGTCGAAAGCAGCACGACGATCATGCCGGCGCGCAGGCGCAAACGCGCGAGCACCAGCAGCAGCGCGGGCAGAAACAGATAGAAGTGCTCTTCGACGGCGAGACTCCACGTCTGCGTAATCGACGTGCCGAAGTAGTTCTGCAGGTGCGTGAGGTTCTGTATGAGGAAAGTGTTGAGCGGGTGTCGATGGGCCAGCACATGAAACAGGATCAGCACGTAATACGCCGGCCAGATCTTGAAGATCCGCCGCATGATGAAGCGGCGTGCATCGATATGCCCCTTGTGCGCATACTGGCGCAGCAACAAGCCGCCGACCAGAAAGCCGCTCAACGTGAAAAACAGGTTCACGCCCTCGCGGCCGAAGCTCTTGAGCGGATACTCGATGAACGAAATGAAGGCATAGCCGGTATGCACCGTGTGGAAATGGAATCCCATCACCATCAGGATCGCAATGCCGCGCACGAAGTCGAGCTCAACGGATCGGCCTGCCGTCATGGATTGCGTACCGCCGAACAATTTCATGCGTATCTCCCTCTTCGAGGCACACGAGGGCCTTCTGGACCATACTTAACGCATCTTCGGTGCCGTGATCTTGCCGCGCCCGCCAACATCCCGCCCTTTGCGGACAAGCTGGCGCGCAACACCCGCGAAGGCCCGCCAGACGGGCCTCGCGCGGGGCCGGTCGCATCCATCCGCCACAACCCAGGCAAATCCCGCTACGCGGTAGCAAGCGCCGCCGGGCGCCCGTATAGTCGAAACGCAAACGCGGCACGGCGCATGCGTCGAGCGTCGAGTGTGGCCGCTACCGTCATGCTTACGGAGAACGGAGAGCATCTTCGATGCGCAACAAGTACACCAACCTGTGGATCTGGATGTGCCTGTGCCCTCTCGCGCTCGACTACAAGGCACCGAACACCCAGGGCGATCACTTCGCGCAGCTCGTACTCGTGATCCCGAGCGTCGCTGCCGGGGCCGCGCTCGCGCTCATCGCGCCGCGTTTTCGCGAGGCCTCGCGCATGCGCGCGTGGGTCAACTTCGCGTTGATGCTGAGCGTGCCGGGCAGCATCGTCGCGCAGTTCGTGCAGGGCAATGAGTTCGGCAACTATCTGCGCGTGCTGTTGCCGTTCCTGTTGTTTCAGCTCGGTTATATCGTCGCGTGCCATCCGTGGCATGCCGAACGCGTCACGCAGTTCGAGAAGGCCATGTTCTGGGCCAACGTCGTGAGTCTGATCTTCACACTTATCTTCGGCTTCGCGACCGGCGGCGGCCTCGGCGGTGTCGAGGACGTGCGTTACCGGATCGTCTCGGTCACGCTGCTCGGTCTGCAAGGTGTGCTGCTGCATGAGTTCGTCGTCGCGCGGCGCTTTTCGGCGCTGACTGTATCGGTGTTCCTGCTCACGCTCGCCATCGAACTGTTGAGCGTCACCCGCAGCCTGCTCGTCGGCACGGCAGCACTGTTCATACTCGCGGCGTGGATGAGCGCGCCCACGGCGCAGCACATGGTGCGCGCCGGCGTGCGGATCATCGCGGTGTCGGCCGCCATCGGCTCGCTCGTCGTGGCCGCCGCGTGGATGTTCCCCTCGGTCTCCGAACACTGGACCCAGCGCTTCTTCGCCGCGAACGAAACCATCTCGGGCAAGGATCCGACCACCATCACGCGCCTTGCCGAAATGCAGGACCAGTACGATCAGGTGACCTCGTCGGTGCCTTCGCTGCTGTTCGGCGAGGGCTACGGTCACTACTATCGCTACTCGCCCGTCTATCTGCCCGACCTCGCCGGACAGATCAGCGAAAAGGACTTCTACGCGATCCACGAGTACGCGGCCGGCCACAACTTCTGGGTCTACCAGTTATTCGCAGGCGGCCTGCTGTTCGGTATCGCGCTGCCGCTCGCGGTGATCATCGTGCTGTACCGCTGCTGCATCCGCTACCGGCGCTGGCGCGTGTTCGCACCCAACGCGCCGATGCTGCCGCCGTTCGGCCGCGCCATCTTGCTGCTGGCCGCGCTGCCCGCCACGTCGATCGGCGGCAATCCGCTCGGGCCGCGTTTTTCGGGGCTCATCTTCGGCGTCGCGCTCGGACTCGCCGTGTCGATCTACGCGCAGTTGCAGGGCAGCCCGAAGCTCGCGCGACGCGGCGCCATGGAACCGTCGCTGCGTCCCGCGCCGCGTACGACACCGCCACGGCCCGCCATCGAGCCCGCCCAGTCGCCGATTCCCGGCTTGCCGATGCGCTGCGAGCTGCCCGCCGTATCGATCGACGCCCAGGCCGCCACGCTCTGGAACCGCCGGGCCGAACAGGTCACGCGGGCCCAATAAAGTGCATCGCTGCCCGCATCCATCCACTGCCCCTGAGCGCCCATGAATCTGCTGAATTTGCTCGCCACCTGCGATCCCGCCTCGGGCGGTCCGCTCGAATCGGTCCGGCAAAGCGGCCTCGCGATGCGTGCCGCCGGCCATCGTTTCGAAGTCGCGACACTCGACGCGCCCGATGCGCCCTGCCTCGCGTCGTTTCCGCTGCCGGTTCATGCGCTCGGCCCCGCGCGCGGCACGTATGGCCACAGCGCGCGCTACGTGCCGTGGCTGCGCAAGCATGCCAGCGCGTGGGACGCCGTGATCGTGCACGGCCTGTGGCAGTACCACGGCTTCGGCGCCTGGCGCGCCATGCGCGCGGCCGGCGTGCCGTACTTCGTCTATACGCACGGCATGCTCGATCCGTGGTTCAAGCGCACCTATCCGCTCAAGCATCTGAAGAAGTGGGCCTATTGGCCGTGGGCCGAATATCGCGTGCTGCGCGATGCCGCCGCCGTCATCTTCACGACCGAGGAAGAACGGTTGCTCGCACGCGAATCGTTCTGGCTGTATCGCGCGAACGAATGCGTGCTGCCCTACGGCACCGCGCCGCCGTCCGTCGATCCGCACACCGCGCGCGAAGCGTTCTTCACGGCGTTCCCGTCGCTGCGCGGCAAGCGCATCGTGCTGTTCCTGGGCCGCATTCATGAGAAGAAAGGCTGCGACCTGCTGATCCGCGCGTTCGCCGAGCATCGGCGCCACGTGCCCGACGCGCATCTCGTGATGGCCGGCCCCGATGCGAGCGGCTGGCGCGCGAGTCTCGAAGCGCTCGCGCGTACGTGTGGCGTCGAGCACGACATCAGCTGGCCGGGTCTTCTGCAGGGCGAACTCAAATGGGGGGCGTTCCATGCGAGCGAGCTGTTCGCGCTGCCCTCGCATCAGGAGAACTTCGGCGTCGCTGTAGCCGAAGCGCTCGCGTGCGGCTTGCCGGTGCTCATCTCCGACAAGGTGAACGTGTGGCGCGAAGTGGCAGCGGATGGCGCGGGCATCGTGTGCGACGACACCGAGGTCGGCGCGAGCGCGGGGCTCGCGCGCTGGCGCGGCCTCGACGACCGTGCACGCGCCGCCATGCGCGAGGCCGCGCGGCGCGCGTTCGAGAAGCGCTTTGCGCTCGACTCGATGGTCGAAGCGCTCACGGCGATGCTGCAGAACCACCCCGCCGTGCGCTCTCGCCAGCAGCGCGAGTGGCGGCCCACGCACGCGTAAGCCGCCTCAAACCCGTCTCAAGAAGCTCAAGCGAGCCGTCCGCCAGGCGGCGTCGTCGGCAGGCGCGTCGAGGCGGCGATCGGCAGGCTGTCGATTGTCTCCTGCGTCTCGTCGGCAGTCAGGCGCGTCCCCGCTCTCGCATCGAGCGTCTGCACCGCCGCCGACTCCGGCACCCCCAGACGCTGGGCGAGATGCGAGCCGAGACGCAGCGTCAACGCGGCGATCGTGATGGTCGGAAAGTTGGCGCCCACAGTCGGAAACACCGAGCTGCCGGCGATGTAGAGATTGGCGATGCCATGCACCTTGAGATTGCGATCGACCACGCCCTCGCGCGGCGAATCGTGCATGCGCGTCGTGCCCATGTGATGCCAGGTGCCTTCGAGTCCCATCGGCCACGCGTGCCCTTCGAGCGGCGCATCGAGCCGCACCTGCGCGACGCCCATCGTTTCGAGTTCCTGCCCGAGCAGCCCGAAGGTCCGGTCGAACGTGCGCTGCACGAGTTCGGTGAGCCGCCAGTCCACCTTCACGCGCGGCAGGCCCAGTTGGTCGCGCTGCTCGGACAGCGTCACCCGGCTGTTGCGGTTGGGCTCGGCCTCGACGATCGCCTGCATCTTCACTTCCTTGATGAGCGGGCGCCACTGGAAGAGCCGCGTGAGACCGAAGCCGACCGTATCGACGGGATTGGCGAGCATGGTGCGCAGATCGCGGCTGATGCTGCGCCCCGGCTGGTCCTTATGCAACAGCGCTTCCTTGCAGCGGATCAGCGCGGCTGCGCCCGGGCTGCCTTCGCCATGGAAGAGCGAGAAGAACCACACGCGCGAATTGAGCAAACCTTCGCGCTCGAGCACCTCGCGGGTCAGCGCGAACTGCGACGAGAAATACTGGCCGCCGGCCGAGACGGCGGCATTCTGGTAGTGATACTTGATGTCGTAGAGCTTGTTGCGCGCCCACTGCGGCGCAAAGCGCACGCTGGCCGTCATGAGGCGCGGATGGTCCATGAAGAAGCGCCCGACCAGATCGTGGCCGTTGCCGAGCCCGCACGTCTGCACGCGATTCGACGCGAGCAAGAGCCGCGCATTCTCGATGCCGCCCGTCGCCAGCACGAAGATCTTCGCGCTCACGGTGATGCGCTTGCCGGTGAGGGTCGCCACTTCGACGCCCGTGACCTCCGTGGCCTCTGCGTTGGTGTCGATGTTGACCACGTTCGCGTACAGATACACGCGCACGTTGTTGGTCGCGCGCAGCCCCTCGCGATAGATCTTGCCGAAGCGCACCGGCGGGCTGAACTGCGAAACCGTATCGCGGATGTTGCCGGTCGCGAACGGATAGCGGCGCACGTCATGGCGCCCTGTCTGCGCTTCCCACCATGCCGGGTCGAAATTCTGCGGCCCGAGTTGAAGGAGCGGATGGGTGCGGGCATACCACGGGGCGAGTTCGTCGGCGCCAAAGGGCCAGCCGCTGTGCGCGACCCAGGGGCGCCGCTCGAAGTCCCACGGATCGAGTGGGCGGCACCAACCGCCCCAGCAATTGCTGCTGCCGCCCAGATAGCGGCTGCGGCAGCCATCGGCGAACGAATAAGGCATGCCGATGTTCTCGCCGCGATAGAGATCGCGCGTGTCGTCGTCGGCGTGATAGCCGCCGCTTTCCAGCACGCAGACATCCACGCCGGCCTTGTCCAGTTCGAGCGCGAGCGTGATCCCCGCCACCCCCGCCCCGATGATGCAGACGGTCGACGACACAGCGACGCCTTGTTCGACGTAACGGGTATCGATGAACATCCCCAACTCCCAGACTTGTTCGTCGTATTGTGGTCGGGCGGGTCGAGCCGCGCTTCGCGACTCTCCGGTGGTCAGCCACGCAAGGGGTCGGGACAGGCCCGACGTTGCGATTCCTTGCGCCCCAGCCCTTTGGGCACGCCGCGCAGCCCTCACCATGTCGGCGAGTGGTTGTCACTGCATCGGCTCATCGACCATCATGGCGTGTCGTACGAGGCTTCGTCCGCCAAGTTCGCGGCTTCGTCGGCCAGTCGTCGCTCGCCAGCAACGCGCTCCTTTTGCAGCCTCAATCCGGCCCTTGGCCGACGCTGTCCGGCGTCGGGCCGGCCGCCGGCGACGCGCCGAAACGCCAGCGGATGAAACGGCACGGATTGCCGCCGTAGATGCCCTCCGGCGCGAGCGAACGATGCACCACCGAGAGCGGCGTCACCACCGCCGAGCGCCCGATCGTGACGCCCATCTGCACGAAGCACTTCGATGAAATCCAGGCGCCATCCTCGATCACGACCGGCTCGACATGCAGGTCCATGGTCGTCTGTACATCGTGCGAGCCGGTGCTGATGAAAGCGCCTTGCGAAATGCACACGTTCGAGCCGATGCGCAGCCAGGTCTGGTTATAAAGCCAGGCATCGACGCCGAACCAGCAGTCGTCGCCGACGATCAGGTTCCAGGGCGCCTTGACGCGCAGCGGATGCACGAAGCGGCAACCGCGCCCGATCTTCGCGCCAAAGAGGCGCAGCAGCGCCACACGCACGGCCGAGAACGGCAGCAAACGGTTGTTGATGAAGCTCGCCTCGATCACGAACCACAGCGCCTGCACGAGCGGCCCGCGTCGCGCCACGTAATTGCCGGGGCCCGCGTGCGCCAGTTCGATCACGCGGCCTGCGGCCTGAGTCGGCCCCGCCTGCCTCGCGGGTGGCTCGTCGTGGCCTTCGAGGATGTTTTCCATCGCCCCCTCCTGTCGATCCATCGCCGGACTGTTTTGCAGCACTCCCTCTTCGGGACAGCCCGCCCGCTGATTATCCGACCGGGTCTGCGCGCTCCGCTTCGCGTGGCCGCCGGGGAAAGCCTTTTGGCGTTTCGGTGCAGTGCTTCTGCACGACCATGGGACCATGAAAGAACCCTGCCTGCCGGGACGCCAATGAACCGGATGACGCCACTCGTAGTGCTCTCGCTCGCCCTCGCCGGGGCCGCCTCGAACGTGCTCGCCCAGAACGCGGGCGGCAACGGCGCCCAAGCCGCCGGGGCGCAAGCCGACAATCTGCCGCGCGGCCCTGGCATGCGCGCGCCGGCTGGCAACGGCCAGGGCGGAGCGGCGCGCGATGCCTATGGCGACGCGCTGCTCGGCGGCCCGGATAGCCAGCGCCAAACCGACGACCGGCTCGGCAACGCTTCGCCCGAGGGCCAGGAACAGTCGTTGATGGACGAGGAGCGCATGCGCGCCGCGCGGCCCAACGCCGATGGCAACGCAGCGCCTGGCGGCGCGGCCAAAGGCAAGGGGCTCGCGCAGGCCAACGGCAAGCCCGCCAACCGCACCGGCATGACCAGCACGTCGCCCGATGCGGCGGCCGCCGCGCTCTACGGCGGCAACTCCGGCGTGGGCGGCACGCGGGCCGGCAACACGGCCGCCGGACAGCCGCGCGATCCGTACCGCATGCCCTGGTAGTGCCGCTGCCCGCGCACGGGCAGCCGGATGCCATTGCAGCCCGGCATCGCCATCGCGCGAGCGGATCGACCCCGACGCGCGCACCGCGCCATCCTCAATCGTCATAGACGTTGGCCTTGCGGCGCTTGCCGTCATGGCCGTCCTGCGACCACGCCGCTTCGGCGGCCACGCCCTTGAGACCGGCCGCGCGCGCGGCTTCGCGCGCGCTCTCGCGCGAGGCGAGCCACGCGTCGTGCCGGCCGCGCCGCGCGAGTGCCGCGAGCCGCTGGTCGATACGCTCGAAGATCGCCGCAGGCGCGAGCCAGCGCTGCGCATAACGACGCGCGTTGCGCCCTAGCGTCTCGCGCCGCTCGCGCGAGTCCGCGAGATCGGTGATGGCCTGCACCAGCGCATCGACATCGTCGGGCGCGATCGCCACGCCGGTATCCTCGATCACCTCGTGCAGACTCGTGCCGGGCCGCGTCATCGCGATCACGGCGCGGCCGCTCGCGAGCATGCCGGTCAGCTTCGAGGGCATCACGAGATCGGCGGCGTCGGCGCGTTGCGGCAGCACGTGAATGTCGGCGACATTGAGCAGATCGTTGAGCGCGGTGGCCGGTTGCAGCGGCAACAGCCAGCAGTTGCGCAACGCCGCGCAGCGCGCCGCCAGTGCCTCCTTCGCCGCGCCGTTGCCGCAGAACACGAAGCTGATGTCGTTGCGCGAGGCGAGCACGCGCGCGGCATCGGCGAGCGTCTCGATGCCTTGCTTGGCGCCCATGTTGCCCGAGTACAGCACCACCGTATGATGAGCGGGAATGCCGAGCTTCGCGCGATAGCTGCTTGCCCGCGCGAGCGGATAGATCGTATCGGTGTCGACCCAGTTGGGCACGCACAGCGTCGCGTCCGAACTCACGCCCTTGCTGTGCGCGCGCTCGACCATGCGCAGCGAGATCGACGAGACCACGTCGAAGCGCTTGAGCATCATGCGCTCGACAAAGCGTGCGAAGCGCGCCGCCCATTGGCCCTTGAGCAGGCCGAGGTCGAACGCGGCATCGACTTCATAGTCCTGGATATGCAGCCACGCGCTTGCGCCCGTCACGCGGGCGAGCGCGAGCGTCGCCGGTGCGCAGAACAGCGTCGGCGCGACCAGCAACACGACGTCGGGCCGCCAGAACGCCTGGCGCACGAGCAGCGGCAGCGAGGACAGCGCGAAGCTCGCCAGATGCACGAGCCGCTTCGCGCCGCCGGGCTTCGGCGGCACCCACAGCGGCGCACGCCACACCCGCGCACCATCGATCACCTCATGCGCGTAGCGGCGCCCCGAATAACCGGAGGCGACCTGCCACTCCGGGTAGTACGGCGGCGCGCAGACCGCGCGCACGCGATAGCCCGCATCGACCAGCATTTGCGCGAGCTCGGCGGTGTACTTGCCGGTGCCCGTCAACTCGGGCGCAAAGTTCAGCCCGTAAATCAAGATCTTCATAGGCGTCATCCTGCGCGTTCAGTGTGCAGTACGGGCACGGCTTTGCGCCGCCGGCCCATCGGGCACCGCCTTCACGCGTTCAGTCGCTCAACATCAACGCACAGCCGCGCGCGATGTTCGCCGCAGCCGACGGCGGATCGAAGCGCCGGATCACGCCCATGCAGCGCTGCGCCGTGCCCGCTGCATCGGCGAAGGCTTCCATCGCCTTCAACAGCGTGCGCTGCAGCGCGGCCACGTCGCCGGCCGTGAACGCATAGCCGCTTTCCCCATCGATGATGAGCTCCGGTACACAGCCACAACTCTCGCTCACGACCGCGGGGCAGCCATGCGAAAGCGACTCGTTGACGACGAGTCCCCACGGCTCGCTGCGGCTCGGCAGCACGAGACAGGTCGCGCCGTAGTACTCGCGCGAGAGCGGCTCGTCCTGCAGACTGCCGACGAATGCCACGGCGTCGTCGAGTCCGCTTGCCACGACCTTCTGCTTGAGCTCTTCGAGCATGGGCCCGGTGCCGACGATACGCAGACGCGCGTTCGTGATGCGGCGCTTGAGATTCGCGAACGCCTCGATCAGCGTGCCGATGCCCTTTTCCTCCGAGAGCCGGCCGACGAACAGGAACACCGGCTCGTTGCCGACCCGCGCGCGCACGCGCTCGGCGAGCGCGCGCTCCGGCGAAAACGAATTGGGCAACGCCGCCGCCTGGCACGGCACGAAGATCTTCTCGCGCTTCGCGCCGAGCGACAGCAGATACTCGCGGCTCCTCTCGCCGAAGCCGAAATAGCCGTCGCACAACGAGAAAAACACGCGCTTCGGAATCGACGTGACGAGCCGCTTGGGACGGTCGCGCCCCGTCGAATCGCAGAACACCGCGCGCCGCTTGCCGGTGAGAATGCACGCCGCCAGCATGGCCCAGTACTCGGGACGGTGATAGCCGGGCAGCACGATCAGATCCGCTTTCGCACGCACGACTTCCATCGTGAGGCGCGCCATCATGCGCATCATCGGCACGTCTTCGTAACAGCCGTCGAACAGCTTGTGCATCGGATAGCGGTGGTACGAGTAATCGACGTCCGAAAACCCGACCCGGTCATGCTCGGTGTCCGCGATCTGCACCATCGAATAGCGAATGGCACCGGATGCGGAAATGTCGTAGAGCGCGGAAAAGACAGCGCCCTTGTGGCGTGACCACACGACATTATGAAAGATCGTGACCGACGCAGTCATTAGCGTGGCTCCTGTTGCGTGAAAGCCCTGGCGTCCCTCCACGCCGAAGGCTTCAGTAAGGAGACGGGCGCCGTCTCGTGTTCTCCCCACGCTCGCCCGTCGCGAATCCGCACGCTCTTCATGCGCGCAGCGCTGTCGTCTCCCGTGTGTCGAAGGTCTGGTTCTTCACGCAATCGCTATACGTGGCGGCCACGCCATCCGCGAGCCCGATGCGCGCGCGCCATCCCATGTCGCGCAAGCGCGACACATCGAGCAGCTTGCGCGGCGTGCCGTCCGGCTTGCTCGCATCGAACACGAGTTCGCCGTCGAAGCCCACTACGTTGCACACTGTCTCGGCCAGCTCGCGGATCGTCAGATCCTCGCCCACGCCGACGTTGAGCACGCCGCCATCCACGCCTTGCTCGAGCACGAAGAGCGTCGCCTCGGCGAGATCGTCGACGTGCAGGAACTCGCGGCGCGGCGTGCCCGAGCCCCATACCGTCAAGGTGCGCTCGGCGCTTTCGCGCGCCTCGTGCGCCTTGCGCAGCAGCGCGGGCAGCACGTGACTGTTGTGCAGATCGTAGTTGTCGTTCGGACCGTACAGATTGGTCGGCATGAGCGAGACGAAATGCGTGCCGTACTCGCGGTTGTACGCCTCGCACAACTTCAGCCCCGCGATCTTGGCGATCGCATAAGCATCGTTGGTCGGTTCGAGCGGCCCCGACAACAGATACTCTTCGCGAATCGGCTGCGCGCACAGCTTCGGATAGATGCACGACGAACCGAAGAACACGAGTCGCGGCACTTGCGCACGATACGCGGCGTGAATCACATTGGTTTCGATGACGAGGTTCTCGTAGAGAAACCGGCCCGGCTGCGTCGCGTTGGCGAGAATGCCGCCCACGCGCGCCGCCGCGAGCAGCACGACGTCGAGCGCTTCCTCGTCGAAGAAGCGGTTGGCTGCCGCCTGGTCGGTGAGGTCGAGTTCGGCGTGCGTGCGCAGCACGAGGTTGGTGTAGCCGTGCGCATTGAGCGCACGCACGAGCGCCGAGCCCACCATGCCCCGGTGGCCGGCTACAAAGATGCGGGCGTTGTGATCCATGGGCCCACCCTCACTCGTGATGTTCCAGCGCCTTGAAACCGGCGAGCGTCACGAGTGCATCGCGACGGGCGATCTGATAATCGGCGCGCACCATCTCCTTGACGAGCGATTCGAACGACGTGGTCGGACGCCAGCCGAGCTTTTCCTGGGCGCGGGTCGGGTCGCCGAGCAGCGTTTCGACTTCGGTCGGGCGGAAGTAGCGCGGATCGACGCGCACGATTACATCGCCGGGATTGACGCGCGCTTCGCGGCCTTCGACATGCTCGACAATGCCCACTTCCTCCACGCCCTCACCCTCGAAGCGCACCGTCACGCCGAGTTCGCTCGCCGCGTGGCGCACGAAGTCGCGCACGCTGTACTGCACGCCGGTCGCGATCACGAAGTCCTCGGGCTTGTCTTGCTGGAGCATGCGCCATTGCATCTCCACGTAGTCGCGCGCATGGCCCCAGTCGCGCAAGGCGGACAGATTGCCGAGATACAGCTCGCGCTGCAGCCCGACCACGATGCGCGCCATCGCCCGAGTGATCTTGCGGGTCACGAAGGTCTCGCCGCGCACCGGCGATTCGTGATTGAACAGGATGCCGTTGCACGCATACATGCCGTACGCTTCGCGATAGTTGACCGTGCTCCAGTACGCGAACAGCTTCGCGACCGCATAGGGGCTGCGCGGATAGAACGGCGTGGTCTCTTTCTGCGGCACTTCCTGCACGAGCCCATAGAGTTCGGAAGTGGACGCCTGATAGAAACGCGTCCTCTTCGTGAGGCCGAGAATGCGGATCGCCTCTAGCAGCCGCAGCGTGCCGAGACCGTCCGCGTTGGCGGTGTACTCGGGCTCGTCGAACGAGACGGCCACGTGGCTTTGCGCGGCGAGGTTGTAAAGCTCGTCGGGCTCGACCCGCTGGATGATGCGCATCAGTCCCGAGGAGTCGGTCAGATCCCCGTAGTGCAGATGCAGATGTTCACCGGGCTCATGCACGTCCCGATACAGATGGTCGATCCGGTCAGTGTTGAACAGTGAAGAGCGGCGCTTGATGCCATGCACCTCGTAGCCCTTTTCGAGCAGCAGTTCGGCGAGATACGAACCGTCCTGACCGGTGATCCCGGTAATCAGTGCGACCTTGCGTGTCATCGGATTCCCCCAAAGTGGCGAGTGGCCCCGCGCCGCCGGAGGAACCCGGCGGCGCCGGCCACCCTACCCAGCAATGCTGTCGTAGCCGTAATAGCCGCCGCGGTAGCCGGAGCCGATGAAGGCGCCGGCTTGTGGCACGTCGGTCAGCAGAACCCCGCGCAGGTTCACCCCGCCGTTGCGCAGACGCTTGACCGTCTCGGTCAGCTCTGCCACCGGATGACGTCCGTGACGGATCACGAGCAATGTCGTCCCCGCATGCCGGCCGATCACCGTCGAATCGGTCACCGCGAGTACCGGTGGCGTATCGACGATCACGAGGTCGTAGCGGGTCTTCAACTCTTCGAGCATCGACTCGAAGCGGTCACTCATCAGCAGCTCGGACGGATGCGTGGGCAATGCGCCCTTCGCGAGCACGTCGAGTCCGGGCAACACGTCGCGCTGGATCGCGGTCCACAGGTCGTGGCCGCTCAGCACGTCGGAGAGACCCGGCTGATGCTGGACGCCGAAGTGCGAGTGGACATCGCCGCGCCGCATGTCGCCGTCGATGATCAGGACACGCTTCTTCACCGAGGCAACGAGCGCGGAAAGATTCACCGACAGGAACGACTTGCCCGCATCGGGGCGCGAGCCGGTGAGCATCACCACGTTGTTGTGCGCGTTGCCAAGCGAGAGTTGCAGCGAGGTGCGCAGACTGCGCACGCCCTCCACCGCGATGTCCTCGGGAGCCTGCTCCGCGAGCACATGCAGCCCGCGCCGGCGCAGCATGACGTCCTGCTGCAGCCGCAACTGCTGCGGGCTGCGCGGAACGACCGCGAACACCGGCACACCGAGCGCGCCTTCGAGCTCGTCGGGACGCTCGACGCCGCCATAGAGTGTCTTGCGCACGAACGCGAAGAAGATGCCGATCAGCAAGCCGCCACCGAGGCTGATCGCAATCACGAGCACGCGCTTGGGCCGCACGGGTTCGTCGGCGGGCTCGGCGCGATCGATGATGCGCACGTTGCCCATCTGTCCGGCCTTGGCGATACGCAACTGCTGTTCGCTGTTGAGCAGGTTGGTGTACATGTCGGTATTGACGTGCACGTCGCGCAACAGACGCAGCGCGGTCTGCTCGGTATCGGGCAGTTGCGAGACGCTTTGCGTCATGCCCGACTGGGCCGACTGCAACTGCGCGATCTGCGCGTTGAGCGCGGCCATCGCCGGGTGATTGGCCGTGAAGCGCTGGGACATCTCGGCGCGCTGCTGCTCGAGGTCCATCAGCTTGGTCTTGTTGTCCACCACCTGTTGCAGCAGCAGCCGGCTTTCCTCGCTCAGATCGACTGTGCCGTGCTGATTGCGGAACTTGTTGTAGCGGTCCTCCGCCGCATCGAGTTCCTTGCGCAGCGCCGGCAATTGCTGATCGAGAAAGGCGAGCATATGCTCGGCTTCGGCCGACCGGCTCTCGACGTCCTGCGCCATGAACTCATCGGCGATGCGGTTGATGACGGCCGCCGTCAACACCGGATCACTGCCCTCGAGCCGCGCCCGGATCACGCCCGACTGCAGCGTCATCTCCATCACGTCGAGCGCTTTTTGCAGGCGGTCCACCGTGCCGAGCGTCGACTCGCGCGTGAGTTCGTAGCGCGTGCCGACCGGTCCGCTCAGACTGTCGATGTGCAGCGCGACAGGACCGATCGCCGTGTCGCTCTTCACGTCTTCGCCCACATGGCCTTCGAGCACCGCGGCGCCATTCGGGTCGCGCAACACGTACTCGCCCCCTTCACCCGACACCAGCGCAAACGTCTTGCCGTAGAACTCGGCCGGCACGTCGAAGCGCGACACCTCGATCTTTTCGTCACCCCACGCATAACGCTGAAGATTCAGGAACGCAGGCGGCGTGAAGCCCCACTTGCCCGTCGCGAAACCCTCGAGCAGATTACCGACGATCGGCAGACGATACGCCCCCGCGCCGATGTCCAGATGCAGTTCCTTGACGGTCTGCTCGGTCACGAGCCGCGACTTCAGCAGCTCGATTTCGGCGGCGGTGGAAGGCTTGGTATCGAACATGCCGGTCATCGAGGGCAGCGTGGCCTGCTTGTCGGGCCCCGCGTTGTTGTTCGCCTTGTCGATGACCTGGAACAGCACGTCCGCCCGATACACCGGTGTGGCAAGAAACGCGTACGCAGCGCCGAGCGCCGTTGCGATCAGCGTGAACATGAGGATCGTGCGCCAGTTCGCGACAATCGTCTGCAGATAGTCGGACAGGTGCAACTCTTCCACACCTACGTCCTGATACTGGTTGTCGAAGTTGATCGCCATATTCGTGATCCATTCGGTTGTGGCGCGCGCCTCATTACTTCGCGAGCAGCGCGCCTGTGACGCCAGCGTTGATAGCTGGCAGCAGCAAGCTCAATACCCGGTTGAAGCGCACAAGACCGTTGTTGTCGACATAGACGACATCTTTCGGCTGCAGCTCGAACTGATTCGCAAGCAACATCGATACCGGCGAGGTCGCATCGAGGTGATAAATCTGCGGCTTGTCTCCCATGGAGTTGCGGATCACGAACAATTGCTTCGCGTACGCGGTATTCGGGTTGATGCTGCCTGCCTGCGAAAGCGCCTCGGACAGCGTGAGCTTGCCGTTGCGCATCGGCAGGATCGTCGCGGGCCGGTTCACTTCGCCCATCAGATAGATGCCGTGTTCGTCGCGCGAGGAGACACGCAGCATGTCGCCTGGCTGCAGGTAAATATCGGAGGGCGTCTTGCCGTGCGCGATCAGGTCGGTCACGTCGATCGGATAGGTGACGCCGCCGCGCACCAGCTCGACGTGTCCCTGATCCGCGTTGCCCGTGAAGCCGCCCGCGCGCCCAACCGCCTCGGTCAGCGACATCGGAATGTCGTTGATCTGCACGGAGCCGGGGTTCTTCACTTCGCCGTCGAGAAACACTTGCGACGAGCGGAACGACGCCACGCGCACCGTTATTTCAGGCGTTTTGAAAACCGTCGAAAGCTTGCGGTGAATTTCCGCCTGCACCGTGGCGACATCCTTGCCCGCGACGTGCATCGTGCCCGCATACGGGAACTGGATGTCGCCGTGATTGTCGACGAGCACGCCCGAGACCGGATCGGACTCGCGCGAGGTCTGCGTCGGCTGGCCGAGCGCCGCCGCCAGTTCCGGGTGATCCCAGACGGTGATCTGCAGCACGTCGCCCGGGCCGAGCTTGTACGGCGCGGGCTTGCCGAACAGCCCGAGGGTCTGCGCATTGACTTCCGAGGCCGGCGCGGAATTCATCTGCTTGATGAGCGAGACGTTGATATCGGTGATCGGGATATCGACGTTCGTCTCGGGTTCGGTACTGTACTCGCCGCCGGTTTGCGGCAGCGTCGGCGGCGACTGGAAGCGCTGGCCAGGCACCATCGAACAGGCGGCCAAAACAAGCAGCGTGGCGCCCGTACAGGCAGGACGCAGGCGCAGCCACAACACGGAATACGGGGCAACGCCCCTGGCGGAATTGCGGTCGGTTCTCATCACTGTCTCCCCTCCTCTCAATTCAATACGCGTTGTAATTGACGAGGCCACGGGCGACGGTCGCGACGATGATGCGCATATCGAACCAGAACGTCCAGTGACGCAGATAGTAGAGATCGTGAGCCACGCGCATCTCCATCTTCTCGATGCGGTCGGTCTCACCCCGGTAGCCGTTGACCTGTGCCCAGCCGGTGATGCCGGGCTTGATGCGATAGCGGTCGATGTAGCCCGCCACCACGCGCTGATAGAGGTCGTCGTGTTCGAGCGCGTGCGGACGCGGCCCGACCACCGACATATCGCCACGCAGCACGTTGAAGAACTGCGGCAGCTCGTCGAGGCTCGTGCGGCGCAGGAACGCGCCGAGGCGCGTGATGCGCGGATCGTCGCGCGTCGCCTGCTTCACCGTGCCTTTTACTTCGGTATGCAGCCGCATCGTGCGGAACTTGTAGATCGTGAATACGCGGCCATCGGCGCCCTTGCGGCGTTGCCTGAAAAACACCGGCCCGCGCGAGGACAGCTTCACGGCGAGCGCGATCGTCGCCAGCAGCGGCGCGAGGCACAACAGCGCGGTAGCGGCGAACAAGCGGTCGAACAGATCCTTCTTCAACAGCGATCGGGACGACAGCGGCGACGCCACCAAGTTGATCGCCGGCATGCCGAGCAGTTCGATCACATTACTGGTCTCGAACAGCGCGATGCTGCGCACGTCGGGAATGAAGCGGATGTTCACGAGATCGTTGCGGAATTCGGTGACGAGCCGCAGGATCGTGCGTTCGTCGGCGAGCGAGAGCGCGAGCCACAATTCGTGCACGTCATTGCCGCGAATGAAATTTGCAAACGACTCGATGCTGTCGAACGGCATCGGCCCCTTGCCCGCGACGTGATGCACGTCCTCACGCGTGCAGTAGACGGCGCTTGCGCGAAAGCCCGTGGCGGGATCCGAATCGATGCGGCGAATGATCTGGCTGCACTGCGCGCCGGTGCCGACGATCGCCACCTGATGCAGGTTCAGGCCGGCGCTGCGCGCCCGGGCCAGCACGGCATGCGCGATGAGGCGCCAGCCGATCAGGAGACCACCGGACATCGCGCTCCAATAGGCAAACCAGAGCCGCGAAACGATGTCGATGCGGTGCATCGAGAACATCAGCCCGATCGCGCAACCCTGCACGACGCACCACCCAAGTGCCACCTGTCCCGCCAGCGCGAGCTTCGAGCGGCCCCGCCAGGATTCATACACGCCGAAGGCGGGAAAGATCGCCAACGCGAAGGCCGCCGAAAACAGCACGAACGCGTCGTAAAAACCTCGTTGGGAAAAATCGTCGAAACGGATCTGCGAGGCGACCGCCGCGCCCACGATGATCAATGCGACATCCGCCAGTCGCGCCACAAAAGCCTGAATTTCCCGCATTTGGCCACCCCGTTCATCGTTCAATACGTGGTCGTCACGAAGCGGTACGCCAAAGCTGCACTCACGTACAGCGGCCGTACGTATCCTCGAACCGCAGAATGTCGTCCTCGCCGAGATAGGAGCCCGATTGCACCTCGATGATCTCGAGGGGCACCTTGCCAGGATTCGCAAGCCGATGGCGCACGCCGATCGGGATGAAGGTCGACTGGTTTTCGCTGAGCAAAAACTCCTCGTCGCCGCGCGTGACCATCGCCGTGCCCCGCACCACGACCCAATGCTCCGCACGATGGTGATGCAACTGCAACGACAGCTTCTCGCCCGGCGTGACGACGATGCGCTTCACCTGAAAGCGCTCGCCGTGGTCGATCGAGTCGTAATAGCCCCACGGCCGCTGGACCTTGCGATGCGAGTCCGCTTCGGGCGCGTGCTGCGCCTTGATCTTCGCGACCAGTTCCTTGACCTGCTGCACGCGCGAACGATCGACCACCAGCACCGCATCCGCCGTCTCCACGACGACCAGATTGGTGGTGCCCACGCACGCGACGAGCCGTCCTTCCGAATGCGCATAGCTCGCCACCGCGCCTTCGAAAATCACCCGGCCACGCCCGACGTTGCCGCATTCGTCCTTTTCCATCGCGGCCCAGACGGCGTCCCACGAACCGAGATCGGACCAGCCCGCCTCGAGCGGCACGACCACGCCCTTCGGCGTCCAGCCGGCCGAAGCGTTCAGACGCTCCATCACCGCGTAATCGATCGAGTCGGCCGGCGAGCGCGCGAACGCTTCCGCGCAGGGACGAAATATCGTGTCCTCAGCCGCACCGTCGACGAAGGCGGCCAGACACGCCGCGTGCATATCCGGCTGCAGCGATTGCAGCGCCGCGAGCCACACGCTCGCGCGCACCACATAGATGCCGCTGTTCCACCAGTAACCACCGTTGGCGAGGTACTGGACCGCCAGTTCGGCGGCCGGCTTCTCGACGAAGCCATCGACCTCGTGCGCACCGTCACCAAGCGCCTGGCCGATGCGGATATAGCCGAAGCCCGTGTCGGGCGTGCGCGGCGGCACGCCTAACGTGACGATCGAACCGCGCTGCGCGTGGCGCGCCGCGATTTCCAGCGAGCCCTGCAGTGCCGCCACATCGGAGATGGCGTGATCGGCCGGCATCGTGACGAGAATCGCGTCGTCGCCATCGGAGCACGTGAGCGCCGCAGCGAGAGTCAGCGCGGGCGCCGTGTCGCGCCGCATCGGCTCGACCACCAACTGGGCGCGTGTGCCGCTCGCACGCAGTTGCGTCGCGATCACGTGGCGATGGTCCTCTCCGCACACGACGACCGGCACCGTCGACACCTGCCATTCTTTCGGAAAGCCGTCGAGGCGACGCATCGTTACCTGCAGCAGCGAATCGCCGCCGACGACACCAATCAGCTGCTTCGGAAAGTGCTCGCGTGACATCGGCCACAGACGCGTGCCCGAGCCGCCGGCCAGCACGACCGGCACGATGCGCGTGCAGGCGCTCGCGTCGTCTTGCGGCGACGGGCCTGCCTTTTCCTCAACACGAATTTCTGGACCTGACATCATGTTCGCATTCCTAATCGACAAAACCTATGCCCCCCGGGAGAGGACAGACCCCGGCGCTTCAGGAAACCAGATGCAGCTAGGCGCCGGAAGTGAGGCGACTCTGAGAACGGTATTCGGTGGGCGATATCATCATGCGCTTGCGAAACACCTTGGCGAGTCGATCGCCATTGCCCATGCCGGTGCGGCGCGCGATCTTGTCGACCGGAAGTTCCGAGTCGGTCAACAAGGTACAAGTGATATCGAGTCGTACCTGGAGCAGATAGTCCGAGGGCGTCATGCCCATTTCGAGCTTGAATCTCCTGAGGAAATTGCGCTCACTCATCGCCGCTACCTGCGCGGCGTCCGCAATCGACACAGGCCGCTGGCAGTTTTCCTGCAGCCAGCGCGCCGCGGCACGCACCTTGTCGCCGGGGCTCGTGCCCGCTGAATCGCCGAGCAGCGGCATCAAGGTGCCGCCCGAATCCGGCATCAGACGTTTAACGACATTGCGCGCCACTTCGACACCGAGATCGCGCTTCACTAGCGCAAGCGCGCTCTTCATCGATTCGAACTGGTCGCCGCTTTCTCCGTGCGTCTCGCCGCGCGCCGTGCGCACGGCATTGGACGATCCATATTCCCGTGCGCCGTGACTCGCCTCGATACAGGCTGCGTCGAGCAACGTGCGGCCTTCCGCGATCGGACGAATCGTGCCGACGTTGGTATGTATACGGCGCAGCCATGCAAGCAGGCGTTCATCGTTGGCCGCTGCGGCCGCACCCTTGCCGCCTGCCACGAACAACGCATCGAAACCGGTGTAATAACGCGCGTCGAGACCATCGGTCCATACGCGGATCGACGCGGAACTGGTCACGTTGCCGCCGTCGGTCGACAGAAAACGTACGTCGTACACCCAGTCACCGCTATCGCCACACGACGAGAGTTCGTTAGCCGCGTGAAAGATCTCGGCCACCATACCGGCGCCGAGCAATGAACAACCATCGAACAGCAATATGGCTATCTGACGGGACGCATACGGCATGCTCCGCTTCGGAGCTTGCGTCCAGCTGGCTGTCAAAGACTCAAGACTTGCATACGCCATGATCCTCCCCTTTACTTCCCGCGTAAGAAAGCTAAAGGCCCGCTAAATGCATTGCAGGTGCAGTGCATCTTAGCCATCCAGAATGTCGGGCTGGTGTGAGTGGCCGAATCAAGCGAGGTATTGGCGTATTTGGTCCGGTCGCCAAGCGCGCTTTTCAGCCTGAATGCAACACCCCCATTTCATACAAAAATATCGACAGACAAATGGAGTCGACCGAATTAATTACGGAACAATATCAATCGAATGACAACGACTAAGCAAATCACTTCCTTCCACAATGCCGGGCGAATTGCACGGTAATTGTAAATCTTCAGACAATAGCCAATAAAAGAACGCATGAGCCAATTCGCCAGAGCGGCGGACGGCGTGCCGCAATCATCAGTCAAAAGCAAGAGCTACCGGCCGCGAATCCTTTTGCCACGCGGCCCGGAACGATTTTCACGATGGTGCAGAATTCGTCCCGCAGTGGTGCATCAGCGCCTTCCAGACATGCGATCAGGCATATATGACCGCACGATGGCAATATGCGATAAAAATGACCTCGCGATAATGTTTCATAAATGAAAAACAAATTGTGCCTAATGGCCGCCAATGCCGACTACCTCCAAGATTAGCAGCCGACATTCATTCAACGCAAATACCCGATACTTCCAATAACATCTGTTACATCCAGAGACATCGCAAAATAATTCCAATTGGCCATGACAGACGAGTGTCTGTCGACCCGTCCGATTCCGCCAATTGCCCGGACGGATTGCGCAAGATGGCGGCACGCGCCGGCGCCAATGTGTCAGGCTTGGCGCTTATAGCCCGTGCGCGTGGCAAACAAAAACAGTGAGGCCTTCATGACCCGGCAGCCATCGCAATCGTCCCTGATATCCGCGCCTGTGCGCCATGCCTTTCACTCCTTGTTCTCACGTGCGGCGATTGCGGTTCTCATCTCGTGCTCGAGCACCGCAGCGCTCGCCGATTCATCGTCGATCGCACTCGATGCCCATGCATGGCGCGTCTGTGCCGATGAATATGGCCACTGCACCTTCTCGGGGACTCGCGAAGTTCGGTACGGCACGACTACGCAAAACACAGCGAAGACACTGACCGATGGCACCGGGTGCGACAACGGTGTGTTCGGCGATCCCGCACCCGGCGCGAATAAACAGTGCTGGATTCAGATCGCCGCGACATCGGCTGCGAACAGCGCACCGGGCAAAGCCACCGCGACGACAACTGCCGCTACAAACGTCGCGAACGTCACGACAGCAGGAACAACAGCCACGATCCGTTGCGAAGACACGGCCGCTTCAACCAACGCGCCTGCCGCCGGCGCACCGCTCGAAGCCGACACACCGGGCAGCGACGGCACGCGTCTTTTCAAACGCAATCAAGCTTTCACGATTGTCATCACGACACGCGCGACGCAAGACGACAACCTTTCCTGGCAACTGCGCGACAACTGGGACCGGGTGCGTGCCGCCGGCAAATTCGCGGTGGCGCCAGGCGCACGGCAAACGACGTTGCGCTGTAGCAGTGCACTAGCCGGTTACTTCGCGCTTTCGGCCTCGCTCGCGAAGTCCGGCGACGCATTGCCCGCGCGCGGTACGCGCCCCGCCGGCATCGCGACCTTCGGCGTGCTGCCCGACTTCGCCGGCGTACTGCCGCCACCGCGTTTCGTGCATGCCGACCAACATCGCTTCGGCGGGCAGGGGACAGCATTTATCGCGCCCGGACAGCACTGCTGCGATGGCGACGGCTATCGACCGCTGTATACCGACCTCGGGCTCGCGTGGGCGAACGACAATCGCAACTGGTACATGGAAGAGCCGGAGCGCGCCAACACGTTCTCTGCGGCCAGCAAGCAGCTCGTGCCGTACTTCCGCAAGGGCGACATCCTGCGGCTCATTCAGCTCGATGGCATTCCGGGCTGGGCTAGTCCGACCGGGAAAGAAACGCACAGCTATGCACCCAAATCTACCGACGCGATGAAAGATTTCATGACGCGCGTCGGCGCCGAATCGGCGAAAGTGCGTGCGAATTATTTTCCAACCCAGGAGCACAATTATTACCAGGTCACGTGGGAGCCGGACGCCGATGGCGGACTGCCATGGAAAGACACCGACGCCAATTTCGTCGCGATGTACGGCGCGACATGGCAAGGCATTCACGCGTCCGACCCCAGCGCCGTGATCATGGGGCTCACGTATTCGTCGGTGACGGGCAACATCGAATGGCTCAAGCGTCTCGCGCCGCTCGGCATCGCGCGCTATCTCGACGGCTTGAGCGTGCATGGCTATTACGACATCGGCACGAGCCCCTCGCACCCGCCCGAGCGTCTCGTCGACAATGCCGACCCCGCGCTCGCCGCGCGCGCGCTGCCCCAGTCGATGCGCACGCTGCGCTCGCTCATGGCCGCCATGCTCAAACCGGGCGCGAAACTGTTCGTCACCGAAACCGGCATCAGCTACGACATCGGCAGCAACTACGGCCCGCACTATCCAGGCGCGAACGTGCTGTTCGCGCAGGGTGCCGTGGTCGCGCGCACGCATCTGATCCTGCTCGGCGAAGGGGCCGATACGAGCTTCGTCTTCTATGCGACCGACACCCCCGATTCGACCCCGGGCTACGGCCTCTTCTTCGATCTCGCTCACGCGCAAGGCGGCTTCGGCACCACCGACATCAGCCCGAAACCGGCCGCGCTCGCGGTGGCGACACTCACGCGCGTGATCGACGACACCGTCACGCTCGGGCCGCTGCGCCAGTTGCCGCGCGGTGTATTCGGCTATGCGTTCGAGCGGCGCGGCGGCGGTCCCGTGATCACTGCGCTGTGGACCTACGACAGCGCGCGATGGAATGCGTCGAGCGGCTTCGATTCGTCAGACACAACGAATTTCACACTGCCCGTCGATGCGCCCGGCACCTCGGGCAACGTGACCGTGCTCGACATGATGGGCAATCCGGCGAGCGTCGCGTACCGCGACGGCAAGCTCGCATTGCGGCTCGGTGCGGCGCCGGTCTACGTGGTGTCGTCGAACGCCGCGCTCGTGCGCGCTAACGTCATCAAGCCCGTGGGCTACGAGTAAAGCCTTGAATGCGCCCCGCCACATCGCGCCGTCGACACGGCTTCGCCGCAGATGGCTCCAGAAGCCGAGGTTTAGGCGATTTGCGACAGTGCCGTGGCAGGTGGCAAACAGCTAGACTGCTCAGGCAGGGCCATTGAAGGCATCGTCCGATGTCTTCGCCAGCGGACGAACCGTGAACAGGGGCCGGACATGAGCAGTGTCGGATCGCGTATGGCTGTGCCCTCGAAAACTCGACGATCCGCACCGGGCTCCATGGGCTCGCCGGTGTCCGGCGATGCCGGCGCACGACGCCACTCTTGACGCGGTGGGTCCAGGCCATGCCGCGTGCGTCCGAAATCCCGCAGCTGTCCGCGTCCGAGTTTCTCGACGCGGTCACGCTCACGCCCCTCATCTCCATCGACCTCATCGCCACCAATCCGGCGGGACGCGTGCTGCTCGGCTTGCGCCGCAATCGTCCGGCGCTGCATAAATGGTTCGTGCCTGGCGGGCGCATTCGCAAGAACGAACGTCTCGACGAAGCGTTCACGCGCATCGTCGAGACGGAGTTGGGCATTGCGGGGATGGAGCGCTCGGCCGCACGCTTCGGCGGCGTGTTCGAGCACTTCTACGACGACAACTTCGCGCACGCGCCGGGCGTCGCGACCCACTATGTGGTGCTCGCGTACGCGATGATTCTCGAGGACATGGTGTCGATCGGCCGTTACGAGCAGCACAGCCGCTATGCGTGGTTCTCGGCGGCCGAACTGCTCTCGCGCGACGACGTGCACGAATTTACCAAGGCCTACTTTCGCTGAACGATAGGCCGTTGCGGTTTAGTCCGAAACCAGTTGTTCGACACGTGCGCCGGTCAAGTTTTCCACCCGCCCTTCGAGCCATTCGGCAAATCGTTCTTTGAGGTCAGGATGCGTGAGCGCGAATTCGACGGTCGCCTTGAGGTAGCCCAGCTTGCTGCCGCAATCGAAACGGCGCCCACGGAAGCGATACGCGAGCGCCTGTTCGTCCGCCAGCATCGACTGGATTGCGTCGCTCAACTGGATCTCCGCGCCGGCGCCAGGACGCAGCTTGCGCAGATGCGAAAAGATTCCGGGCATCAGCACGTAGCGGCCCACCACACCGAGCGTCGACGGCGCAGCGTCCGGCGCGGGCTTCTCCACGATGCCGGACATGCGGTAGACGCGCTCGTCCCAACGCCGCGCCGCGACGACGCCATAGGCGCGCGATTCTTGCCGCTCGATTTCCTCGACCGCGACGATCGAGCAATGATAGTGATCGAACAACTGGACCATCTGGCGCAAGACGGGCGGCTCGCCGTCGATCAGATCGTCGGCGAGAATCATCGCGAACGGCTCGTCGCCGACGAGCTTTTCGGCGCACAGCAGCGCGTGCCCGAGGCCGAGCGGCTCGGCCTGGCGCACGTAGCAACAGTCGATGTGATCGGGCTTGATGCCGCGCACGAGTTCGAGCAGCGCCCGTTTGCCGTGCGCTTCCAGCTCGCGCTCGATTTCGTACGACTTATCGAAGTGGTCCTCGATGGCGCGCTTGCTGCGGCCCGTCACGAAGATCATTTCGGTGATGCCCGCAGCGGCGGCTTCCTCGACCGCGTACTGGATCAGCGGCTTGTCGACCACCGGCAACATTTCCTTGGGACTCGCCTTGGTCGCCGGAAGAAAGCGTGTTCCGAGTCCCGCTACAGGAAAGACGGCTTTGCGAATCGCGAGCATACGGCACCTGTGTGTTGTGATTGGACGGCGTCACGGTGCAGCGTATCCGCGCAACATCGAGCCATTCTGCCAACATCTCGCTGTTTTCCGACTACACTGGGGAGGCACATTAAAACGCCACTATGATGGGACTCATGAACATGGAGTACTCCTCTCGACTCGACCTGGCCCCGGAGACTGGCTATGCAGGTTGGTCGCGCAACTGACTGGGCGTCGGCGATCCGTCGACCCGAAGCCCTTCTCAACATTGGGTATGTGACCAAGCGCATTGGCATCCTCGTTTCCGAAGGGTTCTCACTGCACGACGTCTCGACGCTGGCCGAAGTCTTTCGACTCGCCAACGATGCGTATGTCGTGCGCCACGCGGATGAAATGCCTTACGTACTCGCCATGCTTTCCGAACGCGGCGGCAGCGTCGCGAGCGGCTGCTCGTTGCGCGTGTGGACCGACAATCTCGGCGGCCCCTCGGGACACGGCTTCGATACGCTGTTCGTGGTGGGCGGCCCGGCGGTCTCGGACATGAGCTACAGCGACCGGCTCGTCAAGCGGCTGCGCGCGATTGCGCCCAAGATCCGCACGATCAAGGCGCTCGGCGATGGCCGCACGATCGTCGGCGCGCTCAACCGCTCATTCGAGCGCAATGCGATGGGACTCACGGTCGAGGCGCGGCGGCAGCGCCCGCGCATGGTCGAATCCGAAGTGAACGCGCCAGTGGGGCCAGGGTCGGGCGCGCTCGTGGCCGCGCTCAAAGTGGTCAAGCGCGATCACGGCACGGTGGTCGCCCAGTTGATCGCCGAGCACGCGATGCCCGGCGCGTGGAGCCATCTGGGCCTCATGCTCGACGACGGCGAGTCGAAGGCCGTCAACAGCAAGATCAGCGCCGCCGCGCAATGGCTGCGCGAAAATTATCATCGACCGGTCTCGGTGACCGAGGCGGCCACGGTCGCGCAGATGAGCGAGCGCAATTTCCTGCGCCGCTTCAAGGCGCAAACGGGACTCGCGCCCTCGGAGTTCCTGTTGCGCGCGCGGCTCGATGCGAGCTGCGTCCTCTTGACCGAAACTGATCTGCCCATCGACACCATCGCGCGCCGCTGCGGGATCTGGTGCGGCGACGGTCTCGCGAAGATCTTCCGCAAACGCCTGTCGATTTCGCCCTCGGAGTATCGCGCCTCGCACCGTCACGGTGCGCAGGCACCTTGACGGTACCGCTTTCTTCGCTCAGAGCGCTACGGGCTGAGGGTGAGGTTGCACCTCGATAACCTGTGCACATGCACACTCTAGCGCCTCGTTGCGCGCCCAGTTGCCCTTCCCACTTCGTCACGACGGCCGTCAGCATGAGGATCGCCAGCATGGTTGCCTGCTGCCGGGTTAAACCCGAGTCGCGGGGCAGCAGACGCACGCCCAGTGCTTGTCTTGATAAAAGGGGCAGGCTTCGGTCAGGAAGCCCCCAAGGTGCTTTTTTAAAGGACTATTCGCTCCGCTCTCATGCGTCGATATGGCACCTGTAGCGCAGGCATCCATCTTGATAAGGTCTATGTGTCGAGGCCGAGGAGAACACCATGTCACCGCGCAGTTACGAACCCGACCGTCTTGTGTCGCGCCTGGCGAGCGAGGCTGGCGTCTCGCGCCAGAGCGTCGACCAGTATTACCGGCATGCCCTGGAAGAACTATCGGAAGAGGCGCACGTCACCGACTACGTGCACCTGTTTGCACGCAGGCGCTTGATTGCCGCGTTGCGCGAGGCCGCGCATTCGCGGCATTAGTGACATCAGTCGAAGCACGCGCGGTCAATCTTGCCGCCGGCGGGACATGGGCGATGCCACCAGTTCTCATCCGGCGCATTGACATGATAAGGATTACTTCCGATTCACGACACCCTGAAGAGAACATATACCATTCGCGTTTAAGCATTCCTTAAGCGGCTATCGGCAATGATTGTCGACTTGTTAAACCATTCCAACGAGTCGATATGAAACGCGACGCCGAACCGTTGATCGAACATGCGATCAGCAAAGTACCGGAAGTCACATTGGGCTTCTGGATCATAAAAATTGCAGCGACTACGCTAGGGGAGACGGGAGGGGACTGGGTGACCATGTCGCTCAATCTCGGCTATCTCGTCGGGTCCGCGATTTTTGCGGCTCTCTTTGTCGCGCTTGTTTCGGGCCAGATCAAGGCGCGTCTGTTTCGCCCGTTTCTCTATTGGGCGACGATTATTGCGACCACAACGCTCGGCACGACCATGGCCGACTTTTTCGACCGGTCGATCGGTGTCGGTTATCCCGGCGGCGTCGCTGTCGTTTTTGCACTGCTCCTCCTGAGTCTGGGCGTCTGGTACCGCGTCGAAGGCACCGTTTCGGTCGGCAGCGTCACGACGCCCAGAGCCGAATGGTTCTACTGGATCACCATTCTGTTTTCGCAAACACTGGGAACCGCGTTGGGCGATTGGGCGGCGGGAAGCGACCGGGGAGGTCTGGGCCTCGGCTACGAATACGGCGCGCTGATTTTCGGCGCGGGCCTTGCCATCGTGGCAGCGCTCTATTTCTGGACGTCTATTTCGAGGACGCTGATCTTCTGGGCGGCGTTCATCCTGACCCGCCCGCTTGGCGCGACCCTGGGCGACTTGCTCGACAAACCCATTGCGGACGGCGGTCTGCAAGTCAGCCGGTTATACGCATCGTTGATCTTGCTGGTGTTGATCGTTGCGTGCGTCGTGCTGATTCCACAGCGGCCGGCAGCCGGCAGCGAACCGGTGTGACTTGAAGTATCGACGGCATCCGGCTCGTCCGCCAAACGTTGCGTTGTCGACCATGTCGCCAGCAAAACGCCGCCCGTACCGGCTCGGACAACTGATCCGGTGCGGGCGCCATCCGTGGCCAAACTCGATGCTTCGGAATACTGAACCCGCACCGCACGAAACGAGAACATGAAATCGTTTTCAGACGATGCCAGCGACTCGAAGAAAGCAATCGAACGAACAAGCGTTTCGTTTTCAACCGGCCTTCCACGGCCGCTCTATTTTTCCCTTTAGATGTCGACGCCCGTCAACGCGGAAAAAATGCCACTTTTTCGCTGAGTGCGTGTCATAGCGCTCGACGGGTCGAGCGTCATCGTCGCCCGGCAACCTTCCTGCTCACTCTCCTTGACGAGGCTTTCATGCCAGCGAATCGCGGGTCTAAAGCAAAATCGAAATCGAAGGCGAAGGACAAGACGACGAAAGCCGAACGACACAAGGCGCTGGCCTCCGAACCCGCGCGTCGCCCACGCAAGTCCACCGCCCGCGACACGCTTGCGAGTCAGGCCGCCTGGCTCGCCACCGCCGCGCCGCCCGAGCCTCGCATGCTCGACAAGCCCGTATTCGCCCAGCCTCAACCGACCGCCGATCCAACGGTATTTCGTGTGCATCACCCGTCGGATGCTGCTGCCTACAAAGAGATCGACAAGCTCAACGCCGAGCACAAGCTCTTCCCGTTACCGTTTCCTGCGCCAAGAGGCGGCGTCGAACCACAGCTATCCCTCGTCGACGTGCTGGGTGGAAACGCGGCTTCCATCGACAGTATCACTGCATCGGGACAACTCGTGTTCCATGCACTCGGTGACTGCGGCAGCACGAAAGGTCCCGTCACGCAGAACGAAGTCGCCGACAAGCTGAGCGCCGACTGCAACGAATCCACCGCTTCCGAGGTGCCGAAATTCGCGCTGCTGCTCGGCGACGTGGTTTATAACTTTGGCGAGGGCACGTACTACTACGACCAGTTCTACGAGCCGTATCGCAACTATCCCGCACCGATTCTCGCCTGTGCCGGCAACCACGACGGGATGGTCTCGCCCGAGGCGCATGCCGCGAGCCTGGTCGCGTATCTGCGCAACTTCTGCGCAGACACGTTCGCTGTGACGCCCGAGGCAGGCGGGCTGTCGCGCACTGCGCAGATCCAGCCTGGCGTGTTCTTCACGTTCGAAGCGCCATTCATGCGCGTGCTGGTGCTCTACAGCAATACGCTTGAAGATCCGGGCGTTATTTCCGATCCCCACATCGGCCGCACTCAGCTCGATTTTCTCGACGCCGCGCTCAAGCGCATCAAGGCGGAGAAATTCACGGGCGCGCTCCTGTTTGCAGATCATCACCCGCCCTATAGCGCCGGTGGTCACGGTTCGAGCACCGCCATGCTGGCGCAGATCGACGCGGTGTGCCAGGCCAACGGTGTCTGGCCCCATGCATTTCTCTCCGGACATGCGCATAACTATCAGCGCTTCACTCGTACGCGCAACGCAGATGGGACACAGATTCCCTATGTCGTGTGCGGCAACGGTGGGCACGGTTTGGTCAAGCTCGCCGCGCAAGGGGCACCCGCGATTCGCGCGCCGCAGATTCTGCAGGCCGCATCGCCGACAACCGATCAGGTCGTGCTCGAAAACTACGACGACACCAACTACGGCTATCTCCGCGTGATCGTAACGGCGACTCAGCTACGCATCGAATATCACTCGGCGTCGGACGGCCTCAACACCAAGGCGCCGAACGACTACGTGACGATCGACCTCGCAGATCGCAGCGTGGCTCACTTCGTCGCGCCGGATCTCGGACATCCGAAGGCAGCACGGGCGATACGCGCCTTGATGCGCAGTCAGGCCTGAAATCACCGGGACGGGTGCCATGTGGTTGCAGCGACCGCGTGGCGTCGTCGGCAGGCATTCCGGGCATGACGGTCAGCCGGTTCGTGCCGCGCGAGGCCAGCGCAAACGCAAAGCCCGGCATAATAGGCCCATGCAAGTCGAAGACCTCGAACGCCTTCTCACTGTCACGATGCCCTACGGCAAATACAAAGGCCGGCTGATCGCCGACCTGCCCGGGCATTACCTCAACTGGTTCGCTCGCGAAGGATTTCCGCGCGGCGAACTCGGCCGCCTGCTCGCGTTGATGCAGGAGATGGATCACAACGGGCTGAAGAGCCTGCTCGATCCGTTGCGCCAACGCAGATAGTGCGAATCAGCGAAGAATCCGATTTTTTTCGGCGAATCGCTTGACACCTGCCACAGTGTCTCTATAATTCGCGCCTCAACAGGCTCGTAGCTCAGTTGGTTAGAGCACCACCTTGACATGGTGGGGGTCGTTGGTTCGAATCCAATCGAGCCTACCAACGCACACTGAAATAGACGCACATCGCTTCGGCGGTCTGCGTCTTTTTCTTTTTGCTTGACGGATTGCGCCCGTCAACTCGCACTCGCTTTGCTCAACACCAGCGCCGCCAGCGCGACATCCACGAGTCCGATTCCCACCGACTTGTAGACCGTCACCCCCGAGCGCCGCGCCGACGCACCGCTTTGCGCGAGCACCTCACCCAACTCGACCACGCGATCCCAGTCGACGCTACCCTCCTTCGCCAGCAACAAGTCCCCGGCCTCTTTGCGCGCCTGCGCCCGATGCTCGACGACGATGCGGCTCGCGCGCTGCAGCGTCGTATCGTCGAGTTCGCGCGTCTGCGGTTTGCTCGATCCCACAGCGGCAACCAGCACATCCGGTTTCAGCAGATTGCCGTCGAACAACGGCGTGGCACTGCGCGTGCACGTCACGATGACATCGGCCTCCGATACCGCCGTGTGCGCGTCGCTCGCAAGAAATTCGACATCGCGATGCGCTTGTGCGAGCGTGGCAACGAGCGCGCCCGCATCGCCGCGGCTCACGATATGGATGTGCTCGAACACGCCCAATTCGAGCAGCGTGGCGATATGTGCTTTCGCCTGCACCCCCGTGCCGAACACGCTCAGCGTGCGAGCGTCGGGCGGCAATTGCGCTTCGATGGCGACACGCGTGGTGGCCGCAGTCCGGTATTGCGTCAACGCATTGCCCTGAATCGTCGCCAGATAACGGCCGTCCTTCGCGTCGAACAGCACGACGACAAAATCGAACTGCCCGGCATTCGTCGAGTAGACCTTCGCCCCGCACACGCCCGCGACCGGCACGACGGCGCCCATGACGCTGAGGCCAAGGTGATCGAGATGGGTACGGCTGCGCTCGAGGGTCATTGCCTCGCCTCGTGCCGCGGCGAGAAACGCCTCGCGCACGACGTCGCTGCTCTCGCGCAGCGTGAGGTATTGGCGGACCTGTTCGTCGGTAATCAGTTTCATGCTTTATGCCTTTCGCCAGGTTAGCAACGACGCCGATTGTTTCGCGCAGCCGTCGCACCGTCCAATGCGTTTTCCTCGTGGCACATAACCCGAGGTTGGCTTCAGCATCCGGACCCAGCACGCAAGCGGCATCGAAAACAAAACGCCCACCATCGCTGGCGGGCGCGCGCAATCAGTCGAGCGCCTTGTCGTTCGGATGGGCAAACAGATCCTTCATCTGCGCCGAGAGCGGATAGTCGAGGTTCATGCCGTTCGGCGGCACCGGCTGCGTGAACCACTTCGCGTACAGCTTCGCCATGTCGCCCGAGGTTTGCATCTGCGAGACAGTGGCATCGACGAGTTGCTTGAACGGCGCGTCGTCGCGGCGGAACATGCACGCGTAGTTCTCCGAGACCGGCGGCGTGCCCGTCACGACATAGTCCTGCGGGTCCTTGACCTTGGCGCGCTCGCCGTACAGCAGCGGCTCGTCCATCACGAACGCAACCGCACGGCCCGTCGTCACGTTGAGGAACGACTCCGCGTGGTCCTTGGCGCTGATGATGGTCATATTCATGTGCTTGTCTTCATTCATCTTGCGCAAGAGCCGCTCATCGGACGTACCCGCCGTCGTCGACACCGTCTTGCCCGCGAGGTCCGGGAAGTCCTTCACGCCCGAGTCCTTGCGCGTGATGAAGCGAATGCCATACAGAAAGATGCTGTCCGAGAACGCGGCCTGATTCTGGCGCTCGAACGTGTTGGTGGTCGAGCCGCATTCGAGGTCGATGGTGCCGTTCTGCACGAGCGCGATGCGGTTCTGCGACGTGATCGGAATCATCTTCACTTTCAGGTTCGGCATGTTCAGCTTCTGCTTGATCGAGTCGACGATCTTCAGCGCGATCTCCTGCGAGTAGCCAATCACGTTTTGCTTCTCGTCGTAGTACGAGAACGGAATCGACGATTCGCGATGGCCGAGCACGATCACGCCCGAGTCATGCACCTTCTTCAGGGTCCCCGTCAGTTCGTCTGCGTGCGCGCCCGTTACGGCGAACCACGCCACGGCCAGCGCGCCGAGCAGTTTGCTTGTGTCCATCGTCCTTTCTCCTGACTGGTGAAGTGAATGTGATGCAGCGTTCAGCGGTTCGGTGCGAATGCGACGTCGTCGAGCGGCAAAGCGCGGCCGGCCAACTGGTCGGCCAACAAGCGCGCGCTGCCGCATGCGAGCGTGAAGCCAAGCGCACCGTGGCCGGTGTTGAGCCACAGGTTGCGCCATGAAGTTCTGCCGATCAGCGGCTTGCTGTCGGGCGTGGCGGGCCGCATGCCCGTCCATGTCGAGGCGAGCGCATAGTCGCCCGCGTCGGGAAAGGTGTCGCGCGCCTGCTGCGCGAGGAGCGCGATGCGGGCTTCATCCGCGTGCGCGCCGGTGCCCGTCAGGTCCACCATGCCCGCGATGCGCAGTCGCTCGCCCAGCGGCGCGTACACGACCTTGTGATGCGCGTCGGTGACGCTCAGCACGGGCGCGCGACTCCCTGCGCCGATCGGCACGGTCAGGCTGTAGCCCTTGAGCGGATAGATGGGCACGTGCACGTCGAGCGAGGCGAGCAGCGGCTGGCTCTGATAGCCGAGACACATCACGAACGCATCGGCTTCGATCAGCCCCGCCGAGGTCTCCACGCCCAGCACGGCATGCGCCTTCACGCGCAGGCCGCTCAGTTCGGTACGCAGGCGCATCACGGCGCCTTCGCGCACGGCGGCCTCGGCGACGCCGCGCGTGAAGGCGAGGCAGTCGCCCGCTTCTTCACCGGGGGTGTGGATGCCGCCTTGCAACGCGGCGCCGATCGAGTCGAGTGCCGGTTCGAGCGCGACGCACGCGGCGGCGTCGAGTGCATGCTGGATGCAGCCGAACTGCGCTTGATAGTCAGCCTGGCGGCGCGCGCCGGCCAAGGCCGCTGCGTCGCGATAGACGACCAGCTTGCCGTTGTGCACGTAGTCGAACACGAGGCGTTCGCGCTCGACCAGATCGTGCATGAGCCGCTGGCTCAGCAAGCCGAGGCCGAGCAACTCGGCCGTCGTCGCGCGGCTGCGCGCCGCCGTGCACGCGCGCAGGAACGCGAAACACCAGCGCCATTGCTGCGGGTCGAGACGCGGCACGAAGCGCAGCGCGGAGTCGCGCGCGAAGAGCCACTGCGGCAGCTTCGGCAGCACCGAGGGATCGGCGAGCGGCGCCACGTAGCTATAGCTCAGCTGGCCGCCGTTCGCGTGACTCGTTTCGTGCGCAACGTCTTCGTGACGCTCGACGAGCGTCACGTCGTGGCCGTCACGGGCGAGATAGTAGGCCGTCGTCACGCCGATGACGCCGCCGCCCAGCACGCAAATTCGCATTGAATCCCTTTCCTCCGCAAGCGGTGTCCGATGAGCCGGCCCGTATGAACGCAGTCTCGCCACGCAAAATCAGGAATTCAATGTCTAATTGCGAGGGGGATATAACCTGGAGTTAAGTGGAAGGATTTTGCGGGAGGCGCGGCGCGCCTCCCTTGCCCGGCAAGTGCATCAGGCGAGTGCCGGCTCCATGCCGATCGCACCCGAGCGGCCCATACGGCCCGTTTGCGCGGCGGCTGCCGAGGCGGCATCGATGCGGAACACGGAGACCGCGTCGCGCAGCGAATCGGCCTGTTCTTCGAGCGACTTGGCCGCGGCGGCCGCCTCTTCGACGAGCGCGGCGTTGCGCTGCGTGACCTCGTCGATCTGCGTGATCGCGCGGTTCACCTGCTCGATGCCATCGTTCTGTTCGAGCGTGGCGGTCTCGATCTCGCCCATGATGCCGGTCACGCGATTCACGGCGTCGAGCGCTTCTTCCATCGTGCGGCGCGCGTCGTCGACGAGCAGCGTGCCTTGCTCGACCGAGGCGCCCGATTCGGAGATCAGCTCCTTGATCTCCTTGGCCGCCGTGCCCGAGCGCTGCGCGAGGCTGCGCACCTCGCTCGCGACGACCGCGAAGCCGCGTCCCTGCTCGCCCGCGCGTGCCGCTTCGACGGCCGCGTTGAGCGCGAGGATGTTGGTCTGGAACGCGATGCCTTCGATGATGCCCGTGATCTCGGCGACCTTGCGCGAGGACGTCGCGATCTCGCTCATGGTCTCGGTGACTTGCGTGACGACTTGCGCGCCGCGCGACACCGTATCGAACGCGCCCTTCGCGAGGCGCGAGGCCTGCTTCGCGCCATCGGTGTTCTGCTTGACCGCCGCCGACAACTCCTCGATGCTCGCGGCCGTCTCTTCGAGGGCGGCGGCCTGCTGCGAGGTGCGGCCCGACAGGTCTTCGTTGCCCGCTGCGATCTGCGTCGTGCCTTGCGAAATCGCCTCGGTGCTGTTGCGCACGCGCGATACGGTCTTCACGAGGTCATCGCGCATATGCATGAGCGCTTCGAGCAACTGGCCCATTTCGTTTTGCGAGCGCACGCGCACTTCGGTCGTCAGGTCGCCGTCGGCGATGCTGCGGAAGTGGCGAATCGCCTGGTTCACCGGCTTCACGATGGCCGCCGTGAGCGTCACGCGCGCAATCACGCCGAGCAGGACACCAGCCACCGCGAGCACCGCGAAGATCACGAGCGAGTATTGAAAGCGCGCGGCCGCCGTATCGGCATCGCTTTGTTGATGCGCGACCTGGAACCTCTCGAGTTCGTCGATCGCCTTCGCATAGGTCGCGTAGAACTGGCCGGCCGTCTCGCCCTGGATGTTGCGGAAGGTGTTGAAGTCGTTGTCGACGAGCGCCTTGTACTCGGGTTCGAGCGCCTTGTCGACGAGCGCCGAGCGCGCCTGTTCCGCGGCTTGCACGAGGCGCGCCTCTTCCGGATCGGTGAACGGCCCGGCGCTGTACTGATGGAACTCGCGGTTGGAGTCTTCCAGCATTTGATGCGCACGCGTGAGCAAGCCGTCGGTCGCCTTGCCGACGCTGAAGAGCGTTTCATAACCGCCGAGTTCGAGTCGCACTTTCAGCAGCTCTTCCGAACTGCTCTTGAGCGCCACCATCGCCGAAGTCGTGCGTTGTACGTCCTGCAGACTATCGCTCGTGAAGCGCAACGCCCCGAACGCTATGCCGATGACGGCAAGCAAGAGCGCCACGAAGATCACGATTACCGTGGTGAGGCGACTGCGGATGGTCAGGTTCTTTATCATGGATTGTCCGTAGCGGTGTCTCAGCCTGCGCGAAGGCGGCCCCATCCTGGGATAACGGCACCACGCGCACGCACATGGATAAGGGATATCCATGAGATCGTGACGACACGGTCACGCTGACCTTCTGGCGCTGGCCGCGACCGTATCATCGCGCGTAATCATCGCCGATAATCTCGAACTGACCCACTAATCGAGTGGTCAACCCACTATCTGATCAAGGAAGACGCGCGATGCAAGCCGAACCCGACAGCACCGCCGTGCGCGTCGCGCTATGGCGCGCACTGCATCTCGACGTCGATGCCGCCCCGCCCGTCCTCGCCGACGCCATCGGTCTGCAACTCGCCGCGCCCGAGCACGGCTGGCGCGCGCGGCCCGACATGCATCCCGAGGGCACGCGCGGTTATCGCGCGAGCATCGTCGGACGGGCGCGTTTCATCGAAGACCTCGTGCTCGACGAAACCGCGCATGGCGTAACCCAGTATGTGATCCTCGGCGCGGGACTCGACACCTTCGCGCAGCGTCAGCCCGCGCTCGGTGCGCGTCTCACCATTTTCGAAGTCGACCGGCCCGGTCCTCAGGCCTGGAAGCGGCAACGTCTCGACGCCCTGGGCTTCGGCGTGCCCGCCTCGTTGCGGCTCGTGCCCGTGGATTTCGAAGCGGGCGAAGCGTGGCGCGCGCAACTCGTCGCGGCGGGTTTCGATGCGGCGCGGCCCGCGGTCGTGGCATCGACCGGGGTCTCGATGTATCTCTCGCGCGAAGCGAACCTCGCCACCTTGCGCGAGCTGGCGGCACTCGCGCCGGGCTCCACGCTCGCGATGACTTTCCTGTTGCCACTCGATCTCATCGATCCCGCCGAGCGCGCGCAGCACGAGATGGTCTACGAGCGAGCGCGTGCAGCGGGCACACCGTTCGTGAGCTTCTTTCGTCCCGACGAGATGCTCGCGCTCGCGCGCGAAGCGGGCTTTCGGGTCGCCCGGCACGTGTCGCGCGCGGACCTGATCGAGCGTTACTTCGATGCGCGCATCGACGGACTCAAGCCCGCGAGCGGCGAGGAATTTTTGGTGGCGACATGTTGAGCTTCGTGCTCAATGCGCTGCCTTCGCCTTCTCGACGACTGCCGCCGAAATCTCGCTGGCCGCGTGGTCGATCATGGTGTGTTCGTCGGTGCCTGCGAGCACGAATTTCGCGGCCGCCACGTAGGGATTGAGCTTCACCACGGCACCGGGTTTGTAGGCACTCGTGTCGCTCTCGACGGTCTGATAGATCGGCTGGGGCGTCGCCTGCGCGGCAAGATTGTCGATCGCGACAGCGACCTCGATGCTGCCCTGGCCCGCCCCGAATCCCACCACCGCGCGCTTCACGCGATTACCCTCGTCGACGCTCAGGAACACGCCGCGCACGAGCCAGCCGCTCGTCGGCCGCGCGTCGCCTGGCGCGAGATGGCGCACCTCGAAACCCGCCTGCTTGAGATCGTCGCTCAACGCCTTCGACATCTGCTTGACGATCGCCTCGGCGTGCTCCTGCGGATTCTTCGGCTGATGCAGCGGCCGCAGACGCTGCACGAGTGTGCGCGCCTGCTCCACGCGGCTCTGATCGGGCGCGACGTTGGCGGCATCGAGTTCGAAGTCGCTCACATAGACGAGCGCGGGCGTTGCACCCGACTGCGCGACGCTGGCCGCCGGATTCGCCAGCATCGACACGCACAGTGAAACCGATGCCACCACGCCAAGCCATTTTCGCGTCTTCATTGCAGGCTCCCGTCGCGTCGTCTCTTCGCGCTGATGTATCGATTGTAGACGGCACGCCACGCGCGGGTTCGTCACGATGACATTACACGTGCATTACGCGCTGTTACGCGCCGTCACGAGAAACGGTTTTTTCAGGGCGCAATCGTTTGATTGAGGGCTATACTGTGCCCCCGTTTGCTCACACAACCAGCATCGACCATGAGACGGTTATTTTGTCTGGTCGTTTTGTCGTTGGGTCTCGCACAACATGCCGTCGCCCAGCAGAATGTCGATAACGAAACGATCTCGTCCTATCTGACGCAGAAGTTCGGCGTGGCCAAGGAAAAGGCCATGCAGATCGCCAATGCCGTCAACCTCGCCGCCGAGCGCTATTCGCTGCCGCCTGCGGTGCTGCTCGCGATCATCTCGACCGAGTCGCGCTTTCGCGAGAAGGCGCGCGGCGCGAATGGCGCGACGGGCCTCATGCAGGTGGTGCCGTCGGCCCATCGCGGGCTCATCCGCGACATCAAGGACCTCACCGATCCCGATGCCAACATCAACGCGGGCTCGGCCATTTTGTTCGGCTACATGCAATCGGCAGGCGGCGATCTGAATGCTGCGATGAAGAGCTATGGTGGCTCGCGCAAGTACGCCGAGAAAATCCAGTTGCGCGCGCAAGAATTCGATCAGGCGCTCAGTGCGCCGAAGGGCGATACGCAGCAAGATGCCAGCGCAGCCGGCGCGGCGGGTGCGGCGAGTGCGGCTGCGTTGGCAGTGGGCGCCGCGGCGTCTTCCGTCGCGGCAAACGCTTCGGCGCCCACGGGCAACTGAGCGTCACGCCAAACCGTGAACGAACAATGGAGTTCGACACAAGTAGTGGCGCCCCACGGGTACAACGGCGTCGACCGTCGGGGACGCGGAACGGACCGCCCGCCTGCCGATTCACACGGTTCAGGACTGCATGTACCCACTGCGGAACCGTGGGAGCGAAGGAAATGTCTCAGCGCCCCGCGTGCGCACGTGAACGAAGTAGCCTGGCGCGGTACACGATGCCAAAACCCCACAAACGAAACAAGGTAGCCATATTCGTCTCGACGATCACTCGCCTCGCACGATCTTTTGCAGCGCGTCGATGTTGAGAATAATAAAGTGCGAATACGTGGTTCGGATCAGCCCTTCCCGTTCCAGTTGTTTGAGTTCGCGATTCACGGGCGGTCTCGACTTGCCGACCATATCGGCAAACTCATCCTGCGATAGCTTGAGCGAAATCGCCACCCCACCCGACTCGGGTGTGCCATAAGGCTCGGCCAGGTGCAGCAGAACGCGCGCGCAGCGTTCGCGCAGGCTCAGCAACGTGCTGTCCGCGAGTTCAAGATAGGTCAGACGCGAGCGCAAGCAGAGCAGACGCATCAACGCCAGCGCGAAGCCCGGTTCCGTGTGAATCACGCTGAGTACCAGCGACCGGCTGAGCATCAGCACGACGGTGTCGACGTGCGCAGTTGCGTCATGGATGGCCGGTTGCTCATCGAGCAACGGCACCAGGTTCACCATACGCCCAGGCTCCAGATAGCGTACGACATGCCGCTTGCCACTCTTGCCGGTCATGCTCATTTCGAGCGTGCCGTCGACGATGAGGCACATGTGATCCACGTCCTGACCGCAACGCGCGAGCACCTCACCCCTCCTCAACAGGCGAACCTTGCCCTCCTTGAGAAATCGCTCGATGGTATCCGCCCGGCAGCTGGCGAAATAGCTCGTGCGGCGCAGCACGGCCGATGCCAATGCACGCATTGCGAAGGGGGATGATTGAATGTCCGTTGAGTGTGTCACGTTTTCACAAGCGTTCCGGGCGACCTCACCGTGGAACAGCTAGTCGCGAGGACACCCGTCTTCGTCCCGCGCGGGCCAAACGCCCGATAATAGCACTCAGCCTCGTTTCCGGTTGACCAGCCGGCGGTGCTGTTGGTGTGTGATGGCCGCTTCGCTGCGTGCCGGGGATGGCCGACACGCCATTCAGATGCAGCTGTCGGCCGTACCCAGCGCAGCGGGCACCGCCTCCCGTCCAGTTGCGCGCGTCCACGTCGAATTCGCGCGTGAATCGATTTTTGTGCACTTCTTTACAGATTTCCGCGATCCAGGCCCCTAGAATCCGCCGACAGGTTCAAATCAAACCACGAATGCTTCGTTGGTCAGCATTCAAAGCGTCGGCGCTTCGCGCTTGTATAGCGGTGCTGCGACAGGAAGCTATCCTGATTGTGTGACTATGCCCGACTTTCCAGCTTGCGTTGGACGTAGAGGCGGAGGCAGGCGAGCTCTCGGCGTTGCCGCGCGGCTCACGATCGCATGCGTCGGTCCGGTCGTCGTGATCCGGCATCGGGGTCTCTGTGGCAGCCACGCGATTTTCGCCCTTGCATTTTATGAGCGAGTCCCATCGTTCCGGTGAGCGTGGATAAGCCCTGGCTCCAGGCCGACGCGACGCCGCCGACAAAGTCATTCGCCGTCGCGTGACACGACGCGCGAAGTGCAGGGTTCAACTTTCGTGAGTGGGCATCGATGATCATCACCATCCAGTAGTTCGCGTAGCTGACGAACGTTTTGAGCGTGTTTTTTTCATGACCCCGCAATCGTGTAAATCAGTAGTCCGATTCAATAAAAGACAAGAGAATGCAATGAGAATTTCAGGCAAGATCGCCCTCGTCACAGGCGGCGCTTCCGGCATGGGCCTCGCGTTCACGCGCCGACTCGCCCAGGAAGGTGCCAAGGTTTATTTCACGGACCTCAACGTATCCAGCGGCAAGACCCTGGAGGCGTTGCTGCGCAACGAGAACTTGCGCGTCGAATTTATCGAGCAGAACGTGGCTCGAGAGGAAGACTGGGTGAAGGTTATCGGACACATTCGCGCAGCGGACAGCCGCCTCGACGTTCTGGTGAACAATGCCGGCATCGCCATTTCGGGCAACATCGAAAATTGCAGCCTGGAGAATTTCCACAGGGTTCTGGACGTCAACCTAACGGGCGTCTTCCTTGGCTGCAAGCACGGACTGTCCCTGATGAAGGACAACGGCGGCTCCATCATCAATATGTCGTCGATCACCGCGATCTGCGGTGAACCGCTGGCACCCGCGTACAGCGCGTCAAAAGCAGGCGTGCGCCTTCTTTCGAAGTCGGTCGCACTGCATTGCGCGGAAAGAGGCTACGCGGTGCGAGTGAACAGCCTTCACCCCGGCTACATCGAAACACCGATCCTGGAAAGCGGCAGCGCCGGCATGAGCGAAGCCGAAGTGTCGTCGATGCGCACGCGCCTCGCAAACGAGATTCCGGTCAAGCGGCGCGGCAAGCCGGAGGAAGTCGCAGGGGCGGTGATTTTTCTTGCCAGCGATGATTCAGTGTACGTCACCGGTACGGAGATGATCGTCGACGGCGGCTATTCCTGTCATTGAAAGACAAGGTGCCCCGCGAGCTTCAGGCCGCATTCGATTTTTGAAGAACAGTCCATCAGAGAATCAGACATGACGCTTCCCGCCATTGTTACCAAGCAGGACGAGCTGCTCTATATCGATACCAACGCCCACCCGTTTCTGACGTCCCTCGGTGGCCACGAGGGCGTGGACGTCTTCCCGTTGTTCATCGACCCATACAACGGCGTGTGGATGATGCGGGCACGCTTCGCGCCGGGCATCACGCTACCGCTGCATTTTCACACCGGTGCCGTGCACCTCTACACCATGTCCGGTTGCTGGTACTACAGCGAATACCCGGACCAGAAGCAGACTGCGGGGTGTTACCTGTACGAGCCAGGTGGCTCCGTCCACCAGTTCAACACGCCGGCCGACAACACGGAGCCCACCGACTTCATCTTTATGGTTTTTGGCGTGAATGTAAATTTCCTCGCCGACGGCACCTATGCAGGCATGCTCGACGGCGGCGCGCTCAAGGCACTGGTTGACGCAGCCATAAAAGAGCAGAAGAACGACATGAGGTACATCAGCACCTCGGTCCCTTCATTCAACCGCTGAATGCGGCGCGGGAATCTCCCGCTTTTGCGTAACGCGATGAGGGCTCCGGTCTTGCCGAGCGGGGCCGCTGTTTCCCGCGCTGCAACCACATGGATCACGCGGTGTAGCGAACAACAGAAAAGTCGAGACAGAAAATACAGATGATCAACAACCGATTCAGATGGGCGCCATTCGCATTTGCGGCCGCGCTCAGCCTTGTCTTAAGCGCTAGCCACGTGGGGGCGCAGGAGCCGGATCATGTATTCGACCGCGGCTCACTCCCCATTGCGCCATATCAGAAGCCGACGAAAGTTGCGCCGATCCTCAAGGACTCCGTGACGCCGGAGTGGCCGAGGCGCGTCACGCCGCCGAAGGGAGCACCCAACGTCGTCGTCGTGCTCACTGACGATGTCGGGTTCGGTGCGACGACGGTTTTTGGCGGTCCTGTTCCAGCGACGACCTACGAAAGACTGGCGCAGCACGGGCTGCGATACAACAATTTCAACACGACAGCGCTGTGCTCGCCATCGCGGGCCGCACTCATTACCGGCCGCAATCACCATCAGGCTGCAACCGGCATCATCATGTAGCTTGGCACACCTTATGAAGGGTACAACAGCGAAGTGCCAAAAAGCGTTGGCACCATTGGCGCAATTCTGACCGGTAACGGATACAGCACGGCCTGGTTCGGCAAGAATCACAACGTTCCCAACGCGCAATCTTCTCCCGCCGGGCCGTTCGATCTATGGCCTTCGGGGCTTGGATTCGAGAAGTTTTATGGCTTCCTCGGTGCCGACACCGACCAGTATGCTCCTGCGCTTTACGATGGCACGCGTCCGGTGGATCCTTATGCCGGCAAGCCGGACTATATCCTCGACAAGGACCTCGCAGACCACGCTATCGAGTGGTTGCACAGTGTCCGCGCAGCGTCGCCCGACAAGCCGTTCTTTCTCTACTACGCGCCGGGGACCGCGCATGCGCCGCACCAGGCGCCCAAGGAATGGATCGCCAGGTTCAAGGGCAAGTTCGATATGGGCTGGGACAAGCTGCGCGAGCAGACCTACGAACGACAAAAACAGTTGGGCGTCATTCCACCAGACGCCGTACTCAATCCAACACCAGAGGTGTACACGCGGTGGGACAGCCTTTCGCCCGATCTCAAGCGTGTTGCAGCGAGGGAGATGGAAGCTTACGCGGGCGCACTTGCCTACGCGGATGACCAGATCGGGCGCGTTGTCGATGAAATCGACCGCATGGGAGAACTGGACAATACGCTGATCATCTACATCCAAGGCGACAACGGGTCCAGTGCGGAAGACCCGACGGGCGCTGGCGTCAGCAGCGAAGCGCGCACGGGAACCTGTCCGTATTTTTGTGTGTGAGGCGGTTAGCGGAATTAACCGTGTGCCTGAGTAAAGCGCTCACCAAACAGAATAGCGAACTGGTTCATGGCGGACGACCAGTCGAATGTCGTTCGCACAGATTTGGCAAGCACGTTACGCAGCGCCAGCCAGAGCAGCTTGATGGCGGCCTCGTCGTTGGGGAAGTGGCCGCGGGTCTTGATGATCTTGCGTAGCTGCATGTTCAAACTCTCAATGGCGTTCGTGGTGTAGACGACCCGGCGTATGTCCGGCGGGAACACAAAGAACGGCGTGACGTTCTCCCACGCTCGCCGCCACGACTGCACGATGGTCGGATACTTCGTTCCCCATGGCCCTTCGGCGAAGTCGTCCAGGGCCTGCTGCGCGGCCTGTTCGCTCGCGGCTGCATAGATCGGCCGCAGCGCTGCGGCGACGCTCTTGCGGTCCTTGTAACTGGCGTATTCCAGACTGTTGCGGATCAGGTGCACGATGCAGGTCTGCACGGCCGTGCGTGGGTACGCCGTGCCGATCGCCTCGGCCAGGCCCTTCAGGCCGTCGACCACCGCAATCAGGATGTCCTGACAGCCCCGGGTCTTGAGTTCATTGAACACCTTGAGCCAGAACTTCGCGCCTTCGGTCTGTTCGATCCACAGGCCGAGTACATCACGCTGACCGTCGGCCTGGATGCCCAGCGCCAGATACACCGCCTTGTTGCTTACCACGCCGTCGCCACGGATTTTCACGCGCAGGGCATCGAAGAACACCACCGGATACATCGGTTCGAGTGGACGGCTCTGCCAGGCGAGCGTTTCGGCCATCACCTCGTCGGTGACCGAGCTGATGAAATCGGGCGACACCTCGGTGCCGTAGCTCTCGGCCAGAAAGGCCTGAATCTCGCGCACGCTCATGCCCCGGGCGTACATCGCGATAATGCGCTCGTCGAAGCCCGTGAAACGCCGTTCGTGTTTGGGAATCAGGATCGGCTCGAAGCTGCCGTCGCGATCGCGCGGCAGATCGACTCTGACCGGGCCGCGCTCGGTGATGACCGTCTTGCCGCTGGCGCCGTTGCGTTCATTGGTCTGGCCCGATGGCTTGGACTGGCCCGCATGGTAGCCCAGATGCATGTTCATCTCGGCACCCATCGCCCGCTCGATCAGCGCCTTGTTGAACGCCAGCATCAGGTCCTGAACCTCGCCGGGCGTCATCGGGCCCTTCACCAGTTCATCGAGCAGCCCTTCAGGCAGTTCAGGCAGCGGCCCGCGGGCCGCTGCCTGAGAAGCGACGGTGCGTTTCTTCTTCATGATTGGCATATCCATGATTTTCATCCTTCATGATATGCCTCGCCCACAAAATCACGGATAGGTCCGCGCACGGTTGTGAATGGACTCAAAGACGATCCGCAGTTCCTGATCGACCACATCGATGAATTGGGCGGTCCTCTGATGTTGAATCTGTATTCACACGGTTGGGCTCATGCGATGAACACGCCGTTCCAGTGGGACAAGAAAATCGCTTCACACCTCGGTGGCATCCGTACATCGATGGTGGTGTCCTGGCCTGCGCGAATCAAGGATGAGGGCGGCTTGCGCAGCCAGTTCACCCATATTACCGACATCGTGCCGACTATCCTCGAGGCGACGAAGATCCCCGCACCCAGAACCATCGACGGATTCCCGCAGGTGCCAATGGCTGGCACGAGTTTCGAATATACGTTCGACGGTACCAATGCGCCGGAACGCCATACCACGCAGTACTTCGAGATCATCGCAAACCGGGCGATCTATCACGACGGCTGGATGGCGAACACCACACCGAAGCGCCTGCCATGGGTGGGAGTAGGTAAATCGTCCGAGGATCCGGTAACCGACTATCAATGGGAACTCTACAACCTCAAGACAGACTTCTCGCAGTCGAAGAACCTTGCCGCGCAATACCCGCAGAAGCTGAAGGAAATGCAAGCGCTCTTCATGGAAGAGGCAGCGAAAAACAAAGTATTCCCGCTTGACGACCGGTACGTCGAACGAGCGCTGAACCTTCCGCGCCCCAATCCCGGCCGCAAGTCATTCACGTACTACCCGGGGACGATCCGCATTCCGGTGGAACTTGGACCCGATCTGCTGAATCGTTCCTGGTCGATCACGGCCACGGTGGATATTCCTTCGAATGGCGCCCAAGGCATCCTGCTTCAGCAGGGTGGCTATTTTGGAGGCCTCGCTTTTGCGCTCTTCGACAGCAAGCCAACGTTCCTCTACGCGCGCTCGCACTATCCGTCCGAGAAGTGGAAGATTCAGACGCCAGACCGACTGAGCCCGGGCAAGCACGTCATAGTCGCCGATTTCAACTACGACGGCGGAGGCCGGGGCAAGGGAGGTATCGCTACGCTGATGGTCGACGGCAAGCCGGCTGCAGCAGGCAGGATTCCCGTTACCGTACCGGTGGCCTTCTCGGTCGACGAGGGCATGAACGTCGGTGAGGATTCCGGCACCCCTGTTTCCCTCGACTATGCGATTCCGTTCAGGTTCAGCGGCACGCTCGACAAGGTCGTCGTCGATCTGAGGTAGGCGTCGGTTCTACGGATCCCAGCCCCGCCGACATCGGTCGCGCTCAGGCATGCCGGACCTCCCCGGCATGCTGCGTCGAGCCTATGACGCAACTGGAAAAGGGCTGTGTTGCGTCTACACCCGGATGAACGGCGCAGGGTATTCAACAAGTGCAGGTTACGAGGTCGAGCAAACATGTTTCCAACGAATTTGGGCAGGGCGCTGGGTGCCGCGGCAGTCGTCTGCGTCGCGGCGAGCGTCTCTGTCTTTGCGCTGTACCCGTCAACCAGAGCGCCGGCCACCCTGACTCGTGGCGACGGCCAGAGTGGCCCCGTCAACATGGTCTGGATTCCCGGCGGTGAATTCACGATGGGCAGCGAGAACAAGCGTGCGCTTCCCAACGAGCGGCCAGCACATCGCGTCACGGTGCCCGGCTACTGGATCGATCACTACGACGTAACGAATGCCGACTTTTCACGTTTCGTCGCGGCGACGGGTTACGTCACAACCGCTGAGCGCAAGCCGAGTTGGGAGGATCTCAAGGTCCAACTGCCGCCTTATACCCCAAAGCCGGACGACAGCCAGCTTGTGCCTGGCGGCATGGTATTCACCGGCACGGACGCTCCCGTGCGGCTCGACGATTACTCCCGCTGGTGGAAATTCGTTCCGGGCGCAAACTGGCGGCATCCGACGGGACCAGACAGTAGCATCGTCGGTAAGGAGAAGCACCCTGTGGTCCAGGTCTCATACGACGATGCGCAGGCGTACGCGAAATGGGCGCACAAGAGACTATTAACCGAGGCGGAGTGGGAATACGCGGCACGAGGTGGTTTGGAACAGGCCGATTACGCGTGGGGCAACGAACTCTCTGTGCACGGCAAACGGATGGCGAACACGTGGGACGATGAAGCCCACCCTTTTCCGGTGACGAGTACCGAAGGCTCTCCGGAGAAGGTGCAGGTCGGCACCTCGCCCGTCGGCCAGTATGCTCCCAATGGCTACGGCCTCTACGACATGGCCGGAAATGTGTGGCAGTGGGTGGGCGACTGGTATCGCAGCGACGCATTTCAGCTTGAGTCGGCAAGCGCGCGCGTGGTCCAGAATCCCGCAGGGCCCGCGAACAGCTTCGATCCCGAAACGGGTGTCGTGTCGAACGCACCGGAAAGGGTCACGCGCGGTGGGTCGTTTCTGTGTAGCGAGATCTACTGTACGAGTTACAGGACCAGCGCGCGTCGAGGCACGGACCCCAAGACGTCAATGTCACATCTCGGTTTTCGGCTGGCGATGGATGAGCGCGAATGGGAACACCGCGAGCAGGCGGGATTCGGTCACGACTTTCTGATGGCCGTTGGGAATTCGATGAACAACGCAAGCCAGCGGCTGTTCCGCTGGTTACCGGTTTCGGCTTGCGCAGCGCTGTTTTCCTGCAACCCGGCGACGATTGCAGTCGACGACCGAAGTTGAATTCCAGCTGATGGGTGCCGGCCGTGGGCATGCTCATCCCTTTGCCATCACAGTGAGAACCCGCGAAAAGCGGCCGTTGTGCGTGAGGATGACCCGTTCGTCAATCAGTCAGACCTCCCATTCAAGGCGCCGGGGTGAAGTGCCGGCGAACGCGTTAGAGTGCGGAATCTGTCAACTTGGCGGCGGTGCTCGACAAGTCATCGGAGGCTCACGTTGCCACGCAACACCCCGGATCGGCGCGAGCGGGAGCAACGGGAAGCGCACCCGGATATCGATCATACGCTCGGAGAACTCATGCATCGCCCCGACGCGTGGGCATACCCCGCTTGAACCTGGGCATCACCGGCAAACTTGCTGAGCACGGCGCTATCGTAGGCGCGGCCCGCGAAGCGCACGACATCGACGATGCCGAAGCCCTGCGCGCGATAGAACGCCAGCAGATGCGACGCCGGAAACGGCGTGTCGAGCGCGATGCGCGTGAAGCCATGCGCGGCGGCCCAGCGGCTCGCGAAATCGAGCAGCGTCTTGCCGATCCCGCGGTTCTGCCATGAAGGATCGACGCCGAACTGATGAAGCGAGGCAACGTGGCGATGCCGATAGTGCTCGCACGGCGAATCGGGATCGCGCGACTCCAGCGTGAGCGTCGCGACTATCCTGCCGTTGCACACGGCGACAAAGCATTCACCGGCAAGCGCGCGTTGCCGCGTGACCGCTGCGGTCTGATCCACGCAGTTACAGTGCAAACCGAGCGCCGCGAGCCTGGCAAACGCGCGATGAAGCAGCCGCGTCAACTGCTCCCACGAATCGCGCTGCGGATCGAATCGCCGCATGACCATGCGACCCATACCGCGCGGATTGCAGACGGCATGATCGCCCTTCACCATCGTTGTGGACACCTTCACCATGACTTCTCCCGCTGCCATCGATGAAGCAAGTCTAGGTTTTGGAAGGCGAGCATCGCAAGAAAAAATGTCGTAAAAACGGGCCCCGTTTCCGTCGTACACGTGTCAACGTGGCGAGGGCTAACGTCCGGCGGTATCGCGTTGCGCGACGTTGTGCGTGAACCTATCGGTGAACGGTTTCGTATAACGGATGCGCACGCGAGCGGCGTCCACATCGATGCGCAGTCCACGATAACGAACGAGCCACGCGAGCCCGACGAGCGCCCCTGCGAAACCCGAGAGCGCGCCCACACCGAGCGCCCAGCGCGGGCCGAGGTTATCGGCGATCCAGCCGACCAGCGGCGCGCCAAGGGGCGTGCCGCCCAGTGCGACAGCGAGATAGACCGCAATCACACGTCCGCGCATGCCGGGTTCGGTCGACAGTTGCAGATAGCTGTTCGTGGAGTTCGTGACCGTCTGCGCCGCGATGCCGACCACGATGAGCGCGATGCCGAACAACAGATAGCTCGGCATGCACGCGGCAAGCGCGCAGCCGATGCCGAACACCGCCGAACTGCCGAACAACAGCGACATGCGCGGCGCGCCACGACGCGCGGCGAGCAACGCGCCGCTCACCGAGCCGATCGCCATCATCGAGCTTAGCAATCCGTATTGATCGGCAGCGCTGTGAAAGGCCGTGACGGCCATCGTCGAGATGAAGATCGGAAAGTTCAGGCCGAACGTGCCGATCAGAAAGATCACGATCAGCGCGGCCTTGAGATCGGGCCGCTGCCACACGTAGCGAAAGCCTTCGACGAAGCCGCCGCGCGCGCGGCCCGAGCGTTCGCGACGATGGAGCTGATCGACGCGCAGCATCGCGAGCGAGGCCAGCACGCCGAGAAACGACAGACCGTTGAGCACGAACACCCAGCCCGTGCCCACCTTCGCGATCAGCAGACCCGCCACCGCCGGGCCGATCATGCGCGCGGCGTTGAACGAGGTGGAGTTGAGCGCGACGGCGTTGGACAGGTCGCCGTCCCCGACGAGATCGGCGACGAAGGTCTGGCGCGCGGGGGTATCGAAGGCGGTGACGCAGCCGTGCATCAACGCGAATGCATAGACCTGCCACAGCCGCACATGGCCAGACAGCGTGAGCACGCCGAGACCGAACGCGAGCGCGCCCATCAGCACCTGCGTGACGAACAGCAGCTTGCGCCGGTCGATGCGATCCGCCGCGAGGCCGGTCACCGCCAGCAACAGCATCTGCGGGCCGAACTGCAGCGACATCACGATGCCCACGGCGCCGGCGTTGTGATGCGTGAGACCGGTCAGGACCAGCCAGTCCTGCGCAGTGCGCTGCATCCACGTGCCGACATTGGAGACGATCGCACCGGCCGACCACATGCGGAAGTTGTAGTTGCCGAGCGATCTGAACACGCCCCGTGCCGGTGCCGATGCCATAATGCGTGCGTTCGTTACGCGCGGCTCGTCGCGAGCAGCTCGACGATCTGCGCCGTGCTGCCGGTCTCGCCCAGACGCGGGAAGATGCGCTCGACGCTGTTGGCGTGGGCGTCGGCGTTCATGTCGGTCATTGCATCGACGGCGAGCGTGACGTTGTAGCCGAGTTCCTGCGCCTGGCGCGCAGTCGATTCGACGCCGATGCTGGTCGCCACGCCGCTCACGACCACCTGCGTCACGCCGAGCGACTTCAGATGTGCGTCGAGGCCCGTATTCGTGAAGGCGCCCCACGTGTGCTTCGTGACCACGTGATCGGACGGCTTGCGATGCAAGTCCGCGACCAGCTCGACCCAGCTGGCAGGCAGATCGCCGAGCGGACGCGACTGCTCGGCGCGACCCGGTGCGCCGCCCGCGACGTTCACGAGCACCACCGGCAATGCGTGTTGATGGAACGCGTCGAGCAGATCGTTGGAGCGCGCGACGACATCGGCGGTGGGATGCGCCGTCGGCAGCGCGACGATACCGTTTTGAAGATCGATGACGATGAGCGCCGTCTTGGCGTCAAGAGTGGTGACCGGCATGGTGTTCTCCGTAAAACCAGTAAGAGAGGAAAGCCCTGAGGCTCAACTGTCGACAAGCCGTTCGAGCAGTTCGACGGCACCTGTGAGCTTCTTTTGCTCCGCAGGGGAAAGTTGCGTGGCGATAGCGTGAAAGAGCCAGTCCTCGCGCGCAGCGCGAGCGGCCTTGAAAGCCTTCAGGCATTTCGGCGTGAGCGAGAGCACCGTTTGCCGCCCGTCGGCGGGGTCGGGCGCGCCGACCACAAAGCCGCCTGCCTTCAGCACGGAAACGATCTCGCCCATCGACTGCGGGCGCATGCCCTCCGCGCGCGCCAACGCGGACACGGTGGTCGGCCCTTCGCGTTCGAGCCGCGATATGACCCGCAGCTGATTCCAGCTCAGGTCGCCCATGTCGCCCTGTTCGCGAAGACGCCGCTTGAGTTTGCCGAGCACCACGCGCAACTGCCCGGCGAGCGCCAGCAGTTGAGCCGTATCGGGAGCGACCGCCTGAGTGGGCAATGAAGGCATGAGTGACGAGCGCGACGAGACTGACGAAATATGAAGGCTACCTTTGAAGGTTACCTTCATATCGGCGCAGGAGTCAAGGACGCGAAGCTTACGACGAGTTACCGGCGAGCGACTTGGGCATTTTGTATGCGCGAGCTTACAAATGTCATCGATCGTGCGTTATGTTCAGACAAAATGCCGCAGGAAAACGTTGTCGATCGTCCCTTCAGAATCCCCGCGGCGGGCCGATAAAGCCGTGGCCTTCCTCTCTTTCTCCGCCCATGAAACTCAGCCGCAAGATCCCCCTCGCTTTTGCCGCCGCCCTGACGTTGATGTCTTCCGGCGCGCTCTTCGGCATTCATCGGCTCAATCAATCCATCGAGACCTATCGCACGACCGTACAGGACGCAGTCGCCGACGAACGCATGGCCTCCGCCACGCTCGTCGCGTTCAAGCTGCAGGTGCAGGAGTGGAAGGACACGCTGATTCGCGGCCAGGACCCCGCGAAACTCGACAAATATTGGAGCGCGTTCCAGCAACGCGAACAGACCGTCGACGATCTCACCGCGAAGCTCAAGGCACGCCTGCCCGACGACGAAGCCCGCACGCTGATCGATCAATTCGCGACGGCGCACGCCGCGATGGGCCAGGGCTATCGCAAGGGCTTCGAAGCATTCAAGGCGGCCGGTTTTGTCGCCTCGGCAGGGGACGCGGCCGTGGCCGGCGTCGATCGCCAACCGTCGACGCTGCTCGAACAGGCCGCGCAAAAGATCGCGGCCGACAGCGCGCAAATCGCCGCGCAAGCGTCCGAGGAGGCGCAGCACGCGACCGTGATCAGCACCGCGCTCATGTTGTTCGTGTTCGCGCTCGCGCTCACCGGCGGCTTCATGTTCAGCCGCACCGTGTCGCGACCGCTCGGCGATGCCGTCGACTTTGCGCGCAAAGTGGCGGCCGGCGATCTGTCGAGCCATCTCGACTCGCAAGGCAACGACGAGATCGCCGAACTGCTCGACGCGCTCACGCAAATGCAAACGAGCCTCGCGCGCGTCGTGAGCGACGTGCGCGACAGCGCCGAAGGCGTCGCGACAGCGAGCGCGCAGATCGCCTCGGGCAACCTCAATTTGTCATCGCGCACCGAAGAGCAGGCGGCATCGCTCGAAGAAACGGCCGCGAGCATGGAAGAGCTGACCACCACCGTCCGACAAAATGCGCAGAACGCCATTCACGCATCGACCGTGGCGGGCGACGCGGCGGGCATCGCCACGCGCGGCGGCGAGGTCATGCAGGAAGTCGTCAACACGATGCAGTCGATAGCGGACAGCTCGAACAAGGTCGGCGAAATCATCGGCGTGATCGACAGCATCGCGTTCCAGACCAACATCCTTGCGCTGAACGCGGCCGTCGAAGCCGCGCGCGCCGGCGAACAGGGCCGCGGCTTCGCGGTGGTCGCGGGCGAAGTGCGCACGCTCGCGCAACGCAGCGCGACGGCCGCACGCGAGATCAAGGAACTGATCGCGCAATCGAGCGAGCGCGTGGCGACGGGCTCGGCGCTTGTGGGCGACGCTGGGCGCATCATCGGCGAGATCGTGGGTTCGGTGCATCGCGTGACGACTATCGTCGAGGAGATCTCGACCGCGTCGCGCGAGCAGACCACCGGCATCGAGCAGGTCAGCATGGCGGTCACCCAGATGGACGACGTCACGCAGCAGAACGCGGCGCTCGTCGAACAGGCCTCGGCCGCGGCCCAGGCGCTCGCAGGTCAGGCAGGCGTGCTGCGCGATGCGGTGGCGGTGTTCAGGGTGGGGTGAGCGCTTCGCGCGCGTGCTCTCGTCAGACGCCGATCCATTCCCAGTCGGTTTTGCTTTCGCGGGTGGCTGATGGCATCGGGTCGCCTCGTCGGCGCGATACATCGGCATGAGGGAAGACCAGTCACGCCGCACTCCCGATCCATTCCCACGTGGCGTGCATGCCGCGGATTGGTGGCATGACATCTCCGAGGCGAAGTGTGACGATGCCCGTCGGTCGGTACTCGTATTCCCTCGACTCGGGCCAGGCATCGCTCGATACGCGCGGCACCCATCGGCCGCTACGCGGACACGCCGCACCGGGTTCGCAGTGGTGCTGCGTGCCGTCGATGAGGTCGAGTGACCATTGCTTCACCGGTGTTGGTGCGCTTGCCTCCCATAGCCACTGCACCGCACCCTGGATGTAGTCGTCTGGGTAGCGGGAGTCCATCGGCATCGTTACCGCGTCGGTCGTTGCCACATCGCCCGCCTTGAATGGCTTTAGAAGCAAGCCGCGATAGCCGCCGCTGGTGCGTATCGCCCGGTAGAGTCCGTCTTCGACGAAGGTTGCACCGGGATTGACTGGCCATTGGGACATGCTCTCGCGGTGGGTTTTTTCCCATTGCTCGCGTTCTGTGGGCGTCGAGGGGTAGTCGTGGTCGATGAAAAGGCGACTTCTAATGGGTTTAAAATCAACGTGAGATGAAATTCCCAATCCACTATCCCACCCTTCATATTCAATATCCATGAACGCAATACCGGAAAAAATATACTCCCCCTTTACCCCCTTTCGCTCCGGTAGAGTTTCGAATTTTAGAATTTTCCACTCACCCGGATTCAGAACCACAAAACCATCTGGAAATTCATTTGCGTTTATAAGCCTCCGTCCGCTCAATGCAAATCCGAAACTCTCCGCACCGGTCTCAATCGCGCCGTTTTTCATGACCCTTTCAATCGGTCCGACGCCCAATAGCCCGCCGATGGAATCACTTGGCCATTGATCTGGCGTCTTGAATTTAATCCATCTCTCACCTGAATTAATAAATTTCACAGATACAACAAAATAATTCCCCTCCCTCTCGACACCAACTGCCGTGAAATCCAGCTTCAATAATTTTCGACCCTCCGAAAAAGCGCGATCGGCAAGGCCAAACGAGTCGTCATACATGATTTTTCGCAATGAATCGGGAATCAATCGCAGCGATCCAGTTTTCAGCGTCGCCTTCCCATTTTCATGGCAAATGACATTAAACGTTGCTGGTGGATCATACGTTTCGGGGCCACCAGATTGCGCCCTCACATCGCACAGCGCTACGGCCACCTTTTTTGCCGATTCCAGATCAGAGTTCCGCAAATCGATCTCGAAAGCGCCGACGCCGGTGCGCGATTCGTAATCTATCGTGTCGCCGATAGCGAATCTATATTTCCCGTTTCCATCGAAACTTATTTGTCGAGAGCCATATTGCATACCTCCCGACCACGATAAACTAAAACTCCCCACATTTTTCAAAAAATCAGCTTTCATCGCATTACCCTCGACATGGATCGACAGCATTAGTGAAACTAGCACCACGAGCGTTCGAAACACGGGTTCACCTCGGGTTTGCCTTACTGGATTGAACAGAATAAGGTTCGCTGTAACCTACGCGCCACTTCTTCCCGGTATGCTCTGAGAACCATGCTCGTATGTAGTCGAGGTAATATGGCTGAATGATTGCCCTGGCTTCGACGCAACCACCGCCCATCAAATTGTGATCAGATTCAAGCCGCCACGTCTTTTGAGGCGATCGAGCATTTTCGTCGCCACGATTAAAATCAAGCATCAGGTCGTCTTTGTTTACATATTGAGCATGAACAAATCCGCCATTTTTCCAATATTCATCCGGAAAATTAAAAAGATGCCCTGATTCATGCGCCTTTACTTGCTGCACCGCAGGCACAAGATTGCCGAAAACGTCATTTGCGTAATCCACTTCGCACCAATTTTAAGCATCCGCACGCTTTACGGATGGAAAAATATCTATTGTTACGTCCGGAATTATCTTCGTCGCCGCCTCGACGTTAATGGTAAATATATCGACACAAAATTTTACCGATACACGACAACCGCATGCGCCGCCTTTTTGGCATCCACTGAGGATAAGCTTGTAATTTCCCTGGTTAAGCGTCGATTCGATTTGCGCCTTATAATTCGACCCATACGAATCATCCACATTACGGTCGACCAGCAAGTAGCCGTGCTCCGAAAAGCTCTTTCCTGAGTTAGCGCCGTTTATATAAGTATCGTATTTGACTACAACGTAGTCGTTATTTTTATCGCGCGCCGGCTCGCGAGTCGATGGATCCATCTCCACCAACAATTTCGGTCTCAGTAGTATGACCACCTTTGCGGTCAGTAGTTTATTGCTGGCGTCGTAAACAAAGCGACAACGCGTTTCAGCCGGGCCGGAGCAAATAATCGGATTTTTCGCGTCATCCAACGTCAATTCGGTTCTTGATTGAGCATGCTTCTTGTATCGAGGGGTTTCCCGAGACAATCGGGCGTGCACATTGAAATCCGGTAATTGCCAATTGCAGGATGCGGCACTCTCGAGCTTGATCGGTTCCGGTGCCACACGTACCTTCGATTCATTCTCGGGATCGTTCAGCGCGAGTCTGTGATTGACTGCCCCACCATTTGCTAAAGCCGTAGCCCCCGAAGGTTGTTGTCTCAGCGTCAGCGGCTCAAGCGGCCGTGTCGAACCACCGCCCGCCGATGCCATCGATCCAGCGTCGAGCGATGATGCAGGCGCTACTGGTCCGCTATTCGCAAGTGCCTGAGACTGCTGCGACTTCGATGCGGGCCTCCCAGCAACTTCCTCCACGAAATTCGCGTTGCTGCGCCAGATTTCGCACTCAGTCGTGTACGGCACGAGCTTCGGCGAGAACGCCGCCCCGCCCAGGTCCATCTGCGCCGGCCCCGTCTTGCCGAGCTTCGCACAGCGATACCGGACTCCCCCGCGCGTGCCCATCTCGATTCCGTCGGGCGCGATGCGGATATACGAGCCGCCGCAGTTCAGCACGATTTCCTTTTTCGACTTCACGTACAGCACACCGTCTACGGTCTCGACCGTCATGTCCCCCTGCGCGGCAAGCTGCATAAGGCCGCGCTGAGCCTGCGCCACGAAGTCCCCCGCCGAAGTAATGAGGCTCATGCCCTTCTGCGCAAACAGTGACATCCGATCACGTGCAGCAGCGGTGAAGCGCTTGAGCGTAGTGAAGTGAATCCCCTTCTTCGCCGTGCCGATGATCGAGCCATCGGCGGCCAGCTGCACGCCATCGGCCGATACGATGCCGACCGGTCCTGGCGCGGTCACCAGCACGCCCGGTTTCGTTAGCTCGCGCAAGCCGTCGAGCACGAGGGCGCCGCCCCACTCAGATCGGCTTCGGAATGCAGCCGCGTTCGGTCATGCCGCGCTCCCGATCCATTCCCACCTGGCGTGCCGCCCCCGGATTGGCGGCATCGGATCGCCCCGGCGACGCGTAACGATGCCCGCTGGCCGGTACTCGTACTCCATCGACGCATAGTCGACACCGCTCATCACGCGCGGCACCCATCGGCCGGTGCGCGGGCAGGGCGCGCCCGGTTCGCAGTCGTGCTGCGTGCCGTCGATGAGGTCCGGTGACCACTGTTTGACTGGCGTCGGTGCGCTTGCTTCCCATTGCCATTGCACTGGGCCCTCGATGTAGTCGTCAGCGTGATGAGAGTCCATTGGCATCGTTACTGGTTCCGTCGTCGCTATATCGCCTGCTTTGAATGGTTTCAGAAGCAGGCCGCGATAGCCGCCGTTAGTGCGTATCGCGCGATACAGGCCGTCCTCGGCGAAGGTTGCGCCGGGTTTGACGGGCCATTGGGACATGTTCTCGCGATGGGTTTTCTCCCATCGCTCGCGTTCCTGGGGGGTGGAGGGGTAGTCGTGGTCGAAGGTGATACGCGTTCTGATTGGCCGGAAGTCCACGTTGGTTGCAAGACCCCATCCATACCCCTCGTATTCGATTTTCATAAAAGCGATACCTGATAATTCATAACTACCTTTGAATGCCTTTTTTCCAGGATTAACTTCAAATTTCAAAATTTTTCTTTCGCCAGCCCCCAAAAAAACCAATCCATCCGCAAACTCGTTTCGATTAATTAATTTTTTCCCGCCCAACCCGAAAGCCCACGAACCATTTACCTCTTTTTTACCGCCATTTCGATCAAATACATCCGTTGCACCGACACCCAATCGCCCGCCCGCAATAGTTCCTTCCCATTGGTCTGGAGTTTTGAACTTTATCCATCGACTACCAGAATTAATGAATTGTACGACAACCACATAATTATTACCTTCGCGCTCCACAGCCACAGTTTCGAAGTCCAGTTTTATGATCCTGCTGCCTTCATTCCATGCTCGCTCCGCCAGATTGAACGGAACGTCAAAGATGGCGCGATTGAGGCGCTCGGGAATCAGGCGCGTGGAACCGCTTCTTCGAACGGCTTTTCCCTCGTTATCGATACATACAACACCGAACGTTGACGATGGGTCCACCGTTTCGGGACCACCGCTTTGAATATCTTTATCGCATAGCTGTTGTGCGACGACCTTCAACTCCTCAAGATCGGCATTCTGAAGACTCAATGCGAAAACGCCGATACCAGTGTGCTTATCGCTATTGATGGTATCTCCTTTGGCAAAATAGAATTTTCTTTCGCCATCGAAGACCATGTCTCTTGAGCCATATTCCAGACCACCCGACCACGACAACGAAAATGCTCCGGGACGCGGTACATCAGCAACTTCGGAATCTGCCATTACATTCCCTCCACCCGTCGATACCAACATTATAAATAAAAGAATAATTCCAAATAATCGCATCATGTGCGGCTTACTTGCGCGGCTTGTGCAATGCAGTCGCTTTATTGGCCACGTTTCTGACTGCGCCATTCGCTGCTGATTCAACATTCCTGACGTGTTCGTCGACACGAGGTAAGGCGGTAGCTTCATAGCCAATCCTCCAGAGCTTGCCGGTATGTACAGAAAACCATCCGCGAATATAATCGAGATAGTACGGCGGAATGGTGGCAGCAGGTTTATTACACCCACCACCCATGAGATTGCTCTCCGACTCAATCACCCAGACGTTATTTTTTCTCTTATTCGCGTCGGCGCGCTCAAAATCTATATTCAAGTCATTTTTAACGTATATCGAATGCACAAATCCCCCTTGCGCCCAATATTCGTCCGGAAAATTGAACAAATGCCCCGCCTCATGGGCTTTAACCTGAGTTAATTTTGGCGACGTATTTTTACCATCATCATCAGATTCATACTCAAATTCCGGCCAATTTTTTGCATCGGCACGCGCAGTGGTCGGAAACAAGTTGATCGTGATATCGGGATTCAGCGCTGCGGCAGCCGATTCCGTTACCACATGCACGTCGACACAAAATTTCACCGAAACACGACAGCCGCAAGCTGCATCTTTCTGGCAACCGCCCAGAATCAGCTTGTAATTTCCTTGATTCAGGGTGGATTCAATCTGTTTTTTGTATGTCGAGGCATCGATCTCCTTGGCATCCCGATCAATCTGCTTCAAGTTGAATGCAGAGAATGGCTTCGTGGAATTAGCTCCATTTTCGAAAGTCTCATATTGTTCGACGACATAGCCATTGTTGTCGTCACGCAATGGCTCCTTGCTTACGGGATCAAGTTTTATTAGTAAGCGTGGAACTAGCGCGATAGTGACCTTCGCCGTAAGCCTCTTGTTCTTCGCGTCGTAAGAGAACTGACACGTTGTGGTCGCCGTGCCTGAGCACATCACGGGCTGCCCCTCCTTCATGAGCCGTTCAGTTCGCGTCCATCCATATTTGTGGTACCTCGGCGTCTCCCGCTTCATGCTGGCCGATGTGGTGAAATCCGGGAGCTGCCAGTTGCACGGCGCCGCAGTCTGCAACTGGACTGGATCAGGGGATACATGGATTTGCTGTTCGTTATCCGGATCGTTGATAACCAAGCCGGCATTGCCGGTCGGACCACCGGCAGATACCGTGGCACCCAAAAACGGTTGCCGCTGCGTCGAACCACTGCCCGCCGACGACATTGATCCCGCGTCCAGCGGCGCTGCAGGCGCTACCGGCCCGATGTTCGCCAGTGCGGGCGACCGTCCCTGGTCTGGCACAGGCGTCCCCGCAACTTCCTCCACGAAATTCGCGTTGGTGCGCCAGATTTCGCATTCAGTCGTGTACGGCACGAGCTTCGGCGAGAACGCCACGCCACCCAGGTCCATCTGCGCCGGCCCGGTCTTGCCGAGCTTCGCGCAGCGATACCGGACTGCGCCGCGCGTACCCATCTCGATCCCGTCGGGCGCGATGCGGATATAGGAACCGCCGCAGTTCAGCACGATTTCCTTTTTCGACTTCACGTGCAGCACACCGTCTACGGTCTCGACTGTCATGTCGCTCTGGGCAGCCAGCTGCATGCGCCCACGCTGGGCCTGCGCCACGAAGTCCCCGGCCGACGTGATGAGGCTCATGCCCTTCTGCGCGAACAGCGAGATCCGATCGCGCGCAGCAGCCGTGAGACGCTTGAGCGTGCCGAAGTGAATCCCCTTCTTCGCCGTGCCGATGATCGAGCCATCAGCGGCCAGCTGTACGCCGTCGCCCGATACGAGGCCGACCGGCCCCGGCGCGGTCACCAGCACGCCCGGTTGCTTCAGTTCATGCAGTCCGTCGTGGATTGCCTTCTGCGCCAGGGTATCGGCGGGCGTCGCCTTTGACGCGTCAGCCGATGCCGCGAGGGACTCGCTCATCGCCTGGTGATCGTTGAGTTGCGCGTGGGTCTCGTCCATCGCGAGCACCTTGCCGCTGCCGCCCGGCTGGTCGTACGCGCTCACCATCACGCCGGCGCCGCCGCGATGCACCAGGTGGCCACTGGTGCGCAGCTCCGCGCCCGCCCCGCGTTCCTTCAGTTCACCGTCCGGGATATAGCCGAGGCTAAGCTGCGAGCGCCCCGAGTGCTCCGTGGCCAGTTCAATCCCTTCCTGGTGGTCCCAGTCATCCATCCACAGCTTGTTGCCCGACTGGGTGCGGATCTCGTTGCGCGAGAACCGTCGACGCATCGTGTTGATGAGGTCCGGGTGTTCGCTGTTGTGCATGAAACCGAGGATCACCGGCTTGTTCGGATTGCCTTCCCGAAAGCCCACCAGCGCCTCGTCGCCATCGACGGCGGGCAGATGCAGTCCTGTGTGATCCTTGCCGGCGAAGGGCTTGGCAAGCCGCAGCGGTACGCTCTCACCTCCCTTCGGCCAGTTGCCGAAGTCGCAGTGGAAGCGCGCGATGTATTCGCCCTTTTCGGTCAGGTAGGCAAACTTGTAGTCATCGGGTGAGGTAATCGTCGCGCCGAGCGTGCCGTGGATCTTCGGCCAGCGTGCTTCGTCGATCGGCATGCGGTAGGGCCGGTCGGCGGGAATGGCTGTAAAGCGATTCGTGTAGCTGGCGTTACGGGCACCCCGGTGCACGACGCGGATCACGGCCATGCCTTCCGGCGCCTCGTCGGGCAGCGGGTCCGGGCGCACGATGCATCCGGGGCGAATGCCCAGTGCGGTCGAGCGGACCTTGAAGCGCACCTGACGCGCACGCGCCGCTTCGTGGCGTAACCGGGCCTCCCGCCTGGCCGCATCGGCGTCTCCGTGATGCGTGCCCCACACATAGGGCGCGCCGATCATCGTCGGGTCCTCACGCCCGACGCGGTCCTCGTGGCGGAAACGCGTCCACGCCGCTTCGGGGTTGAAATCGGCGACCACGAACGACGCCGGCACCGTACGCGTGCGAAGCTTGATCGCGTAGATCGATTCCTCGAAGGTCGAGAGGCCGGATAAAGGGCGGTCGGACAACACGATGGCCGGCCGCTCATAACCGTCGATCTCGTCCGTGACCACCAGCACTTCGCCGTGCTCGCCCATCCTGGTGAAGCAGCACAACCCTGCCTGCTCCATCTCGAGCCTGATGAACTCCCAGTCACCCATGTTGTACTGGAAGCGGAATGCATGTCGCGGGTGCTCGCGGTGCAGGCGGAATTCAAGCTGCATCCACGGGCGGGCGTCATTGCGCTCGAAGACGTCCTTCACAATCTCCCAGGAAGTCTTGTTCTGGTAGACCGCACAATTACTGGGGCCGTCCAGCACACTCAGACGCTGGCGCACCACCACCCGGTACGTCCATTCATCGCGCGAGGAGGAAACCGAATCGAAGCGCGTCACGACGCCCCGGAACTCGCGCCGCCCGCGCCCGTCCTCGGGTTCGACCGAGAACGCCGCAAGCTGGCCCAGTACGTTGACCCGGGAAACCGGGCCCGCGCACGACACCAGCGCCTTGACCGTGTACGGCTCGCAGACCGACTCGCGCACTTCCCACGACACCACGGACACCACCGGCATCGGCGAAGTTGCAGACGACGCCCCGGAGGACGCAGAAGCCCCACGCCCCCACCGCACCAGCTGCAGATGCGCCGCCTGCCGCCCAGTCAAGTCCATGTTCAAACAATCCCGTTCAGCCACGCTCGCCCCTTCCCGATATAAATTTAGCGTGACCAAGTTAAGCGTTAGCAGCGCCCCAATCCTGGACGCAAATCAACAACAAACCGACAGAGACAAAGAAAAGCACCAATACCGACAACCCGACCGGAACCACACCGTCAGTACAGGCAGTCTGAAATTCCCCTTGACCCATCTACCTACAAGTAGATAAACTAATCCCCATGAACGCCACCTCCCCCGTCCGCGACCAGATCCTCGAACACGCCATCACGTTGATGATGCTGCGCGGCTACAACGGTTTCAGCTATCGCGACCTGTCCGAGCTGGTGGGCGTGAAGACGTCGAGCATCCACTACTATTTCCCGTCGAAAGACGATCTCGTGCTCGAAGCGGTCAATCAGTACAGCCAAAGCGTGTTCGCTGCGCTCGACGGCGTGGACCCCGCCTTGCCCGCGGCCACGCGGCTCAGCAAGTACGCGAAGATGTTCGGCAGGACGCTCGGCGACGGTGATCAGATCTGCCTGTGCGGCATGCTCGCCGCCGATATCGAGTCGCTGCCCGAGAATGTGCGCCAGGCCGTCCAGGCCTTCTTCAAGGCCAATGAGAACTGGCTCGCCAAAGTGCTGGCCCAGGGCGCGAAGGAAGGCACGCTGGTCGTCAATGGCAAACCCGAAAACGCGGCGCGTGCAATGTTCGCAGCCTTCCAGGGCAGCGTGCTCGCCAGCCGGCTGTTCCACACGAAGGCTCGTCTGGAAGACGTCGAAGCAGCCTGGCGCGTCGCGCGGTAAGATGGATTCAGACAGGACACGCTGCGGTCCTGTTGTGTTGGCTAGTTATCTATCTTCTGATAGATAGTATAAAACGGCGAAGGCGGAACGTCGCTTGCTCGCCATCGTATTCCCATCCGTTGCGACGGATGGGTGACATTGAATCAGGGCCGATCGTGGCCCGACTTACCCGCAAGGAGTCTCGTCATGTCGCTCGAAAAAGTGCTCTACACCGCCCACGCCACCGCTACCGGGGGCCGCGACGGCCGCGCCGTGGTGCCTGCCAGCCAGCTCGACTTCAAGCTGACCACCCCGCGCGAACTCGGCGGCGCGGGCGGCGACGGCGCCAACCCCGAGCAGTTGTTCGCCGCGGGCTACAGTGCCTGCTTCATCGGTGCGATCAAGTTCGTCGCGGCACGCGACAAGATCCAGATTCCCTCGGATGTGTCGATCGAAGGCAATGTGGGGATCGGCCAGATTCCGAATGGCTTTGGCATCGAGGTCGAACTGAAGATCTCCCTGCCGGGCATGGACCGGCACGCCGCGCGCGAACTGATCGACAAGGCGCACATCGTGTGTCCGTATTCGAACGCGACGCGCAACAACATCGACGTGACGCTCACGCTGGTCTGAGGTCCGGGAACCGACGCAACAGACAAACGGGCCGCTCGCACGCGAAGGCATCGCTGCCCGCGCGTGCAAGCGGCCCGTCAACGCGACAACGCAAGGCGGCACGCGAGCCGCCTCGCGTGTCACTCAGATCTTCAGGCGCGTGACCTTGGTGCCCGAGAGCGAGACGTCCGCCATCAGCCCCGTGTTGGTCAGGACGATGACTTCGACGGGCGCGGTGGCCGTCGTCGTGTCGATGGCGCCATTGGCGCCGACCTTCACGAGCGCAACGGACCCTTCGCCGCCGGCCGACCAGCCATCCGAGTTGCGGAAGCTGTCGAGCGCATCCTGCGTCATGAAGAGGAAGATGATCGCCTTCGACTGCGCGCCCGCCTGGAACCCGAACGAGCCCGACACGGTGCTGTAGTAGCCGACCGTGCTGCCGCCCACGCGCAACGAGCCCTCCCCGTATTGCCCGCCGACGATGAAGCCGACCTGCAGCACCGACGGGAAGACGAGTACGCCGCGCGCTTTCGCCACCAGCTCGTGCGAACCGGCGACGCTCGAATAGAGCCGCGACATGGTGCCGTCGACGCTCGCATCGATGGACTGCCGCTTCGACATGTCGGTGGACGCCGAATCGTGAGAGCCGGAGGTCGCCGTGCATCCCGCGAGCGTGAGGCCGCCGAGCGCAAGCGCTGCGGCCGAGGACAGAACAAAGTTACGTCTTTGCATCGTTATTCTCCAACGCGGTGGATAGGGTGGTTTCCGGGTCAGCATTTTTCGCGCCTGGCCTCAGGGCGCGGTGGGTTGCCATGACGAGTCCGGGTCGAACGCCTTGAGCGAAGCGGCAATCCGGGCACCGTTCGCGCCGAGGTTCTTCTGGTACAACTGCCCATCCTGGTCGACGATGAAACTCATGACGCCAGTCTTGCCATACTCGACAGGCCATGCGACGAGACCAAATCCCTCCGTCATGACGCCGTCCTGGATGTAAGTATGCGCACCGCCTTTCGCATGGGATCCCTGGGCGGTCAGAATGCGGAAGTGATAGCCATGGTATCCCTCCTTCGGCGCGACCGTAGCGTCATGTGGCATGGTGGCGGCGAGCGGGCCGAGCGGGCTCTCGGCTTCGCCGGGCTGCATGGGCCAGTACAGGCCGTCGTGCGTGCCGGGGGTGCTGACGAAGCGCTGGGCGTAATGCTGCGCGAGGCCGTGGTAGTCGCGCTGGGCATCGACATACGCGAGCGCGGTCAACATGGCCGCGCGCTCGTTGCGGCCGATGCGCCGCGTGAGGATCTCCGCCTGCGCCGCGTGGGCGTCGAAACTCCAGCCGCGCGCGTTCGACGATCGGAATCGGCATCGTCCAGCCACTCGTGCCGACTGCGAGGTGAGCGCTCGCTTTGCCGCTGACCGGCTGCGCATCGGGCACGATTTGATGTCCCTGGGCCCAGGCCCCGAGAAAGTCGTAGACATCCTCCTGGCCGATATTTTGCGTCGGGATGAACTGTTCGAAGTCGTTGCCGAGCACGTGCTTCATCTGCTCGTGATCGCTGCTGGCCAGTGCGTCGACGAACGCATTGGCGGCCGCCTCCGCCGATGGATAGACGGCCTGCGCATGGACTGCCGAGACGCCGGGCACGAGCGCCGGGGCGAACACGAAGGTCGCCGCGGCGAGCGCGGTTGCGGCCGCGCGCATCGCGCGCGTGCCGCTGGTGTAGCGGGCCTCGCTGGGGAAGAGCGCAAGCCTCGAGCGGAAGATGGACCGGATCATCACCTGACTCCCTATGATTGTTCAGCGTTACCGGCCAAAGTGGCGCCCACCGCCGCCACCGCCCGCACGTGCACCGCCACCACCGCCTCGTGCTCCGCCGCCGCCAAAGCCACCGCCCCCACCACCGCCGCCGTGATTCTGGTTAGCAAACGCCTGGCGGCTCGACTGCCCACGCTGCATGTCCTGGCGCGCGCCGGCTCCATCGCCGGCGCCGCGTAGCGCGTTGTCGCGGTTCGCGCTCTGCGCGCGGTTCGCGAGGTCGCTTTGCTGAGGGCGGTTTCCTGCCGCATTCTGGCCACGGTTGCCGAGGCCGTTCTGGCCCGCGCCGTTCTGGCCGCGATTGGCGAGGCCGTTCTCACCCGCGCCGTTCTGCCCGCGATTGCCCGCCCCGTTCTGGCCGGGACCGTTTTGCCCGCGATTCGCCAAGCCGTTCTGTCCCGCGCCGTTCTGAGCGCGATTGCCGCCCTGCTGGATGCCCTGGAGCCGCTGGCTGGCATTGCCGCCCATGTTCTGGCCGGTGCGGTTCTGCAAGGTCTGCGCGGCCTGGCTGCGCGACTGGTCGTAGCCGCGGAAGTTACCGCGCTGGCCGCCGCCGTTCGGACCGCCGCCATTGTTGGCGCGGCGGTTCATGTTGTTGTTGTGGTTCCAGTTCGTCGTGCCGCCGTTCGCGTTGATGCGATTGTTCACATTGATGTTGTTGTAGCGGTTCACGTTGATGTTGACGTCATGCCCGCCCCAGTTGAAGCCGCCCCACAACGAGTTGGTGATGGCGATGCCCGCCCCGAACGCGAGCCCGGCCGCGAGCCCCGACGCGATCGCATAGCCGGGCGGCGGCGGCATGTACACCGGCGGATACGCGGGATACGGCCACGCGCCGTAGACGACCGTCGGGTTGTAGGTCGGCACGTAGACGACCTGCGGATTGGTCGGCTGGATCTGGATCGTGTTCTGCTCGACGACGATTTTTTGCTGCGAATTCGACTGGAGGTTGCCCGCGCTCTGCGCCTGCTTGCGCAGACGCTGCACGGAGTCCATGACGTCGTTGGGCTGCGCGAGGAACGCTTGCCGATCTGCGCGACCCAGTCGGGCTTGGACGCCATCGTGGCCAGCACCTGCGGGAACGCGACGAGCGATTGCACGCTCGGGTCCCAGGGCTGGGATGCGACGGCCTGCACGGCGGCGTCGCCTTGCAGCTTGGAGTTCGCTTTCGACCACTCGGCCGCCGCCTCGACATCCTGCGGAAACGTCGACGCCATCAGCACCTGCGCGAGCAGCGCATCGGGATAGAGCGCGATGGGCGCGGTCAGCGAGTCGAGTTGCTGCGCCGTGAGCGTCGCCGCGGCGGTCTGCGCGAGCGCGGCGCCTGGCCCGGCTGGACCGATCATCAGCGGCGCCCCGGCGAGCGCCGCACAAATGATCCAGAGATGTCGCTGGCGTGCTCCAGACAGTTTCACGGTCAGTTCCTCCGGGTTGCTGAACAAGTGCCCCAGTCTCCCCGCAGATCGGCATGCCTGCCACAACCCGACCTGACGCGGATACGCATACGGATACAGGCGTGCTACCTGAAAATTAGGGGGGCAGACGGATGATGTCAATCTTCTGTTTGTAGTGTCGGCTACGTGTGCAGCAAGAGTGAATCAATCGTGTCGATTGTGTCGTCCAGCGAACCAATGCACCGCGCATGGCCGCTGCATTCTGACGACACACCGACGGCAACGGCGCACAATCGTCACGTTTGCATAGCGACTGTTACACTGCCGCGCATCCTGCAGCAGCGCTGCTCGAACCACATAAAAGCGCGTGGAGCCCGGCCATGGCGGGCTCGTTCGAACGTCACGTCGTCCCCCACGGCCTGCGCGCCACTGTGCGCTGCCGCGGACTTCTCCTGAACCCCTACTTGACACGACTGGCGCCTCGGCACTATTGGTCATGAATAACGGCGGCACCCGGCGGACAACGAGCAAGACAAACGAATCCGATAAACAAGTTCGACGCATCCCTCCCTGACGGAGTCCGAGATGACACGAGCATTGCGCGCCACGGTCATGAGTTTGACGCTGGCTTCCTGCATCGGCCTGAACGCCTGTCACGACAACAAGCCCGCCGAAACGGCGCGTCCGCCCGTCAACGTCGACGCCATCCAGGTTTCGCTGCGCGACGTGCCCGTGTTGTATGAATACGTCGGTCAGACCGAAAGCTCGCAGCAGGTCGAAATCCGCTCGCGTGTGAACGGCTTCCTCGATCGGCGCGTGTATCACGAAGGCGCGTTCGTCCACGAAGGCGACGTCATGTTCCTCATGGACCCGAAGCCGTTCGAGGCGCAACTCGATGCAGCCAAGGCCGAATACGCGCAGCAAAAGGCGCGGCTCGACACGGCCCAGGCGAACCTCAACCGCGTGCGCCCGCTCGTCGCCAAGAACGCGCTGAGCCAGAAAGACCTCGACGACACCACCGGCCAGCAACAGGCCGCCGCCGCCGCGCTCGAACAGGCGCGGGCCAATGTCACGACCGCCCAGCTCAACCTCAGCTACGCCACGATCAAGGCGCCGGTGACCGGTCTGTCGAGCTTCGCCAAGCGCCAGGACGGTTCGTACATCGATGCGTCGAACAGTCTGCTCACCTATGTCGCGAAGCTCGATCCCATGTGGATCAACTTCTCGCTGTCCGAAAACGAAATGCTGCTGCTGCGCACCGAGGTCAACAACGGCTCGCTCAAGTTGCCGCCGCTCGGCAAGCTCGAAGCGGTGATCGTGATGGCGGATGGCTCCATCTATCCGCAGCGCGGCCGCATCGCGTTCACTGACGCCTCGCTCAGCTCGGAGACCGGCACCTACCTGATCCGTGCGGAAGTCCCCAATCCGAATGGCGCGCTGCGTCCGGGACAGTTCGTGCGCATCACGCTCGCGGGCGCGTTGCGCACGTCCGCTATTGCAGTGCCGCAGGGCGCCATCCAGCAGGGAGCGCGCGGCGCGTTCGTATGGACGGTGGGCACGGACAGCAAGGCCCAGCAGCGTGCGATCGAAAGCGGCGCATGGAACGGCAGCGACTGGATCGTCAACGCCGGGCTCCACGCGGGCGATCAGGTGATCCTCGACAACACGCTCAAGCTGATGCCGGGCGCGCCGGTCAAGGTCAATCTCGCGCCCGCGCCTGAATCGAAGGCGATTGTGGGGGTGCCGCCGGGTGGGGCTGCGGGTGGTGCTGGTGGCGGCGCGAATGGGGCTGGCGGTGGCGCGGCTGGCGCCGGCGGTGGCGCTGGTGGCGGCACGGCGGCTGCCGGTGGCGGTGCGGCGGCTGCCGGTGGCGGTGCGGCTGGCGCAGGTGGCGGTGCGGCTGCTGCCGGTGCAGGCGGTACCGCTGCGGCTGGCGGCGGCGCGGCGCCTGCCGGCGGTGGTGCAGCCGGCGCCGGAAACAACGCCGGAGCCGCTCCCGCAGGCGGCAATGCCAACGCGGCGGCCACGAGCGCCGGGCGCACCGCGCTCTACTTCAACACCGGCAGCGCGAGCCTCGACCAGGCGTCGGCCGACGCTCTCGCGGCCGTCGCCAAACAGCTGGTCGGCTCGCCCGACACGCGCGTCGCGATCTCGGGCTACACCGACGCCACCGGCTCCTACGAGGACAACGTCAAGCTCGCCGCCGCGCGCGCGCAGACTGTGCGCTCTGCGCTGATCGTCGCGGGCGTCGCCGACGCGCGCATCGAGATGCGCCGCCCGGCCAAGATCGTCGCCAACGATGCGCCCGACAAGTCGCGCCGCGTCGACGTCACGCTGTCGCGCGCAAGCGGAGGCTGATCGATGAAGCTCTCCCACTTCTTCATCGACCGGCCGATTTTTGCCTCGGTGCTGTCGATCATCCTCGTCGTCGCCGGCACGGTGGCGATGTTCAATCTGCCGATCGCGCAGTTCCCCGACATCGCGCCGCCCACCATCACCGTGAGCGCGAGCTATCCGGGCGCGAGCGCCGATGTCGTCGCGCAGAACGTCGCCGCGCCGATCGAGCAGCAGGTCAACGGCGCCGACAACATGATGTACATGAACTCGTCGAGTTCCTCGACGGGCAACATGACGCTCACGACGTACTTCAACATCGGCACCGATCCGTCGCTCGCCCAGGTGGACGTGCAAAACCGCGTGAACCTCGCGCTGCCGTTCTTGCCCGATGCGGTGCAGTCGCAAGGTGTGTCGGTGCAAAAGCGCTCGTCGGCGTTCATGATGGTGATCGCCGTCTATTCGCCCGATAACAGCTACGACCAGGCCTACGTCGCCAACTACGCGAACGTCTACGTGCTCGATGCGCTCAAGCGCATTCCCGGCGCGAACCAGGCGTCGATCTTCGGTTCGGCCGACTACGCGATGCGCATCTGGATCAAGCCCGATCGCATGGCGAAGCTCGGCATCACGGTCGCCGACGTGCAGAACGCGGTCAGCGCGCAGAACCAGCAGTTTTCGGCCGGCCGTCTCGGCCAGTCGCCGACCAACGGTCCGGTGCAGCAGACCTTCCCGGTGGCGACCAAGGGGCGTCTGACCGAACCCGCCGAGTTCGACAACATCATCCTGCGCGCCCAGTCGGGCGATGCGGCGATCGTGCGCATCAAGGACATCGGCCACGCCGAGCTGGGCGCGAAGGACTACACGCTGCGCGGCCGCTACAACGGCAAGACGGCGACGCTGCTCGCCGTGTACCAGCAACCGGGCGCGAACGCGCTGCAGGTCGCCAAGCAGGTGCGCCAGACGCTCGAACAGTTGTCGAAGAACTTCCCGCCCGGCCTCAAGTACGAAGTCGCGCTCGATACGACGGAGTTCGTCCACGAGTCGATCGTCGAAGTGGTGAGAACACTCGGCGAGGCCGTGATCCTCGTGATTCTGATCGTCTACCTGTTCCTGCAAAGCGCCCGGGCGACGCTCGTGCCGATTCTCGCGGTGCCGGTGTCGATCATCGGCGCGTTCATCGGCATGATCGCGTTCGGCTTCTCGATCAACATGCTGACACTGTTCGGCATGGTGCTCGCGATCGGTATCGTGGTCGACGATGCGATCGTCGTGATCGAGAACGTCGAGCGCAACATGACCGAGTTCAAGCTGCCGCCCAAGGAGGCCGCCAAGCGCGCGATGGACGAGGTGAGCGGGCCGGTCGTCGCGATCGTGCTCGTGCTGCTCGCGGTGTTCATTCCGGTGGCGTTCCTCTCGGGCATCACCGGGCAGCTGTACAAGCAGTTCGCCGTGACGATCGCGGTGTCGGTCGTGCTCTCCGGCATCGTCGCGCTGACGCTCTCGCCCGCGCTTGCCGCCATCCTGCTCAAGCCCGGCGAGCACAAGAAAAACCGCTTCTTCCGCTGGTTCAACGATCGCTTCGACCGCCTCACCAACAGCTACGGCAGCGTGGTGCAGAGCGCGATCCGGCGCGTCACGGTGTCGATCTTGCTGATCGTGGCGATGTGCCTCGCGACCGGCGTGCTCTTCAAGCACATCCCGTCGTCGTTCCTGCCGACCGAAGACCAGGGCTATCTGCTCGGCGCGGTCGTGCTGCCCGATGCCGCGAGCCTCGACCGCACGAGCGAGCTGTCCAAGCGCGCCGAAGACTGGTTCGCCAAGCAACCGGCCGTGCAATCCGTGGCGGCGCCGATCGGCTACAGCCTGATCGACTCGCAGTACAAGTCGAATGCGGGCACGCTGTTCGTCACGCTCAAGGGCTTTCACGATCGCGGCGAGAACGGCACTGCCGCCGATCTCATCCATAGCGCGCAGCGGGCGTTCTCGGCCTTCACGGACGGCGTGGTCGTACCGCTCAATCCACCGTCGATTCCGGGTCTCGGTACTACCGGCGGCTTCGAGTTCTGGCTGCAGAGCACCGGCGACGGCAACTATCAGCAGCTCGAACAAAAGGTGCGCGAGGTGATCGCGAAAGCCCGCCAGAACCCGGCGCTCGCGGGCGTGAATTCGACCATCGACACGAACTCGCGCCAGTTGCTCGTCGAGGTGGATCGCGAGCATGCCGAGTCGCTCGGCGTGCCGGTGCAGGATGTCTATTCGGCGCTGCAGACGATGTTCGGCTCGTCGTATGTGAGCCAGTTCCCGAAGAGCAGCCGTCTGTTCCAGGTGATCGTGCAAGCGGAGCCGCAATACCGCACGCGCCCCGATGACATCCAGCAGCTCTACGTGCGCAACCACGACGGCGACATGGTGCCGATCAAGTCGGTGACGACGTACCGCTTCGTGTCGGGCGCCGACATCGTCAACCGCTTCAACAACTTCCCCGCAGCGAAGATCACCGGCGATGCCGCGCCGGGCCACAGCTCGGGCGAGGCGATCGCGGCGATGGAGCAGATCGCTCAGGACGTGCTCGGCGAAGGCTACAGCTACGCATGGAGCGGCCAGGCGTATGAAGAAAAGACGGCGGGCTCGACGGCGGGTCTGGTGTTCGGCTTCGCGCTCCTGATGGTGTTCCTGATCCTCGCGGCGCAGTACGAGAAGTGGTCGCTGCCGATCGGGGTGCTGCTCGCGGTGCCGTTCGCCTTGTTCGGCGCGCTCGTCGGGATCCTGATACGCGGCATGGAAGACGATGTGTACTTCCAGATCGGCCTCACGGTGCTGATCGCACTCGCGGCGAAGAACGCGATCCTGATCTTCGAGTTCGCGGTCGAGATGCGCGAGAAGGAAAACCTCTCGCCCTACGATGCCGCGATTCACGCCGCGAAGCTGCGTCTGCGGCCGATCATCATGACCTCGCTCGCGTTCATTCTCGGCTGCGTGCCATTGGCGATCGCGAGCGGCGCATCGGCGGCGAGCCGCCGCTCGCTCGGCACGGGTGTGATCTTCGGGATGCTGGGCGCGACCGTCATCGCGCTGTTCTTCATCCCGATGTTCTTCTGGGGGCTCGAAACGATGTCCGGGCGCAAGGAGAAGACCGGCGACGCGCCCGGCGCCCCGCCTCCCGCAACGCCGCCGGCCCCGCAGAAGGAGGGCTGAGCCATGTGGCCATCACTGCGTCGTCTTCATGCCGTGCGCCCTGCATGGCGCCCGCTCGCGCTGGCTTCGCTCGGGCTCGTTGCGGCCTGCACGGTCGGCCCCGACTATCACCGGCCGAGCGTCGATACGCCGTCGACGTTCCGCTACGCCGCGCCCGATGCGCAAGTGGTCGACAGTCAGCAACTCGCCTGGTGGTCGCAGTTCAACGATCCCGTGCTCGACAGTCTGATCGAGCGCGCGCTCGCGCAGAACAAGGATCTCGGCATCGCGGCCGCGCGCGTCGACGAATTCTATGGACGCCTGATGACGACGCGCGCAGGCCTCTTTCCGCAGGTCGGCGCCAATTTCGGCGCGAGTCGCGCCCGTGGCGTGCCCGCGCCGGGCTTTCCGCCCGTCGTGGGCAATTCGGTGCAGCTCGACGGCATGGTGTCGTGGGAACTCGATCTGTTCGGGCGCCTGCGCCGCTTGACCGAGGCCGCGCGCGCCGACTACATGGGCACCCAGGCCGCCCAGCAGGCGACACGCGTCTCGCTGATTGCGAGTGTGGCGACCGGCTACCTGCTGCTGCGCGATCTCGACCAGCGCCTCGAAATCTCCGAGTCCACGCTCGCGAGCCGCAAGGACGCGCTCACGCTGTTCGAGGAACGCTACGCGGGCGGCGTCGTTTCGCAGTTGCAGCTGAGCCAGGCGCGCTCCGAATATGAATCGGCCCAGGCGTCCGTCTACTCGTTCCAGCAACAGATCGCCCAGCAGGAAAACTCCGTCGCGCTGCTGCTCGGCGACAATCCCGGGCCGATTCCGCGCGGCAAGTCGCTGGTCGAGTTGAGCGCACCCGCGATTCCGGCCGGCCTGCCCTCGTCGCTGCTCGAACGGCGGCCCGATATCGTGCAGGCCGAGCAGGCGCTGGTGTCGGCGAACGCATCGATTGGCGCGGCCCGCGCGCAGTATTTCCCGAGCATCTCGCTCACGGGCTTGTTCGGCGCGGCGAGCACCGCGCTATCGGGACTGTGGACGGGACCGGCGCGCATCTGGTCGTTCGCGGGCGCCATCTCGCAGCCGATCTTCGAGGGCGGCGCGATCGCGGGCTCGGTGAAGACCGCCGAGGCCCAACAGAAAGAAGCGTTGCTCTCGTATGAAGAGACCATCCAGTCCGCTTTCGCCGATGTCGAAAATGCGCTCGTCGGCGTGCAGCGTACGCGCGACCAGCTCAGGGCCACCACGCGGCAAGTCGCGGCGCTCACGCAGTACACGTCGCTCGCACGCGATCTCTACGAAGGCGGTTATACGAGCTACCTCGAAGTGCTCGACGCCGAGCGCAACTTGTTTTCCGCCCAGTTGGAGCAATCGCAGCTGCAGGATCAGGAACTGGCCGAGATCGTCGAGCTTTACAAGGCGCTCGGTTACGGCTGGACGATGCAGCAAGCGGGACCGGTGAGCGCGAGCGCGACCCAGGTGTCGGCACAATAGCGCTCGCGCTGCGCCGTCACTTCGCGGGGGCGCTCGCCCCTGCGTCGAGGCTCTCGTCCTGCTTCACCCAGGACCAGATCGCGTCGGGCACCGCGAACGTCGATCTCGGCGATGCAGGCTGCGTCGTCCATTGCGTTCGTCCGGTCGCCGGGTCGGTGCGCAGGTCGCCGACTTTGGCGCCGTCGAGCCGCCTGATCTCGACCGTTTGCGGCCCGCTCGCGAGGCCGTAGTAGCCGTCCTTGAAGAGCCACGCCGCGTGGTTGTCAGCGAGCCACCTTGCGGCCTTGTCCGCGCCGGTGCGCTTGTCCTCGCTGCCTTCCCACGTATCACTCGCGTCCGCGCCCGGGAGCGTCGTCACGAACCGGTTCGTGCCCGGCGGCAACGTGCTGTCGGGGTCCTTCACGAAGTCGTTGAGCGTTTGGCGTGCATCGACCGGATACGCGTCGAACGTATTCAGATTCACCGCTGGCAGGCCCACTTGCATGCCGTTGTCCGCATTCATGCGCCATCGCGAGTACGCGCCATAGTCCGTGCCGGTCACCGTCAACGCCGACTGGTTGCCCCCGCGCGTCAGGTACTTGCCGTCCTCTTCGTGGATCAGCCTGCCGCTGTCGTAACGAAACACGCCATTGCGCGAGGCCGGGTCGGGCTGCTTGCCGAGCTTCACCTGGCCGTTGCTGTCCACACCGAGGGTGCGCGCCGGGTCGTTGGCATCGTGGAAGCGCCCATCCTCGCCATAGACGAAGCGCCGCACATTGGTGTTGTTGCTGTCGTTGCCCGAATTGCCGATGTAGGTCTGCATCGTTTCCGGCTCGTCCATCTTGTAGACGTACAGGTGATTGCTGCTGGCGCCGTCGGCAGGATCGAGCATGACGTTCCCCCGATACGACGGCGGCCGCTGCACGGAAAACGGCCCCTGTGGCTGCTGCCTTTCGTCGTTCACCGTCCATTGACTGGCACTGCCGGAGCCCGCTGGCGCGACCGTCACGCCCTTGTCATAGCCGGATCTCGTCAGATACTTGCCGTCCTCGACATGCTTCAGGCGATGGTCCGCCGTGTACTCGAACACGCCGTTGCGGCTCGAGATCTCGTCGGGCAAGTTGCCGAGGAACAGATCGCCGTTGCTGTTCACGCGCAACACGCGGTTCGGTTCGCTCGCCGAATGGAAACGTCCGTCCTCGCCGTAGCGGAACTGGCTGACCGCGTTCGCATACTTGACCGCCGGCCCCGAGTAGACCCATGACGTGGACGACGGGTTATACGCGTAGAGTCCTCCGGTCTTGCCTTCGGGACCCGCGTCCACATCGGCATCGATCTGGAACGCGCCGCGATAGTTCGCACGATCCTTCGTCTGCGCCTCCATGTACTTCAATACGTTGGTCGCGTGGCCGTAGAAACGCGCGGCTGCAGTGTTCGCATTCTGCGTGAGCGATACGTGCTCGCTGCCGTCGTCCTGCTTCGTCTTCGACACCCAGGACTTGAACAACGGCTCGCTGAGCGCGGGGTCGTCGCTGCGGTAGCGCGCGAGCTGCGGTTGAGTGCCCGCCGTTCTCGTCTGGTCATAGACGTCCCAGCGATAGTCCGGGTTACGCTGGTAAGCGCCCACCTGTCCATCCTTCACTTCGCGCCAGCCGCGAATCTGCGTCCAGTCGATACGCCCCATCGCCGCGAACTCTCCACTGTCGCGCTTGCCGCCGAGGCTCGCGTCCACGTTCACCATGTTCGGCGACGGCGCGGTGTCGTAGAGATAGCCCGAGGCCGGCTTGCCATCCTGCGCGGGCAGACGGTTCAGCGCCGCGCCCTGATCGCGGAACGTGCCGAGATAGCCGCTGCTGTCGAAGATATGGGGCTCTGCTTCGAGGACGCTGGCATGGGTGCCGAGGTTCACGTGTTCGAGCGCGGTGCTCTCCGTGCTGAAGCCGCTGTTCGCGCGGACCTGCTCGGGCTTGAACGTCGATGGACGGAACAACTGGCGCGGCTGTGCGTAGTCCTGGGCGCTGCGCTTTTTCGTTTCGTCGAGCAAGCGCATGCCGAGCAGCGAGCCGGCGTTCGGCGGCGGGAGTGTCGGATCAGGTGGCACCGTCGAGCTATGCGTGCCCTGGTTCGGGTTCGACGGGCCTGCTCCGGGGTCGTTGCCGGCGTTGTTGCGCAGTGACTGCAGGGTGCGGGATGAGTTCGGGTCTTCGGTTCTTGAGTAGTAGCGGATATAGGCGCTGTTTGCGGGAGTCGTGATGCGTCCGACACCCGACAGCGCCGCGCGCAGCGCCCCTGCCATTTGGGCAAAGTTGTCGTAACGGAAGGCGCCGAAGTTGTTGTCGTAGATCGTGTACTCGTCGGTACGGAAGTCGTCGGAGACAAACCTTCGTTGCCCCGAGATGATGTGATTGAACTCCTCATGTTCGTCGTTCATTCCCGGCCGATGAAACGTGAGCGTGAACATATCCGGTGTTGTTCGCGTTGCCGCCCCTGGTCCACGAGCGAAACGTTTGGAGCCCGAGAGGACGGCGCCCAAAGCCTGGACGGTTCGCAGTGGCAAATCGGCTTGTTGCAAGCCCGACTGCCCGGCAACGAGGTTGTGCACGCCCCAGCGCTCGCGGCCAGGCAGTTCGAAGGTGTCGCGTCCTTCGTATTCATGTTCCCTCTGAGTCTGCCGCACTTCGTCCATGTAGCTTCGGAACGCAGAAGGATCGGTTTGGGCCGTCTGCGCAATCGCAGCGGAACTGTCCATCAGGTCGTGAGCGGAATCGTTCTGGTCGCGCTGCGAAGCCAGTCGCATGACGAGCCTCGCCGCCCCGACACAGCCCGACCAGTACATGCTGCCGTCGGGCCTCTGGAAGGCGAACTCGATACGTGCGTTGTTGTTGCTCGAAGCGGGGCGGTACAGGGCGTTGTATTGAAGCAAGGCCAGCGCCGAGACGAACTCTCCGGCGGGGTCCCGCATGACCGGGGGTCTCAGCGTTACGCTTGGGACAACGGCTGCGGTGGATGCCTGCGTCGTTGGCGGTGCCTGCGTCGTTGGTGGCGTCTGCGTCGTTGGTGGTGCCTGTGTCGTTGGCGGTGCCTGCGTCGTTGGCGGTGCCTGCGTCGTCTGACGCGGCTGACGCTGCCCGGCAGCCAGCGGACGCTGCAACACCGCCTGCGTCGACGAGCCGCTTCGATACCTGTCCCTGTCCGGAACGACCGACCGCCTCGCTGCGACGCGAGGCGATGGCGCTCGACCTGCATTGCCAGCCGGGGTCTTGTTCGCTGGCTGATTGTCGTCGCTATCCGGCTCGGGTTGCCACCGGGTTGACTGGTTAGCGGGACCAATACTGTTGCTCATGCACTCACCTCGCGTGGTCTGCTTCGTGTCGTTGCCTGTCAAGCAAGACTAACGAGCACACTTGTTCGCGAGGTGATGCCACCGCACCACTCGACATCCACTCGATCTGCATCGGCGAGCAGCATGCGCAGCGTATCGATTACGTCATCGATGTCGTCGAGTTCGGCGACGAGCGCCGTGCGCCGAGCGCATTCACATCGCGGGCTTGGGTTTGCCGGCCTGTTCGGTCGCGATCTCGTCGCGCTTCACCCAGTCCCAGATCGCGTCGGGCACGCTGAAGGCGGAACGCGGCGCAGCGGACTCCGTGATCCATTTCGTCTCGCCCGTCTTCGGATCGCTTTGCAGCCGCCCGACCCTGGCGCCGTCGAGTCGTCGGATCTCCAGCGCGTCCGGTCCGCTCGCTACGCCGAAGTAGCCATTCTTGAACAGCCACGCAGCGTGTCTGCCGTTCAGCCATGCCGCTGCTTTGCCCGCGTCCTTGAGCTTGTCCTCGTTGCCTTCCCACTTGCCGTCCGCCACCATGCCCGGCACGACCGTCACAAAGCGGTTCGTGCCCGCAGGCAGCGCGCTGTCTGGATCCTTTACGAAGTCGATGAGCTTCGAGCGCCCTTCCGGTGGATACGCGCTGAACGTATCCAGGGTCGTCGCGGGCAGGCTCACCCGTTCGCCATTGTCGCCGTATAGTCGCCATTGCGAGTACCCGGCGTAGTCCTTGTCGGTCACCGTCAGTTTCGACTGACTGCCGCCGCACGTCAGATACTTGCCGTCTTCCGCATGGATCAGCCGGCCGTTTTCGTAGCGGAACACGCCGTTGCGTGAATCCTGATTCGCGGGAAGCGCGCCGAGCAACAGATTGCCGTCGCTGTCCACGCCGAGCGTACGCTGCGCATCGTTGGCATCGTGAAAGCGCCCATCTTCGCCGTAGACGAAGCGGCGCACATTCGTGTTGTTGCTGTCATCGCCCGAATTGCCCACGTAGGTCTGCATCGATTCGGCCTGGTCGTGCTTCGACACATACAGGTGGTTGTGCTCCGAGCCATCCTGCGGATCGATCAGCAGCTTGCCGCCATACGATGGTGGACTCTGCACCGAGAACGGCTTGAGCGCGTTGCGGCGGTCGTCGGTCACCGTCCACTGGCTCTCGCTGCCCGTGCCCGTTGCGCGAACCGTCACTGGCTGGTCGTAGCCATTGCTGCTCAAATACTTGCCGTCCTCCACATGCATGAGCCGGTGATCCGGCGTGTACTCGAACACGCCGTTCCTGCTGGTCGGCTGGTCCGGCAGATTGCCGAGGAACAACTGCCCATCGCTGTTGACACGCAGCACACGGTTCGGCTCCGTCGCCGAATGGAATCGCCCGTCTTCACCGTAGCGAAACTCGTGGACGGCGTTCGGATCGGCTACAGCCGGACCCGCGTATGCCCGGGATGCGGGCGCTGAGTCGTACGCGTAAATGCTGCCCGGATCGCCTTCCGGCCCCTTGTCCACGCTGGGCGCAATCCGTATCGCGCCACGATAGTTCGCGTGGTCCTTCGTCTGCGATGCGATGTACTTCTCACGCTCGACAGCATGGCTGTAGAACTGCGCGGCGGCGTTGTCCGCCTCCTGAGTCAGTGCAACATGCTCCTTGCCATCGGCGCCTCTCGACTTCGAGATCCAGGACTTGAACGCGGGGTCGCCAAGCGCCGGATCGTCGGCGCGATAGTGGGCCAACTGAGGCTGCGCGCCCGCGGTTCTGGTCTGATCGTAGACGTCCCACCGGTAGTCGGGATTGCGCTGCCAGGCGCCGGTCTTGCCGTCCTTCACCTCGCGCCAGCCGCGAATCTGCGTCCAGCCGATGCGTCCCATTGCCGCGAACTCTCCGCTGTTGCGCTTGCCGCCGAGGCTCGCGTCCACATTCACCATGTTCGGCGACGGCGCCATGTCATAGATGTAGCCTGCAAGCTTGCCGTGCTCGCCCGGAAGACGGCTCATGGCCGACGACGAATCGCGGAAGGTACCGAGGTAGCCCGCGCTGTCGAAGATCTTCGGTTGGGCTTCGAGATCGGTTGCATGCGTGCCGAGGTTGACATGCTCGAGCGCTGTGTTCTCCGCGCTGAAACCGCCTTGCCTGCGTACATCTTCGGGCGACTGGACCGACGGGCGAAAAAGCTGCGACGCCTGCGTCGGCTCCGCTGGCGCGCGCTTCTTCGTTTCGTCCGTGAAGCGCACGCCCAACCCACCCACAGGCGGCGGCAAGGTCGGATCGGGCGGCACGCTGGTCAACCGTGCGCTCGAATTCGATGGCCCGGCGGCAGCCCCACGCTCGTCAGGATTGAGCGACGCGAGCAGGGTCCGCGATGCCTCAGGTGAATAGCCGGGTCGCCTTGTGTAGTAGTTGATAAAGCCCCTTTCCATCGACGGCTCGACACCCGCCATCAAAGGCGAGCGCCAATAGTCGTTGAGCGCGCGCGCCATCTGGTCGAAGCCGTTGTACCGGAACGCACCGTAGGTGTTGTCGTAGACGACGTACTGGTCCTTCCTGTAATCGCCCGATGCAAATTTGCGCTGCACCGAAATAATGTGCGCCCTTCCCGCAGTTTGCCCATTGGCTAGCGTTGCAGACTGTTCGAAATTGATCGAGGCCATGTCGGCCGCGGGTAGGGGCGCCTGCGCCGACGCCCCTGCCTCGGGCCCATTGGCGGCGAACGCACCGCGCAGGCTGTCGATCACCTGATCGCTCACCGCCTGTGCCGACTGTCCTCGTTGCCGGACGAAATTGGCCGGCCAGCGTTCGTGATTCGGCAACTCGATGTCCCAGTATCCTGCGTCGCACCCGGCCTGCGAACGGTTCACCTCGCTCTCGACATGATCGTGGCCCGCGGCGCCGCCACGGTGGTACATCTCGAGCGTCGCGGCGGAGGCCGAGTACAAGTCGGCTTGCGGCTCGTGACCATACTCGGATGCGAGGCGCATGACGAAATGGGTCATCCCGAAGCAACCCCGGATTTGAAGCTGATCGTTGTGATTGGCCAGCGTGGACAAGCGCGCGTCGTTGTTCTCCGACGATGGCCGATAGAGCGCGTTGTATTGCTGCATCGAAACGGGATCGGCAATCTCGCCCGCGGGGTCCGCCGCGACCGGCGGCTTCAAGGTCACGCCGTCACCGTCATCGGCCCGCACGGGTCGCGATTGTGGCGCCGCGCGACCGGCGCTCCGGCTCGGCGAGACGATGCCATCACGCGCCTCACCGGCACGGCTACGGGCTGCTGTCCGGCCAGCAACAGCCGGTTGCGCCAGCGTGGATGCCGTTTGAGCAATGCCCGGCTGAACGCCGCTGACCCGGGCGGCGTCGACCTGATCCGCGCGCGGCCAGTTCGAAGAGTTCGCGCTATTTACGCTATTGACCACGATGGAACCTCGCAACAATGATGATCATCATTGAAGCAGCCTATCGAGGTCGTTCCCCCGCGAAGCAATGAACGGGCATCGTGAGCGCAAGCGACGCAGGCACCATCAGACCTGTCGTTCCGTCCCTTGCATCAGATGCGCGCGCACGAACCCCACATGCTCGCGCAGCACATAGAACGCGTCGGCATACGCGAGCGGCATGCGCAGCGTATTGAGCGCCTCTTCGATGTCGTCGAGTTCGGCGATGAGGGTCTTGCGCTGATCGGAGGTCGTGCCGCGCAGCGCCTCGCGTTCGATCGCGATCAGCGCGCCGTAGTAGCGATAGATGCGCGAGCGCACACGCCAGCGGTAGAGTCCCGGAATCGCGCGCAGCGCGGGGATCAACAGCACGGCGACTGGCAGCAGCAGCACGAGCAGCCGGTCCGCGACGCTCGCGAGCCAGAACGGCAGGTTGCGATAGAGGAAGCTTTTGCCCGACTTGTAGTAGCGCGTCGCGTCCTCGCTGATGCGATAGTCGCGCGCGGACGGATCGGGAAACTGGCCGGCGCGTTGCAGCAGCCCCGGCGTGCCGTGCACTTCCTCGGCCGCCTCGATGACGAGGTCCGAGAGCGCCGGGTGCAGCGTGCCGCGCGCGACGAGTTCGACCGTCGGTCCGATCAGGTGCACGGTCTCGGGCGGAATGCGCCGGCGCAGATCGAGCACGCCGGGCGGCAAATCGATCTGTTCGAGAAACGGAAACACGCGCGTGTAGGCCGCTCCCTCATCGAAGCTCATCACCGACACACCGGGGATCATCAGCAGCCGCAGCATCAGCGCGCGCGTCGTCGAGTCGCCGGAGAGCAGCGCGCCGTCGATGTTGCCCGCGACCAGTTCGGTCGCCGCTTCGAGGCCGTCGAGCGGCAGCAGACTGGTCGTGCCGCCCGGCACGATACCGTTGGCGGCGAGCAGCTGGAGCGCGAGCTGGCGCGTGCCGCTGCCTGGACGGCCAATCGCGATGCGCTTGCCTTCGAGCTGTGAAAGCTGCGTCATGCCCGAGCCGCGATAGAACACGATCATCGGCACATAGGTCACGCTGCCGAGCGACATCAGCGAGGTCGTATCGAGGCCGCTCGCGACGCCGCCTTGCACGAGCGCGAGATCGACGTGCTGCTTCGGATCGAGCAGGCGTTGCAGGTTCTCCACCGAGCCATCGGATTCGAGCACCTTGAGCGTGACGCCGTTGCGCGCGAGGATCTTTTTGTACTCGTCGGCGATCTGCATGAACGAGCTGTCGCGCGGGCCGGCGCTGATGGTGAGCGTGCGTGGCGGCGCGGGGTCGACGAGCCAGATGATCAGCCAGACGACCGCGATGCAGAAGAGAGCGATCGGCAGGCTGGTGATGGCCAGATCGCGCCAGACGGAATGCGTTTGATCGCGCAGGGAATGGGGCAGATAAGGACGCTGTCTCTTCATGTGGACCCGGCTGGCAGGGTTCGGACGCTGTGATGCGCCATGATGCCATGTTCCGGGTCCGCCGCACGCGAACTGCGTGCGCTGCGCCGTGGGTCACGCGAGGCGCGTGACGCTTACTGCAGGCTGCCTGCCTTCGTCAATGCGAACAGCTCGGCGCGCAGCGCCTTCGCGCGGTCGCGCTTCAGGTATTGCTCGAACTCCGCCTGGGCGGCGCTCCACAGCCCGTGGGCCTTTTCGTAGCGCCGCTGGCCGCTCGCGGAGAGCCGGTAGCTGAACGCGCGCGCATCGTATTCGGCCGGCTCGGCCAGCACGAGCGCATCGCGCTGCAAGGGCTTGAGCGCCCGCACGACGGTCGTGCGGTCCATCACCAGTTCGTCGGCCAGGTCGGCCGCGCTCAAGCCCGGTTCGCCCGCGAGGCGCGCGAGGATCGTGAACTGCGCGGCAGTCAGGTCGGCCTCCGAGAGGTGGCGCTCGTAGAGCTGGGTCACGAAGCGCGAAGCCTGCCGCAAAGCGAAGCAGTGGCACTCCTCGCGTTTCACGCGCTTGGTCGTCATCGTCGAACTCCGTTCAGGTTCCATCCGTCACGACGCGCGCGCCGCAACGGGCCGCGCGCGTCATGATCCATGATACTTTCTCGGCCACGGCCGCGAAAGCGTCGAATGGGCTCACACTTTTTCGAGCGCGAGCGCGATGCCCTGCCCGCCGCCGATGCACAACGTCACCACGCCGCGCCGGATGCCGTCACGCTGCATCGCATGGGCGAGGCGCGTCGTGAGCACCGCGCCGGTCGCGCCGATCGGATGGCCATGCGCGATCGCGCCGCCCTCGACGTTGACGATCGCTTCGTCGATGCCGAGCTTCTTGATCACCGCGAGCGGCACCGCCGCGAACGCTTCGTTGATCTCGAAGCGCCCGACCTCGCCGAGCGACCAGCCCGCGCGCTGCAATGCAAGTTGCACGGCCGGCACGGGTCCGAGGCCGAACATGCCCGGCTCGACAGCAGCGACGCCGTACGCGACGAGCCGCACCATCGGCTCGAGTCCGTTCGCTTCGGCAAAGCGCCGCTCGGCGACCAGCATCGCCGACGCCCCGCTGTTCAATCCCGGCGCATTGCCCGCCGTAATCGTCCCGTCAGGCCGGAACGCGGGCCGCAGCCTGGCCAGCACGTCGAGCGTCGTATCGGGACGCGGGGCTTCGTCGGCCTTGAATGCCTCGACGCCCTTCCTGCCCTTCACCTCCACCGCAACGATTTCCTCGACGAAGCGTCCCGCCGCCTGCGCGGCGCCAAAGCGCTGCTGCGAGCGCGCGGCCCAGCGGTCCTGGTCCGCGCGGCTCAGTTGCACGGCGCTCACGAGATCCTCGGTATGCCAGCCCGAATGCTCGCCCGAAAACGCATCGACGAGGCCGTCGCGCAGCAGGCTGTCGAGCGCCTGTGCATTGCCCATCCGATACCCCCAGCGCGCGCCTTCGAGCAGATACGGCGCGCGGTCCATGTTCTCCATGCCGCCCGCGAGCGCGACATCGCACAGCCCGAGCAGCACTTCCTGCGCGGCGCTCGCGATGGCTTGCGCACCCGAGCCGCATACGCGGTTCACCGTGAGCGCGGGCACATCGACCGGCACACCGCCGTGCACGGCGGCCTGACGCGCGGGATTCATGCCGTTGCCGGCCTGCACGACATTGCCGAGCACGACCGCACCGAGCCGCGCGGGATCGAGCTTCGAACGCGCGAGCGTCGCGCGCACGGCGGCAGCGCCAAGCTCCGTCGCCGGTGTGGCCTTGAGCGCGCCGTTGAAGCCGCCAATCGCCGTTCGCACCGGATGACACAACACTACTTCACGTGCACTCATCACACTCTCCTTTCGAACCACCACACCACGACGGGCGACCTGCACCACGCAGGCCGCCCCAATGTATGCATATGCACACTTAAACGCGTATCGACGCCCGGCGCTTTCGCCGGCCTTACGCCACACGCGGGAAATCGAGCGTCGTATCGTTCACGCGATTGACGAGGTTCGTGAACGTGATCGACGCGATCGTCAGCGCGATCTCGATCACCTGCTGCTCCGAATAACCCGCCGCGCGCACCGCTTCGAGTTCCCCGGCGGGCACGGTGCCGCGCGTATCGACCAGCGTGCGCACGAAATGCACGAGCGCATCGCGCTTCGCGTCGCCGCTCGACTCGCCGGCGCGCACCTGTTGCATCGTTTGCGCCGACAGCCCCGCGAACTTGCCCGCGAGCGTATGCGCGGCGACACAGTAGTCACAGCCGGCCACTTCGCTGACCGCGAGCTTGATCGCTTCGATATCGGGCTTCGAGAGCGCGCCCCCGGCCACGACGCCATCGACGGCGAGCATCGCGCCGAGCGCGGCCGGGCTGTGCGTGCCGATCGTCGCGTATGCATTCGGCACCTTGCCCACGGCCTTGCGGATCTTCGCGAACAGGTCGGCGGTGGCGCCGGTGGCTTCTTCGGGCTTGAGGGCGGAAAGACGGGAGGACATGGGAAACTCCTTGATGACGGTGTAGAGGGCCTGGCAAACCGGCGCTGTCGTCGTTGCCATGGACATCACTTTAGTCCGCCGTCGCGATGAATTTAATGCCACAATGGCGCAAATTCATGCCCAAACGTCTCATCGATTCACGCATCATGGACCTCCTGAGCCGCCTGCTCGCACTGATGCCCGTTTCCGGACGGCTCGACGAGCGCTGCCAGTTCGGCGCGCCCTGGCGCATCGACCATCCCGCCGCCGGCTTGCGCGAGATGCCGTATCACGTGCTGCTCGCGGGCCACGCGGTGGTCGAGGACGCGCAGGGCGCAGCCACACCGCTCACGGCGGGCGACATCGTGCTGTTTCCGTCCGGCACGCCGCATGTGCTGCACGACGGCAGCGGCGAGCCGCCCGCCGCCGTCCACGCGCATCGCGACCGGGGCATCGCCTTCGCCAGCAACGCGAGCAAACGCGACCCCGCCGATATCCTGTGCGGCCGCTTCGTGCTGCCCGCCGTGCCGGAGCGTCTGTTGCGCGACAACCTGCCGGGCCGTTTGATCGTGCGCAGCGCGCTTGGGTCGCAAGGCGCGCCCGAACGCCTGGCGCGCCTCATCACGCTGATGCGCGAGGAGACTCTCGAACAAGGACCGGGCAGCGCGGCGCTCGTCGATCACCTCTCGGGCGCCCTGTTCGCGCTCACGTTGCGCTACGCGAGCCACGCCGAAGCGCCGCCGCGCGGACTGCTCGCGCTCGCGAGCCGCCCGCGCCTGCAACCGGCCATCAACGCGATGTTCGACGAGCCCGGCAAACCGTGGACGCTGCCCGATCTCGCCGCGCTGTGCCACATGTCGCGCGCGACCTTCGCGCGTCACTTCGACGAGGCGCTCGGGCGTTCGGCCAGCGACGTGCTGACCGAAATCCGCATGACGCTCGCGGGCCGCATGCTCGCGCAAGGGCGCATGCCCGTGGCCGACATCGGCGAGGCGGTCGGCTATCAATCGGACGCCGCGTTCCAGCGCGTCTTCAAGCGTCACGTCGGCGTGACGCCGGCGCAGTGGCGCGCCCAGACGAGCGCGGACTGAAAAGAGCTTCACGCGTCACCCGCGCGGTGCAGACGGCGCGTTGGCAACGACCTCGCCATGCTCGCTCCAGCCGCCGCCCAGCGACCGGTACAACGCGACTGCCGCCTGCGCATGTTCGCGCTGCGCCTGGTTGAGCAGATCGGCATCGGCGAGATAGGTTTGTTGCGCAGTGAGCACGTCGAGGAAGTCGGTCGCGCCGCCCTTGTAGAGCCGGTTGGCGAGCGTGAGCGCTTGCTCCGATGAAGCCGTCGCATCGCGCAACTGCAGCGTCTCGCCGTCCGCACTGACGAGATCGCTGCGGCTGTCCTCGACGTCGCGCAACGCCTGCAAGATCGTCTGTTGCAGGTTCAGTTGCGATTCGCGCATCTGGCTTTCGCTCTGCTCGATCTGCGCCGTAATGCGGCCCGCGTTGAAGATCGGGCTCGTCGCCGAGAGCACTGCGCTGAACAGGTTGTCGGTGAGCGTGGGCGCGCCGAGGTAGGACGATGCCAGCACGCCGTCGCTCAGATTCAGCGAGAACTTCGGATAGCGCTCCGCGCGCGCGACGCCGACCTCGGCCGCGCGCTGCTCGACCGTCGCATAGGCCGCGAGCACGTCGGGGCGGCGCAGCAGCGCCTGGGACGGCAGCGTTTGCGGCGCCACGGCGGGCGCCGCTGGAATCGGCGCGGGTGTCGAAAGCGCGAGCGGCGCGAGCGATTCAGGCGTGCGGCCCGTGTAGATCGCGATCAGGTTCAGTTCGTGATCGATGCTCGCCTGAGCGCGTGGAATGCGCGCCTGCAACTCGCTCAACTGGGTCCGCGCACGCGCGACGTCGAGCTGCGTGGACAGGCCGAATTTCAGGCGCTGCTGCGTGAGCTGCAAGGCGCGCTGGCGAATGCCCACGTTGTCCTGCAGGATCTTCAATTCGGCCTGCGCCCAGCGCAGATCCACATACGCCGACGCCGTGTTCGCCGCAAGCGCGAGTCGCACGGCATCGAGTGCGTGTTGCTGCCCGACCAGGTTCGCCTGCGCCGCGAGCAGGTCAAGCCGCTCGCCGCCGAACACATCGGGCGACCAACTGAGCGCGACGCCCGCCCCCACCTGCCGCACATAGCCGAGCGGCGGCGGCGTGTTGATGCGCTGATACGCACCCTGCGCCGTGAAATCGAGTTGCGGCAGCAGCGCAGCGTGACGTTGCGTCGTGATCGACTGGGCCTGCTTCACGCGCTCGGCAGCGGCCTGCAGGTCGAGATTGCCGTCGAGCACCGACGCGATCAGGTCGTTGAGCGTCGCGTCGCCGAACTGCGACCACCACGTGGGCGCATCGACGGCGGCGGGCGGCGCATCGATGCGCCACGCGGCGGGCGCGCTCTCGTGCACCGTGGCGCCCAGATCGGGATGCTGGGCGGGCTGCACGGCGCAGGCCGCGAGCGCCGCGCTGATCGAGGCGGCGAGCACGACATTGCGGGCAGAGCGAAGAAAGGAGATCGGTTTCATGATCGGAGTCGAGGAACGCTCAATGGGCATCGGGGGGAGGCGCGGCGGTGGTGATCGGCCGCGAGAACATCACACTCGCGATGCCGATCACGAAGCACATCGACAGCACGAAAAACGTATCGGAGAAGGTCATCACGAGCGCCTCGCGCAGCACCAGCGCATGCAGGTGCGCGAGGCCGGCCTGGGCGGCATCGAGTGCATTGCCCGCGACCGAACTCCAATACGTCGTCTGGCCCGAGAGCAACGCCTCGACCTGCGGACGGCCGTCCGTCACGCTCTCGTTCAGGCGCAGGTAATGGAAGTTCAGACGGTCGTTGAGCATGGTCGCGCTGACCGCGATGCCGATCGCGCCGCCCAGGTTGCGCATCAAATTGAAGAGGCCGCTCGCCGACTTCAGACGCGAGGGCGGCAGCGAGCCGAGCGCCATCGTCACGATCGGCGGCACCGCGAACTGCTGGCCGATGCCGCGCAACGCCTGCGGCAGCAGCAATTGCTGCCAGCCCCAATCGTGCGTGAGCGGCACGTACAGATAGCAGCCGAGCGCGAAGCAGCACAGCCCGAACAGCAGCAGCAGACGCATGTCGATGAAGCGCGTCGCGAACGCATAGACGCCGAGCGCGAGCAACTGGAACACGCCGACCGACAACAGCGCGAGACCGATTTGCAGCGAGCTGAAGCCGCGCACCTCGGCGAGAAACAACGGCGTGAGGAACACCGACACGAAGATGCCGATCCCGGTCACGAACGACAGCAAGCTGCCGATGCCGAAGTTGCGCACCTTGAGCGCGCGCAGATCGACGACCGGGTCGTCGGCATTGAGCGCATGCACGATGAACAGAAAGCCGCAGATCGCCGAGATCCACGTGCAGATGATGATCACATCGTCGCCGAACCAGTTCTTGCGCGGGCCTTCTTCGAGCACGTATTCGAGGCAGCCCAGAAAGCCGCACATCAACACGATGCCGAGATAATCGCCGCGCTTGAGCAGCGAGAGATCGGGCTCGTCGATATGCACGTACTTCGGCACCAGCGCGGCGACCGCGAGGCCCGGTACGACGTTCAGATAGAACAGCCAGTGCCACGACCACTGATCGGTGATCCAGCCGCCGATCACGGGGCCGATGGTCGGCGCGAGCGAGGCGAGTGCGCCGATCGTCGTCGAGGCGATCACGCGCTGCTTGCCGGGAAACAGCACGAACGCGGTCGTGAACACGGTCGGGATCATCGCCGCGCCGAGCGCGCCTTGCAGCGCGCGAAACGCGATCATCGAGTTGATGTCCCACGCGAGACCGCACAGCATGCTGGTCGCCGTGAAGCCGAGCGCGGAGGCGACAAAGAGCCAGCGCGTCGAGAACACCTTCGAGAGCCAGCCCGACATCGGGATCACGAGAATCTCGGCGATCAGGTAGGCGGTCTGCACCCACGAGAGTTCGTCCTGGCTCGCCGACAAGCCGCCGCCGATGTCGCGCAGCGACGAGGCGACGATCTGGATGTCGAGCGTCGCCATGAAGAAGCCGAGGCACATCAGCGCGAACGCGAAGATACGCTGCGAAAGCGGCTGCAGATGCGGCGCGAGCGGCGCCGCGTGGGCAGTGGTCATGATGGGCTCCGTCGCGCTCAGTTCGATGCCGTGTGCACGGCTTGCTCGCCGAGATGCACCTTCACCGTCGCGGACAGGCCCGGGCGCAGCGTGCCTTGCTGCTCGCGCGGCACGTCGAGATGGATGCGCACCGGCACGCGCTGCACGATCTTCGTGAAGTTGCCGGTGGCGTTCTCGGGCGGCAGCACGCTGAAGGTGGCGCCCGTCGCGGGAGCGAGGCTTTCGACAACGCCGTGCAGCGGCTCGCTCGCGGCGTCGAGTTGCACGTCGGCGCGATCGCCCGCGCGCATCTTCTTCAACTGGTCTTCCTTGAAGTTCGCATCGACCCACAGGTCCGAGGCGGGCACCACCGTCAGGAGCGGCGCGCCGACGTTGGCGAGCATGCCCACGCGCGCCGTGCGGTTGCCGATATACCCATCGACCGGCGAGCGGATCGTCGTGTACTCGACATTGAGCGCGGCCAGACGTTGCGCGGCGAGCGCCGTGTTCACGCGGGCCTGTGCGTCCACGATCTCGGCGGCGAGTACGCCGAGCTGGCGCTGCGAGGCCTGCACCGAGGCCGCGCTGCTCTGCACGGACGCTTGTGCCTTCGCGTAGTCGGCATCGGCGCGTTCGACGAGCTGGCTCGACACGGCATCGTCCTTGACCAGTTCGCGATAACGCTGCTGGTCCTGGGCGCTGCGTGTGAGTTCCGCGCCCGAGGCCCGCGACTGCGCCTCGCTCTGGTTGATCAGCGCGTTTTGCAGCGTCTCTTTGGCCTGCAACTCGACGACCGCCGCGCGTGCGCTCGCCACGTCGGCGTCGGCTTGTGCGAGCTTCGCGTCGTAGTCGCGCGAATCGAGCCGGATCAGCACCTGGTTCGCGTGCACGTACTGGTTGTCCTGCACGAGAATATCGGTGACGAAGCCATTCACGCGCGGCGCCATCACCGTGACGTTGCCGCCCACGTAGGCGTCGTCGGTGCTCTGCACGAAGCGCAGCACGAAATACTCATAGCCGGCCGCGGCGGCCACGACGAGCGCAACGAGACCCAGCGCGAGGCGCATCCACGGCACGCGCGCGGCCCGCTGGCTGGCGGCGGCGGGCTTGACTGCAGCATCGACGGGAGTGGAAGGACTCGACATGGTTTCACCTGTGTATATGCACTGATAAAAATGGGAAAACGCATCCGGACGCGCCGGATACCGAAATCAGGAAACAGTCCGGGTAATACGAAACAGTTCGCGCCGCAGCCACGCGGCACGTTGCGATCCGAAACGGCGCTCGAACTCGTCCTGCGCCGCGCGCCAATGCACGAGCGCGTCGTCGAGGCGCTCGCGGCCATCGTCCGTGAGCGCCAGTTGCAGGCGGCGCTGGCCCGGCCCGCACGGGCGCGCGCCGTCGCCAGCCGCCGACGCGACCAGTCCGCCGCGCAACAAGGGCTGCAACGCGCGCACCAGCGTCGTGCGCTCCATCACCATCGCGCGGGCCAGTTCGTTCATCGTGAGGGTCGCGGCCCGGCCCAGCGCGCCGAGGATGCTGAACTGCGTGGACGTCAGCCCGGCCGCCGCCAGATGCCGCTCGTAGAGCTGTGACAAATGCCGCGCAGCCTGGCGAACGGCAAAGCAATCGTCGATGTCGGGAGATGGAGTGTGCATATGCACAGATTAGCTGCCGCCCGGGGCGCGACCAAGTGCGATGGCGGCATCAGATTATGGACGGCGCGACAATAATCGCGCGGCGGAGGCTGCGAAGGTGGGCAGCGTCACATGAATTTCTGCGTGACGAGCGCCTGCAACCGGCCATCGCGCCTTTGGCCCTCGCTCACCTTTTGCCACGTGACCTCGGGTACGGTGAAGTCCGATTGCAAGCCCGCGCCGAGTATCCCGTAGGTGTCGTCTGCCTCGGTCGCGCCGAGCAACATGTGCCACGCCGGCACGCCGCCGAGCGTGCGGACTTCCATCCCGTCGGGGCCGTCCGGCACGGCGTAGTAGCCGTCCTTGAACAGCCACGCGGCATTGTGCGAATTCATCCAGTCGATCGCGTTGCGCGCATCGCGCCAGCCGATGTGATCGGCGTAGTCGAGGAAGCGATTGCTCGCGGGCCCGGTGACACCGTCGATCGAGGTGACAAAGCGTGTGGCGTCCTTCGGCAACGCCGAGTCCGGGTCGGCGTAGAACCGGTGGAGCTGATCCGTACTGCCCGCCGTGCTGCCCTTGAACAGCGACGCCGGCGCCGGCGGGCGCACGGGCCGGCCCGCCATGTCCTCGATGCGCCACTTCTGGCGCGCGAGCAGGCCGTCGGAGCGCGGCGCAACCGACACAAAGGGCTGGTACGCGCTGATACCCTCGGTCAGCCATTTGCCGTCTTCCTGATGCTGCAATCCCCCGGTCGTCTTGTCGTAGCCAAATACGCCGTTGACGTTGTCCGGATCGGTCGGGATCGCACCGATCACCGCATTGCCGTTGTTGTCGATGCGGATCACCTTGCTGTAGTCGCTGGCGAGGTGAATGCGTCCGTCGTCGCCCATGCGCAGTGACGCGTCCACGCCCGCCGCCTGGGACGAATCGATCGACGGGTAGCCGGAAGGACTGCCGGCGTTGTAGAACTCGAGCCGGGTCGAGCCCGTGCCCTGCGCGTTGTTCCATAACGGTTTGAGCTGGACCGGTCCGCGATAGTCGTCGCCATTGGCCTGGGCGTCCGCCAGTTGCCGGACCTTCGCTCGCGCCTGGGCCGCAAAGCGCGCTTCGGACAGCCCCGCTGCTTCCTTTGGCCGGTACACGGTGTTGCCGTCGCGTTGGACCGGGTTGACGTAGGCGCGGTGGTCGGCGTCGGACCACGCCGGGTCGGTGGCGGCGAAATGCGCCAGTTGCGGCTGCGCGCCCGCCGTGCGGGTCTGGTCGTAGACGTCCCAGCGATAGTCGGGATTGGCGACGTACTCGCCCGCCTTGCCGTCTGTCACCTTCTGCCAGCCGCGTATCTGCGAATAGTCGATGCTGCCCATCGCCGCGACCTCGCCATTGGTCGCGTCGCGTGCGTGGGTGCGCCCGAGGCTGCCGGCGACATCGACCATGTTCGGCGACGGCGCGACGAAATAGAGGTAACCGTTTTTGGCGCCGTTGCCCGTAAGCCGGTCTGTGGCGGCGTTACGCTCGCGAAACGTCCCGAGGTAGCCTGCGCCGTCCACCGCGCCCGGCTCGGCCTTCAGGTTGAAGTCGTGCAGATCCAGATTGACGTTGCCAAGGCTGGTGCGATCGGCGAAGAAGCCCTTGTTCTGCTTGAGCTGGTCCGGTGCCAGCGTCGAGGGTTTGAACAGCGCGAACGGATGACGCTCGTCGCGGGTGTCGGCCGAGCGCTTTGTTTCGTCGTGGCCCGAGCCGCCCGGGCTCGCGCTCAGGTAACGATCCAGTTCGGCATTGTCCAGATCGGGCAGCGGCGCGAGACCGTCCAGTCGAGCCACGGCGGGCTGGCCGGGCTGGGCGCCCGGGGCATCGACCACATCGCCGAGCCAGGCGTCGAGCAAGGGCGAGAAGCGGTCTTGGGCGGCATCGGCGGCGTGCGGCTGCCACGAGCGCTCGCCCGCGTAGTACGACGTGTAGGCAGCGCCCACCCCCTGGCCCGCGCCCTGGTAGCCATTGTTGTAGAGCCTCGTGAGCGCGCCGGCGAGGTTCTCGAAGTTCTCGTAACGAAACGTGCCGTGGTTGCTGTCGTAGAGCTGATACTGGTCGCGACGGTAGTCGTCCGATGGATTGACGCGCTGGATCAGCACCGAATGCGCCCAGCCGCTGCGCAGGGTCAGGCCGACGTGGGCGAAGTCGTTCTGCAGCGTGCCGCGTCCATCGTCCGTCTCGTAGCGGCTGGAGAAATTGTTGCGCAGATCGTCGATGAGGCCCGCGCCGTTGAGTCCATAGTTGCCCCTGCGCCAATAGTAGCCCGCTACCGTCTCGACCAATCCATCCTGGTTCAGATACTGGCGAAAGTGCAGGTCCCGCGTCGTGGCCGCACGGCTCGCGGGGTCGGACAGCTGCTGGCGAAGGCGCTGTCCCGCGCCCATCAGGTCAGGCGCCTGACCGCTGCCGACGCGATTCATCAACGCCACCGACAGCCCCACGCAATGGCCCGCGAACACATCGCGCTGGCCGGCTGCGTCGCCGAACGCCTCGCTGTGCAGATGGTCCCGGCCCGACGATGAATCGGCGTAGGCGTCGTCGGTTTGGGTGTAGGCGTCGGGTGTTGTGGGCGGGGTCGTTGTCGTGGGCGGTGACGTCGTGGGCGGTGGCGTCGTGGGCGGTGGCGTCGTGGGCGGGGTCGTCGTGGGTGCTGACGTCGTGGGCGCTGACGTCGTGGTCGGTGACGCTGGCGTCGTCGTTGTCGGGGAATCCGTTTCCGCCCGTCGTGGATAGAGGGCGCCGGCGTACGATGCACCGCCGCCGCCGACGTTCGAAATGCCCATGGTCGATCTCCCGGAATGAGCTGGAGCGCGGCCACACCCGGATGGGCGAGGCCGCTCTACGACCATCTAATCACCGCCCTGCATCGCCAGGTCATACCCGGCAACCCGTTGCGTGCATCAGGAATCGCCGGCCGGCGCCCCGAAGAACGTGCTCACGTGATCGATGAACGAGCGCACCTTGGCGGGCAGCAGCGTGCGGGTCGAGTAGGCGAGACGGATCTCGATCGACCCGTCGACGATCTCGACGCCCTCGAACAATTGCACGAGTTGCCCGTTCGCCAGTTGTTCGCGCACCAGCACGATGGGCAGCACGCCGATGCCGAAACCGGCCACTACCATCTCGCGATTGAAGATCGGATTGTTCGCGGCGATGTCGTGCGGCAGCGGCACGACGAGCGGCTCGCCGTCGATGCGAAACGCCAGTTCCGGCTTGCGCAGCGACGGCGCCATGACGACGAACTGATGGCTGGCGAGCTCGGCCGGATGCGTGAGCGCGGGAAAGCGCTGCAAATACGCAGGCGCGGCCACCAGCACGAGCGGGATGCGTTCGAGCAGGCGCGTCACCGTGGTCTCGCTGTTGAGCATGAACGGCAGCACGATGCCGAGATCGTAGCCCTCGGCGACGAGATCGACCTGACGCTCGGTCATCGTCACATCGAGGCCGACTTTCGGATGCGCGCGCTTGTAGCTCGCGATCAGCGGCACGAGCCGGTTCACGGTGGCCGTCGTATGAGCGACGATGCGCAACAGGCCGCCAGGCTCGCGCGCCTCGCCGCACGCTTCGGCTTCGAGCGCGTCGAGATCGTCGAGCACGCGGCAGCAGCCTTCGTAGAAGCGTTCGGCGGCGTCGGTGAGCGACACGGAGCGCGTCGTACGATGAAAGAGCCGGCTGCCGAGACGCGTTTCGAGCCGCGCGATCGCGCGCGACACGACGGGCGGCGTGACCCCGTGCATGTCGGCCGCGCGCGTGAAGCTGCGCGATTCGACGACCGAGCGGAAGATGCGCAAACTGTCGATATAGTCCATGGCGGCGGGTTCAAGCGGATATGAGGCGATGGCCGAAGCTTAACGTGCCGCGCACGATGCTGCTGACCGAACTCACTGCGCCGCGCCGAACACCTCGGCGCAGAACTGCTGCCCCATCTCGCTCAGGCATGCCGTGCCGGTGCCGTCCTCGCCGAGCGTCATCACGGCGATGCCGCCGTCCACGAGCGCCGTCAGGTGGCGGCGCAGCCCGCTCATCGGCACGCCCGCCTGCTTCGAGAGCTTCGCCAGCGACCACGCGCGGCCAGGCGTCTCGCGATGGGCGCGCCACAACTGCATGAGCAAGGCGATCAGCACGGGATCGACTTCATCGTTCATCGGAGTCTCCAGTCCGCACGGTGTGTCGTCGGATGATCAAGTCATGTCGGCGACCAGTTCGCCGAGCGTCTTCAGCGCGCTCTCCGTCTGCGCGGTCCACGGGTAACTGTAGTTCAGGCGGATGAAGTGATGAAAGTGATTGCGCATCGAGAACATGTAGCCCGGCCCGATGGTGATGCCGCGCGCGAGCGCCGCCTGATAGAGGCGCATCGAATCGACGCGCGGCGGCAGCTCGACCCACAGCACATAACCGCCTTGCGGCGCCGACACACGCGTGCCCGCCGGAAAGAAGCGCACGACGAACGCGCTCATGAGCCGCGCCTGCTGCCGATAGAAGCGGCGCACGCGGCGCAGGTGCAGATCGTAGCCGCCGTGGCGCAAATAGTCGGCGAGCGCCACTTGCGGCACCGAGGGCGTCGTGAGCGTGTTGAGGAACTTGAGCTTCTCGACCTGCGCGCGATAGCGTCCCGGCATCGCCCAGCCGATACGGTGCGTTGCCGACAGGCTCTTCGAGAACGACGCGCAATGGAGCACGAGGCCGCGCGTGTCGTAACGCTTGAGCGTCGAGGGCCGCTGCGCGCCGAAGTACAACTCCTGATAGACGTCGTTCTCGATCACCGGGATGTCGCGCGCGCCGAGCAACTGCACCAGTTGCTGCTTGCGCTCGTCGGGCATGCAAAAGCCGAGCGGATTCTGGAAGTTCGGCATCACCATGCAGGCAGCGATGCGCTGCTGCACCATCGCGCGTTCGAGCGCCTCGATGTCGATGCCGTGCTCGGGATGCGTCGAGATCTCGATGGCGCGCATGCCGAGACGCTCGATCGCGTGCAGCATCGCGTAGTAGGTCGGCGACTCGACGGCGATCGTATCGCCGGGCTTCGCGACGGCCTGCAAACTCAGGTTGATCGCCTCGGTCGCGCCGACCGTGATGACGATCTCATCGGTATCGACGTTCTCGCCGTGCTCCGCGTAGCGCCGCGCGATCTGGCGCAGCAGCTCGGGATTGCCGGGCGGCAGATCGTCGATCAGATTCCAGCTCGCATGGCGGCGCGCGATCGCGTTCGCATACTGGTTGATCTTGCGCCACGGGAACAGCGCCGGGTCCGGGTACGGCGAGCCGAACGGCACCGCGTCCTGGGCGCCGATGCTGCGCAAGGTCGAGAGCACGAGGCCGCTCACGTCCACCTGGGCCGGGGCCGGCGTCTTCGCGGGACGCGCGGATTTGCCCGGCGCGGCGCGTGCAGGCCGCTTCACGAAGTAGCCCGACTGCGGCCGGCTCTCGATCACGCCACGACTCTCGAGCAGCGCATACGCGCGCAGCACGGTCTTGATGCTCACGCCGTGCTGCTCGCTCGCGCGGCGCACCGACAGCACCCGCCCGCCCATGCCGAACACGCCGCGCGTCACGGCGGACTCGATTTCGTCGGCAAGTTGTTCGTAGCGGGTCATCGCGGCGCGCAGGTCGGCAAACGGTGCGGTCGATCGTAGCAGGCCAGGGCAAATCGTCGCAACTGTATCCCTCTTATTTCCATTTCTCTGTGATCTCCGGAGCACCGAGGAACACAGTAGTCTTGACCCTACCGGCCTTCGGGCCTTGCCACGCCGCACACGCACCATGAAAAAGCCGTCCGCCCGCATCGAGCCGTACCACCACCCCGCCGCCGGCTGGGGCGCGCTCAAGCAAGTCGCGATCAACCTGATCAAGGAGAGGGTGACGGGCGGCGACTACCGGATGCTGCTCAAGCAGAACCAGCCCGACGGCTTCGACTGCCCGGGCTGCGCGTGGCCCGATCGCGAACACGCCTCGACCTTCGAGTTCTGCGAGAACGGCGTCAAGGCGGTAGCCGCCGAAGCGACCAGCAAGCGCGTGACGCCCCCGTTCTTCGAAGAGCACACCGTCACCGAACTGATGGCGCAATCGGACTACGAACTGGAGCAGCACGGACGCCTGACCGACCCGCTCGTCTACGACGCGCAGCGCGACCGCTACGTGCCGATCGAATGGGACGACGCGTTCCGGCTCATCGCGCAGCATCTCAACGGACTCGACGACCCGAACCGCGCCGCGTTCTACACCTCCGGCCGCGCGAGCAACGAAGCCGCGTTCCTGTACCAGCTGTTCGTGCGCATGTACGGCACCAACAACTTCCCCGACTGCTCGAACATGTGCCACGAGGCGACCAGCCGTGGCTTGCCAGGCACCGTGGGCATCGGCAAGGGCACGGTGACGCTCGACGACTTCGAGCACACCGATACCCTGCTGATCTTCGGCCAGAACCCGGCGACCAACCATCCGCGCATGCTCGGCGAGTTGCGCGACTGCGCGAAGCGCGGCGCCACCATTGTGTCGATCAACCCGCTCAAGGAGCGCGGCCTCGAGCGTTTCGCGAGCCCGCAACATACGTTCGACATGCTCTCGCCCAAGGGCGTGCAGATCAGCTCCGTGTTCATCCGCCCGCGCGTGGGCGGCGACTTCGCGCTCATCAAGGGCGTGGCCAAGCGCGTGATCGAACTCGACGACGCCGCGCTCGCCGCCGGCACGCCGCGCGTGCTCGACATCGAATTCATCCACGAGCACACGGTCGGCTTCGACGCGTTCGCCGCCGATCTGCGCGACGAGGCGTGGGACACGATCGTCGCCGAAGCGGGCTTGCCGCTCGACGAGGTGCTCAAGCTCGCCGATATCTACGTGAACGGCCGCGCCGTGATCGCGACCTGGGGCATGGGCCTCACGCAGCACAAGAACTCGCTCGCGACCATCCAGCTGCTGTCGAACCTCATGATGATGCGCGGCAATATCGGCCGGCGCGGCGCGGGCCTGTGCCCGGTGCGCGGCCACTCGAACGTGCAGGGCGACCGCACCGTCGGCATCGAGGAAAAGCCGACCCAGGCGTTTCTCGACCGCCTCGGTGAGGTCTACGATTTCGAGCCGCCGCGCGAGCACGGCTACGACGTCGTCGAGACCATTCACGCGATGCTCGAAGGCCACGTGAAGGTCTTCATCGGCCTCGGCGGCAACTTCTCGATTGCGACGCCCGACACGCCGCGCACGTGGGCCGCGATGCGTGCCTGCGACCTCACGGTGCACATCACGACCAAGCTCAACCGCAGCCACCTGATCCACGGCCGCGACGCGCTGATCCTGCCGACCCTCGGGCGCACCGAGATCGATCTGCAGAATGGCGCGCCGCAGGGCGTGAGCGTCGAGGACTCCATGAGCATGGTGCACATTTCATACGGCATGAACCGGCCCGCGTCGCCGAACCTGCTCTCCGAGATCGCCATCGTCGCGCGCATGGCGCACGCCGCGCTCGGCAGTGCCAAGGTCGACTGGCTCGATCTCGCGGGCGACTACGCGAAGATCCGCGACGGCATCGAGCAGGTGTTCGAGGGCTTCGAGCACTACAACGAACGCCTCAAGCAACCGGGCGGCTTCCACCTCGGCGTCGCCTCACGCGAGCGGGTCTGGAAGACGCCGAGCGGCAAGGCGCAATTCGTCGTGCACGCGATCGCACTCGATACGCCGATCCACCGCGCGCGCGCCGAGCACGGCGAGCGGCTGATGACGCTCATGACCACGCGCTCGCACGATCAGTACAACACCACGATCTACGGCCTCGACGATCGTTATCGCGGTGTCTACGGCCAGCGCCGCGTGCTGTTCGCGAACCGCGAGGATCTCGCGATGCTCGGCTTCGCAGCCGGCGAGCACGTGGACATCACGAGCGTCTGGGACGACGGCGTGGAGCGTCATGTCGAGGACTTTCTGCTCGTCGAATACGACATTCCGCGTGGTTGCCTCGGCGCGTACTATCCCGAGACGAATCCGCTCGTGCCGCTGTCGTCGGTGGCCGATGGCGCGGGGACGCCGACTTCGAAGTCGATTCCGGTGTTGTTGTCGCCTGTGCGGGATGCGGTGCGCGATGCGGCTTGAGGGGGCTGCGCGTTCGCAGCCAAGCGTCGCTCAGAACTTTTTGTTGGTGTGGGCGATTTGCGTTCTATTGGGGCAATGGTGAGACCGTGCACAGGTACAGGGATTCAGACGCTGGCTCACGCCAGGCAACCAGCTGTGGACCGGCGCCCCGCATCGCTTCCATCGCAATCGCGAGTGCAATCCAGCCGCTGGCCGGCCCCGGTTTGCCCAGAACGCTATCGAGCAAGTGCTCGGTGACGGGCTCCTTGGGATCGGCTTTAAGCACTGAGCGAAGCGCAGACGAGTCGTCGAAATCGCAACCAGCGGACCACAGGTGCCTCAGCCGCTCGGGTGACATCTGTGTTTGCACAATCTGCGAAAGTCCGTGTTCCAGCGTGTCGCGTGAGCTTGTCATTGGCCGGAACATAAAACCTGACTTAGTCGCGGCGGGATCGACAAGAAATGCAGCGGCGCCCTCGCTGAATGTGTGATCACCCTCGTTGTCGGCCCAGAACTGGGCAGCAATGACAAGCCGCGTTGTCGTTTCGATCGTGTCAACCAGTTTTGTCATCCACATCGCACCGCCGGTTGCCAGCTGCGCTTCAACGCGAAACGTCACGCCGGGGGCGAAGCGGCCCAAAATGCGCTCTGCGCGCTGCGTCCAGGCTTCGACCTGATCGGTCGACACCTCATTGAGCATCAGTGTCACGACGACCTCCCGCCGGGATTGCAGCGCCTCGGCAAAACGTCTCGCCACGAGATGCAACAGTCGGGTGCGCCGAAACGCAACAGTACGTTCCTTCGCTAGATCAAACGTAATGGTTCGGTCCTTGACCGATGGGAGACCCGATTTTTCCTCCCCAAATTTGGCGATCTTGTCTGAAGCTGCAGGGAAAGCCGCAACATCGACAATGCACAAATGACGGCGGGTCCAGTCGCGCCACAAACCACCTAGTCGGTGCTGCTCCTTTTCCATTTCTTCCGCATCGGTCTGCTCGTCCTCCCAGCTGTCCAGCCTCACGCCAAACGCCAGGGCGCACGCAATCAGCGGAGCACCAAACAGCGCGCACCAGAACTGGTAGGTATTCGTTGGCTTGCCGTCTGGCCAGAGCAGCAACACAACGATCATAGCGCTTGCTGCTACGGCAACTAGCGTCGGCACCCACACGCCCACGGAAATCGGCTTCGGGTACTCGATCTTTATAAAAGTCGGGATAGGCCAGGACATGGCAATGCTCTGTTTATAACTCTATTGGATTGGCCGGCGTTTAATGGACGCGGCGACGGCTTTGGCGATGGCCTCGAGTTGATCGCCCGTGACCGGCTCGGCGCCTTTGGCATATTTCGCCGTTCGTTGAACCAGCAATTCGAGGTCCGGTGTGTCTACGGCGGCGTTCGGATCGCCCTGCACGGTCACGAGATAGGCATAGTCCGTCGCGCCGTCGTAGCGCGTAACGGTCGCAAAGCTTGCCGTGCCCAAACGTCCCGCCATCTTGGTGGGCCGATAACGAAGTGGTCCGTGCAGATGGATCACCCTGCCGACGGCATCGGAAGTCCAGACGAATTCGTTCCTTTGCTGCGAGGTCATCTTCGACAATGTTCCCGCGGTGCGATCAAGAAAGAAAACACTCACGTCGGGGTGGTCCTTTAGCCGGAAAGTGACACCAACAACTCGACCGATGTCCCTCCCTCGGTCGGCCACAAAAATTCCTGGCAGGCAAGCGCCTTGTTCATGAGGAATTTCGTACGGCTGCCGCATACGAAGATGGGACAGCGTCTCCATTGCCTGCTCCTTAATTACCGCCGAGCTGTCGTCGTACGAGGTAAACGTGTAACTAACGAGTTGCCGATTCCTGAATATGTCAAACTCGGAAACTCGCAATCCAGAGATGACAAGCGAATCCGGCTGTCTGATCGAAACTTCAGAGAACCGCTTGTTCGGGTTGGTTTCCTTTGTGCTGGCAGCGACAAATGCCCTTCTTTTGTTTATAAATTCTTCCGCCCAGTCGTCAGAGACTTCTTGGACAATGTCAAACTCTCCGTTGAATACAAACGACGAATACATAGTCACCTGTCCATCCGGAAATTGGATCGGATATTTGATGAATTTTCCATCGAATACGGAAGGCGCGGTAGTAGCCACGTCCACCGCTCCGGGAAGCGCGAGCACATACCGCCCAACGCATTCGCAGTAGTGGCCAGCGACCGCATTGGCCACAGGCAGCAAAGGGCCACATAAGCACATGGAAAGCCGAGCCCAGAGCCGGGTTAGCAGCAGGCGATTCATCATCCCAAGTCTCCGCGGGTATTCAGACTATTTGCCGATGCTCCTCGTGTAGCATCAGGCGATCTCCCATTATCTAGAGCACGGCTGTTTTCTGCGACCAATGAAGTTGCATAACCCATATTGTTACTTTCCCCGCTTGTCCATTTAATTGGCAAGGAAACTACAAATCCCTTCACCGATTTCAGGTTTTCAGCTGCGAGATTATGCTGAGGCTTTGACCAAAAACTTTTGGCGAATGGCATGCGGACATTTTCCGGATCCATTGTGCGAGGATTCCAAGTGGGCCAGATCGAAGCGAACTCGATCTTCTTGTTCGATGATGTGGACGATAAATTCCTCGGAATAAAATCAAACGCCGCCTCATAAAGCACCGTGTTCGCATCCGCAACCGCCTGAATCGCCTTCCAGTTCGCCGGATTCGCCGGCTGATCGACCGCAGCCAGAAGCGACGTTGCGGGACGAACGTTCCCGGCGATTCCAAAGATCTTCTTCCACACCGCCTGCCGAAGCTCACGGGCAAACTTGCGCGTTGGCTTCAAGTCGCCGCTGCCGTCCAGATCGTGCTTTTCCGTCTCCGAGTCAACGATCAATACCGCGATTTCCGAATCCCGCGATCCGAGCATGCTCCGGTCGTTGATATTCGCACTCCCCACGATCGCATACAGATCATCCACAATCATCATCTTGTTGTGGATATAGATCTGCTCGGTGACGTACCGGTCGCCGAGTTTTTCCCAGTTACGCAGGTTCAGCAGCGTCACGTACTCGCGACACCTTTCGACGGGGACCTCCTCGTAACGCCGGTCATCAGCATCGGTCAGGACTTTCTTCACGTCCTGATCGCTTGCCTTCTTGTCCCGAAGCTCCCTTGCCTTCAAATATCGGCAATCCGGTTGAGCAGACTGAACCGAATACCACCTACACCGACGCAATGAAATCGGTCTCGGGTAATTGATCGTTGAAAGGCGGGTGCGGGCAAAGGCATGACAGGACTTTGGCTATCGTTTTACTGAACTGGCCGACGGACAACGGAGGCAGCAACGGCCTTCGCGATGGCCTCGAGTTGATCGCCCGTGACCGGCTCGGCGCCTTTGGCATATTTCGCCGTTCGTTGAACCAGTAATTCGAGGTCCGGTGTGTCTACGGCGGCGTTCGGATCGCCTTGCACCGTCACGAGATAGGCATAGTCCGTCGCGCCGTCGTAGCGCGTAACGGTCGCGAAGCTTGCCGTGCCCAAGCGTCCCGCCATCTTGGCGGGCCGATAACGCAGTGGTCCGTGCAGATGGATCACCCTGCCGACGGCATCGGAAGTCCAGACGAATTCGTTCCTTTGCCGCGAGGTCATTTTTGATAGATCTCCGGCGGTACGATCTGCGAAGAAAATCGTCACGTCGGGGTGCTCTTTCAGCCGGAACGTAACGCCGATATTGCTGAAATCATCTTTCCCGCTGGAAGCGACAAAAATTCCGGGGAGGCATGCCCCGCTTTCGTTCGGGATCTCGTATGGCCGACGCATACGAAGGTTGGCAAGCGTATTCAACATGCGCTTCCTGGTTACCTCGGCACTGTCGTCGTACGACATCGCCGTATAGCTAATGAGTTGCCCGTCTTTGTAGATATCGAACTCCGAAGACCTCAATCCAGACATAACGAAGGAGGTTGGCTGGTCTGTTGGAATTTCTGAGAACTGCTTGTCCAAGTTGGACTCTTTCCTACTGGCAACAACAAAAGCTTTGCTCTTTCTCAAAAACTCTCGAGCGGAGGATTCCGAAATTCTTTGAAAAATGTCGAACTTTCCGTTAAATGCGAAGGAAGAGTACACGGTCTGTTGGCCATCGGAGAACTGAATCGGATACTTGATGAATTTTCCATCGAACACTGCGGGAGTGGTGGTGGCCACCTCAACCTGGTCGGGAAACACCATTTCGTACCGTCCGATACATTCTCGGTAGCCACTAGCTTCGACATGATTTACAAGCAGGAAAGAACAAAAAACGTGTGCCGCTCGCCGATACCAATCACCTGGAAAGCATAAATGCTTGATCACCCCAAGTCTCCCCGCGCACTCTGGCTTTCTATTGATATCTGGATCATGCCATCCCGTAGTATTTCTTTATCGTAAGAGGTATTGCGCTCCGCCACTAAAGACGTGGCAAACCGAAAATTGTTGTTCTCGCCACGGGTCCAATCGATCGGCAACGAAACGACGAAACCTTTCACTTGCGTGAGATTGGCGGCAGCAGGCATGTACTGAGGTTTTGACCAGAAACCTTCGTTGAATGGCATGGTGACATTTTTCTCGTTCATCTTTTTGTCGGAGTCGTCCCACGTCGGCCAGATTGAAGCGTACGTCGAAGAATTCCGCTGAGATATGGCAGGCCTATTCCTCGGAATAAAATCAAACGCCGCCTCATAAAGCACCGTGTTCGCATCCGCGACCGCCTGAATCGCCTTCCAGTTCGCCGGATTCGCCGGCTGATCGACCGCAGCCAGAAGCGACGTTGCGGGACGAACGTTCCCGGCGATTCCAAAGATCTTCTTCCACACCGCCTGCCGAAGCTCACGGGCAAACTTGCGCGTTGGCTTCAAGTCGCCGCTGCCGTCCAGATCGTGCTTTTCCGTCTCCGAGTCAACGATCAATACCGCGATTTCCGAATCCCGCGATCCGAGCATGCTCCGGTCGTTGATATTCGCACTCCCCACGATCGCATACAGATCATCCACAATCATCATCTTGTTGTGGATATAGATCTGCTCGGTGACGTACCGGTCGCCGAGTTTTTCCCAGTTACGCAGGTTCAGCAGCGTCACGTACTCGCGACACCTTTCGACGGGGACCTCCTCGTAACGCCGGTCATCAGCATCGGTCAGGACTTTCTTCACGTCCTGATCGCTTGCCTTCTTGTCCCGAAGCTCCCTTGCCTTCAAATACCGGCGAATCCGGTTGAGCAGACTGAATGAACCAAACACCAGCGACTGCATGGTCCAGTGCACCTGATTCATGATACTTGCGTCATTCAAGTTGCCTTCCGGATGAACCGGCAGCGTGATAATGACGTGAAAATTCTCCTTGACGCCGGACAGGATGGCGCGCCCGATCCGCTGCGCGAGTCGTTCACAAATAAAGTTCTTTGGCGCTTCGTCGGGATGCGATGAAACGCCCACCATCCGGGTCGCCGATTGCGAGAGCCCGCGCCCCTTGATCAGCAGCGCCGGTCCTGAAAGGTTCTCCTGTGAACCGACATCGGGCGCCTGCTTGTCGGGATCGCTTTGCTCACTCACGAATCCCGACACAAAAAACTGGTTCTCGATATAGATGAACGACGTAGCCCGGCTAATCAGATTGCCCATCGCCTGGGCAATCTCACGCTGGCTGCCGGTCGGAGCGGGGCGAAGCGACTTGTCACTGCTGCTCAAGTTGTTGCACTCCGCCTTACGCATTCTTGCGGGCGCGCTGCGCAAAACCTGTATGCCGCATCCACCGGTCGTGGCCGCTGGAATCGACGGCAACGGCAACTTCGGCTTGCCTCCCTGACTGTTCCAGCGCAAAACAAAGTTGAGCGCTACGTCGGTTGCTGAAGGTCCATCGATGCGCACCTGCGAATCCTGCCAGGGCATACGGGGCTGGACGCGCTCATCCAGGGTACTGTCGTTTGTCGGCAGTCCATTGCTATGCACGGCTGCAGACAGATACGGGGTTTCATCTTCGTAAGCGATCTGGTACGCGCCCGCTTCGATCTGCTGGAGTTTCGCCGCACCGTTCACAGGAAGGGACCCCAACCAGGACGATGGATCGCTGTATGCTCCCGTCGGCATATCAGGATTGACAAACAGCTTCGGTGATACACGACCAATGGGTGGCACACAGCTGTTGTATCGGTTTAACCCCTGGCGTCCGGCCGTGTCCGCTTTTAGATCGTAGCGTTCATCATCGAAGCGCCCATAGCACACGTCCATACCGCCTACAAAGGCGGTTTTCCCGTCGATCACAACAAACTTCTGGTGATGGCTGAAGAAGCCAGGATCGTCATCAGCCAGCGACGCCGCCAGGGGTCACCCAGACACAGGAACGTCCCGCCAGATGGTTGATCGCCTCAAGCACTACTTTGGTTTGCTTGTCGTAGGTTTGCACCGGTGGTGAATGCTTCCACGGCATCACGTAGATTTTCAGGCCGCTATTGGCCTTCACCGCCTTCAATAAAACATCGAACAGCCGGCCGCCTGGCCCGGGCGTGAGTTGCGCATCCCAGTTCACCTGCCAGCCGGCCATATAGACCGTCTCGGTCGCGGCTTCGATCGCCTGCACAAGGTTGGCGAAGTAGGCCGCCCCGGTAGTCAGCGGTGTGACCGTGTTTCCCCATCGTGGTATGGAGAATGGCTGATCGGCGAGTTGCCAAAGATTTTCTGTCCCGTACGCTTTGTACGCAGCGCCTGCCTTGTCGACAATCTGGCGCAACGACGGGACCATGAAATCGAACAGATCGCCACTCGGTGGCACTTTCGCTATCACGTCGGACATCGGCGGTTCCCCCGAAGTTTGCCGAAAATTGCACTGCCACTGTTTGCCTGCAATTCCTGTTTCGCCAGTGGCGTAAAGCTTTGATCCACATCCCCTAACTGCGCCGTGTATTGATGATCGCTATAACCCATCGCATCCAATGCGGCGTAAAGGCGAGTTCCATCGTTCCAGCTTTCCTGTTCCCGTTGCAGATATAGCTGACGGCTTTGTCCTGCAAAAACCAACCAGGTTTGAGCGGGGGCTCCGTTGTACGCTTCGTGCAGTTTTTTTTGTTCCGCGTCCGTCAACGTGACTTTGCCGTCCACATCGCTTTTCCCGCCCAAAATGCTTTCCGAAGCCATCAAGGCTTCTCCGGCATTCGGCGCCTGGACGATGCGCCACGCAGTGTTGGAATGGGCCGTTCCAGCCGGGCCAGGTATATCGGACAGAAGCATGTTGAACTTCACCGGGCCCTGCAGCGGTTGCGACGGTAATGGTCCGAGCTTGGGATACATCGAAGCCGCCCCCTGCTTCTGTATCGTGATGACCTTGAAGAACAGATCCTCGGGTCCGCCGAGCGTGATGTTGCCGCCCTTCAGTTCGATGAAGGCACCGCCGCATTCAAGAATCAATTCCTTCGCGGCCGCAATCGTGACCTTCCCGTTCACGCTCGACACTGACACGTCGCGATCGGCAAGCAGTGACATCGCATCGCTCTGGGCCTGGATGTCGACAGGGCCTTTCGCCGCGATGATCTTGATGCCGAGCTTCTGCGCGAACATCGACACGAGTTCGCCCGCAGCAACCGTAAAGCGCTTCACCACGCTGAAATCCGCGTTCTTCCCGGCCACCGCGTTGATGCTGTCCTTCGCCGCGAACTGCAACCCCTGACCTGCGATCATCCCGGCCGAGGCCGGCGTACTCATCAGCAGACCCGGCTTCTTCAAACCATCGAGATCGTCCAGCATCTGTTGCTGCGCATCGGTATCGGCAGGTTGCGCCTTGGCGCTGCGCGCAGACGCGGCGAGCGCCTTGGCAGTCGCCAGCGCGCTTTCCAGCTGCGCAATCGTCTCCTGCATGTCGAGCTGCTTGCCCGCTGCCGCCGGGCGATCGTAGGTCGTCAGGTGCAGGCCCTTGCCTGCGCGCTCCACCCCGAAGCCCGACGTCCGCAGCTCATAGCCTTCGCCCCTGTATTCGAGCTTCTGGTTCACCAGATAACCGAGGTTCAGTTGCGACTTGCCCGAGTGTTCCGTGCTGAGCTTGATCCCTTCCTGGCCTGCCCAGTCCTCCATGCGCAGCTTGTTGTTGCTCTGCGTACGGATTACATTGCGCGAGAGCCAGCGACGGTCATTGGTGATGAGGTCGCGCGCCTGGCTGTGGTGATGGAATGCCGCGATTTCCGGCTTGTCCGGGTCGCCCTCCCTGAACGAAACCACTGCCTCGTCGTTGTCCCGCGCGACGAAGTGCATGCCCGTTTGCAGCTTGCCGGCAAACGGCTTGGCCAGGCGCAGGGGCACGCTCTCACCGCCCTTCGGCCAGTCGGCGAAGTCCACATCGAACCGGACGACGTAATAGCCGGCGGAATTGAGGTAGCCGTACTTGTATTTGTCGGGGCTGCAAATCCGCGCGCTGAGTGTGCCGGCAATCTTGGGCCAGGTCTCGGGCCTGATTTCAAGGCGAAAACGCCGGTTCGCCGGGATCGCCTTGTAGTGATTCGTATAGGCCCTGTCGCGCGCGCCGCTGTGGGTGATCTCGATGATCACCTGCCCCGTGGGGGCGTCCGGCAGCACGATATCCGTTTCCAGCACGCGCGCGCACTGCAGCGACAACACGTTGCTCTCGCCCTCGTACACCACCTGCCGCGCCAGCGCGGCCTCGTGGCGCAACTGCGCCTCCCATTTGGCCCCCTGCTGATCGAGATGGTGGGTGCCGTAGATGTAGGGCTGCCCGTACGTCGTCGGATCCTGTGGCGCCATGTTGGCGCTGTCCCTGAAGCGCTCCCACGCCTGCTCGGGGTTGTAGTCCGCCACGGTGAACGACTGCGGCACCGTGACCGTGTGTGTCTTGAGCGACGTGATCGCTTCTGCGCCGCCCGCTTCGAGACCCGCCGCTTCGCGATACGGCACAACGAGCCGCGGATCGTAGATATAGGGGTCGACGTCGTCGACGAAGACGTTTTGATCTCCGTATTCTGTCTCGACGACGTAGCAGGAGATGCCTGCCTTTTGCATCAGCATCTGGGCGTAGGCCAGATCGTCGATCTTGTACTGGAGGCGGAACAGATGCCTGGGATATTGCTTCCTGAGAAGGAACAACATCTGGTGGTCCTTGATGCCGTGACGACGCATCGCCGTCGCGAGAATCTCGGGGGTCGACTGGTGCTGGTAGATCTGCGTGTTGGTGGCGGCGCCCAGCCGCCCGAGGTGGGATTTCATGACGATCTCGAACTTCGTGAAATCGGACCTATCCGTGATTTTGTGGGCGAGGCATATCATGAAGGATGAAAATCATGGATATGCCAATCATGAAGAAGAAACGCACCGTCGCTTCTCAGGCAGCGGCCCGCGGGCCGCTGCCTGAACTGCCTGAAGGGCTGCTCGATGAACTGGTGAAGGGCCCGATGACGCCCGGCGAGGTTCAGGACCTGATGCTGGCGTTCAACAAGGCGCTGATCGAGCGGGCGATGGGTGCCGAGATGAACATGCATCTGGGCTACCATGCGGGCCAGTCCAAGCCATCGGGCCAGACCAATGAACGCAACGGCGCCAGCGGCAAGACGGTCATCACCGAGCGCGGCCCGGTCAGAGTCGATCTGCCGCGCGATCGCGACGGCAGCTTCGAGCCGATCCTGATTCCCAAACACGAACGGCGTTTCACGGGCTTCGACGAGCGCATTATCGCGATGTACGCCCGGGGCATGAGCGTGCGCGAGATTCAGGCCTTTCTGGCCGAGAGCTACGGCACCGAGGTGTCGCCCGATTTCATCAGCTCGGTCACCGACGAGGTGATGGCCGAAACGCTCGCCTGGCAGAGCCGTCCACTCGAACCGATGTATCCGGTGGTGTTCTTCGATGCCCTGCGCGTGAAAATCCGTGGCGACGGCGTGGTAAGCAACAAGGCGGTGTATCTGGCGCTGGGCATCCAGGCCGACGGTCAGCGTGATGTACTCGGCCTGTGGATCGAACAGACCGAAGGCGCGAAGTTCTGGCTCAAGGTGTTCAATGAACTCAAGACCCGGGGCTGTCAGGACATCCTGATTGCGGTGGTCGACGGCCTGAAGGGCCTGGCCGAGGCGATCGGCACGGCGTACCCACGCACGGCCGTGCAGACCTGCATCGTGCACCTGATCCGCAACAGTCTGGAATACGCCAGTTACAAGGACCGCAAGAGCGTCGCCGCAGCGCTGCGGCCGATCTATGCAGCCGCGAGCGAACAGGCCGCGCAGCAGGCCCTGGACGACTTCGCCGAAGGGCCATGGGGAACGAAGTATCCGACCATCGTGCAGTCGTGGCGGCGAGCGTGGGAGAACGTCACGCCGTTCTTTGTGTTCCCGCCGGACATACGCCGGGTCGTCTACACCACGAACGCCATTGAGAGTTTGAACATGCAGCTACGCAAGATCATCAAGACCCGCGGCCACTTCCCCAACGACGAGGCCGCCATCAAGCTGCTCTGGCTGGCGCTGCGTAACGTGCTTGCCAAATCTGTGCGAACGACATTCGACTGGTCGTCCGCCATGAACCAGTTCGCTATTCTGTTTGGTGAGCGCTTTACTCAGGCACACGGTTAATTCCGCTAACCGCCTCACACACAAAAATACGGACAGGTTCTCCCGTTGTCGTCGTCAGGCGGGAGACGATTTTGCTTGCTTCGTCGTACAGGCTTGCCATTCTTCACTCCTCACCTGATCAGCAGTGCTTCGTACGTTTCATGCGTGGTGGATATATCTCGCGCATGCGACGCTCGTTTGGGGAGGGAAAGGTACGCCGATTTATCACGTCAGTGAATAGCCTTCCGTTCCAGCAGGCAAGTTCCTTTGCTTTTAGTTAATGATTAACAATCCTCAATCTTTATTTACGCTTTTGAGATGAATGACGTGATAAACATGGCGACTTTCAGCGAAGCCGGCACGGATCAAGATCTGAACAATGAGCGCAAGCTTCCAGAACAGTACGTCGAGAAACTCCATGATCGTAACAACCGACACGCCTGCGCAAACGAAAGAGCGCGTGCCGGTGCGCATGGTTTCGCTGCGACTCGATCACGAACTCGCGACGATCGACCGGCTGCTTGGCCGGCAAATCGATGCCATCCTCCACCACCCCGCTTTTCAGACACTTGAGTCCGCCTGGCGCGGGTTGAAGTTCCTGGTTGACCGCACCGACTTTCGTCGCAATGTGCTCATCGAGATGCTGGATGTTTCAAAGGAAAACTTGCAGCAGGACTTCGACGATGCGCCCGAGCTAATCCAGAGTGGGCTGTTCCAGCACACGTATGTCCAGGAATACGATACGCCCGGTGCATATCCCATTGCGGCCGTGATTGCGAATTATGAGTTCGACGCGAGTGCCCCCGATATCGCGCTGCTGCGCAACATCTCAAAGGTGGCGGCTGCGGCACACATGCCGTTTATCGGTGCGGCCTCGCCCGCTTTCTTCGGCCGTGCATCCATGGAAGAAGTGACTGGCATACGCGATCTATCCGGTTACTTCGACCGCGCGACTTATCACAAGTGGAAGGCGTTTCGTGAAACGGACGATGCGCGCTACGTTGGGTTCACACTGCCACGTTTCCTCGCGCGTGTTCCGTATGGACCGGACGTGAATCCGGTACACGCTTTCAACTACACCGAAGAAGTTCGTAGCGGTGGGCGCGATGCCTTCCTGTGGACTAACGCGGCATTTGCGTTCGCCGTCAATCTCGTCAGGAGCTTCGTGCGTAACGGCTGGTGCCTGCAGATCCGCGGTCCACACGCGGGCGGAGCGATCCATGATCTGCCCGTGCACCTCTATGACCTCGACACGGGACGTTTGGGAAAGATCGCCACGGACGCATTGATTCCCGAAGCGCGTGAACACGAATTCGCCGAACTCGGTCTGATCGCCCTTTCCTGCACGAGCAACCACGACTACGCATGCTTCTACTCGGCTCATTCGACACAGAAACCTGCTGCCCTTGATACACGGGAAGCCGAAGCCAACAGCCGCATCAATGCACGCCTGCCGTATATCTTTCTGGTCTCGCGCATCGCGCACTATCTGAAGCTGATTCAGCGTGAGAACGTCGGAACGACCAAGGATCGCCGACTACTGGAGCTGGAGCTCAACAGCTGGATCCACACGCTCGTGACTGTCATGACAACACCGGGTGACGATCTGCAGGCCGCTCACCCGCTGCGCGAGGCCCGGGTGGAGGTGCAAGACCTTGAAGACAATCCGGGCTTCTTTCGTATCAAGCTCTTCATCGTTCCGCATTTTCAGGTCGAAGGCATGGACGTGAGCCTGGCGCTCATGTCCCGAATGCCGAAGGCGAAGCGATGAAGGTTGCCCACTCCCCTTACCCGGATCCTGGCCAATATCCAAGATGAAGATAACGAAACCGTTGTGGGCGCGCGGCATTTTCATGACGCCGCAGCACTTCCAGCAGCAGGCGCTCTGGGAGCAGTTTGCGAATGAGCAGATTGCCAGTATGACGAGTCCCGACGCGTGGGGAGTCGTCGATGTGGCACTGGATACGCAGGCCCTTGGCATCGACCGGCTATATCTCACGAAACTGGCGGTGCGTTTGCCCGACGGCACGATCATCGATAGCGAAACGGCCGACTGGCTGCCCGGTGCGCGAAGTCTGGCCGATGTGCCATCGAGCATAGAAGCACTCACGGTGCTCGCCGGCGTAGCGCTCCTCGATGCGCAG
>CAWDLJ010000004.1:0-5000 GCA_963803225.1 uncultured beta proteobacterium
CATTTACACGCCCTCCACGGTGATGCCCATCGAGCGGGCGCTACCAGCGATCGTGCGGACCGCTGCGTCCATATCGGCTGCCGTAAGGTCCGGCATCTTCGTCTTGGCGATTTCTTCAGCTTGAGCGCGCGTGATCGAACCGACCTTGTCGGTGTGCGGCTTGGCCGAACCCTTGTCGATCTTCGCTGCCTTCTTGATCAGCACGGTCGCCGGCGGCGTCTTCATCACGAACGTGAAGCTCTTGTCCGCGAAAGCCGTGATCACGACCGGAACCGGCAGACCCGGTTCCATAGCCTGGGTCTGCGCGTTGAACGCCTTGCAGAACTCCATGATGTTCAGGCCGCGCTGGCCCAGTGCCGGACCGACCGGCGGCGACGGGTTGGCTTTACCTGCAGGAATCTGCAGCTTGATAAAGCCAATGATTTTCTTTGCCATGTTGAAAACCTCGTTGGAACGCGTGAGCGTTCGAGTGAGTAGTAGCGCGCTTTCGTTACCGAGCGCCCGATGTTACCTGGCGCTCCGAAACTACCGGCGCTCCTCTACGGCCATTACGCGGACCGTAAGCGCGAAAGACGAACCGCGCCAAAAGACGCGATCCGTCCACAATCGATTACAACTTTTCGACTTGGCCGAATTCGAGCTCGACCGGAGTAGCACGGCCGAAAATGGTGACGGACACCCGGACACGCGACTTTTCGTAGTTGACTTCTTCGACGCTGCCGTTGAAGTCCGTGAACGGACCATCCTTCACACGGACCATCTCGCCGACTTCGAACAGGGTCTTCGGACGCGGCTTCTCCACGCCTTCCTGCATCTGCGACATGATCTTTTCGACTTCGCGTGGCGAAATCGGGCTCGGGCGATTGCGCGCCCCGCCGACGAAACCGGTGACCTTCGCCGTGTTCTTGACGAGGTGCCACGTTTCGTCCGTCATTTCCATCTCGACGAGCACATAGCCCGGGAAGAAACGACGCTCGGTCACGGACTTGTGACCGCCCTTCACCTCGACGACTTCTTCAGTCGGGACGAGGATCTGGCCAAACTTGTCCTGCATGCCGGCGCGCTCGATGCGCTCCTGAAGCGCACGTTGCACGCTCTTCTCCATACCGGAGTAGGCGTGCACCACGTACCAACGTTTTCCGCTCGGGGATGCCGGTGTATCGCTCATATCATTTCCAACCCAGAATCGCCGAGAAAATCACCCATTCGATGGACTTGTCGCTGACCCAAAGAAAGATGGCCATTACCAGCACAAAACCGAAGACCACCAGCGTCGTCTGGGTGGCCTCTTTACGAGTCGGCCAGACAACCTTGCGAACTTCCTTGTACGAGTCTTTGGCAAACGCGATGAAGCTCTTGCCGGGCGCCGAGAGAAGACCGACTACCACACCCGCGATCACGCCAACTGCAAGCGCTGCACCACGGACATACCACTCCTGGCTACCGAGCCAGTAGAACCCCACGAACCCGGCCAACACCAACAATACGCCCGCCGCAAGCATCAGCTTGTCACTCGGAGTATTTACAGTTTCGACGGAAGGATTCGCCATAACACCTTAACGAACATCGCGCTGAGCGCGAGAATTTGGCAGGGGCAGAGGGAATCGAACCCCCAACCTTCGGTTTTGGAGACCGACGCTCTGCCAGTTGAGCTATACCCCTAAACCATTTTGGGGTTGACGACACCGCCAACCCCGAAACCACTTAATCGATCAACGAGACTGGCTGGCTTACTCGATGACCTTGGCAACGACACCGGCGCCGACGGTACGGCCGCCTTCGCGGATTGCGAAGCGCAGACCTTCTTCCATCGCGATCGGAGCAATCAGCTTCACCGTGATCGACACGTTGTCGCCCGGCATGACCATTTCCTTGTCCTTCGGCAGCTCGATCGAGCCCGTCACGTCCGTCGTACGGAAGTAGAACTGCGGACGGTAGTTGTTGAAGAACGGCGTGTGGCGGCCGCCTTCGTCCTTGCTCAGCACGTACACTTCAGCCGTGAAGTGCGTGTGCGGCGTGATCGAACCCGGCTTGGCCAGAACCTGGCCGCGCTCCACGTCTTCACGCTTCGTGCCGCGCAGCAGGATACCGACGTTGTCGCCTGCCTGACCCTGGTCGAGCAGCTTGCGGAACATTTCCACGCCCGTGCAGGTCGTCTTCACCGTCGGCTTGATACCGACGATTTCGATTTCTTCGCCGACCTTCACAATGCCGCGCTCGATACGGCCCGTCACCACCGTGCCGCGACCCGAGATCGAGAACACGTCTTCCACCGGCATCAGGAACGCGCCGTCAACTGCACGCTCCGGCGTCGGGATGTACGTGTCGAGTGCGTCGGCCAGATTCATGATCGCCACTTCGCCCAGCTCGCCCGTGTCGCCTTCCAGCGCCAGCTTTGCCGAACCCTTGACGATCGGCGTGTCGTCGCCCGGGAAGTCGTACTTCGACAGAAGCTCGCGCACTTCCATTTCGACCAGCTCGAGCAGCTCGGCGTCGTCGACCATGTCGCACTTGTTCAGGAACACGATGATGTACGGAACGCCAACCTGACGCGCCAGCAGGATGTGCTCACGCGTTTGCGGCATCGGGCCGTCAGCGGCCGAGCACACCAGGATCGCGCCGTCCATCTGTGCCGCGCCCGTGATCATGTTCTTCACATAGTCAGCGTGGCCCGGGCAGTCGACGTGTGCGTAGTGGCGATTAGCCGTTTCGTACTCGACGTGTGCCGTGTTGATCGTGATACCACGTGCCTTTTCTTCCGGCGCCGCGTCGATCTGGTCGTAAGCCTTCGCTTCGCCGCCGAACTTCTTGGTCAGAACCGTCGTGATCGCTGCCGTCAGCGTGGTCTTGCCGTGGTCAACGTGACCGATCGTGCCCACGTTCACGTGCGGCTTGGTCCGCTCAAACTTACCCTTGGCCATTTTCGACTCCTAAGAGGATTTTTCCGTACGTTGCGCGGGGCGCAAACACAATCACAGGTCTTGCTGGTGCCCATGAGCAGGATCGAACTGCTGACCTCTCCCTTACCAAGGGAGTGCTCTACCACTGAGCCACATGGGCATTTACTTCATATCGCTGGAGCGGGTGAAGGGAATCGAACCCTCGTCGTAAGCTTGGAAGGCTTCTGCTCTACCATTGAGCTACACCCGCAAGGATCTTGTCGATTCCCGACACTAACTTCAGCTGAATTCTGGTGGAGGAGGTTGGATTCGAACCAACGTAGGCGTAAGCCAACAGATTTACAGTCTGCCCCCTTTAGCCACTCGGGCACCCCTCCGCAGAGAACTGATGATTATGGGGGAACATCCGGACAGTGTCAAGCACTTTGTTCGGAGCCAAACCCACAACGCTCTCACTTATAGGGAGAGCGAAAAAGCAAAAACCCCGGCTTTTTAGGGCCGGGGTTTCGCTTGTAGAGGAGCCTGACGATTACCTACTTTCACACGGGCAATCCGCACTATCATCGGCGTGGAGTTGTTTCACGGTCCTGTTCGGGATGGGAAGGGGTGGGACCAACTCGCTATGGTCATCAGGCATGACGGGTTGCTGCGTCGCGCGGGTTTTTGTGAACCTGGCGCCACAGCCAATCTGGAAGAAGCGTAAAGAGTGTGTTGGGGTTGTGTTGTTTAATCTGGCACAACACGTGATCACTCAACCGTATGCGTCTTTGAGATCCTGCACTTCGTGCAGGATGGGGCATCCATAAGTGCTAAAGCACTAACGGCTGCCGACACACACCTGTTATAGGATCAAGCCTTACGGGCAATTAGTATCAGTTAGCTTAACGCATTACTGCGCTTCCACACCTGACCTATCAACGTCCTGGTCTCGAACGACCCTTCAAGGGGCTTGAAGCCCCGGGGATATCTCATCTCAAGGCGAGTTTCCCGCTTAGATGCTTTCAGCGGTTATCTCTTCCGAACATAGCTACCCGGCGATGCCACTGGCGTGACAACCGGTACACCAGAGGTTCGTCCACTCCGGTCCTCTCGTACTAGGAGCAGGTCCCTTCAAATATCCAGCGCCCACGGCAGATAGGGACCAAACTGTCTCACGACGTTTTAAACCCAGCTCACGTACCTCTTTAAATGGCGAACAGCCATACCCTTGGGACCGGCTACAGCCCCAGGATGAGATGAGCCGACATCGAGGTGCCAAACACCGCCGTCGATATGAACTCTTGGGCGGTATCAGCCTGTTATCCCCAGAGTACCTTTTATCCGTTGAGCGATGGCCCTTCCATACAGAACCACCGGATCACTATGACCTGCTTTCGCACCTGCTCGACGTGTCAGTCTCGCAGTCAAGCACGCTTATGCCATTGCACTATCAGCACGATTTCCGACCGTACCTAGCGTACCTTCGTACTCCTCCGTTACCCTTTGGGAGGAGACCGCCCCAGTCAAACTGCCTACCATGCACTGTCCCCGATCCGGATCACGGACCAAGGTTAGAACCTCAAACAGATCAGGGTGGTATTTCAAGGACGGCTCCACGCAAACTGGCGTTCACGCTTCATAGCCTCCCACCTATCCTACACAAACCGGTTCAAAGTCCAATGCAAAGCTGCAGTAAAGGTTCATGGGGTCTTTCCGTCTAGCCGCGGGGAGATTGCATCATCACAAACACTTCAACTTCGCTGAGTCTCGGGAGGAGACAGTGTGGCCATCGTTACGCCATTCGTGCAGGTCGGAACTTACCCGACAAGGAATTTCGCTACCTTAGGACCGTTATAGTTACGGCCGCCGTTTACCGGGACTTCAATCAAGAGCTTGCACCCCATCATTTAATCTTCCGGCACCGGGCAGGCGTCACACCCTATACGTCCACTTTCGTGTTTGCAGAGTGCTGTGTTTTTATTAAACAGTCGCAGCCACCAGTTTATTGCAACCCTTTCACCCTCCTGGCGCAGGCCAGTCAAGCTACAAGGGCGTACCTTATCCCGAAGTTACGGTACCAATTTGCCGAGTTCCTTCTCCCGAGTTCTCTCAAGCGCCTTA
>CAWDLJ010000004.1:10000-1372989 GCA_963803225.1 uncultured beta proteobacterium
GCTGCCGGGTACCATTTCCATCGGAATCGGATCGCTGTCGATTTCGCCGCCCGGCGGGACGGTCACTCCCTCGCGGCCGCCGAACGTGACGGCCATCGAGCGCGCTCCGTCCGCACCGGCCCCGCCCGTTGCCGGTGCGATCCGCGCTTGCTGGATCACGAGCGGGCCGCGCCCATATTGATTGCTGAAGTGGATCTTGACGGCATGTCCGCCCAGCGCCGGATAGACGATCTGCCGAACCGTGCGGCCGGCGACGTCGGGCGCACGATAGAGCGGCGGCAAGGTCATGCCTTGCGGGATCGGCTGTAACGCGGTGCCCCAGACACTGACCCAGTGCGACGCCGACTCGGCGGCCGTCGCGGGGGCAGCCGCCATCATGAGCGGCAACAGGGCCGTCGTGGCGGCCAGCACAAGCATGCGAATCTTCATTCTGTCGGTCGAAAGTGCAAAGCGCTCATTGTGCCCGATGGCCGCCCCGCCGCATCGCACTCACTCGCCCCGATACAACGCCAACGCCGCCCCAAAAATATTTATAAACCGACCGGTCGGTTGGTTTATACTGCCGAACACGACCAACTCCGACCGAGAGTGCTCCGCCATGTACACGCAATCCCTCGACATCCCCGGCAACGTCACGCCGCTCGATGCGAGCGCCGAGTCGCCCGAGCAGGCGCAGTTCGACACCATCGTCGCCGCCGACGGCAAGATCGAGCCCCAGGACTGGATGCCCGACGCTTACCGCAAGACGCTCGTGCGCCAGATCTCGCAGCACGCGCACTCGGAAGTCGTCGGCATGCTGCCGGAAGGCAACTGGATCACGCGCGCGCCGAGCCTCAAGCGCAAGGCGATCCTGCTCGCCAAGGTGCAGGACGAAGCGGGACACGGTCTCTATCTGTACAGCGCGGCCGAAACGCTCGGCGTCTCGCGCGATCAACTGATCGACGCGCTGCACGCGGGCAAGGCCAAGTATTCGAGCATCTTCAACTATCCGACGCCGACGTGGGCGGACGTCGGCGTGATCGGCTGGCTCGTCGATGGCGCGGCCATCATGAACCAGATTCCGCTGTGCCGCTGCACTTATGGCCCCTATGCGCGCGCCATGATCCGCATCTGCAAGGAGGAGTCGTTCCACCAGCGTCAGGGATTCGATGCGCTGCTCGCGATGATGGCCGGCACCGATGCCCAGCGCGAACTCGTCCAGCAGTCCGTGGACCGCTGGTGGTGGCCGGTGCTGATGATGTTCGGTCCGGGCGATGCCGATTCGGTCCACAGCAGCCAGTCCTCGAAGTGGGGTATCAAGCGCATCTCCAACGACGACCTGCGCCAGAAGTTCGTCGATGCCACCGTCGACCAGGCCAAGGTGCTCGGTGTCACGCTGCCCGATCCGGATCTCAAGTGGAACGAGGCGCGCGGCCATTACGACTACGGCACGATCGACTGGGAAGAATTCTGGCGCGTCGTCAACGGTGACGGTCCGTGCAACCGCGAGCGCCTCGGCACGCGCGTGAAGGCGCACAACGACGGCGCATGGGTGCGCGAAGCCGCGCTCGCGCATGCCCAAAAACAACGTGAGCGCGCGGCGAAAGCGGCCGCGTAAGCCTGCAACCGTATCAGGAGAGATGAGATGAACAAGGAATGGCCGATCTGGGAAGTGTTCGTGCGCAGCAAGCAGGGCCTCGACCACAAGCATTGCGGCAGCCTGCATGCGTCCGACGCCTCGATGGCGCTGCGCATGGCGCGCGACGTCTACACGCGCCGCCAGGAAGGCGTGAGCATCTGGGTGGTGCCGTCGGCGGCGATCACTGCGTCGGACCCTAACGATAAAGCGGAGCTGTTCGAGCCGGCTGGCGACAAGATCTATCGCCATCCGACGTTCTATACGCTGCCCGACGAAGTCAACCACATGTAAGGGCGAGCCGTCATGACTCCCACGCCAGAACATCTCGCCTACGTGCTGCGCCTCGCCGACAACGCGCTGATCCTCGGTCAGCGCAATACGGAATGGTGCGGCCACGGCCCGGTCCTCGAAGAAGACATCGCGCTCGCCAACATGAGCCTCGACCTGATCGGCCAGGCGCGTCTGCTTTACAGCCACGCCGCCACGCTCGACAAGGCACTCACGGGCCGCGAGCTCGTCGAGGACGACTACGCGTACTTCCGCGCCGAGCGCGAGTTCCGCAACTACACGCTCGCGGAGCTGCCACATTTCGGGCCGCTCGCCGGCACGACCCACGCGGACAACGACTATGCCGTGACGATCGTGCGCAACTTCCTGTTTGCGACGCTGATGGCGCATGTATGGACGACGCTGCTCGGCTCGGCCGATGCGCAGCTCGCGGCCATCGCCGAGCGCTCGATCAAGGAGACGCGCTATCACGTGCATCACGCACGCGAATGGCTGATCCGCTTCGGCGACGGCACCGACGAGTCGCACCGCCGCGCCCAGGATGCACTCGACTGGCTGATGCCGTATACGCGTGAGTTCTTCAGCGCCGACGCCGTCGAGGCCAGCATCGCGGCCGCCGGCATCGGCCCGCAGACCAGCGAACTCGAAGCCGCGTGGCTCGACGACGTGCGCGCCGCGCTCGACGAGGCGACGCTCACGCTGCCCGAGCCGGTCCGCCACGTCCCGACCGGCAAGCACGGCGAGCACTCGGAACACATGGGCTTCGTGCTCGCGACGATGCAAAGCCTCGCGCGCCAGCATCCAGGCGCCCGCTGGTAAGCCAGGACGAGGACGCCACATGAATGCGATCGCCGATGCGGGTCTGCAGCGCGCCTGGGAAGTTCTCGAAACCGTGCCCGATCCCGAGATTCCGGTCGTGTCGATCCGCGAGCTGGGCATCCTGCGAGACGTACGGCGCGCCGCCGACGGCCAGCTCGAGGTGGTGATCACGCCGACTTACTCGGGCTGCCCGGCGATGTCGCAGATCGCCGAGGACGTCGCGCACGCGCTCGACGGCGCCGATCTCGCGCCCTACCGCATCGCGACGACGCTGACGCCCGCCTGGACCACCGACTGGATCACGACCGAAGCGCGCGAGAAGCTGCGCGCCTACGGCATCGCGCCGCCCACTGGCAACTGCGGCAGCTCATCGCCGCAAGCGGGCGTCAAGCCGGTCATGTTCATCGCGAAGCCGCTCGCCGCGCCCGCTTGCCCGCGTTGCGGCTCGGCGCATACCGAGCGTCTCGCCCAGTTCGGCTCGACCGCGTGCAAGGCGCTCTACCGCTGCATCGATTGCCGCGAACCCTTCGACTACTTCAAACCCTACTGATATGGCCACTCCGCAATTCCATTCGCTGCGCATCCGCGAAGTGCGGCCCGAAACTGCCGACGCGGTATCGGTCGCGTTCGAGGTACCGCCCGAGCTGCGCGACGCATTCCGCTTCACCCAAGGGCAGTTCGTCACGCTCAAGACGCATATCGACGGTGAGGAAACGCGCCGCTCGTACTCGATCTGTGTCGGCGTCACCGACTACGATCGCGACGGCGAGTTGCGCATCGGCATCAAGCGCGTGCGCGGCGGACGCTTCTCCAATTTTGCGTTCGATACGCTGGAGCCTGGCCACACGATCGACGTCATGACACCCGATGGCCGTTTCTTCACCCATCTGAACGCAGACCACGGCAAGCAATACGTGGCGTTCTCGGGCGGCTCGGGCATCACGCCGGTGCTCGCGATCGTCAAGACGACGCTCGAGTCGGAGCCGCGCAGCACGTTCACGCTCGTGTATGGCAACCGCAGCGTCGATGCGATCATGTTCGCCGAGGAACTCGAAGACCTGAAGAACCGGTACATGAACCGTTTCCGGCTCTATCACGTGCTGTCCGACGATCTGCAGGACGTGGAGCTTTTCAACGGCGTGCTCGACCAGGACAAATGCGCGGCGTTCCTCGACACGCTGCTGCCGCCCGACGAGATCGACGAGGCCTTCATCTGCGGTCCCGCGCCAATGATGGATGCCGCCGAAGCCGCGCTGAAGAGCGCCGGCGTCGAGGCGGGCAAGGTTCACGTCGAGCGCTTCGGCTCGCCGCTGCCGCAGGCTGGCGTGCCGCCGGTCGAAATCAGCGAGAGCACGCCGGCGGCCGAACTGGAAATCGTCATCGACGGCAAGAAGCGCAAGATGCGCCTGCCGTACGAAGGCGTGAGCCTGCTCGATGTGGGCCTGCGCGCCGGTCTCGCGCTGCCGTATGCGTGCAAGGGCGGTGTGTGCTGCACGTGCCGCGCCAAGGTGCTCGAAGGCGAGGTCAAGATGGACAAGAACTACACGCTCGAAGAGCACGAAGTGCGCGACGGTTTTGTGCTCACGTGTCAATGCCATCCGGTGAGCGAGCGCGTCGTCGTGAGCTTCGACGAGCGCTAGAGCAACACCACGCTTTCTGCGCACCGGCGATCCGCTTACACTAGGGGCCGCCCGCGACCGGACCAGCCGGTCGGCGGGCGGCCCTTTTTGCCTACTGGATCGAGCCCAGAGTCCCGAACAACAGTCGATGAAGACGATTCACATCACCCGCGGCGCGCCGCTCGCCAACGGCCTGCGCGCCGTGCTCCAGCAGACGGGCCGCACCGACCACGTCATTGCGCTTGACGACGACCTCACCACCGGCCCGCTGCGCGGCATCGACGACACGCCCGATCCGCGCATCGAGTTCTGGCAGCGCGTGGACGGCACCGCGCCGGGCGCGGCCGACGAAGCGCTGCAAGCCGGGTTCGCCGAATTGGTCCAGCTCGAAGAGGGCAATGACCACGTGGTGATCTGGCACTCTGAAGGCGCTGCCGATCAACTCGCGCTGCGCCGCGTCTGCTACCGGCTGCGCAACATGCCGCAGCGGCTCAACGAAGTGCGCCTCGGTAACGCCGCCGGCGACGGGACGGCTCCGGAAACGCTGGGTGCGCTGGTGGCGGAGCGCCTGCCGGATGCTGCCCCGATTTCCGTGCTGCGCATCACGCGGCTCGCGCTCGAATGGCAGGAAGCCAAGCACGCCAACGGTGAGACGCGCCGCTGGCGCGACAACACGTTCACGAGCGGCAGCTATGCCGAACTCGATGCCCAGATTCTCGATACGGTCGACGCTGCTGAGGGCGCCTGGCAGTGCGCCACGCAGATCGCCGGGCAGCTCCAGCCCGCCGACACCGGCTTTCCGGTGAGCCCGCGCGTGGTGCAGTGGCGGCTGCGCGAGCTGGGCGCGGCCGGCAGCCTGCGCGTGCGCGACGACGAGCAGGTGCGCACGCTCGCGACCGTCCCGCTAGCCCGCCCCGCCCCGGCACCGGACAGCCGGTCGCTCGCCCACTTTTCCTTTCCCGGCTGACGAGCACGATGGCACGTACCCGAGCGCCCGATCACGAAACCCAGCGCGACCAGATCCTCGAACTGGCAGCCGCGAAGTTCGCGCAGACGAGCTACCCGAGCACCTCGATGGCCGATCTGGCCGCCGCGAGCGGCACCTCGAAAGCGCGCCTCTACCACTATTACGAGAGCAAGGAAGCGATCCTGTTCGATCTGCTCGACCGTTACACGAAGCGCTTGATGCTGATCATCGCCGAGGTGGAGGGCGCCAGCCAGCGTCGCGGTCTCGACGAGCGCGAGTCGTTCGCCGAGCTGATCCGCGCGTTTCTCGCCGAGTACGAGACCTCGCATAGCCGTCATGTCGCGCTGCTCAACGACGTCAAATATCTGCTCGACGCGCAGCGCGAGATTGTCCTGAACCGGCAGCGCGATGTGGTCGCGGCGTTCTCCCGGCAACTGGCGCGCGCCTACCCCGACAAGGTCACGCGCGACAACCAGACCGCCCTCACGATGATGGTGTTCGGCATGATCAACTGGACCTTCACGTGGCTCAAGCCCGGTGGCCGCATGGGCTATCGCGAATTTGCGGAACAGGTGATCGAGGTTGTCGACCATGGACTGCAAACGGCGACGGTCTGACACCGTTTTTTGCGAAGCAACAGCGCGCAACCGGATCGTTCGTTGGCCTGCGACAACGCGGACAGGCGTTCAGAATTAAGAACAAAATCAATAACAATCAATCACTTGCGACTATCTAAGCACTAAATTAGATCGTTCGCTCAAACCTTGGATACGGGTTTTCCCTAGGCCTGAAGTGGTGCTTCCGCTAGAATTCGTTTTGCGGCGCATCATGCCGCCCGAATGAAAAGGAGAACCCGCCATGAACCCGCTTACTACCTCTGTCGATTCGCAGATCGTCGCCAACGATCACGCCATGACTGCCGGTCGCGCGTCCGTTCTGGTGCGAGTACTCACTTCGGCTGATCGCGAGCGCCTGCTCCATCACTTCCTCTCGCTCGATGGGGAAGACCGCCTGCTGCGCTTCGGCCAGGCCGCGCCGGACCACGTGATCGAAAACTACGTGGGCAAGCTCGATTTCGCGCGCGACACCGTGTTCGGCGTGTTCGACTACCAGTTGCAACTCGTCGGCGTCGGCCATCTGGCCTATCTGCCTGCCGACGGCAACGGCCGCACCGCCGAATTCGGCGTGTCGGTGGTCGAAAGCGCGCGCGGCCAGGGCATCGGTTCGCGGCTGTTCGAGCGCGCAGCGATCCGTAGCCGCAACACCCACGTGACCACGCTCTACATGCACTGCCTGTCGCGCAACTCGACGATGATGCATATCGCACGCAAGTCGGGCATGAAGATCGAGTACGCGTATGGCGAAGCCGATGCCTGGCTGTCGCTCGAACCGGCCGATCAAAGCAGCATCATCAGCGAAATGCTCCAGGAGCAAGCCGCCGTGTTCGACTACGCCATGAAGCGCCAGGCGCGCCGGGCGACGAAGCTGTTCGAAGCGATCCTGCCGCAACCCGCCGCGGCCTGATTTCCTTCGGCTGCAAACGCAAAAGGGCGGCTCGTGCCGCCCTTTTTGCATTCTGGCCGTCCATCCAGACGCATCTTGTGTATCAAGGAATCGGCAGTGCCGTCGTTTCCTTGAACTTCTCGAGCGAGAAGCTCGATTTCACGTCGACCACGGACGGGTGGTGCAGCAACTGGTCCTGCACGAAGCGCGAGAAATGCGCCATGTCCTCGACCTCGACGCGCAACAGATAGTCCATTTCGCCCGTCATGGCATGGCACGCGACCACCTCGGGCCAGGTCTGCACGGCCGCGCGGAACAACTCCGAATGCGTGACCCCTGTGCGCCCGCCCGAGGCCGCGCCGCCGCGCTTTTCGAGTCGCACGTTCACATAGGCGAGCAGATCGAGGCCGAGCTTCTGCGCGTCGAGCAACGCGACGTAGCCGCGAATCACGCCACTCTCTTCCAGACGACGGATACGACGCAGGCACGGACTTGGCGACAAATTCACGCGCTCCGCGATCTCCTGGTTCGAGAGCCTGCCGTTCTCCTGCAGGATCGACAGAATCCGTCGGTCTATCGCATCGAGTTCAATTCTGGCCATTTTCTGCCATCCATTCGTAATGTTGAGACAGCTAATGGCGCAATCGTAGGCATCGGCGCTTTATTTCGCAAGTTTTCACCGCGACGCCCCCGCTACACTGACTCGCACATACCCCCATATCAGGAGACAACGATGCAAGTCAGCACTTGGGAGAACCCCGTCGGCACCGACGGCTTCGAGTTCATCGAATACACGGCGCCGGATCCCAAGGCGCTCGGCAAGGTGTTCGAGCAGATGGGCTTTACCGCCGTCGCGAAGCATCGCCACAAGGACGTCACGCTCTACCGTCAGGGCGACATCAACTTCATCATCAACGCCGAGCCCGATTCGTTCGCGCAGCGCTTCGCGCGCCTGCACGGTCCGTCGATCTGCGCGATCGGCTTTCGCGTGCAGGATGCCGCCAAGGCGTACCGCCACGCGCTCGATCTCGGCGCCTGGGGCTTCGACAACAAGACCGGCCCGATGGAGCTCAACATCCCGGCCATCAAGGGCGTCGGTGACTCGCTGATTTATTTCGTCGACCGCTGGCACGGCAAGAACGGCGCGAACCCCGGCAGCATCGGCAACATCAGCATTTACGACGTCGACTTCGAGCCGATTGCCGGCGCGAATCCGGAGCCCGTCGGCCACGGCCTCACCTATATCGATCACCTCACCCACAACGTCCATCGCGGCCGCATGAACGAATGGGCTGAGTTCTACGAGCGGCTCTTCAATTTCCGCGAGATCCGTTACTTCGACATCGAAGGCAAGGTGACGGGCGTCAAGTCGAAGGCGATGACCTCGCCGTGCGGCAAGATCCGCATTCCGATCAACGAGGAAGGCTCGGAAACGCCCGGGCAGATTCAGGAATATCTCGACGCCTATCACGGCGAAGGCATCCAGCACATCGCGCTCGGTTCGAACGATATCTACGGCACGGTCGACGGCCTGCGTGCGTCGAAGGTCGCGCTGCTCGATACGATCGACACTTACTACGAACTCGTCGATCGCCGCGTGCCGGGTCACAGCGAGCCGCTCGACGAACTGCGCCGCCGCAAGATCCTGATCGACGGCGCGCCGGAAGACCTGCTGCTGCAGATCTTCACCGAGAACCAGATCGGGCCGATCTTCTTCGAGATCATCCAGCGCAAGGGCAATCAGGGTTTCGGCGAGGGCAACTTCAAGGCGCTCTTCGAATCGATCGAACTCGATCAGATCCGGCGCGGCGTGGTGCAAGACAAGGCCTGATCGAAGGCAGGCCCGCGAGGCGCCACAAAGGCAAAAGGGCGGCGATCCTGGAGATCGCCGCCCTTTTTAGTTGTTGCTGTCACCGCGACGGCGGCGACACGCAAGGTGAATGGCATGCCGCGCTCGTCGGCGCAGCATCAGCATGGGGTTACTTCGTTTTGCCGGCAGGGGCGGCGAGCGAGGTGGTTAGCGGCGTCGGCGCATACTGCGCGCAGCGGTTGGCCGGGGTGGTGACCGTGTTGCAGGTTGCGTTCGCATGCAGGGGCGCGCTCGTTGCGAAGAAAGCGGCCGAGACCGTCAAAAAGGTCTGGATATGTCGTTTGTTCATGCGTACTCCTTTTTCAGACATGCCTGTGGCTACCGGTCCCGAAACCAGAACGCGGGACACGGCGCAGTTTCCACAGGTGGGGGATTAGACACAGATATCAAGCCCGGTTCCATCCGGCGCGGCCTTTTACATGCCGTTACAGCTGTCATCGCGCCGATACCGCTGCTGTCACACGGGCTTCACACAAAGCATTCGAGCCGCCATGCATTGCGCATTGCGGCAATCGGGGACAGCAAGCGGCGGGTTTGCCCCAGTGCTACCATCGGTAAAAAGACGCCAATATGGCGACCCGTGCCGAGGCGTTCACAAGACGCTGAGGCGCTGAAGCTTTGGTGATCCCAAACTGGGTGGAGGAGTACACATAATGAATGCCCCGCTAGACGCTGGTCAGCGAGCCTCGCTCGAAGCCGCGCTAACTTCCGTCACGCTCGACGACAAATACACCCTCGAACGCGGCCGCGCGTACATGAGCGGCATCCAGGCGCTGGTGCGTCTGCCGATGCTGCAGCAAGAACGCGACCGGGCCGCCGGACTCAACACCGCTGGCTTCATCTCAGGCTATCGCGGCTCGCCGCTGGGCGGTCTCGATCAGTCGCTGTGGAAAGCCAAGCAGCATCTCGCGGCCCATCAGGTCGTCTTTCAGCCCGGCGTCAACGAAGACCTCGCGGCCACCGCCGTGTGGGGTTCGCAGCAGGTCAATCTGTATCCGGGCGCGAAGCACGACGGCGTGTTCTCGATGTGGTACGGCAAGGGCCCCGGCGTCGATCGCTGCGGCGATGTCTTCAAGCACGGCAACTCGGCCGGTTCGTCGCGTCATGGCGGCGTGCTGGTGCTCGCCGGCGACGATCATGCCGCCAAGTCTTCGACGCTCGCGCATCAGTCGGAGCACATCTTCAAGGCCTGCGGTCTGCCCGTGCTGTTCCCGTCGAATGTTCAGGAATACCTCGACTTCGGCCTGCACGGCTGGGCGATGAGCCGCTACTCGGGCCTGTGGGTCGCGATGAAATGCGTGACCGACGTGGTCGAGTCGTCGGCTTCGGTCGACATCGATCCGCATCGCACCCAGATCGTCCTGCCGACCGACTTCGTCATGCCCGACGGCGGGCTCAACATCCGCTGGCCCGATCCGCCGCTCGTGCAGGAAGCGCGTCTACTCGACTTCAAGTGGTACGCCGCGCTCGCCTATGTGCGCGCGAACAAGCTCGATCGCGTGGAGATCGATTCGCCGCACGCGCGCTTTGGCATCATGACCGGCGGCAAGGCCTATCTCGATGTGCGCCAGGCGCTCACCGATCTCGGTCTCGATGACGAGACCTGCTCGCGCATCGGCGTGCGGCTCTACAAGGTCGGCTGTGTCTGGCCGCTCGAAGCGCAAGGCGCGCACGCCTTTGCGCGTGGCCTCGACGAGATTCTGGTGGTCGAGGAGAAGCGCCAGATCCTCGAATACGCGATCAAGGAAGAGCTGTACAACTGGCCCGACGCCCAGCGCCCGCGCGTCTACGGCAAGTTCGACGAGAAGGACGGCGCCGGCGGCGAATGGTCGGTGCCGATGGGCAACTGGCTGCTGCCCGCCCACTACGAACTGTCGCCCGCGATCATCGCGAAGGCCATCGCGACGCGGCTGGAGAAGTTCGATCTGCCGTCCGATGTGCGCGAGCGCATCGCTGCGCGCATCGCCGTGATCGAGGCCAAGGAAAAGGCGCTCGCCAAGCCGCGCGTGCAGGTCGAGCGCAAGCCGTGGTTCTGCTCGGGCTGTCCGCACAACACCTCGACCAACGTGCCCGAAGGTTCGCGCGCGATGGCCGGCATCGGCTGCCACTACATGACCGTGTGGATGGACCGCAGCACGAGCACGTTCAGCCAGATGGGCGGTGAAGGCGTCGCATGGATCGGCCAGGCGCCGTTCACCGAAGACAAGCATGTGTTCGCCAACCTCGGCGACGGCACTTACTTCCATTCGGGCCTGCTCGCGATTCGCGCGGCGATCGCGTCGAAGGCGAACATCACCTACAAGATTCTCTACAACGACGCGGTGGCGATGACGGGCGGCCAGCCCGTCGACGGTGTGCTCACCGTGCCACAGATCACGCACCAGCTCGCCGCCGAAGGCGCCGCGAAGATCGTGATCGTCACCGACGAGCCGCAGAAGTACGACGGCGTGACGACGCTCGCGAGCGGCGTGACGATCCATCATCGCGACCAGCTCGACGAAATGCAGCGCGAACTGCGCGAGATCGCCGGCACGACGATCCTGATCTACGACCAGACCTGTGCGACCGAAAAGCGCCGCCGCCGCAAGCGCGGCACGTATCCCGATCCGGCACGCCGCGTCGTCATCAATGAAGCCGTATGCGAGGGTTGCGGCGATTGCTCGGTGCAGTCGAACTGCCTGTCGGTCGAGCCGCTCGAAACCGAGTACGGCACGAAGCGGCAAATCAACCAGTCGACCTGCAACAAGGACTTCTCGTGCCTGAAGGGCTTTTGCCCGAGTTTCGTGTCGGTCGAAGGCGGTCAGCTGCGCAAGCCGAAGGCGGCAACGGGCGCCTCGGCCACCGACATGCCGTTCGCGCCGGTGCCCGACGTGCCCGCGATCGATCATCCGTATGGCGTGCTCGTGACGGGCGTCGGCGGCACGGGTGTCGTGACGATCGGCGCGCTGCTCGGCATGGCCGCGCACCTCGAAAGCAAGGGTGTCACAGTGCTCGACGTGACCGGCCTCGCGCAAAAGGGCGGCGCGGTGATGAGCCATGTGCAGATCGCCAATCGCCCCGTCGATATCCACGCGACGCGCATCGCCATGGGCGACGCGAATCTCGTGATCGGCTGCGACGCGATCGTCACGGCCAGCGACGACTGTGTCTCGCGCATGCAGCCGGGCCGCACGCATGTCGTGCTCAACAGCGCGGCAACGCCGACCGCCGAGTTCATCAAGAACCCGAACTGGCAGTTCCCCGGCTCGAACACCGAGGCCGACGTGCGCGCGGCGGCCGGCACCGACTCGGTGGCGACCGTCGATGCGAACCGCTACGCGCTCGCGTTGCTGGGCGACGCGATCTACACGAACCCGTTCGTGCTCGGCTATGCGTGGCAGCGCGGCTGGTTGCCGCTCACCCATGAATCGCTGCGCCGCGCGATCGAGTTGAATGCCGTGCAGGTCGAGAAGAATCTCGCCGCGTTCGAGTGGGGCCGGCGCGTCGCGCACGATCCGGCGGCGGTCCAGCAGCTTCTGCAGCGCGATACGGCGAGCACGGCACAATCGTCCAATGCGGGCGCGAAGATCGTCTCGCTGCACACGCCGCGTGCGCTCGAAACGCTGATCGACAAGCGCATGCACTATCTGTCGGCGTATCAGAACGACGCGTATGCCGCACGCTACCGCACGCTCGTCGACGCGGTGCAAGCCGCCGAAACGAAGCTCGATCGTCCCGATGGTCAGCTCGCACTGACCGAGGCCGTCGCGAAGAACCTGCACAAGCTGATGGCCTACAAGGACGAGTACGAAGTCGCGCGGCTCTACGCCGATCCGGCGTTCATCGAAAAGCTCAAGGCGAGCTTCGAGGGCGACTGGAAGCTCAACTTCCATCTCGCGCCGCCGTCGTTCGCGAAGCACGATGCCAAGGGTCAGCTCGTGAAGAAGCAGTATGGTCCGCACATGCTCAGCGCGATGCGCGTCCTCGCGAAGTTCAAGTTCCTGCGCGGCACGCCGTTCGATCTGTTTGGCCGCACCGAGGAGCGTCGTCATGAACGCGCGCTGATCGGCGAGTACGAGACGCTCGTGGCCGAACTGCTCACCGGGCTGAACGCGGAGAACCACGCGCTCGCGATCGAACTCGCGAGCCTGCCCGACGGCATTCGCGGCTATGGTCACGTCAAGGAGAACAACCTGAAGGCCGTGCGCGCAAAGTGGGCGACGCTGCTCGCGAAGTGGCGCTCGCCGCAAGGAGGCTCCGCGCGCCACGCGGCGTGATCGCACGCAGCCTGTAAAAAGGGCATCCCGCTTTAGGCGGGATGCCCTTTGTCTTTCACGCGTTCGGCGCGCGGCGTTGCGCCGCGCTGTGGCTTCGTTACTTCGCGATCTTCGCGTTGGCCGACGCCACGGCCGTCATGTTGATGATGCGGCGCACGGTCGCCGCCGGCGTGAGGATGTGCACCGGCTTGCTCGCGCCGAGCAGGAACGGCCCGACCGTCACGCCCTCGCCGCCCACGACCTTGAGCAGGTTGTACGCGATGTTGGCGGCTTCGACGTTCGGCATGATCAGCAGGTTCGCTTCGCCCGTGAGCGTCGTGCCCGGGAACGACTGCTTGCGGATCACTTCCGACAACGCCGCGTCGCCGTGCATTTCGCCATCGACTTCGAGCTGCGGAGCGCGTTCGGCGATCAGCTTGCGCGCCGCCTGCATGCGCTGCGAGGTCGACGAACGCACGCTGCCGAAGTTCGAGCTCGACACCAGCGCGACCTTCGGCGTGATGCCGAACTTCTCGATTTCGCGCGAGGCGAGGATCGTCATGTCGGCGAGCTGTTCGGCGCTCGGGATTTCGTTCACGTACGTGTCGCTGATGAAGACGTTGCGGCCCGGCAGCATCAGCAGGTTCATCGCCGCGTAGTTGTCGGCGTGATCGGCCTTGCCCAGCACCTGCTCGACGAACTTCAGGTGATAGTCGAAGCTGTTGATCATCCCGCAGATCATGCCGTCGGCGTCGCCGAGGTGCACGAGGATCGCGCCGATCAGCGTGTTGAACTTGCGCATCGAGGCCTTCGCGACCTCGGGCGTGATGCCGTTGCGCGCGCCCAGTTCGTGATAGGCCTGCCACGACTTCTGATAGCGCGGATCGTCTTCCGGATCGACGATCTCGAAGTCCTCGCCCACGCGCAGCTTCGAGCCCATCTTCTTCAGACGCATCTCGACGACAGCCGGACGGCCGATGATGATCGGGCGCGCGATCTTCTCGGTCAGCACGAACTGCGCGGCGCGCAGCACGCGCTCGTCTTCACCCTCGGCGAACACGATGCGTGCGCGATTGGCCTTCGCCGCCATGAACACCGGGCGCATCACCATGCCCGTGCGGTACACGGTCGTGGCGAGCTGCTCGCGGTAGGCGTCCATGTCGGCGATCGGGCGCGTGGCGACGCCCGAATCCATCGCGGCTTGCGCGACGGCCGGTGCGATCTTGATGATGAGACGCGGGTCGAAGGGCTTCGGAATCAGGTATTCCGGGCCGAATTCGAGCGTGTGGCCTTCATAGGCCTTCGCGACTTCGTCGCCCTGGTCGGCTTCTTCCGCGAGTTCGGCGATCGCGCGCACGCAGGCGAGCTTCATCTCTTCCGTGATCGTCGTCGCGCCGACGTCGAGCGCGCCGCGGAAGATGAACGGGAAGCACAGCACGTTGTTGACCTGGTTCGGATAGTCCGAACGGCCCGTCGCGATGATCGCATCGGGGCGCACCTTCTTCGCCTCTTCCGGACGGATCTCAGGCTCCGGATTCGCGAGCGCGAGGATCAGCGGCTTGTCGCCCATGTCCTTGACCATCTCGGGCTTGAGCACGCCCGCGCTCGAGCAGCCGAGGAACACGTCGGCCGACTTGATCGCATCGCCGAGCGTGCGCGCTTCGGTGTTGGCCGCATAGCGCTGCTTGGACGGATCGAGATTGCCGCGGCCTTCGTAGATCACGCCCTTCGAATCGGCGACAAGGATGTTCTCCTGCTTCAGGCCGAGCTTCACGAGCAGGTCCAGACACGCGATGGCCGCCGCGCCCGCGCCCGAGCACACGAGCTTCACGCTGCCGAGATCCTTGCCCACGACCTTCAGACCGTTCAGGATCGCCGCCGATGCGATGATCGCGGTGCCGTGCTGGTCGTCGTGGAAGACGGGGATCTTCATGCGCTCGCGCAGCTTCTGCTCGATGTAGAAGCACTCGGGCGCCTTGATGTCCTCGAGGTTGATGCCGCCGAGCGTCGGCTCGAGCATCGCGATGGCTTCGACCAGCTTGTCCGGGTCCGTTTCGGCCAGCTCGATGTCGAACACATCGATGCCGGCAAACTTCTTGAAGAGACAGCCCTTGCCTTCCATCACCGGCTTCGCCGCGAGCGGGCCGATGTTGCCGAGGCCCAGCACGGCCGTACCGTTCGTCACGACGCCGACGAGATTGCCGCGCGAGGTGTACTTCTGCGCGTCGAGCGGATCGGCGTGGATCGCTTCGCACGCGGCGGCGACACCCGGCGAGTACGCGAGCGAGAGGTCGAGCTGGTTCGACAGCGGCTTGGTCGGCGTGACGGAAATCTTGCCGGGTTTCGGATTCTGGTGATAAGCGAGAGCGCTTTGCTTCAGTTGTTCATCCATTTTTCGGACCTGAGAGACGTGAGAATTGAGAACCTTTTGGAATAGTGCCCGCCGTGCTGCGCATCATCGGAGTTGTCGTCTATCGGATGGGTAATCTCGACGGCGGCGATTCAGAAGCGCCGGTTGGGCGCTGCGACGAACCAGGGCGGTAGACAAGACAGCGCAGACGGAAATACGGGGGGGATTAGTGTACACCCCGTATGGGGCGCAACGTGCAAGTGACGAGGCTGATACCGGACATTCGCAGCAAACGTCTGTCCGGCCTCGACCACCGGTGAACTGGCGGCTGCAAACGACCACCAGTGGGCGTTTGACGACCATCGGTGAACCAGCGGCGAACCACGATGGAACCATCACAGAACCATTGCCGGACCGGTGTGTGACACCCGCTTGCCGGCTGCGGTCTGCTCAATCGAGTTGCGCGCCGCGTCGCTCCGGGATCAGGAACACGGTGGCGAGAATGTCGAGCACATAGATCGACGCCAGCATCGCGAGCGCGACGCCGAACGAGTAGCGCGCGGCGAGCGCGCCGACCGCGAGCGGTCCGAACCCGCCGACCGCCCGGCCGATATTGAACAGCACGTTCTGCGCGGTCGCGCGCGCGGCGGTCGGATACAGCTCGGAGATCAAGGCCCCATAGCCGCCGATCATGCCGTTGACGAACACGCCCATGGCCGCGCCGCCGATGAGCAGCGCGAACGGCGTATCGAGATGCGCGTAGACGTACACCATCACGACCGCTCCCGCCTGATAGAACAGGAACGCGGGCTTGCGGCCGAAGCGGTCGGCGGCGATGCCGAAGAGCCAGATGCCGAGCGCCATCCCGGCGACGGTCGCCGCGGTCCAGAGACCCGACTTCGTCAGCGAATAGCCGAACGACTTCGACAGATACGCAGGCAGCCAGATCATCAAGCCGTAGTAGCCGAAGTTCTGCACCGAGCACAACACAATCACGCCGAGGCTGGCGCGCGCCGTGCGGCCATCGGCGAGGAGCAGCCGCAGCGGCTGGGCGGACGGTTGTTCGCGCTTGCGCGCCGCGTGGGCCGCAAAGAGCGCGGGCTCCTCGACGCGCCGCCGCACGGCGAACGAGACGAGCGCCGGCAGGAGGCCGATCGCGAACATGCCGCGCCAGCCGATCACGGGCAACAGCCACGGCGTGACGAGCGCCGCCGCGAGCACGCCCAGTTGCCAGCCGAGCCCGACATACGAGGACGCGCGCGCCCGCATTGTCGCGGGCCATGCTTCGGCGACCAGCGCCATGCCGATGCCGAACTCGCCCCCGAGGCCAATGCCGGCGATGGTGCGATAGACGAGCAGATCGCCGTAACCGGTCGCGAGCCCGCACAGGCCTGTAAACACGGCGAACAGCAGAATGGTCCAGGCGAGCACGCGCACCCGGCCGTAACGATCGCTCAAGAGCCCGAACAGGATACCGCCCGCGACCGCGCCGATGAGCGTCCACGTCACGAGCGAGCCGGCCTGGCCGGGGCTCAGGTGCAGATCGGCGCTGATCGCGGGCAGCATGAAGCCGAGCATCAGCAGATCGAAGCCGTCCATCGCATAGCCGAGCACCGAGGCAACCAGCGCGCGGGCGGCATAGCCGCGCTGTGTAGCGTCGGCGGCGGGAGGGGAAACTGCGGTCATGAAACGATCCTGGAATGCCTGACGGAAACCGCGCGCCCGGCAACGGGCGGCGTGCAATCGCGCAGAGTGTAGCGACGCTCGTGCGCGCGAACAACCGCGCAACGAGATGGCCGGGCGCTTGCTGAGCGCCTTGTGCGTCGTGGAGATTTCGCCCGTTTGGCGCTAGCGAGGCGCTCGACGGCCGTCGCTGGCCGCTTCGACTGCCGCCCTCAGGCGAAAAAAGGGACGCAACTGCGTTCCACGCCGGTCGGCCACACACCTCGTCTGGCGGCGTCAAGTCGGGTAAAATACTGGCCTACGCGCGCAGCCAGTCCGCCGGAGCCACCCAGGTACCGTCCAGGTCCCCGAGGCCGGCGACAGACACGAGAGCGCGAAGCGGCCCGGCAACGCCACCGCTTCGACCGCCCCGTGCCAGCGCCACCGGGCCCCGCGCCCGCCTCATCGCTCACACCCAAGGATTCCGCTCATGACAGTCCATGATCGCCAGACGATCGCCGACACGACCGCCAAGATGCTGCTCGAAGTTCAGGCCGTGCACTTCAACGCCGAAAAGCCGTTCATTTTCACGTCCGGCTGGGCGAGCCCGGTCTACATCGACTGCCGCAAACTGATCTCGTACCCGCGCGTGCGCCGCGGCCTGATGGAAATGGCCGAAGCGACGATCCTGCGCGACGTCGGCTATGAGCAGATCGACGCCGTCGCCGGCGGCGAAACCGCGGGCATCCCGTTCGCCGCATGGATCGCGGACCGCCTGATGGTGCCGATGCAATACGTGCGCAAGAAGCCCAAGGGTTTTGGCCGCAACGCGCAGATCGAAGGTCTGCTCACCGAAGGCCAGCGCGTGCTGCTGGTCGAGGACCTGACCACCGACAGCCGCAGCAAGATCAACTTCATCAATGCGCTGCGCACGGCCGGCGCCCAGGTGAACCACTGCTTCGTGCTGTTCCACTACAACATCTTCAAAGAGAGCGTGTCGGTCCTGAAGGACATCGACGTCGATCTGCACGCGCTCGCCACGTGGTGGGACGTGCTGCGCGTCGCCAAGGCCTCGGGTTACTTCGAAACGAAGACGCTCGACGAAGTCGAAAAATTCCTGCACGCGCCTGCCGAATGGTCGGCCGCGCACGGCGGCGCGACGTCGGCTCCGCAGTAACTGCATGCGACGCCCTCCGGGGCGCCATGAGAAAGGCCATCTGCCTCGCGGCAGATGGCCTTTTTGCTTTGCGGGCCGCGTCCATTCAGATCGGCGCGTCGAGTCGCTCGATCTGCGCGGGCGCATGCGACGACAGATTCAGCAAGCCATTGCTTTGCGCGTACTGGAACAGTTCGGAATCGCGATCGAGCCCGAGCTTGCGCATCGCTGTGTTCTTCTGTGTGCTGATGGTCTTGATGCTGCGATTGAGCTTCTCGGAAATCTCCTTGATGGTCATGCCCGAGACGAACAGACGCACCACCTCGAGTTCGCGTCTCGACAGGATCACCTCCTCGGTCTTGCCGCCGCTGTTCAGACGCAAGGTATCGAGTGCGACGCGCACGTGCGGACTCATGTACTCGATATTGCGGTTCACGTGCTGGACTGCGAGACCGATATGACTGAGGTCGTCGGACTTGTGCACGACGCCGATCACGCCGAGTTCGTTCAGGCGCTTGAGCAGCGCGGGGTTCTCGAGCATGGTCAGGACAACGATGGGTACGCGGGGAAAGTAGCGCCGCAGATAGCCGATCAGCGGCAAACCGTCGCCATACTGGCCGCCCGGCATCGCGAGGTCCGTGACGACGACGTCGCAGGGCGTCGACTGCAAGGCCCGGATCAGCTCCGTGGATTGACGCGCCCGCGCGACGACCTGAATACCTGGAAACTTGAGCAGCGCATGTTCCGCACCGAACAGAATGACCGGATGGTCGTCGGCGACGACGACCTTGATTGGCTGCTGCATTACCCCTCCGTGTTGGCAGTCCTGCCTTTCCGTTCGAGCGCAGTGGGAACCCGCACTTGAACCATCGATGATGATGCAAGCGAGTCGCACTGCGAACCGGTCTGGCTGAACTGGACGCGACTATAGCCGATTTCGTTCAGCCGACGGTGTTCATGCCGCCGGGACGATCATCCGTAATACCGCTATATTGATTCAACTTCAATCCTCAGCACAGATCAGATCAACCTTTCAGAATTGTGTGACCCGGAATTAACAAAAACGCGTCGGGAGTTCTCATGGTTCGCGAGTCAGTTTCGATCCTTTCGTACAGGTTGCTCTACCGTCGACCAGCATTTCTGTCAGCGGCGGCGGCCATGCTGATCGCATCCGCGGCGGCGCATGCGGGCGGCACATTCGCGCTGACGAGCGCCGACTTGCGCGACGGCGGTGCCGTCAACGAACAACAGGTGTTCAACCAGGGCGACTGTCACGGCGGCAATCAGTCGCCGCAACTGTCGTGGCGCAATGCCCCCGAAGGCACGCGTAGTTTCGCCGTCACGATGTTCGATCCTGATGCGCCCGGGCGCGGATGGTGGCACTGGGCCGTGGCGGGCATCCCGGCGAGCGTGACCAGCCTTGCCGAGAACGCGAGCGCGAGTGGCGCGCTGAAGAAACTCGGCGCGTACGAGGCAAACAACGACTTCGATATCGACGGCTATAGCGGTCCCTGCCCGCCGCCGGGCAAGCCGCATCGCTATGTCATCACGGTTTATGCGATTGGAGTCGACGCGCTGCGGCTCACCCAGGGGCGGCCGGCGCTCATGTTCGATCATGAAATCGGTGCGGCGTCGCTGGGCTCCGCGAAGCTGACGGTCAATTACGGGCGCTGAGCTGCGTGCGCGGGTTCGGCGAGTGAGGGGCCGCGTGGCGTGGGTTGCAATCGGTCACTGCGGTGACACGTCGCGGTGGGACCGAATACGCGTCCCCCGCCGCCCCATGAACCGTTCCCGTGGCGTAGCCCGCGTATCGCCCGCGCATTTTTCCCGCCCGACAGCCGGCACGCCCGGCCATCAGGTCTTAAAATAGCGTTCCGGCGCCGCCAGGGTCTTGCGGCGCCCAGAATCCCCGCGTTTCAGAGAGATCGAGATGAGCACGAAAGTTTTTGTCGACGGACAGGAAGGCACTACCGGCCTGAAAATCTTCGAATACCTGTCGCAGCGCCCGGACGTCGAAGTCCTGCGCATCGACGAAGCGAAGCGCAAGGACGTCGACGAGCGCCGCCGTCTCATCAACGCGTCCGATGTCACGTTCCTGTGCCTGCCCGATGTCGCGTCGCGCGAATCGGCGTCGCTGGTCGACAATGCACGCACGGTCGTGATCGACGCGAGCACCGCGTTCCGCACCAGCGCCGACTGGGCCTACGGTCTGCCCGAGCTGGCCCGCGCGCAGCGCGAGCGCCTGCGCACGGCCAAGCGCATCGCGGTGCCGGGCTGCCACGCGTCGGCGTTCGTGCTGGCGATGCGCCCGCTCGTCGAGGCCGGCCTCGTCACGCCCGACTTCGCGGCACACAGCTATTCGATTACGGGCTACAGCGGCGGCGGCAAGAAGATGATTGCCGACTACGAGGCGGGCGGCAACGAGCGCCTGAAGAGCCCGCGCGCCTACGCACTCGGCCTCGCGCACAAGCATCTGCCCGAAATGGCCGCGCACACGGGCCTGAAGTCGGCGCCGGTGTTCACGCCGATCGTCGGTGATTTCTATAAGGGCCTCGCGGTCACGACCTATTTTTCGCCGCAACAGCTCGCGAAAAAGGCCACGCCGCAGGACGTGTTGGCGCTGTTCGCCGAGTACTACGCGGGAGAGGCCTTCGTGCGCGTGCTGCCGTTCAACGCCGACGACAATCTCGATGACGGTTTCTTCGACGTGCAGGCCAACAACGACACGAATCGCGTCGATCTGTTCGTGTTCGGCAACGAAGAGCGCTTCGTGACGGTCTCGCGGCTCGACAATCTCGGCAAGGGCGCGTCGGGCGCGGCGATCCAGTGCATGAACCTGGCGATCGGCGCTGCGGAAGATGCGGGCTTGAAGGGCTGAGACAGCCCGCGCCGTTGGCGCTGTGCGTACTTCGAACCGGCTCCGTGAGAGCCGGTTTTTTATGGTTCATCGCAGGAAACCGTGGAGCATGAAGGAGTAGTTGAGTACCCTGAGGCCTGACTTGATGAAGCTCAGGAGGCAGAGTTGCTCGATCGCAAGGCACTTCAGGCATTGGGTTGCTGGACGGGTTACCGGCTTGAGCGCGTGGAATGGCCGCAAGGTGAAGGTCATACGCTGTCGCTGTATCTGAAGCCGGCCGGCAAGGTCATGTACTGCGAGCAGTGCGGCGCGCGTTGCCAGCAGATCCACGAGACCACCGTGCGGCGAGTGCGCGATCTACCCCTGTTTGAGTACCGGGTCGTGCTGCATGTCCCGCGCCGGCGGGTCTGGTGTGAGCACTGCGGTGGCCCACGGCTGGAGAAGCTGGACTGGCTGGGCCGTTATCAGCGGGTGACCGAGCGTTTTGCGAAGGCGTGCGAGAAGCTGCTGCAGGCGGCCAGCGTACAGGCGGTGGCGGCTTTCTACGGTCTGGGCTGGCACACGGTCAAATCGATCGACAAGATGCGCTTGCGTGCGCGTGTGGTCGAGCCAGACTGGTCGACCATCCGCTACCTGGCGATGGACGAGTTTGCGCTCCATAAAGGCCATCGTTACGCCACGGTGGTGGTCGATCCTGTGGGCCGGCAGGTGCTCTGGATCGGACAGGGACGCTCACGCGAGACGGCCCGGGCCTTCTTCGAACAGTTGCCGGCGGGCGTTGCTGAGCGCATCGAGGCGGTTGCAATCGACACGACAACGGCCTACGAGCTGGAGATCAACGCACATTGCCCGCAGGCTGAAATCGTCTACGACCTGTTTCATGTGGTGGCCAAATACGGACGCGAAGTGATCGACCGGGTACGGGTCGATCAGGCCAACCAGCTTCGCCATGACCGGCCCGCGCGCAAGATCCTGAAGTCCAGCCGCTGGCTGCTGCTGCGCAACCACCGCAATCTGAAGCCCGACCAGTCGGTGCACCTGAAGGAATTACTGGCGGCCAATGAGCCGTTGATGTGTGTCTACGTGCTGCGTGACGAGCTCAAGCGTCTGTGGTTCCAGCGTAACCCCACCCAGGCACAAGAGGCCTGGGAGCAATGGCTCGAGCAAGCCCGGCAAAGCGGAATTGACGCTCTGCAACTGTTCGCCCGGCGCCTGCAAGGCTACTGGCACGGGATTGTGGCGCGCTGCCGCCATGCGCTGAACACCAGCATCGTCGAAGGGATCAACAACACCATCAAGGTCATCAAGCGGCGAGCTTACGGCTACCGCGACGAGGAGTACTTCTTCCTGAAGATCCGCGCCGCGTTCCCCGGTAATCGTCGATGAACCTTTTTTATTTGGTGCGCCCGCAGGAACAACGGACAAAAAAAAGCCCGCCATGTTGGCGGGCTGAATCCATATCAGAGGAGACATGGAGGAGACAGTTCCGACTATAGCAAACCAGGTGGTGCGACGCAACATGTAAAGTAGTGTGCACCCTACTGTGGAAAACAAACAACGCTGACGGGCCGCCTGCTCAGCGGCCGGTCATCGACAGGATGAACGTCAGCTGGTCGATCCCCACGGGCCTCACCAGATGCACGTCGAAGCCCGCCTCCAGCGCGGCGTCGCGATATTGCGACTGGCCCCAGCCCGTGAGCGCGATCAAGAGCGGCGCGCGGGACGGGCACGCGGCCCGCAGACGCCGCGCTGTCGCGGCCGGCTCGCTGCCCGACAACGTCGGCACGACGATCGCCACGGCGGGCCGGAACTGCGCGGCCGTGCGCTCGGCGCTATCGAGGCTGTCCGCCATGGCGATCTCGTAGCCCAACTCGGTGAGCAGCGTGGCGAGGCTGCTCAGCGCGTTCTTGTCGTCGTCGGCGATCAGGATGCGCGTCTCCATCCGCTGTCTCCCGCCCTGCTCGTTGTCACAATTGATTCCCACATTGTGCACAGGGACAGGAGCCCGCGATTGTGCGTCAGCGCGCGATCGGCGGTGTTTTCGACTTGCGAGCGCCGCGCCGGCCAGCGAGCGCATCTAGCGCCCCGCGCGCCGCGCCGCCACCTTGCCGAGCACGGCGAAGTCGCGCTCGCCGTCGCCGTGCGCCACGGCTTCGAGCAAGCTGTCGCGCACCACGCTGGCCACCGGCAGCGGTGTCGCGACCGCATCGGCGGCGGCGAGCGCGAGCCGCACGTCCTTCAGCCCGAGGCGCGCCTTAAACAGCGCGGGCTCGAAACGCTGTTCCGCAATCATCGTCCCGTACCCCTGATAAACGGGGCCGGGAAACGGGCCGCCCGTCACGATATCGAGGAAATCGCGCATCGCGACCCCATGGCCGCCGAGCAGCGCGGCCGCCTCGCCGAGCGTCTCGACCGCCGACGCCAGCATGAAATTCGCCGCCAGCTTCATCACGTTAGCCTGCTGCGGCAACGCGCCGATGCGCCATGTCTTCTGGCCGATCGCGTCGAGTGCCGGTTGCACCCGGTCGATCGCCTCGGCCGGCCCCGCCGCGATGATCGTGAGCTTGGCCGCGCGCGCGACGTCAGGGCGGCCGAGCACCGGCGCCGCCACGTAATCGAGGCCACGCTCGGCGTGCTCGCGCGTGAGCGCTTCGGCGAGCGCGACCGAGATGGTCGCCAGGTTCACGTGCACGAGGCCACGCGGCGCGGCATCGAGCAAGGCGGCGTCGAAGACTTCGCGCACGGCGTCGTCATCGGCGAGCATCGAAAACACGGCGTCGCCCTCGAGCGCCTCGTGCGGGCTCGCGACGCGCTGCGCGCCGGCGGCCACGAGCGCCTCGGCGCGTTCGGCCGTGCGGTTCCAGACCCGCACGCCATGCCCGGCCTTCAGCAGGTTTTCCACCATCGCGGCGCCCATTTCGCCCAGACCGATAAAGCCAATATCCATTGCAGACTCCTTCGAACGGAACCGGCAGTAGAGCACAGCCGCGCGCCGGCTGCAGACGCCTGCGCAACCCGGCGCGCAATGCGATACTGGCCGCATGGTCACCGCCACCTTCCGCTTCTACGAGGAGCTCAATGATTTCCTCGCGCGGCCGCTGCGCCGCCGCGCGTTCGAGTGCGAATGCGCGCGCGATGCAACCGCGAAGCACATGATCGAGGCGCTCGGCGTGCCGCACACCGAGGTGGAATTGATCCTCGTGAACGACGAATCGGTGGGTTTCGACCATCCGCTCGCGAATGGGGACCGCGTCGCCGTCTATCCGAAGTTCGAAGCGCTCGATATTCGTCCGCTGCTGCGCGTGCGCGCCGAGCCGCTGCGAGAGACGCGTTTCATCGCCGATGCGCATCTCGGCGGCCTTGCGCAATTGCTGCGGCTCGCGGGCTTCGACACGCTCTACGACAACGGTTACGCCGACGACGCCATCGAGGCGCTCGCCGCCAGCGAGCAGCGCATCGTGCTCACGCGCGATCGCGAGCTGCTCAAGCGCCGCACGATCACGCACGGCTGCTATGTGCGTACGCTCAAGCCGCACGCGCAGCTTCAGGAGATTTTCGCGCGCCTCGATCTGGCCGCGAGCGCGCGACCGTTCCGGCTCTGCCTCACGTGCAACGCGCCGCTCCATGCGATCGGACGCGACGCGGTGCGCACGCGTGTACCGCATGGCGTATTCGAGCGCCACGCGCGCTTCGCCACCTGCGATGTGTGCCAGCGCGTGTTCTGGGAAGGCTCGCACTGGCAGCGCATGCGTGCGCTGATGGACGATCTCACGGGCCGCGCGCCCTGAGCCGGGCGCACAAGTGCGTACAATGCGCGCCATCCCCAAGACTCTGGAGTCACGCGTATGGCCATGAAGAAAACCGATCTCGAGAAAAACAAGGCGCTCAAGCTCGTGCACACGATGAAGCAATCGGGTGCCGATCGCTTCGGCAAAGGTGCGGCTGATGCGACCGCCGCCAACCGGCGCGAGCAACGCCGCCTCGACCAGGCACAGGGGCTCGTGCCGTTTGCCTGCAAGCTCAACGCCGAACTCGTCGAGCAGTTGAAGGCGCGCGCCGTCGATCATCCCGAAGGCATGACGGGTCTGCTGACCGAGTTGCTGCGGGCGGGTCTCAAAAGCGATTAATCGCCGGTGCGACGCTGTTTTATTCGACTGCCCCCCGAAAGCCAGAGTAATTTGCTCTGGCTTTTTCATTGGCGCCATCCATGCCGCTCTGGCGCTTTGGTTCTGCGCGCCCTTGTCTCCCGTTGGCGTCACCGACGTTTGTGCGTTCCATAAGACATGTTGCTTTCAATTCGGATACGATCGACAGACGCGCCATCGTGCGTCGATAACAACCGAGACTTCCCGCTGTGAAATCCGCCACGCAAAAACACCTGCGCGCCAATCTTTTGATGTTGGCCGCCGCCATGATCTGGGGCACCGCATTCGTCGCCCAACGACTGAGCCTCGACACCATCGGTCCCTTCCTTTTTACCGGCCTGCGCTTCCTGGTGGGCGCCGCGGTCGTGACGACGTTCATGGTCACGCTGCACCTGTCGGCGTCCGTCGGCTCGGGACGTGCTCCTGCACGCCGGTTCGACCTGGGGCTGCTGTATGCGGGCGCGCTGCTCGGCGTGATCCTTTCCGTGTCGCTGTCGCTGCAACAGATCGGACTGCGCTATACGAAGGTCGCCAACGCGGGTTTCATCAGCTCGCTCTACGTCGTGATCGTGCCGATGGTCGGCGTGCTGCTGCGTCACCGCACCGGCGCGGGCACGTGGATCGGCGCCGTGCTCGCGACGCTCGGCCTCTATCTGCTCAGCATCAACGAGCAAATGTCGATCATGCCCGGCGACTGGTACCAGCTCGGCGGCGCCCTCTTCATCTCCGCTCAGGTGATGCTCGTCGGTTATTTCGCGCGACGCCACGATCCGCTCCTGCTCGCGCTCGTCCAGTTCGTGAGCTGCGGCGTGGTCTGTCTTGCCATCGCGTTCGCGATCGAGCCTGTGCGTCTTGCCGATATCGTCCGCTCGGCGTCGACCATCCTGTACTGCGGCGCGCTCTCGGTCGGCGTCGCCTATACGATCCAGGTGGTCGCACAGCGCGATGCGGCGCCCTCGCACGCCGCCGTGATCTTCAGCATGGAAGGCGTGTTCGCCGCGATCGCCGGCTGGCTCGTACTCGGCGAGACGCTGTCGACGCGGGCGATGTTCGGCGGCGCGCTCATGCTCGCCGGACTGCTCGCGTGCCAGTTGCTGCCCGCATGGAGTCCGCGGCGCGAAGCGCGGTCCGCTGAACTCACTTGAAACCCATGGTTATCCACTGCAAGCTCTGGACAAGCTGGGGACGGCGCGGCTGAAGTGTTGTGGATGAATCTTTGATAAGCGCGTGCCGCACGCGAAGCCGCGCAAAGTTATCCCTTCAATGCACTTCGGTTACAGCGCTTGTCCGCACAGCTGTCTGTTTTGCACGGCGCTGAACGGGCAGGGTTTTTCCGCGTTGTCCACAAGATGGACGCATGCTTGTTAACTATTACTACGTATACATATTCATTGTTAACGTAGAAGACGAAGACGCCGCGTGAGTGCGCGCCTTCGCGCCTGCCTCGCAAGCAGGCGCGCGCGCCACGCGGGAAGAATGCGGCCGGCCGTGAGAGAATACGGCGCTGCTTCACTGCCTTTTCGGCGTCGGCGCGCATGCCGCCGTCCCGCGACACTCCCTCATGAACACCCGTTTTGTTCCGGCCATTCCCGGCCAGTCAGAAGATGATTTCGCCGTCGACGCGAGCGCGCGCATGCGTGGCTATCGACGCTTCTTCGGAACGCTGCGCGTCGTGCGCAAGACCGATGAGCGCGTGCTGTTCCCGTTCGAAGGCGCACCCGAACTCGGCCCCTATCCGACTCGCGACGAAGCGCTGGCGGCCGCGCAGGTCTACGGCGAGCACATCGTCGAGGCCGACCTCGCGCGACCGGAACTGTAGAGCTCGTCAGCCCATTAGTTGCTCGACGTTTTGCGCGAGATTGCGCAAACCGAGCGTGGCTGGCTGCGCTTCGATCACGCCAAAATACCCGCTGCATTGCGGTGCCGGATCGACGAGAAAATTGCGCGGATGACGAGTAAGCCGCTGCGGCGGCAAGAGCATCTCGGGCGGCACGACTTCGAACGACGTGCCGATCGCGATGAACAGATCGTCGTCGGTCATGTCGCGTTGCACGCGATAGAGCTTCTCGTATTCAGGTGCCGCTTCGTTGAAGAACACCACGCCGGGCTTTACCGGCGCGGCCTCGCCGCACGACGGACACGTGGCTTCGGGGTCGAGCGTGCGTCCGCTCGCGGCGAAGCGCACGTCACACGACGTGCAACGCAGCGACGCCATATCGCCATGCAGATGGATCACGTGTTGCGCGCCCGCCTCTTCGAGCAGATCGTCGATGTTCTGGGTGATCAGAAGCACGCGCTCGCGTCCCCAGCGGGTCTGCCACTGCGCGAGCAACTGATGCGCTGCGTTCGGTCGCGCCTCGCGCGTCTCCGCGATGCGTTCGTTGTAGAAACGGAAGACAGCGGGACGATTGCGCTGCCAGGTCGCGTAGTTGCACACTTCGTCGATGCTCGCGCGCGTCCAGATGCCATCGCCCGTGCGGAACGTCGACACACCGCTTTCCGCCGACAACCCCGCACCGGAAAACACATAAAGTCGAGGCGGACGTCCTCGCTGGATCTCGGCCAACTTTGCTCTCCCGGGTCATTGCGATGTCGGCGGCGCAGGGGGCGCCGATCTCAGGATAGTAGCGCGAGAGACGTGCTCGCGCTGCCGGGTCGGGGCAGCGGGGTTCAGGCCGCCCGCCGCCGATGCAGACGGTGTCGGTCTCGCTCGATTGACATGCCGGTTTGATTTCCCCGATACTTTACCCATTGGCTAATTAACCAATTGGAAAACAAGTGGAAACGGACCCTCTGAGCGTCACATTCGCCGCGCTGGCCGATCCGACGCGACGCGCGATCCTCGCCAGGCTGGCGCAAGGCGAAGCCACGGTCGGGGATCTGGCCGGACCTTTCGACCTGAGTCCGCCCGCCATCAGCAAGCACCTGCGTGTGCTGAGCCGTGCGGGACTCATCACGCAAGGACGGGACCGTCAGTTTCGCCCTTGCCGCATCGAGCCTGAGCCGCTCAAGCAAGCCGCCGACTGGGCGCTGCAGTACCGTGCCCTGTGGGAGCAGCGCCTCGACCAGCTCGACAGCTACCTGCAGCAACTGCAACAGAAGCCGGTCAAGGGCACCTCCGCAAAGGCTGCCGCGAAGACCGTGTCCCAAGCCCCTTCAACCCGAACCAGGAAGACTCGTCGCCATGACTGACAACCTTTCCGCTCCTTTCGTCCTCGAGCGCCGCTTCGCAGCGCCGCGCGAACTCGTGTATGCCGCGATGACCGACGCCCGGCATTTGAGCGCGTGGATGAGCCCGCCGGGCATGGAAATGTCCCACTGCACGGTCGATGCGCGTGCGGGTGGCGTCTTTCACTACGCGATGAAGCCGCTCAATGCGCCCGACGCCCCGGCGATGTGGGGCAAGTGGACGTTTCGCGAATTGACGCCGCCCGAGCGCATCGTCGTCGTCGTGCAGTTCAGCGATGAAGACGGCGGCGTGACGCGGCATCCTATGGCCCCGCAGTGGCCGCTCTATACCCTCTCTACGACCACCCTCAGCAAAGTCGAAGGGGGCACCCTGCTGCGCCTCGAATGGCGCGCGCTGGACGCGAGCGATGCCGAGCAAGCCATCTTCGACGCGTCGCACGCCAGCATGACGCAAGGCTGGGGCGCGAGCATGGAGGCGCTCGAGCGGTATCTCGCGCAGCAGCAGGCGTAGCGCGCGGTCGGGCGAGCGCCTCGAGCACGCGCAAAAAAAGGCGCTGGAAACTGCTCCAGCGCCTTTTTCACATGGCTGCTTCTGTCACGCCAACGCGAACCTCACTCCACCGTCACCGACTTCGCCAGATTGCGGGGCTTGTCCACATCGGTTCCGCGCTCGCATGCCGTGTGATACGCGAGCAACTGCAGCGGCACGACGTGCAGGATCGGCGAGAGCAGCCCGTAGTGCTCGGGCATGCGGATCACGTGAATGCCTTCCTCGCTGACGATCTGCGTATCCGCATCGGCGAACACGTAAAGCTGGCCGCCGCGCGCACGCACTTCCTGCATGTTCGACTTGAGCTTTTCGAGCAGCGCATCGTTGGGCGCCACCGTCACCACCGGCATTGCCTCGGTCACGAGTGCGAGCGGACCGTGCTTGAGTTCGCCTGCCGGATACGCTTCGGCGTGGATGTACGAGATCTCCTTGAGCTTGAGCGCACCTTCGAGCGCGATCGGATAGTGCAGCCCGCGTCCGAGGAACAGCGCATTCTCCTTGCGCGCGAACTCGCTTGCCCACGCGATGATCTGCGGCTCCAGCGCCAGCACGGCGTTCAATGCGGCAGGCAAGTGGCGCAGCTGCTTCAGATACTCGCCGTCCTGCTGCGCGCTCACATGGCCGCGCAGCTTGCCGAGCGTGACCGCGAACACGAACAACGCGACGAGCTGCGTCGTGAACGCCTTGGTCGACGCGACGCCGATCTCGACGCCGGCATGCGTGAGGAACTTGAATTCGGTGAGACGCACCATCGCGCTCGTCGCGACGTTGCAGATCGCGAGCGTATGTTGCTGACCGAGCGACTGCGCGTGCTTGAGCGCCGCGATCGTATCGGCGGTTTCGCCCGACTGCGAGATCGTCACCACGAGCGCGCGCGGATTGGGCACCGACTCGCGATAGCGGTACTCGCTCGCGATCTCGACCTGGGTCGGGATCTTCGCGATCGATTCGAGCCAGTACTTCGCGGTGAGACCCGCGTAGTAGCTGGTCCCGCACGCGAGGATCAGCACGCTGTCGATACCGCGGAACACGTCTTCGGCGTTCGCGCCGAACAGGTCCGCACGGAACGAATCGGTCGCGGGAATCGTGTCGGCGATCGCGCGCGGCTGCTCGAAGATTTCCTTTTGCATGTAATGGCGATACGGGCCGAGATCGACCGCGCCGCCATAGGCCTGCACCTCGCGCACTTCGCGCGTGACGTCGTTGCCGGCGCGATCGGCGATGCGCACGCGTTCGAGCGTCAACTCGCAGACGTCGCCTTCTTCGAGGTACATGAAGCGATCGGTGCTGCCCGCGAGCGCGAGCGCATCCGAGGCGAGGAAGTTCTCATTCTCGCCGAGGCCCACGACGAGCGGCGAGCCCGCACGCGCGCCCACGACCGTGTGCGGCTGGTCCTTGTGGATCACGGCGATCGCGTAGGCGCCGCTCAGTTGCGCGACCGCGGCGCGCACCGCCGAGAACAGGTCGTCCTGATAGAGGCTGTGGATCAGATGGGCGATCACTTCGGTGTCGGTCTGCGACACGAACTCGTAGCCCTTGCCGCGCAGCATCTCACGCAACGATTCGTAGTTCTCGATGATGCCGTTGTGCACGATCGCCAGCGCGTTGCGCGAGAAGATCGGATGCGCGTTGTCGATGGTCGGTGCGCCGTGCGTGGCCCAGCGCGTGTGGGCGATGCCCGAGACGCCTTCGAAATGCGATTCGCGCACTTGCGCGTCGAGATCGGCGACGCGCGCCACGCTGCGCGCGCGCTCAGGACCGTTGGCGCCGAGCACCGCGACGCCGCACGAGTCATAGCCGCGATATTCGAGGCGCCGCAATCCTTCGATGAGGACCGGGACGATGTTGCGAAGCGCTACCGCGCCGACGATGCCGCACATAGGGTTCTATCCTTCGTAATGGGTTTGGACGGCGCGCGCGCAGGCTGCAAAACAAGCCGTAAAGCAGCCCGGCGCCGGCTCCCGTTCAGCTCTTCTTCTTGACCGGCCGCACATAGCCGGTCTTCGCGGTTTGCGTCTTGTCGTTGAGTACCAGCATGCCGTCGGCGACGTCCTTCCAGAGCGTCGTGCCCGCTGCGATCGTCACGCCGCTGCCCACCTTCACGGGCGCGACGAGTTGCGTATCGGAGCCGACGAACACGTCATCGCCGATCACCGTGCGATGCTTGTTCGCACCGTCGTAGTTGCAGGTGATGGTGCCCGCGCCGATGTTCACGCGCGCGCCGACATCGGCGTCGCCGACGTAGCTCAGGTGATTGGCCTTCGAGCCCTGGCCGAGGTTCGCGTTCTTCACTTCGACGAAGTTGCCGACGTGCACTTCGTCGGCGAGCTTGGCGCCGGGACGCAGACGCGCATAAGGCCCGAGCACGGCGCCCGCGCCGACCGTCGCGCCTTCGATGTGCGTATAGGCATCGACACGCGTGCCCGCGCCGATCACCGCATCGCGGATCACGCAATTCGGGCCGATGCGCACCTTGTCCGCGAGACGCACGTCGCCCTCGAACACGCAGTTCACGTCGATGAACACATCGCGCCCGCATTCGAGCGTGCCGCGCAAGTCGATGCGCGCCGGGTCGGCGAGCGTGACGCCCGCGACGAGCAGCGCGTCGGCAACGTTGTGCTGATAGACGCGTTCGAGCGCGGCGAGCTGCTGCTTGCTGTTCACGCCCAGCGTTTCCCACTCTTCGTCGGGCTGCGCGGTGACGACGTCGATGCCCGCCTCGATGGCCTGCTCGACGACATCGGTCAGGTAGAACTCGCCTTGCGCGTTGTTGTTCTTGAGCGCGGCGAGCCAGCCCGCGAGCGGTGCGCTCGGCGTGATGACGATGCCGGTGTTGATCTCGGCGATCTTGCGTTGCTCGTCGCTCGCGTCCTTCTGCTCGACGATGCGCGCGACCTTGCCCGCTGCATCGCGCACGATGCGGCCGTAACCGGTCGGGTCATCGAGGGTGACGGTGAGCACGCCGTAGCCTTCGTTGCCGGCGGCGTCGGCGAGGCGCTTGAGCGTGCTCGCGCGCGTGAGCGGCACGTCGCCATACAGCACGAGCGTCGGCACGCGGGTATCGATGAGCGGCAGCGCCTGCTGCAACGCGTGGCCCGTGCCGAGCTGTTGTTCCTGCACGGCGAATTGCACGTCGGGCGCGGCGACGGCCTCACGGACCTGTTCGCCGCCATGCCCGATCACGACGACGAGCCGGGTCGGTTCGAGCGTGCGCGCGGTATCGATGACGTGGGAGAGAAGCGGCCGGCCGGCCAGCGGGTGAAGCACTTTGGGCAACGCGGAATGCATGCGTTTTCCCATGCCTGCCGCGAGAATCACGATGTTCATGGCATCGATGGAAAGCTGGAGAAGAAGCCGCCGATTCTAGCATGGGGGCTATCCCTGATTCGGTGGCTCCCCGCACGCGCCGCGCCACGCCCGCCGGGGCTGTGGCGCGGTTGCGACCCTTTGGCGCGCGGTGCTTTACAGATCGTCGAACTGGACGATCGAGATCGGCTTGCCCGCCGCGCTATCGGGCGTATCGGTCGAGCACGGTTCCTCGTCGAACGCGATGTCGCCTTGCGGATCGGCCACACCGCTCGCGCGCAGCCCAGCGAAGCCGAACAGCGCCGGATCCATCAGATGCGACGGCACGACGTTCGACAGCGCGTTGAACATGTTCTCGACGCGGCCCGGGAAGCGCTTGTCCCAGTCGCGGATCAGTGCCTTCATTTCCGCGCGCTTCAGATTGGGCTGGCTGCCGCACAGGTTGCACGGAATGATCGGGTATTCGCGCAGCTCGGCGTACTTCTCGAGATCGGTTTCCTTCACATAGGCGAGCGGCCGGATCACGACGTTCTTGCCGTCATCGGACTGCAGCTTCGGCGGCATGCCCTTCAACTTGCCGCCGTAGAACAGGTTGAGCAGCAGCGTCTGCAGGATGTCGTCGCGATGATGGCCGAGCGCGATCTTGGTCGCGCCGAGTTCACCCGCGACGCGATACAGGATGCCGCGACGCAGCCGCGAGCACAGCGAGCAAGTGGTCTTGCCCTCGGGCACGAGCCGCTTGACGATGCTGTAGGTGTCCTGGTTCTCGATGTGGAACGGCACGTCGAGTTGCCGGAGGTACTCGGGCAGCACGTGCTCCGGGAAACCCGGCTGCTTCTGGTCGAGGTTCACGGCGACGATGTCGAAATCGATCGGCGCGCGCTCGCGCAGACGCATCAGGATGTCGAGCATCGCATAGCTGTCCTTGCCGCCCGACAGGCAGACCATCACCTTGTCGCCGTGCTCGATCATGTTGTAGTCGCCGATCGCCTGGCCGACCTGGCGCACGAGCCGCTTGTGCAGCTTGTTGTTTTCGTAGGCTTCTTTCTGCTCGCGGCGCGTGAGCGCCATGCGGCCGGGGCCGGCTGCGGGCTCGGCCGCGCTCTGAGTTGACTGGGTATCGGGGGCGTTCATGAATCAGTCCTCTTTGATGCGAAACACTTCGACGCCCACCGCGTCGCAGTCTGGATAAACGTCGGGCTTTTCCGTCGACACGCGCACGGCGCGCACCCGGGGATGCGCGAGCAGCGCGCCCGCGAGATCGTCGCAGAGCGTCTCCTGCAAATGGATGTGGCCCTGTCCGACGCGCTGCGCCACGGTCGAGCGCATGAAGTCGTAGTCGACGACTTCACGCAGCTTGTCTTCGAGCGGCGTCGATTGCGCGAGCGGCACGTACAACTCGATGTTGATCACGACCCGCTGTTCGCCCTGCTTCTCGAAGTCGTGCACGCCGATGTTGATGCGCACTTCGTAATTGCGCAGAAAAAGCCGGCGGCAATCGGCGAGCCGGGGATGCGATAAGGCGGCGAACATGTTCATTCCAGTCGAAAAGTGCGTGGCGGGGGCAGGCCCGCCCGCGGGTCAATCGGTTCAGTGAGCGCCGGTCAAGAACATCACGTCGCGCGGCAGCGGCACGAGATGCTGGCCGCCATCGACGACCAGCGTCGTGCCGGTCACGCCCTTGGCATCGGCGAGATAGAGCGCCGCCGCCACGATGTCCTCGGGCCGCGACGCGCGGCCAAGCGGCGTCACGCGATGCGCGGCGGCGAAGCTCTCCGGTGTCTGGTCGCCGGATTGCAGCGTGAGACCGGGCGCGAGGCCCACCACCCGCACCTTCGGGGCGAGCGCCTGGGCCAGCGTCACGGTCGCCGTCTGCAGCGCGGCCTTCGACAACGTGTACGACAGGTAATCCGGATTCATGTTGTACAGCTTCTGGTCGAGCACATTGATGACGACGCCGCGCAGCGTTTCGTCGGTCGTGGCCGCCTCGGGCGTCGCGTCGTGCAGCATGCGCGCGAGCACGAGCGGCGCGCCGACGTTGATCGCCATCAGTTCGAGCAGCCGCGCGTAGCCGACATCGCGCGCCGTGTCCTCTTCGAAGCGCGACGCGTTGTTGACGATGCACTCGGGCCGGCCGAGCGCCTCGACGCACGCGGGCACGAGCCGGGACACCTGCGCTTCGTCGGCCAGATCGGCTTCGAGCGCGAGCGCACGGCGCCCGAGCGCCTCGATCTGCGCGACCACTTCGTCGGCCTCGCCGCGCGAGGCGCCGAAATGCACGGCGACGTCCCAGCCCCGCGCCGCAAAGCCGAGCGCGAGCGCGCGGCCGATGCGGCGCGCCCCGCCCGTCACCAGCACGACCCGCGTGCGGGCACGCTCCGAGGCGGCTGTCGAACCGGGGTCGGAAGCAAAATGTGCGGCGGTGCTGGAAGAAGCGCTCATTTACAATGCGAGGATGAATCCGAAAGCTCAGCAACCCGACAGTTTACCCGTTCCCGGGCCGAGCGCGCTCGCGCAGTCCGAAGCGCTCGTCGCGACGCTTCGCGCCGAGCTCGCTGCGGCCGGCGGCTGGCTGCCGTTCGAGCGCTACATGGAGCGCGCGCTCTACGCGCCGGGACTCGGCTATTACAGCGGCGGCGCGCAGAAATTCGGCCTGCGCGGCGACGATGGCAGCGACTTCGTCACCGCGCCGGAGATGTCACCGCTCTTCGCGGCGACGCTCGCACGAGCCGTCGCGGAGGCGTTGGCCGCGAGCGGCACGACGCAGCTGATGGAATTCGGCGCGGGCACCGGCAAGCTTGCCGCCGGTCTCATGAATGCACTGGCCGTTGCCGGCGTTGCGTTCGAGTCGTATGCGATCGTCGAACTCTCGGGCGAGCTGCGCGAGCGCCAGCGCGCGACCATCGAGGCGCTGGCGCCCACGCTCGCCGCGCGCGTGCAATGGCTCGACGCGCTGCCGACGCAATTCGAAGGGGTCGTCGTCGGCAACGAAGTGCTCGACGCGATGCCGGTGCGGCTCTTCGCACGCAAGGACGCCGTGTGGCACGAGCGCGGCGTGGCGCTCGACGGCGAGCGCTTCACGTTCGTCGACCAGCCGCTCAACAGCGCGCGCGATGCGCACTGGCGCGACGGCGTGCTCGCCGCGATCGACGGCGCCGAGGACTACGTGACCGAAACGCACGACGCCGCGCTCGCGTTCACGCGCACGGTCTGCGCGATGCTCGCGCGCGGCGCGGCGTTTTTCATCGACTATGGTTTTCCGCGCCACGAGTACTATCACGCTCAACGCGTGCAGGGCACGCTGATGTGCCACTACCGGCATCGCGCGCACGCCGATCCGTTTCTCTGGCCGGGTCTGCAGGACATCACCACGCACATCGATTTCACGGGCATCGCCGAAGCCGGCGTCGAAGCCGGCGCGGATCTGCTCGGCTACACCTCGCAGGCGCGCTTCCTCATGAATGCGGGCATCACCGAGGTGCTCTCGGCCATCGATCCGCGCGACGTCGAGCGCTTTCTGCCTGCGGCCAATGCGGTGCAGAAGCTCGTCTCCGAAGCGGAGATGGGCGAGCTGTTCAAGGTGATCGCGTTCTCGCGCGGCATCGACCAAACGCTCGACGCTTTCGCTCGCGGCGACCGTTCCCACACGCTCTGACCGATGCTGCGCTGGTTCCTCACCACCTTCATCGCCGTCGCGATCCTCTCGAGCGCGCAGCCGTGGCTGCGCAAGCTCGGCATCGGCCGCATGCCCGGCGACGTGACGCTGCGCCTGTTCGGCCGTGAGTATCCGCTGCCGTTCATGTCGACGCTCGTGCTGTCGATGCTGCTCTCGCTCGTGGTGCGTCTGCTCTAGCCGGCCTTTTATGCGTCAGCGACGTCGGGCGGCTGGCCGAGCGCAACGGCGACCGCCTTCGCACGGGCCCGGTGCACCGCTTCCTTGATCTGCTGCGGGCCGCCGCTGCACGCGAGCGCATATTCGCCCGCGTCCACCTTGCGCGCCGCGACCAGCGCCTCGCGCAGGCGCTCCGCCTGCGGATAGGGCGTCAGCTCCCAGCCGAGCCGTCCGCGCAAATCGGCTTCGCATGCCTGCAGCGCCTCGGCGAAGCGCGCCGGTTTGCGCAGCGCATCGCTGCGTTCGAGCATGCGCACGAGCGCGGCCGGCCCCATGTCCATCACGCGATGCACGTTGCCGTGTTCGCGCGCGACGAGCAGCGCGAGATCGCGGCAATCGTTGGGCACGCGCAAGCGCGCGCACAGCTCGCGCAACAAGTCGACGCTGCGCCCTTCGTGGCCGATGTGGCGCGGCAGGATCTCGACCGGCGTGGTGGCCTTGCCCAGATCGTGCGTGAGCGCGGCGAAGCGCACCGGCAGCGCGTAGTTCTGCGCGGCCGCGTAGTCGATCACCATCATCACGTGGATACCGGTGTCGACCTCCGGGTGATAGTCGGCGCGTTGCGGCACGCCGAACAGGCTGTCGACTTCGGGCAGCACGCGCGCGAGCGCGCCGCATTCGCGCAGCACTTCGAGCATGCGCGAGGGCTTGGTCTCCATCAGGCCGCGCGCGAGTTCTTGCCAGACGCGCTCGGGCACGAGCGCATCGACCTCGCCCGCTTCGACCATCTTCTTCATGAGCGCCATCGTCTCGGGCGCGACGGTGAAGTCCGCGAAGCGCGCGGCAAAGCGCGCGATGCGCAGGATGCGCACCGGATCTTCGAGGAAGGCCTCGCTCACGTGCCGGAACACGCGTGCGCGCAGATCGGCCTCGCCATTGAACGGATCGACGACGGGGCCGCTGAGCACGCCGCCAGGCTGCACCTCCTGGGCCATCGCGTTGATGGTGAGGTCGCGGCGCGCGAGATCTTCTTCGAGCGTCACGTCGGGCGCGTAGAAGAACTGGAAGCCGTGATAGCCCGCGGCTGTTTTACGCTCGGTGCGCGCGAGCGCGTACTCCTCCTGCGTGTCGGGATGGAGGAACACCGGAAAGTCCTTGCCGACCGGACGAAAGCCCTGCGCGGCCATCTGCTCGGGTGTCGCCCCGACCACTACGTAGTCGCGGTCGCGCACGGGCAGGCCCAGCAGTTCGTCGCGGATCGCGCCGCCTACGACGTAGATCTTCATCCGTCGATCTCGTCGGAGGGCACGCGATGCGTCTCGCGCCGCGCCGCGTCGATCCACGCGGCCACCGCCGGCAGCACGGTGACGCGTGCCGCGCAGGCGGCCGCCTCGGCGGACAACTTCGGTTGATAGGAGTTGAAGCGCATCACGACCGGCGCGTACATCGCATCGGCGATGCTGAACTCGCCGAACAGGAACGGCCCGCCGCTCGCGGCCAGGCACTCGCGCCAGAGCGCGTCGATGCGCGCGATATCGGCGAGCACACCCGCGTTCGCACTGTGGTCGGGCCGGTTCGCGCGGATGTTCATCGGCATCGCGGCACGCAGTTCGCCAAAGCCCGAATGCATCTCGGCACTCACGCTGCGCGCGCGAGCGCGCGCAGCGGCATCGCGCGGCCACAGCGGGTGCTCGGGATGACGTTCCGCGAGGGTCTCGGCAATCGCGAGCGAGTCCCACACGGCCACGCCGTCGTCGAGCACGAGGCACGGCACCTTGCCCGATGCCGAATGCGCGAGGATCGCGGCCTTGGTGCCGGGCTCGTCGAGTTCGATCATCAGCTCGTGGAACGCGATGCCGAAGTGCGTGAGCAGCAGCCACGGACGCATCGACCACGACGAATAGTTTTTGTCACCGATAACGAGTTTCATGCTGTCGCAACGATTGGAGGAAAGGGAGAAGTCTAGCGCCCGGCGCTCGCGCGGAAAATGTTCAAACGCGAGCGCAATGATGCATCGCTCAGATAGACCGGTGCGATTGTTTCGATACTCGCGGGTTCGAGGCCGAGTTCGGGCGCGAGCGGCGCGCTGAGCACGCTGTCCACTTTCATCGAGTCGAGGTTGTCGCGCGAGAGGATCGGCACGCCGGGCGCCATTTCGAACGACAGCGCCTGCAGCCGTCCGAGCGCATCGGGCAGCCGCACGATGCGCGCGTGGCGGCCCACGGCTTCGCCGCAATAGTTGACCAGCTGTTCGAGCGTGTAGATGGACGGGCCGGCGAGTTCGTAGGTGTGGCCGCTCGCGGCGTCGAGATCGAGTACGTTGATGATCGCCTTCGACACATCGCCCACGTAGACCGGCTGGAACTTCGCGTCGGGCATGGCGAGCGGAATCACGGGGAAGAGCTTCTGCAGCATCGCGAAGCGGTTCAGGAACGTGTCGTCGGGACCGAACACGACCGAGGGCCGGAAGATCGTGCTCGCGAGCGAGGTCGAGGCGTGGACCGCCTTTTCGCCGTCGCCCTTCGAGCGCAGGTACATGCTGGGGCCGCGCGGGTCGGCGCCGAGCGCGCTGACATGCACGAGCCGGTGCACGCCCTTGCCTTCGCACGCCGCGACGATCTTGGTCGGCAATTCGACGTGGAGCTTCGCGAAACCCGCACCGTAGGGGTCGCCGCGACCGCCCGCGAGCGTGCCGACGAGATTGATCACCGCATCGGTGCTCTCGACGAAGCTCGCGAGCGCGACCGGATCGAACACGTCGAGCTCGACCACATCGACGGGCAACAGGGTGAGGTGACGCGCGTTGTAGCGTCGCCGGGTGGCGACGCGCACGTCCTTGCCCGCTTCGACGAGCGCATTGACGAGATGACTGCCGATGAAACCCGAGCCGCCTATGACGGCGATGGCTTTATGTCGCATGTCCGACTCCCTCGAGCAGGCGGTGCGCGCGGCGATCGGGCGTGGCCGTCTGCGCGCCGCTGGTTGGCCGCCCGGTGCGCGCTCAGGCCGGGCGGCGCGAGGCGGCGCTCAGGGTGCGATGTAGCCGAGCCGAGCCTTCAGTGACTGCGGACGGCCTTCGAACAGCGCCGCATAGTAGACCGTGTTGGACAACACATTCTTCACATAATCGCGGGTTTCCTGGAACGGAATGGTCTCCGCGAAAATCGCGCCTTCGACAGGGCGTTGCAGGTTCTGCCGCCATGCGCGCGGGCGGCCAGGGCCGGCATTGTAGCCCGCAGTGGCGAGTACAGCCGAGCCGTCGAACTGATTGTAGATCATCGACAAATAATTGGTGCCGAGCAGGATATTGGTGTCGATGTCGTTCAGTTGATCGCGCGAGAGCGGGCCGAGGCCGATCTTGCGCGCGACCATCTCCGCGGTGGCCGGCATCAGCTGCATGAGGCCGCTTGCGCCCACGCCCGATTGCGCGTTCAGGATGAAGCGCGACTCCTGGCGAATCAGGCCATAGGCCCATTCGACGTCGAGCCCGCTCGATTGCGCATCGCGATCGACGGTATCGCGAAACGGTGCCGGATAGCGCAGCGCGAAATCATGCTCGGTCTGCGTGCGGTCGGCCGTATTGACGGTGCGGTCGAGCAACTGGATGCGCTTGGCATACTCGGCGACCGCGAGCAGTTGCCGGTCGGTCATGCCGCGCAGCGGCCAGTTCCATTCGCGATTGCCTTCGAGCCGCAGATTGAGCGCATAGAAGCGGCGCGCGAGCGCGAAGCCCGGCGTCGCACCCGCCTGGGCGATGTCGGCGTCGCTGACCGTGGTCTTCGGCGGGATCGTGATCTTCTGGCCGAGTTCTTCGAGGGCGAGCTGGCCGTAGAAGTTGTAACCCGGCGCGATCTGCGCGAACTCCTGGTTCGCCAGGGCGGTGTCGCCGCCCTCCTTCGATGCGCGTGCGTGCCAATAGACCCACGACGGCTGCGCGCGCAGCGCGGCCGGCATCTGCTCGATCGACCAGCGCACCATCGTCCAGTCGCCGCCGAGCAGCGCCGCGCGCGTGCGCCATTCGTAAGCCGGGTTCGAGAGCGGTGCGTTGGCCGACAGACGATACCAGTCGAGCGCGGCCGGCATGCGCTTTTGCGCGCCCTGATACGCGATCGTGCCCCAGCCGATGCCACGCTCGGGCGTGCTCAGCGACGGCGCGACACTCGCGAAGGTCGCGGCCGCCATCGCCGGATCGTTGCGCGCCATCACGGTGATCGCGAGCAGCGCGAGTTGATGCGATTGCGGATCGGCACCGACGCCGCGCGCGAGCGTGAGCGGCGGTGCGCTCGTCGCCTGGCTGAACGCGTCGGGGTCGGGGCGCTGGTTGCCCAGACCGTCGATGAGCTTGTTGCCCGTCGAGGTCTGGTTCTGCTCGTAGGCGAGACGGATCTGCTGCCAGACGTCGTCGGTCGTGAACTGGCCTTTGATGGCGAGCGACGTGACGAGATCGACGCAGCCGTCGCCGTAGTAGCGCGGATCGGTGAGCAGCGCGCGCGCATCGCTCGCGACGTTCTCGCCGCGCGCCGCGCGCGATTCGAGCGCGTAGCACTTCACTTGCGTGTCGTCGTTCAGCACGAAGCGCTGATACTGCTGATCGAAGTTGTTCCAGTCGTGACGCGCGCCGAGCACGAGCAGATAGTCGTTGCGCAGGCGATCGGCGATCGCCTCGCCGTCGTGGTGCTGCAGGAACGAGAGCACGGGGGCGTCGGGCGCATCGATGCGCGCGTGGCCCTGCGAGTCGAACAGCTGCGGCTTCAACTGAAAGTATTCGAGGTACGACGGCGCCGGATAATCGGGAATCATCGCGGCGAGCTGCGCGGCACGCGCGGCGTCGTTATTGCGCGACGCTTCGCGAAGCTGGATGAAAGTCTGGTCGTCGGGACTGAGGGAAACCGCAACGGGAAGCGGAACCGGACGCACAGCGGACGCCGTGCTGCATGCGACGAGTGCCGCAGCGGCAAGCGTGAGACCGACCGCGCGGTATACTCGAACAAAGCGTTTGGACATCGTTGTTTCTGGAGCACGAGGTGAACCCAAGCATAGCACGCAACCCCCGCGCTCAATCCAAAAAGGAACTGCGCGAAAGCCTGCTTGAAACACGTATCGAAGCGTGCGCGAACGCGCTTCTCAACGAAGCGCTCGCGCACCGTCTGGATGGTTTGCTCGAGCGTCTGCAGCCCCGTTGCGTGGGCTTTTATTGGCCGCTGCGCGGCGAGTTCGATGCGCGCGCGCTGATCGGCGCGTGGCTCGCCGCCGGACACGGAGCGCACGCCCGGCGCGCGGCGTTGCCGGTGGTCGCCGAGCGCCACACGCCGCTCGACTTTCACGCATGGACACCCGCCGCGCCGATGCGCGCGGGCCACCACAACATCCCCGTGCCGGAGGGCGGCGAGCCGGTCGTGCCCGATCTGTTGCTGATTCCGTGCGTGGGCTTCGACGCCGAAGGCTTCCGGCTCGGCTATGGCGGCGGCTATTACGACCGCACGCTCGCGGCGTGGCCGGGTGCGCAGCGGCCCGTCACGATCGGCGTCGCCTTCGAGGCGTGCCGGCTCGACGCGCTGCCGCGTGATGCGCACGACCTCGCACTCGATGTGATCGTCACCGAAGCCGCGTTCCATCCGGCCGATGCGGACGTCCTCGCCACGACGAGCTGACGGCCGCACGCTGCACCTTCACCTGTGCCACGGTCATGCGAGAATCGCGGCTATTGACGCGCGAACGCAATGGGCGACACATCAGGGTGACAGGCTTCACTTGCTCCCCTTTCGTGTATTTCGCGCGAACGTCTTGCCATCCATGCCCATGAATCCACCCCGCATCTATCCGCTCGGTGACCACGCGCTCGTGTGCGAGAGCCCGCCGCCCGCCACGCTCGACGTGCAGCGCCGCATCTGGGCGCTCGCCGCCGCGGCGCGCACGTGGCCGCACGTGCACGAAGTCGTGCCGGGCATGAACAACCTGACGATTACCTTCGATCCGCTCGCCACCCACGCCGCGCGCGAACTCGCGAGCCGGCTCGCCGATGCCTGGAGCGAGGTCGAAGACGCGCCCGATACGGGCCGCGACATCGACATTCCAGTCGACTACGGCGGTGAGTTCGGCGCGGATCTGGACGCGGTCGCCGAGCATACGGGCCTCTCGCCGGCCGAGGTCGTCGCGCGTCACGCCGAAGGGCGCTACGTCGTGTTCTTTCTCGGCTTTCAACCGGGCTTCGCGTATCTCGGCGGGCTCGATGCCGCCTTGCACACGCCCCGGCGCGCCGAGCCGCGTTTGCAGGTGGCGGCGGGCTCGGTCGGCATCGGCGGCGCGCAGACGGGGATTTATCCCGCGGCCTCGCCTGGCGGCTGGCAGCTGATCGGGCGCACGCGCCTCGCGCTGTTCGACGCAGCGCGCGTGCCGCCGGCGCTGCTCGCGCCCGGCGACCGCGTGCGCTTCACGATCGCGGAAATCCACTCATGATCGAGGTGACTCATGCTGGTTTGCTCACGACCGTGCAGGACCGGGGCCGCCCCGGCTTGCGGCATCTCGGCGTCGCCTGCGCCGGCGCGCTCGACCGGCTCTCGCTCGAAGTCGGCAACCGGCTCGTCGGCAATCGCGGCGATGCAGCCGCGCTCGAAGTGAGCGTCGGGCCGGTGACGCTGCGCTTCGCGCGCGCCACGCGCGTCGCCATCACCGGCACCGAGTTCGCCTCGACGCTCGATGGCAAGCCGGTCTGGTCGTGGTGGAGCCTGCCGGTGAAGGCCGGCAGCGAACTCGTGCTGAACAACGCGCGGCGCGGCATGCGCGGCTATGTGTGCGTGGCGGGCGGCATCGACGTGCTGCCCGTGCTCGACTCGCGCAGCACCGACCTCGGGGCGGGCTTCGGCGGCCTCGGCGGACGCGCGCTCAAGGACGGCGACCGGCTGCCCATCGGCGCCGCCGATCGCACGCGCTCGTGCTTCGCACCCGATGCGCCCGGGTTCGGCGTGAAGGCGCCCGCGTGGTGCGGCTTCGTCATGCCCGATGAGCCGTATCACCGGCGCGGACGCCATCCGGGCGGTGTGCCGTGGTCGATCCCCGTGCGCGTGCTGCCCGGGCCCGAGTACGGCACGTTCACGCCCGACGCGCAGCGCGCGCTCTGGGGCGACGAGTGGCTCGTCACGCCGAACAGCAACCGCATGGGCTACCGGCTCGCGGGCACGGCGCTCGAACGCGCGCAGCGCGACGAGCTGCTCTCGCACGCGGTGTTGCCAGGCACGATCCAGGTGCCGCCGAACGGCCAGCCGATCGTGCTGATGAACGATGCGCAGACCACCGGCGGCTATCCGAAGATCGGCACGGTCATCAGCGCCGATTTGTGGAAGCTCGCCCAGGCACGCCTGAACGGCGGCCTGCGCTTCGTCGAGACGAGCGTCGAGGCCGCGCGCCGTGCCCTCGATGAGGAACTCGCGTATCTGCGGCAAATCGATGCCGCGATCGCGATGCACGATGAACACTACGTGCGCCGCAACGTTGCGGCGCGTGCATAAGACAGCACCAGAGGACACCATGGCAATCGATCTGAACGCCGATCTCGGCGAAGGCTGCGACACCGACGAAGCGCTGCTCGAACTCGTCAGCTCGGCGAACATCGCATGCGGCTGGCACGCGGGCGGCGCGAACGCGATGCGCGAGTGCGTGCGCTGGGCGGTGGCCAAGGGCGTGTCGATCGGCGCGCATCCGAGCTTCAACGATCCCGAGAATTTCGGCCGCAAGGAAATGGACCTGCCGGCCGAAGAAATCTACGCGGGCGTGCTGTACCAGCTCGGCGCGCTGTCGGCGATCGCGCAGGCCGAAGGCGGCCGCGTCGTGCACGTGAAGCCGCATGGCGCGCTGTACAACCAGGCGGCGCGCGATGCGCGCGTCGCCGACGCGATCGTCTCGGCGGTGCACGACTTCGATCCGTCGGTGGCGGTATTCGCGCTCGCGGGCAGCGGGCTCGTCACGGCCGCGCGCGAGGCCGGGCTCGTCGCGATCGAGGAAGTGTTCGCCGATCGCGGCTATCGCGCGGACGGCTCGCTCGTGCCGCGCAGTCAGCCGGGTGCCTTGCTCGACGACGAAGAGCTCGTGCTCGAACGCACGCTCGCGATGGTGCGCGAGCAACGCGTGCTGTCGGTCGATGGCCAGTGGGTGCCGCTCAATGCGCAGACGGTTTGTCTGCATGGTGACGGGCCGCATGCGTTGGCGTTCGCGCGGCGCATCCGGGAGGCGTTCGACAAGGCGGGGGTGGAGGTTCGCGCGGCGGGGTGAGCTGCGTTGGCGACGCATTTGGGCAAATTCCGATGCCTGTCGCCAGTCGCGTTTCCTAATCTTGACGGTCGATCTCACTCGCCCGCTCAGGACCATCATGGACTCGAACGTCCCCGCTGTTGCCGCGCCCCTCGATCCCGCCGACGCGGCCCGGCAGTTCGCCGCCGCGCTCGACGCGCATCGTGCGGGCCGTCTCGCCGATGCCGAGAGCCGCTATCGCCGCTTGCTCGCGGGCGACCCCGATCACGCCGATGCGCTGCATTACTGCGGCGTCGTGCGGCACCAGATGGGCGACCACGAGGCCGCCGCCGCGCTCATCGACCGCGCGCTGCGCGCCGCCCCGCTCGATGCGGGTTGCTGGAGTCATCGTGGCCTGGTCGCCCTTGCGCTCGGGCAGCGCGACACCGCGATCGCGTGTCTGCGCGAAGCGCTGCGCATCGAGCCGCGCTTCGCCGATGCGAGCAACAACCTCGGCATCGTGCTGCAAGACGCGGGCGCGTTGGGCCAGGCCATCGACCAGTATCGCGCTGCACTGGCCGCGAATCCGGCGTTCGTCGCGGCCCGCGTGAATCTCGGCAGCGCGCTCGCGAAACTCGGCCGCCACGACGAAGCGCTCGCCGCCTATCGCGACGCGCTCGCGCTCGACCCCGACGATGCCGACACGCACTTCAACGCGGGCAATGCCCATCAAGCGCGTGGTGAGCTGGACGAAGCCATCGCGAGCTTCCGGCGCGCGATCCGGTTGCGTCCTGGCTTCGCCCGCGCGCTCGTGAATCTCGGTACCGCGCTGGGCCGCAGCGGCGACTATGGCGCGGCCGAAGTCTGTTATCGCGAGGCCGTGCGCCACGATCCGGGCGCGGCCAATCTAGTGTGCGTCGGCGCGGCGCTGGGCGCCCAGGGGCGCAACGACGAAGAGGAGCACTGGTACCGGCGTGCGCTCGAACTCGACCCGCAGCACGCGGACGCACGCCAGAACCTCGTCTGGCTGCAACTCAAGCGCGGCGAGTACCGCGCGGGCTGGGCGGGTTACGTGCAACGCTGGCGCGCCGCCGACTACGACACGCCGAGCGTCGAGGGCATCGCGCCGTGGCGCGGCGAGGCTCTCGACAACCGCACGCTGCTGCTCGTGCACGAGCAAGGCTTCGGCGACCAGTTGCAGTTCATCCGCTATGCAAGCGTGCTCCATGCGTGCGGTGCGAGCGTCGATGTGTGCGTGCCGCCGCAACTGCTGCGTCTCGCGCAGAGCGTGCCCGGCGTGCGGCGCGCGTGGTCGGGCGTGCCGGCAGGCAGCTACGACTTCTGGCTGTCGATGATGGACGCACCCGCCTGGGTCGGCACCGAGCTGGCGACGATTCCCGCCGAGGTGCCCTATCTGCAGCCCGCACGCGCCGATGTCGAGCTGTGGCACGCACGCGTGCAGACGGCTGCGGGCGAGCCCGTGCGCACGAAACGCCGCGCGACGAACCCCGACGCCCAAGCCTCCGCGATGAAGACACAGCGCCGCAAGACGGCACGCGTGGCGCGCAAGATCGGTCTCGTGTGGGCGGGCAATCCGGGCTTCTACAACGACCGCAACCGCTCGCTGGCGCTCGCCTCGCTATGGCTGCCGCTCGCCGACACACCGAACGTGAGCTGGTTCGCGCTGCAAAAAGGCGTCGCGCGCGATCAGATCGCCGCATTGCCCGACACGCGCAACGCGCCATGCCTGCACGACTTCACCGTCGATCTGCACGACTTCGCCGACACGGCCGCGCTCATCATGAATCTCGATCTGGTGATCACCGTCGATACGGCCGTCGCCCATCTCGCGGGCGCGCTCGGCCAGCCGGTGTGGATCCTCGTGCCCGCCAACGCGGAGTGGCGCTGGCTCGAACATCGCAGCGACTCGCCGTGGTATCCGTCGGCGCGACTCTTCAGGCAGAGGAAGCTCGGCGCGTGGGCCAGCGTGATCGACGAAGTGCGGCGCGCGTTGAGCGAAACGTGAAGCGGTGAACGAGGCGCTGTCTCAACCCGGCTCGACGGTGAAGCCGCGCTGCCGAAGCAACTGCAGCACGCCCTTGCGCCCGCCCAAGTGCAGCGAGCCGATCGCCACGAACAGCGGCTTGTTCGGCGCCGCGTACTGCAGCATGCGCGAGACGAAACGCCGGTTGCGTTCGTAGAGAATGCGGTTGTCGATCGAGTCGGATATGCGCGCATCGCGGGCGAGCTTTTCCGAGCGCGCGCTTTCCCAGGCGGCGATCGCGTCGGCATCGCCGAGGCGCCACAGGCGCAGCAGGGTCTGCACATCGGCGACGTTCTGCGCCGGGGTCTGCGCGAGGTCCTGGGCCAGCATCTCGCGCTGCTGCGCGAGCGACAGATTGGTGAACGCGCGCATCTGCTCGCCGAGCGTTTCGAGGCCGATCACGCGGCGTCCCTTCATCTTCAGGAACACGTTCTGCAACTGCGCCTCGGTGCCGTATTCGGTCTGCAGGCCAGCGCTCAGCGAGTCATAGGTTTCGACCAGCAGGGCCGCGAGCCACGGCCTCATCTTGCGGATCTCGGCGAGTGCATCGGGGTTGCCCCGCAGCCGCGCTTCGAGTTGTTTCCAGAGCGGCTCGGGCAGCATCTGCGGCAGACACGGACGCGTGCACACGCCATAGCGCGAGACATCGTCCTGTGAGGCGAGCAGGTCGTCGGGCGACAACTCGAGTGCGAGCGTCGGCGAGGCGTTGAGCGCGGCGAGGATCGACGCGCGAAACGGCTGGCCCGGCGGATAGTCGGCGGGGTCGCCGACATGGAGCGTGCCGAGCAGATAGATCGTGGTGTTGCCGCGTGTCGCGACATAGAACGGCATGCGCGCGGGCTGTGTGCGGACCGGACCGCCCGCCGTGGTGCCCGACGCATAGCTGCGCACCGGCGCCGGAGAATGGAAGCCGGGCAACGCGCCGCCTGGCAGCGCGCCCGTGGGCGGCATGCCCGGCGTCGCGCCGCCCGCCTGGGTGTTGGCGGCGGCGCCCGCCGCCTCGGCGGCGGGCACGCCGTCGAACGGTGCCACGCATGCGACCGCCAGCGCGAGGGCGGCCCCCGTTGCGGCGCGCCCCCACGAGCGTCGTATCGAAACGGCACGACGGCCGCTCGTACGCAAGCGGCGCGTAAAACGACGCGCCGCCGTCGCTTCAGGCATCCTGTTCCCCTACCTCCTCTGCACGATGGCAGGATACCTGACGCCCATCGACTTCGCGAAGCACCGGAACCTCACGCTTGCATCGTTCGATCGCATACGGACAGCGCTGGTGGAACGTGCAGCCCGACGGCGGATTGAGCGGCGAAGGCAGCTCGCCTTCGAGCTTGATCTTCGCGCGCCGGTCCGCCTCGAAGATCGCAGGCGTCGCCGACAGCAGCGCGCGCGTGTACGGATGGCGCGGCCGTCCGATCACCGTCTTCTTGTCGCCCAGTTCGGCCACGCCGCCGAGGTACATCACCATGACGTCGTCGGCGACGTGCTCGACCACCGCGAGGTTGTGCGAGATGAACACATAGCTCGTGCGGAACTGGTCCTGCAGGTCCATGAACAGGTTCAGGATCTGCGCCTGGATCGACACGTCGAGTGCGGACACCGGCTCGTCGGCGACGACGATCTGCGGATCGAGGATCATCGCGCGCGCAATCGCCACACGCTGACGCTGGCCGCCCGAAAACATGTGCGGATAGCGCTTGGCGTGCTCGGGCCGCAGACCGACGATGCGCATCATGTGCGCGATGCGGTCGGCGCGCTCGGCGGGCGAAAGCTGCGTGTTGATCGCGAGCGGCTCACCGAGCGTCTGCTCGACGGTCTTGCGCGGATTGAGCGAGGCGAACGGGTTCTGGAACACCATCTGCACACGGCGGCGCAGCGCGGCGATCTGCGCGTGGTCGGCGTTGGCGACGTCTTCGCCATCGACGAGCAGGCGGCCCGAGGTCGGCGGCTCGATCATCGTCAGCTGACGCGCGAGCGTGGACTTGCCGCAGCCCGACTCGCCGACGACGGCGAGCGTGCGTGCGCGCTTGAGCGCGAACGACACGCCGTTCAACGCCTTGACGGTGCCCTGCCCGAACATGCCGGTGCGCACCGAATAGTGCTTGGTGAGATCTTCGGCGACCAGCACGGTGTCGCCATCGCGCTCGCGCGCGACTGGTGATGCGGCGTTCATCGTGCGCCTCCGGTTGAAGTGCTCGCCGCCGGATTGAGCGGCTTGATGCAGCGGACCTGCGCGACGTTGCCCGGCACCGCGAGCGGTGCGAGCGCGGGACGCGCCTTCATGCAGTCGTCGATCACGTACTTGCAGCGCGGCGCGAACAGACACCCGCGCGGCCGGTCGTCACGACCCGGCACCATGCCGGGCAGCGCCGCGAGACGCTTGGCGCCCACGTTGTGCTCGGGGATCGCCGCGAGCAGCGCCTCGGTGTACGGGTGATGGGGATTGGCGAAAATCTCCGGCACGGTGTTGGTCTCGATGATCTCGCCCGCGTACATCACCGCGACGCGCTGGGCGACTTCGGAGACCACTGCGAGATCGTGCGAGATGAGCACGAGCGCCATGCCGCGATCTTTCTGCAGACGCACGAGCAACTCCATGATCTGCGCCTGGATCGTCACGTCGAGCGCGGTGGTCGGCTCGTCGGCGATCAGGAGCTTGGGGTTGCACGCCACGGCCATCGCGATCATCACGCGCTGGTTCATGCCGCCCGACATCTGGTGCGGGTAGTTGTTGATGCGGTTCTTCGCATCGGGAATGCCGACCTGGTCGAGCAGTTCGAGCGCGCGCGTGTGCAGCGCGGCGCCGTGCAGACCCTCGTGCAGCTTGAGCACTTCCTTGATCTGATAGCCGACGGTGTAGCTCGGGTTCAGGCTCGAGAGCGCGTCCTGGAACACCATCGCGATCTCGTTGCCGACGATCTTGCGGCGCTCGCGCGAGGACGCGTTGAGCAGGTCGCGGCCGTCGAACTTGATCGCATCGGCGCTCACCTTGCCCGGTGCGTCGATGAGGCCCATCAGCGCCATCATCGTCACGCTCTTGCCCGAGCCCGATTCGCCGACGATGCCGAGCACTTCGCCCGGCGCGACCGACAGGTTGATGCGGTCCACGGCCGGCAGGCCGTTGAAGTTCACCGCGAGGTTCTGGATGGTCAGAAGGTCGTTCATGTCAGGCCATCCGCTTCAGTTTGGGATCGAGCGCGTCGCGCAGCCCGTCGCCGAGCAGGTTGATCGCGAGCACCGAAATGAGAATGGACAGTCCCGGCATCGTGACGATCCACCAGGCGCTGTCGATGTAGTCGCGCGCCGAGGCGAGCATCGCGCCCCACTCCGCGGCCGGCGGTTGCACGCCGAGGCCGAGAAAGCCGAGTGCGGCGGCATCGAGGATCGCCGACGAAAAGCCGAGCGTCGCCTGCACGATGAGCGGCGCGGTGCAGTTGGGCAGCACCTGCGAGAACATCAGGCGCAGCGTGCCGGCACCCGCGACGCGCGAGGCGATCACGTATTCCTTGTGCAATTCGCCGAGCGCCGAGCCGCGCGTGAGACGCACGTAGCCCGGCAGCGCCACGATCGCGATCGCGAGCATCGTGTTGGTGAGGCCCGGGCCGATGATCGCGACGACGGCGACCGCGAGCAGAAGCGAAGGCAGCGCGAGCAGCACGTCCATCAGACGCATGATCGGCGTGTCGGCCCACTTCTCGAAGAACGCCGCGACGAGACCGAGCACGACGCCCGGAATCAGCGCGAGCACGACCGACACGCAGCCGATCCACAGCGACAGCCGCGCGCCGTACATCAGACGCGAGAGGATGTCGCGGCCCGCTTCGTCGGTGCCGAGAATGAACTTCCAGTTGCCGCCGTCGAGCCACGCGGGCGGAATCTTCACGTAGTCGCGGTATTGCTCGATGGGGCTGTGCGGCGCGAGGAGCGGCGCGAAAATCGCGACGACGATCAGCACCAGCACGATCACGCCCGCACCGACCGCGCCCCTGTTGCGCGAAAAGTTCGCCCAGAACTCGCGCGCGGCGAGCGCGCGGCCCGAGGGCGGTGTCACGGCTTGAGGCACCGTATTCTGAATGTCGGCCATCATGCCTCTCCTTGTTGCAACATCGGGTTCGAATGAGACATGGCGGTTACCTCGTGTGGCGGATGCGCGGATTGAGCACGCCGTACAGCAAATCGACGCACAGATTCACGAGAATCACGAGCGTCGCGATCATCAGAATGCCGCCCTGCACGACCGGATAGTCGCGCCGGCTGATCGCATCGATCAGCCACTTGCCGATGCCGGGCCACGAGAACAGTGTCTCGGTGAGCACAGCGCCCGCGAGCAGCGTGCCGACCTGCAGGCCGATCACGGTGACGACGGGAATCAGCGCATTGCGCAGCGCATGCACGACGATCACGCGCAACGGCGAGAGGCCCTTCGCGCGCGCGGTGCGGATGTAGTCCTCGCGCAGCACTTCGAGCATCGACGAACGCGTCATGCGCGCGATCACGGCGAGCGGAATCGTGCCGAGCACGATCGCGGGCAGGATCAGATGGCTCACGACCGAGCGGAACGCGCCTTCATCGGTGCCGGGCAGCAGCGAGTCGATCAGCATGAAGCCGGTGACGTGCGGAATGTCGAACTCGACCGCGATGCGGCCCGACACGGGCGTCCAGCCGAGCTTCGCCGAGAACACCATGATGAGGATGAGCCCCCACCAGAAGATCGGCATCGAATAGCCGGTGAGCGCGGTGCCCATCACGCCGTGATCGACGACCGTGCCGCGCCGCAGCGCTGCGAACACGCCCGCAGGCAGGCCGATGACGAGCGCGAAGATGAGCGCGCACAGCGACAGCTCGACGGTGGCCGGAAAGCGCGCGAGGAACTCGCCCATCACACTCGTATTGGTGATGATCGAGGTGCCCAGGTTGCCTTGCAGCGCGCGGCCCACGTAGTGCAGATACTGCATGGGCAGGGGCTCGTCGAGCCCGAGGCGATGCAGCGCCTGTGCGTGCATCACGGGGTCGACCCCGCGCTCGCCCATCATGACTTCGATGGGATCGCCCGGGATCAGGTGAATGAGCGCAAACGCAAGGATGGTGATGCCGATGAAAGTCGGAATCACCATGCCGATGCGGCGCAATACGAAGCGGAACATGGTGTGTTCCCCCGAAAGCGGAAAAATGAAACGCAACCGGCGACGGGGGCTCGTGACCCCGGTCGCCGGACCTCGTTCGCCGGTTTAGATGACCGTGCGAAAGACCTGCCGAATAAAGTAGACGCGCTGGTTACTGTACGCCAACCCCGTCAAAGCGGACATAGCCGAGCGGCTCGATACGCATGTCGATCACCTTCTTGCTGACCGGCTGATAGACGGTCGAGTGAGCGATCGGCGAGAACGGCAGCTGCTGCGCGAAAATTTGCTGCGCCTGCGTGTAGAACTTGGTGCGCTGCGCCACGTCGGCGGTTTGACGGCCTTGTTGCACGAGGTCGTCGAACGGCTTGTAGCACCACTTGCCGAAGTTGTTGCCGTTCACGGCATCGCAGCCGAGCAACGTGCCGAGCCAGTTGTCGGGGTCGCCGTTGTCGCCGGTCCAGCCGATCAGCATGGCATCGTCTTCACCCGCGTGAGCGCGCTTGATGTACTCGCCCCATTCATACGTGACGATCTTCGCCTTCACGCCGATCTTCGCCCAGTCGGCCTGGATCATCTCGGCCATCAGACGCGCGTTCGGGTTGTAGGCGCGTTGCACCGGCATGGCCCACAGCGTGATTTCGAGGTTGCTGACGCCTGCCTTCGCGAGCAGTGCCTTGGCCTTTTCCGTGTCGAAGGACGCCGCCTTCAGGTTCTTGTCGTACGACCATTGGGTCGGCGGCATCGGGTTGGTCGCCAGCTGGCCTGCGCCCTGGTAGACCGACTCGATGATCGCGCGCTTGTTGATCGCCATGTCGAGCGCTTCGCGCACTTCGACCTTGTCGAGCGGCTTGTGCTCGACGTTGTACGACAGGTAGCCCAGGTTGAAGCCCGGCTGCGACGGCATCGCGATGTTCGCCTCGGCCTTGAGCGGCGCGATATCGGCGGGACGCGGGTAGGTCATCACCTGGCATTCGTCGCGCTTGATCTTCTGCACGCGCACGCTGGCGTCCGGCGTGATCGAGAAGATCAGCTTCGAGATCTTCACGACGCCCGGCTTCCAGTAGTCAGGGTTGCCGTCGAAGCGGATCGTTGCATCCTTCGTGTAGCTCTTGAAGATGAACGGGCCCGTGCCGACCGGATTCTGGTTGATGTCGGCGGCCTTGCCGGCCTTCATCAGCTGGTCCGTGTACTCGGCCGAGAGGATCGAGGCGAATTCCATCGCCATGTTCTGGATGAACGGCGCGTTCGGCTCGTTCAGCGTGAACTTGACCGTGTACGGATCGACCTTTTCGACCTTCGCGATCAGCTTGTCGAGGCCCATGTCCGTGAAGTACGGGAACGAGACCGGATACGCCTTGCGGAACGCGTTGTTCGGGTTGAGCATGCGGTCGAACGTGAACACGACGTCGTCGGCGTTGAAATCACGCGACGGCTTGAAGAACGACGTCGTCTGGAACTTCACGCCATGGCGCAGATGGAACGTGTAGGTCTTGCCATCAGGCGAGACATCCCACGACTCTGCGAGGCCCGGTTCGACCTTCGTGCCGCCGCGTTCGAATTCGACGAGACGGTTGTAGACCGTGAACGTGTTCGCGGTGAAGTCGGTGCCGGTCGTATATTGGGCCGGATCAAAACCGGCCGGGCTGCCTTCCGAGCAGTAGACGAGCGTCTTGTTCGGGATACCCGCGGCGTGCGCGAATTGCGCGCCGGCGAGCGTTGCCGCTGCCACCGCTACCGACAACGACAGACGGGCGGCGTGCAACAGTTTGTTTTGCTTCATGTTTCCTCCAGTTCGATGCCGGCCTGAAGCCGGCGTAGCGGGATATTACTTGACCTTGGGCAACGGACCAAGTGCACCAATAAAGGGAGGTGTCGCGAAGGAAACACTACGGACGGCCGCCTGCGTGCCAGAATTTGCTATGGCAAGTCCGGGCCACACGAACTTCATACCCGTTTGGCGGCCTTTGGCACGATGGCGTAAGGCGAATGCAGGAAAGCTTACGGCGTAGTCGATCGCGGCGACACTGGATGAATGCAAACTTTTTCGTCGCGTCGCCGCGACAGTTTGCCCGCCTCGAGGGGCGCGGCGGCCGCCTTCGGCGGGCTCAGCGGGCCTGAGCGCGCGAGCGGCCGACCCTCATCGCGTGCCGTCGAAAACCATGACATCGGAGTGATCCGGCTTCGGCAAGGCCATCAAGAGACGACCTTCCCGGAGCAATGCGTGCCCGCTCAGCGTGGCGTTCGGCACGGCGCACGGCCCGATGTTGAACGTGAGGGTTGCCTTGTACGCGTCGACACCGCTATCGGGTGAAACACTGCCGCGAAACTCGCAACCCGTCGACGTGCTGCCGGCCAGCAGGCCATCGCGGGCGATGACCATTTGCGCGGCGCCCCGCCCCTGCAGCGAACTCATCTGGCCGCTGTACGCGCCCGCGACGTCGGCCAGACTCGGGCCTTGTCCCAACGACGGTTCGGAGGTCACGTCGAACGTGACGGGCGCCGCCCCCTTGTCGAACCCGACGACCGTGCCGCTTTCAGTCGATGAGCGCGAGAAGTCCATCTGCACCTGCACGGGGGAAGCGGCCGCGTCCGGCGCAAAACGGTACTGGGTGGCCGATCCGCTCTTGAACTGGCCATTGCCGGTCTGCTGGCCGTTCGTCACGACGATGACGCCGGCCGCCGGCTTTTGATAGAACAGAAAGGCCGAGCCGTCGTAGAGCGAGAGCAGCGTGATGGGGGCTCCCGTCGAGAACGCGCCGCTATAGACCCCGGCCGAAGAGACGAGCAGATTGGTCGCCGATTGAGCTTGTGACTGCGGTGGACTGTTCGTGCTGCAGGCGCAGAGGATGAAACTGCAACTGAGGCTCGTCAGGATTTTTTTCATTGCGCACCTTGCCAGTCTGATTTAATGCGCACCGTAGCATGGATGGCGTCGGTCGCGTCTGCTGGCGAGACAGACCGTTCTGGTTGCGCAGTATCGTCAATGGCCGGCGCGCGGGGATTGGACCCTGGAATGAAAACCGGGCTTGAGCGGGGGTAGCTTCAGGTGAGACGTTGGAAGGTCATCGCTCGTTCAATAGCGCTGAACCTCGGCGATTATGGCTCTCAGGTCGATTTATTATGCGCACGGCTGCGCTCGATTCGCCGTCACTCCCCTTGACTACCCCCGTTTCTCTGCTCTTTTTGGTTTCAAGCCGCAAACGCGTTAAAACCAGACACACCACTACGCTCGCAGGCGTTGCGGCACGCGGCCAAACGCGAAAAACCCCCGTATCGCATCAAACGTTTGCAGGAACGGATCGTAAAGCGATTCCCGACGGCCGGCTTTACCATGCGTCTCAGTTTGCGCGACGGAGTATTTGATTTGAACGCAGGCGGCGAGGCGCTGTCGCTTTTTTGCGGCAGCAGGGCTTTGCCGAGGCAGGCTTGCTAGAATCGCACGGCCGATCTCTTCGCGTGGGTACCCGGTAAAACGAACGAACCCCGCAGAACGAAGCATCCGATTCCCTCACCGTTCACCCGCAGCAGGATTTCTTGCATGAGCCAGCCTGTCTTCGCAAATGAGGCTCCCCTTGCGCCGGCACAACGCCTCATCCGCAGTCATTTCGACGTCCGCGAGCATGCCTCGCATCGGCCGATCGTGGCGTGGCGGGAACGCGTGGGACATGTCATCGACTTGAAGCTGTCGCTGGCGGAAGTCGACAGGCCGTTTCAGGGCTCGATCGACCGCTATGGCATCGGCGACGTCGCCTTTACCGACTGCATCACCGACTCCATGCTGCTCGAACGGTCGGTGGCCAGGATCTCCACCGATTCCAACCGGGATTACGCGTTTCATGTGTTTATCGACGGCGGCGTCGACAACATGACGGTGCGCTCGGCCCCTCGCGGCGAAGCAACCCCGAACGCGAGCATCGTCGCCCTGGATCTCGGGCAGCCGTTCCGCATGCGCCGTCGTGCCTGCCGCGTGCTCACGTTTTTTGTGCCCGGCGCGATGGTGGAGGAGGTTTTTCCCGATCCGGAATTGATTCACGGTCGCATGCTCGCGAACGACACGCCGCTGACCCAGTTGATCGTCGAGCATGTATCGGCGATCAACCGCAACATTGCCGGCATGAACGCGGCCGAGGCGAGCGAGGCCATCCGTTCGAGCGCGCAGTTGCTGGTTTCGGCATTCGGCAAGCGGGCCGGCGTGAGCGGCAGCGCGCGCGCGGCGGTCCGCTCGGCGGTGATCGGCCGGGTGCGGCGCTATATCCTCGCGCACCTCAGAGATGACGAGCTCACGCCGGAGCGCGTGCTGGAGGCGCTGCAATTGCCGCGTGCGACGCTGTATCGGCTGTTTCAGCACGATGGCGGATTGGGCGCCTATATCCGCAATCTCCGCTTGCGTCACGCGGCATCCGAACTGGTGGCAAGACCGAACGTGAGCGTCACCGAAATCGCCTTCGGACTCGGCTTCAAAAGTTCGTCCGATTTCACGCGGGCTTTTCGTCGTGCCTATGAAATGACGCCGCGCGATTTCCGCAACAATTCAGCCAAGGCGTAGCGCGGGCATCAGCCTCGCGAGCGAGCGTCCCGCAAGGGCAACAACGCACCGAAGCTCAGCAGACAACACAGCGCGACGTACCACGCGATTGCCATCGGATTGCCGGTCCATTTGATCAATGCGGTCGCAATCAGTTGGGCCGTACTGCCGAACAACGCCGTGCCCAGCGCGTAGGCCGTTCCCTGCCCGGTGGCGCGCACCGACGGCGGAAACGCTTCGAGTACGAGCATGCTCGCCGCGCAGCTGCCGGGCGGCAGCACGGCCGCAATGCAGGCGACGCCGGCCAGCAAGGCGATGGGGGTCGGCACATGCGCGATCACGAAGCAAACCGGAAAGATCATCAGCGCGGTGGCCGCGACGAGCGCCAGCAGCGCCGGTTTCAAACGCGGCAGCCGGTCCATCAGCGAGCCGCTCAACGGCGACAGCACGACGAGCAGCGCCGCCGACACCACCGATGCGAGAAAGCCGGTCACCATGTGTCTGTGCAGGACGCTGTCCACATAAGTCGGCATATAGGTCACCACGGCATACAACGGCACGGTGCGAAAGCCCATCAGCAGCGTACCGATGGCCAGCGTGCCGCCGTGCTCGCGCAACAGCTCCGCAAGCGGCTCTCGCGTGCGGGCTGGATGCGCAACCGGGTGGAACTCGCTGCGACCCAGCCATTGGGTCCGCAGGAAATAGCCGACGGCGATGAGCTGCAGCCCCATTGCGAACGCGACGCGCCAGCCCCACGCGCTCAGCTGCGCGGGCGACAGCACGTGGCTGAGCAGCGCGCCCAACAGCGCTCCGAGCAAAATCGCGAGACCGTTGCCCGCATACAGCCAGCCCATCGCCCGACCAAGCCGCGACGACGGCGCGAGCTCCATCAGCAGTGCGGAGCCCGTGCCCTGCTCGCCGCCGATCGCGAGTCCCTGCAGCACCCGTGCTGCCACGACGATCAACGGCGCCAGCACGCCGATCGCAGCATAGGGCGGGCACACGACCATCGCGAGCGTGCCTGCCCCCGCCAGCCAGCAGGTGGCAAGCCAGGCCGGGCGGCGCCCGTGGCGGTCGGCCCAGGCGCCGATCCACATCGCTCCGGCGAGCCGCGCGACGAAGCCCACGCCGAATGTCCCCGTGGCAAACAGCAGCGAGGTCATGGCGTCTTTGGCGGGGAAAAACTGCTCGCCGATCGCCGAGGCGAAGAACCCGAAGACCGTGAAATCGAATAGCTCGATGCCGTTCACGAGCGACAGGGCCACCACGGCCTTGAAGAAACCGTGGTCCTCGCCGGTGTGTTCTCGCGCGATCCGTTGACGATCGAAAGCGCGTCCCCGATCGGCAGGCGATGGAGGGCGGGTGATGCAGTCGCGATCCAAGATGCGGTGTGGTTAGTGGCGGGTTCGGGGCGCGGTGCCCGATTCAGTGGGAGCGCGCGACGTGAGTTCTGCTCGCGGGCTGCGTGACTCTGCGCGGCATTATACGCGCTTGATTTTGCTGGCCATTGCGCCCCAGAAGTGTGCGTACGCAACGATGCCCGGCCAGCCGGAAATACGAAACGGCCCGCCGTCGCGAACGCGACGGCGGGCCGGACATCGACTCGATTGGCTGAACGAACTCAGGCCGAACTCAGGCGCTCGCAGATCGCCTTGGTCGCCTGCGCGGCGTTGAGCGTGTAGAAGTGCAAGCCAGGTACACCGGCATCGACGAGTCGGCGGCAAAGATCCGTCACCACGTCGAGCCCGAACGCGCGGATCGACTCGCGATCGTCGCCGAAACTCTCGAGGCGCTTCGCCACCCAGCGCGGCACTTCCGCTCCGCACATCTCCGAGAAGCGCATCAACTGCGAGTAGTTCGTGATCGGCATGATGCCGGGCACGATCGGCACATCGACGCCGAGCTTGTTCGCATCGTCGACGAAGCGGAAATACGCATCGGCGTTGAAGAAATACTGCGTGATCGCCGAATTCGCGCCGGCCCGGACCTTCTGCGCGAACGCTTCGAGGTCGTGACGCGGCGAGCGCGCCTGCGGATGGTATTCCGGGTAGGCGGCCACTTCGATATGGAAGGCGTCGCCCGTCTCCTCGCGGATGAACGCGACGAGCTCCGACGCGTAACGCAGCTCGCCGACCTCGCCCATGCCCGAGGGCAAGTCGCCGCGCAGCGCGACGATGTGGCGGATGCCGTGCGACTGGTACTGGCGCAGGATCGCGCGCAGGCTGTCCTTCGACGAGCCGACGCACGACAGGTGCGGCGCCGCGTCGATGCCGTCCTGCGCGATCGCGACGACGGTGTCGAGCGTGCCCTGCTGGGTGGAACCGCCCGCGCCGAACGTCACGGAGACGAACTTCGGCTTGAACGGCGCGAGTTGCGCGCGCGTCGCGCGCAGTTTGTCCACGCCGTCGTCAGTCTTGGGCGGGAAGAATTCGAATGAAAGTTCGATCGGTTTCATGGTGAGAAAGCGCGCGTCAGCCGAAGCTGCGGTTGCCGAAAATCAGGGCGGAGAGCAGCCACGAAACGATGCTGTACAGAATCGAGCCAAAGAACGCCGACCAGAATCCCGACACTTCGAAGCCCTTGAGCAGCGACGCGCACAGCCAGAAGCACAGCGCGTTGACGACCAGAATGAACAGGCCGAGCGTGAGGATCGTGACGGGCAGCGTAAGCAGGATCAGGACCGGACGCAGCACGGCATTGATGAGGCCGAGCACGATCGCGACGATCAGCGCCGTGCCGAAGCTGCGAATGTGGATGGACGGCACGAGCCACGTGATGATGAGTAGCGCAAGCGCGTTGATCACCCAGGTCAGCAGCACGGTCATGGAAGGCTCCAGTTGGCGGTTAAAAGGTGGCGGCCAGGCCGCCCGTCGCCCGCGTGCCGTGAACACTCACGGCACGCGGCGATTGCGCAACAGCATCCTGCGTGGGGCTTAAGGCGGGCTTAAAGCCACCTCGAGCGCACCTTTTTAGTAGCGGTAGTGGTTCGGCTTGAACGGACCGTTCTTGTCCACGCCGATGTACGCCGCCTGGTCGTCCGAGAGCACGGTCAGGTTCGCGCCGATGCGCGCGAGGTGCAGACGCGCGACCTTCTCGTCGAGTTGCTTGGGCAGCACGTAGACCTTGTTCTCGTACTTGTCGCCCTGCGTGAACAGTTCGATCTGCGCGAGCGTCTGGTTCGTGAACGAGTTCGACATCACGAACGACGGGTGGCCCGTCGCGCAGCCGAGGTTCACGAGGCGGCCCTCGGCCAGCAGGATCACGCGCTTGCCGTCCGGGAAGATGATGTGATCGACCTGCGGCTTGATGTTGTCCCACTGGTACTGGCGCGTCGACGCGACGTCGATTTCCGAGTCGAAGTGGCCGATGTTGCAGACGATCGCGTTGTGGCGCATCGCCTTCATGTGGTCATGGCCGATCACGTGGTAGTTGCCGGTCGCCGACACGAAGATGTCGGCCTTGTCGGCCGCATATTCCATCGTCACGACGCGATAGCCTTCCATCGCTGCCTGCAGCGCGCAGATCGGATCGATTTCGGTGACCCACACGGTCGCGCCGAGGCCGCGCAGCGATTGCGCGCAGCCCTTGCCCACGTCGCCGTAGCCGGCCACGACCGCGATCTTGCCCGCGATCATCACGTCGGTCGCGCGCTTGATGCCGTCGACGAGCGACTCGCGGCAGCCGTACAGGTTGTCGAACTTCGACTTGGTGACCGAGTCGTTGACGTTGATGGCCGGGAACGGCAGGCGGCCGTCCTTTTCCATCTGATACAGACGATGCACGCCGGTGGTGGTTTCTTCGGTCACGCCCTGGATCTGCGAGAGGCGCTTCGAGTACCACGTCGGGTCGGCGTCGAGGTGCGCGGCGATCGACTTGTAGAGCGCCACTTCTTCCTCGTTCGTCGGTTTCGAAATAACCGAGCGGTCCTTTTCAGCCTTCGAGCCGAGGATCAGCAAGAGCGTTGCGTCGCCGCCGTCGTCGAGGATCATGTTGGCGAACTCGCCGTTCGGCCATTCGAAGATGCGGTGCGAGAACTCCCAGTATTCGTCGAGCGATTCGCCCTTGAACGCGAACACCGGCGTGCCGCCTTGCGCGATCGCAGCGGCAGCGTGATCCTGGGTCGAGAAGATGTTGCACGAGGCCCAGCGCACGTCGGCGCCGAGCGCCTTGAGCGTCTCGATCAGCACGCCGGTCTGGATCGTCATGTGCAGCGAGCCCGCGATGCGCGCGCCCTTGAGCGGCTGCTGCGCCTTGTACTCTTCACGGATCTGCACGAGGCCCGGCATTTCGGTCTCGGCGATGTCGAGTTCCTTGCGGCCCCAGGCGGCGAGCGACATGTCGGCGACGATGAAATCGTTGGCTTGATCTTGCGGAATTGCGGCGTTCATCACGCCCTCCTTTCTAAAAGTGACTAGAAATTAAAGACGTGAGCGCCGTTTTTCGATGCGGCGCGCCCGCGCTGACGCGCAGGACGGACCGGATTGAACACCTTCGAGCCTGGCGGACATGGGATGCCCGTCGCAACGCTCCTCGAAGACGAGGCGTGATTGTAGCAAATCGAGATGGCGAGCGGCGTACGGGGAAGGGGCGCGATCGACTTGCGGGTCAACGTGTGGTCAAGGTTTGGTCAAGTCTCGACCAAGGTGGCGCGAGAACGCGCGTTCAGCAACTTGAGCTGCCGCACGCGCGCAATGCAAGTCCCGCTCAGACCGGCAGGAACCCGAGCGCGGGCGCGAGCAGCACCATCACGACGCCGGCGATCATCATCGTGAGGCTCGCGACCACGCCCTCCTCGCTGCCGAGTTCGCGCGCCTTGGCGGTGCCCACGCCGTGCGCGGCCGCGCCGAACAGCGCGCCGCGCGCGAGGCGCGTGCGCAGCGGCACGAGCCCGAGCACGAGTTCGCCGAACAGCATCCCGCACACGCCCGTGGCGATCACGAACAGCGCGGTGAGGTCGCGCGGCGCGTGGATCTTGTCCGACACGGCGAGCGCGAACGGCGTGGAGACCGAGCGCGTCATCAGGCTGCGCTGCAGTTCCGGCGACAGATGCAGCAGCTTGGCGAGCACGAGCGAGCCGCCCACCGCGACGACGATGCCGACCGTCACGCCGACGGTGAGCGAGATCCAGTGCCGCTTGAGCAGATCGCGATACTCGTAGATCGGCACGGCGAAGGCGACCGTCGCGGGCCCGAGCAGCCACATGAGCCAGCGCGTGTCCTGGAAGTAGACCGGATAGGGAATGTGCAGCGCTAGCACGATCGCGCCGAGCACCGCCGGCACGGCGATGAGCGGCGTGAGCCACGGCGACCTGAAGCGCGCATATAGCGCCTTCGACGCGAAGTAGAGCGCGACCGTCACAACGAAGCAGCCGGCGGCGATCAGGCGCGACGCGTCGTCGGCGAACAGCGATGCGTAGAACGTGTTCATGACGGTTTTTTCCGTGAAGAGGTTCAGATCCGCGCGAGGCGGCGCGCCTGCACGCGGCGCAGTGCCAGACGGCGTTCGAGCCGCGCGGCCTGCTCGACGGCGAAGGCGACGGCGACCATCACCATCAGCGTGCCGCCGACCACGACCAGCGCGAGGCGCCAGCCATCGGCACGAAAGAGGCCGCCGTACTGGACCGCGGCGACGGCGGCCGGAATGAAGAACAGCAGCATGTCGGAGAGCAGCCAGTCCGCGCCCGCCTTCACCCAGCGCGGCGCTACGCCGCCGCAAAACAGCAGCGCGAGCAGCGCCACGAGGCCCACGACGCCGCCCGGCACCGGCAGAGCAGTCTTGCGCACGACGAGGTCGGCGGCGAACCAGACCCCGGCGATCAGCGCCGACTGGGCAGCAATCCGGCCGACGCGCGCGACACCGTCCGCGGAGCGCGCAATCGACGCAAGCGATGAGGAACGTACGATGGTGGTCATGGCAAACCCTGGCTGACTTCGGATGAAAGTCAGTATAGGGTGCAGTGCAACATAAATATAATGACTTAGAATCATCGTTTTCATTCCATATTGGAATCACGATGGAACTGCGCGCCCTTCGTTATTTCATCGAGGTCGTCCGCCAGCAGAGCTTCACGGTGGCGGCCGAGCAGATGCACGTCACGCAGCCGACCATCAGCAAGATGGTGAAGGCGCTCGAAGACGAGATCGGCTCGCCGCTCCTGTTGCGTGACGGCCGCCAGATGGTGCTCACCGATGCCGGGCGCATCGTGTACCAACGCGGCCAGGACGTGCTCGCGGCGCAGGCGCAGTTGCAGGCCGAGCTGCGCGATCTCGGCACGCTCGGGCGCGGCGAGCTCACCATCGGCATCCCGCCGATGGGCGGCTCGCTCTTCACGCCCGCCATCGCGGCCTTCCGGCAGCGCTACCCGAAGGTCGAACTCAAGCTGATCGAACAGGGCTCGCGCGTGATCGAGGCGGCGCTGCTCTCGGGAGAACTCGAACTGGGCGGCGTGCTCGAACCGGTCGATCCCGACACGATCGAAGTGCTGCCGATCTCGCATGAAGTGCTCTGGCTGGTCGCGCGCAAGGGCTCGCGCTGGGACAGTCTGGGCGAGGTCGCGCTGGCCGACCTGGCCGCCGAGCCGTTCGTCTTCTACGGCGAGAGCCTCGCGCTCAACGACGTCGTGCTCAACGCGTGCCGCACGGCCGGTTTTACGCCGACCATCGTGAGCCGCAGCGGTCATTGGGACTTCATGGCGTCGCTGGTGCTGGCCGGGCTCGGCATCGCGCTGTTGCCCGCGCCCTACTGCCGCCGGCTCGATGCCGCGCGCTTCACCTGTCTGCCCGTCGCGGCGCCGCAGATTCGCTGGGACATGGCGATCGGCTGGCGCCGCAACGGCTATCTGTCGCACGCGGCGCGCGCCTGGCTGCAGGTCGCGCGCGAAGCGATGAGCGGCGGGGGCGGTGACTTCGTGCTCGCGCCGGAAAAGAACCGGCGCGCGTGAGTCGGGCGGCTTGAGCGGCGTCCGCCCGAGCAGGTCAAGCGGTCAGAGCGCTTACCGCGCGGCAACGATGAAATCGGCCGCGCGCTCGCCAATCATCACGCTCGGCGCGTTCGTATTGCCGCCGACGAGCGTCGGCATCACCGAGGCATCGACGACGCGCAAGCCGGTCACACCGCGCACGCGCAATTGCGCATCGACGACCGCGCGCGCGTCGCTGCCCATGCGGCAGGTTCCGACCGGGTGATAGATCGTGTCCGCATGCCGGGCGATCGCCGCGCGCAACGCTTCGTCATCGTGGGCTTGAAGCGGATAGAGATCGCGGCCGCCCGCCTCGGCGAGCGAGGGTGCATCGAGGATGCGTCGCGCCATGCGCGCGCCCGTGGCGAGCAGATCGAGATCGGCGCTCTCCGAGAGAAAACGCGGATCGATCAGCGGCGCGACGCGCGCATCGGGGCTCGCGAGCGTCACGGTGCCGCGGCTCGCGGGACGCAGCACGCACACGTGCAGCGCGTAGCCGTGCCCCCAGTGCTGGCGCCGGCTGTGATGGTCGACGAACGCGGTGCAAAAGTGCAGTTGCAGGTCCGGCCGGTCGAGCCCGGGATGGCTCTTGAGAAAGCCGCCCGCCTCGGCGATGTTGCTGGTCAGCATGCCGTCGCGGCGCCGCGCGTAGTCGATGAAGCCCGCCGCCATCTTCGCGAAGCCGCGCAGCGAATAGCCGACCGGCACGCTCGACGCGACGCGCCGGTTGAACGTGAAGTCGAGGTGGTCACGCAGATTGCGGCCGACTTCGGGGGCATCGTGGAGCACAGGCAGTCCGAGCGCCTGCAACGACTCCGCCGGACCGATACCGGAACACATCAGCAGTTGCGGCGAATGGAACGCGCCCGCCGCGACGATCACCTCGGCGCGCGCGGCGAGACGCTCGATGCGCGCGCCGCGCGCGAGTTCGACGCCGCTCGCGCGCCGTCCCTCGAAGGTCACGCGTAGCACGCGCGCGTCGGCGAGCACGTGCAGATTCGGACGCGGCCGGCCGTACACATAGGCGCGTGCCACGCTGCAACGCTCGCCGCCGCGCTGCGTGACTTGATAGAAGCCGACGCCCTCCTGTTCGGCGCCGTTGAAGTCGTCGTTGGCGCGAAAGCCGGCTTCGAGCGCCGCGCGCACGAAGCGCCCGGCAAACGGATTGCGCTCGCGCAGATCGGCGACGCCGAGCGGGCCGCCCGCGCCGTGCCACGCGTCGGCGCCGCGCGCGTTGTCCTCGGCGCGCCGGAAATACGGCAGCACGTCCTGCCACGCCCAGCCCGCGCAGCCGAGCGCTGCCCATTCGTCGTAGTCGAGCGGGTGGCCGCGCGTGTAGATCATGGCGTTGATCGCGCTCGATCCGCCGAGCCCGCGTCCGCGTGGCTGGTAGCCGCGTCGCCCGACGAGCCCCGGCTGGGGCACGGTGCGCAAGCCGTAATTGTTGCGCATGCGGAACGGCACCAGCGCGGCGAGCCCCATCGGCATGTTGACTAGCGGGTTGCGCGCCGTGTGCGGTCCCGCTTCGATGAGCGCGATGCTCGCGTCGGGGCAGCGCTCGGCGAGCCGTCCCGCGAGCGCGCAGCCGCCCGAGCCGGCACCGACGATGATGTAGTCGTACGCCATCCTGTCTCCTCGCGTGCCGCCGTTGTGATTGTGATGCTGGTTCGGCAGGCGGCTCTGGCGCATTGTAGGGAGCGCCGCGCGGCATTCAGCAGAGCGTTCCCTCTAAACGCTGCCGTGCGGCGCCTACTATGATGAAAGGCCGTCCGGACCGATCCGGCACGGTCCAACGAAAAGGCCGGGGCACCGCCCCACGGCTCATGGAGACAGCATGCAAGCGCACCGCCCGGGCACCTCGCACGAGGTGACCAACCAGGTCCCGCCGCTCGCGGACTACAACCTGTTCACGACCGATCGCGTGCTCACCGAAGCGCTCGAACGCGCGGGCGCGCTCTGGCAGCGCGAGACACTCGAGCGCCACGGCGCAGCACTCACCTCACCCGAGGTGCTCGCGCTCGCGGAGCTGGCCAATCGCCATACGCCCGAGTTGTTCACGCATAGTCCGCGCGGCGAGCGCATCGACGCGCTCGAATTCCATCCGGCATGGCATCGCCTGCTCGCGCTGCTGCGCGCCGAACGGCTGCAGGCGCTGCCGTTCGCCGAGCCGCGCGCCGGTGCGATGGCCGCGCGTTGCGCGGGCTACTTCCTCCACGCGCAACTCGAGTCGGGGTCGCTCTGCCCGCTCACCATGACCTTCGCGAGCATTCCCGTGCTGCAGCAGGAGCCGGCCCTCTTCGAGTCGTTGCGCGAGCAACTGTACGCGCGTGAGCACGATCCGCGCGATCTGCCGTGGTGGCAAAAGCGCTCGATGATGATCGGCATGGGCATGACCGAGAAGCAAGGCGGCTCGGACGTGCGCAGCAACCAGAGCGAGGCGCGCCCCGACGGCGCGGCGACGGGGCGCGGCGCGGCCTACCGGATCACCGGCCACAAGTGGTTCTTTTCGGCGCCGCAATGCGACGCGCATCTGGTGCTCGCGCGCACCGGCGAGCACGCGGGCCTGTCGTGCTTCTTCGTGCCGCGCTTTTGCCCCGACGGCAGCAAGAACGCAGTCCACGTGCAACGCCTGAAGCACAAGCTCGGCAACCGCTCGAACGCAAGCAGCGAGGTCGAGTTCTTCGAAGCCTGGGGCGTGATGATCGGCGACGAGGGGCGCGGCGTGCCGACCATCATCGAAATGGCGAACTACACGCGGCTCGACTGCGTGATCGGCAGCGCGGCGCTCATGCGTGCGGCGCTCGTGCAGGCGATCCACCACGCGCGTCATCGCAGCGCGTTCGGGCGGCGGCTCGTCGAGCAGCCGCTGATGCGCAACGTGCTCGCCGATCTCGCGCTCGAATCGGAAGCGGCGACGCTGTTGTTCATGCGCCTCGCCGAGGCGTTCGAGCGCGCCGGCGAAACCGATGCGTCGCCGCTCGAGCGCGCGTGGCGGCGCATCGTCACGCCCGCCGCGAAGTTCTGGGTCTGCAAGCGCGCGCTCGCGTTCACGGGCGAGGCGATGGAGGTCTGGGGCGGCAACGGCTACGTCGAGGAAGCGCCGATGGCGCGGTTTTATCGCGAGGCGCCGGTCAACTCAATCTGGGAAGGCTCGGGCAACGTGATGTGCCTCGACGTGCTGCGTTCGCTCGAACGCGAGGCCGATGCGGCGCAGGCGCTGTTCGTCGCGTGGCGCGAGGAGGCCAAGGGCCATCCCGTGCTGGGCGCGGCGCTCGACCGTCTCGCCGGCTTGCTCAACGGTTCGAACGAGGCCCGCGAGGCCGCAGCGCGCCACATCGCGCAACAGCTCGTGCTGATTGCCCAGGCGCTGCTGTTCGTGCGCACGGCGAGCGCGGACATCGCCGACGCGTTCATCGCGACGCGGCTCGATCCCGCTCAAGGCGACGCGGGCCGGGTATTCGGCACGCTGCCCGCCTCGCTCGATCACGCCGCGCTGATCGAACGCGCCTTTGCGGCCTGAGCGTGAGCCTGCGTTCCACGCGGCCATAACAACAACGGATACGACCATCGATGAAACAGGACCTGCCCGAAGCCAGCGCGCTCCATGAGTTGCTCGACGTGCAGCGCGCCGCGTGGCTGCGCGAGCCGAGCCCGCCGTGGGAGGCGCGCGCGCGTCATCTGAAGGCGCTGCGCGCGCTGCTGATGGAGCATCGCGAGGCGTTCGCCGAGGCAATGAACGCCGACTTCGGCCAGCGCGCCCGCGCCGAAGTGCTGCTCGCGGAGATCGTCACGGTCAAGGAGGAGATCGACGTCGCGCTGCGTCACGGCGCGCGCTGGATGAAACCGAAGCGCCGCGCCACCGGCAAGTGGCTGTGGCCCGCGCGTGCGCGGGTGGTGCCGCAGCCGCTCGGCGTGATCGGCATCGTCGCGCCGTGGAACTATCCGCTGCAGCTCGCCGCCGGCCCGCTCGTCGGGGCGCTCGCCGCCGGCAACCGCGCGCTCATCAAGATGTCGGAGCTGGCGCCGCGCACGGGCGCGCTGTTCGAGACGCTGATCGCGCAGGCATTCGCGCGCGACCATGTCGCCGTGGTGAACGGCGATGCGTCGGTGGCCGCCGCGTTCACCGCGCTGCCCTTCGATCACCTGCTCTTCACCGGTTCGACGCGCGTGGGCCACGAAGTGATGCGCGCCGCCGCCGCGAACCTCACGCCCGTGACGCTCGAACTCGGCGGCAAGTCGCCCGCCATCATCGGCACGCACGCGCGTTTCGACTACGCTGTCGACAGCCTGATGACGGGCAAGACGCTCAACGCCGGGCAGACCTGCATCGCGCCCGACTACGTGCTGCTGCCGCGCGGCACCGAGGATGCGTTCATCGCCCGGGCCCGCACGCGCGTGGCGCAGCTCTATCCCGACTTCGCGCGCAACCGGGACTACACCTCGATCATTTCGGCGCAGCACTACACGCGCCTGCAACGGCTCGCCGATGCCGCGCTCGACGCGGGTGCGCAACTGCACCCGCTCGCCGACGGCAACGCCGCCGCGCGCCGCTTCGCCCCCACCATCGTGACCGGCGCGCCCGCGCATCTCGCGTTGATGCGCGAGGAGATCTTCGGCCCGCTCTTGCCGCTCGTGCCCTACGACACGCTCGACGAGGCGATCGCGTATATCAACGCGCGGCCGCGCCCGCTGGCGCTCTATCTCTACGACGAAGACCGCCGCGCGATCGAGCGCGTGACGCAAGAGACGATTGCGGGCGGCATGGCGGTCAACGAGACGCTGATGCACGCGGCGTGCGAGGGGCTGCCGTTCGGCGGTGTCGGCGCGAGCGGGATGGGCGCGTATCACGGCTACGCCGGCTTCGTCACGTTCTCGCACTTCAAGCCGGTGTTCACACAGGCGCGCCTGAACGGCCGCCATCTGATCGCGCCGCCCTATGGGCGCCGCGTCAGTCTGCTGATCCGGGCGATGTTGCGTCGGTGAGCGCGGGGTGGGCCGCCGGGTTGGCCGCCGGGTTGGCGCGATTGGCGGGGTCATCGCTCGCGGCCACGGCCGGCGCCGGATCGGTCTCCAGCCGGTGCAGCCACGCGAGCAGTTCCGCGACCGCTTGATAGAGCTTGGGCGGAATGCGCGAATCGAGATCGACCTGCATCAGCAGCGAGACCATTTCGGGCGCCTCGTGCACGTAGAGGCCCGCTTCCTTCGCGCGCTGCACGATCATGTCGGCGACGAGGCCGTAGCCCTTCGCGACCACGCGCGGCGCGCTGCCGGCCTGGCTGCCGTCGTCGGCGGGATCGTAGACGAGCGCGGCCGCGCTCCGACGTTGCATGCGGCTCATTCCAGTTCCCAGTCGAAGGCCGTGGTCGTTGCGGCCGCGTTCGAGCGCGGCGCGGACGGTGACGGCGCGGCGTCCGTCGCCTGCGCGCCGGCGGGCGTCTTGCCCGGCGTGCGGTTTGCCGCCGGATCGCGCGGATTGCCGCTCTCGCCCGCGGCTTGCGGTGCTTGTGTCGATGGTGTCGCCTGCTGGGCGGCGGCGCGCGCCCAGGCGCCCGCTGCTTCAGCGGCACCCGTGCCCTGCGGCGTTCCGCCACCGATCTCGCGGATCGACAGGCCGGCCAGTTCGAGCCCGGCCGCTTCGAGGCGCCCGCGCAGCGCCTCGCTGTTGCCCGCGAGACGCGCCGCGCCGCCCGGGCTCGCCTGCACGCGCACGGTGAGGGTCGAGCCGGTCAGCGAGAGTTCCGCATCGACGGTGCCCAGCGAGCGCAGCGACAACGTGACACGCGTGCGCCACGCGCCTTCGGCGGGGTCGGCGAGACCCCGGCTGCGCCGGGGGTCGTCGCGTTCTTGCTGGATGCTCCAGTCGAAACGCGCGCCCGGCCAGGCCTCGCCGGTCCAGCGAAACTCACCGGTCGCGAGCAGGTCGAGCTGCTGGCGCACGAGTGGAATCACGGCCGGATGGACGGTGGCCGCGCCCGGCTGCGGCGAGGCGCCCTCCTGGGCCGTCTCGCCCGCACGCGTCGAGAGGGTGCTCGCGGTGGGCGAGTCGAACAGCACATCGACATCGGCGAAGTGGTCGGGCGCGCCCATTGGCGTGCGGCCGGTGTTCGCGCGCTGCGCGCTGGCTGCATCGTTTTGCTGCGCACCGGGCGTGTCGTGCGCGCCGCCGCCCACCGGCGACCACAGCACGTCCTCGACATCGCCCTGGGCCCAGTCGAGCGGCAATTGCGCGGCCGTCTGCACGAGCCGGTTTTGCGGCTCGTCCGCAAGCGCCGCGGGGGTGCGTTGTCCGGCAAGCCACTGCGCGAGATGCGATTCGTAGAACAGGCCGCTGTCCGCGACGGTACGCTGCAGCGCGGCGGCAAGCTGCGCGACCGGGCCGTTTTGCGCGCTCGCGGCGGCCGTGGTGGCGGCCGTTTGCGCCGTGCCCGTGGTGCCGCTCGCGGCCGCGTCGGGGGTGTCGTCCGCGTCGTCCAGATCGCCCGCAGCACCGGCCGCACCGGTCGCGCCGGCCGGCAGCCGGCCGCCCGCGCCCTGGGCCATGGCCGCAGCCGCGTCGGCTCCCGCGCCCTCGTCGAGCAGGCCGAGCAAGGTCGGATCGAGCAGTTCGGCCGCCAGCTCGGCGAGCGCCGCGCCCGCCTGCGACGACGCGTCGGGCGGATTGCTCCAGACCGGCGCCTGGCCGACGACGGCGGCCGTCGCCTCGCCGCCCGAGCGCACGATCGCATCGAGCGTGAGCGCCACGGCGGACAACACGGTCTCGGTCGAAGAAGGGGGGGAAGTGCTGGCCGGGGTCGCCGGCAGCGCGGTGCTGCCGGTCGCGAGCGCGGATACGCCGGCCTGGGTGGCGCCCGTGCTCGGGCGCGGGCCCACCGGCGTCAGGCTCTCGACGCGGTTCGCAACCAGCGCAGCGGCGATTGCCGAGTCGATTCCGTTCATGCGCTCTCTACAGCCGCGCGTCCGTACAACGGCCGCGGGCTGCCGTCAAAGGTGAGGGGAGCGGCACACGCGTTCAGCGCGCGCCGTAGATTTCCTGCAATACCCGCGCCGGCTGCGCCGCGCCCGAAAAGAGCGCGGAGAGCCTCGCCATGCGGGGACTCGCGAGGTCGCGGATGGCCGCGTCGTCGGCGAGTATCTGGCGTATCAGTTCATACTTGCGGGCGCGCTCGGCATCGGACAGGCGCACCACGCCTTCCGCGTGCTTGAGCAAATCGACCAGCTGGCGATATTCCTCCTGCAAGTCGATCAGCTCGCTCCAGAGAGCCCTCTGGGCCGCAGTCAACATCTGGCCGGAAATTGCCGCGATCGCTTCGTAGCGGGCGAAGTAATCTGCTTTCGAACTCATCTCATTGTTGACGCGGCAGGCGGTTGTCCCGCCGTCCGCGCGATCTCCGGGGCAATCCCCAACCAGGCTTCCTCGAGCGTGGCAAGCAGGCCATCGACTTCGACCAGCATCGGCTCGCTCTGTGTGACATTGGCTTCCAGCAGACGCCGCGTGATGTAGCCGTAGAGCGTGTTCAGACGCTCCGCGATCTCGCCACCCACTTCTAGATTCAGCGACTGTTGAAGCCCGCTTTCGACAATCTGGATCGCCTTGCTCACCGCTTCGCAACGCGGCCCGACGCTGCCCTGCTGCAGATGCATGCGCGCCTGGGCAATCGCGAGACGCGCGCCCTGGTAGAGCATCGCGATCAGGCGATGCGGACTCGCGCTCATCACCCCGGTTTCAACGCCCACGCGTGCGTAGGCATTGGCTCCAGCTTGTCCAGGGGAAAACATCGGCGCTTCTCCTTGTTTCGTGCGTCTGTGAATGCGGTAAGGCCCGGCGGGCGGCGAACTTCAGCACGCCCGTGTGCCATCTATCCGGTTATCGGTTGGACGCGGGAGAAGCTTTAGCGTGTGAGCAAGAAGGGCTGATCAAACCGATATCTGCATGATGTCGTTGTAGGCGGCGACCAGCTTGTTGCGCACCTGCAGGCCGAACTGGAAGCCGACGTTGGCCTTCTGCATGTCGACCATCACATCGTTGAGCGAAACGTTGTTCGCGCCCAGTTCGAACGCATGCGCCTCGTTGAGCGAGCTCTTCTGGTCGTCGCTGATCTTGTCGAGCGAGGCCTTGAGTGCCGCGCCGAACGTGCCCGCGCTCGCGGCGCCGGAACTGTCGTCGGCCGCAGCGGCGCCGCCGGCCGCTTGCGCCATCGACTGGATCTGCGAAAGGGCTGAGCCGATCGGGTTCACTGGCACTGTCATTGAATGCTCCACGGGTAGAAATGTGCGCGACATGCGGGTCTGGCGCGCAGCAAGACGAAGAGCGCCGAGACTGGGAGGGAGCATAGCAGCGCACCATTTGGACGAGCGCCGAAACTGGGGGGAGAAAACCGCTCTATTCGAGCAATCGGCTTGCCAGTCACCCCGGATAATCCCTAGCGTGAAAGTCTCTGCCGCCGCGCCATGCCTGACCCGCGCTGCGCCGCAAACGATACCGCGCCCGGTGCGCCTTCGTGTTGCGCTCCTCTGAAGGAGCCCGCGAAAGCGCTCTGCTGATGGCGCGAGCGGTGCGCCGAAGTGGCGCGCGCAGAGACCCGATGGACACCCGGAGAACCCCGACGCATGGATTCGTCTGCCAACTCGCTGATCAACCCCGACGCCCGCATGGGGCTCGCCACCGCTGGCGCCGCTGCCCCAGGCGCGCCCGGCGCAGGCGCGAGCGGCGCCGCGGATGACCTCGGCGGCGGCTTCGCGCAGCGCCTTGGCTCGCTGCAGTCATTGCGCCAGATGCGCGGCAACCCGCGCGCCCCGCTGATTTTCGCTGTCGCGGTGCTCATCGCCGTCGTGGCGGCGCTCGTGCTCTGGTCGCGCGCGCCCGACTACAAGGTGCTCTACAGCAATCTCTCGGACCGCGACGGCGGCGCGATCGTCACCGCGCTGCAGGCGGCCAACGTACCCTACAAGCTCTCCGACTCGGGCGGCGCGATTCTCGTGCCCTCCGAGCAGGTCAACGATCTGCGCCTGCGCCTCGCGTCGCAGGGGCTGCCGAAGAACGGCTCGGTCGGCTTCGAGCTGATGGACAACCAGAAGTTCGGCATCAGCCAGTTCGCCGAGCAGGTCAACTACCAGCGCGCCCTCGAAGGCGAACTCGAACAGACCATCCAGTCGATCGCCACGGTCAAGTCGGCGCGCGTGCACCTCGCGATCCCGAAGCCTTCGGTGTTCGTGCGCGATCGCGAAGCGCCGACGGCCTCCGTGCTCGTCAATCTGTATCCGGGCCGCATGCTCGACGACGGCCAGGTCGCCGCGATCACCCACATGGTGTCGTCGGCGGTGCCGGATTTGACGGTGCGCAACGTCACTGTGGTCGACCAGGACGGCAACCTGCTCACGCAATCGAGCACGAGCGCCGGGCTCGACGCGTCGCAGCTCAAGTACGTGCGCCAGATCGAGCACGACACCCAGGCGCGCATCGACGCGATCCTCGCGCCGCTGTTCGGCTCGGGCAACGCACGCGCTCAGGTGAGCGCCGACGTCGATTTCTCCAAGCTCGAACAGACCGCTGAAACGTACGGTCCGAACGCCAATCCGCAGCAGTCGTCGATCCGCAGCCAGCAGCAGAGCACGGCCACCGAGCTGTCGCAGGGCGGCGCCTCGGGCGTGCCGGGCGCGCTCTCGAACCAGCCGCCGCAGCCGGCCTCGGCGCCGGTCGTCGGGCCCAACGGCCAGCCGGGCGCCCCGGCCGCGACGCCGGTGAGCGACCGCAAGGACACGACGACCAACTACGAACTCGACAAGACGGTGCGCCACTTCCAGCAGGCGCCGGGCGACATCAAGCGCCTGTCGGTCGCGGTGATCGTCAACTATCAGTCGCAGGTGGACGCGAAGGGCCACGCGAGCATGCAGCCGATGACCGCCGACAAGCTCGCCCAGGTGCAGCAGCTCGTGAAGGACGCGATGGGCTACGACGAGCGGCGCGGCGACTCGGTGAACGTGGTGAACGCCGCGTTCCAGACGGCCGTCGATCCGAACGCGAACCTGCCGTGGTGGCGCCAGCCCGACATCGTCGCGCTCGCCAAGCAGGCCGCGACGTGGCTCGGCATCGCAGCAGTCGCGCTGTTCCTCTACTTCGCGATGGTGAAGCCGGCGCTGCGCCGCGCGTTCCCGCCGCCGGAGCCGGTCGCGGTGCTCGCGAGCCCGGGCGAGCCGATGCTGCTCGACGGCCTGCCGATGTCCGGTTCGGCCGACAAGGACGAAGACGACGAAGGCGCCAACGCCCTCCTCTCCTTCGAGACCGAGAAACAGAAGTACGAGCGCAATCTGGAATACGCGCGCAGCATCGCGCGCCAGGATCCGAAGATCGTCGCGACTGTCGTCAAGAGCTGGGTGAACGATGAACACTGAAGGCGTAACCCGCAGCGCGCTGCTGCTGATGTCGCTTGGCGAAGAAGAGGCCTCGCAGGTCTTTCGCTTCCTCGGCCCGCGCGAAGTGCAGAAGATCGGTGTCGCCATGGCGGCGCTCAAGAACGTCACGCGCGAGCAGATCGAGGAAGTGCTCGCCGAGTTCGTGAAGGAAGCCGAGCAGCACACCGCGCTCTCGCTCGACTCGAGCGACTACATCCGCAACGTGCTCAACAAGGCGCTCGGCGAAGACAAGGCCGGCGCGATCATCGACCGCATCCTGCAGGGCAGCGACACGAGCGGTATCGAAGGGCTCAAGTGGATGGATTCGAGCTCGGTCGCGGAACTCATCAAGAACGAGCACCCGCAGATCATCGCCACGATCCTCGTTCACCTCGACCGCGATCAGGCTTCCGAGATCGTCGCGTGCTTCACTGACCGCCTGCGCAACGACGTCGTGCTGCGGATCGCGACGCTCGACGGCATCCAGCCGGCCGCGCTGCGCGAACTCGACGACGTGCTCACGGGCCTGCTCTCGGGCAGCGACAATCTGAAGAGAAGCCCGATGGGCGGCATCCGCACGGCGGCCGAAATTCTCAACTTCATGTCGAGCAACCACGAAGAGTCGGTGCTCGAGAACGTGCGCCAGTACGACGCCGAACTCGCGCAGAAGATCATCGACCAGATGTTCGTGTTCGACAACCTGCTCGACCTCGAAGACCGCGCGATCCAGTTGCTGCTCAAGGAAGTCGAGTCCGAAGCGCTCATCATCTCGCTCAAGGGCGCACCGCCCGCGCTGCGCCAGAAGTTCCTCTCGAACATGTCGCAACGCGCAGCCGAGCTGCTCGCCGAAGATCTCGACGCACGCGGTCCGGTGCGCGTGTCGGAAGTCGAGCAGCAGCAGCGCCGCATCCTGCAGATCGTGCGCAACCTGGCCGAGGGTGGCCAGATTGTGATCGGCGGCAAGGCAGAAGACGCGTATGTCTGACGAGAAGCGCCCGCGCGAGGCACTCTCGGCGTATCAACGCTGGGAGATGGCCTCGTTCGATCCGCCGCCCCCGCCTCCGCCGCCGCCGGATCCCGACGAGGAAGCCGCGTTCCAGGCCGAGCTGCAGCGTCTGCGAGAGGCCGCGCGCGCCGAAGGCGTCGCGTCGGGCCACGTCGCGGGCCAGGCGCTCGGTTATCAGGCCGGCTACGAACAAGGCCGCGCGCAGGGCTTCGAGCAAGGTCTCGCCGAGGCGCGCGCGCAGGCTGCGCAGCTCGCGGCCCTGGCCGAGCGCTTCGCGGTGGCGCTCCAAAGCGTCGAGGAAGGCATCGCCGATTCGCTCGTCGAACTCGCGCTCGACGTCGCCCAGCAGGTCGTGCGCCAGCACGTCCAGCACGATCCGACCGCGCTGATCGCCGCCGCGCGCGAGGTGCTGGCCGCCGAGCCCGCGCTGGCGGGCTCGCCGATGCTCGTCGTGAGTCCGGCCGATGTGCCCGTCGTCGAGGCCTATCTGCTGGAAGAACTGCAAAACCGCGGCTGGACTGTGCGCAGCGATTCCTCGCTCGAACGCGGCGGCTGCCGCGCCACGGCCGCGAGCGGTGAAGTCGACGCCGGCATCGCCACGCGCTGGGAGCGCGTGAGCGCCGCGCTCGGCAAGCCGAGGACGTGGGGACGGTAATGATGAACCCTCCGCACGGCGGCACGATCCACACCGAAGGCCTCACGGCGCTCGAGCGGGAACTCGCGCTCGCGTCGTTTGGTCCCGGCATGCTGCCGCCGCCGCTGGAGCCGCTCGAAGCGCCGCCGCCCTTGATGCCGTTCGGCATCGACGCGCACCGCGAAGCGCTCGACGCGATGGATGCCGTACTGCGTGAAGCGCGCAACGATCCGGAACCGGCGCAGGAAGCCGCGCCCGAGCCGGCTGCGCCTGAGCCGGCCGCACCTGAGCCGGCCGCCCCGGAACCGCCTGCGCCCGAACCGGCCCCGCCAAGAAAACCCATCGATCGCGACAATCCGCATCTGCGCATGTGGCGCGCTCGCCTCGACGGCGTGCGTGCGCGCAATGCCCGCGCGCTGCCGCTGCGCGCGTGCGGACGCCTCACGCGGGCGGCCGGTCTCGTGCTCGAGGCGGTCGGCCTGCGCCTGTCGGTCGGCGCCGAAGTGATGATCGAGCTGCCGCGCGGCAGCACGCTGGCGATGGCCGAAGCCGAAGTGGTCGGCTTCTCGGGCGACAAGCTGTTTCTCATGCCGACCACCGAAGTCTCGGGCCTGCTGCCAGGCTCGCGCGTGTGGCCGCTCGAAACCGCGCCCGTCGCCGATCCGATGGCCGGCGCCAAGCGCCTGCCGGTGGGCTGGGGCATGCTCGGCCGCGTGGTCGACGCCTCGGGCCGCCCGCTCGACGGCCGCGGGCCGCTCAATACCGACGTCGACGCGCCGCTCACCGCGCCCGTCATCAACCCGCTCCACCGCGAGCCGATTCATCATGTGCTCGACGTCGGCGTGCGCGCGATCAACGCGCTGCTCACCGTCGGACGCGGCCAGCGCATGGGCCTGTTCGCGGGCTCGGGCGTCGGCAAGTCGGTGCTGCTCGGCACGATGGCGCGCGCCACCAGCGCCGAGGTGATCGTGATCGGTCTGATCGGCGAGCGCGGCCGCGAAGTGAAGGAGTTCATCGAGCAGATCCTCGGCGAGGAAGGCCTCGCGCGCTCGGTCGTGGTGGCGGCTCCCGCCGACGTCTCGCCGCTCCTGCGCATGCAGGCGGCCGCCTACACGACTTCGCTCGCCGAATATTTCCGCGACCAGGGCAAGCACGTGCTGCTGCTGATGGATTCGCTCACCCGTTATGCGATGGCGCAGCGCGAAATCGCGCTCGCGATCGGCGAGCCGCCCGCGACCAAGGGCTATCCGCCGTCGGTGTTCGCCAAGCTGCCCGCGCTCGTCGAGCGCACCGGCAACGGCCCCGAAGGCGGCGGCTCGATCACGGCGTTCTACACCGTGCTCACCGAAGGCGACGACCAGCAGGATCCGATCGCCGACTCGGCGCGCGCGATTCTCGACGGCCACGTCGTGCTCTCGCGCGTGCTCGCCGAAGCGGGCCACTATCCGGCCATCGATATCGAAGCCTCGATCAGCCGCGCGATGACCGCGCTGATCGACGACACGCACCTCGACCGCACGCGCCAGTTCAAGCAAATGCTGTCGCGCTATCAGCGCAACCGCGACCTCATCAACGTCGGTGCTTACGTGAGCGGGCGCGATGCAGTGCTCGACCGCGCGATCGCCCTGTATCCGCGCATCGAAGCGTTCCTGCAACAGGGCTTTCGCGAAAGCGCGACCTATGAATCGAGCCTTCAGCGGCTCGGTGAACTTCTTGGAGGCTGAACATGAGCCGTCAAACTCCGCTGCAGACCCTGATCGGCCTCGCGCAAGACGATGTCGATGCAGCCGCGCAGCGCCTCGGCCGTGTGCAGCGCGAACGCACCGAAGTCGAAACGCAGTTGCAGTCGCTCATCACCTACCGTGACGAGTACCATGCGCGCTTCACCGAATCGGCGAAGCTCGGCATGGCCGCCGGCAACGTGCGCAACTTCCAGGCGTTCATCGACACGCTCGATGCCGCCATCCAGACCCAGCGCAACCTGCTCGACCAGGCGAGCGCCCGCGTCGAGGCCGCCAAGCCCGAATGGCAGCGCACGCGGCAGAAGCTCGGCTCTTACGAAGTGCTGCAGGATCGCCACGAGGCCGCCGCCGAGCGCGTGCAGGCCCGCCGCGAGCAGCGCGACGCCGACGAGAACGCCGCGCGCGTCCTGCGCATGCGCAGCGCGACCTAACCCGGATTCTTTTCGCGAGATACACGATGTCGCTTCTTTCTCTCCTCAGTTCGGTGGCCGGTTCGCTCGGCAGCGATGCGTCGACGAGCAGCTCGAGTGCATCGGCGGCGAACCAGTCCGGCCAGGCGTTCGCACAGACGCTGCAGCAAAGCATCGATGCGCAGAACGCCCAGGCGAACAACAGCATGTTCGCCAATCGCCAGAGCAGCGCCTCGTCGAGCGCATCGACGACGCCGGTGAGCACGCAGCAGCAGCAACAGCAGCAGGCGCCCACCCAGACGAGTCAAAGCTCGCCCGCTTCGACCCCGCCCACGAACCAGACGAGTTCGAGCAGCGGCGCGTCGTCGAGCGGCCAGTCGGGCAGCACGCAGCAGACCAGCAATGGCCAGCGCACGCACGCCCACGCGCATGAGCAACAGCAGCAGACCGATGCCGCAGGCGCGGCCGCCGGTGCGCAAGCCGCAGCAGCGGCCGCCGCCGCGCAAGCGCAGGCGCAGGCTCAAGCCCAGGTGGGCGCGGCACAGGACGGCACGCAAAGCGGCACGCCGAGCGACGCCACGCTCGCGAGCATCGCGGCGGCGGCAGCAGCGAGCAACGCGCAAGGTGCGGGCACCGATACCGGCGACGCCAGCGCGGCCACGGGCACCGCCGATCCGAAGTCGGTGCGCGAGGCGCTGCAAGCGGCGCTCGCGGGCCTCACGGGCAGCCGTGGCGCGGCCTCGATGGTGACCGGCGGCGCGACCAGCGGCGCGAACCTCGTCGCGGGCGCCGGCAATGCGCTGCACAGCGCCGCGAAGAATTTCGCCTCGAGCGCGTCGCTCTCGACCAGCAAGACGCTCACGTCCGAAACGGCCACCGACAAGGGCACCGGCACCGCCGCGCTCGCCACGGACGCCGGCAACAAAAACGCCGCCGAAACGCTCGCCGCCGCCGCGATGAACGCGCCGCAAGGCGCAGCGGCAGCGCAGTCGAGCGTGACCGACGAAGCGAGCGTGAACCTCGCCGCGACCCAGGCGGCGGCCGCAGCGGCCGCCGCGCAGGCCCAGGTCGCGCAGGCGCCCAACCAGGCCGCGGCCAGTGCGGCGAACCAGAGCGCGCTCGCGCCGCAGGTCGGCACCGGCGACTGGGAAGACGCGCTCAGCCAGAAGGTCGTGTTCCTGTCGAACGCCCATCAGCAAAGCGCCGAACTCACGCTCAACCCGAAGGATCTCGGCCCGTTGCAGGTCGTGCTGCAGGTCTCCGACAACCACGCGCACGCGCTGTTCGTCTCGCAGCATCCGCAGGTGCGCGAAGCGGTCGAGGCCGCGTTGCCGAAGCTGCGCGAAGCGATGGAGCAGAACGGCATCGGTCTGGGCAGCGCGAGCGTGAGCGACGGCTTCTCGCGCCAGGCGCAGCAGCAGAACCAGCAAGGCAACGGCAACGGCTCGGGGACCCGCAGCGCGAGCTCGGGCAGCGACGACGGCAGTGCGGACGACCCCAGCGCGAGTGCGGCGCTCGCCCAGGCGAGCACCACCACGCGCAGCGTCGGACTCATCGACACGTTCGCCTGAAACCCGCCCGATTCCCGTTCGATTGCCGCTCGATAAGGGCCGAAGACGACGCGCGCTGCGTCGTCTTCGCCCTGCCGTATCGCCGCACCAGTGCGCCCCGTCCCGCCTGCACACGACAAAACGGCGAGATAGCCTGAAATCCCCCTTCTATTCCTCCCATCGCTGCAAGCGAAAAGCCAGAACAATGCAAGCTACCGGCACTTACGCACACGCACGCTCCTGACCGACATGGCGACCACGACAGCTCAACAACAAGCAGCACAGCCCGCGAACCCGGGTCCGATCAAGCGGCTCATCCTCATCGGGCTGATCGCGCTGATCGCCGCAGGGGCCGCCGCAGGCGCGACCTGGTTCTTCATGGACCATCGTCCCTCCATGCCGTCCTCCGCCCCGGCCGCCGCACCGGCGCCCTCGGTACCGGTGTTCTTCGCGCTGGAGCCGATGACCGTCAACCTGCAGTCCGATGAGGGCGACGCGCACTTCCTGCGCATCGGCCTCACGCTCAAGCTTGCCGATCAGGCCACCCAGGACCGCCTCGCGCAGCACATGCCCGAGATCCGCAGCCGCGTGCTGCTCGCGTTGTCGAACAAGCACCCGGGCGACCTCGCGCCGCTCGAAGGCAAGCGCGCACTGGCGACCGAACTCGCCGTGCTGATCAGCCAGCCGACCGAGCCGAACATGCCGCCGGCGCGCGTCGAAGACGTGCTGTTCACCGAATTCGTCGTGCAGTGAGCGAGTTGTCCATGAACGCAGGCACGCGGGCGCACAACGCCCACCGAGGCGGGGAGACCTACTCATCATGAGCATGGGCCACGACGAGTTCATGTCGCAGGAGGAGGTCGATGCCCTCCTCAAAGGCGTCACGGGCGAGACTGACCAGGATTCCAGTCAGTCCGACCACAAGGGCGTGCGACCCTACAACATCGCGACCCAGGAGCGGATCGTCCGCGGCCGGATGCCCGGCCTCGAGATCATCAATGAGCGTTTCGCGCGTCTCATGCGGGTCGGTATTTTCAATTTCATGCGGCGCACCGCCGAAATTTCGGTGGGCCCCGTGCGGGTGCAGAAGTACAGCGAATTCACGCGCAATCTGCCGATCCCGACCAACCTGAACCTGGTGCACGTGAAGCCGCTGCGCGGCACGTCACTGTTCGTGTTCGATCCGAACCTCGTGTTCTTCGTGGTCGACAACCTGTTTGGCGGCGACGGGCGCTTTCACACCCGCGTCGAGGGTCGCGATTTCACGCAGACCGAGCAGCGCATCATCTCGAAGCTGCTCAATCTCGTGTTCGAGCACTACACGAGCGCGTGGAAAAGCGTGCGGCCGTTGTCGTTCGAATTCGTGCGCTCCGAAATGCACACGCAGTTCGCAAACGTTGCCACCCCCAACGAGATCGTGATCGTCACGCAGTTCTCGATCGAATTCGGCACGACGGGCGGCACGCTGCACATCTGCATGCCGTACTCGATGATCGAGCCGATCCGCGACGTGCTCGCCTCGCCGATCCAGGGCGAAGCGCTCGACGTGGACCGCCGCTGGGTGCGCGTGCTCTCGCAGCAGGTGCAGGCCGCGGAAGTCGAGCTGACCGCCGATCTCGCGCAGATCCCGGTCACGTTCGAGCAGATCCTCAATATGAGGAAAGGCGACGTGCTGCCGCTGAACGTCCCCGAACACATCGTCGCGAAGGTGGACGGTGTGCCGGTGATGGAATGCGGTTACGGAATTTTCAATGGTCAATATGCGTTGCGGGTCCAGAAGATGATCAGCGCAGCGGACACGATGAAGGAAGGTGGATATGAGTGAGCTGAACGGCACGCCTGCAGACGAGCCGGTCCAAGGCGTCGAGGACGCCGCCGCGTCCGTTGACGAAATGGACGATTGGGCCGCCGCGCTCGCCGAGCAAAACGGCAACGAAACCGCGGAGCCGACGACGGCTGGCGTGTTCCAGCCGCTCTCGAAGGTCGAGCCGAGCACGACGCGCAACGACATCGACATGATTCTGGACATTCCCGTCCAGATGACCGTCGAACTCGGCCGCACGAAGATCGCGATCCGCAACCTGCTGCAACTCGCGCAGGGCTCGGTCGTGGAACTCGACGGCCTCGCGGGCGAGCCGATGGACGTGCTCGTGAACGGCTGCCTCATCGCCCAGGGCGAAGTGGTCGTCGTGAACGACAAGTTCGGCATTCGTCTCACCGACATCATCACGCCGTCCGAGCGCATCCGGAAGCTGAACCGATGAACACGACGCCCGCTACGCGCAGCGTACGCATGACCACGTTGCGCGCGGCGGCGTGCGTACTCCCCCTCGCCCTCCTCGTCCCGCTCGCGGCGCACGGCGCCGACATGCAGGCGGTCAACGAGGCCGCGAAATTCGCCTCGGCCACCGGCGCCGGCAGCGCGGTCCCCTCGCTCGGTTTCGGCGCGGTGCTGCAAACGCTGCTCGGCCTCGTCTTCGTGCTCGCACTCGTGTTCGGCTGTGCGTGGCTCGCTCGCCGGCTCGGCTTGCAGCCCATGCAGCGCAGCGCGCTCGTGAAAACCATCGGCGGTGTGTCGCTCGGTGGCAAAGAGCGCGTCGCGGTCGTCGAGGTCGGCGACACCTGGCTCGTACTCGGAGCCGCGCCCGGCAACGTGCGCCTGCTCCATACGATGCCGGCAGGCTCGCTGTCCGAAGGCAGCACCGCCGCCATGGCCACGCCGGGCGCTCCGCCCGGCAGCTTCGCCCAGCGTTTTCGTGACGCGCTGAAGAGCGAAGCCGGCAAACGTCTTACGCGTCACGACGGCGGAGCGCAGTAATCATGCAAGGCAGTTCCCTTTTCTCAGCGACGCGCGCACGTAGCGCCGTCGTGCTGAGCGCCCTCGCGCGCAGCGCGGCGCCGTTCGCGTTCATCGCATTGTTTGCCGCCGTGCCGCATCTCGCGCACGCGCAGAGCGCGGGCTTGCCCGCCTTCAACACGAGTCCTGGCCCCAACGGCGGTACGACCTATTCGCTGAGCGTGCAGACGATGCTACTGCTCACGATGCTGTCGTTCCTGCCCGCGATGGTGCTGATGATGACGAGCTTCACGCGCATCATCATCGTGCTCTCGTTGTTGCGCCAGGCGATCGGCACGACCACCACGCCGCCCAACCAGGTGCTGGTGGGACTCGCGCTCTTTCTCACCTTCTTCGTGATGTCGCCGGTGCTGGACAAGTCATATAACGACGCCTACAAGCCGTTCGCCGCCGGTACCATGCCGATGGACGAGGCCTTCAACAAGGGCGTGGCGCCGTTCAAGACCTTCATGCTGCGCCAGACCCGCGAGAGCGATCTCGCCCTCTTCGCGCGCATCTCGCACGCCGCGCCCATGCAAGGCCCCGAGGACGTGCCGCTCACGCTGCTCGTGCCCGCCTACGTCACGAGCGAGCTGAAAACCGGTTTCCAGATCGGCTTCACCGTCTTCATTCCGTTTCTGATCATCGACATGGTGGTCGCGAGCGTGCTGATGTCGATGGGTATGATGATGGTCTCGCCCGCGACGATCTCGCTGCCCTTCAAGCTGATGCTGTTCGTGCTGGTGGACGGCTGGCAGCTCCTGATCAGCTCGCTCGCGCAGAGCTTCACCTGAGCCGGAGCCAGCGATGACACCCGAATCCGTCATGACCCTCGCCCACCAGGCGATGTACGTGGCCCTCCTGCTCGCGTCGCCGCTCCTGCTCGTGTCGCTCGCGGTCGGCCTGATCGTGAGCCTCTTTCAGGCCGCCACGCAGATCAACGAAAGCACGCTGTCGTTCATCCCGAAGCTGATCGCCATCGCGATCACGCTCGTGATCGCCGGCCCGTGGATGCTCACGACGATCCTCGACTACATGCGCCACATGTTCACGAGCATTCCGCTCGTCGCCGGCTAGGCGCGCCGCGCGCTCGACTTCTCCCATGTTCTCGGTCACCTACGCGCAGCTGAACACGTGGCTCACAGCATTCCTGTGGCCGTTCGTGCGCATTCTCGCGCTGTTCGCGAGCGCGCCGTTCTTCAGCAACCGCTCGGTGCCCCAGCGCGTGAAGATCGGACTCGCCGCGTTCATCACGCTGATCGTCGCGCCGACGCTCGGTGCGATGCCGCAGGTCACCGTGTTCTCCGCGACTGGCGTGTGGATCATCGTGAACCAGCTGCTGATCGGCGTCGCGCTCGGCTTCACGATGCAGATCGTGTTCACCGCCGTGACGGCCGCCGGCGACGTGATGGGCTTGAGCATGGGCATCGGCTTCGCGTCGTTCTTCGATCCACAGGCGGCGGGCAACTCGCTCGCGATCTCAAGCCTCCTCAACGCAATCGCGACGCTCACCTTTCTCGCGCTCGAAGGCCAGCTGCAGATGCTCGCGGCACTGATCGCCACGTTCCAGACCCTGCCCATCGACGCGAACATCCTCGCCGCCTCCGGCTGGCGCATTCTCGCCAACTGGGGCACGACGATCTTCGCAGCGGGCCTGCTGCTCGCGATGCCGGTCGTGATCGCGCTGCTCATCACCAATCTCTCGCTCGGCATCCTGAACCGCGCGGCACCGCAGATCGGTATCTTCCAGATCGGCTTCGCGGTGACGATGGTCGTGGGCCTCTTGCTGATCCAGCTGATGGTGCCCAACATGATCCCGTACTTCGCCCGCCTCTTCGACTCGGGCATCGATCAGATGGGCCGTGTCGCGGCCGCACTCGTACCTGCACCTTCGCACTGACGCCAGCCAGCCCCGCACAAAAAGAACGAGGCGCCATGAGGCGCCTCGCGGGATGCATCCGGTGAACAACCGGGGCGCCGCGCGCCCCGTCGTCCATTACGGATTGATGTACTGGAACAGCGACAGGCCCTGGGTCTGCACGAAGCTCTTTTGTGCTGCCGACAGCGCGTTCTGCAGCTGCTCGTACTGGCTGATCGTCGAGACGTAGTCGATGCTCGTCAGATCCTCGAGATTGCTGGTGTTCTGCGTCTGGTTGGTCGAGGTGACGGTCTGCAGCGCCTTCAACTCGCTCTCGCGTCCGCCGACCGAAGCCAGGGTCGTCGTCACGTTGGTGAGCGCGTTGCCGATCTGGATCTGCGCGGTGGCCATCGCGTTGTTCAGGTTCGCGAGGCCGGCCGTGCTGCCCGAGACCGGCGACTGGAGCGCGGCAATCGCGTTCGAGATCGACTGGAACACGTCGGTGCCCGCGTTGGTCGGCGAGCTGACGCCGAACGAGTCGCCGCTTGCGGGCGCACCCGTGATCGTCACCGACATGCCCGTGCTCAGCTGGATCGGCTGGCCGTCCGCGTAGGTCGCGCCGTTGACGACCGTGTTGCCCGTCGTCGAGTCGACCACGTTATAGGTCGTGCCGCTCGTGAACTGGATGCTGTAGGTGTCCGCGTTGCTCGGGTCGGTCGGATCGCTCACCGTCACGGCGCCGATGTTGCCGGTGCCCGTGTTGGGCGGCGTGGTCGAGCCATACGGCACCGGCGAGGTGCCGATGGCCGGCACGCTCTGGAACACGCTGGCGCCGTTGTCGCTCACCGCGATCTGGCGCGAACCGGAAACCTGCACGAGACGCTGGCCGCCATCGCCCGTATAGGTGGCGCCGCCGCCCGGCGCGTTCGAGAACGGGGCAGCCCCCGCCTGGAAGCCGCCGAACAGATAGTTGCCGGTGCCGTCGGTCGTGTTGGCGAGCGTCATCAGCTGGTTGCGCAGACCCGTGAGTTCCTGCGCGAGCGCCGAGCGGTCCGAGTCGTCGAGCGAGCCGTTGGTGGCTGCCTGCAGCTTCTGGTTCACGCTTTGCAGCACCGTGCCCACGCTTTGCAGCGTGGTGTCTTCGAGCTGCAGCGTGGCGAGTCCGGTGTTCTGGTTCGAGGCGTACTGCGAGAGGGTCGCGCCAGTCGCCGAGAGCTGCACGGCCTGGGCCGCGCCAAGCGGGTTGTCGGCTGCCGTGGAAATCGCCACGCCGCTCGACAACTGCTGGGTGAGCTGCATGAGCTGCGACTGCTGATCGTCCATCGTCTGGACGTTGGACGCGTAAAGTTGTGAGGTCGCGATGCGCATCGTTCAATCTCTCACTGGAAGATGCCAAGCAGGGTCTGGAACAGCGAAGACGCCGTCTGGATCACCTTGCTGTTGGCTTGATAAAGCTGTTGATACTGGAGCAGGTTCGCCGCTTCTTCGTCGAGGTTCACGCCCGACACCGACTGCTGCTGCGAGGTGAGCTGCGTGACGACCGAGGTCTGCGAGGTGCTCGATGCCTTCAGCTGGTTCACGGTGTTGCCGACCGAGTTCACGTAGTTCGCGTAGCTGGTCGTGAGCGTGTTGTTGCCCAGTGCCGTGCTCGACGTGAGGTTCGACATCGCGAGCGCGTTGCGGCCGTCGCTCGTGCCGCCCGTGTTCGAGGCGATCGTGAAGGTGTCGTTGTTCGACGGCGCGCCGGTGAGCGTGAAGCTCACGCCGGTGAGCGAGTTCGGATCGGTGTTGGTGATCGAGAAGGTCGCGCCCGTCGTCGAGTCGTACTGGATCGGCGAGGACGGGTTGCCCGAAGCATCGATCGTGTAGACCGTCGGCGTCGTGCCGCCCGGCAGCGTGACGCTCACCGTCGAGTCGGGCGGGAAGCCCGAGAGCGTGCCCACCGTGCCCGACGAAGGCGCCGTATAGGTCAGCGCCACCTTGGTGCCGTTCGGCACGCCGTAGCCGGTGGTGACCGAGCCCTGGGTCACGGTCGCCGTGCCCGCGTTCGTGGTACCCGCCGAGACCAGCACCGGGGCGGCTGCTGCGATCGCGCTCGGGTCGCTGGTGGCGACCGCGAACGAGTTGAGCGCGCCGCGCGTCGGCTGGATCGTGAACGAGTCGCCCGCGTTCATCGAGCCGTTCAGCGTCAGCGTGAGGTTGCCCGCTGCCGCGACGTTCGCGAGATTCGGGTCGCTCAGCACCGTCTGGTTGGTCGTCGTGTCGGTGAGCGTGTAGTTGGAGCCGTCGAACGAGAGCTTGTAGTCGTCAGTCGGCGGCGAAGCGGGATTCGTGATCGAGGCGGTCAGCGCCGCGCCGCCGGTGTTCTTCGCGTTCGCGTAGACGGTCGAGTTGCCGACGCTGAAGAGCGCGCCGCCAGCCGTGCCGGACAGCGTGAGACCGAGCGAGTTCTGGCCGTTGACCTGGGCCGCGAAGCTCGTCGCAATCGCGCCGAGCTGGGCTTCGGCCGGATCGAGCGTGCCGCTGCGAAACGACAGCAGACCGCCGACGGTGCCGCCCGCGAGTGCCGAGTCCGGCATCTGGATGGCATTGGCGGCCGTGCCGAGACCCTGATAGGCCACCGACAGTTCGGTCGGATCGCTCGCCGAAGTCTGCGTGGTCAGCTGGAAGTTCGAGCTGCCGACCACCAGCGGCTGGCCGTTCGAGAGAAACACGCTGTAGCCGCTGCTGTTCGAGACGGTCTGCACGCCGACGAGCTGCGCGAGGCTCGCGACCGCCTGGTCACGCTGGTCGAGCAACTGGTTGGGCGGCTGGCCCGAGGCGCTCGCGGCCTGGATCTGCGTGTTGAGCTGCGCGATCTGCTGCGAGTAGGTATTGATCTGCGTGACCGAGTTCGTGAGCTGGGTGTTCACGCTCTGACGGATCGAGTCGTATTGCTGGCCCGCGAGATTGAGCTGGTCGGCCAGCGACGTGGCCGAGCTGAGCGCGGTCTGACGCGTGGCGACGCTCGATGCGTTGTTCGAGACGTTCTGGAAACCGGTGAAAACCGCCGAGATGGCCGACGCGATGCCGCCCGTCGGGCTGCCGATCAGGTTGTTCAGCTGCGTGGCGAGCGTGTACGACGCCGTGAGCGAGCTGTTGGTCGACTGCGCGTTGTTCAGCGCGGTGCTCAGGTACTGGCTGTAGGCGCGCTGCACGGTGGCCGTGGTCACGCCGCCGCCGATGTACCCCGAGCTCGAGTACTGGCCGCTCGTCTCCGAGTAGACCGCCGACTCGACGCTATAGCCGGGCGTCGACTGGTTGCTGATGTTCTGGCTCGTCGTGGCAATGCCCATCTGGGCTGCCTGCAGGCCGCTCAAACCAATGTTGTAGATAGCGTTCGACATGCATCATCCTGAATAGCGGTCATCGCGCACCGAAGTCCGCGTTGGTGAACTCTCTGTATATCGGCAGAACGGCGCGGAAATTGAGTGCCGCTACGCAAAGAAGCAAACGTAAAAAAGCCGGCTGGCGCCGGCTATATGCTGATCGAACGGGGATCAGGAACGAGCAAGTGCGCGCCGCTTCATTTCGAGCTGCGTGATGTAGCGCTGCAGCGAATTTTCGGCGGAACCCGGCAGCGCTTCGAAGCGAAAACCGAGGTGATAGCGGCGCTCGCCGTTGGGCTGATCGACGAAGCGCAGTCCGACGAGTCCCAACTCCACGTTCAGGCGCCCATAGGCACGCAAGTCGAGTTCGACGTCGTGCAGATGCGCGCCCATGACGAGTTCGGCGGCGCGTTCGTCGGTCGTGCGCAGGCCAAGGCCGCCGAGCGAAAGATCATGCACCTGGAACGTGAAGCGCTCGCCGCTCGGCAAGGTGCCGCGGCATACGCACGGCTCCATCACCGGCGTGTCGACGCGGAAATACTCGCGCCGCTGCAGGTAGAACAGCACCTCGGGGAACGCCGCCTCGAACGCGGGCCGCCCCTCGAACTCCGTGCGCGTCGGCGTGCCGGTCTTGAACTCGACGCGCACGCCCTCGGGCGACGCGTGGAAATGACAGTTCGTCGCGAGCAGCACGTCGCGGTTCTGATCGGGCAGCGCGCCCCAGTCGAACACGAAGGTGCGCTCGCGCGGATTCACGTCGAGGATGCGTGTGACGAGTTGCCCGCCCTTGTACTGCAAAGTCAGGAAATCGCCCCGGTTGACGAGATTGCGCAACTGCACACCCACTTCGAGCGGGTTGCGTCGACCATAGTCGGGGACGTCGTCATCGCCTTCCGACGGGCTATTCGACTGTAGGGTATTCATGGGCCTGCCGATGATTCATGGAGTTGCACAGCGCGCGGCACGAGTCGCGGCGCCGACCGGGCGGCAACCACCGCCCTCGTCTCAAACACCTGGATTAGCGGCAACGGCGGGCAAAAATTTAGGGGGGCGCGCAAAAATTTCTTGCCGGGCGTTTTTTTCGAGCCGGCCCCAAAATTCAGGCCTCGCGGAACGTTGCGCCGGTCGCGCGTGACGGCGGCTCGCTTCGGCATGCTTCAGCACGCTTTTGCGCCGATTTGCTGCCAAGCGCACCGCGCGCGCCGTGGTGCAAGCCCTTAAACCATCCGCTGCATGATCGACATGAGTTTCTTCGCGTAGTTCGGGTCGGTCGCGTAGCCGGCGCGCTGCATGCCCTGGGCGAAGCCTTCGGCGTTGTGCGAGGTGTTGATCACCGAGGCATAGCGCGGGTTGCTCTTGAGCACGCTCGCGTAGTCGGTCATCGCTTCCTGGTACGAGTCGTAGGACCGGAACTTCTCGACCACGCGGCGGCGCTCGCCGCCCACGTACTCGGTGGTCACGGTCGATACCGTCTTGCCGGTCCAGTCTTTGGTCGCCTTGATGCCGAACACGTTGTGGCTCGTCGAGCCGTCGGCCTTCTTGATCTCGCGCTTGCCCCAGCCCGACTCGAGCGCCGCCTGGCCGATGATGAAGCGCGCCGGAATGCCGGTCTGCGCACTCGCCTGCTGGGCGCTGGCCGCGAGCTTGTCGACGAACGCATCGACTGTCTGCGAATCGCCGTTGCCCTTCACCGGCGGCGTGAGCGCGCTGTTCGCGCCGTACCCCTGGCCCTTGGCGAGGGCACCGTTGGCCGACGCGTCGCCGTAGGCCTTGCCGAGCGCCGAGAGCATCGCCATGTTGCCGGCGTTGCCGCCCGCCCCGCCGCTCGCTGCGCCCGTGCTGTCGCTCTGGCCCATGTTGCGCATGAGCTGCTTCATCATCTGGTCGGCGAGGCCGATACCCTTGTTCGAGAGCTGCTGCGAGAGCTGCTGGTCGAGCATCGACATGAACTGGGTGCTGTCGCTCGAATCGAGCGGACCGTCGTTCGGCGTCGCCTCGCGCATGCTCTTGAGCATCATCTGCGTGAAGACCGCGTCGAACTGCTTCGCGGCCATCTTCACACCCTGCTGCGGCGACGCATTGACCGCCGCGCGCATCGAGTCGAAGCCCTGCACATCGAGCGCGAAGCGGTTGGTCAGGTCAAGCCCGTTGGCGAGCTTCGAATTGCCCAAAGTGTCCATCGTCGTCGGTCCTTAAATGATCTGCAGGTCGGCGCGCAAGGCGCCGGCGGCCTTCATGGCCTGCAGGATCGACATCAGGTCGGCCGGGGTCGCGCCGAGCGCATTGAGCGCCTTGACGACTTCCGCGAGATTGGCGCCCGCCGTGACCAGCTTGAGCGAGCCGTTGTCCTGCTTCATCTGGATCTGCGACTGGCGCGTAGCGACGGTGGTGCCGTTCGAGAACGCGCCGGGCTGGCTCACGGCCGTCTGGGTGTTGATGACGACCGAGAGATTGCCGTGTGCGACCGCGCAGGCGTCGAGCGTGACCATCTGGTTCATCACGATCGAGCCGGTGCGCGCGTTGAGGATCACCTTCGCCGCGGGCTGCGCGGGGCGCACGTTGAGGTCCTGGATCTGCGCGATGAAGCCCACCTGGGCACCCGGATCGGCCGGGCCGCGCACCTGGATCGTACGGCCGTCGAGCGGGCTCGCCGTGCCCTGGCCGAACAGGTTGTTGATCGCCGCCACGATGCGTTGCGTCGTGTCGTAATCCATGTCGTTCACTTCGAGCTGCATGATGCCGCCGGCCTGCGCGACCGGCGAGGGCACCGCGCGCTCGACGATCGCGCCGCCCGCGATGCGCCCGGCGGCAAGCTGGTTCACCTGCACCTTGCTGCCGTTGGCCGAGGCACCGGCGCCGCCCACGGCGACGTTGCCCTGCGACAGCGCGTAGACCTGACCGTCGGCGCCCTTGAGCGGCGTGAGCAGCAGCGTGCCGCCGCGAATGCTCTTGGCATTGCCGAGCGAGGACACGGTGACGTCGATCTGCTCGCCCGGACGGGCGAACGGCGGCAGCGTCGCCGTCACGATCACGGCGGCGACGTTCTTCAGCTGCATGTTGCTGAGCGTCTGCGACGAACCGCTTGCGCTCGACGTGTTGTTGATCGAGATGCCCAGGTTCGCGAGCATGTTCGCGAGCGTCTGCGTCGTGAACGGCGTTTGCGTGGTCTGGTCGCCCGTGCCGTCGAGGCCGACGACGAGGCCATAGCCGATCAGCGGGTTGTCGCGCACGCCCTGGAACGTCACGAGGTCCTTCACGCGCTCGGCGCGCGCGGGCGTGGCATAAGCGAGCAGCGCGCCGCAGGCGAGCAGGATGCCGGTGGCGGCCGCGAACGCGAGAAGCGCGCTCTTGAGCGGCGTGCGGCGCGATTGCTGAAACTGGATCTTTACCATGGCGCGACGTTCAGGAAGAAGCGTTGCAGCCAGCCCATGGTCTCGGCTTCGTCGATGTAACCCTTCGCGGAGTATTCGATCTTCGCGTCGGCGACCTGGGTCGAGAGCACGGAGTTGTCTCCGGCAACGGTGTTCGGGTTGACGATCCCGGAGAAACGCACGAATTCGTTGCCCTGGTTGATGAGCATCTGCTTTTCGCCGGACACGATCAGGTTGCCGTTCGGCTGCACGCCGGTCACGGTCACCGTGAGCACGCCGTTGAACGTGTTCGAGGCGTTCGCGCCGCCCGTGGCGTCGAACTGGTTGGCGCCCTGCGCAGCCAGATTGGCCTTGCCGAAGAAGCCCGAGAGGAAGCCCGCGGTCGGCACCGAGAAGCTGGTCGTGCCGCCGCGCTTGGTGTTCGCGCCCGAGGACTTGGTCGCGTTGATGTTTTCTGCGATCACGATCGTCAGGATGTCGCCGACATTGCGCGGGCGCTGGTCTTCGAACAGCGGCCGGCCAGCGTAACCCGGGTTGTAGATCGCGCCCGGCGAGGTGTTCACGGGCGGCTGCTGCGGCACGGCGGTCATCGGCTGCTGGGTGATCGGCTGGCGCATGGGCAGGTACGCGCAGCCCGCGAACGTCGCGAGCGCGAGCACCGTCGCCGCGCGCGCGCCATGCGCGCCACGCGTGCGAAGGAAGGAACGAGAGGACTTCACCATGCTGATCACCGCTTTGATTCCGTGCTCGACATCAGACCGACATCTGGCTGAGCGTCTGCAGCATCTGGTCGGACGTCGAGACCGCCTTGCTGTTGATTTCGTAGGCGCGCTGGGTCTGGATCATGTTGACCAGTTCCTGCACGACGTTCACGTTCGAGGACTCGACGTAGCCCTGGCTCAACGTGCCCGAGCCGTTCTGGCCCGGCGTCGAGACGGTCGGCGTGCCCGAGGACTGCGTCTCCGACATCAGGTTCTCGCCGTTCGACTGCAGGCCGGCCGGGTTGATGAACATCGCGAGCTGCAGCGAGCCGATGGTCGTGTTGTTGCTCGAACCCGGCGTCGTCACGCTCACCACGCCGTCGCTGCCGATCGTGAGCGAGGTCGCGTTGGCGGGCACGGTGATGGACGGCGACACGGGGTAGCCGCTCGAGGTGACGAGCTGGCCTTGCGCGTTGGTCTGGAACGAGCCGTCGCGCGTGTATTGGGTCGTGCCGTCGGGCATCTGCACCTGGAAGAAGCCCTGGCCGTTGACGGCCACGTCCTTCGAGTTGCCGGTCTGCTGCAGGTTGCCCTGGGTGTACAGACGCTCGGTGGCGACCTGCTGCACGCCGGTGCCGACCTGGCTGCCCGAGGGCAGTTCCGTTTGCTGCGTCGAATTCGCACCCGGCTGGCGCAGGGTCTGGTACATCAAATCCTCGAACACCGCGCGCGAGCCCTTGAAACCATTGGTGCTCACGTTGGCGAGGTTGTTCGAGATCACGTCCATCTGCGCCTGCTGCGCATTCATGCCGGTTGCGGCGATGTAGAGCGAACGATTCACGGTGTGTTTTCTCCTTGATGCAGCGCGCGCGCCTCATGGGCGCCTGCGCGCGAAATGCCTAGCTGAAGTTGAGCAGCTGGTTGGCGCTCTGTTCGTTCTGGTCGGCGGTCTGCAAAAGCTTCGTCTGCATCTGGAACTGCCGCGCGTTGGTGATCATCGACACCATCGCGGCCACCGGATTCACGTTGCTGCCTTCAATCGATTCGGTCGCGACCTGCACGTTCGGGTCCGCGTCGGCGGGGTCGCCGCTCGCGGTGCGAAACAGACCGTCGTCGCCGCGTTGCAGCGGCGCGTCCTGCGGATTCACGAGCTTCAACTGGTCGACCACGGCAATCGTGCTGGGCGGGTTGCCCGGCGCGAGCGCCGAGATCGTGCCGTCCTTGCCGATCGTCACCGCCGAACCCGGCGGCACCGCGATCGGGCCGCCCGTGCCGATGACCTGCAGGTTGTTCGCGGTCATCAGCTGACCGTTCTCGTCCACGTGCAGGTTGCCCGCGCGCGTGTACGCCTCGTTGCCGTCCGCCGTCTGCACCGAGAGCCAGCCTGGGCCCTGGATGGCGACGTCGAGCGGATTGCCCGTGCGCGAGATGGCGCCGGGCGTCATGTCCGCGCCGGGCGTCGCCGACAGCACGAAGGTGCGGGTCGTCAGGTCGTTGACCGACGAGCCGTCGCCGAACGACATCGGCACCGAGCGGAAATTCGCGAGTTGCGCGCGAAACCCGGTAGTCGAGACGTTCGCGAGGTTGTTGGCCACGACGGCCTGCTGTTCGAGCGCCTGGCTGGCGCCCGTCATCGCGGTGTAGATCAGACGGTCCATGGTTCGCGCGCGCTTCCTTACATGTTGATGAGCGTCTGGTCGACGGTCTGCTGCGTCTTGATCGTCTGGGCGCTCGCCTGATAGTTGCGCTGCGCCGTGATCAGATCCACCAGCTGGTTCGTCAAGTCGACGTTCGACGCCTCCACCGCACCGCCCGTGAGCGTGCCGTGATTGGTCGAGCCCGGCGTCGAAACCTGCGCGGAGCCCGAGGCAAAGGTCTGTGCGTACTGATTGCCGCCCAGATCCTGCAGGCCGTTCGGGTTGTTGAAGTTGGCGAGCACGATCTGGCCAAGCGACATCGTCTGGCCGTTCGAGTAGTTGCCCGTCAGCGTGCCGTCCGCGCCGATCGAGAAGTTCGTGAGCTGGCCGCTCGCGTAGCCGTCCTGCGTCACGTTGTTCACGCCGTTGGCGCTGCCGTACTGGGTCGTGCCGGCGGTGTTGAGCGTGATCGCCATCGGTGCTGCGCCATCGGTCGGCGTGACGCTCAGCGCGAACTGGCCAAGGGCCGTCGTCGGGTTGCCGCTTGCGTCGGTCGAGCTCGTGAGCTGGCCCGACTGGTCGAACGACATCGAGCCGACCTGGGTTTCGTTGCCGGGCGTACCCGCGTAGACCGCCCACGTGGCGCTGGTCGGCGGCGTGGCGGTCGGATCGGCGGCGGCCGTCATCGCGTAGTACAAGTTGACCTGCTGCGTGCCGCCGAGCGAGTCGTAGGCCTGCACCGAGGTCGAGTAGTTGTAGCTGGTCGAATCGGTGTCGCTGAAGACCGGGTTGGCCGGCATCGTCGACTTCGCGTTCAGGTTCACTTGAGTCGTGATGTTGGCCGTCGACTTCGGCGCGATGTTGGTGGTCGGCACCTGCAGCGGCACAGTGGAGGCCGTGTTGACGACGCCCGCCGAGTTCGCCGCATAGCCCATCAGCTGCAGGCCCTGCGAGTTGACGATGTAGCCGCTCGAGTTGAGCTGGAACACGCCGTTACGCGAATACGTGAGCGTGCCGTTGTTCGACATCTGGTAGAAGCCGTTGCCGTTGATCGCGACGTCGAGCGCCTGGCCCGTCGTCGTGATCGTGCCTTGCGAGAAGTCCTGCTGGACCTGCGCGAGCGACGAGCCGAGGCCGATCTGCGTGTTCACCGACGAGGCGAGCGTGTTCGCGTACACATCCTGGAACTGCGCGGTGCTTTGCTTGAAACCGACCGTGTTCGCGTTGGCGATGTTGTTGCCGATCACATCCAGATCGTTGGAAGCGGCAGCCAGTCCGCTCAAACCTTGCTGATAACCCATGACTGTCTCCGGTTCTGAATCAAAGGATGGCCGCGACGCTCGAGAGCGAGACGGTGTTGCCGTTGGCGAGCGACAGGCCCGCCGTGCCGTCGGCCTGCTGGATCACGGCTTGCACCTTGCTCGCGACGAGCGCGGTGGCGGTGGCCGCCTGACCATTGACCGTGGCCGTGGCCGAAATCGTGTAGTTGCCGTCGGCGAGCGCCTTGCCGTTCGCGTCCGTCGGCGTCCAGTTGACCGGCACCGTGCCGGCCGACTGCGCACCGAGGTCGAGCGTATTGACGACCTGGCCCGACGAGTTGGTGACCGTGAGCTTCACGTCGGAGGCCGCCGAGGTCAGCTTCACGCCGAGCTGCGGCGCAGCTCCGCTCGACACCGCGAAGGTGTTGCCCGAGGCGAGCACCGTCGAGCCGATCAGCAGCGCCGATTGCGCGTTCTGGCCGGCCGAGAGCTGGGTCGAGAGCGACGACAGCGACGTGTTGAGCTGCGAGATGCCCGACACGGTGTTGATCTGGGCGAGCTGCGAAGTCATCTGCGAGCTGTCCATCGGATTGGTCGGATCCTGGTTCTGGAGCTGCGCGACGAGCAGTTGCAGGAAGGTTTGCTGCAGGCTGGTGGCGCTCGTGCTGCTGTTCGAGCCGGTGGCCGAGGTCGAGCCGTTCGCGCCGCTCGTGCCGTTCATCGTGTCGAGCAGCTGCTGCGACACGTTGGTCGTGCTGCCGCCGATGGTGGTATTGGTAGTCAACGCATTCTCCTCAGGTGCCGATCGTGAGCGTCTTGAGCATCAGTTGTTTGGCGGTATTGAGCGTTTCGACGTTCGCCTGGTACGAGCGCGACGCCGAGATCATGTTGACCATTTCCTGCACCGGGTCGACGTTGGGCATCGTGACGTAACCGTTTGCGTCGGCGGCCGGATTGCTCGGGTCATAAGTGGTTTTCATCGGCGTCGGATCGTCGACCACGCCGGTGACCTGCACGCCGCCCACCTGCTGGCCCGACGCCGTGCGCGAGCCGCCGAGCGGATTGACGGCGAACACGACTTGCTTCGCGCGATACGGCTGGCCGTCCGGGCCAGTCGCGCTGTCGGCGTTGGCCAGATTGGACGCCGTCACGTTCAGACGCTGCGACTCCGCCGTCATGGCGGAACCGGCGACGCTGAAAATGTTCATCAGAGATGGCATGGCTTCGTGGACCTCAATGGACTCGTGTCTATGTCGGGTTCAAACGGATTCGGATTCAAACAAATGCGTGGCTCGCGTGGCTCGCTCAGCTGCCCGACGAGATCGCCGACAACATCGTCTTGATCTGCTGCGAGAGCACGGTCATGCCGGACTCGAAGTGCAGCGCGTTGTCGGCGAACTGCACGCGCTCGGTGTCGAGATCGACCGTGTTGCCGTCGAGCGCCGGCTGCACCGGATTGCGATACATCAGCGCGCTGGTGTAGGTGTCGGCCGGACCGCCCGTCGCCGCGAGCCGCGTGTTGCCGCTCATGTGGCCAGGGCCCGTGGACGCCATCGACATGCCGCTCGTGACGCCGGCAGGCTGCGCGAGACCGAGCGGCGTCACGTTCGAGGCGCCGGTGCCGGTGCTCGTCGACAGCGTCGTGCCACTCGGGCTGGTTGCCGCGCCTTCGCGCTTGAGCGCGCCGGCGAGCGAAGCCGCGAAATCGACATCGCGCGCCTGATAGCCGGGCGTATCCGCATTGGCGATGTTCGACGACAGCAGCGCCTGGCGGGTGGCGCGCACGTCGAGCGCTTCACGGCCGAAGGCGAATTCGGCGTCGAGTTTGTCCAGCATCGGGCGTTCTCCACTTGAGAAGGCGACGCGACAGCTCGCCTTTTTGCATGACGACGATCTTAGGGGCGCATGACAAGAACCAATCGGACGAATAGCCGGGAAAGCGCCCCTCTATTCGCCGTTAGGTGAAGGTGAGCCGCGCCTAGAATGCGATGCGTATCAATGCTTTCCATGGAGAACGTCATGCCCCAGCAAGCCTCGTCCACGCCGCCCGGCGACAGCGCGCGCGCGCCTCGCCGTGCCACGCGGCGTGCAGGCGTGCGCGGCGCGCTCGCGATCGTGTTCGCGTGCTGCGGCATGACCGGTGTCGGGGGCTTCGCGAGCACGGCGCTCGCGCAGGAAAGCGGCGGCCAGATCTTCATCCCCGGCCCGGGCGACCATTCGAATGGCGCCGAGGCAGCCTCGATGAGCGCGCTGATCGCCGCGCCGACCCCGCGCCCCTCGCCGGCCGCCGTCTTCGCGCCGACGCCGACGCCGACGCCGGCTCCGGCCCGCACGAGCGAAGCCCGAGCGGCCGAGGCCGAAGGCATGATCACGATTCCGGGGGCGGGCGAGCGCGGCGCGCAGGTGGGCAATAACGCAGGCAATAACGTTGGCAACAACGCGGCCTCTGCGGTCAACGCCAGCGCGAGCGGCGTCAACATCGTGACGATCCCCGCGCCGGGCACGGTGCCGAACGCCAACGCTGCACCCAACAACCGTTACCGCGCCAATGCGAACCCGCCCGTGCCGGCGCGCGCGGCCACGCTGGCTGCTGCAAGCCGGGTCGCGACGGTGGTCGTCGAGGCGAGCGCCAGCGCGAGTGCGCCGCGCGGCGCGGTTCAACCGCAGGCACAAGCGCAGGCACAAGCGCAGGCACAAGCGCAGGCACAAGCGCAAGCCCCGGCCGCACAGGCGCCCGTGCCCGCCGGTCAGCAGGACGGCGAGCAGGTGCGCGCGGCGGCGCTCGCGTATCTGCAGCAGCAGTCGGCCGGATTGCCCGGCAAGGTCGCCATCACCGTGGCGCCGGTGTTCCCGCGCGGGCTTGCCGCGTGCACCTCGCTGCAGCCGTTCATGCCGGTTGGCGCGCGCACGTGGGGCCAGACGACGGTGGGCGTGCGCTGCTTCGGCGAGCGTCCGTGGACGCTCTACGTGCAGGCGCGCGTCGCCGTGCAGATCACGTACTACGTGGCCGCCCGGCCGATCACGCCGGGCGATTCGCTCGCCGCGATCGACCTGCAGCCGCGCGACGGCGACCTCGCGAACCTGCCGCAGACCGTCATCACCGACCCGTCGCAGGCACTCAACGCGGTCGCGCTCGTGCGCATCCCGCCCGGGCTGCCGCTGCGCACCGACATGCTGAGGAGCGCAGCGTCGGTCGTGATCGGACAGACCGTGCGGCTCGAAGCGGCGGGCTCCAACTTCACGATTTCCACCGAAGGCAGCGTGCTCAACAACGCCGCGCCGGGCCAGATGGTGAGGGTCAGAACGGCGGGCGGCCAGATCATCAACGGCGTCGTGAAAGACGCCGCCACCGTCGAGGTCCAGATATGAGCGCCAGCCCACGTAACAGCGCGTAACAGTATGTAAGCCCTGCACTTTTTCGCTAAAGTCCCGGTCGAACCGTGCCGATAACAAGGTCAAATCGATCAGGAAGCCCATCGTGAAAGTAGCCTCCACCGCCCCATCCAGCTCGCGTTCGTTGCAAGACGGCGTCGGGCGCGCCCAGCAAGGCGATGCCGCGAGCACCGCAAACCTTGGCGCGGCCAGTTCGGCCGCCATCGCCGGCGGCCAGAGTGGCGACGCCAGCGTGAGCCTGTCCGGCCTGTCGTCGCAAATGCGCTCGCTCGCCGCCTCGGGTACGGCTGATATCGACACGGCGCACGTCGAGTCGATCAAGGCCGCGATCCGCAACGGCACCCTGCAAATCGACACCGGCAAGATTGCCGACGGCGTGCTGGAAACGGCGCGCAGCCTGATCAAGCCGCCAGCGAACAACTGACGAGAGAAATACCGCAATGAAGGATGCCCTGCTGTCGACGCTGATTGACGAGCATGCGACGGTCGAGGCTTTCGCCTCGCTGCTCGCTTTTGAAGAGAAGGCCCTGACGACGAGCGGCGGGATCAGCTCGCTGCCTTCGATCGTCGAGCAGAAGACGGAGTTGACGCAGCGTCTGGCCGGTTTGGAGAAAGTGCGCGATGCGCAGCTCGCGGAACTGGGCCTGCCGGCGGGGCGCAAGGGTGTCGAGATGGCTTGCCGCAGTGATGCGCGTTTGAAGAGCCAATGGGCGCTCCTGATGGGCTCGACTGAGCGCGCGCGTCGCGCGAATCTCACCATCGGCATGATGATCCGCACGCGCATGGAACATAACCGGCGCGCGCTTTCTATTCTGCGCGGCGAGACGGCGAATTCGACGTCGTTTTATGGGCCGGATGGAAGGTTGCCTGCGTTTGGGCTTTGAGTTTTTGCTGGATTGTTTGGCTGGGAAGTGTGGGAGCCGACTCGTTGAGGGTCGGCTTTTTGTTTTTGGGGCTTCGCGGATTCCGATGAGTGGCGCCTTCCGGCCTGGCGGTCTTCTGCTGACGCTCGCCGCTGCGTCGCCCCGGACGCCGCACGGCAAATCGACGCGAGCACAGGCGGCCACCGCTTCGTGAGCCAAATCGTCGGGGGCGATCCCGACGGTCCGTCGATACGGCCTGATCTGCGCAGGACATCCGGGCAAATCGTCCGCCCCCTCCAAGGAGCAAGACCGCCTGCTGCACTTTCGAAGCGCGAGTGACCCTTGTGTCACGGCATTTGCGCCGATGCGCCGAGGCGCGCGCCTCCATGAACGCGAACCGGGCCGATCGGGCCATCAATTTCTCGATTGCTGGCGTATCGGGCTTTCGAATCACCTTCAGATACGGCCGCAGCCGCCGATAAATCCGTCGAAGCCGGGTTCACGCCCGGCCATCGGCGCGAGCCCGGCACGGGCTCTCGCTGCCGGAACGTCTCGAATTGGCGCGAGTTCGACTGTCTCACGGCAAGGCGATTCGCCTCGCAGCGGCACCGCGCCACAGAACGTCAAATATCGATCTAAAAAGCACATCGGGGGAATCAATGAATCATGTTTATCGTGTTGTCTGGAGTTCGAGCCTGGGCATGTTCCAGGTGGTTTCCGAACTCACGCGCGCGCACAGCACGAGATCGTCGCGTACGGCGCGGCGCCGCGCGGGCGCGGCCAGTTCGCTCAAGGCCATCGCAGCGGCCGCCGTGATCGCCACGGCGGCGCCGGGTGCCATGGCGCAGGCCATCATTGGTTTCGGTACCAGCAATCTCACCGACGACGGCGCGGGCAACTACACGTTCACAGGCATCGCCGTTGGCAACCCCATTAACCGCTCAACGGGCCTCGAGGTACTCGCACCGGTTGGCACGCTGACCAACAATGGACAGGTTATCAGCTACGGGTTCGCCATCGATAATGCCTCATCGATCGGCTCGCTTGTCAACGGCGCTAATCGTGCGATCGATGGCTACTCCAGCACCGCGCTGAGGAACTCCGGCACGCTCGGCACGCTGTCGAACTCCGGGGATATATCGGGATTCGTTCACGGGATTAACAACACCAGCACGATCACCCTGCTCCAGAACCTCGCGAGCGGCGGGATTGGCGCGGTAACCGGCGATGCCATCCTGAACACTGGAACCATCGGTACGTTGTCGAACGATGGCCAGATCAGCTCGGGATCGAATTGGGGCGTCCACAACGAGTCGACGATCGGCATGTTGTCCAACACCGGCTATATCCTTAGCGTAGGCAACGACAGCGGCGCGTTGATCGGCGGCGCTGGCGCCGCCATCGCGCTCTCCAACAGCGGCACGATCAACGCCCTGTACAACGACGGCACGATCAGCGGCTCGACCGCCGGTGTTTCCAACGACGGCGCGCCCAACGCAATCGCGACCATTACGACGTTTGCCAACCAGTCGGATGGCACGATCAGCTCGGTGTACAACGGAGTCTTTGGCGCCATCGGCGTGAGCAACCTGAACGGGCTCGGGCTCACCAACCAGGGGTCCATCGGCACGATCACCAACGATGGAACGATCGTCAGCAGCGGCACGAAGGGCATCTACAACGGCTCGTCGACCGGCGGGACGATTGCCGATGCGTTCATCGGTCAGATCCGCAACGACGCAACGGGGTTCGTCGACGGCGTCTACAACGCGACCGACGGACTCATCGGCGGGGCCGGTGTGGATACGGCGCTCAGCAATGCGGGCACCATCAACACGATCTACAACGCGGGCACGATCACGGGCTCGATCGCCGGCATCGACAACAACGGCACCACGAGTTCGCTCGCGACCATCGGGCAGATCACCAACGACGGCTCGATCAGTGCACTGTCCAACGGCGCTTACGGCTACCTCGGCAACGCGATTGGCACAGTCGCCGTGGAAAATACGGGGTCGATCGACACCATTGCCAACAGCGGCATGATTCAGGCTGCCAGCACGGCCATCAAGAACGACAACAGCGGTTCGATCACCCAGTTGCAAAACAGCGGGATCATCGCTGCGGGCAACGATGGGATCACCAACACGGGCACGATCGGCACCCTGACCAACGCCGCGACGGGCCTCGTCTCCGCTGGCAGCACCGTGATCGACAACCAGGGCGGCATCGGCACGTTGATCAACTACGGCACGCTGTCCGGAGGCAGCGGCGTGTACAACGATAACGGCTCGATCGGCACGCTGACCAACACGGGCACGATCACGGGCAGCGAGTATGGCGGCGTGTGGAACGCCGGCACCATCTCGACGCTCTCGAACAGCGGCACGATCAGCTACGTCGGCACGCTAAACGGCACCGAAAGCAACGGCGTCTACAACCTGGACACGCTGGGGCGCCTCAACAACAGCGGGCTGATCTCCGGAAACGTCGGCGTCTTGAACATCAACACCTCAACCGCGAGTGGACATGCTGCATCACTCGGGACCTTGAGCAACAGTGGCGTGATTTACGGCACGCTCGCGGGCGTGGGCAACGCCAACGGCGTGATCCAGGAACTCGACAACGTCATCGACGGCAGCCATGTCGGCACGATCTCGGGCGGCACCGTCGGGATCTCGAACACGATCGTGTCCGGCACAGCCGGAATCTTCGCGGGCACGATCGGGGCGCTCAACAACAGCGGTCTGATCACGGGCGGCCAGACCGGCATCTATAACGATGGCACGATCGGCTCGATCAGCAACAGCGGCACGATCACGGGCGCCGTATTGGCACTCTTCAACGACGTCGATGGCTCGCTTGGCGCGATTGCCAACTCGGGCGTGATCGCGGGGCGGATCGTCAATCTGTCGACGGGCGCGCTCGACATCAGCGGCGCAAGCGGCTCGGCGTTCGGCACGCTCACGGGCTTCGGCGGCTCGATGGGGACGATCACCAGTACGAACGCGGACGTGAACCTCACGTCGGGCAATCTCGTGCTCAACGACGGCGTGCGCCTGTCGAACGGAGTGTCGGCCTACACGCTGAACAACAGCGGCGCCGTGCTGCAGATCAACCAGCCGCTGACGATCTCGGGCAACTACGCACAGGGCGCGGACGCGACGCTGCAGATCGGCGTGGCGAGCAACGCGACGACGACCGGCGCGATCGGCGCCGACAGCGGCTATGGACGTCTCGTCGTGACGGGAGACACGAACATTGCGTCGGGCTCGCATGTCACGCTGCAATCGAACGGTTATGCCTTCGCCGTGGGCCAGCGCTATGTCGTGGTCGATACCGCGGGGACGGCGAACTACAACGCGGGCGCACTCACGTATTCGATGAACGGCACGAGCGGCACGGTGAGCGGATCGGTCGTCGCGAACGGCAGCAACAGCGATCTCGTGTTGACGGTTGCGAGTGTGGGCAGTGGCTCGTCGGGCGGGTCTGGTTCGGGCTCCGGTTCGGGTTCGGGCTCGGGTTCGGGTTCGGGTTCGGGTTCGGGTTCGGGTTCGGGTTCGGGTTCGGGTTCGGGCTCCGATGCGGGCTCCGGTTCGGGCTCCGGTTCGGGTTCCGGTTCGGGTTCGGGCGGCAGCAGCGATTCGGGTTCCGGTTCCGGTTCCGGCTCGGGTGGTTCGACGGGCGGTCCGACGCTTACGGCAACCGTGCCGAACGCGGTCTCGTCGCTCACCGGCCTGCTCCACTACACGGGCATCGCGAACGCGCAACTGCTGAACCTCTACAACGCATCGCTCGGTGCGATGAGCAGCGGTTCGGCGGCCAACGCGAACCGTATCGGCCAGCAGCTCACGCCGATCCAGTCCGCACGCGCCGCCGCCGCACCGACCTTCGATTCCCTGAGCATCGTGAACGCCCACGTGAACGCGCTGCGTCTCGCGCAGGCCGATGGTGCGACGGGTCTCGCCACCGGCGACAGCTTCTCGCAGGTCAACCTGTGGGGCCAGGCATTCGGCGGCCACGCGAGCCAGGACGCACGCGACAACGTCGATGGCTACAGCGCCAACTATGGCGGCTTGCTGATCGGCGCCGACAAGGCGCTCAACGACAAATGGCGTATCGGCGGCGTGTTCCAGTACGCGCATACGGCAATCAACAACAGCGACAACACGTCGGGTGACAGCACGGGTGTGAACGGCTACGGCCTGATCGGCTACGCGAGCTTCACGGGCAGCCCCTGGTACGTGAACATGTCGGGTGCAGCGGTGCTGCAAAGCTACGACACCGAGCGCCGCGTGACGATGGACGGCTTCAACGGCCTCGCGAACGGCTCGTTCAACGGCCAGCAGTATGTCGCGAGCATCGAAGGGGGCTGGCCGCTTGCCGTCGGCCGCGCGACGCTCACGCCGTTGGCGAGCCTCACGTATAGCTACCTGAACCAGAACAGCTATTCGGAAACCGGTGGCAATGGCGCGGCCCTGCACGTCGACAGCACGAGCGCGAGTTCGGTGCGCAGCGCTTTGGGCGCGAAGATCGAGAAGGCCTACGACACGTCGTATGGTCAGCTCGTGCCGGAACTGCGCGTGGCGTGGATCCACGAGTACAACCGTACGCGTCAATCGACGGGCGCAAGCTTCGCAGGCGACCCGACCGGCGCGACGGGCTTCACGACGGTGGGCATGACGCCAGTGTCGAACCTTGCGGATGTCTCGCTGGGACTGACGCTTCTGCGTGCCAACAACCTGAGCGTGACGGCGCGCTATGAATTGCAGGCGGGTTCGGGCTTCATCTCGAACACCGGCATCGTGCGACTGCAGCAACGCTTCTAAGACTTGAGGCAAAGCGGGCCAGTAGCCGTGGAACGGTTCGACGAGACCGATTCATGGCACTGTGCCCGTTTGCTCGATGGTCGAATGACGCGCGACACGGGCTCGCACGTTAAGCGCGCATAACCCCGCCACCAAAAGAAAAACGGCCCCAAGGGGCCGTCCTCTTCCACCCGCTCGACCCCGGCCCAAACCAGGATCAAAGCACCCCCTCAATTCTCCTGCCCAGCCCAAGCCATCTCCCGCAACCGCGTACGCAGCCGCGCGACCGCCTGGCTATGCAACTGGCAAACACGCGACTCGCTCACCTCCATCACCGCCCCAATCTCGCGCAGGTTCATCCCGCGCTCGTAATAGAGCGACATCAAGAGCTTCTCGCGCTCCGGCAGCCGATCGATCGCCTCGATCAACGCCCCACGCAAACTGTCGTCGAGCAAAGCCGAGAGCGGATCCGAATGATCGACACAGTAGCGGTCGAGAAACGGCTCGTCCTCGGCCGAACGGTCGAAGTCCTCGTAGTAGATCAGCTGACTGCCGTGCAGGTCCTGCAGCATCGACTGGTATTCGTCGAGCGGCATCTGCAGATGGTCGGCAATCTCGGTCTCGCTCGCCGCGCGGCCGAGACGCTGTTCGACCTGGTGCACGGCCGATTCGACCTCGCGCGAAGTGCGCCGCAGGCTGCGCGGCAGCCAGTCGTTGCTGCGCAACTCGTCGAGCATCGCCCCGCGGATGCGCTGGCTCGCGTAAGTCTCGAACTGTGCGCCCTGGTCTTCCTTATAGCGGCCCGCAGCATCGAGCAGGCCGATCATGCCGGCCTGGATCAGGTCGTCAAGGTCGACGCTCGCTGGCATCTTTGCGACGAGCTGCAACCCTAGCCGCCGCACGAGCGGGGCGTATTTGGTCAGCACATCGGCTTGCGAAATCTTTCCTTGAGCGTTGTACATCGTGCTCTCCTGCTTCTCGTTTTCTACCCGGCGGGCCTCACGCGAGCTGCGTGGAGGTTCGCTGCACGGGCGAATCGGCACCCCAGCCGGCATAGGCCGGGTTTGCCGTTGTAACTGCCGCGCGTGCCCCACCGCGCGACGACACCGCCGGGCGCATCGGCCAATGCGGCAACTGCGCCGCAAGGAACCGGAAGTCGCGCGCGGCGGCGGTGGATGGGAAGGCGTCGACGATGCAGCGCTCGAGTTCGAGGGCGCGCGGCATGTGCGGATCGGCGGCGACACAGCCCGCGCTCTCCAGCGACACCGTCAAATAGCGGCTCGCGACACCGGCGAGGTTCTCGAACATCGACTGCGCATCGGTTTCGTTCTGCACCTGGTTCACCAGCACGCGGAACTGCGCAATCGCATGCGAAAAATGCAGGCGCTTCACGCACGCATACGTATCGGTGATCGCCTGGGCCGCCACGCGCGTGACGATCATCACGTCATGCGCATGCAGCGCCAGCGGCGAAAGCGAACCGTCCTCGTCGAGTTGTGCGTCGATCAGCACGAAGTCGGCGGGGCCGGTCAGCACCTTGGCGAGTTGCGCGCTCGTGTAGCGCTCACGGTTGCCGCGCGACGCCGCCAGCACGCCGAAGCCGAGTGCATGGCGGCCGAGCGCATCGGCCAGCGACATTTCGCTGCGCATGACCGCCGCGAAGTTGCCCGCGCCACGCACGCCGCCGAGCCTCGAGCAGACCGATTCGGCGCCGACGCATTCGTCGATCACCAGCACGTCCTTGCCCAGCTCGGTGAGCGCGGCAGCCAGATTGATGACGGTCGTCGTACGGCCGAGTCCGCTCGAGCCGCCCGTCACCGCTACCACACGCGAACCGGTGCGGCACAGGAGCCGCCGTAGTCCCTCAGCCTGGTCGGTGACGAATTTATCCAAAGTGGACCTCGGGAGCGTGCGAGCCCGAACGCGTCGACAGAGCCGACAACAGGGCGGGAATATCGTCTTCGTGCGGCACGAACGGCGAGTTGTCGCGCGGCACGCAGAACGCGCTGCGCACGAGGAAGCGCCGCGTCGCGACGTACAGGTTCTCGGGCACCTTCTGCCCGGTCGAGACGTAATGGACCGGCAGCTTGTAGCGCAACACCGTGTCGAGCGCGGCGCCGAGGTTGGTCGCCTCGTCGAGCTTGGTGAGGATGCAGCCCGCGAGCGGCGTCTTGTCGGCGTCGCTCTGGTAGGCCTGCACCACTTCGTTGAGCGTGTCGCCGTGCGAGATCGCCGAGAGCAGCAAGAGGCGCTGCACCGGTCGGCCCGAGCCGCCCAGCATGGCGATCTGGTCGGCCACGGCGCGGTCGCGCTGGCTCATGCCGATGGTGTCGATCAGCACGATGTGCTTGTTCTTGAGTTCGGTCAGCGCGAGCTGCAGGTCGGCGCCGTCACGCACCGCGTGCACCGACACGCCGAGAATGCGGCCGAAGATGCGCAGTTGCTCGTGGCCGCCGATCCGGTAGCTGTCGGTCGTGAGCAGCGCGACGCGGCTCGCGCCGAAGCGCATCACGCAGCGCGCGGCGAGCTTCGCCGTGGTCGTGGTCTTGCCCACGCCGGTCGGCCCCATCAGCGCGAACACGCCACCGCGCTCCATCAGCGCCTCTTCGTCGTCGAGCACGGGCAGGTTCGCCTCGAGCACCGACTGGATCCACTCCATGCCCGCTTCTTCGGTTTCGACGGCGGGCAAGCGGTCGATCATCATCTTGACGAGCTGCGCCGAGAAGCCCGCGGCGAACATCTGCTTGGTGAGCGCGCCCTGCACCGGCGTGCGGCGTTGGCGCTCGCCCCACATGAGCCCGGCGAACTGCTCTTCCATCATGCCGCGCAGCGACGCGAGTTCGCTCATCACCGTTTCGTTGACGACCTGCTCGACGCGCGAGCGGATCGCTTCGCTCACGCTCGCGGCCACGTCCTTGTTGCCGGGCACCGGGTCGGCGGCGCCGTCGATGCCGAGCCGCTGCGCCGCACGGCGCGCGGCGAGCTGGGCCGCTTCGCGCGCCCAGTCGGGCTGCTCGGCTTCAGCGGCGATGGCCGGATCGACCGGCACGCCGAGTCCGCGCGCGACCGCGTCGGCCGGGCTCATGCCCGCGTTGCGCTCGGTCTCGCCCGCTTCGCGGTTCGCGATGCGGCGCGCATGGTCGATCAGCCAGGGATTCGATTCAGCCATCGTGCGCTGCGTGGCGCCCGCTTCGGCGTTCGGCGGCAGCGCGGCCTGCGCGAACGCGGCCGAGGCGGCACCGAGCACATCGCGCGGCGTGACGGCGGCCTGGGCTGCCTGTGCGGCCTGGGCTGCACGCGCGGCGCTCTGGCGCGCCTTGGCGGCGTACGGCGTGCTGTTCGAGTTCGATGCTGCGTTCGCGGAAGGCTGCGCGCTGTCGCGCTGCATGAACGAGCCTGCTTCACTCGACGACACCGGCATACCCATGCGCGACTGGCCGAAATCGGGCGCGGCATCGTGGGCGGTATCGGCTTCGTCGTCGTCGCTGTCGTCGATGACCGTGCGCTCGGCGCCCACTTCCGGGCTCGCGCCGAACACCGACGAGAACACGTCGGGCATCGCGCTCGCATACGGATTGAGCGTCGCAGCGGGCATGGCCGGCACGGTCGGGCCGCCGGCGAGCGCCGCGCGCGGGGTGCGGGGCGTGAGCGGTGTGAGCGCCGTCTTCGGGGCGAGTCCATTCGCGAGTTCGCCGGCGGCGGGCGTGATCGTCGCGAGATCGCTGTCCGCGAGGGCAACGATCTCGACGCTGCCGTCGTCGAGCGTACGGTTCGACAGCACGACAGCGTCCGCGCCCAGCGCTTCACGCACGAGGCGTAAGACGTCGCGGCTGGTGGCGCCGATGAATTTACGAATGTTCAAGCTGAACCCCCGATGAGGTTGACGACCCAGAGTTCGTCTTTCGATTGCATGCGTGGCAGGCGAGGCTCGAAGCCTTTTGCCGATGATGGAATTATTTCGAAGTCGCCCACTTCACCATCCCGAGATCAAACCGGGGAAATGTGGGTAATTCGACTAATCGATGTGCGCGAGCGCACGGTGAGGACGACAGAGGGGCGAGAAGAGCGCGCGTGGCCGCTCTCGAGCGGCCACGCGGATGCGGAGAAACCCTGGGGATTACATTGCGCCGATCAGGTTCACGACCTTCACGTTGCGCGTGTCGGGCACTTCGGCGTACGAAAGCACCTTCAGTTGCGGCAGGCTGCGGCGCAGGAAGCGCGAGAGCATCGGCCGCAGGGCGTGCTGCACGAGCAGTACCGGCGCGAGTCCCAGCGTCTGCTGGCGCTGCATGGCCTTCTGGGTCTGCGTGAGCAGCGTGTGCGCGAGGCCCGGTTCGAGGCCCGGGTTCGGACCCGCCGAGAGCGCCTGCGAGAGCACGCGTTCGAGGTTCGCGTCGAGCCCCATGACCTGCATGTCGCCGTTGCCCGGGAACCACTGCTGCGTGATCGCGCGGCCGAGCGCGAGGCGCACGGCGGCGGTGAGATCGTGCGGATCGGTGAGCTTCGGCGTGTGCTCGCCGAGCGCTTCCATGATCGTGCGCAAGTCGCGGATCGGCACGCCTTCTTCGAGCAGGTTCTGCAGCACCTTCTGCAACGAGGTGATCGACAGCGTCTTGGGCACCAGATCGTCGACCAGCGACGGCGTGTCCTTCTGCATGCGTTCGATGAGCGCCTGCACCTCGCGGCGACCGAGCAGCTCGGAGGCGTGCGCGACGACCAGGTGGTTCAAGTGCGTCGCGACCACAGTGCTCGAATCGACCACCGTATAGCCGTACACCTGGGCCTGCTCGCGCATGTTCGTGTCGATCCACACGGCGGGCAGACCGAACGCCGGATCGGTGGTCGGCGCGCCCGGCAGCGCGGCGCTCACCTGCCCCGGGTTGATCGCGAGCCACTGGCCCGGATAGGCCTCGCCCGTGCCGACCTCGACACCCTTGAGCGCGATGCGATAGGCATTGGGGCGCAGCTCCAGGTTGTCGCGGATGTGGATGACGGGCGGCAGGAAGCCGATTTCCTGCGCGAATTTCTTGCGGATGCTCTTGATGCGCTTGAGCAGCTCGCCGTCCGAATTCTTGTCGACGAGCGGGATCAGCCGGTAGCCGACTTCGAGACCCAGCGTGTCGATGAGCGCCACGTCGTCCCAGCTCGCCTCGGCGTTCTCGGCCGGCGTCGTCGCCTCGGGCGTGGCGTCGGCGAGCGAGACGGTGTCCTTCTTCTTCTCCGCGTTCTTCTTGAGCACGCGAGCCAGCTGGATCGCGCCGCCGCCGAGCAGCAGAAACGCGAAGTGCGGCATGCCGGGGATCAGGCCCATCAACGTGATGATCGAGCCGGTGATCATCAGGACGCGCGGGTTCGTGAACAGCTGGTTCGTGAGCTGCGTGCCGATGTCCTCGTTGGTCGCGACGCGCGACACGATCACACCCGCTGCCGTCGAAATCACCAGCGACGGAATCTGCGCGACCAGACCGTCACCGATCGTGAGCAGCGTGTAGGTCTCGCCGGCCGCCGCGAAGCTCATGTCGTGCTGGACCACCCCGACGATCAGGCCGCCGAGGATGTTGATCACCATGATCAAGAGGCCCGCGATCGCGTCGCCGCGCACGAACTTGCTCGCACCGTCCATCGAGCCGTAGAACTCCGCCTCCTGGGCGACTTCGAGACGGCGTTTGCGGGCGAGCTCTTCGTTGATGATGCCGGCGTTCAGATCGGCGTCGATCGCCATCTGCTTGCCGGGCATGGCGTCGAGCGTGAAGCGCGCGCCCACTTCGGCGATCCGGCCCGCGCCCTTCGTGATGACCATGAAGTTGATCACCATGAGAATCACGAACACGACGATACCGACCGCAAAATTGCCGCCGACGAGGAAGTGGCCGAACGATTCGATCACGCGCCCGGCCGCGCCCGGGCCGGTGTGGCCGTCGAGCAGCACGACGCGGGTCGAGGCGACGTTCAGCGACAGGCGCAGCAGGGTCGAGAACAGCAGCACGCTCGGGAAGGCCGCGAAGTCGAGCGGCTTCATCGTGTACATGCTGACGAGCAGCACCATCACCGACAACGCGATGTTGAACGTGAACAGCAGATCGAGCATGAACGGCGGCAACGGCAAGATCATCATGCCGAGGATCATCACGATCAGGATCGGTCCCGCGAGCGCGCGCAGGTTCGTGCCTTGCAGCACGTCCGGGCGGCGCGAGAGGATGCCGGTGCGGGCGTTCATGCAGATGCTCCTTCATTGTCGCGGCCCGGCTTGCGGTTCGTCCCGCTGCCGTTGCCACCATTGCTGCCGTTGTCGTCGTCGCCGAGGGTGTCGGCCGCTTCCTCGGCGGCATCGTCGTCGGAAACTTGCCCCTTGTCGAGGTCGGCGGGCACCTCGATCGAGGTCGGCGCCATGGGCACCGCGCCGCCTTCGGCGCGGAACCGCTTGAGTTGATAGACCCACGCGAGCACCTCGGCGACCGCGCCGTAGAGCGTGCCGGGAATCTCGCGGTTGAGTTCCACGTTGTGATACAGCGCCCGCGCGAGCGGCGGCGCTTCGAGCAGGGGCACGTTGTTCTCGGCGGCGATCTCGCGGATGCGCGCGGCCACCAGATTCACGCCTTTGGCCACGACCTTGGGCGCGCCCATCTGGCCGTCGGCGTACTGGAGCGCGACCGCGAAGTGTGTCGGGTTGGTCACGACGACGTCGGCCTTGGGCACCTGCGCCATCATCCGGCGCCGCGCCATCGCGCGCTGCTGGGAGCGGATGCGGCCCTTCACGTGCGGATCGCCTTCGCTCTCGCGGTGCTCGCGCTTCACTTCTTCCTTGGTCATGCGCAGCTTGCGGTGAAACGACCACATCTGGTACGGCACGTCGAGCGCGGCCACCACGAACATCCCCGCGACCGCCATGCCGCAGCACACGGCGACCAGATGGATCCCGTCGGCGAACGCGCGACCCAGCGGTTGGGTGGCGAGGCCGATGATCTCCTCGCGATGGTTCCAGATCGACGTACCGGCGATGCCGCCCACCAGCAGCGTCTTGGCGAGCGACATGCCGAGCTGGATCGGACCGTTCATCGAGAAGATGCGCCCGAGGCCCGACATCGGGTTCAGGCGGCTGAACTTGGGTTCGAGCGAACTCGACGAGAACATCCAGCCGCCCAGCGCCATGGGCGACAGGAGCGCGACGACGCTGGTCAGCACGATGACGGGTGCGATCGCGCTCACGCCTTCGCGCAACGCGGCGCCCGCGCCGATCATCATGCGGCCGGTATCGAACGCATCGGCGTGGTTGAACGTGAAGGCGCCGCGCAGCATCGACTGCAGATGCACGCCAATCATCCCCGACATGCCCCACACGCCGAAAAAGCCCGCCGACAGCAACGCAAACGTCGACAGCTCCCGCGAACGCATGATCTGCCCCTCCTCCCGCGCCTTTTCGAGGCGCTTGGGAGTGGCGGATTCGGTTTTCTCGAGGTCGCTGTCCTCAGCCACACATGCTCCAGGTGAAAGCGGCAAGCCGCCCTTTTTCAGTGACAGCGATTATTGCCGCGCGGCGCCAGCGGCGATTGGCGGATAAGGGATGGGAACTGGCGGTATTTCGCCGGATGGGCCGGCGCCGGCAGGAGGACCGGTCCGGTGCGGCTTTGGGGTGCGGCGGTGCGGCGACGCGAGCCGCGCCGCCGCCGGGCTCAGAACGCGACGTACGGCGCCTTGCCGCCCGTGCTGGTCAGGTCGATGCCGTAGTAGACATAGCGGCCGTAGAAGAACGGCAAGCCGAGATCGAGATTGGCCGTCGAGCCGAAACTCCCCGCGAGGTCGTTGGCCGCGAAGTTGACCCCGTTGCCCAGCAGCGTCTGCGCGCTCACGACGTTGAAGCCCACGGTGGCGCTGGTGCCGGTCGTGCTGTTGAGCGTCGCACTGAAGCCGAGCGGCGAACCGGGGCAGTAAAAGCCCGCGAGCGCGCTGTTGCATTGGGGCAGCGAGCTGTTGAAGAACAGTCCGTTCGAGCCCGAGTCGAGAAACGCCGTGAGCGTGCTGCCGTTGAACTGGCTCGAGGGCAGATCGCCCCACTGGTCCGTATTGAGCGTCTGCGTGGCCGCCATCGCGTTGTTCGTCTGCGTGCCGATGCCGAACACGAGCGTGCCGCTCGCGCTCGGTGCGCCGCTGCCGCTGATTGGTTGCATCTGCAGGATCACGCCGTTGTTGTCGGTGACGAAATTCGCCACCGGATTGGCGACCTGCTGCTTGATCGCGAGCGTCGTGTTATTGCAGTTGATCCCGTTCGGACAAGCGTAGTAGTTGCTCGTGGCGGCATTTTGCTGGCACAGCGCGCCGCAGTCGGTCGGCGCGACGCCGATGCCGAGGATGCCGTTCGCGCCGAGATCGCTCTGGGTGTTCTGCGCCGCGCCGTAGTTGACGCACGCGCGCGGCGTCGTGGACGACGCCAGATCGCCGATCACCTGGATCGGGATCGCGCTGGCCGTCTCGCCGGCGATCTTCACATCGACCGTGCGCACCGTGCCCCAGGTGTAGCCGTCGGCGAACTGGGTGCACTCGGCGAGCGTGGCGCCCGTCGGCGTAGTGTTCACGGGGATGGCGTTGGCGAGGCCCCCGAGCGCCGAGGCGAGCACCCGCAGGCCGAACGACGCCGTATCGACCTGCACATTGTCGATCACCTGGCAATTCGACGAGCCCTTCGCACAGACCGTCACCGAGACAGTCGGGATGTTCGGCACGTTCGCGACGCCGCTGTTCACCGTGACCGCGACGGTGTTGGGCGCGCCCGGTGCGATCGGCTGCATGGTCGGCGTGTTCACCGTGGAGCCGCCGCCGCTGTTGTTGCCGCCGTTTCCACCGCCGCCGCCGCTACCGCCGCCGCTGTTGTTGTCGCCGCCGCCGCCGCAGGCGGCGAGGCCCAGCGCAGTGACGGTGAACAAGGCTGCCAGCAGCGCGCGCGGCGAGTGGCGGCCTGGGCGCTGCCATCCAATCAGGAACGTTGCCGCCAGTGTCGTGATCGACATGCGAGCCCTCCCGGCCGTTACTGGATATCGGAACTGCTGACGCCTGCCGGCAGTGCCTGCGGCAGCCACGCCTGCCCCGAGAACGCGCCCATGTGGCCGCCCGAATGGACGACGAGGCCGCTGCCTTGAACCATGCCCGACGCCCGCCCGCGGCCCGCCTCGCGGTTGGCCTTGACGCCGGCGACGTACTGCGGGAAATAGCTGCCGAGCAGCGCCGCCAGATCGGGCAGTTGCTGCCCGTTCCAGCCGACGCCGAACACGGTGCCGTCGGCGCTCACGTACTCGCGCACGACGGTGCCGCTCGCAAGCGTCGTCTGGCGCACGCTCCAGGAAGCGCTGGCCGACGCCTGGGACGCCGCGCCCGAAGCGCTCTGCGCGGCGCTGCGCAAGGCCGGCCCGCCGGTGAGCGCATTCACGGTGGCGCCCGACGGCGTCGCCATCGGCGCGCTGCCGAGGCCCGCATGGGCGCACGGTGCAAGGATCGTCAGCACGGCGGCGAGGCAGGATGCAAGCGGCAGGCTCGGCGCGGCACGGCGCAGCGGCGCTCGCGCGCGCGATGCGCCCCGCTGGCTGTGGCTGTGGCTGTGGCGATCTGACGTAGCCATATCCCTCCCGATCGATGACAGCGGCGCGCGCGGACACGAAGCCGCGCGGCATCGGACATACGGTCAGGCCCGCGACGTGACGCGGCCTCGCAGGGACAAATCAGGCGACGCGCGACGGGGGCTGTCTTCGGTAGTATGCCCGCGCTGGCTTTCAGACGCCCAGTCGAACGGACGTGCGGAGGTGCAGCAGCGCACAAAGGCAGCCGGGAACGCGCGCAAGAGGGGAACTGATCGCCGTGAAACCGGCGATCGGGAATGGAGGAAACGATGGGCGGCAAGCGGCGCAACGGCGGCGCAACCATGGCCGGGGCGGCGCGACGCAAGGACTGCGCGGTCATGACAGCGCGGCGTCACGCGCCAGCGGCTGTCATGGACCTGTCCCGCAACGCAGCGCGAGGCGGCGCAGGCCGCTCGCGTCTGCCACGGCGCGGCAGGCGCGCCGCGCGGCCTCAGAAGCCGAGGCTCGCCAGCAGATCGTCGACCTGGCCCTGGTCCTGCACGACGTCGGTCTTGCCTTCGGGATTGATCTGCGGCCCGTTGAGAAGCCCTTCGGGGCTGCCCGTCAGCGACTCCGTCTGCACCAGCATCGCGGCGGTGGCGGCGAACTGCTCGCGCCGCTCCGGCGCGATGTTCTCGACCAGCACGCCAAGCAGTTGCTGCTCGATCAGATAGACCACGTCCATGATCTTCTTGATCACCTGCCCGGTCAGGTCCTGGAAGTCCTGTGCGAGCATGATTTCAAGCAGATGCTGGCTGGTCGTCGTGGTGACCGCGGGTACGCCGGCGAGAAACTGGCGCGTGTCGTCCATCAGGAGACGCACTTCCTCACGGCCGATCGGCGCGTCGTACCACGTCGCCCAGCGCTCGCTCAGGCCGTTCGCGTCGCGCTCGAGCTGCTCCTGCATCGGCTTGGCCAACTCGATGGCCGACAGCACGCGCTCGGCGGCCTGCTCGGTCATGTTCGCGACGTAGCGCAAGCGGTCGCGCGCGTCGGGCACGGCCTCGGCCGCCTGCTCGACATGCTTGTCGAGGCCGAGTTCGCGCATCGAGTCGCGCAGCGTGCGCGTCACATGGCCGATCCTCGCGAGGATGCGGTCGCTCGCGAACTCGCCCGGGTCGTCGCGGCCGAGTTCCGGCGCACTGATAGGCTCGTCCAAGTCAGCCTCCGGTCTTCGTCGCCATCTTCTCGAGAATCTTGTTGAGCTTCTCGTCGAGCGTCGCTGCGGTAAACGGCTTGACCACATAGCCGCTCGCGCCAGCCTGCGCCGCCGCGATGATGTTTTCCTTCTTCGACTCGGCCGTCACCATCAGCACCGGCAGGTGCGTGAGGTTGGCGTCCGCGCGGATTTCCTTGAGCATGGCGAGACCGTCGAGGTTCGGCATGTTCCAGTCGGAGATCACGAACTCGTAGTTGCCGCTGCGCAGGCGAGCCAAGCCCGCAGCGCCGTCTTCGGCTTCATCGACGTTCGAATAGCCCAGCTCCTTGAGCAGGTTGCGGACGATCCGGCGCATCGTCGGAAAGTCGTCCACCACTAAAAACTTCATGTTCTTGTCCATCTCGGTTCCCTTCCTCCAGGCATTTATCCAGGCAAATTCACGCTACAGGTGAGGCGCAGTTGCGCATCATACGCGTTGCACGCGCTCGCCCATAGACGCAAGACGTGTCATCACACGTCGGCTCATATCCGACAACGAGGCGATTTCATCCGCGCCGCCAAGCGCGATCGCCTCCCGCGGCATGCCGAACACGATGCAGCTCGCCTCATCCTGGGCAAGCGTGTACGCGCCGGCGCGCCGCATTTCCAGCAGACCGGCGGCACCGTCGCGGCCCATGCCGGTCAGGATCACACCGATCGCGTTCTTGCCCGCGTGCTGCGCCGCCGAGCGGAACAGCACATCCACCGACGGACGATGCCGGTTCACCGGCGGGTCGTCGGACAGATGGGCGATGTAGTTGGCGCCGCTGCGCGCGAGCACCAGATGCGCGTGGCCAGGCGCGATGTACGCATGGCCCGGCAGCACGCGCTCGCCGTGCTCGGCTTCCTTCACCGTGATACGGCACAGCCCGTTCAGGCGCTGTGCGAACGACTTCGTGAACCCCGGCGGCATATGCTGCGCGATCATCACGGCGGGGGCGTCGGGCGGCAGCGGCGTGAGCACTTCGCGGATCGCCTCGGTGCCGCCGGTCGATGCGCCGACGATGATCAACTTCTCGGTACTGACGAGCGGGTTGTTGATGAGCGGCGCAGGCGCACCGGCGGCGCTCGCGCTCGCGTGGGCATGGCCCGCGTGCGCGGCGGCGGCGGCGGCAGGCGCGGCCTGCCGCACGCGTGCGCGCGAAGCGGCGCGAATCTTGTCGGCGAGCTTTTCCGAATAGTCGAGCATGCCGTCGCGGATGCCGACCTTCGGCTTCGTCACGAAGTCGACGGCGCCCAGTTCGAGCGCGCGCAGCGTGATTTCGTTGCCGCGCTCGGTCAGCGAGGACACCATCACGACCGGCATCGGCCGCAGGCGCATCAGCTTCTCGAGGAAGTCGAGCCCGTCCATGCGCGGCATTTCGACGTCGAGCGTGAGCACGTCGGGGTTGTGTTGCTTGATGAGATCGCGCGCGACGAGCGGATCCGGCGCGGTCGCGACGACCGTCATGTCCGACTGGGCGTTGATGATTTCCGTCATCAAGCTGCGGATCAGCGCCGAATCGTCGACGCAGAGAACCTTGATTTTTTGCACAGCGTTCACGCCTCCTCTACTGTCCTGGCGTTATCGGGTTGGTTCGGGCGGGTGGGCGAGCCGAACAGCTCGACGCGCGCGCGCGGCGCTGCGCTCCCACTCGCATTGTTGAAGCCGGTCTTCGCGGCCGGCTGGGCCGCACTGCTGCTCGCGCCCGCGGCGCCGAACAGCTCGATGCGGCCGCGCGCGGCCGTGCGATTCTCCGCGCGTGCGTCGGCGGCGCGCCTGGCGAGCGCCTGCTCGCGCTCGGCGACGGTCGGATCCTGGGTGAGGCGCAGCTTCTTCACCATCACCTGGCCGGTCTGCGGCAGGTACGCGACCTTGCGCGGATGCGAGCCCTGCAGGTCTTCGGCGACGATGCGGATGTTCTCGAGCGCCAGATAGCGCCGCACGAACTCCGAGTTGCGATCGCCGATGTTCATCGTCGTCATGCCCGCGAGCACCGCTGCGCCACCGAACACCTTGGCTTCGAGGCGCTCGCGCCGACCACCCGCCTTGATCAGCTCGTTGATGAGCACTTCCATGGCGTACGCGCCGTAGCGGATCGCATCCGATGCCGCGTGGCCGACATCGGCGCCGTCGTCGGGCAGCATGAAATGGTTCATGCCGCCGATGCCCGCCGTGCGGTCGCGGATGCACGCGGCTACGCACGAGCCGAGCACGGTGACGAGCACCATGTCTTCGTTGGTCGTATAGAACTCGTTGGGCAGCAGCTTGACGCCGGGCCGGTTGAAATGGGCGTCGAAATAGCGGTTGCTCGCGATCGGCAGCGATACGCTCATGATCAGACTCCGCTCGTCTCGACCGCGCGACCAGTGCCCGTGCGCGCCGTGCGTGCGCCGCCGCCCGCGGCGGCATCGCGCGTGAGTTCGTACACCGTCTGGCCGCGCAGCCGGAACGCCTGGGTGACGTAGGTGAAATTCTCCGAGTGACCGGCGAACAGCAGGCCGCCTGGCTTCACGAGCGGCTCGAAACGCGCGAGCACCTGGCCCTGGGTCGGCTTGTCGAAGTAGATCATCACGTTACGGCAGAAGATCGCGTCGAACGGCGAGCGCAGACCGTAATCCGCATCGGTGAGATTGAGCTGCTCGAAGCGGATCATCGCGCGCAGTTCCGGGCGCACCTTGACGAGCCCGGCGTGCGCGCCGGTGCCGCGCAAAAAGAAGCGCTTCAGACGCTCGGGCGACAGATGCTTCACCTGATCGTAGGCATACACGCCCGCCTCGCACTTCGCGAGCACCTGGGTATCGATGTCGGTGGCGAACACCGTCGCCTGGCGCGCCGCATGGTCGCCGAGCGCTTCGACGAGCGTCATCGCGATCGAATACGGCTCCTCGCCCGTCGATGCCGCCGAGCACCACACCGACACCGGCTGCGCGCGGCGCTTCACGAAGTCCGCGAGAATCGGAAAGTGATGGGCCTCGCGAAAGAACGCGGTGAGGTTGGTGGTGAGCGAGTTCGTGAACGCTTCCCACTCGGCTTCGTCGCCGCCCGATTCGAGCAGGTCGAGATAGGCGCGGAAGCTGTCGAGCCCGAGCGCGCGCAGGCGCCGTGCGAGGCGGCTGTACGCCATGTCGCGCTTGTGGTCGGACAGCGAGATGCCGCACCGACGATGAATCAGCGTGCGGATGCGCTCGAAGTCCGCCGTGGTGAAATCGAAATCGCGGTTCGACTCGCTCGCACGCGGCGTGTCGACGCGCTCCGCGCGTGCTGGGCGCGGCTCGGGGTTGCGCGTGGCCATCATGATCAATGCCTCTTCGGGATGACGTGACGCGCGATCAGCCGCATGCACGCACGGCGCGGCCGGCCAGCGACACGGGCGCAACGCTCGTGCGCGTCGTGCCGTGCGGCAGCGTTGGCTGGGGTGTGCATTGCGGTGACCTCACTCTTCTCACAGTTGTTCGGCAGGTGTCTAGAACGTTTCCCAGTCGCTATCCGAGCCGCTCGCCGTCACGACCGGTTCGACGCGCGGCGCGGCCTTCGGGCTCGCTGCGGCCTTCGGGCTCGCGGCGGGCATCGCGCGCGCGGTGCTCTTCGCGGCCGGCGCGCTCTTCACTGCCGATGCAGCCGGTGCTTCGGCATGCGCGGCCTTCGCGGGACGTGCGGCGGCAGGCGCGGGAGCCGGACGCGCGGACGCGGCAGGAGCACTCGCGGCGCGCGCCGGAGCAGCGTGCCGCGTGTGCTCGCCCGCGCCGGTGCGCCACCGACCGACCACCGACTGCAACTGGCGCGTCTGCTCTTCGAGCGACGCGGCGGCAGCGGCAGCCTGTTCGACGAGCGCGGCGTTCTGCTGCGTGACCGTGTCCATCTGCGTGACTGCGCGGTTGACCTGCTCGATGCCGCCCGACTGCTCTTCCGATGCCGCGCTGATCTCGCCCATGATGTCGGTCACGCGGCGCACGGCCTGCAGGATCTCGTCCATCGTCGAGCCGGCCCGGCCGACGAGCTGCGAGCCGCTTTGCACCTTGTCGGCCGAATCGTTGATGAGTTCCTTGATTTCCTTCGCGGCGCTCGCGCTGCGCTGCGCGAGGCTGCGCACCTCGCCCGCCACCACCGCGAAGCCGCGGCCCTGCTCGCCCGCGCGCGCCGCTTCGACGGCTGCGTTGAGCGCGAGGATGTTGGTCTGGAACGCGATGCCTTCGATCACGCTGATGATGTCGACCACCTTCGCCGAGCTGCCCGCGATGTCCTGCATGGTGCTCACCACTTCGCCGACCACCTGCCCGCCGCGCGTCGCGATGTCCGATGCGTTGACCGCGAGCTGGCTCGCCTGGCGTGCGTTCTCGGCGTTCTGGCGCACGGTGCCGGTGAGCTGCTCCATGCTGCTCGCCGTTTCCTGCAGCGAAGCGGCCTGCTGCTCGGTGCGCTGCGACAGATCGGTGTTGCCGGTCGCGATCTCGTGCGCGCCGACATCGATCGAGCTCGTGCCCTGATGCACCGCCCCGACGAGCGCGACGAGGCTGTCCTGCATGCGCTTGAGCGCGCCGAAGAGACGCCCGATCTCGTTGTCGCTCGCGACCCGGATCGATTGCGTGAGATCGCCGCCCGCGATGCGCTCGAAGCACTGCACGGCGTCTTCGAGCGGCCGGATGATCATGCCGCCCATCGCGACGAGAATCGTGCCGAGCACGACGAGCGCGAGCACGATGACGCCGACGATGAGCATCTTCATCACCGTGATTTCGCTTTCGGTATCGCTCTGGCGCGTCTGGGCGCGGTCCTGCAGCGCCTGGGCGATCGGCGTGGCGACGTTGTCGAGCGCGACGAACAGCGGGCTGATCTGCGTATCGGCGACCGCGTGATAGGCGCCCTGGTCGTTCGCGCGCAACGCGGCGAACTCAGGCTCGATGCCGTCGTGCAAGAGCGACGCGCGCTTCGCAGCGAGGTCGTCGAGCTGGGCCGTATCGATGCCGACCTTCTGCGCGCCCTGGAAGGCCTTCCACGCGTCGTTGGACTTGTTGAGCAGCTCGTCGGCGCGATCGAGCGCCTGCTTCGCGTTATCGGCCTGACCGGCCACGGCGAGCGCACTCGCACGCTCGAGCGAGACGCGCGAACGCAGCATGTACGACGACGCATCGTTGAGCGTGCGCACCGCGACGAGATCCCCGCGCGCGATGGTCGCGAGCGAATCGTTCGCCTGACCGAGCGCGACGAGACCCAGTGCGCCGACCACGATGGTCAGCGCGACGAGCACGACGCCGGCCACTGTCAACGTCGTGCGTATCGACCATTTATGCAACAACATCTTCCTGCTCCTCAGCTGTGCGATTGAAGACTCGCCAGCGCATTGCGGGCGCGCGCCCGTCAGGGACTGCCCGGGACTATCTTTCACCCGCGCGTCTCGCAAAGCGCGCGTCACAAGGACTGCGAGTCGAGGCGGATGGCCGCTTCTTGTCGTCGGCTCTTTCCCCCCTGCTCTCAAGGCCCGGTCACTGCCGCCCCCGTTTTCGAAACCCTTTCGTGCGTGAGCGCCGGGCTCAGATGCCGAGCGTCTCGATCAACGCCATCTCGCGGCTGGCCATCAGCTTCTCGATGTCCATCAGGATCAGCATGCGGCCGTCGACGGTGCCCAGTCCCGTGAGGTACTCGGTCGTGAGCGTCGCGCCGAATTCCGGCGCCGGCATGATCTGCTCCATCTGCAGCGTGAGCACGTCCGACACGCCGTCGACCACCATCCCGACCACACGGTGCGAGACGTTGAGAATGATCACGACCGTCTGGTGGTCGTACTCGACGCGGCCCAGATGGAACTTGATGCGCATGTCGACGATCGGCACGATGATGCCGCGCAGGTTGATCACGCCCTTGATGAACTCGGGCGCGTTCGCAATGCGCGTCACGCTGTCGTAGCCGCGGATTTCCTGCACCTTGAGAATGTCGATGCCGTATTCCTCGGCACCGAGCGTAAAGACGAGAAATTCCTGCCCGCCAGCATCAGCCTGCTGCGCATCGCGCCGATGGACGGCCGAGCTGGCGCCCTGGATGGATTGGACTTCTGCCACGTTAGCCCCTGAACGGTTGGGAAAGAGTGAATGAGATTGCGTGATTGACCATGGGTGCTTACGCCATGGTCTCGAGCGCGCCGGCACTCACGCCGTGCGTGGAGCGCGTTTCGCGGTTGAGCGCGGCCACGTCGACGATCAGCGCGACGCTGCCGTCGCCGAGAATGGTCGCCGCCGAGATGCCGTGCACCTTGCGATAGTTCGTTTCGAGGTTCTTCACGACCACCTGCTGCTGGCCGACGAGTTCGTCGATCAGCATTGCGAAGCGGCGTCCCTCGGTTTCCATGATGGTGACGATGCCCTGGGTCGGATCGGTGCGCGCACCCTCGACCGAGAACGCCGCATGCAGCGCGACGAGCGGCAGGTATTCGCCGCGCACGCGCACCACGCGATCACCGTTGGTCACCGTGTAGATGTCCTCGTGGCGCGGCTGCAGCGACTCCATCACGAAGTTCAGCGGCAGGATGAAGATCTCGTTGCCGACCTTCACCGACATGCCGTCGAGAATCGCCAGCGTGAGCGGCAGCACGATGCGCGTCGTGCTGCCCTTGCCCGCGTGCGAGGTGATCTCGACGTGGCCGCCCATCGCCTGGATGTTGCGCTTGACCACGTCCATGCCCACGCCGCGGCCCGACACGTCGGTGACCTGCTCGGCCGTCGAGAAACCCGGCAGGAAGATGAGGTTCCAGACTTCCTCGTCGGACATCGTTTCGCTGACCTGCATGCCCTGCTTCGCCGCCTTGGCGAGGATCTTGTCGCGGCGCAGGCCCGCGCCGTCGTCGCTCACCTCGATCACGATGTTGCCGCCGTGGTGCGCGGCGGAGAGCACGAGCTGGCCCGTGGCGTCCTTGCCCGCGGCGCGACGCGCCTCCACGGTTTCGATGCCGTGGTCGAGCGAGTTGCGCACAAGGTGCGTGAGCGGGTCGATGATGCGTTCGATGAGACTCTTGTCGAGCTCGGTCGCCTGACCGAACGTGACGAGCTCCACTTCCTTGCCGAGCTTCGCCGCGAGATCGCGCACGAGCCGCGGGAAACGGCTGAACACGTAATCCATCGGCATCATGCGGATCGACATCACCGCTTCTTGCAGGTCGCGCGCGTTGCGCTCGAGCTGCGCCATGCCGTTGAAGAGCCGGTCGTGAAGCGCCGGATCGAACGCGCTCGTGGTTTCGGCCAGCATCGCCTGGGTAATGACGAGTTCGCCGACGAGGTTGATCAGCTGATCGACCTTCTCGACGCCGACGCGAATCGAGCTGCCTTCGGCATTCGCGGCAGCGGCGGCCGGACGCGCCTTGCGCTCGGCGGCTTCGGCCGGTTGCGCGGGCGCGGCTGCCGGTGCTGCGGGCGCCACGGGCGGCGCGACCAGTGCGCTTGCAGCGGCGGCGGGCGCCGGGCTTTCGACCGGCGGCATCGGCAAGGCCGCAGCCGTCGCGGGTGCCGGTGCGGCCTCGGGTGCGCTCGCCGGCGCAGCAGCGGCCGGTGCCTCGGCCTCCGCGTCAGCTTGCGGAGCGGCGCCACGGCCGATGTTGATCTGGCTTTCGTCGATCACGAAGCAGCACACGGCGACGATGTCGTCGGACGACACATCGGAGTCGAGCCACAGCGTGAGATCGCTGCCGGTCTTCATCTGACCGGCGATACGGCCGAGGTTGCCGAGTTCCTCGACGAGCAGTTCCTGGTCCTTGTCGCCCACGCCGCGCAGCGTGATGCGCAGATGCGGGCCTTCGGCCGCGCCGCCAGCGGGTGCGGCAGCGTCGGCCGGTGCTCCCGTTGCCGCGATGGCCTCGTCGACGACGTGCTCGGGCGCGCCATCGGCGCTCGCCGGTGCAGCCGGCGCGCTCTCGGGAGCCGCCGCCGCGGCCGCAGCCGTGGCCGCCGGAGCCGGTGCAGCCGCCGCTGCGGGCGCGGGCAGACCGCGGCTCTCCGCGTACAGGCGTTCGAGCTTCGCGCAGATCGCAGCAGCCGCGGCCGCATCGGGCTCGGCGCTCGCGCGATAGTCGGCGAGCTGGCCCGAGAGCACGTCCTTGGTTTCGAGGAACGTGTCGATCATGTCCTTGCGCAGGACGAGTTCGTTGTTGCGCGCGCGATCGAGCAGCGACTCCAGGATGTGGGTCGTCTCGGTGAGCGCGGTGAAGCCGAACGTCGCGGCGCCGCCCTTGATCGAGTGCGCGGCGCGGAAGATCGCCGCCAGATCCTCGGGATCGGGGCGGCCAATGTCCAGGTTGAGCAGCAACTGCTCCATCTGCGCGAGCAGTTCATCCGCTTCGTCGAAGAACGTCTGGTAGAACTGAGTGATATCGAGTGTCATGCGTCTGTCGCCGCGAAAATTCTGGGGATGATGTGCGTTGTGGTGACGCGCTTCATGTGCCGGCCGTCTCGCCAAGCGCGGCGACGAGGTCGACGAGCATGTCGGGGTCCACCGGCTTTTCGATCCAGCCCGTCGCGCCTGCGTCGCGTACCGCTGCCTTGAACGCTTCGCCCGATTCCGTCGTCAGGACGAGAATCGGCGTCTGCTCATAGGCCGGATTCGCGCGCAGCCGCGTGATCAGGTCGAGGCCGCTCATGCGCGGCATGTACTGGTCGGTCAGCACGAGATCGAAATGCATCGCGAGCGCGTGCTCGAGCCCGTCGTCGCCGTCGGCGGCCAGCGTCACCGCGTAGCCAGCCGACTTCAACGTCGCCTGCAGGATCTCGCGCATCGATGCCGAATCGTCGATCGCCAGAATGTTCGTAATCATTCAGTCCTCGCTCGAATAACATTGCCCGCCGCTCATGGCGCGGCCTTCGGCACTAGCTGCACCGGTGCCGGCGTGGCCGGCTGCCCTTGCGGCGCCAGCGCCGGCAGCAGCTTGTTGGCGCCCGCCGCGTCGTCGGACAGCGTGGTCGCCGCGTTGTCGTCGCGCATCATGGCCTCTTCCGATTTGCGGTTGAGCACGATGATGCTGATACGACGGTTTTCCGGATCGAGCGGATCGGCCTTGTTCAGGTTCTGCGTGGAGGCGAGACCAATCACGCGCATCACCTTCGCCTCGTCCATGCCGCCCGCGATCAGCTCGCGGCGCGACGCGTTGGCGCGATCCGCCGACAACTCCCAATTGCTGTAGCCGCCCTCGCCGCCCGCATACGGCACGGCGTCGGTATGGCCCTGCACGATGATGCGGTTGGGCACATCGTTGAGCGTCTTGCCGATCGCCTGCAAGATGTCGTGCATGTACGGCTCCACCACGTCGCGCGCGGTGGCGAACATCGGCCGCTTCTGCGAATCGACGATCTCGATGCGCAAGCCCATCAGCGTCGAGTCGATGCGGATCTGCTGCTTGAACTGGCGCAGCACCGGGTTCGCCTCGATGGCGGCCATCAGCTTCACCTGCAGATCGTGCAGACGCACCTGCTCGCGACGCTCGAGCGCGCCTTGCAGTTGCTGCTTCGCCTCGTCGTCGTTGTGCGCGGCCGTGCGGTCCGCGCGCTGCGACTGGCCATCGCTGCGGCGCGTGGCGCCGTCCTGGATGGTCGACATGTCGCGCCCGCCGCCCTTCACGATGCTGGCGTCCTCGGAGCTGCGATCGCCGCCCCACAAGGTCACCTTGAGCGGCTGGTTGAAATACTCCGCGATGCCGTGCAGCTGCGTCGTCGACGCCGAGCTCAACAGCCACATCAACAGAAAGAAGGCCATCATGGCCGTCATGAAGTCCGCGTAAGCGAGCTTCCAGGCACCACCGTGATGCCCGTGCTTCGCCGGCGCGGAGCGCTTCACGATAATGGCGCGATCTTTATCCTTGCTCATCGACTGCTCCTCGCCTTGCCGCTTACTTGGCCTTCACGCGGCGCACGTGCTCTTCGAGCTCGGCGAACGACGGACGCTCGGTCGAGAACAGCACCTTGCGGCCGAACTCGACGGCGATTGCCGGCGCATAGCCGTTCAGGCTCGCGAGGATCGTCACCTTGATGCACTGGAACATCTTGGTCGACTCCTTCACGCGCTGCTCCGCGAGACTCGCGAGCGGACCGATCAGCCCGTACGAAAGCAAAATGCCGAGGAAGGTACCGACCAGCGCCTGGGCGATCATCTCGCCGAGCACCGCCGGCGGCTTGTCGGCCGAGGCCATCGTGTGCACGACGCCCATCACGGCCGCGACGATACCGAACGCCGGCATCGCGTCGCCGACCTTGGCGAGCGCCATCGCGGGCGCCTCGCCTTCGGCGTGGTGCGTTTCGATTTCCTCGTCCATGAGGCTTTCGATTTCGAAAGCATTCATGTTGCCGCCGACCATGAGCCGCAGATAATCGGTCAGAAACTCGACGATGTGACGGTCAGCCAGGATCTTCGGGTACTGCGTGAAGATCGGGCTCTTGTCCGGGTCGTCGATGTCGGCTTCGAGTGTGAGCGTGCCTTCCTTGCGCGCCTTGGCGAGCAGGACGTAAAGCAGGCCCATCAGCTCCATGTACACATCCTTGTTGTATTTCGCGCCCTTGAAGAGCGACGGAATGACACGCAAGGTGGCCTTGATGGTCTTGATCCCGTTGCCGAGGATGAACGCGCCGAGTCCCGCACCGGCGATCATCAGCACTTCGACTGGCTGCATGAGTGCGCCCAGATGGCCGCCCTCCATTGCATACCCACCGAAGACGGACAGAATCGTCACGAGTGTTCCTACGAAAATCAGCACAGCCGGGTCCTCACAAGAGTGCGATGCGAGCCGCCGGTGGCCCGCGCCGTTGTTCAGGTTTACGGCAGGCGCGCGGAAAACTTTGGTTTTGACGCGCGGCGGCCTCGGCACGCGGCGCCGTGAAATTTGTCTGAAGAGAACAGGAAGGAATTCAGCCCGGCAGCAGCTCGCGCGGGTCCGCCGCGCAGGCAGCCGCGCGAGGCTCGGCGGCGGCGGCCAGAGCCGCTGCCGCCGCGGCCTCGACGCGCGCCGCGGCGACGCGGCGGGTCTTGCCCGCCCGCGACGGCGGCTGGCACAGGCCGCACACGAAGCCCGCGTGCGGATCGTGCGCATGCGCCACAAAGTGGCCGCCGCAACGCGAACAGGGCGTCGCCTGCAGCAGCCCTGAGGCGAAATATCGCACCAGGGTCCACGCACGGGTGATGCTGAGCGCCGGCTCGTCGTGCTGAAGCTGGACGTGCTCGAGATAGAGCCGGTAGCTTTTCACGATCGAATGGATCGTGCTGCAGCCGCCATGCGCGCTGATAAATCGAAAAATGTTGTAGAACAACGAGGAATGGATGTTTGGCTGCCAGGTCATGAACCAGTCGGCCGAAAACGGCAACATGCCCTTGGGCGGCGAAACGCCCTTCACTTCCTTATAGAGGCGCACCAGCCGGTCGCGGGACAGCGACGTTTCGGCCTCGAGCAATTGCAGCCTCGCCCCCAGCTCGATCAGCTCGATGGCGAGCGTGATCTCTTTCACTTCGAGCACCACGCTTCTGGTAGCCATATGCCCCCGTTATCGAGCCGAACGAACCACCGCGCAAGCGCGCGGCGGGCACACCGAAACCGCCCGGCCATGCCAGGCGCCAACGGTCCAGCGGGATTAGCCGATCTGGGCGACCGGCTGGCCGGCCATCAGGATCGCGGAGTGCGTCTGCGCGGTGGCGGCCGCTTTGCCCTTGTCGGCAAGCGAGCTGAGGATCGCGTGATCGTCGAAGCGGAAACGGCACAGCACCTGGCTCGACGCTGCGAGCCGCACGGTCTGTGCAAGTGACAGGTTGGCAAGGACATCGGCCAGCTGATCAGAAATCCCCATGCGGAACATGCCGGTCGGCTTGTCTTCGCGCAACAGCCGTTGCGCGAGCAGCAGGTACGACAAATTGACTTCCTTGATCTCACTGAGCATGTCACTGGACGTGGTCGCGCTCACGAATTCCCCCGAACTAAAGCGGGCTGGTCAGGCCCTTACGTAAAACGTTTGCTCAATCGCGTCTGGGCAAGCCCGGCGAACGGCCGTTTATGATCGTAGCCGCATTGTGGCGAAGCGATCGGGGCCGCGAAATTGGGCGGATGCCGCGTCGTCACGTCCGAAATCGCCTGGTAATGGAGTAAGAACTTTCTGACAAACGAGGGAGGGAGTGGAAGGACGAAACAGCGTGGCGTAATGCGGATTGCATCGTTACGCGCGGGGGTCGCCGCATTATAGAGCGTTTTCATCAAGCGGCAACAAACCCACGGAACGGGCCATCGGGCGCGCAAATTGCGCATGGCGCACACGCCCGTCACAACGGGTGTTTCGCGCTGTAACAACATTAAGTGATTGCAAAATAGCGTGAATGTGCGTCGAACTTGTCGATAATGACCTTAGGGATAACCCCATTGCGCCGCCCGTTGTGCGGCAGCCCATGACGCACACTTGCCGCTTGCTTGCGTCGCCACAAGGCACTCGCTGCACGCCCGACGCGCCGGCCGCCCGAACAAGGAGATCCACGAATGCGAATCGCTCAAATTGCGCCACTCTACGAAGCCGTTCCGCCGAAGTTGTACGGTGGCACTGAGCGGGTCGTGTCCTATCTGACCGAAGCGCTGGTCGACTTGGGCCATGATGTGACCCTGTTCGCGAGCGGCGACTCGGTCACTTCGGCGAAGCTCGAGGCCGCATGGCCGCGCTCGTTGCGGCTCGACCCGACCATCCGCGATTCGCTCGCGCCGCACATGCTGCTGCTCGAACGCGTGCGCCGTGTCGCGCATGAGTTCGACGTGCTGCACTTTCACCTCGACTACCTGCCGTTTCCGCTGTTCTCGACGCTCGACACGCCGTTCGTCACGACCCTGCACGGACGACTCGACCTGCCGGAACTGCAGCCGGTGTTCGATGCATTCAGCCGCACGCCGGTCGTGTCGATCTCGGACTCGCAACGCCAGCCGCTCAAGCAGGCGAACTGGCTCAACACCATCTACCACGGCCTGCCCGACCAGTTGCTCACGCCTCGACCCGGTCGCGAGCCGGAGTACCTGGCGTTCCTCGGTCGCATCTGCCCGGAAAAGCGTGTCGACACGGCCATCCGCATCGCCGCGCAGAGCGGCCTGCCGCTGAAGATCGCCGCAAAGGTAGACAAGGCCGACGCCGACTATTTCAAGGCGGAAATCGAGCCGCTGCTGTCGCAGGCCCATGTGGAGTTCGTCGGCGAGATCGACGAAAAGCAGAAGCCCGAGTTCCTGTCGGGTGCGAAGGCGCTGCTGTTCCCGATCGACTGGTCCGAGCCGTTCGGCCTCGTGATGATCGAGGCGATGGCCTGCGGCACGCCGGTGATCGCGTTCAATCGCGGCTCGGTGCCGGAGGTGATCGATCACGGACTGACCGGCTACATCGTCGAGGACGTGCAGGGCGCGGTCGCCGCACTGCAAAATATCGACCGCTTGTCGCGCGATGCAATTCGCACGCAGTTCGAACGGCGTTTTAGCGCAAAGACGATGGCCCGCAATTATGTAGACAGCTATACGACCTTGATCGAAGCAGCCGAACGCCCAATGCTGCGCCGGGTCGCTGCCGGCTGACCGCCGCCGTACTGTTTAGAGATAAAAGTCTGCGGATTGCATGATTGAATCGTTTGCGCGCAGACAATTGGGCGAATGCAAGCGCCACTTGAAAAAGCCGCATGACGATGCGGCTTTTTTATTCGTAATCCTCGTGTAATACATCCGCGCGGGCGCACCTCACCCGCGCGTCGTGACACAAGAACCGCACTAAGCGCGCACTAAGCGATCAGAAAGCGCTCGCGATTTTTCCCGGCAATCCATTTGGGCGGCTTGCCACGTCCGCTCCATGTCGCGCCTGTCTTCGGATCCTGATAGCGCGCCGGCAACGGCGCCTTTTTCGGCGGACGGCCGCGCCGCGCGGCCTCGACGAAGCCGAGGTCCTGCGCGTTCAGTCCGTACTCGGCGATCTTTTGGCGAATCGAAGCGACCACATCGGCTATTTCGCTGCGCCGCGCCTCTTCGGCTTGTGCCTGCAGTTTGGCTATCTGGGCCTTGAGTTCTGAATATTGCGACATTTCAACTCCCCCTCATTGTCGATTGAAGCAACTGGAACGCAGATTAGTCGCAAATAAAGGAATTAGCAATAATAAATCCTTAAGCGCATATCCCGACCTTTATCGTATTTGTGTTCCGCGTGGAAATCCAGCCTGCATAGTCCGAAATAATGAGATCAATAAGGCAGGAATTGACAATTCTTGACCTCGTGGATCAGTGGAACTGCCTAGAATCTCCGACCTCCGGGACGCGCCATTTTTTCGCGCCCTCCAATTGGATTTCTTCGAGGTTCCATAAGATGCACTTACCCAATCGGCTTATCGCCGAAATTTTCGGTACGTTCTGGCTGGTGCTCGGCGGCTGTGGCAGCGCCGTGCTCGCCGCGAACTTCGCGGGACCGGTGCACGGTCTCGGCATTGGCTTCGTCGGTGTCGCGTTTGCGTTCGGGCTCACCGTGCTCACGATGGCCTTCGCCATCGGCCACATTTCGGGTTGCCACCTGAATCCGGCCGTGAGCTTCGGACTGACCGTGGCCGGCCGCTTTCCGGCCCGCGATCTCGTGCCGTACATCTGCGCGCAGGTGATCGGCGCGGCGCTCGGCGCGTTCGTGCTCTCGCTCATCGCCACCGGCACGCCCGGCTTCGACCTCGTCGCGAGCGGCTTTGCCACCAACGGCTACGGCGAGCATTCGCCGGCTCACTACACGCTCGCCGCCGCGTTCATCTGCGAAGTCGTGATGACGGCGTTCTTCCTGTTCGTGATTCTCGGCGCGACCGACGAGCGCGCGCCGGCCGGCCTTGCGCCGATCGCCATCGGCCTGTGCCTCACGCTCATTCACCTCATCTCGATTCCGGTTACCAATACGTCGGTCAATCCCGCGCGTTCGACCGGACCGGCGTTGTTCGTGGGCGGCGAGGCGGTTTCGCAACTGTGGTTGTTCTGGGCGGCGCCGATGCTCGGCGCGCTCATTGCCGGTGTTGTCTATCCGGCCGTTGCGGGTCGCGGCCACCGCTAAACGCATCACACGAGGGCAAGCGGAAAGGTTGCCCACGCCGCCATGCTGGAACGACCCACGCTGCTAGAATCGGGCGACCTTTTACTGAATCGCAACCCGGTCGCCACGATGCAGCGTTTTCGCCCCTCCCTTGCAGGTCTATTGCTCGGCATCGCCCTCGCGGCGGGAAGCACCTGCGCGAGCGCGGCCGGCGACGTCGAGACGCTGGTGTTCGTGCGTCACGGCGAAAAGCCCGCGCAAGGGTATGGCCAGCTCGACTGCCAGGGGCTCAACCGTTCGCTCGCGTTGCCGGCCGTGATCGCGGCGAAGTTCGGCAAGCCCGATGCCATCTACGCGCCCGACCCGGGCGAAAAGAAAGACGATCGAGGCCACTCGTATTACTACGTGCGCCCGCTCGCCACCATCGAGCCGACCGCGATCCAGTTCGGCATGCCCGTGCAAACGCCCTATGGCTACTCGCAGATCGCCGCGCTCGGCAGCGCGCTGGTCGATGCCCGGTGGCGCGGCCGTACGATTCTCGTTGCATGGGAACATCGCGAGATCGAGGACCTGGTGCGCCAGATCGTCGCCTCGCATGGCGGCCAGCCGGGCGACGTGCCGGTCTGGGCATCGGACGATTTCGACAGCGTCTATCTGGTGAAACTCGACTGGAGCAGCACGCCGCCGCACGCGAGCTTCGTGCACGACACGGAAGGACTCAACGGGCGCTCGACCGAGTGCCCGTGCGCGTCACTGCCCGACGCTCCGGCGCACTGATCGCGCCGGGCACCGTTGCGACGTCAGGTTGCCAGTTCGTCGGTGAGGGAAAAGAGCTTGCGCAACTGGTGCGCGACACCCGCTTCGAAGTTGTTGCCGATGCGCGGCACCGCAGGCAGCCGCGCGATCAGATCGGGATTCGCGTTGTTCATCATGAACGGATGACCGGCCGTCTCCAGCAGATCGATGTCGTTCATGTTGTCGCCGAACGCCACGCAACGCGCAGGGTCGATGCCGAGCCGTTCGAGCACGACGCGCAGCGCCCGCCCCTTCGACACACCAGCCGCCATCACTTCGAGGCAATCGGGCAGCGAGTAGGTCGTGTAGATCTGGTCGCCGAACTGGCGTTCGAGCTGCGCGCTCACTAGCGCGAGATCCGCCGGATCGCCGATATAAAGCACCTTGGCGATACCCTCGCCGTCGTGGCGCAACAGATCGCGGACTTCGTACCCGAAGCCGGATTCCTCATGCAGCCTGAGCAACTCGGGCGCGTCGCGATCGATCAGCCAGGCGTTGTCGGAAAAGAGGCTGACGATCACCCGCCCGTGCGCGCCGACGACGTCGGGATGCACGAGGCGATTGATGAGCGCTGGCGGCAGATTGCGTGCGACGATCAGTTCGTTGTCGGGGGCATGGACGCGCGCGCCATTCGACGTGATCAGATACGGCTGGATGCCCAGCACATCGCGAATGCCCGCCACGTCACAGTAGTGGCGGCCCGTGGCGAGCACGAACGGCACCCCGCGCGCTTCGAGCGCGTTGACGGTGGCGACGGTGAAAGGGTCGAGCCGGTGGTCGGCGTTGAGCAGCGTCCCGTCCAGATCGGTGGCGATGACCTCGTACATGGCAGTGGTGCAGGCGGTGAAACCACAAATCGTAACATCAGCGGCGAAAGCGCTCCGGCGCGCCGGCCCGCCGTTCCTCAACCACCAGACACGTCCCCGCCCGTCAGCCGGGCGGCCTCGCGCCCCGCGAGCCGCAATGCGCCATGGGCCGAATCCGCGAGCGGCGCACGCAGACGATCGCGCGCGGCGGCAGGCAGCCACTCGCGCAACGGCACGCCGAGGCCGCCACACAACGCGGCCGGCAGCGCGCCCGCCGGGTCGAGCGCCGCGATCATCTTGGCGACTTCCTCGCCCGCTTCGCGCAGCAGCTTCATCACGAACGGATGATCGCGATGTGCGAGCACCACTGGCGCGAGGCTCGCATAAGCGGTCTGGTTCGCCGCGCACAGCCACACGATCAGGCTGTCGCGATCGTTCGCGCCCGTGTGCGCGAGCAGCGCGTTCGCGAAGGCATCGGCGCCCACGCGGGCATCGAGCGCCTGCTGGGCATGCACGATCGCACGCAGCCCGAGCCATGCGCCGCTCGCCTCGTCACCCGAGGGAAATCCGAAACCGCCCGCTATCCGGCACGTGCCGTCGGGCGCCAGCGCGGCGGCAATGCTGCCGGTGCCGAGCGCCACGATCACACCGGGCTCGCCGCCGTGCGCGCCCAGCAGCGTGGTGTACGCGTCGCTCTCCACGGCGAGGCCGGCCACCCGCGGCGCGCCCGCGCGAAACGCGGCCAGCCAGTCGCGATTGTTCACGCCCGCGAGGCCGCAGCCGAGCACGCAACCGCTCAGGTCGAACGCGAGCCCGGCGTTCGCGAACGCCGTCCGGCAACCTGCTTCGATGGACTGCCACGCCCGCGCGACGCCAAGACCGAGCCCCGACGGGCCCGCCGATGCCTGCGCGAGTTCGACACCGTGCGCATCGCCCAGCACGACACGGGTGCCCGTGCCGCCGCCGTCGACGCCGATCAGATAGGAAATGTTCTGCATGCTGGTTGCTCAACTGGTGATACGCGAGGGGCCCGGCTCACGCGAATCGGGTCGTGCCGCAGAGACTAACGGGTCCGCCGCGATCGGGCAATTAGCCGGATGGCCAGGGTGGCGCGCAAGGCTCGATCCGCTATGCTGGCGAGGCCTGCCAGAACTTCCCGTCCGAGGAGACCGATCCGTGACGCACCGCTGCAACTGGGCCACCACTGATGCGCTCGCCCACTACCACGACACCGAATGGGGCGTGCCGTCGCGTGACGATCGCCACCTGTTCGAAATGCTGATCCTCGAAGGCGCGCAAGCGGGCCTCTCGTGGTCGACCATCCTGAACAAGCGCGAGGGCTATCGGGAAGCATTCGCCAACTTCGACGTCGACGCGGTCGCCCGCTTCACGCCAACGCAGATCGAAGCGCTGATGACGAATCCCGGCATCGTGCGCAATCGCAGCAAGATCGAATCGACCGTCGCCAATGCGCGCGCGGTGCAGCGCATTCGCACGGAACACGGCTCGCTCGCCGCATTCATCTGGTCGTTCGTCAAGGAAACGCCGCTGCAAAACGATTGGGAAACCTATCGCGATGCGCCCGCTTCGACCGACGTGTCCGACGCGCTCAGCAAGGCGCTCAAGCAGTACGGCTGCAAATTCGTCGGCACCACGATCTGCTATGCGTTCATGCAAGCAATCGGCATGGTCAACGACCATGAGCGCGGATGCTCGCGGCGTGCGCCGTGTGCGGCGCTTGGCAAGAAGCGGCGCGCGGCAACGAGCGCCTGAGCCGCGCGCGGGGCGCGTCTTCGCGCTGTCGCGCAGCGCCGTTGCTTCAACATTTTCGCAACAGCGCGAGGCGCGGCGCGCGCGGATTCGGGAAAGTCCCTGGCGTGCGAGCGCAAAGCCTTGCCAGGTAAGGCTCAAAGCGCTGTCGATATGCCCCTCGGGAGCCCCGCCTCTGTTGCCTGCACCGCACGCCGGTGCGTAATGCCGCGTTTTTTGCCACGCCGCTCGCTATAACAGAGAGCGAGTGCCTGGCGCCAAGCGGCGCGCGGCGATGCACTCAGCCGGGGACTAACCGCTGTGCATTGCGCAGGGGGCTGACAATGAAAAACCAACACTTCCTGAGTCATCAGGAGATCTTCGACCGGGCGGTCGCGCACCTGCTGGGTCAAGGGCGCGCAGCACTGCTGCCGCACGGCGGGGGCGCTTACTGGGGTAGTTGCAGGGGCAACGGCAGCTATGGCGGTTGCCCGGTCGGCAGCTTCATCCGGGCGCGCGACTACATGAGCGCGATGGAGGGCATTCCCGTGCGCTACATCGCCCGTCCCAGTGCCGAGGTGCCGGCCTACATGGACGTCGGCGTGCTGGCGCTCAGAAAGGCGCTGCTGCGCGCGCGCATCAATGTCTACGATCCCGCCACCGTCGAGCTGCTCAGCTGCCTGCAAAACGTCCACGACGTGTTCGGCACGTGGGAATGGCACAGCCGGCTCACGACCATCGCGAAGCAATTCGGCCTGTCCGCGGGCGGGGTGAAAAGCGCGGCCTGAGAGTGAACTGCGAGCGAACTGAGAGCAACCGGCGAGCGAACCGGAAACAACCTGCCGGCGCCCCAAAAACAAACGGCGGTGCGGCTTCCGTGGAAGCACGCACCGCCGTCTGGCGAATCTCGAAGAACCTTAGTGGAGCTTCTTCGGCAGCATCTGGCTGCGCAGGCGCTTGTGCAGACGCTTCACCGCTGCCGCCTTCTTGCGCTTGCGCACGGCGGTCGGCTTTTCGTAGGACTGGCGCTCACGCAGCTCAGCAATCAGGCCATTCTTTTCGATAGCGCGGCGGAAGCGGCGGATCGCCACTTCAAACGGCTCGTTTTCCTTCAGAACAATCGTCGTCATGTAATTTCCGATTCAATCGCTTGTTTCGTTTCAAAGCGTGGACGGCTAAGCGCCCACGCGCCGGCCTCCGGTCGTCCTGGCAGACAAGGGTCCGCCAGCGAGACGCCAGGCAAGGCGGCCACGGAGGCCGGAAAAGAGAAGTACGGGGTTCACTGCGAAACGCGGACAGACACGCCTTGCTGCACTGCACCTGACCGCCGGTTCGCCGCCGCCAACAGTAACCCAAAACAGCGACGAAACAGGCAAAGATCTCAATTCACTCTCAATGATATCAGTAAACAATCCTGACGACCACCGTTTCCTGATTTTCCTCAATCACTTGGGCAGCCGGCCGTCAGCGCTGTGCCGTCGGCCGGCCGGCTGTGCCCCGGTCGCTCAGGCGCTCGCGTCGTTGAGGGCCTGGATATCGGCTGGGTCGAGCTTCAGTTCGACTGCGGCGACAAGGCTTTCGAGCTGCCCGACCGAGGTCGCGCTCGCGATCGGCGCCGTGATGCTCGGCCGCGCGATCAACCACGCGAGCGCCACCGCCGCCGGCGTCGTGTAGTGCCGCCCGGCGACGTGATCGAGCGTCGCCAGGATGCGCATGCCGCGATGATCGAGATAGCGCTCGACGCGTCCGCCCCGCACGCGCCCCGCCAGATCTTCGTGCGATCGATACTTGCCCGACAAGAAGCCACTCGCGAGACTGTAATAGGGCACGACCGCGAGCCGCTGGGCCAGCGCGACTGGTTCGATATCGGCCTCGTAGTGGGCGCGATCATACAGGTTGTACTCGGGTTGCAGGATCTGGTACTGAGGCAGGCCGCTCTGGCGTGCCACGGCGAGCGCGTGTTCGATGCGCGCGCCCGTATAGTTCGACGCGCCGATCACCCGCACCTTGCCCGCGTCAATGAGTCGCTGATACGCGCCGAGGGTCTCTTCGAGCGGCACGGTCTGATCGTCTTCGTGTGAAAAGTAGATGTCGACGTAGTCGGTTTGCAGACGCCGCAACGAGTCCTCGATGGCCGCCGCGATGTTGGCCGCGCCGAGTCCCTTGCACCGCGCATCCTTCGCCACCTTGGTCGCGATCACGAGCGCATCGCGCTTGCCGCTCTTCGCGAGCCACTTGCCGATGATCGTTTCGGACTCGCCGCCTGCATGGCCCGGCACCCATGCGGAATACACGTCGGCGGTGTCGATGAAGTTCAATCCCGCATCGACGAACGCGTCGAGAATCGAAAACGAAGTGGCCTCGTCGGCGGTCCAGCCGAACACGTTGCCACCGAACATCAGGGGCGTTACCTGCAAGTCGGAAGTGCCTATCCTGCGTTGTTCCATGTTGTCTCCGAGGCTCTGTAACAGGTCGAAACACCTTTGAGGATACGCCCGCCCAACGCTTCGTGCAGCGCGCCAGCACGGGACTTCGCGGCCCAAAGCACAAACTGACTATTCACAAAAATCAGGTCGCGATTCAACAAAGTCCCTCAAGTTTTTTTTTACCACGCCGTCATCCCTCACTGAGGCGGCCAGCAATGAACGAGTGCTTCCGCCGATTTAAATGTGGCCACGCCAAGCCTAAGCCAACGCCTCCACGGAGAAACTCATGCTCAGCATTAATAGCAATATCAGCTCGCTCGTAGCGCAGCAAAACCTGAACACCTCGGGCAGCGCGCTTTCGCAAGCCATCACGCGTCTGTCGTCGGGCAAGCGCATCAACAGCGCAGCGGACGACGCAGCCGGTCTCGCAATCTCGAACCGGATGCAAACGCAGATCAACGGCCTGAACCAGGGCGTGTCGAACGCCAACGACGGCGTGTCGATGATTCAAACCGCTGGTAGCGCGCTCTCGTCGATGACGTCGAGCCTGCAGCGTATCCGCCAGTTGGCCGTGCAAGCATCGACCGGCACGATGTCGGACACCGATCGCGCAGCGCTGCAACAGGAAGTTACGCAGCAGATCGCTGAAGTGAACCGTATTTCGTCGCAAACGACGTACAACGGCACGAACATTCTGGACGGCTCGGCTGGCATCGTTTCGTTCCAGGTCGGCGCGAACGTCGGTCAGACGATCAACCTGAACCTGAGCCAAAGCATGTCGGCTGCCAAGATCGGCGGCGGCCTCGTCCAGCAAGGCGCGACGGTCGGTACGATCACGGGCCTGAGCCTGAACAGCGGCGGCAGCTACGTGTCGACGGGTGCAGCGATCACGTCGCTGAACGTCGTCGCCGACGGCAATGGCGGCTTCACGTTCACCGACCAGAACGGCCAGGCCGTCACGTCGTCGGTTGCTCAATCGGTCCTCGGCTCGGGCGCGACGACCAACGCAGCAGGCACCACGACCCCGACGACGTCCCTCGCGCTGCAATCGGGCGCAACGGGCGCAGGCATGTCGGCAGCAGCGATCTCGTCGATCAACGCAGCGATCTCGCAGATCAACGCCGTCAACGCACCGGCTACGGTTTCGAACCTCGACATCAGCACCGTGTCGGGCGCGAACGTCGCGATGGTCTCGATCGACAACGCACTGCAAACCGTCAACAACCTGCAGGCAAGCCTCGGCGCCGCGCAAAACCGTTTCACGGCAATCTCGACGGCTCAGCAAGCTGAGTCGACCGACCTGTCGTCGGCACAGTCGCAAATCACCGACGCTGACTTCGCACAGGAAACCGCGAACCTGAGCAAGGCGCAAGTGCTGCAACAAGCTGGCATCTCGGTGCTGGCTCAGGCAAACTCGGCACCGCAGCAAGTTCTGAAGCTCCTCCAGTAAGAGTCAAGCGCATCAGACAGGCCGGGCGTCACAAGCAGCAGCGTGACGCCCGGTCTTGCGACACCCCGGTGGGAGGCTCGCCTCCCATCATGCATTTGCATCACGGCCTTTTTACAGTCACAGCTTCACCGACGCACGGAGCACTCCGATGTCCTCGATTTCCTCTGCCAATCAAAGCGCAGTCAGCGCCACCGTCCAAGCCGACAAGCAGGCACTGCAGCAAGCCGCCCAGTCGATCGTCAGCGGCTCGACCGGCAGCTCGATGGACGTCAACTCGCTCGTGACGGCACTGGTGAACGCCAAGACCGCTGGCCAGGTCGCTGCGCTCGCAACGGCGCAAAGCAACGACACCACCGATATTTCAGCGTACGGCACGCTCTCGGCTGCGCTCGGCGCGCTGCAGGCGAGCCTGACCAATCTCTCCGACGGCGCGTTCGCCTCGACCTTCACGGCAACCATGTCGGGCGGCACGAGCTCGGGGATGTCCGCCACCGCCAGTACCGGTGCCGTGGCAGGCACGTACAACATCGACGTCTCGCAGGTCGCGACCTCGCAGGCGCTGTCCTCGCCGGCGTTCAGCAAGACGGCGGCACTCGGCACCGGCTCGCTGTCGATCCAGCTCGGCACCGGCACTGCGTTCAACGTCGCGATCAACAGCGGCAACAACACGCTCGCGGGTATTGCGTCGGCGATCAACGGCGCGACGGGCAACCCGGGCGTGACCGCCACGGTTGTGACCGGCAGCGACGGCGCTCACCTCGTGCTCAGCTCTTCGGCGACGGGTGCCTCGAACACGATCAACGTCACGGTGAACGCGACGACCGACAACGGTCTGTCGAACCTCGGCGTGACCTCGACCCCGAGCACCACGGGCGGTCAGTCGACGTTCTCGTCGGCGAACGCCGCGTCGCCGTGGAAGCAAAGCACGCCAGCGCAGGATGCGGAATTCAGCGTGAACGGCATCGCCGCGTCGAGCTCGAGCAACTCGGTCACGAGCGCGATTTCGGGCGTGACACTGAGCCTGAGCGCCACGGCGATCGGCTCGACCCAGACGCTCACGGTCGCCACCGACACGACGACCCAGGCCGCCGACATCAACAGCTTCGTGACGCTCTACAACACGCTCGTCACGACGATGGGCACGCTCACGCAGTTCAGCTCCGGCGCATCGACGCAGGGCCCGCTGCTCGGCGACTCGACGCTCAACACGATCCAGAACACCCTTGCCTCGATTGTCTCGAACGGCATTCGCGGCACCAACGGCTCGTCGCTGAGTCTCGCGACGATCGGCGTTTCGCTGCAGGCCGACGGCACGCTGTCGGTCGACAGCAACGCGCTCAACAACGCGCTGCAGAACAACCAGGCGACGGTCGCCTCGCTCTTCAGCGTGAGCAACGGCGTCGGCACGCAGCTGAACAACGCCATCACGAACTTCACGCAGAGTGGCGGCATCATTGACACGCGCACGACCGCGCTCAATACCGACCTCACGAACATCTCGACGCAGCAGACGAACCTGAACGACTACATCTCGCAGCTGACGAGCCAGTACAATAACCAGTTCACTGCGCTCAACACGCTGATGTCGTCGATGACCAACGACCAGCAATATCTGACGCAGCTGTTCGGCGGCTCGAACAGCGCCGGCGCGCTCGCGAACGGCAAGAGCTAATCGAAGGAGCGCTCGATGGACCAGTCCGTTGTGATCCAGAAGGTCCTCGCCCTCACCGGCGAGATCGAGCATGCTGCCGCGCTCGCCGACTGGCCGCAGGCCGCGCGCCTCGCCGAGACGCGCTCGTCGTTCGTGATGTCGCTGCGCGCGCCGCAATCGCCGGCCGCGCTCAAGGCAATCCGCGAGATCATGACGCGCGACGCCGCGATCCTGTCCGACGCCCATACGACGCAGACGGACATGCAAGCGGAACTGGCCCAGGCGATGGGCCGCGCGAACTCGGTGAGCCAGTATCACAGCGTGGCGCGGCTCTGATCGAGCGAGGTCCGAGTCCGCCCCGTTTTCAAGCTTTTCAGAACAACAAGAACAACACGCCGAAGTCAGCGCGTGCTCGTTCAACTCGTGCCCGCCTCGTGCGGGCGCTTTTTTTTGTGCGCGTTTTTGAGTGTTTTTGCGGTGCTTGCAGGCGCGGCGTCCCGGCACGCCGGCGATGCGGCCCCGTCTCGTCATCGGTCAAATTGGCGGCCGTTTTGCCGTTAGCTCCGGGCTTCAATCGCCGGGGCGCCGCCGATAATGGCCGACGATATCTCAAAATGCGTAGCCATGCTCAATTCGCCTCCCGCCGTCGCCGAGCCCCTTTCCGCTGAACAGCAATTCGATGCCGACCTTGCGCTCGTGCTGCAATGCGCGTTCGAAGCCCATCAGAAAGGCGAGGCCAACGACGCTCACGCGCTCTATCAGGCGGTACTCGAAGCGAAGCCCGGCCATGCGGAGGCGAACTATGGTCTCGGCGTGCTGCTCGCGCAGTTGCAGCGGCCCGCCGACGCGCTGCCCCACCTCGAAGCCGCGCTCGGCGCCGCGCCCGACAATCTCCAGTATTGGGGCGACTACATCAACGCGCTCGTGCAGGCCGACCAGATCGAAGCCGCGTGGGTGGCGCTGGAGATGGGACAGCAGCGCGGCTTGCGCGGACCGGCCGTCGATGTGCTGATCGCGCAGATGTCGTTGCTCGAGGCGAAGCGCGAGGCCAATGAGCCGGCGCCGCCCGCACTGGACAAAGCCGACGTCGCTTCGCTCGTCGCGCTGGAACGCCCGGCTGCGCCGGTCGCGGTGCCGACCACCGCGCCGGTCGCCGCAGCGGTCGTGGACAACGCAACAAAGCCCGCGACGCAGCCCGCGGCACCGGTCACCACGAACGCAGTCGCCAGCGCCCCTGTCGTCCCTGTCGCTCCCGCCGTACAAGCAAGCACCACCAAACCAACGCCTGCCGCAGCCGCACCGGCGAAATCCAGACCCGTGCGCGCCCCGAGCCAGAAAGAACTCGAACGCTTCGCGCAGTTGTACAACAAGGGCCACACCGCCGATGCCATCAAGCTCGGCCGCGAGCTGACGAAGAAATACCCCGGCCACGGCGCATCGTGGCGCTTCCTCGGCCTCGCGCTCCATCGCAACGGCCAGTACCACGAGGCGCTCGAGGTGCTCTCGAAGTCGGTCGAACTCGCGCCCGAACATGCCGATGCCGGCACGGTCCACGCCGACTTGCTGCGCCTGAAGGGCATGAACAAGGAAGCGCAGGCGGCGATCCAGCGCGTGATCGAGGCGAGCCCGAACTTCGCAGAAGCGCATCGCGTCTCGTCGAGCGCGCTCGCCGCGCTGGGCCGCACGAGCGAGGCGATCGCCGCCGCGCAGCTCACGATCGAACTCGCCCCCGAGTATGCGAACGCACACAGCACGCTCGCGACCGCGCTGCTCGACCACGGTGACATCGACGGTGCCAGCCGCGCGCAACGCCGCGCGCTCGAACTCGCGCCGAACGACGCGCTCACGCGCAGCAACCTGTTGTTCGCGCTCACGCACCGCGAGGACATCACGCCCGAACAACTGCTCGCGGAAAGCCGCGAGTTCGCAAGCCTGCACGAAGCGCCGCTACGCGCGCAGTGGCCGAAGCACGACAACGATCGCAACCCCGAGCGGACACTGCGCATCGGCATCGTGTCGGGCGACCTGATTCGCCACGCCGTCGCGTCGTATCTCGAGCCCGTGCTCAAGCACATGGTCGACGATGCCGGACTGCAGATTTACATCTACAACAATCACCTGTTCGAAGACTTCGTCACCGCGCGTTTTCGCGCGATGACGAAGAACTGGCGCGATGTCGCGGGCCTCACCGATACCGCGTTCGCCGAACAGATCCGCCGCGACCGCATCGATGTCCTGCTCGACCTGTCCGGCCATACGGGCCGCAACCGGCTCGTCGCGTTCGCGCGCAAGCCGGCGCCCGTGCAGGCCTCGTGGATCGGCTATCCGGGCACGACGGGCCTCGCTTCGATCGACTATCACATCACCAACAAGGCGCAGGCCGGCGCCGGTATCGACGGCCAGTTCACCGAGAAGCTCGCGTGGCTGCCGTCGGCCGCGCCGTTCCGTCCCGAAGAGAACGCGCCGCCGCTCAACGCGCTGCCCGCGCTCAGCAAGGGTTATGTCACGTTCGGCAGCTTCAACCGGATCAACAAGCTGCGCCCCGAGGTCATCAAGCTGTGGGCGCGCCTGCTGCATGCCGTGCCGAACTCGCGCATGCTGCTCGGCGGCATGCCGGAGGGCGGCATGACCGATGAGGTGGTCGGCTGGTTCGCCGACGCCGGCATTGGCCGCGAACGGCTCGATCTGCGCCCGCGCGCCTCGCTCCCCGTGTATCTGCAGCAGCATCATCACGTCGATATCTGTCTCGACACGTTCCCGTACGCGGGCAGCACGACGACGCTGCACGCGCTGTGGATGGGCGTGCCGACCATCACGCTCGCGGGCCAGTCGATGCCGGGCCGCGCGGGTGCCACGCTGCTCAAGCAGGTCGGCCTCGAGCAGTTCATCGCAACGAGCCCCGACGACTACGTCGCCAAGGGCGTCGCGCTCGCAGCCGACTTGCCCGCGCTCGTCGACTTGCGCAACACGATGCGCCGGCGCTGTCTCGGCACGGCGCGCTTCCAGCCGGCGCTGATCGCGACTCACGTGAGCGAGGCGCTGCGCACGATGTGGAAGCGCTGGTGCGCGGACCTGCCGCCCGAGTCGTTCGAGGTCGCCGATACGTCGCCGGCCGGCGCTCACTAAAACGTGCGCACGCCTGCCACGACACCGTCCACCGAAATGAGCGCCGCCATGAACGCGATTCTCCAGCCCGACACGAGCGCCGCCAGCGAAGAGCGGCTCTTCGTCACGCAGCCGCATTTGCCGCCGCTCGCCGAATTCATTCCGTATCTCGAGCAGATCTGGGAAAGCAAGACGCTGTCGAACGGCGGTCCGTTTCACCAGCAGCTCGAACGTGCGCTCTGCGAGTACCTCGGCGTGGAGCATCTCGCGCTGTTCGCGAACGGCACGCTCGGGCTCGTGACCGCATTGCAGGCGCTGCGCGTGACCGGCGAGGTCATCACGACGCCGTACTCGTTCGTCGCGACCGCCCATTCGCTGCTGTGGAACGGCATCAAGCCGGTGTTCGTCGATATCGATGCGGACACACTCAATCTCGATCCGGCCCGCATCGAAGCCGCGATCACGCCGCAGACGACGGCCATCATGCCGGTGCACTGCTACGGCCAGCCATGCGATGTCGAAGCGATCCAGCGCATCGCCGACAACTACAACCTCAAGGTCATCTACGACGCAGCGCATGCGTTCGGCGTGCGCACTGCGTCGGGCAGCGTGCTCCAGCATGGCGACCTCGCCGTGCTGAGCTTTCACGCGACCAAGGTGTTCAATACCTTCGAAGGCGGCGCGATCGTCTGTCCGGACGCGAAGACCAAGCAGCGCGTCGACCATCTGAAGAACTTCGGCTTCGTCAACGAGACGACCGTGGTCGCGCCCGGCATCAACGGCAAGATGAGCGAAGTGAACGCGGCGTTCGGCATGCTGCAGCTCAAGCATATCGGCGAGGCGCTCGCGGGCCGCAAGCAAGTCGATCAGCGCTACCGCGCGCAGCTCGACGGTGTGGCCGGCATCCGCTGCGTGCCGCGCGCGCGCGACACCGAGAGCAACTACGCGTACTTCCCCGTGCTGGTCGGCCCGGACTACCCGCTCTCGCGCGACGAGCTGTACCAGAAGATGCGCGACGCCAACATTCACACGCGCCGCTACTTCTACCCGCTCATCAGCGAGTTTCCGATGTACCGCGGCCTGCCGTCCGCGAGCGCCGCGAACCTGCCGGTCGCCAGCCAGATGGCGCGCGAGGTACTGTGCCTGCCGATGTATCCGGCGCTCTCGAACGACGAGCAGCAGCGTGTCATCGATGTCGTGCTCGCGAACGCGCGCCGTTGATGCACCACTCCCGATCTACCCGGTAATGCGATGACCGACACGCCCACCTGCCTGCCCACGGCGAAAGTCCATGTGGACGAGCTCGCCGCGTTCGGCGCCAAGCCGCTCTTTGCCGTGCCGAAGTCCACTTCGAACCTGGTTCAGCCGGATTTCGCGCGCTTTCTCGACTATCTGCGCCCGAGCTACGATGCGAGCACCGCAACTGGCTCCGTCACGGCGCGACTCGAAGCGCGCTTCGCCGCGTTTCACGGCACACGTTATTGCGTGAGCTTTTGCAGCGGCTTCTGGGCGCTCGCGACGACCATCACGGCGCTTGCACTGCCGGGCCGCCGCGAAGTGCTGATGCCTTCGCTCACCTATCGGCGCATGGCCGATGTCGTCGCGTGGACTGGACTCGTGCCGCGCTTTTGCGAAGTCGACCCCGACACGCTCGCGATCAGCGCGGCGAGCGCACGCGATGCCATCGGCGACGATACGGCGCTGCTGCTCGGCGTGCATCCGATCGTCAATTGCTGCGACGTGAGCGGACTCGTCGAACTTGCGGCGTCGCATGGCGTACCGCTGCTGTTCGATTCGGTCGAGTCCGTGTACGAGGAAGTCGCTATCGGCAAGATTGGCGGTTTCGGCAATGCGGAGTGTTTCTCGCTGCATGCGAGCAAGCTCATCAACGGCTTCGAGGGCGGCTATGCGACCACCAACGACGCCGCGCTCGCCGCCCGGCTCGCGACCTTGCGCGACGGCGCCACGGTCGGGCACGGCGTGCTCGACGCGCGGCTCGCCGAGGTCCATGCCGCGATGGCGCTCGCCAATCTCGACGAACTCGACGCCCAGGTGGCGCGCAACCGCGCGCGCTACGAGCGCTACCGTGCGCTGCTGGCCGGGCTGCCCGGCGTGCGCCTCGTCACCTTCGACGACACGCGCGCGACCAGCTACAAGACCATCGTCGTCGAATTCGAGCGCGACTGGCCGCTGCCACGCGAGCTGACGATCGCGCTGCTCAACGCCGAGAACATTCTCGCGCGTGCCTACTACTGGCCGCCGCTGCACGCGAAGAAGATGGCCTATGCGCACGTGCCGGCCACGCTGCCCCTGAGCGAGCGGCTAGCCGAACGCTTTGCGCTGCTGCCCTGCGGCGACTTCATCACCGACGACGACATCGACGCAACCGTCGCCCTGCTCGACTTCCTGCGCCGCCACGCCGACGCGATCCGCACGCGCGCGCAGCGCGAGGTGCCCTCGACATGACATACGCTCAATCCAGCGCGGCGATGCTACCCGCGCCGTTTGCCGAACCGCTCGTCACCGGCCAGCACAACCTGCCCGCATGGGCGCGCTACGAAGCGGCATTGCGCGGCATCTTCGAGCGGCGCTACTACACGAATCACGGCCCGCTCGCGCGGCAGTTCGAAGCGCGGCTAGAGGAGACGCTCGGCGTCAAGCATGCGATCTGCGTGACGAACGTGACGATCGGTTTGATGATGGCGCTCGAAGCGCTCGACGTCTCGGGGCGCGTGCTCGTGCCCGGCGTCGCGCCGCTGCCGCTCGTCCACGCCATCGCGTGGTGCGGGCTCGAAGCGGTGTCGTGCGAGGTCGATGCGCAAACTGGCCACCTCGACGTCGAGGCCGCGAGCCACGCGCTCGCCGGTGGCGTGAGCGCGATCGTCGGCGCGAATCTGTGGGGCGGCGCCTGCAGCGTCGCGGCGCTCGGCGCGCTCGCACGCAGCCACGCGCTGCCGTTGATCGTCGATTCATCGCACGCGTTCGGCGCGACGCTCGGCGGCGCGCGCCTCGGCCGCTTCGGCCAGATCGAAGTGTTCTCGTTCGACGAGACCAACGTGCTCAACGCGTCAGGCGCGGCCTGTGTCGCGACCGACGACGACGAACTCGCCGCGCGCCTGCGCAACATCCGCAGCAGCTATGGCGCGGGCCGGCCGGTGCCGGTCGTGAAGACCTCGAACGGCCGCATGTCCGAAGCGCAGGCCGCGATGGGCCTGCTGAGTCTCGACGACTACGCGGCCAATCGCGCGCACAATGCGTCGCTCGTTGCGCGCTATCACGCGTTTCTCGAGGACGTCGAGGACTTGCGCCTCGTGCCGCACGCGGGCGTGGACGCATCGAATCACGAAGCGCTCGCTTGCGAGATCACGCACGCGGCGGCCCTGTCGCGCGAGGCCTTGATCGAGCGCCTTGCCGCCTTCAATGTGCGCGCGTTGCCCGTCGAGCGCGCGAGCGCCGCGCCCACCGCCGCTGCGCTGCCCCTCGCCGCGAGCGTGCTGTCGAACTGGCTGCTGCTGCCGCTGGGCGCACGCGTCACGCCTGCCGACGTGCAGGCCGTCTGCGCGATCATCACGCACGCACTTGCCGCGAGCGGCGCCTCGCAGGATCGCTGACATGAAGCTCGGCATCATGCAGCCGTATTTCTTTCCCTACCTCGGCCATTTCGCGCTGATCGCGGCGGTGGACGAATGGGTAGTCTTCGACGTCACGCAATACACGCCGAAGACATGGATGAACCGCAACCGCATTCTCCATCCGAAAGAAGGCTGGCAGTACGTCACGGTCCCGCTGTCGAACTCGTCGATCAACATCAAGACGCACGAAGCGAAGGTGCTCAATGTGGCCGACGCGAAGACCTCGCTGCTCGGCAAGCTGTCGGCGTTTCGTCGTCAGGCGCCCTACTACGGGAAAGTGACGCAGCTCGTCGAGCAAGCGTTCGCGTCTGTGGCGACCGACTCGCTGTGCGAGCTCAATACGCAAACGCTCGCGGCGGTCTGCGCGTATCTGGATCTGCCGTTTCGCCATCGCCTCTGCTCGCAGCTCGACCTCGATTTTCCCGCCGACATGACGCCAGGCGACTGGGCGCCGTTCGTGAGCGCCGCACTCGGCGCGAGCACTTATGTGAACCCGGCCGGCGGACGCGAACTGTTCGATCCAGCCGCTTTCGAGCGCGTCGGTGTCGAGTTGCGCTTCGCCGAGTTCGCGGAGTTCAGCTACGACCCCGCGCCGTATCGCTACGAGCCGCACCTGTCGGTGCTCGACGTGCTGCTGTGGAACGATCCCGCGCGCGTGCGCGAGGCACTGCTCCAAAACACGTGTCTGTGCGAGCCCTGAGCGACATGTACGACGAAATAGCGAATCTGATTCGGGCGGAAAGCGCAAGCGGCGCCATCTTCGCCGACATCGACGTCGACGAATACTTGCGCAAGCTCGTCGCGTCGGCGGAATTCTGCGTGCATCTCGACAAGGGACGCTGCGCCGGATTCGTCGCTTACTATTGCAACGACGAAACCACCCGCATCGCCTATGTCACGCTGATCCTGATCGCACACGACGCGCGCGGCTCGGGTATCGGCCGCGCGCTCACGCAGTATGTGATCGGGCAGGCGCGCGAGCGCGGCTTCGTCGCGTGCCGTTTGCAGGTACGCAAGTCCAATCCGCGTGCGCAGAAGTTCTATCGCGAACTGGGATTCGAGAAGATCGGCGCTGACGAAGTGCGCGACCTGATGGAGTTCAAGCTGCAGTAGACGGATCGCCCGACATCCCGGCATCAAACGCCTCATCCTGCCCGCAACGCATGAACCACGCCGTCCACCAGATCTTCTACTCGCCGCATACCCGGGCGATGCTCGACCCCGGCTTCATTGCGCTCGACAATACCGGGCAACGTGCGGACTGGTACGAGTACGCAGCGATACGCCGTTTTCTGCTGAGCCATCCGCTTGCGCCGGACACGCGCTACGGCTTCCTGTCGCCCAAATTCCGCCAGAAAACCGGCCTGACCTCGTCACAGGTCAACGCATTCCTCGCCAGCACGCCTGACGACGTGGATGTCGTCACCTTCTCGCCGTACTTCAGCAACGCTGCGTTCTTCAAGAATGTGTTCGAACAGGCGGAGTACTGGCACCCCGGCATCATGCATACGATCGGCGACGCCGTCGCCATGGTGGCGCCGGGCATGAGCGCCAATACGCTCACGCATGGCTTGCTGATGAGTTCGGTGCAGACGGTGTACTGCAACTATTTCGTAGCCAAGCCGCGCTTCTGGCGGCGCTGGTTCGAACTGTGCGAGGTGATCTTCCGGTGTGCGGAGTCCGGCAACGGCGAGTTGGCGCAGCAGCTCAACGCGACCACGCAATACGTGCCGCCGACGCCGGCCAAGATCTTCGTGATCGAGCGCATCGTTTCGCTGCTGCTGAGTCTCGAGCCGTCGAACTGGAAAGTCCGCAGCTACAACCCGATCGATATGCCCGCGGACAACAACCTGCTGGGCGGCAAATTCCGCGGCGACATGGTCACGCTGGACGCGCTGAAACAGGCGGCGATGAGTACCGGCTTGAAGGACTACTTCGCCAAGTACATCGAACTGCGCGGGGAGATGATCGAGCGCCTGAACGAGGTCTGAAGCGCGCTCGATTTCCAGAGCTTGGCTGCACGCTCACGGGCCCGCAGGCCCGCGAGTTCAGGCGTTTGCCACAAGGGCTTGTTGCGCGGGTTCGATCTCTTCGAGCGCGCCCACGAGTTCGCCGAAGCGCTGCTCCAGATTGCGCACGAAACGGGGCGTATCGAACAGCGCGCCGCTTTCCTTGCACTGTGCCAGTGCCGCACGCAAGCGCAGCCGCTCCCCGGGCACCTGTGCGAGCGCCACGGCCTTGTCCTCGTATTCCTTGAGATCGGTCGCGATCAATTCGCTCAGGCCCGCAGCGGTCAGCAGTGCACCGGCCATGCGCGCGGCAAACGAGCGGCCCGAACAGGTCACCAGCGGCAGACCGGCCCACAGCGCGTCGTTGGCCGTCGTGCCCGCGTTGAACGGGAACGAATCGAGGAACAGATCGGCAATGCTCATGCGCGCGAGGAACATCTCCGGCCACGTGCGCGTGGCGAAGACCAGCCGCTTGCCGTCCACGCCGCGCAGTTCCGCTTCCTTGCGCAGGTTCGCCTCGGCCCAGCGATTGTCCGACAACAGCCACAGCACGCTGTCCGGCACGCGACGCAGGATGTTCATCCAGACGTCGAACATCTGCGGCGTGAACTTGTAGTTGTTGTTGAACGAACAGAATACCAGGCCCTGCTCGGGCAGGCCGACGCTTTCGCGCGACGGCGCTTCTGCGATCACGCGCTTGCGATCGCTCACCTGATAGATATCCGGCATGTACAGCGGCTTCTCGCTGTAGAACGATGCGTACTTCGGCGGAATCAGGTATTCGTCGGCGATCACGTAGTCGATGAACGGGAAGCCAGTGGTCGCCGGCAGGCCCAGATAGGTGATCTGGACCGGCGCGGGACGCGCGGAGAGAATATCCGGACGCGCGCCGTAGGTCTGCCCCTGCAGATCGACGAGGATGTCGATTTCCTGCTCGCGAATCAGACGCGCCACGTCCGCATCGCTCATCTTGTCGATGCGCTGGAAGTGGTCCATCGCGCTGATCACGCGCTGACGCAGCGCCGAGCCGTCCTCGGGCGACCAGCAATAGCCAAATACTTCGAAGCGCTCGCGATCGTGCAATTCGAACAGCTGAACCATCAGCATCGACACCGGATGCAGGCTGAAATCCGATGACAGATAGCCGATGCGCAGCTTCTTGTGCCCATAGGCATGCCCGCTCGACAGCGCTGCCAGGTTCAGATTGACCTTGTTGTGCACGTAGTGCCGCGCGGCCACCAGTTGCGACTCGGGATCGTCCGACTGCGAAATCATCGCGAGCGCCGAGGTCGATTGATGCATCAGCGCCGGATCGACGTTGGGCAGCACTTGATAGACCGGCCATTCGCACATCTTGGCGCGCAGGAATACCCAGTGATGCAGCACGTCGGTCTGGTTCGGATTGACTTCGAGACTCTTGCGCAGCCAGTCGAGCGCATCGCCGTACTGGCGCTCGTTCTCGAACAGGCGCGCGAGGTTGTTCATCGCCATCAGCCGGTGCGGTGCGTTTTCCTGATCGTGCACCGAGACCGTATTGGCCACCCATTGCCATTCGGCCAGCGCGGCCTGCGGCTGCTTCAGACGTTCGTAGACCAGACCGAGGTTGAAGTGCGGCTGGACGAATGAAGGCGACAGATCGATCGCGCTGCGATACGCGCGCTTCGCGTCTTCGAGACGGCCCATCCGGTCATACGCGGCACCGAGATTGAACAGCGCGAAATGATTGAACGCCGTGCTGTTGTGCTCGTTCCACGTCTGATACAACACCGCCGAGAGTTCGTGCAGCCCGACATTGCTCAACCGGTTGCCGTAGTCGATCAGTTCGGCCAGCGACAAGCTGCCCCGCCACGCGGCGAGGATCTTGCCAGGAAAATCGGTTTCAATTACGGCGATAGGTTGGTTCATGATGCAGTCGGGTTGGCCTGCCGCCCGTCTTCATTCGGGCCGGCAGGCACAAAGGTAGTGCTAGAGGTTCAGGGCCTGGATCTGTGCCGAGGTCAGCGACGAGGTGTTCAAGCTCGCCACCTGCTGCGAGCTCAGCGCCGCGACATCACCGGTCGTCAACGCGAGAACCTGCGACGAGCTCAGTGCAGCCAGTTCGGTCGTAGTCAGCGATTGTATCTGCGTTGTGCCCAGTGCCTGAATTCCCGAGGAACTGATGGCCCGGACCTGCGCCGTCGTCAGCGTCGGCAGCTGCGTCAGCGTCAGCGCCTGCACCTGCGTCGAGCTCAGGTTCGCCACCTGCGACGCCCTCAGCGCGCCCACTTGCGACACGCTCAGATTGGCGATGTCGTCGGTCGACAACATCTGCACCTGGCTCGAGGTCAGTGCACTCACCGCCGCCGTGCTCAGGCCCTGCATCTGCGTCGAGCTCAGCGCGGCGATGCCGTTCGAGCCCAGCGCCACGATCTGCGCGGTGTTCAGGGCCTTCAGCTGGTTCGTGCTGAGGGTCTGAACTTGAGTGGAGGTCAGGTTGCCCAGTTCCGAGTTGCTCAGGCCCGCCAGTTGATTCGTGCCGAGTGCCGAGATCTGGTCGGTCGTCAACGACGACACGCCGTTCGAACCCAGCGCGCTGATCTGCGCCGTGCTCAGCGCGCCGATGCCGGTCGTACCAAGCGCCTGCACCTGCGCCGAGGTCAGATTGGCGATCTGCGACGTCTTCAGACCTGAGAGCTGGGTGTTGCTGAGCTCCGCGATGTCGTCGGTCGTCAGGGCCTGCAACTGCGTCGAACTCAGCGCGTTCAGCACCGAGGTGCTCAGTCCGGCGATCTGCGTCGAGCTCAGTGCAAGCACGCCGTTCGAACCGAGCGCCACCACCTGGGCAGTCTTCAGCGCCTGCAGCTGCGCCGTGCTCAGGGTCTGGATCTGCGTGGAGTTCAGGTTGCCCAGCTGCGTCGCGCCGAGGCCCGCGATCTGCGCCGTCGTCAGCGCGGCGATGTCATCGGTGCTCAGATACGTGACTTGCGCGGAGGTCAACGCGTTCAGCGACGCCGTGCCGAGCGCGCGGATCTGGTCCGTGCTCAGCGACGAGATGCCGGTGGAACCCAGCGCGACCACCTGGGCGGTCTTCAGCGCGGCCACATCGGCCGTCGAGAAGGCCTGGATCTGCGCGGACGTCAAACCGGGCAGTTCGTCGGTCGTGAGATTGGCGACCTGCGCCGTGCTGAGCTGCTGGATCTGCGCGCTGCTGAACGCGGAAATGCCGCTCGAACCGAACGCCGCGAGTTGCGCGGTGCTCAGTGCGTTCATGTCGGCAGTGCCGAGTGCGCCGATCTGGTTCGCGCTCAGCGCGGAGATCTGCGCCGTGCTCAGGCCCGCGACCTGGGCCGTGGTCAAGGCGGACACCGCATCCGTGCTCAGATACGTCATCTGGGTCGAGGTCAGCGCGTTCAGGCCCGCCACCGAGATCGACTGGATCTGGTCGGTGCTCAGCGCACCGAGGCCGGCCGAACCGAGCGCCACGACCTGCGACGTGCTCAAGGCGGCCACGTTGGCATCCGACAAGGCCTGCAGCTGATCGGCGCCCATCGCGCCCAGCTCGCTGGCGGTGAGGCCCGCGACCTGCGCCGTGCCGAGCAACTGGATCTGGCCGCTCGTCATCGCGGCGACGTTGTTCGAGCCCAATGCGGCGATTTGCGTCGCGCTCAGGGCCTGCACGTCGGAGCTCAGTGCCACCACTTGCGCGGAGGTCAGGCTCGCCAGCTGGCGCGTGCCGAGCTTGGCGACCTGCGACGTGCTCAGCGCCGCGATGTCGTCGGTGCTCAGCGCCGCTACCTGGCTTGCGCTCAGGCCGTTCAGCGCCGCCGTACCGAGCGACTGGACCTGATCGCTGCTCAGGGCAGCCGCGCCCGCCGAGCCGAGCGCGCCCATCTGCGCCGCGCTCAACACGCTCGCGCCGGCCGTGCCCAATGCGCCGACCTGGTCGGTCGTCAGTGCGGCGATCTGGCGGGTGCTCAGACCCGTGATCTGCGAGGTCAACAGTTCGGAAACGCCGGTCGTGCCGAGCGCCGCTACCTGCGACGAACTCATCGCGTTCAGCTGGCTCGCGTTCAGCGTCGTCACCTGGTTCGACGTCAAGCCCGTCACGCCGTTCGCGCCGAGCGCCACCACTTGCGCGGTGTTCAGCTTCTGGATGTCGGTGGTGGACAGCGCGCCCACCTGGCTGGTCGTCAGGCTGGCGATCTGCGCGGTGTTCAGGCCGGCGATCTGCTGCGTCTTCAACGCGCTGATGTCGTCGGTGGACAGCTTCTGGAACTGCGCGGTCGTCAGTGCATTGAGGGTGGTGGCGCTCAGGCCCTGCACCTCGGCGCTCGTCAATGCCGCGATGCCGGTCGTGCCCAGCGCCACGACCTGGGCGGTCTTGAGCGCGGCGATATCGGCGGTCGTGAAGGCTTGCAACTGGTCAGCCGACATGGCCGACAATTCGGCCGCGGTCAGGCCCGCGACCTGGTTGGTCTTCAGTGCCTGAACCTGGGCAGACGTCAGGTTCGCCACATTCGTCGCGCCCAGCGCGCCGATCTGTGCGGTGTTCAGGCTTTGAATGCCCGTGCTGCCCAAGGCGACCACTTGCGCGCTGCCCAGATGGGACACTTGCGCCGTGCTCAGGCCAGCGATCTGTTTCGCGCTCAGCGCGGCCATATCGGCGGCCGAGAGCTGCTTGAGCTGCGTCGAGCTCATGGCGTTCAGGCTGGCCGTGTTCAGCGCCTGAACCTGCGTCGAGCTCAGCGCGGCGACGCCGGCGTTGCCGAGCGCGCCAATCTGCGCGGTCTTCAGCGCGGCGATATCGGCGGTCGTGAACGCCTGCAGTTGCGACGTGCTCAGGGCCGCCACCGTGGCCGTGCTCAAGCCCGCGATCTGACTCGTTTTCAGGGCCTGGATCTGGTCGGTGGTCAGGCTGCCGAGGGCCGACGTATTGAGTGCGTTCAGCTGGGCAGTGGTCAAGGCCTGGGCACCCGCGCTACCCAGCGCCACGACTTGCGAGCCGCTCAGATAGCTGACGTGAGCGGTATTGAGGCTTGCCACCTGTTTGGTGGTCAAGGCCGCGATGTCATCGGTCGAGAGCATCTGCATCTGGGCCGAGCCCAGCGCGTTCAGGCTCGCCGTGTTCATCGACTGGATTTGCGTCGTGCTCAGCGCGGCGACATTGAGCGCCGACACCTGGGCGGTCTTCATGACCGCGAGATCGGCGCTCAGCAGCGACTGCAGCTGAGCGGTCGACAGACTCACCAGTTGCGTGGTGGTCAGGCCGATGATCTGGCTGGTCTTGAGCGTCTGGATCTGGTCCGTGCTCAGGTTCGATACAGCGGTCGTGTTCAGCGCGCCGAGTTGCGTCGCGCTCAGGAACTGGATGCCGGTGGTGCCGAGCGCCTGGACTTGCGCCGAGCTCAGATTGGCCACGTGCGCGGTGTTCAGGCTGGCGATTTGCGCCGTCCTCAACGCAGCCACATCGGCGGTCGAGAGGGCTTGCATCTGCGCGGTACCCAGCGCGTTCAGCTGGGTCGCGTTAAAGGCCTGCGCCTGCGCCGACGAAAGGACCGCGATGCCCGCCGTGCTCAAAGCGGCCACCTGGGCCGTCTTCAAGGCGGCGAGGACCGCCGTCGACAGATTCTGGATCTGCGTCGTGCTGAAGCTGGCGACTTGCGCCGTGCTCAGGTTGGCGACCTGGTTGGTCGCCAGCGTCTGGATCTGCGTGGTGCTCAGGTGCGCCACGCTGGCCGTGCTCAATGCGGCGACCTGGGTCGCGCTGAGCGTATGGAAGTCGGCCGTGCCGAACGCCTGCACCTGGGTCGAAGTCAGATGCGCGATCTGCGCCGTCGCGAGGTTTTGCACCTGCGCCGTACGCAGCACCGCAATATCGTCGGTCGAGAGGGCCTGCAGTTGCGCCGTGCCCAGCGCGTTGAGCTGGACGGCCGACAAGGCCTGCACTTGCGCGGTCGTCAGTGCGGCCACTTGCGCCGTGCCGAGCGCCGAGATCTGCGCGGTGTTCAGCGCGGCGATATAGGCGGTCGACAGCGCCTGGATCTCAGCCGTGCCGAGATTGGACATGACCGCCTTCAGACCCGCGATCTGCGAGGTCTTGAGCGCCTGCAACTGCGCGGTGGTCAGCGCGTTCACACCCGCCGAACCGAGCGCCGACAGCTGCGCCGTGGTCAGCGCGCCGACGCCCATCGTACCCAGAGCCGCAACCTGGCTCGAGGTGAGGTTTTTGATCTGTGCCGTGCCGAGGCTCGCGATCTGGGCGGTTCCCAGTGCAGCGACGTCGGCATTGGACAATGACTGGAGGGCTGAAGTGTTCAACGCGTTCAACTGCGTCGCTTTCAGCGCCTGGATTTCAGAAGTGGTGAAGCCGCTCACCTGCTCGGAACTCAACAACGCCACGGCGGCCGTGCTCAGCGTCACGACGGCCGAGGCCGTCAGCGCACCGAGTTGGCCACTGCTCAAGCCAACGACATCCGCCGTTGTCAGAGCGGCCACGTCGGCAGTCGTCATCTGGGCGAACTGCGACGTGGTCATGACGCTCACCTGGGCAGCGGTGAGCGAGGAGATGATGGATGCGGTCATAGGCGAGCGGGCTTCTCAGGGTCAGCAGAAAACTTCGCCTCAGCGCGTCAGACGAGCAAGACTTCACTCATCCGACGGCCGAGGCGTCTACTACGGTTTTACGGCTTAGATGTTCAGGTACTGAACGTTATCGGTACCCAGAGCCGCGAGCTGCGCCCCGGTCAGCGAATTCACCTGAGCCGTCGTCAGGGCCGAAAGCTGATCCGTGGTCAGGCTCGTGAACTGCGCCGTGGAGAGACCTGCCAGCTGGCTGGTCTTCAACTCGGAGATACCCGTCGTGCCGAGTGCCTGCAGGTTCGTCGTGCCGAGACCGTTCAACTGCGCGGTCGTCAGCGCGGTGATATCCGCCGTCGAGCTCGCCAGCTGGGCGATCTGATCCGTCGTCAACGCTTGCAGCGTTGCCGTGGACAGACCCGCCACCTGGTTCGTCTTCAGGATCGAGATACCCGCCGTGCCGAGCGCTTGCAGGTTCGCCGTGCCGAGGCCTGCCAGCTGTGCCGTCGTCAACACGCCGAGATCGGTCGTCGACGTCGCCAGCTGGACCACCTGGTCAGTCGTCAGACCTTGCAGCGTCGCCGTCGAGAGACCCACCACCTGGTTCGTCTTCAGCTCCGAGATACCCGTCGTGCCGAGGGCTTGCAGGTTGGTCGTGCCGAGGCCGTTCAGCTGTGCCGTCGTCAGCGCGCCCACGTCGTTCGCGTTCAGCGAGCCGATCTGGTCGGTCGACAGACCTTGCAGCGCGGCCGTCGAGAGACCTGCCACCTGGCTCGTCGACAGTTCCGAGACGCCGGTCGTGCCGAGGGCTTGCAGGTTGGTCGTGCCGAGGCCGTTCAGCTGTGCCGTCGTCAACGCACCCACGTCACCGGCGTTCAACGAACCGATCTGGTCGGTCGACAGACCTTGCAGCGCGGCCGTCGAGAGACCTGCCACCTGAGCCGTCGTCAGTGCCGAGACGCCGGTCGTGCCCAAAGCCTGCAGGTTCGCCGAACCCAGCGCGTTCAACTGCGCCGTCGTCAGTGCGCCGACTTCCGTCGTCGACAGCGAGGACAGGTTGGTCGTGCCGAGGCCCGCCAGCTGTGCCGTCGTCAGTGCACGCACGCCTGCCGTACCCAACGCGCCGATCTGGTCAGTCGTCAGGCCTTGCAGCGTAGCCGTCGAGAGACCTGCGACCTGGTTCGTCTTCAGTGCGGCGATGCCCGTCGTGCCCAGCGCTTGCAGGTTGGTCGTGCCGAGGCCGTTCAGCTGTGCCGTCGTCAGCGCGCCGATGTCCGCCGTCGAGCTTGCCAACTGGCCGATCTGGTCAGTCGTCAGGCCTTGCAGGCTGGCCGTCGAGAGACCCGCGACCTGGCTCGTCTTCAGCTCCGAGACGCCCGTCGTGCCCAGCGCTTGCAGGTTGGTCGTGCCGAGGCCGTTCAGCTGTGCCGTCGTCAACGCGCCCACGTCGTTCGCGTTCAACGAGCCGATCTGGTCGGTCGTCAGACCTTGCAGCGTGGCCGTCGAGAGGCCTGCCGTCTGCGCCGTCGTCAGCGCCGCGGCGCCCGTCGTGCCCAGTGCCTGCAGGTTGGTCGTGCCGAGGCCGTTCAGCTGTGCCGTCGTCAGTGCTGCGACGTCGGTCGTGCTCAGCGAGCCGATCTGGTCCGTCGTCAGACCTCGCAGCGTAGCCGTCGAGAGACCCGCGACCTGAGCCGTCGTCAGTGCCGAGACGCCGGTCGTGCCCAGTGCCTGCAGGTTCGCCGTACCCATCGCGTTCAGTTGCGCCGTCGTCAGCGCTGCGACGTCCGTCGTCGACATGGCGGCGACGTTGGTCGTGCCGAAGTTGGCCAGTTGCGCCGTCGTCAGTGCGCGCACGTCAGCCGTGCTCAGCGCGCCGACCTGGTCGGTCGTCAGGCCTTGCAGCGCGGCCGTCGACAGACCTGCGACCTGGCTGGTCTTCAGTTCCGAGACGCCCGTCGTGCCCAGCGCTTGCAGGTTGGTCGTGCCGAGGCCGTTCAGCTGTGCCGTCGTCAACGCGCCCACGTCGTTCGAGCTCAACGCGCCGATCTGGTCGGTGCTCAGGCCTTGCAGCGTAGCCGTCGAGAGACCCGCCACTTGACCCGTCGTCAGTTCCGAGACGCCCGTCGTGCCCAGTGCTTGCAGGTTGGTCGTGCCGAGGCCGTTCAGCTGTGCCGTCGTCAGTGCAGCGACGTCAGTCGAGCTCAACGCGCCGATCTGGTCGGTCGACAGACCTTGCAGCGTAGCCGTCGAGAGACCTGCGACCTGCGCCGTCTTCAGCTCCGAGATGCCGGTCGTGCCGAGGGCTTGCAGGTTGGTCGTGCCGAGGCCGTTCAGCTGTGCCGTCGTCAGCGCGCCCACGTCGGCCGCGTTCAACGTACCGATCTGGTCAGTCGTCAGGCCTTGCAGCGTGGCCGTCGTCAGACCCACCACCTGGCTCGTCTGGAGTGCCGAGACGCCGGTCGTGCCCAGTGCCTGCAGGTTCGTCGTACCCAGCGCGTTCAGCTGCGAGCTCGACAGTGCAGCGACTTCCGTCGTCGTCATGGCGGCGAGGTTGGTCGTGCCGAGGCCGTTCAGCTGTGCCGTCGTCAGCGCGCGCACGTCAGCGGTGCTGAGCGAGTCGATCTGGTCGGTCGTCAGCGCTTGCAGCGTGGTCGTCGACAGACCTGCGACCTGGTTGGTCTTCAGCTCCGAGACGCCCGTCGTGCCCAGTGCTTGCAGGTTGGTCGTGCCGAGGCCGTTCAGCTGTGCCGTCGTCAACGCGCCCACGTCGTTCGCGTTCAACGCGCCGATCTGGTCGGTCGTCAGACCTTGCAGGCTGGCCGTCGAGAGACCCGCGACCTGGCTCGTCTTCAGCTCCGAGATGCCGGTCGTGCCGAGTGCTTGCAGGTTGGTCGTGCCGAGGCCGTTCAGCTGTGCCGTCGTCAGCGCGCCCACGTCGTTCGAGTTCAACGAGCCGATCTGGTCGGTCGTCAAACCTTGCAGCGTGGCCGTCGAGAGGCCTGCCGTCTGCGCCGTCGTCAGCGCCGAGACGCCCGTCGTGCCCAGTGCCTGCAGGTTGGTCGTGCCGAGGCCGTTCAGCTGTGCCGTCGTCAGTGCAGCGACGTCAGTCGTGCTCAGCGAACCGATCTGGTCGGTCGACAGGCCTCGCAGCGTAGCCGTCGAGAGACCCGCCACCTGGCTCGTCGACAGTGCCGAGACGCCCGTCGTGCCCAGTGCTTGCAGGTTGGTCGTGCCGAGGCCGTTCAGTTGCGCCGTCGTCAGTGCGCGCACGTCCGTCGTGCTCAGTGCACCGACCTGGTCGGTCGACAGGCCTTGCAGCGCAGCCGTCGAGAGACCTGCCACCTGGCTCGTCGTCAGTGCCGAGATGCCCGTCGTGCCCAGTGCCTGCAGGTTCGCCGAACCCAGTGCGTTCAGTTGCGCCGTCGTCAGTGCAGCGACGTCCGTGGTCGACATGGCGGCCAGGTTGGTCGTGCCGAGGCCTGCCAGCTGCGCCGTCGTCAGTGCACGCACGTCAGCCGTGTTCAGCGAGCCGATCTGGTCGGTCGTCAGACCTTGCAGCGTGGCCGTCGACAGACCTGCGACCTGGTTGGTCTTCAGTGCCGAGACGCCCGTCGTGCCCAGTGCCTGCAGGTTGGTCGTGCCGAGGCCGTTCAGCTGTGCCGTCGTCAGCGCGCCCACGTCGGTCGTGCTCAACGAACCGATCTGGTCGGTGCTCAGGCCTTGCAGCGTGGCCGTCGACAGACCTGCGACCTGAGCCGTCGTCAGCGCAGCGGCGCCCGTCGTGCCCAGTGCCTGCAGGTTGGTCGTGCCGAGGCCGTTCAGTTGCGCCGTCGTCAATGCAGCGACGTCGGTCGTGCTCAGTGCGCCGATCTGGTCGGTCGACAGACCTTGCAGGCTGGCCGTCGAGAGACCCGCCACCTGTGCCGTCGTCAGAGCCGCGACGCCGGTCGTGCCCAGTGCCTGCAGGTTCGCCGAACCCAGTGCGTTCAGTTGGGCCGTCGACAGTGCAGCGACTTCGGTTGCCGTCAGCGCGGCGATGTTGGTCGTGCCGAGGTTGGCCGCTTGAGCCGTCGTCAGCGCATGGATGCCCGCCGTGCCGAGCGCATCGATCTGGTCGGTCGTCAGGCTTTGCAGGTTAGCCGTCGAGAGACCCGCGATCTGGTTGGTCTTCAGCTCCGAGATACCCGTCGTGCCGAGCGCTTGCAGGTTGGTCGTGCCGAGGCCGTTCAACTGCGCCGTCGTCAGCGCGCCCACGTCACCCGCGTTCAACGCGCCGACCTGGTCGGTCGTCAGACCTTGCAGGCTGGCCGTCGACAGACCTGCGACCTGGCTCGTCTTCAACTCCGAGATGCCGGTCGTGCCGAGCGCTTGCAGGTTGGTCGTGCCGAGGCCGTTCAGCTGTGCCGTCGTCAACGCGCCCACATCGTTCGCATTCAACGAACCGATCTGGTCGGTCGACAGGCCTTTCAGGCTGGCCGTGGAGAGGCCCACCACCTGGCTCGTCGTCAGCGACGACACGCCCGAGGTGCCCAGCGCTTGCAGGCTGTCCGTGTTCAGACCGTTCAGCTGCGCCGTCGTCAGCGCCTGAACGTCCGTTTGCAGGGCGCCGAGCGCCTGCAGATTGGTGGTGCCGAGACCGTTGAGCTGGCCGGTCGACAGGACCTTGAGCTGAACCGTCTGCAAAATGCCGATCTGGTCGGTCTGCAGACCAACGAGGGCGGAGGTGGCAAGAGCCGCGACCTGCGAGGTCGACAGATCTTTGATCTGGGTGGTCGACAGGCCGCTCAACTGGGCGCTGGACAGCGCAGCAACCGCTGCCGTGCTCAGGCTGACAATGTACGACGCGTTGATCGAGGAAAGCTGATCGGTGGAAAGCTTCTGGATATCCGCAGTCGTAAGCGCGGCAATATCCGCAGTACCCAACTGCTGGAACTGCGTCGTGGTGAGTTGCCCCACCTGAGCCGCAGTTAGCGACGAAATGATAGATGTCATGACTTTTTATCTTTAATTTGGATCACCGGCCAACGCAGATCCCATCCGCCTTGCAAATCCCGCGAGAGAATCATGGCCAACATACGAGAAACGTCCTCGCCCGTAGTGCTTCCCCATAATGCTTTCAATCAGGTTTCAGCCAGTACCGAAAGGTGCTAACTCGAACGCGTCGACGCCAGGCTCTCTATTCCGAACCTATGCATTGGTGATATCGGCGCCGATTTTGAAACCTTTAGAGAGGTTTGGCGGGGCCTGGTGCGCTGCATCGAAGTGCGTCGCGCAACCCGTCGGATGGCGCTTTCGCGGGGGCAGACGCCAGCGTGACGCACACGTTTGCGAGGGCATTTTTGGGGCTGCCGCGCGACATTTCGGGGCAAGATCAAATTTATGTGAATAAGGATTGCATACCGCCCTGATTTGATCCGGCTCAAATCGCCCGGGACGCTGCCGATATACATCACGAGCGTCTTGCCGCATAGCGAGGGCCGCCGTTACAGTGCTTATTTCCTTCACGGAGCAAAAATGCAATCCGCAGCGCCCTTTTTCTCGGTCATTATTCCAACTCACAAGCGACCGGCATTACTGGAGCGCGCGCTAACGTCAGTGAAATCGCAGGAATGTCCGCTTGCGTGCGAGATCATCGTGGTCGCCGACGAGGCGAATCCCGCCGACGACGAGGTCTGCCAGCGCCTGCTCGGGCCCGGCGACATCCAGGTCCGCCGCAACGGACCGCCGGGACCGTCGCAAAGCAGAAACCTCGGCATCGGCCTTGCATCGGGCAGCTACATCCTGTTTCTCGACGACGACGACGCCTGGCAACCGGGCTTTCTCGCCCAGCTGGCCAGTCAGCAGGCCGTCCGCGAAGATCGCTTTGTGTATTTCGATTGCACGATCACGGCCGAAAGCCGGGCCGAATATCCGCCCCGCTTCCTTTCAGAAGACCGACTTGATCTTTCGGAACGCCTTAATGAACAGGTCTATATCCGCAATCAATTGCCTAATTCCGGACTGGCGATTCCGCGCCGCCTGCTGGTCGACGTCCGCTTCGACGAGCATATGCGCGCCTATGAGGACTGGGATTTTCTGCTGAGCCTGTGCGACAAGGAAATGCCGCAACACGTGCCGGTGCAGGGCGTCACGATCTTCCAGGCCAAGGACGCCTCGACCGACCATCGCGGCAAAAGCGACGGCGCTCGCGATCTGAATGCGTTGCTCGACTATCTGTATGTGTATCGCCGGCATCCGGCTCCGAGCGCGACGTCACGCCAGCATCGAGTGGATTTTCTGCAGCAGATGGGCGTCGCCGTGGCTTCTGATCTCGTATAAGTTTTCTGCCTGAACGGCTGGACACGTTTCGACAATTCAACCAAGCCAGTGCGGCTGACTAGCAAAACTGGTGTATCAACAGGCCGCCGAGTCGCGACTCGCCGCGTGAACGACATGACGATGCAAACTGCCATCCCCTTTCTTTCGATCATCATTCCGACCCACAAGCGCCCGATTTTGCTCGAACGCGCGCTGTCGTCGATCAAGTCGCAAGCGTGCCCGTTTGCGTACGAAATCATCGTGATCTCCGACGAGGCCGACCCGGCCACCGACGAAGTCTGCCAACGGCTGCTGGGCCCGGGCGACATGAAGATCCGGCGCAACGGCGCGCCGGGCCCGGCAGCAAGCCGCAACCTCGGCATCGACCTCGCGTCGGGGCACTACATCATGTTTCTCGACGATGACGATGCGTGGCAGCCCGGCCTGTTGTCCGCGCTGGCCAGCCAGCAGGAAGTCGTGGAAAGCCGCTTCGTCTACTTCGACTGCCTGGTCGTGACGGAAAACCGCACCACGCCGCAACCGCAATTCATTGCCGAGCGACGACTCGATACGGCCGGCAGGCTCAATGAAATGGTGTTCGTGCAGAACCAGGTTCACATGTCGTGCCTGCTGTATCCCCGCACCCTGATCGGATCGACGCGCTTCGATCCGTCCATGCGCGCGTACGAAGACTGGGATTTCATGCTGGCTATTTATCGCAAGCAGATGCCGACGCACGTGCCGCTGCCCTGCTCGATCGTCTATGAAATCACCGACGATTCGTCGGATCGGCGCGGCGACAGCCACAACGCGAACAGCGCTCACGCGATCATGGACTACCTGTATGTGTACCGCCGCCACCCGGCGCCGAACGACGCGCTGCGCCAACACCGCGCGGCGCTGATGCAGCGGGTCGGTCTCGGGTTGCCAGCCGAGTTGCTGTGAACCCGGCTCGGTGAGAGGGCAGCGGATGGCGATGCATCCGCTGCGCCGGTGCGTGGCGCTCGCTGTCCGTCAGCCTTGAGCGCGCGCTTCCTGCAAATGCCGCCCGAGGCATTCATTGACGATCTTGTTGAATACGCCTTCGTGCGGCAACCTGCGCGACAGCTTGAACAGCAGCGGCATCGATTGCTGCACGACCCGCACCGCTATCTCGCGGCTGCTGAATTCCGTCTGCAACGAAAAGAACTCGGCGAGATTGAGCGGCGATTCTCCGCCCAATAGCGCCTTCAAGAACTTTCGCTTGACCTGCAGATCCAGCTCGCGTTGCAGATGCATTTTCTCGAGGCTGGGCGGCGTGCTGCGCTGACGATAGCGAGTCAGCGATTCCGTCAGATTGGCGTAGCGCTTGCCGTGCAGCGCCCCGCGGCACCACAAGTCGTAATCTTCGGCCACGGTGAGGCGCGTGTCGTAGAGGCCGACATCCTTGAAAAAGCTGTTGCGAAACATCGCACTGCCGTTGGAGACCGAGCAGATCTGGATCAGCGCGGTCTTGATCGACGCATCGTCCGCAGGCTTGATCGAGGTGCGGATCTCGGTACCGGGCTGCTCGTAGAACAGCTCCATCGCGGTGCCCAGCACGTCGACATCCGGATTGGCTTGCAGATACGAAAACTGCTTTTCCAGACGCGTGGGCATCGCGATGTCGTCGGCATCGATGCGCGCGATATAGGCACTCTCGATAGCCCGCAACCCGAAATTGGCCGCCCCGGCCACACCCTGCCGCGCGCCAGGGGACAAAACCTCGATGGCCAGCCGCGACTGAAAACTGCGCGCGATCTCGACAGTGCGATCGGTCGATGCATCATCGACGACAACCACGTTGAAATCGTCGAAGGTCTGGCTCGCGAGACTCTCCAACGTTTCGGCCAGCGTGTGTTCCGCGTTGTAAGCCGGGATAAGTACCGTTGCAACTGCCATGATTTCCCCTTTGGGCCGGTCTGCGACCCGACCGACGTTTCGTCGGCCGGGTCGCGATGGCTTCCTTATGTTTTCGTTCTTGCTGCTTCGTTAGCGCGAGCGACGCTTCTTCGTCGACCCGGCCTTCTTGGCCTTGGGTCCGCCGTCGGCTTTCGGCTGCGCTGCCGCGCCGCCCGCATCCCCCGATGCCACGCGCGCCGCCGCCAGCGCTTCCAGTTGCGCCGACACTTGCGCGAGCACCGGCGCCCAGTCGCCTGCCTGGGTTTGACGCAACAGCGTCAGCGTCGGATACCACGGACTATCCGTGCGCTCGTCCAGCCAGACCCATTCCGCGTCGAAGCGGCTCAGCAACCAGACGGGCTTGCCCAACGCCCCCGCGAGATGGGCGAGCGCGGAATCCACGGTGATGACCAGGTCGAGGTTTTGCACGAGCGCGGCCGTGTCGGCAAGGTCGTTCAGCTCGCCCGACCAGTCGACCAGACCAGACGCCGGCGTTTCCAGTCCCAGCGCGTCGAGCCCCTTGCGCAACGCGAAGTAAGTCGCGCCCGGCAACTCCGGCAAGCTCAGCATCTGCTCGAGCGGCACCGCGCGGCGCAGATCGCGCCAGTGCTGCGGCTGGTCGTCCCAGACGAGACCCACGCGCAAGCCAGCGTACGGCGCGACGCGCTCGCGCCACGCGGCCGCCTCGGCGGCATCGACGCGAACGTAGGGCACGGCGGCAGGTACGCGTGCGAGCGTCGTGCGAAACGCGCCGATCAGATTGTGCATCGGCACGCGCGCATCGAACGTGCCGCTCAGTTGCCCGGGCGCCACGACCTCATCGACGCCGTGCGCGTGCCGCAGCACGCGCGTCAGCTCATCCGGGCATTCGACTGTCACCCGGGCGCCCTGCTCCTTGAGCAGACCCGCATAGCGCACGAATTGCAGCGCGTCGCCCGCGCTGCCATCGGCGGACAGCACAATGCTGCGTCCGTCCTGGCGCACCGCTTGACCGGCCGCATCGACGAACAGGCCAATCTGCTCGCGCAACTCCGCTGCCTGCGAGTGCCAGACCCAATTCATTTCGGCAGCGCCGCGTTCATACTCGCCCTGCTTCCAGAGCAGACGGCCCGCGAGGACATGCGCCTCGACGTGCCCGGGATTGATGGCCAATGCGCGCGTCAGATATGCGAGCGCGTCGTCCAGCCGGTTGGCCGCCTGCGCATACTTGCCGAGCAGGCAATAGACCTGATCCTGCGCGGAGAACAGCGCCGCCTTGCTGTCGAGCAGCGCGATCGCTGCATCGAGGTCGTCGAGCACGACGTAGATATCGCACAACGCCGAGACCACTCGCGAGTCTTCGGGCAACACTTGCAACGCGCGTTCGTAGAGATCTCGCGCCTCGTCGAAACGGCCGCTTTCGGCCAGCAACATCGCGAGGTTCTGCAGCGTGCCCGGATCGTCGTGCTTGATGGACAGCGCTTGTCGCAGCAGCCGCTCGCGCTTCTCGCTCGAGAGCAACAATGCAAGGTTGTTCAGCGCAGGCAGGTGGTCGGGCCGGTGTTGCAGGACCGTCTTGTAGCCTTCGAGCGCCTCGTCTCGCTGGCCGGCCTGATGATGGATGGTGGCGAGCGCGAAGGTCGCCTCCACGTTATCGACGACCGCCTCGGCCTGCGCCGGGCGTTCGCGTTTTCTCAGGACCAGTTCGATCGCCGATTCGGCGAGACCGTACGACGACTGGTCGTAACGCTGCTGATCGTGCTTGAACGCGGCATCGAGTTTTTCGATTTTCAGGACCTCGACTTCGTCTTGAAAGTGCATCGACAACTTCATCAGACTGATCGAGCGGGGCGACCAGCTTGCGGGCTTGTGGATCGTGAACGACCATTTGTGGTCGGTGTTGAACGTCGAGGGCCAGACGCCCTGTTCGTACAGATCCTCGTCGGGTGCCGTGATGATCAGGTGACCGCCCGGTTTGCAGATGCGGATCCAGTTGCCCAGCGCCTGCAGCGGATCGTCGGTATGGGCCAGATAGTGGCTCGCATGCACGAAGTCGTACTGGTCGTCCGCGACGTTGCCCATCAACATCGCGTCGCCGTCCACGGGCTGCCAGTTGCGCACCGATTTGACCAACGGGAAGAAACTCGACAAGCTCGACAACGATCCGGGCTCCGTACTGATATCGATGCCGTCACCCGAGATCCAGCGAGTAAAAAATCGTTGGTCGTTACTGCGACGAAGCATTTGCTTGGCTATTTCGTTCGCCATATGTAGTGTCTTTTAAATATATTGACCGCGCCCCGGCTGACTGCGTCCTGCGTTCCAGCATGCATCGCGTCCGCGGATTACCCGTTTCCAAGCCGCCTCGAAGGGCAAGCCGAGCCCTGTATTGACGTTCTCTCAGACCAAAACCACCCACTTCGGATCGAGCGCTTCCCATTCGATTCTCTGGATAGCCCCCTCGTACGGCTGTGACAGGAGACCCCAGATGATCTGGCATTCCGGTTGAGCCAGCCGCCACATCGTCTCGTACACCTCGTCGAGCAACGGCTTGATCGCTGCCATGTTGCGGTAGCCAATCAAACCCGTATTCATGATCCGGTTCTGCATCGACAGACCTCGCGCCGCTATTTCGCGCTCCAGCCACGCCACCGTCTGGGGCATGGTGCTCGCGTAGCGCTCCCACTCCATCGCCTGATCGATTTCGTCCTGGATCGACAGCTTCACGCGCGGCGTATTGCGGATCAGCACCGATTTGCCGGGCTGAAAGTGGCCCGTCATGTACTCGACATGCCCCTTCTCGAGAGCAAACTTGTGATCGCAGTAAATGATCGATTCTTCCGAGGCGTATTGCGGGAACGCGTCGAAGAACTGCAGGTACTTGATGTACTTGGATTGCAGCGAGGTCAGCCGGTAGTCGTCGGTCAGCGGATGATGCGTGACGAACTCGAATGTCCAGCCCTTGGCTTGCGCCGCGTCTTTCAGGCTGCGGTTGTTGGAGAAGAACACACTGCGCATGCCCGGAATCGCGTCGTGAACTTCATTGAAGATCGAGCCGAACAGGCAACTGATCACCAACGGGCCTTCGCCCGCAGGCTTCGCGATCGCGTGGGTCGTCGGGCCGGTGGGACGCGCTTCGAGCGCGGCGATTTTCTGATCGCGTCCAACAACTGCCTGCTTGTAGATTTCGATCTGCTGGTTCAACTGCGCGAGCGCCGACTGCTGACCGGCGATGTGCTGGTACACCCGCGCTTCGTAGCGCAGCATCGGCGCGACGTCGGCCAGAAATTGGCGGGCGTTGTCGAGCGCCGCATCGAGTGCCGCGCTGCCGGTCATGCCATGCCGGCACACCGCATCGAGCGCGCCATAGAGTTCTCGCACTGCGCGCGGCGCCGCCCGCACGAGACTCAGGTCCTGAGCCTGGAAGCGCGTGTGGCGCAGACCGTCTTCGAGGAACGTGGCGCGGTACTCTTCGAACAGGCGCGGGTCGAGCGGGAGCGACAGCTGCGCTGCGATCCGCTCCAGTTCGGCGGCGGGCTGATCGAGCAGACAATCATAGTCGACGATCACACGCGGGCAATCACGCGTCTCGACGAGCGAAGGCACAACGTGTTCGAGCCACAGATGCAGCGCTTTTTCCTCCGCCATGCCGTCGCGTTTGGCCAGCGAGCGCGCCACGCTGAGCGGATGCCGCACGGACAGCACATACTTGACCGGCACGCCGACGCAATCGAATACCGGTTTCCAGAAGCGGATCAGACGCGACAGGCGCGGGTCTTTCATCGCGAAGACCTTGTCCTGACATTTTTCGCGCAGCAGGATCAGCGCTTCGGCCTGGAAGGCGTCGAGCCGTTCCGGGGGGATGCGCGACAGGTCCAGTTCGCCGAGCGAGTGCCAGTCCATGCCGGCGGCCGCCATCAGTTCGACGTTGAGTTTGACGACGTCGTAGTCTTCGAAAAAGCCCTTGTCGTTGTTGCCGTCGGCGGCCGGCATCAGGCGATCGCCCAAGTCGGCGCCCAATGCCGCCATCGCCCGAGCCGTCGCACTCGTCCCGCTTCTGTGCATGCCCAGTACGACGAGCAGCATGCCCGCCTGGATCGTCGCACTGCGCCCTTCTGCCATTGAATGAATTCCCGATTTTGACCCTGGAGAACGGTGGACGCTCCCCGTTGGCGGCCGCTAGTTGGCCGCGCCTGTGTCGCTACGCGCAGCGATCGAACCGGCGGCAACCTGCCTGAGCCGTTCGCTCGCGCGGTCAGATTCGCGCCGATGCGCGTTGCACCCGCATTTCCGGACACTGAAGGGATTATGACAAGGCGGCTAGGCGAGCAAACCACGAATTAGAGCCCGAAACCTTGTGCTGTTTGTCGCGTGGGCGGTTGGGCGGGGATGGGGTGCGTACGCTGCAGGCGCGGGGGCAGGGATGGCGATCGGCTCGATCGGCGAGCCATCCGGATGCGGAATGAACAAAGGCCCTTGGCTTGTGCGCCGAAGGGCCTTGATTACTCAGGGTCTCCTGTTGCAGGCTTCCCCGGTGTCACCCTCGAATTCGCGCCCCCGGCTGAGATCGAAAAATCGGGGAGCCGTCAGCCCGATAAGGCACTAAGAACCACTGCAGCCGTATGGGTGCGATTTAAAGTACGACTACCGTATCGCCGCAATTTCTTTACAACGAATTATTACAAGAACCCGTTCGGCGCAGCCCTACCCCAGCGGCCCTCAACACGTAACCTTCATCTGCGTGCCTATGCTGCGGCGCTAGCTGAAACGGCTTTCCGCAGCCAACCGCACAACAACCACCGTACGACCTGCTCCAAATGTATACATCCACGGCGCACCGTAGCGTATCGGTCTCTTGAAACGCGCCAAGCGATGATAAGCCGGCGTAAGCCCAGAGCTGATCGCAGATTTGGCCGCAACCATAAAAACCTACGGCCAATGGTCTGGCGAGCACTAAAAGTCACGATCGACCGCTGGTCACGATGAACTAAAAAATCCTTGCATAGGGATTTTTGATAGAAGTCGAGACTACACTAAGCTGGCCGCGTCAGGCGATCGGACGGTGGGGTAAGATTCTCATTGATCAGCTTCCGGAAGCGCTCTCTCCAGCTCGATTCTTGGCGGCAATAGTTATGCGCGTACTAGATGCAACGCCAGTCGATGTACATGCCGACATGAAGAAGCTCGTCGGCGACCGAGGCAACGGTAATTCGGTGGATCCGGTACCGCTAAATCCGGACGCCTGTCATATTTCTACCGGGAGAGGAAATGGCTATGCAGCGATATATGAATCTTGGTGGCGACTCGGGGATAGCTTTCTACGAAATTAGACCGGGGATAATTACAGTTCAGTTTGACGATGGCTCGGTTTATCTCTACACAAATCAAAGTGCCGGATCGGCTAACATAGCTGAAATGCAACACTTGGCGAATAATGGACAGGGACTAAATAGTTTCATAAGCCGTGTTGTCAGGACACGTTACGCCCAAAAAATACGCTAGCGGTGGCTTCTTCGGTAGCAAGGCATGCAACGAAACTTCAATTCGCTCGAAACGCAAGGAACGGTTCGAGCGACGCTCGCGTAAATTCCAACTAAAGCGAGCTGGGCATAGAGACACATGAAATCATCTGCCCGTGTTGCGTGAAAATATTCAAGATTGATGAAACTGTACGTTATCCGACTATAGCTTTTTCTTTCCATCATCTCGTTTTTGCGAAACGCGGCAACCCTCGTTGATGTTGCCATCCATTGGACTAGCGGAAAGCTGAGAACTGAAATGCAGAGCCCATCTTCGGCGAAGCGATTCATTGTTGTTGGTGATGGGCAACTGTCTTGCGTTGTTCCCGACATCGTCCGTGGGGCCTAGCCAAAGCATCAATGGCGTCGAGTTGATTGATGAGAACTCGACAACACGCCTTATGAGAAAGATGCAATCAGGCGATCAAATCGAATGTGTTGCAGCGGTTTTCAATATTCCGGAAGGGCGTGTGGCCAAGAAGCTCCACGATGCCCAGGTGGTGGCACCGGCCAATCCGACTAGCGTCGTTCCACTGACGGCGATCAAGCAATTGACCAACATCAATACGTTGGCCAACGGTGCGCGCCCACCCGTTGCCCGGTCAGGCATCACGGGTATCTACGGCGAGATCGGTCTCGGAAAGTCGGGCTACTCAAGGGCGTTCAAGAAGGCCTGCCGGGCGCGCGACCGGCGCGAACCCATCTTGCCAAACGCGAACCCGAAACTCGGGAAGAGCGGGCCGGCCCAAGCCACGCTCGAGGCAGACATCAACGACTACGCGACCGATCTGCTCTGGAAAAGACGGTGCCGAGCCGCCTGAGCCCATGTCGGATAACTTACCCGGCTCTTAGCTACACAACCATGACTTATCGACATTCAGACGCATTGCGAATCCTTTCTGCGTCGCAACTTCGCGGAGTACCTAGTACCGCGGACATTGGACTCCCAGAGGACGACGCGCTGCTAGCTCAGTAGAAGTAGACCCGTCGAAGGGCACCCCATCGTTCATTGCAACAGCGGCGCCACTCGCGCATGCCACCTGTTCGTCCGACGTCTTAGTCACGGCATCCGCACTCGCGTTCTATCCAATTTGCCTCGCCACAGCGTCGCGAGTTTCGGCGACAAAGACATCGGATAGACGATTGATTGGAAGCGCCTAGCCAGATGCGCGTGCATATGTCGAGACACCGCGAGGCGGCGTGTTTGGTGCTTCAATTATGTGATGCCGGGAAGGGGCTCGGTGGTGCGCGCTGCGTCTGCATCGCTCCGTGTTGCGATAGCGTCCTAGGGCGAGCCATTCGAGATAAAATTGCGCCGTATCCGATGACGAAATCTGGATAGGCAACGACCTGCCGTTAACTATCCTAAATCGATGATGCTGGAGTTGACCCTGTAACTCAGGACACTCGGACACAGTTAGGTTGATGATGCAGCGGTTCGCCGGAACTCCCGGGGGGAACGGTACTTCAGTGCTTTATGCGGGTGGCGTTCGTTGTAATGTTCAAAGGCGCCGGCCAGATGCGCGAGTGCTGTTGGCACATCAGGCTTGTGCATAAAGGCAATGTAATCGTGCTTGATTGTCTTCACGAACGACTCAGCCATGCCGTTACTCTGCGGCGAACGAACGGGTGTAGTCAACGGCTCCAGACCCAGCTCGCGAGCGAAACTGCGCGTGCGATGGTCAATGTAGGCAGAGCCGTTGTCCGACAGCCACTCGATGGGTGCGCCTGCCTGCGTCGTGCCGAAGCGTTGCTCGACCGCTGCGAGCATCACATCACGCACGACGTCGCCGCTATGACCGCCGGTAGTCGCTGCCCAGCTGATAGCTTCCCGGTCATGGCAGTCCAGCGCAAACGTCACGCGCAACGGCGAGCCGTCGTCGCAACGGAACTCAAAGCCGTCCGAGCACCAGCGGACATTACTCTGGTCAACGGCAATGCGTCCGTCATGCCGGCGGGTATCGCGACGTTGGCCAAGGCGCCGAAGCAGCAACTGGTGGTCTCGCATGACGCGATAGACCCGCTTGGCGTTCACGCACGGCACACCAGCCATTTCGTGACTACGTCGCAGCAGTGCCCAGACTCGCCGGTATCCATAAGTCGGCAAGCCCGCCACATGCTCGTGGATTGCAGCTACCAGTTCCGTGTCGTCGGTCTGTCGGGCACGGCGGCCGTCCTGCCAGTCCGGGGAGCGGGCCTTTCTGACTGCCAGAGCAGAGCGCGCTACGCCGAGAACATCGCAGACCGTTTTCATTGGTCGTCCCCGGGCAGTAAGGGCGAGCGCGCAATCCAGTTTTTTGAGCGGCCATACTCGACTGCTTCCTTCAGGATTTCTGCCTCCTGCGTCTTCTTGCCAAGCAGACGCTGCAGCTCCCTGATTTCCTTCATCGCCGTGGCTAACTGCGAGGCGGGCACTACGGCTTCTCCAGCCTTCACCGCAGCCAGGCTGCCTTCCTCGTATTGCTTGCGCCACGCAAACACCTGGTTTGGGTTGACCCCGTGTCGCCGGGCAACCGCTGAAACTGTTGCTCCCGGCTCCAGGGTTTCCTGCACGATGGCCACTTTCTCCTGGACCGAACGTCGACGACGACGCTCCGGCTCGGTCAGAACTTCAATGCTTTCCACGATTTGCCTAGGCTTAAAACTAGTCACAAGATTCCCTCTTATTTTAAGAGGTGTCTCGTGTCCTGAGAATCAAGGGGCTACTCCAGATGCGTGCGGTGAAAAAAGCGCGGGCTGGCTGGGGAAATGCTGTTGCTCGTGAACTAAAAATTGGCCCGGGGAATGATGTTGAACGGAAAGACGGTTTTTCTTGCCTCACGCTTTGATGGGTTTAAGGCACTTCGCACACAGTTAAAACAGAAAATTACCAGCTACCCTCACCTCAACCTGTCCGTTATCAATTTGGACGACGGGCGGGTGAATCACTATCCCCCGCTCGTGGAATGCCTTGCGTACGTGCGGAGGTCGAGCTATATGATCTTGCTGATGGGTGACGAGTACGGGGGATCGGCACCGGAGAACGCGAAGTCGTTTACCCATCTCGAGTATGAGGAGGCCGTGCGCGATGGCGCAGGCACGCGCGTGTTGGTCTTCTGCATTGGCGAGCGCTATCGAGATAGGCGGATCCAGTTCGCTGATCCTGACACGACGTTCGGGCAGTGGCAGCGGGAACTCGACAAAAGCCATACGATTGGATTTGTAGAGCCGGATCTCCCGGTGGAACAGATCGCGCAGCGCATCCTGGATGATTTCCTGTCGGCACATTACGCGATGGAGTTTGGCCAGATCCAATACGAGCCGGACGATCAGCATCGCGATCTGTTTGATGCCGTTATCGACGGGAAAGCGCTGGACGACTCCGATGTCACCGCCCTTGACCGCGATGCTGGGCAGACAGGTTCGTCCCTGCTGGACGACGCTCCCCAGTGTTCTGGACCACTCGCCGCACTGGTTCAACCGGCAGCCGTCGCCGCGTATGAACAGCGTACCGAAGCGCATCGCGCGATCAGGCTGGCCGACTACGGTTACGCGATTGAGCATTTACAGCGTGCATTGGCTCATCGTCCGCTGGACCTGATGGGTAATTTTTGGCTGGCGTCGCTGTACGTGAATCTGGGACGCAAGCCAGACTGCGAGCATGCGAAGGAACTTGGCGAGCGGGCAGCCCGTATTGCACTGAACGAGGGTTCGCCGCATCGGGCCGCCGCCTCATACATGCTGGCCGCCCGTGCCGCGCAAATCACGGGCCACCCGGAAGAGGCTTTGGTCTATGCGCAGCAGGCAGTGGTGATTGCGCCGCGCTATGCAAAGGCGCGGATTGAGCTTGCTCGGAATCTGGTCGCAAGCGGAGACAAGGATCGGGCAATGGCTGAAATCGGGGAGGCCGCGAAGCGGTTTTTCCCGAGCCTACGAGAAGTCTTCGTTGATCCGGTGTTCCTGCCCGTGCGTACGCGGACGAATGAATTGATTGACAACCTGCGTCGCGAACTGCTCGATGGCGCCGTACGGATCGTGATGACGGAGCGAAAGCTCGCGACCCTGATGGGTGAGGCCGCGACAGGGTTTCTGCCGGACGATACGCCTCGCAGGAGGCTAATCGAATTGGCTAGGACGTCTGTAGACCGGCAGCTCGAATGGGTGCGAGATTTGGTCGAGCAGGCGAAGATCGATATCGCCAGGCTGGCCCCGACCAAGGGCACGGATCGATTTGCACTAGATCGGCAACTACGTGAGCTCGATGAGGGTATGCAAACCAACTCCGCCACATTGATGGCCCAGGAGGTCGACTACGCCCGTCTCAGCGGCTGGACAGGACGAGGCGGCGCCGGTTGGCGAATGGTCGGTGCCTTTGGCGGGATTCTGATCGCGAGCCGATCATGGTTACAGGGCAGTAGGCTCGATGGCGTGCTAATTGGACTCGCCGGTACGGGGCTCATGTACTGGGGATTTCAGACTTGGCGGGCCTACCGAGTGCGTCTTGCGAAAACACGGGAGAAGATCGAATCACTCCGAGAGGCACAGTCGTGCCTCTCGGTCCGCCAAACTACCTTGCAGGCGCAACTTGCTGGCTGGCAGCATGCGACCGCACAATCGATCGAACGGGCGCGCGAATCATTGCGTCTTTTTGAGTCGGGCACGCTGTCCCAATCAAATCGGCTGCTGTTTCCATTCGTATCGTTGTTCTCTCGCTCCCAAGGCGATCTGGTCCGTGTGGTCGCTAGTCAGGTTGACTGGTTTCGCACCCAACTAGGGCGGGAAATCGAGGAATCCCAAGCGTTGCCGGAATGGCTGGAGGAGGCCGATGGCCCCGTAAGTTCGGGCGCTCGTCTGTTCCGGTTGGAGCGTTTGGAATCAGACAGGGTAGTGCTCAGCCGGGCCGGCGCGTATGAGCGCAACTGAATCAATGGCACGGCCGATACCATGCAACGCCACCCTGACTGCAGGGCTGCGTGCGGAGTGAGACGGAGTTATTTGGGCGATGAGCACGACTTACCCGTGCCCGCATTGCAGATAAAAATCGAAGAAATTAGTAAAACTGACTGCCTTTCTCAGAGGAGACCACGATGCCTACACTAAAAACTTATGTTGGGTTTATTTCGCATGCTTGGCGCTATCACGACGACTATATCCGATTGGAGCAGATGTTGCGAGGTGCGCCAAATTTTCTATTCAGGAATTCGTCCGTACCGCGTACCGATCCGTTTCTCGGAATACAGTCAACCCCGCAACTGACGAATGCGCTAGACGAGCAGATTCGCGTGGCCAATATCGTGTTGATTCTGGGTGGAATGTACGCTGCGCATAGCGGGTGGATCGAGATGGAAATCAACATCGCCAAATCGTATCGAAAGCCAATCATCGGTGTCGTTCCCTGGGGACAGGAGCGCGTTCCGCTCACAGTTCAACTGGCTGCCAGTGAAACGGTTCGATGGAACACGGATTCCATTGTTTCTGCAATTCGACGACATGCATTGTGATGCACCCGAGCGGCCTGAGAAAATAAGGAAGGAACTATGTCGGGAAAGAAAACGGTGACCAGCGATGAAAGGAAGCTGTGTTTCGTGGTGATGGGATTTGGCAAAAAGACCGATCCAGAGTCAGGGCGTACGCTCGATCTAAACGCTACCTGGCAGGAAATCATTCGACCAGCGGCGGAACAGGCCGGTATGCGTTGTGTACGAGCCGATGAAATTCCGCACTCCGGTCACATCGATTTGCCTATGTACGAGATGCTACTGCGAGCCGATCTAGTGATCGCGGATATTTCAACGGGCAACGCCAATGCGCTTTATGAACTCGGTGTACGTCATGCGTTGAGACCGTACGCAACTATTATAATGAAAGAGCGAGGCGGGAAGTTTTATTTTGATCTGGACCACACCGCCACTTTTACTTATGAACATATGGGAGAGGACATTGGGGCGAAAGAGGCAAGGCGAGCAATTACAGATTTGTCTCTCCTGATTCAATCAGTAATAGAAAATCCGCAGCCAGACAGCCCCGTCTACACCTTCATTCCGAAATTGATTCAACCCCGCTTGTCCGACGAGCAGTTTGAAGCATTGATTGAACGGTCCGAGGAAAACGAAGAGCGATTTTCCGAAATAGTGAAGCAAGGTGAGCGCGCGCTACGGGATGATCAATATATCAAAGCGGTCCAGTTTTTCTCTTGTGCGGTGGAGATGAGGTCAGAAGAGCCCTATCTGAAGCAGCAGCTCGCGCTGGCAACATATAAAGGCAAGGAGCCGTCCGAAATCACCTCGCTCGTAAATGCGCTAAAAATCATAAATGAACTGGCGCCTGACGATTCGAATGATCCGGAGACGCTTGGAATTTCTGGTGCAATTCACAAACGTATCTGGAACATTACTCGGGATCCAGCAGAACTGCAGTTGGCCGTCAAATATTACGGACGTGGATTTGAGATCAGAAGAGATTATTACAACGGCGAAAATTATGCACTATGCCTGAATTATTGCGCCGAGCTTGGCGGCGGCAAGAAGGAGGAAAGTTACTACGAAGTTGGCGCACGCAAGGTACGCGAGGAGCTTGCCGATATCTTGACTCGCATCGTCCAGTCTCCGCAGTTCGCTGACCGATCGGATCAGAAATGGGTCGTGGCCACGCTGGCCAATACGCTGTTTGGGTTAAGGCTGGAATCACAAGCAATGCGGTACGAACAGCAATTCTACAAGTACGAGGAACAGGGCCAACTTGCCGGTTGGGAGCGCGAGACCTATGAGCAAGGAAAGCAGGAAGTCATGCGAGTAACTGGGCAGGCTCGTGTGCGTGGCGCGAGGAGGTCTGGTAAGGAAAAGTAGCAGTATTGACTGCGTGCCTAGCGACCATGGTGCGCAGCAATCCGGGCATCCAACACCAGCCTCAATTCTTCGCGATATGCGATGCGTCGCAATGAGGTACCGGCCGAGCTCTACCTTGACCTCTTTTCCATCGAGTTTTTACCGGTACAGCCAGACCTCCCGCGTCTGGCGCACCCGAAGGTACGACCCATAGCGGTCCGCCAGGGAAAATCTCTTCTCGCGGGGCTCTCCATCCCTAATCTGCATGTCGGTGAGCTGTCCCATGCTGTATTCCGAAATCGGAATTGTGGAAAATCATTCTGGGGTACACCGCCGGACACATACGACTGCCGGATCGCTGTCGGATTTTCCGAAATCTGCTCGACTTTCCGCAAACGCAAACTTCCCGTAACGTCTTGTCCGGAAGGGATTCTCAGTAGGATTATTTTTTCGCCGGTTTCTACGGAAAACCAGATGGCGCGCCCGGCTGGGATCGAACCAGCAACCCCTGCCTTCGGAGGGCAGTACTCTATCCATTGAGCTACGGGCGCATTTGACAGGCACTGATTTTAGGTGCAGTGCCGCAGTGAGACCGAGAGAATACCCGCTTTCGCCGCCGACGTCCACCGAGAGGCCCGCCCCGCCTGCGCTCGGCCTATCCAAGGGGCCGGATTACTCCGCGCTGCGGGTAAACGCCTGCTGAACACCGGCCGGCCCTGCACACCGGCGCGCAGACCTTGCGTCTATAATCGTCCGTGCTGCCCCGCATCAGATTGTTGCCGTCCTGCTTTAACGCTCACAAGACCAACGGGAGACGAGACAAGCATGAGCGAAGCACCTCACGGAGCCCCCATCAAAACGCCCGGCCAGCTGATCGCCGCTATCGTCGCCGCGTTTGCCATCCCCATCGCCATCATTGCCCTGCTCGCCTATTACGTCGACAACACGACGCGCACCGGCGCGGGCACCGACGAAACAGCGAGCGCCGACATCGTCAAACGCATTGCGCCCGTCGCCCAGCTTTCGGTGCGCGACGCCAATGCGCCGCGCGTCTACAAGACCGGCGAGCAGGTCTATCAGGCGGTCTGCTCGGCGTGTCACGCGAACGGCACCGCTGGCGCGCCGAAATTCGGCAATGCCGGCGACTGGGCCCCCCGCATCGCGCAGGGCTTCGACACGCTCTGGCATACGGCGCTGACCGGCAAGGGTGCGATGCCGCCGCGCGGCGGCACGAGCCCCGACGATTACAGCGACTACGAAATCGGCCTCGGCGTCGCCTACATGGCGAACCACGGCGGCGCGCAGTTCCAGGACCCGCCCAAGCCGGCCGCGAACGCGCAGGGCGCATCGGCTGCCACGGCCGCCGCAGGCGCGCCGGCCTCCGATGCCGCCAACGCTCAAGCCAACCAGGCCAGCCAGGCCGCAGCCGCGATGGCAGCACTCGCCAGCGTGCCGCAGGCCGCGGCCCCGGCCGCGGGCGGCGAGCAAAGCGCCGATGCCTCGCAGGCCGGCAAGGCTCTCTATCAACAGGTCTGCCAGGCGTGCCACGCGGCAGGCGTGCTCAACGCGCCGAAGTTCGGCGACAAGGCCGCCTGGGCGCCGCGCCTCAAGGATCCGATGGATGTGGTCTACAACTACGCGCTGCACGGCAAGGGCGCGATGCCACCCAAAGGCGGGTCGAACGCGTCGGATGCCGACGTGAAGGCCGCCGTCGATTACATGGTGAGCGCAGCAAAATAACCGTAGCGCTACGGCACACGTAACAAGGGCCGCCAGTCTCGCGACTGCGGCCCTTGTCTCATTCGAGCGTGCTCAACCGCTCTTCATCATCCCTTCTGCAGCAACGCCTTCAGGCTCGCGAGCCGGTCCTTCGGCGTCATCGGCGCTTCTTCGGCCGTCGGCGGCGGTGCTTCGTCGAGTTCCATCTCGGGGATGAAGCGCGACGGCTCGCACACGACCGTCTCGCGCGCGCGCTTGCGCTTCTTGCACCAGTTCAGATGCAGGCTGCGCTGCGCACGCGTGATCGCCACGTACATGAGCCGGCGCTCTTCCTCGATGCGCGCATCGTCGACCGGCTCGTCTTCCGCGCCGCCGCGATGGGGCATGATGCCCTCCTCGACGCCGACAAGAAACACGTGCGGATATTCGAGCCCCTTCGACGCATGCACGGTCGACAGGCGCACGGCGTCCGGGTCGTCTTCCTTGCCTTCGAGCATCGACATCAGCGCGACCGTCTGGATCAGGCCGAGCAGGTTCTTGCCGGTGTCCGCGAGGCCGTCGGCATTGTCGTAGCCGGTCGCCTCGCCGTCCTCGCCATCCTCGCTGATTTTCGGCTCGGGCTTGGTGCCCTTGCGCTTGAGCCACTCGAGGAATTCGAGCACGTTCTGCCACTTCGACTGCGCCTGGCGCTCGTCGAAGGCGTCGTACAGGTAGCCCTCGTAGTGGATCGCGTCCATCAGGTCGTTGAGGACTTCGGTGGCCGGATCCTTGTCCGCGCGCTCGGTCAGACGCTGCATGAAGTCGCAGAACGTGCGCATCGGTTCGACCTGGCGCGCCGACAACCGCGCCTCGATGCCGCCCATGTACACCGCCTCGAACAGCGACACTTTGGCCTGCCCCGCGAACGAGCCGAGCGCTTCGAGCGTCGTGTTGCCGATGCCGCGACGCGGCGTCGTGATCGCGCGGATGAACGCGGGATCGTCGTCGGGGTTGGCGATGAGGCGCAGATACGCGCAGATGTCCTTGATTTCGGCCTTGTCGAAGAACGACTGGCCGCCCGAGAGCACATACGGGATGCGCTCGCGGCGCAGCACCTGCTCGAAGATGCGCGCCTGGAAGTTGCCGCGATAGAGGATCGCGTAGTCGCGGAACTGCGCGCGCCGCTCGAATTTGTGCGCCGAGAGCCGGAACACGACCGATTCGGCCTCGTGCTCTTCGTCGTTGCACGGCGTGACCGTGATCGTGTCGCCCATGCCGTGCTCGGACCACAGCTTCTTCTCGAAGAGCTTGGGGTTGTTGGCGATCACGTTGTTCGCGGCGGTCAGAATGCGCACCGTCGAGCGGTAGTTCTGTTCGAGCTTGACGAGATGCAGCTTCGGGAAATCCTTGCCGAGCTGCGCGAGGTTCTCGAGCGTGGCGCCGCGCCAGCCGTAGATCGCCTGGTCATCGTCGCCGACCGCCGTGAACGCCGCGCGCGGGCCGGCCAGCAGCTTGAGCAGCTGGTACTGGCACGCGTTGGTGTCCTGGTACTCGTCGATCAGCAGATAGCGCAGCTTGTTCTGCCAGCGATCGCGCACCGCCTCGTTGGTCTCGAAGAGCTCGCTCGGCAGGCGGATCAGGTCGTCGAAATCGACGGCCTGATAGGCGCGCAGCGTCGCGACGTAGTTGCGGTAGACGATCGCCGCCTGGTGCTCGTCCTCGTTCGACGCAATGGCGAGCGCCTGCTCGGGCATCACGAGGCCGTTTTTCCACAGAGAGATGATCGACTGGATCTTGCGGATGAAACCCTTGTCGGTCGAGCCGACCTGCTCCTGGATCATCGAGAAGCAGTCGTCGGAGTCCATGATCGAGAACTGCGGCTTCAGGCCGACGTGCTCGGCCTCCTGGCGCAGGATCTGCACGCCGAGCGAGTGGAAGGTACACACGGTGAGCTGGTTCACCGGCACCTTGCGGCCTTCCTTGCCGGGCGTCGTGAGCGTCTTGCCTTCGAGCAGCTTGCCGACGCGCTCGCGCATTTCGGCGGCGGCCTTGTTCGTGAAGGTGACGGCGGCGATGTGGCGCGGCTCGAAGCCTTTGGCCTCGATCAGGTGCGCGATCTTCTGCGTGATGACGCGGGTCTTGCCGCTGCCCGCGCCGGCGAGCACGAGACAGGGACCGTCGAGATAGCGCACCGCTTCGCTTTGAGCGGGATTCAGGCCTGCGGACATGTGGCTGGACAGGAAAACGGGTGACGGGGTGATACGGCTTTGACGGGCATGCGGCACGCAAAAACGGCTGCCGGCACGGCGCAGGGTCGGAGCACGCAAGCGCAGCCCGCCCAAGCGCGAGAGCAGCGATGTTAACACGCCGGCGCCTCGCGGCCGGTCGTTCCAGATGGTGGGCGCCACGTGCCACAATGACGCCATCCCGCGATGCCCGCCTGGCCGGCGTTTGCCCCGAACGCCGGTCGTCCTTTGGGGGCGCCGCGCTCTTCTTCAGGAAACTTCGCGCATGACTTCCCCGCTCAAAATCGGCCTGATGGGCTATGGCTTCGCCGGCCAGACGTTCCACGCCCCTGTGATCGCCCATTGCGGCCGCGCGCTCGTCGCCGCGATCGCCACGGGCCAGCCCGAACGCGCGGCCGCCGACTTTCCGGCCGCCATCGTCGTCGCGGATCTCGACGCGCTGACTGCGCTCGACGAGGTCGAATGCGTCGTGATCGCCACGCCCAACGACACCCACTTCGACCTCGCGCGCCGCGCGCTCGAAGGCGGCAAGCACGTGGTCGTCGACAAGCCGGTCACGCTCACAGCGGCCGAGGCGCGCACGCTCGCCGAGCTGGCGCGCGCGCGTGGCCTCGTGTTCGCGCCGTTCCACAACCGCCGCTGGGATGGCGACTTTCTCACCGTGCGCAAGCTCGTCGAGAGCGGCGAACTCGGCCGGATCACGCATTACGAGTCGCACTTCGACCGTTTCCGTCCGCTCGTGCAGCAGCGCTGGCGCGAAGACGCCACGCGCGGCGGCGGCCTGCTCTACGATCTCGGGCCCCATCTGATCGACCAGACGCTGGCGCTGTTCGGCGCGCCCGCGAGTGTCACCGCCGTCGTCAAGACCCGGCGCGAGCACGCGAGCGCCCCCGATTACGTGCACCTGCTGCTCGGCTACGACGAACTCGACGTGGTGCTGCACGCGAGCGCGCTGGCCGCGTTCTCGCCGCGCTTCGTGATCGACGGCACGCGCGGCAGCTACGTGAAGAACGGGCTCGACACCCAGGAAGACCAGTTGCGCGCGGGCCTGCGCCCCGGCAACGCGGGTTTTGCCGGCGGCAACGAGGCCGGCCAGCTGCGCGTGCTCGACGGTGAGAACGAAGTCACGCGCACGCTGCCCACCGTCGATGGCGACTACATCGGCTTCTATCGCGCGCTCGCCGCCTCGATCCAGGACGGCGTCGCGTTCCCCGTCACGCCGCAGGACGCGGTGGACGTGATGACGGTAATCGAACTCGCGATCGAAAGCGCCGCGAGCGGACGCACGGTGCCGTTCACACGAGGCGCCTGAGGTTCCATCGCGCTGCGATCGACCTTGCAATCCCCAAACAGGGTCGAAAGCTTCACACAAAGCGTTACATCTGCGGCGCCGTGCGAGGTCATCGCGCGGCGCATGGCGCACGTTTGGCACAAGGACGCCGATTTCCGCGCGACCAGGCCGATAAAAATCCACTACGACCAGGAGAACACTGGATGTCCCGCATGCTACGCGCGCTCGCCGCGACCGCACTCGTCTCGACGCTCGCCGCGTGCGTCGTCACCCCGCCGCCGCCCGAGCACCCCGGCCCGACGCCGCATGAAATCGCGCTCCAACGCCTGCATCAAGTCGATGGCCGCATCGACAACCTGAGCCGCCGCATCGACGCGCACGTGAACCAGGGCCTTTATCCGCCGCCGCAAGGGGGCGCGCTCCATCACCGTCTCGACGTGATCCGCAACGAAGCGCACGACATGGCGGGGCAGCACGGCGGCGGCCTGTCGTCCGACGAGCAGCGCGTGCTGAACCAGGAACTCGACGGCGCAGCGCACGCGATCGGCGAATAACCGGGGCTGCAGGGCGCGCCGCGTTGTTTCCCGCATTGACACATCCGGGGCGCGTCCCGCACAATCCGCCAGCGCGCCGGGAGAGCGTGCCGGTCGCCGCACAACGTGCGGTGACGGCGCCGCCGAAGGGGCAACCCACAAACTCTCAGGCAAAAGGACCGTGCGCGCCGGAGCTTTGCTGCACCGCCATCGACAATCGTCGCTGGTGTGTTGCGGTAAATCCGCACTCTGGAGAGCGGCAGTAGGACGCGAACGCGTTCAGGCTGCCCACCGAAGGGGCGCGCGTCATCCCGTGGCAAACCACGGCGGCGCAATCTCTCAGGTACCGAGGACAGAGGGGCCATGCATCGGACACTCAAGGGCACGCACGCCCGTGAGGTCTCGATGCATGGCCCTTTTTGTTTTCGCCGGTTCGTCCGGTACTGCCGAGGCCCCATGACTACCGAACTCAAGCACACCCCGCTCCACGAAACGCATCGTGCCCTCAACGCGCGCATGGTCGATTTCGGCGGCTGGGACATGCCCGTCAACTACGGCTCGCAGATCGACGAGCACCGCGCGGTGCGCACCGATGCCGGCATGTTCGACGTCTCGCACATGTGCGTCGTCGATTTCGCGGGCGCCAAGGCGCGCGCATTCTTCGAGCGCGCACTCGCCAACAACGTCGCCAAGCTCACCACGCCCGGCAAGGCGCTCTACTCGTGCATGCTGAACCCGCAAGGCGGCGTGATCGACGACCTGATCGTCTACTTCTTCGCCGACGACAGCTTCCGCACCGTCGTCAACGCGGGCACCGCCGAAAAAGACATCGCGTGGTTCGAGCAGCTCAACGCCGAAGGCCAGTTCGGCCTCACCATCACGCCGCGCCGCGATCTCGCGATCGTCGCCGTGCAGGGCCCGAACGCACGCGACAAGGTCTGGCAAGTCGCGCCCTCGGCGCGCAGCTGCACCGAAACGCTCAAGCCCTTCAATGCGGCAAAGATCGACGAGAGCCCGTTTGGCGAGCTGATGATCGCGCGCACCGGCTACACCGGCGAGGACGGCTTCGAAGTCGTGCTGAGCGCTGCGGCCGTCGCCGAGTTCTGGGACGCGCTCGTGCGCCAGGGCGTGAAGCCCTGCGGTCTCGGCGCGCGCGACACGCTGCGCCTCGAAGCCGGCATGAACCTCTACGGCCAGGACATGGACGACAGCGTCTCGCCGCTCGACGCGGGCCTCGCGTGGACCGTCGACATGAAGGAAGCGCGCGACTTCGTGGGCCGCGCCGCGCTGGAGGCGAACGGCACCAAGAGCGTGTTCGTCGGCCTCATTCTGCAGAAGGAAAACGGCAAGGCGGGCGGCGTGCTGCGCGCGCACCAGAAGGTGCTCACGGCGCACGGCGAAGGCGAGATCACGAGCGGCACTTTCTCGCCGACCATGCAGGAGTCGATCGCGTTCGCGCGCGTGCCGCAAGGCGTGCAGCCGGGCGATGCCGTGCAGGTGCAGATCCGTGACAAGGCACTTCCCGCAAGCGTGGTAAAACTGCCCTTCGTGCGCAACGGCAAGGTGCTCGCCGGCTAACACGCCTGCGACATCCGCCTCGCCCGAGCGTGCGCAACACCCTCTTTCAAGTCATTAAACGAACCACGCACTGGAGCATCCCATGAGCATCCCGGCCGATCTGAAATACACCGAATCGCACGAATGGATCCGCACCGAAGCCGACGGCACGCTGACCGTCGGCATCACCGACCACGCCCAGGAAGCACTCGGCGACATCGTGTTCCTCGAACTGCCCGAAGCCGGCAAGAGCGTCACGGCCGGCGACGCGGTCGCCGTGATCGAGTCGGTCAAGGCCGCCTCGGACATCTACGCGCCGGTCGCGGGCGAGATCGTCGAAGCGAACACCGGCCTCGTCGACTCGCCGGAGCAGGTCAACGGCGCGCCGTACGACTCGTGGCTCTTCAAGATCAAGCCGGCAGCGGGCGCTTCGCTCGACAAGCTGCTCGACGCCGACGGCTACAGCAAGTCGATCGGCGCCTGATTTTTCTTCACGCCCCAACCGGGCGCGGCGCACGCGACGCCCAACGCGAACGCGCGCCGCGCCAGCAGGAATTTTCATGAAGCCCGAACACCCGGAACATCTGATGAACCGCACTCCTCTTTCGCTCGCTGCGCTCGAAGTGCACGACGCCTTCGCCGCACGCCACATCGGCCCCGACTCGGCCGACCAGCAGGCGATGCTCGACGCGCTCGGCTTCGCCTCGCGCGCCGCGCTGATCGATGCGGTGATTCCGGCCGCGATCCGCCGCAAGGAAACGCTGCCGCTCGGACCGTTCGCGCAACCGCGCTCGGAAGCCGAAGCGCTCGCCGAGTTGCGCCAGCTCGCGGACAAGAACCAGGTGTTCCGCTCGTACATCGGGCAGGGCTACTACAACACGCATACGCCGGCCGTGATCCTGCGTAACGTGCTCGAAAATCCGGCCTGGTACACGGCCTACACGCCGTATCAGCCGGAAATCTCGCAAGGCCGTCTCGAAGCGCTGCTGAACTTCCAGCAGATGATCATCGACCTGACCGGCCTCGCGATCTCGAACGCCTCGCTGCTCGACGAAGCAACCGCCGCCGCCGAGGCGATGACGCTCCTGCAGCGCAGCGGCAAGCCCAAGTCGAACGTGTTCTACGTCGCCGACGACGTGCTGCCGCAAACCATCGAAGTCGTGAAGACGCGCGCGCTGCCGGTCGGCATCGACGTGAAAGTCGGCCCTGCCGCCGACGCAGCCAGCGCCAACGCATTCGGCGTACTGCTCCAGTATCCGGGCGCCAACGGCGACGTGCGCGACTACCGCGCGCTCACCGAAGCGGTCCATGCAGCGGGCGGCCATGTGGTCGTCGCGGCCGACCTGCTCGCGCTCACCGTGCTCACGCCGCCGGGCGAATGGGGCGCCGATGTCGCCGTGGGCAACACCCAGCGCTTCGGCGTGCCGATGGGCTTCGGCGGCCCGCACGCGGCCTACCTCGCCGTGCGCGACGAATTCAAGCGCCAGATGCCGGGCCGCCTCGTCGGCGTGAGCGTCGATGCGCAAGGCAATCCCGCGCTGCGTCTCGCGCTGCAAACGCGCGAGCAGCACATCCGCCGCGAGAAGGCCACCTCGAACGTGTGCACGGCCCAGGCGCTGCTCGCGATCATGGCGAGCATGTACGCGGTCTACCACGGCCCGCAAGGCCTGAAGACCATCGCACAGCGCGTGAACCGCATCGCGGCGATCGTCGCGGCCGGCGCGCAGCAGCTCGGCTACACGCTCGTCAACGAGACCTTCTTCGACACGCTCACGTTCGAGTCGGGCGCGCGCACCCAGGCGCTCCATGACGCCGCGCACGCACGCGGCCTGAACCTGCGCCGCGTGAGCGAGACGCGCGTCGGCGTATCGGTCGACGAAACCACCACGCGCGGCGACCTCGCCGATCTGCTCGCCGTGTTCGCGCAAGGCGCGTTCGTGGCCGAAGTGCCGTCCGTCGATGCACTCGATGCCGCGCTAGGCGCGACGCTGCCCGCGCCGCTCGTGCGCGAAAGCGCGTATCTGCAGCACCCGGTCTTCAACCGCCATCATTCCGAAACGGAAATGCTGCGTTACCTGCGCAGCCTCTCCGACAAGGACCTCGCGCTCGACCGCTCGATGATTCCGCTCGGCTCGTGCACGATGAAGCTCAACGCGACCTCGGAAATGCTGCCGGTCACGTGGCCCGAGTTCGGCCAGATCCATCCGTTCGCGCCCGCCGAGCAAACCGTCGGCTATCGCGAGATGATCGATCAGCTCGAACAGATGCTGGTCGCCGCCACCGGCTATGCGGCCGTGTCGCTGCAACCGAACGCGGGCTCGCAGGGCGAGTACGCGGGTCTGCTGATCATCCACGCGTACCACGCCTCGCGCGGCGAAGGCCATCGCAACGTCTGCCTGATCCCGGCCTCGGCGCACGGCACCAACCCGGCATCGGCGCAGATGGCCGGCATGCAGGTCGTCGTGGTCGCGTGCGATGCGCAAGGCAACATCGACCTCGCCGACCTCAAGGCGAAGGCCGCGCAGCACGCCGACAAGCTCGCCGCGATCATGATCACGTACCCGTCGACGCACGGCGTGTTCGAAGAGAACGTGCGCGAAGTCTGCGAGATCGTGCATGCGCACGGCGGCCAGGTCTACGTGGACGGCGCCAACATGAACGCGATGGTGGGGCTCGCCGCGCCTGGCCAGTTCGGCGGCGACGTCTCGCACCTGAACCTGCACAAGACCTTCTGCATTCCGCACGGCGGCGGCGGCCCGGGCGTCGGTCCGGTCGCAGTCGGCGCGCATCTCGCGAAGTTCCTGCCGAACCAGCTGTCGAGCGGCTACCACCGCGACGACGACGGCATCGGCGCCGTGAGCGCAGCACCCTACGGCTCGGCCTCGATCCTGCCGATCTCGTGGATGTACATCGCGATGATGGGCGCGGACAACCTCACCGCCGCGACCGAGATCGCGATCCTCAACGCGAACTACATCGCCAACAAGCTCGCGCCGCACTATCCGGTGCTGTACAGCGGCCCGGGCGGGCTCGTCGCGCACGAGTGCATTCTCGACCTGCGCCCCATCAAGGAAGCAAGCGGCATCAGCGTCGACGACGTCGCCAAGCGCCTGATGGACTACGGCTTCCACGCCCCGACCATGAGCTTCCCGGTGCCGGGCACGCTGATGGTCGAGCCGACCGAGTCGGAGTCGAAGGAAGAACTCGACCGCTTCATCGCCGCGATGATCGCGATCCGCGAAGAGATCCGCGCCGTCGAGGAAGGTCGCTCCGACAAGGAAGACAATCCGCTGCGCCATGCACCGCACACCGCGGCCGTCGTGGTCGCCGACGACTGGAAGCACGCGTACTCGCGCGAAACGGCCGCCTTCCCGGTGCGCTCGCTCATCGCGCACAAGTACTGGCCGCCGGTCGGCCGCGCCGACAACGTCTACGGCGACCGCAACCTGTTCTGTTCGTGCGTGCCCATCGCCGACTACAACGAAGCTTGATGCAGCAAGGCTGCCGCCGTCGTGACGACGGCGGCGCCGGCTTCCCGTTGCCCGGCGCAAACCGCTAACATCACACACCTGTCAGCCTTGAATCAGGGAGTCCCGCATGGCGCGGAAGGTGCGAACGGCAACAATCCCGGTGGCGCGCGCCGCCGGTTCCTCACTCGTCGCGGTGCTCGGTCTTGCCGGCGCGCTCCTGACGCAGTCCCCGGCCGCCCAGGCGGCCATGAATTTCTGCGCGGCGCCCGCGCTGCAGACGAGCGAGCGCACCAATGCCGATCCCGGCGTGAAGGCGCTCGTCGCCGAAGTGCAGGCGCACGTGAACGACGCGCCGCATCCGCTCGCGAAGCTGCACACTGAAGGCACGCTGCCGCACGAAGGCATCTACGACCAGAGCATCGAGGCCGAGAAGGATCTCGACCTGATGCGCGACGCGGCGCTCGCATGGCGCGCGACCAGCGACGAGCGCTATCTGCGCCTCGTGGACCGCTATCTCGCCGCGTGGGTTTCGACCTATCAGCCGAGCTTCAATCCGATCGACGAGACGCGCCTCGAAGGCCTGATCCTCGCCTACGATCTGACCGCGAGCGCGCTGCCCGTGAAAACGCGCAACGCGACGATGGTCTTCCTCAACAAGCTCGCCAACGGCTACATCGCGCAGATCGACGCGCAGCCGCGCCCGCTCAAGGGCACGTTCGCGAACAACTGGCAGAGCCATCGCGTGAAGCTGATCGCGATGGCCGCCTTCACGCTCGACAACCGGCGCATGATCGCGGCGGCCCAGCGCTTGTTCGTCGAGCATCTCGGCGACAACGTCGCGCCCGATGGTTCGACGCTCGACTTCACCGAGCGCGACGCGCTGCACTACGTGACCTACGACCTGCAGCCGCTCGTCACCGCCGCGCTCGCCGCGCGCCGCCACAACCGCAACTGGCTGCCCGAACGCGCGCCGAACGGCGCCTCGCTCGCGCTCGCGCTCAACTGGCTCACGCCCTACGCGATGGGCGAGAAGACCCACGACGAATTCGTGCACACGAGCGTGCCGTTCGACGTGCGCCGGCGCGAAGCGGGTCTGCCCGGCTACACCGGCCAGTGGGATCCGAAGAACGCCGCCGAGCTCTATCACCTCGCCGCCCGCCTCGACGGGCGCTATACGCCGATCGCGCTCAAGCTCGCACCGAACCCGCCCGCATGGCTCACGGTTTGTCTGCCGTTAGCGGCGCGTTGAACGAGCCGCATCGTTTTGAGTTTCATTGTTTTTTGCAGGAGCAGTCATGGCAGTCAGCGTCTTCGATCTCTTCAAAATCGGCATCGGTCCTTCCAGCTCGCACACCGTCGGGCCGATGCGCGCGGCGCTGCTGTTCGCCGAGGGGCTCGAGCGTGACGGCCTGCTCGACGGCACCGCGTCGGTCAAGGTGGAGCTGTACGGCTCGCTCGGCGCGACCGGCAAGGGCCACGGCACCGATCGCGGCGTCATGCTCGGCCTGATGGGCGACGCGCCCGACACCGTCAACCCCGATACCATCGACGAACGGCTCGCCGCCGTGCGTGCCTCGCAGATGCTCTCGCTGCTCGGCCGCCACGTGATTCCGTTCGTGCAGAAAGAGCACATCGCGTTCTATCGCCAGGCGCTCGCCGAACATCCGAACGGCATGAAGCTGCGCGCGCTCGATGCCGCTGGCGCCACGCTGCGCGAATCGACGTATTTGTCGGTGGGCGGCGGCTTCGTCGTCACGGCGGGCGCGGCCAATACGAAGGTGCTCGAAGCGGCCAACCAGTTGCCGCATCCGTTTCGCAGCGGCAACGATCTGCTCGCGCGCTGCAAGGACACCGGCAAGTCGATCGCGCAGCTCATGTACGAGAACGAGCGCGTCTGGCACAGCGACGAACAAATCCGCACGGGCCTCCTGCGCATCTGGGACGTGATGCAAGTGTGTGTCGCGCGCGGCTGCGGCATCGGCAATCCGGCCGCCGACGGGCTCGCTGCCCGGCCCGTTGCAGGTCAAGCGGCGCGCGCCGCAGCTGTATCGCGCGCTCACGGCTCACCCCGAGCGCGCGTTGCAAGACCCGCTCTCGATGATCGACTGGATCAATCTCTACGCGATCGCCGTCAACGAAGAGAACGCCGCGGGCAGCCGCGTCGTCACCGCGCCGACCAATGGCGCCGCCGGCATCGTGCCGGCCGTGCTGCACTACTACACGCGTTTCACGCCCGGCGCGAACGACCAGGGCGTGATCGACTTTCTGCTCACCGCTGCCGCGATCGGCATTCTCTACAAGTTGAATGCATCGCTCTCGGGCGCCGAAGTGGGCTGCCAGGGCGAAGTGGGCGTCGCGTGCTCGATGGCGGCGGGCGCGCTCGCGGCCGTGCTCGGCGGCACGCCGCTGCAAGTCGAGAACGCCGCCGAGATCGGCATGGAACACAACCTCGGCCTCACATGCGACCCCGTCGGCGGCATGGTGCAGATCCCGTGCATCGAGCGCAACGCGATGGCTTCGGTGAAGGCCGTCAACGCCGCGCGCATGGCACTGCGCGGCGACGGCGCGCACTACGTCTCGCTCGACTCGGTGATCAAGACGATGCGTGAAACCGGCGCCGACATGAAGACCAAATACAAGGAGACCTCGCGCGGCGGCCTCGCGGTCAACATCGTCGAATGCTGATGAATTGACACGCGCTCGGGGCGCGTCCGGCGCAATTGTCGTAAGGTTTGAAAACGCATCGCCTCATGCGTGATTTTGCTTTTCCAGCTCATCGAATGGAGACATCATCGCAATGCCGCTGCCGAACGAAACGACCACGACGGGCGCACGACTGCTCGTCGACGCGCTCATCACCAACGATGTCGAACGCGTGTTCTGCGTCCCGGGCGAGAGCTTTCTCGCCGTGCTCGACACCTTGCACGACGAGACCGCGCGCATCCAGACCATCGTCTGCCGCCACGAGGCGGCGGCAGCCAACATGGCCGAAGCAGCCGGCAAGCTGACCGGCAAACCCGGCATCGCCTTCGTCACGCGCGGCCCCGGCGCCACGCACGCTTCGATCGGCGTGCATACCGCGTTTCAGGACTCGACGCCGATGATCCTGTTGATCGGCCAGGTCGCGCGCGAGCACATCGAGCGCGAGGCGTTCCAGGAAATCGACTATCGCCGCATGTTCGGGCAGATGGCCAAGTGGGTCGCGCAAATCGACGACCCGAAGCGCATTCCCGAATACCTGAGCCACGCGTTTCATGTCGCGACGTCGGGCCGCCCCGGTCCGGTCGTGCTCGCGCTGCCCGAAGACGTGCTGAGCGAAGCGTGCGCCCTCGTGCCCGGCGCACCTGCGGCGCAGCGCGTGCAGGCGTCGCCCTCGTCGCTGCAGATGGGACGGCTGCGCGAGCTGCTCGCGAATGCGCGCAAGCCGTTCGTGATCGCGGGCGGCCACGGCTGGACGAGCGCCGCGTGCGCGGATCTGCGCCGCTTCATCGAGAACTGGCAGTTGCCGATCGGCCTCGCGTTCCGCTTCCAGGACACCTTCAACAACGATCATCCGAACTACGCAGGCGACGTCGGCCTCGGCATCAATCCGGCGCTCGCGCAGCGCATCCGCGAAGCCGATGTGCTGCTCGCGCTCGGGCCGCGCCTCGGCGAATCGACGACGGGCGGCTACACGCTGTTCGATATTCCGAAGACGAAGCAAACGCTGATTCACGTGCATCAGGGCGCGGAAGAGCTCGGGCGCGTCTACGCGGCCGACCTGCCGATCGTCTCGGGTCTGGCCGAGATCGCGTCATTGCTCGCGGCGCTCACACCGCCGTCGTCGCCGGCATGGGCGGGCGAAGCCGAAGCCGCGCATCGCGCGTATCTCGAATGGCGCACGCCGCGCCCGATGCCCGGCGATGTGCAGATGGGCGAAGTGATCCAGCAACTGCGCGCGCGCCTGCCCGACGATGCCATTGTCACCAATGGCGCGGGCAACTATGCGACGTGGCTGCATCGCCATTTCGCGTATCGCCATTTCCGCTCGCAGCTCGGACCGACGAGCGGCGCGATGGGCTACGGCGTGCCCGCCGCGATCGCGGCGAAGTCGCTGTATCCGTCACGCACGGTGGTCGCGCTCGCGGGTGACGGCTGCTTCATGATGTCGAGCCAGGAAATCGCCACGGCGATGCAGTACGGGCTGGCGGTCGTGTTCATCGTCGTGAACAACGGGCATTACGGCACGATCCGCATGCACCAGGAGCGCCACTATCCGGGGCGCGTGCACGGCACGCAGCTCACCAATCCCGACTTCGCCGCCTACGCGCGCTCGTTCGGCGCGCTTGGCGAAACCGTCGAGAAAACGGCCGATTTCCTGCCCGCGCTCGAACGCGCGCTCGAAGCCCGGCGGCCCGCGCTGATCGAGATTCGCATTCCGAAGGAAGCGAGCACGCCGGCGGCGACGTTGGCGCAGGTGCGGGAAGCGGGGATCAAGGCGCGGGGTTGAGACGGCGGAACTTGCATTAAGAGGACGCTTCATGGGAAGGATCCCAAAGGTCAAATGCCGATTCGACCTTTGGGATTATGTGGATTGAGTCACGTGCGCAGCACTATGCCGCCTGGCTGAAATGTGCTCGCGACTCTACCCGCTTCTCAGAATTATCCGATTTCCCTCCGTCTTCACTTTTCCAATCATGGCGTTCGGGACTTTGCCCTCCTCGCGAGGCGCAGACCCGACAACCTCTGCTGGCGCAAATCTCCCACGGTGCCAGCCTCTGTTCACCTTCACGGAAAAGTGGCCATGACGAAATACCATCACGGCGTAGTCACGCCCCAGCGGCCAAGCGCCGCGTTGCAGGCCGAAAACAGTAGATTCCCAAGCCTCCACGCACCCGGTTCTGGATCTCACTCGCGCACGCGCCCGTCTATCACCCTGACGCGCGTTCACCCGCGTTCCGATGCAGGAGGCAGCCGTGGGTAAGGCCGCGATTCGACACGGCGATCCGACGACAACGGGTGGGTTCGTGATGGCCTTTTCGTCCACCATCCACGACGACGGCAGGAAGCTTGCATTACACGGGGACGAAGCAACATGTGGACACTGCAATGGCACTCATAGAATTTTCGGGTCGGGGAAGGGTATGTCCGAGCTGGGCCGCGACGTGGTCGTCGACGGCGATCCGGTGTTGTGTCCTTGCGGCAAAAACCGCGTCGTCATCGGAGCGAATCCCGGAATTTTTCTGAACTCGAGTAGTGATCCGACGCACGCAACAGCTTTGCGCACGGCATCCGATACGAACCCTAACCCGCCCATATTCGCTTTTGACGAACGAGTCCGCGCGATTACGACTGGCGTATCCATTGACGGCTATCCGTACTGCGTCGAAATGGCAGACGGGCGCATACAGACAGGACGACTGGACGCTTCCGGCAAACTGCCGCGCATTGACACCGGGGAGACTGCGGGCAGCTATGTCGTGTATTGGGGGGACGAGGCACTCGCCAGGCGAGCCGGGAGATAACGATGCCAAACGCCAGAACCCTGGTCAAAACGAACGCGACAGCGAACTCAATCAAGGATGTGCAGCTTAGAGTGCTGACGTTTGCAGAGTTGTGGAATAGCTACGTCACAGGCAGCCCTTACGCTGATCCAACCGGACACTTCAAAAATCAGTGCGCCATCCGCATGAGCGCGACCTTTCATGCCGTCGGTATCGAGATGAAGTCGTTCTCCGGCAAGCTGGTCAAGCCAATGCCAGGCAAGAAGGAGTTGGGTCGCATCTTGCTCAAGGGAAAACCAGCGGCCACGCGCGCATACGAACTGGCAGCGTGGTTGCAACTGCAACCGATCGCAGGTCTGCAATTACCGGAGAACATCACAGGTGCACACTGGCGCAGCAACGTCGACGGTCGCACCGGAATCATTTTCTTTTACGGTTACTGGCAACAAGAAGGAGATCCGCCGGACAATTTCAGCGGTGGCCATATCGACTTGTGGAATGGCTCGCGCTTTCCCAACAATGGGACGATTGGCACATTGGAAAACATTGCACGCTTTACCTTGGGTATGCGAACCGGCCCAGGGTACTCCGACTTGGGCAAGTCGAGGCAAATACTCTTTTGGGCAATGAAATGAAACGGTTGACCGTTGTCGTTTCAGCGCTCGGCTTGGGACTGTTGGTCGCATGGCTTTTTGGCTACGTCACCAGCCGGCTCGAGTGGCCCAGGTCGTTACAGACTCCTCAGCGTTGCTACGAGATCGATCATTGCGATACGCCATGGTGGCTCATGGCTGTTTTCGTCTCGTGGCTATTCGGTCCCGCGATTTTGTACGGTGGCGTCGCGTATGTTGGTATCGGCAGGAGATGGCCCCTCACACAATGGCTCGCCGCGTTTGTCTTCCTGTCGATCGCCACCGGAGCACTCTACGCTGCCTGGTATATCTATCGAGCCTTTGGCTGACCGATCACTCGTGTCGTGTGTCGCCACCTGAACAAAAACCCCCACGACTCAACACCGTGGGGGTTTTTTAATCGAGCATCGCGCAAAGCCCAAGCCTCGCGCGACCAGCAGCGCTATTACTTGCCGCCCACGCTTTCCAGCGTCGTCCACTTGCCGTCGACGACCTTGTACAGCGTGATGCCGCCGTTCTTCAGGTCACCCTTACCGTCGTACGCGAGGTCCTTCGACGTCACAGCCGGCATGTCGGTCTTCGCGAGCACCGGCAGGTACTTGGCCGGATCGGTCGAGTTCGCCTTCTTCATCGCGTTGAACATGGCCATCGCGCCGTCGTAGGCGTACGGCGAGTACGTCTGGACGTCTTCACCGAAGCGCTTCTTGTACTTCGCGACGTAGTCCTTGCCGCCCGGCATTTCTTCGAGCGGCAGGCCCGCGAGCGAAGCCACCGTGCCGTTCGCCGCATCACCCGCGATCTGCAGGAAGGTCGGCGTGTGCACCATTTCGCCGCCCATCAGCGGCGCCTTCACGCCGAGTGCCTTCATCTGCTTGACCATCGGGGCTGCTTGCGAGTCCGCGCCACCGTAGTAAATCAGGTCCGGCTGCGTCGACTTCAGCTTGGTCAGGATCGACTTGAAGTCGACGGCCTTGTCGTTCGTGTATTCACGATCGACGATCGTGGCGCCCGCTGCCTTCGCGGCCTTCTCGAACTGGTCGGCGAGACCCTGGCCGTAGGCCGTGCGGTCATCGACGATCGCGATCTTCTTCATGCCGAGGTTCTTCACCGCGAACGTGCCCGCGACCGAACCTTGCTGCGTGTCCGAGGTCATCATGCGGAACGTCGTCTTGAAGCCTTGCTGCGTGTACTCAGGCGCGGTCGCCATGGCGATCTGCGGGATGCCCGCGTTCGCGTAGATGCGCGAAGCCGGGATCGTCGTGCCCGAGTTGAAGTGGCCGAGCATACCCTTGATGTTGTCGTCCACCAGCTTTTGCGCGACCGTCGTGCCCGTGCGCGGGTCGGCCTGGTCGTCGGCTGCGTCGAGCACGAAGCGCACTTGCTTGCCGCCGATCACCGGCTTGGTCGCGTTCATGTCTTCGACGGCCAGCGTGATGCCGTTCTGGAAATCCTTGCCGTAGTGCGCCTGTGCGCCCGTCATCGGACCGGCAAAGCCAATCTTCACGTCCTCGACCTGCTGTGCGTGCGCGGTCCCCGCCAGCGACATGGCTGCAACGAGCGTTGCGCCTGCCAGCTGTTTCATGGTGTGTTGCATAGCTTCTCCTTGGTACCAGGTATGGATGGAGCGGCTTTGGGGTCGCCTTGCCGCTTCCTTGTTTTGAGCCGGTCGGCCGTTTTTCAGCCGATCGTCATCAAATTCGCATTGCCGCCCGCGGCCGCCGTGTTCACGCTCACCGAGCGCTCCGTGAGCAGACGCTCCAGCGCGTAGTCTTCATCGCCGTTCGCGAGCGCATGGGCCGCGACGCCCTGCACCGAGACGATCGGTCCCGAACGCTTCGCCACTTCCTTCACGAGCGTGAGCAATTCGTCGCTGTCGCCTTCGAACAGCACGGCATCGAAGCCGGCGTCCGCACTCTTCTTCACGCTCGCATAGGCCTTGAGCGAGGCCGGCAGCGCGGCCACCAGCGCTTCACCCGCCGCGCCTTCGAAGAGCGCGCGGTTGCCGGTCGCGAGCACCGCGGCGAGTTGCGCCCGCGCGCCGCCCGCCGTCGATGACACGCACAGCACCGTGCCGCGCGCGCCGAGCGTGTAGGTGTTGCGCTCGCCGGTCGGCCCCGGCAACACCGCCGTCGCGCCGGCCAGCACGTGCTCCAGATAGCCTTCGCAGCGTGCCGCGAGCGCCGGCTCGCGCTCGGCGAGCAGCCAGTCGCGCAGTTGCACGAGCGCGGCATGCGGATTGTCGCCCTTTTCGTCGCGCGGCGCATCTGCAATGAGCGCGTTGGCGAGCGACTTCGGCAGACCGGCCGGACGCGTGGCGAGCAGACGCGACAGATAGAGCGCGCCACCGGCCTTCGGACCCGTGCCCGACAGCCCTTCGCCGCCGAACGGCTGCACGCCGACCACCGCGCCGATCACGTTGCGGTTCACGTAGATGTTACCCACATGCGCGCGCTCGACCACGTGCGCGATCGTCTCGTCGATACGCGTATGGATGCCGAGCGTGAGCCCGTAACCGGTCGCGCGGATCTGTTCGAGCAACTTGTCGAGCTGGCTGCGGCGGTAGCGCACGACGTGCAGCACCGGACCGAACACTTCGCGCTTCAACTCGTCGAGGCTGTCGAGCTCGATCAGCGTCGGCGGCACGAAGGTGCCGTGCTGGCAGCCGTCTGGCGCTGCCATCTGCAGCACCTTGCGGCCCTTCTCGCGCATCGTGGCGATGTGCGCGTCGATCCCGCGCTTCGCCTCGGCGTCGATCACCGGGCCGACGTCCGTCGACAGGCGATCCGGGTTGCCGAGCGCGAGTTCCTTCATCGCGCCCGTGAGCATTTCGAGCGTGCGCTCGGCGACGTCGTCCTGCAGACACAGCACGCGCAGCGCCGAGCAGCGCTGACCCGCCGAGTCGAACGACGACTGCAGCACGTCCGCCACCACCTGTTCCGCGAGCGCCGACGAGTCGACGATCATCGAATTCTGGCCGCCCGTTTCGGCGATCAGCGGGATCGGACGGCCTTCGGGATCGAGGCGCGTCGAGAGCGTCTTGTTGATGATGCGCGCGACTTCGGTCGAGCCGGTGAACATCACGGCACGCGTGCGCGGGTCAGCGACCAGCGCGGCGCCGACGGTCTCGCCGTCGCCCGGCAGCAGTTGCACCGCGCCGGCCGGCACGCCGGCTTCGCGCAGGATGCGCACGGCCTGCGCCGCGATCAGCGGGGTCTGTTCGGCGGGCTTCGCGAGCACCGTGTTGCCGGCGGCGAGCGCCGCGGCCACCTGGCCCATGAAGATCGCGAGCGGGAAATTCCACGGGCTGATACAGACGACCGGACCGAGCGGACGATGCGTGTCGTTCGAGAACTCGTCGCGGATCTGCGTCGAGTAGTAACGCAGGAAGTCGATCGCCTCGCGGATTTCCGCCACGGCGTTCGGCAGCGACTTGCCCGCTTCGCGCACGATCAGGCCCATCAACGTATGCATCTGCGCTTCGAGCAGATCGGCAGCGCGCGCGAGACAGTCGGCGCGCGCCTCGACCGGCGTCGCCTGCCAGATCGGCGCGGCGGCAACGGCGTGGGCAATCGCGGCGCTCACGTGCTCGGAGCTTGCCTCGACCACCGTGCCGACCAGATCGCGATGATCGGCCGGATTGCGCACATCGCGCGCATTGCCGACGGCGATCTCGTTGTCCTCTAGCATCGGCGTCGCGCGCCACGGATGATGCGCGCTCGCGAGCAGCGCCGACGACAGCGAGGCGAGACGATGCTCGTTCGACAAGTCGAGGCCCATCGAGTTGAGACGCTCGTTGCCGAACAAGTCGCGCGGCAGCGGAATCTTCGTGTGCGGCGCGCCCGGCGGCACGACCTTCGATGCTTCGTCGATCGGGCTCGCGACCAGTTCGAGCACCGGAATCGTCTCGTCGGCGATGCGGTTCACGAACGACGTGTTCGCGCCGTTTTCGAGCAGACGGCGCACGAGGTACGCGAGCAGCGTTTCATGCGTGCCGACCGGCGCGTAGACGCGGCACGGACGGTTGAGCTTGTCGCGGCCGGTCACTTCTTCGTACAGCGGCTCGCCCATGCCGTGCAGGCACTGGAACTCGTACTGGCCCGGATAGTAGTTGCCGCCCGCGAGGTGATAGATCGCCGCGAGCGTGTACGCGTTGTGCGTCGCGAACTGCGGATAGACCGCATCGGGCGCGCCGAGCAGCTTCTTCGCGCACGCGAGGTACGACACGTCGGTGTAGATCTTGCGCGTGTAGACCGGATAGCCTTCGAGGCCATCGAGCTGCGCACGCTTGATTTCGGTGTCCCAGTACGCGCCCTTCACGAGGCGCACCATGATGCGGTGACGGCTGCGGCGCGCGAGGTCGACGATATAGTCGATCACGAACGGGCAACGCTTCTGGTAAGCCTGCACGACGAAGCCGATGCCGTTCCAGCCCGCGAGTTCGGCGTCGAAGCACAGCGCTTCGAGCAGATCGAGCGACAGTTCCAGACGATCCGCTTCTTCAGCGTCGATATTGAGGCCGATGTCGTAGCGGCGCGCGAGGATCGCGAGCGAGCGCACACGCGGCAGCAGTTCGCTCATCGTGCGTTCCTGCTGCGCGCGCGAGTAGCGTGCGTGGAGTGCCGAGAGCTTGATCGAGATGCCCGGGCCTTCGTAGATGCCACGTCCGCCGGCGGCCTTGCCGATCGCGTGGATCGCCTGCTCGTAGGAGGCGTAGTAGCGCTGCGCGTCGGCTTCGGTGGTCGCCGCTTCGCCGAGCATGTCGTACGAGTAGCGGAAACCGCGTGCCTCGAATTTGCGGCTGTTCGCGAGCGCTTCGGAAATCGTCTCGCCCGTGACGAACTGCTCGCCCATCAGGCGCATCGCCATGTCGACGCCCTTGCGGATCAGCGGCTCGCCGCCCTTGCCGATCAGACGCGTGAGCGCCGACGACAGGCCCGCTTCGCTGTTGGTCGTCACGAGCTTGCCGGTGATCATCAGGCCCCAGGTCGCCGCGTTCACGAACAGCGACGGCGCATGGCCGACGTGCGACTTCCAGTCGCCCTTGCTGATCTTGTCGCGGATCAGCGCGTCGCGCGTGGCGCGATCGGGGATGCGCAGCAGCGCTTCGGCGAGGCACATCAGCGCGACGCCTTCCTGGCTCGACAGCGAGAATTCGTGGATCAGACCTTCGACGCCGCCGCCGGTGCGCTTGGCGCGCAGCGTCTCGACGAGGCTGGCCGCCATCTTCTGCGCCTGCTCGGCGAGCGGTGCGCTCATGCGCGCCTCGCCGATCAGGAACGGCACGCATTCCGGCTCGGGACGGCGATAGGCGGCGGTGATCGCCGCGCGCAGCACCGATTGCGGTTGCACGTTCTGGGCAAATTCGAGGAACGGGTGCGTGGCGCCCTCTTCCTCGTGGTCGGTCGCGGCGCCATCGGCGAGGTCGGTTGCACCGACGTGGCCGGTCAGCTCGGGCGGCAACTGGCCGTGCTCGATCTTTTCGAGGTACGCGAAAATCGCCTGCTTGATGAGCCAGTGCGGGGTGCGTTCGAGGCGCGTAGCGGCGTCTTTCAGACGGCTGCGCAGGAGGTCGTCGACTTTGACGCCAAGTGTCGTGCTGGCCATGATTCCTTCGTATTCCGGCTGCCCGCGCCGGTCAAATGGACTAAAAAGTTGCTCGAATCGTACGCCTCCAAAGAAAAAGGTGCAACCATTGCATCGACTCGGTTGCACCCCGCTGAAGCCCCCGTGCAGCCGGGCTTCGCGCCCGCTGGCGTCCCACCGGGCGCAACGGGTTGTACTCGGTATTTTCCCTGGATCGAATTTATTTTGGCGACCCTTATCCAAACCGCCGCGCGGCCGATATAAAGCCAGTGCAGCGCGCGAACGACGCGCCGCGGGGGTCGGTAGAGGAAGAAATGGAAAAAGTACTGGTTGTAACGGGGATCTGGGCGATGTGCGCGTTGTGTTTCGTGCTGTTTATCCGCGGCGCGTCCAGCGCGGAAGCCCGTCGCGATACGCTGGCGCCCGAGCGCGCGGGCAAGCGCCCCGACGTCGCGAACGGCTGAGCCGAGTCAGGAAGGAGGCGGGCGTTGCGCCCGTCTTTGGGGAAGGATCACGCGCGCGGGCGGCGGTTCAGTCGCGCGGCGCGAAGCGGCCGCACGAGTCGCCGGGCGACACCAGCTGGTCATGCAGGCTGCACAGACGGCTCGTGGCGACGCTCGCCCCGAATCCCGAACTGAACACGACGAGCCCGCCGATGCGTGCCTCGAGCGCGTGCCGGTCATCGAGCCGATGACGGCACTGGGCGCAGGTGCCGCGCGCTGCCGCGGCTGCGGCCTCGGCAGCGCCGCCGCTACGCAGGCCGGCGCCCATCGTCAGGAACCCTGGCCGAGGCTGTTCCAGTACGGCGCGAACACGTGCGCCGAGAGGACATAGCCGAGCACGATATTGACCGCCACGCCCACCGTGAACGCGAGGAACGGCTTGATGCCGGTCGCGGAGAGCGAGCGCACGCGCGTCGTGAGGCCGATGCTGAAGAAGCAGAAGGTGAACGCCCACGTGCGCAGCGCGGTAATCGGCGCGACGAACTCGGGCGTGACGACCTTGCGGTAATCGGCGAGCGAGTAATGGCTCGCGATCCACGTAACGAGCGCCGAGGCGATCACGAAGCCGATCACGAACTTCGGAAAGCGCGCCCAGATCTCGCCGGCGCGCGGCCGTTGCGCCTGGACACCCTCACCACCTTCGGTCCGCTCCCAACGCGTCGTCGCGACGATCGCGAGCACGAACGCCCAGATGCCGATCCAGATGTCGCGGCCGACCACCTTCATGAGCGTGAACGCTTGAAGCGACGCCTCGGGAGCACCCGCGATCGCACCGCCCGCGTGTTTGGCGAAGTCGCCATAGGCCTGAGCGGCCGCGATGCCGGCGGCATCGGCGAACTCCGAGGTGCCGATCCACGCACCCGCAACCGCCGTCGACAACCCGAGCGAGCGCGACGCGAACGGCAGCACGAAGATCATCACGATCGCCCACAGCACGACGAGCGTGATCGCCACCGAGGCCTGCTCGCGTTTCGCGCGCACGGCACCCGCGATCGCAATGGCCGCCGACACCCCGCACACCGCACCGCCCACACCGAGCACGGCCGCGAAGCGCTTGTCGAGCCCGAACGCCCGGCCCGCGAGGAAGATCACGAAGAACGTGACGAGCGACACGAGCGTCGCCTGCCCAAGCGCGACGGGGCCCGCCCAGACGAGCAGCGTGAACGGCAGGGTCGCGCCGAGCAGCACGATGCCGACCTTGATATAAAACTCGACGCGCAGCCCGGTCTTGAACCACTCGGGCAGCGCGAACACGTTCGAGATCAAGAGGCCGAGCGCGAGCGCGACGAGCGGCGGCTCGAGGTTGTACTTCGACGCGTTGACCCACGCGCCGAGCGTGAAAATCAGCGCCGAGCCGACGAACAGGATCAGGAAGGCCGGCAGAAAGTGCGCGAGACGCTGGCGCAGCGCGGCGACGCTCACGCCGAACAGCACGGCGAACACGACGAACAGCGCCGCATAGTTCGGCAGATGCGCGCCGAGGTTGGCCACTGCATCGCCGGGCGCCGACCATTTGGCCGGCGCGATGGCGAGCCACTTGATACTGCTGCCGGCGGCGAACAGCGCCCAGGCCACCACGATGACGCCGAGGCCGATCCACACGGCCCACCAGTCCTCGGTGGAAAAGAGTCCGCCGCCGCGCGACGCGGGCGTCGGCGCGGACTGTGCCGGTGCGGCGCCCGCCGGCAGGCTGTGATTGGTGTCGCTCATGGTCTCGGGGCCCCCGGGAAGTTGAATGGCGCCGGCGCGAGCATGCTGGATTGTTGTCGGATTCGCGCCGATTCGGGCGAAATATAGTCGAGCGGTTTCAGCAAACGAAACGATCTTTCGCTCTATCGATATAACCGGAAGGATTAAGCGCGCGGCGGCGCTATCGTCAGATATCGAGCGGATCGACTTCGACGTTCCAGCGCAGCACGCCGCGCAGCGAGCGCAACGCCGGCTGCCACGCGTGCAGGGTCGCCTGCAACGCGCCGCGCGACGCGCTCTCGATCAGCAGCTGCGCGCGATGCACGTTCATCACCTTGACGATCGTCAGCGGCACGGCGTCGTAGGCGGTCACGCGCTCGGCGGCGGGGATCTGGGCGAGCGCTTCAGCCGCCTGCTGCAGGAACGCCAGCGCGGCTTCGAGCGTGCGCCCCTCGGCGCGCAGCAGCGCCTGATAGACGAACGGCGGCAGATGCGCGTCGCGCCGCTCGGCCAGCTGCGAATTGGCGAAGCCCACGTAATCGTGGCGCGACAGCGCGTGATAGAGCGCGTGACGCGCATAACGCGTCTGCACGATCACCTCGCCCGCCAGCCCGGCACGGCCCGCGCGACCACTGACCTGCATCAGCTGGGCAAAGAGCCGCTCGCTCGCGCGGAAGTCGTGCGAGAAGAGCGCGTTGTCGGCGTTGAGCACGCCGACCAGCGACACGCGCTGGAAGTCGTGCCCCTTGGCGATCATCTGCGTACCGACGAGGATATCGACCTCGCCCGCGTGCACGTCCGAAAAGAGCGCCTGGGCGCTGCCCTTGCGGCGTGTGCTGTCCGCATCGATACGCAGCACGCGCGCGCCCGGCACGGCGGACGCGAGCGCCTCCTCGATGCGCTGGGTGCCGCGCCCCATCGGCGCAATATCGACGTTGCCGCACTCCGGGCACGAGCGCGGGATGCGCGCCTCCCAGCCGCAGTGATGGCAGCGCAGCGCGCGCTCGGGCTTGTGCAGCACGACGTAGGCGCTACAGCGCGGACAACCGGCCACCCAGCCGCAAGCGTCGCAACACAGCGTCGGCGCATAGCCGCGGCGGTTGAGGAACACGAGGCTCTGTTCGCCGCGTTCGAGCCGCGCCTTCATCGCTGCGACGAGCGGCCCGGACAGCCCCTCGAACGATGCACGGCCGCGCCGCCGCTCCTCTTCGAGATCGACGAGGCGCACGGTGGGCAGCACCGCATCGGCGATCGCCCGGCGCGCCAGCGTGAGCCGCCGATAACGGCCCTGCTCGGCCTGCCACCAGCTTTCGAGCGAAGGCGTCGCCGAGCCGAGCACGACCGGCACGCCGAGCTGCTTCGCGCGCCAGACGGCGAGATCGCGCGCCGAGTAGCGCAGCCCTTCCTGCTGCTTGTAGGCGGGATCGTGCTCCTCGTCGATCACCAGCATCGCGAGCCGCGGCATCGAGGCGAGCACGGCGAGCCGCGTGCCGAGCACGATGCGCGTGCGCCCGGTGTGCGCGGCGAGCCAGTTGCGCGCGCGCTCGCCCTCGGCAAGGCCGCTGTGCAAGGTGACGATGGCGTCGTCGGCGAGCGCGGCGAAGCGCGTGCGGAACGCCGCCTCGAACTGGGGCGTCAAGTTGATTTCGGGGACCAGCACGAGCGCCTGCGCGCCGGGCTCGCGCGCCAGCAGGCCGGCGAGCGCACGCAGATAGACCTCGGTCTTGCCGCTGCCGGTCACACCGTGCAGCAGGAACGGCGCGAAGCCGCGCGCGGCGAGTATCTCGTCGACGGCCACCGTCTGTTCGTCCGACAGCGTCGGCAGCACGGGCGGTGCGACATCGCGCGGCGGCGTCACGGCACGCGCCGCGCTGGCTTCGATCACATCGAGTTCGACCCAGCCCGCCTCGCGCCAGCTCTCGAAGGTCGCCGCCGCCTTCGGATGGAGCGCGCGCGCATCGGCGAGATCGAGTTCGCCGGCCTCGACGAGCGCGTCGGCCAGACGCCGCAGCGCCTGGGCGCGTGCAGGCAAGCTGGCGGGCAGCGCATCGCGCCCGGCCGCGAGCACCCGGTAACGCTCTTGCGGAGCGAACAGGCGCGGCCAGCGGGCCGGATCGCGCAGCGCCTGCGGCAAGGCGGGCAGCGCCACTTCACCGAGACCGCGCTGATAGTAATCGGCGGCGAAACCCGTGAGCGCGAGCCAGTGCGCCGAGAGCGGCGCACACGCCGCGCAGACCGCGCTCACCTCGCGCAGGCGCTCGGCCGGCACATCGCTGTGAGTGGTCACTTCGCAGATGAGACCCACGGCATCGCGCCGCCCGAACGGCACCCGCACAAGCATGCCCGGCTGCGGCGGTACTTCGTGCGCCGGGTAGCGATAGTCATACAGCGCGGGCAACGGATGATCGAGCGCGACGCGCACGAAGCGTTCAGTCATGCCCAGCCTCGCAACAGCGGCCGCGTCTGTGCTCTGCCGCACGAACGCGTGAACTTAAAGTAAAACTTTAGTTTCGCCGCTAAGTTTTGGATTCGGCTGAACAATCACGCCCCCGTGGCCTGCCTGTGGATAACTTTGTTGAGAACTCGCTTCGCGCGGCCCGAAGATGGCGTCGTGGCGTCGTTCTGTGGGCAACCGCACATTCGCCAACAGTCAGGCGAAAGCCTTATGCGTCAAGGGCCTGATTGATGTGGGCTGTCCAGAGACGAGTCGTCGCGGCCGCAAATCCGTCTTGCGCGCCGCAACGACGCAAGTGTGCATAAGTCAGCTATTGACATCCACGCAATGGCGTCTGGACAACCCTTTGCGCGCCGCGCAACCCTGACTCGCAGAGCCCAGTTCGTCGCAGTGCAGCAAAAGTGTCATCATGCGCCTGACGGGTTGGCGGATCTGGCCGAGCGGATGGCGCGGCTGTGACGGTGCACCTCGTCGACCAGTTCCGCGACGCTTTCAGGGGGCGTGAACTGCGAAATGCCGTGGCCGAGGTTGAAGACGTGGCCATCGTGCGGGCCGAAGCTGTCGAGCACCGCGCGCGCTTCGCGCCGGATCACGTCCGGCGACGCAAACAGCACGTTCGGGTCGAGATTGCCCTGTAGCGCGACACGATCGCCCACGCGCTCGCGCGCGCGGCCGAGGTTCACCGTCCAGTCGAGGCCGAGCGCATCGGCGCCACAGCCCGCGATCTCGTCGAGCCACAGCCCGCCGCCCTTCGTGAACGTGATGACCGGCACGCGCTCGCCGTCGTGCTCGCGCTTGAGCGCGGCCACGACCTGGGTGATGTAGCGCAGCGAGAAGCGCTGATAGATGCCATCGGCAAGCGCACCGCCCCAAGTATCGAAAATCATGACCGCCTGGGCGCCCGCCTCGATCTGCGCGTTCAGATACGCCGCGACGGCCTGCGCATTCACGTCGAGAATGCGCTCCATCAGATCCGGGCGGCTGTACAGCATCGACTTCACCGTGCGGAAGTCGGACGATCCCGCGCCTTCGACCATGTAGCACGCGAGCGTCCACGGGCTGCCCGAGAAGCCGATCAGCGGCACGCGCTGACGGCCCTGGCCATCGGTGAGCGCGCGGCGTATCTCGCGCACAGCGGCCGTCACGTAGCCGAGCGTGGACTCGATGTCGGGCACGGCGAGGCGCGCGACGTCGGCTTCCGTGCGCACCGGGTGCGCGAACTTCGGCCCCTCGCCGGCGAGGAAATCGAGGCCGAGGCCCATCGCATCGGGGATCGTCAGGATGTCCGAGAACAGGATCGCGGCATCGAGCGGATAGCGCTCGAGCGGCTGCAGCGTCACTTCGGTCGCGTAGTCCGGATTCTTGGCGAGGCCGAGAAAGCTGCCGGCGCGTGAGCGTGTCGCGTTGTACTCGGGCAGATAGCGTCCCGCCTGTCGCATCAGCCAGATCGGCGTGTGATCGGTCGGCTGGCGCAGCAGCGCGCGCAGGAAGGTGTCGTTCAGGAGAGTGTGAGCCACGTTGCTGGGCGCGAGGCGCTTCAAGGCAAAACACCATTTTACCGGAGCCCGCGCCCGCCAATGCGCGCGATGGACGCCCGGCGCGACCGGCGGCTATGATCGACGGCCCCGGCTGACGACACCACCACAAGGAGACGCGATGAAACGAACCACGGGACTGCTGCTGCTCGCCATGCTGCTCAGCGGCGGCGCGCTTGACGCCAGCGCGCAGAGCGTCACGCCGGCCGCGGTGGCACCCTCGCGGCTCGACGAAGTCATCGCGCGCGGCACGCTGCGGGTCTGCACCACCGGCGACTACAAGCCGTATTCGTACTCCCGTCCCGATGGCCAGTTCGAAGGCATCGACATCGACATGGTCGGCTCGCTCGCGAAGTCACTCGGCGTGCGCACCGAATTCGTGAAGACGACGTGGTCGAACCTGATGACCGACTTCCTCGCGAAATGCGATGTCGCAGCGGGCGGCGTATCGACCTCGCTCGAGCGTCAGAAGCACGCGTTCTTCACCGCGCCGTATCAAGTCGATGGCAAGACACCGATCGTACGTTGCGACGACGCGAGCAAATATCAGACGATTGCACAGATCGACCAGCCGTCGACGCGCGTAATCGTCAACCCGGGCGGCACGAACGAACGCTTCGCGCGCCAGTACCTCCCGCACGCGACACTCACCGTCTACCCCGACAACGTGACGATCTTCAAGCAGATCCTGGCGGGCAAGGCGGACGTCATGGTGACCGATGCCTCCGAGACCCTGCTGCAACAAAAACTCAACCCCGGCCTGTGCCCGGTCCACCCCGACCAACCGTTCCAGTATGGCGAGAAGGCGTGGCTCGTGCCGCGCGGCGACGTCGTGTTCCAGCAGTACGTCGATCAATGGCTGCATCTCGCGCGCGCAAGCGGCGAATATCAGACAATCGCCGACAAATGGCTCAAATGAGCGCGAGCGACGTATTCGCGCTTAATTGCAACCGTGCGTTGCACGACATAGCGCACCGCCTGTTTCGTTGCCGCGCGCACAACACGCACGACGACAGCCCGTGCACACTGCAATCGTCACCGATGATTGCGCACCAAACCATATGACCCGCGAGCCATCGCTTGTTGATGCTCACTGCATCGCGACGCAAGTCATCCATGCGCGCGCATGCGACACGACGGTAAAAATGACTTTCAACCGACGATGAGGACGGCAAAAAATCCCGCAAAGCCTTGTCCGGCGGGCGTTACAACCTGAAACACTTTGTTACCGTGCCGTCCTGGTAATTCGCCCACAATGGCTTCAACGGTTTCAACACGGATGTGGTTGGGTAAGTGTGAGCGGACACGAACGCCCTGCCGGTCGGCATCAAGCCGAAGCCCTTTTGAGGGGCATCCTTGCTGGAGCCGTGACCGGCGTCGTGACGTCATCACGCTCCGGCTCCTCCTTTGGTCTCCTCGCGCTAACCCCGTAGCGTGTGGTTTTTAGCGGGCTCCAGGCCCGCTTTTTTTTCGTCCGCGTTTTTAGTTCGGAATCCCTGGCATTACCTCCACGCAACGCCTCTTCCCTTCCCCAGCGGCAGCACGAACATGCCGCCGCTGGCGCGACGAAAGATCTACGCCGTCTTCTGCTCGTTGACCTTCAGCTCCTCGATCATGCGCGCACGCATCACGAACTTCCGCACCTTGCCCGTCACCGTCATCGGCAGTTCGTCCACGAAGCGGATGTATTTCGGAATCTTGTAATGCGCGATCTGCCCCTGACAGAACGCATGGATATCCTCGGCGCTTGCGTACTCGCCGGGACGCAGCACGATCCACGCGCACACTTCCTCACCGTACTTCGCATCGGGCACGCCGAACACCTGCACCGTCTGGATCTTCGGATGGCGGAACAGGAACTCCTCGATCTCGCGCGGGTAAATGTTCTCGCCGCCGCGAATCAGCATGTCCTTCAGTCGGCCGACGATGTTGCAATAGCCCTCGGCATCGAGCGTCGCGAGGTCGCCGGTATGCATCCAGCCATCGACGATCGACTCGGCCGTCTTCGCGTCATCGCCCCAATAGCCGCGCATGACCGAATAACCCTTCGTGCACAGCTCCCCGGTCTCGCCAAGCGGCACCGGATTGCCGAGCGGATCGACGATCTTCACTTCGAGATGCGGCTGAATGCGGCCGACCGTGGTCGTGCGCTTGTCGAGCGGATCGGTCGTCGCGCTCTGGAACGAGACGGGACTCGTCTCCGTCATGCCGTACGCGATGGTGATCTCGGCCAGATGCATCTGCGCGACGACCCGCTTCATCGTTTCGATCGGGCACGGCGAGCCCGCCATGATGCCCGTGCGCAAGCGCGACAGATCGAAGCTCGCGAACTCGGGATGATCGAGTTCGGCGATGAACATCGTCGGCACGCCGTGAAGCGCCGTGCAGCGCTCCTCCGATACGGCCGCGAGCGTCGCGCGCGGGTCGAACGCCTCGCCCGGAAACACCATGTTCGCGCCCACCGACACACACGCGAGCACCGCCAGCACCATGCCGAAGCAGTGGTAGAGCGGCACGGGGATGCATAGCGCGTCCTGCTCGGTGAGGCGCATCGCCATCGCGATGAAGCGCGAGTTGTTCACGACGTTGCGGTGCGTGAGCGTGGCGCCCTTCGGATTGCCGGTCGTGCCGCTCGTGAACTGGATATTGATCGGGTCGTCGGCGTCGAGCGTCGCGCCCAGCGCATCGAGCGCCGCCGTGCCGTTCGCGACGAGCCATTCGCGACCGGCCTCGACAGCGCCCGAAAACGTCAGCATGCCGGGCGTTTCGGTATCGCACATGCGGATCACGATGCGCAGATCGGGCAATCGCGCGGCATGCAGGTCGCCCGGTGTGGCGCTCGCGAGTTCGGGCGCCAGTTCCTGGATCATCTCCAGATAGCGCGAGGACTTGAAGCTCTGCGCCGACACGATGGCCTTGCAGTTCACCTTGTTCAGCGCGTATTCGAGTTCGGCCAGACGATACGCAGGATTGATGTTGACGAGCACCGCGCCGATGCGCGCGGTCGCGAACTGCGTGAGCAGCCATTCGACCCGGTTGGGCGACCAGATGCCGACCCGGTCGCCCCGGCCGATACCGAGCGACACGAGCCCCGCCGCCAGCACATCGATTTCCTCGCTGAATTCGCGCCAGTTCCAGCGAATGTCCTGCTCGCGAAACACGACGGCCGGACGCTCGGGAAAGCGTCGCGCCGTGTCGCGCAGAAACTCGCCGATCGTGGCATCGCTGAGCGGCACGTCGGTCGCGCCGCGCACGTGCGACAGGCCATCGCGCGGTGCGATGAAGGACGGCGACGTGTTCCCGCCGCCGGTTGCGTCGATTGCCATGGTGTCTCCCATCCCGCGCAAGATCTGCTGCGGAAATGAACTTGAAACCCGGTTTTGAAATGGATTGTGCCACCGTGCTTTTGCGCTGAGGCATCAAGTTTTACCCGCAACCTCGCATTCGACCGCTCCGGTTTGCGCGCCAACCTCGAAGGCATGATTTCGCATTACCTTTCCGTAAACGTCAAGTAGCAACGGGAAGTTTTTTGACCCGGTGTGGTGCGTCAAGCGTTACCCATACTTTACAAAAACCATACATTCTGTCAGCGATTTTCGCGTCATGGTGGGCTCGTGCCTCGTTGCGCGACATCGTCCACACCAACGCGCCCCGCCGAGGCACACCTTTCCTGCTGAGTCGCTGGTCCGTTGCTGCGCCCTGCTCCGGGCCGCCGCATGTATTTAGTCGTCCTGATCGCCTGGCTGGCGCGCGGCGCACGGACCACGATTCGTCACTACAAGGAGTGCAACGATGTCACCCGTCATGTCGAGCGGTATCCTGCTATCGAAGAAAATCTGGGCCGGCGTGCCCGGCGCGGACGTCAACGGCCGCTCGGACCCTGCCGCGACCATCCAGTATGCGTTCGGCGTCGTACCCGCCAACACGCCGTTTGCCTCGCTATGCCGCGCCGACCGCAGCGTCGATCCGCAACGCCTGATCGGCGGCGTGCTGAGCGTGATCGGCAATGCCCAGCTCGCACTGGCGCTCGCGCCCGGCCAATACTGGCTCTACGAATTCGTCATCGAGCGCAGTGCCGCCGGCGCGCTGAGCTACACGCACCGCACCGGCTGGGACTTCACCGCCGCCATCGACGGCACCGTGCGCGGCCCGGTCAACGACGACGATGGCGCCATCGCGTTCGAAGTCCGGTCCGGCGCGCCGCTCAGGATCGTCGGCATCAACAAGTCCGTCTGCGTGCAGATCGACAAGCGCTACAGCGCGGGCAACGGCCGCAAGGACGGCATCTTGTTCTTCGGCACGAGCTCTTATCTCGGACTCACGCAAGGCGCGCCGCATTGGGACGGCTCGGCCGTCGTCCGGCTCGGCGTCACGGACAGCGACGGCTCGCTGCGCCTCGACGGCTTCACCTCGGGCAACAACGTGTTCATCCACGAGGTCGTGCCGCAAGCGCTCTACGTTGCAGGCATGCGGCCGCAGCAAATGGAGGTCTACGACATCGACGGCTCGCTCTGGTACACGAGCGGATTCCCGGATTTCCATCAGGTCAGCCAGGCCGAACTGGACCGGCTGCTCGCCGACCCGAAATTCACGCCGGCCGACCACGCGCTGATCCGCGAGCATCTGCACGCGGGCGACTGGCTGTTCACGAACCAGAACTATTTGTTCCAGCGACAAGGGCTGATGCGCGTCGTCGTGACCAACGACAACGGCAAGAAAGGCAAGCTGATCCTGTCGAAGAAAGTCTGGGCCGGCGTACCCGGCTCCGACGCCAACGGCCGCTCGGACCCGGCCGATACGATCCAGTACGCGTTCGGCGTGGTCCCCGCCCACACCCACTACGGGGACATCAGCAAAGCCGACGGCAGCGTCGACGAGAGCAAGCTGCTCGGCGGTCCGCTCACGGTGGTCGGCAACGCCGAGGTCGAGCTCATGCTGGCGCCGGGCCAGTACTGGCTCTACGAGTTCGTCATCAAGCGCAACAACGATGGCGTCACGCTCTCGTACACGCAGCGCACCGGCTGGGATTTCACGGCCGAGATCGACGGTACGCTGCGCTCGCCCGTCGACGACCGCGACGGCGCCATCGCGTTCGAAGTCGGCGCCGCGACCTCGGTCGTGCGCGTCGCCGGCATCAACAAGTCGGTTTCGGTGCAGATCGAGACGCAATTCACGGCAGGCGCGCAGGCGCAGGAACGACAGGACATCCTGTTCTTCGCGACGAGTTCGTATCGCGGCATCCTGCCCACTGCCGACAACATGAACGGCAACGCCATCGTGCGGCTCGGGGTGACCGGCGCCGATGGCACCGTGCGCCTCGACGGCTTCACCTCGGGCAACAACGTGTTCATTCACGAGGTGATTTCGCAGGAGATCTACGACGCCGGCATCTGGCCGATCAGCATGACCGTCTACAACCTCGATGGCGCACTGTGGTTCACCTCGAACTTCCAGGTCCAGGGCCCTTTGCGCAACGGCGAGTCCTGGCGCAACGACGAGCACCAGCGCCGGCTCACGCAGGCCGACGTCGACCAGTTGCTCGCGGATCCCAAGTTCACGTCCGCCGGCCGTGCGCTGATCCGGCGCAAGGTGCGCGCCGGTGACTATCTGTTCTCGAACAGCGGTTATTTCTTTCAGCGCCAGGGCGTCTTGCGTGTGACGGTGCTCAACGACAGCGGCCGCTGACCCCGCGATCCGCTGCGGCACCAGCCGGCCAAAAAAAAACGGGCTCCCGAGGGAGCCCGTTCTAGTTCGCACCGCGCGGCGCAAGTGCGCCGCGAGTGCACCAGCTCAATGCTGGTTCATCTTGCGCAGTCGCTGGATCGCCGCGAGTTGCGCGACAGCGTAGGCGAGTTCTGCCTGAGCCGTTGCGTACTCGAGATTCGACCCGGCGTTTTCGAGCGCCTCTTCAGCACGACGGCGTGCCTCACCGGCCTTCGCCTCGTCGAGGTCCTTGCCGCGGATCGCCGTGTCAGCCAGCACCGTGACGGCACCCGGCTGCACTTCGAGGATCCCGCCGGCGACGAACACGAATTCCTCGTCGCCGTTTTCTTCGACGATGCGCACGGCACCCGGGCGGATGCGCGTGATGAGCGGCGTGTGACCCGGCAGAATGCCCAGCTCACCCGCCTCGCCCGGCAGCGCGACGAATTTCGCCTCGCCCGCGAAGATCTGCTCTTCGGCGCTGACGACGTCTACCTTGATGGTTGCCATATATGTCGACTCCTGTCGACGAACGTCAGCGCTTCAACGCCGACATCCGTCCCATGCAAAGCACGGTTGAGTGGGGTGCAAGCGGCGCGGGACGCCAAGCGCCCGCGCCCCGCTGCCTGCACTCGAACCTTTACTGGATCTTCTTGGCCTTCTCGAAGGCTTCGTCGATCGTGCCGACCATGTAGAACGCCTGTTCCGGCAGGTGATCGCACTCGCCGTCGACGATCATCTTGAAGCCACGGATCGTTTCCTTGAGCGGCACGTACTTGCCCGGCGAACCCGTGAACACTTCTGCGACGTGGAACGGCTGCGACAGGAAACGCTGGATCTTGCGTGCGCGTGCGACGCTCAGCTTGTCTTCCGGCGACAGTTCGTCCATGCCCAGAATCGCGATGATGTCGCGCAGTTCCTTGTAACGCTGCAGCGTTTGCTGCACGCGACGCGTGATCGAGTAGTGCTCTTCACCGATGACGTTCGGGTCGATCTGGCGCGAGGTCGAGTCGAGCGGATCGACTGCCGGGTAGATACCCAGCGAGGCGATGTCACGCGAGAGCACGACGGTTGCGTCCAGGTGGCCGAAGGTCGTAGCCGGCGACGGGTCGGTCAAGTCATCGGCAGGCACGTACACGGCCTGAACCGACGTAATCGAACCCTTCTTGGTCGACGTGATGCGCTCTTGCAGCTTGCCCATTTCTTCAGCCAGCGTCGGCTGATAGCCCACTGCCGACGGCATACGGCCGAGCAGTGCCGACACTTCCGTGCCAGCCAGCGTGAAACGGTAGATGTTGTCGACGAAGAACAGCACGTCGAGGCCTTCGTCACGGAAGTGCTCGGCCATCGTGAGGCCCGTCAGCGCGACGCGCAGACGGTTGCCCGGCGGCTCGTTCATCTGGCCGTACACGAGCGCGACCTTGTCGAGAACGTTCGAGTCCTTCATTTCGTGGTAGAAGTCGTTGCCCTCACGGGTACGCTCGCCCACGCCCGCGAACACGGAGTAACCACCGTGTTCCTTCGCGATGTTGTTGATGAGCTCCATCATGTTGACGGTCTTGCCCACGCCGGCACCACCGAACAGACCCACCTTGCCGCCCTTCGCGAACGGGCAGATCAGGTCGATAACCTTGATGCCGGTTTCGAGCAGCTCAGCCGACGGCGACAGCTCGTCGAACGCCGGAGCCTTCTGGTGAATCGCGCGCGTCGTTTCGCTCACGATCGGGCCAGCTTCGTCGATCGGACGGCCGAGCACGTCCATGATGCGGCCGAGCGTCGGCTTGCCGACCGGCACGCTGATGGGCTTGCCGGTGTTCTTGACCACGGTGCCGCGGCGCAGACCATCCGATGCACCGAGACAGATGGTGCGGACCACGCCGTCACCGAGCTGCTGCTGAACTTCGAGGGTCAGTTCCGACCCTTCGAGAATCAGCGCGTCGTAGATCTTCGGCATGTTTTCGCGCGGGAATTCCACGTCGATCACCGCGCCGATGCACTGTACGATCTTGCCTTCTACCAAAGCAGTTGTACTCATCGCTTTTCCTTTAGATACCTGAATTCTTCACTCGCGCAACGGCGCAGTTCGCGTTCGTCTGGTCGGCCGACCCGGCGCTCAGACTGCTGCGGCGCCGCCGACGATCTCCGACAATTCTTTCGTGATCGCGGCCTGGCGGCTCTTGTTGTACGAGAGCTGCAGTTCGTTGATGACCGTCTTCGCGTTGTCCGACGCTGCCTTCATTGCGACCATCCGGGCCGACTGCTCCGACGCCATGTTCTCCGCGACGGCCTGATAGACCAGCGCTTCGACATAGCGAACCAGCAGCTCGTCGACGACGGTCTGCGCATCCGGCTCGTAGATGTAGTCCCATGCCGACTTCGGCGTCGTGCCGTCGTCTTCATCGTTCGCGAAGCGGTCCGCCGACAGCGGCAGCAGCTGCTCGATCACCGGCTCCTGCTTCATCGTGTTGACGAAGCGCGTGTAGCCGAGATACACAGCCGAGAGCTTGCCTTCCGAATACTGGTCGAGCTGCACCTTGATGGCGCCGATCAGCTTCTCGAGGTGCGGCGTGTCGCCGAGCTGCACGACGTTCGAGACGACCTTCGCGCGCAGACGATTCAGGAAGCCGAGACCCTTGCTGCCGATCGCGGTGGCTTCGACCGTCTTGCCGGCGGCTTCGAGCTCCTTGAACTTCTGCAGCGTCGCGCGCAGCACGTTGGTGTTCATCCCGCCGCACAGACCCTTGTCGGTCGTGACGAGAATCATGCCGGCCACCTTCGCATCGTTGTTTTCCGTCATGAACGGATGGCGATACTCGGGGTTCGCACGGCTCATGTGCGCAGCGATGTCGCGGACCTTGTCGGCATACGGGCGAGCAGCGCGCATGCGCTCCTGGGCACGGCGCATCTTCGACGCCGCGACCATTTCCATCGCCTTGGTGATCTTGCGCGTGTTTTGCACGCTCTTGATCTTGCCGCGAATTTCCTTCATTCCAGCCATTGCTTGCTCCTTTGTCGACCCGGGTCAGCGCCGCAGCGCTCACCCGGGCCCCAGTCCGATTATCGTTGCTGATTCCCGGACGGATCAGTATGCGCCGGACTTCTTGAAGTCCTTGAGAGCCGCGTTGAGCGCGTTCTCGTCGTCCTTCGACAGGTCCTTGTTGTCTTCGATACGCTGCACCAGATCGGCGTGGCTCGACTTCAGGTGCTCGCGCAGGCCCTTTTCGAACGGCAGCACGTCGGTCACTTCGAGGTCGTCGAGGTAACCGTTGTTGGCCGCGAACAGTGCAACGGCCAGCTCCCACACCTGCAGCGGCTGGTATTGCGGCTGCTTGAGCAGTTCCGTCACGCGGCGGCCGCGTTCGAGCTGCTTGCGGGTTGCTTCGTCGAGGTCCGATGCGAACTGCGAGAACGCGGCGAGCTCACGGTACTGCGCGAGGTCGGTACGAATACCGCCCGAGAGCTTCTTGATGACCTTGGTCTGGGCAGCACCACCCACACGCGAGACCGACACGCCGGCGTTGATTGCCGGGCGGATGCCTGCGTTGAAGAGGTCGGTTTCCAGGAAGATCTGACCGTCGGTAATCGAGATCACGTTCGTCGGAACGAATGCGGTCACGTCGCCGGCTTGCGTTTCGATGACCGGCAGTGCCGTCAGCGAACCCGTCTTGCCCTTCACTTCGCCGTTCGTGAACTTCTCCACGTAGTCGGCCGACACGCGCGCGGCGCGCTCGAGCAGACGCGAGTGCAGATAGAACACGTCGCCCGGATACGCTTCACGGCCCGGCGGACGGCGCAGCAGCAGCGAGATCTGACGGTATGCCCAGGCTTGCTTGGTCAAATCGTCATAAATGATCAGCGCGTCTTGACCGCGGTCGCGGAAGTATTCGCCCATCGAGCAGCCGGCGTACGGCGCGAGGTACTGCAGCGCAGCCGATTCCGAAGCCGAAGCGGCGACGACGATGGTGTACTCCATCGCGCCCGTTTCTTCGAGCTTGCGCACCACGTTCTGGATCGACGAAGCCTTCTGGCCGATCGCGACGTAGATACAGAAGAGGTTCTTGCCCTTCTGGTTGATGATCGCATCGACAGCCACAGCGGTCTTGCCGCACTGACGGTCGCCAATGATCAGCTCGCGCTGGCCACGGCCGATCGGCACCATTGCGTCGATCGACTTCAGACCGGTTTGCACCGGCTGCGACACGCCTTCACGCCAGATCACGCCCGGGGCGATCTTTTCGATTGCGTCGGTGAGCTTGGCGTTGATCGGGCCTTTGCCGTCGATCGGGTTGCCGAGCGGATCGACCACGCGGCCGATCAGTTCCGGACCCACCGGCACTTCGAGAATGCGGCCCGTCGTCTTGACGATGTCGCCTTCCGAGATGTGCTCGTACTCACCCAGAATCACGGCGCCGACCGAGTCACGCTCGAGGTTCAGCGCGAGACCGAAGGTGTTGCCCGGGAATTCGAGCATTTCGCCCTGCATCACTTCCGACAGGCCGTGAATGCGCACGATACCGTCGGTCACGGAGATCACGGTGCCCTGGTTGCGAACGTCGGCGCTCGCTTCAAGGCCCTGGATCCGGCTCTTGATCAGCTCGCTGATCTCAGAGGGATTGAGTTGCATTATTCGCTCCTGATGTTCAATTCTGTTGCGTGCCAGCCGCTCGCGTAAAACGCTGAGCTTAGGCGGTCAGAGCCGCCTGCATGCTGGCGAGCCGCGCGCGGACCGAGGTATCGAGCACTTCGTCGCCGACCGTGACGCGCACGCCGCCGATGAGCGACTTGTCCACTTCAACCGCCGGCTTCAGCTTGCACTTGAACTTGCGTTCGAGACTGGCGACGAGGTCGCTCAACTGTGTGCCTTCGAGCGGAAATGCGCTGACGATCAATGCGTCCGCCGCGCCGTCGTGGGCGTTCTTGAGCGCCTCGAATTGCGCCTCGATTTCCGGCAGCAACTCGAAGCGATGGTTGGCGACCAGCATCTGCACGAGGTTCTTCGCCTCGGCGCTGTCCTTGAGCGGCGACTTCACCGCGGACAGCACGAGATCGATGACCTGTGCATGCGTCACCTTCGGGTTCGACGCGATCGACAGCACTTCGGGCAAGGCCGCAACCTGTGCCAGCTCCGCGACGAGCGTGGACCAGGCGGCGAGCTCACCAGCTTCGGCCACACCAAAGAGCGCTTCTGCGTACGGGCGGGCGATGGTTGCAAGTTCGGCCATGATCAGAGCTCGGCTTTCAGTTGATTCAGCAGTTCGGCATGGGCCGACTGATCGACTTCGCGCTTCAGGATCTGCTCGGCGCCCTGCACAGCGAGGGCAGCGACTTCGGCGCGCAGTACTTCGCGAGCCTTGACGACTTGCTGGTCGGCATCGGCCTTCGCCTGCGCGACGATGCGCTTGGCTTCGGCGTGAGCCTGGGCCTTGATTTCTTCTGCGAGTGCCTGGGCACGCTTCTCGGCTTCGGCGATGCGATGCTGGCCGTCGTTGCGGGCCTGCGCGAGTTCTTCGCCGACGCGCTTGTGCGCGGCTTCGAGTTCCGACTTGCCCTTTTCGGCGGCCGCGAGGCCGTCAGCGATCTTCTTCGAGCGCTCGTCGAGGGCGTTGATCAACGGCGGCCACACGAATTTCATCGTGAACCACGCGAGGATCAGGAACACGACCATTTGCGCAAACAGGGTTGCGTTGAGATTCACGGTGTTTCCTTAATCGTTGCTATTCCGGGGAATTGAAACGGCAAGGCGCTCATCGGTTCATCACACGATGCGCGCCTGAGCACCCGTTCCGCCCTGCGCCCACCTGAGTTATAGGTCAGGCGCAACCTTCCTGGGAACCTTAGCCCGCGAGCTTCGAGAGCAGCGGGTTAGCGAACGCGAACAGCATGGCCACACCAACGCCAATCAGGAACGCTGCATCGATCAGACCCGCGAGCAGGAACATCTTGGTTTGCAGCGGGTTCATCAGTTCAGGCTGACGTGCGCAGGCTTCGATGTACTTGCCGCCCATCAGACCGATACCGATACAGGCGCCGATAGCACCCAGGCCGATGATGATGCCGATACCGATGGCGGTCAGACCCTGGATGTTGGCGATGAAAGCTTGCATGATCACTCCTTTGTGAAAAGTCTTTGGAACTGGGATTTAACGAAAAACGAAAACTGAAAACTGTCCGACGCCCGTTAGTGGGTGTCGTGTGCCTGGCCGATATACACCAGCGTCAGCATCATGAAAATGAACGCCTGCAGCAGAACGATCAGGATGTGGAAGATCGCCCAGACGCTACCCGCAATCACGTGGCCGATGAAGCCAAGCACCGTCGTGTCCGCGCCGAAGCTCCACAGACTGCCCAGCAGGGCGATCAGCAGGAACAGCAGTTCGCCGGCATACATGTTGCCGAACAACCGCAGGGCGAGCGAAACCGTCTTCGCGACGAACTCGATGATGTTCAGTGCCAGGTTCGGGATCCACAGCAGCGGATGCGAGCCGAACGGAGCGGACAGCAGTTCATGCACGAAACCGCCGGGGCCCTTGATCTTGAGGTTGTAGTAGATCATCAGCACGAACACGCCGAGCGCGATGCCGAACGTGCCGTTCAGATCGGCGGTCGGGACGATGCGCTGGTGCGGGAGTGCTTCGGACAGACCGAGCCAGCCGATCACGCGGCCCGGCAGGTCGACCGGAATGAAGTCGAGGGAGTTCATGAGCGCGACCCACACGAACACCGTGAGGGCGAGCGGCGCGATGAATTTGCGGTTGCCGTGAATGATCGACTTCGACTGGTCTTCGACCATCTCGACGAGCATCTCGATTGCGCACTGGAAGCGGCCCGGCACGCCCGAGGTCGCGCGGCTCGCCGCGAGGCGCAGGATTGCGATGGTCACGAGGCCGCACAGGATCGACCAGAACAGCGTGTCGAGATTCCAGACGTGAAAGTCGACAATCGACGTCTGATGCGAGGTGGAAAAATTCTGCAAGTGGTGCGCGATGTACTCGGACGGATCCAGAGCGCGCGTTCCTTCGCTAGCTGCCATATCGTTAATGCCACCCAAATTGTCGAAAATCGATTCCGGCTGTTCCCGCCGCCCAACGCTCTTGCGGGAACACGCCGCCGCGGATCAAGTCGAACTCGCGCGTCAGCCCTTCACCTGCATCGACCGCGGCGCCGTTCGCCATCCGGCGAAAACGCTCATGCGGTCTAGCGGCTCAGCGCCACGCGAGCGCGATCCAGTACGTCTTTAGTGCGATCAGGTAAGTCACGAGCAACGGAATCCATTGCACGTCGTGATACCAGAACGCGATGGCAACGAACATCGCAATCGTCGCCCCCATCTTGAACGCTTCACCGAGCATCCAGTTCAGCACCGTGCCAGCCTGACTCAGCTGTCTCAGGCGCGCGGCGAACAGTGCGCCCGGCACCCAGCAGATCGCTCCGCCGAGGAACGCAGACAGCGCTACGCCCGACGCAGCAGCACCCGACGGCTTGTAGAACAGCCACCATAACAGTGTTGCAACCAGGGACAAGACCATTTGCGCCGCCACCACTCGAAAGGGTGTGACGCGCGATGGCCGACTCACCGACGGACCGAACAGCTTTTCAGCCTCCGGCCGCGTGAGCGGAACGATGTCGTTATTATCTTGCTGGTCGGCGTCCCATTGCGCGTTGTAATCAACGTGGAGACCACCGGAGTTTCCCGGATTCCTCTGCGGGCCATCGGACCCCGCTGGCTTTGTCAGCCGTCGATCTGGCCCTTGACCTACCATCGCAGTGTTCCCGCAGAGCTTGGAAATTCCGTTTCAGGCTGCCTTATTACAACTTTCTTACGGCATCGCCAACCAAATAAATCCGGGCGATTGTAAGCGATAGTTGCAGGCAATTCAAGACTTTAGGTCGTTCAATAACCACCGTGAAATGCCACTCCATGATGCGGTAAATCACTGCGTCGCGAGCGCTGGCTGGAAACTGTAAGGTTGCTTCAGTTACTCAGGATCCCCAGGTAAAAATGGGGGCGATTGCCGAAGAAGCCGTGCGTTACCGTCGATTACATCCCTATTGGAAATAGATAGTTGCGCCTGCCGCAAAGGTCGCAACCACAAAGAACGGGATGGACACGAGATGAAACGCTCCCCACATGCCCCGCTCGCCCGAAAGACGCACGGCGATCAGGTTGGCGAGCGAGCCAATTGCGAGACCGAAGCCGCCGACGCTCACACCAAATGCGAGCGCGCGCCAGTCGTGCGAGAACTCGGCGAGCATGATTGCCGCCGGCACGTTGCTGATCGCCTGCGACAATATTGCTGCGGCCGCGTAGGCCCGCAACGGGGTCTGCAGCGCGAGTTCGCCGAGCGTGGCATGCACCCACGGCAGCGCGGCGACGCTGCGCAACACCACGAACATCAAGACGAAAATCAGCAGCAGCAATAAATCGATCTTGAGCACGACGCGCGGACGCCACAGCAGAAAGCCCGCGCCCACGCCCGCGAGCGCGATGCCGGCGCGATGCACATCCGCGAGCAGCACGAACGCGACGAACAGCAGCAGTGCCACGCCAGCCAGCTTGCGATCGACTGCGTGCGGCGCGTGGTCGCCCGACAGATCGAGTGGCGTGGCGCGAAACGCGGCGAGCGCGAGTCCGTAGAGCATTGCCATCAAGAGCACGCACAGCGGCGCGAGTGCCGCGACGAAGCGACCAAACGACACCCCGCTCACCTGCCACAGAAACAGATTCTGCGGATTGCCGAGCGGCGTCAGCACGGAGCCCGCGTTGACGGCGAGCGCAATGAAGATGACGAGTCGCCGCAATGGCAGCGGCGTGATCCGGTGCAGCGATAAAACCAGCGGGATGACGACGAACAACGCCACATCGTTGGTGAGCACCGTCGCGAGCGCGGCGGCGAGCGATATCAACAAGAGCGCTAACGCGCGCTCTGAATGAATGCGCGCAACCGTGCGATGCGCGACCCAGTTCAGGAGTCCGGAGTATTCGATCGCCTTGGTCAGAATCAGCAGACCGGCGAGCGTCATCACCGTTTGCCAGTCGACGAGCCCCGGCAGCGAGGTCCACGCTCGCGGATGAAAAAGCTGGAGCGCAGCGAGCGCAAGCACGAGAATCGCGAGCACCGGCTCGCCCCGCGCGAATGCAAACGCCCGGCTCAGGAGCCGGGCGGGTGTACGGACGGGCGTGTCGGTATCAGGCAAGTGCGAAGCGGGTCAGACTGAGGCTTCGCCACGCAGACGCAGCAGGATGCCATCGAGTGCGTCGAGGTCGCCGAAATCGACGGTCAACTGGCCGCGGCCGCGACGGCCAAGCTTGATCTTCACGTTCGCGGAGAGCAGATCGGACAGTTCCTCTTCGAGGCGGCGCGTATCGCGTCCGCCGTCGTGGGCGGCCTTCGCCTTGACGGTCGGCGCCGCCTTGGTGGTCGCGGTCACGAGCTTTTCGGTTTCACGCACCGACATGCGCTTGTTCACGACCTGGTTGGCGAGCGTGATTTGCGTGGCGGCATCGACGGCGAGCAGCGCTCGTGCGTGGCCCATGTCGAGATCGCCGGCGAGCAGCATCGTCTGCACCGGCGTCGCGAGATTGAGCAGGCGCAACAGGTTCGACACTGCGCTGCGCGAGCGTCCAACCGATTCGGCCGCGCGCTCGTGCGTGAAGTGAAATTCGTCGAGCAGACGCTGGATGCCCTGTGCCTCTTCGAGCGGGTTGAGATCCTCGCGCTGGATGTTCTCGATCAGCGCCATCGCGGCGGCGGCCTGATCGGGCACGTCCCTCACGAGCACCGGCACCTCGGTCAGTCCGGCGAGATGAGCGGCACGAAAACGACGCTCGCCCGCGATGATTTCGTAGCGCTCGCTGTCAACCGGACGCACGAGGATCGGCTGCATCAGGCCCTGCGCACGAATGCTCGCCGCCAGTTCCTGCAGCGCGCCCTCGTCCATGCGCGTGCGCGGCTGATACTTGCCGGCCTGCAGTTTCGTGAGCGGCAGCGTATTGGGCGCGCTGTCGATCTTCACCGCCTCGGTGATGTCCGCGCTGCCACCGAGCAACGCTTCCAGCCCGCGGCCCAAACCTTTCTTCCTTGCTACTGCATTCATTCTGCGTCCCCAGTTCCCATCGGGTATGGCGCGTGCCTCAGAGGGCACGCACCCGCTCGATCATTTCCGCGCCGAATTGCACGTAGGCCTGCGCACCTCGCGATGCACGGTCGAAGACCACACCGGGCAAGCCATAGCTCGGCGCTTCCGCGAGCCGCACGTTGCGCGGAATCACGGCATCGAACACCTTGTCGCCGAAGTGCTCCTTCAGTTGCTCGGACACTTGTTGCTGCAAGGTGATGCGCGGGTCGAACATCACGCGCAGCAGGCCGATCACCTTCAACTCGCGATTCATGTTCGCGTGGACCTGCTTGATCGTGTTGACCAGGTCCGACAGGCCTTCGAGCGCGAAGTACTCGCACTGCATCGGGATCACGACACCGTGCGCGGCGCACAGTCCGTTGAGCGTCAGCAGCGAAAGCGCCGGCGGGCAATCGATCAGCACGAAATCGTAGTCGGCATCGACCAGTTCGAGCGCGGTCTTGAGGCGCCGCTCGCGCTGATCAGCCGATACCAGTTCGACTTCGGCGCCCGACAGCTCGCGGTTGGCCGGCAGGACGTCGTAGCCGACGGCCTCCGGACGCACGCGCGCATCCATCACCGTGACGCCATCGACGAGCACCTCGTAGACCGTGTTCTCGCAAGCAGCCTTGTCGACGCCGCTGCCCATCGTCGCGTTGCCCTGCGGGTCCAGATCGATGAGAAGGACACGCTGACCCTGCGATGCGAGGCTCGCGGCGAGATTGACCGATGTCGTCGTCTTGCCGACGCCGCCCTTCTGGTTCGCAACGCAGAAGATTTTTGCCATCTTTCGTGTGTCCCTTTTACTGCCTTGAATGAGAGAAGTTCGCTTACGTTTTTAACGCGGCCATTCTCGGCTTGCCAGCTTGCCTGATGGCCAGCCGGCGACACGGCTAGTCCTGCGGATTCACTTGTACTTCGACCAGATGACGCTCTGCATCGAGCATCGGCACACTGAGCGCTATGGTCTGCACGGCTCGGGCACCTTCGGGCAAACGCTCGATCTCGCCTTCGGGCCGCACACCCTTCATGGCCCAGATCGCTCCGCCGTCCGCGACCAGATGACGGGCCAGTGTAACGAAATCGACGAGCTCTGCGAATGCGCGCGAGACGATCATGTCGAATTTAGTCGGCACTTCGACGCCGGGACGCAGCAACTCCACGCGCCCGGTCACGACCGACAGGTTGGTCAGACCCAGCTCGACCTTCGCCTGGGACTGAAACGCCGTCTTCTTGTGCACGATGTCATTGAGCGTCACGCGCCAGTCAGGGCGCACGATCGCGAGGACGATGCCGGGCAAGCCGCCGCCCGATCCGACGTCGAGTACTGCCGCGCCCTCCTGCTTCGGCAGGTACGGCACGATCGACAGCGAGTCGAGTATGTGCTGGATCAGCATCTGACGTGGATCGCGAATCGCCGTGAGGTTGTAGACCGCGTTCCACTTGGCCAGCAGCGCGACGTAGTCGAGCAGCTGGCCCTGTTGCTTGTCACTGAGATCGAGTCCGAGCTCGCGGCATCCTTGCGCCAGCAAAGGGGCGAGCGCGCTCGGGTCGGCGCTGGGTTGACGTCCGCGTGCCGTCATTGAGCCACCGGCGTGCTGTCGGTGGCATCGGTGGCGCCCGGGCGGCGGCGGCCGAGGCCGCGCTTCAGGTGCACCATCAGCAGGGAAATCGCGGCCGGCGTGATGCCGGAGATGCGCGACGCCTGACCGATCGTTTCCGGCCGGAACTGGGTCAACTTCTGACGCGCCTCGAACGACAAGCCACGCACTTCGGCGTAGTCGATGCCTTCAGGCAGGCGCGTGTTCTCTTGCGCGCCATTGCGCTCGATCTCGTCGGCTTGGCGGTCGATGTAACCTTGATACTTGATGCCGATCTCGATCTGCTCCTTGATCTGCTCGAGCAGTACATCGTCGCCTTCGACGAGCGGCGTTTCCGGACCACATGCGCCATCGCGCAGGGAGCAAACGCCGTCGTAGCTGACGCCGGGGCGACGCAGCAGATCCGCCAGGTTGTATTCACGGTCGATCGACTTGCCGAGCAACGCAGTCGCCTCTTCCGGTCCGAGCGTCTTCGGATTGACCCACGTCGTCCGCAGACGCTCTGTTTCACGTGAAACAGCATCGCGCTTGCGGCTGAACGCGTCCCAACGGACGTCGTCCACGACCCCAAGCTCACGGCCAATCTCGGTCAGTCGCATATCGGCGTTGTCTTCGCGCAGGCTCAGACGATACTCGGCACGGCTCGTGAACATTCGGTACGGCTCGGAAACGCCACGCGTCACGAGATCATCGACCAGCACGCCCAGATAGGCTTCATCACGGCGCGGACACCATGCGTCCTTGCCTTGCACCTGAAGGCCCGCGTTGATGCCAGCCAGCAGACCTTGGGCCGCCGCCTCTTCGTAGCCCGTGGTGCCGTTGATCTGTCCGGCAAAGAACAGGCCGTTGATCACCTTCGTTTCCAGCGACGACTTCAGTCCGCGCGGGTCGAAGTAGTCATATTCAATGGCGTAGCCAGGCCGCAGGATGTGCGCGTGCTCGAGTCCGCGCATCGAGCGCACCAAGTCCAGCTGGACGTCGAACGGCAGACTGGTCGAAATTCCGTTCGGGTAAAACTCGTTCGTCGTCAGGCCTTCCGGTTCGAGGAAGATCTGATGCGACTCCTTCGACGCGAAACGGTGAATCTTGTCCTCGATCGACGGGCAGTAGCGCGGCCCCACCCCTTCGATCACGCCCGTGTACATCGGCGAGCGGTCGAGGCCGCTACGGATGATGTCGTGCGTACGTGCGTTGGTGTGCGTGACCCAGCAGGGAATCTGGCGCGGATGCTGCTCCACGCGGCCAAGGAACGAGAACACCGGAATCGGGTCCAGATCGCCCGGCTGCTCATCGAGCTGCGAGAAATCAATGGTCCGGCCATCGATACGCGGCGGCGTGCCCGTCTTCAGGCGCCCTTGCGGGAGCTTCAACTCCTTCAGGCGCGCAGACAAGGTCACTGCGGCGGGGTCCCCGGCGCGGCCGCCCGTGTAGTTGTTCAGGCCGACGTGGATCTTGCCGTCGAGGAACGTCCCCGCCGTCAGCACCACCGCGCGACCGCGGAAACGGATGCCGACCTGGGTCACCGCCCCCACGACACGGTCGCCCTCGACCATCAGATCCTCGACGGCCTGCTGGAACAGCCACAGATTCGGCTGATTCTCGAGACGATGGCGAATCGCTTGCTTGTACAGCAGACGATCGGCTTGGGCGCGCGTCGCGCGGACCGCCGGCCCTTTCGACGAGTTGAGGATGCGGAATTGAATACCGCCCTCGTCCGTCGCGGCTGCCATGGCGCCACCGAGCGCATCGACTTCCTTCACCAGATGGCCTTTGCCAATGCCGCCGATCGACGGATTGCAGCTCATCTGACCAAGCGTCTCGATGTTGTGGGTCAGCAGCAGGGTCTTGACGCCCATGCCGGCGGCAGCAAGCGCGGCTTCGGTACCGGCGTGGCCGCCGCCGACGACAATAACGTCAAACTCTGTGGGATAAAGCATGGCAAAACTCACGCGACGCGAGTCGCGTGAGCCTTCTCAGAAAATGGGTATGGGCGAATTATAGCGGGTTCGTGTTTTGGGCCGTTCACGCCCGAATTTCGTTCCAGCGACAAACAGAAAAAAGCGGCGTGTTTCACGTGAAACACGCCGCTCGTCAGCCACTGCAGAAAATTCGATCAGGCGCGCTTCTTCGTCAACCCCAGATATGTCTCGACGACGCGCGGATTCTGCTCCAGTTCAGCCGCCGGCCCCTCCAGCGCCAAGTCGCCTGTTTCCAGCACGTAGCCGTAATCGGAAATCTGCAGCGCGGCCCGGGCGTTCTGCTCGATCAGCAGGGTCGCCACTCCCGTCTGGCGCAGTGCGCTGATGATGTGGAAGATTTCCCGCACGATAAGCGGTGCGAGGCCGAGGCTCGGCTCGTCGAGCATCAGCAGATCGGGCTTGCCCATCAGGGCCCGGCCAACGGCCAGCATCTGGCGTTCGCCGCCCGACAACGTACCCGCCGCTTGAGCGCGACGCTCCTTCAGGCGAGGGAAAAGCGCGAACACGGGCTCGAGTTGATCGAGAAAATTGCGGTCCCCGGCTCGCTTGCGTCGCCAGGTGCCGAGCACGAGATTGTCTTCTACCGTCATCGAAGCAAACAGCTCGCGCTTCTCCGGGACGAGACACATGCCGCGCGCAACACGTTGCTCCACGGGCATCTGGCTCACGTCCTCGCCGAGGTACGCGATGCGCCCAGCCGCGTGCCCTGTCGACGGCAACGCCCCCATGATCGCGTTGAGCAGCGTCGACTTGCCCGCCCCGTTCGGCCCGATAACCGAGACGATCTGGCCAGCGCCCACCTTGATCGAGGCTTGATGGAGCGCTTCGACCTTTCCGTAGCGCACCGACAGCGCGCTCACCTCCAGCACCGTTGCCATCACTCCACCCCGCCCAGATACGCTTCGAGCACGGCTGGATCTTGCTGCACATCCTGCGGCAAACCTTCGGCGATGCGTGTGCCGAACTCCATCACGACGAGTCGATCGGTCAGGTTCATCACGAAATCCATGTCGTGTTCCACGAGCAGCACGCTCATCCCCTCTTCCTTCAGCTTGCGCAGCAGCGCCGCCAGTTGTTGCTTCTCCTGATAGCGCAGCCCGGCCGCCGGCTCGTCGAGCAGCAACAGGGTCGGGTCGCAACAAAGCGCCCGCGCGATCTCCAGGATGCGTTGCTGCCCCAGCGCGAGGCTGCCCGCGTCGTCGTACATATGCTGCTCGAGGCCGACGCGGCGAATCTGCCTCGCCGCCTCGCTCATGAGGCGCGCTTCTTCCTGCGCGTTGAGCTTCGTCACGCTGCGCAACACGCCGGCCTGACCGCGCAGATGCGCGCCGATCGCTACATTCTCGAGCACTGACATGCCCGGCAGCAGCTTCACATGCTGGAACGTGCGCCCGATGCCGCGCCGCACGATCCGCCGCGCGTTGAGACCGTCGATGCGCTCGCCGCGAAACACGATCTCGCCGCGCGTCGGCTGCAGCACGCCGGTCACGAGGTTGAACGTCGTCGATTTGCCCGCTCCGTTGGGCCCGATCAAGCCGATGATTTGCCCGGACCAGACCTCGAAACTCACATCGTTGACGGCCACGAGGCCGCCGAACTGCTTGCGCGCCTGCTTGACCGACAGGAGCAGTTCGCCGGGCGCCGGCTTGCTGCGCTGCGGCAACGGTTCCGCCCGATCCGGTACACGCGCCGACGTTCCACGTGAAAAAAACCGCGCGACGAACGGCCAGACGCCGCCGCGTGCGTGCTGCAGCAACAGCACCATCAGCACGCCGAACACGATGACCTCGAAGTTGCCGTTCTCGCCGAGCAGCTTCGGCAACAGCGTCTGCAACCAGTCCTGCAGCACGGTGAGAATCGCCGCACCGAGGACCGCGCCCCAGACGTGCGCGACGCCGCCCACTACGGCCATGAACAGGTACTCGATGCCGTGATTGAGTCCGAACGGTGTCGGATTGACGGAGCGCTGCAGGTGCGCGTACAGGAAGCCCGATACAGCCGCCAGCACGGCCGCGTAGACGAAGATCACGACCCGCATCCATGCCGTGTTCACGCCCATCGCCTCGGCCATCAGGCCGCCGCCACGCAAGGCGCGAATCGCCCGTCCGGGCCGGCTATCGAGCAAATTTTGAACAGATACGATCGCTGCCAGCACCACGACCCAGATCAGGTAGTAGATCTGGCGCCCCGACTCCAGCGCGACGCCGAACACCTTGAGCGCCGGAATGCCGTTGATGCCGTCGTATTTGCCGAGCAGATCGAGATTGCCGAACAGGAAAAACAGCGCGAGCCCCCACGCGATCGTGCCGAGCGGCAGGAAGTGGCCCGACAGTCGCATCGTCACGAGACCGAGCACGAGTGCGATCGACGCCGTCAACACGACCCCGACGATCAACGCGAGCCACGGCGAGACCCCGAACTGGGTGGTCAGATAAGCCGTCGCATAGGCACCGATGCCGACGAACGCGGCCTGCCCGAAACTCGTCATCCCACCGATACCTGTCAGCAACACGAGGCCGACTGCGACGATCGAATAGAGCCCGATATAGTTGAGCAGCGTGATCCAGTACTCGGGGATGCCGATCGGCTGCGGCAAGACCGGCAGCGCGAACATCACCAAGAGAAAGAGCCAGAAACAGCGCTTTTGCATGAACCGTTTCATCGCGTCACTCCTCGTCCGCTTCGGCGTGCGGCGTCGACAGACTGCGCCATAGCAGCACCGGGATGATCAGCGTGAACACGATGACTTCCTTATATTCACTCGCCCAGAACGACGAATATGATTCGAGCAGCCCGACCAGCACCGCGCCGGCCCCGCCAAGCGGGTAACTGAACAGCCCGCCGATGATCGCGCCGACGAAACCCTTCAAGCCGATCAAGAAGCCCGAGTCGTAATAGATCGTCGTGAGCGGCGCGACGAGGATGCCGCACAGCGCGCCTAGTCCCGCCGCCAGCGTGAACGCGAGCCGCCCGGCCTGCGTCGTGCCGATGCCGACGAGGCGTGCGCCGAGCCGGTTGACCGCCGTCGCGCGCAGCGCCTTGCCTGAGATCGTTTTGTCGAAGTACAGATAGAGCGCCGCGATCAACACGGCGGCCGTGCCCACGACCCACAGACTCTGCCCGGAAATCGCCAGACTGCCCAAGTTGAGCGTCGCATCGGAAAACGCATCGGTGCGCGAGCCTTCGGCGCCGAACATGACGAGCCCGAGGCCCACCATCGCGAAGTGCACGGCGACAGCGACGATGAGCAGCAACAGCGTCGTCGCCTCGGCGATCGGCTCGAAGGCGAGCCGATAGATGAATGGCCCCATCGGTACGACGATCGCAAGCGTGAGCGCGATCCGGGCGAGCATCGGCAGCGGCTGGCTCGCGAGCGCGCGCGTGAGCGCATACAGCGCCACGGGAAAGAGCAGATATTTGCCCGCCAGCGTCAAGAACCTAACGGGCGTCACAAGCGAGCCAACGCCATGACGACGTCGCCCGGCTTGACGCACGAGCGCCAACGTCTCGACGACGAAGCATGCCGCGCCCAGCGCGACCAGCAGCCAGCAGGTCGCCGGAAACTTCTGCATCTGCAGCGCGGCCATCGTCAGCGCGCCATACGAAACGAACTCTCCCTGCGGGATGAAAATGACCCGCGTGACGGAAAACACCAGCACCAGCGCGAGCGCCAGCAGCGCGTAGATCGCGCCCGTGGTGATGCCGTCCTGCGCGAGGATCGCCGCTATTGATAAATCCATACACCCTCGTTCTGGAATATCGAAGTACTGTCGCCGTTCCCGGCGCGGCGCGGCCCGGCAATCTACGCCACCGCGCCGCACGCCGCACGCGTCAGTCGTTCTGCAGCTTCCATTTGTTGTCGCTGATCTGCACGATCACGCGTGCGCGGTCGTCGAAGCCGTTATGGTCGGTTTTGCTCGTGTTCATGATGCCGTGCGAAACCGGTAACTCCTTCATGTTCTCGAGCGCGTCGCGCAGCGCGACGCGGAACGCCTCGGTGCCGGGCTGGGCCTTCTTGAGCGCCTCGGGAATCGCGCGCGCGAGCATCTGCCCGGCGTCCCACGCGTGTCCGCCGAAGGTCGAAATGGAGCCCGCGCCGTAGGCCTTCTCGTAGGTGCGCTTGTACTCGAGCGAAGACTTCTTGACCGGATTCGAATCGGACAACTGGTCGACCACGAGAATCGGACCGGCCGGCAGCAGTTCACCGTCGCAATCCTTGCCGCACACGCGCAGAAAGTCGTTATTGGCGACGCCATGCGTCTGATAGATCTTGCCCTTGTAGGCGCGCTCCTTGAGCGTCTTGGCCGGCAATGCCGCCGGCGTCCCGGAGCCCGCGATCAACACCGCGTCCGGGTTCGTCGCCAGCAGCTTGAGCACCTGCCCCGTCACCGAAGCGTCGGTGCGGTTAAAGCGCTCGTTCGCGACGAGTTTCACGTTGTGCTTCGTCGCCGCCGCGCTGAACTCCTTGTACCAACTGTCGCCGTAGGCATCCGCGAAGCCGACGAAGCCCACCGTCTTCACGCCGTGCTTTTCCATGTACGACGCAATGGCATCGGCCATCAGGCTGTCGTTCTGCGGCGTCTTGAAGGCCCATTGACGCCTGTCATCAACGGGCGAGACGATCGCCGCCGATGCCGCCATCGAGATCATCGGCGTCCTGCCCGGCGCGACGACATTGAGCATCGCCAGCGAATTGGGCGTCACGGTCGAGCCGATGATCGCGTCGACATGGTCCTCGTCGATCAGCTTGTGGGTGTTCTGTACCGCGCGGCTCGTGTCGGTCGCATCGTCGAGCACGATGTATTCGATGCTCTTGCCGCCGATTTCCTTCGGCAGGAGCGCGATGGTGTTCTTCTCCGGAATGCCAAGCGAGGCAGCCGGCCCCGTCGCCGACAGCGTCACACCGATTTTCACCTGCGCGCCGGCGACACCCGCGCCGCCCAACCATGCCGCTGCGAGACCGGCACTCACCCACTGCTTCGTTTTCATCGCGAGTCTCCAAACCCTTGGTCCGTGTATTGATTTTCTGCTCCGGTTCGAGCCATGCTGCCGACCGGACCCTGAGTGTAGTAACCGGTCTCCCGCGTGGGAGGCATGGTTTTCCCTGCTCGCGCGGCCTGAGGGCCTCTCGATACAAGCTCGCTTGACCGGCCTCAATGTCGTTGCACGGGCATCGGCATAGGGGACGGCCATGAGGCCGTACCCCTGCCACACCACCCGGCATGCGGGTCCGCACCGGGCGGTTCGGGAAGTTGAGGTTATGAGAGTCGGGGTACGCCCAACTGGTCGAAGTAGGCGATGGTCAGCACACGCTTGAGCGCACCGTTGCTGTTGCGCCACCAGCAACGACTGTTCGCCGCCACTTGTCGCGCCACCGCAGCCGATGCCCCCAGCGCACGCAGTTCCCGGTAGATGGTGGCGCCACGGCGCCAGTGCTTAAGCTGAATGGCACGCAACCGGTGACGCAGCCACTCGTCCAGTGCTAACCAGACGCGCGGCGTTTGCGCCAGCCGGAAGTACGCCTTCCAGCCCTGCACGTAAGGCCGTAACTGTTCCACCACTTCCTTCATGCTGCGCCCGCCGGATCGGCGAGTCACCTGACGGATGCGGTGTTTGAACGCCAGCAGCGGTTTGGCCGCCACCTTGCGTTTGACCACCCCACCCGCAGCCACCCACAGGCTGTAGCCCAGAAACTTCCGACCGAACACACTGGCCACTGCGCTTTTGGTCTCGTTGACCTTCAGACGCAGTCGCCCGTACAGGCGTCGCAACAGTGCCATCACCCGCTCGCCCGCCCGGCGGCTACGAACATACACATTCGCATCGTCGGCGTAGCGTGCGAAGCAATGACCCCGTCGCTCCAGTTCCTTGTCCACCTCGTCGAGCAGCACGTTGGCCAGCAACGGGGATAGCGGCCCACCCTGTGGTGTGCCCTGATCTCGCTGCTGCACCACCCCGCCATCCATGATGCCGCTGTTCAGATACGCACGGATCAGCCGGATCGCTCCGGCGTCGCCAATGCGTTTCTGTAAGCGCTCGATCAGGATGTCGTGGTTGACCCGGTCAAAGAACTTCTCCAGATCAACGTCCACCACGATTCGCCGTCCCGACTGCACGTACGATTGCGCGGCAAGTACCGCGTCGTGCGCACGCCGTCCCGGCCGGAAGCCGTAGCTGTGCTCGCTGAAGGTCGGATCCAGAACCGGTTGCAGCACCTGCAGCAGCGCCTGCTGGATCAACCGGTCAGTCACCGTCGGGATGCCAAGCTCGCGCTCGCCTCCGTCCGGCTTCGGAATCGTCACCCGACGTACCGGACTGGGCCGGTACGTCCCCTTGAGCAATTGTTCACGGATCGCAGGCCACGCCCTCACCAGATGACGCGACGTCTGGTCAATGTCCAGACCGTCCACGCCAGCGGCTCCCTTGTTCGCCCGTACCCGTTTGAACGCCTGCTTCAGGTTCTCTCTCGTCAGCGCTGCTTCCAGCAACGCTGACCCCGTGTCCCCGGATTCATGGCGCGGGCCGCAGACTTCGTCGCTCACGGGTACGCGTGCAGCTTCACCGCGCGCTACTCCCGCTCGCCCCGTTTGCACGGGCATCTGACGCATTGCCTGTCGCATCGACATGACGTTGGACACTCCTTCCCGTTTGGCCCTTCGTCACCAGCTTCAGCCTCATCGACCTGTCCTGTGACTACTACGGCCTCTGCTGACTTCTCGCTCCGGCTCGACGCCGTTGCCCTTTCAGGCACGAGGCGAGATCTCCCCAGGTAAGAGCGCAATCCTTCACCGCACAACCGCCGCATTTACGATGCCTGATCCTTGACCACGAGAGCTTCGCGCTTCATTGCGCGCTCGCCCTGATCGGCACCGCCTCATATCCGGTTCTTGTTCATCGGCTCGCAGTTTCGCTCCACGCTTCCTCCCCACGCTCGGTCGCCCTCACGCAGTTGCGCTTTGCTTCGTTCGCTGTGGTCAACTCACGATGGGACTTGCACCCACAAGATTGCGCCCGTGCTGGGCGCACAACAAAAAAGGGCACGGCTTGCGGCCGTGCCCTTGTTCGATTGCTTCGTGAGCGTTGCGGTTCTAGCCTGACTCAGTCGCCGGCCTGTTTCCGCTCGCCGCCAGCGGCGCTCCGGCAGCGCCGTACAAAGATGTTCTTCCCGGCGCCAGCGAGTGATGCCGCCGGTTCAGTCGCCGCTACGGTCACGCCGATTTTCACGACCCCAAAGCCGAATGCAACCCGACTACGGCACCGGCCGGGCCACGCGTGCGCGACGATATCCCGGAGCGTCCCGGTTTCTTGTTGCGCCGCATCGAGCGGCGCGTCGGGCGATTTCTCCCGGCGAATCGCCGGCGAGGCGGTTAGTGCCTGGCGAGTGTAGCGGAGCGCGACGGCGCGCATGGGGCATTCGACACGCGCGATACGCGAGCGTCAACGCACGCGGCAACCGGCGCGGCACCAAGCGCAACACGGCCTGAAAAACGTCGAAGAGGGAGTATGCGAGCCGCGCCAGCGAAGGAAATGCGCGGGCGGGTCAGTGTGATGCGTGCGCGTTGGGCACGCCACAATATAAAAAGCGCTGTTGGACTCTCGTCCAACAGCGCTTCCTTGTCCGGGCACTTGGTGCCTCAGTTGTCTCCTCGTTCTCCACCTGCAAATTTGGTGCATCAGAACTGTTGCAAGATTAAACACCTGCCCCCTTCGCAACAACTAGCATTTACCCTAGTGGTGCAGTGCGGCACTGTCTTGGGGCGCGGTTTCACCAATTTGTCTTACTAATATACCGGCTGCCTGAAGCGCGCTTCACGCCCGCAGCGGCCGCACCCGCGCGACGATCTCGCCGACAATGCCACGCCTGAACGCGAGCACGCAGGCAATGAAGATCAGCCCGGTGACGATGGTCGCGGACTCCCCCAGCGAGCGGAACCATTCGACCCCCGTCAGCGACGCGAGCCCGGTGCCGATGTCGCCGAGCCGGTCTTCGAGCGCGACGATCAGCGCCGCGCCGAGCAGCGGCCCGAACAGCGTGCCCATGCCGCCCACGAGCGTCATCAGGATCACGAGGCCCGACATCGTCCAGTACGCGTCGCTCAGCGTCTCGAAGCCGAGCACGAGCACCTTGAGCGATCCGGCCAGTCCGGCGAGTCCGGCGGACAGCACGAACGCGAGCAGCTTGAAGCGATCGGTGTCGTAGCCGAGCGAGACGGCCCGTGGCTCGTTCTCCTTGATCGCCACCAGCACCTGGCCGAACGGCGAGTGCACGATGCGCACGATCAACGCGAACGCCAGCACCATGACGACGAGGATCACATAATAGAGCACGAGATCCGGCGCGAGCGACAGCACGCCGAACAGCTTGCCGCGCGGCACGCCCTGCAGCCCGTCCTCGCCATGCGTGAACGGCGCCTGCAGATAGACGAAGTAGACCATCTGCGCGAGCGCGAGCGTCACCATGGCGAAGTAGATTCCCTGGCGCCGGATCGCAAAGATCCCGGTGATCAGGCCGAGCAGCGTCGCCGCCGCCGTGCCCGCGAGCACGCCCAGTTCAGGCGTGAAGTGCAGCGACTGCATCGTGTAGCCGGTCAGGTAGCCGGCGGTCGCGAGAAACATCGCATGGCCAAACGACAGCAAACCGGTATAGCCGATCAGCAGATTGAAGGCCGCCGCGAAGAGCGCAAAACACAACACCTTCATGACGAACAGCGGATAGATGCCGATGAACGGCACAGCGGCGAGGGCAACCAGCAACAGCCCGTAGAGTGCTTTTCTTTGCATCAGCGTTCCTTGCCGAAAAGACCTGCCGGGCGGATCAGCAGCACGATCGCCATGATCACGAACACCACGGTGGCCGATGCCTCGGGCCAGAACACGCGCGTGAAGCCCTCGATCACGCCGAGCACGAGGCCCGTCACGATCGAACCCATGATCGAGCCCATGCCGCCGATCACGACCACGGCGAACACGGTGATGATCATCGGCTGGCCCATCAGCGGCGACACCTGGATCACGGGCGCGGCGAGCACGCCCGCGAACGCCGCGAGCGCCACGCCGAAGCCGTAGGTGAACGTGATGAGCAGCGGCACGTTGACGCCGAACGCCTCGACGAGCTTCGGGTTCTCGGTGCCCGCGCGCAGATACGCGCCGAGCCGGGTTTTCTCGATCACGAACCAGGTGGCGAAGCACACCGCGAGAGACGCCACCACCACCCACGCGCGATAGTTCGGCAGATACATGAAGCCGAGATTGGTCGCGCCCGCGAGCGCCGATGGCACATCGTACGGCTGCCCCGACGAACCGTAGATCGAGCGAAACACGCCTTCGACGACGAGCGTGAGCCCAAAGGTCAGCAACAAGCCGTAGAGATGATCGAGCCGGTAAAGCCAGCGCAGCATCGAGCGCTCGATCACCACGCCGAACACGCCGACTACGAGCGGCGCCACGACCAGCATCGCCCAGTACGGCAGATTGAAATAGGCGAGCCCCATCCACGTGAGCATCGCGCCGAGCATGAAGAGGGCTCCGTGCGCGAAGTTGATCACGTTGAGCATGCCGAAGATCACCGCGAGGCCGAGGCTCAGGATCGCGTAGAACGACCCGTTCACGAGCCCGAGCAGCAGTTGACTCAGCATCGCCGACAGCGGAATTTCAAAGAGGTTCATGTAGCCGCCATCTCCTGAAGAGCGGACCGGCACGGCGGCCGCGCGTCGGCCATCGATACGGAATCCGTATCAAATGGATACGACGTGCAAACCACGCATGGCCGGCGCCGTTATTTCCACAGCGCGCAACGCGTCTCCTGTTTGGTCGTGAAGGCCTGCTCGCCAGGGATGGTCGCGAGGATCTTGTAGTAGTCCCATGGCTCCTTCGATTCGGCAGGCGTCTTCACCTGCATCAGATACATGTCGTGAATCATGCTGCCATCCGCGCGGATGTAGCCCTTCGCGTAGAAGTCGTCGATCTTTTGCTTCTTCAACTGCGCCATCACCTTGTCCGGATCGGTCGAGCCAACGGTCTGCACGGCCTTCAACCAGTTCATCGTCGCGGAGTAGTCGGCGGCCTGCAGGCTCGTCGGCATCTTCTTCGTCTTGTCGAAAAAGCGCTGGGCCCACTTGCGCGTATCGGCGTTCTTGTTCCAGTACCAGCTGTCGGTCAGCACGAGACCCTGGGTCGTGTCGAGACCGAGGCTGTGCACATCGGAGATGAACATCAGCAGCGCCGCGATTTTCATCGTCTTGGTGATGCCAAATTCCTTCGCGGCCTTGATCGAGTTGATGGTGTCGCCGCCCGCGTTGGCGAGGCCGAGGATCTGCGCCTTCGAACCCTGTGCCTGCAGCAGGAACGACGAGAAGTCCGACGCCGAAAGCGGATGGCGCACTTCGCCGAGCACCTGGCCGCCATTGGCCTTCACCACATCCGAGGTGGCTTTTTCGAGCGCCTTGCCGAACGCATAGTCGGCCGTGAGGAAGTACCACGTCTTGCCGCCCTGCTTCACCACGGCCGAGCCGGTGCCCTTGGCGAGCGCGACCGTGTCGTACGCATAGTGCACGGTGTACGGCGTGCATTGCTCGTTGGTGAGCGTGTCGGCGCCCGCGCCGATGTTGATGTAGACCTTGTGCTTTTCGCCGGCGACCTGGTTGGTCGAAAGCGCCGTCGCCGAGTTGGTGCCGCCGATCACCGCGTCCACGCCGTCGCGATCGAACCACTCGCGCGCACGCGATGCCGCGATGTCCGCCTTGTTCTGGTGATCCGCGTAGAGCAGCTCGATCGGCTTGCCGTTCACCTTGCCGCCGAAGTCCGCAATGGCCATGCGGATCGCTTCGAGTCCGCCCGGGCCGTCGATGTCGGCGTAGAGCCCCGACAGGTCCGTGATGTAGCCGAGCTTCACGGTGTCGTCGGCCGCCCGCGCGCTGCCGGCAGCGAATGCCGCACACGCGGCCGCCGCGACAGTGAGAGTCGAAAGCCGCGCGAGTGTCTTCTTGGTCATGGCAGTCTCCTTCGTTCGTTACGTTGTTATCGGATGCACAGAAGTTCACGCGGCGCGCCCAGGCGCTGCGGGAGGCGAGGCGCGCAAATTACACGCCCAGCAGATCGTGAAGCACGGGCATCTTGCGTTCGAGCTCGGCGGTGCCGAAGTGCTCGACGATGCGTCCGTGTTCCATCACGTAGAAGCGGTCGGCGAGCGGCGCCGCGAAGCGGAAGTTCTGCTCGACCATCACGATCGTGTAGCCGCGCGAGCGCAGCGTGACGATCATGCGCGCCAGCGTCTGCACGATCACGGGTGCGAGGCCTTCGGAAATTTCGTCGAGCAGCAACAGGTTCGCGCCCGTGCGCAAAATGCGTGCGACCGCAAGCATCTGCTGCTCGCCGCCCGACAGGCGCGTGCCCTGGCTGTAACGACGCTCGGCCAGGTTTGGAAACATCGCGTAGATCTCGTCGAGCGACATGCCCTGCGCGTCGCGACTTACCATCGGCGGCAATAGCAGGTTCTCCTCGCACGACAGGCTCGCGAAAATGCCGCGTTCCTCCGGGCAATAGCCGATGCCATGGTGTGCGATGCGGTACGTCGGCGAGTGGATCGTCTCGTGCCCGTCGATGCGGATCGAGCCCGTGCGCCGGCCCGTGAGGCCCATGATCGCGCGCAGCGTGGTCGTGCGGCCCGCGCCGTTGCGCCCGAGCAGCGTCACGACTTCGCCGCGCCGTACGGTGAGATCGACGCCGTGCAGAATGTGGGATTCGCCGTACCACGCCTGCAATCCCTCGATCGCGAGCGCCGGTACTTCAGCGGCCGCGCCGGACAGTTCGACCACCTCGCCCACGATTGCGGTGTTCATGCATGCGCTCCGGCCAGCGACGCATCCGTGCTGCCCATGTACGCCTCCATCACGAGCGGGTTCTTCGACACCTCGGCATAGTTGCCTTGCGCGAGTACCTCGCCGCGCTGCAAGACGGTGATCGTGTCCGAGATGCCCGCGATCACGTTCATGTTGTGCTCGACCATCAGGATCGTGCGCCCCGCCGACACCTTCTTGATGAGCGCCGTCACGCGATCGACGTCCTCGTGGCCCATCCCCTGGGTCGGCTCGTCGAGCAGCATCAACTCGGGCTCCATCGCGAGGGTCGTGGCGATTTCGAGCGCGCGCTTGCGCCCATAGGCCAGCTCGACGGTCGGCACATGCGCGTAGTCGGTCAGGCCGACTTCGGTGAGCAGATCCATCGCGCGGTCGTCGAGTTCGCGCAGCGTGCGCTCGCTCTTCCAGAAGTGATAGGCCGTGCCGAGCGCGCGCTGCAGGCCCACCCGCACATTCTGCATGGCGCTCAAATGGGGAAACACCGCCGAGATCTGGAACGAGCGAATGATGCCGCGCCGCGCGATCTGCGCAGGGCGCTCATCGGTGATGTCGATGCCGTTGAAGAAGATGCGTCCCGCGCTCGGCACGAGAAACTTGGTGAGCAGATTGAAGCAGGTGGTCTTGCCCGCGCCGTTCGGGCCGATCAGCGCATGGATCGAGCCCCGGCACACGCGCAGATTCACGCCATTGACCGCCGTGAAGCCCTTGAACTGCCGGGTGAGGCCGCGCGTCTCCAGAATCGTGTCGCCGAGAATCATGTCCCCTTCCATGCGGAGTAAGGCGCAACACTTCAGATCGTCCGCGCGAACCGCTGCGCCCGCTTCAACGACTACGACATATCCGTGCCGAACCGTGATGAATGGTGCCGCTCAACGTGACCTGCATGACCTCTCTCGTGACGCAGCAAGCGCGCCGCCGCCCGGCGCAAGCCGTGCCGTCTCATGGCATTGTCTCGCCATTGATGCAGCGCATTCATTGGGATTTGCACTTACGGGCCCGGGCGGGCCGCGTGCACACCGACAGGCGAACGCTCAGGCCGTCGCGAGGGGCTCGCGCACCGTCTGCGCGGCCTCACCCGCGCGGCGTTGCGCGCGCATCAGCGCGGCGGCGCGCTCGGCGATCATCAGCGTCGGCGAATTGGTGTTGCCCGACGTGATGCCCGGCATGACCGACGCATCGACGACGCGCAAGCCCGTCACGCCGCGCACGCGCAACTGGCTGTCCACGACGGCGTCGGCATCGTCGGCGCGACCCATGCGGCAGGTGCCCACGGGGTGAAAGATGGTGGTGCCGACATCGCCCGCCGCACGCTGCAATTCTTCCTCGGTCTGGAACTGGATGCCCGGCAATATTTCCTCGGGTCGATAGCGTTCGAGCGCGGGCGCAGCGGCGATGCGGCGCGTCAGCCGCAACGCATTGGCGGCGACGCGCCGGTCAAGATCGGTCGACAGGTAATTGGGGGCGATCGACGGCGCCACTGCCGGATCGGGCGATGCGGCATGAATACTGCCGCGCGAAGTCGGCCGCAGATGGCACACCGACGCGGTGAACGCATTGAAGCGATGCAGCGGCTCGCCGAAGCGTTCGAGCGAGAGCGGCTGCACGTGGTATTCGAGGTCGGGGCGCGTGAGTGAGGGATCGTCGGGATCGGACTTGGCGAACGCGCCGAGTTGTGACGGCGACATCGACATCGGTCCGCTCTGGAACATCAGGTATTGCAGGCCGATCATGAGCTTGCCCCACCAATGCGCCGATGCCGTGTTGAGCGTGCGCACACCGTTCACGCGATACGCCATGCGCAGTTGCAGATGATCCTGCAGGTTCTCGCCGACCCCGCGCAGATCCTGCACGACGCAGACACCCAGTTGCTGCAGACGCGCGCCATCGCCGATGCCCGACAATTCGAGCAGCTTGGGCGAATTGACGGCCCCGGCGCTCAGCACGACCTCGATGCGCGCACGTGCCACGAATGCCGCGCCGTCGCCACGGTATTCGACCCCGACACAACGCTTGCCCTCGAAGATCACACGCTCGGTGAGCGCGCCGGTGATGACGGTGAGATTGGGCCGCTTCATCGCGGGACGCAAGAACGCCTTCGATGCGTTCCAGCGCACGCCGCGTTTCTGGTTCACGTCGAAATAGCCGACGCCGCTGTTGTCGCCGCGATTGAAGTCGTCGGTGGCGGGAATGCCGGTCTGCTGCGCCGCCTCGGAGAACGATTCCAGAATCTTCCAGCGCAGACGCTGCTTCTCCACGCGCCACTCGCCGCCCGCGCCGTGCCATTCGCTCGCGCCGCCGTGAAAGTCCTCGCTGCGCCGAAACACCGGCAGCACCGCGTCCCACGACCACGCTGCGTCGCCCGTCGTGGCGGCCCATTCGTCGTAGTCCTCACGCTGGCCGCGCATATAGATCATGCCGTTGATCGACGAGCTGCCGCCGAGCACACGTCCACGCGGATACGACAGCGCCCGGCCGTTCAAACCGGCTTGCGCGTCGGTCTTGTAGAGCCAGTCGGTGCGCGGATTGCCAATGCAGTAGAGATAGCCGACGGGAATGTGGATCCAGTGATAGTCGTCCTTGCCGCCGGCTTCGAGCAGCAGCACGCTCACCTCGGGATCTTCGCTCAGCCGATCGGCGAGCACGCAGCCCGCCGTTCCCGCGCCGACGATCACATAGTCGAATTCGCCTTCGAGCCGGCGCGCAGCGCTTGATGTCATGGTGTCGTCTCCATCGCGTCGTCTTGTGTGCGGCGCATCGTGGTGGTTGTCTGCGGCGCGGTATTCCGGCACGAAGCCGCGGGCATCGTCACCGCGCGCGATATTCAAAAGCCTAATCGCGAAGCCGCCTGCCCATCCAATGATTAATGCTCAACTGGGATATAAGGCGCGCTAATATCAGCACATGGACCTGACCCTGCTCCGCGCCTTCGTCGCCGTCGCGCACGAAGGCAACCTGACACGCGCCGCCGTGCGGCTGCATCTCACGCAGCCTGCCGTGAGCCTGCAGATCAAGCACCTGCAGGAAGCGCTGGGCGTGCTGCTGTTCACGCGCACCTCACACGGCCTCGTGCTCACCCGTGACGGGCAAGTGCTGCTGCCGCACGCGGAACGCGCGCTCGGCGCCGCCGCCGACGTCGAGCGCGCCGCAGCCGCCCTGCGTCACGAAGTGCGCGGGCGCTTGCGCATCGGCACGATTCTGGATCCGGCGTTCCTGCGCCTCGGCGGCTTCCTGCGTCAGCTCGTCGAGAGCTGGCCGCAGATCGAGACCGCGCTGCGTCACGGCATGTCCGGCTGGGTGCTCGACCAGGTGCGCGCACGCGAACTCGATGTCGGCTACTACATCGGCCAGCCTGCGCCCGATAGCGACGTCTTCCATACCGTCACGCTTACGCGCTTTCAATACCGCGTGCTCGCCCCCGCCGGCTGGAAGGATCGCGTGAAGGACGTGCGCGACTGGCGCTCGCTCGCCGCGCTGCCGTGGATCTGGACCCCGCCCGCATCCGCGCATCATCGGTTGTTGTCGGGGCTCTTCTCGGCGGTCGGGGTCAAGCCGCTGCAGGTCGCCGAGGTGGACCAGGAGCCGTCGATGCTCGATCTCGTCAAATCGGGCGTCGGCCTCTCGCTCGTGCGCGAGCCCATCGCGATCGCCGAGGCGCATGCCCATGCGCTCACGATCGTCGAAGGCATCGCCGTGCCGACTGAACTCACCTTTATCGCGCTCGCCGAACGCCGCGACGAACCCGTGATCGCCGCCGCCCTGAAGGCCGTCGACACGCAGTGGGTGATATGAGGGGCACTCATGACGGCACGCCTTGTCATACGCATTGAGGTATCGACGCGTGTTCGCAGCGTAACGTCACCGTCACGGAGTTTTTGCTAGGCTCGACCTTTGTGCCTCACGCGCCGCAACGCGCGAGGCCGCCGTCCATCCCGTCACGCGTATGAAGGAGTCTTGTATGGCACGCAATATCGAAATTAAAGCCCGCGCTCGCGAGTTTGACCAGCTGCGCGCCCGTGCCGCACAACTGGCTGCCGATGCGCCCTTGATCTTCCGTCAACAGGACTTTTTCTACGATGTGCCGCGCGGCCGTCTGAAGCTGCGCCAGTTCGACGACGGCACACCGGCCGAATTGATCTTCTACCAACGCGACGATCGCGACGGCCCGAAGGCGTCGTACTACACGCGCAGTCCGGTCACGAACGCCGAAGCGATGCATTCGCTGCTCGCCACGGCACTGACGACGCGCGGCATCGTGACGAAGGAGCGCCACGTGTATCTGGCGGGTCGCACGCGCATCCATCTCGACCGGGTGGACGGGCTCGGCGATTTCGTCGAACTCGAAGTCGTGCTCGGCCCCGACGACGATGAAGCGAGCGGCGAAGCCGAAGCGCACGCGGTCTTCGCCAAGCTCGGCGTACCGCAAGACGATCTCGTCGCCGTGGCCTACGTCGATCTGCTCAACACGGCCGACGCCACTGCCTGACCCCTGCCCCGGCCCGGGCCCTCACGCCGGCGACGGCGCGCCGGGCTCCAGATGCCCGAGCGGCAGCGGGCCATTGCGCTTGAACGTCGTGAGCACGATGTTCGAGCGCACACTGTCCACGCCGGGCACGCGCATGAGCTTCTTCATCACGAACGAGGACAGCGCGTTCAGATCCGGCGCGACGATACGCAACAGATAGTCGGCGTCGCCCACCACTGCGTGGCATTCGAGCACTTCGGGCAGCACGTCGATCTGCTGCTGGAACTGCTCGATGATCGAATCGCCGTGATGCTTCAACTTCAGGCTCGTGAACGCCGTCACGCCTAGCCCGAGCTTCTCCGGCCGCAGCATCACCCGATAGCCCTCGATCACCCCTGTCGCCTCGAGCCGCTGCAAGCGCCTGCCAATCTGCGACGGCGACAGCGGCACCTGTTCCGCGAGCTGCTGGTGCGTCGCGCGGCCGAAGCGCTGCAGCACGTCGAGCAGCGCGAGATCGAAGTGATCGAGTTCAAACATGATGATTGCCCGCATGATTTTGATCGTTTGCGCTCGATTATTGCATATCGATCCAATTCGAAGCCGATTACGCGCGCACCCCGCACGTCTGGCGCCCTACACTTGCAGCACCGCAACAGTTTTAGCGAAACGCATACAGACATGGTCGCCGCCGCCACCGAGAAACTGCAGGAGCAGTTCGATGCCGGGCTCGAAACCCGCGCCGATTTCACCATCGATCAGCCGCTCGAGCGCTATGCCGCCGTCGACCACGCCGTGTGGGACCAGCTCTACCGCCGCCAGACTTCGCTGCTCGCCACCCGCGCGACTGGCGCGTTTCTGTCCGGCGCGAAGCGTCTGGGCTTCGACGTGCCGCGCGTGCCGGTCTTCGACCAGGTCAGCGAACGGCTGATGGCCGCAACCGGTTGGCGCATCGTCGCGGTGCCGGGTCTCGTGCCCGATCGCATTTTCTTCGAGCATCTGGCCAACCGCCGCTTTCCGGTGACGTGGTGGATGCGCCGTCCCGACCAGCTCGACTACCTGCAGGAACCCGATTGCTTCCACGATCTGTTTGGTCACGTGCCGCTGCTCGCCGACCCGGTGTTCGCCGATGCGATCCATGCCTACGGAAAGGCCGCGCTGGCCGCCGACGCGAGCGCGCTGCCGCTGCTCACGCGGCTCTACTGGTACACGGTCGAATTCGGCCTGATGCGCGATGCGAACGCCGACAACGGCGTGAAGATCTACGGCGCGGGCATCGTGTCGAGCCGGGGCGAGACGCTCTACAGCATCGACAGCGCCGCGCCGAACCGCATTGGCTTCGACCTTGAACGCGTGCTGCGCACCCGCTACCGGATCGACACGTTCCAGAAGACCTATTTCGTGATCGACGACTTCGGCCAGCTGTTCGATGCGCTGCGCGATGGCATCGACACGCGCCTCGCGGCGCTCGCGGGCATGAGCGCATTCGGCGCGGGCGACGTGCTGCCCGGCGACGCGGTGATCACGCGCGGCAACCGCGAAGGCTGGCTCGCCGACGGCGACATCTGAGTCAAGGAGTACCACACAAGCGCACGCCATCCATGAAAAAATAGTCGTTCGTCTGCCGTTGGGTGCGGCGCTTCGCGCGCGCACAATGGCGCCATACACAAGCGACAATCAGCGCGATCGAGCGCAACAAGGTGCCATCATGATCAATCGACTCACCTCCGAAGAACGCGCGAGCCAGCTCGCCGAACTGCACGGCTGGCAAGCCGTCGCGGGGCGCGACGCGATCCAGCGCGTGCTCGTCTTCGCCGACTTCAACGAAGCGTTCGGCTTCATGACACGCGTGGCGATCAAGGCCCAGGAAATGGACCATCATCCGGAATGGTTCAACGTCTACAAGCGCGTGGAAATCACGCTCTCGACCCACGAGGCGCACGGGCTCACCGAGCGCGACATCAAGCTCGCGCGCTTCATCGATTCGATCGCGGGAAGCGCTCACGGCGTGTGAGCATGACACGCGCCGTGAAAGCAGAATGCAGGGTGTCAGGTATCCAAACCTTCAGTTTTCGAGGCCATTCTTAAGGCGCACGTAAGACTCCCATGCAGCCCGTGCGAATGGTTCGAAAGCTTCCGGTGTAATGCTCTTCCGACGCTGTACAATCATCAGCGCATATGGCTTGGAGAGCGCGTTAGCCTCCTTGCACAAAGTGAGTTCGTCCCCGCTCGCAGGCGAGCGGTTGCGCCAGAAGTTGATCGCGGCTTCGAGTTCGGTGATCGAAATATCGGACATGATGGTCGTGATCCGCGCAATCGGCGCTTCGGCTACGCCCGCTTCGAGCCGTGCAGCGCGCCTCGCGAACTGCGTGTCTGAAACGCTAACCCATTGTACTTGAGCGAATCCCATGCGACTCCTTCTGATCGAAGACGACCGCCCCATCGCACGCGGCATCCAGAGCAGCCTCGAACAAGCCGGCTTCACCGTCGACATGGTCCACGACGGCATCTTCGCCGAGCAAGCGCTGGCACAGAACCGCCATGAACTCGTGATCCTCGATCTCGGCCTGCCCGGCATCGACGGCATGACGCTGCTTTCGCGCTTTCGCCAGAGCAACCGTCACACGCCGGTGATCGTGCTGACCGCGCGCGACGAGCTCAACGATCGCGTTCAGGGCCTGAATTCCGGCGCCGACGACTACATGCTCAAGCCGTTCGAGCCGGCCGAACTCGAAGCGCGCATTCGCGCCGTGATGCGCCGCAGCGGACCGCACGGCGACGTGCCGCGTCCCGAAGTGTCGCTCGGTGGCGTGCGCCTGTCGGGCGTCGATCGCCGCATCTTCAACGACGACAAGCCGCTCGAACTCTCGCCGCGCGAATTCGCCGTGCTCGAAATGCTGCTGATGCGCCATGGCCGCGTCGTGAGCAAGGCGCAGCTGCAGGATCACCTCACGCATTTCGGCGGCGATCTCGGCGATACCGCGATCGAAGTGTACGTGCACCGGGTGCGCAAAAAGCTCGAGAGCTGCCGTGTCGAGATCGTCACGGTGCGCGGCTTCGGCTACCTGTTGCAGGAAATCCGCCAGGCTGCCTGAGGCTCAAGGCTTGAGTCGAGGCAGCAAACGCGCCCGGGCCGGTCTCGTCCGGGCGTGAGCACGCGTGCCGCGCCGCAGCAGGCCGCGGCACCGTGCGCAAGCTGCCACCCCGACAGCCACGCGCGTACAATGCGTCCGACACCCTGTGCGGCGCACGCGCCGCACGGTTCCTGAACCGTTCGCACTTGACTATGTCCCACACGGCCGCCAACAGTCTGCGCCGCACGCTGTTGCGGCGCCTCGCCGCGCCCTTGTCGCTGCTCGCGCTGATGAGCGGGCTGATCGCGTACTGGCTCGCCTGGCAGTACACACAGCACGTCGTCGACCGCTCGCTCGCCGATCTGGCCACGGCCATCTCCAAGCAGATCCAGATCGCCGGCCCCGACGCGCCGATCACCGTGCCGCCGCTCGCCCAGGCGATGTTCTCCGATCCCATGGAACATCTCGTCTACCGCATCAGTACCGGTGACGAGGAAATCGCCGGCGCGCCGACGCTGCCGCTGCAGGGCACCAACGTGCGCCGCATGCACTACGCGTACGTGTTCGAGACGACCTATGAAGGTGTCGGCGTGCGTGTCGCCCAGGTTCGCGTGGAACAGCCGCACGGCAATCCGATCGTGGTCGAAGTGGGCCAGCCGGTTCATCACCGGTTTCGCATCGCCGCCGAATTTCTGATCGCGATCATGATGCCGCTGCTGCTGTTGCTGCTCGCGGGCTGGGTGATCGTCTGGCGCGTCGTGAACCAGCAGCTCAATCCGCTCACGCATCTGGCCGACTCGCTGAACCGCCAGACCCACACGTCGCTCGAACCGGTCGACGAGACCTATGTGCCCGTCGAGATCCGTCCGCTCACGGGCGCGCTCAACGCCCTGCTCGACCGCCTGAAGTCGGCGCTCGATGCGCAGCGCAAATTCATCGCCGACGCGGCGCACCAGCTGCGCACGCCGCTCACGGCGGTGAAGCTGCATGCCGAACAGGCGGCCGTCGCGCGCGATCCGCAGCAGGTCACGAAAGCCGTCCACGAACTGCGCGCCGCGGCCGATCGCGCCGTGCGCCTGTCCAACCAGTTGCTCTCGCTCGCCCGCGCGGAACCAGGCGAACAGGCTGCACGCTTCGTCAATATCGACATGGCCGCGCTCGCCTTCGAAACCGGCGCCGAGTGGGTGCCGCGCGCGCTCGCCGTGCACGTCGATCTGGGCTTCCAGCGGCTCGATGCGCCGGAGAACGATCAACCGCTGATGGTGCGCGGCAATCCCGTGCTGCTGCACGAGGTCATCGCGAACCTGCTCGACAACGCGCTCAAGTACGTGCCGCCCGCGCGGCCCGACGACGGCGGACGCATCACGGTCACGGTCACGCAAAGAAACGTCGATGGCACGCCGATGGCGGAGATCATCGTCGAGGACAACGGCCGCGGCGTGCCGGGCCTGCAGCAGGCTGATCTCTTCAAGCGGTTTTTCCGCGGCGACGTGCGCGGCGAGAGTCAAAACGATAGCGGCGTGGACAGCGGCGCGGGTCTCGGCCTTGCGATCGTTCACGACATCATGACGCTCCATCGCGGCAGCGTGCATTACGAGGACGCTGCGGACGGTGGCGCCTGCTTCGTCGTGCGGGTGCCGCTCGTCAACGTGAGCGTCGCGCCGGTCGAGGTGCTGCCGCCTGCCACGAAAAAAACGGCGCACCAGGCTCCGATCGATCTGTAATTTACGGAGCCAGGAAGCGCAGTGTCATCCACCGATGACCAGCGCTCCTGCCTCTCATCACTTCTTTTTCTTCTTGCTCTTCGCGTCGGCCTTGCGTGACTTGGCCGGCTTGTCGTCGTCGGGGCGCGCGAGCATCGTGCCGCGGCACTTGCGGGCGCCGCAACGGCATTCGTATTCGCGCTTGAGTTTCTTCGTCTGCTTCTCGTCGATCACGAGGCCGTAGTCGTAGAAAAGCTCTTCACCTTCGCCGATGTCGCGCAGCGCATGGATGTAGACGTGGCCGTCGATTTCCTCGGCTTCGCAGTTCGGCGCGCACGAATGATTGATCCAGCGCGCACTGTTGCCGCTCACCTTGCCGTCGATCACGTCGCCGCTGTCGAGTGCGAAATAGAACGTGTGATTCGGCTCCTCCGGATTGTGCGGATGCCGGCGCAAGGCTTCCTTCCACGAGATCCGTTCGCCCTTGTATTCGATCAGCCGCGCACCGGCTTCGATTGCCGCGACGGCAAACACACCCTTGCCGTGCACGCCCGATTGACGCACGACGATCCTGCGTGAACTCATCGAATGAATCCTTGTTTTAGTACCGGGGAGAAATAGTCTGGCCGCTCTGGCGCGCCATCGTCGGCTCGCTGGCGTTTGCAGCGTGTACACGGCAAACGCGGCGCTCTGGGCGCCGCGTCGGTGTGTAACGCGCGCTGCACGTCACAACCGGAATCGTACACGCTCGCAGCGGCTTCATTCAACCGCTCGCCGCATTCGCTTCTTCATGTACGCACGCGGCGCTTCAACGCTGACCGATCGTCGTTGCGCCGAACAACGCCTTCTGGTCGCGCGGTTGCGAGCGCCAATACTGCGGCGGCGCGACGATGCTTGCGCCGAGCTGCGCCGCCGCGTGCCACGGCCAGCGCGGATCGTACAGCATGGCACGCGCCATGGCGATCAGATCTGCGTCGCCGTCCTCGATCACCTGGTTGGCCTGCAGTGCATCGGTGATGAGACCGACTGCAATCGTGGTCATGCCGGTCGCCGCCTTGACCGCGCGTGCGAACGGCACCTGATAGCCGGGCTCGAGCGGAATCTTCTGCAACGGCGACACGCCACCCGACGACACATCGATCCAGTCCGCACCCCGCGCCTTCAGTTCGAGCGCGAAGGCCACGGTGTCGTCGACGTCCCAGCCGCCCTCGACCCAGTCGGTCGCCGACACCCGAACGCCGACGGGCCGCGCGGCCGGAAACGCCGCGCGTACGAGTTCGAAGATTTCGAGCGGAAAGCGCATGCGGTTTTCGCGCGAGCCGCCGTATTCATCGGTGCGCTGGTTCGCGAGCGGCGAGAGAAATTGATGCAGCAGATAGCCGTGCGCGCAATGGACCTCCAGCGCATCGATGCCGAGCCGCGCGGCACGCCGCGCCGACGCAGCGAACGCTTCGCGGATGCGGTTCAGACCGGCTGTGTCGAGCGCGAGCGGGGGCGTTTCGTCGGCCTTGTGCGGCAGCGCCGATGGCGCGTGCGGCAGCCAGCCGCCGTCGGCCACTTCGATCAGCTGTCCGCCTTCCCAGGGCACGTGGCTCGATGCCTTGCGGCCCGCGTGCGAGAGCTGCATCGCCACGCGAATCGGCGAGTAGCGGCGAATCGCGGCGAGCACGGGCTTCAGTGCTTCTTCGGTGACGTCGTCCCACAAGCCGAGATCGGCCGGTGTGATGCGGCCGTCGGGCTCGACCGCCGTGGCTTCGATGGCGAGCATGGCGGCACCCGACAGCGCGAGATGGCCGAGATGAAGCATGTGCCAGTCGGTTGCTTCGCCGCGCGAGGCCGAGTATTGGCACATCGGCGAGACGACGATGCGATTGGGCAACGTCAGCTCGCGCAAGGTCAGCGGGGTGAAGAGCTTGCTCATGGGAAAAGCTCCCGAACGGGTGGCGCAGGCGTTCGAGAATAGCACGCAGGTTTGACGGCTGCAGGCGCGCGCGGTGCGCCGTCGAAGCGTTCGAGCGTTACGGTTTAGTCGCGCTCGCGACGGCCTCGACGGTGTCGAGCCATGCGTCGAACATCCGGCTCGCCGCTGCTTCGAGGCGCGGTGCGTGGGTGGCCGTGGCGGCGCGCAACGCGTTGACATCGACACCGGCAGCGTCGATTTCCGAAGCATGGCCGATCAGCCAGGGCTCGAAGCGCTCGGCCCGCACTTCCGGGTGGCATTGCAGCCCGAGCACGTGCGAGCCCCAGCTGAACGCCTGATTGGTGCAAGCCGGCGTCGAGGCGAGCAGCGTGGCGCCGGTGGGCAGATCGAAGGTGTCGCCGTGCCAGTGAAGCATCGACGTGTGTTCGCCGTCGAGATGGCGCAATGGGCCCGCACGGCCCGCCTCAGTGAGCGTGAGCGGCGTCCAGCCCAGTTCGCGCTCGGGGGCGGCGTAGACGCGCGCGCCTAGCACGCGAGCGATCAGCTGCGCGCCGAGACAGATGCCGAGCGTCGGCAGTCCTGCCGCGATGCGCTTCTCGATCATGGAGGCGAGCGGCGTGAGCGTGGGATAGCGGGCGTCGTCGCAGGCGTTGATGGGACCACCGAGGATCACCATCAGCGAGGCACTGACCGGATTGGGCGCCGCGATGCGCGCAAAGCCGACATCGAGGTAACGCACCGGACGCCCGCGCTCGCCGAGCACCCGTTCGAACGTGCCGAGATCCTCGAAATACACATGGCGCACGGCCAACACTTCGCGATTCATCGGCGGATTTCCGGAATCAGTTCAACGAATGACCCACGAGCAGCGCGAACGGGCAGCCCCCGGCCAGCGCGCCCGCGAGCGTCGCTGCTGCCGTGGGCTTGCCCGCTGCGCGGTGCTTCAGCCTTGCTGCGCGAAGATCTTCCAGTTTTTCTTCTGGGTCGTCGCGTCCGCCTCTTCGTAGACCGAGCAGTCGAGGCGCACGTCCGTATCGGCCATGTTCAGGTTCAGAAGCGCGCAGTGATGCGGCGTCTTCTTCGGATTCCTGCTTGCCTCGAAGTGCGAGCACGTGAGGCACATGCGGTGCGGTGGAATGGTTTCCTGCACCTGGAGCTGGTAGACCGTCTTGAGCAACGTGCGATAAAACACCGCCTGCTCGTCGCTCTTGAGCGTGCCGACCGCCTTCGCGAGGAAGTCCGGCCACTGCGCAGCGCGCTTGGCCGCCGTGCGGCCGCGTGCCGTGAGGCGCACGGCGAGCGCGCGGCCATCGTCGAGTGCGCGGCGCTTTTCCACCAGACCCTTGGTTTCGAGCGTGCTCACTGCATCGCTGGTCGTCGCAGCCGTCAGTGCGGTCTCGCGTGCAATCTCGCCGAGGCGCATCGGTCCCTTGCGCTGCATCAACAGCACGAGAATCTCGCCCTGGGTCGGTGTGAGACCGGCCCCTTCGGCCCAGTCCCATGCCTGGCTTCGCATGGCCGTGCTAAGCCGCAACAGGCTATGGGTCACCCGCCCGGCTGCCTGCTCTCCGTATACGCCTTCGCTCATAGTCTTTCGCTGGTAATTGACAGCTTTCGCTGCGTCTTCAGCCGCCAGCAGTGCCAGCGGCCTGTGGGGAAAGGCGGCGTCCGCGCAGCCGTCGTCAGCCGCGCGTCCCGCACCATCTCAAAAAATTTCTGCTCGAAACGCGCCATTACGCGCTCCGCGTCTGTATTTGCCGCCGCCGAAAGAGGTTCGCTTTCGTCCGGCCAGTGCGACAAACCGACATTCTATGCGAGAGTGGAGAATCGCACAGCTAAGTTATCCAACGCGAATTGTGGATAACCCGTTGAAAACCCGGTGAACTCCTTGTGGATGGATTCTGGACAACCCGCGCACCGGTTCCCGCGCCGTACCAGGTTATCCCGGGACGACGGCTGCAATCCGTCCCGATACAGACCAGTTGTCGTTCACGCAGTGCATTGACTTTACAGGAAATTATTGGGTTACCCACAGGCATACGCAGTCCTTGTTAACTTCTACTACGTATATATACGTAAATCTTTGAGTCGTCTTCGACGCAGGCCGTGTCGGATACGGTTTAAAGATTTTTTTCTGACTCGTCCTACGTTCCAGGTCATCCCCGCGGCCATCCACGCCTTATGCGCCGCGCTTACGCCCGCCAGCGCAGACACTGCTGGCGGACCGCCTCATGCAGCGATTTCTCGTCGGCGACGACATCGCGCAGCCAGGTCGCATCGTTTTTTTGACTGCGCGCAAGTGTGCCGATTTCCGTCAACGCCCGGCCCGACCCAAGTGCGTCCGCATGCGGCGCGATCCGCTCGAGCGTGTCGAGGATGTCCTCGGAAATGGTCCGGCGCTCGCCGGTCTGGGGATTGACGCAGGTGCCGGCCAGGCCAAAGCGGCAGGCCTGGAAGCGATTGAACGTGTAGACGAGGTAATCGTCCTCCATCGGCGTGATCGGACGTTCGAGCAGCAGATGGCGGGCGAGCGTCTGGATATAGCACGCGACCGCGGCCGCCCGCTCGACCGACAGCGGCGTATCCATGACCCGGACCTCGATGGTGCCGAAACCGGGCTTCGGGCGAATGTCCCAGTAGAAATCTTTCATGCTGTTGACGACGCCCGTGTGCACCATCTTCGAGAAATACTCCTTGAAGCCGTCCCACGTCAGCTCGAAGGGCGCCCTGCCCGACAGCGGAAACGCGAAAACCGAGTTCAGACGCGCCGAGTGAAACCCGGTATCGACGCCCTGCACGTACGGCGACGAAGCCGACAACGCGATGAAGTGCGGGATATAGCGCGAGAGCGAATGCAGCAAAAAGAGCGCGCTGTCCGCATCGGGACAGCCGATGTGCACGTGCTGGCCGAACACCGTGAACTGCTTGGCGAGGTAGCCATAGAGTTCGGACAGGTACTGGAAGCGCGGCGTATCGACGATACGCCGCTCGCTCCACTGCTGGAACGCGTGCGTGCCGCCGCCGCACAGGCCGACGTTCAGATGGTCGGCGGCCGAGACGAGCGTGTCGCGGATCTTGCGCAGATCGGCGACCGCCTGCTCATGGGTCTCGCAGATGCCGGTCGACAGCTCGATCATGCTCTCGGTGATTTCGGGCGTGATGTTGCCCGGAATCTTCTCGTCCTTGATGAGCCGCATCAGATCGCTGCCGGCCTTGGTGAGGTCGTAGTCGTGGGTGTTGACGATCTGCATTTCGAGTTCGATGCCGAACGTGAACGGCTTCGAATCGATGAAGGTTTCCAGTGACATGGCGTCCCCTGTGTTTCAGCGGCGGCGCACGCGGGCGCCGCACGCGGTGTGTCGAAGTGCGCGGCGCGCCGTCGGCCGGCGCGCCGGAAATGCTGAGGTGAAGCGCGCTTGCCGCTATTCTTCGCGCCGTTCACCGACGCGTGCAAGCGAGCGATAGACGAGCCACGGGCCGATCAGTTGCAACACGACGATCGAGCACATGACGACCGCGCGCAGTTGCGGATCGAAGTTCGGATAGAGGTCGTAGGTATCGTCGACCAGCAGCAGCGCGAGCGCCGACATTGGCGCGAGCGACAAGCCGAGCGCAACCCCTTGTTTCATATCGATGCCGCTCGGTTTCGCGAATGCGAGCACGCCGGCCAGCTTGGCGATAAAGCGCGCGACGATGAGTCCCGCCGCCGCCACACCGCCCGCGGCGATGTCGTGCCACTCGAACGACGTGAGCGTGAGCACGAACAGGATCACGGTGAGCAGCCACCCTGCCGTGCCGAAGTGCTGCGGCCACAGTTGCGGGCGCACTTCGAGATTCTTCACGATGATGCCGGCGGCAAGCAGGCTCAGGATCGTCGAGAGCTTGAGCAAATGCGCCACCGCGATCGCAAGCAGCACGAGCCCGAACAGCGCGACGAACGAATGCTCGTCCTGTGGGCTCAACTGCCGATAGAAAAACGTGCACGCGCGCGCGAGCAGCCAGGCCAGCACGAGCGAGCCGACCAGCAGGTAAAGCGGCTGCAGGACGGTGGCGAACACGTTGCCGTAGATTTCCTGATGCAGCCAGCCCGATACGAGCTTGACGACCACGACCGCGTACATGCTGTTGAGCGCGGTGAGCGTCAAGAGTCGCTGCGTCACCTGCCCTTCGGCGCGCAATTCGGTCTTGAGCTGGATCACCATCGCAGGAGAGGTCGCCATCGCGATCGCCGCGATCACCATCGCCGTCATGGCTGCGACATTGAGGAACAGCAGCACGACGAGCACGAGCACGAACGTGAGCGTGGCTTCGGCGAGGCTCTGGAGGATCAGCCAGGTATTGCGGCGGATCCAGCGCAAATCGAGCCGGCTGCCGAGTTCGAACAGCAACAGCCCGAGCGAGACATCGAGCAGCGGTCTTGCGGCGCTGGCGACATCGGCGTCGATCACGCCAAAGCCGGCCGAACCGGCGATCAAACCGATCACCGCATAGCCGGAAATACGCGGCACGCGCCACGCGCGATAGCAAAGTTCTCCGCACAAGCCCGCTGCGAGCAGCGCGATACCGATCCAGAACACGGCATCCGGATGGACAGGCCAGGCAGGGAAGAACGAAAACGCCGACTTCATCTTGGTGGGTTCTCCTTTTTCAGCGGCGATCCGGCCGTCTGGTTCACACCATTCGTGGTTCAGTCCTGGTCCTTCGGCTCATCGGTGGCGACTTGCGCAATGGGCGTGCCGCAGACGAAACGCGCCGATGGCGCGAAAGCGAAAGACCGTCGAGGACCGCACAGCATGCGGCGTCCTGTGGACAACGGTGGGAACGAATGGCGCCGCCACGCAGGCGGCATCAGGCGGTCGGTGCGGAAGCGCGATGCGCCAAACCCGCAATGGGTGAACGAACATTGCCTCCTCCCCAAACATTCAGATTGTGGTGAAGCGACAACTGTTCCCTGGGTACGTCGGCATATTTGAACCCCAGCCGACGCAGGAAGAAGGGCGATTGTGCCACAGCTCTTTTGCAACTGTCCGTATTGGCCGTGTTGCCGTTTCAATGCGGTAAAAGCGTAAGTGAACCCGATTTAAAAACGGAAAAAACGACCGCTGCTGCGTGACGAACGACGCGATGCAGAAGCACTGCGTTGTCGCCCCCAGCGTATTCATGAAGGCGTGGTTCGGCCGCCGGCGATGGCGCTAGCCTCGGGTTTACTGTTTACCGTATGTATACGTAGTAACAGTTAACAAAGCGCCTCGTTTCCTGTGGATAACGCGGGATTACCGAAACGGATCAGCGACTTGCAGAACGAACAACCGGTTGCACTGCGTGTGTGGGGAGGACGGACTTCGTGGAGTAACTTTTTGGGTTAATGCGGGCCGGCAGAGTTACCCCGTTTACGTCCACATCGATTCCACAAGCGTTTCGCCTTCAATTCATGGAGTTATCCACAGCCAGGCGGGGATAACCCCGCGCCTCATAGCGTCTGCTGGCGCAACGCACGCTGCAGGAAACGGGCGGGGTCGAGATGGTCGGCGAGATCGCGCTCGAGCGGCCAGGGCTCGCCTTCGAGTTGCGAGGCGATCAACTCCGCGCCGAGCGCCGACCACACCAGTCCACGCGAGCCGTACGCATACGCGCCATACAGGCCTTCGGCGCGCGGCAGGTCGAGCGGCCATGCGCCGCGCAAGCGGGTCGCGTCACGGCGCGCTGCTGCCTCGTCGCCGAGTGGTCCGAGCATGGGCATACGGTCGCTCGTCACGCAGCGAAACGCGACGCGTCCGCTGGCGGCGTGGGTCTCGCTGCCTTGCAGATCGGGCAGCATGTGCGCGACGCGTTCGACGTTTTCGTCGTGACCGGCGGCGCGTAGTGCGAGATCGTCGTCGTCGACTTCGTAGGTGGCGCCGATGAGGGCCGCGCCATGCGCGAGCGGGATAGCGTAGCCGTCACCGATCACGGGCACGTTGAGCGTGCCAAGCGGGCTCTGTGCGAGCACCGTGAGCTGGCCGCGCACGATGCGCGTGGGCGCATGAGCGAGGCCGGCCGCGCGCGAGGCATCGCGCGCGTTGGCGAAGATCACGACACTCGCGCGAGCCAGCTCGCGAGCGTTCGTGTCGTAGACGGCCCACTGCTCGCCGATCCGCGCGATGCGTTCGACCTGTACGCCGAAGCGCGCATCGAGGAAATTCGCGGCCGCTGCACATTGCGCCTTGCACAGCGAGGCAGGATCGATCCAGCCGCCATGCGGATAGAACCAGCCATCGTGAGCGACGCGAACGCCCGCGATGCGTGACGCCTCTTCACGCGAGACGGCGCGCACGTAGTCGTGGGGATACGCGAACGTGGCGAGCGCGTCACCGATCGAACGTGCTTCGTCGGCGTCGGCAGCCAGATGCAGCAGTCCTCCGGTGCCGCGCACCGGCGCATGGCCGGCTGCCTCGAGTGCGTTCCAGCGCTGCAGCGCGTAAAGAAAACCGCTGCGTGTGATGCGCGAAGCGCTGCTGTCATCGCGTGAGATGAGCGGATGAAATACGCCGGCCGGATTGCCCGACGCATGACGCGCGGGCGCCGCCTCGCTTTCGAGCAGCGTGATGCGCCAGCCGCGCGCGGCAAGACGCTCGACGAGCGCGCAGCCGGCGAGGCCCGCGCCGATCACGATGGCATGACGCTCGCCGCCGGCGAGCGGCAGAGGCAGCGGCGGTTCGTGGCGGCGCACGCGCCAGCGCGGCGCGAAGCGGCCGACGAGCATCGCGCGCTTGCTGCCGAAGCCATCGATCTTCTGGTACGTGAAGCCGTTTTGTTCGAGCGCGCGCTTGACCTCGCCCGAACTGCTCCACGTCGCGAAGCTTGCGTCTTCAGCGGCGACGCGGGCAAGCGAGCGGAAGATCGCCGGCGACCATAGCTCGGGATTCCTTGCGGGCGCGAAACCGTCGAGATAGAACGCGTCTGCGCGCAGCCAGAGTTTCGACAACGCTTCGAGTGCATCGCCGAACACGAGCGTGAGTGTCACGCGGCCGCTGTCGAATTCGAGTCGATGAGTGCCCGGCACGAGCATCGGCCATGCGTCGGCGAGCGTGCGCGCGAGTTCGCGCATCGATGGGTCGGCGAGGATGGCGTCGTGCGCGCGACGCAGATCGTCTACGCGAAACGGATGCTTATCAATCGAGACGAAGTGCAGCCGCTCGCATCGCGATGGATCGGCGCGCCACGCGGCCCAGCTCGCGAGGAAGTTCACGCCCATGCCGAAGCCGGTCTCCAGCACGGTGAAAACACGTCGTTGCTGCCAGCGTCGAGGCAGTTCGTTGCCGTGCAGGAACACATATTCGGACTGCTCGAGCGCGCCCGATGCACTGTGATAGATGTCGCCATAGAGCGGCGAGAACGGCGTGCCGTCGTCGCGAAAAGCGAGCTCGGCGGGGATCAGTGAGGAACTCATACGGGATGCGAAAGGCGCGAGGCGTATTCGAAAAACGCCCGAAAGGCCCGCCTGGCCTGGCTTTGCGGGCACCCGGCGTTGGCAAAAACCAACGCTTGCGCAAACGGGAAACGCTCAACGGGCGTGATTCGCATCGCGAAGCAGGTCGGAAAACGACCTTAACCCCGAGTTGCGAAGAATTTGCCCTCAATTCTTCGAAACCCTTGTCGTTATTGGGTTTGCGCTGCGCTATCATAGCAAGCGCCGCCCAACGAAGCGGCAGCACGGTTGTCGCGGCCTGGCGCTCCATGGCGCGCCGCGGCGCAAACCTCCGTGGTGCTCTGGAGCCGTCGCTGCTCGACGGCGCGGCACGCGCACGTATAATCGGCGCGTTCGCGCTGTTCGTGTCAACCTAAACTGAGAAAGGAACCTTAATGAACAAACAGGAACTGATCGACGCAATCGCCGGACAAACCGGCGCTAGCAAGGCGCAAACCGGCGAAACGCTGGACACTCTCCTCGAAGTAATCAAGAAGGCCGTGTCGAAGGGTGACGCGGTGCAGTTGATCGGCTTCGGCAGCTTCGGTTCGGGCAAGCGCGCAGCGCGTACGGGCCGCAACCCGAAGACCGGCGAGACCATCAAGATCCCGGCAGCCAAGACCGTCAAGTTCACGGCTGGCAAGGCGTTCAAGGACGCCGTCAACAAGCGCTAATTCATCAGCAGCTATAAGTTGACACCCGCCACTGGCGGGTATTTTTTTGTCTGCGTTCGTGTAACGGAGCGCAAAAAAACAGGGCGGCGACTGCGAGGTCGACGCCCTGTTTGCTATTGGCCTCTACGCGAACGCATCAATCGTGTCGATGCACGATCTGCCCTTCTCCGTGATCGTGGCCATGGTCGTGACCGCAATCGTCATCGCACACGTGCTCATGATCATGGTCATGGTCGTGGAAATCGAGGTCCCAGGCAGGGAATGGATCGGCGAGATGAGCCCATGCTTCAGGGCCCGCTGCGTACTCGGCGTCATTGACGAGGCACGCATCGAGCTTCGCTTGCCAGGCCGTTTTGTCGAGATCGACACCGATCATGACCAGTTCCTGGCGACGGTCGCCGATCGTCATGTCGTCGGGCTCGCCGTGCCATTCGGCGGCGATTTCCCTGGCGAGCGTCTCGTCCTCGGGCCAGCTCTCGCGTGGCTGGGCTGCCCACCACATGCCTGCCGGGCCGTGACGGCAAGCACCGCCCGCCTGTGACAGCGAACCGGCGACGTCGTTGCGGCTCGCGAGCCAGAAGAAACCTTTGGTGCGCAACACGCCGTGCCATTCTTCGTGCAGCAACTGCCACAGCCGCCCGGGATGAAACGGCCGGCGCGCGCGATAGACCAGGTTGCCGATGCCGTATTCGTCGGCCTCGCCATGATGCGCATGATCGTGGTCGTGCTCGTTGAGCGAGGTGAGCCAGCCCGGCGCGCTGGCGGCCGCGTCGAAATCGAAGCGCTTCGTGTCGAGCACTTCGTGCAGCGGCACATTGCCAAAGCGGCTCACGATCTGGACCGCGCGCGGATTCAGACGCGCGAGGATGTGCTTCAGACGCTCGAGATCGTCCTCGCTCACCAGATCGGCTTTGTTGATGACGAGCACATCGCAGAATTCGACCTGCTCGATCAGCAGTTCGACGAGCGTGCGATCGTCTTCATCGGTTGCGGCGATGCCACGCTCGGCGAGTGCGTCGGCACACGCGTAGTCGCGCAGGAAGTTGAACGCATCGACCACCGTGATCATCGTGTCGAGGCGCGCGACATCCGAGAGCGTGAGCCCATCGTCGGTGACGAACGTGAAGGTCTCGGCGATCGGCATGGGCTCGGCAATCCCGGTCGACTCGATCAGGATCGCGTCGAAGCGCTGTTCGTCGGCGAGCCGGCGGATCTCGGTGAGCAGATCGTCACGCAGCGTGCAGCAGATGCAGCCGTTGGACATCTCGACGAGGCGCTCCTCGACGTGCGCGAGCGCGCTGGCATCGCGCACGAGCGTGGCGTCGATATTGACGGCGGCGAGATCGTTGACGATCACGGCGACACGCAGGCCGGCGCGATTGGCAAGGACGTGGTTGAGCAGCGTGGTTTTGCCCGCGCCCAGAAACCCGGCGAGTACGGTTACGGGCAGTGGCGTCTGGTTCATCGCAGTACGGAAAAGTGGGAGGAGACTCAGCCGCTCGACGCGGCGCAAGCGTTCATTGTGCACCATGGCGAGCGCTGGCGCTGGTCACGTGTTCGGTGAACGCGATAGTGGAAAGAACCGGCCGGCGCACACCGCGCGCGGCATGCAGCCTGAGTGCGGCCTTAGTGCGGCAGCAGACGCCATTGCCGCAGGATCGCGGCGATTTGCTGCGCGTACTGGTCGCGCAGCGCGGGCGTTTCCGAGTGGTAGGCGCCGACCGCCGCCCACGAGTTGCCGTACTTGTTCATCTGCTGGCGCAGGTGCCAGGCGGCGATGTAGACGTTCTTGCACGGCTCCATGAGCGTGTTCTTCGAAATGCCGTACTGCGAGAGCACCGGAAGATGAACGGAGTTGATCTGCATGACGCCGTAGTCGGTCGAACCGTTCGCATTCCTGTGCACCGCGTCGGGCCGGTTATGCGACTCCTGCCACGCGATGGCGCGCAGGATCAGCGGATTGACTTTCTGGTAACGGGCCGCTTCGTCGAAGCAGTCTGCGCGCGCCGATGTGCCCGCGCCCAGGATACTGAGCGCGACGATCAGGCCAGCAGTCGACGAAGCCGTTTTCATCAAGATCACTAAGCAGATTGGCGAGTGCATCGAGCCTGCCGGGCGCCGTTACGTGTCGGCGTCGATGAAGCTTTGCGTCGGAATTCGTCGGGGAAAACCCGCTCTTGCAAAGCGCCACGGACAGGCTGAACGGCTCGTATCATACCGGCAGGCCGCAGCGCGTCAAGTTCGCTATCCGCCATAACTTAGCCAAATTGGAGCAAATGATGCCTGCAGCTCATTTTGGGCTCATTTTGGCACTCGCATTGCTATCGGTTATTTCAAAATGCTTACAACAATTAGGTGGAATTAGAGGACATCACCGTCCAATTCGTATTTGTGACGAATTCGACATGAAAAGCTGTTACTGTTGCTTTTTTTTGACCAAACGGGTGCCCGCGCGAGGAAAGGGGCATCTGGAACGACCGGAAGAGAGGCCGTCATGACGGCTTGCTGCGCCGCGACAAAGTATCACCGGCCGCGCGGGCGGACGGCTTCAATATGACATCCATGAGAAGAAATCGTAGGGCTTTGCGCCGCATCGCCATGGCGCTGCTGGTGGGCGGATTGACCAGCGCCCAGTTTGCATGGGCACAGGTAACACTCAATTTCGTCAACGCCGACATTGACCAGGTCGCAAAGGCGATTGGCGCTGCAACGGGTAAAACGATCATCGTCGACCCGCGCGTGAAGGGTCAGCTCAATCTGGTCTCGGAGAATCCGGTTCCCGAGGACCAGGCGCTCAAGACGTTGCAGTCGGCGTTGCGCATGCAGGGCTTCGCGCTCGTGCAGGACCACGGTGTCCTGAAGGTGGTGCCCGAGGCCGACGCGAAGCTCCAGGGCGTGCCGACTTACGTCGGCAACGCGCCGACCGCGCGCGGCGACCAGGTCGTCACGCAAGTCTTCGTGCTCAAGAACGAATCGGCCAATAACCTGCTGCCGGTGCTGCGTCCGCTCATCTCGCCGAACAACACGATTGCGGCCTATCCGTCGAACAACACGCTGGTCGTGACCGACTACGCGGACAACGTGCGGCGCATCGCTTCCATCATCGGCGGCATCGATTCGGCGGCCGGCCAGCAAGTGGTCGTGGTGCCGCTGAAGAACGGCAACGCGCTCGACCTCGCGCCGCAACTGCAGAAGATGCTCGATCCGGGCTCGATCGGCGGTTCGGACCCGACGCTCAAGGTGTCGGTGGTCGCCGACCCGCGCACCAACTCGCTGATGCTGCGCGCCTCGAACGCGGCGCGCCTCGCGGCGGCCAGGCAGCTCGCCAAGGACCTCGACGCGCCGACCGGCGTACCCGGCAACATGCACGTCGTGATGCTGCACAACGCCGATGCCGTGACGCTCGCCAAGACGCTGCGCGGCATGATGGGCAAGGGCAGCAACGACAGCTCGTCGGCTGGCAGCAACAGCGCGAATTCGTTCAACCAGAACAACAGCAACACCTCGACCGGCACCGCCGGCACGCCGCCGCTGCCGGGCGGTTCGTCGAGTTCGTCGTTGTCCAACCCGATGACGGGCGGTTCGAACGGCAACAACAACAACGACGGCTTCAACAACAAGGACAACGGCGACCAGGTCGAAGCGGGCGGCATGATCCAGGCCGATCCGGCCACCAACTCGCTCATCATCACCGCGTCCGATCCGGTCTACCGCAACCTGCGCGCCGTGATCGACCAGCTCGACATGCGCCGCCCGCAGGTGTACATCGAGGCGCTGATCGTCGAGCTGTCCGCGAACTCGGGCGCCAATCTCGGCATTCAATGGCAAGGTGCGCTGCTCGGCGGCAACAACGCGCTGTACGGCGGCTCGAATTTTGGCGTGGGTAACCAGAGCATCGTCGATTTGACGGCTCAGGGCATCGCCTACGCGAACAACTCGTCGAGCATTCCGACCACCGTGAGCGGCCTGCTGCCGAACGGTCTGAATGTCGGCCTGCTGCACAAGTTCGGCAGCGTGTTCGGGCTCGGCGGCCTGTTGCAGGCGCTCGCCACGTCGAGCGATGCGAACGTGCTGTCCACGCCGAACCTGATCACGCTCGATAACCAGGACGCGAAGATCGTCGTCGGCCAGAATGTGCCGGTCGTGACGGGTTCGTACGCGACGCCTACCGCGAACACGTCCACCTCGGTGACGGCGTTCAATACCTACGACCGTATCGATGTCGGCGTGACGCTGCACGTGAAGCCGCAGATCACCGAAAACGGCGTGCTCAAGCTGCAGATCTACCAGGAAGATTCGACGGTCGACAACACGACCATCAACAATCCCGGTGGCGTGACGATCAACAAGCGTTCGATCCAGTCGACGGTGCTCGCCGACGATGGCGAGATCATCGTGCTCGGCGGCCTCATGCAGGATTCGTACTCGGGCGGCACGAGCAAGGTGCCGCTGCTCGGTGACATCCCGTGGCTCGGCCAGCTGTTCCGCTCCGAGAACAAGACGCGCTCCAAGAGCAACCTGATGGTGTTCCTGCGCCCGGTGATCGTGCGCGACGAGGCGACGAGTTCGTCGATCACCATGAGCCGCTACGACTACCTGCGCGAACAGCAATACGGCTATCAGACGGAAAACCATCTGATCCGCGACAAGGACGTGCCGATCATGCCGCCGCCGCCGCCGGGACCGAGCCAGGGCGCCGTGCCCGCGCAGAATCTGTTCGACCTGAACCGGATGACGCGCCAGCCTGGTCCGCTCGACGGTGCACCGGCTGACGCACCGCAAGGCGCGCCCGCCGTGAACACGTATCCCGTGCCGGCGCAGCAGCCGCAGACGACGCAGCCGCAGCCTCAGCTGCAACAACCGCAACCGCAGCAGCCCGCGCGTGTGCCGCCGCCTCTGACGCTCTCGCCGCAAGGTCTGCAACCGTATGCGCCGGCCGCGCCCAACGCGGGTCCGGGCGCGGGAGTCAAGCCGTGAGCGAGCTGCACGGCCAGCCGCCTCGCGAGGCGCCCTCGCCCGTCGCTGCCCGTCTCGTGCCGTACAGCTTCGCGAGGAATGGCCAGATCCTCGTCGCGCAGCAGCGCGCCGATGTGCTCGAGGTCTGGGTGAGCGAGCGCACCAGCAGTGCCGCGCTCGCCGAAGTGGCGCGCAATTTCGGCGCGATCTCGGTCGTGCGCGTGGCCGCCGACGAACTCGCCCAGGCGATCAACCAGGCCTACGCGCGCCAGGACGGCAGCGCTGCGCAGGTGGTCGGCGAGGTGGAAGGCGAAGTCGACCTGTCGCGCCTCATGCAGGACATCCCCGAAGTGGAGGACCTGCTCGAGTCGGAGGACGACGCGCCGATCATTCGCATGATCAACGCGCTCCTCACGCAGGCCGCGCGCGAGCAGGCCTCGGACATCCACATCGAACCGTTCGAGAATGCGTCGGTGGTGCGCTTTCGCGTCGACGGCACGCTGCGCGACGTCGTGCGCCCGAAGAAGGCGCTGCACGGCGCGCTGATTTCGCGCATCAAGATCATGGCGCAACTCGACATCGCCGAGAAACGTCTGCCGCAGGATGGCCGCATCACGCTGCGCGTGGGCGGCCGGCCCGTCGACGTGCGCGTCTCGACGCTGCCGACCGGACATGGCGAGCGCGCCGTGCTGCGTCTGCTCGAAAAGGATGCGCAGCGGCTCAACCTCACCGCGCTCGGCATGGCACCCGACACGCTCGGCAAGTTCGACCAGCTGATCGGCAAGCCGCACGGCATCGTGCTCGTCACGGGGCCGACCGGTTCGGGCAAGACGACGACGCTCTATGCGGCGATGTCGCGGCTCGAAACGGCCACGAGCAACATCATGACCGTCGAGGACCCGATCGAGTACGACCTGTCGGGCATCGGCCAGACCCAGGTGAACGAGCGCATCGGCATGACCTTCGCGCGCGCGCTGCGCTCGATCCTGCGGCAGGATCCCGACATCATCATGATCGGCGAAATCCGCGACCTCGAAACTGCGCAGATCGCCGTGCAGGCCTCGCTCACGGGCCACCTCGTGCTCGCGACGCTGCACACCAACGACGCCGCCTCGGCGGTCACGCGTCTCACCGACATGGGGGTCGAGCCGTATCTGCTCGCCTCGTCGCTGCTCGGCGTGCTCGCGCAGCGGCTCGTGCGCCAGCTGTGTCCCGCCTGCAAGGAAGAGCGCACCGACGAACACGGCCAGCGCCACTGGCATCCGGTCGGCTGCGAGCGTTGCGGCCATTCGGGCTATGCGGGCCGGCGCGGCGTGTACGAACTGCTGTTGATCGACGATTCGATCCGCGCGCTCGTGCACCGCAACGCCGCCGATGCCGAGATTTTCGCGACCGGCCGCGCGCAGGGCATGCGCACGCTGCGCGAGGACGGTGAGCGCTGGCTCGCAGCGGGCACCACATCGCTCGAGGAAGTGCTGCGCGTCACCGGCGGAGCGTAACGGCCATGCCAGCATTCCGTTTCGAAGCGATCGACCCGGCGGGCAAGGCGCAAAAGGGCGTGCTCGACGCCGATAGCGCGCGCAGCGCGCGCACGCAGTTGCGCAGCCAGGGGCTCACGCCGCTCGTCGTCGAGCCCGCGGGCACGCGCACGCGCGGCGAGCGGCAGCAGCGGCTCGCGATCGGGCGGCGTCTGTCACAGCGCGAACAGGCCATCCTCACGCGCCAGCTCGCGAGTCTGCTGGTCGCGGGGCTGCCGCTCGGCGAGGCGCTCGCGGTGCTCACCGAACAATCCGAGCGCGATTACATCCGCGAACTGATGGCGGCGATCCGTGCCGAGGTGCTGGGCGGCCATTCGTTCGCCAATGCGCTGTCGCAACATCCGCGCGACTTTCCCGACATCTATCGGGCGCTCGTCGCCGCTGGCGAACATACGGGCAAGCTCGGCATCGTGCTCTCGCGTCTCGCCGACTATATCGAACAGCGCAACGCGCTCAAGCAGAAGATCGTGCTCGCGTTCACCTACCCGACGATCGTGACGATCATCGCGTTCGGCATCGTCACGTTCCTGTTGAGCTATGTGGTGCCGCAGGTCGTCAACGTATTCGCGAGTACGAAGCAGCAATTGCCGCTCATCACCATCATGATGATGGCGCTCTCGGGCTTCGTGCGGCACTGGTGGTGGGCGATCCTGCTCACGGTGGCGCTCGTCGCGTGGCTCGTGCGCGCGACGCTCGCACGTCCCGGACCGCGCCTCGCGTTCGACAAGTGGGTGCTCACCGCGATGCTGGTGGGCAAGCTCGTGCGCGGCTACAACACGGTGCGCTTCGCGAGCACGCTCGGCATTCTCACGGCTGCGGGCGTGCCGATCCTGCGCGCGCTGCAGGCGGCAGGCGAGACGCTCTCGAACCGCGCGATGCGCGAGAACGTCGACGAGGCGATCGTGCGGGTGCGCGAGGGTACGTCGCTGTCGCGCGCGCTCGGCAACACGAAGACGTTTCCGCCGGTGCTCGTGCACCTGATCCGCTCGGGCGAGGCGACCGGCGACGTGACGACGATGCTCGACCGCGCCGCCGAGGGCGAGGCCCGCGAGCTGGAGCGCCGCACAATGTTCCTCACGAGCCTGCTGGAGCCGCTGCTGATCCTCGCGATGGGCGGCGTGGTGCTCGTGATCGTGCTGGCGGTGATGCTGCCGATCATCGAGCTGAACAACCTCGTGCAGTAACCCGCACGAGGCGGTTTTCAGCGCACGTAGATGGTGGGGCCGGCGGCGTTGGGGGGCAGGAAGATCTCGGAATGCACGCCGTTGCGGTCGATGACGATCGAGCGGGCGCGCACTTCGGCGAGCTTCGAGTCCTGGCCGATCGGTCCGCCGAGCGAGATCGCCTTGGCCGGCTCGCCGCCGACGCTGATGATCGCCGCGGCGCCCTGGGTCAGCGCGAGGATGCCGGACAGATGGATGTCCTGCACCGGGTTGCTCGCGAGCTGGCCGCCGAACAGCGTGCCGGCCTGATCGAGCGTGACGGGCGCGCGCGCGACCGCAGCGAGCGCCGGGGCGCGATGCGTCGACAGGGTGATGACCCAGAACGTCAGCGTGGCGCATAGGAGCGCAAACGCGGCGAGCGACAGAAGACGAATGTGGAGTGGTTTCATGGGCTCCATTGTACGAAGTAATGTGAAATTCCGACGGCCTTACGAAGGCCTTCGCGCTGACACTACAATGTCCGGCTAGCCGCATGCAACACGCGTGCGCGGCGGGACCAGAAACGTCGCGCCGGGATGACCCGGGCCGCGAACGAACCTATTAACGACGAGGTAGCCAGCTATGCAATTGTGGATGAAACGCCGTGCCGAAATCGAGGGGCTGCGCCAGCGTCGCCAGCGCGGTTTCACGCTGATCGAAATCATGGTCGTGATCGCGATTCTCGGCATTCTGGCCGCGCTGATCGTGCCGAAGATCATGAGCCGCCCCGATGAGGCACGCCGTGTCGCCGCGCGCCAGGACATCGGCACGATGATGCAGGCGCTCAAGCTCTACCGCCTCGACAATGGCCGCTATCCGACCCAGGACCAGGGCTTGCAGGCGCTCGTGCAAAAGCCGACCACCGACCCGGTGCCGAACAACTGGAAGGACGGTGGCTATCTGGAGCGCCTGCCGAACGATCCGTGGGGCAACCAGTATCAGTACTTGAACCCGGGCGTGCACGGCGAGATCGACGTGTTCAGCTATGGCGCCGACGGCAAGCCCGGCGGCGAAGGCAACGATGCCGACGTCGGTTCCTGGCAGTAGTCGCGTTGCCGTGTAGTTCACCATCGTGGCCGCGCCCGCGCGGCCACCTTTCCCGAGTCGTCGCCACACCGCATCATGAGCCTCCCCTCGCGCTTTCGTTCCGCCGCCCCGCCCTCGCGGCGCACGGCCGGCTTCACGCTGCTCGAAATGCTCGTGGTGCTCGTGATCGCAGGTCTTCTGATTTCGCTCGCTGCCCTGTCGCTCAACCGCAACCCGCGCACCGACCTGAACGAAGAGGCGCAGCGCCTCGCGCTGCTGTTCGAATCGGCGGGCGACGAAGCCCAGGTGCGCGCGCGGCCGATCGCGTGGGAGCCGCTCGAGGGCGGTTTTCGCTTCGACGTGCGCACCGAGGACGGCTGGCGTCCGCTGCGCGACGACCTGCTCGGGCCGCGCAACTGGGAAGGCGGCGTGACCGGCGTGGCGATCAACTACCCAGGCGCCGGCAACGACACCACGGCATCGCGCGTCGTGTTCGGCACCGAGGCGGTCGATGCGCCGGTCGAAATCACGCTGTTCTCCGCAGCCGGCAACGCGACGATCGTCGGCACCGGCGGCGACCGCTACGAGGTGCGCTGACGATGCCCATTGCCCGCCGCCGTCGCGCCATGCACGGCTTCACGATGATCGAGGTACTGGTCGCGCTCGCCATCATCGCGGTCGCGCTCGCGGCTTCGCTGCGCGCGGTCGGCAGTCTTGCGAGCAGCGAAGAGCAACTGCATCAGCGGCTGCTCGCGGGCTGGAGCGCCGACAACACGCTGGCCCGGCTGCGCCTCGCGCGCGCGTGGCCCGATGTCGGCGAGCAGAGCTTCGACTGTTCGCAAGGCAATCTGGCGCTCGTCTGCACGCAGCACGTGAGCGCAACGCCCAATCCGGTGTTCCGGCGCGTCGAGGTCACGGTGGCGACGCCTGGCCGCGAAGGCAATCTCGCCCAACTTGTCACGGTGCTCGGCAATGAAACCCGCCGTTCACTGTAAGCGCGCGGCCATCGGCCGCCGCAGCCGAGCGCGTGGCTTCACGCTGATCGAGCTGCTCGTCGCCATCGCGATCCTCGCGGTGATCGCCGTGCTGTCGTGGCGCGGGCTCGACGCGATCATGCGCGGGCGCGACCAGATCACGCGCTCGATGGCGGACGAACGTGTGTTCGCGCAGTTGTTCGACCAGTTGCGCATCGACGCGCGCCAGGCCGTTTCCGACGACGAAGCGGGCGACAGCGCGATCTCGATGGATTCGCACGGCCTGCAGATCGTGCGCTGGTTCGCGGCGCCGCCGGGCACCGCGCCGCGTCTCCAGGTGGTGCGCTATCGCGTGTCGGACGGCCGCGTGATCCGCTACGCGTCGCCGCCGCTCGCCAATCTCAGCCAGTTGCGCGGCGCGCTGGGCGCCGGCGAGGGCGACACGTGGAGCGCGCTGCCGTTGATGGGCGGCGTGGGCTCGATCAGCGTGCGCCTCTATGTGCCGCCGAACGGCTGGACCACGCAGATGGACGCGGTGCAAGGCGCGATCACCACCAACGACAACAACCTCAAGGTGCCGCAGCTCGGCAACGCGCCGCTGCCGCGCGCGGTGACCGGCCTCGAGGTGAGCATTGGCGCCACCACGCTCGCGCACCCGGTCATCCGTGTTTTCCTGGTGGGGGAATGACGATGCGAACTGCCCGCCGCTCCCATCGCTGTCATCGCACGCCGCGCCGCCAGCGCGGCGTGGCGATCATCAGTGCGCTGCTGGTCGTGGCGCTCTCGGCGATCCTCGTCTCGGGGATGCTGTGGCGCCAGCAGGTTCAGGTGCGCCGCATCGAGAACCAGCGGCTGCTTGCGCAGGCGCAGTGGGTCGCGCGCGCCGCGCTCGACTGGACCCGTCTCGTGCTGCGCTCGGAGGCGGATTCGTCGGCGGGCGTCACGTATCTGGGCGGCGTCTGGGGTATGCCGATCGCGCGCACGCGCCTCACCGACTTCCTCGGCCAGATCGGCGACGTGCGCGCAGAACAAGGCGCTTCGACCTTCCTGTCCGGCTCGATCGAGGACGCCCAGGCGCGCTTCAACCTGCGCAATCTGGTCGCCACCCCGGCGCCCGGCGCGCTGCAGGTGAACACGACCGAACTGGTGGCGTTCGCGCGTCTGTTGCAACTGCTCGGCATCGACGGACAGCTCGCGAAGAAAACGGCGCTCTACGTGCGCGCCGGCCTCGCCCATTCGGCGACGCGCTTCCAGAACACGAGCGCGGGCGCGGGCACGCCCGCCTCGGGCGTGACGCCGCAGACGGCCGCGGGCGGCGCAATCGGCGGCGGCACTTTCACCGACAATCCGGGCCTCGACGACACCGACGACAAATCCTCGCCGGTCGCGCCGCTCATGATGACCCACATCGAGTCGCTGCTCGACATCCCCGGCTTCACGCCCGACATCATCGCCAGGCTGCGCCCGTTCGTCACCGTGCTGCCGACCGTCACGGCCGTGAACATGAACACGGCGCCCCCCGAGGTGATCGCGGCGGTCGTGCCGGGCATGAGCCTCGTGAACGCGCAGACCTTCGTGTCGCGCCGCCAGACCGTGTTCTTCCACAATCTCTCGGACGTGACCCTGGCGCTGACCGGCGCGGGCGTGCAGAACCCGTCGCTCGATGTGTCGCTGTTCGATGTCACGACGAGCTATTTTTTCATTCATGGACGCGTCGAACACGAGCGTGCCGAACTCGATCGCACCACGCTCGTGTGGCGCGATCCGCTGACGCACACGACGCGTATCGTGTACGTGCGGGACCAACTGTGAACCAGATCAACATTGCCAAGAGGTGCGTGTGACCACCCTGATCGTCATGATGCCGTCGCGGGACCCGACGGTGACCTCGCAGGAATGGCAGTGGCCGGAACTGCCCTTCCTGCTGCTCGACAAGACGGGCCGCACGCAGCGCGAAGGGCGCGCGTCGCTCGCGCTGTTGCCGCGCGCGTCGTCGACGGTGCTGCTCATCGCCGCGCGCGACCTGCTCATGGTCTCGACCAGCGTGCCGCCGCTCAAGGGGCCGCGGCTGCGCCAGGCGCTGCCCAACGTCATCGAGGATCATCTGATCCAGGACGCGCAAAGCTGCCACCTGGCGCTCGATGCGCAGCCGCTCGCCGATGGACGCCAGGTCGTCGCCGCGATCGATCGTGGCTGGTTCCGCTTCATCGTCGATGGCTTCACGGCGGCGGGCCACCGCAATCTGCGCGCGGTGCCGGTGACGCGCTGCCTGCCGCAGGCCGTGCCGGAGCCGATCGCGGCCGAGCCGGTCGCCGACGCCTCGCTGGCGGTGGCGGCGCAGCCCGTGGTCGCCTGCGTTTTCGGCCCGGCGATGCAGACGGCGCCCGAGCTGCTGGTGGGCGCTGCGCCCTCGCTCGACGCGATGCGCGTGAACGCGCCGGTCGAGCTGGCAATCGTGCGCGGTGCCTCGGCCGAAGGACTGGCCGTGCCGGTCGAAAGCGTGGCCGCGACGGTCGCCGCGCTCGCGGGCGATGCGCCGGTCACGCTCTATGTCCTGACGGGCGTGCCGGGCGGCGCGCCGGCTGGCGTCACGCTGGCGAACGCCCACGCACTGCCGTTCGAGACGCTTGCTCGGCGTGCGCTCGACTGCCGCTTCGACCTGTGCCAGTTCGAGTTCGTCATCCAGCCGTGGAAGCTCGACCGCGCGATGCTGCGCCGCTTGCGCGTGCCGCTCGCTCTCGTGGCGGTATCGATCGTGATCGCGGTGATCGGCGCCAATGTGCAATGGCTGATGATGGCGCGCGAGCGCGACGCCATCAACGCGCAGATGACCGAGACGCTGCTCAACACCTTCCCGAAGACGACCGTCGTGCTCGATCCGGCCGGCCAGATGGCGCGCCAGCTGCAGTTGCTGCGCGTCGCCGCGGGCGAGCCCTCGCGCGACGATTTCCTCGCGCTCTCCGACGGCCTCGCTCGCTCGCTCGGACCGGTGCCGTTGAACGGCATCGCCGCGCTCGATTACCACGATCGCCGGCTCGACGTGACCTTCAAGCCCGGCATCACGGTCGATGCCGGCCTCGGCCAGCGCCTCGCGCGCAACGGCCTTGCCGGAGCGGCCGACAGCAGCAGCGGCAAATGGACCATCAGGAGCGCATCGTGAAGACAAATGGCTTGACCGAGGCGTGGGCCGAATTCTGGGAGGCGCGCACGCCGCGCGAAAAAATGCTGTTGAGCTGGGGCGGCGCGGTGCTTGCCGTGGTGATCGGCTGGTCGGTGCTATGGGCGCCCGCGAGCGATGGCCGCGCGCGGCTGCGCGAGAGCCTGCCCGCGATGCAGCGCGACCTCGCGCAGATGAGCGCCGAGGCCAACGAGGCGCGCATGCTCGCCGGCGCCGCCGCTAGCGTGGCTCCGGGCGGAGCGGCGCTGCGCGATGCGCTCGTGGCTTCGCTGAACGACCACGGCATCATGGGTGCGCAGGTGCAGCTGATCGGTTCCACGGTGCAGCTGCAGATCAAGAATGCGTCGTTTCCCGCATGGGCCGTCTGGCTCAACGATGCGCGCAGGCAGTTCAAGGTCCAGGTCGTCGAGGCCCACATGAGCGCGCTCAAGCCCGACGGCCAGGTCGATCTGAACGCATCGCTGCAGCCGTCGAGCGCGCATTGAAGGGGCTCGCATGAAGGTATCGGAGAGGAATTGCGCATGACGTTGTTTTCACGGCGCGTGCGCGCGGCGCTGCCCTGGCTCGCGGTGGCTGTGCTCGCGAGCGGCAGCGTGCTGCTCACCATGCTGCCGGCCGCCTGGATCGTGCCGCTGTTCGCGCGCGCCACGCAGGGTCATGTGAATTTCGTCGAGCCCGAGGGGTCGCTCTGGCGCGGCTCGGCTTCGCTGATGCTGGCCGCCGGCGCGGACACGACGGGGGCGACCCTGCTGCCTGGCCGTATCGAGTGGCGCACGGCCTTCTGGCCGCTGTTCGCCGCACGCGTGAGCATGGTGATGCGCCAGACCGAGGCGATGCCCGACCCTGTGAGCGTCGATGCGACGCTGCGCGGCGCGACGGTGTCGCCGGGCGCGATCGCGGTGCCGGCGTCGCTGCTCACCGGGCTCGGTGCGCCGTTCAATACCCTCGACGTCGATGGCGACGTGCGGCTCGCGTGGACTACGTGGCGCAATTTCGGCGAGCAGACCTTCGGGCGCCTCACCGTGACGCTCGCGGGCATGAGTTCGCGCGTGTCGCTCGTGCGGCCGCTCGGCTCGTATCAGGTCGTGATCGAGGCGCAGGGCGCGCAGTCGACGCTCGATCTGAGCACGCTCAAAGGCCCGCTCTTGCTGAGCGGGCACGGCGCCGTGTCGCGGACCTCGACCTCGTTCATGGGCACCGCGAGCTCGACGCCCGATCAGCGCGAGAATCTCGCCGGCCTGCTCAACCTGCTCGGCCGGCCGACCGGTCCCGGGACGGTGGCGCTGACGTTCGCACGCTGAGGGACTGCCCTTCTGGAGCGGCTGCCCGACCGCTGCGGGAGACGCGTGCGCTTCCGCCCGTTACGCGCGGGGCGCTCCGCCCTGCCCGGCCGCCGAAGCCGGCGTGGGGGCAGGCGCAGCGACTTCGCCCGTCTCGCGATCCATCTGCGTGACGTCCCAGCCGCCGCCGAGCGCCTTCACGAGTCCGACCGACGACACCATGCGCTGGCCGGCGAGATTGGCGAGCTTCTGCTGGGTGGAGAACGCGGTCGCCTGGGCGCTCAGCACGCTCAGATAGTCGGTGGTGCCGGCCTTGTACTCGTTGGTGATGATGTCGAGCGCGTGCTGCGCCGAATCGACCGCCTGTTTCTGGACCACGACTTCCTGCGCGAGGATGCGCTGCGATGCCAGATTGTCCTCGACGTCCTGGAACGCGGCGAGCACGGTCTGGCGATAGGCGGCGACCTGCTGGTCGTAGGCCGCGCGCGCGGCATCGGTCTGCGCGTGGCGCAGGCCGGCATCGAAAATCGTCCCCGCGAGCGATGGCCCGAGGGTCCAGAAGCGCGACGGCATCGACAGCAATTGCGAGAGCACCGAGCTTTCGAAACCGCCGCTCGCCGACAGTGTGAGCGACGGGAAATACGCGGAAATGGCGACGCCGATCTGCTCGTTCGCCGCCGCCGCCTTGCGCTCCGCCGACGCGATGTCGGGCCGCCGTTCGAGCAGCGCCGAGGGCATCGCGACCGGCACGGTGGGCGGGGTCGCGTCGAGCGGCACAGCCGGAATCGAGAACGTCGAGGCGGGCTGGCCGACCAGCACGGCGATCGCATGCTCGTTTTGCGCGCGCGCGACGCCGTTGTCGATGGCCGAGGCCTGCGCCGATTGCAGCTGCGTTTGCGCCTGGATCACGTCGGCGCGGCCCGCGACGCCTTGTGCGTAGCGGTTCTGCGTGAGCTGCAGCGACTTCTGGTAGGCGAGCACGGTGTCGTCGAGCAGCTTTTGCTGTGCGTCGAGCGAGCGCAGCGTGAAGTACGTCTGCGCGAGTGTGCCCTGCGCCGACAGGCGCGCATTCGCGAGGTCCGCCGCCGCGCCCTGCTGACCCGCTTCCTGGGCGCTCACGGTGCGGCTCACCTTGCCCCACAGATCGGGTTCCCACGACGCATCGAGCGACAGGTCGAAACTGTTGCCGATCGCGCCAGCGGACGTGCTGTTGCTCGAGCTGCCCGAGCGCAACGGCGTGCGCGAGCGCGAGGCGCTGGCCGAGCCGCTGATGACTGGGAAGTAAGCCGCGCGCGCCTCGCCGACGAGCGCGCGTGCCTGGCGATACGCGGCGGCGTATTGCGCCACGGTCTGATTGCTCTGGTTGAGCTGGTCTTCGAGCGCGTTCAGCTGGGCGTCGTCATAGATCGTCCACCACGCGCCGCGATCCTGCCCATCGGCGGGCTGCGCGAACTTCCAGCCCTCGGGCGCTTCCTTGTAGGAGGCCGGCGTCGCCGCTTCGGGCCGGTGGTAGTCGGGCCCGACCGCACAACCGGCGAGCTGAAACGTCAATAGCGCGGCAACGCCAAGCGCGGCGAGGCGCGGCCGGCGAACACGGGATTCATTCAGACGCGTGATTCGGTGAAACAGCATGCAAGGATTCCTGTCGATGCGAACGCGCGCATAGGGCGCTCAAGCCGGCGATGGGCGCAATGGTAGCGCACGCATTGCGCGGCGCGCGGAATCCGTAAGGGTACTGTGAGGAAGGCGCCCGGTGTGTTACCGGGCGAGACGCGTCGATTACGCGTCGTTACGGCGCCAGCGCCGCAGTGCGTCGATGGCCTTGAGCGTGGGCAGTGCTGCGAGCGCCGGAGCAGGGACGCGCGCCGTTTCGCACGCCTGCGAGGCGCGGCAGGCGGCGCGCGCCGGCGCGCACGGCGGCAGCGAAGGCAGTGCGGCCACGACGGCCTGCGTCGTGGCAGTTGCCCTGGCGCGACGCCGCCCGGCCCACATGAACAGCAGCACCGCGAGCGAGCCACCCGGCAACGCAAACACCGCCGCATAGAGCGCGAGCTTGCGCCAGCGCCCCGGGGCATCGGCGTGGCCAAATGCCTGGCGGGCAGTATCGGTGACGGAGCGGCCAAGGCCGCCGAGGGCGTTTTTCAGGTACGGCATGGTGGTGGCGGAGCCGGTGACGCGACGAACGTGCCGCGTGATTGATTGCCTGTCATATTATTGACTATGCAAGTAAATGGCAACCTCCGTAACCGGGTGATCGACGCTGTTGTTGTTTTTTTGTCGCAGTGGCGAACTTTTGCCCTGACCGAAATTGCGAGATTGACTTCGCTGCCTGGGCAGATAAAATTCAGGACGTTTCCCGCAGTCCTCACCGGCCTTCACATGGATCACGAGCGTTACCTGACGGGCAAGGCGGGCGTCGAACCGAGCCTCGGCTATTACCTTTCGACCGCCCGCAACGTGCTGGCCACGCGGATGGATCGCGCGGTCGCGCCGCTCGGCCTGACTTCGTCGCAGATCGGCGTGATCCTGCTGCTCTGGTACGGCTCGGCGCGTACGCCTTATGAGTTGTCGCGGGCGACGTCGTGCGACAGCGGGTCGATGACCCGCATGCTGGACCGGCTGGAGAAGAAGGCGTTTCTCGTGCGCACGCGCAGCAGCGCCGACCGGCGAGTGATCGAACTGGCCCTTACGCCGCGCGGCGAAGAGGCTGCGCAGCAGCTGCCCGCGCTGATTTCGTCGGTGGTGACGCAACAGCTGCACGGCTTCAGCGGCGACGAGGTGACGATGCTCGTACAGCTACTGCAGCGCTTCATCGCGAACGAGCCGGGTGCCGAGACGCGTTGTGGTGCCGACAAGCCGGCCACCGAATGAACTGGACGCGGTCTGCCCGAACAACACGGGCGAGACCGATTTTTAACGGCTAATATCTGCCGAGGCAGAGAATGCAATGGCATGCAACATGGGCGCGCCGAAGCGCACCAGTTTCGTGCCGTGGCAAGGTCTCACCGAAAAGGAACCCGTCATGGATGCCACTGTGACCACGCAGCCCGCGGCCGACCCTGCCCCGTTTACCGGCGGCAAGCTCGCGCTGCTCACCGTTGGCCTTGCGTTCGGCACCTTCATGGAAGTGCTCGATACGTCGATTGCCAACGTTGCGGTGCCGACGATCTCGGGCAGCCTCGGCGTTGCCAACAGCGAAGGTACGTGGGTGATCTCGTCGTACTCGGTAGCCTCGGCGATCGCCGTGCCGCTCACGGGCTGGCTCGCGCGGCGCGTCGGCGAGGTGCGGCTCTTCACGCTGTCGGTGATGTTGTTCTCGATTGCCTCGGCCGCGTGCGGGTTCGCTTCGAACTTCGAGACGCTGATCGCGTTCCGGCTGATCCAGGGCCTTGTTTCCGGGCCGATGGTGCCGCTCTCGCAGACCATCCTGCTGCGCTCGTATCCGCCCGCCAAGCGCGGCCTTGCGCTCGGCCTGTGGGCGATGACCGTGATCGTCGCGCCGATCTTCGGTCCCGTGCTGGGCGGCTGGATCACCGACAACTACACGTGGCCGTGGATCTTCTACATCAACGTGCCGATCGGCATCTTCTCGGGCATCAGCGCGATGATCCTGCTGCGCGGCCGGGAGACGAAGACGACCACCCAGCGCATCGACGCGGTCGGGCTCGCCCTGCTCGTGATCGGCGTGTCGTGCCTGCAGATGATGCTCGACCTCGGCAAGGACCGTGACTGGTTCAATTCGAGCTTCATCGTGGGGCTCGCGATCACCGCGGCGGTGTCGCTGGCGTTCCTGATCGCGTGGGAGGCCACCGAAAAAGAACCGGTCATCGATTTGTCGCTGTTCAAGGACCGCAACTTTGCGCTCGGCGCGTTGATCATCTCGTTCGGCTATATGGCGTTCTTCGGCTCGGTGGTGATCTTCCCGCTCTGGCTGCAGACCGTGATGGGCTACACGCCCGGACTCGCGGGCCTCGCGACCGCGCCCGTCGGCCTGCTCGCGCTGATCCTCTCGCCGTTGATCGGGCGCAATCTGCATCGCCTCGACTTGCGCATGGTCGCGAGCCTCGCGTTCGCCGTGTTCGCGTTCGTGTCGTTCTGGAACTCGACGTTCACGCTCGACGTACCGTTCAACCACTTGATCCTGCCGCGGATCCTGCAGGGCGTCGGCGTGGCGTGCTTCTTCGTGCCGATGACGACCATCACGCTGTCGAGCATCACCGACGACCGGCTCGCGAGCGCAGCGGGTCTGTCGAACTTTCTGCGCACGCTCTCGGGGGCGATCGGCACAGCGGTCAGCACGACGTTCTGGGAGGACGATGCGATCTACCACCACGCCGTGTTGACCGAATCGGTGAGCCAGTATTCGCAGAACACCAACGCGTACACCGATGCGCTCGGCAATCTCGGCATCGCGGGACAGGGCTTGACCGCGCAACTGAACGAGGTGGTCACTTCGCAGGGCTACATGATGGCCACCAACGACTTCTTCCGCGTTTCGTGCGTCGCGTTTCTGGTGCTCGTGGCGCTCGTCTGGATCACCAAGCCTAAGAAGGGGCTCGGCGCGGCGATGGGCCACTGACGAGGCCTCGGACAGACTCGAAATGCACAAAGGGCACGCTCGACGCGTGCCCTTTGCGTTCCTGCCTTTGCGCCGAACGCGCGGCTCAGCGCGGCGTGAGCGTGATGTTGCTCGTGCTGATCTCGACGCGACGGTTCTTCGCACGACCCTCGGCCGTGGCGTTGGATGCCGCGGGCCGCGAGTAGCCGAAGCCGTGCACTTCGTAGTTCTGCACGCGCAGGCCGTGTTGCTGCAGATAGCCTTGCACGGCGCGTGCGCGCCGCAACGACAGCTTGTCGTTGTACGACTTCGAACCCACGGAGTCCGTGTGACCGTCGATCGCGACCGTGCCGATGGTCGCGCCTTCGCTGGTCGCGACGAGGCGGTCGAGTTCGCTGCGCCCCGCGTCCGTGAGATCCGCCTTGTCGAACGCGAAATTGGTGTCGGCGTTCAGCGTGATCGTGCGCGGCGTGAGCACGGGCTCGACCGCTGTTGACGGAGGCGGCGTCTCCACCATCGGCGGCGGTGGCGCCGAGCAGATGAAGATGATTTCACGCGGATCGTTCTCGGCGGTGAAGCCCGAGGCGGCGCGATCCGTCGATGAGACGCGCAGCGGCTGCTTGTCGGCGCAGATCTTGTTGACCCACGCCATGCAGGTCTTGGACGTTTCGAGCAAGCCCTGACACTGCACGCGATACGCCTGCGTACCGTTCGCGAGCGTCACGATATCGAGATTGTGGAGCGGCCCCGACGCTGTGCAGCCGGTGGCGACAATGGTCAGGGCAGCCACAGTGCTGGCAGCCAGAAGTCGCATTTTCATGATTGTCGAAGAGTAAGGATGACGAAGAAGCTATCAGGGAGCTTCCTGAAGCAGGGCCACAATACGGGCCCCGTCCCCTACCCTTCAATAGGACTTTGCTTAATTCAACGCGCGGGCGTTGCACCCGCGCGCGTGGCATGGACGCGTCAAGGCGTTGCCGGATGCGTGGCTGGCGTGCCTTGCGCGGTGTCGTCGCCACTCGGCGAAGTGGCCGGCGCGCCTATGCCGGTGCGCACGTATTGCTTGAAGTCGGCGCCGGCTTGCCACGGGTCGGGCTTGCAGCCGAGCGAGCTGTCGCAGTGCGCGGCGAAGCCAATTGTCGCGGTCCCGTCCTTGTTCGGCGCGCGGGTGATTTCGTAGGCGAGCGCACGCTTGCCGCCGCCCGGTCCCGTCGTCTGGATCAACGAGTCGGTGACGGTCTGCACTTCGTAGGTCGAATGACTGCGTACCCAGTCTTGCGCGCGCTGCCACCACAGGTCGCATTGGGTCTTGTCCGAACAGGTGAGCGGCGCCGTCGCCGTCTGCATGACGTCCGGGTTGACCTGCCCGTGCGTCGCGCAGCCTGCAGCCAGCGCGCACATCAGGATGAGCAGGATTCGTTTCATGGCAGGGTTCCTCCCGGAATGACGCGCGTGCCGCGCCTCGCAGCCGCGCATACGTGGTGTTGTTCGATTGTGCTGTGCGGGCCCGCCTCGCGCACAGTCGAGGCGAGCAAGCCGGATGCCCGGGCGCGCCGGATCTAGACGCTGAAGCGGTTGAGCGTGTAGGCGCGATAGGCGGCGACGAAGGCGTCGAATGAACCGACCTCGTCGCGTTCGAGTTGCGCCTGCTCTTTGAGGGATTCGCTCGCGAGCGTTTCGAAATGCTGCGTGGTGGCGGCATCGAGCGGACGGGCGAGGAAATTGGCGGCGTGCGCCGCGCTTTGCGCCAGCCCGAACTGCAGGAAGCTTTGTCCCTTGTCGCGCATCGTCTGCAGCACGCGCGCCGACGGCGTGAGCGACGCGTCGGCGAGCTTCGCGCGCTGCGCAGCCACCGCGCGCGCATGCTCGTCGCCGCCGCGCAGTGCATCGAGCGTGGCGGCCGCGGCGTCGATCTTCACGAGCAATTGCGCCGACCAGTCCTGCAGCGTAACGGCCTTGCCGTCCTGCTGAAGTTCGAGGCCCGGGCGGCGGCCTTCGCGTGTGACGAGGCCGAAGTTTTCGTTGGCTTCGTGGTACGCGTGTTCCGGCAGCAGCGGGCTGTCGTCGAGCGCGCAGGCGAGCAGGTACGCATCGAGAAAGCGTGCCGTCTCGAGCGCGATGCCGGTCGGCTCGAACGGATCGATGTCCATGCAGCGCACTTCGACGTATTGCACGCCGCGCGCCGCGAGCGCATGCAACGGACGCTCGCCCGGATAGGTGACGCGCTTCGGACGGATCGTCGAGTAGAACTCGTTTTCGATTTGCAGCACGTTGGTGTTGATCTGCACCCACTCGCCGTCGCGATGCGTGCCGATCGCCTCGTAGGGCGGATACGGCTGGCTCACGGCATCGGCGAGCGCTTCGAGGTAGCCGCTCAGCGTGTCGTAGTCAGCGCGCAGCGCGGACTGGCCGGTCGTGTTCGAGTAGCCGAGATCGCTCATGCGCAGGCTCGTCGCGTACGGCAGATAGAGCGTGTCCGCGTCGAAGCTTTCGAGCGTGTGGGCGCGCTCGCGCAGGAAGCATCGATTGAGCGCGGGCGATGCGCCGAACAGGTACATCAGCAGCCAGTTCGTGCGGCGGAAATTGCGGATCAGCGCGAGATAGCGCTCCGATTGATAGTCGGTGAGACTGGCCGTCGATTGCTGGTCGGCGTGCAGCACGCGCCACACTTCTTCGTCGAGCGAATAGTTGTAGTGGATGCCCGCGATGCACTGCATCGTGCGGCCGTAGCGCAGCGCGAGGCCGAGGCGGTACACGTGCTTCAGGCGGCCGATGTTCGAGCGACCGTAGTCGGCGATCGGAATGCCGTCGTCGGTGGCGGGCAGCAGGCCGGGCATCGACGTGTTCCACAACATTTCGCCATCGCGCGCGAGCACGGCGTAGACGTAGCGATGCAGCTCGTCGAGACGTTCGAGCGTGATCGACGCGTCGGGCTCGGCGGGCGTGATGATTTCGATCAGCGCTTCGGAGTAGTCGGTCGTGAGCGACGGATGCGTGAGCGCCGAGCCGAGTGCCGGCGCATGCGGGCTCAATGCGAGACGGCCGTCATGCGTCACGCGCAGGCTTTCTTTTTCGATGCCGCGCAGCCCTTGCAGCAGCGCATCGCGCTGTGGCCCGGCAGTCAGCACGGCAAGGCGCTGCGAGAGAACGTCAGGCGTACGGAGAGTGGTCGTGTCTGGCATTGAGGCGGTCGGGCTCGTGCGGGCGGTGCATGCATGGCGCTCAGCGCACGCAAGGCCCGCGTGATTTTTTCGGTAGCGGGCACTTTAACATCTCGTCGGAAGACCTGCTTGAGGCCAGTTCGGGCGCGGCTCGGCGGGCGCCGGGCCGGTTTGCGGGGGCTGTCCGGGCCGGTCTTCGCGATGGGTTCACGGCGGGTTCGCCGCCGGCGCCGCGCGTCGGCCCGACGCGCGCGAGATCTATCCGCCGCGCGCGCCACCGGCGCGATCGGCGATCTCATTCCACAGATGCATGGCGGCATACGCACGCCACGGCCGCCAGGCGTCGGTGCGGCTGCGCTGCAGCGTGGCGCGCACGAGCGCCGGGTCGCGCGCGGCGATCGACTGCATCAGCACGAGATCGGTGGCGGGCCATGCGTCGGTATCGCGCCATGCGCGCATCGCCACGTATTCGACGGTCCATGGACCGATGCCGGGCAAGGCCAGCAGGCCCGCACGCATGCCGGCGAGGTCGTCGGCGGCGCCGTGCGCGTCGCGCTCGACTTGCACGGCACCCGTCGCGACTTGCGCGGCGAACCCCTGCAACGCGGCGATCCGCTTGCCCGGCATGCCGATGCCCGCGAGATCGGCGGCGGCGAGCGCCGCGGGCGTCGGAAAGCGCCAGGCAGTGCACTCGTGGGGATGATCCTCGATGCGCACGCCGACGCGCTCGACCAGCCGCCCGATGATCGTCGTCGCGGCCTTGACGCTCACCTGCTGTCCGACGATCGCGCGCACGACCAGTTCGAAGCCCGACCATGCGCCCGGCACGCGCAGGCCCGGCGCCGCCTCGACGAGCCCCGCGAGCCACGGGTCAGTGCCGAGATGCGCGGCGATGGCGGCCGGGTCGGCGGTGAGATCGAACATGCGCGCGATCGGCGCGGCCAGCGTGTCGGCGTGCGCGCTGACCGGCCCTTCGAGCGTGACCGCGAGTGCACGCCGACGCGCATGGCGACGCACGCTGAGCGTGCCGCTCGCGCCCGCCCATTCGATCGCGCGGCGGTAGGCGTCGTCCGCGACGGCCTCGACGCCCGGCGTCGCGCGCCCGGCATAGAAGCGCAGCACGCGCGGCCAGTCGTAAGGGGCGCGAAACGGCAGGTCGAGCGTGGCGATGGCGGCGCTTGCAGATGAAGCGGCGCGCTCGCGGGTCGGCTCGTCTGAGCCGTCCGCGAGCGCGGCCGGGGCTGGGGCCTCGGCCTGATGACGGCCGGCGCTCAAGCGCTGCGCTCGCGCGTGATCGGCGTGGTGCGCGGGCGCTTGGCCGTCGGCTCGGCGGGTCCGTTCACGTCGTTGTCCATCGGCCGATGGGGCGCGCGCACGGGTTCATCGACGGGCTGGCCTGCATGCGCGTGAGCGCGCGCGACACGCGCTTCAGCGTCGAGCAGCGCGGCCTTGCGCGGCAGCCCCCAGCGATAGCCCGCCAGCGAGCCGCTCTTTTGCACGACGCGATGACACGGGATCGCGAGCGCCACCGGGTTCGACGCGCACGCGCTCGCCACTGCCCGCACCGCGTTCGGCACGCCGAGCGTCTCGGCGACCTCGGTGTAGCTGCGGGTCTGGCCGTACGGGATGCGTTGCAGCGCGTCCCACACGCGTTGCTGGAACGTCGTCGGCGCGATGTCGAGCGGCAAGTCGAAGCGTTCGCGCCGGCCGTCGAGATAGGCTTGGACCTGCGCGATGAACGGCGCGAGCGCGGCGCTGTCCTCGCTGCACACGGCATTGGCAAAGTCGGCGTGCAGCGCGGCCTCGAGTTCGGCGCGCTCGTCACCGAAGGCGATCCGGCAGATGCCCTTCGCCGTCGCGGCGACGAGTACGGTGCCGAGTTGCGTCGGTGCGCTCGCGTAGCGGATCGCAAGACCGGCGCCCTTGCGCCGCCAGGTGGACGGCGCCATGCCCAGTTCGCCCGCAGCGCTCTCGTAAAGCCGCGACGACGAGCCGAAGCCTGCATCGACGCTTGCCCGCGTGACATCGGTGCCCTGGCTCAGCGCATCGCGGAGCGCGGCGCCGCGCCGTGCGGCCTGGTACTGGCGCGGCGAAACGCCCAGCACGCGCTTGAAGAGCCGTTGCAGATGGAACGGGCTCAGATGCACGGCCTCGCTCAGTTGCGCGAGTGTGAGCCGTTGTTGTGGCTCGGCATCGAGCGCAGCGCACGCGCGGCGGACGATTTCCAGCTCGCGCGGCAGGCCGCCTGGCTGGCAGCGCTTGCATTCGCGATAGCCCGCTGCGCGCGCGGCTTCCGCTTGGACAAAGAATTCGACGTTTTCGCGGCGTGGCAGGCGCGATGCACACGACGGACGGCAGAACACGCCGGTCGTGCGCACGCCGTAGAAAAATGCGCCATCGGCGTGGGCATCGCGTTGGGTGATTGCGGTCCAGCGTTCATCGTCGTTCGCGGCGGCGTAGCTGGTCGGAAGGAAGGACGGAGCATTCATGGCAGAACTCTCGCGTATGACGGTTTCGATGGACTTCATCGTAGCCGCAGCATGACACCGATACGCGCCGGATCTTGCGGTCTCATCGGCGGCAAACACGACGGCAAAATGGCGCCGGAAAATATGAAATTCGTGTGAAATCAGGGCGAAAACCGGTGTCGGATGCATCGCGCATGGCATGGTGCGGCAAAATCGCTCGATTGCGGGTTTTCCCTTAAAAAGTTGTTGCGTCGCGTCAGGCCGCTGTGTATAGTGGTTCCTGTCTCCTCCATGTCTCCTCCTGATATGGATTAAGCCCGCTCTCTGCAGCGGGCTTTTTTTCGTCCATGCTCCGGGCGAGCGGCACGTTTGCCTCCATTGTCCGCCCTCTTCTCTACACTGGTTGTATCTCGACCAGGACGGGCGCGTTCATGCCGATAACCATTCACGGGATCGACCACGTGGTCTTGCGGACCCGCGACGCGGACGCGATGCGACGCTTTTATTGCGAGGTGCTCGGCTGTACCGTCGAGCGCGAACAACCGGAACTGGGCCTCGTGCAATTGCGCGCCGGCTGCTCGCTGATCGACCTCGTGCGCGCGGGCGGCCCGATTGATCGGCCCGACAGCGGCTCGCCGGGCGCCGGGCGCAACATGGATCACCTCTGCCTCGCGATCGATCCGTTCGATGCCACGGCGCTCGGGCAGCATCTCGCGGCGCATGGCGTTCAGGCAGGTGAAGTCGTCGAGCGTTACGGGGCCCAGGGTTATGGTCCGTCGCTCTATTTGTTCGATCCCGACGGCAACATGGTCGAACTGAAGGGGCCGCCACGCGCCGTGTGAAGCGGCTCCGGATCTTCTGCCCGCCCGCTCAGACGTTCGCGGGCGCCTTGAGCACGCTCCATTCGATCGCGACCGGTTCGGTCGACGTGTTGCCGAGCCACGCCGAACCGTCCTGCACCGTGCACTGGAGCCGCATGGTGCGTTCCGCGAGCGCGCTGAGCGAGGCTGCGACGCCGTCACCCAGCGACCAGACCGTCACGTTGCGCAGCCGCTCGACCTTGCTGCGCACGCCCTGCCACCAGATATCGGAGGTGCGTCCGCCGTAGGCGATCACGATGACCTCGTTGGCGCGGCCGCTCGCCTTCGCGATGCGGCGCTCGTCGGGCTGGCCGACTTCGATCCACGTCTCGATGGCGCCCGTGAGGTCCTTGCACCAGAGATCCGGCTCGTCCACATCGGACAGTCCCTTGCAGAACTCGAGCCGCTCGGTCGCGAAGAGCGCGTACGCGGCGATGCGCACCATCATCCGCTCGTCGGTCTCCGACGGATGGCGGGCGATGGTGAGCGAATGATCGCCGTAATGGTGCCGGTCCATGTCGGCAATCTGGAGTTCAGCCTTGTAAATCGTCGATTTGAGCGCCATGCGGTTTCCAGCGGCCGCCAACAAGCGGGCCGCGTGCAGATTCGTGGATTGGCCGGCTTCGATGGCCGGCAGGGTCGGACCGGCGCACAGCGCCGGTCAGGAGGCGTCGCGCACGCGAATGGCGTGCTGCGGACAGGAAAGCGCAGATGATAGCGAAGTTTGCGGGAGTCGATGTGACGCGCTGGAGGGATGCGGTGTGCGCATCTACGCTGCCAAAGCGCCGTCGGCGTGAAGGGCTGGATGCGCCTGCGATCGTGCGGCGGCCCCCTGACGCCCGCGAAAGCCCGCGGAGCCGGCGTGCGCGCCGGCCCGGCTTGGGCTACGCGTGCCGTTCAGTTACTGCTTGATGAAGCGGTCGCTGGTCCAGAGGCCTTCTTGATCGGCGTTGGACGCGTTGACGAACTCGACATCGTGTCCGACCACGCGCACTACCCGAAACGACTGATTCTCCGGCGTCGACAGGCACTGGAATCCCGAGAAATATTCCTGCATCTGCTGCTGCTCGCCGGCTTTTTCGTGCGAACTCACCGCATCGAGCTTGTCCTTCGACACGCATCCATACGAGCCTGCCTTGAATTGCACCGTCTGTTGCGCATGGACGACGGCATCCTCTGCCTGGACGGTCGCGACACTCACGAACCCCGCCAGCGCAATGACCATACTGGATAGCATTTTCATGTTTGCCTCCTGCTGGTTTTACTCAAATTTAGCTATGCATTTAACTTCAACGATTTAGCCACATCTCACAACATAGAGGACGCCGAAAAGACTGCAAGAACGACTTATGTGCGCTTGCAACAGCGGCGAATTGCCGTACACATGCACTTGCGCGCGGCCTGCACGCAACGCCCTCGCGGCCCAGGCGCCACGGGGCTGTCGCCCGCTGCAGAGCCTTGTCCATCAAGCCTTGCTGAAAATGCGGGTTTACATCCACAGGCAATTCAAGCGTTGTTAATAGCGTTAATGGCGTTTGACGCGGCGCACATAAAGTCATGTCGTCGTGGATGCGCAAACGGGCGAATAACGACGGTGCTGCAGAATAAAAAGGATGCCAGGGCCATCCAGCCGACAACCCGATGCGCGAGCGGAACACGGCGGTCGTTCCATCAGTTGCGCGAGGCACCGTGAAACTTGCACGGCACGCCAGTTCATGGATAAATCGGAGCTCCTTCAGGAGACACCCCATGACCCTTGCCCACTGGCTGCCCTTCGCGATTGCTTCTGCGATCCTCGTCGCAATTCCCGGACCCACGGTTTTGCTGGTGATTTCGTATGCGCTCGGACATGGCCGGCGCTATGCGTTCGCGACCACCGCCGGCGTCGCGCTCGGCGATCTCACCGCCATGACGGCTTCGATGCTCGGACTCGGCGTCGTGCTGGCCGCCTCGGCGGCGCTCTTTTCGGTGCTCAAGTGGGTCGGCGCGGCGTATCTCGTGTATCTCGGCGTCAAGCTGTGGCGCGCGCCCGTCACGAGCGCCGAGGCGCCCGACACCAGCGAAACGCGCACGGGGCGCATCTTCGCCCACGCCTACGCGGTCACGGCGCTCAATCCGAAGAGCATCATTTTCTTCGTGGCCTTCGTGCCCCAGTTCATGGATCCGCATCTGCGCCTCGTGCCGCAGATCGTGATCTTCGAGGCCACCTTCATCACGCTCGCGACGCTCAACGCGTTTTGCTACGCGCTCGTCGCCGCGGCGGCACGCAAGGCGGTGAAGAGCCCGCGCGTGCAGCGCATCGTGAACCGCACGGGCGGCTCGCTGTTGATCGGCGCCGGGGTGTTCGCCGCAGCGTGGAAGAAGGCCGCGGCGTGAACGACGCCTGACTGGCTGGCAAGGCTGGAGCGCGCTTGCCGGGCGCGCGTGTTTCTCGACCACACGCATCGACGACGTTTTCGAGCGGTCCATCATCAAGTAAAGCTTGCGCAGATTCGCTACCGAAAATGCATTGTCAGTCGCGAACCGCATCGCGCTCGCCGCATGCCGCGATAGCTCTGAGAACGGGCTTTGATAATGGGGAGCGAGTTTCGGCGCCGGGCGCGCGCCTTGCTTGAGAGGAAGAGCCTCAATCGGATCGCCGTCTCGTTAGTAGGTGTTCGCCCACAGTGCACAATCTGTCGCTTGGCGACTACAATGGAGCAGCGAATCCTTGACTACCAGGAGGAAATCGTGATTGAACACGTAATTCTTGGCGCCTTCCTCGTTTTGCCCCTGCTGATTGTCGTGTTCCTGTTCTCGGACGAGATCATCGAGGAACATCGGCAGCGCGCTGAAGCGAGCGAGCACCATATCGACTGGCGTCATCCGCTGCGCAGCATCCTGCACCACTGACGGGTGCTGGTTGCCGCGCCAGGCGCGGATTCGACGATGAAGAAGGGAGGCGCTCGTGCTCGACGAGTTCTCCTTGATGCAATACCTGCTGTCGCTTTTGGCGCTGCTGGCGTTGTCCATCGCCCTCAGTTTCCTGCGTGCAGGCGCACGCCGGGACGGTCAGCATGAGCGGCGCGATGGTGCGTCCACGTTCGTTGATCGCAAGTAGGCGAGGCGCATTCGCGCGTCGTCTTTCACCCTTCTCTGTTCTGTAAAACGCGCCGCTGCGGCAGTGGCCATCCATCCTTTCCCCGGACCTTTTCGCGTGAGTCAACGCGGCAAGCGTTGCAATGACCCTGCACCCGTTTTCCACCGTGGGCCGCGCTACGATCGTTCACCCGATGCGACGAGTATCAAGGCATGACAAAGCTGGCGAGCCCCTCCCTGATCGAGAAAGTCGAAAATCTGCGCCTGGACGGCACGAGCGCCGATCTGGTCGATCAACTCATCGCCGCGCTCGGCCTGATGCGCGAGCGCCTGCAGCCGCCGGTGCGGCTGCGCGACCCGTTGCCCGGCGAGCCCGTCGAGGCCCAGATCGATCCACGCTGGTGGATCGCGCCCGAAGCGTTCGTCGATGGCGTGCTGCTGCAGATTCGCCATCCGCGTTTCGGCTGGCTCGCCTTCGCCCTGCCGTTGCAAAGCGTGCGCGAGCTGCATGGCTCGCTCGGCAACCTGCTGGAGCTGGCGGAGCGCGAGACGCAAGGACGGGCGGTCAACTGAAGACCGCCCGCGCATCATAATCAGGCATGCCAATCAAGTCGAGTTTCAGGCCGTTTGCTCGCTCGGCGTCACGCTCAAAGTGAGCTTGCGCGTGAGGCGCACGACCTCGATCTCGACCACACGATCGATCCGCGACGAATCGAGCACACGCTGCAGCGTGTCCACGCCATCGACCGGCAGACCGTCGACGGTCACGATCGTGTCGTCGACACGCAAGCCCGCCAACGCCGCCGGGCTGCCTTTGACGACCTCCATGACGCGCACGCCGCTCGCCGCGCCCAACCCGAAGAAGCGCTCGACCTTGCGCGCGATCGGCACCGTCGTGCCCGCTACGCCGATATAGGCGCGCCGTACACGTCCGTGCATGAAAAGCTGGCTGATGACCCATTTGGCCGTATCGATGGCCGTCGCGAAGCAGATCGCCTGCGCACCCGGAATGATCGCTGTGTTCACGCCGATCACCTGGCCCGCCGAATCGACGAGCGGGCCGCCCGAATTGCCAGGGTTGAGCGCGGCATCGGTCTGGATCACATCGTGGATCAGGCGCCCCGAGGTCGAGCGCAACGAGCGGCCGAGCGCCGACACGACGCCGGTCGTCACGGTCTGCGCGAGCCCGAGCGGACTGCCGACCGCGATCGCGATCTGGCCGACGCGCAGCCCCGCCGAGTCGCCAAGCGTAGCGTGCGGCAGCGCCTCGGCCGAGCCGATGCGCAGTACCGCGAGATCGCTGCCCGGATCGTCGCCGACGATGCTCGCCTCGTAGGTCGAGCCGTCCGCGAGCGTGACGCGCAATGCGCTCGCGCCGTGGACGACGTGGCTGTTCGTGAGCAGGTAACCATCGGGGGTAAAGAGAAAGCCCGAGCCGGTGCCACCCGGCGCGGAGCGGCCTGCGGACTCGCGCGTCCGGCGCTCGACGGCAATGAAGGCGACAGCCGGCTGCACGCGCTCGAGCGCACCGATCACGGTGCGTGAATACGCGTCGAGCAAAGCGGCGTCGTGTGCGGCCGCGGGCGCGGTGCTTCCGGCACCGGTGCCGGACAGGTCGCGCTCGAGGTCATCGATGAAAGAAGGACGGCGTCCCACGATTGGCATCCTCGAGTGAATGAGGGTGCTACATGCAGGGGGCGGGAGGGGTTTTCAAGTGCAGGTGCAGGGTCCAGCGAACGACTATCGGCTGGGAGACGGCGCACCGGTAGCCAGGATATGTCCGCATGAACCCGGCCGCCCGGGCTGACGATAGACCGGACAGGGACACGCATTGGGTCCCGGTCAGGTTTCAGAACATGCAGCACGAATAGACGGGAAGCAGCCATGTCACCGAGCAAACTCGATCAAACCGTGACGAACGTTGAGTCAGCGGTGCGCCACGCGGATCTCACCAGTGAAGTCGTGCGCGAACTGGAGGCGCTGGTGCGCGATTTCGCTCGAACTGGGGCAACGCCGGTGCTGGCTGCGTCGGTGCCGGATCAAGCGACCGTGTAAGGCGCCAGCGCTTCGTCAGCGGTCTGCAGCGTGGGTCCGCGACTCGGCGCCCACTGGGCTCACGCCCACTCGATCGACGGATACCACGCGTCGACCAGCTCGCCGACGACGACCCCGGTCAGCTCATTCTGAGCGTCGAGCCACGCGCTCACCGTGGCGCGCTGCGCTTCGGTCGTCGATTCGCGCGGCGCGCCGGACACGACGAACGCGTCGAAGCCGCTGCTGGTGGAGGCGGCCGCGAGCATGCCGTTCGTTTCGATCAAGTCGATGAACGCGTCGAGAAGCGCCTCTTTTTGCTCTGCGCTCCATGCCTCGGGCAATTGCGCTTCGACGGCAAATCCGAGTTCCTGGAACTCCACGAGGTGAAGTTTCTTGCGTTGACGGCGGTTGTAGTTTTTCGCCATAGATCCTCTCGAACAGGCCGCGATAAAGGGAGGGCAAGCCGGCATGGGTGCCGCCGGCTTGCCCGTTGAGTTCTCTTTATAGCCGATTTTCCCGGCCCTTTATCGCCATCCGGGATCAGGGACTTCCGTGGGCTATCGCCAGTACGTGAGCGAGAGCCGCGGGATTCGCGACGCTCGTCGGGTTCCCGGCGTTTGCCGGCGCCGCCTCGCCGCCCGAGGTTCTGCCGCCGTCGCTGAAAAATGCCATTTCCGCCGCCTTGTTCAGCACGAGGACGCTGATGCGCCGGTTGGTCGGTTCGTCAGCGACGTCACGATTCAACGGCAACACGTCGGCGAGCCCCCGCACCTGCAGCACTTTGTCCGCGTGCATGCCGCCGCCCACCAGCGCGCGCCGCGCAGCGTTCGCCCGTTCCGCGGAGAGTTCCCAGTTCGTATAGCCTGCAGGTCCGTCGGCGTACGTCGTCGAGTCGGTGTGTCCCGCAATCGATATGCGGTTGTCGACGTCGTTCAGGGCGCCGCCAATCTCCGTGAGGATCGCGACCGCGTAGCTTTCGAGCTTGTAGCTGCCCGTGGCAAACATCGGGCGCTTCAACGAATCGACGATCTCGATGCGCAACCCTTCGTTGGTGATCGAGATACGGATCTGGTTCTTGAACGCTTTCAGTGTCGGGTTTTGTTCGATCAACGCGGTGAGCCTCGCCTTCAACTGTTCGAGCCGCGCTGCGTCGGTCGGAGCAAGCGTCGTCGTCGGCTCCATCTGGGTTTGCTTGCCTTCGTCGGGCCGGGTGTCCGAGAGATCTTTTCCGCCACCCTGAATGATGTTGGGTCGGGAAGAACTGGAGTCGTCCTTGCTGCCGAACACGGTCGAAAGCGGGGTTTTGAAATAGGCTTCGATGCCTTCCTTCTCGTACTTCGACGTCGAGCCGAGCAGCCACATGAGAAGGAAGAACGCCATCATGGCCGTGACAAAGTCGGCGTAGGCGATCTTCCAGGCGCCGCCATGGTGCCCTCCATCGTGGGCGCCGCCTTTCCTCGCGCGCCGCACGATCACGGTCGTCGCTGCCGGCGTTGAAGAGTCCCCGCGAGGTCGCTTTTCCTGCATAGTGCTGCTCCCCGATCTCTACTTGGCGGTTTTGGTTGCGCGTACCGCGTCGTCCAGCTCCTGGAAGCTCGGACGTTCCGTGGTGAACAGCACCTTGCGTCCGAACTCGACTGCGACTGGCGGGGCATAGCCGTTCAGCGAAGCGAGCAGCACGACCTTCACGCACTGAAAGGGCTTGGCTGCAGCACGCCCCTTGGCGGTGAGCAGGTCGGCAACCGGGCCGACGAACCCGTAGGCGAGCAGGATGCCCAGAAACGTGCCGACCAGCGCACTCGCGATCATTTCGCCGAGAACAGCAGGCGGCGCACCCACCGACGCCATCGTATGCACGACCCCCATCACGGCCGCGACGATCCCGAAAGCGGGCAGGCCGTCGGCCATCTTCTGGATGGCGTTTGCGGCAATCGACGCTTCCGAATGATGGGTCTCGAGTTCCTCGTCCATCAGATCCTGCATTTCCAGCGCATTGATGTTTCCGCTGGACATCATGCGCAGATAGTCGACGATGAAATCAAGCAAGTGGTGATCGTGCAGGACGTGCTGGTACTTCTGGAACAGCGCGCTGTCTTCAGGCGCATCGACATCGGCTTCGAGCGACATCACGCCTTCCTTGCGCGCCTTTTGCAGGATCTCGTAGAGCAGGGCGATCAGCTCCAGATATTCGGCCTTGCTATAGGCGTTGCCCTTGAAGCAGATCGGGATGCTTTTCAGCGTCTTCTTGAGGGTCGTGACCGGATTGCTGACAACGAATGCCCCGGTGGCGGCGCCAAAGATGCATAGCAGTTCGAACGGTTGAGCCAGCGCGAGCAGGTGACCGCCCTCGCCAACGAAGCTTCCGATAATGGACCCAAGGACGATGATCCATCCAAGTACGACAAACATGTTTTCCTCATTCAACGTCAGCAAGACGAGTGACAGGTGAAATCTGCTTTCGCGCTCGACGCGAGCACGCGATGCAAGACGTGCGCAGCAGTACGATCGACGGAAAGACGAGACGCGATCCTCGGGAACGCGATGCGTTTGCGTCAAGAAACCCGGACAACGTAGCGTCGACTGATGTCCGGAAGTGAAACACCCAGCTCGAGGCGGCTGATCAACTGGGACAGAAGGTTCTCTGTGCGGCGTGAAAGCGTCGCAAACTGAAACCCGTACAACCAGGACGGCACTTCTTGTTCGTCCGCGACCGGACGAACGGAAACAAGCTGCAGATCGACCGCGACGGTTCCGCTCGTCCCGAGTTCGAGTGCGCAGTCGCGGAACATGAATTCGCCCGGCGTCTGCGCGAGACGCGCGTCGCCACTGCGCACGCCGATGCCGCCAAGCGACAGGTCTTTCAACTCCAGAACAAACGGGCTGCCGTCCGCCAGCTTGCCGCAACACGTGAACGGGACATCGACGGGCGTGTTGACGCGGAAATGCTCGCGCCTTTGCACGCACAGCAGGACTGCGGGAAAGTCGACCTCGAGACAGCGCACGCCGTCGAAGAGAGTCTCTCGCGGCTTGCCGGTTGAAAACTCCACCCGCACTCCACGCGGCGAGGCCTGAAAGAGGAGATGCGGGGCAATCAGCAGCTTCTCGTGGTTGCGCGTCGTGTCGGCGGTAAAGGCAATCGTGCGCGTCCGAAGGCAGGCATCGAGAAGCTGTGCCGTGAAATTTTCGCCTTGCGTGTGCGCGACGATCGTGCCGCCTTGTCTGACGAGGTTGCGCAATTGAGCGCTTATTTCCAGTGGATTGCGCAGGCCGAAATCGCCCCCTGTCGCCGCGGCTAATGACTCGCGTGCGTCCGTATCGTTGGTCATGAATTTCTCCGAATCTTCGCCACTGCAAGTGAGCAACTGGGACAAAGATCCTTCTTCACGCAATGTAAGGCGGAGCAGCGACTTTCAACTTTAATAAAAGGCAAAGAAGATTCGGGGCAACTACGGCACGATTCGCGCGAAAAGCCCCTGGACGCCCGTAAACAAGGCGCTCGTCAGGAAAGGGCCGTCGCACCTCGCAACGTTGGATTGCTGCAACACAATGCACGGTACTTCGCTTCGATCGAGCTGGCACGATCGGGGGTCGGACGGCTAATTGACCGTTGTCAACGCAGGAACGGAGGGTCTCGGGGAAGAATGAGCGACATCGATGGTCTCGTCTGCCCGGGTCGAGCATTGCAACGGAGTCCTCAAGAACGGCTATGGGTCACATCACGCTTGAAATGACGGACGAAGCCGTGACCCGGCTGCAGAAGGATTTCGAGGCCTTTGTGCGGATATCCACGAAGCTCGATCGGCTGTTTGCGATACCGCGGGTTGAAGATTATTTGTCCGCCCGGATCGTCGACAACGCCCTGCCGCTCACCGAAGACGCCGTGCAGAAGATGCTCGAAGATGGCCAGTATGCGTGGGCCAAACGCACGACGGGCAGGGAATCTCCCGAGCAACAATTCGCCAATGCGATCGGCGCTGCCATGCGGCGGGCATCGGATTACGGCTTCGACTTCGCCTATCGCGCGGAGTGGACGCCAGAGGAACTCATCAGGCAGTGCCACGGCTGGGCCAGCCAGATCGCGGCGGAAGCGGGAGGCGCCGAGGCGTTGATCGATCCGCTCGCCATCCAGCTGAAGAAGGCGGTCCAGAACATCCGCTCCGTCGAGGAAGTCGTGCAGACGCCGGCTTGGCAGTTGGCGAGCCAACTGCGCCAAGCCGCCAATGCGGCCACGATCGCGTGCGAAGCGAACAGGGGAAGTGCGGCGCGGGAAAAACTCGGTGAGCTGCGCGGGCTGTTGCGCCTCGGCGTCACCTATGGCCAATTCGACGTTCAGGAGGCGCGACAGACGATGCAATATCTGCGACTGCGCAAGCCCGAGATCTTTGTCGATGAGCCAGACGATATTTTCTCGCGGCTTGGCAACTGGTTGCGGTCGCTCTTGACTGGCCCGGTCAGATTTCGACGGGACACGGATTAACTGAGCGTCCCCGTGCGGTCGAGCGCGCTTTACTTGCCGATACAAAACCGGCTGAAAATCACCCCCAGCAGGTCATCCGAACTGAACTCACCGGTGATCGAATTGAGTTCTTCCTGGGCGAGCCGCAGTTCTTCGGCGAACAGATCGAGCGCCTGGGCATTCTGATCGGCGTGTGCCGCTGCGTGGCCGAGATGCGCCTCGGCGGCGCGCAGCGCGATCAGATGACGCTCGCGCGCGAGATAGACGCTCTGCGCGTCCGCCTGCCAGCCGGCGATGCGCAGCAGCTCGCCGCGCAAGAGCGCGATGCCATCGCGCTGTTTGGCCGACAGGCGCACCTCGCACAACGGCGCGCCTGACGCATCTTCGCGTTGCGCGACGGCCGGCGGCTCGCCGGCCAGGTCGGTCTTGTTGAGCACCCGCACCACCGGTACGCCCGCCGGAAACCGCGCGGCGATCACTTCGTCCTCGGCGGTCATGCCGATGCGCGCATCGAGCAGATGCAGCACGACGTCGGCGCGCTCGATCTCGCCCCACGTGCGCTCGATGCCGATCTTCTCGACCTCGTCCTGCGTGTCGCGCAGCCCCGCCGTGTCGATCACGTGGAGCGGAATGCCTTCGATCTGGATCGTCTGGGAGATCTTGTCGCGCGTCGTGCCGGCCACCGGCGTCACGATCGCCAGTTCCGCGCCCGCGAGCGCATTGAGCAGCGACGACTTGCCGACGTTCGGCTGACCGGCCAGCACGACGGCGAGGCCCTCGCGCAGCAACGCGCCCTGGCGCGCTTCGGCGAGCACGTGTGCGAGCTGCGCGCGGATGCGCGCGAGCTTGCCGCGCGCGTCCGCGGCCTCGAGAAAGTCGATTTCCTCTTCGGGGAAATCGAGCGTGGCTTCGACGAGCATGCGCAACGTGATCACCTCGTCGACGAGCGCGTGGATATCGCGCGAGAACGCGCCGTCGAGCGAGCGCCCCGCCGAGCGCGCCGCCGCCTCCGTGCTCGCTTCGATCAGGTCGGCGACGGCCTCGGCCTGGGCGAGGTCCAGCTTGTCGTTGAGGAACGCGCGGCGCGTGAATTCGCCCGCCTCGGCCAGCCGCAGGCCGAACTCGCGGCCCGCTTCGATGCAGCGTTGCAAGACGAGCTGGAGCACGACGGGGCCGCCGTGGCCCTGCAGTTCGAGCACATGCTCGCCCGTATACGAGTGGGGCGCGGGGAAGTAGATCGCGATGCCGCGATCGAGCACTTCACCGTGGCCGTCGATGAACGGCACATAGCTCGCGTGACGGGCGGCGAGCGCCTGGCCCGTGAGCGCCTGCATCAAGGCGGCGGCAGCCGGCGCGCCGGCACGGCCCGCCGAGACGCGCACGACGCCAATGCCGCCCCGACCCGGCGCGGTGGCAATGGCGACGATCGGATCGGAATCGGTGGCGAGCATGACGGAATCGGGACGAGAGAGGTGACGGGGCCGCTTGCGGGTGGGCGCATCGCGAGGGCGCACGCCAGCAGCAGGCGAGCGGCATTGTAACGCGCGGGCGAGGGCGCTTCGACGCCGGCGACCGGCGCGGCTTCGCTCCCATTTATCTCAAATTAGATACGACGCAAGCGCCTCCGGGCAGCTATTATCGAGATAACGCATTGACATTGATCATTATCTGGCGGGAACTGGCGGCTTGATCGGCATTGTCGAAGCCATCTCAAGTTTCCCTCGAAAACAGGCTATTTTCGTCTTATACGGGCTAAATATAGCCCATCGAGTTGTCTTCTTCGGCGAAATCAACTTGCACAATCGGGCCCATGCCAACCGTCGAAGAAAAAGCGGCCTTTGCCGAACGCCTGAAGTTTGCGATGAAGCGTGCACCCGAGCGTCTGCGGGGCGGCACCGATCTCGCAATGCACTTCAACCTGCGCCATCGTGGCGAACAGCCGGTCTCGCCGCAGACCGCGCACAAGTGGCTGACCGGCCGCACGATTCCGACCGACGACAAACTGCACACGCTCGCCGACTGGTTTCGGGTCGATCTGCACTGGCTCCACTACGGGCCGCCGCCGGGCGGTGCGGGGTCGGCGGTGCCCAAGCCGCTGCCGCGTGGCGACAAATATCCGCTCTCGGCCGAGACGCTCGAACTGGCTTCGAAGATCGAGGCCTTGACGCCGCACCATCGCTATCTCGTTCAGGAGCTGGTTGCGCAGTTCTACGGCGACGCCAGCGACGACAACTGACGTTTCGCGTCGCGCTTCTTCACAAGCAAAACTCACGAACAAAAAAGCCGCCCGGTGAACTGAACCCCAAGAGTTGGACATCAATCCAACCCTTGGGGTTTTTTCATGGCGAAGCACGACGAGCAGCTCAAGCTCGAGGTAGTACGGCGATATCTGGCGGGCGGTATCGGTACCGAGGCCCTTGCGCGAGAGTACGGGGTAGCCCGGGCCTTGGCACGACAGTGGATTGCGGAGTACGAGTTGCGCGGCCCAGCGGGGCTACGACGCAAGGGGCATACGCGATACAGCGCACAGTTCAAACGGGAGGCGCTCAAGCGTATGCAGCGGGAGAACCTCTCGCGCACGCAACTGCGGGTGATATTGGGCATCAAGGATCCTGGTGCGATTGCCCGCTGGGAACGCCAGTATCATGATGGTGGTTTCCCGGCCCTGCTACCGCGCCCGAAGGGGCGCCCCCCAAAGATGTCGAATTCAGAACCCGTCAAGCCCCCGGCGCCGGACAGCGAGCCGGATGCGCGAACCCGCGAGCAGTTGCTCAAGGAGAACGAGTACCTGCGCGCGGAGGTGGCCTACCTAAAAAAACTCGATGCCTTGATTCGGGCGGAGCAACGTCAGACACGACGCGCAAAGCGCAAGTAGTGCTCGAATTGAGGCAGCACCATGCATTGGCGCTCCTGCTGGACGTGGCGGGGTTGGCGCGCAGCACCTTCTACTATCAGCAGAAGGTGCTTCAGGCTGGGGATCGTTATGCCGGGCTCAAGCAACGCATCCAGGCGATCTACGAATCCCATCGGGGACGATATGGCTATCGGCGCATCACGGCGGTGATCCGTCAGGCTGGCGAGCGGGTCAATCACAAACGGGTCCGGCGGCTGATGATCCAGCTCGGGTTGAAGTCGGTGGTTCGGCCAAAGAAATATCGTTCATGGCGAGGCATGGTAGGCCGTATCGCCCCGAACCTGCTCAACCGGGAATTCGAGGCACAGCGCCCCAACGAGAAGTGGGTCACGGATGTCACCGAATTCAACGTGAAGGGCAGCAAGCTCTACCTGTCGCCGGTGATGGACCTGTATAACGGGGAAATCATCGCCTGGCAGAGTTCGCCCCGGCCAACCTTCGATCTGGTCGGGAACATGCTCAAGAAAGCATTCTCGCGTCTCGGACGCGACGAGCGCCCCCTGTTGCATTCCGATCAGGGATGGCAATACCAGATGGCCGCCTGGCGCACACTGCTGGATCAGCGGGCGATTCGCCAGAGCATGTCGCGCAAGGGCAACTGTCTGGATAACGCCGCGATGGAAAGCTTCTTCGGGACGCTCAAGGCAGAGTTCTTCCACCTGAACGAGTTTGATAGCATTGAACAGCTACAGGCCGGGATAAAACAGTACATCCACTACTACAACCACGAACGCATCCGGCTGAAGTTAAAAGGGCTGAGTCCTGTGCAGTACAGAACCCAGCCCTTGGACATCTAGCTTCTTTGAACCGTCCAACTTTCGGGGTTCAGTTCACAGTGCAAACCGGGCGGCTTTTTGCTTGATGCTGCAAGCCGGATGAGGCGAGGCGAGGCGAGGGCGGCAACGCAGTGCCGCCGCCCGCCGCCGGGCAAACTTACGCCGCGGCTTTCTTCTTGCCCATCATGCGCGTGATGTAGTACTGCTGCGCGATCGACAGCACGTTGTTCACGACGTAGTACAGCACGAGGCCAGCCGGGAAGAAGAAGAACATGACCGAGAATGCGATCGGCATGAACATCATCATCTTGGCCTGGACGGGGTCCGGCGGCGTCGGGTTGAGTCGCGTCTGCACGAACATCGAGACGGCCATCAGCACCGGCAGGATGAAGTACGGGTCTTGTTGCGACAGGTCGTGAATCCACAGAATCCACGGCGCGCCGCGCATTTCCACCGACGACAGCAGCACCCAGTACAGCGAGATGAACACCGGAATCTGGATCACCACCGGCAGACAGCCGCCGAACGGGTTCACCTTCTCGGTCTTGTAGAGTTCCATGAGCGCCGCGTTCATCTTCTGCGGGTCGCCCTTGAAGCGCTCGCGCAGCGCCTGCATGCGCGGCGTGATCTCCTTCATGCGCGCCATCGACTTGTAGCTCGCGGCCGACAGCGGGAAGAACACGGCCTTGATCAGCACCGTGAGCAGCACGATTGCCCAGCCCCAGTTGCCGACGTAGCTGTGGATCTTCTCGAGCAGCCAGAACAGCGGCTTGGCGATGATCGTGACCCAGCCATAGTCCTTCACGAGTTCGAGGCCCGGCGCGACGCCTTCGAGCATGCGCTCTTCCTCGGGACCGGCGAACAGACGTGCCTGCACGTTGTCGGTCTGGCCCGGTGCGATCGTGCCGAGCGGCTGCTTCACGCCGACCCGATACAGCGCCGACTCGAACTTCTCGACGTAGATGTCGCGCTTGACGCCTTGCTGCGGAATCCACGCGGTCGCGAAGTAGTGCTGGACCATCGCGATCCAGCCGTTGTCGGCCGAAGGCGCGTAGTCAGCCTTGTTCTTGTCGATGTCGCTGAACGAGATCTTCTGGAAGTGATGCTCGCTCGTGAAGACAGCCGGGCCGATGAACGTGTGCGAGAAGCGCGGCGTTTCGACCGGCTCGCTGTCACGCACGAGTTCCATGTAGAGCGTCGGCGAAACCGGCGTGGTGCCGACGTTCTGCACCTTCGTATCGACGCCGATCACGTAGCTGCCCTTCGTGAACGTGTAGGTCTTGGTAACCTTCACGCCACCCTTCACCGGCGAGTCGAGGCTCACCTGGAACGAGGTCGCGTCGCCCGTCAGCTCGTGCGGGCCCGCCACCAGCGTGAAGATGTCGTTGTGATTCGGGAAGTCGCCGCCGAGCAGGCCCGTGCGCGCGAGGTACGTGTGGTCCTTCGTGTGGTCGAACAGCGTGATGTACTGATCCGGACCCTTGCCGTCGGCGCTGTCCTTCAAGAGCGAAAGCTTCACGAGCGTGCCGCCGCGCGTGTCGATGTCGCCGTCGTAGACGTCGGTGCGGAAGTGCACGAGCTGCGCCTGCGCAGCGGCGGGTTGCGTCGTCGTCGCGGGGGCGGCGCCGGCGCTGGCCTGCGGCAGGTCGGAGCCGGCCGTGCCCGCTGCGCTCGCCTCAGGCGTGCCGCTCGCGGTGGTTTGCGTTTGAGTCGCGCTCGGGAAGAACATCGACTGACGTCCGTGGTCGCGCTGCCAGTTGTCGAACAGCATGACCGCTGACATGAAGAAGATGACCCATAGGACGGTGCGTTTGATATCCATGCGTTGTCTCAGTGTCGATGGAATGGCGCGTCAGCGCTTTTCGGGGGTGCAGGCGGGACGGGATCGACGCCGCCTTCACAAAACGGGTGGCAGCGGCACAGACGCCTGACGGCAAGGTAAGTCCCACGCGCGGCGCCATGATACTGGATTGCCTCGCGTGCGTAATCCGAACAGGAAGGATAAAAACGGCAGCGGTTGCCGAGCAGGGGGCTCACGGCAATCTTGTAGAAGCGCAGCAATGCGATCAGTACCGTTTGCATGGCAATGCGGCCTGTGCGGCCTTCAGCGCCGCTGGGGGAAAACGGACGTCCTCGGGCGCGACGTGGCGTCGCGCGTCCGAGGACGGCGGATGTGCCGGTGCAAGACGTCGGCGCGCGGGCGCCTTCATGATGTCCCGGCCTCGCCGCCCGCCGGCGCCTCGGGCGCGGCAGCCGCCGGCGCAGTGCGCCGGGCGACTTCGCGGGCTGCCTTGTCGAGCAGCATCTCGATCTCACTGCGGCACAGCGCCTTGAGCGGCGGCGACGATGCGCCCGGCAGCGCCTTGCGGTCGAAGCGCGTATGCAACCGCAGCAGCAGATCGAACCCGTCGAACTGCGCGCGACGCACGCGAAACGCCTCACGGGCGATGCGGCGCACCAGATTGCGCGTCACTGCGCGCGGCGCGAATTTCTTGCCGATCACGAGCCCGAGCCGGGCTTCATTGCCCGTCTGGCGCCCGTAGAGGACGAAATACGCCGAACGGCGCCACGGCCGCAAACGAAAAACGGATGAGAACTCATCCGTTTTCAGCAGCCTTGCGGCCTTCGGGAAAGCGGCTGGCGATTGCAACGCTGTGACGTCCAGAGACGGCATGCCGTCGGGTGAGGCCGGATGAACCGGCCACTGTGGCAGCACCGCCGGCTCAGCCGGCGTCCCGGTCACGGCGTGCAGCTCGCCGGCGACCGCGTGGGCAGTCGGGCGTGCAGCCGCACTCGCGACGGACCTCAGATGGCGAGGCGCTTGCGACCCTTCGCACGGCGTGCGTTGATCACTTTGCGGCCACCCGCGGTCTTCATGCGAACGCGGAAGCCATGGGTGCGCTTGCGGCGCGTCACGGAAGGTTGGTAAGTACGTTTCATGTTGCTCTCACTTGTTGAGAATTGACCGCGGCGAGCATCGCGGAAAAAAGCAATGGCCGGTGGTACAGGGATTGGTTTTCGCGGAACCCGCTATTTAAGCCGCTTTTTCTTTGGTCGTCAATAGTTTAGATCGTCGAAAGGCGCCAGGCCGCCCCCGCGGGACGTGCGGACCGGCGCAGATCAGGCCCTGTGGATAACTCACTGGCGCGGTCGTTTTGGCGTTAGAATCTCGCCTATCCCAAGAATCCCTGCACGCCGCTCCGGCCCGCCTCGTTGCTGCAAACCCTTGCCGCGCGGGTGTCCCGGAGCATTTGGCGTCGCCGGCCCAGGGCCCAGGTCGCATCTGCGACATGGCCTGCGCCGCCCTGCGTGCACACAAAACGAACACAGCAACTCGATGAACGATTTCTGGCAACACTGTTCCGCACTACTGGAGCGTGAGCTGACGCCCCAGCAGTACGTGACGTGGATTAAACCGTTGGCCCCGGTCGCCTTCGACGCTGCTGCAAACACGCTGCAGATCGCCGCACCCAACCGTTTCAAGCTCGACTGGGTCAAGAGCCAGTTTTCGGGCCGTATCGCCGATCTCGCCCGCGATTTCTGGCAAGCGCCCGTCGATGTCCAGTTTGTACTCGACCCGAAAGCGGGCATGCGCGCCCCGGCGCCGGCCAGCGCCGCGCCCCGCGCGCCGCTCGGCGCGCCGGGCGGCATGATGGCACAGGCTGCGCGTCAAACGGGCGCAGCGGTCGATGCGGCCATCGGCGCCGTCCAGGCAGCCCAGGCCGTGCACGCGGGCCTCGCTCCGGCGCACCGCAACGACGATGGCGCCGACCTCGACCTGCCGAGCCTCGACGCGAACGAAGCCGCCGCCGCCCGCCGCGCATGGCGCCCGGGTCAGGGCGCGGCCGCGAGCAACGGCGAAGCCGATCCGACTTACGAGCGCTCGAAGCTCAACCCGGTGCTCACGTTCGACAACTTCGTCACCGGCAAGGCGAACCAGCTCGCCCGCGCGGCGGCCATCCAGGTCGCCGACAACCCGGGGATCTCGTACAACCCGCTGTTCCTGTATGGCGGCGTCGGCCTCGGCAAGACCCACTTGATCCACGCGATCGGCAACCAGCTGCTGCTGGACAAGCCGGGCGCGCGCATCCGCTACATCCACGCCGAGCAGTACGTGTCGGACGTGGTGAAGGCGTATCAGCGCAAGGCGTTCGACGATTTCAAGCGCTATTACCACTCGCTCGACCTGCTGCTGATCGACGATATCCAGTTCTTCTCGGGCAAGTCGCGCACGCAGGAAGAGTTCTTCTACGCGTTCGAAGCGCTCGTCGCCAACAAGGCGCAGGTCATCATCACGAGCGATACATATCCGAAGGAGATTTCGGGCATCGACGATCGCCTGATCTCGCGCTTCGACTCCGGCCTCACGGTCGCGATCGAGCCGCCGGAGCTGGAGATGCGCGTCGCGATCCTGATGCGCAAGGCGCAGTCCGAGGGCGTGAGCCTCAACGAGGACGTCGCGTTCTTCGTCGCCAAGCATCTGCGCTCGAACGTGCGCGAGCTCGAGGGCGCGCTGCGCAAGATTCTCGCGTATTCGAAGTTCCATGGCCGCGAAATCACCATCGAGTTGACCAAGGAAGCGCTCAAGGACCTGCTGACCGTTCAGAACCGGCAGATTTCTGTCGAAAACATTCAGAAGACGGTCGCCGATTTCTACAGCATCAAGGTCGCCGACATGTACTCGAAGAAGCGACCGGCGAACATCGCGCGGCCGCGCCAGATCGCGATGTATCTCGCGAAGGAACTCACGCAGAAGAGCCTGCCGGAAATCGGCGAGCTGTTCGGCGGGCGCGACCACACGACCGTGCTGCACGCCGTGCGCAAGATCGCCGACGAGCGCAGCAAGGACGCGCAGCTCAACCACGAGCTGCACGTGCTCGAGCAGACGCTCAAGGGCTAGCCGGCGCGCGGGAAAACGGGCGGCGCGCACGCGGCGAACCGGGGTGACCCCCTGTTTATTGCGTGGAACGCCCCCAATTTAGGGAAGTGGTCCGTTTTAAGGCACAATATGGGTTTAACCGCCCGGCTCCAAAGGGCGGAATCCACGCCGCGGCCGCCTCGCGACTGGCGGCACCGGGGTTGCCGCATAGCGAGGCAGAGGCAGTCCCGGCGGGGGGCGCAGGCCGTCATATCAACGAAGGAACTCTATGCAACTGGTCAAGACCGAACGCGATAACCTCCTCAGGCCGCTGCAAACGGTAAGCGGCATTGTCGAACGCCGCCACACGTTGCCGATCCTCGCCAATCTGCTCATCACCAAAAACGGTTCCGACGTGTCGTTCCTGTCGACCGATCTCGAACTGCAGATCACGACGCACGCCGACTTCGGCGTGGGGGGCGACTCGGTCGCGACCACGGTTGCCGCGCGCAAGCTGCTCGACATCCTGCGCGCCATGCCCGAGGGGCAAGTCACGCTCACGCTCGCCGACAAGCGCCTCACGGTGCAGTCGGGCAAGAGCCGTTTCGCGCTCCAGACGCTTGCCGCCGATGAGTTCCCGACCGTCGCCGAAGCCAAAGATTTCGGCGCGAACCTGACGGTTCCGCAAAAGACCTTCCGCCAGTTGCTCGGCATGGTCTACTTCGCGATGGCCCAGCAGGACATCCGTTATTACCTGAACGGCATGCTGCTCGTCGTCGACGGCGACCAGCTGATGGCGGTCGCGACCGACGGCCACCGCCTCGCGTTCTCGTCGATGAAGATCGAAGGCTCGTTTGCGCGCCAGGAAGTGATCATCCCGCGCAAGACGATTCTCGAACTGCAGCGCCTGCTCGAAGACATCGACGACACGCTGAACATCGATATCGCCTCGACCCAGGTGAAGTTCTCGTTCGGCCAGGTCGAACTGGTGTCGAAGCTGGTCGAGGGCAAGTTCCCCGACTTCCAGCGCGTGATTCCGAAGTCGCACAAGAACAGCTTCGTGATCGGCCGCGAAGAACTGCAGCGCTCGCTGCAGCGCGCGGCGATTCTCACGTCCGACAAGTTCAAGGGCGTGCGCTGCATCATCGAGCCGGGCCAGCTCAAGATCATGTCCACCAACGCCGATCAGGAAGAGGCGCAGGAGGAACTGGAAATCGCCTACCAGGGCGACACCGTCGATATCGGGTTCAACGTCACGTATCTGCTCGACGTCCTCGCGAACCTGAAGGTCGACATGCTGCAAGTGAGCCTGGGTGACGCCAGCTCCAGCGCGCTCATCACGATTCCCGAGAACGAGGAATTCAAATACGTGGTGATGCCGATGCGCATCTAAAAAGCGACAGAAGAACAACACCAGGGGGCGCTTCGCCCCTTTGGCGTTTTTATGGCTTTTCAAAAAGTCTCGGGCAGTAACCAAAGCAGTAACGCAGAACCGGAAAAAACCCATGAGTGAACTGAACAATTCGCAACCCGACAACAGCAGCTACGGCGCCTCGTCCATTCAGATCCTCGAAGGTCTGGAGGCGGTGCGCAAGCGGCCGGGGATGTATATCGGCGATACGTCGGACGGCACCGGTCTGCACCACCTCGTATTCGAAGTGCTCGACAACTCGATTGACGAAGCGCTGGCGGGCTATTGCAACGACATCCACGTGACGATCCACGCGGACAACTCGATTTCGATCACCGACAACGGCCGCGGCATCCCGACCGACGTCAAGATGGACGACAAGCACGATCCGAAGCGCAGCGCCGCTGAAATCGTGATGACCGAGCTGCACGCGGGCGGCAAGTTCGACCAGAACAGCTACAAGGTGTCGGGCGGCCTGCACGGCGTCGGTGTGTCGTGCGTGAACGCGCTGTCGAGCTGGCTGCGCCTCACGGTGCGCCGCGACGGCAAGAAGCGCTTCATGGAATTCCACCGCGGCGTCGCGCAGAATCGCGCGATCGAAGAGGTGAACGGCGTGCCCACGTCGCCGATGCAACTCATGGGCGACACCGAACATCGAGGCACCGAAGTGCACTTCATGGCCGACGAGACGATCTTCGGCAGCGTCGAGTATCACTACGACATCCTCGCCAAGCGCATCCGCGAACTGTCGTTCCTCAATAACGGCGTGCGCATCCGCCTCACCGACCAGCGCACCGGCAAGGAAGACGATTTCGCGTTCGCAGGCGGCGTGCGGGGCTTTGTCGAGTACATCAACAAGCAGAAAACCGTGCTGCACCCGAACATCTTCTACGTGCAGGGCGAGAAGGATGGCGTCGGCGTCGAAGTCGCGATGCAGTGGAACGACAGCTACAACGAAAGCGTGCTGTGCTTCACGAACAACATTCCGCAGCGCGACGGCGGCACCCACCTGACCGGCCTGCGCGCCGCGATGACGCGGGTGATCAACAAGTACATCGCCGACAACGAGATCGCCAAGAAGGCGAAGGTCGAAACGAGCGGCGACGACATGCGCGAAGGCCTCTCGTGCGTGCTGTCGGTCAAGGTGCCGGAGCCGAAGTTCAGCTCGCAGACCAAGGACAAGCTGGTGTCGTCGGAAGTGCGCGCGCCGGTCGAAGACGTGATCGCGAAGGCGCTCGAAGAGTTTCTGCTCGAAACGCCGAACGATGCCAAGACCATCTGCGGCAAGATCGTCGACGCCGCGCGCGCGCGTGACGCCGCGCGCAAGGCGCGCGAGATGACGCGCCGCAAGGGCGTGCTCGACGGCGTCGGGCTGCCCGGCAAGCTCGCGGACTGCCAGGAGAAGGATCCGGCGAAGTCGGAAATCTACATCGTCGAGGGTGACTCGGCAGGCGGCTCGGCCAAGCAAGGCCGCGACCGCAAGTTCCAGGCAATCCTGCCGCTGCGCGGCAAGGTGCTCAACGTCGAGAAGGCGCGCTACGACAAGCTGCTTTCGAGCGAGCAGATCGTCACGCTGATCACCGCGCTCGGTTGCGGCATCGGCAAGGACGACTACAACCTCGAGAAGCTGCGCTATCACCGCATCATCATCATGACCGACGCGGACGTCGACGGCGCGCACATCCGCACGCTGCTGCTCACGTTCTTCTATCGCCAGATGCCGGACATGATCGAGCGAGGTTATGTCTATATCGCGCAGCCGCCGCTCTACAAGCTGAAGGCGGGCAAGGACGAGCGCTACTTGAAGGACGATGCCGATCTGAACGCGCATATGCTCCGGCTCGCGCTGCAGGGCTCGGAACTGCAACCGGGTATCGACGCGACGCCGATCACGGGCGATGCACTCGGCGAACTCGCGCGCTCGTATCAGCTCGCGCGCGGTGTCGTGGTGCGCCTGAGCCGTCTGTACGACGAGCGCGCGCTCGAAGCCATCATGGAAGGTGTCGCGCTCGACCTGTCGAGCGAGGCATCGACCGAAGCATCGGCGCGTGCGCTCGAAGCCGCGCTGCGCGACGATCCGCTCAAGCCGGAAGTGTCGGTGTCGCCGATGTACGATCCGGTGCGCGAGCAACGTTCGCTGCGGGTGGAGCGTCGCCATCACGGCAACGTGAAGGTCTCGGTGATCGACGAGGAGTTCCAGTTGACGGCCGACTACCAGCAGCTGCTGAACACGGCCAATACGTTCAAGGGTTTGATCGCGCCGGGTGCGCTCATCAAGCGCGGCGAACGCAGCATGGCAGTGAACGACTTCAAGAGCGCGATGAAGTGGCTGATCGCCGATGCCGAGCGCAACGTGTCGAAGCAGCGTTACAAAGGACTCGGCGAGATGAACCCCGGTCAGCTTTGGGAAACGACGATGGATCCGGCGGTGCGGCGTTTGCTGCGCGTGCAGATCGAGGACGCGATCGCGGCGGACGGGATCTTCACTACGCTGATGGGTGATGATGTCGAGCCGCGTCGGGCGTTTATTGAAAGCAATGCGTTGCGGGCGGGGAATATTGATGTTTGAGGTGTAAAAACACCACCGTAGGGCGCCAGAGTAAGTGCGACTGGCGCCACAGTTTTGCGACTGTGAGACCGAGTTCGTGCGACTGACCTATCGAAGCAAGAAAGCTGTTGCGATTGTGCGTCTAGGCCGAAGACAAATTTAGGGCTGGCATCACAGCGGGACGTTGGCAAACGGATGCCGCCGCACGGAGCGTCTCGAGCTCAGCTGAAAGGCCGAGCTACGCAACGTCACGGCCACTGCAAGATTTGGAAAAAATTCATGTAATTTGGCTAAGTCCGTGATGGTGGGTCTGCAGATAGCTCCGGACTGCATATTTGTGTTCGCACCAAATGAATGCGTTCCGCGACCACCGTCAGAACCGTCCCGTGGGGGGGGGGCAAACTCCCCCAAGGAGCTTGCTGGAAGGGCTGCGGAATGCTCTTTTAGTGCTCTGCGGAGTGCGCGAAAAATCGAGGTTTGCGACCCGCAGTTTTGAGAAGAATCGCAGAGGATTAGCTTCCCTCGAACGCTCCTTCCTCTCCGTATAGCGTCGCATCGCAGCAATGAGCGAATGTATGGCGGAATCGAAGAAATCGCCCCGGTATGCTTCCTCAGGCGGGCTGACCCGGGCTTCGGCGCCGTATCATCTACCGTCGCTGGAACCATCCTCTCGCCCGCACTCCCGCCGGCATTATCAACTCCGCCCGGTCAAAGACGATATGGTGACGACGGCGCAGCCGGCTGCGCTTGTTTCCATCACGACGCGAAGGCGTGACGGTGCTTCGTCTTCAAGCACATTGCTCGACGGTGAGATATTGATAAAATCAGTGGATTGAAGCGTGCTGCTGCGTTCCCAAGCCAACGGCTTGCAAACTGCACGGGCTCGCGCAATCCCCAAAGACAGATGATGCTCGCTGCATAAGCGTTGCTCAGGCTGGCCAGCTTCTCGGCCGCCGGCATAGTTCCTACAATGCCCATAAAACTGGCGTTCGAAAACGAGAAGCTCCGAAAGGTGTGCGAGAGCCCCCGCTCGGCAAAGCTGAACTACGGAGAGGCCATTGGTCGTGCGATTCATCGCTGCCTGGCCGACTTGCGTGCAGCCGAATCTGCGCTGAGGTATGTTGAGTGGGGCTTTGGCAAATTCGATGAGGCTGCGGAGGACCGGATTGTCATCCCCGTTGACGACGAGTACCGTATGGTTGTGGAGGCCTATCGTCCGCAAGTTGGTGACTCGGAAACGTTGGACTGGACACAGGTGACGCGCGTGAAAATCTTGGAAATCGAGCGTACCAATGAGAGCTGAAGCCGAATTCGCGCCCCTGTGGGCGATTCCGCCTGGTCGAACTATCAGCGATTTGATGAAGTCGCGGGGAATTGCGTCTACTCATTTGGCACACTCGGTCGAGATGTCCGAAGACGACTTCGAAAGCCTCTTAGCCGGAACGTGCGCACTTACAGCGCAAATCGCCAAGCGTCTCGAGGCGGAGCTAGGCGCGTCCGCTGGGTTCTGGTTATGCCGAGAACAGCAGTATCGAGAGCAGCTCGCTCAATTGACCGATGGCGTAGACCCGGACAACTGTGAGTATCAAGCTTGGCTGAAAAGCCTCCCGCTCAAGCAGATGCAGGAGATGGGCTGGGTACAGCCGACGAAAGACAAACGTGAGAAGCTCAGGCGCTGCCTCGCCTTCTTTGACGTGCCCAATCTGGACGCGTGGCGTCGGACGTATTCCGATGTGAAAGGTGCGGCCGCTTTTCGCACAAGTGAGACTTTTGCGGAAGACGCGGTATCCACTGCCGCATGGCTTCGTCAGGGCGAACTGGAAGCGGACAAAATTGATTGCAAGGCATGGAATCCCTCAGTGTTCGCAAAGCAGTTGCCGAAAATCCGTTCACTTACGACCATACCTCACCCCGCAGAATTTTTGCCGCAACTCCAAAGTCTGTGTTCTGAAGCCGGCGTAGCGGTCGTCGTAGTAAAGGCTCCGAAGGGCTGTCGTGCAAGCGGAGCGACCTTCTTCAGTGGGCCAGAAAAGGCGGTGCTGTTGTTGTCTGTGCGCTATCTAAGCGATGACCAGTTTTGGTTTTCTTTCTTCCATGAGGCAGGACATCTAATCCTGCACTGGGATGCTGATTTGCTGATTCTCGAGACCTCGGACGGCCCGATGTCTCCTCAGGAAGACGAGGCAAACAAGTTCGCGACGGAGCAACTTATTCCACCTGAACTTCAGGCGCGCCTCCCTGAAGCATCGAGGTCACTCAAAGGCATCATGAGGCTCGCGCGAGATGCGGGGGTGTCGTATGGCATCGTTGTCGGCCAGATGCAGTTCCGTAGACTTGTCAGTCAGCGGAACTTCAACAGCCTAAAGAATAGGTATAGGTGGAACAGCGATTAACCGCGGAACTGCAAATACTCAGCAGGCTTTTTTTGCCAATTGCAGAGTGAATGTTGATTTGCACCGAATCCGGACCCAGGATTTGCATCGAATACTGACCCACCCTTTGATCCAGTTTTAGGGTTCAGGTTGGGTGTTTCGGGGTTCGCTTTCTCTCCTTTTCAGGCTGTGTCGTGCTGTTTCTGAAACGATAGCTATCGTTGCCGGTTTCTACAATGTGACAGTGGTGCGTGAGCCGGTCGAGCAGCGCCGTGGTCATCTTCGCGTCGCCGAAGACGTTAGCCCACTCAGAGAAGCTCAGATTGGTTGTGATGACGACGCTCGTGCGCTCGTAGAGTTTGCTCAGCAGATGGAAGAGCAAGGCGCCGCCGGTCTGGCTGAACGGCAGATAACCCAGTTCGTCGAGGATGACGAGGTCAGCGTACATCAGACGCACAGCCAGTTGCCCGGGCTTTCCGGTCAGCTTCTCCTGCTCAAGCGCATTGACGAGTTCAATGGTGGAGAAGAAGCGTACGCGGCTTCGATCATGTTCGATCGCCTGCACGCCAATCGCCGTCGCCAGATGCGTTTTGCCCGTGCCCGGTCCGCCGACCAGCACGACGTTGTGTGCCGATGTCATGAACTCACACCGGTGCAACTGACGCACGGTTGCTTCGTTGACGTCGCTGCAACTGAAGTCAAAGCCGTTGAGATCCCGATACGCCGGGAAGCGCGCGACCTTCATCTGATAGGCCAGTGAACGTACCTCACGGGCCGCCATCTCCGCCTTGAGCAGACCTGCCAGAACCAGCGATGCCGACTTGTATGCGGGGGAATCCTGCGCGGCCAGCTCGCCCAGCGCCTGGGCCATGCCGTGCAGCTTCAGTGACTTGAGCATTTCCATCATGGCGTCAGGCTGCATGATGATCCTCCCTGCCTCTCAGGTCGTCATAACGGCCGACGTTGGCTTGCGGCTCGACGCGCAGGGCGAAGGCCTGAGGCGTCTGCAGCGGAGGCACCGGTGCGCCGTCAAGCAGCCGGCTCAGGAAGTTCATCACCGTCTGCTTTGAGGGCGCACCGGCTTCAAGTGCCAGCTCGACGGCGGTGAGCACGGCCTGTTCGTCGTGCAGCAGCACCAGCGCCAGTATCTCGACCATCTCCCGGTCGCCACCGGGGTGCTTCAGCAGGATTGTCTGCAGCCGCTTGAAGGCGGCAGGAAACTCTGCGAACGGCGCGCCGTTGCGCAACGCTCCAGGCTTGCGCTGCAGGACTGCGAGGTAATGACGCCAGTCGTAGATGGTTTCCCCACGATCATGACTTCGGCTGATACGCCTGACGTGCTCCGCGATGACCTGTCCTTCGGCGACGAAGACGAGCTGGGCTGCATAGACATGCAGGCTGATGGGCCGGTTGGCAAATGCCGCCGGCACGCTATAACGGTTGCGGTCGAAACTCACCAGACACGTGGGCGAAACAAGCTTGGTGTGCTCGACAAAGCCGTCGAATGCCTGGCCGACCGGCATCAGATGGGGCCGCTCGATCGACCACGCGTCCCAGATCGTCGTGTCCTGTTCAGGATGCTGCGTCTGCTGCCAGAGCAGGACGCACTGGTCAGCCAGCCAGTCGTTCAGTGCCGCGAGCGAACCGAACGCCGGCACACGTTGCCACAGCCGGTGACGGCTATCCTGGACGTTCTTCTCGATCTGCCCCTTCTCCCAGCCTGAGGCCGGATTGCAGAACTCGGCGTCGAACAGGTAGTGACTGACCATGGCGCTGAAGCGCGCGTTGACGTCCCGCAACTTGCCACGACGAACCTTGTCGACAGCGGTCTTCATGTTGTCATATATGCCACGGCGCGGAATGCCGCCCCACGCCACGAACGCGTGGTAGTGAGCGTCGAACAGCATCTCGTGGGTTTGCAGAAGATAGGCACGCAGGAAGAACGCCCGGCTGTGACTGAGCTTGAACTGCGCAACCTGCAGTTTGGTGCGCTCGCCGTTGATCACGGCCCAGTCCTCGCTCCAGTCGAACTGGAATGCTTCACCGGGTGCAAAGGTCAGTGGCACAAAGGTGCCACGTGCTGCGCTCCTTGCCTGCTCCTGCTGCTCCTGTCGCCAGCGACGTGCAAAGGCGGCGACCCGGTCGTAGGAACCGGTGAACCCCAGCACAGTGAGGTCAGCGTGAATCTGCTTGAGGGTTCTGCGCTGTTTGCGCGGCCGGTTGGCTTCCGTCTTTAACCAGCCCGCGAGCTTCGCCGCAAATCCGTCGAGCTTGCTCGGGCTCTGCCGTTCCGGATAGGTGGGCACGACGGTGCCGGCGCGAATATGGCGCCTGACGGTGTTTCTTGAAACGCCAAGCCGTTTGGCGATCTCGCGTAGCGAGACATGATCGCGATAATGCCAGCGTCGGATGATGCTCAATATTGCCATGTCGATCACTCCGTTCTCCCGCTAGCTGCACAGCGGGCCAGTGTGTTCCACGTGGGTCAATATTCGATGCAAATCACCGTGTCAGGTGGGTCCGGATTCGGTGCAAATCAACAGTCGAATCGCAGACAAGCGAGATCGCCATCGTCGGTGAAGTAGAGGAAGCCTTTGCGCTCAGGCTTCTTCGCCTTGCCGGTGAAATAGGGTATCAGGCTGAAGCCGTCCAGATGAACCTTGAAGTCCTTGCCGTTCGCCTTGAACCCTTTCAACAGCTTGTCCTTGACGTCGGGGTCGCCGGCGGCCTCGACGATGGTCGGCAGCCAGTCCAGGTGGCTCACGATCTCGTTGCACACGGTCCCCGGCTTGACGACACCGGGCCAGCGCACGAGGCAAGGTACGCGGTACGCCCCTTCCCAGTTGGAGTTCTTTTCGTTGCGAAACGGCGTCATGCCAGCATCGGGCCACGAGTTCATGTGCGGGCCGTTGTCGGTGCTGTACATGACCATGGTGTCGTCCACGATGCCGAGCTCGTCGATCAGCGCCAGCATCTCGCCGATGTGTTTGTCGTGCTCGATCATGCAATCGTGATACTCCGACTGCCAGCGCCCGGCCTGGCCGCGAATGCGGTCCTCGATATGCGTGCGGAAATGCATGTGCGAGGTGTTGAACCAGACGAAGAACGGTTTGCCCTCTTTATGCGCCTTCTTGATGAATTCCTTGGCGCCGGCGAGAAACTCGGTATCGATCGTTTTCATGCGTTCGCGAGTGAGCGCGCCCGTGTTGTCGATCTTCTGTCCGCCCTTGCCGTCGGACCAGCAATGCAGTACGCCACGCGGTCCGTAATTTTTATGGAAGTTCGGAAATTCCTTGGGATCGGGATAGTCGGGAAGTTCCGGCTCTTCCTCGGCGTTGAGGTGGTAGAGATTGCCGAAGAACTCGTCGAAGCCGTGCATGGTCGGCAGATGCTCGTCGCGATCGCCGAAATGGTTCTTGCCGAACTGGCCCGTGGCGTAGCCCAGGTCCTTGAGCAGTTCGGGAATGTTCGGGTCTTCGGCCCGCATCCCGAGCGCGGCACCTGGCATGCCGACCTTGGTCATGCCGGTACGCAGTCCGCACTGGCCGGTGATGAACGACGCGCGGCCCGCCGTGCAGCTTTGCTCGCCGTAGTAGTCGGTGAACACCACGCCTTGCTCGCCGATGCTGTCGATGTTCGGTGTCCGATATCCCATCACCCCCTTGGTGAAGATGCTGAGGTTGGACTGACCGATGTCGTCTCCCCAGAGGATCAGGAAGTTCGGTTGCTTCTTGGCCGCCATGGAACGCTCCTTTACGTAGAGCTACCGAAGCCGGTAGCGGATCTCCTCCGGGCAGGTCGTCGATGGGCCTCGCTGAGTGCCATCGGTTCCATTTGACTTAGCCAGAGGCTGTATCGCGAATCACGCAACGAAATCCGACGTGGCAGGTGGACGTGTCGACGGGTTGCGCCATTCTGGCGGCAGGCCGATAGCGTCTGCAGTAGTTCGGGGCACACAGGTACGAGCCACCCTTCATCACGCGGCGCGGAATCGCGAGCTGCGGGGTCCGCTGATCGACGCTCGCCTCGCGTGACCCGCCGCGCGGGTTGTCCAGCGTGCAACAGGCCCTCACGATTTTGCCGTGATCCTGGTACCAGTCGCTGGTCCACTCCCACACGTTGCCGGCCATGTCGAAGAGTCCATATCCGTTCGGCGGGAACGAGCCCACCGGCGCGGTCCATTCATAGCCATCCTCGAGCAGGTTCTGCCACGGAAACTCGCCCTGCCAGGTGTTGGCCATCTGCTTGCCATCGGGCGCGAATTCGCTGCCCCAAACGAATTCGGCGCCGTCGAGCCCGCCACGCGCGGCGAATTCCCATTCGGCCTCGGTCGGCAGGGCCTTGCCGGCCCAGGCGGCATACGCCGCCGCATCGTCATACGCGACGTGCACCACGGGGTGGTCCCACAGTCCGTCGAGCGTGCTGTCCGGTCCGCGCGGATGCCGCCAGTCGGCGCCGCGCGCGTAGATCCACCAGTTGTAGTGATTGCGCAGATCCACTTGGCGCGCAGGCTTGGCAAACAGGACCGAAGCGGGTTCGAGCAGTTCGGGCAAGGCGCCCGGATAGTCCGCTGGGTCGGCGGGACGTTCGGCGGACGTGATGTATCCCGTGGCGTCGACGAAGCGCTTGAAGTCGGCGTTCGTCACCGTGTGGCGATCGATCCAGAACGCATCGACACGGACTTTGTGTGCGGGCGCCTCCTCCGGATAATGGTGGTCCGAGCCCATGAGGAAGGTGCCGGCCGGGATCGACACCATCTCCGGATGCGAGACGGATTCGTCGGCATTGGCGGAGAGGCTCGTTGCGTCGCGCAGAGGATCGGTCATGGTTGATCAGTGTCTCGTTCGACTGCCGAAGTCGCCGCGCGCCGGCCATCGAACGATGCCGCGACCGGGTGCTCGACCAAGTTTATCGGCAGCATACGCTGATTCGAAATGCAGGTTCCGCAACGAGGCAACGCCGCATTTTGGTGTGCAGCGCGGTCATCCGACGGTCATAGTGACGGCTGTGTGACGCGGCAGGGTGCATATCAAAGAACGCAGGGAGTTTGTCCCCAATGCGCCCTGCGATAATGGTTTGCTTTCGTTTGGCACGGTCTAGCTGCCGTCGTGGTCGTGAACTCGGCGACACAGCTTCGCACTGGTCGGCGCAAGCTTGAACAGGCGTCGCCGCCTCCATTCTTCACCGCCCTTCGTACTTCGTATTCGACATGACCGCATTCGTATCGAACACGCCGCCCGGCGCCCCACGGATCTTGCTGATCGGCCTCGCTCCCGGCATGGGCAGCATGCATCTGCCTCGACATCTGGCGCGCGCCGGTCTTGAAGTCGTGTTCGCCGGCGTCAGGACTTGCATCGCGTCCCGCTCCGGTCATATCCGGATGTTCTATCCGTGGGAGCCGGCCGGGGGTGGCCTCGCGGTCGAGCCTTTTATCGCTTGTGTCAGGCAGGCTCAGCCTCAGTGGGTCATTCCCGTCGACGAGTTCGCCGCGCAGGTTCTGCAGCAAATCGGCATCGGCCAGCTTGCGGGCGGTGAACACCCGCTACCCGACGATGTCGTGCAGTTGGTGCGACGCTCGCTCGGCGATCCGGCTGGCTATCCTCAGTCCGCCGTGCGCCGGCGCGCCTTCGAAACCGCGCGTGCTGCGGCCATTCCAGTGGCGCCCCAGGCGGACGTGAGCACGCTTGAAGCGTGCCTGGCATTTGCCGCAGAGCATGGCTATCCGGTCGTTCTGAAGCAGGAGGATTCCAGCGGCGGCATGGCTGCGTTCATCGTGGACAATGCAACGGCCTTGCGCGAGTTCACCTCCAGCGGCCCGTTTGCCCGTGCCGGTCAGCCGTGGGTCATGCAACGCTTCGTGGCGGGGACACTGGGCATGCATGCTGTCTTTGCCGAGCGCGGCCGCGTGCTGGCCAGACTCAGCGCGGTTCAGACCAGACGACGCAGCGAGCGGCCGACAGCACCGAGCAGTGTCGTCAAGTTGCTGCAGCATGATGCGATGGCCGCCAGTTGCGCCGCGTTCGTGGCTGCCACCGGGGCCTCGGGATTTCATGGCTGGGATTTCCAGCTGGACGAGGCCGGCAACGCGGTGATGATCGAGCACAATCCCCGGCCCATCTCGATCTCTCATCTGGGACATCTGATGGGGGACGATCTGTGCCGGGCTCTGGCCGGCGTGTGTGGTGCGAGTGTGGGCCGCGAGGCGCCAGGTGGTTTGAGCGCGGAACGCCTTGTGGCGCTGTTCCCGGACGAGTGGCAACGCGATCCGCTGAGCCCAGCGCTCAACGAAGCCTTTCACGATGCGCCGTGGGACGACCGGCCGCTGTTCGCGGCCTTCCTGCAAGAGAACATCCGGTTCAACTAGCCGCCGGGTCGAACGATTCAACCGCCCTTGTGCGACGCACTGTGGCGAGCGAGGAATCGATCGAGTTCGCCAGCGAACGCCTTGCTGTCGCGCGTACTGAACGGGGCCGGGCCGCCGGTGTCGATTCCCGTGTTGCGCAGTTGTTCCAGTACGTCGCGCATCGTCAGGCGTTCCTGGATGTTCTCGCGAGTGAACCAGTTGCCGCGCGGATCGAGCGCGTGGGCGCCCTTGTCGAGCACGGCGGCGGCGAGCGGGATATCGGCGGTGATCACGAGGTCGCCTGACGCGGCGAGTTCGACGATGCGCGCATCGGCGACGTCGAAACCCGCCGGCACCTGAATCGAGCGGATAAACGGCGAGGGCGGCGTGCGCAGATACTGATTCGCGACCAGCGTCACGCACACCTCGGTGCGTTTCGCGGCCCGAAACAGCATGTCCTTGATCACGGCGGGACAAGCATCGGCATCGACTAGCACTTGCATGAAAAGCGCTCCATGAGGGCAATGGCCGATCGTCTCAGCCGAAGCGTGTCGCGACGATCAACCCCGCCACGACCAGCAGCGTGCCGATCAGATAGCCGGGCGTGAGCGTCTCGCGAAAGAAGAAATGGCTCGCGAGCGGCACGATGATGAAGCACAGCGCCATGAACGAATAGGCGCGGTTCAGGCTCACGAAGCGCAACAGGTTGATCCACAGCAGCGTGGCGACGCCGTAGATCGCGAGTGCGCAAAAGACCGTGATGAGCGCGCGCGGCGAGAACCACGTGCCCGCTTCCTGAATGGCGATGCCGGCCATCTTGAACAGGATTTGCCCACTGGCGATGATGCAGACGCAGGCGAGCGTCCAGAGGATTTGCAGGGCTGTCATGAGAACGGCGTCGAAGTGGTGTCGTGTGAAAGAGGTTAGTCGGCGGACGCGGCGCGCGTCTTTTCGATCAATGCGGCGCGGGCGCCCTCGGCATCGCCGGGAAGGAGACGGCTGACCGGTTGCGTCGGCACGTTGGCGACGTCGAAATTCAGAAAGCCGAGCAGCAGTTGCAAGCCGATCAAGACCGGCAGCGCGGCGAGCATGATCGTGCCCAACGGTGTTGCTACGCCGCGCTGCGCCGATTCGATCCAGTGCGCGATGCCGAAACCGGCGCCGAACAGGAACAACAGTGCGCCCGCAACCAGTTCGAAGGTCGCCGCGCTCATGTCGCGCAAGAAGTAGTTGTAGAAGATCCGCTTGCTGAAAATCACGGCATGCTTGCCCGAGAATTCAAACAGCACTTTCGAGATCTTCAGGTTCGACACTTCTTCACCGTAGATCGCGTCCATCGGCACATCCATCACCACGGCGCGCAGCGTGTTCAGGCGGAACAGCATGTCGGTCTCGAAGAAGTAGCGCCGGCTGATCCGCTCGATGGGCAGGCGCGCGGCCGTGCGTGCGTTGATGGCCGTGTAGCCGTTGGTCGGATCGAAGATGTTCCAGTAGCCCGTCGATGCCTTGGTGATGAGCGACAGTCCCGCGTTGCCGATCAGCCGCGCGGCCGGCATGCGGGCAATGTGCGCGAGATCGTAGAAGCGGTTGCCCTTGGTATAGTCGGCCCAACCCTCGACGATGGGCAGCACGAGTTGCGGGAGCAGCGCGGGATCCATCTGGCCGTCGCCGTCGAGCTTGACGATGATGCCGGCGCCATCGGCGATGGCCCTCGCATAGCCCGTCATCACCGCGCCGCCGACGCCCTGGTTCTGTGTGTGCCGCAGGACTTCCACACGCGGGTCGTCGCAGTAGCGTTCGATATGGGCTCCGCTGCCGTCGGGACAGCAGTCGTCGACGGCATAGATCCGGCTGACCTCGGCGCCGATGCGGCCGATGAGCGGCAAGATCTGGCCCGTGACCTTGAAGCAGGGAATGACGACGGCAATCGATAGCGGGGTAGACGGCATGGCGAACGGTAGTTGAATTCCAGTGCGAACGCCTCGGCGGCGAGGTGACAGTTTACACGCGAGCGCGCCGGCTGCCCGCGCGCCGATCGGCGCGCGAAACAACGAGCTATACTCCGGCCTCCATTCAGGAGTTGACCCGCCGATGGCCGTGCTTCGCGAACTGCTGCTCCAGGACCTGCAACTGGTCTCGATCCTCGCGCACTGCGCGCTCACGGGCTTCGCACTCAACGCTCGCCTCGGCTTGTTCGACGCCACGGACGCGCCTCGCAACAACGTCTTTCTGCGCACGTTCTTCGCGTTCGCCTCGGGGCTGGCGGTGGACATCACCGTGCTGTTCGGCCTCGGCATGACGGGCATGCTCACGCACCACGCGGTGGTCGCCGCTGGTGTGCTGCTCGCCATCGTGGCGGTGGCCTCGCTCGCGCGCACGCACCTGCTCATGCGCGGGCGCGCGCCGAACGTTGCATCGCGCCCTGCTCGCGTCGTCGCCCTCGAATGGCTTGCGATCGGCCTGCTGTTTCTCCTGCTGAGCGCGAAATCGGTGAAGGCGCCGGGCTTGTGGGACGACACGTCGTTTCATCTTCCCATCGCACGCTTTTATACCGAGCACCACTCGTTCGCGCTTGCGCAATATCTGCGCTTTCCGCTCTTTCCGCAAAACGGCGAACTGTTGCTCGTGCTCGGTCTCATGACGGGCGGCGACGTGCTTGCGCAAGGTCTCGCGACCATGCCTCTGTTCGTGATCTGCGTTGGCTTCGTGGGGGCGAGTCTGTGGTCGATGCGTTCGAGCTTCCCGGGCTTTCTGATGGTGCTCGTGATGCTCGCGCTCGGGCCGGTCACGGAGACGCTCGGCTATGCGTTCATCGACAATGCGCTCGCGCTTTTTTGCTGGGCGGCGCTGCTCGCGGTTGCGCTGTGGAGCGAGACCGGCGAGCGCCGCACGGGATGGCTCGTCGCTGCCGGTCTCTTTGCCGGCATCGCATGCGGGACGAAGTTTTTCGGCGGCGTCTTCGTCGTGTTCATCGGTGCGTGGATCGTGCTCGTGGCGCGCAACTGGCGCGGCGCGCTCATCTTCGCGCTGGCCACGCTGGTGTTCGGGCTCGGCTGGTATCTGCGCAGCGCGGCCATTTCCGGCGATCCATTCAGTCCGGCCGGCGCGAAGGTGTTCGGCTACTACCTGTGGAACGCGGGCGATCTGGCCGGGCAGGTGAGCGAGCAAGGCGCATGGGGCGTGAAGAAGAATCTGTTCTACCTGTGGCCCGCGCTGAAGAAAGCCAAAATCATTCCGTGGGTGCTCGCGCTCATCTCGCTCTTGTTCTTCCGGCGACAGACGCGTGCCGTGCGCTTCTTTCAGTTGGTCTTCATCGGCTATTTCCTGTTCTGGTTCTTCGTCACCCAGGTCGGCCGCTATCTCGCGCCGATCTATGCGCTCGGCTCGTACCTCGCTGTCTGGTTCGTGTTCGCCGGGCATCGCTACGCCGCGAAGATGAATCTGCAGAAGGCATCGGTGCTGCTTGCGCTCATCCCGTGTCTGGCGCTCGCATCGGCGGCGGCGTTCGCGACGCTCGCGGCGACGCGTAACGTGGCCCACTGGAATGACACGCTCGATTCGCGCAACGGCTATGCATTGCGGCAGAAGGCCAATGCCTTGATGCCGCAATATGGATCGAATCTGCTGGCGCTCGGCTACGAGGACAGTGCGTACTTCTTCAATGGCACATCGATTGGCGACTGGTTCGGACCGGGCCGCTATCGCGACATGCTCGATTGCGCGAAGTCGTGCACACTGATTGCGCCTGCTGCGATGGCCGCGAAGATGGCGCAGTTCCATAGCAACATGCTGATGATCAACCCGCATCGCCTCAATCTCGACGACAGCAGTCTCGCGCCGTATCGCGCGTATTTTCAGGTGCAGGCCGAAGATGCATCGGGCATCTTGCTGACGCGCCGGCCGTCGCCCGGACACTAGCCTCAAGTCTTTCATTTCTTCTGCCGTTACTCCGTCAAGCGCATTTTCATGCTGCATCGACCGGTTCGATCGATCGACCGGTCGGGACATCGCTTGTCCCAATGCACATCGACAATGCAAAGCGGCACAAAAGAAAACCGGAATGGGGCATCCAGATGACATTCAATTCCCGGCTGATCGCGCAAGTCGAGCAGGCCTTGACGCGCGTTCTCAAGGCGAAAGACGGCGTGAGCCGCAACACCGAAACGGCGGACGCCATCGTCGCCACGCTGCGCAAGCTGCGTATTGCGCGCGAGTTGAGCGAGCGTTATTACGTGGCCGTCGCGGGCAGTCAAAGCGCGGGCAAGACACGCTTGATCCGCGAGCTTTATGGTCTCGACAAGACGTGGCTCTGCGATGAACTGGGCCGCGGCGAAAAGCTGCCCGTGTTCATCATCGAGAAGGATGCGATCGACGCGCCGTATGGCGTGCAGCAGAAAATCGACGAGCACGGCGAGATCGTCGAAGAGAAGGTGAGCGCCGAGGTGTTCAGGGATCTGGCTGCGCCCAAAGGCATCATCGAGAAGCGCCTGCCGCCGAAGCTCTATGTCCCGCGCCAATACTTCAGCGACGAGCACTACGGCTTCGTCCTGCTGCCGGGCTACGAAATCGAGAACAACGACAACTCGGTCTGGCAGCGGCTGATGCGCCGCACGCTCGCGATGTCGATCGGCGCGATTCTCGTGACCGACCACGTGCGCTTTGCCGAAGGCAGCCAGGCGGCGATTGCGGCGGATCTGGCCGCTTCGCCGCTGCTCGCGAACCGCAAGCCGGTGATCGTCGTGAGCAAGACCGAAACGGCCGACGACGCCAAACGCGAGCAATGGGTGAAGCGCGCGGGCGAGGTGTTCAACGTGGCGCCCGACGAGCAGGAGAGCCGCATCGTGTGCTCCGGCGTCGGCGATGCCGACTATGTCGCCGGCTGGTCGAGCGCGATTATCCGTGCGCTCAATCGCTATGTGCTCAACGAGACCGACTCGGACGAAGCGCGCATCGAAGACATGCTCGATCTGCTCGACGGCGAATTGCCGGCCATCACGGCGGCCATCGAAACCGAGTTGCTGAGTTCGGATATCAACAGCACGGTCGCGGAGCGGCAGCGCGCGAGCATCGTCGACAAGTTCACCGAAGCGGCGAAGAAATATCGGCGCGGCTACGAGAGGGAATTGCGCAAGAGCACGCGCAGCTACGCGGCACGCGCGCGCAACCTGGCCGACGATCGTTACAGCGCGGAGGAAACCGGCTTTCGCAACAAGCTGGAGCATGCGAAGGAGTTCCTGCAGTTGCGCTCGGGCGAACGCGAGAAGGCACACATCGCACGCATCGTCGATTGCTGGAAAGCCGTGAACGATGCGGCATCGCAGGGTGGTGAAGAACGCCTGCCGAACAATCCGCTCGAAAGCGACTTCGGCGTGCTGTCGACGATGTCGAAGAAGCATTTGCAACTCGAAGGCGTGGCGTCTGCGAACCCTCCGGCGTTGCTCGGTTATGGCGAGACGCCGCCCGAGTCGCCCGCGTGGGCGCTGATCGCCGAACCCGCTGCATTGGCCGACCTCAAGCTGGTGCTTCAGGAGCCGGCCCGCATCAAGTCCAGCACCGGCGACGCGCCCATGAAGTATCTCTACGAGGTCAAGGCGCCGGCGGACCCCGAGCGGCTGCAACGCATGGTCGAATTGATCCCCGCGCTCACGATGGAATTCGTGCGTATCAATCAGGGCATCGTGCTCTCCAGCGCCGAAGTCCGCGCGGAATTAGGCGCGGCGCGCTCGGCGGGCGAAGTCGGCAAATCGCTCGCGGAGAACGCCACGCTGTTCACGGGCTCCGTGAGGAACGTGTTGCGCGCGGTGGCCTGTATTCTCGCGGTCGATGTCGCCATCGACGGTACGGTCGATTCCGTGCCGGCTCTGCTCAATGCGATTTTTGGTGCGGCGACGGCGGCCACGGGCGTGGCGGCGATGGTGTCGCTGGTGGCGTCGGGTGTGGTCGCGATCGGCTTTCTCGCGCATTCGGCCATCAAGGAAATTCACCAGTACGATGCCGCGAAGCGCGGCTACATCAATACGGTGATGGACCAGCTCGCGAGCTCGCATGTCGATCAGCAACTCGAGGTGTTCGACCAGTTGATGGAGTCGGTGCACGAGCGCATGTCCCAGGCGCTTGGGGTGGCCTACCGGCTCGATGCGTCGATCGGTTACCGCGACAACCTGTTGCGCAGTCTCGCGAGCCTCGAACGCGCACGGCTGAACTTGATGAGCGAAGTCCGTGATCGACAAGTTCTGGCTTGAGTTGCACCGCACGCGCCATGGCTGGGCCTATGACGCGTATTCGCGCTTCGTCGAAGGCATCGATGCCGAACTGAAGGCCGACTACACGCGTTCCGATCAGGTCACGGTCGTGGTGTATGGCTCCACGCAAGTGGGCAAGACCACGCTCATCCTCGACATGCTCGGCATCGCGCCGGAGCACGCCGCGCTCGTGAATCGTGTGCTGCGCGGCGGCCGCACGGCGGGTCATTCCTCGACGGCGACGGCGCTGCGCTATCGTCGCTCGAATGACGATCGCTGGCGCTTCGGCACCGACACGACGCCGCGCAGCGATGCTGAAGTGGAACAGCAGTTTCGCTCGCTGCGAAGCGAGGTCGAAGCGGGCACCGCTGTGCTGCCCGATGTGCTCGATGTCCATATTCCGCGCGAATACTTCGCGCAGCAGGCCGATGCGTTGAGTCTCGACATTCGCTTGATCGATCTGCCGGGGCTGAACGCGGCCAATCAGAACGAAGTGGAACACGTGCATCGCCTCGCGCAAAAGCACGTGCCGGTGGCCGATCTGATCGTGCTGGTCGGCCGCGCCGACGATCTCGGCTTCGTCAATCCCAAAGCGCTGCGCTTGCCCGAACTGCAGGACTGGGCGTTGTATCCGCGGCGTTTTCGCATCGTCTGCACGTATTCGTTCCACTCGGCGAGCGTTCGCGAATGGTTCGCGCAAGCGCCGCGCTCGGCCGCCAATGTGAAGGCGCGTCTGATGGAGCAATTGAGAACGCACGACTACCCGCTGTCCGATGAGGTCGGGCAATACGTTTATCCGCTGGATTTCGGGGACTCGTGGAACGATCTCAAACGGGCGAGGGCCGACTATTTCGAGCAGGCACAAAGCGTCGTCGATACCCTGCGCGCCGATTTCATGGCGAGCGTGCGTCGCTCGGCCAATCCGTATTCGCGCGTGAGAATGGCATTCGATCTTCAGCGGCTCGTGGCCGGGAAGATCCAGAAGGCCGAGGCGTTGCACGACGCCGACCTCGCGGCGCGCGAGCCGCCGATCGACGCGGCGAACGAAGAGCGCAGCGTCTACGTGGACGAGACGCAGCACATCGACGACCAAATCGCCCAGGCAGTCGAACGCGATGCGGCGCTGGCTGCCTTGAGCAGCGGTAGCCAACTCGATGCGCTGCTCGAAGCGGCCTTTCCGGTGCAGGCGATCCAGCCCGACAAGCCCTCGGAGCAAAAGGCGTCGCTGCTGATGAGCGAGGCGCGCTCGTGCGTGAGTGCGCTGCAGAAGCTCTGGACGCATTTCCCCGATCCGCGCTACGTCGAGCCATCGACCGTCGATGCCGCGTTGCTCGACGATTTGCCCGTGCTCGGCGCGAGTCCGCCGGCAACGGCGCTCAGTGACTACATCGACAAGCTCGATGATTATTGGGTCGACTGGTACACGTGGGGTTTGTCGGGTTTCGAAAGCGACCTCAAGCAGCTGCGCGAGATCATGCTGGAGTTGCGCAGTGCGTTCGTACGTCGCGCACGGCAATTGATCCTCGCGCACTGGGACGCCGAACGTCAGGCGCTGCGAAGGCAGATCGCCAATCGTCACAGCAAGCGGGAGATGCTGCTTCACCGCATCGCCGAACTCGGCAAGTCGATCGATACGCAGGTTGCCGAGCGCGAGGCGGCGCAATGCGCGTACGACGAGTTCAAGTCGCGCATGGCGCGCAGCGTCGAGCATGCGAGGCGCTTTCGCGAGCATATGGAAAGCGCGCACGGCGAAACGTTGCAAGCCGTCGCGCGCCGCGTCCAGGACGAAACCCATCGCGTGAGGCGGTTTTATCTGCTGGCGTTCCACAAGCTGCTGGAACCCGAATTCGAAAAAATGATGAACGGTGAGAGTCAATGAGCACGATGGAAGACATCACGGCGGCGGAAGCCGATTTGCGCGAACTGCTCGCGGACACGATCGGCAATCCGCTGGCCGCCAGGCTGCAGAGCGCCATCGACGCTCTTGCAGGGGACATCAAACGCTCGACGGATGATGCGAAGACCGCCATCGTGCGCAAGGTGGGCGAGGCGCAGACCGAGGCGAACAAGAAGCTCGACGAAATCTCGGACGATCAGCAAGCGGCGCAGTCGACCATGGAGCGCTGGCCAGCCGCCATCGCTTCGGCCGTGAAGCCCGGTGTCGCGCCGTTGGTGGATGCCCAGCAGGCCCTCAAGGTGGCGCTCGAAGCGGCGAGCTCGAAGCACGATCATGACGTTGGGCGCATCGTCGAACAGATCGCGGCGCTTGCATCGATCAGCGAGCGTGCCGCCACGGCCGCGCGCATCGAAACGCTGCACGCCGAGGCGCTCGAACACACGCGCGCGCGAATCGACCGCTTGCAACAGGACCAGGCCGCAGCACTCGGCGTGCACGACGCGCGACTGATGTCGATCGAAGCCTCGCTCGCGAGCACGCATGCGCAGAACCGCGCGTTGCGCGGGATGCTCGTCGGCTCGCTGGGCGTGTCGGCTGTGACGCTGGCGCTGCTGGTCGTCCAGCTGGGCACGCACGGCGTGCTGCATTGAGCGTTCGGTTTCACGCTGGCGTCGAGCCAAACGCAATGACGATGAACGCATGCGCATGATCGCCCTCGATGGTCAGCGTGCGCCGCACGAGCGGTAATCGATCGGTTAGCGCTGTATCGACCGCACCGGACGGCCGCGCTTCGCACACCACGGCGAGCTTCGGCTTGACCGTGGCGCTGCGCCACGCATCGACGAGCAGTTGCCGCGCCTCGCCCGCCTCTCGATGTTGCACCAGGCACGTCAAATCGAGCGACGCGAGCCAGCCCGCGAGCGGCTCGGCATCGATGGCAAACGGCACGACGAGCGCATGCGCGAGCAGCACGAGCGCTTCGCTGACCGGACGCGCCCCGGCGAGAAACCAGCAACCGGCACGCAACGCGGGCAGCGTATCGGCATTGCCCGCATAGAGCACGAATTCGGGCCGTTGCGAGGACGGCCGGCCGCTTGCGCACGCGCGTGGCCAGCAGAACGACTGATCGGCGACGCGCGACGCGCCGACGACATGAATCACCATCTCGCAGCCGCGTGCCTCGCGATCGCGCACGATGTGCCAGCGCAGGCGGCCTTCGAGCGTCGGCAGCTCCAGCAACCACGCCGCCACCTCGACCTCGCTCATGCCCCAGGCGCACAGCCCGATCTGCCTGCACGCTCCTGGACGTGTCTCGTGCGTTGGGGCGCCAAGGTAGCGAATGTCGAATGCGTGGGCGATGGGTTCTGTCATGCAGGGCCGGTCCTGTGTTGTGAACATGACCGGCAGTCTGAAGCCGCATTCGGACGAATCGCGTCCTAACGCTTTTCGGACGGCATTTGTCCTATTGCGCTCTCAAGCTGGTCGTCACGACAACAATGAGGAGCGATCATGCCGATCCCCGCATCGACGATGAAAAGCATTTGTACCGTCTGTGGATGGTCGCGGATTTCGCCGCAGCATTCCGATGTGCTGATGGTGCCGCGCGAATGCCCTGTCTGCGGCTCGATGCAGATGCGTCATACCGCGGCGAGTCCGCTCGAAGACATCGAGGCCCGTCTCAAGGAGGCGGCAACACGCATCCTGAAGCTCGGCAAGCGTTGATGTTCGCGCTCCGGTGCGCCATATCCACTGGTGTTTTAATTCTTTGTATGTATACGTAGTAATAGTTAACAACAGCGTGGGTTTTCTGTGGATAGCTGGCGAATTCCGTGCGCGATCAATGGTCTGCGCATTGCATAACGTTTGTCTCGCGCGATGAACAACTTGAACGGCGCGAGGATAACTTTTGCGTCGCGCGAGAGAGCGCGACGTTTTCCCCAATCCGTGCACAGGCATTGCATGGGTTTGTGCGCGTGTTATCCACGGCTGCCTGTGAATAACCGGCTTTGACTCATCGCAGCGCCATATGCAGGTCGGTGATCAGCGCGTCGGGCGTGGTATCGAGCGGTGTATTCAGGTAGACCTCGAAGGTCGGCACCGAAAAATCGGCTTCGTGCCCGGAGGCGGGCAACCATTGCGTCATCAGCCAGTTCCACGATTGCGCCAGTTGCTCGTACGGGCCGTGATGACGCAGCACGGCATACGTGCCGCCGCGCACAGAGGTGAGGTGGACGGCGCCGCTGGGCGTCACGTGCACGCCTTCGGGCAGCCAGATGGCGGCCTTCGAGCGCAGCTTCGACGCTTCGACCGTCGTGGGATTGTCGTAGAAGAAGCCGACGAGCCGCGCACCGTCGGTCGGCACGGCCTCGGCGGCGAGCCATGCGCCGAGCGTGGCGAAGGCATCGCCGATGTTCATGTACGGGCCGACGTGATCGATCGCCGGCAGATCCATCGGCGCCAGATTGCACAGGGTGACTTCGGGTGCGGCCATTGCGGTGTCTCCGGATGGGTTTCGCGCCACCATAGCACGCACCGTTTCGACGCCGCGCGAGCGTGGCCGCGCCCCGTGACGGCCGATTTTTTTGGCGTTACCCTGCAAGTCGAGCCGCAACCGGAGTGCTTGCGATGAGCTACGTAGAAACCATCGGCGCGCGCGTTTATCGCTTTGCCGATCTGAAGACGCTGCTCGCGAAAGCGAGCCCGCTGCGCTCGGGCGACCAGCTCGCGGGCCTCGCGGCCGCGAGCGAGGAGGAGCGCGTCGCCGCGCGCATGGCGCTCGCGCGGGTGCCGTTGCGCACGTTCCTGAGCGAGGCGCTCGTGCCCTACGAAAGCGACGAAGTCACGCGCCTGATCATCGACACGCACGACCCGCAAGCGTTCGCGCCGATCGCGCACCTGAGCGTGGGCGACTTGCGCAACTGGCTGCTCAGCGACGCCGCCGATACCGCGATGCTGGAGCGCGTTTGCATGGGCCTCACGCCGGAGATGGTGGCGGCCGTGTCCAAGCTGATGCGCAATCAGGACTTGATCGCGGTGGCGCGCAAGCGGCCGGTGCTTACGCGCTTTCGCAACACGATCGGACTGCCCGGCCATTTATCGGTGCGTCTGCAACCGAATCATCCGACCGACGATGCGAAAGGCATCGCCGCCTCGATGCTCGACGGCCTGATGTACGGTTGCGGCGATGCGGTGATCGGCGTGAATCCCGCCTCGGACAGCCTGCCCGCCATCGTCACGCTGCTCACGATGATCGACGAGTTTCGCGAGCGCTTTGAGGTGCCGACGCAGTCGTGCGTGCTCACCCACGTGACCAATACGATCGCCGCGATCGAGCGCGGTGCGCCCGTGGACCTCGTGTTCCAGTCGATCGCGGGCACCGAGCAGGCCAACGCGAGTTTCGGCATTTCGCTTGCGCTGCTCGACGAGGCGCATGAGGCGGCGCTCTCGCTCAAGCGCGGTACGCTCGGCGATAACGTGATGTACTTCGAGACGGGGCAGGGCAGTGCGTTGTCGGCGAACGCGCATCACGGTGTCGACCAGCAGACCTGCGAGGTGCGCGCTTACGCGGTGGCGCGCCGCTATCGGCCGCTGCTCACGAACACGGTGGTGGGCTTCATCGGCCCGGAGTATCTGTACGACGGCAAGCAGATCGTGCGCGCAGGCCTCGAAGATCATTTCTGCGGCAAGCTGCTCGGCGTTCCGATGGGCTGTGACATCTGCTACACGAACCATGCCGAAGCCGATCAGGACGACATGGACACACTGCTCACGCTGCTCGGTGTGGCGGGCGTGAACTTCATCATGGGTGTGCCGGGCGCGGACGACATCATGCTCAATTATCAAAGCACGTCGTTTCATGACGCGCTCTATGTGCGCGATGTGCTCGGCTTGCGGCGCGCGCCGGAATTCGAAGCGTGGCTCGCGTCGATGCAGATCGCGGACGGCGCGGGCAAGTTGTTGCGCGCGTCGCCGCGGCAACCGCTGCTCACGGGTTCTTCGGACTGGATGGAGGCGCTATGAGCGATGCGCTCGATGCCGATCCGTGGCTCGCGCTGCAGCGCTTCACGCGCGCGCGCATCGCACTCGGCCGCGCGGGCAACGGCCTGCCCACTGCACCGTTGCTCGCGTTCGAACTCGCGCATGCGCAGGCGCGCGACGCCGTGCATCAGCCGCTCGATGCCGACGCGTTGCACGCGCTGCTGCGAGCACGCCAAATCGAATCGCTCGATGCCCACAGCGCCGCGCCCGATCGCGAGCACTATCTGCGCCGCCCGGACCTCGGCCGCACGCTCGACGACGCGAGCCGCGCGGCGCTCGCGCAGCACGGCGGTGTCGAGCGCGATGTCGTGTTCGCGATCGCTGACGGTCTGTCCGCGTTAGCGGCAGCGCGCCACGCGGTGCCGCTGCTCGATGCCGTGCTGCCGCTGCTCGAGGGCTGGCGCGTGGGGCCCGTCGTCGTCGCGCGGCAGGCGCGGGTCGCGCTCGGCGATGAAATCGGCGCATGTTTGCGTGCTCAATTCGTGGTGGTGTTGATCGGCGAGCGGCCCGGACTCAGTTCGCCCGACAGTCTCGGCATCTACGTGACGCATGCGCCGCGCGCGGGGCGTACCGATGCCGAGCGCAACTGCATTTCGAACGTGCGCCCAGAAGGCCTTGCCTACGATGCCGCCGCGCACAAGCTGCACTATCTGCTCACGCACGGACGGCGGCTCGGCTTGACGGGCGTCGCGCTCAAGGACGACAGCGATGCGTTGCCCCAGAGCGCGAACGCGCGAGTTCAGAAGAACCCGAGCGGCTGATCGTTGTAGCTCACGAGCAAGTTCTTGGTCTGCTGATAGTGATCGAGCATCATGCGGTGATTCTCGCGGCCGATGCCCGATTGCTTGTAGCCGCCGAAAGCCGCGTGCGCCGGATACGCGTGATAGCAATTGGTCCACACGCGTCCGGCCTGAATGGCCCGGCCGAAGCGATAAGCGCGTGTGCCATCGCGCGTCCAGACGCCTGCTCCGAGACCGTAGAGCGTGTCGTTGGCGATGTCGAGCGCTTCTTCCTCGGTCTTGAAGGTCGTCACCGACACCACCGGGCCGAAGATCTCTTCCTGGAAGATGCGCATCTTGTTCTCGCCGCGAAACACGGTCGGCTTCACGTAATAGCCGTCACCGAGTTCGCCGCCCAGCCGGTTGCGCTCGCCGCCCGCAAGGCATTGCGCGCCTTCCTCCTTGCCGAGCGCGATATACGAAAGGATCTTCTGCAACTGTTCGTCGGAGGCCTGTGCGCCGATCATCGTCTTCGTGTCGAGCGGATGGCCCTGCGTGATCGCGGCCACGCGTTTGAGCGCACGCTCCATGAAGCGCTCGTAGATCTTCTCGTCGATCAGCACGCGCGATGGACACGTGCACACTTCTTGCCGCCGAGTTCGAGCGTGACCGGAATGATGTTCTGGCTCGCGTACTGCATGATGAGACGGCCGGTGGTGGTCTCGCCGGTGAAGGCGATCTTGGCGATCCGGCGGCTCGACGCGAGCGGCTTGCCCGCTTCGAGTCCGAAGCCGTTCACGACATTGAGCACGCCGGCGGGCAGCAGATCGGCGATCAGCTCGACGAGCACGAGGATCGACGCGGGCGTCTGCTCGGCGGGCTTGAGCACGACGCAGTTGCCCGCAGCGAGCGCGGGCGCGAGCTTCCAGGTGGCCATCAGGATCGGGAAATTCCACGGAATGATCTGGCCCACCACGCCGAGCGGTTCGTGGAAGTGATACGCGACCGTATCGTGATCGATCTCGGAGATGCCGCCCTCCTGGGCGCGCACGCAACCGGCGAAATAGCGGAAGTGATCGATGGCGAGCGGAATATCTGCGGCGAGCGTTTCGCGCAGCGGCTTGCCGTTGTCGATGGTCTCGGCCACCGCGAGCCGGTGCAGGTTCGCTTCCATGCGCTCGGCGATGCGGTTCAGGACGTTCGCGCGTTCGGCGGGCGAGGTCTTGGCCCATGCGTCTTTCGCGCTGTGCGCGGCGTCGAGGGCGAGTTCGATATCCGCCTCGCGCGAGCGCGGAATCGACGTGAACGGATGCCCGGTGATCGGCGAGATGTTGTCGAAGTATTCGCCGCCGAGCGGCGCGACCCATTCGCCGCCGATGAAGTTGGCGTATTGCCGCCGGTACGGAAAGTCCGTGTTCAGGAACTGCATCTCCGCGTGATTCATGTGTGCTCCTCGCTGGTCTGTCGCCGATGGGGTGAGTGCGGCCTGCTTCGCACGCCGCGCGGGAGGCATTGCCAGAACTGTGCCAGCGGGTCGAACACGCGGCGTTCATGCGCACGACTTCGACCGGCACGCCGACGAGGCGATGCGGCCTGTGCCGTCATGGAACAAGCGCACGGCACACTGTTCAGAAACGGAACACATGCCGCCAAGTGCTTTTTGTCTGCTGAAAAGCGGCCGCCCAGCGCCATCCGGCGACGATTTTCGAGCCCGAGCGCGCGACATGCTGTAGTCTTGGCACCCGTAACAGTCCGGAGAAACATCATGACGAGCACCTTCGTCTGCCGCAACCAGTCGTGCGGCGCAGAATGGCAAGAAAGCGACGTAGTCATCAAGAATGAGGGCCAGGGGATTCTGTTCCGCTGCCCGATGTGCGGCGCGCGCAATTATCTCGAGCGCTTCGAGGACGACGAGGGCAGGGTCCTCTACGAGCAGCTCGAGGGCGGCCCCTTCCTGTGAGCGTCGATAGAACAATGAAAACCACCCCCACACCGACGCCGTTTTCGCAACTCGCGTTGCCCGAGGCGACGCTCGCGAACCTCGCGCAGCTCGGCTATCAAGAGATGACGCCGATCCAGGCCGCGAGTCTGCCGATCGCGCTGGCCGGCGGCGACCTCATCGCCCAGGCGAAAACCGGCAGCGGCAAGACCGCGGCGTTCACGCTCGCGCTGCTCGCGCGGCTCGATGCGCGCCGCTACGACGTGCAGGCGATGGTGCTGTGCCCGACCCGCGAACTGGCCGATCAGGTCGCCCAGGAAGTGCGCCGGCTCGCGCGCGCCGAAGAGAACGTCAAGGTGCTGACTTTGTGCGGCGGCACGCCGATGCGCCCGCAAGCCGCGAGCCTCGAACACGGCGCGCACGTCGTGGTCGGCACGCCCGGTCGTATCCTCGATCACCTGCAGCGCGGCACGCTCAAGCTCGCGGCGCTCAATACGCTGGTGCTCGACGAAGCCGACCGGATGCTCGACATGGGCTTCTTCGACGACATCGCCGCCGTGGCGCGCGAATGCCCGAAGGAGCGCCAGACGCTGCTGTTCTCGGCCACTTACCCCGAAGGCATCGCGAAGCTCGCCCAGCAGTTCCTGCGCAGCCCGAAAGAGGTCAAGCTCGAAGAGCAGCACGACACGAGCAAGATTCGCCAGCGCTTCTACGAAATCGATGAAACCTCGCGGCTGCATACCGTCGGTCTGCTGCTCGATCATTTCCGCCCGGTCAGCACGATCGCGTTCTGCAACACCAAGCAGCAATGCCGCGATCTGCTCGACGTGCTGAGCGCGCAGGGCTTTCACGCGCTCGCGCTGCATGGCGAGCTCGACCAGCGCGATCGCGACCAGGTGCTGATCCAGTTCGCGAACCGCAGTTGCTCCGTGCTGGTCGCGACCGATGTGGCCGCGCGCGGGCTCGATGTCGCGCAGCTCGAAGCCGTGATCAACGTCGATGTGACGCCGGACCCCGAGATTCATATTCACCGCATCGGCCGCACGGGCCGCGCGGGCGAGGACGGCTGGGCGTTCACGCTGGCGAGCATGAACGAGATGGGACGCGTCGGCGCGATCGAGCAGGCGCTCGGGCGCGAGGTGCCGTGGCAGCCGGTGAGCGAGCTGACCCCGGCCGGCGGCGCGCCTTTGGCTCCGCCGATGGAGACGCTGCAGATTCTCGGCGGCCGCAAGGAGAAGATCCGTCCGGGCGATGTGCTCGGCGCGCTGACCGGCGATGCGGGCTTCACGTCCGCGCAGATCGGCAAGATCAACGTGACGGACTTCTCGACCTATGTGGCCGTGGAGCGCGGCATCGCGCGCGAGGCCGTGCGACGGCTCAACCTCGGCAAGCTCAAGGGCAAGAAGGTCAAGGCGCGCTTGATGGACGAGTGAGCGGTGGCCGCGCGGAAGTCCGCGCGGCTTGGCCTCAGTGCGGGCGATTGCCGCCGGTCGCGTCGAGCGCAGCACGCTGGTCCTGACTGCGCATCCAGCGCCAGCCGAGCGTCAGCAACAACGCGATCACGGGCAGCGACGCCACGGTGTAAGTGCCGTTCGGGTAGTCGAACGCCATCAGCACCAGCACACCGAACAGGAACGCGAGCGTGATCCACGAGGTCACGGGCGCACCCGGCATCCTGAACGTGGCCGGCTCGGCCTCGCCGCGCGCGACCGCGGCGCGCAGTTTCATCTGGCACACGACGATGAAGGCCCACGTGCTGAGAATGCCGAGCGATGAAACGTTGAGCACGATTTCGAGCACGTGCGACGGCACGTAGTAGTTGAGCACGACGCCCACGACGTCGATCGCCACCGTCAACAGCACCCCCACATAAGGCACCGATTGCGCGCTCATGCGCGTGAAGACCGGCGGCGCCGAGCCGCCCATGGCCAGCGAGCGCAACACGCGCCCCGTCGAATAGAGCCCGGAATTGAGGCTCGACAGCGCGGCCGAGAGCACGATCACATTCATGATCGAGCCGATGCCCGGAATGCCGAGCGCGGCAAAGAACGTGACGAACGGGCTTTCCCCCGCCTTGTAGGCGCTCCAGGGCAGCAGGCAGACCAGCAGCACCACCGAGCCGACATAGAACAGCGCGATACGCCAGATCACGCTGTTGATGGCGCGCGGCAGCACCTTGCGCGGGTCGCGGCATTCCCCGGCGGCGACCCCGACCAGCTCGATGCCGGCGAAGGCGAAAATCACGCCTTGAGTCAGCACCAGCGCAGGCAGCACGCCGTGCGGAAAGAAGCCGCCGTTTTCCGTGATCAGGTGCATGCCGCTCGGGTGGCCCGCCACGGACCCGTGCGTGCCGAGGATGTACGAGCCGACGATGAGAAAGATCGTGATCGCCGCGACCTTGATCAGCGCGAACCAGAATTCCGTCTCGGCGAACCACTTCACACCGATCAGGTTCATCCCCGTGACGACGCACAGCGCGATCAGCGCGAGCACCCATTGCGGCACGACGCCGAACGCCGCCCAGTAGTGCAGGTAGAGCGCAATCGCCGTGATGTCCACGATGCCCGTCACGGCCCAGTTCAGGAAGTACATCCAGCCGGCCACGAACGAAGCCTTCTCGCCGAGAAATTCCCGGGCATAGGAGACGAAGCTGCCGCTGCTCGGCCGGTGCATCGTCAGCTCGCCGAGCGCGCGCAGGATCAGGAAAGAAAAGATGCCGCACACGAGATATACGAGCGCGAGCGACGGCCCCGCCATCTGCAGGCGCGCGCCGGCGCCGAGAAAAAGCCCCGTGCCGATGGCGCCGCCGATCGCGATCATCTGGATCTGGCGATTGCCCAAGGTCTTGCTATAGCCGCTTTCATGCGACGCGAGCCACTCCTGCTTGTCCCCGTCGACGCCCGGTTGCGTGGCTGTCCCCTCGTTTATTCCCTTCATGAATGCCCTTCTCCCTTCTTTCGGCCGGAATTTGAATGGTAGTTCGTGTTGCCAGATTCGCCCCGATTTGATGCCTGGCTCAGCTGCTGACCGCTGACCGCTGCTGCAGATGCGTGACGCGAGAATAAGCGCCAGAAGTTAGTTCAAGTTGAGAGAAGAGACAGAACAGAATGAGCATTCATGGGATAAAGCCGGTAGTTCCTTAATTACTTGATTGCCTGGACTAAATAAACGCTAATTCTCGGCGCTGATAATGGGTCGTCGGCGGAAGAATCCACGTAAAACCCATAACCGCCATGTTCATGCCGACGGCGACGACATCGGTCTCGCTGACACACCCCTATCAGGAAATCGTGTATGAGTTCAATTACTACCAGATCGGCGAGCGGCGGATTTGCAGGCGCCAACCGTTATGCCGTTTTCGTCTGTCTCATGGCCGCGCTCGCCGGCCTGCTGTTCGGCCTCGACATCGGCGTGATCTCCGGTGCGCTGCCCTTCATCGCCAAACACTTCACCGTCAATGACCGCGTGCAGGAATGGATCGTCAGCTCCATGATGGTCGGCGCCGCAGTGGGCGCGCTCGGCTCCGGCTGGCTCTCCTGGCGCCTCGGCCGACGCTACACGCTCGGCTTCGCGGCGGTGCTCTTCATCGTCGGCTCGCTGTGGTCCGCGCTCGCGACGAGTCCCGAACACCTGATCTTCGCACGGCTCGCGCTGGGCGTCGCGGTGGGTGTCGCTTCGTTCACGGCGCCGCTGTATTTGTCGGAGATCGCGCCCCGGCATGTGCGCGGCGCGATGATCTCGACCTATCAACTGATGATTACGGTGGGCATCCTCGCCGCCTTCCTCTCGAACATCGGACTGTCGTATATCGCCGACTGGCGCTGGATGCTCGGCGTGATCGCGATTCCCGCCGTGTTCTTCCTGCTCGGCGTGGTCGCCTTGCCCGACAGCCCGCGCTGGTTGCTGCAGCGCAACCGCAAGCACGAAGCGCGCGGCATCCTGCAGCGCCTGTGCAACGACCCGGCCGATGTCGAGACCGAAATCCGCGAGATCGAAGAGCAAAGCAAGCTGCCCAAACAGGGCTGGAGTCTCTTGATCGCGAACTCGAACTTCCGCCGCTCGGTGCTGCTCGGCTCGGTGCTGCAGATCTTCCAGCAGCTCACCGGCATCAACGTGGTGATGTACTACGCGCCGCGCATCTTCGAACTGGCCGGCTTCGCCACCCATGAGCAGCAGCTCTGGGCCACGGTGATCGTCGGGCTCGTCAATGTGCTCGCCACCTTCGGCGCCATTGCGATGGTCGACCGCTGGGGCCGCAAGCCGATTCTCTACGCGGGCTGTGCCGTGATGGCCGTGGGCATGGGCGCGCTCGGGCTGCTGATTCATCATGGCATCGATGGCGCCGCGACGCAGACGACGGCGGTCGCCTCGCTGCTCCTGTTCATCGCGGGCTTCGCCGTGTCCGCCGGACCGCTCGTGTGGATCCTGTGCTCCGAGATCCAGCCGCAACAAGGGCGCGACTTCGGCATCGCGGTGTCGACCTTCGTGAACTGGGCCGCCAACATGGTGGTGGCGGCAACCTTCCTGAGCCTGCTGTCGGCGATCGGCGAAGCGCACACGTTCCTGCTCTACGCGATCTTGAACGTGGTGTTCGGCGTGGTAGTGTTGCTCTACGTCCCCGAGACGCGCGGCGTGTCGCTCGAGACCATCGGCCGCAATCTGATGGCGGGCAAACGCCTGCGCGATCTCGGCCGGCATCGCTGATCAACCGCGCGCCGCTCCTTCACAACGAGCGGCGCGCACAAGGACTTCCCGCATGAGCGACCTCGCCTCCACCGGCACGCTGACGAGCGAGCGGCAACGACGCCGGATGATGTTCGGCGTGTGCATCGCCAGCTTTCTCGGCTGCATCGACTTCACGATCGTCAATACCGTCATTCCGGCCATCCAGAGCGACTTGCATGCGACGGTCGATCAAAGCCAGTGGATCGTCTCCATCTTCCTGATCGCGCTGTGTGCGTTCATGGTGGTAGCGGGCCGGCTCGCGGATCTTTATGGCCGGCGCTTGCTGCTCTATATCGGCATGGCCGTGTTCGGCGTGTCGTCGCTCGGGGCCGGGCTCGCGTCCGGCATCGAGTGGCTCAACGCGTTTCGCTTCGTGCAGGGCATGGCCTGCGCGGTGCTCTATACGGCGTCCACCGCGATCGTGTCGAATGCGTTTCCCGAAGCCGAACGCGGCCGTGGAATCGGCATCCTGTTCGGCGTCAACGGGATTGGCCTCGCGATCGGACCGGTCATCGGCGGCATGCTGGTGAGCGCATTCGGCTGGCGCTCGGTCTTTCTGTTGAACATTCCGTTCATCCTGCTGAGCTTCGCGCTGTGCCTGCGCAGCGTCGCCGAATCGCGCAGCGCCGATGAGGACAGACGCGTCGACTGGCTCGGCCTCGTGCTGCTGATCACCGCCGTATCGACGCTGATGCTTGCCATCACGCATGGTGTGCAGTGGGGATGGACCTCGCCGCGCACGCTCCTCGCTTTCGCGGCGGCCGTCGTGTTGCTGGTCGCGCTGATCCGGGTCGAACGGGTCGCGCCTTCGCCGCTCATCCACATCGACCTCTTTTTGAACACGGATTTCATCGTCGCGAGCGTGGCGACGTTTTCGCTGGCGTTCTTCTATTGCACGGCATTCTTTCTGATGCCGCTCTATCTGAAGATCATCGGCCACCTCGACGGCTTCACGATCGGCACCATGCTGCTGCCGACGACCGCGGTCATGGCGCTCGCCTCGCCATTCGCGGGACGCCTCGCCGACCGGCTCGGCGCGCAGTGGCTGTTGCTGGCGGGGTTCGTGCTGCTCGGTTTGTCGGCGGCCATGCAAGCGGCCTTCACCGACCGTTTTTCAGTGATCCATATCGTTGCGGCGTTCGCGGTGATGGGACTCGGCTGGGCCTGCGTGCTAGGGCCGGCGACGGTCGCGGCGCTGGCCTCGGTGCCCGAGCGTCTGGGCGGCGTGGCGGTGGGGGCGTCGTGGACGCTGCACAACCTCGGCGGCGCGGTGGGACTGTCGATTGGCGCGCTCGTCTATCAGGTGGTCGCGCGCAACTGGCTCGTGCATGCCATCGGTGCGTATCTGCCGATGAACGCGGACACGGCCGATGCGATCGTCGCGGACCCGCTGTCGGCCGTGGCGCATCTGTCCGCTGCGGGGATCGCGCCGGGGACGGTGGAGCGGCTCGTCGACCGGTTCTTCGTGCAGGGCTACGAAGGCGCGATGATCGCACTGCTCGTGGTGTGCGCGCTGGCTGCGCTGACGGTGGGGCTGGCGATGGGTGCGAGGGCGCAGCGGGCGGTGGTGGCGTCGTGATTGGGCGCTCCCCAACCCTTCGAAAAAACCGCATAGTTTGCCGCACAACATTACATTAATCTTTCATGCAGACGACAGCATTTCGATGCTTCCGATGTCGTTGACCTCTTTAATTTTCCAACCGGAATAGAGACCAGCATGAAACGAATCCTTATCTCCGCGCTGATCAGCGCGTTTGCCTTCTCTTCCGCCTATGCCGTGGCACAAGGCGCGTCGGCTCCGGCCGCTGCTGCCGAGAAGACCGAGCAAGCTCACGCTACGACGAAGCAACATCACGAAGCGAAGAAGTCGCACGCGAAGAAGGCTTCCGACGCGCACAGCGCGTCCGCGCCTGCTGCGAAGGAATAACGCTTCATCCTGCGCCTGGGACTTCGAAGCACAGGGCGCGCCGGTATCGGGAAAATGCCGGCGCGCTCGCCTTGCAGGAAAGCCATCGCCTCGATTTTCATGACTTCTTCCACGCCCCGCGAAGTCATTCTCACCCGTTCAAAAGACGCCATTCGCGCGTCGATCCCCAACGCCGCCTGCTTTCGCAAAACTTGAAAAAGCACCGCGAAATCCGGAAGTTTTCGCTTCGTTAATTCGCAATACTCGTAATCAATTCGTCAGGAACTGATCCGCGAGCACGAGCCTGCTGACGCTCCTGGCCCCATCGTCCCGTTCTGAACTCCCGGAGTCACCATGCGCAACGAAACGATCGCTATTGCTCATCGCGGTGCGATGAGCACGCCCTCATTGCCCGAAGCAAGCTTTGCTGCCGATACGCTCGCCGACAAAGTCGTCGACGATCTGCGCTCGATCGCATTGATGCTCGACGACGCTCATGACGGCCTGTTCGACGAGTTCGAGCAGACCTTCACGTTCGATACCGACGAAACCACCGTCGCGATGGTGGCGCAACCCGATCATGGCGTCGTGCGCATTTACGCGGATATCGGCATGCCGGAGCCGTCGGAGCGCAGCCGGATTTTCGAAGCCGCTTTGCGCGGCAACCTGACTCGCGGCGAGCTACGGCATGCCGTCGGCATGCATGCGAGTTCGGGCCGGCTGGTCATCACCTCGGCGTTGAAGGCCGTCGAAGGCGCAGACCCGCGACCGCTCGCACAGCGCCACCTGAACGAGATGCTCGAATGCGTCCGCGCCATGAGAAGCGCGTACACGTTCTCGTAAGCCGTCGTTCTGGTCCGAGCCGAAAAATCCGTATCGAAAGGAGTGTGTGTCATGGGTGGGTCTTATAACGTAGCGTCGAGTTCGTCCAACCGCAACGTCGAGTTGCAGCAACCGGTTGCATCGTCTTCGTCTTCGTCAGCGAGCAAGGTGCGGTTCGCGGAGATCGCTCCGCAGCGTGACGTTTGCGCACCCCGACCGGACCTCGCCGATCTGCGCGAGCCGGCTCCATCGGCGATGCGTCGCCAGCAGGCGCCGGTGAACCCGCCAGCGATCGTGCCGCCGCAGCAGGACGCGGGCTACAACATGTCCAAGGCGTTCATGGCGCACACGGCGAAGGGCACCGCCGTACTCGACCGGGTGGACGTGATGCAGTTCGGCGCTTCGTCGATTCCCAATGCCGACACCGAAACGACGAATCTCCTGAAAACAAAGATGAAGCTGCCGGACCATGCCTCGACCGAAAACAAGGACGCATTGGGCTACTTCTCGGCGGTCTTGACCGTTGCCGATGCCGTGGACACGGGGGCCAATGCCGTGCGCGCCGTGGTCCAGCAACGCATTGCCAGCAAGGACGTCGAACGCAACCCGGACGCCGACCTGAAAGGCACGCAGGCGGAGATGGATTTGCGCATCGCCAACGGCAAATGTGAACTGCGTCCGTTCCAGGTGGCGCGCGACGACGTCAACGGCATGGTGAGTCTCGCCAACAAGATCGACGGCTATGCGCATCCCGGCCATACGATCTTCACCGGCGGCAAGGCTGTCGAGACCCCGGCGAAGTTGGCGCTGCATTCCGCCGCGAGTGCGGCGAGCGGCGCCGGGACGGCGCTGGGTCTCGTCAGCGGCGTGAGCAATGTGGTGATTGCCGCCAAGGATCTGAAAAAGCAGGAACGAACGGCCAAACGCAGCTTCGCCGTCATGCATTCGATGAACCAGCCGCGCGCGCAATTCAAGCGGGCCGAGGGCATTCAAGACGAATTCAACGTCGAGTACATCAAGGCGCTGGCCACCGCGAAGCCGAAGAAGTTGCTGAGCAAGAATGCCTGCAACCGGCTGCTGCAGAAGTCGCCCAATGACCGCGCGGCCTTCGTGGCGAAATTCAACGCGCTATCCGCTGCGGACCAGCGCAAGCTCAATGACGCCTTGCATTTCAGCAAGGCGGGGAACATCGCGCACATGCTTTCGTTCGGGCGCAATGCGCGCTTCGACAGTCACGAGCAGCGCGACATCGCGCGGGACAAGGTGCTCAATGCCTTCATCGACGAGGTCGATACGCGCGCGAACGAAGTCGATTTTTCGGCGGTAAAGGATGCGCGTGAGCTGGCGTTGGGCGGCCGCGGTCTTTCGCAGGAGAGAGCCGTCAAGGAGTTGTGGCGCGAAAAGGCTATGCCGCTCGACGACAAGGGCAAGCCCGCGCACAAGAATATCGTCAAGGCGCTGGCCGGTCTGCCGAAAGCCGAGGCGGCTGCCTTCATGGACAAGTTCCTGGCGCTCCCGCAGCAAGACAGGACCGCGTTGCTCGACGTGTTTCATTTCTCGAGCGACACGATGCCGAGCGTCGAGTTGAGAAAGCCGACCTTGAAGAAACCGCTGCCGGTCAAGGTATCGACGCCGTTGAAGGAGGCCAATTCGACGTCGGCCGGGACCGAGCGCAGCCGCTGGCTCATTCGCAAGTCGCTCGCGCACGAATTCGTCAACGGCACGCCGATCGAACGGCTCTCGCAGATGCGTGCCGCGTATAACAAGCGGGCCGCCGGCCCGGTGGAAAGCGGGAGCGCTGCCGGTCCGACCTATACGGTGGCGCGCCACATCTGCGCGTTCCAGGAGGTCAATCTCGACACGGCGAAGGAGGCGAAAATGCACGACAAGTTTCGCCTCGTGTACGGCTCGGCGAACGTGGCCATTGCAGGCGCCACGCTGGCGTCGCCCGCCGCATTGGCGCTGCCCGCGGCTGCGGTCGTTACTTCTGCCGTGAGCGCCGGATGGGGCGGTTTGCAGACCTATAAAGGCACGGTCACGCAAGCCAAGGGCAAAGGCGTCGACGCCGCGAGGGACCCGCTCAAGGAAGAGGCGGCAGGGATCGCGCAGCACGGCGGTCTGGCGAAGACGCACGCTTTCCTGCAAGACCCGAAGGTCAGAAGCTACGCCGCGACGCCTGCCGACGCACTATCGCAACTGAACTTCATCGATGACGCCATCGGATCCGGCTCGGCTCATCAGGCTGACGACATCAGGGCCGAGATGGACGAGTTCTTGCACAGCATGGGCGTCGACCCCGCGACGATCGAGGGTGGTGACGCGGGGAAATTCGCCGCGTGCGATGCGCACAGGCAGGCCTACGTACAAAAAGTCGCGGAGCGCAATCCGTACGTTGCGCTGTCGATGCTGACCGACAGCATCCATAGCAACGTGCCCCACGGCAGCCGCGATCAAGCGATCGATTTCCTGCGCGAAAAATGTCACTTCACTGAATGGGAACTCGATGACCTGCAGAAAATGGATACGGACACGATGACCAACACGCTGGAGAAGGAGCTGTACGGCGAGCATATGCGTCGCCGTTTCTCCGACTTCAAAATGGATTCGGCCAGCCGCAAGAATCTCGGCTCCATCCACATGGATATCGCGATGTCGCCAGAGAGGACCGAACTCAATCAGGAGTTCGGCTGGAAGGGCGTACTCGAGAAAAGCGGCGTGCGCGTCACGCCCAATGCGCATGCGCCTGGCGTCGAATCCGTTACAGCGGCACTGGCCCAGAGCTTCACGGGTTCGAGCTATATCTCCGACACGAAGACGAGCAACGCGATGCTCAAGGCCACGACGGAGGTCGACAAGCGGCTCGCGGCGGACGGCCGGCGCACGGCGTTCGACGGCACGAATCGCGGCCATTTGGCGGCGGTCATCGAGGAGACGGCCGCCTTGCTCAAGCCGAAGGGCGCCCGGGTGATCGTCAAGACGAACGTGACCGGCGATCGTCTGCATTATCCGGCCGATACGACCTACGAGAACGCGGACGCCGTGCTCTATTACGACGAGCAGTCGCGTCGTGCGTATGTGCTCGATTCGCCCAAGGGGCGCCAGCCTGGCCAGCATTGAGCAATCCGCGCGTAGCGAAGCGCCGCGCTTTGCGCACGACAGTGCTATGCGGACTTCTCATCGAACGATGCGGGGTTCGCATGGCATCGGCCAGCGCTTGCAAGACTGTGTATTCTTCGGGCGCGCCGAGGCGAGCAACGTCCTTTGAATAAGTGCTTCAGTCGCCACGAAAAAACCGATTCGACATGCGCCGTGTCTCACGGAGGGAACGCTTTGGAAATAAAATGGATCGAAGACTTTATTGCGCTTTCCCACTACCAAAGCTTTTCGCGCGCGGCTGAATTCAGAAACGTCACGCAGTCCGGACTGAGCCGGCGCATTCGCGCGCTCGAACAATGGGTCGGCGCGGATCTCGTCGACCGCTGCGGATTTCCCTCGACATTGACACCGGCGGGCCGGCTCTTCATCGAGACGGCGGAAGAAGTCGTGGGCAAGCTGATGGACACGCGCTCCATGATCCGCACGGAACAGAAGATGTGCGGCAAGGGCCTGCAGATCGCGGCCGGCCACACCATCGCACTGAGCTTCCTGCCCGCGTGGCTCAAGTCGTTGACCGCGCGGGTCGGCGACATGCGCTCGCGCGTGATGCCCACCGACGTGCACGACTCGGTGCTCAAAATGGTCAGCGGCAATTGCGATCTGATGTTCGCCTATCACCATCCGCAGTTGCCCCTGCATCTCGATACGAGCCGCTACCAGTGTCTGACCGTGGGTTCGGACACGCTGATGCCGTTGTGCAAGGCGAATGCGCAGGCGGCGCCGCTGCACCGTTTGCCCGGCACCGACGCTCAGCCCATGCCGTTCGTGTCGTACACGGAATCGAGCTACTTCGGCCGCTGCCTTGCACTGCTCGCGCGCCGTGCAAAAACCCGACTCAATGCGCGTCTCGCCTACGAATCCGATATGGCCGAAGTGCTCAAGCGATTCGTGCTCGAGGGCGAAGGCATTGCATGGCTGCCGCGCAGTTCGGTCGAGTCGGAACTGGAGCAGGGGACGCTCGTGGCCGCCGGCGGAATCGAATGGCATCTCGATCTCGAGATTCGCATGTATGGCGATTCGACGAATCGCAGCGAATTCGCCGATCTGTTGTGGCGTCATGCGCGCGCCATGGCCGTGGGTTAGGTCGGGGTTATCCCGCGATATGCGAGCGTCGCATCACTCTATGTCTGATCCGCATCGAAGCCATTTCAAAGGTCTTTAGTATGGCGATCCGGATGCAGGCCGGCGGCAGAAAAGCCGGCTTTTTGCAGGCCCGCATCCGTTCCACCGACCACAAAAAATTCGACGCCTCGACATGAAAAACCGTTTGACGCTCTATATCCTCGCAGGAATGTTGCTGGGTGCAGTCGTTGGTTATGCTTGCCACCTGCTGGCCCCCGATGCGGCCACGGCGAAGGCCATCGCAGGTTACTTCTCGATCGTGACCGATATCTTCCTGCGTCTGATCAAGATGATCATCGCGCCGCTCGTCATCGCGACGCTCGTCTCGGGTCTCGCGAACATGGGCAGCTCGTCCGATGTACGCCGCATCGGCATTCGCTCGGTGGCCTGGTTTCTGTGCGCGTCGCTCGTTTCGCTCGCGCTCGGCATCGCGCTCGCCAACGTGCTGGCCCCCGGCGCCGGCCTCCATCTGAGCCAGAGCGCCGCCGATACGATCGCGGGCCTGAACGTCAACGGCCTGAATTTCAGGGACTTCATCACGCATGCGTTCCCGACCAGCTTCGTCGATGCGCTCGCGCGCAACGACATCCTGCAACTGCTGGTGTTCTCGGTGCTGTTCGGCATCGTGCTGGGCTCGATCCGGCAGCAGCGCAATGTCGAGGTGCTGATCCAGGCGATCGACGGTCTCGTGCCCACCATGCTCAAGCTCACCGACGTCGTCATGCGTCTCGCGCCGATCGGCGTGTTCGCGGCCGTGGCTTCGGCGATCACGGTGCAGGGGCTCGATGTGCTGTCGACGTACGGCCGCCTCATCGCGAGCTTTTATCTGGGCCTCGCGCTGCTGTGGGGCGCGCTCTTGCTGGCGGGCTATCTGTTCCTCGGCAGTTCGCTGTGGGACTTGCTGCGCGCGATTCGCGAGCCGGCCATGCTCGCGTTCTCGACGGCGAGCAGCGAAGCGGCTTATCCGCGTCTCACCGAGAAGCTCGAAGAATATGGCGTCGACAAGAAGGTCGTCGGCTTCACGCTGCCGCTCGGCTATGCGTTCAATCTCGACGGTTCGATGATGTATCAAGCGTTTGCGGCGATCTTCATCGCCCAGGCGTTCGATATCGACATGCCGTTGTCGACGCAGATTCTGATGCTGCTGGTGCTGATGCTCAGCAGCAAGGGCATGGCGGGTGTCGCGCGCGGCTCGGTGGTGGTGGTCGCGGCCGTGGCGCCGATGTTCAATCTGCCGGCCTCCGGCGTCATGCTGATTCTCGCCATCGACCAGATCCTCGACATGGGCAGAACGGCCACCAACGTGGTCGGCAACAGCATCGCCACGGCGGTGGTCGCGCGCTGGGAAACCAGTGGCGTTCGCTTGCCGTTCGCGCGCGGCCGGGCAGCGCGTTTGCGCGGCGACGCCGGATGAAGTAGTCCGGACGTCGCCCGGACTTTGGAGAGAGGCGTATCATGCATTCGCCCCCGACACGCCTCTCGTTTGTTATATTTTCGGTTCGTTCATGCGCAGTGAAAAACAAACAATCGATGCGGTGCAAGCCGCCGCCGCCACGGAAGTTGTGACCGAAACCCAAACCGACCTCTCGATCTTGCAGGGCATCGCGGACCCCGTGCTGGTCATGACCGCGTACGGCCGTATCCGGCCCGTGAATCCGGCCGCCGTCGCGCTGCTCGGCGCGGGAGCGCAGGACATCGAAGCGGCGACTTTCGCCGCTGCGTTTGCGGGTCTGGCGAGCGAGACGCTGCAAGCGTGCTGCGAGTCCGTGCAGCGAACGCGCGCGACCGACGCCTTCACGGCGTTTCACCAGGGTACGCGCGAATGGCTGTCGTTTCGCGTATCGGCGTGCGCCGAAGGCGTCGTGATGATCGCGCGCGACGTCACTTCCTTCAAGCAGCACGAAGCGCAACTCCACTACACCGCGTGGCACGATGGTTTGACGGACCTGCCCGACCGGCGCTTGTGCCTGCGCGCGCTCGAAGCGGCCGTCGCGCTGCACAGCTCGCCCGATAGCGCGTTCAGTGTGTTCTTCGTCGACATCGACTGGTTCAAGCTCGTGAACGATCTGCATGGCCATGAAGGCGGCGATGCGGTGCTCATCGAGCTGGCCGCGCGCTTTCGGCGCCTCGCCGGCGAGCGCGGCTTCGTCGCGCGTTTCAGCGGCGACGAGTTCGTGTTCCTGCTCGACGGCACCCAGGCGCTGCAACCGCAGCACTTCGCCGAGCAGCTGTTGCAGACGATTCGGGAACCGCTGTTCATCAAGGGCAGCGAAGTGAAACTGGGCGGCAGCGTGGGCATCGCCTGCTATGGCACGGGCGGCACCACGGCTGCCGATCTGCTCAAGAACGCCGATCTCGCGATGTACGCCGCCAAGGCGGCAGGCCGCAACTGCTCGATGCTCTACTGCGAGCAGATCGGTGTACGCCATCGCAATCGGCGCGACTTGCAGCGGCGCATTCGCGACGCGATCGAAGGCCGCGAACTGGTGCTCCATTACCAGCCGCAAGTCTGCCTCGCGACCGGCCGGCTCACCGGGGCAGAGGCGCTGGTGCGCTGGGCCCATCCCGAGGAAGGGTTGCTGCTGCCCGAGCGCTTCATTCCCGCTGCGGAAGAGTCGCTGCTGATCGTGGCGATCGGACGTGCGGTGATCGAGATGGCCTGCAAGCAGATCAGCCTGTGGGAGCGGCGCAATCTGCCGGCCTTCCCGGTGTCGGTGAATCTCTCGGCGCGCGATCTCAACTGCACCGACCTGCCCGATTTTGTCGCGACGATGCTCGCGCGCTACGGCGTGGCCCCGCAGCGGCTGCGCTTCGAGATCACCGAGAGCATGCTCACCGTGGATCTCGAACTGGCTTCGAGCGTGCTGTCGCGTCTCACCGCGCTGGGCGTGACGATAGCGCTTGACGACTTCGGCACCGGTTACTCGAACCTCGTCTGCATTCAGCGCTTTCCGATCCAGACGCTCAAGATCGACCGCTCATTCCTGCGCGACGCCGCCAACAACGAAAGCTCGCGCTCGTTGACGCGCGCGGTCATTTCGCTTGGCAAATCGATGGGGCTCAAGGTGCTCGCCGAAGGCGTCGAAACCCCTTGGCAAAGGGACTTTCTGCGCCGCGAGGGCTGCGACGAAGCGCAGGGCTATCTGTTCGGCCGTCCGCTCGAGGCGCACGCGCTCGAGGTATTCGCGAGGCCGCCGGGCCACGCGCTCGATGCACTCGCCCACGAGTGACGCCTCGCGCGAATCCACTTCACAGCGACGTCAAACCGAGCCGCAACGCCCATCTGACCAGTGACGGCACGTTGCGCGCGTCGAGCTTGTTGATGAGGTTCAGACGATGCGTCTCGACGGTCTTCAACGCGATGCCGAGTTCGTCGGCGATCTCGCGGTTGCGCGCGCCGCGCCCGATCAGCGCGAGGACTTCGCGCTCGCGCGGCGTCAGCGCCCGCGCGGCGCGTCCGCCTTCCGTTGCAGCCGACCGCGCGCGTTCCTGTTCGCGCAACACCGTGACCTCGTCGTCGTTCAGTTGCGGGTCCACGTAAGGTGCGAGCCGTCCAACATGTAGCGCGCGGATCGCGAGCCGCAGCACCGCGAGCGGGCTTTGCTTGAGCACGTAGGCGTCGGCGCCCGCATCGAAGGCCGCCGCCGCGAGACATTCCGAGCGCGCCTCGGTGAGCGCAAGCACACGACTATGGGGCGCCGCCTGCCCGAGCGACTCGAACAGCGTCATGGCGTCACCGCTCGCGAGTTCGGCCGCAGACACGGCGGCGATGACGACGTCGACGGGCCTTTGCTGCAACAGGTGAACGGCCGTCGTCGAACAGCCCGTGCTCGCGGCGATATCGACGTCGCCGCCGCGTTCGAGCTGCAGACACAGGGCCGTGCGCACGACGCCGAGACACTCGACCACGGCGACGCGCGGGCGCGCCACGCTGACCGGTGCGAGCACGGTGCGCTCGGCGCCAGGGCATCGCGTGAACGCGGCGACAACGAAATCGCGATCGTTGCGCAAAGAATGCGAAGTGGCCCTGTCCGGCAAGGCCGATGCCTCGTCAAGTATCAAGATGATCTCCGCGGTGAAGTACCCAACACCATCGAATTTGTCACAGTGAGATTAAAGGCAGGTGAGGGGCGCGCTTCAGGCGTCGCGCATGCGCGACGCAACACGCCCGTTGCAGGGCACGGCTAACCTGGCGCTAACCGGCTCGACGCTAGAGTCGCGCTCCCGTGACGCGCGTGCGGCTCCCCCTCTCATGCGCCTGAACGTTTCACTGTCGCTCGAGAACGGCCAACACATGGACCGCGCAACCAAAAGAACCAAGACCGCCGTACTGGTGGACCCCCATCACATGGTCCGCGACGCCATCAAGGAATTTCTGGCGCTCGATTTCAACATCAAGACCAGCGGCGAGACCGGCGACGGTCTGGTTGCGCTCGAACTGGTCAGGCGACTCGACCCCGATCTCGTCATTCTCGACATCGACCTGCCCTCGCTTGACGGCGTCGATCTGATCGCGATGATGCGGCGTCGCTCGCTCGCGCCGAAGATCCTCGTGCTGAGCGCGAGCGACAACGCGCTTCGCGCCGACGCAGCGTTTCGCGCCGGGGCCGACGCGTATGTGTCGAAGGCGAGCGCGATGGAGATCCTGAGCGACGCGTTGAGCGCGTTGCACAACGACACCGGCCCGTACCGCGATCCGTGCCTGAACGACCGGCACGGATCGCCGCAACCCGCGCCGATCGAACTCGTGCCGCGCGAGCGCCAGATCCTGAAGCTGATCTCCGAGGGCCTCTCGGGCCGCGAGATTGCGGAGAAACTTGCGATCAGCGGCAAGACGGTCGAATCGCATCGGCTCAATCTGGGCAGAAAGCTCGGCGCGCGCTCGGCCGGCGAATTGCTGAAGTGGGCGCTGCGCCTGCGGCTGACAACGCTTTGAGCACCGCCTCTAGCCGGTAGTCACGCGCAGCAACTTCAGGTATCCACCTGATGAAAGAAAGTTGTAATGAATGGGACGATGAACGCTCTCCATGACACGGACAGCGTCTTGAAAGCCATTCAATTCATCGGTTTTGCACACGACGGGCGGGTGAGTCTGCGCGGCCACGTGCAAGACGTCGGCCGCTGCACCTTGCTGGTCGCCGATCCCGAGGCCACGGCCGAATCGGATCGCAGCGGCGGCGTGTTCGTGCACCGCTACACGACCGGCGAGCTCCACGCGTTGCGCCGCGACCTGTGCGAACTCGCGCTGCCCGCGTGCAATAAACAGTTCAGACTCGCGTCGGTCTATGCGTTGCCGATGTCATCGGAGATGGGCCAGGCGGCTGCGTGCCTCGGCGCGGCCGAACCGCGTTCGCTGCTGCGTTTTCTGTGGCTGTACGGCCTCGGCATGGATCGCGCGTACTTCGAGGGGCTGCTGGTCCACGCGGTCGATTCGCAGCGCGAGTTCTTCGAGTTCGTCGAGCAACACAGCCTGATGGCGTGGCCCGTGGCGCACTATGCCACGCGGCTCGGCCTGTCGGTCCACAAGCTCAATGTGCTGTTCGAAGAGAAGTTCGGCATGTCGGCCAAGCGCTGGCTGCTCGAACGGCGCCTTGCGCGCGCGTGCGAACTGCTCGTGCGCACGTCGCTGAGCGTGACCGAGGTGGCGCTGCAATGTGGTTTCAACACGCACGCGCATTTCACCGAGACCTTCAAGAAGCGCTACAAGAAGTGTCCGCGTGCGATGCGGCAACTCGTCTAGGGGACTTGTCATGGATATCTCAGCGATTCTCTCGCGGATTCAGGAGGGCGTGAACCAGTCCAGCGCTGCCACGCTCGAGGCGATGCAGGGTGACATGTCGAATCCCGAGGAACTGATTCAAGTGCAATTCCAGCTCGCGATGTATGGCCAGGCCATCCAGCTCTCGGCCGGCTTCACCAAGAAAATCGACGAACTGATTACCGGGATCATCGCGAAGATATGACGACACTCGACCGTAACGATCGCCAGTTGCTCGTGCTGAGCGCGCTCGCCGCCGCCAATCACCGCATGCAGGCTGAGACCGCGTCGTTTCTCCCCATCCTCGACGCGCTGATCCACGACCACGACGATCGCGCCTGCGTGAGCGCGCTGCTGCTGCATGGTCTCGGGCGCACGAGCGACGCAAAGGCCGCGCTCGCATCGGCGCAGGGCGAAGGCTGCACGGCGTTGCGCGAACTGCTGGCGGGCGCGGTGCCTTCGAAGAACGTATTGCTTTCTGGAGCCCATCATCATGGCTGATGCTGTCCCGACCATTGCGGCCCTGCAGGCCGCGCAAGCCGCCACACGCCAGAGCGGCGCCGGCGCCGAACCGTCCGCAGGCGAGATGCAGGCGTTCGCCGCCGAAATGAGCCGCAGCCAGCGCGTGGCGTCGCCCGAGAAGATGCTGGTCGAGCGCGCCGCGCAGGTGAGCGAAAGCTCGACCGATGCGCTCGCGGCCGCGATGCGCGCCGGTCAGCCGATGGCGCCGCAGCACATGTTGCACGTACAAAAGCTCGTGCAGCACGAAGCGCATGCGGTCGATATCGTCGCGAAGGTGGCGGGCTCGGTGTCGCAGTCCGTCAACAAGCTGCTTGCCATGCAATGAGGTCGCTGCAATGGCATTCGTACGCTTGAGATGGCTCGCCCTCGTCGCGCTGTGCATGGCGCTGTGCGCGTGCAAGACCGATTTGTTCGCCGGGCTGCCCGAGGCCGAGGGCAACCAGATGCTCGCGCTGTTGCGCTCGCACGAAATCGAGGCCGAGAAGATCGTTGAGAAGGGCGGCACGGTGGCGCTGCGCGTCGAGCGCGGTGCGTTTGTCGACGCCATCGAATTGCTGCGGCAGAACGGCTTTCCGAAGCCCAAGCAGGTGTCGATGAACGACGTGTTTCCGACTGGCCAGCTCGTCACTTCGCCCGCTCAGGAAAAGGCCAAGATGACCTATTTGAAGGAGCAGCAGCTCAACACCATCATCGGTTCGATGGATGGCGTGATCGCCGCGAACGTGTCGATCGGGCAGTCGGTGGAGGACGCGGCGCAGCGCGCGGACAACACCTCGGCGGCCGTGTTCGTGAAGTACTCGCCCGAGGTCAACATGACCAATCGCGAGGCCGATATCCGCCGACTGTTGCTCGACAGCGTGCCCAACGTCGTGCCCGAGCGCATCAGCGTCGTGCTGCAGGCCTCGACCTTCCGCTATGCGCCACCCGCGCGCCCCGCGCTCGATCCCACGGCGCGTGCATTCGAATGGGCGGAGCGCAATGTCGTGCTCGCGCTCGCGCTGATCGGTGCGCTGGTCGCGTTGCTGACCTTCGTTGCGATGCTCGGCGTGCGTGCGCTCGGCCGCAGGCGGACCGCGTGATGACGACTGCGCTCGTCACCGACGCTGGCCGTGCCTGCGCGATGCCGCTGCAAGCGGGCGCGACCGGGCTGCCCGATCGCGCGATCGCGCGTCTGCACGAACTCGCGTGGCGTCCCGGTGTGCATATGCACGCGTCGTGGTGGCCGCAGCTCGGACTCGATGCGTGGCGCGGCGTCTACGCCACGCTGCCAGGCGCCCGGGCGGCACTCGACCAGACCATCGCGACGCGGCGCGGCTTTCCGCTCGAACCGTTGCCCGCGCGACTCGACGACGATGCCAACCGTCTTGTCGCGCTGGAGATGCGCTTGCCCGCGCTGTGTGTTGCGTTGGGACTGGTCGCGTTCGCCTGCGATGCGTATCTGCTGCTCGGCGCGTATCGCCAGGCGCTGCGCCCCGTGCTCGGCGCACGCGGTTGCGATCAACTGCTCGTGCTCAACGCCGGTCGCGTGAAGCAGGCAGACGGCAGCGCGCAACTGCCGCCCGAGCGGATCCTCGAAGAAGCGCTGCATGCGGGCGTGCGCTTGCTCGATCACGAGCTTGCAGGCGCTCCGGTGTGGCGCGCGTTGTCGATCGTGCTGCCCGCCGTCGAGGTCCGTACTGGCGGCCCGCACGGGTTCTCCCACATCGCGAGTCCTGTCGCGACGCTTTTTCGGCTGAACCGGTTTCTATGACTTTCCCCGACTACACCGTGCCGTGCCTGCCGGTCGTGCCCGCGACGACGCTGTTCGACGCGAGCGAATTCGACGCGGCGCTTGCGCTCGACACGCAGCTACGCCGCGCGGCAGCCGCACGACTGTGGCGTGCGCGCGCCGCGCTCGCCGAACGCAAACGGCGCGCCGAAGCACAACTGAGCGAAGAACTGGCGAACGCGCGCGAGGACATGGCGGCGCGCATCGCAAGCGCCGAGCGCGACGCGCTGGCTGACGTGCTGAGCTGGCATGTCGAGCAAGCCGGACTCGAAGCGCTGGTGGCCGAGCGGGTTGCGACGCGCGTGGCCGAATGCGCGGCCGACGCCTTCGTCGCGTTCACGCGCGACGAGGCCCGCGCGCCGCTCATGGCGGCCCGCATCCGCGAGGCGATCGCGACCCTCGACGCCGCGACGCCAGGCACCTTGTCGATGCACCCCGCGCAGTTGCCCGAAGTCGCCGCGCTCCTCGCTGCGCTCACCTGTCAGCTCAAGGCCGACGATACGTTGCCGCCGGGTCAGGCGATACTCGATACGCCGTTCGTGCGGATCGTCATCGATATCGAGCGTCATGCCGGCTTGCTGGCCGAGCATTTGCGCAAGCCATTGCCGCAGTCGGCCGTGGAGAGCGTGCAAGCATGAAGCTCGATACCGTCACGTTCGTGCGGCCCGTTGCGCCGACCCACGCGCATCCGCACCCCGGCACGCGGCAGCACGCCGAACAGGTCACGCCCGCCCGTTCGGTGGCCTCGCTCGCGCAGGCCGCGGCACACGCGGCGCAAAGCGAGGGCGCTGACGATGTCGCGTTGACCCTCGGCCATCGCATGCGCGTGGCGCATCAAGGCGGCGCGCGCACGGAACGCGGCGGCGCGTCGGCGGCGCGGCGCGCGCTGGCCGGCATCTACGAAAACCGCGCTGAAAGCGTCGATGACGCGTTGCACGCGCTGATCGACGAGGGCGCGGCGCTCGACGAGAGCGAAGACTTGCGCGGCTGGCTCGGGCGCGCCCGGTTGCCGCCCGGCGCCGCGGCACTCGTGCTCGCCGGGCTGGCGGGCCGGCTCGCGAGCGGCTCGAAGCGGCGCCAGCAGATCGACGCCATGCTCGACGGACTGCTCGAAGAAGACGGCTGGCAATTGAGTCTCTTTGGCTGGCTCGAATTCGGCGCCGAGGCGGGCGCGGCGCTGCCTGAACTGAAGACGCTCTATCAAGCGGCGCTCGCCGCGAACAAGCCGCTCGCCGCGTGGTTCCAGGAACTGCGTCATCTGCGCGGCCGCCGCCGCAAACTGCGCGCGTTACTGCGCGCACTCGCCTCGAGCCTGTCGTCGGACAGCGGTCCGCTGGAGGACGAGCATCTGGCCACGGTGCTCACGGACCTCAAGCGCCTGCTGATTTTCTTCGGCCTCGAAGAACAGTGCGCGTATCTGGCCGCCTGCATCGCCGAGCCGCGTCCGCGCACCGACGACGTGCTGGAGATGCTGGTCGCACTGATCGATGAGGCCTGGATCCACGAGATGTGGCTGCGCCAGCGCTTCGGCGCGCTCGGGCTCGACGATGACGATCTGCTGCAATTCGCCTTCCGCGTGCGCCGTGTCGTGCTGGCGCTGCCCGCGCCGTGCTTTCGCGAGGAGGAGCAGCGCGAGCAGATCATCGAGGCGCTGCAGGCGCTCGTCGGCGCGGCACCGGACGATGAATTCATCGACAGCGACGAGGCCGGGTCATGGTGAATTCAGGTGTCCGCCCGATACGTGCCACGCCGGTGCGCAGCGATGATGACGCCGGGCGCACGCTCGATCTGCAGACCTTGCGGCATCTCGAAGAGTTCGTGCGTCTGGTCGGCTGGCACGGAATCAGCGCGGCCGCGACGATGGAGATCCGCCACGGTGTCTCGTCCACGTTCATCGAAGTAGAAGGCATGCGCGTGTGCATGACGGTCGCGCTCGACGTCGAGCCGAACCGTGCTGCGCCGCTGATGGAGTCACTGCTCGCGCAGGCCAATCCATGCGCGAGCGGCGGTCTGCCACTGCGCGCGTTTCGCATCGGCGACGCTTGCCACCTGTCCTGCACGCTGCCGGGCGAACTCGGCGCGCGCCGCTGGCTGCGTGTCTATCGCGTGCTGCGGCGGCTCATCGAGCGCGCTCCCACTGTTTGACGCCTCCCCAAGGATCGTGACGTGAATGGCTTCCTGAAGAGACTCGCCGACGTGGCCCGCCGCCCGGACATCATCCTCGCCGTGCTGCTGATGGTGGCCGTGTTCATGATGATCCTGCCGCTGCCGACGCTGATCGTCGATGCGCTGATCGCCGTGAACCTCACGCTCTCGCTCGTGTTGCTCACGATGTCGATCTACGTGCGCAATCCGCTCGAATTCTCGGTCTTTCCAGCGCTGCTGCTGATCACCACGCTCTATCGTCTCGCGCTCACGGTCAGCACGAGCCGTCTGATTCTCCTGCAGCACGATGCAGGCGAAATCGTCTATGCGTTCGGCAACTTCGTCGTCGGCGGCAATCTCGCGGTCGGCATCATCGTGTTCGCGATCATCACGGTCGTGCAGTTCATCGTCATTACGAAGGGCTCGGAGCGCGTGGCCGAAGTGGGCGCGCGCTTCTCGCTCGACGGCATGCCCGGCAAGCAGATGAGTATCGACGGCGACATGCGCGCGGGCACCATCGATGCGGCCGAGGCGCGACGCCAGCGCGGCGACGTGCAAAAGGAAAGCCAGTTGTACGGCGCGATGGACGGCGCGATGAAGTTCGTCAAGGGCGATGCGATCGCCGGCATCATCGTGATTCTCGTGAACATCGTGGGCGGCATCATCGTCGGCATCATGCAGCACGGCATGAGCGCGGGCGAGGCCGTATCGACCTACGCGGTGCTCTCGATCGGCGATGGTCTGATCGCGCAGATTCCCGCGCTCATCATCTCGATCGCGGCCGGCATCATCGTCACGCGCGTGCCGAGCGACGACCGCAGCAATCTTGCCAAGGACCTGCTCGCGCAGCTCGGCCGCTATCCGCATGCGCTGATGGTCGCGGCGGGCGTGCTCGCGATCTTCGCGCTCGTGCCAGGCTTCCCCGCGTTCGTGTTCGGACCGCTCGCGCTCGCACTCGGCTACGTGGGCTGGCGGCTGCTGCGCAAGCCGATCAGCCGGGCGGGCGCGGCGGCGCCGGGTGCATCGGGCGCCACTGTGCAGGCCGCCGATGGCAGCGGCGCGATGGTGCCCGGTGCCGAACCGCTCACCGTGCGCATGGCGCGCGGCGTGGCCGACGAAGTCGCGCTCGGCGCCGCCATCGATACGATGCGCTGGCACAAGTTCAAACAGCTGGGTCTTGCCCTGTCGCCGGTCGTCATCGAGACCGACGCCACGCTCGCACGCGACACCGTTTGCATCGACCTGTACGGCGAACCGCTGCTCACCTTGACCATACCGACCGACGAGGTGCTCGCCGACGTGCGCTCGCCTGGCTCGCAACGCGCGGGCCGCCGCGAACCGCTGCCGTTCGGCGGCATCGCGTTGACGTGGTTCAGCGAGGCCGAGGCCGTGACGCTCGAAGCGGCGGGTACGACGCTCTATCGCGACGAGGCGCGCCTCGCGTATTGCGTGTCGCTCGTCGTGGAGCGCTTCGCGGACAGCTTCGTCGGCGTGCAGGAAACCCGTCATCTGATGGACGCGATGGAAGGGCGCTACGGCGAACTCGTGAAGGAGTTGCAACGTCAACTACCGGTGGCGAAGGTCGCGGAAGTGCTGCAACGTCTCGTTGCCGAGGGCGTCTCAGTGCGCGATCTGCGCATGGTGTTCGAGTCGCTCGTCGACTGGTCGCAGAAGGAGAAGGACACCGTGATGCTGGTCGAATATGTGCGCATCGCGTTGCGTCGGCAGATCGTGGGCCGGCAGTTGAACGAACACAAGCAGTTGCCGTGCTGGGTGATCGGCTCGGGCATCGAGGCGCTCGTGCGCGAGTCGGTGCGTCAGACGGCGGCGGGCTCGTACTCGACGCTCGCCCAGGAGCAGGTCGACCAGATCGCCGCGCTCATCGATGCGGCGATCGCGAGTCACGACGGCGCGCGCGGCGTGCTGCTGACCGCCGTCGACGTGCGCCGCTTCCTGCGCAAGTTCATCGAGCGCGAGCGCTTCCTCATGCCGGTCCTGTCGTTCCAGGAACTCGGCGACGAGGTGCAGGTGCGCTCGCTCGGCACGATCGAGTTGATCGAGGAGTCCGATCATGCACTTGCCTGAACTCGAACGCCTGAGCGCACGCGTCGCGGCCAGCTTCACGCGCGCGCATGCGTTGCCCGATGCCGTGCGGCGCTACGGCCGCATCGTCGAAGTGGGGCCGACGTTGCTCAAGGCGAGCCTGCCCGGCGTGGGTCTCGGCGAGATCTGCATCGTCGAGGGTGGCGAGATCCGCCGCGAGCCGATGCGCGCCGAAGTGGTCAGCATCGAGCGCGACTTCACGCTGCTCTCGCCGTTCGACGATCCGATCGGCGTGGCGCGCGGCCAGCTCGTCGAGGCGACCGGCAAGCCGCATCAGGTGCAAGTGGGCGAGCATCTCGTGGGACAGGTGGTCGATGGTCTCGGCGAACCGCTCGGCGGCATGCTGCCCGATGCGCGCATCGGCCAGTGGCTGCCGCTCGAAGCGGGCGTGCCCGATCCGCTCAAGCGACGCATCATCGATACGCCGTTGCCGCTCGGCGTGCGCGCGATCGACGGCGTGCTGACCTGTGGACGCGGCCAGCGCGTCGGCATTTTCGCGGCGGCGGGCGGCGGCAAGAGCACGCTGCTCGGCATGATGTGCGATGGCTCGCTCGCCGATGTCGTCGTGCTCGCGCTGGTCGGCGAGCGCGGCCGCGAGGTGCGCGAGTTTCTCGAACACACGTTGACGCCCGAGGCGCGTGCGCGCTCGGTGATCGTCGTCGCGACCTCGGATCGTCCGGCGCTCGAACGGTTGAAGGCCGTCTACACGGCGACGACCATTGCCGAATACTTCCGCGAGCAGGGCCGCGACGTGTTGCTGATGGTCGATTCGCTCACGCGTTTCGCCCGCGCGGGACGCGAGATCGGTCTCGCATCGGGCGAACCGCCCGCAGCGGGCGGTTTTCCGCCGAGCGTGTTCGCGCGCCTGCCACGCTTGCTCGAGCGCGCGGGCTGCGCCGAGCACGGCAGCATCACGGGCATCTACACGGTGCTGGTGGAGGGCGACAACATGAACGAGCCGATCGCGGACGAAGTGCGTTCGATCCTCGACGGCCATATCGTGCTTTCGCGCAAGCTCGGCGAGGCCAATCATTTTCCGGCCATCGATGTCGGGGCGAGCGTGAGCCGCGTGATGAACCAGATCGCGGACGCCGAGCATCGGCGCTGCGCGGGCCGCTTGCGCAAGCTGCTCGCGCAATACAAGGAGATCGAGTTGCTCGTGCGGGTCGGCGAGTACCAGCGCGGCCAGGACGCCGACGCCGACGATGCGCTCGACCGGCGTGCCGCGATCAACGCGTTCCTGTGCCAGTCCGGCGACGACAAATCGGGCTTCGACGACACGCTCGCGCATCTTCAGGAAGTCGTGGAGGGCCACTTGTGAATCCGGTCGAGCAACTGCGCGCGCTCAAGGCGCTGCGCGAGCGCGGCATCCGCAATCGCATCGCGGCACTCGTCGCCGAGCGTAACGGGCTCGAACAACAGGACGCCGGTGTGCGCGCCGAGGCCGCGCAATTGCGCGAGACATGGCGCACCGCTGCGCAAGATGCGGGCGATTTCAATCCGCGCGAGTTGTTGCGCCATCTCGCGAAGCTCGCGGACTTTCATCGACGCAACGGCGAACTGGCCGCCGAACTCGTGCGCCTGCGGGAAGAGCGCGCCGGTTGCGAGCGCCGCTGCGCGAATGAGCAGCAGGCGTTGCGCGAGAACCTGCGCGGCCAGGAAAAATTCAGCTATCTCGCCGAGCACATCGCCGAGGCGTCGAGAGGAGTGCGGCGATGAGCGCGGGCATCGACATCAAAGGGATCGTCACGCCTTCGCCGGCGAGGGAAACACGCACGCCGCGCGAGGAGCCAGGCCGCGTCGCGCAACGCAGCTTCGAGGAGATCATGCGGCGCTCGCGCACCAAACGCACGGCCGGCGCGAATGAAACGGACGAGCCCGATGCACCCACGTTAGACCCGCTCGCAGGATTGCGCGGCGGCGCCGGGCGTTTCGCACCGTTGGCCGATGGCGGCGCGGCCGGCCGCGTGCGCGCCGAAGCGATCGCGCAACCGGCACCCGCCCCGAGCGCGACGACCGCGCCCGATGCGAGCGCCGTCGAACAACCGACGCCGCTCGCCCAGGACTGGTCGGGCCGCATCGTGACCGGACCCTGGGCCGGCCTGGAATTGCAGGTCGCGATTCATGGCGGCGTCGCCACGGTGCAGTTGCGCCCGGCGTCGCGCCAGCAATTCGAGCGGCTCGACAAGGCGCGCGCGACGCTCGCTGCAACGTCGATCGAGCCGACGACATCGGGTGAAGGAACGCCCTTTCCCTTGCGAATGGAACTGATCGACGATGATCGACTGGACTGAGGACGAAGTCACACTGGCCGCCACCGTGCGCGGCGGCCGCTCGCGCGATGTCGAGGTACCCGCCTGGGGCGACGCGCTCGCCACGGTGGCGCTCGACTACCAGGACATGGGCGGCGCGGGCGTCGTGATCGCGCTCGAAGTCGAGGGCCGCGCGTTACGGCTCTTCGCCGAGGACGCCGCGTGGTGCGCGTGGATCGCGCCCTTGCTCACGCTGCCCGAAGCCCGCCAGATCCCCGCCGATCTGCGATTGCCTGCAACGCATTGGGCGCTCGCGCCGCTCGCGGCCTTGCTCACTGCCGAAGGCGCGGGCGAGCTGAGCACTCCCGCTGTCGTCGCGCTGGACGAGGCGACGCTCGACAGCACGTTCGCCTGCACATTGACGCTGCGCTGCGAGGACCGCACCGTGGCGCTGCGTCTCGTCGAATGGCCGGGTGCCTGGACGCACGCGCTTGCGAGTTTGCTCGACGAGTCGCCCGATCCCGCGCCGCGCGCGTTCGATGCGCCGAGCGTGACGCTCGCGCTGGCGGCCGGCTGCGTGCGACTGCGACGGGCCCAGCTCGACGCGCTCGCACCGGGTAAGGCGGTGGTGTTCGATATCGACGCGCGCGTCGAGCGCAAAGAAGCGTGGCTGATTCACGAAGCGCGCCCGCTCGCGCGAATCGGCTATCTGGAACAAGGCCAATGGGAGGTCAACGAGATCATGAGCGAAAGCGCCTCGCGCGAACCGATGGACAACGACGAAGCCGGCACGATCGACGATGCGCTCGGCACGCTGAACTTCACAGTGGTCGCCGAGATCGGCCGCCTCGACATGACGCTCGACGCGATTCGCGCGCTCGAACACGGCATGATTCTCGACGCGCCCGCTTCGTTCGACGGCGGCGTGACGCTGCGCGTGAACGGCAGGGCGATCGGCCGTGGCCGGCTGTTGCGTGTGGGCGAGCGGCTCGCGGTGCGCATCGAATGACGGGAGTGTGAGCGCCGCGCGTTTCGCGCGGACTGTAAGCTGAAATTCAGGTTTTCGCCCCATGGCGCGCGGGCCCGTCTCAAGGAGAATACGCAAGCTCTCCTTGAGGTATCGTCATGTCCATCGTGAATCAGCCCTTCCAGCTGATCGGCCTGCTGTTCGTGCTCTCGCTTCTGCCGTTGTTCGTCGTCATGGGGACGTCGTTCCTGAAGCTTTCCATTGTGCTGTCGATGCTGCGCAATGCACTCGGCATTCAGCAGATTCCGCCCAATATCGCGATCTATGGCCTGTCGCTGATCCTCACCATGTTCGTGATGGCGCCCATCGGCCTGCAGATCGCCGACAACCTGCGCGCGAAGCCCATCGACATGGCTTCGTCCGAGGTGTTCGACGAGATCGAGACGCAGATCCTCAAGCCCTACCAGGCGTTTCTCGACAAGGGCACGCATCCCGAGCAGATCCGTTTCTTCAGCGACATCGGCAAGAAGATGTGGCCCGAGCCGTATCGCGGCCGCCTGCCCGATACCTCGCTCGCGGTCACGATGCCCGCGTTCGCGGTGAGCCAGCTGATCGAGGCGTTCAAGATCAGTTTGCTCATCTATTTGCCGTTCCTCGCGATCGATCTGATCGTCTCGAACGTGCTGCTCGCGATGGGCATGATGATGGTCTCGCCCATGACGATCTCGCTGCCGCTCAAGATTCTCGTCTTCGTGCTGATGGGCGGCTGGGAGAAGCTGCTCGGCCAGCTGATCCTCTCCTACGCGTGAGCGCAGCATGAGCAACGACATCATCATCCATCTCGCGCAGAACGTCTTGTGGCTCGTTCTGATGCTCTCACTGCCGACCGTCGCGGTGGCCTCGATTGTCGGCATCGTCGTGAGTCTCGTGCAGGCGCTCACGCAGATCCAGGAGCAGACGATCCAGTTCCTCGTCAAGCTCGTGGCCGTGTGCGTGGTGCTGGTCGCCACATGGCGCTGGACCGGCGACGCGATTCTCAGCTACGCCACGCTCTCGTTCAACCAGATCTCCGCCATGCGATGACCTGACATGGAGATCTGGGGACACGTGCCGCAGGCACTCGCCATCGCGATGGCCAGACCGCTCGGCCTGCTGGTGATCTTGCCGGTGTTCACCTCGCGCGTGCTCGGCGGTGCGCTCGTGCGCAACGCGCTGTTGCTCATGATCGCGTTGCCGATCGTGCCGGCTCTGCGCGCCGAGCCGGTGCTGCAAGAAGCGCTGCTCGACTGGCTGCCGCTCGCCGGCCTCGCGCTGCGCGAGGTGGCGGTGGGCGCACTGCTCGGCTTCTTCGCCGCGATTCCGTTCTGGGCGATCGGCATGGCGGGCTTCTTCCTCGACACGGCGCGCGGCTCGTCGATGGCGTCGGTGCTCAATCCGATGCTCGGCGAACAGGCCTCGATCTTCGGCATCCTGTTCTCGCACCTGTTGACGGTGCTCTTCCTCACGTCGGGTGGTTTCAACATCCTGCTCGGCGCGCTCTACGAGTCGTATCACGCGCTGCCGCTCGCGCTCTCGTTCGGTTTCGCCGACCGCTTCGGCGTGTTCTGCCAGCAGGCCTGGCGCTCGATGTGGGATCTGTGCCTGCTGTTCGCCATGCCGGCCGTCGGCGGGATGCTGCTCGTCGATGTGGCGCTCGGGCTCGTGAACCGCTCCGCGCAGCAATTGAACGTGTTCTTCGTCGCGATGCCGATCAAGAGCGGGGTTGCGCTGTTGTTGCTCGCCGTCTCGCTGCCCTATGCGCTCGCGCCGTACACGGATTACTTCGCCAACTTCGCGCAAACAGCCTCGACGCTGATGGGACTCTTGCGTTGAGCGAGAAAACCGAACAGCCCACCGAGAAGAAGCAGCGCGATGCCCGCGCCGAAGGCCAGGTCGCGAAGAGCGCGGACCTGACCGTGCTCGTGCAACTCGCCGTGATCCTCGGCTTTTTCGCCGCGCAAGGCTCGGCGATGTACGACGCGTTCTGCTTTCTGATCGACGTGACGATCCGCTCGATCAACCTGCCGCTCGACGAAGCGTTGATCCACACGGGCAGTGCCGCGCTCGACGTGATTTACCGCTGCCTCGTGCCGATGTTCGGCATGCTGGCGGTCGCGAGCGCCGCGTCGATCGTTGCCCAGACCGGCTTCGTGTTCGCACCGAAGGCCCTCAAAATCAAGGGCGCGAAGCTCAATCCGCTCGCCAACGCCAAGCAGTTGTTCTCGGGCCGCAATCTGTTCGAGTTCGGCAAATCGGTATTGAAGGTCACCGTGTTGACCGTGATCTTCTACTTCATCATGAAGCGCAATCTCGGCTCGTTCCAGTTCATGCCGGTATGCGGCATCGAATGCGGCATGCGCATGACCGGCAAGATGGTGATCTCGATGCTGGGCGCGCTGATCTGCTTCTATCTGTTCATGGGCACGCTCGACTTCGCGTTCCAGAAGTACTCGACGCGCAAGCAGATGATGATGTCGAAGGAGGAGATCAAGCAGGAGCACAAGAACTCCGAGGGCAATCCCGAGGTCAAGCACGAACGCAAGCGCGTGCATCACGAGATCCAGAGCGGCAGCCTCGCATCGAACGTGAAGAAGTCGACCGCGGTCGTGCGCAATCCGACCCATATCGCCATCTGCCTGCACTACGAGCCCGGCGTGACGCCGCTGCCTTGCGTGCTCGAAAAGGGCGAGGACGCGATGGCGCGCCACATCGTTTCGCTCGCGCAGCAAGCGGGCGTGCCCGTCATCGAGAACATTCCGGTCGCGCGCGCGCTCAATGCGAAGACCGAGCGCGGCGGCTACATTCCCGTCGAGCTGTTCGGGCCGGTGGCCGAAATCCTGCGGGCGATCGAGGACATGTCCGATACCGACGAGGAGCCCTTGCGATGACGGCTTTCTTTCGCAGGCACATTGTATCCGTGCTGGTGGGCGCCGCCGTGCAGCTAAGCGCGTTTGCGCAGCCGAGCGAGAGCAGCGCGGAGACGGAGCCGCTCGACGAGGACATCGCAGAGCAGGCCGATCCAGTGTGCGAGCCCATCGATCCCGCCGACTACGGACTCGCGACGGTTGCGCCACCACGCTTCGACGCCGCGCGGCGCGCGCCGTTTCATGCGTACATCGAAACAGCGGCGCAGCGCCACGACGTGCCCGCCTCGCTGATCCGCTCGGTGATCGGCGCGGAGTCCTCGTACGATCCGCTCGCGCGCTCGCCCAAAGGCGCGCTCGGCCTCATGCAGATCATGCCCGCGACCGGCAGCCGCTTCGGCGCGACCAACCTGCTCGATGCACGCGAGAACATCGACACCGGCACGCGTTATCTGCGCTTCCTGATGAACCGCTTCAACGACGAACTGCCGCTCGTGGTAGCCGCCTACAACGCGGGCGAGGGCGCCGTCGAGAAGCACGCGAACCGCATCCCGCCGTATGCGGAGACGCGCGGTTACGTTGCGCGCGTGCTCGCGCTGCACGGCGTCGAATGTGGCGCGCCGCCCGTGGTCGTCATGACGGCGGGCGTGACAGCCGAGCGTCCACGCCCGGCCGCGCCGCCCAAACGAGCAACGTCGCCCGGCAACGCGACGATCGGCTCGTGGCTCGAGAAGGGCACGGCGCTCAGCTACGGGCTGCTCTACGGACGACGCAAGGATTGAGCGCGCCTTCGCGCGATATTCAGGTATCGGCCCGATCCCTCGAAAGCATCGTGAAAGGACAATGGGAGTCTTGCGAGCTTCGTCCGCGTCGTGGTCCATCCTTTCCATCATTCATGCACTGGCTCAAACAACTGATCGACGTGCCGTTCGTGACCATCCTGCGAGCGGACGACACCAGCGCCGATCTCGACGTCTCCGGTTTGACGGGCGTCGCGCGCCGCTTCGAGCCGGGCATCTGCATCGGGCTCAAGCTGAACGCGACGCTCGACGAAGCGCGCCTGAACGCCGCGCTGTTGCGCATCGCCTCGTCGCGCGCGCCCAACGACGGTCTTTCGCGCGAAGACGACGGCCTCTATTTCTGGCGTCTCTATCCCGCGCTCGCGTCGAGGGCCGAACGCCAACGCTTATCCGTCGATGAAAACACCTTGTGCGTACGCGTCTGGGGCGAGCGGCTAGAACTGCAACTGGCTGCCGTGCGCCAACTGTGCCGTCCGGCGGGCAAGCCGCTGATCCCGTCCGCCGCGGTTCCCGCTACGCTGAATCCGGGGAGATTCGCATGATCCATCGTTTGTTCGCGCGCCGGCTCGGCGCGGCGCTGTGCATTGCGTCGTACACCGCGCTGTGCACCGATGCTCTGGCCGCCAACCTGAGCGCGGCCGGCGAGCCGTACTTCCTCACCACGCGCGGCACCAAGGTCGACACGATCGTGCGCGATATCGGCGCGAACTACGGCGTGCCGGTGATGGTGAGCGAAGACGTCGACGATACCTTCGCGGGCACACTGCGCGGCGCGAGCGCGGCCCAGTTGCTCGATACGCTCGCACGCACCTCGTCGATCGCGTGGTACTACGACGGCACCGTGCTGCACGTCTACAAGACCAGCGAGGTCAAGAACGAAGTGCTCGCGCCCGCCCATCTGAGCGCGGCCGAACTGGCGAGCTGGCTGCGCGAAGCGGGCGCGCTCGACTCGCCGTGGTGCTCGGTGCGCACGGTCAAGCAGTTCAATGCGCTGGAGGTGTTCGGCGTGCCCGCGTGCCTCGACCGCTTGACGAAGCTGTCGAAGCATCTCGACCAGAACCTCGCGACCCAGCGGCAGCGCGAAGAAGTCGTGCAGATCTTTCCGCTGCGCTATGCCTCGGTGTCCGATACGTCGTACACGTATCGCAATCAACAGGTGGTCGTGCCAGGCGTCGTCAGCGAGTTGCGCGAGATGAGCCGCACGCGCTCGCTACCGTTCGCGACCCAGGGCGCAGCGCGGCCCGTGGCCGCCGCGCCCCTCACGCTCGCCGCGCCCGGCGACAACGCGCTCGCCACCACGTCGGACGCGAGCGTGGCGTCCACCGACAGCGCCGCCCAACCCGGCATCGCTGCCGATGGCACGCCGACCTTCGCCGCCGACGTGCGCAACAACGCGGTTATCGTGCGCGACAAGAAGGCGAACCTGCCGCTCTATGCCGAACTGATCGCGCAGCTCGACAAGCGCCCCGAGCAGATCGAGATCTCCGTGGCGATCATCGATGTCGATGCCTCGAACCTCGCGAACCTCGGCGTGAACTTCGGCGGCTCGGTGCGTTTCGGCGGCGGCAAGATCGAGTTCAACCAGCAGAACGGGTCCCAGGGCGATGCGCCGCACGACTCGTTCTCGACCGTCATCGGCAGCACCGGCGACTTCTTCGTGCGCATCAACGCCCTCGAACAGACCTCGAAAGCCAAGGTGCTCTCGCGCCCCTCGGTCGTCACGCTCAACAACGTGCAGGCCGTGCTCGACCACAGCATCACGTTCTATACGAAGCTGCAAGGCGAGTACTCGGGCCGGCTCGAAGGCGTGCCGGCCGGCTCGCTCATGCGCGTGACGCCGCGTATCATCGACGACAACGGCGTGCGCGAAGTGATGCTGACACTCGACGTGCAGGACGGCCAGCAAAGCGCACCGTTGAACCGCGTCGAAAACCTGCCGCAGATAAAGAACTCGAGCATCACGACGCAAGCGGTGCTCAAGCCCGGACAAAGCCTGTTGCTCGGCGGCTTCGTGCAGGACAAGCAACACGAAGGCCGCAGCAAGACACCGTGGCTCGGCGATCTGCCCGGCATCGGCTGGCTCTTCAAGTCGGATTCGAAGGAAACGCGTAGCGTCGTGCGGCTCTTCCTCATCAAGGCCGAGCCGTTTCAGGTGACGCAACCATGAGCGAGCCTCCACTGCTGCGTGCGCGCATCCTGAACGGCGCGCTCGCCGGACGCGAGATCGAACTCGCCGAGGGCGAGCTGAGCATCGGCGGCCCCGAGTCCGATCTCGCGGTGGCGCTCGAAGGCGGCGTCGAGGCGACCGTGCTGTTCGAAGCCGACGGCGCGCGGCTCAAGGAGCCACTGCCGTGCTGGGTCGATGGCAAGCGCGTCGAGAACGGCGCGCTGCTGCCGTTCGGCGCGGCGCTCGACATCGCGGGCTGTGCGATCGCGTTTGGCACGAATGAGACACCGCTCGCGCATCTCGCGCCGGTTGCGCGCGCAACCAAACGCGGCATGCGCACGGCTGCGGCTGGCATCTCGCTCACGCTGCTCACCGTGCTGCTCGCCGTGGCCGCCTTCGGCACGAGCCGCCATCAGACGCAAGTCGAGGCGCGCGCGATACGCGACACCCAGTTGGAGCAGATCACGGCCGACCTCGCGAAAACCGGCGTGCACGCGCGCGCGGATTCGCGCGGCGTGCTCGATCTGAGCGGGCAATGTTTGTCGTCGGCCGAGGTCGAGCGCGCGCGCTCCCGCTTGCGCGCGCTGCACGTCCCGTTTCACGACAACCTCGTTTGTAATGACGACTTGCTCGCCACCGTGCGCGCGACACTCGCCTTCAACGGCTATACCGATGCCAAAGTCGAACCCGGCCACACGCCTGGCACCGTCGAGATCGTCGGCAACGTGGCCGGTGACGCGCGCTGGGAGAAGACCGCCAAGGCGCTCACCGCATTGCGCGGCCTCGTGAGCTGGAACGTGCGCGATGCGGGCGCCGAAGGCGGGCGCGAACTCATCGGCCGCTTGCGCGAAGCAGATCTGCTCGGACGCCTGAGCGTGACGCGCTCGAACGACGTGCTGCTCGTGACCGGCCTGCTCGACGCGGCCGGCCGCGCGAAGCTCGACACGCTCAAGGCAGCGTTCGCCGAGGCGCATCCCGCAGGGCCGCGTGTGGTCTACCAGAACATCTCGTCCGCGACGCTGCAAGCCGGTCTGTTGCCCGCGCCCGTCGTGAGCGTGGGCGGCTATGGCGGCAAGACCCGGCTCGAACTCGCGAACGGCAGCCAGCTCGAAGTGGGCGCGCGGCTGCCCAATGGCTACGAGATCGTCGGACTCGACGCGCATGGCATCGACCTGATGAAGCGCGACGAACTCATTCACCTGTCCCTGCCGATATAGGAAAGAACTCGATGTCGATGAATGCGCTTGACCGGATACTCGCCGCCGATCCCGACGGTGCGCTGCGCGACCAGATGCTCACGCGCCTCGAAGGCGTGCGCCAAGCCTGCGAGGCGAGCTTGCGCGAACCCTCGACGGCCGAGACCTATCGTCAGCACCAGCAACTGCGCGATGCCTGCATCGCAGCGAAACGCGTCGTACGCGCGATCTGGCGACGCACGCGGCCGCGCGAAACAACACATGTCGTGCCGAAATATTGAAAGCAGTCTGTAAAACTGGAAGCCGTTAATTGCCTAATCCCTACAATTGACTTGCGACTACGGACCTGTAGACGCTTCGACAAGTGGAGAACGGCAATGAACAGTTTCGACAAGACGGACACCTTGCTGGCTGACCTTTCGCGCAAACAGCTCGAACTCAACGCGCAAGTGAAGCGCTTCAAGGAACTTTGCTACGAAGTTTCCCGCCTTGAGAAGGCCGCTCGCACTGATCCTGTCGCCGCGCGCAAGCTCGCGAAGCTCGCCGAAATGAAGGGCGACTTCGAGCGCGTGGCGATGCGCGTCGACAAGGCGAGCCGCGCCTTGAAGCGCTTCGCGGGTCCGCAGCGCAGAACAGCCCCACCGGCGCGTCCCGCACGGGACGCACAAGCCTGGCGATACTGCGACTTCTGAGTTCGCGATCGCACGGAGCTGGCTCGATTTATCACCGTCACGATAAGGAGTGTTAAATCTTATGTCTATCAATAACAACATCAATCTGGACTTCGGCGCATATGGCGATCTGAATGCGAACGTCGATGCGAACGTGAACACCGATAGTGACGCGTTCTATCTGCACGGCGTCAACATTTACGAGCTGTCGATGGCGGTGGCGCAAGAGCAGGCGCGCACGTCGAAAAACGGCGCTTATGCGCGCGTGCAGCAACTCAAGGACAAGAACGCGGTCGTTGCGGAAGGCCAGTCGCTGACCCTGCTCGTGAAGAAGGCCCTCGCGAACGCGGAGAAGGATACCTCGTCGAACCCCGGCGGCTGGCTGGACACCAAGGCCATCGACTACATGCGCAAGCACAACATCACGATCGGTGGCAAGTCGGTTGACGCGGCCATCGCCGACTTGAGGACCGGAACAGGCGGGATCTTCATTCCGAAGGACATGCTGATCGAGATGGAAGGTCAGATGAACAACTACACGCAAAGCGTAAACGGCGACGTGAACATCGAAATCCAGTCGCTGAACATGCAGATCAACACGATGAACGCCGCGCTGCAACAGCTGACGACGGTCGCCGAAAAGCTCAGCAAGGCGCTCGACAGCGCCAACGTTCGCTGAGGCCTCGGCATGACGAAACCCGATCATGTCACAAGGAGGCGCACCGCCACTCCCACCGCCGCGCAGATCGAAGAAACGCGCCGCTTTCTGGATCGCGGGGGCTCGCTCGGCATGCTGTGCAATGTCGATGCAAACGATGAAGAGCGCCTGTACGGATTTGCATTGACGAGCTTCGAAGGGCGCGACTTCGTGCTGGCTCGCAACGTGTTCACGGTCCTCACCGTGATCGATCAATGGAACGTCGAGTACTGGCTCGGCCTCGGCCTGAGCCAGCAGGAACTCGGCGATCACGATGCCTCGCTCGCGGCATTCACGCTGGCCGAGTCGATCTCGCTGCCCGATCCGCGCCCGCGCTTTTATGCGGCACTGAGCTTCCTGCGCGCCGGCGAACGCGACAAGGCGATGCGCTCGTTCGAGACGTGCCTGCTCTGGTGTGGGGCCGACCCGCAGCATCGCGTGGTGCGCGAACTCGCGGCACCGTACCTTGCAAAACTTCAGGGGGAGCACTGAGCACATGGCAACGGCAATTATCGGAAACGGACAAGCGGCGTCGGCAGGCATCGCGCTGCCCGGTGACATCGACGAGCGCGAAGACGCAAGATTGGCTGGCGCGTTGCCGGCAGGCGTGCACGTCACAGGCGCGACGGCGGCCGCAGCGAACCTGGCGAACCTCGCGATGACGAGCCCGCTGCCGGCGATCTCGCTGCTCAAGGGCGTCACGTACAGCGTGAGCGCGACCGAGGGCGAAGAAGCGCTCAGCGGCATCCTCAACGCGTTCGGCGCCGATGAGCTGACGAGCGACCCCGACAACCTGCGCAAGATGGGCCCGCAGGAACTCGCCCTGTTCGCGATGAAGCTGTCGATGAAGGGCGCGCAGGAAGGCATCAAGAAGACCGCCGAGTCGCAGAAGCTGAGCGTTGCGGCATCGATTGAACAGAACAACAAGCGCATCACGGCGCTGCGCGAGCAGAACAAGGCGGAAGAGCGCGCCGAGCAGCGCGACAACTCGATCAAAGGCAAGATCGCCAAGTTCATCGAGCCGATCCTCACGGGTGTCACGTCGCTCGTGACGATTGCCATCGGCGTCGCCAAGCTCGTGACGTTCAATCCCACGGGCGCACTCGACATCGCCTCGGGCGTGTGCGGACTCGTCGCGATGGGCCTGCAGATCGCGATGGCGGCCGGCTGCGAGAACGAAGACGTGGCGAAGGCCGCACTCGCCTTCGATGTCGCATCGATGGCGCTCGGACTGATCGGTGGCGTTGCGGGCGGCTTGAAGTCGGCGGCGAAGGCAGCAGCCTCGAAGATCGCGAAGAGCGCGACCGCCGAAGCACTCGAAGCGGGCGGCAAGGCCGCGCTCAAGGCCGGCATCGATGCGGGCGCGGGCGCCGTCGGCGACGTCGCGCAGAAGGCCGCGAAGGCGGCCATCACGAAAGCCGCCGACGACATCGGCACACAGGTCGCACAGAAGTTGCGCGATCAACTTTCGGCGTCGCTCGAAGAGATCGCCAAGAACGAGATCGAGCGGGCCGCGAAATCGGCGGGCTCGTCGATGGCGAAGAAAGCCGCACAGAAACTGCTCGACGCGCCCGCCAAACTGCGTGACGCCGTGGTCAAGCAGTGGAAGCAGGCGGTGATGAACCAGTTCTCGGAAGATTTCGTCAAGAAGACGGTATCGGACCAGTTGCAGGACTTGTCGGCGCAGTTGATCAAATCGGGCAAGAAGGGCGACGACCTCGGCCACGCGATCATGACCGGCGCGAATCCGAAGTTCTCGACGGCATCGCTTGCTGCGGTGAGCGCGCTCGAGATAGCGGCCGAAGTGGCCTCGGGCGGCTCGACGATCTGGACTTCGGTGTACGAGCTGGACAACATCGAGCTGCGCAAGCAAATCAAGCTGGCAGGACAACAGGTCTCGCTGTACGAAACATTGGCGAAGTTCTGGGACGAAGAGGCGCGCGCGGACGAACGCCGTCTCACGCGTCGCGTGCAGGACATGGCGAACAACCAGGACCAGTTCGCGGACACGATCAAGGCAAGCCAGGATGTGCTCATGCTGGCCGCTTCCCATCGCGCATGACGAGGAGGAAATTGAAATGAGCGGTTTCAACGTTGGCGGGACAAATGGCGCGGCCGGAGTCGGCGCGCTCGGCGGTGTCGATGACGGCATCACGCAGGCAAGCTTCAACATGTTCGAAATCGCGGTTTCGCTGGCACGTCTCAAGCGCGATTCGGCGGTGCGAGTCGGCGAGTACGCGCTGGAATCGAAAAAGCTTGGCCGCGAGATGATCGCGTGCGCTCACGAGCGGCAGGTGGAAGCCATCCATGCGAGCGCCGACGAGCAAAAGACCGCGGCCATCTTCAATCTGGCCGGCGGGGTCGTGCAGTCCGCGACGGGCATCTTTTCGGCATCGGGCAAGGCCTACCGGGGCTTGCGCACGGATCGGCTGCAGAAGGCCGCCGGCACCTCCGCAGCCGGCGACGTGCTTGCGCAGACAACGAACTCGTCGGGCACGGATGGCGTCTTTGCAATCGGCAATACAAACAAGCCGAAGAAGGCCAAAAAGACCGGGTCGGCCGGCAGCGCGGTGACGAGCAGCAATACATCGGCGGCCGACGGCGCCCATGCAATCAACGGCAACACCAGGGGCGCGCGCGCACAGGCTCCTGGCATCGACGCTGCGACGAAGAACATCAACACGTCGCCGACTGATACCGCGCCGACGCCCAACAGCAAGAAAAAGAAGGCGGCCGAGCGTGCCGACGAGGCAGCGAAGAAGGACGCATCAGCGGCGGACAAGACCGCGCAGCAGAGCAGCGCCGACGAGCAGGGCCGGTTCGGCAAGCTCCTCGACGGCGCGGGCGACCTGTCCGAAACGCTGAGTTCGCTTGGCGCTTCGGCGAGCCATATCGCCGGGGCTGCGGGCACGCTCCATACCCAGGACGCGATCGCCGATGCCGAGGCCGAAAAGTCGGCGGCCGAGACGCAGCAGCAATTCGGCATGCAGGAGCTGCAATTCGCGTCCGAGATCGACTCGCGAGCGCAGGCTTACTACAACGAACTGCAAGAGCTGATGCGCGAGTTGACCGGCGCGATCAACAGCGCGAGCAACTACGTCAAGGTGTGAAGGAGACCGTCAATGAAGGCATCAATGAAAGTCAGTGCACGCGAGGATCCGGTCACGCGCTTTCTGCATGAGCGAGGACGGCCCACGCGGCCCGCGTACCTCGGCACGAGCTATCTGCAGATCGGACGCGTGCTCGAGGACCGTGGCTTGCGCGTCGTCTACCGGTTCGAGGACGATGGCGTGCTGCTGCTGTGCTCGATCGAGAGCATCGAGCGCGCAGCCGATGATGCGTCACGCGACGAGGGCATGGTGCGCACGCTGCTCGTCACGCTCAAGCAGATCGAAGGACACGTGGCCGAAGTTCGCGAGATTCACGGACTCGTGATCGAGGACGTGCTGTCCGAGACGCTGCGCGAAGAGCGCAAGCGGTTGCGGCAGATCTATGAATCGTATGGCGCGAAGCCACGGGTTATCGATGGACGCACGTGGATGGTTTATACCGCGCGGCAGGCGGTTACGCAGAATCGGACGCGCTTGAACTGAACGGGTCCGATCTGACGTTGAGAAAACAACAAGGGCTGCACGCTTTGGCGCGCAGCCCTTGTTGTTTTGGGGGCGAGCGACCGCTTTAGCCGCCGGGGTCTTGAGGGCGAGTCGCCCGACGCTCGGCATTGGCGAATATTTCGCGCAGCCGCTGTCGCTCGTCGGGGGTGAGATGCGATACCGCAGCGGGCATCGCGAGTACCAGTGACAGCGTGAGGTCACCGCGCTTGCCGTGACGGTCCGAGAGCCCATGGCCGGGCAGCCGTATCGCGGTCCCGGGCTGCGCATTCGGCGGAATCGCCACCTTGAGCGGGCGCCCCAGAATCCGTGTCGTGACGTTGCCACCGAGCGTGGCCGTGACGAAATCAATGTGAATCTCGCGAGCGAGATTCAAGCCGTCGCGACGGAAGGTCGAGTTGCACGCGATCGCGACCGAGAAAATGGCGTCCCCCGACGGCCCGCCGTTGAGTCCGGGATGCCCCCCGCCCTCGACGACAAGACGCTGGCCGTCCCACGCGCCGGGAGGAACCTTCACGGTCGTGGATTTCCGCCAGTCCGCGACGCCGGTGCCGCTGCAGGCAGCGCACCCGGAGCCCTCACGCTGACACTGGCGGCATGACGTCTTGATCGCGTAGGTCGATTCGACCTCGCCACCGAAGATGGCCGCCTCGAGCGGCACGAAGAGTTCGACGAGGCAGTTTGCGCCGCGCATCGGCGGTGCGCTGCGATGAGTGTGTGGACGCGAGTCCTTGCTGCGGGCTTTGTTTGTAGCGGGAGGTATCGCCGGAGGCTGGCGTTCACCGGTCAGAATCTCGAACGCCTCCTGGATGCGCTTGAACACGGGCTCGACCGTCGACTCGCGACCCTTGTTGCGATCCGGGTGATACCTGGCCCTCAACCGACGATAGGCGCGTTTGACCTCTGCGAGCGACGCAGTGTCTGGCAGGTCCAACCGTGCGTAGTATTCGTTGAGGCTCACGCGCTTTTCCGCTGTTCTCTCGAAGCGGTAGTTTACCAAGGACGGAGGCGGAAATTTCTGGCTTGGTGGCTGCGGCTTGCGGCGGCAGCACACATCCAGAAGGCGATGCGCGACGCAGGTAGCGTAGCGTGCCACGGCAGAAATCGGCAAAGGCGACGATGCCGCAATACGGATTGTCGAAGATCAGTAAATAAAGGCGATACCGGAAAGTGCAAATGGAATTGTGATTGACGCATCACTCACAGTCCGGTCCCTTGCTTCCCGCTGGAACAAGATACCGTGACGACGACCCAGTTACTGGGCGCCTCGGCGGACCCGACGCTCATCGGGCAGATCGTGATCGGGACGGAATCGGGTCTTTCGTGCGCGCCTGGAGGCAATCAGGGTAACTGCTTCACCCAGACCTATACGTGTTGATTTGCACCGAATCCGGACCCACCTGACACGGTGATTTGCATCGAATATTGACCCACGTGGAACACACTGGCCCGCTGTGCAGCTAGCGGGAGAACGGAGTGATCGACATGGCAATATTGAGCATCATCCGACGCTGGCATTATCGCGATCATGTCTCGCTACGCGAGATCGCCAAACGGCTTGGCGTTTCAAGAAACACCGTCAGGCGCCATATTCGCGCCGGCACCGTCGTGCCCACCTATCCGGAACGGCAGAGCCCGAGCAAGCTCGACGGATTTGCGGCGAAGCTCGCGGGCTGGTTAAAGACGGAAGCCAACCGGCCGCGCAAACAGCGCAGAACCCTCAAGCAGATTCACGCTGACCTCACTGTGCTGGGGTTCACCGGTTCCTACGACCGGGTCGCCGCCTTTGCACGTCGCTGGCGACAGGAGCAGCAGGAGCAGGCAAGGAGCGCAGCACGTGGCACCTTTGTGCCACTGACCTTTGCACCCGGTGAAGCATTCCAGTTCGACTGGAGCGAGGACTGGGCCGTGATCAACGGCGAGCGCACCAAACTGCAGGTTGCGCAGTTCAAGCTCAGTCACAGCCGGGCGTTCTTCCTGCGTGCCTATCTTCTGCAAACCCACGAGATGCTGTTCGACGCTCACTACCACGCGTTCGTGGCGTGGGGCGGCATTCCGCGCCGTGGCATATATGACAACATGAAGACCGCTGTCGACAAGGTTCGTCGTGGCAAGTTGCGGGACGTCAACGCGCGCTTCAGCGCCATGGTCAGTCACTACCTGTTCGACGCCGAGTTCTGCAATCCGGCCTCAGGCTGGGAGAAGGGGCAGATCGAGAAGAACGTCCAGGATAGCCGTCACCGGCTGTGGCAACGTGTGCCGGCGTTCGGTTCGCTCGCGGCACTGAACGACTGGCTGGCTGACCAGTGCGTCCTGCTCTGGCAGCAGACGCAGCATCCTGAACAGGACACGACGATCTGGGACGCGTGGTCGATCGAGCGGCCCCATCTGATGCCGGTCGGCCAGGCATTCGACGGCTTTGTCGAGCACACCAAGCTTGTTTCGCCCACGTGTCTGGTGAGTTTCGACCGCAACCGTTATAGCGTGCCGGCGGCATTTGCCAACCGGCCCATCAGCCTGCATGTCTATGCAGCCCAGCTCGTCTTCGTCGCCGAAGGACAGGTCATCGCGGAGCACGTCAGGCGTATCAGCCGAAGTCATGATCGTGGGGAAACCATCTACGACTGGCGTCATTACCTCGCAGTCCTGCAGCGCAAGCCTGGAGCGTTGCGCAACGGCGCGCCGTTCGCAGAGTTTCCTGCCGCCTTCAAGCGGCTGCAGACAATCCTGCTGAAGCACCCCGGTGGCGACCGGGAGATGGTCGAGATACTGGCGCTGGTGCTGCTGCACGACGAACAGGCCGTGCTCACCGCCGTCGAGCTGGCACTTGAAGCCGGTGCGCCCTCAAAGCAGACGGTGATGAACTTCCTGAGCCGGCTGCTTGACGGCGCACCGGTGCCTCCGCTGCAGACGCCTCAGGCCTTCGCCCTGCGCGTCGAGCCGCAAGCCAACGTCGGCCGTTATGACGACCTGAGAGGCAGGGAGGATCATCATGCAGCCTGACGCCATGATGGAAATGCTCAAGTCACTGAAGCTGCACGGCATGGCCCAGGCGCTGGGCGAGCTGGCCGCGCAGGATTCCCCCGCATACAAGTCGGCATCGCTGGTTCTGGCAGGTCTGCTCAAGGCGGAGATGGCGGCCCGTGAGGTACGTTCACTGGCCTATCAGATGAAGGTCGCGCGCTTCCCGGCGTATCGGGATCTCAACGGCTTTGACTTCAGTTGCAGCGACGTCAACGAAGCAACCGTGCGTCAGTTGCACCGGTGTGAGTTCATGACATCGGCACACAACGTCGTGCTGGTCGGCGGACCGGGCACGGGCAAAACGCATCTGGCGACGGCGATTGGCGTGCAGGCGATCGAACATGATCGAAGCCGCGTACGCTTCTTCTCCACCATTGAACTCGTCAATGCGCTTGAGCAGGAGAAGCTGACCGGAAAGCCCGGGCAACTGGCTGTGCGTCTGATGTACGCTGACCTCGTCATCCTCGACGAACTGGGTTATCTGCCGTTCAGCCAGACCGGCGGCGCCTTGCTCTTCCATCTGCTGAGCAAACTCTACGAGCGCACGAGCGTCGTCATCACAACCAATCTGAGCTTCTCTGAGTGGGCTAACGTCTTCGGCGACGCGAAGATGACCACGGCGCTGCTCGACCGGCTCACGCACCACTGTCACATTGTAGAAACCGGCAACGATAGCTATCGTTTCAGAAACAGCACGACACAGCCTGAAAAGGAGAGAAAGCGAACCCCGAAACACCCAACCTGAACCCTAAAACTGGATCAAAGGGTGGGTCAGTATTCGATGCAAATCCTGGGTCCGGATTCGGTGCAAATCAACACCCAGGTGAGACTGAGGATTTCGCCCGCGCGCATGCCAGTCTCCAGCGCAAGACGAATGCATGCCTCCAGCCAGATAGCGGAGCGCGCCCTCGGGCGGCGAACGGCTACAAGGAGTCGTTCTTTTTCATCGCCTTCGAGTCGGCGCTCGCGGCCCTCCCCCGGCTTGGGCTTCGACACGTTTTTCGGCTCGTGCGTCAGCGGCCAGCTCCATTCTTTGATTGCGATGGTGTACAGGTGCGAAAGTACGGCCAGTTCAAGGCGCACGGTGTTTGGACCGACCTGGGTCCGGCGTTGGTCTCGATAGCTGGCGAAGTCCGTGGCCTGAAGGCTGGACATGAGCCGCCGGGCCAACGGATGGCGCTGGAGTTGCTTGATGCGGTTACTTTCCGATGTCTGTCCGCGCTTGTGCGTGGTGACGGTCGTCAGATACCGTTCGAGCGCATCGCCGAGAGTCACCCCGGCAAGCACCCGGCGGTCGCGGAAGGTGCCCGCGTCCATTTCCGCTTCGACTTTGCGTGCCCAGGCTTCTGCCTCGGCTTTCGTTCTGTGGGTTTCCGACTGCGAAGGGTATCCCTTGCGGCGGACCGTGGCTTGCCATTGGTGGGGACCACGATTGTTGATTGTTGCCATGCGAACGCTACTCCCAAAATAAAGTGTAGCGTTGCCACAGCACCATGAACGGCAAGTGCAGGAAGGTTGCCGCAAATTTCCCGTGCAGCACAATTGCAGCAACAAATGGCCAGAAAGCAAAAAGCCCACCGGAGAGGTGGGCTAAGTGCTTGAATTCTTTGGTGGGGCGTGAGTGACTCGAACACTCGACCTACGGATTAAGAGTCCGCTGCTCTACCAACTGAGCTAACGCCCCCAACAGAAAAGCGATTATGCAGGACTTTTTCTGACTTGGCAAGTCCCCCGCAGCAAGTTTCTCAAAAAATTCGCCACTCGCCGCCAGCATCACGACCGCCCCGTCAGCCCCGGCCACATTCCCCGCTTAGGGCATTTTGTCCCGGTATCATGTCGCCACTCAAGCGCATCACTGCCGCCATGCCACGTATCGCACCGAGCTGATACCGGCTGCGGCCCCGTACCGGAACGATCAAGATGGATGAGAAAGCAATCGATGCACTGCTCGAGCGCGTGCTCGCTCCCTGGGTGCGCTCGCTCGCGCTCAAGCCGGTCACGGTCACGGATGAAAGCGCCACGCTGCGCCTGCCGTTTTCGGGCGAGTTCCGCCACGCGGGCGGCGTCATCTGCGGGCAGGTGTTCATGGCGGCCGCCGATACGGCGATGATCGTCGCAATCGTCGCCGCGCTCGGCGAATTCAAGCCGATGACGACCGTTTCGCTCAACACGCATTTCATGCGCGCCGTGCGCAAAGGCGACGTGCTGGTGACGGCGCGCGTACTGCGCATGGGCCGCAATCTGGTGTTCGGTGAAGTAGAACTCTTCGACGAAGACGGCAACATGGCCGTCCACGCGACGACGACCTATGCTCTACTCGCGCAATAAGCAATAACGGCCGCACGGCCTTGCGCACCGGTTCGCCCGGGCAGGAATAAGGAAGAGTTCACCCATGTTCGATCAGGTTGTATTTGCCGGCGGCGGCAATCGCTGCTGGTGGCAAGCCGGCTTCTGGGACATCGTCCAGCCCGAGCTGCAACTGCGCCCGCGCGTGATCACCGGCATTTCGGCAGGCGCGGCGACTGCGTGCATGGTCTATACACGCGACGCGAAATGGGTCATGCGCTATTACGAAGAAGCGCTGCGCCACAACACGCGCAATGCGTATTGGGGCAATCTGCTGCGCGGCAAGCCGGTGTTTCCGCATTACCGGATCTATCGGCAGGCGTTGCTCGATCTCTACGGCGATACGTTCTCGAACCTCGCGAGTGCGCCTGAAATACGCATCGGCGTATCGCATGTGCCGAGCTGGCTCGGCGCGCGCAGCGCAGTGGCCGCAGGGCTGATCGCGTACAACATCGAGAAATACGTGCGCAAGTCGCTGCATCCGACGTTCGGGCGCAAGCTCGGCTTCCGTCCGGAGTTCGTCACGGCGCAGGCGTGCAGCAACGTCGAAGAACTCGCCGATCTCGTTCTGCAGTCGTCATGCACGCCGCCGTTCACGCCGGTCTTGCGGCGCAATGGACGTCCGGTGCTCGATGGCGGCATGGTCGACAACGTACCGGTCGATGCGCTCGACCCCACGCCCGGTCGCGTGCTGGTAATGGTCACGCGGCTCTATCCGCGTCCACAGATGTTCGTGGTCCCGCATGGCGAGCAGCAGCGCCTGTACGTGCAACCGTCGGAGCGCGTGCCGATTTCGAGCTGGGACTATACGAATCCGTCGCAGATGCAGCACGCCTACGATCTTGGGCGCGCGGACGGCGAACGTTTTCTCGTCCGCCTGCCGCAAGTGCTCGGCGAGACGGCCCAGGCATAACGACACGCCCGGGCCGGTGTCTCAGCGCCGGCGACCGCCCTGCAACGCTTCCGGATTGGCGACGCTCGTGTGGTCGCCCGCATCGAACGCGAGGATGTTGCGGAACGCCGCGCCAAAATACAGCTCGTAGCTTTCGCGCTCGACGTAGCCGATGTGCGGCGTGCAGATCACGTTCTCCATGCGCAGCAGGCTGTAGCCCTGCAGGATCGGCTCGCTTTCGTAGACGTCGGTCGCGACCATTCCCGGCCGGTTGTGCGCGAGCGCGCCGATCAGCGCGTTCTCTTCGAGCAGCTCGGTGCGGCTCGTGTTGACGAACAGCGACGTCGGTTTCATGCGCATCAAGTCTTCCTGCTTGACGATGCCGCGCGTCTCGTCGTTCAGACGCAGATGCAGCGAAAGCACGTCGCTCTCTTCGAACAGCGCTTCGCGGCTCGCAGCCGTCTCGAAGCCATCGGCGCGCGCGGCTTCGAGCGAATGCTCGCGACCCCACACCAGCACCCGCATCCCGAAGGCCTTGCCGTAGCCCGCGACGAGCCGGCCGATCTTCCCATAGCCCCACAGACCGAGCGTCTGACCACGCAAGACTTGACCGAGGCCAAAGTTAGGCGGCATTGCGGATGTCTTCAGGCCCGACTGCTGCCAGGCTCCTTGCTTCAGGTTGGCGACGTACTGCGGAATGCGCCGTTGCGCGGACATGATGAGCGCCCACGTCAATTCGGCGGGCGCGACCGGCGAGCCGGTGCCTTCGAGCACGGCGATGCCGCGCTCGGTACAGGCGGCCAGATCGACGTGGCCGCCGACTCGCCCGGTCTGGCTGATCATGCGCAGATGCGGCAGTTTGTCGAGCAGTTGCGAGGACATGCGCGTGCGTTCGCGAATCAGCACGAGCGCATCGACCTCCGACAGGCGGCTCGCGAGCTGGCCGAGTCCGCGCACGGTGTTGTTGAAGACTTTGACCTCGTGGTCAGCCAGCAGTTGGAAACAGTCGAGCTTGCGGACGGCGTCTTGGTAGTCGTCCAGGATGGCGATTTTCATGGCTATTGGGTTGGGCGGCGCACACGCGCGTACGCGTAATTGGGTGAATTGCTGGTTATCCCACTATATCGGCGCTTGGGTTGCTGATATGAATGTAGTAGTTGTTGCAAGTGCCATGCGCGGCAGGCATCGCGATTGCGTGCCGACGGCAGACGCTTTCGCTCGCGCGGGCACAGATTTGACGGTTTTAACAGCTTGTCCGGTTTCGACGCAAGCCGCTTTACAGACGGTTTCGAACCGCTTGCTGAAGGCTCTTGACGACCTGCCCGGCTGTGCGTTGGTGCTCATCCCGATGAGTCAGCGCTGCGGCCCCCGCCTCTCGCGTGCAGCGTCCATAGGGCCATAACAAGGTTTTCAGTCCTGCCATATGGAGCCAATTCAATGAACCATCCCTCTTTCAACGCCGAGGCTGCCATCGGCGCGCCCGCGTGGGTCCGCCATCGAAAACTGATCGACTGGGTCGCTCGCGTGGCCGCGCTCGTGAAGCCCGATCGTGTCGTCTGGTGCGACGGTTCCGAGGAAGAATACGACCGGCTCTGCGCCCAGATGGTCGAAGCCGGCACGATGCGCCGACTCAATCCGGACAAGCGCCCGAATTCGTATCTCGCGTGGTCGGACCCTTCCGATGTCGCGCGCGTCGAAGACCGCACGTTCATCTGCTCGCAGCGCAAGGAAGACGCCGGTCCGACCAACAACTGGATCGCCCCGGCTGAAATGCGCACGACCCTCGACGGTCTGTTCGATGGCGCGATGCGGGGCCGCACGATGTACGTGGTGCCGTTCTCGATGGGACCGCTCGGCTCGCCGATCGCGCATATTGGTGTCGAGCTGTCGGACAGTCCGTACGTCGTGACGAACATGCGGATCATGACCCGTATGGGCCGCGCGGTGTACGACGTACTCGGCGAGGACGGCGAGTTCGTGCCCTGCGTGCATTCGGTCGGCGCGCCGCTCGCGGCGGGCCAGAAGGATGTGGCGTGGCCGTGCAACGATACGAAGTACATTGTCCATTTCCCCGAAACGCGCGAGATCTGGAGCTATGGCTCGGGCTACGGCGGCAATGCGCTGCTCGGCAAGAAGTGCTTCGCGCTGCGCATCGCCTCGACCATGGGCCGCGACGAAGGCTGGCTCGCCGAGCACATGCTGATTCTCGGCGTGCGTTCGCCCGAGGGGCGCAAGTACCACGTCGCGGCGGCGTTCCCGTCGGCGTGCGGCAAGACCAACTTCGCGATGCTGATCCCGCCGGCGGGCATGAACGGCTGGGAAATCACGACGATCGGCGACGACATCGCCTGGATCAAGCCGGGCGCCGATGGCCGCCTGTACGCGATCAACCCGGAAGCGGGCTACTTCGGCGTCGCGCCGGGCACGAGCGAGAAGACCAACTTCAACGCGATGGCCACGCTCAAGGCGAACGTGATCTTCACGAACGTCGCGCTCACCGATGACGGCGACGTCTGGTGGGAAGGCATGACCGACACGCCGCCCGCGCACCTGATCGACTGGCAGGGCAAGGACTGGACGCCGGCGCTCGCGAAGGAAGCGGGCCGCAAGGCCGCACATCCGAACGCACGCTTCACGGCGCCCGCGTCGCAGTGCCCGTCGATCGACGCGGACTGGGAGAATCCGGCCGGCGTGCCAATCGACGCGTTCATCTTCGGCGGCCGACGTTCGAGCACGGTGCCGCTCGTCACGGAAGCGCGCGACTGGGTCGAAGGCGTCTACATGGCCGCGACGATGGGCTCGGAAACCACGGCGGCGGCCGCCGGCCAGCAGGGCGTGGTGCGCCGCGATCCGTTCGCGATGCTGCCGTTCTGCGGCTACAACATGAGCGACTACTTCAGCCACTGGCTCGAAGTCGGCGGACGCCTCGAAGAGCTCGGCGCGAAGCTGCCGCACATCTTTTGCGTCAACTGGTTCCGCAAGGGGCCGGATGGCCAGTTCGTGTGGCCGGGATTTGGCGAGAACATGCGCGTGTTGCGCTGGATGGTCGGTCGTATCGAAGGGCAAGCGGGCGGGGTCGAGCATGCGTTCGGCACCTCGCCGGCCTATGGCGATCTCGACTGGCAGGGTCTCGCGTTCACCGAGGCGCAGTTCGAGCAGGTGATCTCGGTCGATGCCGATGCATGGCGCGCCGAACTCAAGCTGCATACGGAGCTGTTCGAGACGCTCAAGTACGGCCTGCCGGAGGCGCTGCGTGACACCTGCCTCGATTTGCAGGAGCGCCTGGACGCCTGATTTCCTGCGTCTCACCGAAAGTGAGCGCTCGCCAACTTTTAAAAGCCGCCCTCGGGCGGTTTTTTATTGGGGCGCAAAAGCCGCGCGTGGCTGGACGCGGGCGAAGTCTCAACCTTCCCTTACGCTGTTCGCGAACGCGCCGGCCGCGCGCTGCATCGCACCATATTGTTTCTTCAAAAGAAACAATGACCGGTCGGCTGCGCTGAAATCAGGCACAGTCGTAGAAATCTGGAAGATTTTCGTTAGATCCTGGGCAACTTCTGCAGCATTTCTCCTGTCGTAGGAGAATTCGCAGTCCGCATTCTGACAGTGGAATGCTGGAACACAGGCAGGAGTAGTCTCATGGATCATTTGCAGTCGATGCGAGTATTCGTCAAGGTGGCGGATCTCGGCAGTTTCGCCCGGGCAGCCAGCGCGATGGACATTTCCAACGCCGTCGCCACCCGCCACGTCGCCGACCTCGAAGGGCGGCTCGGAACGCGCCTGCTCAATCGCACGACCCGCAGTCTTTCGCTGACCGAATCCGGTCAGGTCTATCTCGAACGGGCCCGCCAGATCCTCGACGAACTCGAAGACGTCGAACAGATGGTGGTCGCGCGCAATCATGAACCGGTCGGCACGCTGCGCATCGTCGCGCCGGTCGTGTTCGGCTTGCACAATCTCGCGCCGGTGCTGCAAACCTACACCCAACGCTATCCGCAGGTGGTGCCCGATGTGACGCTGGTCGATCGCCAGGTCGATCTGGTCGAAGAGGGCTTCGATCTCGGCGTCGTGACGGCGCGCCAGATGCGCAGCGCCAGCATCGTCACGCGCCGGCTCACGACGGGTTGCATGACCGTCTGCGCGACGCCCGCCTATCTGGAAAAGCACGGCACGCCGACGCGTCCCGAACAGATGGTGGACCATCCGTGCCTGTCGTTGTCGTCCGAATACTGGGGCGACGAGCGCGTGTTCACGGGGCCGGAAGGTGAGATCCGCGTGCGGCCGTCCAATGTGATCGTCGCCAACAACACAGAAATGCTGCGTCAGTTCGCGCTGCTCGGCATGGGGCTCGCGATCCTGCCGAGCTATCTGATCGGCCGAGACGCGACACGCGGACGTCTTGTGCGACTGCTGGGCGACTATCGCCTGCCGCAGGTGGAAATCAATATTGCCTACCCGAGCCGCCGCCATCTGCCGGCCAAGGTGCGCACCTTCATCGACCATCTGGTCGAGCACTTCAGCCAGACGCCGAACGGTCAGATGGGCGAGCAGTGGGTCAAGGACGGCATGGCGCTGCCCGCGCAGGCCGCAGCGGCTCCTGAGCCTCAGCCCCAGCCCGCCACTGCGCGCAGTGCGCATCCGGTGGCATCCGCGAGCTACGACAACCCCGACGACCACGCGGACGTGCTCGACACCGAGCGCGCGCCGAAGTCCGCGCGGGCGTCGGCGGCGCGCACGCGGACCTCGGCGATCTCGCCGCTGTAACCGCCAGGCAGGCGATAAAAAAGCGCAGTCCCGTGAGGGGCTGCGCTTTTTTGCTGGCCGTCGATCCGGTCTCGCCTCAGCCCCGCACCTCGCGGGGCCTCGGCTTCACGAGCCCGTCTTGCGGGCGGCGGTCTTGCGGGCCGGCGCCTTGCGGGCCGGCGCCTTGCGGGCCGGCGCGGCCTTGGCGGCCGCGGTCTTGCGCGCGGGCTTCGCGGCTTCTTGCGCGTCGCCATCGCCGTCGCCGTCCTGCGCACTGGCAGCGGCAGCCGACGCCGTCTTCTTTGCCGCCGTCTTGGCTGCGGTCTTCGCCGACGGTTCCTTCTTCTCGAACTCGAAGCCGATTTTGCCGTCGCTTTGCTTGACGAGGAACGCCTTGAAATTGCGGCCCGTACGCGACGATTTGAAGTTCGTCAGCAAATCGGTGCGGCCCTCGGCGAGCAGCTTGCCCATTTGCTCGCGGGTGATTTCCTGCTGCAGGATCACCTTGCCCGAGCGGAAATCGCAGGTCTTCGGGTTCGCGACCGAATGCTCGCAGACGTAGCTCATACCGTGCTCGAACACGCGTGCGCTGCACTTCGGACAGGCGCCGACCGGCTCCTGCGCCGAGAAGTCGGGCGCCTCGCCATCCTCGCCGCCCTGATCCTGGCCGAAATCGAACTCGAGCTTGAAGTTCTTGATTTCGTCGTCGAACGAGAGCTTGAGGATTGCCGAGAACGGGCGACCCATCTTGCTGCGGAATCCCGACAGCGGACCGATTTCCTTCTTCTGCAGCAGTTCCTCGACTTCGGGAATCTCGAACTGACGTCCGCCCGGGATCTTCGAAATCGAGAACTCGCACTTCGTGCACGCGAAGCGGCGGTAGTTTTCCTTCACCTGACCGCCGCAGTTCGGACACGGCGTTTGCAGCGTCGCGTAGTCGCCCGGGATCGTGTCCGAGTCGTATTCCTTCGCGCGCTTCACGATGGTTTGCGTCATGCGGGCGATTTCCTGCATGAACGCATCGCGAGGCAGGTTGCCGCGCTCCATCTGCGAGAGCTTGTACTCCCACTCGCCGGTCAGCTCCGGTGCGGTCAATTCCTTGACGTCGAGGCCGCGCAGCAGCGTCATGAGCTGGAACGCCTTGGCGGTCGGAATCAGGTCGCGCCCTTCGCGCACGAGATACTTTTCGCCGAGCAGCCCTTCGATGATCGCAGCGCGCGTTGCCGGCGTGCCGAGCCCCTTGGCGGCCATGGCCTCGCGCAGTTCCTCGTCGTCGACGAGCTTGCCCGCGCCTTCCATGGCCGAGAGCAGCGTCGCTTCGTTGTAGCGCGCGGGCGGCTTGGTCGTGAGTTGATGCGCGGCGATCTTGTCGGTCTTGACCTTCTCGTCCTTCTTGACCGGCACGAGATTGGCGTCGTCGCCCGCTGCGTCGCGGCCGTAGACCTGCAGCCAGCCCGGCTCGACCAGCACCTTGCCTTCGGTCTTGAAGTGATGGCCCGCGACCTCGGTGATGCGCGTGGTCACGCGAAATTCGGCGGCCGGGAAGAACACGGCGAGGAAGCGCTTGACGACGAGGTCATAGAGCTTCTGCTCCGGCTCGGACAGCGACTTCGGCGCCTGCAGGGTCGGGATGATTGCGAAGTGATCGCTGATCTTCGAGTTGTCGAAGATGCGCTTGTTCGGCTTCACCCAGCCCTTGTCGAGTACCTGCTTCGCGTGCGGCAGGTAGTTGTTGCTCTCCTTGAGCATGTCGAGCGTCTGCTTGACCGTGTCGATGTAGTCCTCGGGCAGCGCGCGCGCGTCGGTACGCGGGTAGGTGAGCACCTTGTGCTTTTCGTACAGCGCCTGGGCGAGGCCGAGCGTGTTCTTGGCCGAAAAGCCGAAGCGGCCGTTCGCCTCGCGCTGCAGGCTGGTCAGGTCGAAGAGCGCCGGCGAAAGCTGCGTCGACGGCTTCGATTCCTCGCTTACCGTGCCTTCGCGGCCATGGCAGGCAGCGACGATCGTGTCGGCGGCGGGCAGGCTCCAGAGGCGCGAGTCGCGCCTTTCCGGATCGAACTCGTCGCGCTTGAATTTCGGATCGAACCAGCGGCCTTCGTAGAAGCCGCCCGCGCAGACGAACTCCGCGCGCACTTCCCAGTAGTCGCGCGGCACGAAGCGGCGGATCTTTTCCTCGCGCTCGACGACGATCGACAGCGTCGGCGTCTGCACGCGCCCGACGGTGGTGAGGAAGAAGCCACCGCCCTTGCTGTTGAAGGCGGTCATGGCGCGCGTGCCGTTGATGCCGACCAGCCAGTCGGCCTCCGAGCGGCAGCGTGCGGCATCGGCGAGCGGCTGCATGTCCTGGTCGCTGCGCAGATGCGCAAAGCCGTCGCGGATCGCGGCCGGCGTCATCGACTGCAGCCAGAGACGCTGCACGGGCTGCTTCGCCTTCGCGTGTTGCGCGATGAGGCGGAAAATCAGTTCGCCCTCGCGCCCCGCGTCACATGCGTTGATGAGGCGGTCGACATCCTTGCGCTTGAGCAGCTTGGTCAGCACCTTCAGGCGCGACTCGCTTTTCGCGATCGGATTCAGGTCGAAATGCGGCGGGATGACGGGCAGGTTGGCGAAGCTCCACTTGCCGCGCTTGACCTCGTACTCCTCGGGAGCGGCGATTTCAAGCAGATGGCCGACAGCGGACGAGAGCACGTAGTCGTCGCTCTCGTAGTATTCGTCATGCTTCGTAAAGCCGCCCAAAGCGCGCGCGATGTCGTTCGCGACGGATGGCTTCTCGGCGATGATCAGTGCTTTGGACATGACTCGTTGTAAGTGGGTGATCCGGGTTGACGTCCCTGACAGGCGTCGCGGATTCGACGCCCCTGTTCTCGACCGCTTTATAGCACACGGCGCGGCAACGGCGATTTCTCTGCCCGGAAAAGCGCCCAATCATAAGGGGGTGTCTCGCTGGCGGGCAAGCGTGGCGCGGGTTGCCGCGTTTGTGGGCCAATACTGTGTTGCGGACGGGGCGCGCAGGTTATGGTGCGGCCCCGGTTTCGTGTGTGGATGTCCTCAGGCTTCCGCCAGCGCCGGACGCAGTTTCGGGGCGCCGTGCACGCCGGGCAACGCGCTCACGTCCGACAGCATGCGTTCGACCACAGCGCCATGCGGCAGGACGGTGCCGAAAAAACGCGTGGTCGATGCGTCTTCGATCAGGATGGTCGGGAAGTTCTCGACATCGAGATCGTCGAAACGATCGGCATGGGTTTCGATGTCGATCCACGCGAAGCAGATGCCCGGGTGTGCTTCGGCGAGACGGTCGAAGGTCGCGCGATAGTCGCGGCACGTGCCACACCACTCGGCGCACAGGCAGGCGACGAACAGCGTGCCGGGGTCGCTGATGCGCCCGGCGATCTGGTCGGCGTCGGTGTCGAGGTCAAGGGCGGGCATGATGATTCCTTGCGGTTCTCTTTTATATAGTGGTCAGGCATTTTGCGCGAATGTAGCACGGCGCCCCCTAGCCAGGGACCGCCCGGACGAAGCGGCCGCCGGGCAACGCGCTCAGTTGGCCGGCCAGTTCGAGGTGCAGCAGCGCGGCCTGCAGCGCCGCCTCGTCCATGTCGGTGCGCTGCGCGAGGATTTCAAGCGTGGCGGGCGCATGGCCGATGGCGTCGAGGATGCGCCTGGCGTCGGCTGTCAGTTCGCCAAGCACACGACTGGGCGCGCCGGCGCGCGACGATGCGCCCTCAGCGGGCGAGGCGATTTGTCGCGCGCCAGCCGATGTGAGCCGCGTCCCGGCCGCCGCCGCGTTGGCAGCATCGGCCGGCTTCGGGGCCACGGCGATACCCAGTTCCTCGAGCACTTCCTCGGGCGTTTCGACGAGCCGCGCTCCCTGCTTGAGCAGCCGGTGACAGCCGCGCGAAAGCGGCGCGTGGATCGATCCGGGCAGGGCGAACACGTCGCGTCCGGTTTCGTTGGCGAGGCGGGCTGTGATGAGCGAACCCGAGCGCATGGCCGCTTCGACGACCAGCACGCCCTCGACGAGTCCGGCGATCAGCCGGTTGCGCTGTGGAAAGTGCGCCGACCGGGCGGGCGTGCCGAGCACCCATTCGGACAAGATCGCGCCCTGTTCGGCGATGCGTTCCGAGAGGCCGCGATGTTCGAGCGGATAGACGACGTCGGCGCCGGTCCCGATCACGGCAACCGTGCCGCCAGGACCGGTGAGCGCGCCGCGATGGGCAGCGCCGTCGATACCGAGCGCGAGCCCCGACACGACGGTGAGACCCGCGTTGGACAGCGCGCGGGCGAAGCGTGCTGCGTCTTCCTTGCCCTGCGGTGTCGCCGTGCGGCTGCCGATAATGGCGACCGAGCGCGCGCCCAGCAACTCGCATCTGCCTTTTATATAGAGCAGCGGCGGCGGGTCGGGCATGGCCAGCAACCGGGGCGGATACGCGGGGTCGGCCAGCGTCAGCACGATGTTGCCGGGCTGTGCGCGCCATGCTTCGAGCACGGCAACCTGGCTCGCGAAATCTGCTGCGGGCGCGGCAAGCACCGCGCGGGCCGCCGCCTCCCCGGCGACGCCCGCGAGCGCGGCGAACGATTGGCCAAGCACCCGGTCCGGCAAACCGAACGCGGCGAGCAGCGCACGCAGCGCGGCAGGCTTGAGATCGCGCGCCGTGGCGACGCGCAGCCATGCGGCCAGTTCGGCGGCATCGAGCGGCAGAGGGGCGTACATTCGCTATCGACTCCCGGGAAACGGGCGGCACGCGGAGCGCGGCTCGCCATGCTAAAATTTTCATCATCCGAAATAAAACAGCGTGCCCACAGCGGGCGACGCGCGACCAGGCCGGACGCGGCGGCGCGTTGAATATGGGCAGTTCGTCCGTATATCCTCCCTGTCCCGTTCGTTCCCGGCAACCTGGCCGGATGGCCAGTCGCCGCGCGCCGCGCTTTCGGCGACGCTCGAGAAAACCCGTTAAATCATGGCTCTACTGAACATCCTGCATTACCCCGACAAACGCCTGCACAAGGTGGCCAAGCCCGTCGAGGTGGTCGACGAGCGCATCCGCAAGCTCGTCGCCAACATGGCCGAGACGATGTACGCGGCCCCCGGCGTGGGGCTCGCGGCGACGCAGGTCGACGTGCACGAGCGCGTCGTCGTGATCGACGTGTCGGAGTCGCATGACGAATTGCTCGTCTTCATCAATCCCGAAATCGTCTGGTCGAGCGATGATCGCCAGATCAACGAGGAGGGATGTCTGTCGGTGCCGGGGATCTACGACAACGTCGAACGCGCGGAAAAAGTGCGTGTGCGAGCGCTCAACGAGAAGGGCGAGACGTACGAGATCGATTGCGAAGGCTTGCTCGCGGTGTGTATCCAGCACGAGATGGATCACCTGATGGGGCGTGTATTCGTGCAATACCTGTCATCGCTCAAGCAAACGCGTATCAAGTCCAAGATGAAGAAGCTCGAGCACGCGATGTAAGCGGCTCGCCGTTTTCATGCCGATCGTTTTGTCCTCACGCATTGCCCGTCGTTTGATCCGCCCATGAGCCACTCCCTTCGCGTCATTTTTGCCGGCACGCCGGAATTCGCCAGTGCCGCGCTGGCGGCGATTCACGAAGCGGGCTTCGCCGTGCCGCTCGTGCTGACCCAGCCCGACCGGCCCGCCGGACGCGGGATGAAGCTGCAGGCGAGCCCGGTCAAGCGCTACGCCGAGGCGCACGCGATGGCGCTCGCGCAACCGCCGTCGCTGCGCCGCACGGGCAAGTATCCCGAAGAGGCTGCCGCGGCGATCGACCTGCTGCGCGCGACGCCGCACGACGTCATGGTGGTCGCGGCCTACGGGCTGTTGCTGCCGCAGGAAGTGCTCGATATCGCGCCCCACGGGTGCATCAACATTCATGCGTCGCTGCTGCCGCGCTGGCGCGGCGCGGCGCCGATTCACCGTGCGCTCGAAGCGGGAGATGCCGAGACCGGCATCACGCTCATGCAGATGGACGCGGGGCTCGACACCGGCGCGATGATTTCCGAAGCGCGCACTGCAATCGAGCCAACCGACACGACGGCCACGCTGCACGACCGGCTTGCCGCGCAGGGCGCGACGCTGATCGTGGACGCGCTCGTCGAACTGGAGCGAAGCGGCCGGCTTGCCGCGACACCGCAGCCCGCCGACGGCGTGACCTATGCCGAAAAGATCGGCAAGCACGAAGCTGCCCTCGACTGGCGGCGTTCGGCCGACGTGCTCGCACGCCAGATTCGCGCGTTCGATCCGTTCCCGGGCGGCGTGGCCACGCTGGACGGCGCCGCGTTGAAACTGTGGGCGGCGGTGCCCGTGGACGGCGCACATGCCGGCACGCTCGCGGCACAGCCCGGCGAGATTCTCGAGGTCTCGCCGGCGGGCGTCGTGGTGGCGTGCGGCGAGGGCGCGTTGCGCCTCACGCAGCTGCAGAAGCCGGGCGGCAAGCGGCTCGCCGCGCGCGAGTTCCTGGCCGGCATGCCGCTCGCCGCCGGTCAGCGCTTCGAAGCGCCGACGGCCTCGACGGACCCACGATAGCCCTGCGCGGCACGCCGCGCCATATGCCGTTCGGCCGACTCACGTGACCCAGGTCTGCGGGTTAGAATCGATCTCGCTGAACAGAATTTCCTGAGGTTAGTCATGCTTGGCATCACCCACTTTGGCTTTTTCGTCGTCGCCGTCATGCTCCTGAATGTGACCCCGGGGCCGGACACCGCGTACATCGTCGGCCGTAGCGTCGCCCAGGGGCGCAGCGCCGGGCTCACGTCGGCGCTCGGCATCTCGGCGGGCTGCTGCGTGCACTCGCTCGCCTGTGCGTTCGGGCTGACGGCGCTGCTCGCGGCCTCGGCAACGGCGTTCACCGTCATCAAGTTCGTGGGCGCCATGTACCTGATCTACCTCGGCGCGCGTTTGCTGTTCGCACGCGCTGAAGCGAAGCCGGCCGACGTGGCCCCGGCCACCCCGGCCCCGGTCCCCGCTGCTGGCGGCGCGCCGCGCTCGCTGCGCCAGCTGTTCATGCAGGGTTTCTGGACCAACGTGCTCAATCCGAAGGTCGTGCTGTTCTTCGTGTCGTTCTTTCCCCAGTTCGTGAGCGCGGACAGTCCCCACAAGGCGCTCGCGTTCCTCACGCTCGGCGTCGTGTTCGTCGCCATGAGCACGGTCTGGAACAGCTTCGTCGCGTGGATTGCGGGCAGCGTGACGCAGCGCTTCTCGGGCAAGCCCGGCATCAAGAAGTGGCTCGATCGCACCGTCGGCAGCGCATTCGTCGGCCTCGGAATCAAACTCGCCACCAGCACGCGGTAATTGAATTTTCTGCGTCCGCCAATATCTAACAAATAACTTACAATACGCGCGCCGGACCTTGGGGCCGGCGCGTTCATCTGGATCCCCTGGCGGGCAAGGAGCACTACACATGTTCAACTGGGTCAAAACCGGGATGTTGATGGCCGCGATTACGGCCCTCTTCATCGTGATCGGTGGAATGATCGGCGGCCATCGCGGCATGGTTCTCGCGCTGATGTTCGCCGTCGCGATGAATTTCTTCTCGTACTGGTTCTCCGACAAGATGGTCCTGCGCATGTACAACGCGCAGGAAGTCGACGAGCACACCGCACCGCAGTTCTACCGGATGGTCCGCGAGCTTTCCACGCGTGCGGGCCTGCCGATGCCGCGCGTCTATCTGATCAACGAAGACCAGCCGAACGCCTTCGCGACCGGCCGCAACCCCGAACATGCCGCCGTGGCCGCGACCACGGGCATCCTGCGCGTACTGTCCGAGCGCGAAATGCGCGGCGTGATGGCTCACGAACTGGCGCACGTCAAACATCGCGACATCCTGATCTCGACGATCTCCGCCACGATGGCGGGCGCGATCTCGGCGCTCGCCAACTTCGCGATGATTTTCGGCGGACGCGACGAGAACGGCCGCCCGGCCAACCCGATCGCGAGCATTGCCGTCGCCCTGCTGGCGCCGATCGCCGGTGCGCTGATCCAGATGGCGATCTCGCGGGCGCGCGAATTCGAAGCGGACCGTGGCGGCGCGCAGATCTCGGGCGATCCGCAGGCGCTCGCCTCGGCGCTCGACAAGATTCACCGTTACGCGCAGGGCATTCCGTTCGCGGCGGCCGAGCAGCATCCGTCCACCGCGCAGATGATGATCATGAATCCGTTGAGCGGCGGCGGCATCGCCAACCTGTTCAGCACTCACCCGGCGACTGAAGAGCGCGTCGCGCGGTTGATGGAAATGGCGCGCACCGGGCGCTTCGACTGACGCCCGGCGACTGGCGCCAGGCGGCGTGATTCAAGGGGGCAGACACATCGTGTCTGCCCTTTTTGTTGTGCGCCCAGCATGGGCGCAATCTTGTGGGTGCAAGTCCCATCGTGAGTTGACCACAGCGAACGAAGCAAAGCGCAACTGCGTGAGGGCGACCGAGCGTGGGGAGGAAGCGTGGAGCGAAACCGCGAGCCGATGAACAAGAACCGGATATGAGGCGGTGCCGATCAGGGCGAGCGCGCAATGAAGCGCGAAGCTCTCGTGGTCAAGGATCAGGCATCGTAAATGCGGCGGTTGTGCGGTGAAGGATTGCGCTCTTACCTGGGGAGATCTCGCCTCGTGCCTGAAAGGGCAACGGCGTCGAGCCGGAGCGAGAAGTCAGCAGAGGCCGTAGTAGTCACAGGACAGGTCGATGAGGCCGAAGCTGGTGACGAAGGGCCAAACGGGAAGGAGTGTCCAACGTCATGTCGATGCGACAGGCAATGCGTCAGATGCCCGTGCAAACGGGGCGAGCGGGAGTAGCGCGCGGTGAAGCTGCACGCGTACCCGTGAGCGACGAAGTCTGCGGCCCGCGCCATGAATCCGGGGACACGGGGTCAGCGTTGCTGGAAGCAGCGCTGACGAGAGAGAACCTGAAGCAGGCGTTCAAACGGGTACGGGCGAACAAGGGAGCCGCTGGCGTGGACGGTCTGGACATTGACCAGACGTCGCGTCATCTGGTGAGGGCGTGGCCTGCGATCCGTGAACAGTTGCTCAAGGGGACGTACCGGCCCAGTCCGGTACGTCGGGTGACGATTCCGAAGCCGGACGGAGGCGAGCGCGAGCTTGGCATCCCGACGGTGACTGACCGGCTGATCCAGCAGGCATTGCTGCAAGTCTTGCAGCCGGTTCTGAATCCGGGCTTCAGCGAGCACAGCTACGGTTTCCGTCCCGGACGGCGTGCGCACGACGCGGTGCTTGCCGCGCAGTCGTACGTACAGTCGGGTCGGCGAATCGTGGTGGACGTTGATCTGGAGAAGTTCTTTGACCGGGTCAACCACGACATCCTGATCGAGCGCTTACAGAAACGCATTGGCGACGCCGGAGCGATCCGGCTGATCCGTGCGTATCTGAACAGCGGCATCATGGATGGCGGGGTGGTGCAGCAGCGAGATCAGGGCACACCACAGGGTGGGCCGCTATCCCCGTTGCTGGCCAACGTGCTGCTCGACGAGGTGGACAAGGAACTGGAGCGACGGGGTCATTGCTTCGCACGCTACGCCGACGATGCGAATGTGTATGTTCGTAGCCGCCGGGCGGGCGAGCGGGTGATGGCACTGTTGCGACGCCTGTACGGGCGACTGCGTCTGAAGGTCAACGAGACCAAAAGCGCAGTGGCCAGTGTGTTTGGTCGCAAGTTTCTGGGCTACAGCCTGTGGGTGGCTGCGGGTGGGGTGGTCAAACGCAAGGTGGCGGCCAAACCGCTGCTGGCGTTCAAACACCGCATCCGTCAGGTGACTCGCCGATCCGGCGGGCGCAGCATGAAGGAAGTGGTGGAACAGTTACGGCCTTACGTGCAGGGCTGGAAGGCGTACTTCCGGTTGGCGCAAACGCCGCGCGTCTGGTTAGCACTGGACGAGTGGCTGCGTCACCGGTTGCGTGCCATTCAGCTTAAGCACTGGCGCCGTGGCGCCACCATCTACCGGGAACTGCGTGCGCTGGGGGCATCGGCTGCGGTGGCGCGACAAGTGGCGGCGAACAGTCGTTGCTGGTGGCGCAACAGCAACGGTGCGCTCAAGCGTGTGCTGACCATCGCCTACTTCGACCAGTTGGGCGTACCCCGACTCTCATAACCTCAACTTCCCGAACCGCCCGGTGCGGACCCGCATGCCGGGTGGTGTGGCAGGGGTACGGCCTCATGGCCGTCCCCTATGCCGATTGCGCACGCATCGACTGCGTCGCAGACGCCCGGCCGCTGCCGCGCGCCTTCGCCGGAAGCCCCGCCGCCGCAGGCTACAATGCGACGTTTGCGCCTCGCGTATCGCGCGGCGCGTTTTCCGGTTTTTCATGACTTCGAATTCGACCCGACGCACCGGCAGCCGCCCGCCCCAGTCCCGCCACCCGAAGCCCGAGCGTCCCGCCGGCCAACGGAAGGCCCCGGCAGCGAGCCCCGTGCACCTGGCCCCCGATTCGCTGGCTTTCGCGCTCGATATCGCGAGCCACGCGGTGGGCGCGGTGCGCGCCGGTGCGGCGCTGCCCGCGGCGCTCACCAGCGCGTTCGCTGCGCTGCCGGCCAGCGTGGCCACGCTCGCGCGCGGTGCGGCGCAGGACATCGCGTACCGCACGATGCGCCGGCTCGGGACGGTCGACTGGCTGCTGCACGAGCGCATCAGCAAGGCGCCGCCGCCGTTCGTCCTGAACGTGCTGGCCTGCTCGCTGGCGCTGCTCATCGACGATGAAGCGCACGCCGCCTACACCCCGTTCACGGTCGTCGACCAGGCCGTGCGCGCGGTCGGCGCGCGCCGCGAGGCCGCATTCGCGAAGGGTCTCGTCAACGCGGTGCTGCGCGGCTTCCTGCGCGAGCGCGACACGCTGCTCGCTGCAGCCCGCGCCGACGACGTCGCGCGCTGGAACTATCCGCAATGGTGGCTCGACGCGGCGCGCCGCGCGGCGCCCGACCAATGGCAAGCGATTCTCGAAACCGGCAACGCGCAAGGTCCGCTCACGCTGCGGGTGAACGCGCGTCGCTCGACGGTGGCTGATTATCTGCAGCGTCTCGCGGATGCACAGATCGATGCCGTGCAAATCGGCGCGCATGCTGTGCGTCTCGCGAGCGCGCTGCCCGTCGATCGCATCCCCGGTTTCATGGACGGCGACGTCTCGGTGCAGGATGCGGGCGCGCAACGGGCCGCCGAACTGCTCGAAGTGCGCGACGGTATGCGCGTGCTCGACGCCTGCGCGGCGCCGGGTGGCAAGACGGGCCATCTGCTCGAACTCGCCGATCTCGATCTCGTTGCGCTCGAAAGCGATGCGACGCGCGCGGCGCGCATCGGTGAGAATCTGGACCGGCTGGGACTCGAAGCGCAAGTCGTCGTCGGTGATGCGGGCTCGCCGCAGGGCTGGTACGACGGCGAGCCGTTCGACCGCGTGCTCGCCGACGTGCCTTGTTCGGCCTCCGGCATCGTGCGCCGTCATCCCGACATTCGCTGGCTGCGCCGCGCATCGGACATCGCAGCGCTCGTCGACGAGCAGCGCCGCATTCTCGAAGCGTTGTGGCCGCTCGTGAAATCCGGTGGCGAGTTGCTGTACGTGACCTGCTCGATCTTCCCCGAGGAAGGCGAGTTGCAGGCGCGCTGGTTTGAAAGCAGCCGCCCGGATGCGGTACGATTGGACGCGCCGGGGCAATTGTTGCCGACGGCTGTCGGCGTGCCGGCCAAGGGGGAGCAGGACCGCGGCACGCCACGAGGCGCTGGCCCGGACGCCAACCCGGATTCGGATTGCACCGCAGATCACGACGGATTCTTCTACGCGCGCTTTCAGAAACGGTGATCATTAAACGATTCTTCCCGCTGCGCTTCGCGGCTTTCGTCGGGGTCGCGCTGATCCTTTGCCTCGCCGTGGCCCGGCCCGCGCGCGCCGATTCGATCTCGGTGCAGCGCGCCTCGCTGCAGGCCGACGGCAGTGGCTGGAGTCTCGACGCGCGCTTCGATTTCGATTTGAACAGCAGTCTGGAAGACGCCGTCAACAAAGGCATTCCGCTTTATTTCACGACCGATTTCGAGCTCACGCGGCCGCGCTGGTACTGGTTCGACGAGCAGCCGGTCAGCGTCTCGCAGAGTATCCGGCTGTCGTTCCAGCCGCTCACGCGCGAGTACCGCGTCTCGAGTGGCGGGCTGCAGCTCGGCTTCACGACGCTCTCCGACGCGCTCGCCGTGATCAAGCACGTCACCTCATGGCATGTGATCGAGCGCAATCAGGTGCATCAGGGCGAGACCTATACCGCGTCGGTGCGCATGCAGCTCGACATCGCGTTGATGCCCAAGCCATTCCAGATCGATGCGGTCAACAACCGCGACTGGAATCTCTCTTCCGACTGGAAGCGTTTTAACTTTACGGTGACCGAACGTGCTAAATAAAGTGCGCCGCGCCACCAATACCAGTGTGAGCGGTCTCGTCGTCCGTACGCTCGTGTCGACCGTCGCGTTTACCGCGACGCTCCTGCTCGTGCTGCTCGCGGCCGCGAGCGCGAACACCGAGTTCTTCGATCGCTACTACGGCTGGCTCTATGCGGCCAACATCGTCGTCGCGATGATCTTCCTGCTGGTCGTCACCGCGCTCGTCATCGTGATCGCGGTGCGCCTGAGACGCGGCAAGTTCGGCACGCGCCTGCTCGCCAAGCTCGCGTTCTTCTTCGCGCTGGTCGGCGTCGTGCCGGGCGGGATCATCTACATCGTGTCGTATCAGTTCGTCTCGCGCAGCATCGAGTCGTGGTTCGACGTGAACGTCGAAACGGCGCTCACGGCGGGCCTGAATCTCGGGCGCGGCATGCTCGACGCGTCGCTCTCGGACCTGCAGACGAAGGGCCGTCTGATGGCCGACCAGCTCGCGAGCGCCGATGCAGCCGGCACGACCCTCACGCTCCTGCGTCTGCGCGACCAGTTCGCCGTGCAGGACGCGACGATCCTCGAGCCAGTGCGCAGCATGTCGGGCGCGACGCCCGAGATGCACGTGGTCGCGCAGGCGACGAGCAACTTCGCCTCGCTCGTGCCCGGCGATCTGCCGACGCCGCTCATGCTCGACCAGGCACGCGGACGCGGTTATGCGGCGATCGAAGGCGAAGTCGACGGCGACCCTCACGAGCATGGCTCGAAGGGCGCGTTGCGTCTGCGCGTCGTGCAGCGCATACCCGATTCGAACGCGTCGCTGCTGCAGCCAGCCGAGCGCTTCCTGCAGCTCACGCAGCCGGTCTCGCCGACGCTCGCGCGCAATGCGGACGCCGTGCAGCGCGCCTATCGCGAGTATCAGGAGAAGGCGCTCGGGCGCACGGGCCTGCGCAAGATGTACATCGGCACGCTCACGCTCGCGCTCTTTCTCGCGACCTTCATCGCGATGATGCTTGCGCTCGCGCTCGGCAACCAGCTCGCAAGGCCGCTCTTCCTGCTCGCCCAGGGCACCAAGGAAGTCACCGAAGGCGACTACACGCCCAAGCGCGAAATCAAGTCGCGCGACGAGCTCGGCTTCCTCACCCAGTCGTTCAACGCGATGACACGCCAGCTTTCCGAAGCGCGCCTCGCGGTCGAGAAGAACCGCATCGCGCTCGAACATTCGATGGGCTATCTCGAAAGCATTCTCGCCAATCTCACGGCGGGCGTGTTCGTGCTCGACCGGCAGTTCCGCCTGACGACGGCAAACCCGGGCGCGGAGCGCATCTTCCGTCAGCCGTTCCAGACGCAGATCGGCGTGCCGCTCGATCACATCAGTCCGCTCGGCGAATTCGCGGCGCTCGTGCGCAAGGCCTTCGCCGATCAGGAGGCGTCGACTGGCGAAGAGGGCGCGCATGGTCATTGGCAGCAGCAGTTCTCGGTGCCCGTCGAGGGCGAGACGGATCCGCTCACGTTGCTCGTGCGCGGCTCGCGGCTTGTCTCCGATACCGGGCGCGATGCGGGCGAGAAGCAGACGGCAGGCTACGTCGTCGTGTTCGACGACATCTCCGATGTGATCTCGGCGCAGCGCTCGGTCGCGTGGGGCGAGGTGGCGCGGCGTCTCGCGCACGAGATCAAGAATCCGCTCACGCCGATCCAGCTGTCCGCCGAGCGTCTGCAGATGAAGCTCGCCGACAAGCTCACGCCATCCGATGCCGAAGTCCTGAAACGCGGCGCGACCACGATCGTGAACCAGGTCGCCGCGATGAAGCAGATGGTCGACAACTTCCGCGACTACGCGCGCACGCCGCCGGCGGTGCTCGCGAACCTGCAGCTGAACGAACTGGTGAGCGAAGTGCTCACGCTCTATGGCATCGAGGAAGGCAAGAGCGCGATTCACGTCGAGTTGTCGGCGCTGCCGGTGATCAAGGGCGACGCGACGCAACTGCGCCAGGTCATCCACAATCTGCTGCAGAACGCACAAGATGCGGTGGCGGAGATCGCGCAGCCTCGTGTGCTGCTCGAAACCCGCGCCGTAGAATATGGCGATCCCGATGCCGAAGGCCACACACGCGTTGCCGTGCGCCTGACGGTATCGGACAATGGGCCCGGCTTTCCAGCGCGCATTCTCACGCGTGCGTTCGAACCATATGTAACGACGAAGGCCAAAGGGACAGGACTCGGGCTGGCGATGGTCAAGAAGATCGTCGACGAGCACGGGGCGCGCATCGACATTCGCAATCGCCTGAAGGCGGGCGATACGATCGAGGGCGCGCAGATCTCGATTCTCTTTCTCCAGCTGGCAGACGACGCCGCGCCGCCCGGACCGGGCGCACGGAATGCACGTGCCACGGCGGGACAGGGAGCGACACAAGCAACGGTGCAGACAAGGGCAGCATAAATGGCAACCATCCTGGTGGTAGATGATGAAATGGGCATCCGGGAATTGCTCTCGGAGATCCTGAGCGATGAAGGGCACGTGGTCGAGCTCGCGGAGAACGCGCAGCAAGCGCGCGATTTCCGTCTGCGTCAGGTGCCCGACCTCGTGTTGCTCGACATCTGGATGCCCGATACCGACGGCGTGACGCTGCTCAAGGAGTGGGCCGCGCAGGCGCAACTCACGATGCCGGTGATCATGATGTCCGGGCACGCGACGATCGACACGGCCGTCGAGGCGACCAAGATCGGCGCGCTCAATTTCCTCGAGAAACCGATCGCGCTGCAAAAGCTGCTGAAGGCCGTCGAGCAGGGTCTCGCGCGCGGCACGGCGGCGCCGGCCGCGGGCGGCGCGGCAGCTGGCAAGCCGGTGCCGGGCGGCGGGCCGGCCGTAGTAGCGTCGGCGGCGGCGCTGCCGGTGATCTCGGCCGATGGCGTGCTGGGCAGCGTGCTGCCCGCGCAGACGGCGTCGATCTCATTCGACATTCCGCTGCGCGACGCCCGCGATGCGTTCGAGCGCGCTTACTTCGAATACCACCTCGCGCGCGAGAATGGCAGCATGACGCGCGTCGCCGAAAAGACCGGGCTCGAGCGCACGCACTTGTATCGCAAGCTCAAGCAGCTCGGCGTGGATCTCGGCAAGAGCAAGGGTGAATGAGGGTCGATCAGGGCGCGCGCAGTTTTTTTCGCGAAGGGGCTTGATGAGTGCGCACAAGGTCGATATAATTTCGCTTCTTCGTTGGCCCGGTAGCTCAGTTGGTAGAGCAGCGGATTGAAAATCCGCGTGTCGTTGGTTCGATTCCGACCCAGGCCACCAGAATTCAGCCCCAAGAGGTCGAAAGACTCTTGGGGCTTTTCCTATGCGCGTCGCAAACACGCATCGCTTTCATGCCATGCAGCCGGCGTGCCGAACACAAGAAGAGTCGGGACGGGCGCGAGCCCGTAGGTAAGCGGGGTTCAAATGTTACGGGAAGCAGGCGGCAGCACAGTGACGCGCATTCTTTTCCATATCAACGACTTCGGCCGTGGCGGCACCGAAACGGCCTTGATGTCCTGGCTGCGCACGCTGGACCGCGAGCGCTTCCAGATCGGACTGTCGATTGCCTATCCCACGGCGGACTTCGAGCGCATTTATCGCGATCGTCTGCCGGCCGACATCAAAGTGCATTTCCTGGCCGACCGGCCGTGGAAGTCGTCGGCCAACACGCGCAAGCGCGAGGGCAAGGAAAGCCCGATGTCGCGTTTCTTCGCGCGCTGCGCGTTGCGACCGGTGCTCGGCGTCGTGTTTCGCCGCACGCTGCGCGAAATCGCGGCCGATTACGACGTGATCTGCGATTTCGACCTCACGCTCGGCAAGCATGCCGGCGCGTTCGGCAAGCCCTGGATCGGCGTGAGCCATTTCAGCTTTGCCGCGCGTCTGGCGGGCCGGGCCAAAAAAGTGCGCCGCGCCACGCGCCGCTATAACCGCTACGCGTGCCTCGCGGCGCTCAACGAGCAGATGGCCGCCGAAGTGCTCGACATTTTCGGCGACAAGCTGCCGCAACCGTCGCTGCTGCCCAACGTCGTCGAACTCGACACGGTGCGCCAGCTCGCGGGCGCGAGCGTCGAGGTGCCGGTGGCCGACTACATCGTCTCGGTTGCGCGTCTCGACGAAGGCCAGAAGGATCATTCGACGTTGCTGCGCGCCTATCGATCGCTGATCGAGAGCGGCCGCATCACCGAAGATCTCGTGTTCGTCGGCGACGGCGCCGATCGCGGCCGCCTGGAAGCGCTGGCGCAGGAACTCGGTATCGCCGCGCGCGTGCATTTCCTCGGCTTCCACGCGAATCCGTTCCCGTACATGCGCCATGCGCGTGCGTTCGTGCTGAGCAGCCGCTACGAAGGCCTGCCGATGGTGCTGATCGAAGCCATGGCGCTCGGCACGCCGGTGATCGCGACCGACTGTCCGACCGGGCCGCGTACGCTGCTCGGCGGCGTCGAAGGCGACCTGCGCGAGCCGGCCGGGCTGCTCGTGCCGGTCGGCGATCACGAAGCGCTCGCCGGCGCCATCGAGCGTGTGCTGACCGACGAGGACGCGCGCGCGCACCTGATCGCCGCCGCGCTGCGCAAAGCCGAGGCGTACGGGCCGGCGTCCGCGAGCCAGCGCATGGAAGCGCTCGTGAAGCGGGCGCGCTCGGCGGAGTCGAGGCTGGGCGGCACGGCCGCTGCAGCGCTTTCGGCTGCGTGATAAAATCGCGTGTTTACAAGGACTTGGCGCAGTGTCGAGGCTGTAGCGCATCGACCTGAAAGCAGCTAGAAGCTGCCGCCCAAGCCGCGTTCGCGTGCGCGCCGACGATTGCGCGGTATAAGTGCCAGCAACATTTGCCGCGCGCGCCCCGGCCTATACTGCCTGGTACCGGCGCACGCCGCCGGTCCGCGTCGCCGCGGGGCCGTGCCTTCTCACGGCGGAGCGGCGCGGCACCATGACTACACGGAGCTTCTCGGTGACTCGAACAGACGCTAAAAACAGCGCCCTCGTGCTGTTTTCCGGCGGCCAGGACTCGGCCACGTGCCTCGCATGGGCGCTCGAGCGCTATGACACGGTCGAGACCCTCGGTTTCGACTATGGTCAGCGCCATCGCGTCGAACTCGAATGCCGCGAAGGCTTTCGTCACGCGATCGCGCGTGCGTTCCCCGCGTGGGCCGGACGTCTCGGCGAGGATCACATGATCGATCTGTCCGTGCTCGGCTCGATCAGCGACACGGCCATGACGCGCGAAATCGAGATCGAGACGGCCGCGAGCGGCCTGCCGAACACGTTCGTGCCTGGACGCAACTTGATGTTCATGACGATCGCGGCGGCCATCGCCTATCGGCGCGGGCTCCAGGTGCTGGTCGGCGGCATGTGCGAGACCGACTTCTCGGGCTATCCCGATTGCCGCGACGACACGATGAAGGCGCTGCAGGTCGCGCTGAATCTCGGCATGGACACGCGCTTCGCGCTGGAGACGCCGCTGATGTGGCTCGACAAGGCCGACACGTGGCGCCTCGCGCAGCAGCTGGGCGGCGACGAGCTGGTCGAGCTGGTGCGCGTGGAGACGCACACGTGCTACGTCGGCGAGCGCGCGGAGCTGCACTCGTGGGGCTTCGGCTGCGGCGAGTGCCCGGCGTGCAAGCTGCGCAAGCGCGGCTACGAGGCGTTCCTCGCCGGCGAGAAAGTGACCGAACCGGTCTAGCAACACAATCACGGCGCCGCCGCTTCGAGCGCAGCCCGTCAACAGCAACCCAAGCGATACAACCAGCAGGCAGCAGCATGACGTACGCGGTCAAGGAAATCTTCTACACGTTGCAGGGCGAGGGCGCGAACGCCGGGCGCCCGGCTGTGTTCTGCCGGTTCGCCGGCTGCAACCTGTGGTCGGGTCGCGAGGAAGATCGCGCCGAGGCCGTGTGCCGGTTCTGCGACACCGACTTCGTCGGCACCGATGGTGAGAACGGCGGCAAGTACCGCAGCGCCGCCGAGCTGGTCGCGCAGATCGCGTCGCTGTGGCCGCAGGACGGTCCGAACCGCTTCGTCGTGTGCACGGGCGGCGAGCCGATGCTGCAAATCGACGTTGCGCTCGTCGATGCGCTGCACGCGGCGGGCTTCGAGATCGCGATTGAAACCAACGGTTCGCTGCCGGTGCTGGAGTCGATCGACTGGATCTGCGTGAGCCCGAAGGCGGACGCGCCGCTCGTCGTCACCAAGGGCAACGAGCTGAAGGTCGTCGTGCCGCAGGACAACCAGCGCCTCGCCGACTACGCGTTGCTCGACTTCGACTATTTCCTCGTGCAGCCGATGGATGGCCCATCGCGCGACCTGAACACGAAACTCGCCATCGACTGGTGCAAGCGCCACCCGCAATGGCGCCTGTCCATGCAGACTCACAAGTACTTGAACATTCCCTGACGTGCCGTGCTGACGATTACCCGAAAACTCGAATTCGACGCGGGTCACCGCATTCCTGACCACCGCAGCCAGTGCCGCAACCTGCACGGGCATCGCTACGTGCTCGAAATCACGCTCGAAGGCGAGCTGGTCGACACGGAAGGCGCGCCCGACCGCGGCATGGTGATGGACTTCGCCGACGTGAAGTCGCTCGCGAACCAGCATCTGGTCGACTTGTGGGACCACGCGTTTCTCGTCTACGAGGGCGATACGGCCGTGCGCGGTTTCCTCGAGACGCTGCCGGGCCACAAGACCGTCGTGCTCGACCGCATTCCGACCGTCGAGAATCTCGCGGCGGTCGCGTTCGACATCCTCGCCAACGTCTACGATGCGCACTACGGCGTGAATCTGCGTCTGCATCGCGTGCGCATCTACGAAACGCCGAACTGCTGGGCCGAAGTCGTGCGCGAGGCGCGCGGCGCCTGAGCATCGTCATGGAGCGGCGCGCCGCCGCTCCGGTTTCCCCCCGCCAGCGCGTCCCCCTTTTTCCCCGCTCCGCTCCGCGCCTCGTCGGCCTGCGTACTTTTGTCGCGGTATGATCATTGCCATAGTGGCTTGAACAACCGGACAAGCGGGCCCTGCCGACGGCGCAACAGCAATGCGATGCAACGCACTGCGCCGCGCAGCCGGGCCCCGGAGGAGCGCGGCGATGAGCACATTCACCAATCCCTTAAAGGAACGTCTGCGCGAGGCCGAACCGCTGTTCGGCCTCTGGCTGTCGATGGGCAGCGAGACGGCGGCCGAAGCGCTCGCGCATGCGGGTTTCGACTGGCTGCTGATCGACATGGAGCACACGCCCAACGACAGCGCCGACACCACCGCGCAGTTGCGCGCCATCGCCTCGGCCCATATGCCGACGGAGCCGGTGGTGCGCGTGCCGGCCGGCGAGAGCACGGTCGTCAAGCACGTGCTCGATGCGGGCGTGCGCTCGGTAATGTTCCCCAATATCCATTCGGCCGAAGCGGCCGCGCACGCTGTGAGCCTCACGCGCTATCCCGACACGGATACGCCGGATGGCCAGCGCGGCGTCGCGGGTGTCGTGCGCGCGGCGGCCTACGGCATGCGGCGCGACTATCTGCACGGCGCCAATGCGCAGATCGTGACGATCGTGCAGATCGAGTCGGCGGCGGCGCTCGAAGCCGTGGAGCAGATCGCGGCGACCCCGGGCGTCGATTGCCTGTTCGTCGGTCCCGCCGATCTCGCGGCGAGCCTCGGCCATCTCGGCGACCCGAAGCACGCGGACGTGCAGGCCGCGATGGCACGCGTCGTCGCGGCTGGCAAGGCAGCAGGCGTCGCGACGGGCATCTTCGCCATGGATGCGGCGAGCGCGCGCCAGTACCGCGAAGCAGGATTCAGCTTTATCGCGCTGGCAGCCGATGTGATCTGGCTGCTGCGCGCCACGCGTCAAGCCCTTCAGGAGGCACGTTCATGAGACGGACCCGGCCCGTAGCCGTGTGGAGCGCGGCATTGACGATCGCGATGACGCTCGCGGCCGCCAATGTCGGCGCACAGCAAAAACAGGATGCGGCATCGGACCCGCAGACCGAATCGGCGGTCGCGGATTACAACGCAGGCAACCTCAACGGCGCACGCGGCGAATTCCGGGCGGCCGCCGAGCGCGGCAATCGCCTCGCCGAATTCGACTACGCGATGATGCTGCTCAACGGCGAGGGCGGCGCGACGGACGTGGGCGAGGGCACGAAGTGGTTGCGCAAGGCGGCCGACGCGAACATGTCCCACGCGCAGTACGTGTACGGGAAGATGTACGACGACGGCGATTTCGTCGAACGCAATCCGGCCGAGGCGCATCAGTGGTTCCTGCGTGCCGCGCAGCAGGGGCACGTGCAGGCGGAACTGGCGCTCGCGAACCAGTTTCTCGATGGACGCGGCACATCGCGCGACAATCGCCAGGCGTTCTACTGGTACAAGAAGGCAGCGGAAGGCGGCGACGCGACCGCGCAATACGTGGCCGGCTCGTTCTACGAGCGCGGCGGCGACGGGGTCGAGAAGAATCTGAACGTGGCCCGTGCCTACTACGCGGCGGCCGCGGCGCAGGGCGATCCGGCCGCGAAGCTCAAATTCCAGCAGTTGAGCGCCGAACTGGCGAAGTCCGCACCGAAGGCGCAGTGAGCGTGGCAGGCGGGACGCACCCGCCGTGCCTCGACTTCATTTAACTCTGCATCAAACGCTTCTGGCGTCCGACGCTCATGATGAGGCCGATCGCGACGCCGAGCGTCGTGAGCGCGGTGCCGCCGTAGCTCATGAACGGCAGCGGCACGCCCACCACGGGCAGGATGCCGCTCACCATGCCGATGTTGACGAACGCGTAGGTGAAGAACGCCATCGTCAGCGAGCCGGCCAGCAGCCGTCCGAACAGCGTTGCGCCGTTCGCCGCGATATAGAGTCCGCGCGCGATCAGCAGCATGTAGAGCGTGAGCAGCACGATCCCGCCGAGCAGCCCGAACTCCTCCGAAAACACCGCGAAGATGAAGTCGGTGTGCTTCTCGGGGATGAACTCCAGGTGCGACTGCGTGCCCTTGAGCCAGCCCTTGCCGAGCGGTCCGCCCGAGCCGATCGCGATGACTGCCTGAATCGTGTGGAAGCCCTTGCCGAGCGGATCGGAGGTCGGGTCGAGCAGCGTGCAGATGCGGTGCTTCTGGTAGTCGTGCATGAGCGGCCAGTTCACCTGGGGCTGGCAGATCTTGTCTTGGAACGCCGCGATCGAGCCGACCGCGATCACGGCCGCGACCAGCACCGGCACGATCAGCTTGAAGCTGAGTCCCGCGAAATAGATCACGAAAAGACCCGCTGCGAACACGAGCACGGCGGTGCCCAGATCGGGCTGCTTGGCGATCAGGCCGACCGGCACGAGCAGGATCACGAAACCGACGATGTAATCCCACCAGCGCATCACGCCTTCGCGTCGCTGGTAATACCAGGCGAGCATGAGCGGGGTTGCGATCTTGAGGATCTCGGACGGCTGGATCACGACGCCGACGTTGATCCAGCGCTTCGCGCCCTTGCGCGTGAGGCCGAACAGCGCCACGGCAACCAGCAGCGCGACGCCGAACGTGTAGGCCGGCACGGCGAAGCGCATCAGCGTGGTCGGCGGCACATTCGCGAGCGCCCACATCAGCACGAAGGTGAGCATGATGTTGCGCAACTGGTCTTCGACGCGGCCCGGCATGTCCAGGCTCGCGCTATAGAGCGTCACGATGCCGACGCACAGCAGCAGGAACACGATCAGGGCAAGCGGGCGGTCGAAGCCGACGAACATCTTCTTGATGTAGTCGAACACCGCGCGCTTGTCGATTTGCAGGGTAGGCATGGCGGTTTCCTTACTCGTCGATGCCGCCCTTGGCGGGCAGCAGTCGCGTCTGGCCTTCGTCGTCGCGCGCGGGCGGGAGCGCGGCGCCCGCATCGCTCGCCGGCGGATGCGGCCGCCGCGAGGGGCTGCCGCGATGCGGGCTCGAGGCGGCCACGGCGGTGCCAGGCTCGGGCGTCATCGTCGTCGCGACGACCGGCGCTTCGCCGGTGTCGAGGCCAGTGGTGGTAGCGGGGGTTTCTGCGGCGGCGGGTTTGGCGTGCGCGTTGCGCTTCGCCGCTGCGGGTGTGGTTGCGTTCGTTGTAGTCGTTGCAGTTGCAGCGCTCGCTGGATTGGCCGTGGTTTTCGCCTTGGCGCTTGTCGCTGCGTTCGTTCCGGTCGCGCTGGAAGCGCTCGTGACCGGCACGGCAACGGCCGACGCGCCCGATGCGCTCGCAGCGCTCGCAGCGCCGGAAGCGCCGGAAGCGCCGGAAGCAGCAGCGGCTGCTGCCGAAGCCGCTGCCGCCGCCGAAGCCGCGCCCGGAATCGGCAACGCCTTGAAGCCGGCCGCGATCATCACGGGTTGCGACGCACCGGCGCCATCGCCCGGCGAGCCGATGATGGGCCCCGAGGCCTCCTGCGTCGCCGACGCTGCGGCCGCGACTGCGGCGGCCTGCAGCGCTGGCTTGTTGCGCTCGAGCAGATAGTAGTCGAGCACGCGCCGCGCGATCGGCGCGGCCGCCTGCGCGCCCCAGCCGCCGTTCTCGACGATCAGCGCGATGGCGATCTTCGGCTGCTCGGCCGGCGCGAACGCGATGAACAGCGCGTGGTCGCGCAGATGTTCAGCGAGCGCATGCGCCTGATACTTGCCGCCTTGCAGCGAGAACACCTGGGCCGTGCCGGTCTTGCCCGCCGACGTGTACTGCGCATTGGCGAACACCTGATACGCGGTACCCGACGGATTCATCATCACGTTTTCCATGCCGCGCTTCACGACATCGATATCGGTCTGCGACACGTTCAGGCGCCCACTCTCGTGCGGCACCGTGAGGCGCTCGTCGTGCGTGATCGGGTTCTCGATTTCCTTCACGAGGTGAGGCTTCATCAGCACGCCGTTGTTGGCGATGGTCGCCGTCGCGTGAGCGAGCTGCAGGATCGTGAACGAGTTGTAGCCCTGGCCGATGCCGAGGCTGACCGTCTCGCCCTCGTACCAGCGCTGTTGCTCGGGCTTGCGGTACGCCTTGCGCTTCCAGTCGGTGGAGGGCAGGATGCCGCGCGCCTCGCCGGCGATGTCGATGCCGGTGATCTGGCCGAAGCCGAGCGGCTTCATGAAGCCGGCGATTGCATCGACGCCGAGATCGTGCGCGAGCATGAAGAAGTAGGTGTCGTTGGACACCATGATCGCGCGGTTCATGTCGACCCAGCCCTGGCCGCTGCGCACGTCGTTGTTGAAGCGGTGGCCGCCGAACATGTAGAAGCCCGGATCCTGGAAGCCCCACTGCGGCGTGCGCTTGTGCAGCGTGAGCGCGGCGAGCGCCATGAACGGCTTGTAGGTCGAGCCCGGCGGATAGGTGCCGCGCAGCGGGCGGTTCAGGAGCGGGTGGTCGGGCGAGTTGTTGAGGTCGTCCCAGGTCTGCTGGTCGATGCCGTCGACGAACGAATTCGGATCGAAGCTCGGCGCCGAGACGAACGCGAGCACATCGCCGGTGGCCGGCTCGATCGCGACGAGCGCGCCGCGCCGGCCCGCGAACGCCTGCTCGGCGACCTGCTGCAGGCCGATATCGATCGACAGCACGAGGTTGTTGCCCGGCGTCGCCTGGGTGCGCGAGAGCGTGCGCACGGGTCGCCCGCCTGCGGTCACCTCGACCTCCTCGAAGCCGGTCAGGCCGTGCAGCTCGGTCTCGTAGCTCTGCTCGACGCCGATCTTGCCGATGTAGTCGGTGCCCTTGTAGTTGTTCGCGTCGAGGCGCGGATCGTAGTGCTCGGTATCGCTCGCGTTCTCTTCGCTTTCGTCGTCGATGCGGTCCTGGTCGCGCTGCGAAATGCGGCCGATATAGCCGATCACGTGCGCCGCCGTCTCGCCGAGCGGATATTGGCGGAACAGCCGCGCGCGCACTTCGACGCCCGGAAAGCGGAAGCGCTGCGCGGTGAAGCGCGCGACCTCGTCGTCGGTGAGGCGGGTGCGGATCGGCAGGCTCTCGAAGTTCTTCGAGTCTTCGAGCAGCTTGCGGAAACGCCGCCGGTCGCGCGCGTCGATCGACACGACCGTGGCGAGCTGGTCGATCACGTTGTCGAGCGTGTCGTTGAGCTTCGACGGCGTGATTTCGAGCGTGTACGCGGAGTAGTTCTTCGCGAGCACGACGCCGTTGCGGTCGGTGATGATGCCGCGATTGGGCACGATCGGCGCGACCGAGATGCGGTTTTCGTCGGCCTGCAGCGAGTATTTGCTGTGATTCCACACCTGCAGCCAGAGGAAGCGGAATGCGATCAGCCCGAAGCAGACGAACACGAACAGTCCCGCCGCCGCGACGCGCAGGCGGAACTTCGAGAGCTGCTGTTGAGTGTCCTTGAATTCGGTCATGCCAGTGAGCGGTGGACCGCGCGCGCTGCCTGCGCGCGGCCGGCGCACAACGCCCGCGAGGCGTGGCGGAGTGCGGGTAGATTAATCAAGCGGGTCTCGATGCGCGGGCGCGGGCGGCGGCGTTCAGATCGGCCGCGTGTCGTCGGGATCGACCGGGCGGCGCTGCGGCAACAGCAGCAGCACGCTCACGATGGGCCACAGCGCGGTCGCGACGAAACCGCTCGCGAGATAGTCCCAGCCCGGGAACGACGCCCCCATCAGGAGCCGGATCACGAACGGCACGACCTGCGCGCCGACCAGCATCGGCAGCACGGCAAAGGTCTGCACGCCGATCGACATCCACAGCACGCGCCGGTGAATCGTGATCGCGCCATACGAGAGCAGCGTGTATGCGAGCGCGTGTTCGCCGAGCAGGTTCGCGTTGTGCACGTCCATCAGCAGGCCGAGGAAGAACGCGATGCCCATGCCGACCTTGCGCGGCTGATGGATATTCCAGAACAGCAGCACGAGCGCGACGAAATCGGGCACGCCGACGAGCTTGCCCCACGGCAGCAGGTTCAGCAGGAACGCAGCCGCGAGACTGAACGAAATGAAGTACGGGTTGACCGGCTGCAGGATGTATTGCGGGCGGCTCATTGATGGGCCTCCTTCGCTGCCGGATGTGTCGCGGCGGCCTTGGGCTTGCCCTCGGCGGCCGGTTTCGCGGCAGGCGTCTTGCCAGGCGCCGGCTTCGCTTCGGGCGCCTTGCCGTCGGCGGGCTTCGCTGCGGGTGACATGGCGGGCGCCGTGGCAGCCGACGCTGCGACGGGCGCCGAGGCGGCGGGCTTGCCGTCCGCCTTCGCGTCCTTGCCGTCCTTCGCGCCCTTGCTCTTGTCGTCGCCCTTGACCGGTTTCTTCTTCGTGTCGGGCTGCGGTTCCAGTGTTTCGGGGATCGGCGGCACGCGCGACACGTAATGGAGCACGAGCACCTGACGCGCGCCGCGCACGGCCGCGACCGGCACGCAGACCACGCGCGCGAACGCGGTATCGGCCTGCTTGTCCACGCGCAGCACCTTGGCGACGGGCAGTCCTTGCGGATAAACACCGTCGAGCCCGCTCGTCACGAGTTCGTCGCCGGCCACCACGTCCGCGCTGATCGGCACGAAGCGCAGATCGAGCAGATCGCCCTTGGGCGTGCCGTAGATCACGCTGCGCAGACCCGTGCGCACGACTTCGACCGGCACGGCCTGGTCCTTGTCCATCAGCAGCGTGACTTCGGATTGCATCGGGAACACGCGCGTCACCTGACCGACCACGCCGTCCTCGCTCACCACCGGCGAGCCGTTCTGCACGCCTTGCTGCGCACCGCGTCCGATGATCACCTTTTGCGTGAACGGATCGCGCGTGTCGTACTGGATTTCGGCCGGCATCGACGGCGTCGTCATGCGCTGCGACAGATCGAGCAGCGCGCGCAGATGCGCGTTCTCGGCTGCGAGCGACGCGGCCTGATTGGCTTCTTGCGACAGGTTCAGGTTCCTGGTGCGCAGCTGTGCGTTATCGGCGCGCAGCGTCGAACTCGACACGGCGACGTCGGCGGCGCCCATGAAGAGGTCGCGCGGCACGAGGGCCGCGCGCTGCAGCGGATAGAGCCCCGCGCCGAGCACGCCGCGCACGATTTCGAGCGTCTTGAAGCGGGCGTCGGAGATCAAGAGGGCGAGCGACAGCACGACGAAGAAAATCAGTCGTGCGAGTGCCGACGGGCCTTGCTTGAACAGGGGCGGCGGACTGTATTCCATGGTCGACGCCGAGGGCGTGAGCGAATGGGTGAAACGGCGGCGCCGCTAGGGCTGCCTGCCGCGCGCGGCCCGCAACGGGCAGGTGAAGCGCCGAAGCGGCCGCGCGGCTGGCATGATCGAGACGAACCCGGATGAGCAGGGTCGCAACGACGTCTTACTCGTAGGAGAAGATGCTGCCGAGCTTGTCCATGCGCTCGAGCGCCATACCCGAGCCGCGCACGACGCAGGTGAGCGGATCTTCGGCCACCAGCACCGGCAGGCCGGTTTCCTCGGCGAGCAGACGGTCGAGGTCGCGCAAGAGCGCGCCGCCGCCCGTGAGCATCATGCCGCGTTCGGCGATGTCGGCGCCCAGTTCCGGCGGGGTCTGTTCGAGCGCGATCTTCACCGACGAAACGATCTGGTTCAGCGGATCGGTCAGCGCTTCGAGGATTTCGTTGCTCGAAATCGTGAAGCTGCGCGGAATGCCTTCGGAAAGGTTGCGACCCTTCACTTCCATCTCCTTCACTTCGGAGCCCGGGAAGGCGGAGCCAATTTCCTTCTTGATCGCTTCGGCGGTTTGTTCGCCGATCAGCATGCCGTAGTTGCGGCGGATGTAGTTGACGATCGCCTCGTCGAACTTGTCGCCGCCGACACGCACCGAGCCCTTGTAGACGATGCCGCCGAGCGAGATCACGCCGACTTCGGTCGTGCCGCCGCCGATGTCGACGACCATCGAGCCGGTTGCCTCCGACACGGGCAGGCCCGCGCCGATCGCGGCTGCCATCGGTTCCTCGATCAGGTACACCTGCGAGGCGCCGGCGCCATGCGCGGCTTCCTTGATCGCGCGGCGCTCGACCTGGGTCGAGCCGCACGGCACGCAGATGATGATGCGCGGCGACGGCGAGAACATGCGCGATTCGTGAGCGGTCTTGATGAACTGCTTGATCATCTGCTCGGTGACGGTGAAGTCGGCGATCACGCCGTCCTTCATCGGGCGGATCGCCTCGATGTTGCCCGGCACCTTGCCGAGCATCTGCTTGGCTTCCTTGCCGACTGCCTGAATGGTCTTCTTGCCGTTCGGGCCGCCTTCCTGGCGGATCGAGACCACGGACGGCTCATCGAGGACGATGCCCTTGCCGCGCATGTAGATGAGCGTGTTGGCGGTGCCGAGGTCGATGGCGAGGTCGTTGGAGAAATAGCTGCGCAAAAAACCGAACATTCAAAAATCCTGTCTCGCTGGAGCCGGCCCTCGCCTTTGGCTGTCAGGGGCGGCAGCGGAAAAAAAACAGCTTCAGGCCGGGCGCGAAACAGGCGCCACAAAGGACTTGAAACTGCGGGGATAGTTACCGGAGGCAGCCCGGCTGCCCCGCCACCTCGCCGCATGGTGCCGCGGCTGCGGATGAAAGGCTCGCGAAAGGCGGTCCGGGTTTGGGTCGAACGCGTAATGATACCTTATAATTTTGCCTGTTTTGCAGGATACAGACGGCTGTTTTTGACGACGTCGAAGCTTTCTTCCAGAGCCTGATCCTGCGCGATAAACCGCTGTGGCAGCACCGTATTTTCCCGCGCTGCACCAGCTACACTCCATTTCCGGTGACTCATGGCCCTGACCCTCAACGATGTGAAGCGCATCGCGCATCTGGCGCGCCTCGACCTGGCCGACGCCGAAGCCGGCCCTACGCTCGAGCGTCTGAACAACTTTTTCGGACTCGTCGAGCAGATGCAGGCCGTCGATACCACCGGCATCGCACCGCTCGCGCATCCAATCGAACAGATTGAAGATGTTGCGTTGCGCCTGCGTGACGATGTCGTGACGGAAACTGTCGATCGCGCCGCCTACCAGCGTCCGGCGCCGGCCGTCGAGGACGGCTTGTACCTCGTGCCGAAGGTGATCGAATAAACGGGGTCGTTACCGTTCCGACCCACCCGGCATTCGGGGCGCGCCCGGCCTGATGGCTGCGCGCCACCGCTTTTCGGCGCCCCGGGCGAAATCTGTCCCGCCGGGACGCCCTGCTCTTTCAGGAATCACGCAATGCATGAGAAAAGCTTGACCGAATTGCGCGCCGCGCTGGCCGCGAAGGAATGTTCCGCGGTCGAACTCGCGCAGCTCTATCTGGGCCGCATCGACGCGCACAAGGACCTCAACGCGTTCGTCGACGTCAATCCCGAGCTCACGCTCGCGCAGGCCCGGGCGGCTGACGCGCGCCTCGCCGCCGGCGACGCCGGTCCGCTCACGGGCCTGCCGCTCGCGCACAAGGACGTGTTCGTCACGCGCGGCTGGCGCTCGACGGCGGGCTCGAAGATGCTCGCCGACTACGTGAGCCCGTTCGACGCCACCGTCGTCGCGCGCCTCGAGCGCGCCGGCATGGTGTGCCTCGGCAAGGCCAACATGGACGAGTTCGCGATGGGCTCGTCGAACGAGAACTCGTATTTCGGCCCCGTCAAGAACCCGTGGGACCTGAAGGCGGTGCCGGGCGGCTCGTCGGGCGGCTCGGCTGCCGCCGTCGCCGCGCGCCTCGCGCCCGCCGCGACCGGCACCGACACCGGCGGCTCGATTCGCCAGCCCGCGTCGTTCACCGGCATCACGGGCATCAAGCCCACGTATGGCCGCGTGTCGCGCTACGGCATGATCGCGTTCGCCTCGTCGCTCGACCAGGGCGGTCCGTTCGCGCAGAGCGCCGCCGACTGCGCGCTGCTGCTCAACGCCATGGCCGGCTTCGACGAACGCGATTCGACCAGCCTGCAGCGCGCCGATGAAGACTACACGCGCCACCTGGGCCAGAGCTGGAGCGCCAATGCGAGCGCCGACAAGCCGCTCGCGGGTCTGCGCATCGGCCTGCCGAATGAGTATTTCGGCGAGGGCCTCGCCGCCGACGTGCGCGCCGCCATCGACGCCGCGCTCAAGCAATACGAAGCGCTCGGCGCGACACTCGTCGAGGTGTCGCTGCCGAAGACCGAGCTGTCGATTCCGGTCTACTACGTGATCGCGCCCGCCGAGGCCTCGTCGAACCTTTCGCGTTTCGACGGCGTGCGTTACGGCCATCGCGCGGCCGAGTATCGCGATCTGCTCGACATGTACAAGAAGTCGCGCGCCGAGGGCTTCGGCGCCGAGGTGAAGCGCCGCATCCTGGTCGGTGCGTATGTGCTCTCGCACGGCTACTACGACGCCTATTACCTGCAGGCGCAGAAGATCCGCCGCATCATCGCGCAGGATTTCCAGCACGCGTTCGAACAGTGCGACGTGATCATGGGGCCGGTGGCGCCGAGCGTCGCGTGGGACCTGGGCGCGAAGGGCGACGATCCGCTGCAGATGTATCTCGCCGATATCTACACGCTCTCGACGAGCCTCGCGGGCCTGCCCGGCATGAGCGTGCCGTGCGGCTTCGGCCAGGGTGAGAACGCGAAGCGTCCGGTCGGTCTGCAGATCGTCGGCAACTATTTCAACGAGGCACGCATGCTGCAGGTCGCCGACGCGTTCCAGCGCGCGACCGACTGGCATCGCCAGACGCCGGCAGGGGTATCAAGTGAGCCCCCACACTCACTTCGTTCGCTGCCCCCCGGGGGGGCGCATGCCTCCCTTGAGGCGGCTCGGCGGGAGGCATGAACATGGCAACTCAGTGGGAAGTCGTAATCGGTCTCGAGACGCATACGCAGTTGTCGACGGCGTCGAAGATCTTCTCGGGCGCATCGACCCAGTTCGGCGCGGCGCCCAACACCCAGGCGAGTCCCGTCGATCTCGCGTTGCCGGGCGTGCTGCCGGTGATGAACCGCGGCGCTGTCGAGCGCGCGATCCGCTTCGGCCTCGCGATCGGCGCGACGGTCGCGCCGCGCAGCATCTTCGCGCGCAAGAACTACTTCTATCCGGACCTGCCCAAGGGCTATCAGATCAGCCAGTACGAGATTCCGGTCGTGCAGGGCGGCACCATCACGATCCAGGTCCCGGCCAACGAAAAGACCGGCAAAGAAGCGTACGAGAAGACCGTCAACCTCACGCGCGCCCACCTCGAAGAAGACGCCGGCAAGTCGCTGCACGAAGACTTCGCGGGCATGACCGGCATCGATCTGAATCGCGCGGGCACGCCGCTGCTCGAAATCGTCACCGAGCCCGAAATGCGCAGCGCCGCCGAGGCGGTCGCGTATGCGAAGGCGTTGCATGGTCTCGTCGTGTGGCTCGGCATCTGCGACGGCAACATGCAGGAAGGCTCGTTCCGTTGCGATGCCAACGTGTCGGTGCGCCCGCTCGGCCAGAAGGAATTCGGCACGCGCGCCGAGATCAAGAACCTGAACTCGTTCCGCTTCCTCGAAGAGGCGATCCTGTTCGAAGTGCGTCGCCAGATCGAGCTGATCGAGGACGGTGGCACCGTCGTGCAGGAAACGCGTCTGTACGACCCGGACAAGCGCGAGACGCGCTCGATGCGCAGCAAGGAAGACGCGCACGATTACCGCTATTTCCCCGATCCCGATCTGATGCCGCTCATGATCGACGCGGCGTGGATCGAGCGCGTGAAGAGCGAGATGCCGGAGCTGCCCGCGACGATGCAGACCCGCTTCGTCGAGCAGTACGGCGTGACGCCGTATGACGCTGGCGTGCTCACGTCGAGCAAGGCGATGGCCGCGTATTTCGAGGCCGTGGTCGAGAAGGCCGGCGTGGCCCAGGCGAAGGGCGCCGCGAACTGGCTGATGGGCGAAGTGTCGTCGCAGCTGAACCGCGTCGACCTCGACATCGGCGCGAGCCCGGTATCGGCCGAACAGCTCGCGCTGCTGCTGCAACGCATCGCCGACGGCACCATCTCGAACAAGATCGCCAAGGAAGTGTTCGGCGCGATGTGGGACGAGAAGGCCACGGATGCGCTCGCTGCAGACCGCATCATCGAAGCGAAGGGTCTCAAGCAGATCTCGGACAGCGGTGCGCTCGAAGCGATCATCGACGAAGTGCTCGCGGCCAATCCGAAGTCGGTCGAGGAATTCCGCGCCGGCAAGGAGAAGGCGTTCAATGCGCTGATCGGTCAGGCGATGAAGGCCACCAAGGGCAAGGCGAACCCGCAGCAGGTCAACGAACTGCTCAAGAAGAAGCTATCCTGAGCCTTTAGCCGACGCCGGCCGCGCCGCCTCTTGCGACGCGGCCGGCGCGTCTTGACTAGGAGAGCAATGCATGGCGAAGGAAGCGGGTCTCGACGACTATCGCGTGCCGTACTTCGACGACAAGAAGGCCGCGAAATTTTCTCTCGACGCGCTGGATCCGGCGGCGAAGCCGTTCTCGGCGGGCAACAAGGACGCGGACCGCGACCTGCTCTCCGCGATTGGCACGAAGCTCGACGCGCTGCAGGAGCGCCTGCATGCGCAGCGCAGCCAGCGCGTGCTGCTGGTGCTGCAGGGCATGGACACGAGCGGCAAGGACGGCACCATCCGCGGCGTGTTCCATGAAGTCGATCCGCTCGGCTTGCGCATCGTCGCGTTTCGCGCGCCGACGCCGACCGAGGCCGCGCACGACTTCCTCTGGCGCGTGCATCTGCAGGCGCCGGGTGCGGGCGAGCTGGCCGTGTTCAACCGCAGCCAGTACGAAGACGTGCTCGTGCCGCGTGTGATGGGACAGATCGACGAGGCCGAGTGCGCTCGCCGCTATCGGCAGATTCGCGAGTTCGAGGCGCTGCTCGCCGAGAACCACACGTCGATCATCAAGTGCATGCTGCACATCTCGAAGGACGAGCAGCGCCGCCGCATCCAGGCGCGCATCGACGACCCGACCAAGCACTGGAAATTCGATGTCTCCGATCTCGAGGCGCGCAAGCATTGGGACGCGTATCAAGCGGCCTATCGCGACGCGCTCGCGGCGACCTCGACCGAATACGCACCGTGGTTCGTGGTGCCGGCCGATTCGAAGACGCATCGCAACGTGATGGTCGGCCAGTTGCTACTGCGGCTCATGGAAGGCCTCAAGCTCGAATTCCCGCCCGGCAAGGAATCGCTCAAGGGCGTCAAGATCGAGTGAGCTCGACGCCGTATCGGCAGCAATCAGCGCGACAAGCGCAACAAGCGCGACAAGCGCAATCAGTACAACCCGCGCAACAAGACAATCAACAAGGAACAACGACATGCTGCGTGTGATCACCGCGAACCTCAACGGCATCCGCTCGGCGGCGAAGAAGGGCTTCTTCGAATGGTTCGGCACCCAGAAGGCGGACGTGCTGTGCGTGCAGGAAATCAAGTGCTCGCAGGACGACATGACGCCCGAGTTCCTCGCGCCGCACGACTTCACCGGCTATTTCCAGCACGCGGTGAAGAAGGGCTACAGCGGCGCGGGCCTCTACACGCGTCATGAACCCGACGACGTGGTGATCGGCTTCGGCAGCGAAGAGTTCGATCCCGAAGGACGCTACGTCGAGGCGCGCTTCGGCAAGCTGTCGATCATCTCGGTGTACGTGCCGTCGGGTTCGAGCGGCGACGAGCGCCAGGCGGCCAAGTACCGCTTCATGGACGCGTTCATGCCGCATCTGGCCGAGCTCAAGCGCGAACGTGAAGTGATCGTGTGCGGCGACGTCAACATCGTCCACAAGGAAATCGACATCAAGAACTGGAAGGGCAACCAGAAGAACTCAGGCTGCCTGCCGGAAGAGCGCGCGTGGCTCACGCAGCTGTTCGACGATGTCGGCTATGTCGATGTGTTCCGCACGCTCGATCAACGCGCCGAGCAGTACACGTGGTGGAGCAATCGCGGCCAGGCGTACGCGAAGAACGTGGGGTGGCGCATCGACTACGAGATCGCCACGCCCGGCATCGCCGAAACCGCGAAGCACACGTCGATCTTCAAGGACATCAAGTTCAGCGACCACGCGCCGCTCACGATCGACTACGACTACAAGATCAAGCGCTGACGCAGCACTCAACCCGCATTCAAGGCGCGCTCACCACGCGCCGTTTCGGCCGGCCGATGCCCGCATAGTCGGGCAGCGAATCGAGCGGCTTGCCGATCGCTTTCGCATAGAGCGGCAGCATGTCGGGCAGGCGCTTCATGATGTCGTCGCGTCGCGAGGGCGGATACGGATGCACGTAGATGAAGCCCTGGTTCGCACCCTGCTCGCCATCGCGCCGCGTCGCGTTGGCGAGCTTGTCCCATAGCGTGATGGCGGCGCGCGGGTCGAACCCGGCACGCGAGGCGATGTCGCTGCCGATCACGTCGGCCTCGGTTTCGTCCGCGCGGCCGTAGCGCATGTCCATCAGCCGCTCGCCGATGCCGAGCGGAAACACGCCGAGATCCGCGAGCCCGAACAGCTGCGGCACACTTCCCGAATCGAGCCGCGCGGCCTGCTGCTCGCCGAGCCGCTCGCGCGCGTGCTCGCGCACGGCATGTGCGATCTCATGGCCGAACAGCACGCCGAGTTCGTTGTCGTTGAGCTTCACGCGATCGAGCAGGCCGCTATAGACCACGATTTTGCCGCCCGGCAGGCAGTACATGCGGATATCGGGCGAGCGGATCACCGCGATCTCCCACTTCCAGTTCTTGACCCGGTCGCTCCATTTGAGCGAATACGGTTCGAGCCGTTCGACGATCGCGCGCACGCGCTGCGCGTGCGGGTCCGAGTCGGGATAGAGGCGATCCGCGTGCGCGGCGCCGCGCACGATTTCGTTGAATTCGGCGCTCGCCTGGGCTTCGAGCGCGGGCGATGGAATCAGGTTGCGAAAGAGCGCGTTGGTGCCGCCAAAACGCAACTGGCGATTGATGTTCGCCTGCATGGCGGCGCTGCCGCCGGCCGGGGCTTCGAGCGCCGCGGCGCTGCCGGGTGCGGACTGAGCCACAGGAGCCGCCGGTGCGGCTGGTGCGGTGAACGCCGGCGCCGGTGCCGCGGGCGGCACGTTGAGGTCGGGCGAGGCCGCGCTCGCGCCGCTGCCCGCGGGCTCGGCCGCGAGCGCTGCGCCTTGTTGCAGTGCGCCACCGAGCAGCGCGGCGAGCGCGGCAAGGGCTAGCGCGCGTCGCCGTGGCCCGCGTGCGCCAGTGCGGCAAAACTGGGTCACGACCGGACTCTCCACGGTGCGATACGAATGAGGAGCAGCATACCCGGTACGGCGAGCGCAGTGCAGACGATGAAATAGTCGAACCAGCCGATGCGCGCCACCACGTAGCCGCTGGCCGCCGATGCGAGCGTGCGCGGCACGGAAGCGAGACTCGTGAAGAGTGCGAACTGCGTGGCGGTATAGCGCGGATCGGTGGTGCTCGCGATATAGGCCGTGAACGCGGCGAGCGTGAGGCCGGTCGCGAAGGTCTCGAGGCCATAGACGAGCGCGAGCGCGACGGCGCGCGGATCGAACTGCACGTGGGCTTCGATGCCGCACGCGTTGAGCAGCGCGCTCAAGCCGTTGCCCGCCGCGAGCGCGAAGTCGTAGAGCGCTGCGAGCGTGGGCGAGTCGGCGCCGAGTTGCGCGAGCCAGGCGAAGCCGAGCGTCGACACCATCTGCAGGAAACCGAAGATCCACAGTCCCCGGCCGATGCCGATTTTCACGAGCGCAATGCCGCCGATGATACCGCCCGCGAGACTCGCGCCGAACGCGGTCGTCTTGGCGATCACGCCGATCTCGGTGCGCGAGAAACCAATGTCGAGAAAGAACGACGTCGACAGCGTAGTGGCCATCGTGTCGCCGAGCTTGTAGAGAAAGATGAAGCCGAGCACGAAGAGCGCTGCGCGCCAGCCGTCGCGCTCGATGAATTCGCGAAACGGCAGCGTGATCGCATCGCGCAGGTTCTTCGGCGGCGCGCCGTGCACCTCGGGTTCCTTCACGACGAGCGTCATGATCATGCCGGGCAGCATGAACGCGGCCGTGACGGCGAACACGGTGCTCCACGGCAGATGATCGGAGAGGATCAGCGCGAGCGAGCCCGGCACGAGCGCCGCGATCTTGTACGCGTTCACGTGCACCGCATTGCCGAGGCCCTGTTGCGTATCGGTGAGCAGTTCGCGCCGGTAGGCATCGATGGCGATGTCCTGGCTCGCGCCGAAGAACGCCACGAGCGCCGTGAGCGCGGCGACACTCCAGATCGAATCGCGCGGCGAGACGAAGCCGAGCGTCGCGATCGCGAACGCGACGAGAATCTGCGTGACGAGCATCCAGCCGCGCCGGCGTCCGGGGCGCCAGCCGGGCAGGCGCGGCACGTAGCGGTCCATGAGCGGCGCCCACACGAATTTCCACGTATAGGGAAACTGGATCAGCGCGAACAGGCCGATTTCCTTCAGGTTCACGCCCTCGGAGCGCAGCCATGCCTGCACGAGATACACGAGCGTGAAGAGCGGCAATCCCGACGTGAAGCCGAGAAAGACGCAGATCAACATGTGGGTGTTCAGATACGCGCGCCAGCCCGGGTGTTCTTCATGAGCGCTCAGGGCGGGCGCCTCGTGGGGAGGATTGGGCATGTGTCGATAGCGGCGGCGGGTTACAACAGCGAATTTGATTGCGACGCCGCGTACGACGTCACTTTTTCTTCACGCGATAGACCGCAAGACTACCACGCCAGTTCACGCCCCAACGCACGGTCTGACCGCCGTGCAGCACCGCGCGATCGAGAATTTCGATGCCGACTTCGGGCGCGAGCGCCTCGAAATCCTTCACCGTGAGCACGCGCACATTGGGCGTGTTGTGCCATTGATAAGGCAACGATTTCGACACCGGCATGCGTCCGCGCAGCACCGAAAGCCGGTGCGGCCAGTAGCCGAAGTTCGGGAACGACACGATGCACTCCTTGCCGACGCGCACCGTCTCGCGCAGGATCGCGGCGGTCTGGTGGATCGTCTGCAGGGTCTGCGAGAGAATCGCGAAATCGAAGCTGCCGTCCTCGAAGAGGCGCAGGCCGTCTTCGAGATTCTGCTGGATCACGTTGATGCCGTTCTTGGTCGCCGCGAGCACGCCCGCATCGTTGATCTCGATGCCGTAGCCCGACACCTCGAGTTCTTCGCTCAACAGCGAGAGCAGCGCGCCGTCGCCGCAACCGAGATCGAGCACGCTCGCGCGCGGCTCGATCCAGCGCGCGATGGTGCGAAAGTCCGGGCGCGCGGACAGGGAATCGAATGCGCTCTGGTTCATGCGCCCACCTCGCTGGCGATACGTTCGTAATAGGCGCGCATCAGGTTGTGATAGCGCGGATCGTCGAGCAGGAATGCGTCGTGGCCGTGCGGCGCGTCGATCTCCGCGTAGGTCACCTGACGCTTGTGATCGAGCAGCGCCTTCACGAGTTCGCGCGAGCGCGCCGGTGCGAACCGCCAGTCGGTCGTGAAGCTCGCCACGAGATACTTGGCCTTGGTGTGCGCGAGCGCCGCGGTCAGGTCGCCGTCGTAGGCCTTGGCCGGATCGAAATAGTCGAGCGCGCGCGTGATGAGCAGGTAGGTGTTCGCGTCGAAGTAGTCGGCGAACTTGTCGCCCTGATAGCGCAGATACGACTCGACCTCGAACTCGACATCGAAGCTGAAGTTGTACGCATCGAGCGCACCCTCGGCGCGGCGCAGCGCGCGGCCGAATTTCTCGGCCATATCGTCGTCGGACAGATACGTGATGTGGCCGATCATGCGCGCGACGCGCAAGCCGCGACGCGGCTTCACGCCGTGCGCGTAGTAGTCGCCGCCGTGAAAGTCCGGGTCGGAGAGAATCGACGAGCGCGCCACTTCGTTGAACGCGATGTTCTGCGCCGAGAGCTTCGGTGTCGAGGCAACCACGATGCAGTGGCCGAGGCGCTCCGGATAGCGCAGGCTCCACGCGAGCGCCTGCATGCCGCCGAGGCTGCCGCCCATCACGGCCGCGAATTTCTCGATGCCGAAGCGGTCCGCGACGCGCGCCTGCGCGTCCACCCAGTCCTCGACCGTGACGACCGGAAACTTCGCGCCGTAGGGCGCGCCGGTGGCCGGGTCGATGCTCATCGGTCCGGTCGAACCGAAGCACGAGCCGAGATTGTTCACGCCGATCACGAAGAAGCGATTGGTGTCGAGCGGCTTGCCAGGACCGACCATGTTGTCCCACCAGCCGATGTTCTTCGGGTCGTCCGCGTATGCACCGGCGACGTGGTGAGAAGCATTGAGCGCATGACAGACGAGCACCGCGTTGCTGCGCGCGGCATTGAGCGTGCCGTAGGTCTCGACCATCAGGTCGTAGCCGGCCAGCGCCGTGCCGTTCTGCAATTGCAGCGGCTCATCGAAATGCAGTTTTTGTGGAGCGACGATGCCGATCGAGTCCATTCATTCCGCCATGGTGACAGCGGCCAGATGGCGTCGGCGTAGCGCGAGGAAGGGGCGCGGCTGACGACCTCTTTAGCCGCATTTATAGTGAACCCCGGGCGTCAAGCCTGAGGGTTCGCGCGCCCGCAATCGAGTCAGCAAATCGGCGCGCAAATTCAACAGAGTGCAAAGTATAGCTGAAAAACCGGCAAGGCCCAGGCGCGGGCCGCCGCCCGCGCTCAAGGCCGTTCAACCGTGCCGGTTGCGAAAGCGCCGCAACTGGACGCCCGCGAAAATCATCAAGAGGCCGTAGAAAATCGCGTAAGTCCCGATCAGCCAGATGAGCGAGAGCGCGCCCGCGCCGGGGAACATCACGATGAAAAAGCCGACCGCCGCCGAGAGCAGCCCCGAGAGGCCGACCACCCACGGATGCGCGATCGCGCGCCGGTACTGGATCGCGTAGATGATCTCGAAGATGCCGACCGCGAGCGCCCAGAAGCCGATGATCATGACGAGCACGAGCGCGGTCTCGCCGGGCCAGAAGAACGCGATCAGTCCGGCCACGACGCCGATCAGGCCGACGAGGATATAAGTCCAGCGCCGCGTGCCGCCGCCGCGCGCGCCGTACAGCAGCGCGAGCGCGCCGTCGACGATCGCATAGGCGCCCCACACGATCGCGAGCGTGAGCACCGTGAGGCCCGGCAGGGTGAAGGCGAGGATGCCGAAAATGATCGCGACGATGCCGCGCGCGACCAGCCAGCCCCAATGGGCGGATAGAGCGGGCAAGCCGGCGAGGCCAAACGAGCGCATTGGACGATTCATGCTGTTGTTCTCCTTGGGATGAGACGGCGAGGTGCCTTCCCGCCAGGCAGCACTCGCGCTTACTGCAGGATCACGCGCAGTTGTTCGTCGGCGTGCTCGCCGGGATCGCGCACGAAACCGCTTTGCGCGTAACGGTGCCAGCAGCCGATCACATAGCGCACGACGAGATTCGCACGCACAGCGGGATCGTACCCGCCTGGCAGCGGGACTGGCGCGAGCGTGGCCTCACCGCTCGTTCCGCTCGCTTCGCTTGCTTCCATGAGCCCGAGGCGCAGGCACTGGCGCAGCGACGCCTCGATGCGGTCGAGCATCTGGTTGACGCGGCCGGACAGCCGTTCGTGCTCGCCGACCAGCGCTTCGCAGGTCAGCACGCGCGTCATGCCGGCGTTCTTGGTGGAGAAGTGGATGAGCATGAGCGCGATGGCGCGCGCCTGCAGGATGCCGTTCGGCTCCTTCGCGACGATCTGGTTGACGAGCGCGAAGAGCGTCTCCTCGATGAAATCGATGAGCCCCTCGAACATCTGCGCCTTGCTCGCGAAATGGCGATAGAGCGCCGCTTCCGATACCCCGAGGCGCGCGGCCAGCGCCGCCGTGGTGATCTTTTCGCCCTTGGGCGTCTCCAGCATCGCGGCGAGCGTCTGCAGGATGTGCACGCGCCGCTCGCCCGGCTTCGGCCGGCCGGCACGACGCGGATTCGCATCCGCGCCGCTCGCCTCGGGCGGGTCTACTTCGATGGTTGCGACATGCTTTTCGCTCGATTGCATGAACAGCGCCCCTTCAGTTGACCCAGTCGGACGGGTCGTCCCAGTTATAGCGATTTTAGCGAACGAACGCGGCGATCGACATAGTGTGGTTTACCGCTGCCCCAGCGGCGCCCGCCCGGCCCGTGTGCCGGCAAGTGGCCGGTGATCCACACGGTGCCGATGCCGAGGTGCCGGTAGTGCTTCAGATGCGTTCGCGTGTCCTCGATCAGGATGGCATCGCCAAGCGAGGCGCCGCTTTGGCGCAGCGCGCGGCGCAGCATGGTCGGATCGGGCTTGGCGCGCCAGGCGCGCCGGTCGCGCATGTGTTCGATGGCGATCACCTGCTCGAACAGCCGCTCGATGCCGAGTTCGGCGAGCACCGCGCGTGCGTAAGCTTCGGGCGCGTTGGTGAGCACGATCTTGCGCCCCGGCAGCGCCGCGAGCACGCGCGCGAGGCCGCGCTCGGCGTACACCATCGAAGGCAAATCGGCGAACGTGTGGACGACCTTGAGAAAGTCGTGCGGATCGATCCGGTGATGGCGCGTGAGTCCGAGCAGCGCCGCGCCGTAGCGCTGCGTGTAGCTCGTGCGCAGGTGGTTCGCCTCGTCGCGGCTCACGGCGAGCGTATCGATGATGTACTGCGTCATCGCCGCGTTGATGGCGGGAAAGATCGCGCGCGAGGCGCCGTGCAGCGTGTTGTCGAGGTCGAACAGCCAGACCGGGCCGCCTCGGGCGCGGAGTGGCCGGCGGCGGCGCGAACGGATGGAAGTCATGAGGCGGCGGACGGCGAAGGTGAGCGCGGCGCGCAAGGCTGGCGGCGCGCGGGCTTGCCTGCGGCCGCCGCCGTGTCCTTGCGGCCGCGCGATGCATCGCCGAGGCGCGCTGCGCCAGCCGCGACGCGCGCAGTGCTCAATGCGAGCGGATCATGGTGCCGAACGGCTGCTCGGTCAGGATTTCGAGCAGCACCGAATGTTCGATGCGGCCGTCGATGATGTGCACCGAGCGCACGCCGCTCTTCGCCGCGTCGAGCGCCGACGAGATCTTCGGCAGCATGCCGCCCGAGATCGTGCCGTCCGCGAACAGCGCGTCGATCTCGCGTGCCGAGAGGTCGGTGAGCAGGTTGCCCGCCTTGTCCATCACGCCCGGGATGTTGGTCATCATCACGAGCTTCTCGGCGTTGAGCACGACCGCGAGCTTGCCCGCCACGAGATCCGCGTTGATGTTGTACGAGCGGCCGTCCTCGCCGAAGCCGATCGGCGAGATCACGGGGATGAACGCGTCGTCCTGCAGCGCCTTCACGACCGCCGGGTTGATTGCCTCGACCTCGCCGACCTGGCCGATGTCGACGTACTGACCCGGATTTTCACGGTCCGGCATCATCAGCTTGCGCGCGTGGATCAGGCCGCCGTCCTTGCCGGTCAGGCCGACCGCGTGGCCGCCGAAATGATTGATGAGCGTGACGATGTCCTGCTGCACTTCGCCGCCGAGCACCCACTCGACGACTTCCATGGTTTCTTCATCGGTGACGCGCATGCCCTGAATGAAGGTGCCCTGCTTGCCGATCTTCTTGAGCGCCTGGTCGATCTGCGGGCCGCCACCGTGCACGATGACCGGATTGATGCCGACCAGCTTGAGCAGGATCACGTCGCGCGCGAAGCCCTGCTTGAGCCGTTCCTCGGTCATCGCATTGCCGCCGTATTTGATGACGACGGTCTTGCCGTGGTACTGCCGGATATACGGCAGTGCTTCGGCCAGGATTTCGGCTTTCAGGGTGGGGGCGATCTGCGAAAGGTCGGGAAGCTCGGACATGGCGGCAGGAACTGGGCAAAAAAGCGGTTTAAACAACGCTGGATTGTACAGGACTGTGCCGGAGTGACGCGCCGCAACAGGGGGTTTTTGGCCACGCGCGCGGGCCTTCGTCGTTGCGGCGCGCCAGCGGCCCGGCGGACCGGGCCGAGGCGCGCAAGGGCGGCCGCGCGCGGCTGTGGCATCATGCTTTCACTGCCCTCGCGGGCTTTGCATGGGGGGCGCCGCCATGACTGTGCCTGTCCTCGACGCGCGCGGACTCAAGAGCGTGCGCTGTCCGCGCTGCACCCGCTCGTTCGACTGCGGCCGGCACGCCGAGCCGTTCGATTGCTGGTGCACGAGCCTGCCGCCGCTGCCGGCGAGCGAACTCGATCCGCGCGGCCGCTGTCTGTGTCCCGAATGCCTCGCGGCGGCCACGACGCCGACGCGCGCAAAGTAATCCCTCGAGCGGCCTACGCGCCGCGCGCGCTCAACGGCCGGCGGCGAGCGCGGCCAGATCGGTCCTGACTTGTTGCAGCACCGGCTCCCAGTCGCGCAGGCGTGGCTGGCGATACAGCGTCGTGTGCGAATACCACGGACTGTCGGGGCGATCGAGCAGCCATACCCAATGCGGATTCACATCGAGCAGCACCCACGTGCGCTGGCCGAGCGCGCCCGCCAGATGGGCGCTCGACGTGCACACGGTGATCACGAGGTCGAGCGCGTCGATGAACGCGGCGGTGTCGTCGAAGGTGCGCCATTCGGCGCTGTAGTCGGCGATGTCGAAGCCTGCCGAGCGGGCGGCGGCCACGTCGTCGGCTGCGTCCGGCTGCAGTGAGTAGAACGCGACATCGCCGAGCCCGGCGAAGTGCGCCGCGTAGCGTTCGAGGCCGACGCGCCGATAAGGATTGCGCTGATGCGCGCGGCTGCCGGTCCACGCGAGACCCACGCGCAGCGGCGTCGGCGTGCCGCGCTTGTCGGCGTTGTCAGCGTGCGCGAGCCGCTCGCGCCAGCGCGCCACGGCCTCGGCGTCGGCCGTGAGGTAGCGCGAGCGCGCCGGAATGGTCGCGAGCTGCGTATCGAAGAGCATCGGCAGGCTCAGCAGCGACACTTCGCAGTCGTGCGCGGGCAGCGCTTCGACGCCGCCGCCCGCGCTGTACTGGTCGAATTGGCCGGCGAAGCTGCGCTCGAGCAGCGCGCCCATCTGCGGGAACGAGTTCCACACGAGCCGGCCGCCTTCGCGATGAACGCGCTCGGCGAGCATCGGCACGTAGCGGCAGAACTGCAGCAGATCGCCCATGCCCTGCTCGCCCCACAGCAGCAGCGTGCGCCCCGCGAGCGGCTCGCCGTGCCACTGCGGCGCCGCGAACCCGGGGCGGCCGCTCTTCAGTTCGCGCGCGCCGCGCCAGCGCAGTTCGTGGCCGCGCCAGCCAGCCGTGCAGTCGCCGCGCACGAGTTCGAGCAGGGCCAGATTGAAACGTGAGACGGCGTCGTCGGGCGCATACTGGCAGGCAGTCCGGGCGATGCGCAACGCGTCGTCCCAGCGTTGCGCTTCCTTGAGCATCATCGCGTAGTTGTTGAGGGCCGACGGGTCGCGCGGGGCGAGTTCGAGTGCCCGCTCGCCGGCCGCGAGCGCACGCGCCGGGTCGGCGTCGGCAGCGAAGAGGCGCGTGAGGTTGATCCACGCGCGGCTGTCGTCAGGCGCCGCGCGAGTGGCCGCTTCGAGTAATGCCAAGGCCTCGCTGTCGCTGGTATTGATTTGAATCAAGGCGCCGGCAAGATTGTTCCGCAGATGAGGGAAATCGGGCCAAATTGCGAGCGCCTGGCGGTAAGGTGCCACGGCCTCGGCATGGCGCCCGGCGAATTGCAGTGCGAGCCCGAGGGTGAACAGCGCCCCGGCGTCGTGCGGCGCGGCGCGCGCAACGGCTTGCGCGACGCGCAAGGCATCGGTCGTGCGGCCTTGCGCGCTCGCTGCGCAGACGAAGGCCGCGACGGCGTGCATGTCGAGTTGGCGCAGCCGCGCCGCTGCCTGTCGTAGCGGTGCGGCGGCGGCGGCGGCGCTCCGCGCGTCGGCATCGCCGGTCGCGGCCGCGCACTCGATGAACTCGAGAAACGTCGTCCAGACGGCGTCGAACGGGTCGGTAAGAGCGGGCACTTTGAGGTCCAGTCGTATGATGTGCGAGGCGATGCAGTCCTCGTCGGACGATGCATCGTGTTTCGGCACGAAGCCTTTCTTTCAGGATAGTGAACAGGACAGCGTAAGACAGCGTCGAACAGGTAAACTGCCACCATGTATCGCATCACGGTCAGCGCCCGCGTCAATCTCAGCCATCTATTCTGGCTGCGCAGCCTTGCCATCATCGGCCAGCTGTGCACGATCGCGGTCGTGCAACTGTTCTTCGGCGTCTATCTGCCGTTGCCCGCGATGCTGATCGTGATCGGCCTCGAAGCGCTGTTCAACGCGGTCACGTGGCTGCGAGTGTCGCAGGACCGGCCCGAATCCAATCTCGAATTGTTCGGTCAACTGTGGGTCGATCTCGGCGCGTTGTCGGCGCTGCTGTTCCTGTCGGGCGGCACGACCAATCCGTTTGTCTCGCTTTACCTGCCCTCGCTCGCCATCGCGGCCGCTGTGCTGCCGTGGTATCTGACCGCGTGGCTCGCGGCGTTCGCGGTCGCCTGCTATGTGCTGCTCGGCTTCGACTCCGTGCCGCTCAACATGGACAACCCCGCCAACCTGTTCGACTACTACCGCGCCGGCATGTGGGTGAACTTCATGGTGAGCGTCGGCCTCATCACGTGGTTCGTCGCGCGCATGTCGCGCGCGCTGCGCCAGCGCGACAGCGCGCTCGGCGACGCGCAGCAGCGGCTGTTGCGCGACGAGCGCGCGGTCGCGCTCGGCGTGCAGGCGGCCACGGTCGCCCATGAAATCGGCACGCCGCTTTCGACCATCGCGATGCTCACCGAAGAGCTGCTGCACGAGGCCCACAACGACAAGGGCCTAGCCCCCTATGCCGCCGATCTCGAATTGCTCGACAAGCAGATGTCGCTGTGCACCTCGGCGCTCGCGCGGCTGCGCAGCCGCGCGTCGTCGGCCGGCAGCCGGCAGGTCGCCCGCGAATGGCTCGGGCCGTTCGTCGAGCAGTGGCGACTGCGCCACCCCGCTGTGAAATTCGAACAAATCGGCGAGGCGCCGGACGCGCTGGCGCTTGACGACACGGTGGCAGTCGGCCAGATTCTGACGATCCTGCTCGACAACGCTGCGCGCGCGAGCCGCGACCACGTGACGTTGCGCGCGACGCAGGCGGCCCGGCCCGGCGATCGCGGTCCGATGATCGATTTCGAGGTCTGCGATGCGGGCCCGGGCATTCCTGCCGCGCTGCGCGCGTCGCTCGGCTCCGCGCCGGTCGACAGCACGCAGGGCGGTCACGGCGTCGGGCTCTATCTGGCGTTTTCGTCGGCGGCGCGCCTGGGCGGCTCGATCGAGTTGTCCGACGTGCTGCCGCGCGAGAGCGCGCAACGCAAGGTGCGTGGCACGCGCGCGGTGCTGCGGGTGCCGGCGCGCGTCGTCGAGTCGGCAGCGCCGGGCAGCGCAACCGATACCAGTTCAGGCGAGGGCCGCCGAGGTTCCGCGCCGCCTACCAACACGGAGAAACAGGCATGAGCGATATGAGTTTTCTGGTGATCGACGACGATGAGGTGTTCTCCGACATCCTCACGCGCGGCCTGACCCGGCGCGGCTTCGAGGTGCAGCAGGCGCACAACGCGGACGAGGCGCTGCGCCTCGCGAACCAGCAGAAGTTCTCGAAGATCACGGTCGACCTGCATCTGGGCAGCGACTCGGGCCTCGGCCTCGTCGCGCCGCTGCGCGAGCTGCAGCCGGACGCGCGCATGCTGGTGCTCACGGGCTACGCGAGCATCGCGACCGCTGTGCAGGCGGTCAAGGATGGCGCCGACAACTACCTCGCGAAGCCGGCCAACGTCGAGACGATCCTGTCCGCGCTGCAAAGCGAAGCGAGCCTCGCGCAGGCCGAGGAGGCGATCGAGCATCCCACGCCGCTGTCGGTTGCGCGGCTCGAATGGGAGCATATCCAGCGTGTGCTGGCCGAGCATGGCGGCAACATCTCGGCGACCGCGCGTGCGCTCAACATGCATCGGCGCACGCTGCAGCGCAAGCTCGCCAAGCGGCCGGTGCGCCAGTGACGCTCGGCGCTTGAGCACTTGAGCACTTGAGCACTTGAGCGCGCAATGAAAAAGGGCTCCGCGAGGAGCCCTTTTCGCATGTCACATGACGGCGCGCGAGACGCGCCGCCCGGTTCGTCACGACGCCATCACAGCACGTAGCGCGACATGTCCTCGTCCTGGGCGACTTCGCCGAGCGCCCGGTCGACGTAGGCGGCATCGACGTTCACGGTCTTGCCCGAGTGATTGCCGGCCGCGAACGACACGTCTTCGAGCAGCTTTTCGATCACCGTATAGAGCCGGCGCGCGCCGATGTTCTCGGTTTTTTCGTTGACCGAGAACGCGATCTCCGCGAGACGGCGGATGCCGTCGTCGGCGAATTCGAGGTGCACGTCTTCGGTGGCGAGCAGCGCCTGATATTGCTTGACGAGGCTCGCATCGGTCGCGACGAGAATTGCTTCGAAGTCCTTCACGGACAGCGAATCGAGTTCGACGCGGATCGGGAAGCGGCCCTGCAGCTCGGGGATCAGATCGCTCGGCTTCGACAGATGGAACGCACCGCTCGCGATGAACAGGATGTGATCGGTCTTCACCATGCCGTACTTGGTGTTGATCGTGGTGCCTTCGACCAGCGGCAGCAGATCGCGCTGCACGCCCTGGCGCGAGACTTCGCCGCCGCCGCTGCCTTCGTTGTTGCGCGAGGCGATCTTGTCGATTTCGTCGAGGAACACGATGCCGTTCTGCTCGACGTTCTGGACGGCCTTCGCCTTGACCTCTTCGTCGTTGAGCATCTTCGCGGCTTCCTCGTCGGTGAGGACCTTGAGTGCTTCTTTCACCTTGAGCTTGCGGCGCGTTTTCTTGCCGCCGCCGATGTTCGCGAACATCGAGCGGATCTGCTCGGTCATGTCTTCCATGCCCGGCGGCCCCATGATGTCCATGCCGACTTGCGGCTGCTCGACGTCGAGTTCGATTTCCTTGTCGTCGAGCTGGCCTTCGCGCAGACGCTTGCGGAAGGTCTGGCGCGTCGAGCTTTCGCCTTCGCTGACGCTCTCAGTGCCCGCGCCGAAACCGACCGGGCGCGCGCTCGGCAGCAGGATGTCGAGGATGCGATCCTCGGCCTGGTCGCCGGCCTTGCTGCGCACCTTGCGCATTTCGGATTCGCGGGTCTGCTTGACCGAGATCTCGATCAGGTCGCGCACGATGCTGTCGACATCGCGGCCGACGTAGCCGACTTCGGTGAACTTGGTCGCTTCGATCTTGATGAACGGCGCGTCCGCGAGCTTGGCGAGACGCCGCGCGATCTCGGTCTTGCCGACGCCGGTCGGGCCGATCATCAGGATGTTCTTCGGGGTGATTTCCTGACGCAACGGCTCGGCGACCTGCTGGCGGCGCCAGCGGTTGCGCAACGCGACGGCCACGGCTTTCTTCGCGCGCGCCTGACCGATGATGTGCTTGTCGAGTTCCGAGACGATCTCGGCGGGGGTCATGGTGCTCATCCTGTTTCCTTGTCGTCCGTTACTCGTTACTCGATGGTTTCGATCACGCGATTGTGGTTCGTGTAGATGCACATGTCGCCGGCGATGCCGAGCGACTTCTCGACGATCTCGCGCGGCGACAGATCGGTGTTCTCGATGAGCGCACGTGCCGCTGCTTGCGCATAGGCGCCGCCCGAGCCGATGGCGCAGATGCCGCCTTCGGGATCGAGCACGTCGCCGTTGCCGGTGATGACGAGGGTGGTGGTGGCGTCGGCGGCGATCAGCATCGCTTCGAGCCGGCGCAGCATGCGGTCGGTGCGCCAGTCCTTGGCGAGTTCGACGGCGGCGCGCGTGAGATTGCCCTGGTGCTTTTCGAGTTTCGCTTCGAAGCGGTCGAGCAGCGAGAACGCATCGGCGGTGCCGCCGGCGAAGCCGACCATCACCTTGCCGTTATAGATGCGCCGGACCTTCTTCGCGCCACCCTTCATGACGATGTTGCCGAGCGTGACCTGACCGTCGCCGCCGAGTGCGACTTTGTCGCCGCGTCGCACGGATACGATCGTCGTGCCGTGAAATTGCTCCATGTGCGTTCCTTTTTTCCAAACGAAGGAGTGGGCGGCGCGCCGCCCGAATCCGGTGCTCGCGCGCGGCGCGGGCCGCTGGGGCCTTGGCCGCGGGCGGCTATCGGAACAAGTTTAGGGCGCGCCGGGGCATATCAAGAGCGCGCGGCGCGAAAGTCGGCGGCGGGGCGGGACGGGGTAGGTGCGGGGCGCGTGCGCAAACAAAAAAGCGCACGGCTCGCCGTGCGCTTCCTGAAGAAGGCTGGTGGTCAGGAGCCCGCGCTTCGTGCGGCGGGCGCCGTGACGGATGATCAGTCGCCGAACAGCTTCTGGCGCAGTTCGCGGCGCTCTTGCGCCTCGAGCGACAGCGTGGCGGTCGGCCGCGCGAGCATACGCGGGATGCCGATCGGCTCGCCGGTCTCTTCGCACCAGCCGTATTCGCCCGATTCGATGCGTGCGAGCGACTGCTGGACTTTCTTCAGCAGCTTGCGCTCGCGGTCGCGCGTGCGCAGTTCGAGCGCATGCTCTTCCTCGATCGTCGCGCGGTCGGCCGGATCGGGCACGATCACCGTTTCACGAAGATTCTCGGTGGTCTGGCCCGCATTGCGGAGAATTTCCGCCTGCAGCTGTTCGAGCCGGTTCTTGAAGAAAGCGAGCTGATCCTCATTCATGTAATCCTTGTCGCTCATCTTCAGGATTTCGGCTTCGGTCAAGAGTCGTTTCGTCGTCATCTGGCTTGCTTCTTCAATGTGAGGCAAATCTGACACAGATTGCCTGCACTTTCGTGTTGCCCGCAATGGCGCTCGATTGCTCGACTAGCGCTGGCGCACACGGACGATGGGCTGTCGTGGCGCCGAAGCGCCGCTGCGGGGCCGAACTCCTCTGGAAACCGGTTTTCAGATGCTCGTGAGGCATTTTTCGTACCGGCTATGCGCTGCGACGCCGCGCATGACCGGATAAGCGGCCTCTTGCCGGCCTCATTGTGTGTGGCCGGGTCCGTGGCAGGGCAGTCCCCGCCGGGATCGCGCCTTGACCGGACTTGTACTTGTCCTTCTCCAGTGGGCACGTATTGTAACTGAATCGCAATCGGCCGCTACAGGCGGGAAAACCACCCGCCGGGGGCCCGTTTATGCTTGTCGTGCGCCGCTTATCCGGAAAATATAACGCGCCCGATCAGAAAAAGCGATGGTCCGACACGTATTGCTGTTTTACGCCGTCGGACCGCGTACCGTCAGGCGAGACAAGCGTTCAGGCCGTCGGTGATCAGGTCCTGCGGCAGCTCGATGCCGATGAACACCATTTTGCTGTTCTTCTTCTCGATGGGCTGCCATTTGGCGGCGAGATCGCTGCCCATCATCTGGTGCACGCCCTGGAACACCACCTTGCGGTCGACGCCCTTCATATACAGCACGCCCTTGTAGCGCAGCAGGCGCTCGCCATAGATCTGAAGAATGCCGCCGAGAAAATCTTCGAGGCGATTCGGATCGAACGGGCGGTCGCTGCGGTAGACGAACGACTTGATCTTGTCGTCGTGATGCGCGTGGTGGTGATGCTGATGGCCTTCGTGCGCGCACTGGCCGTGATCGTGGTCGCAATCCGCGTGGTCATGATCGTGGCCATGGTCGTGAGCGTGATCATGGTCGTGGTCGTGGCCGTGGCCGTGATGCGCGTGATCGTGATCGTCTTCGGCGAGGAAATCGGGATCGATCTCGAGCTTCGCGTTCAGGTTGAAGCCGCGCAGGTCGAACACTTCCTTGATGTCGGCGACGCCGAAGTTCACTTCGCGGATCTGCGCCTTCGGGTTCATGTGCATCAGGCGATGGCGGAGGTCGGCCAGCTCCTTCGCATCGACGAGATCGGCCTTCGTGATGAACAGGCGATCGGCGAAGCCGACCTGGCGCTGCACGACTTCGTGTTCGTCGAGCTGATGGTTGCCGTGCGTGGCGTCCACGAGCGTGATGATCGCGTCGAGCAGGAATTCGTCCGCGATCTCGTTATCCATGAAGAAGGTCTGCGCGACCGGGCCCGGATTGGCGAGGCCGGTCGTCTCGATCACGACGCGGTCGAAATCGAGCTTGCCGTCGCGCTTTTGCGCCGCGAGATCGCCGAGCACGCGCGACAGGTCGCCCCGAATCGTGCAGCAGATGCAGCCATTGCTCATCTGGATGATCTGCTCGTTCGAATCCTGCACGAGGATTTCGTTGTCGATGTTCTCTTCGCCGAATTCGTTCTCGATCACGGCGATCTTCATGCCGTGCTGCTCGTTCAGGATGCGCTTGAGCAACGTGGTTTTGCCGCTGCCGAGAAAGCCGGTCAGGATGGTAACGGGAATCATGCGAGTGCCTTTGAATGCTGGAAATCGGGGCTGGAAGCGGCGCGCGGGCCACCGGAGCGTTACAACATAACTAACTATTGAAACATATCTGCGCGGCGAGTGCTTGCGCTGGTCGTCCGGACAAGCCGGCGGCCGCGGCGCGGCTTCGCAAGGGGGCTACTTGGGGGCGAAGGCGCGATTCTCAAACGCCGCAGGCGCGACCTGGGTGGCGGGGCCGCCCATCGTGCCGGCTCGCGGCGCATGTGGCATCACGCGACCTGCAGCAGCAGCCCTTTCAGATATTCGCCCTCGGGGAAGGCCGTGAGCAGCGGATGATCGACGCCCGCGCCGAGGCGCTTGAGGATCCGTGCATCGACGCGCGCATCGGCGGCCGCGCCCGCGACGATCTTCTGGAACAACTCGGCATCGATCGCGCCCGAGCACGAATAGGTGAACAGCAGCCCGCCCGGACGCAGCAGCTTGAAGCCGGTCAGGTTGATGTCCTTGTAGGCGCGCGCCGCGCGGTCCACGTGTTCGCGCGACGGCGCGAACTTCGGCGGATCGAGCACGATCAGGTCGAAGCGTTCGCCTTCGTCGTAGAGACGTCGCAGTGTCTTGAACGCGTCGGCGTCGAGCCAGTTCGCGCGCGCCGCGTCGAACTCGTTGGCGGCGACGTTGCGTTGGGCGAGCGCGAGCGCCTCACCCGACGAGTCGATCGACACGACGCGTCTAGCCCCGCCCTTGAGCGCCGCGAGCGAGAAACCGCCCGTGTAGCAGAAGCAGTTGAGCACGTCGCGATCGTTCGCATAGGCTTGCACGAGCGCGCGATTGTCGCGCTGATCGACATAGAAGCCGGTCTTGTGACCGTTGCGCACATCGACGAGATAACGCACGCCGTTTTCCGTCGTGGTCAGCGTCTCGGGCGGCGGCTCGCCGGCGAGCACGCCGGTGATCTGTTCGAGACCTTCCTTCTCGCGGATCGACACGTCCGAGCGCTCATAGACGTTCGGGCAGCCGGTCGCCGCGATCAGGGCATCGACGAGCGCGGCTTTCCACGCTTCGACGCCGACGGCCATGAACTGGCAGACGAGCTGGCCTTGCTTCTCCGCGTACCAATCGACGATCAACCCGGGTAGCCCGTCGGCCTCGCCAAAAATCAGCCGCACGGCGTCGGTGTCGCGCACCATCGCCTGACGATGCGCCACCGCGCGCTGCACGCGGCGTTTGAAGAACGCGTGGTCGATCGGCTCGGCTTCGTCGAAGCTCCACACGCGCAGACGGATCTGCGAGTGCGGGCTATACGCCGCGCGTGCGAGAAAGCGCCCGTCGTGGGCGCGCACGAGCACGGTCGCACCGGCGGCGGGCTTGCCTTCGACGCGATCGATCGCGTTGGCATAGACCCACGGATGGCGCCGCAGCAGGGATTTCTCTTTCGACGGCTTGAGGGTAACGGTATTCATGGTGGGTTCAATGCTTCAGTGGACACGCCGCGCGAGATGACGCGCGAGCGGCCCGGGGAGCGCATCAGTCGCGCTTCTTCGCGCGCGGATGGGCGCTGTCGTAGATGCGCGCCAGATGCTGGAAATCGAGCGATGTATAGACCTGGGTGGCCGAGATGCTCGCGTGGCCGAGCAGTTCCTGCACGGCGCGCAGATCGCCGCTCGACTGCAGCAGGTGCGTCGCGAACGAGTGGCGCAGTACGTGCGGATGCACGTTCGCCGGAATGCCGGCCGCGAGCGCCGCGCGCTTCACGCGCTCGCGCACGACGCCGGGCGCCATGCGGTTGCCGCGCACCGACAGGAAGAGCGGCTGCGCATCGTGCTTGACGAGCGTGCCGCGCACCGCGAGCCACGCATCGAGCGCTTCGAGCGCCTTGCGGCCGACCGGCACGATGCGGCGCCGCTTGCCCTTGCCGAGCACTTCGACTTCGGCGGCATCGCGCTTGAGCCAGCCTGCGGATTCGTAGTCGTCGATGCGCGCATAGGCCACGTCGAGCCCGACCAGTTCGGCGAGCCGCAGGCCCGACGAATAGAACAGTTCGAGCATGGCGTGATCGCGCAGACCTTCGGCGTCGTTGGGGGCGGGGGCGTTCATCAGCGTCGCGGTATCGTCGACCGAGAGCGCCTTGGGCAGCGTCTTCGCGCGCTTCGGCGCGCGCACGGCCGCGACCGGATTCGCGGCCAGTTCGACGCGGCCCGCGAGCCAGCGATAAAACGCGCGCCACGCCGACAGCCGATGCGCGATCGAGCGCGGCGACAGCCCGCCCGAGTGCGCGCGCGCGACCGCGCCACGAATATCGACCGCCGCGAGCGTTTCGAGCGGCCGACCGTTGGCGAGCCGTTTCAGTTCGCCGAGTTCATGCGCGTAGGCGCGCAACGTGTGCTCCGAGAGCCGCCGCTCGTGCTCGAGGCTCGCGAGATAGTCGGCGATGAAGTCGGTCGGGCTCACGTTGGGCGGCTCGGGACGTACGCTCAGTGCGGCAGCAAGCGCGTGAGCGCTGCGCTCGCGAGCGTGCCGATCTGGGTGAGGAAGTCGGTCGCCATGCCGTCGTGGAAGCGGCGCGCGTCGGGCGAACCCATCACGAGCAGGCCGAACGCGCCGGCTGCACCATCGGTGCCGGGCGCGCGCAGCGCGACGATCGCGACCGAAGCGGTCTCGGCCGTTTCGACTTCGAGCCATTGCGCGGCCGTGAAGCCGGTGTTCGCGCCGCAATAGGGCGTGTCGAGACTGTTCGCGAACAGCCGCACCTCCTCGCCCGCGTGACGCGCGAAGTCGGATTGCGCATAGGCCTCGGCGACATCCCACACGCGCAGCGCGGCCTGCGGTACGTCGAACACGTCGCGCAGTTGCTGCGTGATGGTGCGCGGCAGCGCATGGGGATCGCGCTCGGCGATCACGTGGGTCGTCCAGCGGCCGAACTTCGCGGCGATGCTGTCGTTTTCGTGCCCGTAGCGCAGCAGCTCCGCGAGACGCCGCTCGAGAAGCTTGTTCTTCTCGCGCAGCATTTCCATCTGGCGCTCCTGCAACGAGACAGCGGCTTTGCCGTGCGGATTGCCGAGGCGGATGCCCGCGAGCAACTCGGCGTGCTCGACGAAGAAATCGGGGTTGGCCAGCAAATAATCGACGACTTCGCGATCGTTCATGGTGTCGGCTTCAAGGATGCGCGCGCGCATCGGTGATCTGGAGCCGGCCGGTCGATCCGGCCGGGCATGTTGTTTATTCTTGTGTTGCCTGTGTTCTTGTCGCGGTGACGCTTTCAGTCCGCCAGCTCGATCTCGCCCTCGAAGACCGTGGTGGCCGGGCCGGCCATCATGAGCGGTGCGGCTTCGTCGCGTGCGCCGTCCCAGCGGATGGTCAGCACGCCGCCGTGCGTGTGCACCTTGACCGGCGAGTCGAGCAGCCCGCGCCGGGTGCCTGCCGCCACGGCCGCGCAGGCGCCCGTGCCGCACGCGAGCGTCTCGCCCGCGCCGCGTTCGAACACGCGCAGCCGCACTTCGCTGCGCGAGACGATTTCCATGAAGCCGGCGTTGACCTTGTTCGGAAAGCGCGCATGGGTCTCGACGAGCGGACCTTCCGAGAGCACCGGCCAGGTCTCGACGTCGTCGACGATCTGCACCGCATGCGGATTGCCCATCGACACCACCGAGATCCAGCGCGTCTCACCGTTCACGTCGAGCGGCCACAGCGTGTCGTTGCCCTCGCGGCGGCCGTCGAGTCCGCTCGCGTCGAACGGTACGCGCGCGGGCTCGAATACCGGCGTGCTCATGTCGACGAGCACTTCGCCATCATCCTGCATGACGAGCGTGATGATGCCGTTCTGCACCTGCACACGTACGCTCTTTGCATCGGTGAGACGCTGGTCGCGCACGAATTTCACGAAGCAGCGCGCGCCGTTGCCGCAATGCTCGACTTCGCCGCCGTCACAGTTGTAGATGCGGTAGCGGAAATCGACGCCATCGATGCCCGGCTTCTCCACCACCAGCAACTGGTCCGCGCCGACGCCGAAATGGCGGTCGGCGAGCGCGCGCACGCGCTCGGGCGAGAGCGCGAGCGAGCGGGAGTAGCCGTCGAGCACGACGAAGTCGTTGCCGGCGCCGTGCATTTTGGTGAACTTGAGCTTCACGTTCTGCCTGTGTTCCTTGGCTGGGGATGGCGAGGCGGCGGGTTGCGAGGGCGAGCCAAACCCGCTCACGTCGGGACGCGCGCCGCATGGATACCGAATCATACACGGTGGCGTCGCGGGCTTCCTGGCCGCCCAGGGGTGCTGCGGGGGCGCCTGGGCGCCCCGCTTGCCGCATCGGCGCAGCGGTTGGGGCGCCTTCGCTCAGTACACGCTGGGCTCGCCTGGCGGGCGTGTCTTGAAGCGCTTGTGCACCCAGTAGTACTGCTCGGGAATGCGCGGAATCTGCTCTTCGAGGAACGCGTTCATGCGCCGCGCGTCGGCGTCGTCGTCGCCGCTCGGGTAGTTGTCCCACGGCTTGAAGATCTTGAGCCGATAGCCCTTGTAGTTGGGCAGCACCTCGCCGATGAACGGCACGACCTGCGCGCGGCCCACGCCCGCGAGCCGCCCGACGGCGGTCAGCGTGCACGCGGGTACGCCGAAGAACGGCACGAAGGTCGAATTGCGCATGCCGTAGTCCATGTCCGCGCCGAGCATCACGGGCTTGCGGTCGCGCAGCCAGCGCAGCACCACGCGCGCGCTGTCGGCGCGGCTCACCAGTTCCGCGCCGAAGCGGCTGCGGCCCGCCTTCGCGGCGGCTTCGAGTTCGGGATTCGACATCGGCTGGTAGAGCGATCCGCACGGCCGGTGCAACGAATAGTTGAGGAACATCGAACCCGCTTCGATGCCGACGAAGTGCAGGCCGAGAAAGAGCGTCGGCGGCAGGTCGGGATCGCTGAGGTCGATTTCGCTGTCGAGTTCGACGAGCTTTTCGAGCTTCTCCGCCGTCGCGAACCACTGCACGCTGCGCTCGAAATAGCTCCGGATCGCATGACGGAAATGCAGGCCCGCCACTTCCTCGCGGCGCTCGTCGCTCCACTCCGGAAAGCACAGCTTGAGGTTGGTATGGACGACGCGTTTGCGGCCGCTCGGGATCTGGTAGAGCAGCCAGCCGAGGCCGTCGCCGAGGCGCGCGACGAAGCCATAGGGCAGGATCGCGAACAGTTTGAGCAGGCCGATCGCGAGCCGGCCTCCGAGCCGGCCTAGCATCGCGAGGCTCCGCTCAAGGCCGGCTGAAGGGAAAGTCGGTTGATTAATGCGGTATACGCCACGCGCGTTTACTCTGCGGCAAATAAGGGAAGCCGCTATAATACGATCTTCGCCGAGTTAATAGACAACTTGCGGGGCGAAGCCGGTTTGGCCTGGGTCGCAAGGCCATGTGGCAAACCGGACAGGTAATCCGCTAAAGCGTCGTCACTTCTGCTCCCGGAATTGACTACGTGAAATCTCAACCGTAATCCGGAGCAGGAGTCCACAGTGGCAAACGACTACTTCTTTACTTCCGAATCCGTTTCCGAAGGCCATCCCGACAAGGTCGCCGACCAGATCTCGGACGCCATTCTCGACGCCATCCTCACGCAGGACAAATACTCGCGCGTCGCAGCGGAAACGCTGTGCAACACGGGTCTCGTCGTGCTCGCCGGTGAAATCACCACGACCGCGAACGTCGACTACATCCAGGTCGCGCGCGACACGATCAAGCGCATCGGCTACGACAACACCGACTACGGCATCGACTACCGCGGCTGCGCGGTGCTCGTCGCCTACGACAAGCAATCGCCGGACATCGCCCAGGGCGTGGACCGCGCGCACGACAACAACCTCGACCAGGGCGCCGGCGACCAGGGCCTGATGTTCGGCTATGCGTGCGACGAAACGCCCGAGCTGATGCCGCTGCCGATCCACCTGTCGCACCGCCTCGTCGAGCGCCAGTCGAACCTGCGCCGCGACGGCCGTCTGCCTTGGCTGCGCCCGGACGCGAAGTCGCAGGTCACGGTCCGCTACGTCGACGGCAAGCCGCACGCCATCGACACCGTCGTGCTCTCGACCCAGCACTCGCCGGACATCGACCTCGGCACGCTGCGCGAAGCCGTGATCGAAGAAATCATCAAGCCGGTGCTGCCGGCCGAACTCATCAAGGGTGAGATCAAGTTCCTCGTGAACCCGACCGGTCGCTTCGTGATCGGCGGTCCGCAAGGCGATTGCGGTCTCACGGGCCGCAAGATCATCGTCGATACGTACGGCGGCGCGGCCCCGCACGGCGGCGGTGCGTTCTCGGGCAAGGACCCGTCGAAGGTCGACCGTTCGGCCGCCTACGCGGGCCGTTACGTCGCCAAGAACATCGTTGCGGCGGGCCTCGCGTCGCGCTGCCTGATCCAGGTGTCGTACGCGATCGGCGTGGCCGAGCCGACCTCGGTGATGGTCAACACGTTCGGCACCGGCAAGGTCTCGGACGCGATCATCACGAAGCTCGTGCGCGAGCATTTCGACCTGCGTCCGAAGGGCATCATCCAGATGCTCGACCTGCTGCGTCCGGTCTACGAGAAGACGGCGGCTTACGGCCACTTCGGCCGCGAAGAGCCGGAGTTTTCGTGGGAAGCCACTGACCGCGCGCTGCTGCTCGCCGAAGCCGCCGGCACCGAGCCGGTCGTCGCGACCGCGTAAGCGCGCTCTCGCTGCAAGCGTCGATAAAAAACCCCGCACGGTCAGACCGTGCGGGGTTTTTTCATGCTTGCGCCGCCGTGTTTAGCGCATCGCGAACGCGAACCAGCCGGTGCTCGTGGCGCCCATGCGGCGCGGGCGGCGGCCCGTGCGCGTGTCGTGTCGCTGGGCAGGCGCGCTCAGCGCGCGCAGTTGCGTGGCCGGGCGCTGCAGCAGCGTGCGCAGCGAGAAGTGGCGCGCGCCGGTACGCACGCGCAGCACCGAGAAAAATGCGTGGAACCACGCACGCATGCCGTCGACGGGATGCGTGTCGCGCAACTGCTCCGCAAGCGCGCGCGTGCGCGCGGAATGGTGGCGCAGCGCGCGCGTTAGATGACGGTGGCCAGGGCGTGCGGCCTTCAGCACATGGGTGAGACGAGTCTTGAACTGGGTCTGCATGATATCGATGAAATCGGGGGCGTCAGGCGCGTCGCGCGGTGCGACGTATGCAGCAGCAAACGTGCCTGTCGGCACGGCAATGGAACGCAGGGGACAAGGTCTCGTGGCCGCCGCCCGGCAAGGGTGCGGCGAGAGACGCTACGGTGCGGGGCAAAGCCCGTCCGCGCGATTCTGTTCGAGTGGGACTGACGGACAACATGTGCGCAGGCTACACGCGAATGATGACGCCCGGAAGTCGGTTTTAACCCGCCCCCCGCGCGCTTTCGGTGAGCGCGGTCGCACCCTTTGAACCCGCATCGTGCATGACGCCCCAGTCGCGTGCGGGATTGGACGAGGCGCAATTGAGCGCGTTGTTGTGGCCCCGGTGGCTGTGCGCGGGCGGCGCGCGGATTTACAATCGGACGTCAGCCTGCGTGGCCCAGCCACCGTGGCTCGCTCAAGACCCCGAACAACGGAAGTCCCATGTCAGTCCAGTCGAAGAAGGAACAGGTCCAGGCGCTGCGCGAACGCGGCTTTGTGGTGGTACCGGGCCTCGTGTCCGCCGAGCGCTGCGAGGCGCTGCGCCGCCTCGGCGAGACGCAGTTGCAGGAGGCCGCCGCGCCGGTCGAATTCGAGGCCGATCTGCGCTACCCGGGCGCGCCCGATTCGAAAGCGGCGCCCGGCGGTCACACGGTGCGCCGTCTGCTCGATGCGTATTCGCGCGATGCGCTGTTTCGCTCGTGGGCGACCTCGCCCGAAATCCGCGGCTGGATGGAGCTGTACTTCGGCGAGGAGCCGATGCTCTCGCGCGCGCATCACAACTGCATGATGACCAAGCACCCCGCGTACGGCAGCCTGACGGGCTGGCATCGCGACGTGCGCTACTGGTCGTTCGAGCGCGACGATCTGGTGTCCGTGTGGCTCGCGCTCGGTCCCGAGACGGTCGAGAACGGCGGGCTGTGGTTCGTGCCCGGCTCGCACGATGCGGCGTTCACCTCCGAGCGCTTCGACGCGGCCAAGTTCTTCCGCGCCGATCTGCCCGACAACGCGGCGTGGATCGACCAGGCCGTGTCGCCGACGCTGCAGGCGGGCGATGTCGTGTTCTTCCATTGCAACACGCTGCATTCGGCCGGCAAGAACGTGACCGACGACGTAAAGTTCTCGCTCGTCTTCACCTATCACGGCGCGAGCAATGTGCCGCTGCCCGGCACGCGCTCGGCGTCGCTGGCCGAAGTGCCGTTCTAGCCGTTCTGATATGAGGGGCGAGGGCGAGCGCCCTCGCTTTAGCGTCGCTGGCCCGAGGCGGTCAGGCCGATGAGGCCCGCCACCGTCGCGACGATGCCGCCCGCGATCAACAGGATCGTGCGATTGGTGGGCGCCCCGGTGAAGAGACGCGAGATATCGTTGCTCAACGAGTTGAACGACTGTCCGCCGAAATAGAGCAGCACGACGCCGCCAACCAGCAGTGCGATCGAGATCGCCCGGATCATGGTCTAACCTGTCGAAAATGGAAGTGGCCGCAGTGTAGGCGAGCCGCGTGGCGGCGTCTACCGGCGCCCGTCGCATGGCAGGCGTCTGCAAGGCTCGCGCAGATTGGCTAACATGAGCGCCATCGCGCGCTGCTCGCCGCTGCTCGCCGCGCGCGGTCTGTCAATTTTCCTGTTTCACTTTCATCGAGGACCCAGGCCATGGCCTACGAAGCCGCTTCAGAACGCTATTCGGACATGCAGTACCGCTTCTGCGGCAAATCGGGACTCAAGCTGCCGGCACTGTCGCTCGGACTGTGGCACAACTTCGGCGACACCACGCCGATCTCGACGCAGCGCGAGATCCTGCGCACCGCCTTCGATCTCGGCATCACGCACTTCGATCTCGCCAACAACTACGGGCCGCCGTACGGCAGCGCCGAAACCAACTTCGGGCGCATTTTCAAGGACGATTTCAAGCCGTATCGCGACGAATTGCTGATCTCGTCGAAGGCGGGCTGGGACATGTGGCCCGGCCCCTACGGCCAGGGCGGCGGCTCGCGCAAGTACGTGCTCGCAAGCCTCGACCAGAGCCTGCAGCGCATGGGGCTCGACTACGTCGACATCTTCTATTCGCATCGCTTCGACGTCGAGACGCCGCTCGAAGAAACCGCTGGCGCGCTCGCGACGGCCGTGCAGCAGGGCAAGGCGCTCTATGTCGGGATCTCGTCGTACTCGCCCGCCAAGACGCTGGAAATGGCCCGCCTGCTCGCCGAGTACAAGGTGCCGCTGCTTATTCATCAGCCGTCGTACAACATGCTCAACCGCTGGATCGAGCATGAGCTGCTCGACACGCTCGAACAGGTCGGCGCGGGCAGCATCGCGTTCACGCCGCTCGCCCAGGGCCTGCTCACGAACAAGTATCTGGGCGGCGTGCCGCAGGATGCGCGCGTGAACCGTCCGGGCGGCGACTCGCTGCAGCGCGAGCACCTGAGCGAGAAGAACATCGAGCACGTGCGCAAGCTCAACGACATCGCGCAGCGTCGCGGACAAAGCCTCGCGCAGATGGCGATCGCTTGGACCCTGCGCGGTGGCCGCGTGACCTCGGCGCTCATCGGTGCGAGCCGGGCGGAACAGGTGCGCGAGAACGCCGGTGCGTTGAAGAACCTCGAATTCTCGAAAGAAGAACTCGCCGAGATCGATCGTTACGCGACCGAAGGCGGCGTCAACCTGTGGGAGAAGCCGTCGACGGATCAGCATATCTGACGCCGGGTTCGCCGTCGGGTGAGTCGCAAGCCCCGAATCACAAGCCGCCGAAAGGCGGCTTTTTTGTTCCTCCGCGCCGATCGACCGATGGCCGACTGCGCGCGCGCTGACACCGCGCTTGCGGTGTCCAGGAGCAGAATGGCACGACCCGTTACGCAATCGCTTGCGCGTACGGGCTCCCCACCATGAGCACAGGAGACCACCATGACGTTTGACGGTTCTGCCATCCAGGCACTGCTGGACGATGCAGTCTCGAAAGGTGCTGTTCACGGCATTGCGGCGACCGTAGTCAGCCGCGACGGCCCGCTCTTCGATTACGCCGCGGGCGAGGCAGGCCCACAAACGATGTTCCGCAACGCGTCGATGACGAAGGCGGTGGCCACGACCGCGGCGCTGCAATTCGTCGAGAAGGGGCAGCTGAGCCTCGACGCCACCGTCGAGTCGATTCTGCCGGAGTTCGGTCAGCTGCAGGTGCTGGAGGGCTTCGACGGCGACAAGCCGCTGTTGCGCGCGCCCGCCAGCGCGGCCACGGTGCGCCAGCTGATGACGCACTCGGCAGGCCTCGGTTATTTCTTTCTCAACGAAAAATTGCTGCGCTACCACGAGCTTACAGGCGAGCCCAACCCGCTCTCCGGGCTCAAGCGCAGTCTCCTTGTGCCGCTCGTGCGCGACCCCGGCACAGCCTGGGAGTACGGCACCAACACGGACTGGCTCGGGCTCATCGTCGAGAAGCTGTCCGGGCAGACCTTGGGGAGCTACCTCAAGCAGCATGTGTACGGGCCACTGAGGATGCGCGACTCGACCTTCGCACCGAGCGACGAACAGCGCGCCCGGCTGCTGCGCGTGGCGCAGCGCCAGCCTGACGGTACGCTGGCCGCTTCCGCGCTCGACCTGCCGCCCACTTCCGAATGGGACGCTTCCGGCCACGGCTCGTATGGCACCGTGCAGGACTATGGCCGCTTCGTGCAGGCATGGCTCGACGAGGGTGCGGGCATCCTCGAAGCGGCAACCGTGAAGATGGCGCTGGAAAATCATCTCGCGCATATCCGGCTTCCCGAGCTGATCAAATCCACGCTGCCGGCGCTGTCGAACGACGTGCCCGCCGCGCCGGTGCCGCAAAGCTGGGGCCTCGGCTTCCACCTCACGCTCGCCGATGTGCCCGGCATGCGCAGCAGCGGCACCGCGGACTGGGCAGGCGTCTTCAATACCTACTACTGGATCGACCGCAGCAAGGGCGTCGGCGCAGTGCTGATGACGCAGGTGCTGCCTTTCTTCGACATGCCGGTCGTCGAGACACTGATCGGCTTCGAGGCGGCGGTGTACCAGCAGGTGGGAGCGGTCGTCCCCGCAGCATGACGGCACGGTGAGCGCGGCGCGACCCGACCGGCCGTCGCGCTCGCCCTGGCGCGCCACGTTCCTTTTGCGCCTCGTCGCGCGCTTCTTCGCCTTGTCACGCAGCCCTGCTAAGTTCGCACGCTGTCGTCCCAGCGAAGGAAAGCCGATGAGTTCCGATGCCGCCGTCCGCGCCGCGCCCGCGCGCCGCATCGCGTTGTCCGATGTGCGTGCGAATGTCGCGTTGATCGGCGCGGTCGTGTTCATGAGTGTGCTGCAGCTCGCCGTGCTGCCCGTGCTGTTGCGCGCGTTAGGTTGGCCCGCGTTGTGCGCGCTCGTGCCGATCGTGCTCGCGACGCCCGCGCATTGGGGCTTGATTCACGAGGCGATTCACGGCCAGTTGCTGCCGGGGCGGCGTGCGAACGAATCGAGCGCGCGTGGCTTGTCGATCGCGCTCGCGTTGCCGTTCGAGGTCGTACGCTTCGGACACCTGATGCATCATCGCTTTACTCGAGAGCCCTACGATCAGCCCGATGTCTGCGATGCAACTCGGCCGCGCTGGCGCAGTTGGCTCATGCACTATGCGCGTCTTTTCGGCGGACTTTATATCGGCGAGTTGGTCGTGCCGTTGTTGGCGTTCCTGCCGGTGGGCGTAACGCGCGCGCTCGTCTTGCGTGGGGTGGGTTCGGCCGGGCCGGTCGGCGCGCAGGTGCAGCGGCTGTTCTGCAATCAGGCCGCGGACCCCGCGAAGCGCGCACGCGTGCGGCGCGACTGGCTCGCCAGTGTCGCGCTGCATGCGCTCGCGCTATACGGTTATGGGCAATGGTGGCCGGTGCTGGTGACGTCGATGTTTCTGCGCGGCGTGTGGCTCTCGATGGCCGACAACCTGCCGCATCACGGCGTGGGTCTCGACGAGCCGGGACGCGCACGCAACTTTCGCGCGCCGCGCGGCCTCGCTGTGCTGGTGATGAATCATCATCTGCATCGTCAGCATCATCTGCATCCGACGCTGCCGTGGCGTGCGCTGTCCGCGCTCGCACATGACGACGCGCTTGCGCGGCCTTCGTATCTGCGCGCCGCACTGGTTCAGTTGATGGGGCCGCGGCCTATGACCGGGCCGCGCTGAAGTCGCGCGGTGCCACGCGTATTGCGGCTGCGCGCGTGCCGCTACATCAGCGCGGGCAAGGCCTCGACGAGCGCGACCGCAACGAGTGCGCCGATGATGGCGCCGACGACGCGCAAGGTGTTGTGGCGCAATTCGGTCGCGCAGGGCAGTGCGCCGAGGAAGAGCGCACCAGCGAGTGCCATCGGGATGATCATCACGAAGTCGCCAATCGTGAAGTAGGTCGACATGCTCGTCTCCTTGTTGTGCAGCCCGGCACGGACCCGCGCGGCCCTTGCCTGCTTTGAGTATAGGTGAGCATGGGGCGCGCCGCGCACATCGGCCTGGAGGCGAGGCGCAACAAGCAACAACAGCACAGCGAAGACACGCAAGCGACGCGTGCCGTGCATTTACAGTTGCCTTTCGTGCGCTTCGCAGCGCACGTGGGGAACACGGCTCACCGCGTCTCGCCGACCTCATGCGCGCGCAGCCGCGTGGCGCCCGCGATGCCGGCGGCAAGCAGCAACGCGGCGAGACCCGCGACACCGCCCCAGCCGAACTCGGCCCAGAAGTGCCCGCCGAGCGATCCGACGATGCTCGATCCGAGGTAATAGGCGAGCAAATAGAGTGCCGCGGCCTGGCCCTTGGCTTCCTTGGCGAGCCGCCCGACCCAGCCGCTCGCGACTGAGTGCCCGGCGAAGAAGCCGAGCGTCACGCACGCGATGCCGGCGGCGATGGCCCACAGCGGCTGCAGCAAGGTCAGCGCGAGGCCGAGCAGCATGACGGCGAGGCTGCCGATCAGCACGCGGCCGCGTCCGAACGTATCGGCCATGCGCCCCGACCACGGCGAGGCGACGACGCCGGTCAGATAGACGATGAAGATTGCGCCGATGGCAGCCTGGCTCATGCTGTACGGCGGCGCCAGCAGGCGAAAGCCGATGTAGTTGTAGAGCGTGACGAAACTGCCCATCAGCACGAAGCCGATCAGGAACAGGATGGGCAGGCCCGGGCGGCGCAGGTGCTTCGCGAGCGCCGCGCGGTGGTGGGCAAAGCCGAGGCCGCGACGCGGCACGAAATGACGCGACTGGGGCAACAGCGATCGAAACGCGAGCGTCGCGAGCAGTCCCAGCGCACCGATGGTGCCGACCGCGGCGCGCCAGCCGAACAGGTCCGCGACGATGCCGGTGATGACGCGCCCGGCCATCCCGCCGATCGCGGTGCCGCCGACGTAGAGGCCCATCGCGAGGCCGAGGCCGTCGGGATGCACTTCTTCGGCCAGATACGCCATCGCGACGGCCGGCACGCCGCCGAGCGCGAGCCCTTCGAGCAGACGCAGCGCGAGCAACTCGTTCCAGTGCGGCGTGAAGGCGGCGGCGAGCGTGAGCAGCGACGACGCGGTGAGCGAGGCCGTCATGAGCCGGTGGCGGCTCCAGCCCTCGGAGACGAAGCCCGCGACGAAGATCGCGAACGCAAGCGCCGCCGTCGAAAACGACAGCGTGAGCGAGCTTTGTGCTGGACTCACGCCGAATGCGGCCGTAAAAGCAGGTAAGAGCGGTTGCACGCAGTAGAGCAGCGAGAACGTCGCGTAGCCCGCGAACAACAGCGCGAGGCTCGCGCGCCAGTACGCCGGCGAGCCGCGTTCGAGATACGGTGCAACGGGGGCGGGGCGGGCAGTCCGGTCGGAGTCCGATGGGACGGTCACGGCGACATCTCCAGAAAAACGGGGAAAAACCCTGAACGATACGCTGGTTGGACGAATTGCGTGAAGACGTGCACATGCGCTTTTTCTCGCGACGGGGCGGGCGGTTAAAACGGTGTCCGATCGACCTGTGCGAGACTGTAGAGGGTGTTTTAACTTTTTTGCTTTGCGCGAACGGCCGAAATCGGGCAACAATGCGTAAACCGGGTACGACAGGTTTCGCTTGCGGGCCAAGTTGTACGCCCCGGTCCAGACTGGGGCATTGGGTGCGCGCGCAACGTTGGGGCGCAGCAGTTTTTATCACCAACACCGACCGGCGTTACATGAGGTGAAGCCGGCAGTGGTAACGGGGAAACATGATGCAAATCGGTTCTATTGTCCGCACAGTGCATATCGCCGTACCGCACGGCGCACGCGGTATCGTCATGCGCATTCTTGGTGACATGGCGATGGTCACCTGGTACGTCGGCGAGCCAGGCGCTTCGGCTCAGCTCAATACCGAGCCCTTCTTCCTCGAGGATCTGATCGATACGGGCGAGCAGGTGCGCCCCGCAGGCACCGCCGTCCACTGATCCGGCACTGCCGGCCCGATCTTTCGCTGGGGTCCCGCAGGCGCGCGAGCGAATGCGCGCGGGCGGGACACGCTGCAACGTGCCACGGACCCGTGACAGGGGACGCAGCGCCCGCCTGCTGCCCGCACGGTGCACAATGCGGGGATGAACCCAGATCTCTCCTCCTCGTCTCATCCGTCTGACGATACGGCGGGCGCGCCGTACGCGCGGCTCACACCCGAATGCGTGCTCGATGCGCTCGACAGCGTGCTTGCCCCAGCGGGCCGCTATACCGACGGGCGCATGCTCGCGCTCAACAGCTACGAAAACCGCGTCTACCAGGTGGGTGTCGAAGACGGCCCGCCGCTGGTGGCGAAGTTCTATCGGCCGGGCCGCTGGTCCGACGAGGCGATTCTCGAAGAGCACGCGTTCGTCGCGGAGCTGACCGCGCGCGAGATTCCGGCCGTGCCCGCGCTCACCTTCGAGGGCCGCACGCTGCACGAATTCGACGGCTTTCGCTTTGCCCTCTTCGAGCGGCGCGGCGGACGCGCGCCCGATCTCGACCGCACCGACACACTCGAATGGCTTGGCCGTTTCATCGGACGCATTCATGCGGTGGGCGCGAGCGAGCCCTATCGCGCGCGCCCGACGCTCGATATCCAGACGTTTGGTTACGAGCCGCGCGACTGGCTGCTCGAACACAATTTCGTGCCCACCGATGTGCGCGAGGCCTGGAGCGCTGCCGTGAGGCTCGCGCTCGAAGGCGTCGAAGCCGCGTTCGAGCGCGCGGGCGAGTTGCGCACGCTGCGCCTGCATGGCGACTGCCATCCGAGCAACGTGCTGTGGACCGACGCGGGTCCGCATTTCGTCGACTTCGACGACAGCCGCATGGGCCCCGCCGTGCAGGATCTGTGGCTGCTGCTGCCGGGCGAGCGCTCGCTCGCCGTGCGGGCACTGACCGATCTGCTCGCGGGCTATGAGGACTTCTGCGATTTCGAGCCGCGCGAGCTTCATCTGGTCGAGGCATTGCGCACGCTGCGTCTGATTCACTACTCGGCGTGGATCGCGCGTCGCTGGGACGATCCCGCGTTTCCGGCCGCGTTTCCGTGGTTCAACACGCAACGCTACTGGGAAGACAGGATTCTCGAGTTGCGCGAACAGATCGGCGCGATGCAGGAAGGACCGCTCTGGCCGGTGTGAGCGTGGCGGCGCTCGCCTCGACCGGCTTCACCACGAGTTGCGCGCGCAGGTCGCGCGCCATCGTTTCGAACGCGGGCCGCATCGTGGCGTAATCGTCGGCTGAGCACACGTCGCTCGCGAAGTGCGTGGTGCCTTCGCGTGTCACGCTGAGCGTGTTCGATGCGCTGTCGAGCGCGTAGTGCGAGCTGAAATCCACGAAACGGTTTTGCGTTTGCTGCGCGAGCGGCACATCGAGTGCGCGCAGTTGCGGCGGCAACACGATGCGCATGCGTTCGCGCACGGCGACGTTGCGGCACACGAAGGGCTGCGTGCGGCGCGTCTCGCCGAGCCAGTAGCGCAGACTCGCATCGAGCCCGCCGATGAAGCTCGAGAGCGTCGGCAGTGCTGCCGTCGCGGCGGGATCGACGAAGCCGTCGAGCGTGCCGGACAGCGTCAGTGTGAGCGGCCCGGCCGTTGCATCGAGCGGACTGGTCGCCAGTGTCGCGCTGCCGCGCAGATTCGCATTGCGCAATTCCCACTGCAACGCTTCCTCGCGCTGCGCCGGCGTTTGCAGCCGCAACGCGCTGCGCGTCGGCTCGGCCGACCATCCCTCGGTCAACAGACGAAACACGAAGCGCGCGGAGCCGTCGGACTCGATTGTGATCTGCAGATCGCTGTCACGTGCGCTCGTCGCTGTGGCGGGCGTGCGCATCGACGAGCCGTCGCTCGTGAGGATCGCGACGCGGTCCATGTCGGTCGGCGGCAGAAAGCCGAACTCGACGTTGGCCGCCGTCGAATCGGCGAACAGCTGCAAATCGGGCAGCCACGTGATGACGTGATTGATGACGCCGAAGCCCGCCACCGATGGCAGCGTGTAGACGTTGCCGCTGCTGATGAGCGCCGGCTCGTTGCGAATGCCGAGCGCATCGAGCAGCGCGCCGTACAGCGCAACGTGATCCTTGCAGTCGCCATAGCGATTGGCGAGTACATCGGCGGCGCGATGCGGAATCACTTCGCCGCGTCCGACATTGACCGCGACATAGCGGATATTGCGTCTTACCCAATCGTAGAGCGTTTGCGCGCGCGCGCGGTCCGTGGTGTCGTGCGCGGTGAGGGTCTGCGCGAAATGCACGAGTTCGCTCGCGTGGGTATCGGGATCGGGATCGGCCGACGATGCCCGGTAGAACGCCGCGAACGCGCGATAGTCGGGGAAGGTCGACACCATCAGCCGGTCGCCGTAGCTCACGTAGTCGATCGCGCCGTATTCCTCGCGTGCGAATACGCCCTTGTCGTAGTGATATTCGTAGCGCGTGCGGCCCTCCACGGTGACGCTCGGCAGCGCGGTGAAGCCGCGCGCATCGGCATAGAGCGGCTCGCTCGCGGGCAGATCGTAGATCAGCCGGAAGCGCTGAGTCGGCGCGAGACCGGGCGGCGTGAAGTCGCTGAACCCGCCGGGCACGAGCGGTGTGTGCTGGGTCTTGCGGTAGCTCAGATGAATGCGCGCGCCCGCTTCGACGGCCGGAAACACGATCACCTTGTCGAGGATGTCCTGGAAGACGGGTGCATCGAACGAGCGCACTTCCTGCACGTCGCGAATCTGCTCCGGGCGCACGTCGTGACGGCCGCCCTGGGCGTCCTCGGTCCACGCCTCGAGCACTTCGACCTCCGCCATGCCGCGGTTGTACCAGATGTATTGCTGCGCAACACGCGCGACGCCAGCCTCGGTGTTCACACGCAGTGTCATCGTGTCGAGCTTCACGTATGAACCGTCGGCGTTGACGGTATAGATCTGTGTCTCGCCTTCGTTGGTGTACGGCGCGAGCTTGTCGACGCCGGACGTAGCGACGGCGCCTTCCCCGACGCCGGACGCAGCGACGGCGCCTTCCCCGACGCCAGCGGCGAGGCCGATGCCGAGCACGGCACAACGGATCAGGTGAACGGGACGCATGACCCAAGCCAGGTGAAAGAGACGATTGAATGCGGTTCTGCCACTTAAAAGTGAGCGTGTCCGCTTGTCAAGGGTGCGGACCGCACAAGCGATCAAGTCGCGGACGAACAGCGCAATTGGTTGCGCGCGCAGCTTTTTTGCCGCACTGCAAACCCATATGCATTGCTGCCTCATATTGCCAACTGTCGTCGCGCCCTCTAACGTTCAAGTCAGCGTGCGCTTTAAACATACAAAAGGAACGCACGCGACGACCAGGAGACAAATCATGAGCAGCGTTGCAGATTCAGCGCGCCACAAGGGGAATGCGCCTTTCTTCTCGAAGCAGGCGACCATTGCGCCAGCCGGTTTTTCGCGCTGGATGGTGCCGCCGGCGGCGCTCGCCGTGCATCTTTGTATCGGCCAGGCGTACGCTTTTTCGGTGTTCAACGCGCCGCTCACGAAAGTGATCGGCATCACGGCATCGGCGCCCGATGACTGGACGCTCACGACGCTCGGCTGGATTTTTTCGCTCGCCATCGTGTGTCTCGGCTTGTCGGCGGCTTTCGCGGGCAAGTGGCTCGAGAAGGTCGGCCCGCGCCGCACGATGTTCACCGCTGCGTGCTGCTTTGGCGGCGGCTTTCTGGTCGCCGCGCTCGGCGTGCGGCTTCACGAAATCTGGCTGCTCTATCTCGGCTATGGCGTGATCGGCGGCATTGGGCTTGGGCTCGGCTACGTGTCGCCGGTCTCGACGCTGATCCGCTGGTTTCCCGACCGCCGCGGCATGGCGACGGGCATGGCGATCATGGGCTTCGGCGGCGGCGCGATGATCGCGGCGCCGCTGTCGGTGATGCTGATGAAGCACTTCCAGAGCGCAACGAGTGTCGGCGTGGCCGAGACCTTCGTCGTGCTCGGCATCGCGTACTTCATTTCGATGACGATCGGCGCGCTCGCGATCCGCGTCCCCGCGCCCGACTGGAAACCCGCCGGCTGGACGCCGCCCGCGACCACCCACAAGCTCGTCTCGCGCGCGCACGTGCACATCGACGAGGCGCTCAAGACGCCGCAGTTCTACCTGATCTGGCTCGTGCTGTTCCTCAACGTGACGGCCGGCATCGGCATCCTCGGCCAGGCGTCGGTGATGATCCAGGAGAGCTTCAAGGACACGGTGAGCGCCGCTGCGGCCGCCGGCTTCGTCGGGCTGTTGTCGCTGTTCAACATGGGTGGCCGCTTCGTGTGGGCGTCGTCGTCGGACTGGCTCGGGCGCAAGAACACCTACTTCATCTTCTTCGCGCTGGGCGCGCTGCTTTACTACGCGGTGCCGCAGTTCGCGCAGGGCGGCAACATCGTGCTGTTCGTGCTCGCCTACTGCGCGATCCTGTCGATGTACGGTGGCGGCTTCGCCACCGTGCCCGCGTATCTCGCCGACATGTTCGGCACGGCGTTCGTCGGCGGCATTCACGGGCGCCTCCTCACCGCCTGGGCGGCGGCGGGCGTCGCCGGGCCCGCGCTCGTCAACTATCTGCGCGCCTACGAGGTCGCTCACGGCGTCGCGAAGGCCGACGCCTACACGATGACCGTGCACATCATGGCCGTGCTGCTGCTGGCCGGATTCGTCTGCAACCTGCTGGTCAAGCGCGTCGACGACAAACATCACATGAGCGATGCCCAGCTCGCCAACGGCCAATAAGGAGCGCGCGATGAACGCTACTACCACTGCTGTCCGCCCCGCCACGTCGTCGAACAAACTGCGGCTCGCGCTGTTCTGGCTCTATGTGCTCGCGCCGCTCGCGTGGGGCGTGACCAACACGCTGCTGCAGGCGATGAAACTGTTCGGCTGAGGGCGCGACCGGCTGCCCGGGCGCACCGCCTGGGCAGCGAAGTTGCCGCCTGGGTGCGCCGCGTCGTACGATGCCTTCTCTGCAGTTCAAGCGAGAGAAGCGCGATGGTGCGACTGGTGATGATCCTGCTCGGCGCCGATTACCTGCGTGAACGCTGGCGCGGTCTCATGGCCGCCGGTGCGCTGAGCGCGCTGATCGGCGTCGTCGCCTTCGTCGATGCGCTCGGCGGCTCCGTGTGGTTTCCCGTGCGGCTGTTCGCGGGGCTGCTTTGCTTCGAAGGGCTCGCCACGATTGCGGTCGCGTGGACCGGCGTGGGCGGCCAGCGCATGCTGCGCTTCCTGAAGGGTCTCGCGTTTTGTCTCTCGGCCGGGCTCGTCCTGTCCGGCTACCACAACGCGTCGTTCATCCTGTCGATGATCTTCGCGACGCTTTTTCTCGTCGACGCGCTTCTGCAGATCGCCACGGCGTGGATCGTGCGCTATCGCACCTGGCGACTCGCGATGGCGGGCGGCGCGTTCGAACTCGCGATCGCGGTGTTTCTGTATCAGCCGTATCCGACCCACTACGAGGGCACGGTCGAGTATTGCCTCGGGCTCGGGCTCATGTTCGGCGGCTGGAACGTCATGTTGCTCGCGATGCGCGCGCGGCGCCTCGCGAGCACGCCCGGCGCGTGCGCCGCGCAAGACGGCAAGCGCGAGGCAACCCTCGGCCCCGGGCACGCGTTGACCGTGTACGTCTGGACGCCGCTCGGCATGGCGCGCACCGAAGCGCGCCGTCGACCGTTCATCAACCGCTATATCGCGGCCGTCGATCGCAATGGCGTGATTTCGACGGGCCATGTGGCGCTGGAGTCGCCCGAGGGCATCTACATCAGCCTCTATCCGCGCGTCACGTTGAATCGTTCTACTGCCGAATTCGTGCAGATCCTGCGCGCGAGTGCCGAAAACAATGTGCCGGGCCGCTTCGAGCCGGATTACGAGACCGACGCGCAGGGCGGCGGCGAGGCCACGCTGAGCTTGCGGATCCACAACTACGATGCGGCGCGCCTCGCGCGTTTCTGGGCGCACTACCGCACGGACGATCACTACAACCTCACCCATCGCAATTGCTCGACCACGGTCGCGCAGGCGCTCGAAGCCGCGCTCGAGGGTGCGTGCGCGCGCGTGTGGGGCAGCGGCGGATGGCTGCCGTTCGTGCGCATGCTGTTGATGCCGGAGCTATGGGTCGCGGCGCAGTTGCGCAAGCGCGGCCAGACGGGCGCTTGGACGCCGGGGCTCACAGCCGACTATGCGCGCGCGCTCGGCCTGCTGGCGGACCCGCGTCCGGTCGGCTGGGCACGCATGGCGCGACTCGCGTTCGTGCAGATGCGCCGCTCGCGGCGCGCATGGCGCGAAGAGGCCGCGGCCGCTCGCGCCGAAACGCCCTGAGGCCAGCGCGCTCTAGATCGAACAGGTCGAACTCGCGCTCGCGGCGATTTCGCGCGCCGCCTTCGCGCCTTCGACTTGCAGGATGGTCGGCAGCGACACGCCGTTCTTCGCGGCCGTCACCTCGGCGAGGATCGACACCGCGATCTCGGGCGGCGTGCGGCTGCCGATATAGATGCCGACCGGCCCATGCAGATGCGCGAGCTGCGCGTCGTCGAGATCGAACTCCTTGAGCCGCTCGCGCCGCGCCGCGTTGTTGCGCCGCGAGCCGAGCGCGCCGACGTAGAACGCGGGCGTCTTGAGCGCCTCCATCAGCGCGAGATCGTCGAGCTTCGGATCATGCGTGAGCGCGATCACCGCGCAGCGCTCGTCGAGCTTCATGTCGAGCACGGTATCGTCGGGCATGGTGCGCACGAGCTTCGTGCCGGGCACATCCCAGGTGTCGGTGTATTCCTCGCGCGGATCGCAGACGATCACGTGATAGTCGAGGCCGACCGCGATCTGGCACAGGTAGCGCGACAGTTGCCCCGCGCCGATCACGAGCATCCGGTAACGCGGGCCGTGGATCGTGAGCAGGCGTTCGCCGTCGAAGTGCACGCCATCGGTGGCGAGCGCGGGGCCGAGCGTGGCGACGCCGCTCGCCATGTCGAGCGTGCGCGCAATCAGCTGGCCGCGCTCGACCGTATCGAGCAACTCGCCGATGCCGCTATGCGCGCCGAGCGGTTCCAGCACGAGCTGGATCGTGCCGCCGCAGGGCAGGCCGAAGCGATGCGCCTCTTCGGCGCTGATGCCGTATTTGACCGCCTCGGGCGTGCGTTGCGCGATACCTTGCTGGCGCACCCGGTCGATCAGATCGTCCTCGATGCAGCCGCCCGACACCGAGCCCGTCACGAGGCCGTCGTCCCTCACGACGAGCATCGCGCCTTCGGGACGCGGCGACGAGCCCCACGTTTTCACGACCGTCACGAGCAGCGCGCGATGGCCCTCGGCGAGCCAGCGCACGCTGGACTTCAGGACTTCGAGATCCACGCTGTCCATGATCGTTTCCTCGTTTGCGTCTGTTCGGCGTCGCCTTCTGCTTCGGCTTGCCCGGGCGATGTCTCCACGGCGCTCGCTTGCGCTTCAGCCTCGGCCTCGGCAGGGCCCATTTGCGCGCCGAAGCGCTTGAAAAACTCGCTCGCGAGCTTGCGCGCCGCACCATCGACGAGCCGCGAGCCGATCTGCGCGAGCTTGCCGCCGACCTGCGCATTCGCGGAATAGGAGAGTTCGGTCACGTTCTCGCCTTGCGCCGCGAGGGTCACATGCGCGCTGCCCTTGCCGAAACCCGCCGCGCCGCCCTGGCCTTCGAACACGATGGTGTAGCTGCGCGGCGCGTCGATCTCGGTCACCTGCATGCGGCCCTTGAAGCGCGCCTTGACCGGTCCGACCGCAGCGGTCATTGCGAGCGTGTAAGCGTTCTCGCCGTCGGGCTCGATGCTTTCGCAGCCGGGAATCGAGGCCTTCAGCACGGCCGTATCGTTGAGTGCTTCCCACGCGCGTTGCTGCGGCACGCTCAGCAGATAACTTTCGCTCAGCTCCATCGAGGGGCTCCTTTGCAGGCGCTCGCGCGGCGTGCCGGCGCGGCCAGCGGTGCGTCGGCCAGGCTGCGTCCAAACGCTTCCAGGCTGTCGAGATTATGAACCGGATGGTGTGAGTCGACATGCGGCAGCATGGCCTGCACACCGCGTGCTTTCGGCGCGAAGCCGCGATAGCGCAACAGCGGATTGAGCCACACCACGCGATGCGCGAAGCGATGCAGGCGCGCCATTTCAGCGCCGAGCGTGGCGCTCGCATCGTGATCGAGGCCGTCGGTGACGAGCAGCACGGTCGCACGCGCGTTCAGCACGCGACGTGCCCAGCGCCGGTTGAACTCGGCGAGCGTCGCGCCGATGCGCGTGCCGCCCGACCAGTCGGCCACCTGCATCGAGAGCTGCGCGAGCGCGACATCGGGATCGCGTTCGCGCAGCGCGCGCGTCGCGTGGGTGAGGCGCGTGCCGAACAGGAACACCTGCAGCCGCTCGCGCGACTGCAAAAGCGCGTGGCAGAAATAGAGCACCGCGCGCGAATAGCTGCTCATCGAACCCGAGATGTCGAGCAGCAGCACGAGCGGCGGCTTGCGCTCGACTGGCGCGCGATATTTCCACACGGTCCAGTCGCCGCCCGCGCGCACGGCATGCCGCGCGCTCGCACGCAAATCGGCATGCGTGCCGTGCGATGCCGCCTTCAGGCGCCGCGTGCGCTCGGTCGCGAGCGGCAGGCGGCGGCGCCGGATCAGGTGGCGCAGCGTGCGCCATTCGTCGGCGGTGAGCGTGTCGAAGTCGCGTTGGCGCAGCCGTTCTTCCGCGCTGAAGGTCGCGTGGGCGCGCAGTTCGTGTTCTTCCTGCGGCTCGGGCGAGGCACTGTTGCGCTTCGCTTCGACGCGCGCGGCGAGTGCATCGGCGAGTCGATTGTTGCGTCTCGGCGGCGGGATGCCCGCCTTCACCTTGGGCAACAGCAGCGCGCGCAGCTTGCCTTCCCAATCGGGATCGCGCCAGAACAGCTCGAACGCCGCATCGAACAGCTCGCGCTCATCGGGCGCGCGCGTGAGCAGCGCGGCGAGCGCGGCGCGCACGTCGTCGCGGCGCGTGAGGTCGATCCAGCGCAGCGCGTCGAGCGCATCGACGGACTGCGCCGGAGACATCGGCAGGCCCGCCGCGCGCAGCACGCGCACGAAGTGCACGACGTTGCGCGCGAGCATCGGCGGGGCGGGGCAGTCGGCGGGAGGCGGCGTGTTCACTGTGACAGCGCGAGGCATTCGGCGATCTTCGCGGCATCGAGTTGCGCGAGATCGTCCTGATACTTGAGCAGCACGCCGAGCGTGTTCTGCACCGATTGCGGATCGAGTTCGGACACCGAGAGCGCCGCGAGCGCACGGCACCAGTCGATCGTCTCGGCGATGCCGGGCGCCTTGAACAGATCCATCGTGCGCAGTTGATGCACGAAGCCGACGGCGCGCTGCTGCAACTCGAGGCTCGTCTGCGGCGCGCGCGCGGCGACGATCGCGAGTTCGCGTGCGCGGTCGGGATAGCCGAGCCATTGATAGAGACAGCGCCGCTTGAGCGCGTCATGAACTTCGCGCGTGCGGTTCGAGGTCATCACGACGAGCGGTGTGAGCGCGGCGCGCACGGTGCCGTATTCGGGAATCGATACCTGGAAATCCGAAAGAAGTTCGAGCAGGAAGGCCTCGAACGGTTCGTCGGCGCGGTCGATCTCGTCGATCAGCAGCACGCGCCGCACGCCCGGATGCGCGGGATCGGGCAGCAGCGCTTGCAGCAAGGGACGCTTGAGCAGGAATTCATCGCGGTAGAGCGTGTCGCTGTGCGGCTTCTCGCCGGCCGCCTCGGCAAGCCGCAGCGCCATGATCTGGCGCGGGTAGTCCCATTCGTAGAGCGCGCTCGCCGTATCGAGCCCTTCGTAGCATTGCAGCCGCAACAGCGACGTGCCGAGCAGGGCCGCCGCCGCCTTCGCGAGTTCGGTCTTGCCGACGCCCGGCTCGCCCTCGACGAAGAGCGGGCGCTCCATGCGCAGCGCGAGAAAGAGCGCGGTGGCGAGTTCGCGGCTCGCGAAGTAGCCGTGGGCTTCGAGCTGGGTGACGGTGTCGTCGATCGATTCGGGTTGCATGGCCATGTCGGGCGGACTCGCCGCGCGCGGCGAGTCCTGGCAGAAAAACACGCGACGAAGCGCGCTAGCTGTTGGCCTGCGTCACCGCACGCGCCGCGAGCACCGGAATCAGGTGCGCGCGATAGACCGCGCTCGCGTGCATGTCCGAGTTCAGGTCGGTGTCGGCGATACTGACCCCGCGCGCCGCTGCCGGCGAGAAGTCCGCCGCGAGTGCCGTCTCCAGTGCGCTCGCGCGGAACACGGCGGGTGCCGCGCCCGTCACCGCGACACGCACGGCCGCGCCGCCCGGCGCGCCAGCGGCGAACTTCGCGACGAACACCCCGGTGAGCGCGAAGTGCGAAGCCGGATTCCTGAACTTCTCGTAGGCCGTGCGCTCGGGCACCGGAAACTCGACGGCGGTGATCAGCTCGTCGGGTTCGAGCGCCGTTTCGTACATGCCGACGAAGAACTGGTCGGCAGCAATGCGGCGCCGGTCGGTGACGACGGTCGCGTTGAGCGCGAGCAGCGCGGCCGGATAGTCGGCGGCCGGATCGTTGTTGGCGATCGAGCCGCCGAGCGTGCCGAGCGCGCGCACCTGGCGGTCGCCGATGCTTTGCGCCAGCTGCGCGAGCGCGGGCAGCGTGGCCTGCAACTGCGCGTGCCCGGCGACGTCGGCATGACAGACCGCTGCGCCGATCTTCACCATGGCGCCATCGACGACGATCTCCTTGAGCGCGGCAATGCGCGTCACGTCGATCAGCGCCGAAGGTTGCGCGAGACGCAGACGCATGGCCGGCAGCAGGCTTTGCCCGCCGCCGAGGTACTTCGCCTCGGCGTCGGCACCGAGCGCCTTGACGGCGCTTTGCGCGTCGGCGGGGCGTTGATAGTCGAATGAGTACATGAGCGTTCTCCGCTTATGCTGGCTGATTGTTCGCGGACCGGATCGCGGACCAGACGCGATGCGGCGTGGCAGGCATCTGCAAGTCCTTCACGCCGAGCGGCGCGAGGGCGTCGAGGACCGCGTTGATGACGGCCGGCGGCGAGCCGATCGCACCCGCTTCTCCGCAGCCCTTCACGCCGAGCGGATTGTGCGTGCACGGCGTGCCCTTGGCGGTCTCGACGGTGTAGTTCGGCAGATCGGAGGCGCGCGGCATCGCGTAGTCCATGTACGAGCCCGACATCAACTGGCCGCTCTCGTTGTCGTAGACGCAGCGCTCGAGCAGCGCCTGGCCGATGCCCTGGCCGAGACCGCCATGCACTTGTCCTTCGACGATCATCGGGTTGATGACGTTGCCGAAGTCGTCGACGGCGGTGAAGCGCTCGACGCGCGTGACACCCGTGTCCGGGTCCACTTCGACTTCGCAGATGTACGCACCGGCCGGATAGGTGAAGTTGGTCGGGTCGTAGAACGCGCTTTCGCCGAGGCCCGGTTCGAGTGTTTCGAGCGGGTAGTTGTGCGGCACATAGGCCGCCAGCGAAACCTCGGCGAAGGCCTTGGTGCGGTCCGTGCCCGCGACGCGGAATACGCCGTTGGCGAACTCGATATCCTCGACGCCCGCTTCGAGCAGGTGCGCCGCGATCTTCTTCGCCTTCGCCTCGATCTTGTCGAGCGCCTTCATGATCGCCGAGCCGCCCACGGCGATCGAGCGCGAGCCATAGGTGCCCATGCCGAACGCCACGCGGCCAGTGTCGCCGTGCACGATCTCGATGTTCTCGATCGGGATGCCGAGGCGATCGGCGACGACCTGCGAGAAGGTCGTCTCGTGGCCCTGGCCGTGACTGTGCGAGCCCGTGAACACGGTGACCGAACCGGTCGGGTTGACGCGGATCTCGCCCGTTTCGAACAGCCCCGCGCGCGCGCCGAGCGCACCCGCGACGTTCGAGGGCGCGAGGCCGCACGCCTCGATGTAGCACGAGTAGCCAAGGCCGCGCAGCTTGCCGTTGGCCTTCGCCGCATCACGGCGCGCGGGGAAGCCCGCGACGTCGGCGAGTTCGAGCGCGCGGGTCAGGCACGCGTCGTAGTCGCCGGTGTCGTAGGTGAGGCCGACCGGCGTCGCGTACGGGAAGGTCTTGATGAAGTTGCGGCGGCGCAGCTCGGCGGGATCGATGTTCAATTCGCGCGCCGCCGTTTCGACCAACCGCTCGACGACATAGGTCGCCTCCGGACGGCCCGCGCCGCGATACGCATCGACCGGCACGGTGTTGGTGAACACCGCCTTCACCTCGGCGTAGATCGCGGGCGTCGTGTACTGGCCCGCGAGCAAGGTTGCGTAGAGGATCGTCGGCACGCACGAGGCGAACGTCGACAGATACGCGCCCATGTTGGCGATCGTGTGCACGCGCATGGCGAGGAACTTGCCATCCTTGTCGATGGCCAGCTCGGCCTTCGTCACGTGGTCGCGGCCATGTGCGTCCGATACGAACGACTCCGAGCGCTCGGCGGTCCATTTCACCGGACGGCGGATGCGCTTCGAGGCCCACGTGAGCGCAACGTCCTCGGCATAGAGGAAGATCTTCGAGCCGAAACCGCCGCCGACATCGGGTGCGATGATGCGCAGCTTCGTCTCGGGCAGCGCGAGCACGAACGCGGCCATCAGCAGGCGCTCGACGTGCGGGTTCTGGTTCGCGACGTAGACGGTGTAGCTGTCGTCGTGCTGCGAGTAGCTCGCGTTCACGGCGCGCGGCTCGATCGCGTTGGGCACGAGCCGGTTGTTGACGATGTCGAGCGTCGTCACGTGCGCGGCCTGGGCGAACGCGGCATCGGTGGCTGCCTTGTCGCCATGGCCCCACGTGTAGCAGGTGTTGTCGGGCACGCCGTCGTGGACGGCGGCCTGGCCCGCGTCGGCCGCGTGCGCCGTATCGACGGCGGCGGGCAGTTCCTCGTAGTCCACTTCGATCAGCTCGGCTGCGTCCTTCGCGGCCTTGAGCGACTCGGCGATCACGAGCGCGACCTGGTCGCCCACGTGGCGCACCTTCTCATGCGCGATCACGGGATGCGCCGGCTCGTTCATCGGCGAGCCGTCGATGCTGTGGATGAGCCAGCCGCACGGCAGGCCGCCCACGTTGTCGGCGGCAAGATCGGCGCCCGTGAAGATCGCGACGACGCCGGGCGCGGCCTTCGCCGCCGTGGTGTCGATGCTGCGGATGCGGGCGTGCGCGTACGGCGAGCGCAGGAACACGGCCCAGGTCTGGTGGGCGAGCACGACGTCGTCGGTGTACTGGCCGGCGCCGGTGAGGAAGCGGTAGTCTTCCTTGCGCTTGACGCTCGCGCCGATCATGCGTTGCTGGTCGGGTGCATTCATGATGGGCCTCCGCTCAGGCGCTGGCCACAGGGGCCGCGTGCTTCATGCCCTCGGCGCCCGCGAGCACCGCCTTCACGATGTTGTGATAGCCCGTACAGCGACACAGATTGCCATCGAGATTGAGGCGCACGTCGGCTTCGGTGAGATCGGGCTTTTCGCTCGCCAGCGCGCTAGCGTTCATCACCATGCCGGGCGTGCAGAAGCCGCACTGCAGGCCGTGGCAATCGCGAAACGCCGCCTGCATCGGATGCAGCTCGCCGTCCTTCGACAGACCTTCGATCGTCGTGATCACCGCGCCGTCGCATTGCACGGCGAGCCGGTTGCACGACTTGATCGCGCGACCGTCCATATGCACGGTGCAGGCGCCGCATTGGGCGGTATCGCAGCCGATGTGCGTGCCGGTGAGGCGCAATTGTTCGCGCAGGAACTGGACGAGTAGCGTGTGTGGTTCGATTTCCGCGGTCACGGGCGCGCCGTTGACCGTCAGGCGGATACTGATCGCCATTGACTGTCTCCTGGGTATAGAGAGACCGGCCTTACCCGCATTCACCTTGTTGCCCCTGATGGTTCCGCCTGCATCTGGCCGCTCGCGTGCATATGCACGCTACGTCGGGCGAGAGAGGGGGCGAGGGTCCGGCTGGTGCTGTGCTGTTCAGTACTGGTGGGGTTTGCCCGCCCAGTAGAGCACAAATTCCTGTTTCGCGCTGCGCGGGGTTTTACCCGCCTCGTGCGCTGGCAGACGCTGCGGCGTACGTATGAAAAAAAACCCATCCGGTGTGAGCGGATGGGTTTTTCGTGGTGCGCTGCCGCAGCGCGGCGCGCTTTCAGTGATCGCGCGCGAGATGCGAGCGGGGCCGCGAATAGCCGAAATAGATGACGAGGCCGATCACGAGCCAGATGACGAACGCGATCCACGTGAAGGCCTGCAGATTGACCATCAGGAACAGGCACGAGGCGACCGCGAGGATCGGCACGACCGGCACGCCGGGGCAGCGGAACGCGCGCGGCAGATCGGGGTGCGTGCGGCGCAGGATCAGCACGGCGATCGACACCATCGAGAACGCCGCGAGCGTGCCGATGTTGATCAGTTCGGCGAGCACGTTGAGCGGCACGAGCGCACCGATCAGCCCGAAGAAGATGCCGACGATCCACGTGGTGAGGAACGGCGTCGCGAAACGCGGATGCACGCGCGACAGGGCGGCGGGCAGCAGGCCGTCGCGCGACATCGCGAAGATCACACGGGTCTGGCCGTAGCTCATCACGAGGATCACGGTGAGCATGCCGAGCACGGCGCCGAGGTCGATGAAGCCCGCGACCCACTTCTCGCCGACGACCTGCAGTGCATAGGAGACCGGATGGCCGACATTGGCGAACTGCGCGGACGGCACGATGCCGGTCACGACCGCCGCGACGGCGACGTACAGCACCGCGCACACCGCGAGCGAGGTGATGATGCCGATCGGCAGATCGCGCTTCGGATTCTTCACTTCTTCGGCCGCCGAGGACACAGAGTCGAAGCCGATGAACGCGAAGAACATCACGGCCGCCGCGCCGAACACACCGCTCCAGCCGTTCGGCATGAACGGGTGCCAGTTCGCCGGGGTCACGTGAAACACGCCGACCCCGATCACGAGCAGCACGACGATCACCTTGATCGCGACCATGACGTTGTTCACGCGGGTCGATTCGCGCACGCCCACCGACAGCAGCGCCGTGATCACCATCATCACGAGGAACGCGGGCAGGTTAAAGAGCGTATGCACGCCCGGCACCGCGCCGGGGGCGGCGGTGAGGGCGGTCGGCAGCGTCACGCCGAAGCCCGCGAGCAGCGACTGCAGATAGCCCGACCAGCCGACCGACACGGCCGAGGTCGCGAGCCCGTACTCGAGCATCAGATCCCAGCCGATCACCCACGCGGCCAGCTCGCCGAGCGTCGCATACGAATAGGTGTAGATCGAGCCGGCGACTGGAATCGTCGAGGCGAATTCGGCGTAGGCGAGCGCGGCGAAGCAGCACGCCACGGCGGCAATCAGGAACGAGATCATGAGCGCCGGGCCGGCCTGCACGGCGCCCGTGCCGGTCAGCACGAAAATGCCGGTGCCGATGATCGCGCCGATGCCGAGAAACGTCAGATCGACCGCGCCGAGGGCCTTTTTCAGGCCCGCGTTCTGGGCGCTCGTCTGCAGCATCTGCTCGACGTTTTTCTTGCGAAAGAGGGACATTGGCGGGGGACTCCAGGGATGCGCGCAGCCTCTCGAATCGTCTGCGCGCCGAATGTCGGGGAAACCCGAAATTCTAGCGGATGTGATTTTCGCGGGGAGCGCGGAGGGTGCCGCGCGCGCATCCTGGCACGGAGGATTACTGCTGAAAAAAGCAGCACGCCGGCGCGTTCTTTGCCAAAACTGGCGAGTGCGCTGTCGTTCCTTGCCCGATCGACGGACTATCGCGTGAAGATCACTTTCCCCGCCGGAACGTCAGACGCAGGCACCCGGATTCAACTCGACGAGGCGATTGCTCATCGCGTAGTAGGTCAGCTCGGCGTTGTTGCTGAGGTTCATTTTTTCGAGCAGACGCGTGCGGTAGACGCTGACCGTCTTGACCGACAGGGACAGCGTGCGCGCGATATCGGTGAGCCGCTTGCCGGAGGCGAGCATGCACAGGGTTTGATATTCGCGGTCGGAGAGTTTTTCGTGCGGCAGTTGCTCGCCGTCGAACGATACGTAGTCCGCCAGCGCCTCGGCCATCGCGGGGCTCACATACTTGCGGCCCGCCGCGACTTGCTGGATCGCGCCGATCATCTGCGCAGCGTCGGCGGTCTTCGACAGATAGCCCGCCGCGCCCGCCTTGAGCGCACGCACCGCGTACTGGTCCTCGCGATACATCGACAGCATCAGCACCTGGGTGCGCGGCGCCTTGAGCTTCACGCGCTTGAGCACCTCGACGCCGTTCATGTCGGGCAACGAAATATCGAGCAGCAGCACATCATGGGGCGTTTTGGCCGCCGAGACGGCCGCGAGCGCGTCGGCACCCGAGGGCGCCTCGCTGACCTCGCGCGCAATGCCGCGGTCGAGCAGTAACTGGCGCACGCCCTGGCGCACCACCGCATGATCGTCGACGATCAGGATGTGCAGGCTCATGCCCGTCCTCCCGGCGTCGTGGCGGTCGCGCCGAGCAGCGCGCGCCACGCGAAGCGCGCGCGCACGACGGTGCCCGCGTTGTGCACACGGCCGTCGCTGCCGTCGTTGCCGTCGCTGCCATTGCGGGCAGTGCCCGAGCTGGCCAGCAGCGTGCCGCCGAACGCGGCACAGCGCTCGCGCATGCCGGCGATGCCGTAGTGGCAGTCGTCGCCTTCGACGATTTCTTGGCGCAGACCCTCGCCATCGTCGCTCACGGTGAGCGTCAGATAGCGGCTGCCCGCTTCGAGCTGCACGTCGGCGCTGGTCGCCTTGGCGTGGCGCGCGGCATTGGTGAGGGCTTCCTGCGCGACGCGGAACACCGCGAGTGCGGCCGGCACGGACAGACGCGCGAGCCGCGCATCGGCGGTGCAGTTCAGCTGGGTGCGCAGGCCCGTGCGCGCGGAAAAGCTGCCGGTCCACTCGGCGAGCGCGCCGACCAGACCGCCATCGAGATACGGTGCGTGCAGCCCGGCGAGCGTGTGGCGCAAGGCTTCGCCGGCCGTCGCGAGCGAGCGCATCGCGACCGAGAGCGCCTCGGCGCATTGCGCGGGGGCATCGGCGGGCAGCCAGGTTTCGATATTGGCGAGTGCGAAGCGCGAGGCGGCCAGTTCGGCGCCGACGCTGTCGTGCAGTTCCCGGGCGAGGCGCTCGCGCGCGGTTTCATCGGCGCTCATGCGTTGTGCCGAGAGACTCGCGAGTTGGCGGCGCAGCCGCGAGATTGCTGTCGCGGCGCGGGCCTCGGCGAGTATCGCGGGCGCTTGATCGTCGTCCGCAGCGGGGACGAGCGGCGCGGCCGCGGCGATGTCGCAGAGCGAGCGCGCAGTCGGCGCGGTGCGTCCGTTGATCGCAATGACACTCGACGTATCCATGAATCTCCCGTTGAGAACCGGTTCAGGCAACGCGCGGGGCGACCCGCCCGATGGGCAAGGCGACGCCGGATAAATGCACGATGCAGCGTAACGAAACTTACATTTAGTAACAACTGCGGGATAACCTGACCGCGCTCGGCACGGCTTATGCTGCGCCGCGATAGTATCTCAAATAAAGCGAAAAGTCAGATACAACAGCGGTTAGCGGCTATTTTCAATAGATTACTTGAGGTTTTCCCTGGGATTTTGCCGACGTATTTGTCAGAAAAATACTGACATCAAGACTAGTCGAAAATGATGACAGTTGTAACCGCAGAAGAATAAAAAAAGCCGGAGCATGGGCTCCGGCTTGCGGGCGGCGTCGCGTGGACGCCACGGGTACGACTGGCACTGCGTCGGATTCAGCCGACGAAGGCCTTTTCGATCACGAAGTGACCCGGCTCGCTGTTGCTGCCTTCCTTGAGGCCGGCTTGTTCGAGGAGCGCCACGGTGTCGCGCAGCATGTGCGTGCTGCCGCACAGCATGATGCGGTCGCGCTCCGGCGTGAACGGCGGCAGGTCGAGGTCTTCGAACAGCTTCTTGGTGTCGATCAGCTCGGTGATGCGGCCGCGGTTCTCGAAGGTCTCGCGCGTGACGGTCGGGTAGTACACGAGCTTCTCGCGCACGACGTCGCCGAGATATTCGTGGTTGCGCAGCTCTTCGCTGATGAACTCCTTGTACGCGAGTTCGTCGACGAAGCGGCAGGTATGCGTGAGAACGATCTTCTCGTAGCGGTCGTAGATGTCCGGATCCTTGATGATCGACATGAACGGCGCGAGACCCGTGCCGGTGGAGAGCAGCCACAGCACCTTGCCCGGCACGAGGTTGTCGGCCACGAGCGTGCCGACCGGCTTCTTGCCGATCAGAACCTTGTCGCCGACCTTCAGATGCTGCAGGCGCGAGGTAAGCGGGCCGTCCGGCACCTTGATGCTCAGAAACTCGAGATGCTCTTCATAGTTGGCGCTCGCGAGCGAATAGGCGCGCATCAGCGGCTTGCCTTCGACTTCGAGGCCGACCATGGTGAACTGGCCGTTATCGAAACGCAGCGCCTGGTCGCGCGTGCAGGTGAAGCTGAAAAGCGTGTCGGTCCAGTGATGGACGCTCAGGACGGTTTCTTCGGTGAATTTGCTCATGGTTCCAGGAAGTGCAATACAAGGCCGCCATACCTGTGCGCCGGTCGGCCCGGCAGCGCGGTGATGCGCGAAACCCGCTCGCCAGGATGGAGGCGCAATCCGCCATTTTACCGCGCCTGCTGCCGGCGGGTGGCGGCGCGCTTCAAGGGGAAATCCAATCCGGTGCCCGATGCGGCAAGTTGCCGCGATGAATCCACCGGATCGCAGACGATGCGTGCGACGCGCAGTGGCTTCAGGGACGTGGCGGCGGAATCAACGTGGACCCGTGGAGACGGGCCGGTGCCGCACGCGTGACGCATCCCAAGAGGGGCGCGCACGCAAGAATATCAGCGCGATGATACCGGAGAGTCCGACGCAGCGCAGCATTGACCCTGTTGCAGGGCGGGTTGGCGCGCTCAGCGCTCAGCGCTCCGCCGCCAGCTTCAGCCCGAGCCCGACGAAGGCGGCGCCGCACAGCGCGTCGATCGGGCGGCGTACGCGCCGGTAGCCGCGCTGCGTGCGCTCGTTCGCGAACATCAGCGCGACGCCGCCGTACCAGCCTGCCGACAGCGTGCCGATCATCGCCAGCACCACGCCATAGAACCAGAGTGGCGGATGGATGGGCAGCATGGTGGCGAACACGCTGGTCCAGAACACGCAGGACTTCGGGTTCGTGAGGCAGGTGATGAGGCCGGAGCGCCACGCGCGCACGTAAGCGCGGCGGTCGACGGCGGGCGGGACCTCAGCGCTCGCGGCGGTCGAGGCGCTCGGGGCAGCAGGTGCCGCGTCGGCGCGCGTGCGGCGGGTGCCCGCGCGCAGCAGCTTGATGCCGAACCAGACCAGATACAGCGCGCCCGCGATACGCACACCGTTGTAGAGCCAATCGATCCTCTGCAGCACGGCGGCGAGGCCGAGCATCGCGAGCGCCGCCCAGATCGTCGAGGCCGTGCCGACGCCGAGCGCCGAAGCCCCGCCCAGCGCCCGCCGGCCGGACAGCGAGAGCTGCGTGATCATGAAGAAGTTCGGTCCGGGACTCGCGGCCGCGATCAGATAGACGACGGCGATCTGGAACAGCACGGAGGCGTAGTACATGACGATGGCGGGACGGGCGACGCGGGTAACGCGGGAAGTGGCATCTTAACGCGATGGCTTGAACCGGCGCTCTGGACGACTCAGGGCGTGGGTTCAAGGTGAGGCGCTTTAAAGCCGCCTGCCGTGGAGCGGCGCCTTGAATGACCCGGGGCGCCGGCTCAACGCGAACCGCTTTAATGCCATGCCGTGGAGCGGCGCTTTTGAATGACCCAAAGCGCCGGTTCGATGCGAGCCGCTTCAACGCCACGCCGAGCAGCGGTGCCTTGAACGACCCAAGGCGCCGGTTCAAGTCGAGCCGCTTTAACGCCGCCTGCCGCGCAGCGGCGCGCCGAACGACCCAGGGCGCCGCAGCTTCGAAGCAAGCCGCCTACTCGACCCGCAACCGCGCCATATACGGCAAATGATCAGACAACCAAGCCGTTTCCTGCGCGGGCTGGATCCACTCGACCGGCACCATGCCGCGCACGAACATCTTGTCGAGCGCGAGCGCGGGCGAGAACGCCGGAAAGGTCCGCGCGGGCTCGCCAAGCAGCGTCGCGACTTCGGCGAGACCGAGTTCGGCGAAGATCGGCACCGAGTCGTTACGCCAGTCGTTGAAGTCGCCCGCGAGCACGAGCGGGCCGCTCGGCGCTTCCTTCGCGATCCAGTGGGCGATCCAGTTCATCTGCCGCATGCGGGCGCTGCGCGTGAGCGCGAGATGCGCGCACAGCAGCGTCACCGAATGGCCGCCGAAGGTCGCGCGCGCGACCAGCAGTCCGCGCCGCTCGAAGCGATGCGCGGAGATATCCCAGCGCCCTCCGAGATCGAGCGGATGCGGCGACAGGATCGCATTGCCGTGCCGCCACGACGGCTTGAACACGTTGGGCCCGAGGGCGATCTGCAGTTCGAGCGAGCGGGCGATTTCGGTCGCCTGGCAGTGCCAGACATCGTCGAGTGGTTCGGTGAGCTCTGCGCCGAAGCCCGGCGCGAGCACCGGCGAGGGCAGGCGCCGCGCCATCGCTTCTTGCAGGAAGTAGGCGTCGGCGTGGGTCGACTGGACCCAGCGCTGCATCGCCTGCCATGCCTGAAAGCCGAGCGGCGAGCGGCCCTTGTGCAGGTTCCAGCTCACCGCGATGAAATCCTTGCTGAGCGACGACGTATCGATGAGCGGTTCTTGGGGGTTTCTCATGCGCAAATGGTTCGCGTTGATGGCTGCAGCGCTCAGGGCTGCGGCGCGAGGCTCGCGCGCAGCCGGTAGGCGAGCGCGGGGTCCTTGTCGATGATCTGCCAGCTGGTCCAGTCGCCCGCCGGTATCACGAGCCCCGGATGGCTCGCGCTCACCTGACGCGGTTGCGGCGGCAGCTTGCAGCCGTCGGTGGTTTGTTGCGGGGCGTCCTGTTCGAGCGTCTCTTGCGCGTCGATGGCGAGCGTCACTTCCGTGCTGCTCGCGCGCAGCGGCGAGATGGTCAGGGTGCGGCTCAGGTCGATGCTGCCGCCGGGCTGATCCTTGCAGCCGAGGCCATGCGAGATGACGTGGTGATGCGTATCGGTGCGCGCCTGGCCGACGGGCGCGGAGCCGTCGAACGAATCGATCTGCTGGCCGTCGCGCAGCACCTGCAGCGTCCATTTGACGACCGGCTCGGCGGTGCTCTGGGCGTGTGCACACGCGGCGGCGACCAACAACGCGGCGGCGACGCAGGCGGGACGAATCATGTCGACGGTTCTCCATGGACGCGGCGGGCGGCGTTTCATCTTACGCCCGATGATGGCCCGGCCGACCGATCCTGTACCGGCTGGCCCGGGGCGCAGCCCGCAACAGAACACGTCAGATTGGGACGATGCCGGATCAGTTCAATCGCCGACGACCGCGCGTGCGGCCGGCACTGCCGGCCCGACCCGCAATTGCCACGCCTGCCCCCGCGATTAATGCTGGTGCGGCAACAACCATATCGGAATCAGGGGTTTGCGGGCATTGACTGTTGTCGCGCGGACAACACTTCATTGTTCTTTATCGACATAGATTTTCGATAGCTTGGGACTACACTGAGTCACAAGTTGGAACCCTGAATCGAGGTCGATGCCATGAAAGTTGCCAGACTTGCCGTATTGTTCGCCGCCGCCGCGCTCGCGGCGCCTGTGTTCGCCAGCACCGCGACGCCGACGTCCGCTGCCGCCGCGACCAACCTGTCGAAGTCGCGCGCCGAAGTGAAGGCCGAGCTGGCCCGCGCCCGCGCCGACGGCCTGCTCGGCAATCCGAACGCGCCCGGCTACCCGCAGCAATTCGCGACCGGCGGCTATACGGTGCCCGTTGCGCAGATCCCTGCCCTTGGCATGCGCCATGCCGTTTCGTCGCAAGGCAGCACGCTCGACTGAACTCACCGCCCGCGCCCCCAACGCGCAGCGTTTGTCTGCCCGCATAGCGAGCGTTCCTTGAGCCATGGTGCGGCGCGGCGCGTCGTACAATCTGGACGAGAGGGCGACTCGCGCACCGCGCGTCGCCGGCATGGGACGGGTTTCGGCGCGACGCCGCATGCGCTTCGCGCCGCACGGGCGGATCAGGGGACATGGATCAGATCGAATGTGTAGTGATTGGCGCGGGAGTGATCGGCCTCGCGGTAGCGCGCGCGCTCGCCGCGCGGGGCCGCGAAGTGGTTGTGCTGGAGGCCACCGAGGCAATCGGCACCAGCACCAGCTCGCGCAACAGCGAGGTGATCCACGCGGGGCTCTACTACCCGCGCGGCTCGCTCAAGGCGACGCTGTGCGTGCGCGGCCGCGAGATGCTCTACGAGTATTGCGAGTCGCATAACGTCCCGCACCGGCGCTGCGGCAAACTGCTGGTGGCGACCGAGCCCGCCCAGATCGCGCAACTCGAAGGCATTCTCGCGCGCGGCAAGGAAAACGGCGTGTTCGACCTCACGCGCATCAGCGCGAGCGAAGCGCAGGCGCTCGAGCCCGCGCTCGAATGCGTGGGTGCCGTCTATTCGCCGCAGACCGGCATCGTCGACAGCCATCAGTACATGCTTGCGCTGCAAGGCGACGCCGAACGCGACGGCGCGATGATCGCGCTGCAATCGCCGGTCGAATCGATCGATGCGACCAGCGGCCAGTTCATCGTGCACGTGGGCGGCGCGGCACCGACTTCGATCCGCGCGGCCTGCATCGTCAATAGCGCGGGGCTGCATGCGACCGCGCTCGCGCGGCGTATCCGCGGGCTGGACACACGCCACGTGCCGCCGTTCTATCTCGCGCGCGGCAACTACTTCAGCACGTCGGCGCACGCGCCTTTCTCGCGCCTCATCTATCCGATGCCGAACGAAGCGGGCCTCGGCGTGCACCTCACGATCGATCTGGGCGGCCAGGCGCGCTTCGGTCCCGACGTCGAGTGGATCGATGCGATCAACTACGATGTCGATCCGCATCGCGCGGACTCGTTCTACGAGCAGATCCGCAGCTACTGGCCAGCGCTCCCCGACGGCGCATTGCAGCCCGCCTATGCCGGCATCCGGCCCAAGCTGTCGGGCCCCGGCGAACCTGCGGCCGACTTCATGATCCAGGGCCCGGCGGCGCATGGCGTGCGCGGCCTCGTCAACCTGTTCGGGATCGAGTCGCCGGGACTCACGGCGTCGCTCGCGATCGCCCAGCGCGTGTGCGAGATCGCCACGCCCGTCGACTGAGTCTCGCGACTGGCGCGGCTTTCGTGATCGTTTAGTTATGTCCGGGATTGCTCAGGTTGGCCCGCTCACTTCGTTGCTATTCTTGCGCGACGCTGTCGACAGAACGGCGTTCAGTTCAAGAATGAATGGAGTGAGTCCCCATGAAACAAACCCGTCGTAGCTTTCTGATTACGAGTATCGGCGTCGCCTCGACGCTGGCGCTGTCCCGTCAGGCCTTCGCCGATGCGCCGAAGGCCTCCGAAACCGATCCGACCTCCCAGGCGCTCGGCTACAAGGCCGACGCGAGCAAGGTCGACAAGGCCAAATTCGCGAAGTACGCCGCCGGCCAGGACTGCGGCAACTGCACGTTCTATCAAGGCAAGGCCGCCGATGCGTGGGCGCCGTGCCCGATGTTCGGCGGCAAGCAGGTCGCGAGCAAGGGGTGGTGCAGCGCGTATAACAAGAAGGCTTAAAGCCGCGATAGCCCGGCACCCTGAACGCCGCGCGAGCTCAACTGCGCGCCGGCAGCAACGGCGGCCGGCGCCCGAACCAGGGCCGCGCCGCTTCGAGCTGCGCGGCCAGACGCAACAGCTTCGCTTCCTCGCCCGCCCTCGCGGCGAACTGCACGCCGACCGGCAAGCCACGCGCATTCCAGTAGAGCGGCACCGACATCGCCGGCTGTCCGCTCATGTTGAAAAGCTCCGTGCACCCGGCCCACGCGAATGCCTTGTGGGACGCTTCGGCGAGCAGCTTGCGCATGAGCATCTCCACCGGCATGGCCGTGACCGCCTGCATCTGCAGACGTTCGGACGCGCTCGGCCGCAACTCGCCGATCTTCACGGGCGGACCGGCGAGCGTCGCGCACAGGATCACGTCGTAGCGCGACATCAACTCGTCGAGTTGCGCACTCACACGCTGCTGGATCTCGAGCGCGGCGGGCAACTCGCGTTCGCCGAGCTTGCGGCCGATATGCGCCATGGCCCAGGTCGCCGTTTCGAAGTCCTTGCGCGAGGCACGCTGGCCGCTGATATCGGCGGCCTTGAGCACGTACTGCTCGGCCGACACCGACCAGATCATCAGAAACGCCTCGCGCGCCGCAGCGAAGTCGAGCGAGAGCGGGACCGGTTCGATGCGGTGCCCGAGCGAGGTGGCCAACTGCGCGGCGTCATCGAGTGCGGCTTGTACGTCCGGCGAGAGCGCGTCGGCGAACATCGGATCGGTGATGAACGCGATCGTGAGCGGTTCGCATGGTGTGCGTGTGGCGGCGAGAAACGAACCTGGTGCACCGGCCGGCGCGTCGGGGTTTCCCGCGATCAGGTCGAGCAGCAGCGCGCTGTCGCGCACGCTGCGCGAGACCGCGAGATCGACGCCGAGATTGCCGGGCGCGGCCTCGGGGCTGCCGGGCGGCTGATGCGAGCGCGACGGCTTGAGCCCGAAAAGTCCGCAGCACGACGCGGGGATGCGGATCGAACCGCCGCCATCGGCGGCATGCGCGAACGGCACGATGCCGGCGGCGACGGCCGCTGCCGACCCGCCGCTCGAGCCGCCCGGCGTGTGATCGAGACTCCACGGATTGCGGCACGCGCCGAACAGCTCGGGCTCCGTGTAGGGCATCTGGCCGAGTTCGGACGTGTTGGTCTTGCCGAAGATGTTGAGACCCGCCGCGCGAAAGCGCGTGACGATCGGCGCATCGGCAGCGGGCACGAAATGGCGATAGTGGCGGCTGCCGAGCGTCATCGGCAGGCCGGCCATGGCTGCGCCCAGATCCTTGACGAGAAACGGCACACCCGCGAGCGGGCCGTCGGCGATGCCCGTGTTGCCATCGCCCGTGCGCAGCGCGCGCTGGCGCGCCGCCTCATAGTCTTTCAGGATGATCGCGTTGATGGCGGGATTCGCGGCTTCGGCGCGCGCGATCGCCGTGTCGAGCAGCTCGCGCGCGCTGACTTCTCCCGTTTTCACCAGTTCGGCGAGGCCGATTGCATCGTAGGCAAGGTAGTCTGACTGCACGAATCGAGGCTCCTCGTCGGGCGCCGGCTGGGCGGCGCTTTTTCGTTGCCCGGTGCAATGGGCGTCGTGGGCCTGCCGCGCGATGCGCGACAGGCGTGCGTGTTACAGGTGTTGCGCGAGGAACGTGAGCGTGCGCCCGTGGGCGAGCGCGGACGCATGCTGGTTGTACGACGCGCGCAGCGAGCAGTTGAAGCCGTGTTCTGCGTTCTGATAGAGATAGACCTCTGCGTTGTCGCGCCCGGCGAAACGCTCCTTCACTTCGCCTACTGCCGAAACCGGAATCCCGTGGTCGTTCTCGGCGTAGTGGAACAGGATCGGCATCTTGATCTTCGCGGCTTCGTCGAGCTGGTTCTGAATGCCGCCGCCATAGTAGGCGATGGCCGCATCGACCGAACCGGCCGCCGCCGCGAGATAGGCGAGCCGGCCGCCGAAGCAGTAGCCGACTGTCGCGACCTTGCCGTTCGCCTCGGGCAGCTTGCGCAGCACCTCGGCCGTGGCGCCGATGTCCGCGACCGCGAGCGTGACGTCGGTTTTCTGCATCAACTCGATGCCCTTGTCGCGATCCGCGCCCACGTAGCCGAGTTCGGCGCGCGGCTGGGTACGCCAGAAAATGTCCGGGGCCAGCGCGACATAGCCGTCGAGCGCATACTGTTCGGCGACGTCGCGGATATGCGCGTTCACGCCGAAGATTTCCTGAATGATGATGATGCCGGGGCCCTTGCCGCCCTTGGGCAGCGCCAGGTAGCCGCCGAAGCTGTCATTGCCGGTGGGGATGTCGATCCAGCGGGTCGTCACGCTCACGTTGCTCTCCTCGTCAAGTTGCTGTGCGCATATCAGCCGTGCGCGAATTCGGTAGGCCAGTGTGCCACATCGACCACATTGGCTGCAGCGGATGCCGCAGGGCATTTTTACGGCGTCGCCGCGCTGAGGTTCGCGGCGCGCCGTTGTGCCAGCGGACAGATTTCGGCACGCGCAAACGTATTACCGCGAAGGGAATCGCGCTCCCGCGATATCGGCGATTAACAACGCTTTGCCTTCGCCATTCCAGGCGTGCTTCTCTAAAGCATTTTGATGAGGTAAACGAAATTTGTATGTGAATACTTACCTCATTGCGGGAAAGCCGCGCCAGCACGCAATCCCGGCCGTTTCGTAATGCTTTCTAATTGCTTTCGTGTCCGCATATTGGTACTCACCCCGATTTCTCAAAAGAATTCCGCAAATTAATTTGATCGCCTACACTTGCGCGCAAGCAGGGTGGGAGGTTGGTCACAAACCAGCGAACTGCTTTGCTGGCCAGGTGCATGAAGATGCATCCTGCGTGGTCGTCCGCACGGGGAGCGACACGTGAGGGGCGCGGGGGCACAGGGCGATTACGTTGCTCTTTCGGATCGAAACTGGAGACTTACATGAATATCAAGCTTCAAAAACTGCTGCCGATCAGTGCAGCGGCCATGCTGTTTGCGTCGCTCGCAACGGGGGCAGTTGCCGATGAGGTCGTCAAGATCGGTCACGTTGCACCGCTGACGGGCGGCATTGCACACCTTGGTAAGGACAACGAAAACGGCGCACGTCTCGCCGTCGAGGAAATCAACGCGAAGGGCCTGAGCATCAACGGTCAGAAGGTCACGCTGGTGCTGGACGCCCAGGACGACGCAGCTGACCCGCGTACCGCAACGCAAGTGGCGCAGAAGCTCGTCGACGACAAGGTCGTCGCCGTGGTCGGCCACCTGAACTCGGGCACCTCGATCCCGGCTTCGAAGATCTACAGCGATGCCGGCATCGTGCAGATCTCGCCGTCGGCGACCAACCCGGCCTACACGCAACAAGGCTTCAAGACGACCTACCGTGTCGTCGCAACCGATGCGCAACAAGGCCCGGCGCTCGCGAACTACGCAGCCAAGACGATGAACCTGAAGAGCGTCGCGATCGTCGACGACTCGACCGCCTACGGCCAGGGTCTCGCCAACGAATTCGAGAAGACCGCCAAGGCGCTCGGCATGAAGGTGCTCTCGCATGACGCGACGAACGACAAGGCTGTCGACTTCCGCGCCATTCTGACGAAGATCAAGGGCGAAAACCCGGACGCGATCATGTACGGCGGCATGGACGCCACCGGCGGCCCGTTCGCCAAGCAAGCCAAGCAGCTTGGCCTGCGCGCGAAGGTGCTCGCGGGTGACGGCGTCTGTACCGACAAGCTGTCGGACCTCGCCGGCGATGCCACCGACAACATCGTGTGCTCGGAAGCAGGCATGGCGCTCGAGAAGATGGCAGGCGGCGCGGCGTTCGAAGCGAAGTACGAGAAGCGCTTCGGCCAGCCGATCCAGATCTACGCACCGTTCACGTATGACGCGGTGTACATCATCGCCGACGCGATGAAGCGCGCCAACTCGACCGATCCGGCCAAGATCCTGGCAGCAATGCCGGCGACGGACTACAAGGGCGTGATCGGCGAGACGACCTTCGATTCGAAGGGCGACCTCAAGCACGGCGTGATCTCGCTGTACGACTACAAGGGTGGCAAGAAGACCCTGCTGGACGTCGTCAAGATGTAAGGACGCCGCAGCGGCCGGCAGCGCCGGCCGCTTGCGACAAAGGCACACGGAGGCGACTCCGCGTGCCTTTTCTTTTTTGTGCGGGGAATGTGCGCCGCGTTCAGATTCCGAGCCGCCGCAGCACCTTCGGCCCCGCGAATGCGACGAGCGCCGCGCACAGGGCGACAACCGACAGCCCGATCGACAGATTGGTCACCTGGGCGACACCGCCGATCACGACCGGCCCGAACAGCAGCCCGAAATAGGCGAGGCCGGCGACGTGCGCGAGCCCTTCGGCGGGCGCAATGCCCTTGACGCGCGCGGCCGCCGCGAACAGCACCGGCATCATGTTGGCGAGGCCGAGCCCCATCAGCGTGAAGCCGGTCAACGCGGCAAACGAGTACGGCAGCAGCAGCGCGCCGATCATGCCGACGCACGCAAGCGACGCGCTCGCGAGCACCAGTTGCGGCGCGCCAAAGCGCGCGCGCACGGCGTCGCCTGCAAAGCGCGCCGCCGCCATGCCGCCCGAGAACGCCGCGTAGGCCGCGCTCGCGACAGCCGGACTCGCCAGCACGACGTCGCGCATATAGACGGTTCCCCAGTCGTACATCGCCCCTTCGGCGATCAGGGCGATCAAGGCGATCGCGCCGAGCGCCCACAGCGACGGCGTGCGCCAGCGATTGCCGCTTTTCGCGCCGGCCGCGTGCGCCGGATGGGGCACGTGCGGCAGCACCGCCGGGCAGGCGATCCACAGGGTGGCCGCGCTCACGCCGCTCGCGAGCACGAGATGCACGGCCGGCGGCATGCCATGCGCGAGCAGCGCGCCGCCGATCGCGGCGCCCGCCATCCCGCCGAGGCTGAACATACCGTGCAGGGCCGACATGATCGGCCGCCCGAGCGCTTCTTCAACGGCGCTCGCTTCGGCGTTCATGGCGACATCGAGCGTCGCCATGCCAGCGCCGAACACGGCCAGCACGACAAGCAGCATCCAGTACCAGGGCACCACGAGAATCAGCGCGCCGCAGCCCGACATCACCAAACCGCCGGCAAGGCATGCACGCCGCGAGCCGACCCGCGCGATCCAGCCGCCCACCGTCGTCATCGCGCCGATCGAGCCGACCGCGACGGCGAAGAGCGCATACGAGAGCATCGCGGGATCGAGATGAAAGCGGTCGCGCACCGTCGGCACGTGCACGCCCCACGACGCATACATCATCCCGGCGACGAAAAAAAGCGCCATCGTCGCGATTCGCGCGCGGTTGCGCGTGACCTGCGGCAGGGCTCGATGCGGCGTGTGGCCCGCAATGGTGGACGCGGTGGACGCGGTGGAATCGGTGGAGCGGTCGGACACGGAGGATTTCCGTAAAAAGGAGGGGCTGCGCAACGCCGGAAGGACGTTGAAAGTAAAGGGAGATTCTAGCGAAGCTCGATTCGGCGTGCTGGCGGCGGGGGCTGGTCTAATATGAGAGTCCGCCCGGGCGCTGGCGGCGCTTGCCCAACCGCGAGGACGCGAACTTGAACATTCCCGCTCATGCACCGCTTCATCTGCTGCACCAGTCGGCCATCGGCACACTGGCGACCCACGCGCGGCAGCCGCATGGCTTTCCCTATCCGACGTTGCTGCCATTCGCCCCGGACCCCTGGCACCGCCCGGTGATCCTGACCAGCCGCCTCGCCGAACACACGCGCAATCTGCTGGGCGACCCGCGCGCGGGTTTTCTCGTCGCGCATGCGCCCGACGGCGACGTGCTCAACGGCCAGCGCGAAACACTGCTAGGCCTCTTCGAGCCAGTCGACCACGATGAGAATCCCGCGCTCGCGCGCCGCTATCTGCGCTATCACCCCGACGCCGCGCGTTATCTCGCGCTCGGCGACTTTAATTTCTGGGTGATGCATGTGGAGCGGCTGCGCTATATAGGCGGATTTGGCGCGATGGGCTGGCTCGACGGCCAGGATCTCGATCCGCTCGAACCCCTGTCATCCGACGACGAAGAAACCCTGCTGGCATTCTTCGATACTCATCCGCGCCGTCCCGCGACGCTCGCGCTGGCGGGCGTCGATCGCTATGGCGCCGACCTGCATATCGACGGCGCGCGCACGCGCTTCGTGTTCGCCGAACCGCAAACCGACCTGCAAACCTTGCACGCCGTGCTAGTTGATTGCATCGAACGACATGGGGCGTAGAAATTTGGCCTGACAGCGCGTGGAGCGTGCGCTGTGGGGCCATTCAAGTTGCATCAAGTGACCGCCTCGCCGCCAGAAGCTCGCATGAGATGAAATGTTTCCTTGATTTCCATCATTTAATTTTCATGATTTGAGAATTAGCTTGATCGATATACGGGTTGCTGCAACTTGTTACTAAAAATTCGAAATTGCACCAAATGACAATCCGTTAAATCTGAAGTTCCGTGTGATCGCTTTGGAAACATAATTTGAATATTTCCAATGCGGTTTCTTTTGCGGGTTTTCCGTTTTGTGTTAATCTCCCTTCGAATTCCGAGGTACAGTAACTTTTCGAGAGTGGCAGGCTGGCAGTAGACCGGTCGCCCATTATTCAAAACCACAAGGGAACCTATGTCTTCCTACAAGGAACTACTGGCGCAGCGTGAGAAGCTGGAGAAGCAGATTGAAGAGGCCAAGGCACGTGAATATGCCGAAGTACTCAACGAGATCAAGCAGAAAATGGCTGACTACGGCATAACGCTTGCCGAACTCGGTGGTGGCCGCGGTAAATCCGTCAAGGCAACCCGTGCACGTGCCAGCGTCGCGCCGAAATATCGCGATCCGGCTAGCGGTGCAACGTGGTCCGGCCGTGGCAAGCCGCCGCGCTGGATCGCCGGCAAAGATCGCGAAAAGTTCCTGATCGAACAGTAAAGCGCATGTTCGCCGGCCGCCAACACGGGCCGGTGGAAGTCCGCCGCGTTTTCTCAAAAACCGCGCAGCCACAAGGTGCGCGGTTTTTTGTTGCCTTTCATTTATCGCACCCGAACGGAATGCGAATGCGTCGCGTTCTTGTAGGCATCTGATTTAAAAGGAAATTTTCGGTGAGCCGATGATTATCTGATCTGGCGCCGTTACAATCGAATCATTCGAATTCGATTTCATCATTGCGGTTCCATGAACGCTACACACGCCGGGCAGACGTCAGATAAACATACCGTCGCGCGCAAGACCACGTTTGTGAGCATCTGGCTCAATTCGGTACTGGTCGTGCTGCAAATCGTCGTCGGTGTGATTGCGCATTCGCAGGCGCTCGTCGCCGACGGTATTCATTCGCTCGCCGATCTCGTGTCCGATTTTGTCGTGTTGCTGGCCAACCGGCATAGCGGCGCCAAACCCGACGCCGACCACAATTACGGACACAGCCGATATGAAACAGTCGCTTCATTATTTCTCGGGGCGTTGCTGATTGCAGTCGGGATCGGCATGTTGTGGCGCGCCGCGCTGCGGCTTGCCAACATGGGCGATATTCCGCCGGTCCATATCAGCGCGCTCGCGGTCGCGCTGCTGGTGCTCGTCTCCAAGGAAGCGCTGTTTCGCTACATGCTGCGCGAGGCGCAACGCGTGCGCTCGACGATGCTGATCGCCAACGCATGGCATGCGCGCTCGGATGCGGCGTCGTCGCTGGTGGTGTCGCTGGGTATCGTCGGCAGTCTGTTCGGCGTGCGGCTGCTCGATCCGGTCGCGGCCGCGATCGTCGGCTTCATGGTCGCGCGCATGGGCTGGGTGTTCGGCTGGGATGCGCTGCAGGACCTGTCCGATCGCGCGCTCGACGCCGGCACCGCCTCCGACCTGCGCGCACTGCTGCTCGCGACGCCCGGCGTGCGCGACGTGCACGAAATGCGCACGCGCAAGACCGGCGACCTCGCGCTCGTCGATGCGCACATCCTCGTCGATCCGCTGATCTCGGTGTCAGAGGGGCACTTCATCGCCGAGGCGGCGCGCTCGAGCGTGCTGCGCGATGCACGCGTGTTCGACGCGCTGATCCATGTCGATCCCGAGGACGACATGCACGTGCGTTCCGTGGCGGGGCTGCCGGCGCGACGCAAGGTCGAGGCAACGATCCGCGAGGCGCTGGCCGGGCACGGCCTCGTGGCAGTCGACATGACACTTCACTACCTGAGCGGCGGACTCGATATCGAATTGACGCTGCCGCCCGCGAAGGCCGGCGAGGCGCCGTTTTCGGATGACCAACTGGAGGCGCTGCGCGAGCGCGTCGGCGCACGGCGGGTGGAGGTGCGGCGCCTGATGACGGCCGCGATGGCCACGCGCGCGTCGTGAGCGCGCGACGCAAGCGGTCAGCGGTTCAAAGCGGCAGCTGCGTATCGAACTTGATCTCGCGCAGCACGACGCTCGTGCGTACCTGGGCGACAGCCGGAATGCGGAAGATGCGTTCGTGCAGGAAGGTGTCGTACGACTTGATGTCGGGCGCGACGATCTTGAGGATGTAATCGGATTCGCCCGTCGTGCTGTAGCACTCGGTGACTTCGGGGCAGGTGGCGATCTCGCGCTCGAACTGCTCGACGCCGCCTTCGGTGTGGCGGGTCAGGTGGATGTGCGCGAGCGCGCACACGTGCAGCCCCAGTTTCTCCCGGTCGAGCAGCGCGGTGTAGCGCTGGATCACGCCCGACTGCTCCATGTCCTTGATCCGGCGCCAGCATGGCGTGCTGGACAGGCCGACCTGGTCCGAGATTTCCTGCACCGACCGGCGCGCATCGAGTTGCAGCAGGCGCAGGATCTTCTGAGAGAACGTATCGAGTGTCAACTGCGCCTCCGTTTGCGTCGCCGTATTCCCCAATGTTAGAGGGCAGGAAAACGAAACGCAATGAAAAGCGCAGTCGGTGAGGGAGATTACCTAATTTGCCGCTCAGTCGGTGACGTTTTGTCCTGAGGTGTCCCCATCTAAAGCGGCCGCCGCGAGACTGGCCACGGGCGGCGCCGCGCGCAGCTCCGCGAGCATGTTGCAGAAGAGCGCGCCTTGCTCGATGGCGTCGTCGAGCGCGACGTGGGTGTGCGGATGGTCGTCGAACCAGCGCTTGGGCAGACGCGGCTTGATGGACTTGCGGTACGGCAACCCGGTCATCGCGAAGGCGAGCGTCTTGATGTCGAGCGCCGACCACGAAAACGGACAGCGGCCCGCAAAACGCATCATGTACCAGAACATGAACGTGAAGTCGAAGCCCGCCGGCATCGCGACGAATACCGGCTTGCCCGGCAACGCCTCGACCCACTCGACATAGGCGACCAGCGCCTTGGCCGGATCCTGCAAATCCTGACGACAGGCGGCCCAAGCCTCGGGCTGCGTCTCCCACCATGCCGCCTGCACGGGATGGGGCGCCGCGCCCTCCAGCAGCTGGAGATTGGCCGAGAAAGTGGCGACGAGCTGCTTGTCGGCGGTATAGGCCGCCGACGCGAAACTCAGCATCGAATGTGGCCCCGGGATCGGGCCGTCCGCTTCGACATCGGTACTGACGTAGATTTCCTCGTTGCTCACGTTGCTCATCCAGGTACACCGTCTGCTACGTAAGGGTTACTACGACGTTCCGCACCGAAGGTCGAAGTGGGGCCGTGCCCCGGGACGAAAGTAACATCATCGCCCAAGGGCCAGAGTTTGGCGCGGATCGAACCGACCAGGTCGGCATGATTGCCGCGCGGAAAGTCCGTGCGGCCGATCGAGCCTGCGAACAGCACGTCGCCGACCAGCGCGAGCCGATGCTCGCGGCTGAAGAACACGACGTGGCCCGGCGTATGCCCTGGGCAATGGTAGACCTCGAGCACTTCATCGCCGAACTGCACCGTGTCGCCATCGTCGAGCCACCGGTTGGGCTCGAACGCAGCGGCAGCAGGAAAACCGAAGCGGGCGCTCTGATCCGGCAACTTGTCGATCCAGAAACGCTCCTCCTCATGCGGACCCTCGATGGGCACCCCGTAGTGATCGGCGAGCGTCTTCGCCCCCGCGCAATGATCGATATGGCCGTGCGTGAGCAAGACCTTTTCGACCGTCACACCGAGACGCGTGATCTCGTCCTGGATCATCTCGAGATCGCCGCCCGGGTCGACGACCGCGGCGTGACCGGTGGCCTCGCACACGAGCAGCGAGCAGTTTTGCTGGAACGGCGTGACAGGTATCAGCGTGACTTTCATGCGGGCAGTAGCGCGAAAAAAGAAGCGGCACAAGCGCCGCGAAAGACCTGATTGTACCGGGGAGGGGAGTTGCCCGCCGCGCCGCGAAACGCCCGACGCGGCGGGCCTGGACGAACGGCTTTGTTACGCCGATAGAGAAAAATCATGGCTTTTTGACGTGGCCGCCCGTGACAAGAATAACTTTTGGGTATAATGCGGCCCATCACGCACGAAAAACGTGCTTTCACTGGGCGATGTGGACCCGTTAAAAAGGGTCCAAAAGCATCGCCGTCAAGCAGTGCCGACGCAGCCGGGAGACCGGCGCAACGGCAAATCAGGTGTCGATTCGTTCGGCACCGCACGTCTTGTCCAGCCAGGCGCCACGCGCCTGCAACGGCCTAGCTGCCGTGACGCTGGATGGGGCCTACGCCGCCGTTCCTGTGCGTCGCTTCGAGCGACGCGCCAGAACTGGTTGCCATGTTCGATGGCGGCGTTTGGGGTCTGGTCAGGCTGCCGGGGACAGGCTGCGCCAGACGTGAAAGATAACTGAGCGGTCGCGGCACACCAGCCGCATCGGAAATCCGGCACGGACTTGCGCCAACAACGCAAGCGGTTCGCCTTTGATTTTTCGTGACCGCTGAAGCCATGCACCAACGCGCGTCGATGCGCGCGGCAGGGCTTCGCTTTGTAGGCACGATTATGAATATTCGACTTTCTCGACGACGATTGGGGAGTCTCGCAGCCGTTTCGGTACTGGCCGGCTGCGCGATGCCCCCTGGTCCGCAGAGTCAGGCGGACGCAACGAAGACTCAGCACGGCGCGGCGCTTACCGCGCCCGCATCATACGGCTCCGCGCTTGCGGCGCTGCCGGCCTCCGGCAGCGAGGGCGACAAGTCGCTCGCGAGCGCCCAGCCACTCGACGACGGCCCGGACGCTTCATCGTTTCACGAAAACGGCCGCGCCTCGTGGTACGGCCGCTTCTTCCACGGCCGCCGCACCGCCAATGGCGAACGCTACGACATGAACGCGCTCACCGCAGCGCACCGTACGTTGCCATTGGGTTCTTACGTCCGTGTGACAGTGCCGGCGACCTCGAAATCGGTCATCGTGCGCATCAACGACCGTGGACCCTTCGCCAAGGGCCGCGTGATCGACCTCTCGTACGCCGCCGCCAAGGTGCTCGGCGTGCAGCATGCCGGTACGGCGCGTGTGCAGATCGAAGGAATTTCGCGCCAGGAAGCGAAGATTGAGCAGGCCGAAATGGTCGCCGCTAACAATCAGTAACGTTTCAGGGTTGCTGCCGCGTGTGACGCGGTAGCAACTGTGACGCATGCATCGACAGGGGCCATGGATGGCCCCTTCGTGCTTTCACGCGTCATCGGCCTCGGCATCACCCTTTAGTGCCAGCGCGCGCGCATACAACGTGTTGCGCGACGCACCGCTCAGCGCCGCCGCAACCTTGGCCGCGCCCTTCACCGGCAACTCCTGCAACAGGATGCGCAACAGCGCATCGTGATCCGCCCCCTCCGACTCCGTCGCCGCCGCGCCCTCGACCGCGAGCACGAACTCGCCGCGCTGCCGGTTGGCATCGGCCGCGAGCCACGCTGGCCCTTCGGCCAGGGTGCAGCAATGCAACGCCTCATGTAACTTGGTCAACTCGCGCGCGATCAGCAGCCGGCGCGCGGGGCCGAACGCCTGCGCGAGCGCCTCGACTGTCTCGACAATGCGGTGCGGCGCCTCGTAGAACACCATCGTGTGCGAATGCGACGCGAGCGCTTGCAGCGCGCTTGCGCGTTGCTTCGGTTTGGGCGGCAAAAAGCCGAGGAACGTGAAGGTGCTGACCCAGTCGCCTGCCGCGCTCAGTGCCGTCGCGAGCGCGCTGGGACCTGGCAGCGGCACCACCTGGAAACCGGCGGCGCGCACGGCATCGACGAGCTTCGCGCCCGGGTCCGAGATGCCCGGCGTGCCCGCATCGGACACACAGGCAACGCGCTCGCCCGCCTGCAGAAACTCGATCACGCGAGCGGCCGCCTCACGCTCGTTGTGCTCGTGCACCGCGACGAGCGGCTTCGAGATGCCGTAGCGCGTGAGCAACTGGCCGGTGTTGCGCGTGTCCTCGGCCGCGATGCGGTCGACCAGACCCAGCACGTGCAGCGCGCGCAGCGTGATGTCGGCCATGTTGCCGATCGGCGTGGCCACGACGTAAAGCGTCGCAGCCGGATAGTGCTGCGCCTGGGCGAGTTCGAAGAGGGACGTCATGAGTCGGAACGCGCAAGCGCAAGGAAGGAGGCCGATATTGTGCCACGCGGGGGACGACGCGCCGCGCGCCGGCAACTCGCGTGCGCAAAGCGGGTCGAATGCCATCGGTGCCGAATTCGAAACGCGCGCGCTCGAATACCTGCAGCGCCAGAGGCTTCGCCTCGTCGCGCGCAACGTGCGCTGCCGGGGCGGCGAACTGGATCTGGTGATGCGCGACATCGACGGCGGATTGGTATTTGTCGAAGTACGGGCGCGCTCGCGACGACGCCACGGCGGCGCGGCCGCCAGCGTCGGCTGGCACAAACGCCGGCGACTGTTGTGCGCCGCGCAGCATTTTTTGGCGACGCGCGCGGGCGCGCCGCCGGCGTGCCGCTTCGACGTGATCGCGTTCGAAGGCGGCCGGCTCGAGTGGATACGCGACGCATTCCGAGCAGATGACCGTTGATGCGTCGGCGATTGGCCGCGAGTGCGCTACACTTGCGGGCAATAAAGATGCGGCATCGCCGCTGAAATTCCGCGTTACAACGCAGTACAGATAGAGATCGATGTCAGTCGAACGCATCCAACAGCACTTCCGCGACAGCGCGGCAGTGAAACTCGAAGCACTGGAAACCCTGTCCGTGCCGATCGCGGCAGCGGTCGACACGATGTTCGCCGCACTCGCGAACGGCAACAAGATCCTCGCGTGCGGCAACGGCGGATCCGCCGCCGACGCCCAGCATTTCGCGGCCGAACTGATCGGCCGCTTCGAACGCGAACGCCCGGGCCTGCCCGCGCTCGCACTGACCACCGACGCCTCGGTGCTCACCGCCGTCGCCAACGACTACGCCTACAACCAGGTATTTGCGAAGCAAGTGCGCGCGCTCGGCCAGCCCGGCGACATCCTGCTCGCGATCACCAGTTCCGGCGAATCGGCGAACGTGCTGGCCGCCATCGAGGATGCACACGAACGCGAGATGATCGTCGTCGCGTTGACGGGCAAGGGCGGCGGGCAGGTGAATCACGCGCTCACCGACATGGACATCCATATCTGCGTGCCGTCCGAGCGCACGGCGCGCATCCAGGAAGTGCATTTGTTGACCATCCACTGCCTGTGCGACGGCATCGACGCGATGCTGCTGGGCGACGACTGAAATCGAAGGATGAAGGAGAGGGAGTTGATGAGCGGATATCGCATCAGGAACGTGCTGACGAGAACCACGTTGACGATCGGCCTCGCGACCGGACTGGCCGCGAGCCTGCAGGGTTGCGTGCTGGCGGTCGCGGGCGCGGCGGGTGGGACGGCGCTCGTCGCTACCGATCGGCGCACGGTTGGGTCGCAGACCGAGGATCGCGAGATTCAGGTCAAGGCGTTGTCGGATTTGACGAAGAACCTGCCTGAGTCGTCGCATATCAATGTCGCCGTGTTCAACCAGCGCGTGCTGATTACCGGTGAAGTGCCGGATGCGGCTTCGAAGCAGAAGGCCGAACAGATCGTGCGCGGGATTACGAACGTCGATTCGATTGCCAATGAACTTGCTGTGCAGCCGGCTAGCTCGTTTTCGACGCGGACGAATGACACGTATCTTGAAGGTCGGGTGAAGTCGGAGCTGATCGCTTATAAGGACATCTCCGCGAACAACTTCAAGGTGGTTAGCGAGCGCGGTGTGGTTTATCTGATGGGGCTCGTGACGCCGGATGAGGGCAGTATTGCTGCCAACGCGGCGAGCACGGTGCCTGGGGTCGATCAGGTCGTGAAGGTGTTCCAGTACATTCAGCCTGGGCAGGCTCGTGCTACTGCTGGTAGCAATGCGGTTAGCACGCCGACGGCTGCTGCTCCAGCGCCTGCTTCCGCTGAGCCGACTGTTGGTGCTGTGCCCGATGCTTCGGTGAGTGCGCGGCCGCTTGATGCTTCTGCGCCGGTGACGCGATGAGGGTTGTTGCTGTTGGTTTTTGTTTTTTTGCTTTTGTTTTTTCTGGCGCTGCGGTTGCTGCTGACGCTCCGGGTTCAGCTTTGGCGGATGGGCCCGGTATTGCGCGCAATAACGCTTGTATGGGGTGCCACGCGGTTGATCGCAAACTCGTCGGGCCTTCGTTCAAGGATATCGCTGCTCGGTATAAGGGCGATAAGGGCGCTCCTGTTCGGCTCGAAGCGAAGGTCAAGAACGGTGGGGCCGGGGTTTGGGGGGCTATTCCGATGCCCTCTCATCCTGCTATGAGCAACACGGATATTCACGCTGTTGTTGCGTGGGTTCTTGCCGGTGCTCCCGCCGCTTCTGCGGGTAAATGATTGATTTTTGGCAAGATTTTCCGGTTGATTTGTCTGCGGAAGATTGTGCTAGAATTTGCAAGCAGTGGGGGGGTAGCTCAGCTGGGAGAGCGTCGCGTTCGCAATGCGAAGGTCGGGAGTTCGATCCTCCTCCTCTCCACCACCTAATTGTCTCACAGCGTCACGCAACATCTCGAAAGCCGCGAATCTACTGGGTTCGCGGCTTTTTCTTTGTCTCTGATTGTCTCATGCCGCATCTTGTCATCTTGGGGCAGCAGGGGGCAACATTGAGGGCAACCGGCCAATACGCGAAGGAGTTGCCCCCAGATGTTGCTCACCGACACCAAAGTCAAGCAGGCCAAGCCACGGGAAAAACTTTACAAGATTTCCGACGAACGCGGGCTCTATCTCGAGGTCACTCCCACCGGTAGCAAGTGGTGGCGGTTCAAGTACCGAATCGATGGCAAGGAGAAGCGCCTGTCACTCGGCGTCTATCCGGATGTCGGCCTTCAGAAGGCGCGTGAGAAACGTGACGACGCACGAAAGCTGGTCGCCGACGGGGTCGACCCGAGCGTTCATCGCAAAGCTCAGAAGCAGGCAAAGGCCGATGCCAGTGCAAACAGCTTCGAGGTCGTGACCCGCGAATGGCTTGAAAAACAGAAGAAGGTCTGGGAAGACAGCCACGCCGAGAAAGTTATCCGTCGCTTCGAGCGCGATGTTTTTCCTTGGCTGGGTACGCGACCGATAGGTGAAATCAAACCCTTTGAGCTCTTGAAGGTTTTGCAGCGAATCGAGGCCCGCGTTGTCGAGACCGCGCACAGGGCGAAGCAGAATTGTGGTCAGGTTTTCCGCTACGCAGTCGCGACGGGCCGAGCGGAACGCGACGTCACGGTCGACCTCAAAGGCGCGTTGACGCCCTGGAAGGAAGAGCATTTTGCCAGCATCACCAACCCGGAAGAGATTGGCCCGCTGCTTCGCGATATGTATGCCTATAGGGGTACGTTCGAGGTTCAATGTTGCTTGCGGATTGCTCCTCACGTTTTTCTTCGACCAGTAGAGCTTCGGCTTGCCGAGTGGCGGGAGTTCGACCTGGACGATGCCACGTGGGAGGTCCCTAGCGAGCGCATGAAGATGAAGAGGCCGCACATCGTGCCGTTGTCAACTCAAGTTGTGGACATTCTTCGGGAGCTTCATCCATTGACGGGCGACGGAGTCTTCGTGTTCAGGGGGCGGAATCCACGGAGCACCATATCCGACAATACCGTCAACAAGGCACTCCGTAGCATGGGGTACTCAACCAAGGACGACATCACAGGACATGGCTTCCGGGCCATGGCCCGTACCGTGCTCGATGAACGGCTGCGATTTCGCGTCGATTGGATAGAACATCAGCTTGCGCACATGGTGCGCGACGCGAATGGGCGCGCATATAACAGAACCGCCCACCTGGATGGACGACGGGAGATGATGCAGGCTTGGTCGGACTACCTCGACAAGCTCAGGGTGTCCGCAGAAGAGGCACATGACGAGCTGTAAATAACTATCAAAAATTAATCTCAATAACTAAATATCATCCCACGCTCGACCTGAAAACGGCCCAAATCGTCTCAGGCCGTTTCTACACGTTGGACCGAAACTCACTAACGGTCCCCAACGATGACCCTTGAACTTCCTGACCTTCTCGAAAAAACCGCCTTTCTCCGGGAAAAGCAGCTTGTCGGCGATGCAAAAAAGCAGATTGCGGGATTGCTGCCGTTTTCACGTGCCACCCTCTGGCGACGCGTAAAGGACGGCACCTTTCCGCAACCGGTAAAGCTCTCCGAACGCACTACTGCGTGGCCGACTGCGGAGATTCGAAAATGGATAATCGACCATTACGGCCTCTTCACGAGCTCGCTGAGAGCTTGATGCGTTGTAAGCGCTATTTCGACCGCTTGCGTGAAACTGCATGAATCAGAAGTCGGTGGCTGCACCTGTTAGCGGCCACGGCGCGTGCATCTTTCAGCCAAGACCGCGCGGGCATGCGCAATCGGTAGTCGCAGTTCACAGGTCAGGATGCGGGAGCGTTTAGACGTCTTTGTGAATTAGGCGGGGTGGAGTACCCACACTCTCGTTATCGAGTACGACGTCTACGGCGCATCTTTGGTGGTGTCCAGTTCGAAAGCCTTGTCAACTTGCTCACGAATTGCCACAACGCATAGTATGTTCGGCTCGAATTTGAGCGCTCCTCTCACTGTTCTCCGGTGCAGCAAACACTACACAAACGTAAATCACGCCGGACATCGGGCGACGTCAATCGCGCGCCGCCTCGCGGTAACCTTGATTGAGCCTCCATGCCTTTTTGCTGTGTTTTGTGACTGCAGTCACAACTCTCGCGCGATTCATATCGCAAGACATCAACTTTCTTTCCAGAATTGCATCTCGCCTCGCGTTCATGCGAGTCAGTTGAAGATAACCATATGGCTCTCGCGACACTGCTCGCGCGGCGCCCAATTTTGGGAAAACAGCATGACGGTGTCGACAATCACTCTGGGCAACGTCGCAGCCCTTAATCGTGGCGCTAGACCATACGGCGTCATCTATCGAGATGCCGCAATGAAGAACGGGCTGTTCCTTCGGGTCTCGCCCACCGGAAAGCAAGTCTGGTGGGTGGAACGCAAAAACTCGCGCAACAGACGTATTCAACGCATGCTAGGCGAGTACCCGGCGATGGACCTCGAAGCGGCTCGTGTTGCGTGCGCCCGGGTAATTGCTGAGATAGCCGCAACGGGCGTTAGAGACGTGACGGATGTGTCGGAACAAACGCTTTGGCAGGCTTTCGTGGGATGGGGCAGGGACAGCCATCTGACGGATTCCACGTTGAAAAAATACGAGCGGATGCTCAGGAGGCACACGAGCGAATGGCTTGACAAACCGTTGCATTTGCTGACGGCCGCGTGGCTGAAAGCAACGTGCGAGAGTATCACCAACAAATACGGAACGACGTCATCATCCCGGCAACTTGTCAGAATAGTTCGGGAGCTGGCTAACTACGTGGGACTGCCATCAAATCCTGCGGCGGGCATGCGCATACCCGTGACGCCGACCGTTGCATATGGTCAGCGCCATATATGCACCGCAGTATTGCCCGGTCTGTTCGAGGCGATTGACATGCTGGACCCTTATCCGCGTGCGTACTATTACACGCTTCTTTTCACTGGTTTTCGCCCGAGTTTCGCTCGTGTGATGGAGTGGTCCCTTCTGAAACTGGAAGGTGAGGGGGCGCCTACGTATCGCATCTCGGATAGCGCAGTGAATTCCGGTCGTGGCGGCGCCGGGGAGATACCGTTGCACCCGTACCTGGAGGCGGAACTGCGAACGCTGCGGAAGCACCACGCCAAACACGGCGTTGGCTCGCCATATCCGGCAGACCCTCACCACGCCTCCGCCTGCGCTCGACCACGTTTTGCCGGGGTTGCTGGCCGGCTCCGTTGGTGTCGTCGCAGCGCCGGGCGGAACGGGCAAAAGCATGCTTCTGACGCAAATCGCGTTGGCGATTGCCTCCGGCCAGCCGGTGCTGGCCGGAGCGCTGATGGAGTGTCCGGTATCGAAGCCAGCCAAGGTCGTGACCTTTCTCGCGGAAGAGACGCGAGCCGTGATGCACCATCGTCTTCACGGGGCAGCTCAGCAGCTGCTTGCCGGGTTGCAGACGAATGACCGCGACAGCCGGCTGGCCGTCGTCAATAGCCTCGTCCACAATCTCTTCATGTATCCGCTGGGCGGGGAGGGACGGCTGCTGTGCATCGACGCTGACGGAACCGATGGCGCCGGCTACAAGCAGATGCTTGAACAGTGTCAGGATGCTCGACTGATTATTGCGGACCCGCTGCGGCGTTTCCATGACGGCGACGAGAATGACAGCGGTCATATGACCGCGGTGGTTGACGCATTTCAGCGCATAGCCAAAAAGACCGGCGCCGCCGTGCTGCTCGCTCATCACACCAACCGCAACTCGACGTTGAGCGGTACCGGCGACCAGGCGACAGCGTCTCGTGGCTCGTCCGCGTTGACCGATGGCGTGCGTTGGCAGGCAAACCTGTCGGGACTTTCCGAGTCGTTCGCCGATAAACTGGGAGTTGCGCCGGACGAGCGCAGGTACTTCGTGCGATTCGATATTTCCAAGTCCAATTACATGGAGCCGATAGAGCCGGTCGTTTTGCGAAAGGTCCGGGACACGGGGGCGCTCATGCAATGGGAAGGCGCACCGTCGAATGCAGGCGCGTGGCGGCGTACCAGAGCATCCCGGGCGATGCGATGACTGGACCTGGGACGTTCATTGAAGTTCGCCTTGTCCGCTATGACACGGCGCTTGCCACCGCGGGCGTATTTTGTTCACTGCCGAATGGCCCGCGGCCCAAGCTGGATATTACGTGCGAGTTTGCCGGGCTGACATGGCGCTGGCGCGGCCCGGACAGACTCGGCATTTCCGAACAAACTCTGATGCTGGTATTGCTTGAACTCGCGCAAGAGCAGGTTGACGAGAAAGGGCATGGCGCTCGTATCGCGATGATGGAGGACGCACTGTATCCCAGTGACGAAACAAGAAGGCCTCCTGTCGTAAGTCTTCGTGTGAGCTTCGCGGAGTTGTGCCGCAGGCTTGGACGGGAAGCGACCGGCGGGAGCGCATCCCGTCAGATTCGGCGCGAGCTTGAACGCCTGTGCGAGGTGACGGTCTGGATGTCTGCCGAGAAAGACAAGCAGATTTCCTCGCGACTGCTAGCCTGGCGCCGCAGCGACAGCGCCGGCGTTGACGTGGTGCTGAACTGGCGGCTCGCCGAAGTGTTGTTTGGTGGTCAGTTTTCGCCCGTCTCCCTAGGGCAGCGTCTGTCACTCACGACGGACTGCGCTCGGGCATTGCATTGCAGTCTCTCGGTTCGCATGCGGCCCGGGGATACCATGCAGTTCAAGCTGGATACGCTCGCTGTGTACGTCTGGTCAGGAGGTGACGTGGCCGATGCCACCGTCCGCAGACGCCGGCAGGAAATCCGCGACGCATTGCAGCAACTCGGAAGCATCAAGGGTTGGACCATCAAGCAGGTGCCCGGGGTGCTTGGCACCGTGCGAATCGTGCGATGGTCAACAGACTGGCAGCCGAAGAAACGCGTCAACCAAGGAATTGCCGCATCAGACAAGGACAGGGCGGTCGCGGTACACGTGGCGACCTCGAGCCGCCAGAGCTCGAACGCCGGCGTGGACATATCAGCTTTGTGTATGTGAGGACCGTTGTGCTTTGTCTGAGCTGGTAGCTCTGAACGACCAGCAGGCCTGTTAAGCGTGCTTCTAAACCGGTTGCGCGTTCACGTAATGACGCGTCATTTGGTGAACAGAGCCGGGCATTGCGTGAACGGGGCGATATGCTCTGAGCCTTGTCGCACAAGACGTTGCCGGGTTTTTTCCAAGCTCACTCTATTCTTTCTAAAGAAAGAATAAGGTCTTATGCGAGAGGGGAGACAGGCGCGACCCTCAGTCGACGCCAGTCTTCCTTTGCGGTGCGTTGCACCGCCCTTTGCCGCGGGACGCCTTCGGCGCCAAAGAACTCTCTCAGACCGGAAAGAGTTTTGCGCAACCAGCCTTTCGGTCGTGCGCCGTCTGATGATGTCGGACAGGTACGCTTCGTCCGGAGTCGGGTCACTCAGTCCATTGCCCGCGGCGTCTTCCCGACGCAGGCGTTCGTGGCCAACTGGGGTTTTACAATGCCCGAGACAACTAGCCGCAGGTACAGCAATGGTCTGTGACTGCGTTGGTGGCCGTCCTGGGCGCGAACCAATCTGCTACAACCACGGTGACTATTTTTGTCGGGTCTCCCGCGACCTCCAGGGGCCTCGCTGGCCTCGGCCTATGGTTGCGTACCCGCAGTAGGCTCGCAAGGGCCGCCAGCCGCTGGCTCGGTGCACATGAGCGAACGATGACCTGCGTCGGCAACCCCCAGCTATCGCTGCTGCCGTCCGGCCGGTGAAGGAACGAAGACAATGCACATCAAATATGCACCTATCCTGCAGCAGCGCTTTCACACGCGTGGTTTTGATGCGGTGACCTACTTGCGGCGTCCGCAAGTAGGTCCAGCAGTCGCTGCAGCCGCACTCGTTGCGTATGCACCAGTCCTGGTGTGGCGCTCACCTGGATGACCCGGACACGCCAGTAGGTTTGACCGAACAAGGAACGGGCTCCTTCTGACGATAACACCCGTTCGAGGTGAGCGATTGCGGCGTCAACATTTTTGGCTGTGTAAGGACTTTGGACGGTGCCTCGTCCTTTGGTATTGGTTTTCATCCGGTTCCCTCAGGTTCTTGTGGTCTTTCAAACTGCCCCCGATATGCGGCCGTCAGCTGCGCCGTGGACGTCAGTTCGCGACGACGACAAGTCGCTCGCATTCCTGTGTCACGCGGCATCAATACGTGCGCGTTATGGCGCCGCCAACGCGCTATAACGTTGGTGCGTCAGCACACGGCCGCCCAAAAAACTTGCTGGCTGATGATGGCCTATTCTCGTTGTGCATTGAGACATCTGATGTCTTTATATTGAATCGGCCAGTGCAGGCCATAACCAAAGCTGCGAATAGTGCGAAAACGTGGCCGGGGGGCTCGGTCTTCCTTGCCCCGTGGTTATCTGCGGTGGTTGATGCGTGCGCGGCTGCCCAATAGTGACAATAGTTTCGGCAGCATCAGTGCCGCTGCCCGTTATCACGTTGGCTTCCGGAAACGCCCGTTTATCTCGCCGGCGCGGCGTGTACGGACCAGCAACGTCGTGCCATCGCCATCCTTATCGACGATGGAAAGAAACGCGGCAGTAAGGAATACCCACACAGGAGCATCCAGACGTTCAGAGGAGGGCGAAGCCCCAGAGCCACGCGTCGGCGGCGATGCCAGGGGAAGAGGTTGCGTTCGCGCTGTTGTACTCGAAGGCTTGGTGCGCTCCGTCGGTTGCAACGACGGAGCCCTCATACCCGTGCACGATGTGAAGTTTCTTCGTCAGCATGCGCCAGCCGAGCGGAGTGAGCACTTGTTCCCGGATGGCTTCCGCCATGAGGACGGGTATCTCGATATGCGTTGGCCACGCGCCGAACGTCGTGCGAAATCCAGCCACCGTTGCGATGATTCGGGCCACCGAGGTCAGCGAACCGGTGCGCAGAATATCCATGCGGGTGAGTTGGTGGTCGATGGTCGGTACTGCACAAAGTTGTTTACCGAGGTCGACGCAGGCCTTCTCGAGCGCGTCAATGAGTGGTTTATCGTTGGCGTGGTTCAGGAGCTGGCCCAGTTTGTCGCGCGGGACCAGATGCACAGCTTGCGATTCCCACCCCATCGCGGCCGGCGTGCCACCGACGCGGCGTGCCAGATAATATCGCGTGTAAGTTAAGGAGCGGTTTGAGTCGGCAAGGAATGCGGTAATGGCGACCTGCAGGCCGGCTTCCTCAAATGCTTCGCGGATGGCGTTCGCTTGCCGGCTGATGCCTTTCTCGACGCGGCCCTTAGGGAAGGTTGAGTGATATCCGGCGTAGCCGTTGGACGGAGCGACCAGCCAAACCCGTCCGTCTGGTTCGCAAACGACCACGCCCGCCGCCTCTGCTTTACCCTTGGGGCAATCAAATTGTGGCTCGACAATGGCGGCTTGCCCGACTACATCGTTCCACGCGGCCGATGACTCTGGCACACCTGACCATTCGGCGAACGGAATCCCGTTTATCTGGGCCGGCATGTTTCCGCCGGGGATGACGGACGCGACCGAGCATGGGTCTTCCCAGGTCTTGGGCGGGGTGGGCTTGCTCGGGTTTCTGAGCACGACGGGTCGACCCGCGTCATCAGGCTTGGGATGGTAGACGATGGTCATTTGAGGTTCCCCGATAAGTCGGTTGATACTTCCGCGCCGCATTCGGGGCGCGTCATTGATTCTGCAAGCGTCGGCTGTAGCGGCTGAGCTACACCTTGAGCGGTCAAGTCTGCGAGCCGCCGTTTATCGAACTGTAAATCTGCCATTTGCTTTCCCGTTGTGCAGTGCTTCACGGAACTACCATTCATGCGCCGCTTGCTTCTCGAGACGACGTCGTCGCCGATATCGTTCACCCGAATTGGGACATTTCATGTCCTAAAAAATCCGTACTACGTGAATGGATGGTTGATTTGGCAGACGGCGGTTCTATGTTGCCCTGAACGATGCCACTGGCTGTACGCTTGAATCCGGGTACGACGCCGCAAGACATCCGACGAATCCTGGATTCCGGACGCTATCCAGCAAATAAGGCAAACGTGCCACTCGCGCCCGCTGCCCTGGGGTCAGTCCATGGCTCGTTGCTATCTGCGTCACTCTCGCACGCCAGTAGTCCGGTCCGAGCACTGTCGTCGCGTCGCGTAGCGCCAGGACCCGCTCCAGATGAGTAATCGCTTCGTCAACATTCTTCCCCGTGTACGGACTTGCCGCTTGCGCGGCTTTTGCGGCCTTCGTCTTCATCCGGTTCTTCCGCTCTTATCGATTCGCAACAAAGCCATTCTCTCGAGCGACAGAGACACTTCCTGTCTTCGTGGAGAAGTACTTTTCTGACCGCGCCTCGCGGCAATACGCACAGGTACGTATCCGCGAGTTTCGCGGCGGCTTACGAACGGCGAAAAGAGGGAAGAGGAAAGAGGGAAGAGGGAAGAGGGAAGAGGGAAGAGGGAAGAGGGAAGAGGGAAGAGGGAAGGCGGCAAAGAAAGCGAAGCAGTGACACGGAGCGGCGCGCCATACGTCGCCCATGCGTGCGCCCTGAAATGCGCATGCATGGGCAGGGGAGGTCTAGACGAGCATCGTTACTGGTACCGCTCAGCGAGCTTGCGGCAGTCGGCGGCGAACTCGGCGCGTAGCGACGCAGGTTCGAGGATTTCCACATTGGCGCCAAACGAGCGCAGCCACCAGCGCAGCTTCAGGCTTGGGATAACCGTGCCGGAAACCACGAGGCGCCCGTCGGGCAGTGTGTCGAACTCCTGGTCGAGAGACATCGGCGACTCTTTCAGATGGCTGCCTGCATTGCCGTCAAAAGCGATGCACAGACGAACGGAGGGTTCGGTCAGAAAGTTGAATGCCTGTTCGTTCTCGATGTAAGTGCGAAGCCTGAAGTCTTCAGGATACTCGAACACCTTGCCGGATTCGGCTGCCTCAAGGATGCGGTCAATCCTGAAGAGGCTTCGCAGCACCTGAAGTTTGCCTTTCTCCGGGCGCGGCACGAACGAGGGGTCCTGCGCGACCATGTACATGACGCCCGCGGACTCCACAAGGGCAAGCGGCCAGAGCGGTTTGGTCGGCAGTTCGTCACCCTCGGACTTGCCCGCTGGCCGATACTTCACGTTCACTTCCCGTTCGAAGAAGGCCGCCGTTGCGATGACCTGGAAAATGCCTTCGCGCATCCTTGGCCGAATCAGCGCAAACGTGCCATCGACCGAATCAACCTTGTCTGGCCAGGCCCGATAGATACGATTGTCGACCTTCTCCTGCGACAGGCGCAGCTCCGCAGCTTTGAAGAGTGGCTCAATGTCTCTCGTGACGGCATCCGGCAGCTTGTTGCCGGCAAATTGCTGCAGGATGTGAAAAGCGACGGCTTCAGCAGCCGCCATCAGGTTTACGTTGTCGCGCGCACCTTGCAGCCACGGTTTGCGCTGCCAGAGGATTTCGCGGCCGCCCGAGGTCGAGATGACCATCTTATTGCCCTGCAGCGCTTCGAGCCGGCGTCGCACTTTTCTTGCGTACTCGATGCGATGCCCGCGCTCTTCGAGCTGGCGAATGACATCAGGCGTTGCCATCCAGGGTGTTGCGTCCCGTTCCGTAGGAAGGATGCGCAGGATTGCTTCGTCAAGGCTATTGCTCATTTATCTCTTGCTCTCGTTCTTTAGCCGTTCTGGTTCGTGCAGGTCCCGAGCCTGCCGGCGACATTCTAGGTGCGTCAGGGACAAAATGTCTCTCAATACGTATTCGCCGGGAGCATGCCGGGCCCGCTTGCGCCAAGGGACATAAAATGTCCCTGTCTTGACCTAACCTAACCTACGTCCATCAGAACACAACCACACGACGGGGTTAAAAATGAGCATCGAATACGGTCTCTTGGTGGGTGATGCGCTCGGAGTCCCATACGAGTTTCACCGCCCGTTCGAGATTCCTGACGAGCTGGACATCGAAATGTCGCCGCCGAAAGGGTTTCGACGCGCCCATTCCGGCGTCCCAATTGGTACGTGGAGCGACGATTGCGCGCAGGCGCTTTGCCTTTTGGACAGCCTGAACCGGGACGCATCCCTGAACCACCGCCGCGTTTCCGACTAAGAATTTGGGCGACATGGTCTAAAGTCCGTGCCCGGTCGGTCGTTATCAGAAGATGAGCTGGAATCTTACGTAGAGCATTTTGCGCTCGTCTGGCTCCAGCGCTGAGCCAAGAGTTGGATACATGCTCCAACTCGGTCAAATGTGACCGCTGATAGAAAAGTCCTGAGGCAATTGTGAGCACAAGAACAATCGAGCACTTCTTCACTGGCAAGAGTTTAGAAATCCCGCCGTATCAGCGAGACTACGCGTGGAATGCCATCTATGTCGAGCCGCCGAAAGCTCAAGGATTGCAGTATGTCCTGCCGGTCCTGCGAAAGAAGGTCCGGGCGGATGCCAAGCGGAGTCGGGGAACCGCTCGTTATTCGCCGCTCGCGGGTCATGGTCTTGGACGCGATTGTGGGACCGTTTCCTGGATTGAGAACACATCCAGCGATGGCCTTGGCGGGTGTAGCGCTACGGCGTATGTCTGGTACCGCCTAATTGTTGCTGAAAGTCTGGAGCCCGTGGGCTACTGTACCTTTTCCGTTCGAGTCGCTGTCGACGAGGTCGAGGCGGATATCAACGAGGTCTGGCTTGACGCGCAATATCGAGGTATCGGTCTCGGCCGCGTTCTTGCGACGAAGGTGGCTTCGATTGTAATGTCGACGCTTGAACAGGTGGATATTCGCCTTGCCCAAGCTAGACGTAGCGGCGTCCGTTTGAGCATCTTGGTTTGTGGCGATGTCTATTCAATGTCTGGGGAAGAGTTTGTGAGGCACGTGGCGACTGCTCTCGAATTTGAGACCCGTTATGCAGAATGGTTTTGTATAGAAACTGGCAGCATCGATTGCGACCCTCGGTGGTGATAGAGCCTTGGACCTCATGAAATTGTCACGCATTGTAGAGGGCGGCTGCCTTCTGGGTACGTCCTATGCGTTTTGAACTGATTTGCACTATTAGTTGCTAGGTTTTCGATACACGTACTAACGTCACGAGGCAGTGAAGCGAGGAGGCGCGGCACGGAACTTCGCATTTATCCCGCTGAACAACTGCTCGAACTGTGTCAGCTGACTAAAGTATTTGGCAGATATGTCGTAACAGTTAATCACATTAGTGAGTTAACAGTTCTGCCGCGCCAGCGCATGAGCCCCCGCAGCGCCTCGCTGGTGCACTGGTAAATTGCAAATTGCGAGAGAAAACGTGACGACGAAGCCAGCAAGCCAGCTCAATTTCGGAAAGACCTCTGACCCGATTCCGACAATCGAAATCGATACAGATAGCATTGCAGACATCGACAGGATGCGTACGATACGGCGGACGTTGGCGTCGCTCGCAAACGGCGACACTCAGACGCGGGCCACAATAGACGTTCACGCGAATGTAAGCTTCAATTTCCACGCGATGACCAATTCGGACTTCATTGGCGTGGTTGGGCCAATGTCGGTCCTGCAGAGTCTTCAGTCGGAGTTTTCCCGGGTTCCCGGCGTCCGTATTCGGTTCAGTGACTACATCTCCACTCGTGATTCTGTGATGGCGTATCACCTCGAAGACGGTGCTCTATGGGTGCCAGAGGACGCTGTGACCTGGTGCTCAGTTGATTTCCCGACCAGCTCAAGTACCGACCCAGCGGAACCTACATTAGCAAGCGATACTGGCAACAAACAGGACCTATCTGATGGCTTCGACGAGGACGCGGTCGACCTGAAAGGATTAAGAATTGAGTCTCCTGCGCGATATCGGGCTGCTCGTGCCGACGCCAGTATTGGCAGCATCAGAAGGCAAATCGAGACGGTCTTCGGCTTGCCAGAGGGCTCCGTTGCGCTATGCGGACCAGACGGGAGGCCGCTCCGGGCGGACGCGAAGATTGCGACGCTGAGGCGGCGTTGGGACCAGTGACTTAGCTCGTGGAGGGCTGGGCACCAGTCGTGTCGAATCGCAATCAGCGGCGTTTTAGCGTCAAAGGACAAAATCGTGAAAAATCTCGTTAAGGCAGTTGGTTTTGCCGCAGACAAGCATCGCAATCAGCGACGTAAAGACGCTGAGGCGTCCCCGTACATTAACCATCCCATCGCACTGGCTAACGTATTGGCTAACGAGGGTGACATCGAGGACGAGCGCGTTCTGATGGCTGCGGTCCTGCATGACACCATTGAAGACACGGAGACCACCGAGCAGGAACTGCTGCACCTGTTCGGCAAAGACTTGGCAGACCTCGTCATGGAGGTCACCGATGACAAAACCCTCCCGAAAGCGGAGCGCAAGCGCCTGCAGGTCGAACACGCCGCTCATATCAGCAGCCGTGCCAAGCTTGTCAAGCTGGCCGACAAGATTTGCAACCTGCGGGACGTCGCGCAGAATCCTCCGGCGGATTGGCCTCTTGAGCGGAAGCAGGAATATTTCGATTGGGCGAAGGCTGTCGTCGATGGGCTGCGCGGCGCTCATCCGGGGCTGGAAACACTGTTCGACGAGTCGTATCGTGCCGGCAAAGAGGCGCTGGCCAAGTAAGTTCGTGCCCACCGCAGCCAACAGCAGACAAAGATGGTTGAGAGAACTGACTGCAAGTGCATGACTTTGCCGCTTGATTACGGCATCAGAATGCTGCTGCCCGAAGGCGACAGATTGAATACTGACGTGACGGCTGGCGACGTTGAGCTGTCCCGCTGCTCATGGTGTGGCATGAAATGGCTGCGGCATTAGAACGATTGTCCTGCATTTAGCGAGTCCGGCCGTTGGCATCTGGCGCCGGTAACTGACGCTGAGCTTGCTCAGATTCATTCAACCAAGGATGTTTTGGAGCTCCTTCATTCACGGCCGTGGCACTTCTATGGCGGGAGCTACTTCAGGACTGCTGGAGCTCTTGCTGAGCGCAAGGAATAACGAGAGTCATGCAATTGGGCCGTTGCCACGTCTGCGGGGAGCAACTGGGCTCCCGCATTCACAATTTCTACACCCGTACCCAAAAGGTGTCGCTCGACGGCGAGACGAAAACCATTACTGTCCTGTATGAACTACAGGAGATGACCTTCTGCGGACAAGAATGTTGGGAGGCCATGGAGGAGCCGATTACAGAGGGGCTCCATCCGCTTTACCAGCCGCTGCACTTGGTCGCAACGTGCTGTGATTGCCGGAAGCCGGTGGACCGAACCCAGCCGCACTACACGCTCTACATTGGCGAGATGGAGGATGTGTCGCAGCCGTGGCTGGCATCAATGCGCATACTCGACGAGAAGGAAATCGCCGTCTTTTGCCCGGGGTGTCGGGTGCCGGAAGGGGATTTGGCAGCAGCGTTAGGGCTGCTTGAGCAAGAGGATGCGAGCGTGGCTGTGGCTGAGCCGGAAAGGACGAAGGAGCCAGAGCCCCAGTCGTGACACGTGAAGTAACCATGAAGGCAATACAAGAGGCCGCATGACGGTACTTATTAGAAAAGATGCCCGCGACGGGGCGAGGCGAATCCATCTGCCACACCGGGGCCAATGTTCCCTTCCCCACGCAGTAACAATGGAGACCAGCATGACCAATCGTAATCTGGAGCGTTCCGAACGCATCCGCGGCGGCCTCTACGGCTTGTTGGTTGGCGACGCGCTCGGAGTTCCGTACGAGTTTCACGACGCTTCCGAAATACCGGACGAGCACGAAATCGAGATGGAGCCACCGAAAGGGTTTCGACGTGCGCATTCAGGTGTTCCCATTGGCACCTGGAGTGATGACGGCGCGCAAGCGTTGTGCTTGTTGGACAGCCTGCGTCCGGATGCATCCTTGAGCCTCGTGGATTTCGCCAGTCAGTTGCTCGCATGGTACGAGACTGGGCACATGACCCCTGACGGCAAGGTGTTCGACGTGGGCATTCAGACCAGACGAGCTCTCGGCGCGTTGCAAAAGGGCGTCGATGCAAGCCAGGCGGGTCCGGGCGGTGAGCGGGACAACGGGAATGGCGCGCTGATGCGGTGTCTGCCGGCCGTATTCGCTGCGAGCTCGCTGGATGAGGTCGTCGAGTTAGCGATGCGGCAGGGCGTTGTGACCCACGGCCATATACGGTCGCAGCTATGTTGTGCGCTGTACACCCTGACTGCCTCATACGTTCTGGAGGGCGGCCAGGTGAAGGATGGTCTGCAGAAAGCGGAGGCAGAACTGGTCCGACGATTCAGTAGGGGCGAGTTTGCCTCCGAACTCGGCCTCATACTTGACGCGAAAGGCGGACCGTTCCGCGGCTCAGGATACGTAGTGGATTGCCTGTGGTCTGCCATGGATTGTCTGCTTACGACCAGCAACTATGCAGACTGCGTACGCAAGGGAACCTGTCCGTATTTTTGTGTGTGAGGCGGTTAGCGGAATTAACCGTGTGCCTGAGTAAAGCGCTCACCAAACAGAATAGCGAACTGGTTCATGGCGGACGACCAGTCGAATGTCGTTCGCACAGATTTGGCAAGCACGTTACGCAGCGCCAGCCAGAGCAGCTTGATGGCGGCCTCGTCGTTGGGGAAGTGGCCGCGGGTCTTGATGATCTTGCGTAGCTGCATGTTCAAACTCTCAATGGCGTTCGTGGTGTAGACGACCCGGCGTATGTCCGGCGGGAACACAAAGAACGGCGTGACGTTCTCCCACGCTCGCCGCCACGACTGCACGATGGTCGGATACTTCGTTCCCCATGGCCCTTCGGCGAAGTCGTCCAGGGCCTGCTGCGCGGCCTGTTCGCTCGCGGCTGCATAGATCGGCCGCAGCGCTGCGGCGACGCTCTTGCGGTCCTTGTAACTGGCGTATTCCAGACTGTTGCGGATCAGGTGCACGATGCAGGTCTGCACGGCCGTGCGTGGGTACGCCGTGCCGATCGCCTCGGCCAGGCCCTTCAGGCCGTCGACCACCGCAATCAGGATGTCCTGACAGCCCCGGGTCTTGAGTTCATTGAACACCTTGAGCCAGAACTTCGCGCCTTCGGTCTGTTCGATCCACAGGCCGAGTACATCACGCTGACCGTCGGCCTGGATGCCCAGCGCCAGATACACCGCCTTGTTGCTTACCACGCCGTCGCCACGGATTTTCACGCGCAGGGCATCGAAGAACACCACCGGATACATCGGTTCGAGTGGACGGCTCTGCCAGGCGAGCGTTTCGGCCATCACCTCGTCGGTGACCGAGCTGATGAAATCGGGCGACACCTCGGTGCCGTAGCTCTCGGCCAGAAAGGCCTGAATCTCGCGCACGCTCATGCCCCGGGCGTACATCGCGATAATGCGCTCGTCGAAGCCCGTGAAACGCCGTTCGTGTTTGGGAATCAGGATCGGCTCGAAGCTGCCGTCGCGATCGCGCGGCAGATCGACTCTGACCGGGCCGCGCTCGGTGATGACCGTCTTGCCGCTGGCGCCGTTGCGTTCATTGGTCTGGCCCGATGGCTTGGACTGGCCCGCATGGTAGCCCAGATGCATGTTCATCTCGGCACCCATCGCCCGCTCGATCAGCGCCTTGTTGAACGCCAGCATCAGGTCCTGAACCTCGCCGGGCGTCATCGGGCCCTTCACCAGTTCATCGAGCAGCCCTTCAGGCAGTTCAGGCAGCGGCCCGCGGGCCGCTGCCTGAGAAGCGACGGTGCGTTTCTTCTTCATGATTGGCATATCCATGATTTTCATCCTTCATGATATGCCTCGCCCACAAAATCACGGATAGGTCCACGCAAGGCCATCTCGCTCGGCAACGACACCGACACCACGGCATGTGTAGCCGGCGGAATTGCCGGTCTCCTGTACGGCTACCGGGGCATTCCGGACCACTGGCTCGATGCCCTCAACGGCAAATTCATTGTCGAGGCACAGCTGAATCAGCTCGAGCAGCTCGGCCTCACTCACTGAACAGCAATATCCATGACCACGACTTATCACCCGCACCCTGACGAACATGGCAAGCCTGTAGTGCTCAAGAGCCCGAGTAAGCCCACGACGCTGGACGCATGGTCCGATGCAGAAGCTATCGCGACCGTTACGCCCGGCGGGCCGATGCCTAGTGTACTGAATGGCGCAGCCCTCAATTCCTGGTCGGCGCCCCAGACGTCGGAGGGATGGGCGTCGGTTACGGGACAACTGGAGTTCGAAGAGCCCGCGTTCGTATGCCCCGCTGGCAAGAAAGAAGCGGCCGGTGTCGTCACCATTGAACCAGACGGTCGCGTCTGGGTGGTGGCGCCGTCCAATGGCTACGCAGGCTACACGGCGACATTTCCCAAGGGACGAGTCGAGAAAGTGCTCCCGAGGCAGGCGAACGCTATCCGGGAGGCCTACGAAGAATCTGGCCTAAAAGTGGAAATCACGGGATTTCTTGCGGACTCGTCCCGTTCGCTGACCTACACGCGCTACTACGTGGCCAGGCGCGTAGGTGGAACGCCTGCCGACATGGGGTGGGAATCCCAGGCGGTGCATCTGGTGCCAGTCGAGAAACTCGAGGAGGTGCTAAATCATCCAAACGACGCGCCCCTGATTGAGGCCATCAAGGCTGCCATACAGCCTGAGACGCCGAAGAGCCGCGAGTATCACTGGGCCGATGATTCGTATTGGACGGAAGCGCTCGACCGCTATGTAAAGCTTCGGAAAAGCGGCACGCGCGAAGTCACCATCGACCTCGATAAGCTCGAAAACTTCATCTTCATTGGAGACGGCCCGGCGTACAAGGCAATGGATGCCATGGTCTCGGTTCGTGCACACGAAGGCTACGATGGCTTCAGGGGTGCACCGCGCATCGTGTGCGCATTGCTGGAGCTGCTCGCACATCCACGAGGAGGTCAACCAGAGTGGAGCGAATGACGGCTGTAATCGTTGAGAATGACGAATCGCCGCCGCTCGGCAAAGATGATGTCAATGGCATGCGGACATTCATGGTCCAACTTGGTCGAGGGGGGATAGCGCGTTGTGTGTCATTTATTGAGGGTTGGCTGCGCGACAACCGGAACGGCTGTCCGAAAACCGCGGGCGCGAGGACATGAAGAAACTGTTTATCGGCAATATTTAGGGCGATTCGGACCGCAAGCCGGTGAGCAAATGAGAGCAAGGCAAGCTGGGCCTCGACGAAGCTCAGGCTCTAAGCAGGAACGCGAAGGAAGCGGAATCATGGTGCAATGCGTGCCAATGCTCAATCGTAGGGTCCCAGTTGAAGCATATTAAAACGAGGCGGCACAGGGAGTACTTTCTGCGGTATCAGCAAGGGAGGGCGCCGCTGTAATTTGCTGTTGAAGTTCTAAGGGGAAGGAGTTTGTCGAAGAAGTGCTTCGCGACTCTGAGAAGGCTCGATGACGTTAAGGTTGACGTATAAGCGAGAGAAAGAGCCATGAATTTTGGACTATGTCACGTGTGCGGAGAGAAACTGGGCTCGCGCATTCACGGTTTCTCCAGCCAGACTCAGAAAGTGTCCCTCGACGGCAAAACCATTACCGTCTTGCACGCACTGCAGGAGATGAGCTTCTGCGGGCAAGAATGCTGGGAAGCGATGGAGGAGCAGATTACAGAGGGACTCCATCCGCTATATCAGCCGCTCCACTTGGTCGCAACGTGCAGCGAATGTCGGAGGCCGGTGGACCGAACCCAGCCGCATTACACGCTCAATATCAGCGAGATGGAAGATATCTCGCAGCCCTGGCTGGCATCAATGCGCGTATTTGACGACAAGGTGTTGATTTGCACCGAATCCGGACCCACCTGACACGGTGATTTGCATCGAATATTGACCCACGTGGAACACACTGGCCCGCTGTGCAGCTAGCGGGAGAACGGAGTGATCGACATGGCAATATTGAGCATCATCCGACGCTGGCATTATCGCGATCATGTCTCGCTACGCGAGATCGCCAAACGGCTTGGCGTTTCAAGAAACACCGTCAGGCGCCATATTCGCGCCGGCACCGTCGTGCCCACCTATCCGGAACGGCAGAGCCCGAGCAAGCTCGACGGATTTGCGGCGAAGCTCGCGGGCTGGTTAAAGACGGAAGCCAACCGGCCGCGCAAACAGCGCAGAACCCTCAAGCAGATTCACGCTGACCTCACTGTGCTGGGGTTCACCGGTTCCTACGACCGGGTCGCCGCCTTTGCACGTCGCTGGCGACAGGAGCAGCAGGAGCAGGCAAGGAGCGCAGCACGTGGCACCTTTGTGCCACTGACCTTTGCACCCGGTGAAGCATTCCAGTTCGACTGGAGCGAGGACTGGGCCGTGATCAACGGCGAGCGCACCAAACTGCAGGTTGCGCAGTTCAAGCTCAGTCACAGCCGGGCGTTCTTCCTGCGTGCCTATCTTCTGCAAACCCACGAGATGCTGTTCGACGCTCACTACCACGCGTTCGTGGCGTGGGGCGGCATTCCGCGCCGTGGCATATATGACAACATGAAGACCGCTGTCGACAAGGTTCGTCGTGGCAAGTTGCGGGACGTCAACGCGCGCTTCAGCGCCATGGTCAGTCACTACCTGTTCGACGCCGAGTTCTGCAATCCGGCCTCAGGCTGGGAGAAGGGGCAGATCGAGAAGAACGTCCAGGATAGCCGTCACCGGCTGTGGCAACGTGTGCCGGCGTTCGGTTCGCTCGCGGCACTGAACGACTGGCTGGCTGACCAGTGCGTCCTGCTCTGGCAGCAGACGCAGCATCCTGAACAGGACACGACGATCTGGGACGCGTGGTCGATCGAGCGGCCCCATCTGATGCCGGTCGGCCAGGCATTCGACGGCTTTGTCGAGCACACCAAGCTTGTTTCGCCCACGTGTCTGGTGAGTTTCGACCGCAACCGTTATAGCGTGCCGGCGGCATTTGCCAACCGGCCCATCAGCCTGCATGTCTATGCAGCCCAGCTCGTCTTCGTCGCCGAAGGACAGGTCATCGCGGAGCACGTCAGGCGTATCAGCCGAAGTCATGATCGTGGGGAAACCATCTACGACTGGCGTCATTACCTCGCAGTCCTGCAGCGCAAGCCTGGAGCGTTGCGCAACGGCGCGCCGTTCGCAGAGTTTCCTGCCGCCTTCAAGCGGCTGCAGACAATCCTGCTGAAGCACCCCGGTGGCGACCGGGAGATGGTCGAGATACTGGCGCTGGTGCTGCTGCACGACGAACAGGCCGTGCTCACCGCCGTCGAGCTGGCACTTGAAGCCGGTGCGCCCTCAAAGCAGACGGTGATGAACTTCCTGAGCCGGCTGCTTGACGGCGCACCGGTGCCTCCGCTGCAGACGCCTCAGGCCTTCGCCCTGCGCGTCGAGCCGCAAGCCAACGTCGGCCGTTATGACGACCTGAGAGGCAGGGAGGATCATCATGCAGCCTGACGCCATGATGGAAATGCTCAAGTCACTGAAGCTGCACGGCATGGCCCAGGCGCTGGGCGAGCTGGCCGCGCAGGATTCCCCCGCATACAAGTCGGCATCGCTGGTTCTGGCAGGTCTGCTCAAGGCGGAGATGGCGGCCCGTGAGGTACGTTCACTGGCCTATCAGATGAAGGTCGCGCGCTTCCCGGCGTATCGGGATCTCAACGGCTTTGACTTCAGTTGCAGCGACGTCAACGAAGCAACCGTGCGTCAGTTGCACCGGTGTGAGTTCATGACATCGGCACACAACGTCGTGCTGGTCGGCGGACCGGGCACGGGCAAAACGCATCTGGCGACGGCGATTGGCGTGCAGGCGATCGAACATGATCGAAGCCGCGTACGCTTCTTCTCCACCATTGAACTCGTCAATGCGCTTGAGCAGGAGAAGCTGACCGGAAAGCCCGGGCAACTGGCTGTGCGTCTGATGTACGCTGACCTCGTCATCCTCGACGAACTGGGTTATCTGCCGTTCAGCCAGACCGGCGGCGCCTTGCTCTTCCATCTGCTGAGCAAACTCTACGAGCGCACGAGCGTCGTCATCACAACCAATCTGAGCTTCTCTGAGTGGGCTAACGTCTTCGGCGACGCGAAGATGACCACGGCGCTGCTCGACCGGCTCACGCACCACTGTCACATTGTAGAAACCGGCAACGATAGCTATCGTTTCAGAAACAGCACGACACAGCCTGAAAAGGAGAGAAAGCGAACCCCGAAACACCCAACCTGAACCCTAAAACTGGATCAAAGGGTGGGTCAGTATTCGATGCAAATCCTGGGTCCGGATTCGGTGCAAATCAACAACATCGACTTCAATCTGTCGATTTCTCCGCGCAGTTGGCGCTCTGCATAATCGCGCGCGGTCGCCATCGTTTGCAATCGTTGCTGCTGTCGTTCGATCTTCGCGTGAAGCGTGGCGTTTTCATCTTCGAGCGCGACGAGGCGTCGGATGTCCGCGCGATTGGCCGCGCCGACGAGATGCGAAAGCATATGGACGTCGCCGAACACGCGCTGGCGTAGTGCGGGTGTCGTCGCGGGGTGGGTCATGATCGCCCAGTACGCGGGCGGGATTTCGCCGCTTTGGAGTGCGTCGGTCCACAGTTGCTGCAGGGCGTCTGTCTCGTGGATGGTGCCAAAGCGCTTGAGCGTCACGGCGTAGCGCTGGTCGAGTGCCTTGTGCAGCGCCTTGGCACCGTCGCCGCCCTGGGTCGCGAGTTCGACGGCAGCGTGGTGAATGTCGAGATCGGTCGCGTGGTCGCGATCGAGCGTCGTGTAGCGCGGCACGAGCTTGCGCAACTCAGCCGTCGTGAGGCACGTGCCGATCAGCGAGCAGTGGATGTTCGTATCGAGTTCGGCGAGGCGCTTTCGACGCACGGGCGCCGGCGCGGCGCTGCCTTTTTGCGCGGGCTCGCAGCAGCGGTCGTGGAGTGGATGGAGCGCGTTCGCTCGCAATGGTTCGGACGACGAGCGGGCCAACTGGAAGGGAGGTGTCTGCATCGCGTGTCTCGTTCGGTTGCGCGTTCAGGACGTGCGGCTTGGGCGGCGCGTCTGCCCTTTGGTGCCGGGCTGGGCGTGCGCGTCGAGTACATGTTCGACGCACAGTCCCACGAGTTCGGTGTCGAGGCGTTCGAGTTCGGCCGTCGCGTCGCGCAGGGTGTCGATGCTGGCGGTCGCGGCCGCCGAGAAGATCTGGTCGCGGCGTCGTTCGGCGTCGAGTGCGCGTTCGAGCAGTCGATGCAGTTCGGTCTGGCGTCGTAGCGCTGCGCGTCGTGCGTATTCGCGCAGCAGGGCGAGCAGCAGGTCGAAGCGCGGCGGGTTGGTCGGGTCGAGGCCGGCTTCGTCGTCGGCGCTGCGCTCGAGCATGAGGACGAAGCGCAGGGCGCTCGCACGCAGTCGCGCGAACGCGTCCACGAGGTCCCAGATCAACGCGGCGCGCTGCGGGTCCTTGCGGAGTTTGAGTGGTGCGATACGCGTGGACAGCGCGTCATGTCTGACGTCGTCCGCGCCCGCCCATGCGGTGTGTTCCGTATGTGCCATGCCTCGATTTCACTGCCGCCGCGTGTTCCGCTGTTGATTGACCGTAATATACAGCAGAATATAGCGATTCCGGCAACGGTGGTGCGCGCCAGCGCGGATTGCAAACGGCAAGCGGGTTCAATCGTGCGATGAATCCGCAACGCGCGCTTGCCCGCAAGTCGACTGAAAGGGGCTGATGAAAATACTTCGGCTCTGGTTGGCGATCGGCGTTGACTTTCCGTTTGTCGACTGTCTAGACTTTAAAAGTCTTCACAAAAGGGGCAATTGCCTTGGACTCCTGCAGTAGTCGATCTTCGAACAGTTTCTCTGCCTGATCGGGCAGGTCGTCCGCGCATCCTCATCCATGCCGCCGTCCTGCCTCAAGGCAGACGGTGCGCGTCGTAGTCCTTTCCTCGTGCACCCTGATTGACGCCATTCGCGTGCTGCATTCGTACGTGTTCGGCTCACGTATGCGTCGCGCTTCGTTTCATCGCGGCGGTGTCGGCGCGCCTTCATCGCCGTGTCCGTGACGGGACGTGGCATTTGAATCGGGGAAGAAAACGACATGTCCACGCCAGCCGATTTCTCGCCGCGCAGTGCCGTTCTCGACGATGCGCATCTCGGCGATATCAAGGGTGCGCTCGGCACCATCGCTCATCACGACGTCGCGCCGCGCACGAACTGGTGGGCGCGTCTGCGCACGCTGCTTGCGATCATCGGGCCGGGTCTGATCGTGATGGTCGGCGACAACGATGCGGGTGCGTTCGGCACCTATACGCAGGCGGGCCAGAACTATGGCACGACGTTGCTCTGGACGATGCTGCTGCTCGTACCTGTGCTCTACGTGAACCAGGAGATGGTGTTGCGGCTCGGCGCGGTGACGGGCGTGGGTCACGCGCGTCTGATCTTCGAGCGCTTCGGCAAGTTCTGGGGCGCCTTCAGCGCGATCGATCTGTTCATGCTCAACGCGCTCACGATCGTGACGGAGTTCATCGGCATCACGTTCGTGCTCGACTTCTTTGGCGTGTCGCGCGTGGCGGGTGTATGCATCGCGGCGGCACTGACGATGGCCGCGGTCAGCACGGGCAATTTTCGTCGCTTCGAGCGCTTTGCCATCGGGCTGTGCGTGCTGAGTCTGTTGCTCGTGCCGGTGCTCGTGTCGATTCATCCGCCGGTGGCGCAGATGACGCGCGATCTGTTCGTGCCCGGCTGGCCCGTGCACGCGAAGCTCTCCGATGTGATGCTGCTCGTGATCGGCATCGTCGGCACGACGGTCGCGCCGTGGCAGTTGTTCTTCCAGCAGAGCTATGTGGTCGACAAGCGCATCACGCCGCGCTTCATGAAGTACGAGAAGGCGGATCTGTGGATCGGCATTCTGTTCGTGTTGATCGGCGCGGTGGCGATGATGGCGTTCTGTGCGCAGCTCTTCGATCACAAGCCCGAGTTCGGCCATTTCACCGATGCGGGCGGGGTCATCGCGGGACTCGAAAAATATGCGGGGCGCACGCCGGCTGTGCTGTTTGCGGTGGCGCTGTTCGATGCGGCGATCATCGGTGCGGCAGCGGTTTCGCTGTCGACGGCCTATGCCATCGGCGATGTCTTCAAGATCCGGCATTCGCTGCATCGTGGCGTGACCGATGCGAAGGGCTTCTATCTCGTGTACTTCGGTATCGTCGCGCTGGCTGCGGCGCTCGTGCTGATTCCGGGCAGTCCGCTCGGCTTGCTCACCGAAGCCGTCCAGACGCTCGCGGGCGTGCTGTTGCCGAGCGCGACGGTGTTCCTGCTGCTCCTGTGCAACGACCGGGCCGTGCTCGGGCCATGGGTCAATTCGAAACGGCTCAATGTCTTCACGGGCGCGGTGATCTGGGTGCTCGTGATGCTGTCGATCATCTTGACTGCTTCGGTGATGTACCCGGACATCTCGGGACGCGCGATGCTCGAAGTGCTCGGCGGCGGCACGCTGCTCGCCGTCGTCGGTTATGTGGCGATGGTCGCGTTGCGTTCAATGCGTCCGGTTCCGGTCGAGGCGCAGTGGCCGCCGGGTCCGCGCGAGACATGGCGCATGCCGCCGCTCGCCGAGCTGCCCGCGCCGCATCTGACGCTCGCCCAGCGCATCTGGATGGGCGTGCTGCGTGGCTATCTGCTGATCGCCGTCGTGCTCGTCGTCGTGAAGGTCGTGCAGATGATGCTCGGGCACTGACGCGCGCGATGCGTCGTAAAGAAAAGGCCCGGACGCGAAGTCCGGGCGAAGCCGCCGGCGAGTGCCGGCGGCGGAGGTTGCGGTGGTAGTGTGCGGGGAACTTCAAATGACGACGGGCCCGCCCTCGCTCGCATGAGCAGAAGAGCGGGCCCGTCGTTTGGTCATCTGCGTGGCGGCCATGCCGCCGTGGTGTTACTTGGCGGCGTTGGCACCGGCGCCGGCTTGCGACGAGCCGTTGCTCGACGAGCCGTACGCGTTTTGCGCATCGACGCGTGCCTGGGCGGCCTGGATGTCGTCCGGATAGAACGGGCTCGACACGCCCGGCTGGTAGCCGGCCTTTTCGAGCTGGACGAGTTGTTCGCGGACTTGCGCGCGGGTCAGCGGAGCGTTGCTTTGCTGCGCGAACGACAGGGCGGGAGCGGCGAGGACGGCGACGGCGACAGCAGCAGCGATAGCGGACTTCATGATGTAAACCTCCGGTTTTTTTGTTCTGGCCCGTAGCGAGCCGATGTGTGCACTTTATTCGAAGGCGGTATTAGGAGAAATACCAGGAATCGCCAAAGTTTATTGTTGATTTGGTAATAATTGTCGCGGCAATCAGTGCTATGTCAGCTTACCGCCTGGCTTCGCCGTAGCGCGGGCAGCTCGGGCAGAATAGCCGGGTGGCGTCGCGCGGCTTTTCCCGCCGCAACGCGAGCCGATCGAGCAAGGAGCCATCGATGAAGACCTCACTCAGCCGCCAGGCGCTCATCGCGGCGGCGCTGGCGGGCCTCGCGGCCGCTGGCGCAAGCGCCCCGGCCCAGGCCGACGATCCGGTCAACTGCTATGGCGTCGCGAAAGCGGGCCAGAACGACTGCGCGAGCAAGACCGGCGTGCACGATTGCGCGGGCCAGGCGAAAGTCGATCACGACAAGGGCGACTTCAAGACGATGCCGAAGGGCACCTGCGAAAAACTGGGCGGCACGCCGGACGCGGGCTGAGCGGTGAGCGCACCGTTTTCTGATGCCCATGCGCCGGGCGGGATCGGCATCGGGCTGCGTCATGCGCATTACGAGGCGTTCCTGCGCGAGGTGCCGCCGCTCGACTGGGTCGAGGTGCACAGCGAGAACTACTTCGGCGACGGCGGTTACGACCTTCATGTGCTGCGGACTGTGCGCCGCGACTTGCCGGTGAGCCTGCATGGCGTCGGCTTGGGCCTCGGGTCTGCCGCGCCGCTCGATCGCGGGCATCTGGCGCGTCTCGCACGGCTCGTCGAATGGATCGAGCCGGTGCTCGTGTCCGAGCATCTGTGCTGGGGCGCGACCGCCGGCGGTCATCTGCACGATCTGCTGCCGATGCCGCTCACCGACGCATCGCTCGATCATCTGGTGACGCGCGTCGCGCAATTGCAGGACGCGCTCGGGCGCCGGGTGCTGATCGAAAATGTCTCGACCTATGTGCGCTTTCGCGATGATCAGTATGGCGAAACGATGTTTCTCGCCGAGCTGGCGCGTCGCAGCGGCTGCGGCGTGCTGCTCGACGTGAACAATCTCTATGTGAACCAGTGCAACCACGGCGAGGACGCGCTCGCGGCGATGGCGGCGTTGCCGGTCGATGTCGTCGGCGAGATTCATCTGGGCGGGCATCGGCGCACGAGCGCGGCGGTGATCGACGATCATGGTTCGCGCGTCGCGCCGCCCGTGTGGGCACTCTACGAGCACGCGCTCGCGCGCTTCGGCGCGGTGCCGACGCTCATCGAATGGGATACGGATCTGCCTGCGCTCGACGTGCTTCTCGACGAAGCAGCGCTCGCCCGCGCGCGCATCACGGCGACCGCGCATGCCTGACACGCTCGCTTCGCTGCAACGCATATTCGCCGCGGCCCTCGACGACCCCGAGAGCGAGCCCGAACTCGCGGCGCATCTCGTGCCCGCTCGCGCGGAAGGCAATGGCGACAGCCCCGACGCGCGCATGGGTCTCTATCGCGGCAACGTGCGCGCCGCGCGCCGGCGTGCGCTTGCGAATGCCTATCCGGTGTTGCTCGCGCTCGGCGGCGCGGCATGGTTCGATGAACTCGCGCTCGCCTATGCGCGCGCCGCCGCGCCCCACGACGCCGATCTGAACCGCTTCGGGGCGACCCTGCCCGCGTTCGTCGAACGCGCTCTCGACGCGCCGCGCTACCGCTATTTCGCCGATGTCGCGCGCCTCGAATGGGCGCTCCACCGCGCCGCGTTCGCCGCCGATGCCTCGCCGTTCAGCGCCCACGACTGGCAGTCCGTGGGCGCCGCGCGGCTCGCCGGGTCACGTCTGGCCGTGCATCCGGCTTGCGTGGCGCTTGCATCGCCTTACGCGCTCACGGCTATCTGGCGCGCGCACGAAGCCGGTGGCCGCTGGCCGGATGCGATCGACACGCCGTCGTGGGCGCTCGTCGTGCGTGCGCAATGGCGGCCGGCCGTAATCGAGCACAGCGAGGCCGCGCACGCGATGTTCGTCGCGTTGCAGCACGGCGCGACGCTCGATGACGCCCTCGCGCAGGCGCTCGCACTCGATGCGCAATTCGACTTCGCGCGGCAGTGGCGGGTGTGGATCGAGACCTCGGCGCTCGTCGGGGTTCTACCCGCGCCGTGAGCGCGCACGCGATGTGCTGTACGTGCGCGGCGGCGCACTGCCGTCGTTGCAATGACGCTACCCTACGGATAGCGTCGCGCGCTGCCGGCGTGTGGGCATCCCTCAGACCGATTCGCCATGATGATCCGCCGTTCGAATGCCGTCATTGCTGTGTGCGCCGTGCTGGCCACGGTCCTTTCGTCAGCCTCGGCGTGGGTGACGATCGAGATGCGCGCCGATGCGCTCGCGCGCGCCCGCGCGTCGTCGGAGAACGTGGCGCTGTTGATCGAGCGCGATGTCTCGCGCAATCTGCAGGTCTACGACCTTTCGCTCGAGGCGGTCGTCGATGCGCTCAAGGACCGGCGTCTCGCGACGCTGCCCGCCGACATCCGCCAGAACATGCTGTTCGACCGCTCGGCGAGCGCGAAGGATATGGGCGCGATCTTCGTCGCCAATGCGCACGGCGACGTGATCTACGATTCGCGCTCGGTGCCGCCGCGCCGCTTCAACATCGCCGACCGGGACTATTTCATCGCGCATCGCGATTCGTCCAACGATGCCCTGCTCGTGAGCCATCCGCTGCAGCCGCGTCCCGACGAACACGAGATGAGCATCGCGCTCAGCCGGCGCATCAACCGGCCGGATGGCAGTTTCGGCGGCGTCGTGGTCGGCACGATGCGCCTGAACTATTTCCGCAATCTGTTCAGCGACGTGAATCTGGGCTCGGACGGCTCGCTCACGCTCTCGCTTGCCGATGGCACGCTGCTGATGCGGCGTCCCTACGCGGCCGAGTTGATCGGCACGAACCAGACGCGTTCGGAGGCGTATCGGCAGTATTTGCAGACGCAGTCGAATGGCTTTTTCAGCCACGGGCCGGTCGATGGCGTCGAGCGCTGGTTTTCGTTTCGCCGCGTGAGCGGCTTTCCGCTCGTGATCGGGGTCGGCATCGCGCAGCATGACATCTACGATGTGTGGCGCGTGCGTGCGTGGATCATCGGCGTGTTGACGGTCGTGCTCGATTTGACGCTGCTCGCGCTCGGGGTGCAGATCACGCTGCAGTTCAAGCGCCGGCGTCTCGTCGAGAAGGAGTTGCGCGAGCAGGCGGGCACCGATGCCTTGACGGGGCTCGCCAACCGCCGCGCGTTCGAGGAGCGTGCCAACGCCGAGTGGGCGCGCGCGCAGCGCACGGGCGGGCCGCTGTCGTTCGCCATGGTCGATGTCGATCGCTTCAAGGCTTACAACGACCAGTATGGCCACGCGGCCGGCGATCATGCGCTGGCCTCGGTCGCGCGCGTCGTCGGCGATCATGCGCGGCGGCCCGGCGATTGCGCGGGGCGCTATGGCGGCGAGGAGTTCGTGCTGATGCTCGCGGGCACCTCGCTCGCCGATGCGCAAGCCATCGCCGAGCGCGTGCGCGCCGCCGTCGAGGCGCTTGCGCTGCGCCACGCGGGCAGCCCGGGCGGCGTGCTCACGCTGAGCGCGGGGGTGGCGAGCACATCCCAGGCGCACTTCGAGTCGTGGCAGTCGCTCGCCTCGGCCGCCGATGTCGCCCTCTACGCCGCGAAGCACGGCGGCCGCAACCGCGTCGAGGCGCATCGCGCGAGCGCATCGGGCGCCGCGCGGGATCCCGGCGTCGCCACCTGAGCCGTTCAAATATTTACCCGGGTAATATTGTGCATCCATATTTTATCCGGGTAAAATTCAGCCGCTATCCAACGATAAGGGAGTGCGGACGAATGGACCTCATGACGAATTGCACGGCGTTTGCCGATGGGCGGCTGATCGCGCGCGGTGTGCCGGGTGCGGTGGCGGCGGCGGTGAGACGGGCGATCGATGAAGGTGAGTCCGCGCCGGTTCTGGTGTTCGACGACCGCGACGGGCGTGCGGTCGATTTCGATCTGCGTGGCAGCCCGGAAGAGGTGGCGAGCCGGCTCGTCCCGGCCGTGTCGCCCGAAGCCGCCGACGAGGGCCCGCGCGGCCGTGGCCGCCCGAAGCTCGGCGTGGTGGCGCGTGAAGTGACGCTGCTGCCGCGTCATTGGGACTGGCTCAATGGGCAGCCGGGCGGGGCGTCGGTGGTGCTGCGCCGTCTCGTGGACGCGGCGCGCTCGGCAGGCGAGGCGGGCGAGCGCGCGCGGCTCGCGCGCGAGGCGGCGCATCGCGTCATGACGGCGCTCGCGGGCAACCTGTCGGGCTACGAGGACGCGCTGCGTGCGCTCTATGGCGGCGACCGTGCGCGCTTCGACGCGGCGAGCGACGCGTGGCCGGGGACGCTGCGCGACTATGTGCGGGAGTTGGCCGAAGCGGGACTGGCGGCGGGCGGCTGAGCTGCCCCAGGTCCGGGCCAAAAAAAACCGCTCAGGCCGGGGAGCATGAGCGGGAAGTCGGAGAGTTACAACCTACTACCTACAATCTCTGCATGAACAGTCATGGGGTCACGCAGCGATGCAAGTGTAGGGGGCGGCCTCACGAGCCGATATAGGACGAATGCTAAACGCGGCACGCTTCATTGAGCGGCGTCGAACCACCGGCGCGCGCGCCGCGGCTTGCCAGCCGAATTCGCTCTCCGTACACTCGCGCGTGACTTGAACGTCCTGTGCGCCGCCCGCGTTTGCCGGGCCGTCGCGCCGAGGCGGGCCACTCCCCCAGCCCGACAATCCGATAACCAGAACCACGCCGATAGAGGAGAACTGCCGCCATGTCCGATTCCTACTTCCCCCGCTGGCGCGAGCAGCCGAGTGCGGCTACCCGCGTCATCGCGCCCGACGAGCGCCTGCCCTGGCCGCAGATGGTCGCCATGGGCGTGCAGCACGTCGTCGCGATGTTCGGCTCGACGGTGCTCGCCCCGCTCTTGATGGGCTTCGATCCGAACCTGTGCATCTTCATGTCGGGGATCGGTACCTTGCTGTTCTTCGTGCTGGTCGGCGGGCGCGTGCCGAGCTATCTCGGTTCGAGCTTCGCGTTCATCGGCCTCGTGATCGCCGTCACTGGCTATAGCGGCCAGGGGCCGAATCCGAACATCGCGGTCGCGCTCGGCGGCATCATCGCGTGCGGTGTGGTCTACGCGATCATCGGTCTCATCGTGTCGGCGGTCGGCACGAAGTGGATCGAGACGCTGATGCCGCCCGTCGTGACCGGCGCGATCGTCTGCGTGATCGGGCTCAATCTCGCGCCGATCGCGGTCAAGGGCGTGAGCGGCTCGCAATTCGATTCGTGGATGGCGCTGGTGACCGTGCTGTGCGTCGGCGCCGTCGCGGTGTTCACGCGCGGCATGCTGCAGCGCCTCCTGATCCTCGTCGGCCTGCTGATCGCCTACGTGATCTACGCGATCGTCACCAACGGGCTCGGGCTCGGCAAGCCGATCGACTTCTCGATCGTCGCCAACGCGGCCTGGTTCGGCCTGCCGAAGTTCGGCGCACCGGTGTTCGATCCGCACGCGATGGCGCTGCTCGTGCCGATCGCCGTGATCCTCGTCGCCGAGAATCTCGGCCACATCAAGGCGGTGTCCGCGATGACCGGGCAGAACCTCGACCGCTACATCGGCCGTGCGTTCATCGGCGATGGTCTCGCCACGATCGTGTCGGGCTTTGCGGGCGGCACGGGTGTCACGACCTACGCCGAGAACATCGGCGTGATGGCCGTGACCAAGATCTATTCGACACTGGTGTTCGTGTTCGCCGCGCTGATCGCGCTGGTGCTCGGCTTCTCGCCGAAGTTCGGCGCCGTGATCCAGACGATTCCGGGTCCGGTGCTGGGCGGTGTGTCGATCGTCGTGTTCGGCCTCATCGCGGTGACGGGCGCGCGCATCTGGGTCGTCAACCGTGTCGACTTCTCCGACAACCGCAATCTGATCGTCGCGGCCGTCACGCTCGTGCTCGGCGCGGGCGACTTCTCGCTCAAGCTCGGCGGCTTCGGTCTGGGCGGCATCGGCACCGCCACCTTCGGCGCGATCATTCTGTACGCGCTGCTGCGCCGCAAGCCGGCACAGGACGCTGCGGTCTAGTTCTTTCAGTGCAACTGCTCGCCGGTGCGTCCTGCACCGGTGAGCACGTTCCCACTCCCGCTCAGTCGCGATTACCCCAGCGCGTCGTGAGCGCGGTCTCGGACAGGTCCACTTCGCGGACCAGCTTGTTCATCGTGTCGTCGTTGATCTTCATCTGGTTGCGCAGCGTGAGCAGCGTCGCGCGCTCGGCGCGCATCGCCGCGAGGCGCATTTCGAGTTCGAGCGCCTCGGCCCGGCGCAGGCCCGCCGTGCGGTCGCCGCGTCCCTGTTCGAGCGAGTAGAGGCGGCGGCGATAGCCATCCATCACGCGCGCGGTGACATCGGCGGCATAGGCGGCCGACGACTCGTCCATATCCTCGCTCGCCTTTTCATGCACGGCATCGACGGCACGGATCGCGGCCTGGGCGGCCTGCACGCGCGCGAGCCGCTCTTCGGCGGCATGCGCCGACTGGGCGCCGCGCAGGCGCACGCCGCGCAACAGCAGCGGCAGACCGACGATCGCCACCAGCAGCGAAGCAAGGATCACCCCCGAGGCGATGAAGATCGCCGTATCGCGCCCCGGCAGCGGCGTGCCGTTGGGCAGCGCGACGGGCAGCGACAGCACGCCCGCGAGCGTGACCGCGCCGCGCACGCCGGCCACCGTCGTGATCGCGCCCATGCGCAGGCCCGGCACGGCATTGGTGATGCCGTGGCGCGCGGCGCTGCGGCTCGCGAACCAGCGCAACAGCCACACCCAGCCGAAGCGCATCGCGTAGAGCGCGAGCAGCACGGCGCCGATGTAACCGAGCAGCAGCGCCATCTGCGTGTTGCTGGTGTGATGCGCATCGAGCAGCGCCTTGCCGAGGATGCCTGGAAACTGCAGGCCGAGCAGCGTGAACACCATGCCGTTGAAGATGAATTCGATCATCGTCCAAGTGCCCGCGGCGCGCACGCGCGCGCTCACCGGGCCCTGGTGCGCGAACGCGGTGTAGTTCATCATCATGCCGGCGGCAACGGCCGCGAGCACGCCCGAGCATTCGAAGTGCTCGGCGAACAGGTACGACGCAAACGGAATCAACAGCGTGAGGACGATGCCGGGCGCCGGGTCGCCCTCTTCGGTGACGTTCAGAAAGCGCGCCGACACATAGCTGAAGAGCCAGCCGATGGCCGCCCCCATCGCGAGCCCGCCCGCGGCGATCACGACGAAGCTGAGCGCCGCCTGATGCAGCGAGAACACGCCCGTCAACGCTGCGATGATCGCAAACTTCAGCGCGACCAAGCCCGACGCATCGTTCATCAGCGCCTCGCCTTCGAGGATGTGCATCAGTTGCGGCGGCAGCCGGCCCTTGCCAGCGATCGCCGAGAGCGCGACTGCGTCGGTCGGCGAGAGCACGGCCGCGAGCGCGAAGGCGACCGGCAGCGAGATCTGCGGCACCAGCCAGTGCACGAAGTAGCCGACCGCGACGACAGTGATGAGCACGAGGCCCAATGCGAGCATCAGGATCGAGCGGCGCTGCAGGAAGAACTCGCGCTTCGGAATGCGCCAGCCGTCGGCGAACAGCAGCGGCGGGATGAACAGCAGCATGAAGATTTCCGGATCGAACGTCACGTGCGGATCGATACGCGGAAAGGTGAGCAGCGCGCCGCTGCCGATCTGCACGAGCGGCAGCGGAATCTTGACGGGCAGTATGCGCGTGAGCACGCCGGACAGCGCGACGGCGAGCATCAGGATGAGGACGGTGAAAACAGTTTCCATCGATAAGCGGCGAAGGGGTTCCAGGGTGGCGGCAGTTTAGCCCGATCCGTCGTGGCCGAGACCTGGAACGCGCAGCATCGATTGCCCCTGGTTCCGGCATGTCATTGGCGCTGCACGAACGTTTTCAGGCGCACGATGATGGTGCGGCGCGTGCCCGTCGACGACGCACGATCCGGCCCTGCGGTGCAAGCTTTCGCGCCGGCCCGGGTCTTGTGTGCGAAATCGTGCTTATCGCCTTGCACGGAGCTTGCTTAAGGGTTCGCCGTGACGCACATTAAAAGCGACGACAGCGCGCATCGGGCAGCGCCGCTCGCTTTTCCTCGCGCGAGAGGACCGCATGACAACAGAGCAGCAGGACAGGGCAGCCGCCATCGCCCCGCACGGCTTCGACCGCACGGTGACCTCGGCGTTCGAGCGCTACAGCACCCAACATGGAGACCTCACGCTCACGAGCGTGTTTCAGCCGGTATTCAGCCTCTCGCACATGCGCGCGATCGGCTACGAGGGACTGCTGCGCGCGCATGACGGCTTCGATCGTCCCATTTCGCCACTCGATGTGTTCGGCGACGCGGCGCGCCTTGGCGAGGCGCTCATCGTCGACCGGCTCGCGCAGGGGCTGCATCTGGAGAACTTCAAGCTGCTCGGCGCCGAGCGCGAGTGGCTGTTCCTCAACGTGCATCCTGGCACGCTGATCGAGGCGTATCACTCGGCGGCGCTGCTGGCCAATCTCAAACGCCTCGGCCTGCCGCCGCGCCGCGTCGTGCTCGAAGTGCTCGACGACGATGCCACCGATCTCGACCAGCTCGCGCAGGCCGTCGCGGCGTTTCGCGAGCGCGGCTTTCTCGTCGCGCTCGACGATTTCGGCGCGGGCCATGTCGATATCGGCCGCGTGTGGCAGCTCAATCCCGACATCGTGAAGCTAGACCGCATCTTGCTGCTGCACGCGGCACATCACGCCGACATGGCCGCGACGCTGCCCGCGCTCGTCACCTTGCTGCACGACGCAGGCAAGCTCGTGCTGATCGAGGGCGTCGAGACCGAGCAGGAGGCGCAGCTCGCGCTGTCGTGCAACGCGGACTTCGTGCAGGGCTTTTTCTTCGGGCGGCCGCATCCGGGCCCGACCGACGCGACGCATGCCACCGCCGTGATCGGCGAGGCGACCGAGCGCTATCGTGCGCTGACCGAGGCGCGCGAGCGGCGCAGCCTGAACCGGCTCGCGCCGTACATGCGCGCGTTCGAGCGCGCGAGCGAGCGGCTCGCGGCGGGCGAACCGCTCGAAGAGGTGTGCTGGAACTTCCTCGCGCTCGATCACGCGGCGCGCTGTTTTCTGCTCGATGCGAACGGGCGCCAGGTGGGGCGCAACGTGGTGTTGCGCGTCGATCGCGCGCAGCAGGAAGCGCGCTTTTTGCCTTTGGATGACGCGGCCGGCGCGAACTGGCTGCGCCGGCCGTATTTCCGCGCGGCGCTCAATGCGCCATCGCGGGTGCATGCGACCGGGCCGTACCTGTCGATCAACGAGGCGGTGCCGTGCGTGACGTTGTCGATCGCCGTGCAAGCCGGCGATCGCTTGTGCGTGCTGTGCGGCGATATCGACTGGCTGGCCGATGAGGTGGGCGAGCGGTAGAGCACCGCCCGCGCGCCTCACTTCGCCACCACCACCGGAATCCCGCGCAACGTCCCCGCGCCCTTGACCGAGTCGAGCGCGGCCTGCACCGCCGCGCTCGTCGCGCCTTCGATGGCGAGCTGTTTGCACAGCTCGCGTTCGCTGCGCTTCACGCCGACGAGATTGGCGAGCTTCACGTGACCGTAGCCCCGCACGCGCTCGTGCAACGCGGCGAGCTTCGCCACGTCGGCGGCGTTGCCCGCGCCGAGTCGCGTGAAGGCGCGCGTGAGCGTGGTCTCGTAGTCGTCGGCGAGCGCGCGCTCCATGCGCCGTTCGAGCGTATGGCCGAACGGATCGAACCACGTGCCGCGCAGTGCGCGTCCCTTTTCGAGCAAGCCGAGCGCCCCCCACAGCCACTGCCCGAACTGCATCTTGCGCGGCACGGCGCCATGCTTCGCGCGAGCGGCCAGCGGCGGCGCGAGGTTGAACTTCACGCTGAAGTCGCGGCCCGCGACCCCTTCGAATTGCCCTTCGAGCGCGGTGCGAAATGCGTCGTCGGAATAGAGGCGCGCGACTTCATACTCGTCCTTCACCGCGAGCAAGCGATAGAACGTCGTCGCGACCGCGCGGGTGAGTGACGTGGCGGCGTCGTGGGTCGCGGCGGACTCGGCTGCACGCGCCGCATCGACGAGCGCGCGATAGCGCTTCGCATAGCGCGCGCCGCCATACGCCACGAGGCGCGCCTCGCGATCGGCGATGAGTTCGTCGAGCGGTGCCGCAGCGGACGTGGTGTGCGCGGCGGCACGCGTCGTGTCGAGCACATCGAGCGCGGCGGGGTCGCCTGCCGCGAGCCGGCCGATCGACAGTGCGAGCAAGTTGGCTTCGACGGCGACGTTGTTCAACTCGATGGCCCGCGTGAGCGCCGCGAGCGACACCGGCACGAGCCCGAGTTGCCACGCGAAACCCAGCATCAGGATGTTCGCGCCGATCGGGTCGCCCAGAAAACGCGCGGCGAGCGCCTGGGCATCGCAGGCCGCGAGCGGATCGACCGCGTTCGACACGCTGCCTGTCGCTGCATGACGCATCTTCGCGAGCAGCGCATCGGCGTGCAGGCTCGCGTCGGGGTTCTGCACGAACGCGGCGTTCGGAATCGCGTGCGTGTTCACGACGATGCGCGTGCGATCGTGGCGCACGGTCTGCAGTGCTTCGGGACTCGCGCCGACGACCATGTCGCACGCGAGCAGCAAGTCGGCCTGCTGCGTGTCGATGCGCACCTGGTTCAACTGCGGATCGCGCGCCGCGAAGCGCACGAACGAGAGCACCGAGCCGCCCTTTTGCGCGAAGCCCATGAAATCGAGCACCGAGGCGCTCTTGCCTTCGAGATGCGCGGCCATGCTGATGAGCGCGCCGACCGTCACGACGCCCGTGCCGCCGACGCCGGTGACGAGGATGTCATAAGGCGCATCGTCGAGATGGACGGCGGGCATCGGCAGCGCGGCCACGCGTGCGCTGAGCGCGACGGGATCGAACGCGACGCCGGTCTTCTTCTTGAGCTTCGCGCCTTCGATGGTCACGAAGCTCGGGCAGAAGCCGTTCACGCACGAATAGTCCTTGTTGCACGACGATTGATCGATGCGGCGCTTGCGGCCGAGTTCGGTCTCGACCGGTTCGACCGACAGGCAGTTCGACTGCACGCCGCAATCGCCGCAGCCTTCGCAGACGGCCTCGTTGATGAAGAGCCGCTTGTCCGGGTCGGGGAATTCGCCTTTTTTGCGGCGGCGGCGCTTTTCGGCGGCGCAGGTCTGGTCGTAGATGAGCACCGTGACGCCCGCCGTGTCGCGCAGTTTGCGCTGCACGGTGTCGAGTTCGCTGCGGTGATGGAAGGTCGTGCCCGTGGGAAACTGGCCGTGATGGCCGTCGTATTTCTCGGGCTCGTCGCTCACGACGACGAAGCGCGAGACGCCTTCGGCCTCGACCTGGCGCGCGATCTGCGGCACCGAAATGCTGCCGTCGACCGGCTGGCCGCCCGTCATCGCGACGGCATCGTTGTAGAGGATCTTGTAGGTGATGTTGGTCTTCGCCGCGACCGCCTGGCGAATCGCGAGGATGCCGGAATGGAAGTAGGTGCCGTCGCCGAGATTCTGGAACACGTGGCGCGTGTTCGTGAACATCGAGTGCGAAGCCCAGTCCACGCCTTCGCCGCCCATCTGGATGAGGCCGGTCGTGTCGCGCTCCATCCACGAGGCCATGAAGTGGCAGCCGATGCCGGCCTGCGCGACGGAGCCTTCGGGTACCTTGGTCGAGGTGTTGTGCGGGCAGCCCGAGCAGAAGTACGGCGTGCGCTTCACGGTGTCGGCGACGTTCGAGAGGATCTGCGGCGCGACCAGATCGACCACGCGTTCGCGCCGGTCGAGCGCGGGCTTGTGCTTCGCGAGCCACGCGGCGAACACGGGCAGGATGCGCGAGGGCCGCAGCTCGCCTAGCTCGGAGAGTAGCGCGCTGCCGTCTTCGGCGTGCTTGCCGGTGATGCGCGGACGCGCGCCCTCGGCGCGGTTGTACAGATAGTCCTTGATCTGCTGCTCGACGACCGGGCCTTTTTCCTCGATCACGAGCACATCGGTGAGGCCGGCGACGAACGCGTCGATGCGCGAGAGTTCGAGCGGGAACGACAGCCCGACCTTGTAGATGCGCACGCCCGCTTTGTCGAGCGCTTCGAGCGGCAGGTCGAGGCGGCGCAGCGCCTCCATCAGGTCGAGATGCGCCTTGCCGCAAGTGACGATGCCGACGTTCGCGTGCGGGCTCGGTGCGACCCACTTGTCGATGCTGTTGGCGCGCGCGAAGTGGCGCACCGCGTCGAGCTTGGCGGCGAGGCGCGCTTCGATCGTGAGGCTCGGCAAGTCGGGCCAGCGATTCGAGAGACCGCCGGGCGGCGGCGTGAAGCCGTCGGGCGCGCGCCAGATGGTGGTGAGCGCATCGAGATCGACGCTCGCACCGGACTCGACCGTCTCCGAGATCGCCTTGAAGCCGACCCACGCGCCCGAGAAGCGCGAGAGCGCCCAGCCGTAGAGCCCGAACTCGATCATCTCGGCGATGTTGGACGGGTTCACGACCGGCATGTGCCACGACATCATCGTGAAGTCGCTCTGATGCGGCATCGACGAGGACACGCAGCCGTGATCGTCGCCCGCGACGACCAGCACGCCGCCGCGCGGCGACGAGCCATAGGCGTTGCCGTGCTTGAGCGCGTCGCCCGCGCGATCGACGCCCGGGCCCTTGCCGTACCACATCGCGAACACGCCATCGACGGTGCGCTCGGGATCGGCCTCGACACGCTGCGTGCCGAGCACGGCGGTGCCGCCGAGTTCCTCGTTGATGGCGGGCAGAAAGCGCACATCGGCCGCGTCGAGCAGTTTCTTCGCCTTCCACATCTGCTGGTCGACCATGCCGAGCGGCGAGCCGCGATAGCCGCTCACGAAGCCCGCCGTATTCAGGCCGCCCGTGCGATCGACGGCGCGCTGCATGAGCACGAGCCGCACCAGTGCCTGGGTGCCGGTGAGGAAGATGCGCCCGCGCGTGGTGGTGAGGTTATCGGTGAGCCGATAGTCGGCGAGAGGGGGCGTATCGCCGAGCGGCGGGCGCGCAGTCATGGGGCGTCTCCGTGCAACTACGTTGCTGTTGTAGGCGGGCACGTTTGTCGTGGGGAACGCGTGTGCCGCAAGAGACTCTATTTTTTCGCGCCAATGCCGAAATGTTTTTGCTAACTTTCCTCGTTCATTGGGGCCAGGCGCGACAGGCTGCGCGTGAATGCGCATTCTTGAGGGAAATTCACCAAGGCGTGCCGCGTGGCCCCGCGCCGGGGTGGGCGGCGTCGAACGGTTCGGTCTCGTGAAAGCGCGCGTAGTCGACGTGGGTGACGCCGTCTTCGTCGCGCATGATGTCGACGTAGCGATGCTGCCAGCGGATGTCGTCGGCGTTCCAGGTGTAGCGGGCCTGCATGGTCTGCGTGGTCGATTCGTCCGAGCCTTCGATCACGACCATCAGCGTGGCGTGCTTCGCCGCGAGCGACTCGGCGGTCTCGCCGAACAGCGGACTTTGCTCGTCGATCACGTGCATCAGGTTCCAGCCAAGCAGAAAGATCGGGTGCTGGTCGCGTACGAGCTTGAGGTCATAGATGCGTCGCGCGATGTAGCCTTCGGGCGAGGTCTCGACGCGCACGAGGCGCAGGCGCGCATACGCTTCGGCGATCACGTTCTGGCGCGCGTTGGCCGCGCGCGCCATCAGCGTCATGCGTCCTTCGAGCGGATGAATGACCACGTCGCGGGCGAACATGATCTTCGCGCGCGGCCGCGAGAAGCGCGCGAAGATCAGACCGGTGGCGAGCGCGACGCCCGACATGCCGATGAAGATTTCGAACGTCGCGACCACGTGTCCGTAGAAGGTGCGCGGATGCATGTCGCCGTAGCCGACCGTCGCGAGCGTTTCGACGCTGAAGAAAAACGCGCCCCAGATGCCGTGCGGAAACTGGTTGGCGATCGGCGCGTCGCCGAGTTGATAGAGGCACGCGAAGATGCTGTTGAGCAGCAGGAACATCGTCGCGAGACCGCCGAAGAAGGTCGGCCAGCTCACCTTCAACGCCGTGTGATAGAGGTCGAGCAGATTGTGCATCGGCAGGCCGTGCACCATCACGACACGGGTGCCGAGCAGCAGCTTGCGCGGCGATGAGCGTGCCGTGCTCGCGGCGCTGGCGGCCGCGTCCTCCGCGATCCGCTCGGGCGTCTCGCTCTGCATGTTGTCTCCGCTTCGACTGGGGGCAAGAGCCTGAGCGTAGCATGGCGGCGCGCGGACGCAACCGCCTGCGGGGCGGGGCGCCAGTCAAAGCGGTGGGGACAGTCGCAGCGCACGCGCGTGGCGCGCGGCGCATCACGTCACGTCATGCGGGCATCACGGGAACATCACGGGAACGTCCGCGGCTTCGGAATGCCGGCACCGTGCTCGATGTCGGCGACCGCCTGGCGATGCGCGGCTTCGACCGCGAGCGGCGCATCGTCGAAGCCCGCGTTGCCGCCTACCGTGGTCCAGTGCTGCACGGCCTTGTCGCGATGCGTGATTTCGTACTCCGCATCCCAGCGCGCGCCCTGCAATGCGAGCGGGCGGACATGAATGGCGTAGACGCCGTAGAGAAAGAGCTGTTCGGCCATGATCGCCTCCAGCCGGTCCGAAGATGAATCGAGAAACCCGGGAGCGTGGCGCAGCGTGCTCCGGACCGAAGCGCGCGCTACGCGTTCGCTTTACAGTTCGAGCTCGCCAAGAATACGGTGAGCGAGCGCCTTGGCTTCTTCCAGCGCTTCTTCCGGCGTACCCGATGCGGCCTCCACTTCGTAGACCGAGTTTTCGAGTGCTTCGCCGTCGTCGCGCGCCAGGGAGACCATGCCCTGATACCGGCCGCCGTCGAGCGCACGCACGCCGGCGACAGCGGTGTAGATCCCCTTGGTGTAGGTGACGTCTTCCATAATGCCGCTCCCGATGGAAGGAGATTCCATCGTAGCACGGCACAAATAAAACTGCGGGTCACGGACGAGGCGGTTTCGTGACCGTGCCGTGCCCGCTGGTTGCTTCGGTTGTTGCTTCGCTCAGTGCTCGATCAACGCGACCACTTCGTCGAGCGACGGCGAATGCGCGCCGGCGCGCTTGCACGCCGCGGCCCCTGCCGCGAGCGAAAACGCGAGGTGCTGCGCCCAGTCGCGTTGCGGCGCGCTCATGAGACTGAACAACAAGCCGCCGATCGACGCATCGCCCGCGCCGACCGTATCGGCGACTTCGACGCGCGGCGGCGTCTGCTCGATCACGGTGTCGCCGTCGATCAGCGTCGCGTGCTGCGCGCCGCGCGTGACGAGCAAGGTGGCCTGCGCATTGAGCGCACGCAGCGCGCTGATCGCAGCCGCTTCGTCCTGGCCGGGAAACAGCATGCGCAGATCCTCGTCCGATACCTTGATCAGATGCGCGAGCGCCGCCATGCGTCGCAGGACCGGCTCGTAGCCGTGCGTCATCAGGTTGCGGCAGTTCGGGTCGTAGCTGATCTTCGTGCCGCTCTCGCGCAGTTGTGCGGCGAGCGTCGCGAGCGTTGCGCCGAGCGGTTCGCGCACGAGGCTGATGCCGCCGAAGTGCGCCCACTTCACGTGCGCGCGCCAGCCCTCGGGCAGTTGCGCCGGATCGAATGCGAGGTCGGCGCTGTTCTCGCCCATGAAGAAGTACGCGGGCGGATGGGTCTGGTGGACGATCGCAAGCAAGGGCGGGCGTTCGACGCGCGCCATGAAGCGCATGTCGAGTCCGGCGGCGACGCTCGCTTTCCACAGCTCATCGGAGAAGCAGTCGGTGCCGAGCGTGCCCGGACTGGCCGTCGGCACGCCCAGACGCGCGACCGCGCGCGCGACGTTCCAGCCCGCGCCGCCAGGATGAGCGAGCCATGCCGAGGCCGACGCAGTATCGGCGCTCGTGCGCACGAGGTCGGTCAGGATGTCGCCCGCCGAGATGAAGGCCGGAAAGCCGGAGGAGAAATCGGGTCCCGTGCTGCAGGTGTTCATCGCGCGGCTCCCCGGGCCTGCAGGCCCACCTCGTCGATGCGTTCGATGGCCGCTGCCATGCCCGCGCCCGGCAGCGCGTTGAGCACTTCGTAGCACGCGCCCATGGTGTGATAGTCGGTCTTGCCGGCGGGGCTTTTCTCGTCGCCGTACTTGCGGTTGTCGCACGTGAGGATGCGATACCACGCGCCATAGCGATGGTCGACGAAATGCTTCCAGCTGTAGCGCCAGATCTCGTCGTACCAGTCCCAGAAGCGCTCGTTGCCGGTGCGCTTCGCGAGCAGCGCCGCGGTCGCCAGTGTCTCGGCCTGGACCCAGAAGTACTTGTCGTGATCGCAGACCGTGTAGTCCGGGCCGAAGCCGTAGTAGAGGCCGCCGTGGTCTTCGTCCCACGCGTGGGTCATCGCGGCGTCGAACAGCTCGACCGCGCGCGGCATCAGCCACGGCAGCGGACGATGGCGCTCGAGAATCAGCAGCAGCTTCGCCCATTCGGTCTGGTGCCCGGGCTGGAAGCCCCACGGACGAAAGATGTTCGAGCTGTCCGCTTCGTTGTAGTGCCAGTCGACCGACCAGTCCGCGTGGAAGTGCTCCCACACGAGGCCCTGCGAGAGCTTCGCCTGGCGCAAGGTGATGTTCGACGCGACGCGCTCGGCGCGGTCGAGGTAGACGAGGTGGCCGGTTGCCTCATAGGCGGCGAGCAGCGCCTCGGTCGTGTGCATGTTGGCGTTCTGGCCGCGATAGCTCGACACGCGCCAGTCCGCGCTTGCTTCGTCGGCGTAGAGGCCGGCCGCGCGGTCCCAGAAGCGATGCTCCATCAACTCGAAGGTCGCGCCGATCATCGGCCGCGCTTCCTCGATGCCGGCCATCGCCGCGTGCGAGTACGCGAGCAGCACGAACGCGAGGCCATAGCAGTGGCGCGTGGCGTCGAGCGTGTGCTTCTTGCCGTCGCGCCATTCGATCTCCCAGTCGTAGCCGCCGTGCTGCGCATCCCAGTGCGCCTCGCGCAGGAACTGCAGGCCGTGGCGCGCGTACTCGAGATGCTGCGGGTCGCCGAACTGGCGATACGCCATCGCATAGTTGAAGACGAACCGGCAGCTGCTCACGAGATGGCGGCTCACGGCGTTGTAGACCGAGCCGTCATCGCGGAAGTAGTGGTAAAAGCCGCCGCTCGCGTCGAGCACGTTGGGCGCGTAGAAGCGCAAGGTGTGCTCGATGTGGCCGAGCAGGAACTCGCGCTCGCGAAAGCTGGCGACGGCAGGCGCGTCCTGAGGCTGCGCGTGCGGGTCGGGATGGGCAACGGCGGCGGGCTGGGCGGTGTGCGTTGGCTTGTTCATGACTGTCTCGTTGTGGCTTCAGCGGGGCTCGGCGTGTCGTGCGGGAATATCGGCCGGTGGGGCTGGCAGGCGCGCGTGACGTTCGTGCACCGGCTGATGTCCGGCGTGGTCCGCGTGCGCGTTGCCGCGCGCCGTGGGGCCACGTGTTCCTTAGTCCGTGTGGCGGGCGTTGGGTTCGGCATGGGGCGCTCGCGTCGCATGGCTCAGCGCGGCGCGAGCGCCGTCGTCGCGGCGGTCTCGACGGCGGTGCTCGCGCGCGCGATCAGGCGCACGGGCAGCGCCACCTGTTCCACCCCGGCCGATTCGTCGAGCAGCAACTCGACGCCGCGCCGGCCGAGCGCTTCCTTGTCGACGGCGATGGTCGACAGCGGCGGGTGCGCGTGAGCGGCGCCCGGGATGTCGTCGAAGCCGATGATCGCGATGTCGTCGGGTACCCGCAGGCCGCGCGCGAGACACACGCGCATGGCCGCGAGCGCAGCGGCGTCGTTGTAGGCGAAGATGGCTTCGGGAGGCGCCTCGCGCGTGGCATCGAGCAGTCGATGCGTCGCGCGCGCGGCGCCCGTGTCGGGATCGAGCCCGCCGTCGATGGTCACTTCGAGCGACGGGTCGAACAACAGCCCGGCTTCGAAGTACGCGCGCCGGTAGCCGAGTGCGCGCTGCGCGATGCTGTAATGCGCGAGCGAGCCGCCGATGAACGCCACGCGCGTGCGCCCGAGTCCGAACAGATGCTGCATGGCGAGCGTCGCGCCGGCGGCGTTGTCGATGTTCACGGAGCGCATGCCCGGCGCCCACAGGTCGATCAGCACGAGCGGGCGGTTGAGCGCGGTGAGCACGGCGAGCGTCTCGGGTTCGACGAAGCCCGCGACGGCGATCGCGTCGGGTGCGTGCAGACGCAACTGCTGGAGCACGTCGTCGGCGGGGCCGGCCGTGAGCAGCGACGGCACGATGGCGTGCTCGCGGCAGGCGTCCTCGACGCCGTGCAGCACGTGCGAGAAGAACGGGCTCGCGGCGAAGTTGTTGTGCTGCCGATGCAGCAGGAACGTGAGACGGCGGATGCGCTGGCGCAATTGCGCGGAGTCGTAGCCGAGCTGGCGCGCGATCTCGACGATGCGCTCGCGCGTGGCCTCGGAGAGACCCGGCTGGTTCTTCAGTGCGCGTGACACGGTGCCGATCGACACGCCACAGGCGTGCGCGACATCGCGAATGGTGGTCCCCATGATGATCAGGCGACGGGCTGTCCCGGGTGTTTATCAGGTGCCGGCAATTGTATAGTAAAAATTGTCCCGGCAATCGTCGTCTGGTGCGGCTTCATGCACGTAAATACCCGCATATAGGGCATATAAACAGACTTAATGATGTTTAGTAAACGAAACTAAACAACTCGCGCGGGCATGGCGGTTGCTGATCAGCAGGCACTGTGAAAACCTGACTGGAGACAATCATGCTGACCACCATCCTGTTGATCGTGTTGATTCTGTTGCTGATCGGCGCCGTACCCGCCTGGCCGTACAGCCGCTCGTGGGGCTACGCGCCGAGCGGGTCGGTCGGGCTGCTGGTCATCATTCTGGTCGTGCTGCTGGTGATGGGGGTCGTGTAGCAGCGCGGCGCTGGGCGCGCGAAAGGAGAGAGCCGGGCGCGCGGTGTGGCGCCCGGTTGCATGAAGCGGCGTTCAGGTTTGGGCGAGGCGTGACGTAACGCTCGTGACGCGCTCGTGGCGCCTGTGACTGGCGCGTTTAATCGAGCGCTGTGGCGTGTCCGGGCACGCGCAGCGCGCTGTCCCGTCCATCGATGACCATCAGTCCCGAAGGCTCCTGCTTCGCCTGACGCTTGGCGAGCGCCGCGAGCGAGGCGATCGACTCGCTGCTGCGATGCACGCCGCCGCCGCCGGGCTCGATCGACACGCAGCCGATCGCCATCGTCACAAAGGTGAAGAAGGTCGCATTGCCATGGCGGTCCTCGCCATGGATGCCGCCCGCGAGCCGGTCTTCAGGCGCATAGAAACGCTGCGCGCCGGCATTGAACACTTCGATGGCGCGCAGCGCGCGCTCGCGCCAGTTCTCGCTCTGGAACAGCACGAGAAAATCGTCGCCGCCGACGTGACCGAGGAAGTCGCGCGTCGGGTCGCAGACATCGGCAAGCACGGCGACCGCGAACTTGAGCACTTCGTCGCCTTGCCAATAGCCGTACTGATCGTTGAACGGCTTGAAGAGGTTCAGGTCGACATAGCACGCGTGAAAGCCCGCATCGTGGCTCAGGAGCCGTGAGATGTGCGAGCTGATCGGAATGTTGCCTGGCAGGAACGTGAGCGGATTCGCGTAGCGCGCGGCCTGGATGCGCACTTCGGTGACCGCGCGCACGAGGCTCTCGCCCGTGCCGAGTCCCGCATAACGGCCATTGTCGACGATCACGAAACCATCGGCGAGATAGCGCTGATCGTCGCTCGCGAGCAGCGTGGCCATCTGCTCGACGCTCATCGACTGCTCGATCAGTACCGGCGATGCATTGGCAAACTGCATGCAAGCCTTCTTGCCGAACAGCTCGCGGTGATACGGCAACGCGTAGCGGTCCATGAACGAGCGGCGATTGACGAGCGCGACGGGCGTGTCGCCCTCGACGATCGCGAGCGCGTGCAACTCGGGCAGCCGGTTGAAGAGGTCGAGCACGTCGTTGTTGGTGGCCTGGCGCGGCAGCGCCGGTGCGCGCACCAGCATGCGCGCGGCGGCCGGTCTGCCGGCGGGCGCGGCCGACGTGCGCGTCGCCTCGGGAAAGACCGCGATATGGCCGGCGCGCAGCGCCTCGCGGGCCTCGCGGGCCAGCTGGCGCGGCGGCTCGGCCTGCGGGCGACCGAAGAAGAAGCCTTGACCGCAGCTCACTCCCATGTCGCGCAGCACGATCAGATCGGCTTCGTTCTCGATGCCCTCGGCGACGAGCTGCGCGCCGCTCGCCTGCGCAAAGTGCTGCATCGCGCGGACGGCTTCGAACTTGAGCGCATCGTTGGCAATGTCGTGGATGAAGAAACGGTCGATCTTCACGACGTCCGGCTGAAGCTGGACCCACAGATTCATGCTCGCGTTCGCGGTGCCGTAGTCGTCGAGCGCGAACTGTGCGCCCGCGGTGCGCAGCCGCTCGATCACGGGCAGGAACTCGCCGGGCTTGTCGAGCGCGCTTTGCTCGGTCAGCTCGACGACGATGCGGCGCGTGTCGACACCCGAGCCGTCGATCAGCGCGAGCGCGGCCTCGCCGCCGTTGGCCATCAGCTCGCGCAGCGCGTCGGCGCTGAAGTTCAGGAACAGTTTGCCGTCGCAGCCGAGCTGCGCGAACGTCTCCATGCAGACCCGCGCGGCGGCGTGCTCCAGCGCGCTCGCGCAGTGCTCAGCCGTGGCCTGCGCGAACAGCGCGGCCGGCGATTCGAGCGGGGTACCGGACGGCCCCCGGATCAAGCCTTCATAGCCGAGGATGGCGCCGTCGCCGAAGTCGACAATCGGCTGAAACACGGCGAACAAATGACGGCGCGCGATCAGTGCGGCGATGCTGGGCGTAGCGGAGGACATGGCGGTACCGCTGGAGGCAGGGACCCTAGCGTTATCGGCGCGTGTCGCGAGAAGTTGAATGAATCTTTGGTGACGAATGGCACCGGATTGGTGCGCGAGGCCGCTTTCCTACATCTTCCGGCCGAATGGACGGCAGGCGCGATGGCGCTTCAAATGGAGCCATCCGCGGCCCGCTGGACGGGCCGTGCCGGGCGGCCGCCGCGCAGGGCGCGGAGCCGTCGCACTGCTGGGAAAGGAGTGAGCTTATGCGTGGGGAGAGTCTGAGTACCCGGGCCTCGTCAACGTCGCGCGGTGGCCGTTTCGCTGCTGCGCGCGGCCGGTCGTGCGCCGGCGCCGGCATTGCCCGCGAGCGATTCGTCGCCGGCCTCGCCGCGCGTGTCGCGCGCGCCCCAGCGCTGGGCGAGCGCCGCGCACACCATCAGCTGGATCTGGTGGAACAGCATGAGCGGCAGCACCACGGCACCCACCGCGTTCGAGGCGAAGATGACCTTCGCCATCGGCACGCCGGCGGCGAGGCTCTTCTTCGAGCCGCAGAAGATGATGGTGATCTGGTCGGCGCGCGAGAAACCGAGCCGCTTGCTCGCAAAGATCGTGATGCCGAGCGCGAGTGCGAGCAGCACGCCGTTCACCACCACGAGTCCGCCCAGTGCTGCGAGCGGGATGTGATGCCAGAGGCCTTCGTTGACGGCCTCGCTGAAGGCGCCATAGACGACCAGCAGAATCGAGCCCTGATCGACGAACTTGAGCACGTTGCGGTTGTGCTCGATCCACCGGCCAATCAACGGGCGCAGCAACTGGCCCGCGACGAACGGCACGAGCAGTTGCAGCACGATGTTCCAGATCGTGTGCCACGGCGAGGCGTTGCCGGCCGTCTGGTTCGTGACGATCAGGCTCACGAGCGCGGGCGTCACGAAAATGCCGATCAGGCTCGACGCGGACGCGCTGCACACGGCGGCGGGCACGTTGCCCTTGGCGATCGAAGTAAACGCAATGGACGACTGGACCGTCGATGGGAGCGTGCAGAGAAAGAGCACACCCGCGTAGAGCGCCGGCGTGACAAGCGGCGAAAGCACCGGCTTGAGCGCGAGGCCGAGCAGCGGGAACAGCACAAAGGTGCTCGCCAGCACCACGATATGCAGCCGCCAGTGCGTGGCGCCGGCCACGATCGCTTCGCGCGAGAGCTTGGCGCCATGCAGGAAGAACAGCAATCCCACCGCGAAGTTGGTGAGCCAGTTGAAGCCGACTGCGGCCGAGCCGTGCACGGGCAGCAGGCTCGCAAGAATCACCGTGCCGACGAGGCACAAGGTGAAGTTGTCAGGGAGGAATTTCGGACGGGCCATCGGCAATTCTCGAACGCGCGCGGCGTGCGCAAAAACGGAGCTGCGCAGGGTTCAGCATAGACGCAGCGGGTCATCGGAGAAGCTATTGTCCCCGTTGGTCGATTGAAAAAGCAAATTCATTTGAAGAATCGATTAATGACTCTATCGCATAAGCGGTAAGGATCGACGTAGCGAAGCATTGACGGGATTGTTGCGTCGCAGCGCGTTCAGCTCCCCGTTTTGCGCTTGCGCCCGCACTCCCGAAGCTAGCCTAAAGCCGTTTGCAGAACCAGGCAGCGAGGACTTTCCGAACCGTCCCCAGAACGAAAAAACCGTGGAGTAACACGGTGTTACATCAGTACCGCAGGCATAACACTTTTTGGCTCGACACCCTTTGGGGGTGCCCATAAATTAGCCAGCAGAGGATATCTGGACAGGTTGCGGCAGCAACGAAGCGCGCCGCCTGTGTCCTGGAACTGGCTCGCCACGGCCCGGGTGGCGTTAGTTGCGGCGGATTGTCGGGCAGGTGAATGAAATAATGCACGCAGGGCTGAGACGGATCGGTCGTTGGACGTTGGGCGCGAGTTTTGCCGCCCTGGCTGTGCTCGCCCACGCGCATTCGTACCAGGATGCCCAGCGCGGCGGCGGGCAACGGCCGCCCGCGATGCAGACCATGCGCCCGATGCACGGCGCGCCGCAGCGCGTCGGGGCGCCCCCAGCACGCTGGGGTTCCGTCGGCGGCCAGGCAGGCGCGCGTGAGCCACGTGTCGGCGCAAACGCGCGGCCGTCTTACGGCTACGGCGCCGGGCCAATGCGCGTCGCCGATCCGGCGGGCTATGCTCACCGCGGCGGTGCGGCCTATCCCGGCGGCATCACGCCGGTCAGCGCCGAAACCCGGCCCGTGCCGCATCCGCCGGCCGACTCGCCGGTGCGCGCCGGTTCGATCCGCGAGGATGTCGCGCGTTACAACGAGGAGCGCGGCGCGTTCCGGCCATTCCCTCGCAACGGCGGCGAAGTCCCGCGTCCGCCCATGCCCTCTCCGTACCGCAACTGATCCGCCCTTCGGATCGTCTGCAACGCCTACCCCTCGCTGTTCCTTGCGCCGCGCTTTCCGCGGTGATCTCTCCTTTCGCTCAAATCCGACATCCCTGCGGCGCCGATCTGGCGCGTTGCGCCGAAATCGACGCGTATTGGGGCCAACTTGACGCGTGAATACCACACTTTTTTGAAATCACTCGTCATACGGAACCCTTTCGTCATCAAATCTTGGACTTGATACGGCGGCGCGTCATCGATCGCCAATTCGCCGCGCCGAGCGCCGTTACGTGCGGCTTCGACGGCATGGTGCGATGCAATATAAGCAGGCCGGCGAGCAGCGGTATCAGCTTCGCCAGATACCAAGCTAATACAAGCGATATACCCGCAATAAGCGCAGCTATTTTTGTCCGCATCAAGGGTCCGCAAAGATGGGCTCGCCCAGCTCGGCCTCCCGTCTGCGAACGAGATGAAAACAAACGGTTTGCGCGAGCGCCCCCGCCGCCCGGAATTACCTTTTTGACAAAGACAGGAGAACCCATGAATACAACAGCTAGCCGTGCGCTGCGCACCACCCTGAAGGCGAGCGCGCTCGCCGCCGTGTTTGCGTGCGCATCGTCGTCGGCGTTTGCGCAGTCGAGCGTGCAGCTCTACGGTCAGGTCGACGAGTGGGTGGGCGCCACGAAATTCCCGGGCGGCGACCGTGCATGGAACGTGGGCGGCGGCGGCATGTCGACGTCGTACTGGGGCATGAAGGGTTCGGAAGACCTCGGCGGCGGCTACAAGGCGATCTTCACCCTCGAAGACTTCTTCCGCGCCCAGAACGGCCAGTACGGCCGCTTCCAGGGCGACACGCTGTTCTCGCGCAACGCTTACGTCGGCATCGAGTCGCCGTACGGCACGGTCACCGCAGGGCGCCTCACGACGCAGCTGTTCGTTTCGACGATCCTGTTCAACCCGTTCATCGATTCGTACACCTTCTCGCCGATGGTGTACCACGTGTACCTCGGCCTCTCGACGTTCCCGGAATACACGACCGATCAGGGCGTGGTCGGCGACTCGGGCTGGAACAACGCGGTCCAGTACTCGACGCCGAACTTCGGCGGCCTGTCGGGCTCGGTCATGTACGGTCTGGGCAACCAGGCGGGCGACAACGGCGCGAAGAAGTGGAGCGCCCAGGTGCTGTACTTCCACGGCCCGTTCGCAGCGACCGCGGTCTACCAGTACGTGAACTTCAACAACACGCCGGGCGACATCGGCAGCATCGTCAGCAACGATGTGACGATCGTCGGCCTGAAGAGCCAGGGTGTTGGCCAGGTCGGTATGACGTACGACCTCAAGTACGTGAAGTTCTTCGGCCAGTACATGTACACGAAAAACGACCAGCAGGTCGGCAGCTGGCACGTCAACACCGCGCAAGGCGGCGTGTCGGCGCCGATCGGCGCGGGCACCGCGATGGCCTCGTATGCCTACTCGCGCGACGGCGGCGGTCTGAACCAGACGCGTCAGACCTGGGCGCTCGGCTACGACTACCCGCTCTCGAAGCGCACCGATCTGTACGCCGCGTACATGTACGACCATATCGACAACCAGTCGACTGGCGACACCTTCGGCGTCGGTATCCGCGCGAAGTTCTGATCGCGCGGCCGATCCAGGCCGTCGGGCATGCGCTCAAACCCCGCGTCTCGTTTCGAGGCGCGGGGTTTTTTCTTGCTGGCGGCCGAAGCGGGCCACGGTCGCTCGTTTGTGCACCGGAAATTGATAAAGCGCGCAAAATAACGTCGATTCATTCCGGATACGAGCGACTGATTTGGATACTCTGGTCAGCATGAAGGTGTTCCGGCACGTCGTCGAAGCGGGCAGCTTCGTCGCGGCGGCCGAGCGCATGGACATGTCCGCCGCGATGGCGAGCAAGCACGTGATGCACCTCGAGCAGCAGCTCGGCGCGCGTCTGCTCAACCGGACGACCCGGCGCGTGGCGCCGACCGAGGCGGGCCGCGAATATTACGAGCGGCTCGCGCAGGTGTTGACCGAACTCGCGGAAGCCGAACAGGCCGTCGGCGCCGCGAGCATCGTGCCGCAGGGGAGGCTGCGCGTGTCGTCGCTGACCGCGTTCGGCCTCAGTCACGTGATGGGCGCGGTCGCGGACTACGCGGCGCAGTTTCCGCAGGTCACCGTCGATATCACGCTGTCCGATCGCGTGGTCGAACTGATCGACGAAGGTTTCGATGTGGCGATCCGCGCGTCGCCGACGGGCCTGAAGTCGTCGTCGCTGATCGCTCGCCAGCTCGCGACCGCGCACATCGTCCTGTGCGCCTCGCCCGACTATCTGCGCCGGCACGGGCCGGTCGCCAGCATCGCCGATCTCGCGCGCCACAACTTCATCCGCTATGCGGGCGTGCCCGGCCACGAACTGGCGCCGTTCGCCGAGGCGGGCAGTGCGCGCGCGAAGCTCAACGGCAACCTCGTCGTCAATCATCTGGAGGCGCTGCGCGCGGTCGTGCTGCAGGGTGTCGGCATTTCGATGCTGGGCACCGAGGTGATCGGCGACGATCTAGCCGCCGGGCGGCTCGTGCCGCTGCTCGTCGATGAACTGCCACCGCGCGAGTTGCCGATCTATGCGGTGTACGCGAGCCGTCGGCACTTGTCGGCAAAGGTGAGGTCGTTCGTCGATTTCCTGGCGGCGCGCTTCACCGACCGGGGGTTGTGGCCGACGCTCGAACAGATTCGCGCGGCGGCGGAGCGTGAGCGGGCGCAGCGGACGTAACGGGGCGACTTGATGCGTAACGCGGTATACGCAAGCCGTCGGCACTTGTCGGCAAAGGTAAGGTCGTTCGTCGATTTCCTGGCCGCGCGCTTCACCGGCCGGGGGCTGTGGCCGACGCTCGAACAGATTCGCGCGGCGGCGGAGCGTGAGCGGGCGCAGCGCGCGTAACGGGGCGACTTGATGCGTAACGCGGTGTACGCGAGCCGTCGGCACTTGTCGGCAAAGGTGAGGTCGTTCGTCGATTTCCTGGCGGCGCGCTTCACCGACCGGGGGTTGTGGCCGACGCTCGAACAGATTCGCGCGGCGGCGGAGCGTGAGCGGGCGCAGCGGACGTAACGGGTGCAACGAGTGAACGCGGCTCGCGACCGCTGCCCCATGGCGTACGCACGAGCGGGCCACGCATCGATCGACGCTTGCGGTCTCACCGCACATGCGCATCGGCTGCAGCACACGGCGCCGCAGCAGCGCCAACGTCACCGCCCAATCCCAATCCCGAGCCGCGCCTTCGTCTCCTCATACTCGGCCTTGAGCCGGGCGACGAGTTCGGCCACCGCCGGAATATCGTCCATCAAGCCGACGCCTTGGCCCGCGCCCCAGATGTCCTTCCACGCCTTGGCCTTGTCGCCGCCGAAGTTCATGCGCGTCTTGTCCGACTCCGGCAGCGCGTCCGGGTCGAGCCCGGCGTTGATGATGCTCTCGCGGATGTAGTTGCCGTGCACGCCCGTGAAGAGGTTCGTATAGACGATATCGGAGGCCCGGGCCTCGACGATCGCGTGCTTGTACGCATCGATCGCATGCGCCTCGCGGGTCGCGATGAAGCGCGTGCCCATGTAGGCGAGATCGGCGCCCATCGCCTGGGCCGCGAGAATCGAGCCGCCATTCGCGATCGCGCCGGACAGCACGATCGGCCCGTCGAACAGACGCCGCACCTCGCCGACGAGCGCGAACGGCGAGGTCGTGCCCGCATGGCCGCCCGCGCCCGCGGCCACGAGGATCAGGCCATCGACGCCGGCTTCAAGTGCCTTGTTCGCATGCCGAAGGTTGATGACGTCGTGCAGCACGATGCCGCCGTAGCTGTGCACCGCGTCGATGATCTCGTGGGCCGGCGCGCGCAGGCTCGTGATGAAGATCGGCACCTTGTGCTCGACGCAGACCCTCACGTCGTGTTCGAGCCGCGTATTCGACTGGTGCACGATCTGGTTCACCGCGACCGGGCCGGGCACCGCGTCGGGATGCGCTGCACAGTGTTCGGCGAGCGACGCTTCGATCTGCGTGAGCCATTCGTCGAGCTGTTCGGCCGGGCGCGCGTTGAGCGCCGGGAACGCCCCGACGATGCCGGCCTTGCACTGGGCGAGCACGAGTTCGGGGTAGCTCACGATGAACATCGGCGAGCCGATGACGGGCAGCGACAAATTCTGCAGGACGGCGGGCAAGGCCATGGCGCGGTTCTCCTTGTACGGCGTTAAGCGGTGTCGAACGGCGTAGCGAGGTGATGAACGGCAGTGAAAGGTGAAAGCAGAAAGGTCGGGGTAAGGGGCAGCCTCTCAAACGATCGTTCGAGTATAGGGCGACGGGTGCGCCGCCGATCGTCGCGTGTCTTTCGAGGGAATCTTCGGTTTCAGCGTTTGCGCGTCGAAAGCGCTGCCGTTACGTTGCAAGCCCCTCCTACAATGACGGAATTCCAACCAACAAATGACAAGAGACAGCCTATGTCGTTCGACGGATTCACGCCATTTACCGTCCCGGTGGCAAGCGGGGTCGATATTTTTGGAGTGAAGGGCGGCGCGGGACCGCCCCTCTTGCTGCTGCACGGCCATCCGCAAACCCACATGATCTGGCATCGCTGCGTCGCTGAGCTGGCGCGCCACTTCACGGTGATCGCGACCGATCTGCGCGGCTACGGCGCCTCGTCGATGCCGCCCGGCGATGCGCAGCACGTGACCTATTCGAAGCGCGCGATGGCCGCCGATCAGGTCGAGGTGATGCGCCAGCTCGGCTTCGAGCGCTTTCTGGTCTGCGCCCACGATCGCGGCGCGCGCGTCGCGCACCGCATGGCGCTCGATCACGGCGACGCCGTCGAGCGTCTGATGCTGCTCGACATCGCGCCGACGCTCGCGATGTACGAACAGACCGACCGCCGTTTCGCGTCGCTGTATTTCCACTGGTTCTTCCTGATCCAGCCCGAGCCGCTGCCGGAGACGCTCATCGGCGCCAATCCCGATGTCTATATCGAGCGCGTGATGGGTAGCCGCCACGCGGGCCTCGCGCCGTTTTCGCCGGAGGCGCTCGACGCGTACCGCGCGGCGCTGCGCCAGCCCGGCGCGGTGCATGCGATGTGCGAGGACTACCGCGCCTCGGCGACGATCGACCTCGAACACGATCGCGCCGATATCGAACGCGGCCACAAGATCGCCTGTCCGCTGCGCGTGCTGTGGGGCGAAGAGGGCGTGGTCGCGCAATGTTTCGAGCCGCTCGACGAATGGCGCAAGGTGGCGCGCGACGTGAGCGGCCGCGCGCTGGCGAGCGGCCATTACATTCCCGAGGAGGCGCCGCACGAGCTGATTCCCGAAATGCTCTCGTTCTTCGAAGCGCTCGAGCAATAAGCCCTGCGCCGGACGTTACCCGAGCGGCGGCAGACGGCGCGGCACCGGCGTGGACTTGACGATCGCGGTGCTCGTCTCCGCGCGCTCGGTCACCTTGGCCAGAATTTCGTCGAGTTGTTCGATCGACTGCAGATAGAGCCGCGCGATGAAGCAGTCATCGCCGGTGACCTTGTCGCACTCGACGAATTCGGGAATGCGCCGGATCACTTCTTCGACCAGATGAAGCTGGCCGGGCAGCGGCTTCACGCGCACGATCGCCTGCAGCGTGAAGCCGAGCGCGCGAGGATCGACCTGTACGGTAAAGCGCTCGATCACGCCCTGGGCTTCGAGTCGCCGCAGGCGCTCCGACGTGCTCGGAGCGGACAGCCCGACGCGCCGCGCCAGCTCGCTGACGGCGAGCCGGCTGTCCTCGGCGAGCGCCGCGATCAAGGTCCGGTCGATCTCGTCGAGCGCGACGGGCTGGACGGGTGGGGCAAGGCGTTTGTTCATGACGGCCTTCGTTTCGCAGGAAAAATTCCGTAATCGCCTAAGTTTATCGCTGTATTTGGCTCGACGTGGCCAGTAAACTGTCTTTCATCGGCGCGCGAAGACTCGTCTCGCGAGCACCTCATGAAAGGCAGGAATAGTCCCCATGGCTTCACAAGAAATCCGCCGCGGCGCGGCTGAAATGACCGCCGCGATGCTGATGTCCGGCACGATCGGCTGGCTCGTGGTCGCCTCGCAGCAGGCGTCCCTCAATATCGCGTTTCTGCGCTGCGTGTTCGGCGGCATCACGCTCGCTGTCATCTGCGTCGCGCTGGGTCTCGTGCGCCGCGCGCATCTGTCGTGGCGCATGGTGCTGCTGGCGGCAGCGGGCGGCGCGGCCATCGTCCTCAACTGGGTGTTGCTGTTCGCCGCCTATTCGCGCGCCTCGATCTCGATGGCGACCGCCGTCTACAACACCCAGCCGTTCATGCTCGTCGGCCTCGGTGCGCTGGTGTTCCGCGAGCGCATCAGCGCCAACACGCTGGCGTGGCTGGCGCTCGCGTTCGTCGGGCTCGTCTGCGTGGTCGAGGTGCAGCCCGCCGTGCTCGCGGTGCCGGGCCAGTATCTGCAGGGCGTCGCGTACGCGGCCGGCGCGGCGCTGCTCTACGCCATGTCGTCGATCATCACCAAGCATCTGAAGGGCACGCCGCCGCATCTGATTGCGCTCGTGCAACTGGGCTTCGGCGTGCTCGTGCTCGCGCCGTTCGTGCATGCCGACACGCTGCCCGCGACGCCCGTGCACTGGGCCCAGATCGTGACGCTCGGCGTCGTGCACACGGGCATCATGTACGTGCTGCTCTACGGCGCGATCCAGAAGCTGCCGACCGCGATGACGGGCGCACTCTCGTTCATCTATCCGGTGGTGGCGATCCTCGTCGACTGGCTCGTGTTCGGGCAGCGTCTGGGCATGAGCCAGATCGGGGGCGCGGTGCTGATCCTGCTCGCGGCGGCTGGTGTCAACTTCGGCTGGCGCCTCGTGCCGGGCCGTCGCGTGTCGTCGGTGTAAGCGCGCTCGCAATGTGCGCGCGCCGGTCGGCGCGGGCCGGGTCGCTGCATAATGGCGCGGCCTGTTCCCGCAACGACCGGACGTGTCGATGGACCCGAAGGAAACCGAACTCAGAAAGGCCAAGCGCCGCGCGCTCTTGCTGCTCATCGCCGCGAGTCTCGTCTTCGTCGTGACGGCGCTCGTGCCGGGCGGCCTGTGGATCGACGGCATCAAGGCGGTCAGCGAGGCCGCGATGGTCGGCGCGCTCGCCGACTGGTTCGCCGTGGCGGCGCTGTTCCGGCGCGTGCCGATTCCGCTCGCCTCCGCGCACACGGAGATCATTCCACGCAACAAGGACCGCATCGCCGAGAACCTCGCGACGTTCGTGCGCGAGAAGTTTCTCGACGTCGATTCGATCGTCGGCCTGATCCGCAAGCACGACCCCATCGCGATGATCTCGGCCTGGCTCACGGCGCCCGCGAACGCCGAGCGCCTCGGCGACTATGTCGTGCGCCTGATGAAAGGCTTGCTCGATCTGACCGACGACGCGCGTATCCAGGCGTTCATCCGCAGCGGGCTGCATGCGGTGATCGACAAGGTCGATTTCGCCAAATCGGCGGGCGCGATACTCGATACGCTCACCAAGGACGGCCGTCATCAGGATCTGCTCGACCAGACCATCGAGCAGGTCGTCGCGCTGTTGCGCGAAGAGGGTACGCGCAGCTTCATCTCGGCGCGCATCGTCGACTGGCTCAAGGGCGAATATCCGAAGACCGAGAAGCTTCTGCCGACCGGCTGGATCGGCGACAACAGTGCCGACGTGATCGCGAGCGCGGTGAACCGGATGCTGCTGCAGGTGAGCGAGGACCGCGATCATCAGCTGCGCCGCAACTTCGACGAGATGGTTCACAAGCTGATCGTGAAGCTCAAGTCGGACCCCGAGTTTCAGCGCAAGGGCGAAGACCTCAAGGCCGCGTTTCGCCATGGCGAAACGCTCAACGAGTACACGCACGAGCTGTGGAGCAGTCTGCGCGACTGGTTGAAACGCGATCTCGACAGCCCGGGCTCCGCGCTTCATGCGCGGGTCGCGGCGATGGGCCGCTGGATCGGCAGCTCGCTCGCGAACGACGCCGATCTGCGTGCCTCACTCAACGAACATCTCGAAGACGCCGCGCGCTCGATGGCGCCCGAGTTCGCGCGCTTTCTCACGCACCATATCCGCGACACGGTGAAGAACTGGGACGCGCGCGACATGTCGCGGCAGATCGAGCTGAACATCGGCAAGGATCTTCAGTACATCCGCATCAACGGCACGCTCGTGGGTGGCGGGATCGGGCTCGTGCTGTATCTGTGCTCGCATCTGCTCGATCTGCTGCGCGTGCATCTCGCTGGGTGATTGATCTGGAATCCTGTCTATCTGGTTTCGCCAAGCTGAGATTCGTCTGACGGAACGTCGCGCAGGATGTGCGTGAAATAAGCGGAAATAAAGGTGTTTTATTGACGCAAGCGTCCTGCTGTCGGCAGTCTGTAGGGAAATCACTGATGCGATTTCGGACGGCGCGACGGTATTATGCGCTCGACAGTGATCACGTCACGCAGAACTCTGGCGCCCGGCATCCCCCCGATGACGGGCGTTTTTTTATGCCCCGGCCGCGACGATCCGCTCACCGTCGATGACGAGCGAACCGCCTTGCGCGAGTTCCTCGACGAGCCGGCGCAGCAGTGCCGCAAAGCCGTGCGGCGGCGCGAGTCGCGCGGCGGCGGCGCGCATCGCCGAGGCGCTGTCGAGCAGATCGACCAGCGCGCTGAAACTGAGCGCGCGCACTTCGAGCAGCTTGAACACGATCAGCACCTTGAGCGCATTCTTCGCGTTGCGCGCCGGTTCGGCGCGCAACCATGCGAGCCGCGCGAACGCTCGTTCGAGTGCGGCATCGATGCCCACAAATGGTGCGCCGTGGCCGGGAATCACGATCTCGACATCGAGGCCGGCAATGGTTTCGAGCACGCCTTGCTGCTCGGCAAAGCCGCTTTCACCATCCAGTTCCGGAAAGATCACGCCGAAGCCGTTTTGCCACAGTGCATCGGCGCTGATGAGCACGCGCGCCTCGGCGCAATAGAGCATCACCGAGTTGGCATCGTGGCCGGGCGCCGCGAGCACGTCCCAATCGAGCCCGCCGAGCGCGAGCCGCATGCCCGCTGCGAGCGTGCCGGTGAACGCGAAGCGCTCGCAGGTCTGGCCCGTAGCACGATAGGTGAGGCGCGCTTCGTCCCATGTGCGCACGTCGTCGGCCGAGGCTGCGGGTATCAGCGTCGCGCAGGGCCACGCGGCCTGCAATTGCGCGTTGCCGCCGCAGTGGTCGGAGTGCAGATGCGTGTTCACGATCAGGTCGAGCGCGCGTTCGCCGAGCGCGTGGCGCACGAGCGTCACGGTCTGCGCGGCGTGCGTGGCGTAGCCGGTATCGACGAGCGCGGTGCGCTCGGCATCGACGAGCAGCACGTTGTTCGACGACAGCCAGCCGCGCTCGAACACGAGGATCGATTCAGGCAACAGGACGGGCGCGTTCATCGGCATCGGGGGCGGACTTGGGCATGACGAGGATCGTCGCCGTGCCGAGGATGAGGGTCTCGTCGCGTTGATTGACGGCGCTGCCGGACAGCTTCACGAGGTCGCCATTGAGGCTCGCTTTCCACCACGCTTCTTCCACGCGCCAGCTGAAGGTGAGCACATCGTCGGCGAGCGCCGCGCGCTTCAACTTGATGTCGAACTCGAGGCCGAGCGGCTGCGCGTACTGCGAGAAATGCGTCGCGAGCAGCGCCATGAAATGCGCGCTCGGCTGCGTGCCCGAGGCGATCAGGCCGCCGAAGCGGCTCGTTGCTGCATAGGCATCGTCGTGATGGAGCGGGTTCAGGTCGTTGACGAGCGTGGCGAACGACTTCACCGAGGCCGGTGTCAGCGCAAGCGTCGCCGTGCAGGTCTCGCCGATCTTCACGACGCGTGCGGCCGCGTTCATGACGCGCCTCGTCGCGACGCCAGCGTTTCCATCAGCGCAGCGTGGCGGGTTTCGATGGCGTCCCACACGGCGCGCTTCGCGTCGTCGTCGAGCGTCGACCACGCGGCGATTTCGTCGATCGTGCGCAGGCATCCTTCGCACCAGCCGTTCGCCGGGTCCATGCGGCAGATGTTGATGCACGGCGACGGCGTGGCCATGGCCTGGGCGACGGACAAGGACGCCGCGCTCACGCGTCGCGCAAGGCCACGTCGACCACGGGCGCACCGGTTAGCTCGACCAGTTCCTGCGGCGACAGGTTGAACACCGCATGCGGGTGGCCCGCGGCGGCCCACAGGCTGTCGAGTTCGAGCAGGTCGGCGTCGATCAGCGTAACGGGCCGCGTGGCATGGCCGATCGGGCACACGCCGCCGATCGCATAGCCGGTCTTCTCGCGCACGAACTTCGCATCGGCGCGACCGATCTCGCCGACTTGCGCGGCCACCTTGTGTTCGTCGACGCGGTTCGCGCCGCTCGCGATCACGAGCACCGGCGCTTCGTCCTTGCGGCGCCGGAACAGAATCGACTTGGCGATCTGCGCGACTTCGCAGCCGAGCCCGGCCGCCGCTTCCGCCGAGGTCTTGCCGGTTTCGGGCAGCATCACGACCTGTTTCGGATGGCCGCGCTCGCGCAGCAGCAGCGCGACGCGGCGCGCCGAATCGGGCAGGGTGTCGAGGTTGTCGATGGGTGCATTCATGTTTCGTGTTTCCGTGTTTCCATGCAAAGTGCGTCAAGCACAAGCGGCTTCGCTGCGTGCCTTCGCGAGCAGGGCCTTGCCCGCGCGCGAGACGTTCGCGCGGCCGATCGAGTTCGAGATGAAATCGCCCGCCGCGACGACCTGGTCCAGATCGATGCCGGTGTCGATGCCGAGTCCGTTCATCAGGTACAGCACGTCTTCGGTCGCGACGTTGCCGGTCGCGCCCTTGGCATACGGACAGCCGCCGAGCCCGGCCACCGACGCATGGAAAATCGCAACGCCTTCGAGCAGCGCCGCGTAGATGTTGGCGAGCGCCTGGCCGTAGGTATCGTGGAAGTGGCCCGAGAGGCGCTCGCGCGGGAACACCTTCGTCACGGCCTCGAAGACCTCGCGCGTGCGCCTGGGCGTGCCGACGCCGATCGTGTCCGCGATGTCGATCTCATCGCAACCGAGCGCCGCGAAGCGCTCGACCACATCGACGACCGAACTCACCGCCACCTCGCCCTGATACGGGCAGCCGAGCGCGCACGACACGCTGCCGCGAATGCGCAGGCCGTTCGCCTTCGCCGCCTCGGCGACCGGCACGAAGCGCTCGATGCTCTCCGCGATGCTGCAGTTGATGTTCTTCTGCGAGAACGCCTCGCTGGCCGCGCCGAAGATCACGATTTCATCGGCGCGCGCTGCGAGCGCGCCTTCGAAGCCGCGCAGGTTCGGCGTGAGCACCGAGTAAATCGCGCCCTCGCGGCGCTCGATGCCGGCCATCACTTCGGCGCCGTCGGCCATCTGCGGGACCCACTTGGGCGAGACGAACGAAGCCGCTTCGATGTTCGCAAAGCCCGCCGCCGAAAGACGGTTGATCAGTTCGATCTTGATCGCGGTGGCGACGAAGTCCTTCTCGTTTTGCAGACCGTCGCGCGGCCCGACTTCGACGATCTTGACCGCGGCCGGTAGGGTGGGGAATGCCATTGCCTGTCTCCTGCGTGTTCAGTGCTTTCGTGTGTCTCAGCGTACGTCTGAGCGTGTGTCTCAGTAGCCGCGTTCGCGCTCGACGATGCCGCTCACCGTCGCGCCGCGTGCAAGCGCTTCGATCTTGTCGGCGATCTGCGTGATGGCTTCGTCGCGCAGCGTGAGCGCCGAGCAATGCGGCGTGATGGTGATGCGCCGCTCGCGCCAGAACGGATGAGCGGGGGCGAGCGGCTCGTGGCGGAACACGTCGAGCGTGGCGCCCGCGAGCGCGCCCATGCCGATCGCATCGAGCAGATCCTGTTCGACCAGATGCTGGCCGCGCGCGACGTTCACGACGTAGGCGCCGGGCGGCAGCTTCGCGAACGTATCGGCATCGAGGATGCTGTCGGTGTCGGGCGTCGAGGGCAGCAGGTTCACGAGGACTTTGGTGCCGTGCAGGAAGGCATCGAACTGCGCGCCGCGCAACGCGCCCGCGAAGGTTTCGATGCCGTCGAGATGCTTCGGTGTGCGACTGAAGCCGCGCACCGGTACGCCGAGCGAGGCCACCGAGCGAGCCACGTGGCTGCCTAGCACGCCCAGCCCCATCACGCCGACCGTGAAGGTCTCGCGCGGATGCGGTGCGAGCACATGCCATTCGCGCTGGGCCTGCAAGTGCGTGTAGTCGTCGAAGCGGCGCATGTAGCGCAGCACGGCATGCATCACGTACTCGCTCATCTGCTCGGCCATGCCCGAGTCTTCGAGACGCACGAGCAGCGCGTCGGGCGGCAGCGTGCCGGGCGCGTCGCGCTCCAGCGCGAGAATCGCATCGACGCCCGCGCCGAGGTTGAAGATCGCGCGCAGTCCGCGCTTGGCCGCGAGCAGTTCGGCGGGCGGACGCCAGACGATCGCGTAACCGGCGGGGTCGTTGTCGCCCGGCTGCCATTCGCGCAGCGTGGCTTGCGGCAGCGCGAGTGCGAGGCCGTGCAGCCAGGTGGCAGCATCGGTCTGTGGCATGTAGAAAAGGATGTTCATCGCGCGCTTGCCTGACTGGGTTTTACTTCGCGAAGAGGCGGCCGATGTCGGCGAACGCCTTGAATTCGAGCGCGTTGCCGCACGGATCGAGGAAGAACATCGTGGCCTGTTCGCCCACTTCGCCCTTGAAGCGGATATGCGGCTCGATCACGAAATTCACATCGGCGGCGCGCAGGCGCTCGGCGAGCGCGTGCCAGTCGTCCATCGACAACACGACGCCGAAATGGCGCACCGGCACATCGTGGCCATCGACCGCATTCAGGCTGCGATGCCCCGCTTCGTCAGGCGAGAGATGGGCGACCAGCTGATGACCGAAGAAATCGAAATCGACCCATTCGGGCGAACTGCGTCCCTCGGGGCAGCCGAGCAGGCCGCCGTAGAACGCGCGAGCGTTGTCGAGGCTCGTGACTGGGAAGGCGAGATGAAACGGCTGCAACTGACGCGCGGTGACGCTCGAAGCCTGCGACATGGGAATTCCTGAAACGGGCGTGAGGCTTCATTCTACTTTTTCGTGCCGGGACGTGCCGGGCTTTCGCGGCGGGCCCGGCAGGCTTGCCCGGGGGCGCGCCGTGCGGAAAATGCAAAGCAAAAAAAATTGGTTCGGCTCGCCCGGCTCGCGCGCCACAATCCATTTGCCGATCGCCGCACGGAGGAAAAAATCATGCTTTCATGCCTGCAATCACGCTGGCCGCCGCGGCTCGTCACCGTGCCGGGCCTGCACGGCAGCGACGGCGCGCACTGGCAGAGCTGGCTCGAGCGGCAATTCGCGCACTCGCTGCGCGTCGAGCAGAGCGATTGGGACGCGCCCGACCTCGCGGTCTGGGGCGGCGCGCTCGCCGAACTGCTCGCCCGCGAGCGCGGCCCGTTCCTGCTCGCCGCGCACAGCTTCGGCTGCCTCGTCGCCGCGCACGCGCTGCAACAGGCCTCGATCCGCGCCGACGTCGCCGGCGTGCTGTTGGTGGCCCCGGCGAGCCCTGAAAAATTCCGCTTCGCCGGCGCATTCGAGCCGCTTCGTCTTGGCGTGCCCTCGATCCTGATCGGCAGCGAGACCGACCCGTGGATGCCGCTCGCGGGCGCGCGCGAACTCGCGCAGCGCCTCGGCAGCGCGTTCGTGAATCTCGGCGACGCAGGGCACATCAACACGGCGGCGGGCTTCGGTCCGTGGCCGCGCGCGAAATACTTCATCGACACGCTGATCCACTGCGAGGCGCCCAGGCGCTTCGTCGAAACACACGAAGACAGCCTCGGGCATCTTCCGGCCTGAGGACGCAGCGCCCGCGCCAACGCGAGGGCGAAAGCGGCTAGCGCTTGTGCGTCTCGCGCAGAATGCGCGCCGTATGCAGCGCGATCATGCCTTCTTCGTCGGTCGGCACGACGAGCACGGGAACGCGGCTCTCGCGCGCTTCGATGCGCAGCTTGCCCGCGTTGTTCGCCTCGCCATCGAGCGCGATGCCGAACAGCGACGCAAGGCGCGCGCAGACGGCCTCGCGCACAGGCGGCGCATGCTCGCCGATGCCCGCGGTGAAGACGAGCGCGTCGAGGCCGCCCAGACCCACGGCGAGCTTGCCGATTTCCTGCGCGATGCGCCACGTGAAGAAGTCGACGGCGAGCTTCGCTTGCTCGCTGTCGCTCGCGAGCAATTCGCGCATGTCGCTGCTGAGGCCCGAGAGACCCTTCAGGCCCGATTGCTGATAGAGCAGCTTTTCGATCTCCTCGTACTTCATGCCGCGCGCCATCATCCACAGCACCGCGCCGGCATCGAGTGCACCGCAACGCGTGCCCATCGGCAGGCCGTCGAGTGCGGTCAGGCCCATCGTGGTCTCGACGCTCTTGCCGTCGTTCATTGCGCACAGGCTCGCGCCGTTGCCCAGATGCGCGGCGACCACGCGTGCGCGTGCGAGGTCCGGCGCGATGGTGTGCAGGCGGCGCGCGATGTACTCGTACGAGAGCCCGTGAAAGCCGTAGCGGCGCACGCCCTCGGTGTAGTAGTGGTACGGCAGCGCGAACAGTTGCGCGAGCCGGTCGTTGGTCGCGTGGAACGCCGTGTCGAAGCAGGCGACCTGCACGAGTTCGGGCGCGGCGCTTCTCACCGCGCGGATCGCGGCGAGATTGTGCGGCTGGTGCAGCGGCGCGAGCGGCGTGAGCGCATCGAGTTCGGCGATCACCTTGTCGTCGATCAGCACGGCATCGGCGTAATGCTCGCCGCCGTGCACGACGCGATGGCCGATCGCAGCGGGCGGCGTGTCGCGCAGCCCGACCGCGAGCACGAGCCGCAGCAGGCGAAAGGCGGCGTCGTGATCGGCGACCTGGCCCACTGGAAACGCTTCGTCGACGATGAGCCGTCCATCGGCCATGCGCGCGACGATGCGCGGCGCGACGCCGATGCCCTCGATCTGCCCGCCCGCGCCGAGCAGCGCACGCGCGCCGCCTTCGGCGTGCGGATCGTCGATGACGCGGTACACCGAACACTTGATGCTCGACGAGCCGGCGTTGACCACGAGGACGACGTGTCCTTCCTCGTCGGACTGCGGATGCGAATGCGGATGCGGCGTGCTCACAGCACCTCCGCGGGCTTTTTCGCGCGGCGCGCGTGAGCGAGCAGCACGGCCACGGCGCAACTGCCGATGCGCGCGCGCACCGAGTCGGCGCGGCTCGTCAGGATGATCGGCACGCGTGCGCCGAGCACGATGCCGGCCGCTTCGGCGCCGGCGAGGAAGGTGAGCTGCTTGGCGAGCATGTTGCCCGCTTCGAGATCGGGCACGAGCAGGATGTCGGGATCGCCCGCGACCTCGGAGTGGATGCCCTTGATCTGCGCGGCCTCGCGATTGATCGCGTTGTCGAACGCGAGCGGGCCGTCGAGCACTGCGCCCGTGATCTGGCCGCGATCGGCCATTTTGCACAGCGCGGCGGCATCGAGCGTCGAGGGGATTTTTTCGGTGATGGTCTCGACCGCCGAAAGGATCGCGACCTTCGGGCGCTCGATGCCGAGCGCCTGCAGGAGCTCGATCGCGTTGCGCACGATATCGGCCTTGTCCTGCAGTTTCGGAAAGATGTTGACGGCCGCATCGGTGATGAACAGCGGCTTGTGATACAGGGGCACGTCCATCGCGAACACGTGCGAGAGGCGTCGCTCGGTGCGCAGGCCCCTCGAACCGGAGGCGACTTCGCTTAGCAGTTCGTCCGAGTGCAGGCTGCCTTTCATCAGCAGTTCGGCGTCGCCCTCGTGCACGGCGAGCACCGCGCGCGCGGCGGACGCGTGGCTGTGCGGCGCATCGATGATGCGCACGCCGTCGAGCGACAGGTCCGCTTCGGCCGCGACCGCGCGGATCTTCGCCTCGGGGCCGATGAGGATCGGCGTGATGAGGCCGAGATTGGCGGCGTCGAGTGCGCCGGTCAGCGATGACACGTCGCACGGATGGGCGACCGCCGTCGGAATGGGCGGGAACGTCGCGCAATGTTGCAGCAGGATCGAGTACTTGTCGGGGGGAGAAGAAGTCATCGAAGCCTCCATGCTGGAGCCGCCCGCGCGCCTCGGGAAAGCCTGCGCGCTGGACGAAAAGCGGTGCATTTTGATGCTGCGCCGCAAGGGGGCTACCAGTGTAAATCAGCTCGGAGAAACGGGTATCGAAAGGTGTGCTGCAATGCGTCGCAATCAGGCTCAAAACCGTGTTACACAAGCGTCACAGACGAATTCGATGCGTCCCTTTGCGACTTGCCTTGACATTGAAACAGACGCTGCCTAATCTGGGATACTGCAGTGCAGCATGACACGGGCCGACAGGCGCCGTGAGTGTTTTCGCGCCCGTCGCCTGGGTTCCGGCGGCGTCCTGGCGCGTTTGCCGTCTCCCGTGTCGATGTGTGCCCCGCCTTCCGCCCTCCCCGCTCAAGGAGACATCTGACGTGGCAGTTCCCGCTCCCCTCGCCAAGGCCGCCGCCGCTGTTCAAGCCGCCGTGCCGCCCGCCGCTCAACCGTTCTACGATTACCTCTTCGACGCCTGGCAGCGCAGCGTGCTGTTTCTGGACGTGCTGCGCGAGCGCGGCAACCAGACTTACCTGCACGAGAAAGAGGGCATGCCGCCCGTGCTCGCGTTCGACTATGAAGTCGTCGTCGACGGCCGTGCACTCGAAGACCCCGCCAACTACGCGCTGCTGCGCATCCTTCCCGAAGACGGCGCGCCGACCGACCCGCGCATGCGCCCGTTCGTCGTGATCGATCCGCGCGCGGGCCACGGTCCGGGCATCGCGGGCTTCAAGATGGACAGCGAAGTGGGCGTGGCGCTGCGCCGTGGCCACCCGTGCTACTTCGTCACGTTCTTTCCGATGCCGGTCGAAACGCAGACAATTCAATCGGTCGCGCGCGCCGAGGTGCAGTTCCTGCGCAAGGTGCGCGAACTGCATCCCGATGCCGACGGCCTGCCGTTCGTGATCGGCAACTGCCAGGGCGGCTGGGCGGCGGCGCTGGTCGCCGCGTCGGCGCCCGATCTGGTCGGGCCGCTGATGCTCGCGGGCGCGCCGCTGTCGTACTGGGCCGGTCTCGTCGGCAAGAATCCGATGCGCTATTCGGGCGGCATGCTGGGCGGCTCGTGGGCCGCATCGTTCGCCTCCGATCTGAACGACGGGCACTTCGACGGCGCGCACCTCGTGCAGAACTTCGAGAACCTCAATCCGGCCAACACATATTGGGGCAAGCTCTACGGTCTCTACTCGCAGGTCGATACCGAGCGCGAGCGCTTTCTCGACTTCGAGCGCTGGTGGGGCGGCCATTTCCAGCTGAACCGCGCCGAGATCGACTGGATCGTGCAGAACCTGTTCGTCGGCAATCATCTGACGCGCGGCGAAGTGCACAACCAGCGCGGGCCCGTCGATCTGCGCAACATCCGCACGCCGATCATCGTGCTCGCCTCGTGGGGCGACAACATCACGCCGCCGCAGCAGGCACTCAACTGGATTCCCGATCTCTACGCGAACGTGCATGAAATCGTCGCGAACGATCAGGTGATCGTCTACTGCCTGCACGACAAGGTGGGGCATCTGGGCATCTTCGTTTCGTCGAGTGTCGCCAATCGCGAGCACACCGAACTGTTCTCCGCGCTCGATTTGATCGACGTGCTGCCGCCTGGTCTCTACGAGGCCAAGATCACCGACACGAAGCCCGAGGCCGCGCGTCTCGAAGTGAGCGAAGGCCGCTACGAGATCCGCTTCGAGCGCCGCACCATCGACGATATCCTCGCGCTCGACGACGGTCGGGAGGACGAGCAGCCGTTCGAAGTGGTGCGTCGCGTCGCCGAGAACAATCAGCGGCTCTACGACCTGTACGTATCGCCGTTCGTGCGCGCATCGAGCAATGCACTGAGCGCGCATTACCTGCGCGAGTCGCATCCGGCGCGGGTCGAGCGCAGTGTGATGAGCGACGAGAATCCGGCGCTCGCGCTGTTGCCCGCGCTCGCCAAGGCGGTGCGCAAGTTCCGCCGCCCGGCAGCCCCCGACAATCCGTTCACGCAGCTCGAGCGGCAAATGTCGGCGAACATCGAGGCCTTCTGGGACAACTATCGCGACACGCGCGATGCGTGGATCGAGAACGCGTTCTTCGGCCTCTACAACGCGCCGTGGGTGCAGGCGACAGTCGGCGTGCATCCGAACCAGCCGCTCGACCGCGCGGCGCCCCCGCTCATGAAGCTGCGCAAGGAACTGGCGACGCTACGTCTCGCGAAGGCGCGCGAAGAAATCGAAACGGGCGGCCTGACCGATGCGTTCATGCGCATCGCCGCCTATCTCGCCGATGAAATGCACACGGTGCAATACCGGCCGTTCCAGCGCATGCGCGAACTGTCGCGCGAGTACCTCGGCGATCGCCAGCCTTCGATTGCCGAACTCAAGGCGGCAGCGCGCAAGCAGGGCGCGATCGTGCAGCTCGACCCGGAAGCCGCGATTGCCGCGCTGCCCAAGCTCGTGCCCGACATGGGCGTGCGCCGCGCGCTGATGGCCGCGGTGTATCGCGTCGTCACCGCGTCGAGACCGCTCGAAGGCGAACGGCGCGAGCGCTTTCGTGAAGTGCAGAAGGCGTTCGGCATCGAGCCCGGTAGCGAGAAGGCTCCGCTGCCGCCGCCCGATTCGTTCTCGGGGTCCGGCGGCGCGGGTGGCGCTGCGGGCGGCGGCGCGCCGGTGACGGGCGGCACGTCGGCCGAACCGGTCGGGGCGCTGGGCGCCACGGCGGCCACGCAGACGGCGCACGCCGCGCCGGCCGCGACGGCCGTGACCGCTGCGGACCACGCGCCGCGCACGACCACCAGCCGCGCCAAGACGACGGCGGCGAGAACCAGCACGGCGCGGGGGAACGGCGCCAAGACCGGCAGCGCGAAAACGGCGGCGGGCGCCGCTGCCGGCGCAAAGACGGCGGGTGCGGTGAAGACGGCGAAGGCGGCGAAGACCGCTCCGGCGGCCGCACCCGCGAAGCCATCGACGGGCCGCGCGGCGCGTGCGCCGCGCGCGTCCACCCCGGCTCCCGCGCGCAAGCGTGCCGCGCGCGCGGCCAGCTCCTCGTGAACGCAGCCAACGACCGGAGAGACACCATGTCGCCCACTGCCGAACTGCCGCTCGCCGGCATGCGCGCCCTCGTGACGGGCATCGCGAACGCCGACTCGATCGCCTGGGGCTGCGCGCGTGCGTTTCGCGAGCTGGGCGCCGAGGTCGGGCTCACCTATCTGAACGACAAGGCGAAGCCCTACGTCGCACCGCTCGCCGACGAACTCGGCGCGGCCTTTCTCGTGCCGCTCGACGTCGAGGACGACGCGCAGATGGCGGGCGTGTTCGAGACCGTCAAGTCGGAGTGGGGCGCGCTCGACATCGTGCTCCATTCGATCGCCTTCGCGCCGAAGGACGATCTGCATGGCGGCCTGCTCGAATCGTCGGCGCGCGGCTTCGCGCTCGCGATGGACATCTCGTGCCATTCGTTCATCCGCATGGCGCGCCATGCGTCGCCGCTGATGCCGCACGGCGGCACACTGTTCGCGATGAGCTACGACGGCGCCAACCGGGTGGTGCCGAACTACAGCCTGATGGGTCCGGTGAAGGCGGCGCTCGAAGCATCGTGCCGCTATCTCGCGTATGAACTCGGGCCGCTCGGCATCCGCGTGCACGCGGTCTCGCCGGGACCGTTGAAGACGCGCGCGGCCTCGGGGCTGCAGGACTTCGACCGGCTGCTCGCCGAGGCCGTCGATCGTGCGCCGCTCGGCGAGCTGGTCGACATCATGGACGTCGGCTACGCGACCGCCTTTCTCGCGACACGCTACGCGCGCCGCATGAGCGGCAACACCGTCTATATCGACGGCGGCGCGCACATCATGGCCTGAAGGCCCGGGCCTTTGGCTTTGCTTTGCACGCAGCGTGCAAAGCAAAGCTTTCGTTCTTATAAGGCGCCCGACGGGTCCCGCTAGAATCGCTTGTCAGCTGTCTGTCATGTAGACGACGGCCATTCAACGATCGAACGGGGAACATCATGGCAGGTTCGGGACGCGCATCGCGCTGGTTCGGCGCGCTAATCATTGCAGCAGCAACGAGTGCGAGCGGCGCCGCGCACGCGGACACTTCGCTGCTCAACGTGTCGTACGACGTCACGCGCGAGTTGTACAAGGACATCAACGCGAGCTTCATCGCCGCGTATCAGCAGAAGACCGGCGAGACCGTGTCGGTCAAGCAGTCGCACGGTGCGTCGAGTGCGCAGGCACTGTCGGTGCTGCAGGGACTGCAGGCCGACGTCGTGACGATGAACCAGCCCAACGACATCGACCTGCTCGCCGAGCGCGGCCAGCTCGTGCCCGCCGACTGGCGCGCGCGCCTGCCCGACAACAGCGCGCCGTACACGACGACGATGGTGTTCCTCGTGCGCAAGGGCAACCCGAAGCACATCAAGGACTGGGACGATCTCGCCAAGCCCGGCGTGCAGGTCATCATCGCGAATCCGAAGACCTCGGGTAACGGCCGCTATGCGTATCTGGCCGCATGGGGCTACCGCAAGCAGCAGGGCGCCACCGATGCGCAGGCGCTCGCGTTCGAAAAGGCGCTGCTCGCCAACGTGCCGGTGCTCGACGCGGGCGGGCGCGGTGCGACGACGACCTTCACGCAGCGCGGTATCGGCGACGTGCTCGTCACGTTCGAGAACGAAGTCGCGCTGATGGACAGCGGCGTCGGCGGCAAGGATTTCGAGGCGGTCTATCCGTCGGTGAGCCTGCTCGCGGAGCCGCCCGTGACGATCGTCGACAAGGTCGTCGACAAGCGCGGCTCGCGCAAGGTGGCGCAGGCGTATCTGGACTACCTGTACACGAGCGCCGCGCAGGAGATCATCGCGCAACACCATCTGCGTCCGCGCGACGCGACGGTGCTCGCGAAGCACTCCAGCGAGTTCAAGCCGCTCAAGACCTTCACCGTCGAGCAGATGTTCGGCAGCTGGCAGAAGGCCCAGCAGACCCACTTCGCCGATGGCGGCACGTTCGACCAGATTTACGCGGACCGCAAGTAAGGCCGCTGCAACGCCGATGTGAAAAAGGCGCTTCGATCGCGAGATCGAAGCGCCTTTTTTCTGCGCATCACGGTGTTACTGCACGGCGACGTTCAAGAAGTTCTGCCGTCCGAACGGACTCACCTGATAGCCGCTCACGCCCGCGCGCGTGATGGCCGCCGCCGTCGGATAGCCGAGCGGAATCCACAGCGCCTGATCGTGGATGACCTTCTGCGCGGCCTCGTAGGCCTTGATGCGTTTGGCCTGATCGGGCGTCGCCTTGCCCTCGGCGATCAACTTGTCGAGTTGCGGATCGCAAAAGCGCGCGAAGTTGATGCCCGACTGCACGGCGTTGCAGCTGAAGAGCGGTGACAGATAATTGTCCGGGTCGCCGTTGTCGCCGGCCCAGCCCATGAAGAGCGTGTCGTGCTGGCCGAGCTTGGCCTGCTTGATCAGCTCGCCCCATTCGATCACCTTGATCTCGGCCTTCACGCCGACCTTCGCGAAGTCGGCCTGCAGCAACTCGGCCCCAGCGCGCGGATTCGGATTGAGCACGCTGCCGTTCGGGCGCACCCAGATCGTCGTGGCGAAGCCGTTCGGGTAGCCTGCGTCGGCGAGCAACTGCTTGGCCTTCGCGACGTCGTACGGATACGCCTGAATCGACTTGTCGTAGCCCCACGTGATCGGTGGCCACGGATTGGTCGCGGGTGTCGCCGTGTTGTCGAACACCGTCTTCAGGTACGTCGTGCGATCGAACGCGAGGTTCAGCGCCTCACGCACCTTCGGGTTGTCGAGCGGCTTCTTCTGCGTGTTGAGCGCGACGAACGCCGTCATGAACGCGGGCGTCTGAACCACTTTGAGCGCTGCGTCGCCCTTTGCGGCCGCGATGTCCTGGGGCTTGGGCGACAGTGCGATCTGGCATTCGCCGGCCTTGACCTTCTGCGCGCGCACGGCGGCATCGGGCGTGATCGCGTAGATCAGGCGGTCCACCTTCGGCTTCGTGCCCCAGTACGTGGGGTTCACGTCGTAGCGGATCACGGCGTCCTTCGTGTAGCTCTTGAGCACGAACGGACCCGTGCCGACCGGCTTCGCATTGAGATCGACCTCCTTGCCCGCCTTCTGCAACTGGTCCGCGTATTCCGACGAGTAGATCGACGCGAAGCCCATCGTCAGGATCGACAGGAAGGTCGCGTTCGGCTCGGTCAATTCGAACTTCACCGTTTGGTCGTCGACCTTCGTCACCGACTTGATGAGCTTGGGCAGGCCCATCGACTGCGCGTGCGGAAAGCCGCTCGCGCCCGCCACCTTGTGCCACGGGTTATTCGCATCGAGCATGCGCGAGAACGTGAAGACGACGTCGTCGGCATTGAGCGCGCGCGTCGGCTTGAACCAGTCGGTGCTCTGGAACGCCACGTTCGGACGCAGATGGAACGTATAGGTGAGGCCGTCCGCGCTCACGTCCCAGCTTTGCGCGAGCGACGGTACGACTTTCTTCGCGGCTTCGTCGTAGGCGACGAGCGGGTTGAAGATCACGTCGGCGGACGCGTTGGTCGTCACGAGCGAGTTGAACTGGACCACGTCGAAACCATCCGGGCTCGACTCGGTGCACACCGTGAGCGGCTTGGCCCACGCGCCCTGCGCGGCGACGCTGGCGGCAAGCACCGCGAGCACGATGGCGGACTGTTTGAGGCGCATAGGATCTCCGGTTATCTCCAGTGGCGGGGGCGCATTGCCCGTGGAAAGCTTATCGAAGGGTCGTTGCAGCAACAACTACATCTTGCGCATATCGACATGCGCCGACGCGGTGTTCAGCGCGAGGCGAACTGCATGAGCCAGTCGATGCCTTCGATCGCGCGCGAGCCGTACCACGACACCTGCGCGCCATCGACCAACTGCACCGGCCGGCCCGCGAGCCGCATGTCCCGGCGCAGCGCGGCCGCGTGCGCGCCGCTGAAGCGATAGGGCTCGCTCGCGAGCAGGATGCGGTCGACTTCATGCAGCCATGGCGCATCGAAGCGGAAATGCGGATAGCGCGCGGCGAGCGAGTCTGCGCCCGTGACGGCCGGCATCGTGTGCCAGTTCACGAGGCGCAGCATGCCGGCGATGTAGGTGTCGGTGGCGACCGTCATCCACGGATCGCGCCAGATCACGTAGAGCACGCGCTGAAGCGGCCAGTCGTGTTCGGCGAGCGCGGCGAAACGCGCTTCGAGCGCGCTGGCGAGTTGCGCGGCTTCGCGCTCGCGATCGAACAGCGCGCCCATCAGGGCATAGAGCGCAAAGTTGTCGCGCGGTTCGAGCGGATGCGTGACGACGACGTGCGGCACGAACTGGCGCAGCGCGTCGATGGTCGGCTGCTCGTTCTCGTCGAGATTGACGATCACGTGCGTGGGCTTGAGCGCGCGCAGCTTGTCGAGCTTGACCGACTTGGTGCCGCCCACTTTCGGCACGCCGCGCACGCGCTCGCGCGGGCGCACGCAAAAACCCGTGCGGCCGACGATCTGGGCGTCGAGGTCGAGCGCGAACAGCAGTTCGGTGATGCTCGGCACGAGCGAGACGATGCGCGCAGCGGTGCCGGCGGCGCCATGCACGACGCCGGTTGCGTCGGCTGTGGCGCTCTCGTGGCTCGTTGGCGCGCCGAGTCTCATGACGGCTGGGCGTCGCGCGGCTTGCGCGGCGCCTTTTCGAACAAGCGGTCGTAGAGCCAGCGCGGCAGCGCGCGCAGCAACAGGGCGACGATGCCCATCGGTCTTGGCAGCACGGTGAACGCGACCTTGCGCGCGATCGCATCGGCGGCCTTCTTGGCGAAGCGCTCGGCGTCCATCAGGAACGGCATGCGATACGGATTGTGCGCGGTCATCGGCGTGCGCACATAGCCCGGCGCGATCGTGACGACCGCGACGCCGAACGGCCGCATCTCGACGCGCAACGCTTCGAGATAGGTGAGCGCGGCCGCCTTCGAGGCACTGTAGGCGCCAGAACCCGGCAGCCCGCGCACGCCCGCGACGCTCGCGATGCCCACGAGCGTGCCGCGCCGCGTCTCGCTCATCGCGGCGACGAACGGCTCGAAGGTGGCGACCATGCCGAAGTAGTTGGTGTCCATCACGCGGGCGAACGTGTCGAGTTCGCCCTGGCCCGTGAGCGCGCCGCGGCTCACGCCGGCGTTGGCGATCACGATGTCGGGCTGGCCGTGCTGCGCGATGAACTGCGCCGCCGCCCGCGCGAGCGCGTCGGCGTCGCAGACGTCGAGCGCAAAGGTGCAGACGGTGGCGGGGGAGAGCGATTGCCGGAGTTCGGCGAGGGCATCGGCGCGGCGCGCGACGAGCCCGAGGACGGCGCCACGCCGCGCGTATTCGGCGGCGAGCGCGGCACCGATGCCGCTCGACGCGCCGGTGATGAAAACCTTCAGGGGTGTGCTCATACCGGCGCGAGCGCGCTTACATCTTCTTCGCGCGGATTTGCGAGACGAGATAGTCGAGCACCTGGATCGTGCCCGGCAGGCTGTTGGTCGACGCGGGGCCGGTCTCGTACTTGCCCTGCACGGCGAGCGTCGGCACGCCCTCGATCTTGTAGCTGTCGAGCATTTCCTTGTCGCGCTGGAGGGCCGTCTGCGTCGAGAACGAGTTGTACGCGTCCATGAACTTCTTCGGATCGACGCCCTGGGTCGCGAGGAACTTCGCCTGGTCTTCGGGCGTGAGCAGGTAGTCCTTCTTCACGTGGATTTCGTTGAACACGACGGGCGTGAGCTTTTGCGCGAGACCGAGCGCGTCGAGCGCGTAATAGAGCTTCGAGTGCGGGATGAAGTCATCGCGGAACGCCACCGGCACGCGCTTGAACACGACGTCGGGCTGCTGGCGCTTGATCCATGCCTCGAGATACGGGTCGAACTCGTTGCAATGCGGGCAGCCGTACCAGAAGAACTCGATCACTTCGATCTTGCCGGCCGGCACATCGACCGGCTGCGGGTTCTTGAGGACCGTGTAGTCGGTGCCCGCGACGGGCGCGGCCGGCGACGCGTTCGCGCCACCGGCGATCAGCGAAAACGACAGCGAAAGCAAAAGTGAACCGAGAAGTTTTTTCATGTCCTGTGGACCCACGTTGACGTACGGATGCTTCGTCGCGCGCGCCCTGCGAGGGCGCGCGCGAGGCGCTTACTGTTTCGTGAAACGGATGACGGCGGTATCGATGCCGGCATCGGAGAGCTTCTGACGCGTCGAGTTCATGTCGTCGAACTTCGTGAACGGCCCGATGCGCACCCGATAATACGTGACGCCGCTGGCATCGCGCTGGGTGACCTTCGATTCGAAGCCCTGGAACGCGAGGCGCGCGCGTTGCTGCTCGGCGTCGGCCGAGGTCTTGTACGCGCCCACTTGCAGGAAGTAACCGGCGTTCGCGTCGGCGCCCGGCTGCTGGGCCGCTGTGCCGGAGCCGCCCGGTGCCGGAACCGCGCCCGGCGTCGCCGGCTTCTGCGGCTGGTTGTTGGCGAGCGTCTGGGCCGGGGCGCTGGCGCCTGCGGGCTTGCGCGCCGCGTTGCTGTCTGCGGGCTTGGGCGCGAGCGCAATGCCGTTGGCCGCGCTGTTGCTGTTGTTGGCCGGATTGTTGGCCGCCCCGCCAGCACCACCAGCACCACCCGCGCCCGCGTTGGCGCCGGACGGCGGCACCTCGACGATCTGCGGCTCGTCGAGCATGCCCGACGATTGCGACTGGTTCGTCGACTGGCCGGGCGCCGTGTTGGGCGGCTCGGTCTGGGCTGATTGCGGCACCGGCTGACCAGGCGACTTGCCCTGCAGCACGCGGTTCGGATCGTATTGCTGGGTCTGGTTCGCGTTGGTGTCGGACGCGGCGGGCGGCGCCACCTTGGCGACGAACGGCGTAGGCGAGCGCGTGATATAGAGCGCCACCACCACCGCGATCGCAAGGCCGACAATCAGGCCCAGCACGACGCCGAGAAAGGTTCCCCCGGACTGTTTCGACTGCTGTTTTGTAGTGCGGCGCGGTTGTGCCATCGTCAAAATCACCTGCTGACAAGAAAGTCCTGGAACGGCCGCCCGGGCGCTTTCGCGCGGGCGGCCACTGCCTCGTGCCCGAAGGCGGCGGGGTGTTGCGTACGGCCTTGGTTCGCTCGATTACATCCGTTCGGGCGCGGACACGCCGATGGTGGCGAGACCGTTCGCGAGCACCTGGCGCGTGGCCGCGAGCAGCGCGACGCGGGCGTCGCGCTCGGCTGCATCGTCGACGAGAACGCGTTCGGCATTGTAGAACGAGTGAAACTCGGCCGCGAGTTCGCGCAGGTAGAACGCGACCGCGTGCGGCGCGAGTTCGTTCGCTGCGTGGGTCAGCATGTCGGGGAACTCGCCGAGCTTGGCGATCAGCGCGAGCGCGCGTTCGCTCGCGAGCGGCGCGAGTTCGACCTGCGGCAGCGCGGCGAGCTTGCCGCCGTGGCGCGACTGCCAGTCGTTGAGGATCGAGGAGATCCGTGCGTGCGCGTACTGCACGTAGTACACGGGGTTCTCGTCGTTTTGCTTGAGCGCGAGATCGATGTCGAATACGAATTCGGTGTCGGCCTTGCGCGAAATCAGGAAGAAGCGCACGGCATCGCGGCCGCGGCGGATCGTGGCTTCATCGAGCAGGTCGGGCGCGCTTTCCTGGCCCGGCGTCGCACCGCCCGACCATTCGATCAGGTCGCGCACCGTCACATAGCTGCCCGCGCGCTTGGAGATCTTCACTTCCTGACCGTCGCGCATGACGGTCACCATCTTGTGCAGCACGTAGTCGGGATAGCCCTTCGGGATGCCGACGCCGAGGCACTGCAGGCCCGCGCGCACGCGCGCGATGGTGCCGTGGTGGTCCGAGCCCTGGATGTTGATGACCTTGGTGAAGCCGCGCTCCCACTTGGTCACGTGATACGCGACGTCGGGCACGAAGTAGGTGTAGCCGCCTTCGGACTTGCGCATCACGCGGTCCTTGTCGTCGCCGAAGTCGGTGGTCTTCAGCCACAGCGCGCCGTCCTGCTCGTAGGTCCCGCCGGCGGCGACGAGCGCATCGACGGTGCTCTGCACCCGGCCTTCCGTGTACAGCGACGACTCCAGATAGTACTGGTCGAACTTCACGCCGAACGCCTGCAGGTCGAGATCCTGCTCGTGGCGCAGATACGCGACCGCGAAACGGCGGATCGCGTCGAGGTCTTCCGCGTCGCCCGCGCCCTTGACCGGCTCGCCGTCCTTCGCGCTGACCGTTTCGCCCGCGAGGTAGTCGCGCGCGATCTCGGCGATGTATTCGCCGTTGTAGGCAGCTTCCGGCCAGCCGGCGTCACCGGGCTTGAGACCGCGCGCGCGGGCCTGGGTCGAGACGGCGAGATTGTGGATCTGCGCGCCCGCATCGTTGTAGTAGAACTCGCGATGCACCGCGTAGCCCTGGGTGGCGAGCACGTTCGAGATCGCGTCGCCGAGCGCGGCCTGGCGGCCGTGGCCGACGTGCAGCGGTCCGGTCGGGTTGGCCGACACGAACTCGACCAGCACCTGCTTGCCGGCTTCGCGCGCCGAGCGGCCGAACGCCTGGCCTTCGGCGAACACGGCGCCGATCACGGCGCGCTTGGCGGCGGCCGAGAGGCGCAGATTGATGAAGCCGGGACCGGCCACTTCGGCGCCTTCGACGAGACCGGCGGCGGCCGGGTGCGCGAGCACGGCATCGACGATTTGTTGGGCGAGCTGGCGCGGATTGGCGCGCATCGGCTTGGCGAGTTGCATCGCGACGTTGCAGGCGACGTCGCCGTGCGCGGCGACCTTGGGCCGCTCGAGCGCGATCGTGGGAGCGACGAAGGCGGCTTCGCTCGCGCCTTCGGTGGCCTTGGCCACTTGCGCGACAGCGTCGGCGAGCAGGGTCTCGAGAGTGAGTTTCTGTGCGGGCAGCATGCTTGTTGCGAGTCCTGTGCGGGTGAAACGGCTGGCGGTGCCGGCCGCGTGGGCGGGCCGGGCCGTCGAATGGTCTTTGGCGGCGCATGGGCGCCGGAAAAGCGCGAGCGGTGGGCAGGCGGCAAATGGAGGCGTCTCGCGCGCACGCGCACCGGGCGCGCGCCTTGCGCGTCAACGCTGGCTCGCGCGTGCGGCTGGCGGCCCTCGCGTCGCGGGCAGGGCCGCCCTGCTGGCATGCAGGCGCCGTGCCGGCCCGTTCGGGCGCTCCACTTGCCGCGCGCTCGACCGCGCGGTATTTCCGTCCAGACGGATTTTAGCAGGTGCTAATATGTGCAATGAGATGGCCGGGAGGGGCCGGACGAAGCGCGCCGCCGGCTGGCCGCGTCAGCTGTGAGGGCGCGAAGTCCACATAATCACAAAGGGAACAGTCATGCTGGTTACATTCAAATGCCATGCTTCGCCCGACGTCACGATGCTGGAGAACCTCGCGCAATATCTGCTCGGCATCATCGGCAAGCGGCTCGGTCCGCGCGGCGTGATCACCCACGATGAACTGGACACGGCGATCTCGAAGCTCGAAGCGGCGATCGTCACCGACAAGCAAAAGCGCTCGGAAAGCGAAGGGCACTTCCACGAGGGCGAGGAAGGGCACGATACCCACGAGGTGCCGATCGGCCTCGCGCAGCGCGCGTTTCCGTTCCTCGACATGCTGCGCGAGGCGCGCAAGGAACAGAACGATATCGTTTGGGGGATTTGAGCTGCGCGCGGCGCGTGACTGGCCGCCCTCGTGCCGAATCGCCAAAACAAGGGGCCCGCGTCAATCGACGGCGGGCCCCTTGTTTTTATGCGTGCACGGCGCGGGGCCGCTTACTGGCCGCTAGCCGGTGCGGCCGGTTCAGCGGGTGCCGCCGCCGAGGCGCCCTTCTTGGCCTTCGCCTTCTTCGGCTTCTTCACGTGCTTCTCGGTCGGTGCCGAGTACGACGAGACCGAACTCGCGTCCTGGGGTGCTGCCGGTTGCGCGAAGCCCGGTTGCGCCAGCGCGGCGAGCCCGAGGGCCGTGAGGGTCCACATCAGCTTCTTCATACGATTGTTCTCCGTTGACGGTTGCGAATAGCCTCGCGGCGAGTGCGGCCCGCGCATCCATGGCGCGCGGGTTCCGCCTCGTGCGGATCGAAGGTAGTGCGCGGCCAGCTTACACAGCCGAAAAGTCGCGCGCGCGAAATATTCAGGCTATCGCTTTGCGTATGTCGGGCTGCAACAACGGGCCCGCGCGGCCCGCGTGCCCTACAGCTGCGGCGCGAGCGCGCGGCGCGCGTCGGCTTCCGACAACGCCATGCGTCGCGCATAGTCCTCGAGCTGGTCCGTGCCGATCTTGCCCACCGAGAAATACGTGCTGTCCGGATGTGCGAGGTAGAAGCCCGAGACGCTCGCGGCCGGCAGCATCGCAAGCGATTCCGTCACGCTCATGCCGACCTCGCCCGCCTGCAGGTACTCGAACATGTCGCGCTTCACGAGGTGATCGGGGCAGGCCGGATAGCCCGGTGCCGGGCGAATGCCCGCGTATTGCTCGGCGATCAGGGCATCGTTGTCGAGCGTCTCATTGCTCGCATAGCCCCACAGGTCGCGCCGCACGCGCGCATGCAGCGCCTCCGCGAACGCTTCCGCGAAGCGGTCGGCGAGCGCCTTGAGCATGATCGCGCTGTAGTCGTCGTGATCCTTCTCGAACTGCGCTTCCTTCACATCGACGCCGATGCCCGCCGTCACCGCGAACATGCCGATGTAGTCGGCCACACCCGATTCCTTCGGCGCGATGAAGTCCGCGAGCGAACGGTTCGGGCGCATCACGCCGTCGACCACCGGACGCACGCTCTGCTGGCGCAGATTGCGCCACGTGAGCGCGACCTTGCTGCGCGTCTCGTCGGTGTAGATCTCGATGTCGTCGCCGTTCACGGTGTTCGCCGGCAACAGCGCGAGCACGCCGTTGGCCTGCAGCCAGCGGCCCTGGATCAGGCGCGAGAGCATCGACTTGCCGTCGGAGAACACCTTGCGCGCCGACTCGCCGACGATCTCGTCGTTGAGGATCTGCGGATACGGGCCCGCGAGATCCCAGGTCTGGAAGAACGGACCCCAGTCGATGTAGTTCGCGAGTTCGTTCAGATCGTAGTTCTTGAACACGCGCCGGCCGATGAACTTCGGCTTCGCGGGCGTGAAGTTCGTCCAGTCGATTTTCGTCTTGTTGGCGCGCGCCTCTGCGAGCGTCACGAGCGGCTGCGCCTTCTTGTTCGCGTGCTGGTCGCGGATGCGGTCGTAGTCGATCTTGAGTTCGTCGATGTACTTCGTCGCGCCCTCGTCGGAGAGCAGGCTCGAGGCCACCGAGACCGAGCGCGAGGCGTCGGGCACGTACACCACCGGGCCTTCGTAGTGCGGCGCGATCTTCACGGCCGTGTGCACGCGCGAGGTGGTGGCGCCGCCGATCAGGAGCGGAATCTTCTTCACGCGGAAATAGTCGTCGCGCTGCATTTCCGAAGCGACGTACGCCATCTCTTCAAGCGACGGCGTGATGAGCCCGGACAGCCCGATGATGTCCGCGCCCTCGACCTTCGCCTTCGCGAGGATCTCGTTGCACGGGACCATCACGCCCATGTTGACCACTTCGAAGTTGTTGCACTGGAGCACCACCGACACGATGTTCTTGCCGATGTCGTGCACGTCGCCCTTGACGGTCGCGATCACGATCTTGCCTTTCGCGCGCACGTCGCCGCCCGCCTCAGCGAGCAGGCGCTTTTCTTCTTCGATGAACGGGATCAGATGGGCGACCGCCTGCTTCATCACGCGCGCCGACTTCACGACTTGCGGCAGGAACATCTTGCCCTGACCGAACAGATCGCCGACGACGTTCATGCCGTCCATGAGCGGCCCTTCGATCACATTGATCGGGCGGCCACCGTCACGCTCGATCTGCGCGCGCGCTTCTTCGGTGTCCTCGACGATGAACGTCGTGATGCCGTGCACGAGGGCATGCGCAAGACGCTTCGCGACGCTCTGGTTGCGCCACTCGAGGTTTTCTTCCTTCTTCGCGGCGCCGGTCTTGAACTTGTCGGCGACTTCGAGCAGACGGTCGGTCGAGTCGGCGCGGCGGTTCAGCACCACGTCCTCGACGCGCTCGCGCAACTCGGGGTCGAGATCGGCGTACACGCCGAGCTGGCCCGCGTTGACGATGCCCATGTCCATGCCCGCCTGGATCGCGTGGTACAGGAACACCGTGTGGATCGCCTCGCGCACCGGGTCGTTGCCGCGAAACGAGAACGACACGTTCGACACGCCGCCGCTCACCTTCGCGTACGGCAGGTTCTGCTTGATCCAGCGCGTGCCTTCGATGAAGTCCACGGCGTAGTTGTTGTGCTCCTCGATGCCCGTCGCGACCGCGAAGATGTTCGGGTCGAAGATGATGTCTTCGGGCGGAAAGCCCACTTCGTTCACGAGCACATCGTACGAGCGCTTGCAGATCTCTTTCTTGCGCTCGAACGTGTCGGCCTGGCCTTTCTCGTCGAATGCCATCACGACCGCGGCCGCGCCGTAGCGGCGGATCAGGTTCGCGTGATGGAGGAATTGCTCCTTGCCTTCCTTGAGCGAGATCGAGTTGACGATCGGCTTGCCCTGCACGCACTGCAGTCCCGCCTCGATCACCTCCCACTTCGACGAGTCGATCATGATCGGCACGCGTGCGATGTCGGGCTCGGAGGCGATCAGGTTCAGAAAGCGCACCATGGCCGCTTTCGAATCGAGCATCGCCTCGTCCATGTTGATGTCGATGACCTGCGCGCCGTTCTCGACCTGCTGGCGCGCGACCGCGAGCGCTTCGTCGAACTGGCCGTTCAGGATCATCCGGGCGAAGGCCTTCGAGCCGGTCACGTTGGTCCGCTCGCCGACGTTGATGAACAGCGTGCCGTCGGTGACGTTGAACGGCTCGAGGCCGGAGAGTCGCAGGGTATGGTCAGTCATGGCTTGGGACCGGGTCGTCAAGGTGTCTCGGTGGTCGGGCTTTAATGCTTTTCGGCGCGCGGCGTGGCTTTTCAGGCGGCGTCGCGATACTGGCCGGGCCAGCGGCGCGGCTTGATCTCGGCGAGCGCCTGGGCGATCGCGGCGATGTGCTCGGGCGTCGTGCCGCAGCAGCCGCCCGCGATGTTGACGAGGCCCGCGCTCGCGAACTCCTTCAGGAGCCCCGAGGTGTCGGCGGGTGTTTCGTCGAAGCCGGTGTCGCTCATCGGATTGGGCAAGCCCGCGTTCGGATAGCACGACACATAGGTATCGCAGAGCTTTGCGAGCTCGGCGATGTACGGGCGCATCAGCGCCGCGCCGAGCGCGCAGTTCAGGCCGAACGTGAGCGGCCTCGCGTGACGCAGCGAGTTCCAGAATGCCTCGACGGTCTGGCCCGAGAGAATGCGGCCCGAGGCGTCGGTGACGGTGCCCGAGATCATGATCGGCAGGCGCTCGCCGGTGTCCTCGAAAAGCTGGTCGAGTGCGAACAACGCGGCTTTCGCGTTCAACGTATCGAAGATCGTCTCGACGAGAAAGAGATCGACGCCGCCATCGAGCAGCGCCTTCGCCTGCGCGTAGTACGCGGCGCGCAATTGTTCGAACGTGACATTGCGCGCGCCCGGATCGTTGACGTCGGGCGAGATGCTCGCGGTCTTCGGCGTCGGTCCGATCGCGCCCGCGACGAAGCGCGGCTTGTCGGCGCTCGAGTACTTGTCGCACGCGGCGCGCGCGAGCTTCGCGGACTCGAGGTTCATCTCGTCGGCGAGTGCTTCCATGCCGTAGTCATCCTGCGCGACCGTGGTCGCGCCGAACGTGTTGGTCTCGAGGATGTCCGCGCCCGCCGCGAGATACTGCTCGTGAATCTCGCTGATGATCTGCGGCTGGGTGAGCGAGAGCAGCTCGTTGTTGCCCTTGATGTCGCGCCCGTAGTCCTTGAAGCGCTCGCCCCGATAGGCGGCTTCGTCGAGCTTGTAGCGCTGGATCATCGTGCCCATCGCGCCGTCGAGGATCAGGATGCGCGAGGCGAGAAGCGCGGGAAGCGCCGCGCCGCGCGTGTAGGCGCGGACGGGGAGGGCGGCTGGGGCCGCACTGGCAGCAGGCTGGTTCATGGGCGGACGAGGCACGAAGCCGATGGATCGGGGAAACCTGTCATTGTAGCCGGTGCGCGGCCGCCGCGTCGCCCGGCCGCGGGGTGCGGGGCGCGTTCGGGCGCACTGTCGCGCGCGCAAAACAAAACCCCGCCCGGTGAGGCCGGGCGGGGTTTCAGTCGTTGATGTGTCGCCTGTGGGAGCCTGAGCGATTCAGTGCAGCACGACCGGCTGCTGCATCAGGCTGTCGAATTGCCCGAGAAATTCGTCGACTTCATCGAGCGACGGTTCTTCCTTGATCAGTTTCTCCACGTGTTCGCGAAAGCGTTCGGCCATTGCGCCGTCGATGAAGAGTTCGCGGCGTGCGTTCTTGTCGACGATTTCATAACCACCGGAGCTCATCGCAAGATGTCCGTCTTGCGGAGGAAACTCGACAACGCAATAGTTGGGACTGTTGTAGATCATTTGCATGGCGACACTCCTTTTTCCTGTGCTCCGACATTCGTGTGACCTGTAAATGGAGCAAACCTGTTGGAATTCAAGGGGTGGACCCAGATCACCTCTTGCTCGTCTTGCTGTGCTCAGAACTTTAGACCGTATGACCCAGAAACGTTTCCAGCAGTGACGTAAAGCGGTGCGACTCTTCTACGGGGGCCAGATGCGCCGCGTCGAGCAATTCGAATTGCGCGCCGCGTATCGCTTCGGCCATCGTGCGTGTGGCAGCGGGTGGTGTGCCGGTATCGTGCGCACCCGCTACCGTAAGTGTGCGTATGCCCAGTTCGGACAGCCTCGCATGCGCGTCGAACTCGCGCAAGGCCATACACGCCATTGCATAGCCTTGTACCGACGTTTGCAGCAGCACTTTGCGTACCTTGTCCACGAGTTCCGGCTGTGCTTCGCGAAACGCGGCGGTGAACCAGCGCGCGAGGGTTGCCTCGGCGAGCACCGAGATGCCTTCGCGGCGCACGAGTGCCGCGCGTTCATCCCACATGGGGCGCGCTTCGGGTGGCGTGCGGCTCGCTGTGTCCGCTAGCGTGAGCGAGGTGACGCGCTTTGGATAATCGAGCGCGAACTGCTGCGCGATCATGCCGCCCATCGACATGCCGACGAGATGCGTGGCTTCGATATCGAGTGCGTCGAGCAGACCCTTGAGATCGGCGGCGAGTTCGGTGAAACCGAATGGCTGATGCGCGCTTGCGCTTTGTCCGTGTCCGCGCACGTCATAGCGCAGCACGCGATAGCGATGGCGGAAATGGCCAGCCAGTTGGTCCCAAATGGACAGGTCGCCGCCAAGCTGATGCACGAAGGTGAGCCACGGCCCTTTGCCCGCATCGTCACGCACATGGCGAGTGGCGATGCCATTGATCGTCAGCTGCATGGGCGCCTCCTCTTCCGAGGTGTTGCGAAGCATGCCGCGCCTCTCTTGACGAGCAAGCGCTGCGCCTTGTGACTTACCGTTGCGGGTGACGCGTGTCGTTCTCTTTGATGACGCGTGGCCGCCGGGTTGCCCTGAGTGCTGCTGTGTTGTTCTCGCGCGACGATGCGCGGTGTTTCACACGCGATGCGGAGATTGTCCGTGAGGCTTGTCGTGTCGCTGTCGATGCGTTCTTGTTCGTGTTTGGCTGACTGTGTTTGCTGACATACTTTGCTGACAAGCGTGCCAGCTGGCGCGTGTTGTGGTCTGTCGAATTCAATCGTGCGTGCTGCACTTGGTTCGTACGCACTACCAGTATGCGCCATCGCGAGAAACTTGCGCGCCAATGTGAACGCCACTGTGCGATGTCGAGCACTGGCGCAACGTTTCAGGGAGTGGAGGCGGGCATTGCTGGAGTCGCGTCGTTCTCCAAGGGCTGCGGTGCAACCGGAGACGATGCTGACGGCTCGCTCGCCTCGTTCGGTGTCGGCGGTGTGTCGCCCGCGAGCGGCTGCGCTTGCGGCACCGGCACGGGGGCCGCATCGCGCGGCGCGGCGAGCGGTGCATCGAGCGCGCCGCGCCACAGCAACTCGACCTCGGTACCGTTCGGTTCGGTCTGCACCAACCGCACCGGCAGCCAGCCGAGCGAGGGCGCGAGCCACACGTCGATGCGCCGTCGATCGCCGTCATGACGCGGCAGCCGCATGAAGTGACGCGCCGTGACGAAGCCGTGATCGGTGCGCACCGTTTCGTCGCCGATGGTCGTGATCGGCCAGATCTCGCCGCTGTCATTGTCGGCGACATAGAACTCGCGTGTGACGCCTGGCTTGTACGCGCCGGGGTCGCCGCGCACGAGGCTCGCGAGTTGCATCACCATGCTGAAGCGGTCCTGCGCGCCGTCTTCGAGCGGCAGCGATTTCGGCGTGCGCGTGAACGCGATGAGCTTGTCCGCGCGATTGAAGATCGTGAAGTCCTCGGGCCGATGGCCGCGATGTTCGATGTATTGATCGGGTGCGAGTCCGAACGCATCGATGTGGCCATGGCTCGTCCAGCTGAACGTGCCGATGAAGGGCAGCGGCACCGTGACGATCATCTCGTAGTGCTGCCCATCGCTCTTCCAGTGGATCGTGCCCGGCTGATTGCGCACGCCGTTGTAGAACGTGTCGTATTGCAGCTCGCCCGATGGCGGCACCGAGAACTTCAGGCCATGCGAGGGCTGTGCCGCGTTGCCTTGAGTGGGGCTTTTGCCCGCGCCGTTGGCGCTCGCCGCTGCAGCGTTCGCGGTCGTGGCGGGAGCGCTCGCGGCGTCATCGGTTGCTGCTGTGCTCGCGGCCGCGGGTGCTTCGGAATGCGGCTGTTCTGTGGCCTTCGGATGCGGCTCGGCCGAGATCGCGCTCAAGCGATGCGGCTCGCTTTTATGCACGGGCGCGGGGGCCGTGTGCGCGGGCGCGGCGGCGGGCGCGGCACTTTGTTCGATGCGCGCGGGCTTGAGCAGGGCCACCTGCACGGGCACGTGCACAGGCGCCGCCGGGGGCATGCGCGAGCCCACGCGCTCGATCCATTGCGCCGCGAACCAGTGCAGCACGGTGACCGCGACGAACACGGCGAGCCAGCGCAACGCGTGGGAGCGCTTCGGTCGATGCTCGTCGTGGGTCGCGGAAGTGGTGGACAGCATGAGCGGTTCGGGCAGCCTCGCGCTGGGCAATCGAAGACGGTTTGAAGACGGTTGAAGACAACGCGCCGGGCAGCGCGCAACTCGTTGGCGTTACGCCGATGCCTCGTGCGTCAGTGGACTGTACCCCAATTCGTACGAGAGTTTGCGTGCGCACTCGCGCATGGCTGTATCGACGGCGCCGTTCCAGCGGATGTCGAACGCGCCTTCGTGGCCAAGCGCGATGAGTCCGAGCGCGAGCTCGCCGGTGGCATCGAAGACGGGCGTGCAGAACGCATGAATGGTCGGCAGCAGCATGCCTTCGACGCGCGCCGCGCCATGCTCGCGCACTTCGTCGAGCGTGCGTTCGAGTTGTTCGGCACTGCGCGGCGTGTCGCCGTACGACGCATGGCGCGCGTCGGCGAGTTCGCGCTCGATCATCGGTGCGGTCTTGCCGCGCGGCAGGTAGGCCGCGAACAGCAGGCCGGTCGCGGAACTGAGCATCGGCATGACGTCGCCGAGTTTGAGTGCGGCCTTCGCCGGATGGCTCGATTCCATCCAGTGCACGACCGTCGGTCCCTGGTTGCCCCACACGGCGATGCCGAGCGTGACGTCGAGCGTGTCGCGCAAGCCGGCGAGCGCGAGGCGCGCGAGCTTCACGCCATCGACGCGGGCAAGGCGCGCGAGCCCCATCTGCAGCGCGAAGCCGCCGAGTTCATAACGTCCCGACAACGGGTCTTGTGCCACCACGCCGAGCCGCAGAAAGCTCACCAGATAGCGATGCGCCTTGGCCGGACTCATGCCGGCGCGCTGGGCGAGATCGCGCAGCATCATCGCGCGCGGCTCCTGGGTCAGCACCTCGAGCAGACGAAAGCCGACCTCGATCGACTGGATGCCCGAGCGCAGTTTTTCTTCGCCGGACTCGTTGCCGTCGAGGGCCTCGTTGATGTCGAGATCGGCATCGGAGGCGGTGTCGACGGAGGCATCAGGCGGAGCGGAGCGTGCGGAAGGCGGCATAAAGCGCGATGAAATGGATGTTTTCGAATGACGCGAGCGGTGCGGCTCGCCCGGGCGGATTCACCATCGTAGAATACATTTCCTCTATCGTCATCCACGCAGCCTATGAAACTCGCCACCTTGAAGGACGGCACCCGCGACGGCCAGTTGATCGTCGTGTCGCGTGACCTGCACACGGCCGTGATCGCCGACCAGATCGCGCCGACCTTGCAGCGCGCGCTCGACGACTGGCGCTTTTACGCGCCGCAGCTGCAGGATCTCTACGAGGCGCTGAACCTCGGGCGGGCGCGCCACAGTTTCAACTTCGATGCACGCGAGTGCATGGCGCCGCTGCCGCGCGCGTTCCAGTGGGCCGACGGTTCGTCGTATGTGAACCATGTCGAGCTGGTGCGGCGCGCGCGCGGCGCCGAGATGCCGCCTGAATTCTGGACCGACCCGCTGATGTACCAGGGCGGCAGCGACGACTTCATCGGACCGACCGACGACATCGTCTGCGCCAACGAGGCGTTCGGCATCGACTTCGAAGCCGAGGTCGCGGTCATCACCGGCGATGTGTCGATGGGCGCCACGCCCGAGCAGGCGCTGCGCGGCGTGCGCCTCGTCACGCTCGCCAACGACGTGTCATTGCGCCACCTGATTCCGGCCGAGCTCGCGAAGGGCTTCGGCTTCTTCCAGAGCAAGCCGGCGACCTCGTTCGCACCGGTCGCCGTGACGCCCGACGAGTTGGGCGCGCACTGGAAGGACGGTCGCGTCGAGCGGCCGATGCTGGTCCACTGGAACGGCAAGAAGGTGGGGCAGCCCGATGCGGGCACGGACATGGTGTTCCACTTCGGCCAGCTGATCGCGCACGCGGCGAAGACGCGCAATGTACGCGCGGGTTCGATCGTCGGCTCGGGGACCGTGTCGAACAAGGACGCGAAGCGCGGCTACTGCTGTATCGCCGAGAAGCGTTGCCTTGAGACGATCGAGTTCGGCGAGCCGCGCACGGAGTTCATGAAGTTCGGCGACACCGTGAAGATCGAGATGCTCGACGAAGCCGGCAAGTCGATCTTCGGCGCGATCGAGCAATCGGTGGCGTCGTTCGCCGATGCGGCGTGAAGCGCGCGAGGTGAAGCGCGCGAGTTGAAGCAAGCGGCGTGGCCCCGCGCAAAAAGGGTTTCGCCCGATTGATGAGGCGCGCTGCGCGGCTACACTGGGGCACGCGCGCTGGCGCCGGACCGGCCTTGCCGGATATGAGGGAGTGCAGATGAACGATCCTTACTACGCCCACTACGAGGCGCTGCGCGTGCGCCGTCATGCGCACGGTGTCATCGAAGTGGTGATGAGCGGCGAGGGCAACAATCAGAGCGGGCTCGCCACCGCCGATGCGCGCATGCATCGCGAGCTGGCCGAAATCTGGCGCGACATCGACCGCGATCCCGATGCGCGCGTCGCGCTGATCCGCGGCGAGGGCAAGGGCTTTTCGGCGGGCGGCGATCTGCAGCTCGTCGAGGACATGGCGCAGCACTTCGATGTGCGTGCGCGGGTCTGGCGCGAGGCGCGCGATCTGGTCTACAACGTGATCAACTGCAGCAAGCCGATCGTCTCGGCGATGCATGGTCCGGCGGTCGGCGCGGGACTCGTCGCGGGGTTGCTCGCCGACATTTCGATCGCGACCAGGGGCGCACGCATCATCGACGGTCATACGCGCCTCGGCGTCGCGGCGGGCGACCACGCGGCGATCGTGTGGCCGCTCTTGTGCGGCATGGCGAAGGCGAAGTACTACCTGCTGCTGTGCGAGCCGGTGAGCGGCGAGGAAGCGGAGCGCATCGGACTGGTGTCGCTCGCCGTCGACGAAGCCGACTTGCTGCCCAAGGCGTTCGAGCTGGCGCGGCGCCTCGCGGCCGGCTCGCAGACCGCCGTGCGCTGGACCAAGTACGCGCTCAACAACTGGCTGCGCTCGGCGGGGCCGACCTTCGATGCCTCGCTCGCACTCGAATTCATGGGCTTTGCGGGGCCGGACGTGCGCGAAGGCGTGCAATCGCTGCGCGAGCGCCGCGCCCCCGACTTTCCGGGCGGCGACCCGTTCTGAGCGCCGTCGACGCGCGCGGCGGGCCGCGCGGTATGATCCGGCGAAACAACGCGTGCGCCGCCAGAGCGGCCGGCGCACCCTTTCACGTTCCAGCCAACCGGCGAGGGAGATCCGCATGACCGATTCCGCAGGCCCCGTACCTCCGTTTCCCGGCTTCCCGGGTTTTCCGCCCGCCGAAATGCTCGACCGCATGTGGGGCATGATGCGCCTCACGCCGTTCGGCTCGGCGTTTCCGGGCGTCGAGCCGGGCACCGCACAGGGCTTCGGCCCGTCGCTGTCGATGATGTCCGACATGATGGCGCCGCTCACCAACGTCGAGGAACTCGACAAGCGCATCACCGATCTGCGCGCGGTCGAGCAATGGCTCAAGCTCAATCTGAACATGCTCCAGTCGGCGATCCAGGCGCTCGAAGTGCAGCGCGCCACGCTCGCGACGCTGCGCGCGTTCGGCGCGTTCGCGCAAACGCAGATGTCGCCAAGCGGCGCCGGTTCGGCGGCGGGCGGCCAGCGTGCGGCGGCTCCCGAGCAGCCGCGCGAAGCGGCGGGCAGCGAGGCAGCGGGCGCGGACGCGCCGCCGCCGGGCTTCGATGCATCGGCGTGGTGGAACCTGCTGCAGACGCAATTCAACCAGCTGGCGCAATTCGCGATGGTGCAGCCGGGAGCTTCGACCGGCGAGGGCGCCCCGGACGCGGAGTCGGCCGCAGCGAAGCCGGCAGGCGCGAAACGCCCGGCGGCCAAGGCTGCGCCGCGCACGGCCAGGAAGGCGCCCCCGACGGAGTGAGCCAGTCCGAACTTGAGGCGCGACGGGGTATCGTCGCGCCGCGCCCCGGGCGGCTCGCCCAACGCGCGGACCAACCCGGGCGCGCTTTCCTTTCGAATCTCTTGCGTCACCTTTCCCCGCGAGCCACTTCAAAAGCCGGGCGCGCCGTTTGCGAATCGATCAATGGCCGCGCTCGCGGCGCGTTCGCAGGCCGCTGAACGGAGCGTGCACCGCGTCAAGACGGCGCATTGGCCGAGCTCGGGCACGGCCGGAACTGAAAGAGTGGCGTGCTATTATCTTGAAAGATTTTTGCGGTCGCCCGACGGCGTTTGTCGAGTGAAAACGGCGCTGCGGCGTATCGTCGCAGCCAGTGCCGGGATGGCCGCGCCGGGCGCGGCACAGGCCTGGCTTCGCGCGGGCCTTCACCCGCGCATGCAGCCCGGGTTCAGCTGCCTCAGGCACGGGACACCTACCCACGGCCGGCTGACGCTGCAAACCAGAATTCCGGTATCCACGGACGGACCCGGTGCCCGGCGCCGGTCATCTGGCGTGTCTGGACGTCCCGGAACCACGTAAAATCACACGTTTTGTCCGCGCGTCCTGTGGCGCGGGCGAAGCACGCTACGAGTTGTCATGCGCAGATCAGGGGCGGGACTATGAACACGATGCTTTATCCAGAACTTTACAAGTCGCTTGAATCGGTCCGATGGGATATGGAGAAGGACATCCCCTGGGACAAGTTCGACGCGTCGCTGCTCACCGACGAGCAGGCGAGAACCATCAAGATGAATGCCATCACGGAATGGTCCGCGCTGCCCGCCACCGAAATGTTCCTGCGCGACAACCATCACGACAGCGACTTCTCGGCGTTCATGAGCGTGTGGTTCTTCGAAGAGCAGAAGCATTCGCTCGTGCTGATGGAATACCTGCGCCGTTTCAAGCCGGAACTCGTGCCGACCGAAGAGGAGCTGCACGCCGTGCGCTTCGAGTTCGACCCGGCGCCGCCGCTCGAAACGCTGATGCTGCATTTCTGCGGTGAGATCCGCCTGAACCACTGGTATCGCCGCGCTGCCGAATGGCACACCGAGCCGGTCATCAAGGCGATCTACGAAACGATCTCGCGCGACGAAGCACGCCACGGCGGCGCTTATCTGCGCTACATGAAGAAGGCGCTCAACAATTGCGGCGACGTCGCGCGTGCGGCGTTCGCGAAGATCGGCGTGCTGATGGCCTCGGCGCGCCGCACCGAAAAGCCGCTGCACCCGACCAACCTGCACGTGAACCAGGCGCTGTTCCCGCGCGACACGGTCCAGTCGCGCCTGCCCGATCCGGAATGGCTCGAGCGCTGGCTCGACGAGCAGATCCGCTTCGACGACAGCTGGGAAAAGAAGGTCATCGAGCGCATCCTGCACAACCTGTCGATCCTGTTCGAGCGCTCGTTCACCACGGCTCAGGAACTGAACCGCTACCGCAAGGAAGTGGTCACGCGCCTGCAGTCCGATCAGGGCAGCGCCGCCCAGCCGGCCTGACCTGGGCGCGCCAAGACGGCGCGCCAGGCCGCCCGAGAGCCCAACCGATCAACGACCCGCCAGCGCCTGCGCTGCCGGGTCGTTTGCATAGTTGGGCCTCTCTCACCCTCTCATTGCCACCTCGCCGATGCCAGCCTCATTCGAACGCAAGATCCTGACGCGCGACGCACTCGCGCAACTGCGCCCGACCCTGACGGGTCCGGTCGTGTTCACCAACGGGGTGTTCGACATCCTGCATCGCGGCCACGTGACCTATCTCGCCGATGCGAAGGCGCTCGGCGCGACGCTGATCGTCGGCGTGAACAGCGATGCGTCGGTGCGCATGCTCGGCAAGGGCGACGATCGTCCGATCAACAACGAAGCCGATCGCATGGCGCTGCTTGCGGCGCTCGAAAGCGTCGATTTCGTGGTGTGTTTCGGCGAGCAGACGCCGGTCGAGCTCATCGGGGCGCTGCGCCCGGACGTGCTCGTGAAGGGCGGCGATTACGACATGGACAAGCTGCCCGAGTCGGCACTCGTGCGCGGCTGGGGCGGCCGCGCACTCGCGATCGCGTTCGAGCACGATCGCTCGACCACGAAGCTGCTGCAGAAGGTGCGCGCGCAGGGCTGAACGCGCGCGCCGCCGTCTTATTGCGAGAGCGACGAAGCCTGCACCGGCGCCACCGGTGCCGGTCCGCCCACGATGGGCTGATCGACCGACTCGGCCTCGGTGATGGCGCGCACGGCTAGGCGCTCGGGATGGATCTGCCGGCTCAGGTGCTGGGTTTCGCGCGTGCCCGACGAAGGGGTCGGGCCGAACAGACCGTTGATGGCCGCGAAGGCCAGCAGATTGGCGACGATCAGGATGGGGATCAGCCAGCGTAGCATCAGGTGAAGCTCCGTCAAGGTTCGTTCGGGGTTGCAGGGGATAGTTGGCTCTCGTGGATTTGCGCCGCTTCGGCAGCGATCAGCGCGAGGCCGGCGAGCACCAGGGCGTCGTGGCGAGTATGCGGCACCTTGAACGCCGCTGTCACTTCGGCCGCGGCGCCGCCGCTCACCACCAGGCGCACCGGCTTGTCCCACTGCGCCTGCAGTTCCGTCCACATCCGTTCGACCAGCGCCGCTTGCGCGAGCGCGCAGCCCGCCGCCATCGACGCGCGGGTATCGGTGGCGAAGAACGGCCGCGCGCGCGGCTCATCGACGGATTGCGTGTCGAGGGTCGGCAGTTGCGCCGTATGCTCGCCGAGCGAGCGCATCATCAGCGACCAGCCCGGCGCAATCAAGCCACCGACGAAACAGCCATCCGCATTCAGTGCTTCGAGCGTCGTCGCCGTGCCGAACGTCGCGATCAGGAGCGCTTCGTCGGGAAACGCCGCGCGTGCGCCGATCATGCCGGCCCAGCGGTCGCTGCCGAGCGCATCGGGCGTCGTATAGCCGTTGGTCACGCCGCACTGGCTCGCGCGCGAGCGGATCACGGTGCGCTCGATGGCGGGCCAGCGCGCCTCGACGAGCGCATCGATCCGGCTCGCGACCGCAGGTCCGGCGACGTTAGAAATCCACACTTGTGAAGGCGCCGCGAGCGCCGACCAGTCGGGCGTGCCGGTGTGTCCGAACGCGCCTTGCTCGCCCAGGCCTCGAGGCCCGGCGAGTGCCCATTTGATCCGGCTATTACCCGCGTCGATCAGCAGGAACGACCCGCCGCTCACGGCGCGCCGCCGGCGAGGCGCAGCGACACGTCGCCGGTGGCGACCGTCTCGCGGCCCTGTGCCGTGTCGACCAGCAACTGGCCGCGCTCGTCGACGCCGACCGCCACGCCGCGCAGGATTTCGGCGCCCTGGTCGAGCAGCGTCACCTCGCGGCCCGCATACGCGTGGCACGCATTCCAGCGCGCCTGGAACGGCGCGAAGCCTGCCGCGCCGAAGCGTTGCAGCGCGGCTTCGAGCGCGTTCAGTTCGGCGGCGAGCGTGTCGGTCAGGTTGGCATTGGGCCAGACCCGCGAGAGCGCGGTCGGCGTCGTGCCGGGAGCCGTCGTGCCGGGGCTCGCTGCGGCGCTCGCCGCGCGGACTTTTTCCGCCAGCGCTTCCGCGCCGCGCACGTTGGTGCCGACGCCGATCACGACCGCACTCGCATCGGCCGTGCTCCAGGCGGTTTCGATCAGGATGCCGACGAGCTTGTCGCCTTCGAGCAGCACGTCGTTGGGCCACTTGAGCGCGATCTGGCCCGGCGCCGAGACGGGCAGCGAGCGTAGCCCGTCGACGAGTGCCGTGCCGAGCGCGAGCGACAGCCCCGCGAGCCCTTCGAGCCCGCGCGGCAGCACGCAGCCGATCGAGAAGAGCAGCGCGTCGCCGGGCTGCGCGAACCACGAGCGGCCGCGCCGGCCGCGCCCTGCCGTCTGCAGGTAGGCGACCCGCACGATCGGGCGGGCGAGCGCGCCGGCCTTGCGCGGCAGCGCTTTCAGGCGCTCCATCAGGTCGGCGTTGGTCGAGCCGGTTTCCTCGACGATCTCGATGGGCCAGGCGTGCGCGGCAGGACCGAACAGCGTGATCGCACGCTCGCGGTCGATGCGCCAGTCGCCACTGGCCGCTCCGGTTGGGGTAGGCGTCGTGTTCATGGGGAGTATTGTAGTGGCTGGCGCGGGCTTCTCCAGCCTCCCGCGCGCGAAAACGGGGCGCGGGTATCTCGTGCGCGGCTCATCCGCCGAAACGGGGCGCGTTCGCTACAATGGCTGTCACTCCCTCTCGACAGCGATCCGTTCGACGTGAACCCCGAGACGCCGCCGGACCTCGAAATCGCGGCCGGCACCCAAGGCAAGATCGTCCGCCTTTCCGGGCAATGGACCGCGCTTGCCCTTGCCCGCGACCGCGAGCAAGGCGGCGCGGCAGGGCGCTTGCGCGCGCTCGCCGAAGAGAAGATCCGCGCGTGGGATCTCTCGCGCGTCGAGCGGCTCGACCACGTCGGCGGTCAGGCGCTGTGGCGCGTGTGGGGCCACAAGCTGCCGCCCGACCTGATCGCGCTCTCCGATACCCAACGCGACATCTTCGAGCGCATCGCGCTGCTCGACTCGGTGCGCGAGCCCGTCGAAAAGGTCGTGCGCTTCGATCCGGTCACGCGCCTCGGGCTCGGCATTTTCTCGTTCTTCGAGCATCTGTACGGCGGCATCTCGATGCTCGGCCGCGTGATCCTCGACCTCATGCTCATCGTGCGCAAGCCGAAGGTGACGCCGTGGGTCGAGATCTCCGCCAACGTCTACAACGCCGGCGCGCGCGCCCTGCCGATCACCGCGCTGGTCGCGTTCCTGATCGGCATCGTGCTTTCGTATCTGTCCGCGCAGCAGTTGCGCCTGTTCGGGGCGAACCAGTACATCGTCAACATTCTCGGACTCGCCGTGATCCGCGAGCTCGGGCCGGTGCTCGCGGCGATTCTCGTCGCGGGGCGCTCGGGCTCGGCGATCACCGCGCAGATCGGCGTGATGCGCGTGACCGAGGAACTCGACGCGATGCGCGTGATGGGCATCTCGCACGGCCTGCGCCTCGTCTTGCCACGCGTAATCGCGCTCGGCATCGCGATGCCGCTGCTGGTCATGTGGACCGACATCGTCGCGCTGCTCGGCGGGGCGCTGGCGGCCAAGCTCGTGCTGTCGATCGACATGTCGTTCTTCATCCGCTCGCTGCCGAGCGTCGTGCCGATCGCGAACCTGTGGATCGGGCTTGGCAAGGGCGTGGCATTCGGCATGCTGGTGGCGATCGTCGGTTGTCATTTCGGCTTTCGCATCAAGGCCAATTCGCAGAGTCTCGGCGAGGGCACGACCACCTCGGTGGTCAGCTCGATCACCATCGTGATTCTCGCGGACGCCGTGTTCGCAATCCTGTTCCAGAACGTGGGGCTCGGATGAGTACGCCGCTCAAGGAGGCTGTGCGCGACGTGCGGGCGCCGTCTATCGGCGAGCCCGTGATCGAGGTGCACAACGTCACCAAACGCTATGGCCGCAACGTCGTCCACCAGCATCTGAATCTCGAGGTGCGGCGCGGCGAGATCGTCACGCTCGTCGGCGGCTCGGGCTCGGGCAAGACCACGCTCGTGCGCCAGATCCTCGGGCTCGAGCGGCCGACCTCGGGCGTGATCAAGATGTTCGGCGAGGACATCGCGAAGATCGATCCGCACAGCGCGCGCCTGATGCGCAGCCGCACCGGCATGCTGTTCCAGCAAGGCGCGCTGTTTTCGTCGCTCAACGTGTACGACAACATCGCGCAGCCCGTGCGCGAACTGGGCAAGGTGCCCACCGATCTGCTGCGCGACATCGTGATGCTCAAGCTCGAAATGGTCGGGCTGCCGTGCAAGCACGCCTCGAAGATGCCGGCCGCGCTCTCGGGCGGCATGATCAAGCGCGTGGGCCTCGCCCGCGCGATCGTGCTCGAACCCGAACTGCTGTTTCTCGACGAGCCGACGGCCGGGCTCGACCCACGCTCGTCCGACGAGGTGGTCGAGTTGATCAGCACGCTGCATCGCGCGCTGGGTCTGACCGTGGTGCTCGTCACGCACGATCTCGATGCGATGGTCGCGCTTTCGACGCGCGTGGCGGTGCTCGCGGACCGCAAGGTGCTGGTCGCCGCGCCGGTCGAAGAGGCCGCAAGCGTCGATCATCCGTTCATCCGGGAATACTTTCTGGGCATGCGCGGCCGCCGCGCGCTGCAGGCGCTGCCGCCCGAGCGGCGCGCAAAACTGCCTGCGGCGGCGCTCCTGCCGCCGTCGGCGGGGCTCGTGTCGTGAGAGACGGTACGCGCACAGTCAAGCGCGCGCGAGACGCGCGGCGAATGAGGAAATCTGACGATGGAAAATAAACCGCATGCATTCTGGGCCGGGTTGTTCACGATCGGTCTGCTGTGCGCGATCGCGCTGGCGGTGTTCTTCTTCAACACCGACCGCGCCGTGCGCGTGCCCTACGACATGCTCGCGCGCACCAACGTGAACGGCCTCTACACGGATGCGGCGGTGCGCTACCGTGGGCTCGACGTCGGCAAGGTGCAGTCGATCCGCTTCGACCCCGATCATCCGGGGCTCATCGTGATCCGCATCCTTGTCGACCAGAAGGCGCCGATCACGCGCTCGACGTTCGGCACGCTCGGGCTGCAGGGCGTGACCGGCATCGCGTTCATCCAGCTCGACGACAGCGGGCTCGACGTCTCGCCGCTCGTCTCGACGCCCCAGCACGTCGCGCAGATTCCGCTGCGCCCGGGCCTGCTCGACCAGTTGCAGCGGCGCGGCGACGCGCTCCTGCGCAAGCTCGATCACATCGCGAGCGAAGTTGACAGCATGCTCGCCGACGACAACCGCAAGCAGTTGATGTCGGCCGTCACGAGCCTGCAGCGCGCCGCCGACGGCGTGAGCACGCTCACCCAGCAACTCGGCCCGACGGTGACGAAGCTGCCCGGCGCGGTGAGCTCGCTGCAGACCACGCTGCAATCGACCAACCGTCTGATCGATGAAGTGGGCCGTCCCGATGGACCGTTCATCAGCAACCTGAACAAGGCGGGCACGGCCGCGCAGCAGGCGGGCGACGCGCTCGCGCAGATGAATGGCTCGGTGCAGGATTTGTCGGCGCGTCTGAACTACGACACGCTGCCGCGCGTGGACTCGCTCGCCGACGACACGCGCTCGACGATGCGCTCGCTCAACCGTGCCGCCGATACGTTCAACAGCAGCCCGCGCAGCGTGCTGTTCGGCGGCGCGCCGGCACCGGCGCCGGGTCCGGGCGAGCCCGGCTTCGCGTGGCCCGTCGCGGGGAGCGGCAAGTGAGGGGCGCGCCGTCGTCGTCATCTGAAGTCGATCAATCTGTGAACGACGCGAGACCGCCACGCCCGCTCTCGCGCACAAACCGCAAGGAAGCCGCCATGCCACGCCTGACTTTTTCGCCGTATCGCGCCGCGCTGGCGGCCTGCGCGCTCGCTGCCGTGCTGTCGGCGTGCGCGGGCAACGGCACGCGCCAGGATGTGCGCTACGACCTCGGGCCGCTGCCGATGCCCGCCGCGAACGCTGCGCTGCCGCCCTTGAAGGTGCTCGAAGTCAGCGCGCCGCCGCCGCTCGATAACGACGGTTTCGTGTACCGCCTCGCGAGCGATCCGCAGCGCGCCTCGCGCTACGCGGACAGCCGCTGGACCATGTCGCCCGCGCGCCTTTTCACGCTGCGCCTGCGCACGACGCTCGCGGCGCGGGTGACCGTGCTCACCGGTGGCGACTCGGTGCCGGCACCGCTGCTCAAGGTCGAACTCGACCAGTTCGAGCAGGTGTTCGACAGCGCCACCGAAAGCGCGGGCGTGCTCAGCGCGCGCGCCACGCTCATGCAGGGCGGCAAGGTCATCGGCCAGCGCACGTTCGTCGCGCGCGCGCCGGCGAGCACGCCCGATGCGGCCGGTGGCGCACGCGCGCTCGCCACCGCCAGCGACGATCTGATCGGCCAGATCGCCGCGTGGCTCGGGCAACAGCCGCGCGCGCTCGCGCAGTGATGGACGCGGCACGCGCGCGCATCGACGGATGGCGCGCAGCCGTGCGCCCAAGCCATGCCAGACGCGCGTGACGAACCCGCTGCCGCTGGTCGAGGGCACGACTGGCGCCATCGTCCGTCGGCACTCGCACGCCAGGCGCTGGTCGTCTACGGCGCCCTGATCGTCTATGCGTCGTGGTATCCGTTCAGCGGCTGGCGCTCGCTCGGCATCGGTCCGTTCGCTTACCTGACCGATCCGCTGTCCCATTACCTGAGCGCATTCGATGTCGTGACGAACGTGCTCGGCTACATGCCGTTCGGCGCGCTCGTCGTGCTGGCGCTGTGGCCGCGCTGGCGCGGCACGTGGGCGGTGACGCTCGCGCTCGCCGGCGGCGGCATGCTGTCGGCCATCATGGAAGCCGTGCAGACCTGGCTGCCCACGCGCGTCGCCTCGAATCTCGATCTCGCCTCGAATGCGTTCGGCGCGCTGCTCGGCGCGGTGCTGATGGCGCCCGCCACCAGCATGCTGCTCGATCGCGGCTGGCTGCGGCGCGTGCGCTTTCAATGGTTCGAGCGCGATGCGACGCCGCTCATCGGGCTCACGCTGCTGTGGCCGTTCGCCACCATGTTTCCCACGCCCTGGCTGTTTGGCATGGGCGACTGGCCGCGCGTGCTGTGGCAGCGCTTCGACGCGTCGATGCAGGACGCGCTCATCGCCTGGACGCCCGTGGCCTGGAATGTGCGCGCGTGGCCCGACGCGCTCGCGGCACGTCTCGCGGATGGCGGCTGGGAGGCGCTCGTCACCGCGCTCAACCTGTTCGCGGCGGCGGGACTCGCCTCGATCGCGATGCGCACGCGCGCGCCGCGCGTACGCCTCGTGTTGTTGCTCGTCGTGGTCACGCTCGCGGTCAAGGCCGGCGCGACCTTTCTGCAGTCGCAAAGCGGGCTCTTGTTCGACTGGCTCACGCCGGGTGCGCTCGCGGGCATCGCGGGCGGCACCTGTGTCGCGCTCGCCGGGCTGCGCCTGCCGCGCCTCGCGCGCGCCGCCGCCGCGACGCTCGCGCTCATCGTCGCGCTCGTGCTCGTGAACCTGCTGCCCGTGAACCCGTACTTCGACGTCCTGCTCGCCGACTGGCGTCAGGGGCGTTATCTGCATTTCAACGGCCTCGCGCGCTGGCTCGCGTGGATGTGGCCGTATGTGGCGCTCGGCTGGAGCGCGTTCTCGCTCGAACGCGCGTGGCTCGCGCGGCGGGCGGCGCGGCGTCAGCGGTGAAGCCGGTGAAGGCGGTGAGGGTGGTTCCACGCCGTCCCTGCCGCCGCGTCAGCGCGCCCAGGCATCGCTCGCTATAATCGACCGCACCATGAGCGCGCACGCCAGCGCAGCGCGCCCCGGCCTCGCCGCGAGACGCGCGCGAGGCCCTCGCGCCGCCTCCCCACGTTTTTCGTTTTCCGTCCGCCCACACCATGACATCGTTCTACAAGTACCACGTGTTCTTCTGCCTGAACCAGCGCGATCCGGCCGCCGAGCGTCCGAGCTGCGCCAACTGCAATGCGCAGGACATGCAGGAATACGCGAAAAAGCGCGTGAAGGCGCTGGGCCTCGCGGGTCCGGGTCAGGTGCGCATCAACAAGGCCGGCTGCCTCGATCGCTGCGAGGAAGGTCCGGTCGTCGTCGTCTATCCCGAAGGCACCTGGTACACCTACGTCGACGAAACCGATGTCGAGGAAATCGTCGTATCGCACCTCGCCAACGGCAAGGTTGTCGAGCGTCTGAAGATCGATCGCTGAGGACCCGCGCACGATGAACGCCCAGACGCAGAAGTTTTCGATCGACGGTCCCGTCGGCAAGATCGAATGCGCGCTCGACCTGCCCGACGCGGCGACGCCCGTGCGCGGCATCGCGCTCGTCGCGCATCCGCATCCGCTCTTTGGCGGCACGATGGACAACAAGGTCGCGCAGACCCTCGCGCGCACGCTCGTGCAGCTCGGCTACGTGACGTACCGCTCGAATTTTCGTGGCGTCGGCGAGACCGCCGGCACCCACGACAACGGCATCGGCGAGCAGGACGACTTGCTCGCGCTGATCGCCCACATGCGCGCACAGCCTGGCCACGCGGACGTGCCGCTCGTGCTCGCGGGCTTTTCGTTCGGCACTTTCGTGCTTTCGCACGTGGCCAGGCGCCATCTCGCCGAGGGCGGTGCGATCGAGCGCATGGTGTTGGTCGGCACGGCGGCGAGTCGCTGGGAAGTCGCGCCGGTGCCGGAAAACACGCTCGCGATTCACGGCGAACTCGATGACACCGTGCCGATCCTCTCGGTCTACGAATGGGCGCGTCCGCAGGAGCTGCCGATCGTCGTGATTCCGGGGGCGGAACACTTCTTCCATCGCAAGCTCCACGTGCTCAAGCGCATCATCGTCGAGGCGTGGCGCTAGCGCCCTTTTTCTTGTCGCGAGCAACGCGTCGCGTGGCGTGCGTTGCGCGTGAATATCGCGCCAAAAACGCGTGAAAATGGCCGACAGGTCCGCGCAAAACGTAAAAACCGCACGACGCGGCGCGTATAATGAGCGCTCTTTTTGTGGACGCTGCAGCGCGCGCCGCGCGCACCCGTAGTCGCCCTCAACCGGTCGGAAGACGCGAACCGTTTCGCGCCGCCGCCGGTCCAATGGGCGCCGACCGGAGTGCCGAGTGCCGCCCACGGCGTCCGGCTTGCCGGCACCATCACACTACGCGCCGCAGGGCGCGCAACGTTCATCCAGCCCGAATCGAACCTATGCGTTTTCTCTCCTCCGGCCTCCCGACTTTCGCGTCTTCTGATTCTTTCGTTCCCCCTTCAATCCGCCGTACCGCCACACTCGCCGTGCTCGTGCCCGCCGCGCTGCTCGCCAGCGCATCGGCGTTCGCGCAGGTGCCGCCGCCCGCGGTGAACGCGCGCTCGTGGGTGCTCGTCGATGCGACGGCCAACCAGGTGCTCGCCTCGGGCAACGCCGACGAACGCGTGGAACCCGCCTCGCTCACGAAGCTGATGACCGCGTACCTCGTGTTCGAGGCGCTGCAGACGAAGAAGATCTCGATGGATCAGATCGTCACGCCGAGCGAGGCCGTGCGCCGCGTGCGGAACGACGAATCGCGCATGTTCATCGAAGCGAACAAGCCGGTGTCGGTGCACGACCTCGTGTACGGCATGATCATCCAGTCGGGCAACGACGCGGCTATCGCGCTGGCCGAACTGGTCGGCGGCAGCGAGTCGAACTTCGTCAACATGATGAACGCCGAGGCACAGAAGCTCGGCATGACGCATACGCACTTCGCCGACGTGAACGGCATGCCCGATCCGCAGCACTACACGACGGCAGGCGACCTCGCGAAGCTCTCGACGCACTTGATCCGCGACTTCCCCGACTACTACAACATCTTCTCGGTGAAGGAGTTCAAGTACAACAACATCAAGCAGCCGAACCGCAATCGTCTGCTTTGGATCGACCCGACCGTCGACGGCCTGAAGACCGGCCACACGCAGGCGGCGGGCTACTGCCTGATCGCGTCGGCCAAGCGCGGCATCGCCGACGGCGGCACGCGCCGCCTCGTCTCGGTGATGATGGGCGAGGAAAAGGAACACGACCGCGTGCAGGACAGCATGAAGATGCTGAACTACGGCTACAGCGCCTATGACACGACGCGCATCTATCAGGCCAACCAGACGGTCGCGACGCCGCGCGTCTACAAGGGCCAGCTCGATGCGGTCAAGATCGGCGTGAAGGCCGACCAGTTCGTGACGCTGCCCAAGGGCGCCGCCGACAAGGCCAAGCCGCAGATCGAGCTGACCAGCCCGCTGATCGCCCCGATCGCGGACGGTCAGGTGCTCGGCTCGGCGAAGTTCATCGGCGCGGACGGCAAGGTGCTCACGCAATTCCCGCTGGTCGCGCTGCAGGCCGTTCCGCAGGCAGGCATCTTCGGCCGCGTGTGGGATTCGATGATGCTCATGTTCAACAAAAAGAAGTAATGAGCGCGCAGCACGCAGCCGATGCGATGAACGCCGCGACGGCCGAGCCCATCGTCTGGCTCAACGGCGAGCTGGTGCCGTTGTGCGAGGCGCGGGTGCCCGTGCTCGATCGCGGTTTCATCTTCGGCGACGGCATCTACGAAGTCGTGCCCGTGTATGCGGCTGCGGCGATCGAAGGTGCCGGCGGCTCGGCGCGCGTGCCGTTTCGCATCGGCCATCATCTCGCGCGGCTCGAACGCTCGCTCGGCAAGGTCAGCATCGCCAATCCGTTCGACCACGCGCAGTGGCAGGCGCTGATCGCGCGTGTCATCGCCGCGAACGAAGCGGCGGGCGCGATCGCGCGCGATGCGCATGCGATGGTCTACATCCAGGTCACGCGCGGTGTCGCGAAGCGCGGCCACGCGTTTCCGGCGAATACCACGCCGACCGTGTTCATGATGGTGAACCCGCTCGTGCTGCCGGACGCCGCGAAGCGCGCGCAAGGCGCCAATTGCGTGAGCGCGGTCGACGAGCGCTGGCTTCATTGCGACATCAAGTCGACCTCGCTGCTCGGCAACGTGCTGATGGCGCAGTTCGCCGTCGAGCAGGGCGCCGTGGAGACGATCCAGCTGCGCGAGGGCTGGCTCACCGAAGGATCGTCGTCGAACGTGTGGGTCGCGAAGGACGGCGTGCTGTACGCGCCGCCGCGCAGCAACCGCATTCTCGAAGGCATTCGCTATGCGCTCGTCGAGGAACTCGCCGCCGAGTGCGGGATCCGCTTCGAAGCGCGCGAAATCGACGAAGCCGCGTTGCGCGGCGCCGATGAAATCATGCTCAGCTCGGCGAGCAAGGAAGTGCTGGCGGTCACGTCGCTCGACGGCCGCGCGGTCGGCGACGGCCAGCCGGGCCCGGTCTGCGCCGCGCTTTATGCGGCCTACCAGCGCGCCAAGGTGCGCGAGGCGCAAGCCGCGCTCAATCAGTCAAACGCGGCCGTGTCGCTGCAGGAGTAAAGCAATGGAACAAGTTGGACAAGTTGAACAGGCCAAGGAATCGCTGATCGAGTTTCCGTGCGATTTCCCGATCAAGGTGATGGGCAAGACCCATCCGGAATTCGAGTCGACCATCGTCACCGTGCTGCGCGAGTTCGACAGCGGCTTCGACGTGACGACCATCGAGACGCGGCCGTCGAGCGGCGGCAACTACACGGGCCTCACGGTCACCGTGCGCGCGACGAGCCAGGCGCATCTCGACGACATGTATCGTGCGTTGACCGGCCATCCGATGGTGAAGATCGTGCTGTAACGCGCACGTTGATTCGGACATGCGAGATGGGCCGCCCCCGGAAGAGGGCGGCCCGTTTCATTTGAGGCTCACCGCGAGCCCCTGCGCGGCCGCCTGCGGGCCCGCCTCGCAGGCCTGCTCGTAAAGCAGCTTGAAGCGCTCGACTTCGGCGAACACCCACTGGCGAAACGCCTGCACGCGCGCCGACTGCAACAGCTGCGGCGGACAGATGAAGTAATAGCGCCACGGGCTCGGTCCATCGATCGTGAAGAGGCGCACGAGCCGGCCCGAGGCGATCTCGTGCATCGCGAGCGAGCGGCGCACGAGCGCGATGCCCTGGCCGTCGATGGCCGCCTGCAGCAGGTTCGACGAATCCTGATACAGCACGCCGCGGCGCGGCTCTTCGAGGTCGGTGAGACCGGCGGCGTCGAACCACGGACGCCACAGCTCGTCGTCGGAGCGCAGCAGCGGCAGGCGCGCGAGTTCGCGCGGCTCGCCCGGCAACTGGCCGCCGTTGAAGTTCGGCGAGCAGGCGGGGAAAAAGATCTCGTCGAGCAGCAGTTCCGCGTGCAGCCCCGGATACTTGCCGAAACCGAAGCGGATCGCGACATCGATGTCATCGCGGGCGAAATCGGAGATCGCGTTGGTCGATTGCAGTTCGAGGTCCCATTCGGGATGCGCCTCGATAAAGCTGCCGATGCGCGGCGTCACCCAGCGCGCGGCGAACGACGTCAGCATCGACACGACGAGCCGCCGCTCGCGGTCGCCCGCGCGGATCTCGCGCGTGGCGTCGGCAAGCGTATTGAGCGCGACGCGCACCTGGGTCGCGTAGCGGCGCCCGGTGTCGGTGAGCCGCACGCGTTTGCCGTCGCGCTGGAACAGCGCCACGCCGAGTTCGGATTCGAGCGCGCGGATTTGGTGGCTGACGGCGCCGTGAGTGACGAACAACTCGTCGGCGGCGCGCGAAAAGCTCTCGTGGCGGGCGGCGGCCTCGAACGCCTTGAGCGAGTTCAAAGCCGGAAGCTGACGAAGGTCCATCGCAATTTTTCTCACATAGCGGTGAAAAATGATCGTTTGAGGCAAGTCCTTGTCCCGCCTACGATTGTAGCCATCGAAGGACGCTTTTCGGAGGCTGCCATGAGAGAAATTTCTTCGGATATCAGGTTCGCGATTGCTCGCGGCGAGACCCTTTCGGTGCGCGTCACGCGCAGCACGCGCCTCGCGGTGACGAGTGGTGCCGTATGGCTCACGCGCAGCGACGACATCGCCGATTACTGGCTCGAACCGGGTCACACGGTGCGGCTGCGGCGCGGCGAGCGCTTGTGGATCGGCAGCGAAGGTGGGGCCGCCGCACGTATCGCGTTCGAGCGGCCGGTGGGCGCGAGGCAACGCGCCGTCGATGCGCTGGCGCGCCTCGCACTGAAGCTCGGCATGCATGTCGGCGACGGCTGGCGTACGGTCTGACCTCCCGCACCGGGCGCGACCATCGAGTCGCGTCCGGCGCCAAACGCGCGATTTCGGTAAACTCCCGAAATCATGTGCGCGACACCGGTTTCTCCCCACACTATTTCATCCGACCCCGCATCGCCGGCCGTGCTGCCGGTGCTGGTGCGTTGGCGCGGCAACGAGCCGTATCAGACGAGCTTCGATGCGATGCGCGAGTTCACCGCCACGCGCGGCGCCGATACGCCCGACGAACTCTGGCTCGTCGAGCATCCACCGGTCTTCACGCTCGGTCAGGCGGGCAAGCCCGAGCATCTGCTCGTCGCCGACAGCGGCATTGCGCTCGTGCAGATCGACCGGGGCGGCCAGATCACGTACCACGGGCCTGGCCAGATCGTCGGGTACTTGCTGCTCGATCTGCGCCGGCGCCGTCTGATGGTGCGCGAGCTGGTGACGCTCATCGAGGAGGCCGTGATCGAAACGCTCGCGGCGTATAATCTCGGCGGTGAGCGCAAGGCTGGCGCGCCCGGCATTTATGTGTCGGCCGGCGCGGGCAGTGCGGCTGCCGCGCATGCGGGCGCCAAGATCGCGGCGCTCGGCCTGAAGATCCGCAACGGCTGCAGTTATCACGGCGTGAGCCTGAACGTGGCGATGGATCTGAACCCGTTTCTGGCGATCAATCCGTGCGGCTACGCAGGACTCGAAACCGTCGACATGGCGACGCTCGGCGTCGCCGCCAGTTGGCGCGAAGTCGCCGCGACGCTGGCCGCGCGGCTCGAGGCGAATCTCGCCGCGCATGCCCATAGTCTGCACGTCTCAAACCTTGCGGCAGCCGAAGCGGCTGCCATAGACCCGGCGGCCGAAGCGGCTGCAGTGGACCCGGCCACTCAGGTGGCCCCAGGCGGGCAACCGCCGCAACCGCAGGCCGGCGCAGCACCGGCGGCCTGACTGGATCGACAGCAATGAGTGACGCAATCGCGAACCCGAGTGCCACCCCCGGCACGCCTGGCTCCAACCCCGCAGCGGACGCCGTCCCCTACGACGCCACGGCGAAACAAAAGGCGCAGGCCAAGACCTCGCGCATTCCGATCAAGGTCATCCCGATCGAGAAGCTCAAGAAGCCGGAATGGATCCGCGTAAAGGCGGCCACCGGCAATTCGCGCTTCTACGAAATCAAGAACATCCTGCGCGAGCACAACCTGCACACGGTGTGCGAGGAAGCGAGCTGCCCGAACATCGGCGAGTGTTTCGGCAAGGGCACTGCGACCTTCATGATCATGGGCGACAAGTGCACGCGCCGCTGCCCGTTCTGCGACGTCGGCCACGGCCGTCCCGATCCGCTCGATCCGGAAGAACCGGGCAACCTCGCGCGCACCATCGGCGCGCTCAAGCTCAAGTACGTCGTGATCACGAGCGTCGATCGCGACGACCTGCGTGATGGCGGCGCGGGCCATTTCGTCGAGTGCATCCGGCAGGTACGCGAGCACTCGCCCGAGACGCGCATCGAGATCCTGACGCCCGACTTCCGTGGCCGTCTCGACCGCGCGCTCGGCATCCTCAACGCCGCGCCGCCCGATGTGATGAACCACAACCTCGAAACGGTGCCGCGCCTGTACAAGGAAGCGCGCCCCGGGTCGGACTACGCGCATTCGCTGAAGCTGCTGAAGGACTTCAAGGCGCTGCATCCCGAAGTCGCGACGAAGTCGGGCCTGATGGTCGGCCTCGGCGAGACCGAGGAGGAAATCCTCCAGGTCATGCGCGACCTGCGCGCGCACGATGTCGACATGCTGACGATCGGCCAGTACCTGCAGCCTTCGGAGCACCATCTGCCGGTGCGTGCTTACGTGCATCCGGACACCTTCAAGATGTACGAGGAAGAGGCGTACAAGATGGGCTTCACGCACGCGGCCGTCGGCGCGATGGTGCGTTCGAGCTATCACGCCGATCTGCAGGCGCACGGTGCCGGCGTGGTGTGATTAGCCGGCGCTGAACGCAGTCGTAAAGCAAGGCCCGCTTCGAGCAATCGAGCGGGCTTTTTTCATTGGAGCGGCACCGCGCGCTCCGTCGAAAAGCAATGCGCAATCGCTGTCATTAGCTAACGCGGATAAGTTAGAACCGGCCCGCGCCAGACTCCCTATAGTCGAATCCTTCCTCATAACCGGTTTGATTCGCTCGGAGTCCTCAGATGAAACGCGTCCGTCCCACGCCGCGCCCACTTGCGGCCGCGCTCGCCGTGCTCGCAGCCCTCACGGCCACGTTTGCGGCAAATACCGCGCACGCCGATACGGCTAATCCGCACGAAGTCGTCATCGCCTACCAGGACATGGTGGTGCCGTGGCGCTACGCGCAGGCGACGGGTGCCGTCGAGAAGGCCACCGGCTACAAGGTCACCTACCGCAAGCTCGCGAGCGGCGCCGACGTGATCCGCGCGCTCGCCTCCGGCTCCGTGCAACTCGGCGAGGCCGGTTCGAGCCCGATTGCGGCCGGGCTGTCGCAAGGCGTCGATATCTCGCTCTTCTGGATTCTCGACAACATCAACGACGCCGAGGCGCTCGTCGCGCGTGACGGCTCGGGCGTGACCAGCATCGCGGGCCTGAAGGGCAAGACGATCGGCGTGCCGTATGTATCGACCTCGCACTTCCATACGCTCGTCGCGCTCCAGCACGCAGGCATCAATCCCGCCGATGTGAAGATCGTCAACCTGCGCCCGCCCGAGGTGGCGGCGGCATGGACGCGTGGCGACATCGACGCGACCTACATCTGGGACCCGGTGCTCTCGCAGGTGAAGAAGAACGGCAAGGTGCTCGTGACCTCGGGCCAGGTGGCGCGCGAGACCGGCAAGGCGACGTTCGACGGCTTTGTGGTCGACCGGCGCTTCGCGAAGGACAACGCGGAATTCGTGGCGAACTTCGTCAAGGTGCTAGCCGCCACCGATGCCGATTACAGCGCGCACCGCAGCGCCTGGGTGGCCGGGTCGCCGCAGGTGAGCGCAGTTGCGCAGGAGTCGGGCGCGAACGCCCAGGAAGTGCCCGCGAGCCTCGCGCTCTACGCATTCCCGAGCCCCGCCGAACAGGCCTCGAAGGCCTGGCTGGGCGGCGGCGCGCAATCGGGCGCGGCGCGCTCGCTCGCGGCGACGGCGGCCTTCCTGAAGACCCAGGGGACGATCCAGAACGTGCTGCCCGATTACTCGGTTGGCGTCGATCCGCAATACGTCCAGCACGCCGCCGCGCGCTGAAGCGGCAGTACGGAGAGCGCCGATGAGCACGCTTGAAATCCGCCAGTTGAGCGTCGTCTACGGCGACGAGCGCACGCGCAGCGGCGCCGCCGCCGCCGCGCAGACGGTCGCGCTCGCCGACGTGAACCTCACGCTCGAGAGTGGCGAGTTCGTCGTCGCGCTCGGCGCATCGGGCTGCGGGAAGACGACGCTGCTCAACTGCATCGCGGGCTTCATCGAGCCGGCGACGGGCGAGGTGCGTGTGAACGGCGCGCGCGTGAGCGGGCCGGGCGCCGATCGCGGCGTCGTATTCCAGAAGCACGCGCTGATGCCCTGGCTCAACGTGCTCGACAACGTCGCGCTCGGGCTGCGCTTTCAGCGCGTGCCGAAGGCGCAGCGCGAGCGCATCGCGCGCGAGAAGCTCGCGCTCGTCGGGCTGGAGCGCCACGCGCTCGCGCGCATCGACACGCTCTCGGGCGGCATGCAGCAGCGCGTGGGCATCGCGCGCGCACTCGCGAGCGATCCGCAGATGCTGCTGATGGACGAGCCGATGGGCGCACTCGATGCAATGACGCGCGAAGCGGTCCAGGAGACCGTGCTCGACGTGTGGGGGCGCACGGGCAAGACGGTGTTCTTCATCACGCACAGCGTCGAGGAGGCGCTGTTTCTCGCGACGCGGCTCGTCGTGATGAGTCCGGGCCCTGGGCACATCGAGCACGAGTACACCTTGCCGTTCGCGCGCGAGTATCTGGCGAGCCGCGATGCGCGCGCGGTCAAGTCGTCGCCGGAATTCATTGCGTGGCGCGAAAAGCTGGTGCACGCGCTTCATGCGCCCGCGCGCGACGAGGTGCCGGCATGAGCGTCCCGCAACAACGCTTGCCCGCACGCGCTCGCACGCGCACGCGCACGCGCTCGCGCCCGCCTATGCCTGCTTGCGATTGCGAGACCGCCTCGCCAGCGCTCAGCACGCCGCCCGCGCGTGTGCAGCGCGCTCGCCTCACGGGCCTGCCCGGCGAAGGACCGACGGCCGCGTTGAGCGTGGCATCGGTCGCGGCGCTGGCTGCGCTGTGGTGGCTCGCGACCCATCTGCACTGGCTGCCGCCGTTGTTCCTGCCGACTCCCGAGGCGGTCTGGGCCGCGTTCGTCGATGCCTCGGCGGGACGCATCCAGGGTGGCTTGCCGCTCGCGACCCATCTCGGCTGGAGCGCGCTGCGCGTGTTCGGCGCATTCGCGCTCGCGGCGGCGAGCGCGATTCCGCTCGGCATCCTGATGGGCGTGAGCCGCATCGCGCGCGGCCTGCTCGATCCGCCGCTCGAGTTCTACCGGCCGCTGCCGCCGCTCGCCTATTTGCCGCTCGTCGTGATCTGGTTCGGCATCGACGAGACCGCGAAGATCGTCGTCATCTATCTCGCCTGTTTCGCGCCGATCGCGATGGCCGCGCGCGCCGGTGTGAAGAGCGCGACGCTCGAACAGATTCGTGCGGCCAGCTCGCTCGGCGGCAGTTTCTGGCAAATCGTGCGCTTCGTCGTGCTGCCCGCCGCGCTGCCCGAGATCCTCACCGGTCTGCGTATCGCGATCGGCTTTGGCTGGACCACGCTCGTCGCCGCCGAGATGGTCGCGGCCACGGCGGGGCTCGGCCAGATGGTGCTCAACGCATCGAGCTTCCTGCGCACCGATGTGGTGGTGATGGGCATCGTGCTGATCGGGTTGATCGCGTGGCTGTTCGATCTGGGCATGCGCGCGCTCGAACGGCGGCTCGTGCCGTGGAAGGGGCGCAACTGACACGCGTCCCACGCGCGCCGTTATCCAGAAATCCGGAAACCCATACGGCGCGCTGGCGGATTTCTGGAAATCCAGATTGCCCCGCTGATTGAGAGATAAAAATTCAAATAAAATCAGTCGCTTAGTCCATCTATCCGGTTGGCATCAACCTTGCAAAATAAGCACGCGGCCGCACAGGCCCGATAACGACAGCAAGGAGACAACCTATGTCCAGATCCCCCTTCCGGTACTGCTAAGTCCCCTCGTCCTGTCGCGGTCCACGCCGCGTTGAAGGCGACACGGGCACCTCCATTCGTTTGACGCGCGGCAGCCGGCCTCCGGCTCACTCACACATGCAGGAATCATCGTGAAGAAACCCTTCCACAAAGTCCTTTACGTCCAGGTGATTGCGGCGATCATCGTCGGCATCGTGCTCGGCCACTACTGGCCGGCGCTCGGCATCGACATGAAGCCGCTCGGCGACGCGTTCATCAAGCTCATCAAGATGGTGATCGGCCCGATCATCTTCTGTACGGTCGTGACCGGCATCGCCGGCATGCAGGACATGAAGAAAGTCGGCCGCGTCGGCGGCAAGGCGCTGCTCTACTTCGAAATCGTCTCGACGTTCGCGCTGTTGATCGGCCTGATCGCCACGCACGTGCTCAAGCCGGGCGCCGGCTTCAACGTCGATGTCGCGACGCTCGACGGCAAGGCCGTCGCGAGCTACGCCGAGAAGGCGCACGGCCAGACCACGGTCGACTTCCTGATGCACATCATTCCCGACACGATCGCGTCGGCATTCGCGCAAGGCGAAATCCTGCAGATCCTGCTCGTCGCGCTGCTGTTCGGCAGCGTGCTCGCGCAACTCGGCGAGCGCGGCCGGGTGGTGACCGATTTCATCGAAGGGCTGTCGGGCGTACTGTTCGGCATCGTCAAGATCGTCACGAAGCTCGCGCCGATCGGCGCGTTCGGCGCGATGGCGTTCACCATCGGCAAGTATGGCGTGGGCTCGCTCGTGCCGATGCTCAAGCTGATCGGCACGTTCTATCTGACGGCCGTGCTGTTCGTGCTGATCGTGCTCGGTGCGATCGCGCGCTTCACGGGCTTCTCGATCGTGCGCTTCGTCATGTACATCAAGGAAGAACTGCTGATCGTGCTCGGCACCAGCTCGTCGGAGTCGGCGTTGCCGCAACTGATGCAGAAGCTCGAAAAGCTCGGCTGCTCGCGCTCGGTGGTGGGCCTCGTCGTGCCGACCGGCTATTCGTTCAACCTCGACGGCACCAACATCTACATGACGATGGCCGTGCTCTTCATCGCCCAGGCGACCAACACCGATCTCACGCTCACCCAGCAGCTCACGCTGCTCGCGGTGACGATGCTGACCTCGAAGGGCGCGAGCGGCGTGACCGGCGCGGGCTTCATCACGCTCGCCGCGACGCTGGCCGTCGTGCCGACCATTCCGCTCTCGGGCATGGTGCTGATCCTCGGCATCGACCGCTTCATGAGCGAGTGCCGGGCGCTCACGAACATCGTCGGCAATGGCGTGGCCACCGTCGTCGTGTCGGCGTGGGAGAACGAACTCGACCGCTCGAAGCTGCGCGCCGCGCTCTCCGGTGAGGTCGAGGTGAAGGAAGGCGCGGGCGCCTGAGCGCTCACACGTGTCCGGGCGTCGGGCCGACTGGCCCGGCGCCTCGACTCATGGGGCGAGGCCGCTGTGCCAAAATAGGTCTCTTCCCGTTGCCCTGGAAACCGCTGCCGTGACGCGCCGACTGCTCGTTCTGATTGCGCTCGTCGCCGGGCTGATCGCCGTCTGTGCGCTCAGCTGGACCTTTGCGTGGCAGCGCGGCGTCGACGCGCTGCGCAGCGACGCCGCCGTGCGCAGCGATCGCATGACGGCGGCGCTCAAGAGCACGCTCGAGCGCTATGAATCGCTGCCCTGGCTCGTCGGCGAGCATCCGCTCGTGCAGGACGTGCTCGTCGAGCAACGGCCCGACTGGGTCGGGCGCGCGAACCGCTATCTCGAAGACGTCAACGGCCACGCGCGCGCGACGGCCACCTACATCATCCGCGCCGACGGCCTGTGCGTGGCCGCGAGCAACTGGCGCCAGCCGGACAGCTTCGCCGGCGTCGAATACCGCTTTCGCCCGTATTTCATCGAAGCGGCCAAGGGCGGCGTGGGCCGCTTCTTCGGCATCGGCACGATCTCGCACGATCCCGGTTACTACGTGTCGCAACCGGTGCGACGAGACGGCAAGATCGTCGGCGTCGTGGTCGTGAAGCTCAATCTCGAATGGTTTCCGGGCGCCGACGCCTCCGAGCCCGTACTCGTCGCCGACGATCATGGCGTCGTGTTTCTGTCGTCGGTGCCGGCCTGGAAGTACCACACGGTCGAGCCGCTCGCGGGCCCGGTCGCCGACCGGATCTACGAGACACGCCAGTACGCGCGACAGAATATCGAGCCGCTGCCTGCCGTAACCGAGCGCCGCTTCGACGATGGCGCGCGCATCGTGCGCATGGGGCAGGGGCTTGGCTCGCCGCGCTATCTGGAGATCAGCCGCGCGCTCGGCGAGCCGGACTGGCGTGTGCTGACGCTGTCGCCGCTCGCGAGCGCCGCCGTCGCCGCGCGCAATGCGGCGATCGTATGCAGCTGCGCCTATGTATCTCTGTGCGCGCTCGCGTTCTACTGGCGCATGCGGCGCGCGCGCGTGCGCGAGGTGCTCAAGAGCCGTGAACTGCTGCAAAAAGCCTATGCACTGCTCAACGAGCGCGTCGCGGAGCGCACCGCCGACCTGTCCGCGGCGAACCAGCAACTGCAGCGCGAAGTGGCCGAGCGCACGCGTGCCGAACACGAACTGCGCGCGGCCCACGACGAGCTGATCCAGGCGAGCAAGCTCGCCGCGCTCGGCCAGATGGCGGCCGGCATTACGCACGAACTGAACCAGCCGCTCGCGGCGCTGCGCAGCTTCTCGGACAACACGCGCGTGCTGCTGGAGCGCGGCGAGTACGAGGCCGCCAACGAGAATCTCGGCGCGATCGCCTCGCTCACCGAGCGCATGGGCAAGATCACCAATCAGCTCAAGCTGTTCGTCGGACGGGCGCGGCCGCGCAGCGCGCGGGCGCCGGTCGCGCGGGCGCTGCGCAATGCACTCGCGCTGCTCGGCAAGCGGCTCGACGGCGTGCAGATCGACATGATGCTCACGCTCGCCGACTCTGCGACCCACGACCCACGCGTCGAACCGTTCGACGCGCAGCACGAGTATCCGGCGCTCGTCGCGCAGTGCGACGAGCTACGTCTCGAACAGGTGCTCATCAACTTGCTCGCCAATGCACTCGATGCCGTGGCGGGCGTGCCGTCGCCGCGTATCGTGATCGGCGTCGACACACGCGCGAACACGCTCGAAATCAGCGTGACCGACAACGGCCCCGGCATCGCCGACGACGTGCTGCCGCGTCTGTTCGAGCCGTTCTTCACGACCAAGGAGATGGGGCAGGGCCTGGGGCTCGGGCTCGCGATCTCGTCGTCGATCGCGCGCGATTGCGGCGGCACGCTCGTCGCGCTCAACGCGCCCGATGGCGGCGCGCGCTTCGTACTCACGCTGCGGCGCACGCGCGTCGTGCGCGACAGCGAACTGGCGGCCGGCGTCTGAATCAGGATAACGAACGAATATGGTGAACAACAAAAGCCCGCAGGTGATCTACATCGAGGACGACGAGTTCGTGCGTCTCGCCGGCGTGCAGAGCCTGCAACTCGCGGGCTTTCGCACGAGCGGCTTTGCCTCGGCCGAGGCCGCGCTGCCGTCGATCAAGCCGGACTTTCCCGGCGTCGTCGTGAGCGACATCCGCCTGCCCGGCATGAGCGGTCTCGAGTTGCTCGCGCACTGCCGCGAGAACGCCGCCGACGTGCCGATGATCCTCGTCACCGGTCACGGCGATATTTCCATGGCCGTGCAGGCGATGCGCGACGGCGCCTACGATTTCATCGAGAAGCCGTTCGCCTCCGAGCGGCTGATCGAAACGGTGCGGCGCGCGCTGGAGCGGCGCGCCCTCGTGCTCGAAAACCTCGCGCTGCGGCGCGAACTGGCCGGCCAGGGCGCGCTCGTGCCGGGCATCATCGGCCAGAGCCCGGCGATCGAACAGGTGCGCCGGCTGATCGCGAACGTCGCGCCGACCGATGCGTCGGTGCTCATCAACGGCGACACGGGCGCGGGCAAGGAGTTGATCGCACGCAGCCTCCACGAACTGTCGCCGCGCCGCGACAAGCCGTTCGTCGCCGTGAACTGCGGCGCGCTGCCCGAGCAGATGTTCGAGTCGGAGATGTTCGGCTACGAACCCGGCGCGTTCACGGGCGCTGCGAAGCGGCGTATCGGACGGCTCGAACACGCATCGGGCGGCACGCTGTTTCTCGACGAGATCGAAAGCATGCCGCTCGCGTTGCAGGTGAAGCTCTTGCGCGTGCTGCAGGATGGCGTGCTGGAGCGGCTCGGCTCGAATCAGCCCGTGCGCGTGAACTGTCGCGTGATCGCCGCCGCCAAGGGCGACATGAGCGACCACGTCGCGGCCGGCACGTTCCGGCGCGATCTGCTGTACCGGCTCAACGTGGTGACGATCTCGCTGCCGCCGCTCGCCGAGCGCCGCGAGGACATCGTGCCGCTCTTCGAGCATTTCCTGCTCGATGCGGCCGTGCGTTATCAGCGGCCCGCTCCGCTGCTGGGCGAGCGCGAGCGCGCGAGTCTCATGCAGCGCGACTGGCCCGGCAACGTACGCGAGCTGCGCAATGCAGCGGACCGCTACGTGCTCGGCATCGCCGAGGACAGCCGGGCGGCGCTGCGCAGCGGCGAGCCGGACGCGCCCGAACAGTCGTTGCGCGAGCGCGTCGAGCAATTCGAGCGCGCGTTGATCGCCGACGCGCTGCAGCAGTCGGGCGGCGCGGTCGCGCAGGCCGCCGACCGTCTGCAGCTCGCGAAGGCCACGCTCTATGAAAAGATCCGCCGCTATGGGCTGGTCGTGCGCGGTGACGGCGAGCGCACGTAGACGGCAGGACGGATCGTCAAAAGCGAACGGCAGCGGTGGAAGGCCGCTGCCGTTCGTCGATCCGGGTCGCCGCTCAGGCGATGTTCAGGTGCTGAGTGCTTTTTGCAGCAGCTGGTCGAGTTCCGCGAACTGCGGCTCACCGACATAGCGCTTGAGAATCTTGCCGTTGCGATCGATCACGAAGGTGGTCGGCGTGAGCTGCACATTGCCGAACTGGCGCGCGGCGGAGCCATCGTCCATGGCGACCTTGAACGGCAGCTGGCGCGTCTGCGCGTAGTTGGTCACGTACATCGGCGCGTCGTAGTTCATCGCGACCGCGACGAATTCGAGCCCCTGGCCCTTGAAGCGGTTATAGGTCTGGACCATCTGCGGCATCTCGTGCATGCACGTCGTGCAGCTCGTCGCCCAGAAGTTGACCAGATAGACCTTGCCCTTCAGGTCGGCGGTCGAGAGTTTCTGGCCGGAGAGCAGCGTGAACGTGGCATCTGGCGCGCGTTGCTGCGAACCGAACGCGAAGTAGCCCGCAACGGCAAGCGCGCCGACGACGAGCGCGATCGCAATGCGATGGATCGCACGCAGGCCGCGCGGACGCGATTGAAGCTGGGAATCGGCACTCATGGAGGAACCTCGGGCGCCGTCGCTGGCGCAGAAACTCGGTAGGCGTATTTTAGCGCTTAAAAGTGCCGCGCATGAGGGGCGTGGCGGCCGGTATAACGAACGGACGATGGTGGCTGACCGTGTCGTAAGGGCGGTGTAAGTACTGCATCGGCGTGAGTTGAGCCATAACGCAGCCCGCTCGCCGGGAATGCGCGATGCAACCGATAATGGCGCTTCCGTTGCACCGATTTTTCACCGATCCGACTGCGTTCAATGTCCCCGGTTGTGCCCACCCTCCCTTTGTCGCCGGCCGGCCGCCTGCGCCGCATGCGCATTGCGCTCGGCTTGCTTGGCGTCGGCCTCGCGCTCATGGCGTGCTCGCCGACCTACGACTGGCGCACGGTGATGAACAACGACAGCGGCTACACCGTCGACTTGCCCGCGAAGCCCGGCGCCGACGAGCGCACGCTCGACATCGACGGCACGCCGATGCGCATGCGCATGCAAACGGCCGAAGCCGGCGATGCGGTGTTCGTCGTCGGCACCGTGACGCTGCCCGACGCGGGCGAGGACACCCAGCGCCGCGTGCTCGCGTATCTGCAGACGGGCCTCGCGCACAACCTCGGCGCGGCGCCCGCCCCCCATGCGATCGACGTGCCGCTGTCCGCCGGCGGCCACGTGCCGGGCGTCGAGATGCAGGTCAACGGCAAGGCCGGGGCGCAAGGCGACGAGCGCACGATGCACGTGCGGCTGGTCGCGAAGGGCGCCCATGTTTATCAGATTGCCATCGTTGCCGATCGTGAACCGGCCCCCGAGCAGGTGGACCAATTCTTCGATTCCTTCCGGCTCAATTGACGCAGCGCGATACGGCCGCACAGCGCAAGGAATGCAAACCAGGCTGCCGTAGACCGCCTGCGCGCAATGAAAGTTCCTTCAGAGCTTTTCGCGCTAGAGCACGGATTTTTCGAGGGTTTTTCGGTTACCCACAGGGCCTGGGGATAACTTTGTTGAAAACTTCTCCGCGACGCCCGAAAAAGCCCGTCCTGCGGGCGTTCCAGCAGTTTGTCCATGCCTCGGACTCAAACATAAAAATCAATCAATTCAAATAGTTGCTACACGAGGTCGAGATCTGCGCGGCGCTGGCTGAAGCGCATCGGCTTTTCGGCATCAATGTGCATAAGTCAAGTCTTGACTTGCGTTTATTTGGTGCTGGCATGCGCGGCAACGGGGCGCGGCCCGCGCGTTGCAGCGCGTCAGCCGTGTTCGGCCAGCGCGCGCCGGTACTGGACGGCTTCCGCGATCTGGCTTGCCGTGGGCATCTCGTCGCCGGCGAGATCGGCGATCGAGCGGGCCACTTTCAGCACCCGATAGTACGTTCGAGCCGACCAGCCGAAGCGCTCGCTCGCTTCGCGCAGCAGCGCTTCGCCGGCGGCGTCGAGCTGGCATACGGTGTCGATTTCGCGGCCCTGCAACTCGCGGTTGGCCTTGCCCTGGCGCGCGAGCTGGCGCGCACGAGCGGCGGCGACCCGTGCGGCGATCGCCTTGCTCGATTCGCCGCGCGTCTGGGTGCGCGCGGCGAGATCGGCTGACGGCAGCGCGGGCATCTCGATCTGGATGTCGATGCGGTCGACGAGCGGCCCCGACAGCTTGCGCAGATAGCGCGCGGCCACGTCGGGCGTGCAGCGGCAGCGCCCCGAGGGATCGCCACGCCAGCCGCACGGACAAGGGTTCATGGCGGCGATCAGCTGGCAGGACGCGGGGAAGTCGGTTTGCCACGCGGCCCGCGAGATCGTGATCGAGCCGGTTTCGAGCGGCTCGCGCAATGTCTCCAGTACGTGACGATCGAATTCGGGCAGCTCGTCGAGAAACAGCACGCCGAGATGGGCCAGCGTGATCTCGCCGGGCTGCGGTGGATTGCGTCCGCCGACCAGCGCCGCCGCACTCGACGAATGATGGGGCGAGCGAAACGGCCTGCGCCGCCACTGCTGCGGCGAGAAACCGACGGCGCTCGCCGAGAGGATGGCGGCCGAGGCGAGCGCCTCGTCGTCGGTCATGGCGGGCAGCAGGCCCGGCAGGCGGGCGGCGAGCATCGACTTGCCCGCGCCGGGCGGCCCGACCATCAGCACGTGATGGCCGCCCGCCGCGGCCACTTCGAGCGCACGCCGCGCGGCGCCCTGGCCGATGACGTCGGCCATGTCGGGCAGGACCGGCGCACTGCCCGGGAGCGTATCGGCTTCGACCGGTTTCAGTTGCGCGTCCGGTACGCCGGCGAGATGGGCGCACAGCGTGGGCAGGTCGCTCACGCCGAAGACTTCGACACCGCCTACGAGCGCCGCTTCGGCCGCATTCTGCGCCGGCAGATAGAGTTGCAGCGCGCGCATGGCGCCGGTGCTGGTGCCGGTGCCCGACTCGGCGCTTTCGCGCGTGAAGCGATCGACGGTCGAAGCACCCGCGCATGCAGCACTGCGCGCCGTGCCGCAGGCCATCGCGAACGCGCCGCGCATCGAGCGCACGGCACCGCTCAGCGAAAGCTCGCCGGCGAACTCGCGATGTTCGAGCGCGGCAGCCGGGATCTGCCCGCTTGCCGCGAGAATGCCCAATGCAATTGGCAGATCGAAACGTCCGGATTCCTTCGGTAAATCGGCGGGCGCGAGATTGACGGTGATACGTCGAACCGGGAAGTCGAAGCCGCAGTTCTGCAGTGCTGCGCGAACGCGCTCGCGGCTTTCGCGCACTTCGAGATCGGGCAGGCCGACGATCGAGAACGACGGCAGCCCGTTGGCAAGATGGACCTCGACGGTCACTTCGGGCGCGCGGCCAGCAGCCGGCGCGCGGCTGCGGACCACGGCAAGCGACATGTATTCCTCCAGAACGGGCGACCGGCTCGCGGACACCTTGCGGGCGGGATCGAAGACGAAGCTTGCGATCCCGCTTTCTATCCGCTTACGGCTTCATTGCCGCGGATGCGCCTGTCATGGCGTATGAGCGCTTGCGCAACGCTTGCGCAGCGCCCGTGCAAGATAGTCAGGAAGACTGACCAGGCACCGGCAGCTTCTGTTCGAGTTCGGCGACGCGCCGTTCGAGCTCTTCGAGACGCGTACGCGTGCGCACGAGCACCTGGGTCTGCGCATCGAATTCCTCGCGCGTGACGAGTTCGAGTTTCGAAAAGCCTTGCGACAACATTGCACGAACATTGCGTTCGACATCGCGCGCCGGCGAGTTCTTGAGCAGATCGCTCACGCGAGCCTGCAGATCGTTGAATACGTCGTTTGGTTGCTTCATTGAGTTCCCCTTCTCTGCACAAAACGTGTGCATGTTTCGTTTCGCCAGTGCCGCGCACCGAACCATGTTCGATGTTGGTGCGGACATCCGGCCGTCGCGCGATGACGAAGCATGACTTCGCCCGCGCGTGTTCTTCCCTTCCGATGGTGCCACGCCGTGTCACGCGACGCCCGCGAGGCGAGCCGCCTGCCGCGCCACCAGCGCTCCTTCGCTCGTGAAGCCTGCGGACACTGTAGCAATGATCGATGCCCTGCGCCACCGCCAGAGCCGGGCCCTGGCCATTCGGCCAAGGCCTTGATCTGTTTGGGTTTGCGCCGTGGCCCCGCATTGTCTTACTGGTTCACTGCAACGTGCGTCGAATCAAGCTGGCACACGTGTTGCTAGTACTGCCCCGCAACTGATCGGAGACGAGTCCGCGATGCAGCGACGCGGTTCAAGCGCCCCCGTCGAGCCGTACACAGAGCAAACAAGGATCAGGCAACCACAGAGAGGACTTAAATGAAACTGATTACCGCAATCATCAAGCCGTTCAAGCTCGATGAGGCGCGCGAAGCCCTTTCGGCGATCGGCGTCTCGGGGATCACGGTGACCGAAGTGAAAGGTTTCGGTCGCCAGAAGGGGCACACGGAGCTTTATCGCGGCGCCGAGTACGTCGTCGATTTCCTGCCGAAGGTGAAGATCGAGGCCGCGGTCTCGGACGACATCGTCGAGCAGGCCATCGAGGCACTTGAGCGTGCCGCACGCACGGGGAAGATCGGCGACGGCAAGATTTTCGTCACGCCGATCGAGCAGGTGATCCGCATCCGTACCGGCGAGACCGGTGCCGACGCGCTGTGAGATCAACGAGAGACAAGAGGAAACGAGAGATGCGCAAACTTTTGATGTCCCTGTTCATGGCCGGCTCGCTGCTGGCCGGCGGCGTGGGTGCCGCCCTGGCGGACGACGCTTCCGCGCCGGCAGCGGCTTCCGCTCCGGTTTCGGCCTCCGCCGACATGGCGGCCAGCGCCGCTCCTGACGCTTCGGCGGCGCCCGCAGCCTCGGCCCCGGCTGCCGACGCCTCGGCGGCTCCCGCTGCGAGCGCGGCGGCGGCGCCTGACGCCTCGGCCGCCGCTGCCGCAGCAGCCCCGGCCGCGCCGACCGCACCGTTCTCGGTCGATTCGTCGAAGATCAATTCGGGCGACACCGCGTGGATGCTGACCTCGACCGCGCTCGTGCTGTTCATGACGATCCCGGGTCTCGCGCTCTTCTACGGCGGCATGGTCCGCAAGAAGAACGTGCTCGCGACGCTCATGCAGAGCTTCGCGATCACGTGCGTCGTCACGGTGATCTGGACGGTGGTCGGCTACTCGATCGCGTTCACGCCGGGCGGCTCGTTCATCGGCGGTTTCTCGCGGATCTTCCTTGAAGGGATGAACTACATCAAGGGCGACAAGGCGACGACGCTCACCGTGAGCCACCTCGCGCCGACCATCCCCGAGACCGTGTACTTCGTCTATCAGATGACGTTCGCGATCATCACGCCGGCGCTCATCACCGGTGCGTTCGCTGACCGCATGAAGTTCTCGGCGATGCTGGTGTTCATGTCGCTGTGGTCGATCATCGTCTACTCGCCGATCGCCCACATGGTGTGGGAACCGACCGGCTGGCTGGCGGCTGCGGGCATCCTCGACTTCGCAGGCGGCACGGTGGTGCACATCAACGCCGGTATCGCCGGTCTGGTCTGCTGTCTCGTGCTCGGCAAGCGGGTTGGCTATGGCCGCGAAGTGATGGCTCCGCACAACCTCGTCCTCACGCTGACTGGCGCGGCGATGCTGTGGGTGGGCTGGTTCGGTTTCAACGCGGGTTCGGCTGTTGCAGCGGATGGCCGTGCCGGCTTCGCGATGCTCACGACGCAGCTCGCCACGGCGTGCGCGGCGCTCGGCTGGATGTTCGCGGAGTGGATCGCCAAGGGCAAGCCTTCGGTGCTCGGCATTGCTTCGGGTGCGGTCGCGGGTCTGGTGGCAGTGACGCCGGCTTCGGGTTTCGTCGGTGTGCTCGGCGCGATCGTGATCGGTGTTGCAGCCGGCGTGATCTGCTTCTGGTCGGCATCGTGGCTCAAGGGCAAGCTCGGCTATGACGACTCGCTCGACGCGTTCGGCGTGCACGGCGTGGGCGGTATCGTCGGCGCACTGCTGACCGGCGTGTTCGCGGTGAAGGACATCGGCGGCGCCGACGGCAGCCTGATCCTGCAAGCCAAGGGCGTGCTGACGACGCTGATCTACAGCGGCGTGGTGAGCTTTGTCCTGCTGAAGGTCATCGACATGGTGATGGGCCTGCGCGTGACGGAAGAAGAAGAACGCGAAGGTCTCGACGTGATCCTGCACGGGGAACGCGTCGAATAACGAACGGGAAGTGGCAGTATCCGTGTGAGGGAGCAATGCAGTAACTAGCGCAGCGATCTTTGGCCCGCCTTCATGGCGGGCCTTTTCTTTGGGCGTGTGCGGCACGCCAAGTGCGCCGTGCAGCCAGTGGCGCCGCGCGTGGCCCCCACGGAATCGCGCGTCAGGATTGCGCCCAAGGCCCGCCGCAGTCCAGAATGGGGGCACAGAGGGCGCCGGGCGGGCGCCGAAAAACCCTGTGGGGAACAAGGGCAATGACGTCTTGCTTAGATGAGGATCGTCCCCATTTACGTTTCCGCATTCCCTACAATCGCTGCCTTGGCTGCATAAGTCCGTGAGTACCTTCCTATGGTTCCGCACCTGGTTACGGCGTTAAATGGTCCGCTGCTCGAACTCGAGCAGCGCATCCTCGACGCCACGCCGGCCATCGAGCGCTGGTTCCGGCTCGAATGGCAAGAGCACACGCCGCCGTTCTACTGTTCGGTCGATCTGCGCAACGCGGGCTTCAAGCTCGCGCCGGTCGACACCAACCTGTTCCCGGGCGCCTTCAACTGCCTGCCGCAGGAAGTGTTGCCGCTCGCGGTGCAGGCGGCCATGGCCGCGATCGAGAAGATCTGCCCGGACGCGAAGAACCTGCTCGTGATCCCCGAGCAGCACACCCGCAACGCGTTCTATCTGGAGAACGTCGCGCGGCTCGCGACCATCATGCGTCAGGCGGGCCTGAACGTGCGTTTCGGCACGCTCGACGAGACCATCGCCGGGCCGGTCACGATCTCGCTCTCCGATGGCCAGAAGCTCGTGCTGGAGCCGCTCGAGCGCACGCCGCGCCGACTGGGTCTGAAGAACTTCGACCCGTGCTCGATCCTGCTCAACAACGATCTTTCGGCGGGCATTCCGCCGGTGCTCGAAAATCTCCACGAGCAATATCTGCTGCCGCCGCTGCACGCGGGCTGGGCGGTGCGCCGCAAGTCGACGCACTTCTCGTGCTATGACGATGTCGCCAAGAAGTTCGCGAAGATGGTCGGCGTCGATCCGTGGATGATCAACCCGTATTTCGCCCACGTCGAAGGCGTGGACTTCCAGCAGCGCACCGGCGAAGAGCCGCTCGCCGAAGCAATCGATGCCGTGCTCAAGAAGATCGCGAAGAAGTATCGCGAGTACGGCATCACCGAAAAGCCCTACGTCGTCATCAAGTCCGATGCCGGCACGGATGGCCGCGGCGTGATGACGGTGCACGACGCCTCGGAGGTCGCCGCGCTCACCAAGCGCGAGCGCGTGAAGATGTCGGCGACCAAGGACGGGCTCGAAGTGCACGACGTGATCGTGCAGGAAGGCGTGTACACCTTCGAGCACATCGGCGACGAAGTGGCCGAGCCGGTCGTCTACATGATCGACCGCTACGTGGTGGGCGGCTTCTATCGCGCCCACGGCAGCCGCGAGCGCGACGAGAACCTGAACGCGCCCGGCATGCACTACGTGCCGCTCGGCTTCGAGCACACGGCGCTGCCCGACGCACACGCGAAGGCCGGCGCCGCGCCGCCGAACCGCTTCTACATGTATGGCGTGGTGGCGCGCCTCGGGTTGCTCGCGGCCTCGGTCGAGCTGGAAAAGACCGATCCCGAAGCAATCCAGGTCTGAGCGCGCGACGCACTCTAACGAAACATAAATCCGCGCCCACAAGGGGGCGCTACAGGGACTTCATGGACATCCTCTTCATTGCCGATCCGCTCGAGCGCTTTCGCATCTACAAGGACTCGACCTACGCGATGATGGCCGAGGCCGCGCGGCGCGGTCATACGCTTTATGCCTGCGAGCCGCAGCACCTCGCATGGACGGGCGGCGTGGTCGAAGCCGACGTGCGGCGCTTCGAAATCGTCGGCGATACGGCCGATCTGCATCGCGAACAGTGGTTCAGCGCGCAGGACACCTCGCGCGCGCTCACGAGCTTCGACGCGGTGCTGATGCGCAAGGATCCGCCGTTCGACATGGAGTACGTGACCTCGACCTGGCTGCTCGAACTCGCCGAGCGCGCAGGTGCGAAGATCTTCAACCGCCCGCAGGCGATCCGCGACCACTCGGAAAAGCTCGCGATCGGCGAGTTTCCCGAGTTCGTCGCGCCGACGCTGGTCACGCGCAATCCCGCACGGCTGCGCCAGTTCCACGAAGCGCATCAGGACGTCATCATCAAGCCGCTCGACGGCATGGGCGGCATGGGCGTGTTCCGCGTGAAGCCCGATGGCATGAATCTCGGCTCGATCATCGAGATGCTCAGCCACGACGGCGCGCGCTCCGTGATGGCGCAGAAGTTCATCCCCGAGATCAAGGACGGCGACAAGCGCATTCTGTTGATCGGCGGCGAACCGGTGCCGTATTCTCTCGCCCGCATTCCGCAGGGCAGCGAGGTGCGCGGCAATCTGGCGGCGGGCGGCCTCGGGCGCGCGCAGCCGCTCACGCCGCGCGACCTCGAAATCGCGCAGACGCTCGGGCCGAAGCTGGCCGCGCGCGGGCTGTTGCTGGTCGGGCTCGACGCGATCGGCGACTGGCTCACCGAGGTGAACGTGACGAGCCCCACGTGCTTTCGCGAAATCATGGAGCAGACGGGCTTCGACGTCGCAGCCATGTTCGTCGACGCACTGGAGCGCGCGTCGGCGTAAGCTGACGGGAAGCCGTGGCCGCGCCGCGACGCCTGGGGCAGGTTCAAGGGTTCATGTCGCTATGGCGAAAATGACCCTGCTACAATGCCGCGACGCGCAAAACACCGCAGCTCAGGCCCGGCACTGCGCGTTTCGACCCCGATGGCCTACGGCTGGCCGCCGGGTCGAGGTCGCCATGGCGGCCCCACGTGTGGGTGCGCTTGAAGCCGTTCTAAGCCGCTTTTTTGCAGCAAAGCTGACATGGCAGGGATTCTGATCATCGCGCATGCACCGCTCGCCACCGCGCTTCGCGAGTGTGTTGCCCATATTTACGGCGGTCTGCCGGCCCGCATCGGCGCACTCGACGTGCTGCCCGACAGCGATCCGGCACTGGTCATCGCGCAGGCGAATGCGGAAATCGAGCGTCTGCGCGAGGACAATGGCGCGCTCGTGCTCACCGACATGTTCGGCGCAACGCCGGCGAACATCGCCGCGCGCCTCGCCACGACGCCGCAGGTCCGGGTGCTCGCGGGGGTCAACCTGCCGATGCTGGTGCGCGCGGTCTGCTACCGCGCAACGCCGCTCGATACGCTCGTTGAAAAGGCGCTCGCAGGCGCTTCGTCCGGCGTGCAGGCGATCGCCGCGTCGACTTCGGCGCTCACCAACAACTGTGGCTGCCCGCCCGACCCGTGCGCGGCCGATGCCGCCGCCACCGCCGTGGCCAACGCCCGCGCGCCCAGCGCGCGCCAGGCCGAAACGGCCACCGACCATCTCAAGCCAGCGGGCGCCTGAGCGCCACCGTCACGCGAACAGACAACTTAACCTACCGCGCCTCGGATCACACTCTATGCTGCAACAGGAAACGACCATCGTGAACAAACTGGGCCTGCACGCACGCGCGTCGGCGAAGCTGACCCAGTTGGCAGGCAACTATCAGTCGGAAATCTGGATGAGCCGCAATGGCCGCCGAATCAACGCGAAGAGCATCATGGGGGTCATGATGCTCGCGGCCGGGATCGGCAGCACGGTCGTGATCGAAACCGAAGGCTCCGACGAGAAGGACGCCATGGACGCGCTGCTCAAGCTGATCGCCGACAAGTTCGGCGAAGGCCAGTAAGCGCATGGGCATGACTGCCCGCGAGTCCAGCAGGTCTCAGTACGCCGCGGCATGCCGCGGCGTTTTTTTTGCCTCGGCGCATTCTGCGCACGTCAGTTCGCGCGTTCGAGTGCGGCGGAATTTATAATCGTCTGCGGGGTCTGAGAGCGCATTCGCGAGCGGCATAGCCGCCGCCACACAAAACCAGAGGAGGGCGCGTGTCGTTCACGCTGCATGGAATTCCCGTGTCACGCGGCATCGCCATCGGGCGGGCGTATCTGATTGCCCCGGCGGCGCTCGACGTCGACCACTATCTGATCGAGCACGACCAGATCGACGAGGAAATCGCGCGCTTTCGCGCGGGCCTCGATCTCGTTCACCAGGAGCTCGACGCGCTGCGCGCCGACCTCGCCGCCGACGCGCCAAGCGAGATGGGCGCCTTCATCAGCGTCCACCTGATGATCCTCAACGACGCCATGCTCGTGCAGGAGACCATCGACCTCGTGCGCACGCGCCGCTACAACGTCGAATGGGCGCTCACCGAGCAGCTCGAGCGCATCTCGCGCCACTTCGACGATGTCGAGGACGAATACCTGCGCGAGCGCAAAGCCGATATCGAACAAGTGGTCGAACGGGTGCTCAAGGCGCTGGTGGGCGCGTCGCCCAATGCGCTGCACGGCGGCTGCGACGAGATGATCGTGGTTGCCCACGACATCGCGCCGGCCGACATGCTGCAGTTCAAGACCCAGACGTTCCAGGGCTTCGTCACCGACATGGGCGGGCGCACTTCGCATACGGCCATCGTCGCGCGCAGTCTCGGCATTCCGGCTGCGGTCGGCGTGCAGCAGGCCAGCACGCTGATCCGCCAGGACGATCTGATCATCGTCGATGGCGATCACGGCGTCGTGATCGTCGATCCCGCGCCGATCGTGCTGGAGGAATACACGTACCGCCAGAGCGAGATGGCGCTCGAGCGGCGCAAGCTCCAGCGCCTGAAGTTCTCGCCGACGCAGACGCTGTGCGGCGCGAAGGTCCAGCTCTACGCGAACATCGAGCTGCCCGAGGATGCCCGGGCGGCGCTCGATGCGGGCGCGACCGGCGTGGGCCTCTTTCGCACCGAATTCCTGTTCATGAACCACAAGGACGGCTTGCCGGAGGAGGAGGCGCAGTTCGCCGCGTACCGGCGCGCGGCCGAGCTGATGAACGGCCTGCCCGTGACGATTCGCACGATCGACGTTGGTGCGGACAAGCCGCTCGAATCGATCAGCGGCGAGGGCTACGAAACCGCGCCGAATCCGGCGCTCGGTCTGCGCGCGATTCGCTGGAGCCTGTCCGAGCCGCAGATGTTCCTCACGCAGTTGCGTGCGATCCTGCGTGCGTCGGCGTTCGGCACGGTGAAGATCCTGATTCCGATGCTCGCGCACGCGCAGGAAATCGACCAGACGCTCGATCTGATCCGCGAGGCGAAGCGCCAGCTCGACGACGCCGGGCTTGCCTACGATCCGAACGTGCAGGTCGGCGCGATGATCGAGATCCCGGCGGCCGCGCTCGCGTTGCCGCTGTTTCTCAAGCGGCTCGATTTCCTGTCGATCGGCACCAACGACCTGATCCAGTACACGCTCGCGATCGACCGCGCCGACAACGCGGTGGCGGACCTCTACGATCCGCTCCACCCTGCCGTGCTGCACCTGATCGCGCATACCTTGCGCGAATCGAAGCGGGCGGGGGTGCCGGTGTCGGTGTGCGGGGAGATGGCGGGCGACCCGGCGCTCACGCGGCTCTTGCTCGGCATGGGACTCACCGAATTCTCGATGCATCCGAGCCAGCTGCTGGTCGTCAAGCAGGAGATTTTGCGCTCGCAGCTCAAGACGCTCGAAAAGCCGGTCGCGGATGTGCTGGCGGCCTTCGAGCCCGAAGAGCTGCTGGCCGCGCTCGGGCGCGTGGCCCAAGCCTAAGCACGCGCAAGGTCGCCGCGCGTCAACCGTGCGGTGACCTTGGCGGGCGATGGATGCCGCCGCACACCGGACAATCGGGCTGTCGCGCGATGCGCATCGTGTTCCATTCCATGCGCAATGAATCGAGCATCATCAGGCGGCCGACCAGCGGCGTGCCGATACCGCCGATCACACGCAGCGCCTCGGCCGCCTGCATCGCGCCGATGATGCCGACGGTCGGCGCGAACACGCCCATCGTCGAGCACGCCACTTCCTCGAACGGCTGATCCTCGGGAAACACGCACGCATAGCAGGGCGAGGCTTCGTCGCGCAGGTCGAACGTGCTGATCTGGCCATCGAAGCGCAGCGCCGCGCCCGACACGAGCGGCACGCCGTGCTTCACGCAAGCACGATTGATCGCGTGGCGGGTCGCGAAGTTGTCGGTGCAGTCGAGCACGACGCTCGCGCCGGGCAGCGCGCGATCGAGCCACGCATCGTCGATGCGTTCGGCGAGCGCGTTGACCTTGACCTCGGGATTGAGCCGCGCGATGGCGTCGCGTCCCGAATCGACCTTGTTGCGGCCCACCGACTCGCTCACGTGCATGATCTGCCGCTGCAGGTTGGTGAGATCGACGGTGTCGTGATCCACCAGCGTGAGCGTGCCGACGCCCGATGCGGCGAGATACATCGCGGCGGGCGAGCCGAGACCGCCCGCGCCGATGATGATCGCGTGCGCATCGAGAAAGCGCTGCTGGGCCTCGATGCCGATTTCGTCGACGAGGATATGGCGGGAATAGCGAAGGAGCTGGTCGTCGTTCATCGCGAAGGGCGCACCGGGGCCGGCGACAAGGAAAACGGTCATTGTAACGGCGCAAGAAGCGAAGGCCTCGCGGCGCATGCGCCGCGAGGCCTTCGTGAGACGCGGCGGCGAAGGCCGCGCGCGTCCGGATTACTGCAGAGGGTTACTGCGCGGCCGAGGCCGGCACGGGCTTCGCGGCCGGCGTCGAGGCCGTCGGCGTATCGGGCAGCGCCGGCTTCACGGCGATCGGCGCGGAGGCCGATTGCGCCGGCTTGTCCTGCGCGAGACGGCGCTCCATCGGCGACTTCGACTCGGCGACCGGCTTGCCCTGGAGCTTGTTCAACGCCTGCTGGAGCATGAAGTCGTCGTTCGAACCGAACTCGACCGGCTTGCGGTCGCGATCCTTCTGGCGCTGTTCCGGCGTCTTCTTGTCGTTCTGCTCCTCGAGCTGGCGCAGCATGTCCATGCGCTCCTGCTCACGCGTGTCCTGTTCCTTCTTCTCGTTCGGATCCTGCGTGTTGGCGAGGTGGTTCGAGTAGTCGACTTCGCGCGTGACGAGTGCGTCGTCCGGATCGCCGTCGGAGTACTGATCGACCGCGACATCCGGACGAATGCCCTTGTTCTGGATCGAGCGGCCGCTCGGCGTGTAGTAGTACGCGGTCGTCAGGCGCAGCGCGGTGTCGGCGGTCATCGGGCGCACGGTCTGCACCGAACCCTTGCCGAACGTCGTCTTGCCGATGATGAGCGCACGATGCTGATCCTGCAGCGCGCCCGCGACGATTTCCGAGGCCGACGCCGAGTAGGCGTTGGTCAGCACGATCATCGGCACGGTCTTGAAGACCGGCGGCTCGTTCTTGAGCGGATCCGTGTCGAAGGAGGGCAGGCGATAGTTGTCGTAGGTATCGCGATAGACCTGCTTCGAATCGGGGATCTGGCCGTTGGTCGACACGACCACCGAATCCGGCGGCAAGAATGCGCCCGCCACGCCGACCGCGCTTTGCAGCAAGCCGCCGCCGTTGTTGCGCAGATCGAGAATCAGGCCCTTCAGGTTCGGATCCTGGCGCGCGATGTCCTGCAGCTTCTGCGCGAGGTCCGGCACCGTGCGTTCCTGGAAGCTCGTGATGCGGATATACGCGTAGCCCGGCTGCAGCAGCTTCATCTTCACGCTCTGCACCTTGATGATGGCGCGCGTGACGGTGAGCGGGAAGGTGCGGTCGTCGGTCTTGCGGAAGATGGTCAACGTGACCTTGGTGCCCGGGTCGCCGCGCATCTGCTTGACGGCCTGGTCGAGCGTCATGCCGCGCACGGGCTTGTCGTTGATGCGCGTGATCAGGTCGCCCGGACGGATGCCCGCGCGGAACGCCGGCGTGTCTTCGATCGGCGAGATGACCTTGATCAGGCCGTCTTCCGACGAGATCTCGATGCCGAGGCCCGCGAAGCGGCCCTTGGTTTGCTCCTGGAGTTCTTGATAGTCCTGCTTGTCGAGATACGACGAGTGCGGATCGAGGCTCGACACCATGCCCTTGATCGCGGCCGTGAGCAGCTTCTTGTCGTCGACCGGTGTGACGTATTCATGCTTGATTTGCCCGAACACTTCGGCGAAGAGCCGCAGCTGGTCGAGCGGCAGCGGCTCGGTGGCGGGAGACTGCTGGGCCGACGCGGAAATCTGCAGGGTTGCAAAGACGCCGGTAGCAAGGCCCGCGGCGATGAGGCCGATGTTTTTCAGGTTCTTTCGCATAGATTGTGGTGCTTGCGGTCGAAAGGCGCGCGGAGGAGCCGAAGGAAAAAGCGACGGACAAGTATAACTGCACACTTGCGCGGGCTGTGCAGAAGCCGTGGGAGATGCGCGTTCGACAGCGCCAAGGGCGCCGGGTTCGCGGTGCATGCGCCGCAAAGCCTTGTCGGGCATGGCGCTGACGCCTGGCTGGCAGGACTGCCAGAATGCGTGCAAATGGTGGGATGCCGGCGCGTACGCGAGTGGCGACGAAGCCGGTGCATATGCACCGGCTTCGCGCTCGTGTTCGGGCGCCGGGCCCGGACGTCGTTGCGCGGCGTGCAGCGTGCTGCTCGCGCGCCGGTGCGTCCGGCCGTGGCTGGCAGGACGTTCAGCCGGCCTTGCCCTGGTTCGCGACGGCGGCTTGCGCCTTCGCGATCGCGTCGGCGTCGCCGAGGTAGTAGTGCTGAATGGGCTTCAGGTTCTCGTCGAGTTCATAGACGAGCGGCACGCCGTTCGGGATGTTCAGGCCGACGATCTCGTCATCGGAGATGTTGTCCAGATACTTGACCAGCGCGCGGATCGAATTGCCATGCGCGGCGATCACGACCTGCTTGCCCGACTTGATGGCGGGCGCAATCGATTCATTCCAGATCGGCAGCACGCGCGCGACGGTGTCCTTCAGGCACTCGGCGAGCGGCAGTTGCTCGCGCGGCACGCGGGCGTAGCGCGGATCGTCGTACGAAGTGCGCTCGTCGGACGGATCGAGGGCGGGCGGCGGCGTGTCGTAGCTGCGGCGCCAGACCAGCACCTGCTCGTCGCCGTATTTGGCCGCCGTCTCGGCCTTGTTCAGGCCCGAGAGCGCGCCGTAGTGGCGCTCGTTCAGGCGCCACGAGTGGACCACCGGCAGGTACATCTGGTCCATCTGGTCCTGCACGTGCCACAGCGTGCGGATCGCGCGCTTCAACACCGACGTATAGGCGATGTCGAACGCATAGCCCGCGTCCTTGAGCAGCTTGCCTGCCTGTTGCGCTTCACGGTTGCCCTGCTCGGTCAGGTCGACGTCGACCCAGCCGGTGAAGCGGTTTTCCTTGTTCCACGTCGATTCGCCGTGGCGGATGAGTACGAGTTTGTACATGGGAAGTGCTGGTCGGTAGTTGAGGAAGCCGATAAACGGGGACAGGCGGCCGTACACGCGGGCCGACGGGGGCGGGGCCGCGTCGCCCCCGTGACAAACGGTTATTTTATAATGGCTGGATTGTCTTGCTCGATTTCCACCCCTTTTTCTCTTTCCCGGCGGATCCTCCGTGACGTTCTTTACCAATTACATCAACCTTGTACTTATCGCGCTCGTCCTCATCTCTGGAGGGTTGCTCCTGTGGCCGACCCTGATGCGGGGCGGACGCGGCGGGGTTTCCGCCGCCGAGGCGACGCAGATGATCAACCGCCGCAACGCGGTCGTGATCGACGTGCGGCCGGCCGTGGAGTTCGCGAAGGGCCACCTGCCGGCGGCGCGCAACCTCGAGTTCGGCGAGCTGCAGGCGAAGGTCGGCCAGTTCGTGAAGAACAAGAGCAACCCGGTACTGCTGGTCTGCCAGACCGGCCAGCAGTCGCACAAGGCGCTGCGTGTCGTGAAGGAAGCCGGGTACTCGGAAGCCCATGTACTCGACGGCGGCGTCAACGCCTGGCAGCAAGCCGGCATGCCGGTCGTGAAACAAGGAGGTTCGAAGTGAACAAGGTCGTGATGTACAGCACCCAGGTGTGTCCGTATTGCCAGATGGCCGAACGTCTTTTAAAGTCGCGCGGCGTCGAGCACGTCGAGAAGGTGCTCATCGACCGGGATCCGGTGCGCCGCGAGGAAATGATGACCCGCACTGGCCGCCGGACCGTACCGCAGGTTTTCATCGGCGAGACGCATGTGGGAGGTTACGACGACCTCTCCGCACTCGATCGCGCGGGCGGCCTGATGTCGCTGCTCGAAGCAGCCTGAAGTAGCTTGAGCGCGGTGCCCGGCGCAAGCCGCGGGGCGCGCCGCGCAACGGCCGCAATTCATTCAATCACGGAAGCAAACCATCATGTCTGACGAGAACAACCAGCCGTTCTTCAATATCCAGCGCATCTACCTCAAGGACATGTCGCTCGAGCAACCGAATTCGCCCGGTATCTTCCTCGAGCAGGAAATGCCGACGGTCGAAGTCGAAGTCGACGTGAAGGCCGAGCGCCTCGCGGAGTCCGTGTTCGAAATCCTCGTCACCGGCACCGTGACGGCCAAGGTGAAGGACAAGGTCGCGTTCCTGATCGAAGCCAAGCAAGCCGGTATTTTCGATATCCGTAACATTCCGGCGGAACAGATCGATCCGCTCGTCGGCATCGCCTGCCCGACGATCCTGTTCCCGTACCTGCGCTCGAACATCGCCGATGCGATCACGCGCGCGGGCTTCCCGCCGATCCATCTGGCCGAAATCAACTTCCAGGCGCTCTACGAGCAGCGTCTCGCGCAGATCGCCGCGCAGGAAGGCCAGCCGCAAAGCGGTTCCACGCATTAACGGCATCGCACCGGTGCGGAGTATTGCAGCATGAAGGTTGCCGTTCTCGGCGCCGGGGCGTGGGGTACCGCGCTGGCCGGCCATCTGGCCCGCGCGAATGACACCGTGCTGTGGGCGCGCGACGCTGCGCTCATCGCCGAGCTGCGTGCACAGCACGAAAACGCCCGCTATCTGGCGGGTGTTTCGCTGCCTGTGTCGTTGCGCTATGAAACGGATCTCGCCGCCGCGCTCGACCACGCACGCGATGACGACGCACTCGTCGTGATCGCCACGCCCGTGGCCGGGCTGCGCGGTCTCTTGCGCACCATGCGCGACACGGGCCGCGTGCCCGCGCATTTCGTGTGGCTGTGCAAGGGCTTCGAGTCCGATACCGAATTACTGCCTCATCAAGTGGTCGCGGCCGAGTTGCCCGACCATCAGAGCTACGGCGTGCTGTCCGGGCCGAGCTTCGCGCGCGAAGTCGGCGCGGGACTGCCGGTCGCGCTCACGGTCGCGAGCGCATCGGCTGCTTGCCGCGAGCGTACGCTCGCCGCATTCCATCATCGCGCGATGCGCATCTATACCGGTGACGACATCGTCGGCGTCGAAGTGGGCGGCGCGGTCAAGAACGTGCTGGCGATCGCCACCGGCATCGCCGATGGTCTCGGCCTCGGCCTCAATGCGCGCGCCGCGCTGGTCACGCGCGGCCTCGCCGAAATGACGCGCCTCGGCGTGACGCTCGGCGGCCGCGCGGAGACCTTCACGGGCCTCACCGGCCTCGGCGATCTGATCCTCACCGCGACGGGCGACCTGTCGCGCAATCGTACCGTGGGCATGCAGCTCGCGACGGGCCGCTCGCTCGACGAGATTCTTGGCACGCTCGGCCATGTCGCCGAGGGTGTGCGCTGCGCGAGTGCGGTGTTGTCGATTGCTCACGCTCATGCGATCGAGATGCCCATTACCCAAGCCGTCTGCGCGGTGCTGTTCGATGGTGTCGCGCCGGGCGACGCCGTGAGCGCCTTGCTCAAGCGCGACGCGAAAGCGGAATAGTCCGCTCGAAATCTCACGCCTTCCCCCGCTCGCGCGCAACATAGAGTCGTTGTCACTAGACCCCGCAGCGGGAGGTCGTCATGCCCATCGTCGGAAATTGCCGTGTCGACGCGCAAGTCGTCGACATCACCACGCTCGCGCTCGATGCGATCGTCAACGCCGCCAATACGTCATTGCTCGGCGGCGGTGGCGTCGATGGCGCGATCCATCGCGCGGCCGGACCCGGTCTCTTGCGCGAATGCGAGACACTCGGCGGCTGCGCGACCGGCGACGCAAAAATCACTGGCGGATACCAGCTGCCCGCGCGCCACGTGATCCACACGGTCGGACCGGTGTGGCACGGCGGCTCGCACGGCGAGGCAGCGTTGCTCGCGTCGTGCTACGAGCGCTCGCTCGGCTGTGCGCGCGCTGCGCATTGCACGAGCATCGCGTTTCCGGCGATCAGTTGCGGGGTCTACCGTTTTCCCGCCGAAGACGCGGTGAAGATCGCGACGAAAACCGTGTTCGATGTGCTCGCTCACTATCCCGAACTGAACGAGGTCGTGTTCGCGTGCTTCGACCGTTCGATGCTCGCGCTTTACGAGCGCGAACTGGCGCGCTGGCCGTAACACTTGCCCGCGCTTATTCGCCGCCCTCGAAGCCGGCCTGGCGCCACGCTTCGAACACCACCACCGCGACCGTATTCGACAGATTGAGGCTGCGATTGCCCGGCCGCATCGGCAGGCGCACGCGCTGCTCGTTCGCGAAGCGTTCGAGCACGAGGTCCGGCAGTCCGCGCGTCTCGGCGCCGAACACGAACCAGTCGCCGGGCTTGAACGCGTGGGCGTGAAAGCGGCCCGAGCCGCGCGTCGTGAACGCGAACATGCGCGCTGCATCGGGCGCTTCGGCGGCGATGAACGCATCCCAGTCGCGATGCACGTGCATCTGCGCGTACTCGTGATAGTCGAGGCCGGCGCGGCGCATTTTGGTGTCGTCGAGCGGAAAGCCGAGCGGCTCGATCAGATGGAGCCGCGCGCCGGTGTTCGCGCACAGGCGAATCACGTTGCCCGTGTTGGGCGGAATTTCGGGTTCGACGAGAACGACATTGAACATGGTGGATCCGGCAGACTAGTTCTTCGGGGTGCGCAGCGCGACGAAGTTCGTCACGCGTCGCGCACCGTGGGTTTTGAGCGTGCGGGCGAGCGCCTCGAGCGTCGCGCCCGAGGTCATCACGTCATCGACGACAGCCACATGCCTTCCTTTTACGTCGCGTGTCACGGCGAACGCGTGCTCGACGTTGCGCCGTCTCGTGTCGAGGTCGAGCCGCGATTGCGGCGCCGTATGCAGGCAGCGGCGCACCAGCGCCGCGTCCGCGCGCACGGCGAGCGATTTCGCGAGCGGCCTTGCGATCTGCCACGCCTGATTGTGGCCTCGCTCGATGAGTCGTTCGCGCGACAGCGGCACCGGCACGATCACATCGATCGGCTCGAGCGACACTGTATCGTCGGCCATGATTGCGAGACGGCGCCCGAATTCGCGGCCGAGCGTCGTGCGCGCGCGGAACTTGAGATGGCGGGCGAGCAGATCGAGCGGCGCGCGATAGTCACCGAGCGTGAAGGTCGCGTCGAACGGCGGCGGCGCATCGATGCAGCTCGCGCAGCGATAGCGCTGCGCCGCCGCGCGACGCTTGCCCGCGAGCGGCAGCGCGCAGACCGTGCACCGCAAGCGCGGCTCGTTCCAGAACTGCGCGTCGCAGATGTTGCATAGCGTGTTATGCGACATATTGCCGCATAATGAGCAGCGATTCGGCAGCGCGAACTGGACGAGGCGTGGCCACCACGAGCGCACGCGAGCACGCATGCAACTGCCCGCATCGGAGGCGGGCAAGCGGGCGCGAAGCGAACGGGGCGAACAAGGCATGACAACGACGGCCCGATGCGGCCGGCAAACTGAAAGGATGGGATCGAGCGAGTATACTTCGCTCACCACGCCAATACGACCGACATGTCTGCCTCCCCCACAAGACCCGGCCGTCCGGCCTACGATTCCCGACGCCTGCAGCGCATTTTCGAGCGTCGCGCGGCGACCTTCGACGAAGTCGCCTTCCTGCCGCGAGAGATCGCCGGGCGCATGCGCGAGCGTCTGGAGTACATCAAGGTCAATCCTTCGAGCGTGCTCGACATCGGCTGCGGCCCGGGCGAGGATCTGCCGCGCCTGCGCGAGCGCTTTCCCGAGGCGCCCGTGTTCGGCACCGATGTGTCCCACGCGATGCTCACGCGCGCACTCGACCACGATGCGGGCGACACCAGCTGGCGCCGCTTTCTGCCTGCCTCGATTGGCCGGGCGCTCGGCGCGCGCGGTCCGCGTTTCGCGCAAGCCGACTTCGAGGCGCTGCCGTTCGCGCATGAAGCGTTCGAGCTGCTGTGGTCGAATCTCGCGCTGCACTGGCATCCGCGTCCCGATCTCGTGTTCGGCGAATGGCAACGCGTGCTCAAGGTGAATGGCCTGCTCATGTTCAGCACGCTCGGTCCCGACACGCTCAAGGAACTGCGCGGCGCGTGGGCCGAGGTCGAGGCCGCGCACGGTCTGGCGACGCGCGAGCACGTGATCGACTTTGTCGACATGCACGATCTCGGTGACATGCTGGTGGAGAACGGCTTCGAGATTCCGGTCATGGATCAGGAGACGATCACCGTCACCTACCCGTCAGCCGACAAACTGCTCGCCGACGTGCGCCGCTGGGGCGCTTATCCGTTCACACGCAGCGAGCGCGACGCGGCCGTGCCTGGCGCCGGTTACGCGCCGCGCCGGCTGCATGGCGCGCTGCTCGCCGCGCTCGAAGCACGGCGCCGCGAAGACGGAACCATTCCCCTCAGCTTCGAAATCATCTATGGTCATGCCTGGAAGGCCGTGCCGCGTCGCACGGCGGAGGGGCACGGGATTGTACGGATTGAGGACATCGGCCGTAAGCCGATGAACAATCGTTGACTCGTAAAGAGGGCAGTTGTTATGTCTGGGATCAGCGGCCGAAAAGACCTCGAAAAAACCTCGGATATCCGCGCAAACCCTTGCTGGTATTGGGTTTTAGCCCATCGGTGGCTTGCTTGTGGCGCCACTTGATCGCGCCTATAATGCGTCAGTTTGCCGCCCGGACAAGTCCCCATATCCGGCGCGGCAGGCCCTCATGCTGACAGTGGTGGAGAAAGGTTGTAGCAGGCGTTGTGCAGGTGGCGGGAGGTAGCGATGCAGGCGTTCGATCTGCTGGCGAGTCCGGAGCCGGTCCTGAAAGACTGGACCATGAAGCGCAACTGCTCGGTCTCCCCCAGGCAATTCGTGTATTTCTATGCATCGCTGGCAGTGGTATCTCTTGCTATTGCCATCCTGCTGTTGCTCAACGGCGCGTGGCTGGTGCTGCCGTTCACCGGTATCGAACTGATGGTGGTGGGCGGGGCCTTCGCCATCTATGCGCGCCATGCTGTCGATTACGAACGTATCAGGCTGTATCCGCACCGGCTGGTGATCGAGCAGATGAGCGCAGAGGCGCTGACCCGCTTCGAATTCAATCCGCGCTGGGTGCGAGTCGTGCCGGGCGCATCGCCGCGCGAACCGGTCCGGCTCGAATCGCGCGGCCAGACGGTGACGGTCGGGTTGCACCTGGCGCAGTACCGCCGTGCCCAGTTTGCGCGTGAACTGCGTGTGTGGCTTGCGCGCAGCGGTTAGATGCGGGTCGTGACGGCGGGTTCAACCCGGCGCGCGACAAAAGCCTTCCTGCGGGGTCGAGGGTTTGAATGGAAATTTTGGGTAAGGATGCTATGAAAACAATCAAGCGAGCCCTCTTGGGCGTGCTGGCCATGAGCGGACTTCTGTTCGCCGGCACTGCCCTCGCAATTGGAGACAGTCCGGGCGGCCCTGCCGTCAACGAGATCAATCTCCAGCCGCCGGTGACGAAGATCGCCGAAGAGCTCTACAGCCTCCATACGATGATGCTGATCCTGTGCACGGTGATATTCATCGGCGTGTTCGGCGTCATGTTCTATTCGATCTTTGCGCATCGCAAATCCAAGGGCCACCAGGCCGCGCATTTCCACGAAAGCACCACCGTCGAAATCATCTGGACGATCGTGCCGTTCATCATCGTCGTGTTGATGGCGCTGCCCGCCACCAAGACCGTGGTCGCGATGAAAGACACGTCGAACGCCGATCTCACGATCAAGGTGACCGGCTATCAGTGGAAGTGGGGCTACACCTACGTGAAGGGACCGGGTGAGGGCATCAGCTTCCTCTCCACGCTCGCGACGCCGCGCAGCGAAGTGAACGGCCAGATTCCGATCACCGATACCTATCTGCAGGCCGTCGACAACCCGCTCGTCGTGCCGGTCAACAAGAAAATCCGCATCATCACGACCGCCGACGACGTCGTCCACTCGTGGTACGTGCCCGCGTTCGGCGTGAAGCAGGACGCGATTCCGGGCTTCGTGCGCGATACGTGGTTCAAGGCCGACAAGGTCGGCACCTGGCGCGGTTTCTGTACCGAGTTGTGCGGCAAGGATCACGCTTTCATGCCGGTCGTCGTCGAGGTGCTGTCCGACGAGGACTACGCGAAGTGGGTCGAGACGCAAAATGCCAAGCTCGCCGCCGCTGCCGACGATCCCAACAAGACCTACACGCTCGCCGAGCTGCAGGCGCGCGGCGAGAAGGTCTACCTGTCGAACTGCGCGGTCTGTCACCAGCCGACCGGCAAGGGCGGCGGCGCGTTCCCGGCGCTCGACGGCAGCAAGATCGCCAACGGGCCGATCGCCGGGCACGTGAGCATCGTGCTCAAGGGCAAGAACGCGATGCCGTCGTGGGCGCCGACGCTCAACGACGTCGAAATCGCCTCGGTCATCACGTTCGAGCGCAACGCGTGGGGCAACCACACGGGCGACATCCTGCAGCCGCGCCAGGTCGCGGACGCACGCAACGGCAAGTTGCCCGAGGGCGGCGACCACACCGCGCAGGCCGGTGCTGCGCCGGCGTCGGGTGCCGCTGAAGCATCGGGCGCCGCCGCCTCGGCGCCGGTCGAAGCTTCGGGCGCTGCTGCGAGCACGGCCACGCTGCCCGCGAGCGTTTATTTCGACACGGGCAAGAGCACGTTGCCCGCCGATGCCCAGGCCGCGATCCAGGCAGCAGCCGATTATGCGAAGGCGCATCCCGATGCGAAGTTCGCGGTGTCGGGCTTTACCGACGCCACCGGCTCGGCCGAGGTCAACGCGCAACTCGCCAAGCAACGCGCCGAAGCCGTGCGCGATGCGCTGAAGGCGGCGGGCATCGCCGAGGACCACATCGTTCTCAAGAAGCCCGAAACGCTCACCGGTGGCGGCGACGCCAAGGAAGCCCGGCGCGTGGAAATCAGCCCCGCGGCCTGATCGGCACCGAACGACACCGAACGACACCGAACGTATACGAGCGCGAAAAAGCGCCACCCAGGACAGCCCAGCAGCAGTCGCTTTAGGAGATAGTCATGTCGAGCATCGGACACGATGTAGCCGGAGGGCACGCCCACGTACACGGCGATCATGCCCACGAGACGCCACACGGTTGGCGTCGCTGGCTGTTCGCGACCAACCACAAGGACATCGGAACGCTGTATCTGCTGTTCTCGTTCATCATGTTCCTGTCGGGCGGCGTGATGGCGCTCGGCATCCGCGCCGAGCTGTTCGAGCCGGGCCTGCAGATCATGCGCCCCGAGTTCTTCAACCAGCTCACCACGATGCACGGCCTCATCATGGTGTTCGGCGCGATCATGCCGGCGTTCGTCGGCTTCGCGAACTGGATGGTGCCGTTGCAGATCGGCGCGTCGGACATGGCGTTCGCGCGCATGAACAACTTCAGCTTCTGGCTGCTGCCAGCCGCCGCGTGTCTGCTGGTCGGCTCGTTCTTCACGCCGGGCGGCGCGACCGCCGCGGGCTGGACGCTGTACGCACCGCTCTCGACCCAGATGGGCCCGGGCATGGACTTCGCGATCTTCGCGGTCCACATCATGGGTGCGTCGTCGATCATGGGCGGCATCAACATCGTCGTCACGATCCTGAACATGCGCGCACCGGGCATGACGCTCATGAAGATGCCGATGTTCGCATGGACGTGGCTCATCACCGCCTACCTGCTGATCGCCGTGATGCCGGTGCTCGCGGGCGCGATCACGATGCTGCTGTTCGACCGTCACTTCGGCACGAGCTTCTTCAATGCAGCGGGCGGCGGCGACCCGGTCATGTACCAGCACATCTTCTGGTTCTTCGGCCATCCCGAGGTCTACATCATGATCTTGCCGGCGTTCGGGATCGTCTCGCAGGTGATCCCGGCGTTCTCGCGCAAGCCGCTGTTCGGCTATAGCTCGATGGTGTACGCCACCGCATCGATCGCGATCCTCTCGTTCATGGTCTGGGCGCACCACATGTTCGCGACCGGCATGCCGGTCACGGGCCAGCTGTTCTTCATGTACGCGACGATGCTGATCGCCGTGCCCACGGGCGTGAAGGTGTTCAACTGGGTCGCCACCATGTGGCGCGGCTCGCTCACGTTCGAAACGCCGATGCTGTGGTCGGTGGGCTTTCTGATCGTGTTCACGTTCGGCGGCCTCTCGGGCCTGATGCTCGCGATGGCGCCGCTCGACATCCAGTATCACGGCACTTACTTCGTCGTCGCGCACTTCCATTACGTGCTCGTGGCGGGTTCGCTGTTCGCGCTCTTTTCAGGGTGGTACTACTGGTCGCCGAAATGGACCGGCTGGATGTACAACGAGACGCGCGGCAAGATCCACTTCTGGTGCTCGCTGGTGTTCTTCAACCTCGCGTTCCTGCCGATGCACTTCGTCGGTCTCGCCGGCATGCCGCGCCGCTATGCGGATTACCCGGCGCAGTTCACGGACTGGAACCAGGTGATCACGATCGGCGCGTTCGGCTTCGGCCTCTCGCAGGTCTACTTCCTGTTCGCGGTCGCGCTGCCCGTGTATCGCGGCGGCGGCGAGCTGGAAAAGGCCAGCGACAAGCCCTGGGATGGCGCGACCGGCCTCGAATGGACCGTGCCGAGCCCGGCACCGTTCCACACGTTCGAGAATCCGCCGACGGTCGAATGACACAAGCGGCGGCTCTGCGCCGGGGCCTTCGGGCCGCACGCGCGCGAGCCGCAATTCACTGCACGGCGAGGATCTTTTGCGCATGACGAGCATGACCCGCGATCCACACAAACGACGTACGCCCGAGGAAATTCGCGCGGGCAACCTGCGGCTCGGTCTGATCCTGCTGGCGGTCGTCGCCGCCTTCTTTACGGCCGCCGTGGTCCAGCAGTGGCTCGTCGCGCACTGAGCGCGCTAGCCGTGGCGTCTTGCAAGCAATGTTGAGGAAGTCTGATGGGTACGCAGTCGGGAGGAGTGGATCGCGCGTTTAACCGCGCGATGCTCGTGAAGCTCGTGATCGTGGCCTGCCTGATGTTCGGCTTCGGCTTTGCACTCGTGCCGATGTATCGCGCCATCTGCCAGATCACCGGCATCAACAACCTGGTGCAGCGCGATACCACCGAGCGCGAGGCGCGCAACACCCAGGTCGACATGAGCCGCACCGTGTCGATCGAGTTCGATGCGAACGCGCGCGGGCTACTCGGCTTCAAGCCGGAGCAGTCGAGCCTCGACGTGCATCCGGGCGAAGTGATGACGGTGATGTACGACGTGACGAACAACGAAGCACGCACCATCGACGCGCAGGCGATCCCGAGCTACGCGCCGAAGCAGGCGACCGAATTCTTTCGCAAGATCCAGTGCTTCTGCTTCACGCAGCAGACGCTGCAGGCGCACGAGACGAAACGCATGCCGGTGGTGTTCGTGATCGACCCGAAGCTGCCGAAGGACGTGAAGACGATCACGCTGTCGTACACGTTCTTCGAGTTGAACGCGCCGGCTGCCAAGCCGTCGTGAGCGGTGATTGAGCGGTGGTTGAGCGAGGCAGTACGAAGCGACGCGAGGCAGGAAGGCCCACATGAGCGACAGCAGCGGTAAAAAGGCAGGGAAGGGCACGCTCGCTCAGGTGATGAAGGCGGTCGCGTGGTCGTTTCTCGGCGTGCGCAAGCGCCGCGACCTCGAGTCCGACGCAGCGCAGCTCAATCCGCTGCATCTGATCATCGCGGGGCTGATCGGCGCGGCGCTGTTCGTGGTCGTGCTGCTCCTGATCGTGCACGCGGTGGTGGGCCAGTAACAAAGCGGCAGCGAACGGCGCGCGTCAGATGCGCCGTCGAAGAAGACAGACAGCCGGACTGTTCCGGTGCAGCTGGAATTTTGGAGAATCAGCAATGAGCGGTCAAAACGATAGCCCGTACTACTTCATTCCGCATCCGTCGCGGCATCCGATCAGCGCGGCCATCGGCCTGCTCGTCATGCTTTCGTCGCTCGCGTCGTGGATCAACGGCGAATCGTGGGCGCCGATCGGCGTCGTCGCCGGTTTGCTGTGGCTGCTGTTCACGCTGTGGCACTGGTTCGGCGATGCGATCTCCGAGTCCGAAGGCGGCATGTATGGCAAGCGCGTCGACGTGTCGTACCGCTGGAGCATGAGCTGGTTCATCTTCTCCGAAGTGATGTTCTTCGGCGCTTTCTTCGGCGCGCTCTTCTATGCACGCGCGATCGCGCTGCATCAGCTCGGCAGCCTCGACTACAAGCTGATCTGGCCGGACTTCTCGGCGGTGTGGCCGAACAACGGGCCGGCGCAACTCGTCTCGCACTTCCGCTCGATGACGCCCTGGCCCGTGCCGACCATCAACACGGCGCTGCTGCTCTCGTCGGGCGCGACGCTCACGGTCTCGCACCACGCACTGCGCGAGGACCATCGGCGCAAGGCCATCGCGTGGCTCGCCGCGACGCTCGTGCTCGGCGTGTCCTTCCTGTGCCTGCAGGCCTTCGAATACATTCATGCGTACGGTGAGCTGAACCTCACGCTCGCTTCGGGCGTGTACGGCTCGACGTTCTTCCTGCTCACCGGCTTCCACGGCTTTCACGTGTTCCTCGGCGGCACGATGCTCGCGGTTGTGATGATGCGACTGATCCGCGGCCACTTCACCGCCGAGCACCACTTCGCGTTCGAAGGCGCGGCCTGGTACTGGCACTTCGTCGACGTCGTGTGGCTCGGGCTGTACGTCGTCGTCTACTGGCTGTGACACGCGTGCCGATGAAGACGGGCGCTGGCTAAAGCCGGCGCCGGGCGATCGAACAAAGCGCCGCCCGCGACTTGAGCGGGCGGCGTTTTTTTTCGGGCCTTCTTACGGGCCTAGCGCCCGTAGGGAATGCCGGTCGACTGGATCCAGCCCATCCAGTGAGCGAACAGAATAAAGAGGAACAGCGAGATCGACAGGCCGACGCGCGTCGCGAGCGACCACACCATGCGTTTGGTGCGGCCGCGGTCGTGCATCATGAAGTAGAGCGCCGAGATCATGCTGGCGATGATCAACGCGAAGGCGATGGGAACGAGGATGTGCATGAAGCTCACGGGTATCCAGATACACAGAGACGTCCGTCTCATTATCGCATCGCGGATGACGGCGCGCATGCGCTCGCGGCGCACCGGATGTGCCCGATGAAATTCCGGCTCTTTCCTGTACTCCTGATCTTGCTCGTGGTGGCGCTCACGGTGCGGCTCGGCTTCTGGCAGCGCGAACGCGCGCACGAGAAGGAAGCGCTCGAAGCGCGCATCGAGGCGACTGGGCACGGCACGCCGCAGCCGATCGGCGCGGCGCCGGTGCCGCTCGCTTCGATCGAGTTTCATCGTGTGCTTGCGCGCGGCACGTGGCGGCCCGATCTCGTCGTGTATCTGGACAACCGGCCGTATAACGATCAGCCAGGCTTCTACGTCGTGATGCCGCTGGCGCTCGATGGCGGCGGCTACGTGCTCGTGAATCGCGGCTGGCTGCCGCGCAGCATCGAGGAGCGCACGCGGATCGCGCCTTACGACACGCCCAAGGGGCCGGTCGAAGTGGTCGGCATCGCGCGCGCCGATGCGTCGCGCGCCTACGAGCTGGGTGCGGGCGGCTCTGCAGCGCATCAGAAGATCCGGCAGAATCTCGACGTCGCCGCTTATGCCGCCGAAACCGGCTTGCCGCTGCAGCCGTTCGTGATCCAGCAGACGGGTGGTGCGAGCGACGCGCTGGTGCGCGACTGGCCGGCCCCGACGACCGGCGTCGAGCGCAATTACGGTTATATGCTCCAGTGGTGGGGCATGGCGGCCGCCGCGATCGCGTTCGGCCTTTACGCGGCCCGCCGGGCCGCGACAAAGAAGCGCACTTCGGACGCCTGAATGCGCGATCCGACCCCGGCACAATAGCGCCTGCGCCATCCCGATTTTAACGGCGGCCGGCACCGGCTTTTCCGATCGAGCGCGCCTTTTTGCATCGCGCGCCATTTTTGACTCACGAGGTTCGAGCAGTGTCGACACAATCGCCCCGCGCTTCACAGGCTGACCAAGCGGCCGGCCAGCAAGCCACCCGTCACGGCGCGTCGTCCGGCAAGTCCACGGGCGGCGGCCGGGGTTCATGGCGGCGCGGCCGCTGGACACTGCTCCTGATCGCGCTGATTTGCGGTGCGCCGATTGCGCTCTCGTATTTCACCTACTACGTGATCAAGCCCAAGGGCGGCACGGCGAGCTACGGCACGCTGATCGAGCCGCAGCGGCCGATTCCCGAGGGCCTGATGGTGCGCGGCGACGATGGCGCGCCGGTGCCGCTCACCTCGTTGCGCGGCCGCTGGCTGTTGATTTCGGTCGACGGCGGCGCCTGCGACGACGCCTGCGTGAAGAAGCTCTACTTCATGCGCCAAGTCCGCGCGACCCAAGGGCCGGAACGCGAGCGCGTGGTCACGGTGTGGCTGCGCAGCGACGACGCCCCCGTGCCCGCCGTCGTGCGCACGGCCTATCCCGACACGCGCGCGCTGCGCGCCGACCCGGCCGCGCTCGCGCAATGGCTGCCCGCAACCGACGCGAGCACCGATACCGCGCACATCTACGTGGTCGATCCCAACGGCAACCTGATGATGCGTTTCCCGGCGAATCCCGATCCGTCGAAAATCAAGAGCGACATTTCGAAGCTGCTCAAATGGTCGAGTATCGGGTAAGGTGCGCGGCGCGAGTCTGACAGCCACCATCGTGCAAGGGAGAAGGAAGAGAGGATGTTCGTACTGCAACTGGGCCTGATTGGCCTGTGCATCGCGTTGCTGCCGCTGTCGTGGGTCTGGGTGAAGGCCGACGACGACAAGTTTCGCAAGCTCGTCTGGCTCACGACGTTCATGACGCTCGATCTCGTGATGTTCGGCGGCTTCACGCGGCTCACCGATTCCGGCCTCGGCTGCCCCGACTGGCCGGGCTGCTACGGCACGTCCTCGCCGTTCATCGCCCATGTGCAGATCGCCGCCGCCCATGCGGCGCTGCCGAGCGGCCCGGTCAGCATGACGAAGGCCTGGATCGAGATGATCCATCGTTACTTCGCCATGGCGATCGGCGTCTTGATCGTCGCGCAGGTGCTGATTGCCTGGCGCGCGCGCGTCAAGCGGCTCGCGCTGCATGTCTCGCCGTGGTGGCCGACGGCGCTGCTCGGGCTGATCCTCGTGCAAGGCGTGTTCGGCGCGTGGACGGTGACCATGAAGCTGCAGCCGGTCATCGTGACGACCCATTTGCTGCTGGGTCTAGCGCTGCTCGGCTCGCTCGGCTGGCTGGCCGCGCGCCTCACGCCGCTGCCCGCCCTGGAGCCCGCCGTGTCGCGCTGGCGCGTCGCGGCGCTCGTCGGACTCGGGCTGCTGATCGTGCAGATCGCGCTCGGCGGCTGGGTGAGCACCAATTACGCGGTGCTCGCCTGCACGGACTTTCCGACCTGCAACGGCGCATGGATTCCGCCGATGGATTTCCATCACGGCTTCCATCTGTGGCGCGCGCTCGGCATGGACGGCAACGGCGACGTGATTACCCAGGACGCGCTCGTCGCGATCCACTGGACGCATCGCACGTTTGCGCTCTTGGTCGTCGCGTATCTGGTATGGTTCGCGCTCCGGACCCGGCGCTATGCATCGCTGCGACGCCCTGCAAACTGGGTGCTGATCGTGATCCTGATCCAGTTCGTGACCGGACTGTCGAATATCGTCCTGCAGTGGCCGCTCGCCATTGCGGTCGCTCACAACGGTGGCGCGGCAATCCTGCTGTTATTGCTCGTCATGCTAAACTTTCGAATTGCTTGTAGCCGTCCCGGCCGCGCCACGCTCCCCGCGCGCGACGCCGCCACGGCTTGACCCCGCCCTATGGAAAGTACAACCGTCCCCCATTCCCCCGGTAGCCGGATCGCGCAGTATGTCGCGCTGACCAAGCCGCGCGTCACGCAACTCGCGGTCTTCTGTGCCGTCATCGGCATGTTCCTCGCCACGCCCGGCATGGTGCCGTGGAAGGTCTTGATCGGTGGCACCGTCGGCATCTGGCTGACCGCGGGCGCCGCGTTCGCCATCAACTGTCTCGTCGAGCAAAAAGTCGATGCGATGATGCGCCGCACCTCGTGGCGCCCGTCCGCGCGCGGCGAAATCACCTCGGTGCAGATCCTGTTGTTTTCGGCAGTGCTGGGCGGCATCGGCATGTGGACGCTCTACACGTTCACCAACGCGCTCACCATGTGGCTCACGTTCGCGACCTTCATCGGCTACGCGATCATCTATACGCTGCTGCTCAAGCCGTCCACGCCGCAGAACATCGTGATCGGCGGAGCCTCGGGCGCGATGCCGCCCGCGCTCGGCTGGGCCGCCGTCACGGGCGCCGTGCCCGGCGACGCCTGGATTCTGGTGCTCATCATCTTCGTCTGGACGCCGCCGCACTTCTGGTCGCTCGCGCTCTACCGCCGCAAGGACTACGAAAACGCCGGCCTGCCGATGCTGCCGAACACGCACGGCGAGATGTACACGCGCCTGCACATCCTGCTCTATACGATCATCCTGTTCGCCGTGACGATGATGCCGTTCATCTCGGGCATGAGCGGTGTGGTCTACCTGGCCGCTGCGGTGCTGCTCGGCGCGGTGTTCCTTGGTTACGCCTGGTCGATCTACCGCGAGTACTCCGATGCACTCGCGCGCAAGACCTTCCGCTATTCGATCGTCTATCTGTCGCTGCTGTTCGCCGCGCTGCTCGTCGATCACTACGCGCGTCCGCTGATCGGTGCGTAAGGCCATGGATCGTCGCTCGTTCATTCGCGCCGCGCGCGGCGCGGCTCTCGTGTGTGTCACGGCGGGCGCGCTCGGTGCCAGCGCGCTGCTCGCAGGATGCGGCAAGCCCGCGCCGTCGTTCACGAATCTCGACATCACCGGCAACACGCAGTTCGGCAGCAATTTCTCGCTGCCCGACTCGCACGGCACGGTCCGCACGCTCGCTGACTACAAGGACAAGGTCGTCGTCCTGTTCTTCGGCTACACGCATTGCCCCGACGTCTGCCCGACTACTATGGCCGAACTGTCGCAGGCGCTCCAGCAGCTGGGGCCGGATGCCGCGAAGCGGGTACAGGTGCTGTTCGTCACCGTCGACCCGCAGCGCGACACACCTGCGCTGCTCGGCCAGTACACGAGCGCGTTCAACCCGACCTTCGTCGGCTTGCGCCCGGCCGATGACGCCCAGCTCAAACAGGTAGCGAAGGACTTCCGCGTCTACTACGCGAAGGTGCCCGGCTCGACGCCGGACGGCTACACGATGGACCACACGGCCGCGAGCTACGTGTTCGACACGACCGGCAAGCTGCGCCTGTTCGCCCGCGACGGGCAGGGCGTCACGCCCTGGGTCCACGACCTCAAGATCCTGCTCGACACGCAGCAGTAAGCCCGTTGGCATACCGGTATGCGAAATCTGTATTTCGTACCGGTATCCTCATATGCGATCATTTATAGTCCTCGATCCGGCACACAATGCCGGCCATGAGGTCACAAGAATCAACCCAAAGCGGGAACATCACATCCATGCAGCGCAGAAATCTGATTAAAGCTCTTCTCTCCGTCGTCGCCGCCACCTCGCTCGTCGCCAGCTTCGGCGCCCGTGCCGACGACCAGGTCATCCGTGTCGGCACCGTCGGCGGTCCCGACGCCCAGGTCTGGGCAGTCGTCCAGAAGGTCGCGAAGCGCGAAGGCCTGAACGTGAAGGTCATCGAGTTCAACGACTACGTGCAGCCGAACGCAGCGCTCGACGCGGGCGACCTCGACGCGAACAGCTTCCAGCACCAGCCTTACCTCGACAGCCAGGTCAAGCAGCGCGGCTACAAGCTCGTGAGCGCGGGCCTCACGTACATCTCGCCGATCGGCGTGTACTCGAAGAAGCTCAAGTCGCTCAACGACCTGCCGCAAGGCGCCAAGATCGCCGTGCCTAACGATCCGTCGAACGAGAACCGCGCCATGCTGCTGCTGCAGTCGAAGGGCGTGATCAAGCTGCGCGCGGGCGCGGGCACGAACGGCAACAACGCCACGCCGCTCGACGTCGCCGAAAATCCGAAGAAGGTGAAGCTCGTCGAACTGGACGCCGCGCAACTGCCGCGTTCGCTGTCCGACGTCGATGCCGCCGTGATCAACACGAACTACGCGCTCGCGGCCGGCCTGCAGCCGACCAAGGATGCGATCGCGCTCGAGGACATCCACAGCCCGTACGCGAACCTGATCGCCGTGCGCGCGCAGGACAAGGACAAGCCGTGGGTGAAGAAGCTCGTGGCCGCGTATCAATCGGACGAAGTGCGCCAGTTCATCAAGAGCGAATTCAAGGGCTCGATGGTGCCCTCGTTCTGATCGGCTGATCCGCTGATCCGTTCAGCAGAGCAGATGCAAAAGCGCCGCGGCTTGCCGCGGCGCTTTTTTTCGCCCTGAATTTTCTGACTCAGGCCGCGCCGCGTCAGGCGGCGAGTTCGCGCGTCCAGCGCTCGAGCACGATCTCGCGCCCGTAGCACGCGGCGCGCGATGCCTCGGCCCATTGAAAGCCCGCCTGCTCGACGAGCCGGCGCGCGCCGTCGAGCACGTTCGCCAGCGACATTTCAATCGACGCATAGCCCGCGCGGCGCGCAAAGCGCACGCACTCGTCGAGGAGCTGCGTGCCGACGCCGAGCTGGCGCACGTGCGGCTCGACGAACAGCATGCGCACCCGCGCCACCGTCGGCGAGGCCTTCACGACGAATGCCGAGCCGACCAGCATGCCTTCCTGATCGGCAACCCAGCAGGTTTCGCGTGCCGCGTCGCGCTCGTGTGCGAACGTGCCGACCATCTGCGCGAGCGAAGCCTCGAAGCGCTGGTCCCAGCCGTGTTCCCCGGCGAAGTACTGCGCCTCGCGATGGACGAGCCAGCCGAGTTCGCCCGCACGCGGCTCGCGCAACGTCACGATGCCGCGCGGCAGGTGCTCGCCGAGCAACTGCTGGACGATGCGCATCGCGCCGATCAACTGGTCCTGCTCGACCGCCGACAAATGCGCGAGCGAACACGTGATGCCTTCGATCGCAGCGGCGTCGAGCGGGGCGTATTCGGCGCGGCCGCCCGCGGTCAGCGCGAGCAGCGACTGGCGCGCATCGGTGTCCGATGGCCGGCGGGTGATCAGCTTGCGCTTCTCGAAGGCGGCGAGGATGCGGCTCAGATAGCCGCTGTCGAGCGCGAGGTTGCGCGCGAGCGCGGCAGCGGTCGTCGCGTGGCCGCGCTCGAGTTCGTGGAGGATGCGGCCTTCGGTGAGCGAGAACTCACTGCGCGGCAACTGCTCGTGCTGCGCGCCCATATGTTTGGTGAAGAAGCGGTTGAACTGACGGACGGCTTCTGCGCGCCGCAATGCTTCTGGATCGTTCGACTGCATACTGCCTGTGTGCTCGGCTTGATTTTGGTCAGCCGCAACTATAGGGGAACTGCGCCGATCGAGGAAACGCTTCTCGTCACGCGTTGTCGGCGCGCAATGGTGCGGTGCCGGCAGCGTGTCCGGGCTATCTTCAAAGCCCAGCTGGGCTCTGCTGGTCTCTTCGAATCGACGCCCGGACGAACCACGCCAGGGTAAATCCTGGTCTGCCCACGCGCCCGCCCCGAGCGCCTGAAAACGGCCGAAAAGCCCGCCCAGAAAGGGGTTTCGGTCAACTTTCGGAGTCTGTACAGGGTGCGTTGACTGGTCTTATTGTGGTTATATAATGGGCTCGCTGCTGGATATATCCAGTCAGCCCGATTTCAAACCGGCACGACCTCCCAACCGCCCACCGGAGTCCCATGGAAACCCGTTGGTCTGCATTGATGCCCGATGCGCGCAATGTGACGCCGCTCTACCTTCAGCTCGCACGCAATCTCGCCACGGCGATTCATTGCGGCGTGTGGTCGGCGGGCGAGGCGCTGCCGTCGGAGCGCACGCTCTCGGACGCGATCGGGGTGTCGCGCATCACGGCGCGCAAGGCGATTGCGCTGCTCGTCGAACAAGGCCTGATCCGCCGCGCGCGCGGCGCGGGCAGCTTCATCACGCCGCGTGTCGAAGATCCGCTTTCGCGCCTCACCGGTTTTACGAAACGCATGCAGCAGCGCGGCTTCACGCCCGATTCGGTCTGGCTCGAACGCGAGACCCGCACGGCGCGCCGCGAGGAGATCGTGCAACTCGGCCTGTCGCCGGGTGCGCCGGTGGCGAGCCTGCGACGCTTGCGCCGCGCGGACGGCATCGTGATGGCCGTCGAGCACTCGGCGCTGCCGGTGTCGATCGTGCCCGATCCGCAAGCCATCGATGGCTCGCTGTACACCTACCTCGAAGCGCGCGGCATGCCGGTAGTACGCGCCTTGCAGCATTTTCGCGCGGTCAACGCGACGGGCGAGATCGCCGAGCTGATGGAGGTCGAACCGCGCGCGGCGCTGCTCGTCATCACGCGCGTCGGCTTTTCGGGCGATCAACGCGCCATCGAGCTGACCGACACGTACTGTCGCGACGGCTATTACGACTTCGTCGCGGAACTGCGCCAGTGATGGCGGCACGAGAGCCAGCGAGCGCAACGGGAATCAGTCATGGACAACAGCAGAACGCCTCACCGGGAACTTACATGCTGAGCGGAAACATCTTGACCCCTGAGGGGTGGATCAACGGCACGCTGTCCGTCGAGAACGGCCGCATCACGGCGCTCGCGGGCACCCCCGTCGATCCGGCGAGCAACGCCGATCCGTACATCCTGCCTGGCTTCATCGACCTGCATGTGCACGGCGGTGGCGGCGCGGACGTGATGGAAGGCGGCGACGCGATCGAGACGATCACGCGCACCCACGCGCGCTACGGCACGACGAGCCTGCTCGCGACGACCATGACCGCGCCACGCGACGAGCTGATGAGCGTGGTCGCGGGGCTCGGCGAGCTGGCGCGCAATCGCACGTCGGGCGGCGCGCGCGTGCTCGGCGTGCATCTCGAAGGTCCGTACATCAACCCGGGCAAGCTCGGCGCGCAGCCCGACGCGGCCGTGTCGGCGGTGCTCGACGAGGTGCTCCAGTACCTCGCGATCGCACCGATCCGCGTGGTCACGGTGGCGCCCGAGATCGCGGGTCACATCGAGATCATCGCGGAGATGGCCGCGCGCGGCGTGCGCGTGCAGCTCGGCCACTCGCTTGCGACCTACGATGATGGCGTCGCCGCGCTCAAGCACGGCGCGCGTGGCTTCACCCATCTTTTCAACGCGATGTCGCCGCTGCATCACCGCAATCCGGGCCTCGTCGGCGCCGCGCTCGCGCACGCCGAATACGCCGAGATCATCCCGGACCTGCTGCACGTGCATCCGGGTGCGATCCGCGCGGCCATGCGCGCGATTCCGCGTCTGTATGTCGTCACCGATAGCACCTCGGCGACCGGCATGCCTGACGGCGAATACCGGCTCGGCAGCCAGCACGTGACCAAGTGTCTCGGCGGCGTGCGTCTCGCCGACGGTACGCTCGCGGGCAGCACGCTCACGATGGACCAGGCGCTGCGCAACCTCGTCTCGCTCGGTTTCCCGATCGCGGATGTGTCGAACCGCCTGTCGCGCTACGCCGCCGATTATCTGGGCATCGAGGATCGCGGCCGCATCGCGCGCGGTGCATGGGCCGATCTCGCCGTATTCGACCGTGAGCTCGCGCTCGCGGCCACCTATGTCGAAGGAGAAGCAATTGTCGAATATGCTTAAAGAGGCGCTGGCATCGGCCGACGTCGTCGCCGCGCAGCTCGCGGATACCTCGCGGGTCGAGGCGCTCGCGCGAGCGCTCGACGAGAAGCCGCGTCACGTCGCGCTCACCGTCGCGCGCGGCAGCTCCGACCACGCGGCCAGCTATTTCGCGAGCCTCACGATGACGCGCATCGGCGTGCCGGTCGCGTCGATTCCGATGTCGATCGCGACGCTGCAGCAGGCGCCGCTGCGGGTGCGCGACCAGTTCGCTTTTGCTTTCTCCCAATCGGGCAGGAGTCCTGACCTGGTCGCGACGATCAAGGCGCTCAACGAGGCGGGCGCGCTGACGGCGGCTGCCGTCAACGTCGCGGGCTCGCCGCTCGCCGATGCGGCCGGCATCGAGCTGCCGCTCCATGCCGGGCCGGAGTTGAGCGTCGCCGCGACCAAGAGCTACATCGCGATGCTGGCGATTTCCGCGCAGCTGGTCGCGTTCTGGCAGCGCGACACGGCACTCCTCGACGCGGTGCGCGCGTTGCCCGACGCGTTGCATCGCGCGGGCTCGCTCGACTGGTCGAAGGCCGTCGACGAATTGCGCGACGTGTCGCAGATGATCGTGATCGGGCGCGGCGCGGGCCTCGCGATCGCGCAGGAAGCGGCGCTCAAGCTCAAGGAGACCTCGGGCATCCAGGCCGAAGCGTTTTCGAGCGCCGAAGTGCGTCACGGTCCGATGGAGTTGATCGACCGCGACTATCCGCTGCTCGTGTTCGCACCGCGCGGACCGGAGCAGGCGGGCCTGATCGAACTCGCGCGCGACATGCGCGCACGCGGCGCGCGCGTGCTGCTCGCGGCGCCTCCGGACGTCGCCGAGGCGAACCTCGAGCTGGCGAGCGCCGCCGATCCGGCGCTCGACCCGATCGCCGCGATCCTGTCGTTCTATGTCATGGCGGCGGGCCTCGCGGTTGCGCGCGGACGCAACCCGGACGAGCCGCGTTACCTGAACAAAGTCACTGAAACACACTGATCGAGAAAGCCGATGGAACGCGTTGAGGAGTCTCGCTTGATGAACCCTGCACCAAGCCAGTTTGTTCTGCTTGCACCGCTCACCGGCCCGGTCGTGCCGCTCGCGGCCGTCCCCGATCCGGTGTTTTCGGAGGGCCTGTTCGGCGACGGCATCGGCATCGATCCGCTCGAAGGCCGGCTCGTCGCACCGTGCGACGGCGTCGTGATGCATCTCGCGCGCACGGGCCACGCCGTGACCGTGCAGACGCCCGAAGGCGCCGAAGTTCTCGTCCACATCGGCATCGATACGGTCGAGCTGAACGGCAAGGGCTTCAAGGCGCTCGTCACCCAGGGCGCGCAAGTGCGCCGCGGCGATGTGCTGATCGAGTTCGATCTCGATGCGGTGGCATGCACTGCGCCGAGCCTCGTGTCGGTCGTGGCAATCGCCAATTCAGATGCGTTCGAGATCGTCGAGCGCGCGAGCGGCGAAGTGCAGGCCGGCGCGACGCCGCTCCTCACGCTGCGCGCGCGCAATGCGCAAGCCGCGCAAGCCGCCGAAGCGGCGCGCGCCATCAGCCCCGTGCAGACCGAAGCGCGCCGCACGCTCACGCTCGCGCATGCGGGCGGCCTCCACGCGCGGCCCGCTGCGCGGGCGCGTGAGGCGGTGCGCGGACTCGATGCGCGCGTCGAAGTGCGTTATGAAGGACGCAAGGCGGCGATCGAAAGCGTGGTCGGCCTGCTGAGCCTCGGCGCGGGCGAGGGCGCGAGCGTCGAACTCGTGGGCGTCGGTCCGGCGGCCCAGCAAGCCGTCGATGCCGTGGTCGCCGAGCTGTCGCGCGAGGCGCCGGGCGAAGGCCATGAAGCGCCGGCCCGCACGCTCTCGCCGGCACCGATCGCCGCCGCGCTGCAGACACCTGGCCAGAGCGGCGCGCCGCTCGCGCCGAACACGCTCGCGGGCGTGTGCGCGGCGCCCGGTGTCGCGATCGGGACGCTGGTGCGCTGGGACGACGCGGCCATCGAGCCGCCGGAACTCGCAAGCGGCACGTCGGCAGCGGAAAGCCGCCTGCTCGACAAGGCCATCGCCAGCGTCGACGCCGAACTCGGCGAGACGGTGCGCAGCGCGTCGCAACGCGGTGCGGTGGGCGAGGCGGGCATCTTCGCGGTGCATCGCGTGCTGCTCGAAGATCCCGCGCTGGTGGACGCCGCGCGCGACTTGATCAGCCTCGGCAAGAGCGCGGGCTTCGCGTGGCGCGAGGCGATCCGCGCACAGATCGCCGTGCTAGGCAACGTCGACGATCCGCTGCTCGCCGAGCGTGCCGCCGATCTGCGCGACATCGACAAACGCGTGCTGCGCGCACTCGGTTACGCCGGCAATGCAGCGCGCACGCTGCCCGAAGAAGCCGTGCTCGCGGCCGACGAATTCACGCCGTCCGATCTTGCGACGCTCGATCGCCAACGCGTGACTGCGCTCCTGATGGCGCGCGGCGGCGCGACCTCGCACGCGGCGATCATCGCGCGCCAGTCCGGCATTCCGGCGCTCGTCGCCGTCGGCGACGCGCTCCACGCACTGCCCGAAGGCACCCAGGTGGTGGTCAATGCGGACAGCGGCCGGATCGAATACGCCCCGACGGCACTCGACATCGAACGCGCGCGAAACGAGCGGAATCGCCTCGCGGGCGTGCGGGAAGCGAACCGCCGCACGTCGCAACTCGCGGCGGCGACGCGCGATGGTCGCGCGATCGAAGTGGCGGCGAACATCGCCACGCTCGATGACGCCTCGACGGCCGTCGACAACGGCGCCGATGCCGTCGGCCTGTTGCGCACCGAACTGCTGTTCATTCATCGTCCGCAGGCGCCCAGCGTCGCCGAACATCGCGAAAGCTATCAGTCGATCGTCGATGCCCTCAAGGGCCGCACCGCGATCATCCGCACGCTCGATGTCGGCGCCGACAAGGAAGTCGATTACCTGAGCCTGCCGCCCGAGCCGAACCCGGCGCTCGGCCTGCGCGGCATCCGCCTCGCCCAGGTGCGCCCGGATCTGCTCGACGACCAGTTGCGCGGCCTGCTCGCCGTCGAGCCGCTCGGCGCGGTGCGCATTCTGCTGCCGATGGTCACCGATGTCGGTGAGCTCGTGCGCCTGCGCGAGCGCATCGATGGGTTCGCCCGTGAGGCGGGCCGCACGGAGCCCGTCGAGGTCGGCGTGATGGTCGAAGTGCCGTCGGCGGCGCTGCTCGCGGACCAGCTCGCCCAGCACGCGGATTTCCTGTCGATCGGCACCAACGATCTGACGCAATACACGCTCGCGATGGACCGCTGCCAGGCGGATCTCGCGGCGCAGGCCGACGGTCTGCATCCTGCCGTGCTGCGCCTCGTCGCGGCGACCGTGCAGGGCGCGGAGAAGCACGGCAAGTGGGTCGGCGTCTGCGGCGCGCTCGCGGGCGATCCGGTCGCGGTGCCGCTGCTCGTCGGCCTCGGCGTGACCGAGTTGTCGGTGGATCCGGTCTCGGTGCCGTCGATCAAGGCTCGCGTGCGCAATCTGGACTACGCGCTGTGCCGTCAGCGCGCCCAGGATGCGCTCGCGCTCGAATCGGCGCAGGCCGTGCGAGCGGCGAGCCGCGAGACCTGGCCGCTCGACTGATCGACCGGATCAGCCACAAGCCAATATCAATACGTACTACGACTAATAGAGGGACTGGAGGCAGGCAATGGAAGTGAATCCGTTTCTAAAAATTCAAAAGCTCGGCCGCGCGCTCATGCTGCCGATCGCCGTGCTGCCCGTCGCAGGCATCCTGCTGCGTCTCGGTCAGCCGGATGTGTTCAACATCAAGCTCATCGCGGATGCGGGTGGAGCGATTTTCGACAACCTGCCGCTGCTGTTCGCGATCGGCATCGCAGTCGGCTTCGCGAAGGACAACAACGGCGTCGCGGCGCTCGCTGGCGCGCTCGGCTACCTCGTCGAAATCGCGGTGATGAAGGACATCAACGACAAGCTCAACATGGGCGTGCTGTCGGGGGTAGTCGCCGGTGTCGTCGCGGGGATGCTCTATAACCGCTTCAAGGACATCAAGCTGCCGGAGTTCCTGGCGTTCTTCGGCGGCAAACGCTTCGTGCCGATCATCACCGGGCTCGTCTGCGTCGTGCTCGGGCTGATCTTCGGCTACATCTGGTCGCCGGTGCAGTCGGTGATCGACTCGGCCGGTCACTGGCTGACCACGGCGGGCGCTGTCGGCACCTTCGTCTATGGTCTGCTGAACCGGCTGTTGCTCGTCACGGGCCTGCACCACATTCTCAACTCGCTCGTGTGGTTCGTGTTCGGCACGTTCACCCCGGCGGGCGGCGCGGCGGTCACGGGCGACCTGCACCGCTTCTTCGCGGGCGACCCCACCGCGGGCGGCTTCATGGCCGGCTTCTTCCCGGTCATGATGTTCGGCCTGCCGGCCGCCTGTCTCGCGATGCTGCACGAGGCGCCCAAGGAACGCCGCGCGATGGTGTTCGGCCTGCTCGCCTCGATGGCGCTCACGTCGTTCCTCACGGGCGTGACCGAGCCGATCGAGTTCACGTTCATGTTCCTCGCGCCGGTGCTCTACGTGATCCACGCCGTGCTGACCGGGCTTTCGCTCGCGATCTGCTCGCTGCTCGGCATCAAGCTCGGCTTCACGTTCTCGGCGGGCGCGATCGACTACCTGCTCAACTACGGGCTGTCGACGCACGGCTGGGAAGCCATTCCGCTCGGCATCGTGTACGCGGTTGTCTACTACGTGCTGTTCCGCTTCTTCATCCGCAAGTTCAACATGGCCACGCCGGGTCGCGAACCGATCACCGACGATGCCAACGATGCTCCGCTCAGCACCGGCGCGGCAGTGCCCACGACGGCAACGGCAGCGACCGCTTCGCGCGCGGTGCGCTATATCGCGGCGCTGGGTGGCGCGGCCAATCTGAAGGTCGTGGATGCGTGCACGACGCGTCTGCGTCTGAACGTGGCCGACCCGGCTCACGTATCGGAACCTGCCCTGAAAGCGCTCGGCGCGCGCGGCGTGCTCAAGCGCGGCGGCGAGAGCGTGCAGGTGATCATCGGACCGGAAGCCGACATCATCGCCGACGAGATCCGCACGGAGATCAACCGTGAAGGCACGGCCGCTGCCAGGCCGGCCGCGAGCGTCGCCGTGACGGCGGCGCCGCAGGAAGCGGCAGCACAGCCCGCGTCGGGCCCGCTCGATCCCGATCCGCTCGCGTGGCTGACGGTGTTCGGCGGCGCGTCGAATATCGTTTCGCTCGACGAGGTCGCGGCGACGCGCCTGCGCATCGCGCTGCGCGATCCGTCCAAGGTCGACCGCGCGCGCCTCGCGTCACTCGATCTCGCGTGGGTGTCGGCGGACACGGTGCATGTGGTCGTCGGTTCGGCTGCGACGCGTTACGCGCAGCAACTGAGCGCGGCGCTGCCGGCGCTTGGCGGCGCAGCCGCGCATCCGGCCTGAGCCGTTAAGGACGTAGCTTCAAAATGAAAGAGCGGCGCGCGAGCGCCGCTCTTTTGTTTACCGCAGGCGCTTTTACTGCTGCGCCTGGCGGCTCTTTTCGGATGCGCCGGCCAAGGCCTTGTTGCGCTGGGCGTCGAGCCACAACACGTTGATGATGCCAAAGCCGAGCGCGGCGCCGATGCCGAGGATCCAGCTGAAATACCACATGTCCTGCTCCTGATGATTCGATGTCCGATACAACGCCGGTCGCATCAAGTGGGTCAATACAGCGAGTGCCGGTTTTCCTCGAGCGCCGCGGCCGTGACCTTGCCGCGCATCACGCGATAGGCCCAGCCCGTGTACACGAGGATGATCGGCAGGAAGACGATGACCGCGACCAGCATGATTTCGAGCGTCATCTTGCTCGACGTGGCATCCCACACGGTGAGGCTGCTGCGCGGATCGAGCGACGACGGCATGATGAACGGAAACATCGAAAAGCCCGCCGTGAGGATCACGCCCACGATCATGAGCCCGGTCGAGAGGAAGGCCGTCTTCTCGAGCCGCGAGCCCGCGAGCGCGAACGCAGCCAGGCCGCCCACGATGCCCGCGATCGGCGCGATCATCATCCACGGATACATGCCGTAGTTCGCGAGCCACAGGCCGGTGCCAGGCTCCACGCCTTTGAGGAGCGGGTTCGAGACCGCATCGAGCGGCGCCGGATTGACGATCTGATAGCCGCCGATCAGCGTGGCGATCAACGCACCCGCGATGACAAAGAGCACGACGGCGACGAGCGCGCTCCAGCGCAGCGCCCGCGACGCACGCGCGGCGATGACCCCCTCGGTCTTCATCTTGACGAACGCCGCGCCGTGCGCGCTCAGCATGGTCAGGCTCACGAGCCCGCAGACGAGCGCAAACGGATTGAGCAGCGCGAAGAAGCTGCCGTGATACGTGACGCGCAGATCGGTGTCGTAGATGAACGGCACGCCTTCGAGCAGATTGCCGAACGCGACGCCGAACACCAGCGCGGGCACGAAGCCGCCGATGAAGAGCGCCCAGTCCCACGCGTTACGCCAGCGCGGGTTTTCGCGCTTGCCGCGATAGTCGAAGCCGACCGGGCGGAAGAACAGCGCGAACAGCACGAGCAGCATCGCGAAGTAGAAGCCCGAGAACGACGCGGCGTAGACGAGCGGCCACGCGGCGAACATCGCGCCGCCGGCGGTGATGAGCCACACCTGGTTGCCTTCCCAGGTCGCGCCGACCGTGTTGATGACGATGCGCCGCTCGGCATCGGTCTTGCCGAGGAAGGGCAACAGCACGGCGGCGCCCATGTCGAACCCGTCGGTCAGCGCAAAGCCGATCAGCAGCACGCCGATCAGTACCCACCAGATCACCTTGAGAGTGGCGTAGTCCATGATGCTTGCTCCTTGAGCGTCTCGTGAGCCGTTCGTTATACGGCGCTGCCGCCGCCGACCGCCGGGGCTTGTTCATGGTGATAGCGGCCGGTATGCAACGACGACGGCCCGAGCCTTGCGTACTTGAACATCAGCGTGATCTCGATGATGAAGAGCGCGGTGTAGAACACGACGAAGCCCGCGAGGCTCAGCCACACGTCGCCGGGCGCGAGGCTCGAAGCGGATAGCGCGGTCGGCAGCACTTCGGCGATGGTCCACGGCTGGCGGCCCATCTCGGCGACGACCCAGCCGAATTCGGCGGCGATCCACGGCAGCGGAATCGCCCACACCGCCCAGCGCAGGAACCACGCGCGGCTCGGCTTGAGCAGCGAGCGTTGTGCGCAGAACCAGAATGCGAGCACGAACGTGAAGAGGAACAGGATGCCGAGGCCGACCATCATGCGGAACGACCAGAACACGGGCGCTACCGGCGGGATCGAGTGCTTCGCGGCCGCCTTGATCTGCTCGGGCGTGGCATCGACGACGTTGGGCGCGAACTCCTTCACGAGCAGGCCGTAGCCGAGGTCGCCCTTGTGGGCGTCGAAAACGTCGCGCGTCTGCGTGTCGGCCGTGCCTTCCTTGAGCTTTTGCAATGCCGCGTACGCGAGCATGCCGCTGCGGATGCGCACTTCGGCCTGGCCCATCAAATCTTTCAGGCCGATCACGGGCTCGTCGATCGAGCGCGTCGCGATGATGCCCATCAGATAAGGAATCCGGATCGCATAGTCGGTGCGCTCTTCTTCCTGGTTGGGCAGGCCGAACACGGTGAACGGCGCGGGTGCGGGCGCCGTATCCCATTCGGCTTCGATGGCGGCGAGCTTGACCTGCTGGACTTCACCGGTGCGATAGCCCGATTCGTCGCCGAGGATCAGCACGCACAGCGTCGAGGCGAGGCCGAAGCCGGCGGCGATCGCGAACGAGCGCAGCGCGAAATCGACGTCGCGGCGGCGGATCAGATACCACGACGAAATGCCGAGCACGAACATCGACGCCGTCACGTAACCCGCCGACACCGTGTGCACGAACTTCACCTGGGCGACCGGGTTGAAGATCACGGTGAAGAGGCTGGTGAGCTCCATGCGCATCGTTTCGTAGTTGAATGCGGCGCCGACGGGATTCTGCATCCAGCCATTGGCAACGAGGATCCAGACCGCCGAGAGATTCGAGCCGAGCGCGACGAGGAAGGTGGTGAGCAGATGCTGGCCGCGCGACAGGCGTCCCCAGCCGAAGAAGAACAGGCCGACGAAGGTGGATTCGAGGAAGAACGCGGCGAGCCCTTCGATGGCGAGCGGCACGCCGAAGATGTCGCCGACGTAGTGCGAGTAATACGACCAGTTGGTGCCGAACTGGAATTCCATCGTGAGGCCGGTGGTGACGCCCATCACGAAGTTGATGCCGAACAGCTTGCCCCAGAACTGCGTCATGTCCTTGTAGATCTCTTTGCCGGTCATCACGTAGACCGACTCCATGATCACGAGCAGCCACGACAGGCCGAGCGTGAGCGGCACGAACAGGAAGTGGTAGAGCGCCGTGACACCAAACTGCAGGCGCGACAGCTCGACGGTTTCGCTAATGGGCATGCTGGTCCCCTTGTGGCGTGGTCGGCACGGTGACGGACAGGATGGCGCGAGCGACGTCGCCGGGCGGCATCGACATGTTTTCGGCCTGTGGGTGATTGAAGAACGTGAATTTGAGCGCCATCAGCAAGACGAGCTTGAACGCCAGAACGAAGGTGATGTCGCGGGCGAACGTCTGGCCGCGGACCCAGCGGGCGATCCGGGCGCGCAGCGCAAGAGGCCGCGTTTCGTCGTGATCGGGTGTCGAGATCATGATGGATCGGAGACGCTTCCCGGGAAGGATCGTTTGCAAACCAGTCCGCAACCGCGATCTGGAGCTTGTATGCACGTTGTGTCCAAGTATTCCCGGCGCGGGGCAGTAACGCGACACCTTTCCCGCGACACGCGGTCGCGCGCGAACCTGCCCCCCTTCAGTATTGCGACGAGTTTTGCGCTAAGTCAATAAAATGGGGTGATAGCAGTGAGCGGCCCTGCGCCTGATCGATCTTACGAAGATTCTCGATTGACTGCGTATTGAATGTGCGGGCTGGCGCGTCAGCCGGCGTCGCGCCGCAAACGAAAGCCCCGCCTTCTTGCGAAGGCGGGGCTTTCAAGGTGGTGCTGCTAGCTGGTGCCGCTCAGGCGTATTCGGCGAGGGCGCCGCGCATCTTCTTCATCGCGCTCGCTTCGATCTGGCGGATCCGCTCAGCGGACACGCCGAACTCGTCCGCGAGTTCGTGCAGCGTCGAGCCGCCCGAACCGTCGTCCTCGACATTGAGCCAGCGTGCTTCGATGATGCGGCGGCTGCGCTCGTCCAGCGCTTCGAGTGCGCTCGCGATGCCGTCCGACTGCAGGCGGTCCTTCTGGCGCGCGGCGATCACGGCGGTCGGCTCGTTGTGCGAGTCGGCGAGCCACGCGATCGGCGCGAACGCTTCTTCGCCGTCTTCGACCTGGCCTTCGAGCGCGATGTCGGCGCCCGACAGACGCGTTTCCATCTCCGCGACTTCCTCGCGCTTGACGTTCAGTTCCTGCGCGAGGCCGGCGATTTCCTCCGGCGTGAACGACTGCAGGCCCTGCTTGTGGCTGCGCAGGTTGAAGAACAGCTTGCGCTGCGCCTTGGTCGTGGCGACCTTCACCATGCGCCAGTTGCGCAGGATGTACTCATGGATCTCGGCCTTGATCCAGTGCATGGCGTACGACACGAGACGCACGTTCTGCTCCGGGTCGAAGCGCTTGACGGCCTTCATCAGGCCGATGTTGCCTTCCTGGATCAGGTCGGCGTGCGGCAGGCCGTAGCCCAGATAGTTGCGGGCAATCGACACCACGAGGCGCAGGTGCGACAGCACGAGGCGGCGGGCGGATTCCAGATTGTTCTGTTCGCGGAACTCGGTGGCGAACTGACGCTCTTCCTGGGCGGTCAACATCGGGATCCGGTTGACGGCCTGGATGTAGGCATCGATGTTACCCAACTGCCCGGGCAGCAGGGATGCTTGCGCGAGCGTCAGAGCACCTGCCGGAGCGGCCTTGGCCGATGACGGGCTCAGAGTACTCGGAAGGGTCATTGCATGGCTCACGTAGGGAACTCCTCTTGTATCTTGCTTGGTCAGACTGCGACTCCACGGTGGATGTTAGCACTCCGGTTTGCCGAGTGCTAATACTTGGAGCCTGTAGGGACTTTAAGGTTCCGCGAATGCTATCGAAACGCTGTCTCGATAGATTGATGATGTTGAGCCGTCCCACGGCTGATCAGCGTCTAAATGACGATCGGGGTGCTCGTTGATGATGAAACCAGGCGGTCGATGGCGAATGCGCGCAATTTTCGATGTTCGTCGTATTGCGAGTTAGTAGAGCACTCCATCCATTCGCACAGTCGGGTCGATGTAGCGCGGAATTCGAAAACACCCTACATAGACCGCCGAGTAGGCCGGTCGTTGCAGCGATGCGTCGTTCCGGCGCACTCGGTATGCCCCGTTTTTTTGCCTGCAGGACTTGAGGCAAGTTGTGCCTATGCCGCGACGGCGTGTATCAAACGGCGCGTTCCTGGTATAAATTTCAGCGAGCTGAGGTCAGCAGCCAGGGCGGCAATGGCGCGCAGTACCGCAGCGGGCGCTTTTCGTGCGGCGGGAGCGCGGGCCAGCGAACAAGGGGCTTCAGCTATGGCGGCAAAAGTGATCGAGGCGATTCGCGGGCTGGAGCGCGAGCGCTTTCGCGCAATGGTGGATGGCGACGGCGCCTCGCTCGACGCCCTGCTCTCCGAGAACGTGATCTACGTGCACACGAACGGCAAGCGCGAAACCAAGCAGCAGTTCATCAATGCGATCACGGCCGGGCGCCGCCGCTATCGCCAGATCGAGATCCAGTCGCAGGATGTGCTGCCGGTCGGCAGCGAAACCTGCGTCGTGAGCGGGCGCGCGTTGATCGAGATGGAAGCGAACAACGGCGCGCTGCTCTTTCCGATTGCCTACACGGCGATCCAGACCCAGGAAAACGGCCACTGGCGCCTGCTCGCATGGCAGGCGACGCGTTGCGCGCTCGAATGACGCCGGTGGGCCCATTCGCCGGAGCGCCTTGTGAGCGCGCCGGGCACGCGTCGTCGGCCCGTGATGCCGTCGACGCCCAACTTGTCGCCTGCTGCTTTCCCAACAAAAACCTGCGCGGACGAACTCGTCCGCTAATTGCTTACCCCTCGGCCTAGGCGGCCGCGCGATGCCCGGCGCGCGGCCACAGCGCGCGGTTGACGCCGCTCACGAGCGCATCGACGCTCGCCGCGAGCGGGTCGTGCGCGAGCCCGACGCCGTGGCGCACGGCCTCGCTGCCGACACGGCAGCCGACGAACACCGCCGTCTTGCCTGCCGCCGTGCGCATCATTTCGAACGACGTGATCTCGACCGTCTCGCCCGCTACGGCCGCAACGCTCGCGGCGATCGCGTGTGCCTGCGCTTCGGGGCCGTCGTGGCCCGCCGTGGCGGCGATGTCGCGACCTTCCCAGCGCAGGCGGCCAGCCTCTGTGCGCGCGAGCGGGCCCTGAGTCTCGAAGTATTCGCGGGCGAAGAGCGCGCAGACCGACTCGCCCGTCACTTCCTCGCCCGACGAGTCGGCCACCTGCTGCACCGCATGGCTGAACTCGATCTGCACGCGCCGCGGCGGCGTGAAGCCCATGCCCTGTTCGAGCAGCCAGGTCGCGCCGCCCTTGCCCGACTGGCTGTTCACGCGGATCATCGCGTCGTAGCTGCGGCCGAGGTCGGCCGGATCGATCGGCAGGTACGGCACTTCCCAGAGCGCATCGGGCTTTTGCTGCGCGAAGCCCTTGCGGATCGCGTCCTGGTGCGAGCCCGAGAATGCCGTGAACACGAGGTCGCCCGCGTACGGATGGCGCGGATGGACCGGCAACTGGTTGCAGCGCTCGACCACGCGGCGCACCGCGTCGATGTCGGAGAAGTCGAGGCCCGGATCGATGCCCTGGGTGTAGAGGTTCATCGCGAGCGTGACGAGGTCGACGTTGCCGGTGCGCTCGCCGTTGCCGAACAGGCAGCCTTCGATACGGTCCGCACCCGCGAGCAGCGCCATTTCGGCGGCGGCGACCGCAGTGCCGCGATCGTTGTGCGGGTGGACCGACAGCACGATGCTGTCGCGATAGGCGAGATTGCGGTCCATCCATTCGATCTGGTCGGCGAACACGTTGGGCATCGCTGCCTCGACCGTCGCCGGGAGGTTGACGATCATCTTGTGATCGCGCGTCGGGCGCCACGTCTGCGCGACCGCATCGCAGACTTCGCGCGCGAAGGTGAGCTCGGTCATGCTGAACGTCTCAGGCGAGTACTGATAGGTCCAGTGCGTGGCCGCACGCGCATCGGCGTGCTCGCGGATGAGCCGCGTGCCCTCGACGGCGAGCGCCTTCACGTCGTCCTTCGACAAACCGAACACGATCTTGCGGAACGACGGGCAGATCGCGTTGTAGAGATGCACGATCGCGCGCAGCGCGCCGTCGAGCGCTTCGAAGGTCCGCTCGATCAGGTCTTCGCGCGACTGCACGAGCACTTCGATCGTCACGTCGTCGGGAATGCGCTTCTCGACGATCAGCTTGCGCACGAAATCGAAGTCGGTCTGCGAAGCGGACGGAAAGCCGACTTCGATTTCCTTGAAGCCGATCGCCACCAGCATCTCGAAGAACTCGAGCTTTTGCTCGATGCTCATCGGCTCGATCAGCGACTGGTTGCCGTCGCGCAGATCGGTGCTCATCCAGACGGGCGCGCGCTCGACGGTGCGTGTCGGCCAACGTCGGCCGTTCAAGCGGATGGCGGGGAAGGGGCGGTACTTCTCGGCGGGATTACGCAACATGGCGAGCCTCGTTCGTTTTGTCGTTTGCGAAAGCGGCCGGCAGCGGGCGAATGGCGGGCTGGCGGCGGGGCACGGTGCGCTGGCCGGTGATGCTCGGGGCCGGCTGGCGAAACGAACGGGAACGGACGACGGACATCGCAGCGCCGGTCGAGACCAGAACGCCGATAACGAACGTGACAGAAGCCCATGCAACGTGCATTTTGACCCTCGCGACTCGTCCGAACGGTAAACGGACGAATGCAGACGACACAGGTTGTGAAAGGAACTACGGTTTGGGGGTGCTGCGGGAACTGCTTGGGAGGACTGCGCGACCGAAGAGGTGGACGCGCAGCGCTACGCCTGGCTTACGCTAGACGTAGCGATAGGGCCGCTAGGCGGCCGAAGGTAATTCGGAGGGGGTTCGGGATGGAACGCATTCGTTGAATTTATGACAGAACCGGCGGTTCTGTCAACGGGTACGCGTCAGAATCAAGCCGGGGCGTGCGCGCGGCCCGTGATCCCGGCGATAGTCTGTACCTGGCGCTCGATGGCGGCGGGAACAGGCGCGTCGCCGCGCAGCACGGCCTCGATCCAGGCCGCCGTGGTGCCTGCATCGAGCCCCTCGGGCAAGGCGACGCCCGGCGCGTCGGGCGACGAACGCACCGGCTCGATCAGCGTCTCGCAGACACCGCCGCGCAGCCAGTCGACCTGCACCTGGCGGCGCGTGTCCGCGACCGCCTCGCCTTCGGTGCCGCGCGCAAGCAGCACATCGCCCGCCGCGGCATCGGGATGCGCGGCGAATAGCGCGGAAAGGCTCTCGCGATAGGGCGGATGCGTGTAGTTGACGAGCCGCAGACCCGGCTCGGCGAACGGCTGCAGCAGCTTCACGAGCGTGTGCGTGGAATTGCGCACGCCCATGCGGCGGCGCAGCGCGAGCAGGCGCGCGATCTTCGGCGCGAGCACGTCGATCGGGGCGAACGCGACGTTGCGCTCGGCGAGTTGGGTTTCGATTTCGTCGTGATGGCTGGCCGGCGCGATGCCGAGTGCCGAGAAAATCTCGGCGCTGGTGACGCGGCCCGGGTCGGTGCTCACGCCGTGAACCAGCACCGGGATGCCCTCGCGCGCGAGCAGCAACGCGAGCAGCGGCACGAGATTGGGCTGCTTGCGCGCGCCGTTGTAGCTCGGGATCGCGACGCCGCGATTGAGGCCGCGCGGCACGCGCAGGGCGGCGAACGAACCGTGCGCGGCGGCCAGCATGGCAGCGAGTTCGTCGGCGGTTTCGCCCTTGAGGCGATAGGCGAGCAACACGGCGCCGAGTTCGAGATCGGCGACGCGGCCGTCGAGCATCGCCGCGTAGAGCGCGTGGGTGTCGTCGGACGAGAGCGCGCGCGAGCCGTTGGGCCCGCGGCCGATTTCCTTGATGAAGCGGGCGCAGGAAAAGGTGTCGGGGGCAGTGTTATCGGTCATGAGCAATGGGGCGACACCGGCCGCGTCAGGCGCGCACCGTGTGGCAGAGCAAAAAATCAGCAGGGATGGGCGCAGTATCGCACGAGCGGTGCGCCGCCCGGACGCCGCTTTCGCGCGGGCCGCACCCTTGACGGCGCCGATCACGGCGCGCGCGGGCTCACGTTAAACTCGCATTTTGCACCGCGCACGGCGGTCCACAACGAGTTTGGGAGAACAGCATGACGTACGTATTCGAGCCGACGCCGACCGTCTCGGTGCCCGTGGCCGGCACCGCCGAGCGCTTCCCGGTGCGGCGCATCTATTGCGTCGGCCGCAACTACGAAGCGCATGCGCGCGAGATGGGCCACGATCCCGAGCGCGAGCCGCCGTTCTTCTTCGCCAAGCCCGCCGATGCGCTCCTCTACGTGGCCCCCGGCGCGACCGGTGAGTTTCCGTATCCGGCGCAGTCGAAGAACGTGCATTTCGAAATGGAGATGGTCGCGGCGATCGGCAAGGGCGGCAAGAACATCGCGGCGGGCAGCGCGCTCGATCACGTCTACGGCTATGCGCTCGGGCTCGACATGACGCGCCGCGACCTGCAGGCCGAGGCGAAAAAACTCGGCCGGCCGTGGGATACCGCCAAGGGTTTCGATCACTCGGCGCCGATCGGCCCGATCCATCCGGTTTCGCAGGTCGGCCAGGTGGCGAAGGGCGCAATCTGGTTGACGGTGAACGGTGAGGAAAAACAGCGCTCGGATGTCTCGCAGCTGATCTGGCCGGTAGCCGACACGATCGCGTTTCTCTCGACGCTGTTCGAGTTGCAGCCGGGCGATCTGATCTTCACGGGCACGCCCGAAGGCGTCGGCGCGGTCGTCAAGGGCGACCTGATGCAAGGCGGCGTGGATGGACTCGGCGAGTTCGCCGTGCGCGTCGTTTGACGAGCGGGCGGGGGGCATCATGAAGCTCTACAGCTATTTCCGCAGTTCGGCGTCGTACCGGGTGCGCGTCGCGCTGAACCTCAAGCATCTTTCGTACGACTACGTGCCGGTGCATCTGGTGCGCAATGGCGGCGAGCAGCTCGGCGCCGAATACCGGCGCATCAACCAGGACGGCATCGTGCCGACGCTGATCGACGAGCATGGCCACGCGCTCCAGCAGTCGCTCGCGATCATCGAGTACCTCGAAGAGACGCATCCCGAGCCGCCGCTCTTGCCCGGCAATGCCGTCGATCGCGCCCATGTGCGCTCGATCGCGCTGCAGATCGCGTGCGAGATCCACCCGGTCAACAACCTGCGCGTGCTCAAGTACCTGAAACACACGCTGTGCATCGACGACGATCTCAAGGACGCGTGGTACCGGCACTGGATCGAAGCGGGCTTCGCCACGCTCGAGGCGCGCCTCGCCGCGGACGCGCGCACGGGCCGGTTCTGCTACGGCGATACGCCGACGCTCGCGGACTTGTGCCTGATCCCGCAGATTTTCAACGCGAACCGCTTCAAGATCGACACGACACGTTACCCGACGCTGCAGCGCATCAACGACCATGCGATGCAACTCGACGCGTTCGCGAAGGCCGCGCCCGGCGTACAGCCCGACTCGGAGTGAGCGTCGCGCGCTCGCCCCAATGAAAAAAGCGCCATGACACTGGCGCTTTTTTCATGACATAGGCGGACTCGCGCGGCTCAGGTTCCGAGCAGCGCGTTGGTGAATTCCTCGGCGCTGAACGGCTGCAGGTCCTCGACCTTTTCGCCGACGCCGATGAAGTACACCGGCACCGGACGCTGGCGCGCGATGGCCGCGAGAATGCCGCCCTTCGCGGTGCCATCGAGCTTCGTGACGATGAGGCCGGTGAGACCGAGTGCATCGTCGAACGCCTTCACCTGGGCGAGCGCATTCTGGCCGGTGTTCGCGTCGATCACGAGCAGCACTTCGTGCGGCGCGCCGTCGGACGCCTTGCCGATCACGCGCTTCACCTTGCGCAACTCGTCCATCAGATGCAGCTGCGTGGGCAGGCGGCCGGCCGTGTCCGCCATCACGACGTCGATGCCGCGTGCGCGTGCCGCGCTCACCGCGTCGAAGATCACCGCAGCCGGATCGCCGCTTTCCTGCGCGATCACCGTGACGTTGTTGCGCTCGCCCCAGATGGCGAGCTGCTCGCGCGCGGCGGCGCGGAACGTGTCGCCGGCCGCGAGCAGCACCGACTGGTCGAAACGCTGCAGGTGCTTGGCGAGCTTGCCGATGCTGGTCGTCTTGCCCGCGCCGTTCACGCCCGCGATCATCATCACGAGCGGCTTGTCGCGGCCGAGCATCAACGACTTTTCGAGCGGAGTGAGCAACTCGATCAGCAGCGCGCGCAGCGCTTCCTTCACCTGCAGCGCGTCGGTCAGACGCTCGGCGCGCACTTTCGCGCGCAGCGTCTGCAGCAGGTATTCGGTCGCCTCGACGCCCGCGTCGGACATCAGGAGCGCGGTTTCCAGCTCCTCGTACAGATCGTCGTCGATCTTCGCGTTGACGAAGATGCTCGTGAGGTTCGAGCTGGTCTTCGAGAGACCCGACTTCAGGCGCGTCAGCCACGACTGGCGGGCGGCGGGCTCCGGTGCGGGGGCCGGGACGATATCTTCGGCGAGCTGGGCGGAAGGTTGTGGCGGGATCGGCGGCTCGTCGGCGGGCTGCGGCTCGTGCGCCGTATCGAGCGTGCCGGTTTCAAGGGCTTCGGTGTCGAGCTCGCCGGCTTCGGCTGGCGCGTCCTCGGCTCCCTTGGAGCCGCGCAATCGTTTGAAGAAACTGAACATGATCTGGCGTAGTGAGGGCGTGTCGCAGCCGGCCATCGGCTCACCCGGTGGGGGCGATGCACGTGGTGCGGGCCACGAAAACGGCTGCTGCGGGATGCAAGGCGCGGAAAACACAGCATTTTATCAGGCGGCCCCCTCGCGCGCCGCAGCAACTGCGGTTGCCGCTTGCGGTCCGTCCCCGGCACACGCCTGTGGTAACGTTGGCGCTCCAGAAGGCGTTTGCGGGCCGCGTGCCGCGCTTTTCGCCTTGCGCTTCAATTACCGTTGCAACTGTCACACGAACGCATGTCCCGAACTTCATCTTCCCGCTCGCGCGGCGCAGCAGCTGGGCAGGCCAGCCGAGGCGGCCGCGCGCACACGATCCGCATCATCGGCGGCGACTGGAAACGCACACCGTTGCCCGTGCTCGATCTGGAGGGACTGCGCCCGACGCCCGACCGGGTGCGCGAGACGCTCTTCAACTGGCTTGGCCAGCGGCTCGACGGGCTGCGCTGTCTCGATCTGTTCGCCGGCAGCGGCGCGCTCGGCTTCGAAGCGGCGTCGCGCGGCGCCGCACGGGTGGTGATGGTCGAGCGCAGCGCGAAGGCCGCCGCCCAGTTGCGCGCGAACCAGGCCCATCTGGGCGCGCGCATGATCGAGATCGCCGAAGCCGATGCGCTGCGGCTTGCGGCCAGCCTCGCGCCCGCCTCGTTCGACGTCGTGTTTCTCGATCCGCCGTTTGGCGACGAGGCCATGCTCGCGCGGGCGATCGAACTCGCCGCGCCGCTCGTCGCGGCCGGCGGCTTCCTGTACATCGAGAGCGGTGCGGCGATCGACCCCGCCTCGACCGAGGCGCTGGCCGGCTGGAGCGTCGTGCGCGAGGGCAAGGCGGGCGCCGTCTTTCATCATTTGCTGCAGCGCGAAAATGAGGAATAATGCGCCTTTCATAACAAGCGCCGGGCGGCTCGCCGTCACGTGCGCCGCGCGGATCGCCGCCACTGGCAGGCCGTCCGCGTCCCGATCGTCTGTTGAGAGGAGAAGCCCATGGTAGTCGCCGTGTACCCAGGTACCTTCGATCCGCTGACCCGCGGTCACGAAGACCTCGTGCGCCGCGCGTCGAGCATTTTCGACACGCTGGTGGTCGGCGTTGCCGACAGCCGCAACAAGAAGCCGTTTTTCACGCTCGATGAGCGCCTCGACATCGCGCATGAGGTGCTTGGCCACTATCCGAACGTGCAGGTCATGAGTTTCACGGGCCTGCTCAAGGATTTTGTGCGCAGCAATAACGCACGCGTCATTGTGCGCGGCCTGCGTGCCGTGTCGGACTTCGAATATGAGTTCCAGATGGCCGGGATGAACCGCTATCTGCTGCCCGACGTCGAGACGATGTTCATGACGCCGTCGGATCAGTATCAGTTCATTTCGGGGACGATCGTGCGGGAGATTGCCCAGTTGGGTGGCGATGTCAGCAAGTTCGTGTTTCCGTCGGTGGAGAAGCGGCTGCAGGACAAGGTCGCCAACATGGGCGCCCGTTCGTAAGGCTCGAGGAACGTATCAACCGGAGGCTGCGCGCAACGAGCGCCGGCCTCGCGCCGACATCAAATGAGAGAAGCATTTCCTTCAGGTTTGGCGGTGCGCGTATCAGTTTGCTGTGCTGATCAAATCCATCGTGATTCGTTGCGCCGGGCGTTAGCGCTTGCCCGCTCAAATCGCGTCGCAAGATTCGGCGCAGTTGGCAAATTAATATAAAATGTATAACTATTGGTGGGTCAACCCGATTCGGGACCCACTGAAAAAATACGCCGGCTGTTGCCTGGTCATTCAGCCCAAAAAAAATAATACGAGGTAGTAATTGGGAAGTAGGGAGTTGGCTACGGTAGCCAGCAGTATTGCTGTTGCATTGGTATCTCAGCAGGCCTGCGCACAAAGCTCGATCACGCTCGACGGCATGACCGACATCAGCATCCGTTATCTGACGAATGCCGATGCACAAAACGACAGCAGGCTGTTCATGGCCAACGGTGCTGTCATCAACAGCCACTTCGGCCTGCATGGCGTGGAAGACCTCGGTGGCGGCACGTCGGCGGTTTTCGATGTCGAGAACAATTTCAATCCGCCAAACGGTAGTCTGGGCGACGCCGGCCGACTGTTCGACGGCGAGGCCTATGCCGGTTTCGCCAGCCAGTACGGGACCTTGACACTCGGTCGCCAGAATACGCCGCTGTTCGACAAGCTCATCGGTGTCTACGACCCGCTCACGTACGCCAATTATCCCGAGAACTCGTGGTTGCCGTATGCGCTCGGCGCGGGCCTCGTCGCTGACAATGCGCTCAAGTACGCCGGCGAGTTCGGGAACCTGTACGTGGGGGCGTTTTACTCGTTTGGCAGCAACGTCGAAGCGACGGGGGCAAGCGGGTTTTCAGGCCAGATTCCAGGCCACTTTGGCGCCGGTTCCCTGTACGCGTTGCTGGCGTCCTACGCGCACGGGCCGCTGAATATCGGCGGCGGCCTGCAGCAGGTGAGTGACAACGCGAACAACAAGCAGACGCTGTTTCACGCGAACCTCGCTTACGCATTCGGCGCCACGAAAATCTATGCGGGCTATATGCGCTCGCGTGACGATACGGGCCTCGTCGATACGTTGCTCGCCGAGCAGCCGATTCCCGATATAAGCGACTTGAAGAATACGCATCGCGCTGACGATGGTCCGTTCGCGGGAGTGTCGTGGCGAGCCTGCGCTCCCTTGTTGCTGAGCGGCGCGTTTTACTACGATCACATGCGAAATGCGACGACGGCCAACGGTGCGCGTGCGAGCGGCAATCGCTATACGGTCGTGGCGCTGGCGGAATATTCGTTGTCCAAACGAACCGAGGTGTATGGCACAGTCGATTTCAACACGGTCAATGGCGCAGCGGATGTCGAGTTGCCTGGACGTAGTAACCAGACGGGGATTGCAGTCGGCTTGCGGAATTTCTTTTAGCGGCTGATGCAAGCGCGGACTAGTGCGCTACGCGGACTTCGCGGCTTTGGTGAAGGCTTCGGCGAGTGTGTCGAAGTGCCGTAAGGCGGCGGGCGTCAGTTCGATCTGCTTGCGGCGCGCGTCTTCCGTGTCGCTGAGGGTAATCCAGCCTTTCTCGCACATCGAGGCCACGCGGCCGTGTAGCGTGGCAGGAGAGCCCAGTTCGCTGCGGGCCATCATGTCTTTGACCGACAGGCGGTCCTTGTTCTGGAATGCGCGCGCGGCGACTTCGAGGATTTTTTCTTCGAGCGGATCGAGCGCAGGCAGCGTAGGCAAGCCACGGAGCGCTTCAGTCAGTTGCAGGAATCGAAGATAGATATCGGCAGGACGTTTCATTGCTTGCGCACCGAGCAAGGTTGGCGCTCGCTCAACAACGCAAGGGCGAGCGGTGATGCGGCCAATTAAAACGGGTACAGGGATTATACCGCTATGGGTAGCTTACGTTTGCATTTCTGGTCGGTGACTGGCACGGTCGTCGTGTACGTGCTGTCGCTCTGGCTCAACGAGGAAATTTTCAGGCATACCGAGTTCCTGAACGGGATCAACTGGATTTACCTGCCCACGGGCATCCGCCTGCTGAGCACCTTGCTGCTCGGTGTGGACGGTGCGATCGGGCTGGTGCTTTCAGGGTTGATTGTCGACTTCGGGTATTACTTCCCGCATGACCCGGTTCGGGCTATCGTGGGGGCGATTTTCAGTGCGATCGGTCCTTATGCCGTGTATCGCATGGCACTCGAACGCTACGGTCTGAAGGCGTCGCTGACGAATCTCACGCCCAAGCGTCTGCTGGTTTTGGCGCTTGCCGTCGCGCTGGCGAACTCGACACTTCATAACATCTGGTTCGGGCTGACGGAGAAGACACCTGACTTGCTGGAAAGCTTTTGCACGATGTTCGCAGGCGATCTGCTCGGCGCACTGATCCTGCTGTATATCTGCAAGGGCATTCTGGCGCTCCTGCCGCGAGCGCCGAATCGTTCGCGCATGACGGACGGCATGTTCAGAGTTCGCCTGGCATTGGACAGCGCCTATAACAATCAACTGCGGTAACGCGTCCGCGCACGAAAAAAGCTCTGGCCTGCCCTAAAGTCTGGGCAGGCATGGCCGTTATCCCGGAGGTGTACAGAGGTGCAAGGGCGTTTTTCACCCAAATAGTTATAAATTTTATAACTATTTGGGTTCGTCGCCGGCTCTCGTGCGCTCCTATAACGATCACTCGCAGAGGTACAACGATGAAGAATTTCGCACTCATGGTTCTGGCAGCGGCTTCCCTCGCATCCTCGGGCGCCTGGGCGCAGACGAGCCAGGCGCCGCAGCAAACCAACGCCAACGACACCCAGATCAGCCGTGAACAGGTCTATCAGGAACTCGCTGCAGCCCGTAACGACGGGTCGCTGGATCGCGTGAACAAGCTCTACGCACATCGCTGAGTGCCGGTGCGACGTCCGTGCTTCACAGCAACATGACAGTGGAAGTCGTGGCGACGCCGGCGCTGCAATTCGGCCTCGGCGATACCTGCGTGTACGGCAGCGTCGCAGCATCCGGTGCGCAAGGCACGACCGCATCGATCAACCAGATTTCGGCGAGCGTCAGGTATCACCTGTCCTCGCGTACCACGATCTGCCTCGCCGGCGCTTTCGCGTCATTCAGCGATTACGGCTATATGTCGAACGCAAAGGTGCAGACGGTGGCCAATCCCGGTCTGCTCCACAAGTTCTGACCGAAGCAGTCAGCAATCTTCCACGCAGTGCTTTGCCGCCGAAAGGCGGCTTTTTTTTGCTCAGCGAGCACGTGCTCGATGCGGTGCCGCGCGTTTCGAGACGATGAACGGCCAAATCGACACGACCTGAAGCAACCATCCTCGCGCCTTATATTCGGACTCCTTCAAATCGTGGCGAAAGTTGTTTCGCGACGCTACTTGACGCTTCTCATGTTCCAGTGAGGCGGACTGCCTGCGCGCCGTTCAGACGAAACGCCCGTGCGCCGACAACCAGCGTATTCGCACAACGGAAGCCACGTGACGCGTTCAAGCGTTACCTCGTAGCCAGTTTTCGCGCGGGCCGGCCGGCGTCGTTACAGGTCCGCCATCTGCGCTCCACTCGCGCGGCACTCTGCAGAACCGGGTTCTTGCGATGGGATTGAGCGAAGTCAACTCTGCCGTGCGCCGGTCAGGAGTGTCGTGAGAATCGCACGGCAAACTCAGCTTGTTTATGGATCGACACACTGACTGGCCGTGTCGCATCGCTCACATGGCCGCATGTCCCGCACCGACCGGAGTCAGTTCGCCGCCATCGGGACCAGAGAGCGAGACGTGGATTTACGATTCCTGATCCGCCCACGCTGCTATTCGTTCACCCGCCATTCGTGAATACGACGGCGAGTTGGAGATAGCGCTGGCCGGGGCGGCGCAACAGCAAGAACGTACGCAACACGGAGTCTGGTTTCACTGTGGCGGCTTCAGTTCCCGGACAGGTTGACTGGAACAGATCGACCCGGTGGCATGATCTCACCGCCCATTGCGGACGCTCTCAAAAAAGTTGGCGGTGCAGACTGTTGCCGAATTGATCCTGCGGCTGAATCTTCAACAGACCGCAAGGTATTGACGAACAGGTAGACACTGTGGCACTGGTAAAAATCGGCATTGGCGAAATTACATTAAGCCAGCCGACGACATTCTCGATATATACCGCTAACGGAACGCTACTGCTCGATCAGGGCACTATTGTCACGCGAGAGCAATTGGAGCGAATCTCGGGCATCGGCTATCGTCGGCGTGAGTCGTCCAGACCTCAACGGCCCCGGCAGCCGGTATCAGGACAGATAGAGCGTCGGCCTCTGCCCGTATTCGGTCAGGTCGGCGCCGACACTTCCGGTGGACCCCGCGTCGCGAAAGTCGCGTCGAACAAGACCATGCGGCTCCCGAGTCTGGAAAATGAAGTGGAGTTCTTTCACCTCGTGTCGGGAAGTCAAGGCGAGAAGATAGAAATCGCATTGCTCGGTGTCATTCCCGACACGGCCTTGATCGTCAGAGAGATCGGCGTCGGTGCTTCTCCGCTGGTGCCCGGCACGATATACGAGGCACGTCTCTTTACGGGTACTCGACTATTCAGGTTTTCCACGCAATTGCTCCCGGAAAGCGCGAGGCCATTCGGGTGCTCCTTCTTGGCGAATCCGACAAACCTGTCGCAGGGTTTGGTGCGCAAGCACCAGCGGGTAAAGACCTCGATCCAGGCCAAATTGCATTCGGGAGAATACAACCGTCCTGCTATCGACATCGTAGTCAACGATATAAGTGTGGCCGGCGCTGGTGTCGTGGCGACTGAAGAAACTTTTGAGGTCGGACAGAGCGCGCGCCTGTCATTGGATCTGGGTAACGAGCAACGTTCTCGCCGGATTACGATTCAAGTCGAAATACGAAACCGGAGCAAACAGGGCGACCGGACTTCCTACGGGCTGGAATTCGTCCGGCTGACGGATGAGGTGCGCAAGGACATTACGGATTTTGTGCTCGACAGTCTGACGACTGGTTGACCCGTCGCGCGATGCAAGCTTGCATCTGTGCCTGAGCGCATTTTGCGCGATCCGCAGTTGTCGTTCCCGGTCGACAAATCGGCGCGCATCCTAGATGCCTTGCCGATCGCATTTCGACAATGTCGCGCGTCGTCCGGGGCCGGCGACGCGCACGCAAAGCGGCTACTTGTTGATGGCCTGCATTCCAGTGCTATTGGCACTGCCAAACAGTGCAGTCAAGTACTGCGAGCTGCTGTTCATTTTTGCCGACAGCGTATTGAGCGTCGTCAGTTCGCTTTGGTAGTACGTCGTGAGCTGACTGGAGAGGCTGGCCAGCGCTTGCTGCTGCGAGGTGACCTGCTTCAAATCGGCTTTTAGCGTGCTGCTGCGCATGTCGATGGCGCCGCCGGCTTGCGTCAGGCCCGTGATGCTTTTGTTCAACTGGGCGGCGACGCTGTTGATTTGCACCGAATCCGGACCCACCTGACACGGTGATTTGCATCGAATATTGACCCACGTGGAACACACTGGCCCGCTGTGCAGCTAGCGGGAGAACGGAGTGATCGACATGGCAATATTGAGCATCATCCGACGCTGGCATTATCGCGATCATGTCTCGCTACGCGAGATCGCCAAACGGCTTGGCGTTTCAAGAAACACCGTCAGGCGCCATATTCGCGCCGGCACCGTCGTGCCCACCTATCCGGAACGGCAGAGCCCGAGCAAGCTCGACGGATTTGCGGCGAAGCTCGCGGGCTGGTTAAAGACGGAAGCCAACCGGCCGCGCAAACAGCGCAGAACCCTCAAGCAGATTCACGCTGACCTCACTGTGCTGGGGTTCACCGGTTCCTACGACCGGGTCGCCGCCTTTGCACGTCGCTGGCGACAGGAGCAGCAGGAGCAGGCAAGGAGCGCAGCACGTGGCACCTTTGTGCCACTGACCTTTGCACCCGGTGAAGCATTCCAGTTCGACTGGAGCGAGGACTGGGCCGTGATCAACGGCGAGCGCACCAAACTGCAGGTTGCGCAGTTCAAGCTCAGTCACAGCCGGGCGTTCTTCCTGCGTGCCTATCTTCTGCAAACCCACGAGATGCTGTTCGACGCTCACTACCACGCGTTCGTGGCGTGGGGCGGCATTCCGCGCCGTGGCATATATGACAACATGAAGACCGCTGTCGACAAGGTTCGTCGTGGCAAGTTGCGGGACGTCAACGCGCGCTTCAGCGCCATGGTCAGTCACTACCTGTTCGACGCCGAGTTCTGCAATCCGGCCTCAGGCTGGGAGAAGGGGCAGATCGAGAAGAACGTCCAGGATAGCCGTCACCGGCTGTGGCAACGTGTGCCGGCGTTCGGTTCGCTCGCGGCACTGAACGACTGGCTGGCTGACCAGTGCGTCCTGCTCTGGCAGCAGACGCAGCATCCTGAACAGGACACGACGATCTGGGACGCGTGGTCGATCGAGCGGCCCCATCTGATGCCGGTCGGCCAGGCATTCGACGGCTTTGTCGAGCACACCAAGCTTGTTTCGCCCACGTGTCTGGTGAGTTTCGACCGCAACCGTTATAGCGTGCCGGCGGCATTTGCCAACCGGCCCATCAGCCTGCATGTCTATGCAGCCCAGCTCGTCTTCGTCGCCGAAGGACAGGTCATCGCGGAGCACGTCAGGCGTATCAGCCGAAGTCATGATCGTGGGGAAACCATCTACGACTGGCGTCATTACCTCGCAGTCCTGCAGCGCAAGCCTGGAGCGTTGCGCAACGGCGCGCCGTTCGCAGAGTTTCCTGCCGCCTTCAAGCGGCTGCAGACAATCCTGCTGAAGCACCCCGGTGGCGACCGGGAGATGGTCGAGATACTGGCGCTGGTGCTGCTGCACGACGAACAGGCCGTGCTCACCGCCGTCGAGCTGGCACTTGAAGCCGGTGCGCCCTCAAAGCAGACGGTGATGAACTTCCTGAGCCGGCTGCTTGACGGCGCACCGGTGCCTCCGCTGCAGACGCCTCAGGCCTTCGCCCTGCGCGTCGAGCCGCAAGCCAACGTCGGCCGTTATGACGACCTGAGAGGCAGGGAGGATCATCATGCAGCCTGACGCCATGATGGAAATGCTCAAGTCACTGAAGCTGCACGGCATGGCCCAGGCGCTGGGCGAGCTGGCCGCGCAGGATTCCCCCGCATACAAGTCGGCATCGCTGGTTCTGGCAGGTCTGCTCAAGGCGGAGATGGCGGCCCGTGAGGTACGTTCACTGGCCTATCAGATGAAGGTCGCGCGCTTCCCGGCGTATCGGGATCTCAACGGCTTTGACTTCAGTTGCAGCGACGTCAACGAAGCAACCGTGCGTCAGTTGCACCGGTGTGAGTTCATGACATCGGCACACAACGTCGTGCTGGTCGGCGGACCGGGCACGGGCAAAACGCATCTGGCGACGGCGATTGGCGTGCAGGCGATCGAACATGATCGAAGCCGCGTACGCTTCTTCTCCACCATTGAACTCGTCAATGCGCTTGAGCAGGAGAAGCTGACCGGAAAGCCCGGGCAACTGGCTGTGCGTCTGATGTACGCTGACCTCGTCATCCTCGACGAACTGGGTTATCTGCCGTTCAGCCAGACCGGCGGCGCCTTGCTCTTCCATCTGCTGAGCAAACTCTACGAGCGCACGAGCGTCGTCATCACAACCAATCTGAGCTTCTCTGAGTGGGCTAACGTCTTCGGCGACGCGAAGATGACCACGGCGCTGCTCGACCGGCTCACGCACCACAGTCACATTGTAGAAACCGGCAACGATAGCTATCGTTTCAGAAACAGCACGACACAGCCTGAAAAGGAGAGAAAGCGAACCCCGAAACACCCAACCTGAACCCTAAAACTGGATCAAAGGGTGGGTCAGTATTCGATGCAAATCCTGGGTCCGGATTCGGTGCAAATCAACAGGCGACGCCATTGGTCGAGCTGAACAACGCGGCAACCCCCGTCGGGTTGCTGGCCAGGGCCTTGGTCAGCGTCGCCTGATTGACGGCCAGCGTACCGTCACTGCTCACGGTGATACCAATCGAACCGAGCCCCCCGGGCGACGTCCCCGATCCCGCGAGGACAATCGACGACAGCGCGCTCTTGACCGTGGTGACAGCCGGATCGCCTTGCAATGCGCCTGCGCTATTCGACGTCTTGTCGTACGAGGACAACTTGTTGATGGTCGTAACGGCATTGTTGTAGAGACTGACGAAGTTCGTGATCGCCGCGCTCTGCGATGCCGTGTTCTGCGACGCCGTGCCCGGCGAAACTTGCACCGTCTGGGTAGTGCCGACCGATGCGCTCGAAAGAGTCAGTGTGACCCCGGCGATGGCGCCGGTGACCGCATTGGTCGAACTGCTCGAAGCGATTCCGCCAATGTTGAAGCGGGCGTCTTGAGCGGCGTTGGTTTGCTGCCAGGCCTGGGTCGGGCTGGACGACGCGATGGTGGACGCCTTGCCGTTCGCACCAGTGGTCGATGTCACACCGAGGCTTGACAGCCCCATGTCGTTTCGCACGTTGCTCGTGGCGACGCTGATCGTGTTTCCCGCACCCGTGGCCGTCGATTGCAACACCAGATGGGCACCGTCCGTGCTGGTCACGACCGTTGCTGTGACGCCCGGATTGTTGCCGGCTTTGTTGATCGCGTCGGCGATGCCGTCGAGCGTGTTGTTGGTGCTGTCGACAGCGATGTTCATCGATTTGCCGCCGGCGGTGATGGTCATCGTTCCGGTGCCGAGCCGGGCGGAGGTCCCGAACGCAGCCGATGTCAGGCTCTGGGCCGAAGCGATTTGCGAAACGGCGACGGTATAAGTCCCGGCGACAGCACCGGAAACCACTGCAGGGTCCAGACCTTTGCCGCTCGCCGTAGCCCCGAGCGAAAGGGATGTCGTTCCGTTCGCCAGACTCTTCACACTCGCCTGCAACGCACTGAGCACGGAGTTCAGTGAGCCGTATGCCGACAGGCTCGTGTTGTCGCTTGTTTGTCGTGCGCTCAGCGCCGCTGTCTGGGCCGCCGTTTTCGCGTTCGCGAGCGTCGACGCCAGCGACGACACACTCGTCGAGTTACCCGTCGATTCATTGATGATCGATTGCGCGGCTTGCAGTAGCGGACTCATCGACGTGGCGGTCGCGCTGTTCAGCAGGGACAGGGATGAGATCGTTGACATGCGAAGACTCCTTGTTCAGTGACGCGTTGTCTGTGTTGCGATGCCCCCGTCGAGCGATCGATTGCCGGTGCGGTTAAACAGTCGAGCAAGTCACGAACGTGAAACTGTGCGGTGGTCGACATCGCGTAAAGCGGGTCTGATGAGTTAATCAAGATAACGCACCAGGTATCGGTCGCTAGTTGATGGAAGTCACGAATGTGGTGGTCACGTCATCTCATCCCTGTAGCGCGGATGACGATCGACCGCACTGCTCGTCAAGACGCACGCGTTCTGCGCGGACGCGAGCGAACGAAGGATCAGATCTGATGAAAATCAACCTCTCGCTGGTGGGACGCGGGTACCGTGACCGAACGATGGGGCGCCTGGCTGACCCGTGCGCCGGCAATCAAGACAAGACGTCGAGACGGAGCGACAACAGTGTCGGAGCAAGAACGAAACAACGATCAGGCCGCAATCATCGAGCGCGTTTTCAGGCTGACGCAGAAGATGGAACAGGCGGCCAGCACGGGCGACTGGACGCAAGCCGAGGAGCTCGAACGCGAGCGCTCGCCACTATTGCTGTCGATCCGCGCGGAGCAGGAGCCCGCCTCGCTGGAACTGATTGGGCAGATTCGCGCGATGAACCAGGGAATCCTCGAACGCGAACTGCTCATGCGCTCGACGCTGTCGGAGCAATACCAGACGGCGATGGAGCACATCAGTGATGTCCGCGAATATCTGAGCGTCGCGGCGCTGGCGTCGGTCTCCAGAGAACCGGTTCAGGCCGCAGCGCCGAAGGTCGCTGGTCCGGGTGTTAAAAACTTCGTTGCGGATGAGGATCGCTTCGACTGGCTTTAATTCGAGGAACAAGTGCGCAGGCGGAGCTGCGAACGCCGGTTTTCGCCATAAGCGAGGCGTGGGGCGCACAAACTGCGGGTAAGCTATAATCGGTTGTTTTTAAAGCAGAAGTTGGTGCAAGCATGTCCCTGATCATTACCGACGAGTGCATCAATTGCGACGTCTGCGAGCCCGAGTGCCCGAACGACGCGATCTCGATGGGCCCGGACATCTACGTGATCGATCCGAACAAGTGCACCGAGTGCGTCGGCCATTTCGACGAGCCCCAGTGCCAGCAGGTATGTCCCGTGGAGTGCATTCCGCGCGATCCGCAACACGTCGAAAGTCCCGAGCAACTGCTCAAGAAATATCACGCGCTGATGGCGGCCAAGAGCGCCTGAGTTACGCGTCTTGCCAGAAAAAACGGGCGGCGAGGAATAGTCCTCGCCGCCCGTTTGTACTTGTGCGCTCGAGCTTGAGCGCCGCGTCGGACTACGCCGCAACCAGTGCGCGCAAAGCCGCGATAAGCGTGTCGCACTCGGCGTCGGTGCCGACCGTGATGCGCAGGTGCTGATCGATGCGCGGCAACTTGAAGTGCCGCACGAAGATCTCTTGATCGCGCAGGCCCGCCGCGAGCGCGGCGGCATCGTGCTGCGGATGGCGCGCGAACACGAAGTTGGCCGCCGACGGCACCAGTTCGAAGCCGAGCGCCGACAACCCTGCAGCGAGCCGCTCACGGCTCGCGATCACGCAGTCACTTGTCTTCTTCAACCACGCCGCGTCTTCGTAGGCCGCGGTCGCCGCCGCCTGGGCGAGACGATCGAGCGGATACGAGTTGAAGCTGTCCTTCACGCGATTGAGTGCGTCGATCAGATCGACGTGGCCGAACGCGAAGCCCACGCGCATACCGGCGAGCGAGCGCGATTTCGACGTCGTGTGGACGACGAGCAGGTTCGGATAGCGATCGATCAGCGCGATCGCCGATTGCGCGCCGAAATCGACATACGCTTCGTCGATCACAACCACCGAATCCGGATGCGCCGCCACGAGGCGCTCGATTTCGGCGAGCGGCAACGCATGTCCGGTGGGCGCGTTCGGGTTCGGGAACAGGATGCCGCCGTTCGGACGCTGGTAGTCGTCGACGTCGATGGCGAGCGCCGCGTCGAGCGGCACGGTCTCGTAGTCGACCCCGTAGAGCCGCGCGTAGGTCGGGTAGAAGCTGTACGTGATGTCTGGGAACAGGATCGGCCGATCGTGCTTGAGCAGCGCCTGGAACGTATGCGCGAGCACTTCGTCCGAGCCGTTGCCGACGAAGACCTGCCCGGGCTGGATGCCGTGATGCGCGGCGACCGCCTCGCGCAGGCGGCGCGCGGTCGGATCGGGATAGCGGCGCAGCGACTCGCCTTCGTCGCCGAGTTCGCGGCGGATCGCCTCGACGACGCGAGGCGAGGGCGGATACGGATTCTCGTTGGTGTTCAGCTTCACCGGATGCGCGAGCGCGGGCTGTTCGCCGGGCACGTAGGGCACCAGCCGGTTGACGATGTCACTCCAGTAACGACTCAAGACGCTCTCCTTGCCTTGGGCGGCGCACGGCACGACACCGCGCGCCACGTGAATTCATGCGTTGCGATGCAACTGCATCATCGCGCGTTCGAGCTCGCCCTTCACGACGAGCGGCATCACCACGAGCGAGCGCTCGATCGACGCATCGATCACATCTTGCTCTTCGCGGCGCGGCGGCTTGAGTACGAAGTTGGCGACATCGGGCTTGGCGCCCGCGCGCGCGCTTTCGGGAATCAGGTCACGCGGATGGCCGATGCCGATGCGCAGACGCCAGTACTGCTGCGTCGACAGATGGGCCGAGATGTCCTTGAGCCCATTGTGCCCGCCGCTGCCGCCGCCGAGCTTGAGCTTGACGGTGCCGGGCGGCAAGTCGAGTTCATCGTGTGCAACGAGGATCTCGTCGGGCAGGATCTTGAAGAAATGCGCGAGCGCGACGACGGACTGACCCGAGCGGTTCATGTAGGTCTGCGGCTCGAGCAGATGCACTTCCTCGCCGTACAGGCGTGCCTTCGCGTAGTGGCCGTGAAAGCGCCGCTCGTCGCGCAGCGTCGTGCCCGCTTCGCGTGCGAGCTGGTCGATGAGCCAGAAGCCGGCGTTGTGGCGTGTCGCGGTGTATTCGGCACCCGGATTTCCGAGCCCGACGATCAACCTGATCATGAGGATCTTCCGGCCGCGAGGCGGCCCAAAAAAAGCCGAAAAAAAACCCGCCGGGGCGAACCGCGGCGGGTCACGTCGACCGTTTCATGGAAACGGATCGAGGGGATAGCTAGCGTGAGCGCGGGGCTTATTCAGCCGCGGCTTCTTCGCCTTCAGCAGCCGCAACGGCGCCGGCCGGAACCGTAGCCGACACGATCACCGGGTTTTCCGCTTCGATGTGCGCGATCAGCGCGACACCCGCCGGCAGGACGATGTCCTTGGCGTGCAGCGATTGACCGGCTTCGATCTTGGCCAGATCGATTTCGAGGAACTCGGGCAGTGCCGACGGCAGGCACTCGACGTCGATTTCGTTCACGACGTGCGAGATGATCGCGCCCGCGAGCTTCACAGCCGGGTTCGATTCCTGGTTCATGAAGTGCAGCGGCACCTTGGTGTGCAGCTTCTTGTTCGGATCGACGCGCTGGAAGTCCACGTGCAGCACGAGCTGACGGAACGGGTGGTATTGCACGTCGCGCAGCAGGACTTGCTGCGTCTTGCCGGCCACTTCGAGTTCGAGGATCGACGAGTGGAACGCTTCCTTCTTCAGGGCGTGCCACAGTGCGTTGTGATCGACTTCGACCAGTTGCGGCTCAGCGCCAACGCCGTACACGATGCCCGGCGTCTTGCCAGCATTGCGCAGGCGGCGGCTCGCACCCGTACCTTGCAGATTGCGCTCAAAAGCGACGACTTTCATATTGATTCTCCAATGCACTGCCCGCGACCAGGCAGTAAACGAGGGCCGTCACGATCAAGCAACTGGCCCTGGAACACGCGGCGCAAACCTTCGTTCGCTTGCGCCGATCAAACGCGAGACGGGGCATTCTTGCGAATGCCCCGTCTCGTTCAATGCTTTTAGCTTTCCGCGAACAGCGACATCACCGAGTCGCCGCGACGGATGCGCGAGAACGTTTCGGCGAGCAGGCCCGCGCTCGTGAGCGCACGGATCTTCGAGCATGCACGCGCTTCGGCGCCGAGCGGAATGGTATCCGTGACGACGAGTTCGTCGAGCGCCGATGCAGCGATACGCTCGCCCGCGCCACCAGAGAGCACCGGGTGCGTCGCATAGGCGAACACTTGCTTGGCGCCACGTTCCTTGAGGACCTGGGCGGCCTTGCACAGCGTGCCGGCGGTGTCGACCATGTCGTCCATGATCACGCAGGTGCGGCCTTCGACTTCACCGATGATGTTCATCACTTCGGCGACGTTCGCCTTCGGGCGACGCTTGTCGATGATCGCGAGATCGCAATTCAGTTGCTTGGCGAGCGCACGGGCGCGCACCACGCCGCCAACGTCCGGCGAAACGACCAGCAGGTTCTCGTAGCTCTGCTTGCGCAGGTCGCCGAGCAGCACGGGCGTCGCATAGATGTTGTCGACGGGAATATCGAAGAAGCCCTGGATCTGGTCGGCGTGCAGATCCATCGTGATGATCCGCTCGACACCGGCGATTTCCAGCATGTTCGCCACGACCTTCGCCGAGATGGCCACACGCGCCGAACGCGGGCGGCGGTCCTGGCGGGCATAGCCGAAGTAGGGGATGGCTGCGGTGATCCGGCCGGCGGATGCGCGCTTGAGCGCATCGACCATGATCATCAGTTCCATCAGGTTGTCGTTGGTCGGTGCGCAGGTGGACTGCAGGACGAAGACGTCCTTGCCGCGCACGTTTTCCTGGATCTCGACCTGGATCTCGCCGTCGGAGAAGCGGCTGACCATTGCTTTGCCGAGGGGGATACCGAGGATCTTGACGACTTCCTGTGCAAGCGCCGGATTAGCGTTGCCAGTAAAAACCATCAGGCCGTCATGGCTGCTCATCATGCACCTGCTGCGGACTTGGGGGCGGAGGAACTACGAGAATTTTTGGCAGGGGAGGAAGGACTCGAACCCTCGAATGCCGGAATCAAAATCCGGTGCCTTAACCAACTTGGCGACTCCCCTACACTAACTTTGAGCTCCGCTGGTCAGGTAGGTCCGACCAGCGATGCTAAACCTATGCCGCGAAAGCGAAGAGTGGATGAGTCTCAAGGCTCGACGTTACTGCGATTCTCCAGTCAACCGGCAGTGTGGCTTGCGCCGCTTCTGCTTCGGCCCGGCTGGTGAACGCTGCAAAAACGCTTGCGCCCGATCCGGTCATCCGCGCCGGTGCGATGTTTTCAAACCATCGAAGCACCTGCGCTACTTCCGCGTATTTTCCTGCGACAACCTGCTGCATGTCATTCCGGCCGAAGCTGTCTGGCCATCCTGCTTGCGTTGCTTGCTGTGCAAGAAAGACTGCAATTGTGACGGGCTCTGAGTTCCTTGTCAACGATTTTTCGGAAAAAATCGCGGCGGTTGGAACATGAACCCGCGGCGTCACGACCAAAAAATGACGCGGGGGCAATTGTACCTGCTCTAAAGCTTCTCCGACACCCTCTGCAAACGCATTTTTGCCGAACACGAAGAACGGCACATCGGCGCCGAGCTTCAGCGCCAGCTGCTGCAATTCGCTGCGTGAGAGGTCGAGTTTCCACAGGCGGTTCAGCGCGAGCAAGGTGGTCGCCGCATCGGAGCTGCCGCCGCCGAGGCCCGCGCCCATCGGCAGGCATTTGTCGATCTCGATCTCGACGCCCTGGTCCGTGCCGGTATGTTGCTTGAGCAACGTGGCGGCGCGCACCGTGAGGTCGTGTTCGGCGGGCACATCGGGCACGTCGGTCTTGCGCGTGATGCGGCCGTCGTCGCGTCGCGTGAAGTGCAGCATGTCGCCCCAGTCGAGCAGCTGGAACACCGTTTGCAGCGCGTGATAGCCATCCGGGCGGCGGCCCGTGATGTGCAGGAACAGATTCAGTTTCGCTGGTGCGAGACAGTCGCGCAGCGCGTCTTGAGTTTCAATCATGATTCGGTGTTGCGTGCCCGGCTCACTGGTCGAGCACGAGCTTGATTTCGAGCGGCGGCTCCGCGCGGGTCAGGTTCACGCGCTTCACGCCAGTTGCGGGGGCGTCGGCGTAGGCGACATAGTCGATCGTCCAGCCGTCCTGGTGGATCTGCGCGAGACGCTGGGCGTCCTGCGGATCCGCGGTCGTGCTCGCGTGCGAATCGGGCGCAACCGATGGCTGCAGCCAGTAGCGCAGTCCCTCGATCGGCAACGCGAAGCCGAGCGCATTTTGCATCAGCGTGGAGACGTTGTCGGCGGTGAGCGGCTGGCGGTTGGGCAATTCAAGCGTGGCCGACGCCGGCGACGACGTCACGATCGCGAGCGTCTGGCCAAGCGGATTGCGCAGTTGCAGCGTGATGGTCGAGCCCGTTTCCTTCCAGTCGAAGTTGCCATACGCGTTGCGCTGCTGCCCGTTCTGGTCCAGGTACTGGACCGCGAAGCGGCCGTGATACGCGCGGCTCGTCTGCGTGGAAAGCGAGGTCGTGGCCTTCGAGGTGGACGGCTCGCGCGGCGCTTGCGTCGCGCATCCGCTGAGCGCCAGCAGCGCGGCGGCAGCGGTGCCGAGCGCCGCGCGGCGCACGAAGGACAAGGAGCTGAGGTCGAAGCGGATATCGGGCATCAGAGCAGATCGTTCACCTGGAAGCGCTTGAGCGTGCTTTGCAGCGTGTCGTTACCGGGTTCGAGCTTGAGCGCGTCGCGCCATGCGGCCCGCGCGGCGTCCTTGTCGCCGTTCTTCCACAGCACCTCGCCGAGGTGCGCGCCGATTTCGGCGTTCGGCTGCAGGCTGTAGGCCTTGCGCAGCAAAGTGATCGCGTCCGCCGTGTCGCCCATGCGGTACTTGACCCAGCCGACGCTGTCCATGATGAACGCATCATCCGGTGCCAGCGACGAGGCCTTCTGCACCAGCTTGTCCGCTTCCTGCAGACGCAAATTGCGGTCCGCGAGCGAATAGCCGAGCGCGTTGTAAGCCTGCGGATTGTCGGGCTGCGTCTTGATCAGCTTGCGCAACTGCGTTTCCATCACGTCGTAGTGACCGTTCTTTTCGGCCGCCATCGCGTAGTCGTACGTGAGGTCGGGGTCATCGGGGAAGTCGCCGACTGCTTTGCCGAGCACGTTCTCCGCATCCGCGTAGCGCTTGGCATCGAACAGGATGGCCGCGTCCGTGCGCGCGATCAGCGCGGCATCGCGCGGGTCGGTGACATTGATGCTGCCAAGCAGCTTGCGCGCGTCGTCGACCTTGCCCGCTTTCTCCAGCAACTGCGCGCGCGTGATCTGCGCGGGGATGTATTGCTGGCTGTTCGGGCTCACGTGATCGAGCCAGTTGTTCGCCGCCGCATCGTTCTTCTGTTCGATCGCGATCTGCGCGAGATAGATGTAGGCCTGGCCCGGATCGGCGCCCGGCGTCTTCTCGGCTTGCTGCGCGTACTGCGTCAGATACTGGGACGCGGCGTCGAGCTTCTTTTGCTGCACGGCGATCAGCGCGAGCGCCATCAGCGGCATCAGATCGCTGCTGTTCTCCTTGCGCATGATCTCGAACTGCTTTTGCGCATCGTCGAGCCGGTTCGCGGACAAATACGTCTGCGCGAGCGCGAGCCGCGCTTCACGCGACTTCGGATTCTGCTGGACGTATTTCTCGATGGCGGCGATCGCTTCGGTGCGCTCCTCCGGGCCCATCTGCGAGAGCATCAGCGCGGCCGGCATGAAGTCGGGCTTCATCTTGAGCGCCTGCTCGAACGATGCGCGCGCACCGGGCGCGTCGCCGGCGAGCAGCTGCTGGCGGCCGATCGCAAGCAACGCTTCGGGGCGATTCATGTCGCCCTTGAGCATGTCCTTGAGCACGGTGAGACCGCCAGTCTTGTTCGGGCCGCGCGAGAGCAGCAGTTGCAGCGACAGGATCGCACCGCCACGGTTGTCGGCGGGCACGCGTGCCAGCTCGCGCGTGAGCAGCGGCTCGGCATCTTCGGGACGGCCCGAGAGCACGAGCAGCGATGCGTCCAGTTGCGCCGCGCGCTCCGAGTCGGGCGCGTACTGCTGCCACAACTGCACGGCGTTGAGCGCGTCCGACGGGCTTTGCGCGGCGAGGGCGATTTCGGTGGCGCGCTGGGCCATGCGCGGATCGTGCGTGTCGCGCGCGAGCGCGAGATACGTCTGATACGCGGGCGCGGGCTGGTCCCGCTGCAGCGCGACCTCGGCCGCGAGTACCTGGAAGACGATCTGGCTCGACAAGGCGAGATTGGGCAGATCCTTCTTCTCGTCGGCCGATTCCGGGCCGAACGCATCCGGTAGCGAGACGGAGCTGTCATCCGAGTCGGGGGCCGGATCCTGTGCCCATGCATTGGGCATGCCGAGCGCCCACGCCGCGAGTACCGCCGCGCCGATGAGCCGTCGCGCCGACACGGCACGAGGCAAGCGTGGCAGGGCCGCTAGAGGGCGCTTCGCAAACAGCTTTACGAAAGACAGTTCCATGGAATTCCGTCGAATGTTTCGGTCGATTGTAACGCGCTCGCTACAATAAGCGCACCAACGACCACGCAAGTTGCAGACCAGTCAGACATGCCAGAGTTGCCAGAGGTTGAGGTTACCCGACGCGGGATCGAACCGTGGGTTGCCGGACGCCGCGTCGAGCGCGTCGATGTGCGTAACGGCGCGCTGCGCTGGCCGGTGCCGGGCGAGTTCGCGCGTCTGTTGCGCGGGCGGACCGTGCGCGCAGTGAGCCGGCGCGGCAAGTACCTGCTGTTCGAGGTCGAGGACGGCTGGTTCATCGTCCATCTCGGCATGACCGGCACGCTGCGCGTGCTGCGCAATCTGCCCAAGCCGCCTGCGGCCGCGAAGCACGATCATATCGACTGGATTTTCGATGAGTTCGTGCTGCGCTATCGCGACCCGCGCCGTTTCGGCGCCGTGCTCTGGCATGCGCGCAGCGACGGCGACGTGCTGGGTCACCCGCTGCTCGCGTCGCTCGGTATCGAGCCTTTCACGCCCGCGTTCTGCGGCGCGCTGCTGTTTCGCGCGACGCGCGGCCGTAAGGTCGCTGTCAAGCAAGCGCTGCTCGCGGGCGATATCGTTGTGGGCGTCGGCAATATCTACGCGTCGGAGAGCCTCTTTCGCGCGGGCATCCGGCCGACCACGCCGGCCGGCCGCGTCTCGCTCGCGCGCTATGAACTGCTCGCGGACGCGGTGCGCGCGGTGCTCGCGTCCGCGATCGAGAAGGGCGGCAGCACGTTGCGCGATTTCGTCGGCAGCGATGGCGAAAGCGGTTATTTCCAGCTTGAATATTTCGTCTATGATCGCGCCGGCCAACCCTGCCGCGTGTGCGGCACGCCGATCCGGCAGATCGTGCAGGGTCAGCGCTCCACTTATTACTGTCCGCGCTGCCAGCGCTGATACGCAACGCATCACGATGCCCGAACTTTCTGTTTCCTTGCCGCTCGAGGCGAGTTTCGCCACGCGCCTCATCGCGTGGCAGCGCCAGCACGGCCGTCACGACCTGCCGTGGCAGAACACGCGCGATCCGTACTGGATCTGGCTCTCGGAGATCATGCTGCAGCAGACCCAGGTCTCGACCGTGATCCCGTACTACGCGCGCTTTCTCGAACGCTTTCCGAGCGTCGAGGCACTCGCCGCCGCACCCGTCGACGACGTCATGGCGCTGTGGGCCGGGCTTGGCTACTACACGCGCGCGCGCAATCTGCATCGCTGCGCGCAAGTCGTCGCGACTGAATACGGCGGCGTGTTTCCATCGACAGTCGACGAACTCGCCGAGTTGCCCGGCATCGGCCGCTCGACCGCGGCGGCCATCGCGTCGTTCGCGTTCGGTGCGCGCGCCACGATCCTCGACGGCAATGTGAAACGCGTGCTCGCGCGGGTCTTCGGCATCGATGGTTTTCCGGGCGAAAAGCGTGTCGAAAACGTGATGTGGACACTCGCGGAATCGCTCGTGCCGGGCACCTCGGCGAGCGATGCCGACGTGAGTGCATACACACAGGGCTTGATGGATCTCGGCGCGACGCTGTGCGTGCGCGGCAAGCCCGATTGCGCGCGTTGTCCGTTCACGGTGGACTGCGTCGCGAACTCGACGGGACGGCAACGCGAGTTGCCGGGCGCACGGCCGAAGAAGACCGTGCCGACGAGGCGCACATGGATGCTGGTGCTGCTCGACGGCGACGCGGTGATGCTCGAAAAACGTCCGCCGAGCGGTATCTGGGGTGGTCTGTGGAGCCTGCCCGAAGCGGCCGACGAAGCCGCGGCCGGCACGCGTGCGCAGTCGCTCGGAGCGAGCGGGGAAGCGTCGCGCCTCGCGTCGTTCAGCCATACGTTCACGCACTTCAAGCTCGACATCGAGCCGCGCGTGATCGAACTCACGCACAGCGAAGCGGGCGCGGCACAACTCGCGGACGCGGAAACAGCGTGGGTCAAGCTCGGCGATATCGATGCGTACGGCGTGCCCGCACCGGTGAGAAAACTGCTCGATGGCTTGCGCGGCTCGCTGCTTTAAGCGCGCGTCGTCAAAGCAATTGATGCTGCTGCATGTAGTGATGGACGACGTCGATGCGCGCGCCGGCATCGGGCAGCTCCATCAACTTTTGTCGCGCGCGCAGCGGGATGGGCAGCACTTCGGCGAGGCGGTTCGACACCCATGACGGGTCGTCGAACTTGAACGGCTCGGCGAACGGAACACCGGTTGTATCGCGCTCGCGGATCGTCGCGATGATGCGCTCCAGTACCTCGGCGCACGCGCCAAAGCGCTCGACATGCACGGTGCCTTCGAGCGGAATGTCAGCGGGCAGCGGCTCGGCCATGCCGACCAGCAGACCGCTGGGTTCCACGCGATGCGAGAGCAAACGAAAGCGCACGGTGCCGTGCGCACGGATCAGCAGCATGCCGAACGCCTCGACATCGCACTGCGCGATCTCGGCGAGGCAGCCCACTTGCTCGGGCACGACGGGCTCGCCGGGCGCCACTTCCGCACCGCTCTTCAGGAGGCACACGCCGAACGGCGTGTTCTCGCGCAGGCAGTCGCGGGCCATGTCCAGATATCGCGCTTCGAAGATCTTGAGCGGCAGCACACCGCCAGGAAAGAGCACCGTATGCAGCGGAAACAGCGGCAAATCGGCGAGCACGACAGCAGAGGAGGACATGGCGCAACGCTTTCCATAAAGGCCGCGCGATGCGGCCGGTTAGGCGATTAGCCGGGACGATTCTCCGACGTCGAGAGGAGCATCGCGATGACGCACGATGACGTTCGCTTCGCCCGCAAAGCGCGAGGCGAGCGTCTGCGCGATGTAGACCGAGCGGTGCTGGCCGCCCGTGCAGCCGATCGCGACGGTCAGGTAACTGCGATTGTCAGTGCGAAAATGCGGCAGCCACTTGGCGACGAATCCCTGGATGTCGTTGATCATCTCGTGGACGGCGGGCTGGGCATTGAGAAAATCGATGACCGGCTGATCGAGCCCGGTGAGCGGGCGCAGGCGGCTGTCGTAGTGCGGATTAGGCAGCGTGCGCACGTCGAACACGTAGTCCGCGTCGAGCGGCACGCCGCGCTTGAAACCGAACGATTCGAACGTGAGCGAGAGCGAGCCGCGTTCCTGCTCGACGAACACCTTGACCCATGCACGCAGCGCATTCGCACTGAGATTGCTCGTATCGACCTGATGGCCGAACTCGGCGAGATTCGCGACGAGTTCGCGCTCGTGCTCGATGGCCTCTTCGAGCGACTTGAGCATGCCGACATCGGCATCGTGTGCCGTGGAACCGGAGAGCGGGTGGCGGCGGCGCGTTTCGGAGAAGCGCTGGATCAGCGCCTGGGTGCTCGCGTTCAGGAACAGCACGCGCACATCGTGCACGTGCCGCAGGTCGCGGATCATCTGCGGCATGTCTTCGAACGACGAACTCGAACGCGCGTCGATCGCGACCGCGAGGCGCTCGTAGCCGTCGGCGCCGAGGTAGTCCGCGAGCTGGGGCAAAAAGCGCGGCGGCAGATTGTCGACGCAGAAGTACCCTACATCTTCGAGCGCGTTCAGCGCGACCGACTTGCCGGAGCCGGAGATGCCGGTGATCAGAATGATACGCATGGGACCGAGGAAAATTCCGTTGCGACCATCATAGCACCAGCATTGGCGTGTAGTAGCGGGTTCTCCGGCGTGTCGGGAGTGGCGCGCCGGCTCAGATCAGCTTGCCGGGGAACTGGCTGTCCGGGTCCTGCATCGCGAGGCGCTGGCGGTCCATGAAGTCGCGCAGCGTGTCGATGCCGCGCAGTTGCAGGATCGTATTGCGCACGGCGGCTTCGACGAGCACGGCGAGGTTGCGCCCGGCCGCCACCTGGATGGTGACCTTGCTGATCGGCAGGCCGAGCACATCGACGGTCTGGCTTTCGAGCGGCAGGCGCTGGAACTCGCCGTCCGGACGGCGCACGAGTTGCACGATCAGCTTGAGCTTCATTTTGCGGCGCACTGCGGTTTCGCCGAAAATCGTCTTGATGTCGAGCAGGCCGAGGCCTCGCACTTCGAGCAGGTTCTGCAGCAGCGGCGGGCAGCGGCCCTCGACGAAATCGGGGCCGAGCCGCACGAAGTCGACGGCATCATCGGCGACGAGGCCGTGGCCGCGGCTGATCAGTTCAAGGCCCAGCTCGCTCTTGCCGAGGCCGGAGTCGCCGGTGAGCAGCACGCCCATGCCGAGGATGTCGAGGAACACGCCATGCAGCGTCGCACGCGGCGCGAGGATGCGCGACATGTAGAGGCGCAGACTGTCGATCACGGCGGCCGCCGACATCGGCGTCGTGAACAGTGGCGTGGACGAACGCGTGCAGCGCAGAACCAGTTCGGGCGGCGCGGCGACACCGCCGGCGACCACGAGGAACGGCGGTTCGAGAGCGATCAGTTCGGCCATGTGGCGCGAACGGTCTTCGTCGGTTTGCCGCTGGTAGTAGTTGACCTCGGCGTCGCCGAGCACCTGGATGCGGTTCGGGTGGATCAGATTCAAGTGGCCCACGAGATCGGCACTCGACGTCGCGGTGCTCACCGTTTCGGCCGAGAAGCCGCGCTCCCAGCCCTCATGCCCGGTCAGCCAGCTCAGCTTCAGCGTGGCGGCGTTGTCGTCGAAGATGCTTTGGGCGTTGATGCTCGAGGTGTCCATGAGTCCGTGACTCCGTTGTGGGCCGGCGCCAAGCCGGCCTTCAGGCGCGAGGTTCAGGTGCGCGGCAGCTGCGCGGCCGTACGGGCCGCGCCGGCGCGTGCGCCATCCTTCAAGGTTGCCACTGGGTGAGCAGGCGATGCAATGTTTCGCGATCTTCTTCCGTGTGCAGGCGCTCGCGCGTATCGCGGTCGGATAGCAGCTGGGCGATCTCGGACAGGATTTCGAGGTGCTGCTGCGTGGCCTGTTCGGGCACGAGCAGGAAGATCAGGAGCGAGACGGGCTGACCGTCGGGCGCTTCGAACGGGATCGGCTCGGCAAGACGCACGAAGGCGGCGAGCGGTTGCTTGAGACCCTTGATGCGGCCGTGCGGAATCGCCACACCCTCACCGAGGCCGGTGGAGCCGAGGCGTTCGCGCGCAAAGAGGTTGTCGGTGACCGTGCTGCGCGCAATACCGTTCTGGTTTTCGAAGATCAGGCCAGCTTGTTCGAAGACGCGTTTCTTGCTGGTGACCGACAGTCCGACGACGACGTTCTCGAGGGGAAGTATTTTGGCTAAACGATTCATGTTGGCAGGCGAAAACGTGGCCTGAATGCTCCTCACCCTGACGGTTGGCGGATGTTCCATGGTCGACGGATTTCGCAGGCGACGACGGTTGCGAAGTCCGTCATTTTCGGCTTCAGGGCCTAAACGGCCCCAAACTGACGCGATCATTATAGAACAAGCGTGAGCGCCGATGGTGCGATGCGCCATGCATATCTGGCATTACCAGGACAGTCGCGCGACCCGGTCGGCCACAAAAAACCGCCCGGCAAAGCGGGCGGTTTTCTGGGCGCCCTGGGGTGGGCGCGGCCGCCTATTGCGGCGGAATTTCAATCGGTGCTGCGGGCTGATGCTTGAGTGCCTCGTGTTGATGCCCTTGCAGACGATCCTTGTGGCGGACCACCTGGCGATCGAGCTTGTCGATGACGAGGTCGATGGCCGCATAGAGGTCGCCGTTACAGCTTTCCACGAAGATATCCTTGCCCTTCAGATGAAGGTTCACTTCAACCTTCTGTCTCTTATCCTTTTCCTTATGATTGTCGACCGAGAGGACCACACTGCCATCGATTACCTGATCGAAATGCCTTAGCACCCTGTCCAGTTTGGTGATCACGTATTCTCGCAACGCTGGCGTGACTTCGAGATGGTGTCCACTGATCTTCAGATTCATAGTGCTTCTCCAGGCTAATGGCCGCCCTTCGCACAGGAACGCGTCAATGCCGGTCGACTGGCCGTGCGTGTGGCTCCCCCGGAGGCCGACGACGACGGTACACCTCGGCCGGCCATCTTCGCCAACTGGCGCCGCGGCCGGAAAATGCCCGTCTGGCAAAACCAGGGCGGGCTAAAGAGACTTACGCAGATTCACTGCCGGGATCTTCAGCGCTTCGCGATACTTCGCGACGGTTCGTCGCGCGACCACGAAACCCTGCTCCGCGAGCAGTTCGGCAATGCGGCTGTCTGAAAGAGGAGATTTGGTGTTCTCAGCTCCTATCAGTTGTTTGATGAGAGCGCGAATGGCCGTTGACGAGGCCGCGCCCCCCGTGTCCGTCGACACGTGCGATCCGAAGAAGTACTTAAATTCAAGCGTCCCGAATGGGGTGAGCATGTACTTGCCGGTTGTCACACGCGAGACAGTTGATTCGTGTAGGCCCAGCGTATCAGCAATTTCCCGCAAAACCAAGGGGCGCATTGCAATTTCGCCGTGCACAAAATAGTTCTTCTGACGCTCGACGATAGCCTGCGCGACACGCAAGATCGTCTCGAAACGCTGCTGGATATTCTTGATCAGCCAGCGCGCTTCCTGCAGCTGTTGACGCAGCGAGCCGCTATTGGGGTCGCCCCGATTGTTGCGCAGGATATTCGCGTACAGATGGTTGATGCGCAGCTTCGGCACCACTTCCGGATTCAGTTCTGCGTGCCATCCCTGGCCCGCCTTGCGCACGATGATGTCGGGCACGACGTAGTCGGCCTCGGCCTTGCCGTAGGCTGCGCCCGGAAACGGTTCGAGCGAGCGGATCAGCGTCTGGGCGTCGCGCAGTTCGTCGTCGTTTGCCTTCAGATGCTTGCGCAAGCGCGTGAAATCGCGCGTGGCAAGCAGTTCCAGGTGGTTCGACACGATCTCCAGCGCGAGCGTGCGGTTGGGCGACGAATTGACGCGCAGCAACTGCAGCTTCAGACATTCGGAGGCCGAACGTGCGCCCACGCCCGCCGGATCGAAACTGTGCAGCAGCGCGAGCGCCGCGTTGAGTTCGTCTTCGTCGACTTCGAGTTCGTCGGGCAGATCCGCAAGAATTTCCGCATACGACGCGCTGAGATAACCGTCGTCGTCGAGCGACTCGATCAGGAACGTGATGAGCGCGCGATCACGCAGGCTCGCTTGGGTGACGCGCAATTGCGCCATCAGGTGATCGCGCAGCGTGGTGGTCGATTCGTGGATTTGCAGCGGGGGCAGATCGTCGTCGTCCGATGCGTTGCCCGAGCGGCCGTAGTCGTCGAGATTCCATTGGCTCGAGTCGCCGTTGGTATCCGAGCCGAGGCCGTTGTATTCGTCGACGCCCTGCGGCTCGCCGTCGCCGGACTCGCCCGAACTGGACGAGGACGAACTCGAACCGTTGGACTGCATGTCCTGGCCTGCCGACTGCGGCGGCTGCGCGATCAACGAGCCGTCGCCGGCCACGCGCAGCGGGCTGGCGATCCAGTCGTCGTCGTTCTCCAGCAGCGGGTTCTGCGCGATCGCCGTGGCCACTTCCTGCTGCAGTTCAAGCGTCGACAACTGCAGCAGCCGGATCGACTGTTGCAGTTGAGGGGTCAGCGCAAGATGCTGCGAGAGGCGAAGTTGTAGGCTGGCTTTCATGGCGGTATGCGAACCATTGTAAAGAGTTTGCCACGCAGACGATACCTGCAATGCCGGCAATTCACGGACGCGTCACCCGCACGGCGTAGCGCGTGCGCGGGCCTTGCAAAAGGCTCGACCGCGCCGTCGGCGCGGCCGTCGTGCCGCACTAATGGGGGTCGATTCTAAACCGGTGGGGGAGTGCATCGACCGGGCCGAAGGTCCTCGCGATGACTTGTGCGAGGGCGGCCCGGGTCGGAGGTCTTACATGCGGAAGTGTTCGCCGAGATACACGCGGCGCACGCTTTCGTTTTCGATGATGTCGCCCGGGGCGCCGGCCGCAAGGACCGTCCCGTCGCTGATGATGTACGCGTGGTCGCAGATGCCGAGCGTCTCGCGCACGTTGTGATCGGTGATCAGCACGCCGATGTTGCGCTGCTTGAGGAACTTCACGATCTTCTGGATTTCCAGCACCGCGATCGGGTCCACGCCGGCGAACGGTTCGTCGAGCAGGATGAAGGCCGGATCGGTCGCGAGCGCACGCGCGATTTCGACGCGCCGCCGTTCGCCACCCGACAGCGAAAGCGCCGGATTCTCGCGCAGATGGGCGATCTGCAGTTCGTCGAGCAGCGCTTCGGCGCGCTCGGTCATCACGTCTTTCGAGAGACGCTTGCCGTTGCCGTCCACCTGCAATTCGAGCACTGCGCGGATGTTTTCCTCGACGCTGAGCTTGCGGAACACCGAGGCTTCCTGCGGCAGGTACGACAGGCCGAGCGAGGCGCGCTTGTGGATCGGCAAGAGCGCGATGGACTGGCCATCCAGTTCGATTTCACCGGCATCGAGCGGCACGAGTCCGACGATCATGTAGAACGAAGTGGTCTTGCCCGCGCCGTTCGGTCCGAGCAGGCCGACCACCTCGCCGCTCTTCACGTCGAGCGACACGTCCTTGACGACGGTACGCGAGCCATAACGCTTCTTCAGGTTGCGCACGACGAGCGAGCTGGAGGTGCCGGCCGGCTGACGGTTGTGGAGAGCGTTCACTTTCACTGTTGCGGCGCTCCCTGCAGCGTCGTTGCCGGAGCGAGCGTGGCGGACGCGCCCGTGAGCGGTTGCGCGCCGCTGTTGCGCGGCGAGAGCATGGCGCGCACGCGGCCCGACGGATTGCCCGGGCCGGCGACGTCCTTGCCGGATTTCGCGGTGTAGAAGTCGTTCTGGCCGTCATACGTGATGACGCTGCCGTGCACCTGGTCCACCACGGTCGAGAGGCCCTGCAGACGGCGCACCGTGGCGCGCGTCGTGAGCGTCGTCAGATCCTGCTTGCCGTCGTAGTCGATACGCTCGGCATCGCCGTCCACGTATTCGTCGAGACCTTCGCGCTTCTGGCGAAAGTAGGCGAGCGGGGTTGCGCCGGGCGCAACCGTACCGGTCGCGTATTGATAGCCCTGCGGATCCTGGGTGACGACGAGCTTGTCGGCCTTGATCAGGATGGTGCCCTTGGTGGCGACGACGTGACCCGTGAAGATGGTCTGTTGCTTCAAGTCGTCGTACGTCATGTTGTCCGCTTCGATGTTGAGCGGCTTGTCCTTGTCGGCCCGCTCGGCGTGCGCGGCGGGCGCCATGCCGGCGAGCGGCAGCGCCACGGCGAGCGCGGCCAGCGCCGCGCGCAGCAGGCGGGCGGCGCGGCTTTCGCGCAGGGCGCCGGCGCGCGTGGGCCGAAGAGGACGGGGGAGCGATTCTTTCATGCAGTCACGCCTGGATTGGACGGCCCGGGTATCAGGACGAGCCGCCGGAGTCAGCCGGAGCGATGGCCCCACGGACGTTGCCGAAGAGCTGGATGGCCCGGGTGACGTTGTTGTAGTTCATGCCGTTGGTGGCCGTCATGACCGACAGGCCGCGACGAAGTTTAACCGGGTTTTCGGTCTCGATCACATCGTCGTTCACGAACACGCGGAAATGTTCGGAGTCCGCCTGCATCTCCGGATCGCCGAAACCCGCCGCACGAAGGATCTTCGCGTTGTCGTACAAATCGACGATCGACACGTCGCCGTTCACGGTGCCGCGCAGCGAGGTGGCGGTGACGATCGGCTTGCCCGGCTGGAACGCGCGGATGGCCGGCAGCGTCAGGTCGCTCACCTCGTTGTCCTCGTAGTGCGTGAGGTGCTTGGCCGTCAGACGGTACTGGGTCGCACCCGACTGGTCGAGCTCGGACACCGAGAAGTCGTCGGCGAAATAGTCGGGCGTGTGCGTCTTCGGCTTGAGCGGCGCCTGGCCCTGCTGGGGCAACGTGGCCTGCAGCAGCCACCAGGTCGCGAGCGCGAGCGCCGCCACTGCGACGAGCGGGATCAGCGACGTGAGGCGGAACTTCTGGTTCATTGCTCGTCGGCCGCGCAGGCTTGCGCGAGCAGGGCGTCATACTGGTTCTGCGCGCGCAGCAGCAATTCGCTCACTTCGCGCACGGCGCCGTGGCCGCCACGTGCCTCGCTCACCCAGTGCACGCGTGCGAGCACTTCCGCGTGGGCGCTCGAGGGCGCTGCGGCGAAGCCGCACTGGAGCATGACGGCCAAGTCGGGCCAGTCGTCGCCCATGTAGCCGCACTGGTCGGCCGTGAGGCCGGTGTCGGCGAGCAACTGCTTGAACGCGACGCGCTTGTCCTCGACGCCCTGGAACAGGTGCGTGATGCGCAGTTCCTTCGCGCGCACCGCGACGATGTCCGAGCGGCGGCCGGTGATGATCGCCGTGTCGATGCCGGCTTCGCGCAGCAGCTTCGCGCCGTGGCCGTCGAGCGAGTTGAACACCTTCATGGTGTCGCCGTTGCCGGTGAACATCAGGCCGCCATCGGTCAGGACGCCATCGACGTCGAAAATCATCAGGCGCACGCGGGCAGCCCGTGCGGTGGCATTCAGTTCGGCCATCAGATCACCTTCTTCGAGAACAGGTCATGCATGTTGAGCGCGCCGATCAGCTTGCCCGCTGCATCGACGACCAGCATCTGGTTGATCCTGTGGCGCTCCATCAGTTCCACGGCTTCGACAGCAAGATGATCGGGCCCGATCGTGCGCGGGCTGTGCGTCATCACCGAATTGATCGGCAGCTCGCGGAAATCGCCCACGCGTTCGAGCACGCGGCGCAGGTCGCCGTCGGTGAAGATACCGGTCACGCGCTCGTTCGCGTCGATGATCGCGGTCATGCCCATGCGCTTGTCGGTGAGCTGGAAGAGGGCGTCGCGCACCGTGGCGCCTTCGACGACCTTCGGCACCTGGTCGCCCGTGCGCATCACATCGTGGACGTAAGTGAGCAGACGCCGGCCGAGCGCGCCGCCCGGATGCGAGCGCGCGAAATCGTCGGCGCCGAAGCCGCGCGCGTCGAGCACCGCGATCGCGAGCGCGTCGCCGAGCGCGAGCGCCGCCGTCGTGCTCGCGGTGGGCGCGAGGTTGAGCGGGCACGCTTCCTTTTCGACACCGGCGTTCAGGTGCACGTCGGCGAGCTGCGCGAGCGACGAGGCCGGCCGGCCCGTCATCGCGATCAGCTTCGCGCCGAGGCGCTTCACCTGCGGCAGGATCGCCACCAGCTCTTCCGATTCACCCGAGTTCGACAGGCCGATGAAGACGTCGTCGGCGGTGACCATGCCGAGGTCGCCGTGACTCGCTTCGGCCGGATGGACGAAGAACGCCGGCGTGCCGGTGGAGGCCAGTGTCGCGGCGACTTTGCGGGCAACATGGCCCGATTTACCGATGCCGGAAACGACGACGCGTCCGCGGCAACTGAGGATCAAATCGACTGCGCGGACGAAGCCTTCGTCCAGCCGGTCGCGAAGCCCGCGCACGGCGTCAGCTTCGATGTCCAGCACGTCGCGAGCGAGCGCGAGTGCCCGGTCGCCATTGATTTTCGCTATCATGCGCGGAGTATAGCAAAGGCGTTTGTTCGCCGCGCCGGCACCCCCTCGCAGCACGGACGGCAAGCCGGCGGCTGGCATCGCCCGCCGCTCAATCTTGCAGCGCCCCCCGGATTCCCCTCGTCGAAGCGCCGTCTCCGTGCCTGGTTCGTCGCTTGTTCGTTGTTTTCCGGCCCCGGCGTCGCGCGCGGGTTCCGCAGACGAACGAGGACGCTTTTCACGATGATCTCCCCGCTGGAAATGACGCTGTTCCTGCTGCTCGCTTCGGTGGTCGGCGTCGTGCTGTTCCGTTCGCTCAATCTGCCGCCGATGCTCGGCTATCTGAGCGTCGGCATCCTCGTCGGGCCGCGCGCGCTCGGCATCGTGCCCGATTCGCAGGGCGCCCAGCATCTGGCCGAGTTCGGCGTCGTATTCCTGATGTTCTCGATCGGGCTCGAGTTCTCGCTCACCAAGCTGCGCTCGATGAGGCGGGCCGTGTTCGGTCTCGGCCTGCTGCAGGTGCTCGGCACCATTGCGTTCGCGCTCGTGCTGGGGCTGCTGGTCGAGCACTGGGTGCACATCACGTGGCAGGCGAGCGTCGCGCTCGGCGGCGCGCTGGCGATGTCGTCGACCGCCATCGTGAGCAAGCTGCTCGCCGAGCGCCTCGAGATCGAGTCCGAGCATGGCCGCAACATCTTCGGCGTGCTGCTGTTCCAGGATCTGGCCGTGGTGCCGCTGCTCATCATCATCGCGGCGTTCGGCGGCGACTCGGAGTCGCTCGTCGAGTCGCTCGGGCTCGCGGCCGTCAAGATCGTCTTCGCTTTGGCGCTGCTGCTGATCGTCGGGCAGCGCTTCATGACGCGCTGGTTTCACGTCGTCGCGCGGCGCCGTTCGCAAGAGCTGTTCGTTCTCAACGTGCTGCTCGTCACGCTCGGCGCGGCCTTCATCACCGACAAGTTCGGACTCTCGCTCGCGCTCGGCGCGTTCATCGCGGGCATGCTGATCGCCGAGACGCCGTATCGTCATCAGGTCGAGGAGGACATCAAGCCGTTTCGCGACGTGCTGCTCGGCCTCTTCTTCGTGACGACGGGCATGCTGCTCAACCCGCACGTGATCTGGCAGCATCCGCTGCTGGTCGCGGCGTTCGTCGTCGGGCCGGTGCTGCTCAAGGCGGTGATGATCACGGGGCTCGCGCGGCTCTTCGGCGCGTCGCCCGGCGTTGCGATGCGCACGGCGCTCGGCTTGGCCCAAGCCGGCGAATTCGGTTTCGTGCTGCTTAATCTGATCCTCGACAAGCATCTCGTCGATCCGACGCTGTTGCAGGCGATCCTCGCCGCGATGCTGCTGTCGATGCTCGCCGCGCCGTTCCTGATCCAGAACGCCGATCGCATCGTGCTGCGGCTGTCCTCGACGGAATGGATGCAGCAGTCGCTGACGATGACGCGCATCGCGACGCAGAGCATCAAGCAAAGCGGTCACGTGATCATCTGCGGGTTCGGGCGCTCGGGGCAGAACCTGGCTCGCATGCTCGAAGGCGAGGGCCTGTCCTATGTCGCCCTCGATCTCGACCCGGATCGTGTCACGGCGGCAGCAGCGGCGGGCGAGTCGGTCGTGTTCGGCGATGCGGCGCGCCGCGAGGCGCTGGCCGCAGCCGGTATCCACCGCGCGGCGGCGATCGCGATCACGTACGCGAACACGCAGTCGGCGCTGCGCGTGCTGCACCACATCCACGAACTCGAGCCGACGCTGCCCGTGATCGTGCGCACCGTCGATGACGCCGACCTCGAAACCCTGCTCGCCGCCGGCGCGACCGAGGTGATTCCCGAGATCGTCGAGGGCAGTCTGATGCTGGCCTCGCACATGCTGGTCGTGATGGGCGTGCCGATGCGGCGCGTGGTGCGGCGCGTCGAGGAATTGCGCGACGAACGATACAGCCTGCTGCGCGGTTATTTCCGCGGCACCGACGACGCGGGCGACGACGGTCACGAGCAGGTGCGGCTACAATCTGTGCCGGTCGATCCGCGTGCCGACGCCGTTGGGCGCACGCTCGCGGAACTGGGCCTCGCCGATATCGGCGTCGAAGTGACCGCGATCCGCCGCCATGGCATCCGCGGTGTCGAGCCCGATCCCGAAACGCGGCTGCGCGCGGCCGATATCGTCGTGCTGCGCGGGCTGCCCGAGCAGCTGGCCGAAGCCGAGGAGCGGCTGTCGCGGCACCGCCGCGCCAGCGCGGCAGGCTGAGCGGCCGGCGAACCGGCGGCCGGCGATCCGGCGGTCGGCGCTTGCCAAACGCCCTGTGGCGAGCGTGCCGTCACCTATCTCTTTGAAGCTGGAGAAATCATGTCCCACGCCCCTGCGAACGCGAGTGCCGATGCCGCGCAGTTCGTGAAGAGCCAGATTCGCACGGTGCCCGACTGGCCGCAGCCGGGCGTGCAGTTCCGCGATATCACGCCACTCCTTGGCAACGCGAAGGCGCTGCGGGTGCTGATCGACCTGTTCGTGCAGCGCTATATCGACGCGAAGCTCGACTATGTCGCCGGGCTCGACGCGCGCGGCTTCATCATCGCGCCGATCGTTGCCTACGAGCTGAACCTCGGCTTCATTCCGATTCGCAAGACCGGCAAGCTGCCGTACAAGACGGTCGCCGAAACGTACACGCTCGAATACGGCAGCGCGACCGTCGAGATCCACGAAGACGCGTGCGCGCCGGGCTCGCGCGTCGTGATCGTCGACGACCTGATCGCGACCGGCGGCACCATGCTGGCCGGCAAGCAACTGCTTGAGCGGCTCGGCGCCGAGGTGGTCGAGGCGGCCGCGATCATCGACCTGCCCGATCTCGGCGGCTCGAAGCTGATCGCCGATGCGGGGCTGCCGCTCTTCACCGTGACCTCGTTCAGCGGTCACTGAGACTGTCATCAAAGGTCATCAAAGGGAGCGCTGCATGCCGAATTTCCTGCTGTTCCTCGCGACATCGCTCGCGATCACCTTCGCGCCTGGGCCCGACAACCTGCAGGTGCTCGCGCGCGGCATTTCGCAGGGACGTGCGGCCGGGCTCGTGTCGGCGCTCGGCTTCGCGGCCGGCGTGACGTTCCATACGACGCTCGCGACGCTCGGCATCGCCGCCTTGCTGCGCTCGTCGCCGCTCGCGTTCCAGGTGCTCAAGCTCGCGGGCGCGGCCTATCTGGTGTGGATCGGCATCAAGGCGCTGCGCAGCCAGGGGCTCGCGAGCGCCGCCGACCGTCCGCGTCAGCCGCTCACGACGATCTTCCGCCAGAGCGTGCTCGGCAACATGCTGAACCCGAAGGTGACGCTGTTCTTCGTCGTGTTCCTGCCGCAGTTCGTCGATCCGCACGGCGCGCAGCCGGTCACGCTGCAGATGCTCGAACTCGGCCTCATCTTCATGCTGCAGACGGTGGTGGTGTTTTCGCTGTTCGGCGTATGCGCGGGCGCGATCGGCGGCTGGCTCAAGCGCCGTCCGCGCGCGGGTGTGTGGCTCGACCGCCTCGCGGGCATCACCTTCATCGCGATCGGCATCCGCGTCGCGCTGCGCGACTGAGGCGGCCAAGTGAGTCTGTCATGAGCCTGCCCTGCATCATTGCCGCGCGCCGTTTCGATGTGCGCGCCCATTTGCCGTTCTGGATCGGCGCCGAGCGGGTCGGCTGGATCCGTGCCGCCGATGCGCCGGCGCTCGCGCGCTGGCCCGAGGTCTTTCAGCACGACGGCGCGCGTATCGTCCTCAACCCCGAACTCGACGACGCCACGACGCGCAGCGCCGCGCTCGGCGCCGTGATCGGCGCGCTCGCGGCCGAGGGGCGCATCCCCGGCTGGCGCGACGAAACCTACGCAATCCGCAATGCGTTCGATGCGCCGCCGCTCGCCTATATCGAGCGCGCCGCGTCGCGCTTTTTCGGAACCATGACCTATGCGGTCCATCTGAACGGCGTCGTAGAATATGCGGATCGCGCGCCGCAGTTGTGGATAGCGCGGCGCAGCGACACCAAGGCCACCGACCCCGGCATGCTCGACAACGTCGTCGCGGGCGGCATCGGCTGGGGCTTCGGCATCGAGGCCACGATCGTCAAGGAGTGCTGGGAAGAGGCGGGCATCGCGCAGCCCATCGCGGCGCGCGCGCTGGCGGGCCGCACCGTGCACGTGCTGCAGTCGCTGCCCGAAGGCACGCAGGCCGAGCAGATCTTCGTCTACGATCTCGCGCTGCCTGAGGACTTCACACCGCACAACCAGGACGGCGAAGTCGGCGAGCATCGGCTCGCGCGCATTGGCGACGTGGCGCGCTGGATCGAAGAGGACTTGCTGACCGTCGATGCGGGTCTCGCGACGCTCGACTGTCTGCTGCGCCGGCGCTGGATCGATGAAGAGGCCTGCGAAGGTATCGCGGCGCTGTTCGAGCCGCCCGCGTTCTGAATCACCAAGGATTGAAGGGAGTAACCAGGGTCATGTCGACCGAACAAAGCTTTATTCTGAAATTGTCGTGCGCCGACCGGCCGGGCATCGTGCATGCCGTGTCGGGTTTCCTGTTCGAGCGCGGCAGCAATATTCTCGACTCGGCGCAATTCGGCGACAGCCACACCGGCGAGTTCTTCATGCGCGTGCATTTCCAGCAGGTCGGCGGCAGTCCCGGCCTCGACGGCCTGCGCGTCGCATTCGCTCCGCTCGCCGAGCAGTTCGGCATGAACTGGGAGCTGCATGACGCCGACGTGAAGCCGCGCGTCGTGATCATGGTGTCGAAGATCGGCCACTGCTTGAACGACTTGCTGTTCCGCTATCGCACCGGCCAACTGCCGATCGAGATCCCGGCGATCATCTCGAACCACAAGGACTTCTATCAGCTCGCCGCGAGCTACAACATTCCGTTCCATCACCTCCCGCTGCTCGGCGGCACGCCCGAGGCGAAGGCCGCGCAGGAAGCGCGCGTGCTCGAGGTGATCGACGGTCACGAGGCGGACCTCGTCGTGCTCGCGCGCTACATGCAGATCCTCTCGCCGCAGCTGTGCGACAAGCTCGCGGGCCGCGCGATCAACATCCATCATTCGTTCCTGCCGAGCTTCAAGGGCGCGAAGCCTTATTACCAGGCGTTCGACCGCGGCGTGAAGCTGATCGGCGCGACCGCGCACTATGTGACGACCGATCTCGACGAAGGCCCGATCATCGAGCAGGAAGTGGAGCGCGTCGATCACAGCATGACGCCGGATCAATTGACGGCGATCGGCCGCGACGTCGAATGCGTGACGCTCGCGCGCGCGGTGAAGTGGCACGTCGAGCATCGTGTGGTGCTCAACGGCAGCAAGACGGTAGTGTTCCGCTGATCGAACATGCGCGCAGCCGTGGCGCTGCGCGCAAGCACCACGTTTAGACCAGCCGCAGGTAAATCAGCTCGCGCTTGATATACGCATAGAAGATCGGCGCGGCGATCACGCCCGGAATGCCGAACGCGGCTTCCATCACCAGCATCGCCACCAGCAATTCCCACGTACGCGCCTCGATCTGGCCGCCGACAATGCGCGCGTTCAGGAAGTATTCGAGCTTGTGGATCAGGATCAGGAACACGAGCGACGTGATCGCGGCGGGCAGCCCCACGGTCATGGCGATCGCGACGATCAGCGTGTTGGAGATCAGGTTGCCGATCACGGGCAAGAGACCCACGATGAACGTCACGACGACGAGCGTCTTGGCGAGCGGCAGCGGCGAGTGAAAGAGCGGCAGGCCGATCAGCAGGAACAGGCCCGTGAACACGGTGTTGATCGCCGAGATCTTGACCTGCGCGAACACGATGCGCCGGAACGCATCGGCAAAGCGCGCCACGCGTGCGACGAACGCCGTCGAGAGCGGCAAGCGTTGGGTGTTGCGCTGCGCGCCGATCGCGATGATCGCGCCGATGATCATGCCGATCACGATATGCCCGAAGATCCGCGCCGCGCTCTTGCCGCCTTGCTGGAGCTGGTTCGCGTGCTCGTGCATGAGCGCGAAGGCCTTGATCTTCATCTGGTCGACGTCGACGGGCAGATAGGCCGCCACGGCATCGGGGATACGGCCGCGCGCCTGGTCGACGAACGCCATCATCTGCGTGAGCATCTTCTGCACGCTCGGCACGTCGTCCTCGAAATGCTCGATGATGCCGATCGTGATGCCCGTGAGCACCCCGACGATCACCGCCGACACCAGCACGACCGCTATCCAGCGCGCACGCTGGCTCGACATGCGCCGCTCGATGAGCGGCGAGATGGTATGGACGAGCTGGTAGACCAGCATGCCGGCGAGCAGCGCGCCGAGCAGGTTCAACTGCAGCACCGCCCACATGCCGAGGAGCGCGACCACGTAGCTGCCGATCTCGACCGCCGAGAGCTTCGGCAGACTCATGTCGCTGGTCAGCCTCACCGCGCGGGGGCGCAGGTCGCGCACTTGTTTGTCGTCCGACGCTTCGTTGCGCTTGGCCATCTTGTTTTGAGTCTCCTAAGCCCGTGGGTGCCGGCTCACTTCGTGGCCGTGGCGGACGCGAGCGAGCGCTGCAGCAGCGGAGCGAGGTAGCGGCCCGTGAAGCTCGCCTTCGATGCGGCGACCTGCTCGGGCGTGCCTTGTGCGACGATCTGGCCGCCGCCCGCACCGCCTTCCGGACCGAGGTCGATGACCCAGTCGGCGGTTTTGATTACGTCGAGATTATGCTCGATGATCACGACCGTATTGCCCTGGTCGCGTAACCGGTGGATCACTTCGAGCAGCAGCGCGATGTCGTGAAAGTGCAGACCGGTGGTCGGTTCGTCGAGTATATACAGCGTGCGGCCGGTGTCGCGCTTCGAAAGTTCGAGCGAGAGCTTCACGCGCTGCGCCTCGCCGCCCGAGAGCGTGGTCGCCGACTGGCCGAGCCGGATATAGCCGAGGCCGACATCGAGCAGCGTCTTGAGCTTGCGCGCGACCACCGGCACGGCCTTGAAGAAGTCGTGGGCCTGCTCGACGGTCATGTCGAGCACGTTGCTGATATTTTTGCCCTTGTAGAGCACGTCGAGCGTCTCGCGGTTGTAGCGCTTGCCGTGGCAGACGTCGCACGGGACGTAGACGTCGGGCAGGAAGTGCATCTCGACCTTGAGCACGCCGTCGCCCTGGCAGCTTTCGCAGCGGCCGCCCTTCACGTTGAACGAGAAGCGGCCCGATTCGTAGCCGCGCTCCTTGGCCGCCGGCACGCCTGCGAACAGCTCGCGGATTGGCGTGAAGAGGCCCGTGTAGGTGGCCGGATTCGAGCGCGGCGTGCGCCCGATCGGCGACTGGTCGACGTTGATGACCTTGTCGAAGTGTTCGAGGCCTTCGATCGCCTCGAACGGCGCGGGCTCCGTCGACGAACCGTACAAATGCTGCGACACAGCGTGATAGAGCGTGTCGTTGATGAGCGTGGACTTACCCGAACCGGACACACCGGTCACGCAGGTCAGCAGACCCACGGGCAAGTCGAGCGTCACGTGGCGCAGGTTGTTGCCGTATGCCTCGATGATGCGCAGGCGGCGCTCGTCGGGCTCGGCGCGCTCGTCCGGGTATTCGATGGTGCGCGCGCCGCATAGATACTGGCCCGTCATCGACGCCGGATCGGCCTCGACTTCCTGTGGCGTACCCTGGGCGATCACCATGCCGCCGTGCACGCCGGCACCCGGTCCCATGTCGACCACGTAGTCGGCCATGCGGATCATGTCCTCGTCGTGCTCGACGACGATCACCGAGTTGCCGAGGTCGCGCAGATGCTTGAGCGTCGAGATCAGGCGGTCGTTGTCGCGCTGGTGCAGGCCGATCGACGGTTCGTCGAGCACGTACATCACGCCTGTCAGGCCCGAACCGATCTGCGAGGCGAGCCGGATGCGCTGCGCCTCGCCGCCCGAGAGCGTCTCGGCGCTGCGCTCGAGCGACAGATAGTCGAGCCCGACGTTGTTGAGGAACATGAGGCGCGCGACGATTTCCTTGACGACCTTGTCGGCGATCTCGCGCTTGGAGCCTTCGAGCCGCAGCATCTGGAAGTAGCCGAGCGAATCGCGCAGCGGCCAGCCGCTCACTTCATAGATGGCACGCGCATCCTCGCCCGCGCCGATGCGCACGAAGCGCGCTTCGCGCCGCAGACGCGTGCCTTCGCACGACGGGCACGCCTGGTTGTTCTGGTACTTCGCCAGCTCTTCGCGCACCGCGGCCGAATCGGTCTCGCGATAGCGCCGTTCCAGATTCGGGATGATGCCTTCGAAAACGTGCTCGCGCACCGAAGCGCGGCCACGCTCGTTGATGTACGAGAACGGGATTTCCTGCTTGCCCGAACCGTACAGCAGGATCTTGCGCACGTTCTCGGGCAGGTCTTCGAACGGCGTATCGATGTCGAATTCGAAGAACGCCGCGAGGCTTTGCAGCATCTGGAAGTAGAACTGGTTGCGCCGGTCCCAGCCCTTCACGGCGCCTGCCGCGAGCGACAGCGACGGATGCGCGACGACGCGCTTCGGATCGAAGAAGGTGATCTGGCCGAGACCGTCGCAATCGGGGCACGCGCCCATCGGATTGTTGAACGAGAACAGGCGCGGCTCGAGTTCGGGCAGCGAATACGAGCAGATCGGGCAGGCGAACTTCGAGCTGAACAGGTGCTGGCGGTCGGTGTCCATTTCGAGCGCGATCGCGCGGCCGTCGGCGAGACGCAGCGCGGTCTCGAACGATTCCGCGAGGCGCTGCTTCATGTCGGGACGCACCTTCAGGCGATCGACCACCACGTCGATCGTATGGCGCTCGGTCTTCTTCAGCTTCGGCAGCGTGTCGACCTCGTAGATCTTCGCCGCGCCTTCGTTGGCCGTGCCGCCTCCCGAGCGCACGCGAAAGCGCACGAAGCCCTGCGCCTGCATGTCCTCGAACAGCTCCGCGTGCTCGCCCTTGCGGTCGACCACCACGGGCGCGAGGATCATCAGACGGGTTTCCTCGGGCAGCGCGAGCGCGGCGTCGACCATCTGCGAGACGCTTTGTGCTTCGAGCGCGATTTCGTGGTCGGGGCAGTAGGGCGTGCCAACGCGTGCGTAGAGCAGACGCAGATAGTCGTGGATCTCGGTGACCGTGCCGACCGTCGAGCGCGGATTGTGCGAGGTCGCCTTCTGCTCGATCGAAATAGCCGGCGACAGACCTTCAATCAGGTCCACATCGGGCTTTTCCATCAGTTGGAGGAACTGGCGCGCGTAGGCCGAAAGGCTTTCGACGTAGCGCCGCTGGCCTTCCGCGTAGAGCGTGTCGAACGCGAGCGACGACTTGCCCGAGCCGGATAGCCCGGTGATCACGACCAGCTGGTGACGCGGCAAGTCGAGATTGACGTTCTTCAGGTTGTGGGTTCGGGCCCCACGGATACGGATCTGTTCCATGAACCTGGCGGGAAGGATGGGAGGCTAAACCTGCTACTATAACGACTTTTCCAGACCGCCGTTACGGCTTGCTGACGGCCCTAAAAGGTCTCCGAAAGGCGCTGCTTGCCGGCGCCCTGCGGTAGACACCTACGGGGAAGGGTGCTCGATCGCCGCAGCGCCCTCATCGCGAGACCGGGCCCGGCGCGTCAGCGCCGCCGCCCCGGTGACCACACAAATTTCGTTCCCGATGTCGAATCCGTCTGCCACGTCCACGCGCATGAGCGCGCCCGAGTTGCGCGCGACCGTGTCGCTCGCCGCGATCTTCGCGCTGCGCATGCTGGGTCTGTTCATGATCATGCCGGTGTTTTCGGTCTATGCGAAAACGATTCCCGGCGGTGACAACGTCCTGCTCGTCGGCATCGCGCTCGGCGCCTATGGCGCCACGCAGTCGCTGCTCTATATCTTCTACGGCTACCTGTCCGACAAGATCGGGCGCAAGCCCGTCATCGCGACGGGGCTGGCGATCTTCGCGCTCGGCAGCTTCGTCGCCGCGTTCGCCCACGACATGAACTGGATCATCGTCGGACGGGTGATCCAGGGGATGGGGGCCGTATCGTCGGCCGTCATCGCGTTCATCGCCGATCTCACCGCCGAGGAGCACCGCACCAAGGCGATGGCCATGGTCGGCGGCTCGATCGGCGTGTCGTTTGCCGTGGCGATCGTCGGCGCGCCGATCGTGTTCCACTGGCTCGGCATGAGCGGGCTCTTTTCGCTCGTCGGCGTGTTCGCGATTCTCGCGATCGGCGTCGTGGTGTGGATCGTGCCCGATGCGCCGCGGCCCGTGCACGTGCGCGCGCCGTTCGCCGAAGTGCTGCACAACGTCGAACTGCTGCGCCTGAATTTCGGCGTGCTGGTGCTGCACGCGACGCAAACCGCGCTCTTTCTGGTCGTGCCGCGTCTGCTCGTCGATGCCGGCCTGCCGGTCGCCTCGCACTGGAAGGTGTATCTGCCGGTGATGGGGCTCGCCTTCGTGATGATGGTGCCGGCCATCATCGCCGCCGAAAAACGCGGCAAGATGAAACCGGTGCTGCTGCTCGCGATTGCTCTTATCCTGATCGGCCAGCTGTTGCTCGGCGCTACGACGCATACCATTCTGATGGTGACCGCGATCCTGTTCGTGTACTTCCTCGGCTTCAACATTCTCGAGGCGTCGCAGCCGTCGCTCGTGTCGAAGCTCGCGCCTGGCAGCCGCAAGGGCGCGGCGGCCGGCGTGTACAACACGACGCAGTCGATCGGGCTGGCGCTCGGCGGTGTGGCGGGCGGCTGGCTGCTCAAGATCGACGGGCCGAGTGCCGTGTTTTACGCGTGTTCAGGACTGGTCTTGTGCTGGCTTATAATCGCGGCCAATATGAAGGCGCCGCCGCGGCGCGCCTGATATCGAATCGAATATTGACGCGGCGAGGCCGCGCGCCGCGCTCTCGGGCTGCCGCGCTGCCGACGCCCGTAACGGAATCAACAGGAGAAACTCATGGCATCCGTGAACAAGGTCATTCTCGTCGGCAACCTGGGTGCCGACCCGGAAGTGCGCTACCTGCCGAGCGGCGACGCCGTGGCGAACATTCGCCTCGCGACGACCGACCGCTACAAGGACAAGGCGTCCGGCGAAATGAAGGAAATGACCGAGTGGCACCGCGTGGCGTTCTTCGGCCGCCTCGCTGAAATCGTGTCGGAGTACCTGAAGAAGGGCTCGTCGGTCTATCTCGAGGGCCGTATCCGCACGCGCAAGTGGCAGGCGCAGGACGGCACCGACCGTTACTCGACGGAAATCGTCGCCGACCAGATGCAGATGCTGGGTGGCCGCAGCGGCGGCCCGTCGATGGGTGAAGACGACGGCGGCTACAGCCGCGAGCAGGCGGCGCCGCGTAGCGGCGGCGGCCGTGCTTCGGGCGGCGGTGGTGCGCCGCGCAGTGGTGGCGGCGGTGGCGGTGCGGGTGCAGGCCGTTCGAACGCGCCGGCTGGCGGCGGGTTTGATGAGATGGATGACGATATTCCGTTCTGATTTCCTGTCGACGGAAACGGTAAAGATCAACCCCGCCTTTTTGAACTGACCCCTCGAAGTTGGACAGTTAAGAGCTAGGCGGCCAAGGGCTGAGTCCTGTATTGCACGGGGCTCAGCCCTTTCAGTTTGAGCCTGATGCGCTCGTGATTGTAGTAGTGAATGTAGCGTCGCAGTCCTGCCTGCAACTGCTCGATGCTGCTAAAGCGGTTCAGCCGGAAGAACTCTGACTTCAGTGTGGCAAAGAAGCTTTCCATGGCCGCGTTGTCCAGGCAGTTCCCCTTGCGCGACATGCTTTGCTGCACGTGATACCTGGCCAGTGTCCGCCGCCAGGCGGACATCTGATACTGCCAGCCCTGATCCGAATGCAGCAACGGTTTGTCGTCGTTGCCCAGCCGGGCGAGCGCCTTCTTCAACATGCCATTAACCAGTTCGAAGCTTGGGCGGCGCGCCGTCTGCCAGGCCACGATCTCGCCGTTGTACAGGTCCAGCACTGGTGATAGGTAGAGCTTCTGACCGTTGACATTGAATTCGGTCACATCAGTGACCCACTTCTGATTCGGTGCTTGAGCTTCGAATTCGCGGCTCAGCAGGTTCGGCGCGATGCGTCCGACTTCACCACGCCAGGACCGGTAGCGCTTGGGGCGTACGAGTGATTTCAATTGCAGTTCGCCCATGAGCCGCTGCACCCTCTTATGGTTGACGATCTGACCAGCATTGCGGATCGCCGCCGTGATGCGTCGGTAACCGTAGCGGCCCTTGTGACGCTCATAGACCGTACGGATCCTGTCTTTCAGTTCAAGGTGGCGCTCGCCGGCCTCCAGCACGTGCAACTGGTAATAAAACGTACTGCGCGCCAGTCCTGCGACCTTCAGCAGCACAGCAAGCGCATGCCTGGATCTGAGCCCGTTCACGATTTGTGTTTTTTCTTTTGCGCTGCTGGCTTCTTTGCCTTGAGCAGCGCATCGAGCTTTTTTAGGTACGCCACCTCCGCGCGCAGGTACTCGTTTTCCTTGAGCAGTTCTTCGCGCGTGCGCGTGTCGGGCGCTTTTTCTTCAGCAGGCTTGTCGGGCTGGATAATCATCTTCCGGGGGCGGCCCTGCGGGCGGGGCGCCAGAGCGTTAATTCCGCCCTCATCATACAGACGTGCCCAGCGCGAGACGCTGCCCGCATCGCGAATGTCATACAGTGCCGTGACTTCCCGCGCCGACAGTCCCTCGCGCCTCATGTGCTGCACCACTTTCAGCTTGAAGCGGGCGTCACGGTATTTGTATCTGCCTCGCAACGCTGCACTGCCGTGCAGACGAAATGCGGCAACCCAGCGACGTAGCATCGAGTAGTCAATCCCATGCCGCGCGGCCAGCGCCGGTAAGCTGATGCTCCCGCGCAAATAGGTGTCGACTAGCTTCTGTTTGAACCGCTCATCGTACTTCGCCATGAAAAACACCCCAAAGGTTGGATCGGTGTCCAACTTTTGGGGTGCAGTTCATTTGGTGGGGTTTTTTTTCATCCGCGATTTTGCGCTGCCCAAGGCAGCAACAACCTGCCGTTCAAGCCGACCTCGTAGCCGGGGTAGCCGTGCCGTTCGGCCGCGACGACGGCCGGTTCGCAGGGCCGAGAAACGCGGGCGCAAGACCTGACAGTTGTTCGGCTGCCGCGCGCAACGCCGGCAAGACGTCCTTTACAGCCCGCTCGCGACTTGTCTCGTCAGACAGCAGGTTCGCGCTGATGGCGGCGACCACATCGCGATGCTCGTCGCGCACCGGTACGGCCAAACCACAAATATGCCGGTCGAACTCGCCGTCCACCCAGGCGTAGCCGTCGTGCATCACCGATGCCAGTTCGGCCTTTAGCGATTCCTTGCCGCTAACCGTTGAGGCCGTGAAGGCCTTCAGTTCGATTCCGTCGATGTACCGATCCAGAAACGGCTGGCCCTGGAACGCGAGGAGTGCGCGTCCCGGCGCGGTTGCGAACGCCGGCAGGCGGCTGCCCATGCCGAGGCGCAGCGACATGACCTTCGGCGACGGTATGCGCAGGACGTACACCATCTCATTCCCGTCGAACACAGCCAGCGCGCAAGATTCCCCGATCTGCAGGCACAGATGCTCCAGCACGCGCTGGGCGTGACCCCAGAACGGTAGCGACGTCAGATACGTCATGCCGAGATTGAGGACTTTCGGCGTCAGTCGAAAGCCTTTCTCCTCCGATTCCGCAGCGAATCCCAGCTCGCACAGCGTCAAAAGAATCCGCCGCACCACGGTGCGCGGCAGCTGGGTCGCGCTCGAAACTGTGGCGACGGTGTGCGTGCCGTTGCGGCCCATTGCTTCGATCACGGACAGTCCGCGCGCAAAGGAACGGATAAAGCCTTCGTTGTCTGGATTTGCCATGGAGGCGAGTGTCCACGATTCGCCGCCGCTCTTCCATCCCTCTGGCGGTCTGTGTCGTCCGTTAGAACGTCGACGTAATAATAAAAACGGATTTTAATGTCCGCCAGGCGGACGAGATGGCGCTGAGCCGCGCCGCCCGGAGACGACTTTCGACACGAAAGTCCCTGGCTGGCACCCGACCGGAGACGCGCATCATGGCCATCGACTATCACACGCTCAAACAGTGGGCATTCCCCTCGCAGGTGTCGCCCTATGTCGAGAACGACTGCTTGCGCTATGCGCTTAGCCTCGGCATCGCCAGCGATCCACTCGACGAAGACGACCTGAAGTACGTGCACGAGTCGGGCACGCTCGTCGTTCCCACGTTTCTGGCGACGGTCGGGGCGCCGGGCGCGTGGGCATGCGACCCGGGTACCGGGATCGACTGGATGCAGATTCTGCACGGCGAACACCGCATGCGCTTTCACGCGTCGCCGCGCGCTGCCGGCGCGGTACGCAGCGAGACCGTGGTCAGTCGCGTGGTGGACAAGGGCGCTGGCAAAGGGGCGCTGGTGGTCACGCAAAGGACCATTACCGACCATGCTGGCGGCGAGCTTCTGGCCACGGTCGAGCATGTTTCATTCTGTCGCGCTGACGGCGGCTTCGCCAATGCCGCGATGCCAGGCGATGCGCCGCTCGCAACCCTGCCCGCCGTACCGCAGACGGAGCCCGACGTGGAAATGGACATGCCGACACTGCCGAGCGCCGCCTTGCTGTATCGGCTCAATGGCGACCGCAACCCGATCCACGCTTTGCCCGCGGCGGCGCGCGAAGCCGGCTTCGATCGTCCCATCCTGCACGGCCTGTGCACCTACGGCATGGCGGCACGCGCGATTCTCAAGCATGCCTGCGCCAGCGTTCCCGGGCGTCTGGCCAGTCTCGCTGCAAGGTTCTCGTCGCCGGTCGTGCCCGGGGAAACACTGCGCGCGCAACTCTGGCGACTCGACGATCAGGTGCGCTTTCGCGTCGTCGCGCTCGAACGAGGTGTCGTGGTGCTCAGCAATGGTGTCGCGGACATTCGTGCTTCGCCGGGCGAACGATGAGTGCTTCTCTGCTTTCCCCGTAGCGCTCAGGCCGGATACAAACCGCATCGCCCACTATTGGCTACCCACGCGTATGACAAGACGAGACCCACCTTATCAAGCACCGCGCGCGATGTTCGCGCCCGAGCATGAGCTTTACCGCTCCAGCGTTGCACGTTTCATCGCCGACAAGATCGAGCCTGGCCACGCGCAATGGGAGGACGACGGCCTCGTCCCGCGCGACCTGTGGCGCGCGGCGGGGCAGGCGGGGTTGCTGCTGCCCGGCGTTCCCGACACGTATGGTGGCGGCGGCGGCGACTTCCTGTGCAGCGCCATCGTGGTCGAAGAGATCGCCCGCGCGATGGTGACCGGAGTGACCGGCTTCACCACGCACTCGGAAAATGTCGCGCCCTACCTGCTGGAGTTCGGCACCGAAGCGCAGAAGCAGGCGTTCCTGCCGAAGATGGCCAGCGGGGAAGTGGTGGGTTCGCTCGCCATGACGGAACCGGGGGCCGGCAGCGACCTGAAGGCGATCCGCACCAGCGCGCTCAAAATCGACGGTGGCTATCGTCTCAACGGCCAGAAGACCTTCATCACCAACGGCTATCACGCCGACCGCGTGCTCGTTTTCGCCAAGACCGATCCGGCGGCGGGCGCGCGGGGCATCAGTCTGTTCTGGGTCGATGCAACCGCGCAAGGCTTCAGTCGCGGGCGCCTTCTCGACAAGGTCGGCCAGAAGGCGCAGGACACCGCCGAGTTGTTCTTCGACGATGTATTCGTGCCGGACGACATGCTGGTGGGCCAGTTGAACGCGGGCTTCGGCTATGCGATGAGCGGTCTCGTGCGCGAGCGTCTGTTGATCTCGCTGCGTTGTACCGTTGCGCTGGAAGTTGCGCTGGACTGGACGCTCGCGCACGTGAAGCAGCGCCGCGCGTTCGACAAGGCGCTCATCGACAATCAGTACATCCGCTTCAAGCTTGCGGAAATCAAGACCCATGCATGTGCGACGCGTGCCTTCGTGGACAGTTGCCTCGCCCAGTACCTCGACGGCACGCTGAGCGCCGACGGTGCCGCCATGGCCAAGTATTGGGCGAGCGAAGCCACGCGTGCGATCGATGACCTGATGCAGTTCTTCGGGGGCTATGGCTATATGCGCGAATACCCGATCGCTCGCGCCTATACGGATGTGCGCCCCAACCGCATTTACGGCGGCTCTTCCGAAATCATGCGCGAAGTGATTGCGCGCGCCCTCTGAACGATTCGCGGACATCAACATGACAAATCATCTGTCTCGCTCCATCGCGATCGTCGGCGTGGCGGAATCGGACCTCGGCAAGGTGCCGGGCAAAACGGCCCTCGAACTGCAGGCTCAGGCCGCGCACCGGGCGCTCAAAGACGCAGGCCTCGGGCTGCGCGACGTGGACGGCGTGTTCGCCCACACCGACGACAAATTCTCCAGCCTGCAGTTGTCCGAGTACCTCGGCATCCAGCCCGGCTATGTCGATTCGACCAACGTCGGCGGCATGTCCAATCTGCTGCACATCCGCCACGCGATGGCGGCCGTTGCGGCGGGCATGTGCTCGGTGGCGCTGGTCACGTATGGCAGCACCCAGCTCTCGGACGGCTCCCGCAAGAGCGGCGCCGTGGCGGCCGATAACCCCGCGACGCCACGCGGGCAATTCGTGGCGCCGTATGGCCAGCTCAGTCCCATCGGTTACTACGCGATGATTGCGCAGCTTCATATGCATCGATATGGCACGACGCCGCGCGATCTCGCCGAGGTGGCGCTCGCCGCGCGCCAATGGGCGCAACTGAACCCGAAGGCCTATCGTCGGGAGGCGACCAGTATCGAAGAGATCATGGCATCGCGGCTCATGGCCACGCCGCTGCGCCAGCGCGATTGCTGCCTGGTTACCGATGGCGGCGGGGCGCTGGTGATCACGTCGGCGCCGCGCGCCCGCGATCTGCCGGGCAAGCCGGTCTATGTGATGGGGAGCGCAGAATCCCATTCTCACCACTACGCGCCTTTTAACACCGCGGACTGGCTCGACACGCGCGTGGCCGAAACGGCGGATGCCGCGTTCCAGATGGCGGGCGTCACGCGTAGCGATATCGACGTGATTCAGATCTACGACCATTTCACAATCGGCGTGATTCAGTCGCTCGAGGAACTTGGCTTTTGCAAACGCGGTGAGGGCGGCAGCTTCGTTGCGGATGGCGCGCTGGCACCGGGCGGGCGCTTCCCGATCAATACTTCCGGAGGTGGACTGTCGTACGGCCACCCTGGGATGTTCGGCATGTTTCTCGTCATCGAGGCGGTGCGGCAGCTGCGCGGTGAATGCGGCGAACGTCAACTGCCCACGGCAGAACTGGCGCTGTGTCACGCGCCGGGGCTGGTCTTCTCGTGCAATACCACCCTGATTCTCGGAGTCTGAGCATGAGCGAAGTACAACGTCCGCTGCCGCAGCCAACGGAGATCACCGAGGCCTACTGGAAAGCGGCGAATGAAGAGCGTCTGCTGGTCCAATGCTGTCAGGCCTGTGGTCATCGACAATTTTTCCCGCGACCGTTCTGCCTCGCGTGCGAATCCGATCAGGTCGACTGGAAAGAGGTATCGGGCAACGGCTCGATCTATACCTATACCATCAACCATCGCGCGCCGAGCGCCTTCAAAACGCGGGTGCCCTACGCCGTGGCGATCGTCGAACTGGACGAGGGCGTGCGCATGATGGCGAACATTTTGCATGCCGATCTGGGCGCCATCGGCATCGGCAAACGAGTGAAGGTGACATTCGAAGCGGTTGCGCAAGACATGAAGCTGCCGCAATTCGAGCTTGTCGCTTCACCTGCCGACAAGTGAATTTGGCAATACGGAGACACTGACGTGTATATGACCCAGGCGCTGCATCGCTCGATGCAACAGCGGCCCAACAAGGTGGCGGTGCGTTTCGATGGCCGCGACCTGACCTACGCAGAATATGGCGATCGCGTTGCGCGTCTCGCGGCCGCCCTGGGCAAGCTCGGCGTGGCAGAGGGCGAACGGGTCGCGATGCTCTCGCTCAATTCGGCGCGTTACATCGAGTACTACATGGCCATCCCTTGGGCGGGCGCGGTGCTCAACCCGGTGAACACCCGTTGGAGCGCAACGGAAATCCTGTACTCGCTCGACGATTGCGGCACGGCGGTGCTGATCGTCGACGATCGATTCGTGGAGACCGGACGGGCGATGGCGGCCCGATGCGCGAGCCTGCGCCACGTGATTTACGCGGGCGCTGGCGAGACCCCCACGGGGATGCTGAACTATGAGGCGCTGATCGCGGGCAGCGATCCGATGGAAGATGCCTACCGGCACGGCGATGACCTTGCGGGCATTTTCTATACCGGCGGCACCACGGGCGTGCCGAAGGGCGTGATGCTCAGTCATGCGAATCTGATTTCGTCAGCCTGCAATTCGTTGATGGCGGGGACCACCAGCGAAGACGCGGTCATGCTCGAAGTCATGCCGATGTTCCATCTCGCCTGCCTTGCGTCGATGAGTGCCATTTTTCTCGCGGGCGGCACGCATGTCGCGATGGCGTCGTACGATCCGGGCCGCATGATCGAGCTGATGGCCGCAGAGCGAATCACCCATGTCCTGCTCGCGCCCACGATGATCCAGATGAGTCTCGACTGGCTCGAGCAAAATCCGGTGCGTGCGGCGCAACTCGACTTGTCGTCGATGGAATATTTCCGTTATGGCGCTTCACCGATGACGCCGACGCTGATGGCGCGCACGCGCGCGCGTTTCCCGAATGCCACGTTTACGCAAGGCTACGGGATGACCGAACTCGCCCCCGCGATAGCCTTTCTCGGGCCGGAATATCACACGGACGAGGGCGTCGCCAGCGGCAAGATTCTCTCGGTGGGCAGACCCGTGTCGTTGGTGGAACTGAAGATCGTCGACCAGAACGGCAACGAGGTGCCGCGTGGCGTGGTGGGCGAGATCGTCGCACGTGGCCCCAACGTCATGCTCGGCTACTGGAACAAGCCCGAAGCAACCGCCGAGGCGATCCGCAATGGCTGGATGCATACCGGCGACGGTGGCTACATGGACCAGGATGGCTTCGTTTTTCTGGCCGATCGCATCAAGGACATGATCGTGAGCGGCGGCGAAAACGTTTATTCGGCGGAAGTCGAAAAGGCGCTGGCGAGCCATCCGGCGGTCGCGCAGTGCGCCGTGATCGGCATCCCGCATGAGAAGTGGGGCGAGTCCGTGCACGCCGTGATCGTATTGAAGCCGGGTGCGCAGGCAACACTCGAATCGATTCAGTCGCATTGTCGCGAACAGATCGCCGGCTACAAATGTCCGCGCAGCGTCGAATTCTGCGAGCGTTTGCCGCTATCGAGTGTAGGCAAAGTCCTCAAGAGCGAGCTGCGCGAGCCCTATTGGAAACGGTAGGCAGCAGGGGAAACCGGCTGCGCGCGGGGCCATCGACCCATACCGCGCCATTGCGGCGCGGTATGGTTGTTTCGGTGCAAAGCCCCGGCGTACTCAGAACCGCTGCTGCAGTCGCACGATCCCCGTATTCGACACAAACCCCGCCCCCGCCTGCAACTCGTAACGGGCGGTGATGCTCAGGTTGTTGGCGCGCACGAGCGTCACGCCGAGCGTGATATCGGCGAGATCTGATACCGGCGTCATGCCGACCGTCGTGAAGCCCGTCTCGCCCGGCGCGGCGCCCGCGAACGATGCGCCCGTCGATTGCCGCGTGCGGTTGTATTCGTGCACCCACTGCGCGCGCAGCTCGGGGACGAGCACGCCATACGACGTCTCATACGACTTCTCGATCTTCGCGCCGAGCGCGCTGCGCACCGAGCTCGCACTGGAGCTATCGACGTGCAGTGCCGCGCCGTTACCACCCGTTTCCGTGTAGCTGCCCTGGTTCAGGTAGCTATACGTGAGGTTCACGAGCGGTGTCAGCGTTGCGCTGCCTAGCGCGAGCGGGTATCCGCCCTCGACGCTCGCGACGTATTGCTGGCCGTTGAAGGCGCCATTGGTGGCGCCCGAGAAGCCGGGCATCGTCACGAGGCGTGTCGTGTCGTAATGCTGCAGCACCACACCGCCCGACAGGTTCACGTACCACGGGCTGCCCGCGAAGGCCGCATAGCCGAGCAGGCCATAGCCGTTCACGCCGGTGCTGTCGCCGGAGGTGTCGTCGCTGTTGTTGATCGCGGTATGCGCGTACTGGAACACGCCGCCCACACGCCATTTCGCGCCGACGGCCTTGTCGGCGCCGATCAGCAGGCCGCCGTAGTTCGCGCTGTAGCCATCGACGTCATCGCGCGCGTCCTGGCTCGCGTGTCCGCCGAAGGCCTGGCCCCAGGTGGTCCACTGCGTCGGGCCGTCGCCGGTGGCGAGGCCCGTTGCACCTTGCGCCTGCGCGACGCGCAGCGCGTTGACGTGGGCGCTCACGACGTTGAGCGCATCGAAGGTCGGCGTCGCTGCTGCGCGCGCGGTCTGCACGGGCGCGAGTTGCTGGCCGAGGCGGTTTGCGCTCGCGCTGTTGCCGCTCGCGAGCGCGGCGAGGGTGGCGTCGTAGAGATTGAGCAGGCCGGCATCGGCGACGCCGGTGTACTTGAGGAGACCTCCGAGCGACGAGACTGCGTTGGGCACGGTGGCGTGCGTGGTCGGACCGGAGTTCGTCGTGTCGCCGCCGGTGGTGCCGCCCGAGGTGTCGCCGGAAGTGCCGCCGCCCGTTGTGCCTGAACCGCTGGTGTCGCCGCCGGTCGAGCCCGAACCGTTGCTGTCACCGCCGGTTGAACCGGAACCCGAGCCGGAGCCCGAACCAGAGCCCGAACCAGAGCCCGAACCAGAGCCCGAACCAGAGCCCGAACCAGAGCCCGAACCAGAGCCCGAGCCCGAATCGCTCTGGATATTCGTAATGGTCACAACGAGATCGCTATGTCCGCCGTTGTTGACGGTCGTCCCGGTCAGCGTCGCGGTGTGGCCAGCGATCGAATAGTTGAGCGAGCCTTCGTTATAGGTGCCGGTGCCGGTCGCATCGACCACGACGAAGCGCTGGCCCGCCGTGAATGCGTAGCCGAGCGTCGTCGACTTGAGCGTGACGGCCGAGTTCGCATCGATGGTGGCATCGCCTTGCACGACGAGACGGCCATAGCCCGTGTCGCCGGGCGAACCGTTGCCGAGCGCGCTGCTCGTCACGCCCACGAGCAGCGTCGCGTTCGCGCTCTGCGCGTAGTTGCCGGTGATCGTCGTGAGACCGTTCACCTGCAGCGTCGCTCCGTTGTTGTAGACGGTATGCGTGCCGACGTTGATCGCATCGTTGAGCAGCAGGTTGCCGCCGCTGAACTCGAGGTCGGCGCCCGGGCTGTAGATCGAGCCGATCGAGCCGGCGTAGCCGGTCAGCGTGCCGAAGATAGTGCCGCTGCCGCCGCCGATGGTGAGTGTGTTGGTCGATTCGTTGGCGATGCCACCCGCGATGACCCCGCTATTCATGATCGTGCCGATCGTGCCCGTGCTGGCGTTGTCGATCGCGTAGTCCGGAGCGGTGATGGTGCCGCTGTTGGCGAGCGAGCCGATCGTGGCCGTATTGACGATGCCGGTGTAGTTACCCGAGATCACACCGGTCGAATTGTTGGTGAGGGTGCCGAGTGTGCCGTGGCTCCACATCGCGGCGTTGCCGGTGATGGTGCCGCTGTTGGTCAGCGTGCCGATCGTACCGGACGTATCGACGCCGGTGAAATACGCGGCGATGGTCGCATTGGCCGCGTTGGTCAGGGTGTTGATCGTGCCGGTGTTTTTGATGCCGTCCGCGCCCGTGTCGGTGCCCGCGATCGTCCCGTTGTTGGTCAACTCGCCGATGCTGCCGGCGTTATAGAGCCCATAGTGGTAGGCGCCCGATGCCTTGATGACGCCGTTGTTCGTGATCGCGCCGATGGTGGCGTTCGGGAAGTTACTCACGCCATAGGTGCCGCCGTTGATCGTGCCGCTGTTGTCGATCAGCCCGATCGTGCCCACGTTTTGAATGCCGAATGCCGTCGTCGTGAGCGAGCCATTGTTCTCGATGGTGCCGATGGTGGTGCTGTTGACGACGCCGCTGATGGTGCCCGTCAGCGTGCCGCCGATGGTGAGGTCGGTGCCAGTCCAGTCCCAGCCGGGGGCCGAGCTGGGTGTCCCGGGGACCAGCGTCGTGCCGAGGATCGCCTGGGCGGGGACGGCCAGCGCGCCGTGTGCGGCTGCCAGAGCCACCGCTGCCGTGAGTGCGCGCAGTCCCGGGGTCTTGCTGCGGCGCTTGACGGCACCGCTTTTCGCGCCGTTCGTCCGCGTCAATTCTGATGCAACCTGAAATGCGCCGTTGCGCGCGCTCCAGACGATTCGATAAACGTGATTCATTGCCGTTCGGTAATTCGGTTTCTGGCGTTAATCATGGTCACCGATAATCGGACCCTGATTATTGCGAGGTTTTAAGGCCTGTCGCTCGTGCGCGGGAATGACTGCATATCCGGGGCTGAAATAAGGGCAGGATTTAAAAGGCCGTGCGGTTTTGTCGCACATTACATTCGCCTTCCGGACGATTAACGGCGAGTCCAAGAGAACATTTAGGCTTTTACTTAAATTTTTTTGAAACGCTGAAAAAGCTCCGTTTCAGGCGGCGCCTCGGCACGCGCCGGTGTGTATTGACATTCTGTCAGTAGTTGTCAAAATGTCATTCATCATGAAACACGACCACGAAAACGAACTGTTGCTGCGCGAAGGCCGCAAGATCGTCGAGGCGCTGGGCAACACGCTGGCGCCGCTCGTCGAGGTGGTGCTGCACGATTTGACCAAGCCCGATCATTCGATCGTCGCGATTGCGAACAGTCTGTCGGGACGCGAGGTCGGCGATGCGGTCACGGAGATGGGCCTCGCGCGTATCAGCGACCCCGGTTTTCCCGACGTCGTGCAGAACTACGCGAACCGCTTTCCCGATGGCCGTGCGGCCAAGAGCACGTCGATTGGGCTGAGAAACAGCGCGGGCGAGTATGTGGCTGCGCTCTGTCTGAACATGGATGTGTCGCTGATCGGTGCGCTCACGGCCGGCTTTAGCCAGCTGATGCAGACCGCGCCGTCGCAATTGCCGGTGAGCGAGACGCTCGCGCCGCGCCGGCTCGACGAGGTGCGCGGCGAACTTGAGCGCTTCGCGGCCGCGCGCAACACCACGCCGACCGGCATGACGCTCGCGCAACGCCGCGACGCCGTACGCGAACTCGCGCAGCGCGGCCTGCTGGACCTGCGCCATGCGCTCACCGAAGTGGCGCGCACGCTCGGCGTCGCGCGCTCGACTGTCTACACCTACCTGCCCAACGAAGACCGACCATGAGCACACTGCCGATTTCCTATGCCGACGTCGTCGCCGCGCACGAGCGCATCCGTGACGCCGCCCATCGCACGCCGGTCCTGACCTCGAGCACCGCAAACGAGCGCACCGGCGCGCAACTGTTCTTCAAGTGCGAGAACTTCCAGCGCATGGGCGCCTTCAAGTTCCGTGGCGCCTACAACGCGCTCGCCCAATTCACGCCTGAGCAGAAAGCGGGGGGCGTGATCGCGTTCTCGTCGGGCAACCATGCCCAGGCGATCGCGCTATCGGCGCGCTTGCTCGGCATGAAGGCCGTGATCGTGATGCCGCAGGACGCGCCTGCGGTGAAGGTCGAGGCCACGCGTGGCTATGGCGGCGAAGTGGTGTTCTACGACCGCTATACGGAGGATCGCGAGGCGCTCGGCCAGCGGCTCGCCGCCGAGCGCGGTCTCACGCTGATTCCGCCTTACGACCATCCGCACGTTATGGCGGGCCAGGGCACGGCGGCCAAGGAACTGGTCGAGGAAGCGGGTCCGCTCGACGTGCTGCTGGTCTGTGTCGGCGGCGGCGGCCTGATTTCGGGCTGCGCGACAGCAGCGCGCGCGCTCAATCCCGCTTGCGAGGTGATCGGCGTCGAGCCGGAAGCGGGCAACGATGCTCAGCGCAGCCTGAAGAGCGGCGAGATCGTGCACATCGACACGCCGAACACCATCGCCGACGGTGCGCAGACGCAGCATCTCGGCAACTACACGTTTGCCGTGATGCGCGAACTGGTGAGCGACATCGTCACGGTGAGCGATGCCGAGCTGGTCGAGGCGATGAAGTTCTTCGCGAGCCGCATGAAGATCGTCGTCGAGCCGACGGGCGCACTCGCGGCGGCGGCTGCGTTGAGCGGCAAGGTCGATCTGCGCGGCAAGCGCGTGGGGGTGATCGTGTCGGGGGGGAATCTGGATTTGGTGCGTTTTGCGCAGTTGGTCGGTGCTTCGAAGTGATCGTCGACGAGGCATGGCGCTAGGCCAACAACGCCCTCAGCGCCTCACGCGCATTCGCCACATGGGCGCTTTCGCCCAGCCGCCCCGGCATCAGATGAAACTCCGCCGCCGGCAGCGGCGGCAATCCGTGTGACGGCGGGCAGGGCGCGAGCCCCGCGCCGATCGCCGATTCGTTCAGACACGAGATCCCCAACCCCGCCTTCAGCGCAAGCTGCAACCCGGCTACGCCCGAAGCCGAGTGCGAGATCAGATAGGGCACCTGTTGCGTGTCGAGCAGCTTGATCACGTGCCGTTGCAACTGGCAGGTCGAAGGCAGCATCACGAGTGGCCAGGGCGGCTCCCTGCCGCCGCGACTCGCCGGTTGGTCGGCGGCTTCGACCCACTGCATTTTCTCGCGCCGCACGACCATGCTGCGCGAACCCGCCTCGGCGGCCGGCCTGTCACTGCGCCGCGCCGGGCTCTCGACGAGGCGCAGTGACAGGCCGATGTCGAACGTGCTGTCGTCGTCGGCCGCGTCGATCACGGCGCTCGGCAGCACCGTCACGTGCAGGCGCAGGCGCGGGTGCAGCGCCGCGAAGCGTCCGAGCGTGTCGGCGATGTCGTGCGGCCGGTAGTAGTCGGTGAGCGCGATGCGCACTTCGCCATCGAGTGCCCTGCCTTGCATGTCGTCGAACGCCGCGTCGCACATCTCGACGATGCGCTGCGCGTGCGCGAGCAGCTTGGCGCCGGCGGGCGTCGCCGTGACGCCCTGTTTGCTGCGCACAAAAAGCGGCTGGCCGACCCGCTCCTCGAGTTTTTTCAACTGCTCGCTGACCGACGACTGCGACAGGAACACGCGTTCCGCCGCCGCCGACACGCTGCCCGCTTCGCAAAGCGCGATGAAGGTGCGCAACTGGGTGAGATCGAAGCCACGTCCGCTCATGATTCGGAAATTCCGATGAAAGTGATTGGATTTTCCCGCTTTTCCGATGGATGGTGCCTCCGTAGCATGAGGACGTCAACTTCTTGTGAGAAACGTCCATGGATCATGTTCTTCGCGTGCACGCGCCGGCCGTTGTGCCCGGCCGCCGTCATCGCTGGAAAGTGCTCGGCGTTGGCGTCGTCGCCAACGCAAGCTTTGCCGCGGTGTTTTCGGGCATTCCCGCGACGGCGGTGCTGATGCGTTCCGGCTACCGGATCGGCAACGCTGAACTCGGCTTTGTGCTCGGCATGCTCGGGCTTGGCATCGTCGTGAGCGAGTTGCCCTGGGGCTTGCTGACCGATCGCTGGGGCGACCGGCGCGTGCTGCTCACGGGGCTCGTGTCGACCGCGCTCGCGCTGGCGGCGATGGCACTCTTCGGCACGCCGTCGCACGGCGCAGTGCCGAGTGTGTCGATGCTCGCCGGGGGCCTCGTCGTGGTGGGGTTGCTCGGCGGCAGTGTGAACGGGTCGAGCGGGCGCGCGGTGATGGCCTGGTTCGGGCCCGCGGAGCGCGGACTCGCCATGAGCATTCGCCAGACCGCGGTGCCGACCGGTGCGGGCCTTGGCGCGCTCGCGCTGCCGCCGCTCGCCGCGCACGGCGGCTACGCGTGGGTGTACGGCGTGCTGGCGGCGTCGTGCGCGGTTTGCGCGCTGCTCGCGGCTTGCTGGCTCCATGAGCCGCCGTCGGAGGGCGCAGGCGCGCCGACGATGCTCGACGGCAACCTGCCGCAACCGGGCGACAGTCCGCCCTATCGCGACGCGCGCATTGTGCGTCTCGCGCTCGGCATCGGCGCGCTGTGCATGCCGCAAGTGGCGGTGATTTCGTTCGCGAGCGTGTTCCTGCACGACGTCGGGCACCTCGGCTTGACGGTCATCGGCGCGCTGCTGGCCACCGTGCAGACGGGCGCCGCCATCACGCGCGTCTGGAGCGGGCGCTGGACGGACCGGCGCGGCAACCGGCGTGCGTACCTGCGCGGCTGCGGTGTGCTCACCCTCGTGCTGTTCGCGCTGCTCGCGCTGGCGAGCGCGAGCGAGCGCCACGATCACGCGGCGATGCTGATCGTGTGCGCCGCACTGCTCGTGACCGGCGGCATCGCGGCTTCGGCGTGGCATGGCGTGGCCTACACGGAGCTCGCGACGCTCGCGGGCCAGCGCCATGTCGGCACGGCGCTCGCGATGGGCAATACCGGCGCGTTCCTGGCTTTCTGGGTGGCCCCGTCGGCCGTGCCGTTGCTGCTCACGCTCGGTGCATGGCCGCTCGTATGGGCAGCCGCGAGCGCATGCGCGCTGCTCGCGATCGTGCTGTTTCCCCGCGCGGGCACGGCGGCGCGCGGCTTGCGGGGATGTTCGTCAACGCGAATGTTGAACGAATCTAACGTTTAGGATTACTCCCATACGACCGGCAAGCATTCGATGGTCTGATGCGCGAGGCATGCGGAGCGCGGATACGGGGGCGTATCGACGGGGAGCTCGCGATGCCCACCGCATTCCACGCAGGGAGGAAAACTGCCTTGAAGCTTCGCGTCAGGTTCGTGGCGAATCGTTCGACGGTCTCGCCCGTTTTGCGCCGGATCTCGCGTCCGGCTTTGCCTTTGGCGCGGGCTGCCATCGGCACCGTCTCGGGGAGCGGCTCCCGATGACGCGAAGCGCGCTGATCGACAAGCGCCCGCTGCGGCTCATCATCGCGGACGACCATCCGCTAGTCCTGCTGGCGCTCGACAATCTGTTGTCGTCGCACCCGGATATGCAGATTGTCGGCCGTGCGCACAGCGTCGCGCAGTTGTTCGCCACGGCTAGCGAATGCGAATTCGATCTGGCCGTGATCGACCTGAACATGCCGGGGCGCGGCGCCGCGGCCGGCTGTGACGTGTTGCGCGCGTTCAAGCAGCGCTATGGCCGCGCGGTCATCGTGCTGACGATGGAATCCGACGCCGCGACCCTGCGCCGCGCCGCCGAACTCGAAGTCGCGGCCGTATTGAGCAAGCGCGACAGTCTCGAGCTGATCTTCGCCGCGATCGCCTCGGCCATGGCCGACGAGATCTACCTCGGCCCGGGCGTGCGCGACCTGATCGCGGGCGGCCTGCGCGATGCGGGAGCGGAGTCGGGTGGGCGGCTGTTGACGCAGCGTGAACTGGAAGTGCTCGTCCACTGGTCGTCGGGACTCGGTGTGACGGAGATCGCCGCCCTGCTCGGGCGCAGCGTGAAAACCGTCAGCGCGCAGAAATGCTCGGCAATGCGCAAGCTCTCGCTCAAGAGCAACGTCGAACTCTATCGGTTCGCGGCCGGTTGCCGCGTGACGACGCGCGGCAACTGATCTCATCGAGCGGCTTCCCGTCGCGCCACCGTCAGCGTAATTTGATTTCCACCGAGGATTTAGGAGTCCTCCTATCCGAATGACGGATCGTCCAAATCATAATGCTTTGCCGACCTGCGGATGTCGGATTTTTTCCGTCGCGCCGTTGAAATAGTGCGATGACCACGTAGGAAGCCCTTCGTCTCCACGCAGGTGGCGAGCTCCGCAACGGTGTGTGAGGTGCGCAAAAGAGGTGGACGATGAAGCTCGGTATGCGGCTGGTGGTGGAATGCGCGGGCACGGCCTGGATCGTGTTTGCAGGCTGTGCGCGCAACGCACTCAACGCCGGCGTGCCGGCGCCGGGCGGCAATGAAATCGAGACAGCAATCGCGTTCGGGCTCGCCTTGTTCGCCGCGACCTACATGGCGGGGCGTGCCAGCAGCGCGCATTTCAACCCGGCGGTGACGGTGGGCTACACCGTCGCGCGCCGGTTTCCGGTGCGCGACCTCGCGCCTTACCTCGTCGCGCAGACGCTCGGCGCGATTTTCGGCGCGGGCTTGCTCGCAGGGATCGCGAGCGGGCGTCCGGGCTTCTGGCTGCCTGCCTCCGACCTCGGCAGCAACGGTTATGGCGAACACTCGCCTGCAGGCTATTCGCTGACTTCGGCGTTCACGATCGAGTTCGCGATGTCGTTCGTGTTCGTCATCACGCATCTCGTGATGTCGAATACACCGCTGCGCCGCAAGGGCGCGCCGGCCGCGATCGGCGCCTGCTTCATGGCGATCTATCTGATCTCCATGCCGGTGACCAACGGCGCGACCAACCCGGCCCGCTCGACGGGACCGGCCATCTTCGTCGGTGACTGGACGCTCGATCAGCTGTGGCTGTTCTGGGCGGCGCCGCTGCTCGGTGCGCTGATAGCCGGAGTCTGTCACGCGGGCGCCAACGTGCGCCGCGACCCCGGTTCGCTGCGCGTGTACGGGCCGGACGGCGGTCTGTGAGGCACGGTCCACGTCATAGCCGGGCGGTGTCGCACGCGCGGATGCGCTGGCTCCTCCCGTTATTGACGGCGATGTCGCTGCTCGCCACGGCGAGCGCTGGCGCGATGGGCAACTCGGCGGCGCTGCGCGCGTTCGCCGGCCCCGCGCCGGGCCAGACGCAGGGCGGGGCGAGCGCCGTCGCGGCGACGCGCGCGGCGCTACCGGCGCGGCTCGTCGTCGGTGTGCTCGCGAGCGAACGCGCGCCGTTCGAAATGATCGAGGACGGCAAGCTCGCGGGCTTCAGCGCGGACTATCTGCGCCTCGCGACCGGACCCGGCACGACGCTCGTTGCGCGCGCCTATGCCGACATGTCGAAACTGGTGGCTGCCGCCTGTGCGGGCGAGGTCGACGTCATCATGTCCGTGATCCGCACGCCGGCGCGCGAGCGCTGCCTCGCTTTCACCGAGCCGTATCTGAACAGCGCCGCCGCCTTCGTGACGCGTGCGGGAAGCGTGTTCACCATCGCGGGTGGCCGGCTCGACCGGGCGCGCATCGCCGTGGAACGCGGTGCCGCGTTCGAGCAGATGTTGCGCGAGCGCTACCCGCGGGCGCGTGTCGACGCCTATGCGCGCCCGGCCGATGCCTTGCATGCCGTGCAGGCGGGCAGCGACGACGCGTTCGTCGGCTTCACGCCAGCGGTTCGGCATCTGCTCGTGCAGGGCGCATTCGGCGACCTGGCTATTGCGTACGAGGAGCGGGTGCGGCAGCGCGAACTGCGCTTCGCGGTACCGCTCGCGCGCGCCCAATTGCGCGACCGGCTCGACCTGCTGCTCGCCCATGTGCGTGCCGCGGACAGCGACGCGCTGGCGGCCCGCTGGCTCGACGCCGGGCATCGCGACACGCCGCTCGCGCTCGAACCCGACGCCGCGTCCTGGTTGCGCGGCTTGCCGCCGCTCGGCGTCGCGTTCGCGGCCGACCGCGCGCCGTTCACCTTCGTCGATGCGGCGGGCCAGCCGGTCGGCATCGCCGGCGACTATCTGGATTACCTCGCGCGCGTGCTCGGGCTCACGTTCGTGCGCGTGCCGTACGCGGACGCGCAGGCGGCCAACGAAGCGCTCGAACGCGGCGACGTCGCGCTGCTCGCGAGCGCGTCGCCTGACATGGCGCCGGGCGAAGGCGCACCGCGCGGGGCGCGTGTGACGGCGCCCTACGAGCACTATCCGCTCGTGATGGTCGGCCGGCGTGGCGAGCCGGTCGCCCGCGCCATCGCCGATTTCGCCACGCGGCGCATCGTGCTCGCGCCACACGCGCGCTTGCCGCACTCCGTGACCGATGCGCTGGCGGGCGCGCAGATGCTGCGCGCGGCGAGCGTCGAAGCGGGGCTGCAGATGCTCGCGCGCGGCGAGGCCGACGTGCTGCTCGGCGATGCCGCCAGCGTGGACGCCGCGCTCGAGCGCGAGTACGGTGCGCAGCTCAAGATACTGGGCCCGCTCGTCGCCGAAGACGCGGCCGCGTTCGCGCTGCGGCCCGATCTGGCCCGGCTCGGCGATCTGATCGACCGCGCGCTGCAGGCGATGCCCGCCGCGGAGCGCGCGCGCATCGCCCACCGCTGGGTGACGGGCGGCGCCGCGCCGCGCAGCGGCTGGAGCGTCAACGCGCTGCGTCTGTTGCCGGTGCTCATCGCGAGTCTCGTAGTGCTGCTCGTGACGCTGCGTGCGTATTTGCTGCTGCAGCGCGAGGTGCGCCGCCGCCGCAGCGCCGAGCGCGTGATCGCGCGTCAGCTCGATCTGCAGCAAACGATGATGGAGATGATTCCCTATCCGCTCACGGCGCAGGATCTCGAGCGCCGCTACATCGCGGTCAACCGGGCGTTCGAGGACGCCACCGGGCGCCGGCGCGCCGAGGTGCTCGGCGGCACGACAGCGGCCCTCGCGCTGTGGGGTACGGCCAATTCGGGCGACATCGACGCGATGTACGACCGGGCGCTCGCGCTCGGCGATGCGCAGCGCGCCGAGCTCACCTTCGACGGACCCGGCGGCGAAACGCGGCACGGCATCTTTTGGGTGCGCGCCTGTGCGGACGGCAAGGGCAAATCGTTCTGCGTGCTCGGCACGATGATCGACATCACGGACATACGGCGTGCCGACCTGCGCGCACGCGCAACCGAGCGGCGCCTCTCCGACGTGACGAGGTCGCTGCCCGCGATCGTGTTCCAGTTGCGCCGCGCGCCCGACGGCAGCTATTCGTTTCTCTATCTGGGAGGCGACACCCAGCGCCTGCTCGGCGATGACGGCAGCGCGCTGCTGCAGGCCGCGCAGATCGATTCGCGGTGCGTGCACCGTCACGATCGCGCGCGGCTCGTGGCGCGTCTCGAGCGCTCGGCGCGCGAGCTGGCGCCCGTGCACACCGAGTTCCGGTTCGCGGGCGTGGCCGGCTGCCTGTGGACGCGCGCCGAGTTCGCGCCGCGCCGCGAGGACGACGGCGCCGTGGTGTGGAGCGGCTATGCCGTCGATGCGAGCGTCGAGCATGCGCGCGCGGACGAACTCGCGCGCGCGCGCGACATGGCGCGCGCGGCCTCGCGCGCCAAGGACGACTTTCTCGCGATGATGAGCCACGAAATCCGTACGCCGATGAACGGCGTGCTCGGCCTCGTCGAGGTGCTCGAACGGACCCCGCTCAATCCCGACCAGACCGAGATGGTCGGCATGGTCCACGAATCGGCGGGCGCGCTGCTGCAGATCCTCGACGATCTGCTCGATTATTCGAAGATCGAGGCGGGCCGGCTGGCGCTCGGGGCCGAGCCGTTCGACGTGCGCGATCTCGTCGATCATGCAGTCGGGCTGCTTGCCGGCCGCGCGCACGAGAAGGGTCTCAAGGTGCGCGTGTACGTTGCGCGCGAGGTCGCGGCCGTGCTGCTCGGCGACAGCGTGCGGTTGCGGCAGATCCTCTTCAACCTGCTCAGCAACGCGATCAAGTTCACTGCGCGCGGCGAGGTGAGCGTACGGGTGGAAACGGCCGCCGTCGACGAGGCGAGCGACGGCGGGCACACGCAGCGTTTGGTGCTGAGCGTGGCGGACACCGGCATCGGCATCGCGCCGGAAGCCCAGGTGCAACTCTTCGAGCCATTCGTGCAGGCGGAGTCATCGACGACGCGGCGCTTCGGCGGCACCGGGCTCGGGCTCACGATCTGCCGCAAGCTCGCGGCGCTCATGGGCGGCACGCTGTGCCTGCAGAGCCGCCCGGGCGAGGGCACCTGCATGAGCGTCGCGCTCGATCTGCCGGTCGAATCGCGTGTGTGCAGCGCAGGCGGGCTGCGCGGCAAGCATGTACTGGTGGCGTGCGCGGACGCGGGGGGCGGCTCGGCGCTGATGGAATTCGGCGCCGCGCTCGGCATGACGATGGAGCGGATCGCGCCGGACGCTCTTGCGCCGCGCCTGCACGAAGCGCTCGCTCAACCCGATCTCGTATTCGCCTGTGAAAGCACGCTGCACGGACTCGCGCAGCGGCCCGCCGTCCCGGTCATCACGCTGACCGAAAATCCCAAGCCGACCGGCTATCGCGTGGTCGGCAGCGGCGTGCGCCTGAGCATGAATCCGATATCGTGGCGCGGTCTCGGGGCCGCCTGCGCGATGGCGCTCGCGGGCTTGCCCGCCGCGCCGGCGTGGCCCGCGGCGCAAGCCGAACCGGTCATGATCGCGCCCGATCGCGAGAAGGAGCGCCGCAGCGGGCGACTCATCCTCGTCGCCGAGGACCATCCGGTCAATCAGGAGCTGATCCGGCATCAACTGGCGCTGCTCGGTTTTGCGTGCGATGTCGTGAGCGACGGCGAAGAGGCGCTCGCGGCACTCGCGTGCGAGGACTACGGTTGCCTGATCACCGATTGTCATATGCCGAACGTCTCGGGCTACGATCTCGCGCGCCAGCTGCGCGAGCGCGAAGGCGGCCACGGCGCAACGCGGCGTCTGCCGGTGCTCGGCATCACCGCCAACACGGCGCCCGAGAACCTGCGCCAATGCCGCGAGGCCGGCATGGACGACTGCCTGATCAAGCCGACACGGCTCGCCACGTTGCGCGAGTATCTCGCGCGCTGGTTCGGCGCCGAGGGCACGCGGCGCGGCGCCCAGCCGCCCGACGCGCCGCCCGTGCCGGCCGGCATGCTTGCTGGCGAGGCGAGCACGAGCGCATTCGAGCCGCTCGACATCGCGCGCATGGCCGAGGTGTGGGGCAGCGAGGCCACGGTGAAGGCGCTGCTGCAGTCATTCGTCACGGCAGTGCGCGACGATCTGCGGGCGCTGCCGTCGTTGCTCGAAGAGGTCGACGTCATGCGGCTGCGCGAGTGGCATCACCGGCTCGCGGGCGCGGTCGGCGTGCTGCAGTATCCGGCGCTGCTCGGGTTGCTCGAAGCCTATCGCCGCCAGATGGAGACGCATAGTGCGGAGCAGTTGCGCCGCGAAGGACGGGTGTTGATCGGGCGCTGCGAGTCGATGCTCGATGGCATCGAGCAGCAGATGGCGCTGCTCGCGTAGAGCGTAGAGCGGTGGTCGGTGTGTGGCGCGCGGGCGAAAAAAAACGCGGCCGAAGCCGCGTTCAAAGTTGGAGACCCTTCGATGAAGAGTCACTTCTCGCAAGGGCAAGAGTAGTCGCTCGACCTCGCGAGATCGAGTGCAAATCGTGAAATTAACTCTTGGCCGATTTGGAAACAATCGGCACCAGGAGAGGCAATCAAGCGGTTTGCGCCGCGCCTGGCGCACGAAACCAGTCAACCGTGAAATCGACGAACGAGCGTGTTTTGGCCGGCACGTGCCGTCTGCCGGGATAGACGAGCGAAAGCTCCTTGTCCGCGTCGCGAATCGTGTAGTCCTGCAGCAAGGGCACGAGTGCGCCTTGTTCGAGATCGGCGCGCACGTGGCTGACGGGCAGGATCGTGATGCCCATGCCGGCGAGCGCCGCCTGGCGCAGCATCGCAGCATTGTTGACCGCATAGGCCGGTTCGAGACGCACGTATTCGCTCGCGCCCTGTGCGCCGGTGAAGTGCCAGTCGGTTCCGTGAATGTCCGATGACGGCGACAGGAACGTGTGCGCCGTCAACTGCGCCGGATGCCCGGGTGTCCCGTGGCGTGCGAGGTAATCGGGCGAGGCGACCGCAACCGGCGCGATCGTGGCGAGCGGGCGACGTATCAGCGTGCCGCCGCTCACCTGGCCCGGCGCGACGATGCCGACGTCGAACCCTTCCTCGATCAAGTCGACCGGCCGGTGCAGCAGCGTCACGTGAAGCCGCACATCGGGGCAGACCTGGCGGTACTGCTGCAGAAGCGGTGTCAGCCCGTTCAGCGCGAACGACGCGAGCGTCACGAGGCGCAGTGCGCCCGAGGGCACGTTGACGCTATGCGCAATGCCGGACTCGATCCGCTCGAGATCTTCGAGGACCTGGCGGCATCCCTGTGCATACGCGAGCCCCGCCTCGGTCAGCGAGACGCAACGCGTGTTGCGATTGAGCAGGCGCATGTTCAGATGCGCTTCGAGCAACGCGACGTAGCGGGTCACGACTGCATTCGACATGTTGAGGCTGGCCGCTGCGCGGCCAAACGAACCGTGCTCGGCGACGCTCACGAATACGCGTATCGCCTGCAACTGGTTCATTGATCGGGGACGTGTCACGGACAAGGCGATAGAGCGGCAACGAAAGTTTGCAAGGGCGAGCGATCTTCTCACGGGACCTGCTTGTCTCTTTATTAGTTAATTATCCAAAATAAATGGCGTTGTCGCGTGGCAACGCTTTACCGGGATAAAGCGCGCAGCGTCCGACTCGCGCGTCGTGGCTACCGTCGGAAAGCGCTATCGGACAAGGCGCGGAGCGCGTGAGTGGCGCCTTGAAGCTTCCGAAAAAAATAGTTCGAAAAGTGTTTTCCGATCTTTCTAGTCTGTTTGAAAAAATGACATGCATAAACTTCGGCATGCGAAAAAAGACCGGTGACGAGACCCGGCCGCGTTCATTTTGGCCTTCGGGTCGGTATCCAAGGAAAGCAATGAAAAAACCCCTGATTCTTGCGGCCGTGCTGGCCGCGTTTGCGAGTGCGGCCTCCGCGCAAAGCAGCGTGACGCTCTATGGTTTGGTGGACGCAGGCTTCACCTACACGACCAACGTCGGCGACAAGGCGAACTACGCGATGACGAGCGGCAACGTCGATGCGAGCCGTTGGGGCTTGCGCGGCACCGAGAACCTCGGCGGTGGTCTGAGCGCGATCTTCACGCTCGAAAGCGGTTTCGACGTGATGAACGGCAAGGCGAGCGGCGCGCTGTTCAATCGTCAGTCGTTCGTTGGCCTGTCGCAGGCCGACGTCGGCACGCTCACGTTTGGCCGCCAGTTCGACTCGATGGTCGACTACGTCGCGCCGCTCACGGCGGTCGGCGGCTGGGGTGGCCCGTACATGGCGCACCTGCACGATAACGACAACGGCAACGCCTCGTTCTCGGTCAACAACTCGGTCAAGTATCAAAGCGCGAACCTCGGCGGCCTGACGTTCGGCGGTGTCTACGGCTTCTCGAACAAGGCGGGCGGCTTCGCCGACAACCGCGCTTACAGCGTCGGGGCGAACTATGTCTACGGCGGGCTGCGCGTTGCGGCCGCGTATCTGCAGGCACAGGGCATGGACCGCAACGCGTCGGGCTCTGTCGTCGGCGATCCGCTTGGCAACAACGAGCGTCAACGCACCTGGGGCGCCGGCGCCAGCTACACGTTCGGCCCCGCGGTGGCGGGCGTCGTGTTCACGCAGACGCGTCTCACGGACTCCCCCGATTCGCTGCGCTACAACAACATCGAGGTCAACGGACGCTATCAGCTGACGCCGGCGTTGGGCATCGGCGCGATGTACACGTACACGAACGTCAACGGCTCGGTGCTGTACGACAACGGCAGCAACTCCGCGCACTGGCATCAGTTCGCACTGCAGGCGGACTATGCGCTCTCGAAGCGCACCGATGTGTATCTCGAAGGCGTCGGTCTGCGCGGCTCGGGACAGAACGCGGTCGGCATCACGGCGGTCAACGGCACGAGCGGTTTCTCGTCGAGCAAGAATCAAGGCATCGTGACGACCGGCATCCGTCACCGCTTCTAAGCCACGTCAACACCCCACCGAAAAGCACCGCGCGCGGTGCTTTTCTTTTTGCGGCAGCGCAAAAGCGCACCGTCCCCGATTTTGCTCTAGGATGTGGTGGCGTCGCGCGCGCAATGACGCGCTGCTGCGACCTGTCATCTCAAACGGAGAAAGTCATGATTGCGCTTCGCCCGCTCCAGTTCGCCGTCGCCGTGTGTGCGCTCGCCTCGGGAGTCGCCTTTGCCGACACGGTGGCGCTCAAAGCCGATCTCGAACCTTCCAGCGAGGTGCCGCCGCGCGTGAGTCACGGCCACGGCATGCTCGACGCGACCTTCGATACCTCGACGAAATCGCTGCAATGGACCGTCACCTACGAAGGTCTTTCGGGACCGGCGACGGCGGCGCACTTCCACGGTCCCGCGCCGGTCGGGCAGAACGCGAAGGTGCAGGTGCCGGTCGCCAAGGGCGATCTGCCGAGTCCGATCAAGGGCAGTGCGACGCTCAACGACCAGCAGGTGACCGACCTGATGGCGGGCCAGTGGTACTTCAATGTCCACACCGCCGCGAACCCGAGCGGCGAGATCCGCGGACAGGTGCTGCCGGGCAATTGACGCCGATGAGTTGGCAAAACGCGCTGATCTGCTGGGCGCTGCGCAAGCGCTTTCGTCCCGCAACGATGAAGCCGATCGATGTCGCCGAGGTGCGCGCGCGCACCTCGAAACGCGTCTGGCTGCCGCAGGTGCCGCGCGGCTGGCAATTACGCGAGCAATACGGCAACGCGCATGCGCCACTGAGCGGCGAATGGCTCGTGCGCCAGCCCGGCGGCCAGCGTGCGCCGCGTACGATCCTTTATCTGCACGGCGGGGGCTATTACTTCTGCTCGCCGCGCACGCACCGCTCCATCACCTTCGGTCTCGCCACGCGTGCCGATGCCGACGTGTTCTCGCTCGACTATCGCCTCGCTCCCGAGCATCCGTTTCCGGCTGCACTCGATGACGCGCTCGCCGCGTTTCGCGGGTTGGTGAGTTCGGGTGTGGCACCGGAATCGGTCGTGATCGCGGGCGATTCGGCGGGCGGCGGTCTCGCGCTCGCGACGCTCATTGCGTTGCGCGATGCGGGCGACACGTTGCCGGCCGGCGCGCTGCTGTATTCGCCGTGGACCGATCTGGCCGCGACGGGCGAATCGATCCGTCTCAACGACGCTCGCGATCCGATGTTCGCGGGCGCCGTCTTCACGCGCATTGCGCCGCTCTATCTGGGCGCGACGCCGGCGCGCCATCCGTACGCCTCGCCCGTGTATGCCGAGCTGCACGGTTTGCCGCCCATCATGATGCTCGCCGGCTCGACTGAAACGCTGCTCGACGACACGCGCCGTATTGCCGAGCGCGCCCGCGCGGCTGGGGTCTCGGTCGATTGCCAGATCTGGCCGGATCTGCCGCACGTGTGGCCCATCTATGCGCCGTTCCTGCCCGAGGCGCGGCGCGCGCTCGATCTGTCCGCGCAGTTCGTGCGCAACGCGACCTTCGCGCAGGCGGTTCAGTCGAGCGCGACGTCGAGCGCTTCGTAGGCGCTGCGCACGGCTTCTTCGCCGTAGCGGCGTTCGAGCCGGCGCACCGTGAAGTGACCGTGCGCGACCTGCTGGAAATGGTCGATGAACACGGTGTTCACCAGCGCGCCGAGCACGGCGCCGATCGCCGGGATCGATTTCGCGGCGATCTGCTCGCTCACCTGCACCGAGAAGCGTGCCGCGATGACCTGCATGAGCCGCAGCAGCGCGGCCGAGCCATGCGCGGCGAAGCCCTTGGCCGCCATTTCCGACGATGCCTTCGACACCGCCTGCGCGAGCGCCCCGCGCACGATGAAATAGCCGAAGTCGGCTTCGTCGTCGGCGCGAGTGGGGCCGCCCATGCCGAACACGGTCAGACACTGAAGCTGCACGTCGGCGCGGCCGAGGTCCTCGCCCTCGCTGCGCGCAATGTCGCAAATCGAGCGGAACATAAGGGTGGTCGTCACCGGCAGTTCGACCGGTAACGCAACCAGTCCGAACGCGCCGCCCGCAGCACCGGTCGTCGCCACGGCGAGCTTGTGCAGCAAGTTGCCGGGCTTGTCGGAGGTGCGCGCGGCGCCGGTGTCGCGGCCGAGGGTCTTGAGCGCGATCTGCAGGCATTTGCGCAGGGCGATCTGCGTGGCGTCGCTGACCTTGTCGCTGGCGAGGCCGGGCAGGCGCGCGAGCAGCTTTTCGATGGGCGCGCCGATGATCGCGGCGAGCTTGATGCCTAGCGGCGGGCTTTCCAGCTCGATTTTCGCGCGGCGCAACGCGCCGAGATCGTCGTCCGAAAGCGTGGCGGGGGCGGAAGGGTCGGGGCTGGACGCCATACGGAATGTGGGGGCGGAACGCAGGGCGGCGGATGCCGGATGGGCCAGTGTAGCCGATCCCTTCATGCTATGATCGCGATTGATTGACTCGTCAAACGTTGCTGGATCAAAAGATGGCCGTCCACACCGCTGCCCACCATTCGAGTGGTCAGGTTTTGCCGTTCCGGGAGTCGCTGCTCGCGATGCTCGGCGTTTCCTTCGTGACGATGCTGGTGGCGCTCGACCAGACGGTCGTCGGCACGGCGCTGCCGACCATCGTCGCGGAACTGCGCGGCTTCGAGTTGTATGCGTGGGTCGCGACGTCCTACATGCTCACCTCGGTCATCACGGTGCCGATCTTCGGGCGCCTCGGCGACTACTACGGGCGCAAGCCGTTCGTGATCGCGTCGATCGTCGTCTTCACGGCCGCCTCGCTGCTGTGTGGCGCCGCGACCAGCATGCCGCTGCTCGTGCTCGCGCGCGGGCTGCAGGGGATCGGCGGCGGGATGCTGGTCGGCACTGCGTTCGCGTGCATTCCCGATCTCTTTCCCGACTCCGTCGTGCGCCTGCGCTGGCAGGTGCTGATGAGCGCCGCGTTCGGCATCGCCAACGCGGTCGGCCCGTCGCTCGGCGGCTTTCTCACCGAATACTGCGGCTGGCGCTGGGTGTTCTACGTCAACCTGCCGGTCGGCGTGCTCTCGCTGCTGTTCGTGTGGCGCTATCTGCCGCATCTGCGGCACGTCGAACTCAAGGGCCGCATGCGCCTCGACTGGCCAGGCGCCGTGCTCATCGCGCTCGCGCTCGGCAGCCTGCAGATGTTCGTCGAGATGCTGCCCAAGCACGGCATCACGCCGCTTGCCGCCGCGCTGCTCGTGCTCAGCGTCGTGTCGGGCTGGGCGCTGTGGCGCTGGGAGTCGCGTTGCGAGCAGGCCATCCTGCCCGTCGAGATGTTCCGCAACCCGAGCCTCAGGGCGCTCTTCACGCTCGCGGTGCTCGGCGGCTTCACGATGTTCTCGCTGTTTTTCTATGCGCCGCTGCTGTTCCAGGGCGGCTTCGGGATGTCGCCGAACGAGGCGGGCTTCGTGATTACGCCGCTCGCTGTGTTCATCACGATTGGCAGCATCATGAACGGGCGCATCGTGTCGCGTGTGCGCAATCCCAATGTGATGCTTTATACGGGCTTCGCGCTGCTCGCGCTGGCCTGCTTCGCCGTGGTGCTCTCGACGCGGGCTACGCCGCGCTCGCTGCTGATGATGTTCATGATCAGCGGCGGCCTCGGCCTCGGTTTCGTGATGCCGAACCTCACCGTGTTCGCGCAGCAAAGCGCGGGACGCGAGCACCTGGGCATCGCCACCGCGCTGTTGCAATCGCTGCGCATGATCGGCGGGATGATCGGCACTGCGCTCACGGGCACGCTCATCACGCATCTGTACGCGAGCGGCGTGCGCGACGCGCTCGAAGGCGATCACGCGATACGCTGGCTCGCGCCGCTGTCCGATCCGCAGATTCTCATCAACCACGCCGCGCAGACCGCGCTGGTCGGCGAGCTTGCGGGCGCGGGCCACAACGGTGCGCTACTGCTCGAACTGGCACGCGAGTCGCTCGTGTCGGCCATTCACCTCGGCATCGCGCTCGCTGCGCTGATCGCGCTCGTGTCGGTCTGGCAGAGCCGGCGCGTGCCGCCGATCAAGCTGCAACGCCGCGTCGACGTCACGCTGCAAGTCGACTGAGACTGAGCGCGTTCAACGATTTATCAGACCCATCATGGAAGCACCCGACCACATCGCGATCCTCCAGCAGTTCGGCCGCACCTATCGCGCGTTCATGAGCGCGTTCGAGGCGCAGGTCGGCCAGCCGCTGCCGCGCTGGCGCATCCTGCTCGCGCTGTACGAGCAGGGCGAGCTGTCACAGAAGCGGCTGGTCGAGCGCCTGCGCGTCGATCCGGGCGCGCTCACGCGCCAGTTGAAGAATCTCGAAGCGCTGGGCTGGATTTCGCGCAATGCCGATGCGCGCGACAACCGCCTGACCAACGTGAAGCTCACTGCCGCCGGGCAGGCGCAGATCGAGGCCAGCCTGCCGCGCCGCAACGCCTTTCTGCACGACGCGCTCGCAACGCTGCCCGACGACGCGCTGAGCGCCATGGCGAGCGGGTTGAAGCTGTTCGAGGCGAGGATAGGCGAGCTGACCTCGCCCGTGCGCGAGGAAAGCTGAGACGCACCGGCCGCGTGTTTGCTGCACGCAGCCGGCGCCGTTGCCCGTGTAGGCTCAGAAGAAGGTCTCGATGACCTCGGTGACCTGCCACGACGAATCGACCATCAGCACCTGGCGCCACTTGTCGAAGGTGAGGCACGGATGGGAGATGTCGAACGCGATCATGTCGCCGACCTTGAGATCGGCGCCGGCCGGAATGCGCAGATAGGCGTGCTGGTCCATCATCGCGAACACTTCCCAGCCTTCATCCGGCGCGACATCGCGCGGCTCGGCGCCGCTCGCGCGGTCGCGTGAGGGCCGGTAGTGGCGCGCGGGTTCGGGGTAGCCCGCATCGAACGCGGCATCGCGCTTGCCGAAGCCGATGATCGCGCGATCGGGCTCGGGAATCGACTGCACGTAGGCCCACAGCTGCAGCGCGGGCAGCAGCGCGACGCCCATTTCCTGCGCCACCGGATTGCGCGCGAGGATATCGGTCTGCGCCTTCTTGTAGACGCCGACGTCGTGGGTCACGTAACAGCCCGGGCGCAGCACGACTTCGATCTGTCCGGCCTGGGTGGCCGCCGCGAACTCTTCCGCCACGACGTCGTACCACGCCGAGCCCGCGCCCGAGAGCAGTGCGGGCGTGCGCGCGAAGCGCTTTTGCGCGGCCAGTTCCTGCGTGACCTGGAGGGTCCCGCGCAGGAACGCGCGCACATCGGCTTCCTCTTTCAGAACGCCTTCATACAACTCGACGCCCGCGAACTTGAGCGTGTCGCTGTAACGCGCGAGCGCTTCGAGCACCGCGTCGAGCTGCTGCTTGCCGCGCACGCCGGTGCGCCCGCCGGGCACCCCGAGTTCGATCAGCACGTTCAGCTCGCGTCGCGATTGGCCGAAGAACTCGCCGAGCTGCTCGACCCCGTCGGCCGAGTCGACCAGGCAGTAGAACTCGAAATCCGGATCGCTCAGCAACTCCGCGATGATCATCATGTTGCGCCGGCCGACGAGCTGGTTCGCCAGCAGCACGCGCGTGACGCCGCCGTGATAAGCGGCGCGGGTCTGGTGCGCGGTGGCGAGCGTGATGCCCCAGGCGCCCGTTTCGAGCTGACGGCGAAACAGCTGCGGCGCCATCGTCGTCTTGCCGTGCGGCGCGAGCTTCACGCCGTAGCGCGTGACGAAGTCCTGCATCCACTTCAGGTTGTGTTCAACGCGATCGGCATACAGCACCGCCGCAGGCAAGCTCACGTCCTCGTTGAGCAGATTCCATTCGAGACGGCCGGCGTCCACGAGCGGAATCGTCGAGCCCGGAACGTTGCCGAGGCCCTTGCTGCGTGGGTCGATCGATGCGCCGTGGTAATTTGTAACTTTCATCCTTACATGCTCCGCTGCACTGCAAATCAAGGTCAAAGTTGATGGAAAGATGGTACACGCGGTACCATAGTCGCGCCAAATGTTATTTACTACCAGAATCAGGATGCGCTGCGCGGACACGCCCCGACCATGAATTTTGCCGCTGAAACGCCTAATTTTGACATCGTCGCACGCATTGCCGGACGCGTGCCGGAATTGCGCTCGGCCGAACGCAAGGTTGCGGCCCTGATTCTCGACGATCTGGCCGCCGCCGCGCGCGCGAGCATCGGCGAGCTGGCGCAGCGCGCTCAGGTGAGCATCGCGACGGTCACGCGCTTCGCGAAGGCGGTCGGTTGTGCCGACGTGCGCGAGCTGAAGCTGCGGCTTGCGCAAGCGGCGGCGGTCGGCCAGCGGTTTTTGCGCGCCAGCGTGCCGGCGGCGAGCGGCGTGAGCAAGGCGGACGATGGCACGCATGCCGACGCCGCCGGGCCGCTCGTCACGCGCGTCTTCGACGAGATCCAGACGGCGCTCGCGCGTAATCACGAGCTGTTGTGCCAGGCGCCGCTCGGCGAGGCCGCCGCGGCGCTGCGCGCGGCGCGCATGATCTACGTGTTCGGCATGGGCGGCGGCTCGACCGCGCTCGCCGACGAAATGCGTTTTCGGCTCGTGCGGCTCGGCCGGCCGGTCGCCACCTATCAGGACAGCCTGCTGCAGCGCATGGTCGCGAGCACCGTGTCGAACGACTGCGTCGTGCTCGCGCTGTCGGTGACCGGGCGGGTGCCCGAACTGATCGACAGCTGCCGCATTGCGCGCGACTATGGCGCCACGGTGATCGCGCTCACGGCGCCCGCTTCGCCGCTCGCCGCGCTCGCCGACTGGGTCGTGCCGATCGTGACGGACGAGACCGATTTCATCTACAAGCCGTCATCGTCGCGTTACGCGATGATGATGGCACTCGACGTGCTCGTCACCGAACTCGCCTTGAGCCTCGGCGACGAAAGCCGCGAACTGCTGCGCCGCATGAAGCACACGCTCGACGCGCATCGTGGCGGCGGCGAGCGTCAACCGCTGGGAGACTGACACATGCATTCACACCCGGAAGCCGCCGATACCCTGATCGTCGGTGCGCAGTTGTACGACGGCAGCGGCGAGCCGCCGCTCGAACGCGACGTCGCCGTGCGCGACGGCAAGATCGCCGCGATCGGCAACCTGTCGAACTGGCTCGCCGAAGAGGTGATCGAGGCGAACGGACGCGCGCTCGCGCCAGGCTTCATCGACGTGCACACGCACGACGACACCCACGTGATCCGCTCGCCGCAGATGCTGCCGAAGATCAGTCAGGGCGTGACCACGGTGATCGTCGGCAACTGCGGGATCAGCGCGTCGCCGGTCACGTTGCGCGGCGAGCCGCCCGATCCGATGAACCTGCTCGGCGCGCGCGACGCGTTCCAGTATCCGGGGTTCGCGGCGTATGTCGACGCGGTGAACAGCGCGCGGCCGGCCGTCAACGTCGGCGCGCTGGTCGGTCATACGGCGCTGCGCAACAACCACATGGACGACCTCACGCGCAGCGCGACCCCGGCGGAGATCGCCGCGATGCGCGAGCAACTGACCGATGCGCTCGCCCACGGCGCGCTTGGGCTGAGCACGGGGCTCGCGTATGCGTCGGCGTTCGCGGCATCGACCGAGGAAGTGGCCGCGCTCGCCGAGCCGCTAGCGGCCGCCGGCGCGCTCTACACGACCCACATGCGCACCGAGTTCGACGCGATCCTCGAAGCCATGGACGAAGCGTTTCACGTCGGCCGCCATGCGCGCGTGCCGGTCGTGATCTCGCATTTGAAGTGCGCAGGGCCCTCGAACTGGGGGCGCAGCACCGAGGTGCTCGCTGCACTCGAAGGCGCGCGGCGCTTCCAGCCGGTCGGCTGCGACTGCTATCCGTACAGCCGCAGCTCGTCGACGCTCGACCTCAAGCAGGTGAGCGGCGACATCGACATCACGATCACGTGGTCGACGCCGCATCCCGAGCAGGCGGGCCGGCTCATCAAGGACATCGCGGCCGATTGGGGCGTCACGCAACAGGAAGCCGGCAAGCGTCTGCAGCCGGCCGGCGCGGTCTATCACAACATGTCCGAGGAGGACGTGCGGCGCATCCTCGCGCATCCGGCGTCGATGGTCGGCTCGGACGGACTGCCCAACGATCCGCTGCCGCATCCGCGTCTGTGGGGTGCGTTTCCGCGCGTGCTCGGCCACTATGCGCGCGACTCGGCGCTGATACCGCTCGAAGAGGCGGTGCGCAAGATGACGAGCTTGTCCGCGCGGCGCTTTGGTCTCGCGCAGCGTGGCGAGGTGCGCATCGGCTGGCACGCGGATCTCGTGTTGTTCGATCCGGCGCGGGTGCGCGACACGGCCACGTTCGAGCAGCCGGAGCAGGTCGCCGACGGCATCGACGCGGTGTGGGTCAACGGCGTGCTGTCTTACCGCGACGGCACGCCCACGGGCGAACGCGCCGGCCACTTCGTGGCGCGCGGCGCGCTCGCGGGCGGCGACGCGGCGGCATTCTGAATTTTTCTGGCTGCCCTCGCACGACGGGCGGCTGCATTGCACAAGGAGCGAAACGATGAAGCGATATGGAGTGGAAGGCGGTACGGGGCAAGGCGGTCAGCATCTGCCGTTCGCGCGCGCGGTGGAAGCCGACGGCTGGCTGTACGTGTCGGGGCAGACGCCGATGGAAGGCGGCGAGGTGATCAACGGCAACATCGTCGAGCAATCGCACAAGGCAATCCAGAATCTGTTCGCGATCCTGAAGGAAGCGGGCTACGGTGCCGAACACGTCGTGCGTTGCGGCGTGTGGCTCGACGATGCGCGCGACTTCACGTCGTTCAACAAGGTGTTCCGAGAGTATTTCGGCGAGCATCCGCCGGCGCGCGCCTGCGTGCAGTCGAGCATGGTCGTCGACTGCAAGGTCGAAGTCGATTGCGTCGCGTACAAGGCGCCGGCGGGCAAGTAACGCAAGCCCTGCTTCGCGCGCCGCTCGACGGCACCCCGGCAACGCCGCCCGCTTTGGGCGGCGTTGTCGTTTGGGGCGGGCTTTGGTTCGCTTCGCTGGAATTCGTTTGATTTTCCCAATATATGAGTTCACCACTCACATATTGGAGATCAACAAAAAACCGACCTACAATCAGCTTCACCGGTCGCGCTGCAGCGGCCGCCACAAAAGAACACCGGCACAGGCAGGACAGGCCATCCCGAGGAATAACACGGGGAAGCCCGCCGCGATATCGGAGACAACCCGCCATGGTCAAGCTTGCAGGGCAAGCGGTGCAGTTCGGGCCGCCTTCTCGCGTCACGTTCGCGCCGCGCCATCGGCGGGCGTATTGCCAGGCGGGCCGCCGCGCCTGAAGCGCGAGAACGGCCTTTTCCCCGAACTCACAGTCCACAGCCTATCGCCATGAGTAAAGCGATGTCCGGGCGCATTCTGGCCAAACCGGTTCCTGTCGAGCCGCAAGCGGATTCCAGCGAATCCGCGACGACTGCACCCACCTCCGGCGCCGCCGCCGCGCCGGCCAACGACGACGCGGGCCGCGCCGTGCGCAGCGGCGCCGCCGTGCCGCGCCACAACGCCGACGAGATCGGCCTGCCCTTCACGCTGCTCGACGGCGCGCCGCAACAGAGCGGCACGCAGACGCTGCTGCGCGGCCTCGCGATTCTCGAAGCGGCTGCAGCGGGCGTGCGCGATCTGCGCTCGTTCGGCGCCGTGCTCGGCACGACCCGCAGCACGACCCACCGGCTGGTGTCGAGCCTCGTGCAGGCGCGCTACCTGCGCCAGGTGCAGGGCGGCTATCTGCTCGGCCCCAAGCTGATCGAACTCGGCACCATCGCGCTCGAACAGATGCCGCTCACGGCGGTCGCGCGCACGCATCTCGAAGCGCTCGCGGAGTACACGCTCGACACGATCCACCTCGGCGTGCGCGACGGCGACGACGTGCTCTACATCGACAAGATCCCGGGCCAGCGCGGCCTCGAAATGCGCTCGCGCGTCGGCCACCGCATGCCGCTCGCTTCAACAGGCATCGGCAAGGCGATGATGCTCGACCTCACCCCGCATGCGTGGCGCTCGCTCTACGACGCGTCGCGTCGCGCGCTCGCGGGCGTGAGCTTCAAGCCCGATCATCATCCCGAAGTCGAGACCTTCATGAAGCGCATGACCGGCTATGCGGCCGGCGGCTACACCTTCGATCTGGAGGAAAACGAAATTTCGATCCGCTGCGTCGCGGCGCCGGTGCGCGATGCATCGGGGGCGATCGTGGCGGCGCTGTCGGTGGCGAGCACGATTCCGTACATGCCGCTCGAACGCATGGACGAGCTGATTCCGGTCGTGCAGCGCGAGGCGCGCGAAATCTCGCAGGAACTCGGCTGGCGCGCACCGCAGCCGACCGCACGCAGGATCCGTCGATGAACAACCCGCAACCATCTGCCGGCCAGCCGGATACGGCGGACAACGCGCAAGAACGGGCTGAGGCCGCGCGGCTCGCGGCGCGTGCCGCGCTGATCGCGCTCGACTGGGGCACGACCTCGTTGCGCGCGTATCTGTACGACGCGAGCGGCGCCGTGCTGGCGACGCGCACCTCGGGCGCCGGCATCATGAACCTGCCCGCCGAGCCCGACGAGGGCGGCTTCGACGCCGCGTTCGACGCCGTGTGCGGCGCCTGGCTCGACGCGGCGCCCGGCTTGCCGGTGATCGCGGCCGGCATGGTCGGCAGCGCCCAGGGCTGGGTGCAGGCCCCCTACGTCGAGACGCCCGCGAGCGCGCAGCAGATCGCCGCCGGCATCGTGACGGTGCAGACGGCGCGCGGCACCACGCTCGCGGTCGTGCCGGGCGTGCTGGAGCCTGGCGCGCTGCCCAACGTGATGCGCGGCGAGGAAACCCAGATCGTCGGCGCACTCGAAGGCGCGCGAGGCGACACGCGCGCGCTGATCGGCCTGCCCGGCACCCACGCGAAGTGGGCGATCGTCGAAGGCGAGCGCATCGAGCGCTTCTACACTTTCATGACGGGCGAGGTGTACGCGGCGCTCACCGAGCACACGATCCTCGGACGCACGATGCGCCTGCCCGATACGACCGACATGGCCGCGTTCGAGCGCGGCGTGACGGTCGCGCGCGAGCACGGCCAGGCGGGTCTGCTCGCCACGGCGTTCAGCACGCGCACGCTCGGCCTCACGGGCCAGCTGGCCCCGGACGAGCAGCCCGATTATTTATCGGGTCTCGTGATCGGCCACGAGCTGGCCGGGCTCCAAGCGATTCTGGCGCGCCGCGATGTGGCGCTCGCCGCGTGCGCGCCGCAACTGATTGGCAACGATGCGCTGTGCGAGCGCTATCGCGCGGCCCTCGCGCCGTTCGGCTGCCGCACTGCGCGCCACGTGCGCCACGCGACGGAGCGCGGCTTGTGGCGCATCGCGGTGCTCGCGCGGCTCGTCGTGCCGGCCCCCGATGAACCTGCAATCGATACAGGAAACAACGATGCAAGCTGACCCCAACCTGCCCGGTCCCTACACGCCGCACGCGAGTCTCGTCGCCGCGATGAACGCGTGTCCGTTGATCGCGATCCTGCGCGGCCTGACGCCCGAAGAGGCAGCCGCGCACGGACAGGCGCTCTACGAGGCGGGTTTCCGCATGCTCGAAGTGCCGCTCAACTCGCCGCGACCGTACGAGAGCATCGCCGCGCTTCGCGCCGCATTGCCGGCCGACGCGCTGATCGGCGCGGGCACGGTGCTGCGCGTGGATCAGGTCGGCGAGGTGAAGGCGGCGGGCGGCACGCTGATCGTGATGCCGCACGCCGATCCCGAGGTGGTGAGCGAGGCCAAGCGTCTGGAGCTCGTCTGCACGCCGGGCGTCGCGACGCCGACCGAGGCGTTCATCGCGCTCAAGCATGGTGCCGATGCGCTCAAGATGTTCCCCGCCGAGCAGCTCGGCCCGGTGCCGCTCAAGGCGTGGCGCGCGGTGATTCCGAAGGTGGTGCCGATCGTGCCGGTGGGCGGCATCACGCCGGACAACATGGGGCCGTTCCTCGCGGCGGGCGCGAGCGGCTTCGGGCTCGGCTCGGCGCTCTACGCGCCGGGACAGGACCCCACGGTCACGCGCAAGCACGCCGAGGCCTACGTGAACGGCCTGCGCATCGCGCGTGCGGGAGTGAACAAGTGAACCGGCTTGCCGGCAAGGTTGCGCTCGTCACCGGTGCCGGTCGCGGCATCGGAGCTGCGATCGCGCGCGCCTTCTCCGGCGAGGGCGCCGCCGTCGTACTGGCCGAACTCGACATCGAGACGGCCCGCGCCACCGCGCGCGAAATCGAGGCCAACACGGGCGGCGCGGCGCTGGCCGTCGCCACCGACGTCACGAAGTCCGACTCGGTGCGCGCGGCGCTCGACGAAGCCGAGCGCACGTTCGGCGCGCTCGACGTGCTCGTGAACAACGCCGGCATCAACGTCTTCGCCGATCCGCTCACGATGACGGACGACGACTGGCGCCGCTGCTTTGCGGTCGATCTCGACGGTGTGTGGCACGGTTGCCGCGCGGTGCTGCCGGGCATGGTCGAGCGTGGGCGCGGCAGCATCGTGAACATCGCTTCGACCCACGCGTTCCAGATCATTCCGGGCTGCTTTCCGTATCCGGTGGCCAAGCACGGGGTGATCGGCCTGACACGCGCGCTCGGCATCGAGTACGCGCCGCGCAATGTGCGCGTGAACGCCATCGCGCCGGGCTACATCGAAACCCAGCTGACCCACGACTGGTGGGACAGCCAGCCGGACCCGCAGGCCGCGCGCGCGGCGACGCTCGCGCTGCAGCCGATGAAGCGTATCGGCCGTCCGGAGGAAGTCGCGATGACGGCGGTGTTTCTCGCGTCGGATGAGGCGCCGTTCATCAACGCAAGCTGCATCACCATCGATGGCGGGCGCACGGCGCTCTACCACGACTAGCACAGAAGACCAGCAAAGAAAAAGCAGCAACCCGACGACGCGCCGGCCGCGTGTCGATACCGGGGCAACAAGAAGAGGCGGCCGAGACCCTTCCGTGATTGATGAGACAGGAGACAAGCACCATGCAACGCAGACTATTCCTCACGTTGGTTGCCGCGGCGACGGCAGTGCTGTGCAATGCGCCCGTTGTTCAGGCGGCCGATCAGGTGAAGATCGGTTTTCTGGTGAAGCAGCCCGAGGAGCCGTGGTTCCAGGACGAGTGGAAGTTCGCCGAGGCGGCCGCGAAGGAGAAGGGCTTCACACTCGTGAAGATCGGTGCGCCCTCGGGCGAGAAGGTGATGAGCGCGATCGACAACCTCGCCGCGCAGAAGGCCCAGGGCTTCATCATCTGCACGCCTGACGTCAAGCTCGGACCGGGCATCGTCGCGAAGGCGAAGGCCGATAACCTCAAGATGATGACGGTGGACGACCGTCTCGTCGACGGGTCGGGCAAGCCGATCGAGTCGGTGCCGCACATGGGCATTTCGGCCTACAACATCGGCAAGCAGGTCGGCGAGGGCATCGCGGCCGAGATCAAGAAGCGCGGCTGGGACATGAAGGACGTCGGCGCGATCGACGTGACCTACGAGCAGCTGCCGACCGCGCATGACCGCACCTCGGGCGCCACCGACGCACTGCTCGCCGCCGGCTTCCCGAAGGCCAACATCATCGCCGCGCCGCAAGCGAAGACCGACACGGAAAACGCCTTCAACGCGGCCAACATCGCGCTCACGAAGAACCCGCAGTTCAAGCACTGGGTCGCCTACGGTCTGAACGACGAAGCCGTGCTCGGTGCAGTGCGCGCAGCGGAAGGCCGTGGCTTCAAGGCCGACAACATGATCGGTATCGGCATCGGCGGTTCGGACTCGGCATTGAACGAGTTCAAGAAGCCGGAACCGACGGGCTTCTTCGGCACCGTGATCATCAGCCCGAAGCGCCACGGCGAAGAGACCTCGGACCTGATGTACGCATGGATCACGCAGGGCAAGGAACCGCCCAAGCTCACGCTGACGAGCGGCATGCTCGCCACGCGTGACAACGTGAACGAAGTGCGCGAGAAGATGGGCCTCGCGTCGAAGTAAGCGCTACGCCCCCGGGGCCTGCTCTGGTTGCGGGTCCCGGGCGAACGCATCATCGAATGAGAGGAAATGCGAAGTGTCTGCGACGCTGCGTTTTGACAATATCGGCAAGGTGTTTCCGGGCGTGCGCGCGCTGGAAGGCGTGTCGTTCGACGTGAACGCGGGCCAGGTGCATGGCCTGATGGGCGAGAACGGCGCGGGCAAGTCGACGCTGCTGAAGATTCTCGGCGGCGAGTATCAGCCCGATTCGGGCCGCATCCTGATCGACGGCAATGAGGCGCGTTTTCCCGACGCCGCCGCCTCGATCGGTGCCGGCATCGCCGTGATTCACCAGGAACTGCAGTACGTGCCGGACCTCACGGTCGCCGAAAACCTGCTGCTCGGCGCGCTGCCCAATACGCTCGGCTGGGTGAAGCGGCGCGAGGCGCGCCAGTTCGTGCGCGAGCGGCTCGCAGCGATGGGCGTCGATCTCGATCCGGCCGCGAAGCTGCGCAAGCTCTCGATCGCGCAGCGCCAGATGGTCGAGATCTGCAAGGCGCTGTTGCGCAACGCGCGTGTGATTGCGCTCGACGAACCGACGAGCTCGCTTTCGCACCGCGAAACCGAGGTGCTGTTCAAGCTCGTGCGCGAGCTGCGCGCCGACAATCGCGCGCTCATCTACATCTCGCACCGCATGGACGAGATCTACGACCTGTGCGATGCGTGCACGATCTTCCGCGATGGCCGCAAAGTGGCTTCGCACGAAACGCTGCGCGACGTGAAGCGCGAGACGCTCGTCGCCGAAATGGTCGGGCGCGAGATCAGCGACATCTACAACTACACGCCACGCGAACACGGCGACGTGCGCTTCGCGGTGGCGGGCGTCGAAGGGCATCCGCTCGCCGCGCCCGCGAGCTTCGAAGTGCGCGCGGGCGAGATCGTCGGCTTCTTCGGCCTCGTCGGTGCCGGGCGCAGCGAGCTCATGCAGCTGATCTACGGCACCGAGCGGCGCCGCGCCGGCACGCTCATGCTCGACGGCAAGCCGATCCGCGTGAAGAGCGCCTCCGATGCGATCCGCCAGGGCATCGTGCTGTGTCCCGAGGATCGCAAGGAGCAGGGCATCGTCGCGATCGCATCGGTGGCCGAGAACATCAACATCAGTTGCCGGCGCCACTTCCTGCGCGCCGGGATGTTCCTCGACCGCAAGAAGGAAGCCGAAACCGCCGAGCGCTTCATCAAGCTCCTGAAGATCAGGACGCCGAGCCGCCGCCAGAAAATCCGCTTCCTGTCGGGCGGCAACCAGCAAAAGACGATTCTGTCGCGCTGGCTCGCCGAGCCGGATCTGAAGGTCGTGATTCTCGACGAGCCGACGCGCGGCATCGACGTCGGCGCGAAACACGAAATCTATAACGTGATCTATCAACTGGCCGCGCGCGGCTGCGCGATCGTGATGGTGTCCTCGGAGCTGCCCGAAGTGCTGGGCGTGTCCGATCGCATCGTCGTGATGCGCGAAGGACGCATTGCCGGCGAGCTGCTGCGCGCCGCCGCGTCCGAACATGCCGTGCTCGATCTCGCGCTGCCGCAGCGCGAGGCGGCGGCAGCCTGAGTCGATTGGGAGGAGACACTGAAATGCAAGCAAGAGAAAACATGGCAGCCGAAGCGGCCAAGAGCGTCGCCCAGAACGCCGCCGACGCGCTGATCCCGAACACCAACGATCGTCAGAAGTGGTGGCAGCAGATCACCGAGTACAGCCTCATCGTGATCTTCGTGCTGATGTTCCTGACGATGTCGCTGACCGTCGATCACTTCTTCTCGATCGAGAACATGCTGGGCCTCGCGCTGTCGATCTCGCAGATCGGCATGGTGGCCTGCACGATGATGTTCTGTCTCGCCTCGCGCGATTTCGACTTGTCGGTTGGCTCGACCGTCGCGTTTGCGGGCGTGCTGTGCGCGATGGTGCTCAACGCGACCAACAATACCTTCATCGCCATCATTGCCGCCGTCGCGGCGGGGGCTGCGATCGGTTTCGTCAACGGCGCCGTGATCGCGTATCTGCGCATCAACGCGCTGATCACGACGCTCGCGACCATGGAAATCGTGCGCGGTCTCGGCTTCATCGTCTCGCATGGCCAGGCGGTCGGCGTGTCGTCCGATACGTTCATCGCGCTCGGCACGCTGTCGTTCTTCGGCGTGTCGCTGCCGATCTGGGTCACGCTCGTGTGCTTCATCACGTTCGGCGTGATGCTCAACCACACGGTCTACGGACGCAATACGCTCGCGATCGGCGGCAATCCCGAGGCCTCGCGTCTCGCCGGCATCAAGGTGGAGCGCACGCGCGTGTGGATCTTCCTGATCCAGGGCGCCGTCACCGCGCTCGCGGGCGTGATCCTCGCCTCGCGCATCACGTCGGGCCAGCCGAACGCGGCCGAAGGCTTCGAGCTCAACGTCATTTCGGCGTGCGTGCTCGGCGGCGTGTCGCTGCTCGGCGGCCGCGCGACGATTTCGGGCGTCGTGATCGGTGTGCTGATCATGGGCACGGTCGAGAACGTGATGAACCTGCTCAACATCGACGCGTTCTACCAATACCTCGTGCGCGGCGCGATCCTGCTCGCGGCGGTGTTGCTCGACCAGTTGAAGAACCGCGGCTCGCGCGACTAAGACCAGGGAAGGATTCAGACGATGGGCTCACCGGCCAACGCAAGCGCGCATCACGCGCACGAGCTGTACGCGCGCTATCCGAGTCTCGCCGACCGGCGCGTGCTGATCACGGGCGGCGCGACCGGCATCGGCGCCGCGTTCGTCGAACACTTCGCGGCGCAGGGCGCGCGCGTGGCGTTTCTCGACATCGATACGTCGGCGGGCGTCGCGCTCGCCGATGCGCTCGGCGACTCGCGCCACAAGCCGCTATTCCTCACTTGCGATCTCACCGACATCGACGCGCTGCGCGCCGCGATCGCCGACGTGAAGGCGGCGCTCGGCGCGCCTGAAGTGCTCGTCAACAACGCGGCCAACGATCGCCGCCACACGCTCGCGGAGGTCACGCCCGACTCGTTCGACCAGGGCATCGCCGTGAACGTGCGCCATCAATTGTTCGCGACCCAGGCCGTGGCCGAGGACATGAAAGCGGCGCGCGCGGGCTCGATCATCAATCTCGGCTCGATCAGCTGGATGCTCAAGAACAGCGACTACCCGGTCTACGTGATGAGCAAGGCGGCCGTGCAGGGTCTCACGCGCGGCCTCGCGAAAGATCTGGGGCCGTACGGCATCCGCGTGAACACGCTCACGCCGGGCTGGGTGCTGACCGACAAGCAGCGGCGCCTGTGGCTCGACGATGCGGGGCGCGAAGCGCTCAAGCGCGGGCAGTGCATCGAGTGGGAACTGCTGCCCGACGATCTCGCGCGCATGGCGCTCTTCCTCGCGGCCGACGACAGCCGCATGATCACCGCGCAGGACATCATCGTCGATGGAGGCTGGGCATGAGCGTTCAACACGGTGAGGCCACGCTGGCCCTCGATGTGCAATGCACGCTCGGCGAAGGCGCGACGTGGTGCGCGAAGAGCGCTCGCCTCTACTGGACCGACATCGAAGGCAGCCGCCTATGGCGCTACGATCCGCGCGACGGCACGCGCGACATGTGGCCGATGCCCGAGCGCCTCGCGTCGTTCGCGCTCACCGACGACATCGACTGGCTGCTGGTCGGGCTCGCCTCGCGCCTCGCGTTCTTCCATTTGCCGACCGGCGAGGTGGAACCGATCGTCGAGGTCGAAGCCGGCATGAACACGCGCGTGAACGACGGCCGGTGCGACCGCCAAGGCCGCTTCGTGTTCGGCACCAAGGACGAGGGCTCGCCCGTGCGTCCGATTGGCGGCTTCTACCGGCTCAATCACGATTTGACGCTCGAGCGGCTGGCGCTGCCGGCACCGGCGATCGCCAACAGCATCGCATTCAGCCCCGATGGCGCGACGATGTACTACTGCGATTCGCCGACGCGCGAAATCCGCGCCTGCGACTATCACGCCGACGGCAGGCTAAGCAATGATCATACGTTTGTCACGCTCACCGACGCGCACGGCGAACCGGACGGCTCGACGGTCGATGCCGCCGGCGGCCTCTGGAACGCGCAGTGGGGCGGCGCGCGTATTGTGCGCTACAACACGGATGGCGCCGAAAGCGCGCTGATAAAGGTGCCCACCTCGCAGCCAAGCTGCGTTACGCTCGGCGGTGCGCAACTCGACACGCTCTACATCACGAGTGCGCGCATCGATCTCGACGACGCGACACTCGCGCGCGAGCCCGGCGCTGGCGGCGTCTTCATGGCCGCTGGTGAATTTCCTGGTCTGCCCGAACCGGTGTTCCCGCGCAAAACGCGGCGCGCCGGGTAAGGGCGAGGCAGATGACGAGACAAGCTTCACGCTAGTGGGTTGGAGTTGCAGTACGGCAACAGTTTTCCCCGGTAAAGCCACAACGACACAACAGGCGATGCGCAGGTGCAGCAATGCTCCTGACCATGCGCCACGAGCCGCCCCAAGGCGGCAGCGTTTTCAGGCCTCTCGAGGAGCTAACACCATGAGTGTCGCGAATTCCGCAACGCCCCGACTACATTCGACCAGCGGTTCGCCCGCCGCCGCCCGCCGCGCGCGGCTCGAAGCGAGCGCGCATCCCGTGCTCGCCGGCCCGGCCACTTCGGCGGTCGCCATTGGCGGCGCCGGCACGGGCGAGGTGCCCTGCGTCACGCTCGCCAATCCCTGGCTTAGACTCGACGTCGCCCCGCAACTGGGCGGCGGCATCACGCGCTTCGACTGGCGCAGCGAAGGCGTGCTCGAACCGGTGTTCCGCCGCTGCGAGCAGGTGGGCGCCGACACCGATGCCAACCAGCTCGCCTGCTACCCGCTCGTGCCGTATTCGAACCGCATCGGCGGCGGGCACTTCGAGTTTGGCGGACGGCGCATCAACGTTGCGCCCAACTGCAATTCCGAGCCGCTGCCGATCCATGGCGACGGCTGGCTCGCCGCGTGGCAGGTCGCGCAAACCGAGCGCGAATCGGTGCGGCTCACGCTCGATCGCAGCGACGGCACGCCCTACGCATACCGTGCAACTATCATCTATGCGCTCGATGGCGCGACGCTCAACGTGACGCTCGAAGTCGAGAACACCGGGCGCGACGCGATGCCGTTCGGCCTCGGCCTGCATCCGTTTCTCGCCCGCGACGCCTCGACCGAGGTGTGCGCGCCGGCGAGCGGCCTGTGGCTGTCGGGCGCCGACTGGCTGCCGGTGCGCCACGTGCCCGCGCCGCCCGCGTGGCAGTTCGGCATCGCCTACCCACTGCCTGAGGGGCTCGTCAATCATGCGTTCAGTGGCTGGAGCGGCCGCGCGGCGGTCGTGTGGAGCCGCCGGCGCCTGTCGCTCGCAATCAACGCCGATACCGACTACTACGTGCTCTACACGCCGCCCGGCGAGGATTTCTTCTGCTTCGAACCCGTCGATCACCCGATCAACGCGGTGAATCTCGCGGGCGGCGCCGACGCGCACGGCATGACCGTGCTCAAGCGCGGCGAGCGGCTCATCCGCGAATTCAGCTTCACCGTCGAGCGCATGGACGTGCGCGCGGCGGCCCACCGCGCAAGCGGGGCACGCCCGCGTGCGGGACGCGGCAGCAAAGCCGCGCGCAGCAGCCGTTAGACACGCGTCCCGGGGCCGCGGCGCCGCTTGTTCGCACGAGGGGCGCGGGCGCCGCTGGCGGCGACATCGGCCGCGTCGCTGCGGGCGATCGAGCGAGGACGGGTAAAATACGCGGCGTTTTCCGTTACAGGCTCGCTGCGAGTACCCACCATGACGTCATTTATCCAGACCCTCGACGCTGCCTGGCAGCGCACCGGTTCGCTGCTGTGTGTCGGTCTCGACCCCGAGCCCACGAAGTTTCCGGCGGCCCTCAAGGGCCGCGCCGATGCGATCTTCGAATTCTGCCGCGACATCGTCGATGCCACCGCCGCCTATGCGTGCGCATTCAAGCCGCAGATCGCGTACTTCGCCGCGCACCGCGCCGAGGACCAGCTCGAGGCGCTGATCGCCCATATCCACGAGCGCCATCCGGGCCTGCCGGTGATCCTCGACGCCAAGCGCGGCGACATCGGCAGCACCGCCGAGCAATACGCGCTCGAAGCGTTCGAGCGCTATCGCGCCGATGCCGTGACGGTCAACCCGTACATGGGCTTCGATTCGATCGAGCCGTATCTGCAGCACGCGGGCAAGGGCGTGATCGTGCTGTGCCGCACGTCGAATCCGGGCGGCTCGGACCTGCAGTTTCTCGAAACCGGCGGCAAGCCGCTCTATCAGGTGGTCGCGCAACTGGCCGCGCAGAAGTGGAACGCCAGCGGTGAGCTGAGCCTCGTCGTCGGCGCGACGTTTCCGAAGGAAATCGAGACCGTGCGCGGGATCGTCGGTGACATGCCGCTGCTGATTCCGGGCATCGGCGCCCAAGGCGGCGACGTCGAGGCGACCGTGCGCGCCGGCCGTACGGCCGCGGGTACCGGCATGCTCATCAACTCGTCGCGCGCCATCATCTATGCGGGCAAGGGCGAGGACTACGCGCAAGCCGCTGCACGCGCCGCGCAAGAAACGCGCGACCGCATCAACGCGTTTCGCTGAGCCCGACGGCTGGCCGCCCCCGCGCGGCTAGCCTTTCAGCTTCAAGGCCTTCACCGGCTTCGCCAGCAACTCGATGATCGCGCGATGCACCGGAAAGCGGGCCGCGAGCGCATCGGCGCTGGCGATCTCGAACTCGCTGAATTCGAAGCCCGGCGCGACCGTGCAGCCGACGAACGCAAACGTCGCCGGGTCGCAGCAGCGCGCCGCGAACCAGTGTCCCGCCGGCACGACCGCCTGGTACACCGTATCCGCGTGTTCGAGCGGGTTGCCGAGACGGCGTGTCGAGAGCACGCCGCCTTCGTCGATGGCGTGGACTTCGAGCGGCGCGCCCGCATAGAAGTGCCACACCTCGTCCGAACGGATGCGGTGCCACGCCGAATAGGCGCCGTCGCTCAGCAGGTAATAGATTGCGGTGGAGGCGGCGCGCGTGCCGTCCGTGCCGGGCGCACCGTCGCGCACGACGCGTGTGTCGGAGCGATAGGTTTCGCTGTAGAAACCGCCTTCGGGATGCGGCTCGAGTGCGAAGCGGCGGATCAGTTCATCGACGGCGCTGCTGTTGGTCCCCATGACCGGTCCCTCCTGGCGGACTGGATCGCGAAGCCCCGAGATTAGCGCTCTTTTTCTTCGAGCAGCGCGAGCAGGCCACGCAATGCGTGCGCGGCGGCCTGCACCCGCACCTGTTCGCGGTCGCCCTTGAAGACGAGCGTCTCGACGCCGGTATGGAGCCGGTTGCTCCACGCGAACGACACCATCCCGACCGGCTTGTCGGGCGTGCCGCCCCCCGGCCCGGCGACGCCGGTGATCGCGAGCGACACCTGCGCGCGGCTGTTGCGCAGCGCCCCTTCGGCCATCGCGCGCGCCACCGGCTCGCTGACCGCGCCATGTTTTTCGATCATGTCGGCCGGCACGCCGATCATTTCGCTCTTCGCGTGGTTCGAGTAGGTGACGAAGCCGCGCTCGAACCAGCCGCTGCTGCCCGAGATATCGGTGATCGCGGCGGCGACCATGCCGCCCGTGCAGGACTCGGCCGTGGCGAGCATCAGGCGGCCGTCGCGCAGGCGGTTGCCGACGCGGATCGCAAGTTGATGGACAACGGAATCGGTGGGCATCGCGGGAAAGTCCGGTAGGGGGCTCGGGCGGCGCGTCAGACAGTCATGCGCCACAGCGCGATCACGAGCAGCGTGAAGAACGCAGCGACCAGATCGTCGAACATGATGCCAAAACCGCCTTTCAGATGGCGGTCGAAATAGCGGATGGGCGGCGGCTTCACCATGTCGAAGAAGCGGAACACGACGAACGATGCAAGCTGGCCGACGAAGTCGACCGGCGTGACCATCAGCAGCACGAGCCAGAACGCGACGATCTCGTCCCAGACGATCGCCGAAGGATCTTCGACGCGCAGCTTCTTCGCCGTAAAACCAGTGATGCCGATGCCGGAAAAGAAGCCAATGACGATCATGAGACCCCAGTCGAGCACGGTCAGATAGCGGCTCAACACATCGAACGAGGCCCACGCGAAGAGCGTCCCCGCCGTACCCGGCGCGATGCGCGTCAAGCCGCTGCCGAAGCCGAGCGACAGGATGTGCAGCGGATGGGTCAGCATGAACGGCGCGTCGGCACGGCGCGGACCGGCCGCAGCGGCGCCGCGTGCCGGCTCGGCGGCCGGCGGGACGGACTGCGCGCGCCCCAGATCGTCGGCGGGCGCAGGCGTGGGGTCAGTCTGCATGGAAGTGATCGAAACCTTGCAACGTGAGGGTAAGCGGCGCGTTCGCTGCGTCGTGCCACGCAATGGCTGGCGTGGCGAGCGCGCCGGCCGCCGGGTCGAGGGAAGTTATTGTACCGATGCGCGTGACGCGAATGCCGGCCTGTTGCGCCGCTGCCTCGACCGCGGCGCGCTGCGCGGGCGCGGCCGTGAAGCACAGTTCGTAGTCGTCGCCGCCGGCGAGCGCGCATTGGCGCTGCACCTCGGGCGCGAGGCGCGCGAGCGCGGCCGAGCGCGGCAGCGCATCGACATCGACGCGCGCGCCGACCCGCGAGCGCTCGAGGATATGGCGCAGGTCGCCCGCTAGACCATCGGAGATATCGAGCGCGGCGTGCGCGATGCCGCGCAACGCGAGGCCGAGCGCGATGCGCGGCTCCGGGCGTTCGAGCGCGCGGCGCAACGCGGCGGCATCGTGCGCGTCGTCCACCTGCCATTCGCCGCGCAACAGGCCGAGCCCCGCGCGCGCGTCGCCGGGTGTGCCGCTCACCCAGATGTCGTCGCCCGGCACTGCGGCATCCCGTCGCAGGGCTGTTTGCGGCGGCACCGAGCCGAACACGGTGAGGCACAGATTGAGCGGGCCGGCCGTGGTGTCGCCGCCGATCAGCTCGCAGTCATAGCGCTCGGCCAGCTCGAAGAGTCCCGCGCTGAACGCGGCGAGCCAGGCTTCGTTGGCCTGCGGCAGCGCGAACGCGAGCGTGAAGCCGAGCGGCGTCGCGCCCATCGCCGCGAGGTCGGACAGGTTGACGGCGAGGGCCTTGTGACCGAGCGCATGCGGATCCACATCGGGCAGGAAATGGCGGCCAACGACGAGCATGTCCGTCGAAATCGCCAGCATCTCGCCGGCGGGCGGCGCCAGCAGCGCGCAATCGTCGCCGATACCGAGCGCGGCGCGGCGCGTGCGCGAGCGAGCCGGCTGCGCGAAATAACGGTCGATCAGGGAGAATTCCGAAAGCATGAAGAGAGCCTGTGGGTGCTGCGCGTCGTCGCGCCGGATGACAACCGTTTGACGCATTCCAGTCGCGGCACCTGCGCCCGAACTGAAAGGAATGGTCGCGGGGAATGGCGCTACAATGCGTTCGATCAACCATTCTAATCTGCACACAACGCCCGCCTCATGTCGAACCCCGCCAACACCAAGCTCCGCGAAGCCGCCCTCGACTATCACGAATTTCCGACGCCCGGGAAGATCGCGATTGCGCCGACCAAGCAGATGATCAACCAGCGCGACCTCGCGCTCGCCTATTCACCGGGCGTCGCGTTCGCCTGCGAGGCGATCGTCGAAAATCCGCTGAACGCCGCGCGCTTCACGGCGCGCAGCAATCTCGTCGGGGTCGTCACGAACGGCACGGCGGTGCTCGGTCTCGGCAACATCGGCCCGCTCGCGTCGAAGCCCGTGATGGAAGGCAAGGCGGTGCTGTTCAAGAAGTTCGCCGGCATCGATGTGTTCGACATCGAGCTGAACGAGTCGGACCCGCACAAGCTCGTCGAGGTGATCGCCGCGCTCGAGCCGACCTTCGGCGGCATCAACCTCGAAGACATCAAGGCGCCGGATTGCTTCATCGTCGAGCGCGAATGCCGCAAGCGCATGAAGATCCCGGTCTTCCACGATGACCAGCACGGCACCGCGATCGTCGTGGCCGCCGCCGTGACCAACGGCCTGAAGGTCGTCGGCAAGGACATCAAGGAAGTGAAGCTGGTGACCTCGGGCGCCGGCGCTGCCGCGCTCGCGTGTCTGGACCTGCTCGTCGACCTCGGCCTGCCGCTCGAAAACATCACCGTGACCGACCTCGCCGGCGTGGTCTACAAGGGCCGCGTCGAGCTGATGGATCCGGACAAAGAGCGCTTCGCCCGCGAAACGCACGCGCGTACGCTCGCCGAAGTGGTCGAAGGCGCGGACATTTTCCTCGGCCTGTCGGCCGGCGGCGTGCTCAAGGCGGAGATGGTCAAGCAGATGGCCGCGAAGCCGCTGATTCTGGCGCTCGCCAACCCGACGCCCGAAATCCTGCCGGAACTCGCGCTCGAAGCGCGCCCGGATGCGGTGATCGCGACGGGCCGCACCGACTATCCGAACCAGGTCAACAACGTGCTGTGCTTCCCGTTCATCTTCCGCGGCGCGCTCGACGTCGGCGCGACGACGGTGACGCGGGAAATGGAGATCGCCGCGGTCAACGCGATCGCCGAGCTCGCGCGTCAGGAACAGAGCGACGTCGTGGCGACCGCCTACGGCATCCAGGATTTGCAGTTCGGCCCGGCCTACCTGATTCCGAAGCCTTTCGATCCGCGTCTGATCGTCAAGATCGCGCCGGCTGTCGCCAAGGCGGCGATGGAGTCGGGCGTCGCGACGCGTCCGATCGAGGACATGGACGCGTACGAGCAGCACCTGCAGCAGTTCGTCTACCACAGCGGCACGACGATGAAGCCGATCTTCCAGATCGCGCGCGGCGTGGAGGCGGAGAAAAAGCGCATCGTGTTCGCCGAGGGTGAAGAAGAGCGTGTGCTGCGCGCGGTCCAGATCGTCGTCGACGAGAAGCTCGCGAAGCCAATCCTGATCGGCCGTCCGGCCGTGATCGAGCAGCGTATGGCGCGTTATGGTCTGCGCCTCGTCGCCGGCCAGGACTACACGGTCGTCAACACCGACCACGACGAGCGTTACCGCGACTTCTGGCAGGCCTACGCGAAGCAGATGGCACGCAAGGGCATCACGCCGCAGATGGCGAAGCTCGAAATGCGCCGCCGCACGACGCTGATCGGCTCGATGCTCGTGGAGAAGGGCGAAGCGGACGGCATGCTCTGCGGCACGATCAGCACGACGCACCGTCACTTGCACTTCATCGACCAGATCATCGGCAAGAAGGAAGGTTGCAGCGTCTACGCGGCCATGAACGCGCTGGTGTTGCCGAATCGCCAGATCTTCATCGTCGACACGCACGTGAACATCGACCCGACGCCCGAACAACTGGCCGAGATCACGATCATGGCCGCCGAGGAAGTGCGCCGCTTCGGCATCGAACCGAAGATCGCGCTGTGCTCGCATTCGAACTTCGGTTCGAGCCTGGCGCCCTCCGCGCAAAAGATGCGCGACCTGCTCGCCATCCTCAAGGAACGCGCGCCGGACCTTCAGGTGGACGGCGAAATGCACGGCGACGTCGCCCTCGACGCGAACCTGCGCAAGGAAATCCTGCCGGATTCGACGCTCGAAGGCGAAGCGAACCTGCTGATCATGCCGAACATCGATGCGGCGAACATTTCGTACAACCTGCTGAAGACGGCCGCGGGCAACAACATCGCGATCGGCCCGATGCTGCTCGGCGCCGCCAAGCCGGTGCACGTGCTGACCGCTTCGGCGACGGTGCGCCGGATCGTCAACATGACGGCGCTGCTGGTCGCCGACGTGAGCGCGGCGTCGCGCTGATACGCGCAAGGTTTTGCTTTCGTAAAGCTTTCGCGCAGTGATCCGGTCTGGCCGCTTTTGCATGGCGGCCGCCGTTTCGCAGGTTTTCGAGCGCTTTCGTGGCGTTCACGCGACAAACGGCCATTCAAGCGTCGACTCTGGCCGAATCGGGCCGGCGCAGGATGGCCGGCCAGCGATAAAAAAGAGCGTGTCCGCCTGGCGGACACGCCCTGAAGCTGCCATCCCGACAGGCCAGTTTCACGATGCCGCCGGTGCAATGCCGGTGCGGTGGCAGGGCCGTCCGGCCCAGCAGCAATCGCCCAGTCAGTTTATCTTCATCGAGCTAAATCTCCGTTTAAGATTCCTTCGAATCGCCCGAATTGTGCTTGTCCGGGATCAATCCATCAGGGCTGCTGAGTTCCGAACGTTGCTTCCAGGGGCCATTAGCGATACCCTTACACCTTTCATGGTCGTCGAAAGCGTGATCCGGGAACGGGAATCTGACTGATGGCACGCAGGTGGCTGCTTGACGCAACTGGCTGCTTGACGCAACTGGCGCCGAAAGCGCTGCTGGCTGGCCCACGCGCGGTATTCGGCGTGGTATCGCGGGCCTGCGCGCCGTGGTCCTTGCGGGCATGGTCGCGGTGGCGCTGGGCGGTGCCGCGTCGCACGAAGTGCTCGCCCGCACGAGCCCGGATGAAGCAGTCGGCGGCGCCACGGTCACGCTGGCCCAGTTGCCGCCCGAAGCGATCAACACGTTGAAATTGATCGCGGCTGGCGGGCCTTACCCGTATGGGAAGGACGGCATCGTGTTCGGCAATTTCGAACGTGTGCTGCCGTCCCACCGGCGAGGCTACTACCACGAGTACACCGTTCCAACGCCGCGTGCACGCAATCGCGGCGCACGGCGCATCGTCTGCGGCGGTCCGCTCGAGCGGACCGACAACTGCTTCTACTCCGACGACCACTACGCCAGTTTTAAGCGAATTGTTGAATGACATCGGGATGAGCGGCATGAGCGACAACATCTACGCGCACGACCTCCCGGTCGCGAGGGATCTTTTCGCGGCCGGCGAGGGCAACCTGTTCCAGCGCGTCATGCAGATGAAACCCGCCGGGCACGGTGATGCCGGGCAGGGCGACCCCGCCCACGGCGAAGCCAGCGCGACGCTTTCACCGGACGAGGGCTCCATGAGTCTCTTCACGACGGTCAGGCCGAACATTGTTCAGTCGATCCGTGCGTTTCGCGTGCAGGAACTCGCCGACGAGGCCAAGCGCCTCGAGCAGCATTTTCTGTATGCGTTCTGCGCCAATGCGCAGTCCAAACAGGAAGTACTGGAAACGATTTCCACATCGTTTCTGTTTCCGAAGCATTTCGGCAAGAACTACGACGGGCTTTACGACTGCCTGACCGATCTCGTGCAGAAAGCCGGCGAGCAGCCTGGCTTCGTGATCGTTCTCGAAGGACTGCCGATTGCCCAGAAGTTCGACAAGGAAGGCCGCGAGACGCTGCTCGATGTGTTCCGCGAGGCCTCCGAGTTCTGGGCCGAGCGCAAGGTGGCGTTCCGCGTGTTCTATTCGTTCGCCTGAGCGGTTTGCCGGATCGGCGCGCCTCGGGCGCGCCACCTTGAAGCCCGCCTTTTTGAACTGCACCCCAAAAGTTGGACACCGATCCAACCTTTGGGGTGTTTTTCATGGCGAAGTACGATGAGCGGTTCAAACAGAAGCTAGTCGACACCTATTTGCGCGGGAGCATCAGCTTACCGGCGCTGGCCGCGCGGCATGGGATTGACTACTCGATGCTACGTCGCTGGGTTGCCGCATTTCGTCTGCACGGCAGTGCAGCGTTGCGAGGCAGATACAAATACCGTGACGCCCGCTTCAAGCTGAAAGTGGTGCAGCACATGAGGCGCGAGGGACTGTCGGCGCGGGAAGTCACGGCACTGTATGACATTCGCGATGCGGGCAGCGTCTCGCGCTGGGCACGTCTGTATGATGAGGGCGGAATTAACGCTCTGGCGCCCCGCCCGCAGGGCCGCCCCCGGAAGATGATTATCCAGCCCGACAAGCCTGCTGAAGAAAAAGCGCCCGACACGCGCACGCGCGAAGAACTGCTCAAGGAAAACGAGTACCTGCGCGCGGAGGTGGCGTACCTAAAAAAGCTCGATGCGCTGCTCAAGGCAAAGAAGCCAGCAGCGCAAAAGAAAAAACACAAATCGTGAACGGGCTCAGATCCAGGCATGCGCTTGCTGTGCTGCTGAAGGTCGCAGGACTGGCGCGCAGTACGTTTTATTACCAGTTGCACGTGCTGGAGGCCGGCGAGCGCCACCTTGAACTGAAAGACAGGATCCGTACGGTCTATGAGCGTCACAAGGGCCGCTACGGTTACCGACGCATCACGGCGGCGATCCGCAATGCTGGTCAGATCGTCAACCATAAGAGGGTGCAGCGGCTCATGGGCGAACTGCAATTGAAATCACTCGTACGCCCCAAGCGCTACCGGTCCTGGCGTGGTGAAGTCGGACGCATCGCGCCGAACCTGCTGAGCCGCGAATTCGAAGCTCAAGCACCGAATCAGAAGTGGGTCACTGATGTGACCGAATTCAATGTCAACGGTCAGAAGCTCTACCTATCACCAGTGCTGGACCTGTACAACGGCGAGATCGTGGCCTGGCAGACGGCGCGCCGCCCAAGCTTCGAACTGGTTAATGGCATGTTGAAGAAGGCGCTCGCCCGGCTGGGCAACGACGACAAACCGTTGCTGCATTCGGATCAGGGCTGGCAGTATCAGATGTCCGCCTGGCGGCGGACACTGGCCAGGTATCACGTGCAGCAAAGCATGTCGCGCAAGGGGAACTGCCTGGACAACGCGGCCATGGAAAGCTTCTTTGCCACACTGAAGTCAGAGTTCTTCCGGCTGAACCGCTTTAGCAGCATCGAGCAGTTGCAGGCAGGACTGCGACGCTACATTCACTACTACAATCACGAGCGCATCAGGCTCAAACTGAAAGGGCTGAGCCCCGTGCAATACAGGACTCAGCCCTTGGCCGCCTAGCTCTTAACTGTCCAACTTCGAGGGGTCAGTTCATTTCGGCGGGCTTTGTTGTTTTCAGGTGCCGCCCACGTCGCTCACCAGCCGCCCCAACGCGCGGCCAGCGCCGACATCACCGCGATGCCGGCAGTCTCCGTGCGCAGCACCCGTTGACCGAGCCCGACCGAAATGAAACCGTGGGCCTCCGCCGCGGCTTCCTCCGCCGACGAAAACCCGCCTTCCGGACCGACCAGGACGATGACTTCGCCTTGCGGAGGCTCGGGCGGCAGACTCGCGAAGGTCGAAGTGGCGCGCGGCGAGAGCAGAATGCGCAGCTCGCCCTCGGCCGGCTGCTTCGGCAGTGCGCCAAGCCAGGTCGCGATCTCGCGCGACGGCGCGACTTCCGGCAAACGATTGCGCCCGCATTGTTCGCACGCCGATTGAACGATGCGCTGCCAGTGAGCCTGACGGCGCAGCGCGCGCTCACCCGACAGCCGCACGACGCTGCGCGAGGTCGTGAGCGGCACGAAGCTCGAAGCACCGAGTTCGACGGCCTTTTCGATCAGCCAATCCATCTTGTCGCTGCCGGCGATGCCCTGCGCGAGCGTGAGCCGGTACGGCGGCTCGGCTTCGAGGTCGCGAAACGCATCGATGCGGGCCTTCGCATCGCGCCGCTCCAGCTCGACGATCTCGGCGCTGTACTCGCCGCCCACACCGTTGAAGAGCACGATGGCGTCGCCGGGCTGCAGTCGCAGGACCTGGATGTGACGGGTGACTTCGTCTGGCAGGGTGAGGACGTCGCCGGGCTCGATGGGGTTGGCGACGAAGAAACGGGGCATAAGACAAGTTCTCATTGATTCATGACAGGTGGCGAGCAAGCGCCCAGCGGTATCCGTCCAGGTCTTCGACCTGGGCAAAACGGTCCCCCCAGAACTGGTCCTGTGGCTCGCTCAAGGACTTCGCGCCGGCCGCGAGGGCACGCGCGTAGACCGCATCGACATTGTCGACGTACAGATAGAAGGATTGTGGGGCAACGGTTTCCGCGCTTCTGGGCGTGCGGGCCGTCGAGCCGAAAGCGCCTTCCGGCGCAAACATCACGATCAGCTGATCGTGATAGGTCATTTCAACGTGCATCACGGCGCCGTCGTCCTCCACGCTGTCGCGCAGGACGAAACCAAACGCCGCTTCAAAAAAAGCGATGGTGGCGCGCGCGTCGCGCACCGTCAGATAAGGCGTCAGCCACGGCACTCCGGCGGGGCGTGAGGTGGTCATCGCAGGCTCCTCGACGGGATTCGGGACGCCGCGCGAGCCTCGCGGCAAGGACGGGACTCGACGCGACACTGCGCCGGTAGAGCCGGACATTGTGTTAGCACGTTCACTCCGGGCCTATAGGAATTTCACGAGTTTATCGCGGGCGAGCAACGGTGCCGCGAACAAGCCCGCGTGCGCGCCGGCATCGTAGCAGCGCAAGCCCTCGATGCGCCGGGCGGCAAGGCGTTCGCCCAGCAGCGCCGGCGTGGCCGAGGCGGGGTCGAGCCGGTCGCTCGCGATGGCCATGAGCCAGAGCGAGCCGTAGAGCGGCACCCAGGTGCCGAGCGCGCGCACGGTGGCGAACGCCTCGCGCAAGCCGGCGAGCAGCGCGTCGACGCGCGCCGGATGGTGCCACGGCGAACCCAGATGGAGCGACACGAGCGCGTCGGCGCGCAGGTTTTCCTTGAGCGCGCGATAGAACTCCGGCGCGTAGAGACCGGCGGCCGGCGAATCGGGCGGCGTGAGATCGAACACGACGAGGTCGAAGCGCTCGCGGGTTGACTCGACGAAGCGCGCGGCATCGCCGATTACGAGTTCGACGCGCGGGTCGTCGAAGGCCTCGCCGCGCACCTGCGGCAGATACTCGCCGGTCAACCGCACGACGTCGGGGTCGAGCTCCGCCACCACGATCCGCTCGATGCCGGGATGCCTGAGCAGCTGACGCGCCGCGCCGCCATCGCCGCCGCCGAGCACCAGCGCCGCGCGCGGCGCGGGGTGGGTCAGGGCGGCCGGATGGACCATGCATTCGTGATAGATGTACTCATCGCCTGCCGAGGTCATCGGCCGGCCGTCGAGCGTGAACAGGCAGCCGAGCTGCGGCGTGTCCCAAACCTCGATGCGCTGCCACGCCGAATCGACGTGCGCGAGCCGGTGCGCGCCGGGAAAGCCGTATTGGGCGTCGGCGGCAGGGTGGAAGAGGAGCGGGGCGTTCACGAACGAGGCGGCGGTAGGGGCGCGCAGCAGCGGGCTGCGGCGAGGTCGTGCTTAAAAACAAGGCAATTTCGGCATTATACGGGCCGTGGACCTGCGACAAGCGCGCTATCGACCGGCGATTCGCACCCGCGCGCGGCGACCCTTGGCACGACGGGGCCGAGCCGCCGACGGCGTGGCGCGCACGCGACACGCCGTTCGATCGACACGGTCGCGAGGGGCAAAGGGGCCGGAATACGCTTGCGCTCAGGCACCCACGCACCGCCGCGATCGCGCGCCATCACCGGCCCGTTCCCGACCCGAGCGCCGGATTCCAGCGCGCACACCCGGCCATTCGGCGAGGGCCGGCCCGCCGATCTGCTAGAATATCGCCCTTTGCAGCCTTACCGTTTGCTCTGCCCGTTTCGCGTCTTCAGGCGCCGCATCGCGCGCCCGAGCGAACCGTTTGCCGAGCTTCCGGACCCCCGCTGCGGTGCCGCCGCGCACACCGCTTTTTGCACTCGTTCCCCGGACTCGACATGACGACCTCGTCCCCCGCCTCTACCCAACTGATGGCCAACGCGATTCGCGCGCTTGCCATGGATGCCGTTCAACAGGCGAATTCCGGCCACCCCGGCATGCCGATGGGCATGGCTGAAATCGCGGTCGCGCTGTGGACGCGCCATCTGCGCCACAACCCGGCCAATCCGCACTGGAACGACCGCGACCGCTTCGTGCTGTCGAACGGCCATGGCTCGATGCTGCTGTACTCGGTCCTGCATCTGACCGGCTACGACCTGCCGATGGAAGAGCTCAAGAACTTCCGCCAACTGCACTCGAAGACGCCGGGCCACCCGGAATACGGCATCACGCCGGGCGTGGAGACGACCACGGGCCCGCTCGGCCAGGGTCTCGCGAACGCAGTCGGCATGGCGCTCGCCGAGGCACTGCTCGCGGCCGAATTCAACAAGCCCGACGCGAAGATCGTCGATCACCACACGTACGCGTTCGTCGGTGACGGCTGCCTGATGGAAGGCATCTCGCACGAAGCCTGTTCGTTTGCCGGCACGCTCAAGCTCAACAAGCTGATCGTGCTGTACGACGACAACGGCATCTCGATCGACGGCGACGTGGTCAACTGGTTCCACGACGACACGCCCAAGCGCTTCGAAGGCTATGGCTGGAACGTGATCCCGCACGTGAACGGCCAGGACGTGGACGCCGTCGATGCAGCGATCAAGGCCGCCAAGACCTCGGACAAGCCGACCCTGATCTGCTGCAAGACGCAGATCGGCCACGGCGCGCCCACCAAGGCGGGCGGTCACGACGTGCACGGCGCGCCGCTCGGCGCGGAAGAAATCGCCAAGTGGCGTGCGGCAGCGGGCTGGAAGTGGGAGCCGTTCGTGCTGCCGCAGGAAGTCTACGCAGACTGGGACGCGAAGGCGGCCGGCGCGAAGTTCGAAGCCGCGTGGAACGAAGTGTTCGCGCAGTACACGGCGAAGTACCCGCAGGAAGCCGCCGAATTCGAACGCCGCATGGCCGACAAGCTGCCCGCCGACTGGGCGCAGAAGGCCGCTGAGATCATCGCCGGCGCCGATGCGCGCAAGGAAACGGTCGCCACCCGCAAGGCTTCGCAGCAGACCATCGAAGGGCTGGCCGCTGCGCTGCCCGAACTGCTCGGCGGCTCGGCCGATCTGACCGGCTCGAACCTCACCAACTGGAAGGCCTCGAAGCCGGTGCGCGCAGGCGAGCACGGCATCCAGTGGGGCGACCACATCAACTACGGCGTGCGCGAATTCGGCATGAGCGCGGCCATCAACGGCATCGTGCTGCATGGCGGCTATCGTCCGTTCGGCGGCACGTTCCTGACGTTCTCCGACTACAGCCGCAATGCGCTGCGCGTCGCCTCGCTGATGAAGTGCCCGTCGATCTACGTGTTCACGCACGACTCGATCGGCCTCGGCGAAGACGGTCCGACCCACCAGTCGATCGAGCAACTCGCAACGCTGCGCCTGATCCCGAACATGACGCTCTGGCGCCCGGCCGACACGGTCGAAACCGCGGTGGCCTGGACCCAGGCGATCGAGCATCACGGCCCGTCGAGCCTCGTGTTCAGCCGCCAGAACCTCGCCTACAACGAGCGCACCGACGCGCAGATCGCCAACATCGCGAAGGGCGGCTACGTGCTGCGCGACTGGAACGACGACATCCCGAGCCGCAAGATCATCCTGATCGCGACGGGCTCGGAGGTCGAGCTGGCGGTGAAGGCGGTCGAGGCGCTGCAGCGCGAAGGCATTGGCGCACGCGTCGTGTCGATGCCGTCGACCAACACGTTCGACCGTCAGGACGCCGCGTATCGCGAGCAAGTGCTGCCCAAGGGCGTGCGCCGCGTCGCGATCGAAGCGGGTGTGACGGACTTCTGGCGCAAGTACGTGGGTCTCGAAGGCGGCGTGGTCGGCATCGACACGTTCGGCGAATCGGCCCCGGCAGGCGTGCTGTTCAAGCACTTCGGCTTCACGGTCGAGCACATCGTCGCTGCCTCGAAGGCCGCGCTCGACAACTAAGCAGACTTTCCGGGCCCGCCTCGCGCGGGCCCGCTGCTGTGCGCCACGGCGGCCACGCCCCGGCCGGCAGAGCGCGTGCAGCAGCGCACCGGTAGCAGGATTTTTCAGCCATCAGGAGATAAACCATGACCATTCGCGTCGCAATCAACGGCTACGGCCGCATCGGCCGTAACACGCTCCGCGCCTTCTACGAGAACGGCAAGAAGCACGACATCGAAATCGTGGCGATCAACGACCTCGGTGACGCGAACACCAACGCGCACCTGACGCAATACGACACGGCACACGGCAAGTTCCCCGGCGAAGTCTCGGTCGACGGCGACTACCTCGTCGTCAACGGCGACAAGATCCGCGTGCTGGCCAACCGCAACCCGGCTGAACTGCCGTGGGGCGAGCTCGGCGTGGACGTCGTGCTGGAGTGCACGGGCTTCTTCACGACCAAGGAAAAGGCGAGCGCCCACATCAAGGGTGGCGCGAAGAAGGTCATCATCTCGGCGCCGGGCGGCAAGGACGTCGATGCGACCATCGTCTACGGCGTGAACCACCACGTGCTCAAGGCGTCGGACACGGTCATCTCGAATGCATCGTGCACGACGAACTGCCTCGCACCGCTCGTCAAGCCGCTCAACGACAAGATCGGCGTCGAAACGGGTCTGATGACCACGATCCACGCGTACACGAACGACCAGGTCCTGACCGACGTGTACCACGAAGACCTGCGCCGCGCGCGCTCGGCCACGCACAGCCAGATCCCGACCAAGACCGGCGCTGCCGCTGCGGTCGGCCTCGTGCTGCCGGAACTGAACGGCAAGCTCGACGGCTACGCGATCCGCGTCCCGACCATCAACGTGTCGATCGTCGACCTGTCGTTCATCGCCAAGCGCGACACGACCGTCGAAGAAGTCAACGCGATCATGAAGGAAGCATCGGAAGGCGCGCTCAAGGGCATCCTCGGCTACAACGCCGCGCCGCTCGTGTCGATCGACTTCAACCACAATCCGGCTTCGTCGACGTTCGACTCGACGCTCACGAAGGTGTCGGGCCGTCTCGTGAAGGTGTCGAGCTGGTACGACAACGAGTGGGGCTTCTCGAACCGCATGCTGGACACGGCAGTCGCGCTCGCGAACGCGAAGTAAGAAGCGCGAGGCGAAGCAGCCCGCCGCGCGCGGCGGGCCGCGACCCACAAAAAAAGCCGCCCGGTGAACTGAACCCCAAGAGTTGGACATCAATCCAACCCTTGGGGTTTTTTCATGGCGAAGCACGACGAGCAGCTCAAGCTCGAGGTAGTACGGCGATATCTGGCGGGCGGTATCGGTACCGAGGCCCTTGCGCGAGAGTACGGGGTAGCCCGGGCCTTGGCACGACAGTGGATTGCGGAGTACGAGTTGCGCGGCCCAGCGGGGCTACGACGCAAGGGGCATACGCGATACAGCGCACAGTTCAAACGGGAGGCGCTCAAGCGTATGCAGCGGGAGAACCTCTCGCGCACGCAACTGCGGGTGATATTGGGCATCAAGGATCCTGGTGCGATTGCCCGCTGGGAACGCCAGTATCATGATGGTGGTTTCCCGGCCCTGCTACCGCGCCCGAAGGGGCGCCCCCCAAAGATGTCGAATTCAGAACCCGTCAAGCCCCCGGCGCCGGACAGCGAGCCGGATGCGCGAACCCGCGAGCAGTTGCTCAAGGAGAACGAGTACCTGCGCGCGGAGGTGGCCTACCTAAAAAAACTCGATGCCTTGATTCGGGCGGAGCAACGTCAGACACGACGCGCAAAGCGCAAGTAGTGCTCGAATTGAGGCAGCACCATGCATTGGCGCTCCTGCTGGACGTGGCGGGGTTGGCGCGCAGCACCTTCTACTATCAGCAGAAGGTGCTTCAGGCTGGGGATCGTTATGCCGGGCTCAAGCAACGCATCCAGGCGATCTACGAATCCCATCGGGGACGATATGGCTATCGGCGCATCACGGCGGTGATCCGTCAGGCTGGCGAGCGGGTCAATCACAAACGGGTCCGGCGGCTGATGATCCAGCTCGGGTTGAAGTCGGTGGTTCGGCCAAAGAAATATCGTTCATGGCGAGGCATGGTAGGCCGTATCGCCCCGAACCTGCTCAACCGGGAATTCGAGGCACAGCGCCCCAACGAGAAGTGGGTCACGGATGTCACCGAATTCAACGTGAAGGGCAGCAAGCTCTACCTGTCGCCGGTGATGGACCTGTATAACGGGGAAATCATCGCCTGGCAGAGTTCGCCCCGGCCAACCTTCGATCTGGTCGGGAACATGCTCAAGAAAGCATTCTCGCGTCTCGGACGCGACGAGCGCCCCCTGTTGCATTCCGATCAGGGATGGCAATACCAGATGGCCGCCTGGCGCACACTGCTGGATCAGCGGGCGATTCGCCAGAGCATGTCGCGCAAGGGCAACTGTCTGGATAACGCCGCGATGGAAAGCTTCTTCGGGACGCTCAAGGCAGAGTTCTTCCACCTGAACGAGTTTGATAGCATTGAACAGCTACAGGCCGGGATAAAACAGTACATCCACTACTACAACCACGAACGCATCCGGCTGAAGTTAAAAGGGCTGAGTCCTGTGCAGTACAGAACCCAGCCCTTGGACATCTAGCTTCTTTGAACCGTCCAACTTTCGGGGTTCAGTTCAGTGCCGTGGCTTTTTTGTGGTTCATCGACGATTACCGGGGAACGCGGCGCGGATCTTCAGGAAGAAGTACTCCTCGTCGCGGTAGCCGTAAGCTCGCCGCTTGATGACCTTGATGGTGTTGTTGATCCCTTCGACGATGCTGGTGTTCAGCGCATGGCGGCAGCGCGCCACAATCCCGTGCCAGTAGCCTTGCAGGCGCCGGGCGAACAGTTGCAGAGCGTCAATTCCGCTTTGCCGGGCTTGCTCGAGCCATTGCTCCCAGGCCTCTTGTGCCTGGGTGGGGTTACGCTGGAACCACAGACGCTTGAGCTCGTCACGCAGCACGTAGACACACATCAACGGCTCATTGGCCGCCAGTAATTCCTTCAGGTGCACCGACTGGTCGGGCTTCAGATTGCGGTGGTTGCGCAGCAGCAGCCAGCGGCTGGACTTCAGGATCTTGCGCGCGGGCCGGTCATGGCGAAGCTGGTTGGCCTGATCGACCCGTACCCGGTCGATCACTTCGCGTCCGTATTTGGCCACCACATGAAACAGGTCGTAGACGATTTCAGCCTGCGGGCAATGTGCGTTGATCTCCAGCTCGTAGGCCGTTGTCATGTCGATTGCAACCGCCTCGATGCGCTCAGCAACGCCCGCCGGCAACTGTTCGAAGAAGGCCCGGGCCGTCTCGCGTGAGCGTCCCTGTCCGATCCAGAGCACCTGCCGGCCCACAGGATCGACCACCACCGTGGCGTAACGATGGCCTTTATGGAGCGCAAACTCGTCCATCGCCAGGTAGCGGATGGTCGACCAGTCTGGCTCGACCACACGCGCACGCAAGCGCATCTTGTCGATCGATTTGACCGTGTGCCAGCCCAGACCGTAGAAAGCCGCCACCGCCTGTACGCTGGCCGCCTGCAGCAGCTTCTCGCACGCCTTCGCAAAACGCTCGGTCACCCGCTGATAACGGCCCAGCCAGTCCAGCTTCTCCAGCCGTGGGCCACCGCAGTGCTCACACCAGACCCGCCGGCGCGGGACATGCAGCACGACCCGGTACTCAAACAGGGGTAGATCGCGCACTCGCCGCACGGTGGTCTCGTGGATCTGCTGGCAACGCGCGCCGCACTGCTCGCAGTACATGACCTTGCCGGCCGGCTTCAGATACAGCGACAGCGTATGACCTTCACCTTGCGGCCATTCCACGCGCTCAAGCCGGTAACCCGTCCAGCAACCCAATGCCTGAAGTGCCTTGCGATCGAGCAACTCTGCCTCCTGAGCTTCATCAAGTCAGGCCTCAGGGTACTCAACTACTCCTTCATGCTCCACGGTTTCCTGCGATGAACCTTTTTTGTGCCTGCGCGCTCTCCTGACGAGCGCGCGTGATGCTTGTGAGGTTCGTTATGCTCAGTGCTTGCGGTGCGGGCAGTTTTCCTTCGTGCAGGCACCGTAGAGCGCGAGGGCATGCTCCTGGAGCTTGAAGCCGCGCTCGTTGGCGATCATTTGCTGGCGCTTTTCGATTTCGGGATCGAAGAATTCCTCGACGAGACCGCAATCGAGGCACACGAGGTGATCGTGGTGCGAGCCTTCGTTGAGCTCGAAGACCGCCTTGCCGGACTCGAAGTTGCTGCGCGTGAGGAGTCCCGCCTGCTCGAACTGCGTGAGCACGCGATAGACCGTGGCGAGGCCGATGTCGAGTTCCTCGTTGAGCAGGTTGCGATAGACGTCTTCGGCGGTCAGATGGCGCACGGCGCTATGTTGGAAAATCTCCAGGATCTTGAGGCGTGGCAGAGTCGCTTTCAGACCGATGTTCTTGAGATCGGTTGGATTGGTCATGACGTGGGGTCCCTGGAGTACAATGCTGGGTTCTAATGGTAATGCGTTTTTGCTGTTCCGGTCATCTTCGACAGAACTTCGACAGAAATAGCGCGGCTTCGCGACAAGCCCGCACGGTGAGGGAAATGATTTCAGAATCCAGAATGATTAACCGGGGGGGCCGTCCCATGCGCGCTCTGACGGGCACCCTGCTGGCGGCTGCGGCACTCGCCGTTCTCGCTGGTTGTTCCACTTACGACAGCCTGACACAGCGTGTTGCGCAAAGCATCACGCCGTATCGCATCACGATCGTACAGGGCAATTTCGTGTCGAAGGAAGCGGCTTCGCAGATGAAAGTCGGCATGTCGCGCGCCGAGGTACGCCAGTTGCTCGGCACGCCGCTGCTCGCCGACATGTTCCATGCGAACCGCTGGGACTACGTGTTCTATTTTAAGCGTGGCTCGACCGCGGTCGTGCAGCAGCGTGACTTCGTCGTGATGTTCGAGAGCGATCGCGTCGCCAGCTGGTCGGGCGGTGAAGACCTGCCGTCGAACCTCGAACTGCTCGCTGAAATCGACGGCGACCGAGGCGGCAAGAAGGGCACGGCCGTCGCGGCCGCACCGGCAAGCGCCACGGTCAGCGCAGCGGCTTCGGAAGCCGCCGCGACGGCCATCGGTGCGACCGTGCCCGATCCGGCGCGCATGCCGACGACCGAACTCGGCACCTCCACCGCACAACTGCCGAGCGCGCCGAACGCACAGGCAGCCGACGCCGCGAACCGCGCGACGGACGCCGTGCAGACGCCGTCGAACGCAACGCCTTCGGTGCGCGCGAACACGCCGCCTTCGGCTGGCTTGCCGCCGAACGTCGGCACGATGCCGCAGCAGGTGCAATTGCGCCGCCAGCCGCCGCCGCAGATCAACGGTGTCGCACCGTCGAACCCGGTCGGCCCGACGGCCACGAGCCCGGGTGTCGGTACGGGCACGAGCGCGCCGGCGAACCTGCCGCCCGCGCAGAACGAGCCGCTCGCGCAGCCGCCGCAAGCACCGCAATAAACGGGAACGGGCGGCTGATCCCGCTGCCCTCGTCTCGAGGAGAAGCGCCGGGCGCGCTTCTCGCGCAGTACCGGCGGCGTGAAGCCGCCTTGTTTTTTGTGCCGCAGAATCAGGAATACACATGAAGATCGCCATCGCTGGAGCGTCCGGCCGCATGGGCCGCATGCTGATCGAAACCGTCCTGAACGAGTCCGACGCGACGCTCTCGGGCGCCCTCGTGCGTCAAGGGTCGGCGTCCATCGGCCAGGACGCCGGCGCGTTCCTCGGCAAAGCAACCGGCGTGCTGCTCACCGACGACATCGACCAGGTCTTCGCGCAATCGGACTATCTGATCGACTTCACGCGGCCCGAGGGCACGCTCATGCACGTCGAGGCGGCGCTGCGCCACGGCGTGAAGCTCATCGTCGGCACGACCGGTTTCGATGCGGCGCAAAAGGCTCAATTGCACGCGGCCGCGCAAAAGGTCGGCATCGTGTTCGCGGCCAACATGAGCGTCGGCGTGAACGTCACGCTCAAGCTGCTCGAATTCGCGGCACGCCATTTCGCGACCGGCTACGACATCGAGATCATCGAGGCCCACCATCGCCACAAGGTCGATGCGCCTTCGGGCACGGCGCTCATGATGGGCGAGGCGGTCGCCGGCGCGCTCGGACGCAGTCTCGACGAATGCGCGGTCTATGGCCGCGAAGGCGTCACCGGCGAGCGCGATCCGTCGACGATCGGGTTTTCGGCGATTCGCGGCGGCGATATCGTCGGCGATCATACGGTGTTGTTTGCCGGTATCGGCGAGCGCATCGAGATCACGCACAAGTCGTCGAGCCGTCTGTCGTATGCCCAGGGCGCCGTGCGCGCTGCGCGTTTTCTCGAAAGCCGCGCCAGCGGGCTGTACGATATGCAGGACGTGCTCGGGCTGCGTTGAATCGCCCCGGGCTGGGCAAGAGGCGCACACGCGCTGGCTGGCCAGCCGTGTCCGTGGCCGCGCAAGGCGCGGCGTTTTCCACGCGAGAAAGCGAGGTCCGATGGCAGCGGGTACCGGGGTTGTCCACTATCTGCAGTCGAGCGATGCGCTCACGCACGTCGTCGCGTGGGTGCTGCTCGCCATGTCGGTTGCGAGCTGGTGTTTCCTGCTCGTGAAGAGCTGGGTTCTCGTGCGCGCGAAGCGCCAGGGCCCGCGCGCGCTGGCGCAGTTCTGGCAGGCGCGCTCGCTGGCGGAGGGCGTCGCGGCCATGCGCGCGCTCGATCGGGAGCGCGTCTTCACGCCGCTTGCCGAGGCGGCGCTCGCGTCCGCCGAGGCGGATACGCCGGGCACCATGCTCGCGCGCGTCGAGCGCAGCGAGCGCGTGCTGCGCGCGTTGCGCGGTGCGCTGCAGGCCTCGCAGCGGCGGCTCGAATTCGGCCAGGTGCTGCTCGCCTCGGTGGGCAGCACGGCGCCGTTCGTCGGGCTGCTCGGCACCGTATGGGGCATCTACCACGCGCTCGGCAGCATCGCGGCAAGCGGGCAGGCGATGATCGAGAACGTCGCCGGACCCGTCGGCGAGGCGCTCATCATGACCGCGTTCGGCCTCGTGGTCGCGATTCCGGCGGTGCTCGCGTATAACGTGCTCGGCCGCCTCGGGCGCCAGCTCGCCGACGATCTCGACGGTTTCGCCCACGACCTGCACACCTACGTCTGCGCGCCGCACGCGCCGAGCCGCCAGGCCGCCGCGCTCGAATCCGGCGCGGACTAACGACGCCCGCTTTTTCGAAGGAGCACGCGCATGGCATTCGGCGGTCTCGAACGCAAGCCCAACTCCGCACCGATGGCGGAGATCAACATGACGCCGCTGATCGACGTGATGCTGGTGCTGCTCGTCATCTTCATCATCACCGCGCCGCTCTTCACGCATGCGATCCGGCTCGATCTGCCGAAGGTCGCCGCCGACGCGGCCCGGCAGACGCCGCAGACCGTCACGCTGTCGATCGACGGCGCGAGCAAGATCTACTGGAACGGCCAGCCGGTTTCACTCGACGAGATGCGCCAGCGCTTCGTCGCCGCCGGCCAGCAGGCGCAGCCGCCCGAGCTGCAACTGCGCGCAGAGCGCTCGACGCGCTACGAAGTCATCGCTCAGGTAATGGGCGCGGCCCAGCAGGCGGGGCTCGCGCAGATCGGCTTCGTCACCGAGCCGCCTGCCGGGGGCGCTGCAACGCCAGCCGCGCCAGCCGCGCAGCCTTAAGCATGCGCGCCGCCCCGGCGCGGTCTAAGCGGGCTCGCCGGGGCGCGCTGCCGCAAAGGCGGAAAAGGCCGGCCGCACGACGGTATAATCAGCGTTTCCCCGCACAAGGGGCCCAGAAAAGCCACCGTCACGAGCCGGAGCCAGGAGCCAAGCGCCTGGATCAACCGGCCGCCGTGCATCCGGCGCCGAATCGAAGCGTTTCCCATCCACATCATGCTCGAAAAATACGTTCCCTCCGACGTCGAATCCACCGCGCAAGCCGACTGGCGCGCGAGCGACGCCTACCGGACGGCCGAAGTGGCCGGCAAGCCCAAGTTCTATTGCGTGTCGATGCTGCCTTACCCGTCGGGCAAGCTCCACATGGGCCACGTGCGGAACTACACGATCAACGACGTGATGTACCGCTATCTGCGCATGAACGGCTACAACACGTTGATGCCGATGGGCTGGGACGCCTTCGGCATGCCCGCCGAGAACGCCGCGATGGCCAACGGCGTGCCGCCCGCCAAGTGGACGTACGACAACATCGCGTACATGAAGGGCCAAATGCAGTCGATGGGCCTCGCGATCGACTGGTCGCGCGAAATCGCCACCTGCAAGCCCGACTACTACAAGTGGAACCAGTGGTTGTTCCTGAAGATGCTGGAAAAGGGCATCGCGTACAAGAAGACCGGCACGGTGAACTGGGACCCGGTCGACCAGACCGTGCTCGCCAACGAGCAGGTGATCGACGGGCGCGGCTGGCGCTCGGGCGCGCTCGTCGAAAAGCGCGAAATCCCGATGTACTACATGCGCATCACGCAGTACGCGGATGAACTGCTCAACGATCTCGAAGGTCTCGGCTGGCCCGAGCGCGTGAAGGTCATGCAGCAGAACTGGATCGGCAAGAGCTTCGGCGTGAACTTCGGCTTCCCGTACGAACTCGACGGCGAACAGAAGCTGCTGCGCGTGTTCACGACGCGCGCCGACACGATCATGGGCGTGACGTTCTGCGCGATCGCCGCGGAGCACCCGCTCGCGACGCATCTCGCGAAGGACAAGCCCGAACTCCAGAGCTTCATCGACGAATGCAAGCGCGGCGGCGTCGCCGAAGCCGATGTCGCGACAATGGAAAAGAAGGGCGTCCCGACGGGCTTCACGGTCACGCACCCGGTCACGCAGGAGCAGGTGCCGGTGTGGATCGGCAACTACGTGCTGATGAGCTATGGCGAAGGCGCCGTGATGGGCGTGCCGGGCCATGACGAGCGCGACTTCGCGTTCGCGAAAAAATACGATCTGCCGATCAAGCAGGTGATCGCCGCGGAAGGCGAAACCTACTCGCTCGACGGCTGGCAGGAGTGGTACGGCGACAAGGAGCGCGCGCTCACCGTCAACAGCGGCAAGTACGACGGCCTGAGCTACACGGCAGCGGTCGATGCGGTCGCGGCGGACCTCAAGGCACAGGGCTACGGTGACAAGCAGGTGACGTGGCGTCTGCGCGACTGGGGCATTTCGCGCCAGCGCTACTGGGGCACGCCGATCCCGATCATCCACTGCCCGAGCTGCGGCGACGTGCCGGTGCCGGAGAAGGACCTGCCCGTCGTGCTGCCCGAGGACCTCGTGCCGGACGGCTCGGGCAACCCGCTCGCCAAATCGGAGGCGTTCCTCAACTGCACGTGTCCGACCTGCGGCGCGGCCGCCAAGCGCGAAACCGACACGATGGACACCTTCGTCGATTCGTCGTGGTACTTCTCGCGCTACACGGCGCCCGACGCGACGACGATGGTCGACGAGCGCACCGACTACTGGATGCCGATGGACCAGTACATCGGCGGCATCGAACACGCAATCTTGCACCTGTTGTACTCGCGCTTCTGGACCAAGGTCATGCGCGACATGGGCCTCGTGAAGTTCGGCGAGCCGGCCAAGAACCTGCTCACCCAGGGCATGGTGCTCAATGAGACGTTCTATCGCGAGGACGCAGCGGGCAAGAAGACCTGGTACAACCCCGCCGACGTCACCGTCGCGCACGACGACAAGGGCCGCCCGAGCGGCGCCACGCTCAACTCGGACGGTCAGCCGGTCGTGCTGGGTGGCATCGAGAAGATGTCGAAGTCGAAGAACAACGGGGTCGATCCGCAGGTGCTGATCGACCTGCACGGCGCGGACACCGCGCGCCTCTTCACGATGTTCGCCGCGCCCCCCGAGCAGCAGCTCGAATGGTCGGGCGCGGGTGTCGAGGGCGCGAGCCGCTTCCTGCGTCGCGTGTGGGCGTTCGGCTACAACCAGGCCGCGGCGCTGCGCGAGCGCGCAAGCTTCGATGCAGCGAAACTCGGCGACGCGGAAAAAGCGCTGCGCCGCGAAATCCATGGCGTGCTCAAGCAGGCCGACTTCGACTATCAGCGTCTGCAGTACAACACGGTCGTATCGGCGGCGATGAAGATGCTCAACGCGCTCGAAGGCGCGAAGGGCGTGCAGCCGGCCGTGCTGCGCGAGACCTATAGCGTGCTGCTGCGCGTGCTGTACCCGGTCGTGCCGCACGTCACGTTCCGTCTGTGGCAGGAACTCGGCTACGCGGACGAATCGGGCGCGCTGCTCGACGCACCGTGGCCGAAGGTCGACGAAGCCGCGCTCGAACAGGCCGAGATCGAACTCGTGCTGCAGGTGAACGGCAAGGTGCGCGGTGCGCTGACCATCGCGAAGGACGCGCCGCGCGAAGCGATCGAAGCTGCCGCGCTCGCCCACGAGATGTTCGCGAAGTTCAGCGAGGGCAAGCCGGCGAAGAAGGTCATCGTCGTGCCGGGCCGTCTCGTCAACGTCGTCGTCTGATTCCAGACGGGCCAATCCGGCGGTGCAACGCGCGCCGCCGGTGCAGGCCCGGTCGTCAACCTGTCGCGAAATCCGGGAGCCCATGTGATTCGCAGATCGTTTCTGATGCTGGCGTGCGCCACGCTCACGTTGTCCGCCTGCGGCTTCCAGCTGCGCGGCCAGCAGGATTACGCGTTCAAGCGGCTCGCGATCGCCGGCGCGCCGCCCGACGTGGCCGCGCGTCTCACGCGCCTCGTGCAGGGCGGCAGCGATACCGTGATCGTGAGTTCGGCGGCCAACGCCGACGCGGTGCTGCGGGTCACCGAGCGGACCGGCTCGAACACGCTCACGCTCAATGAGTACGGTGCGGCCGTCGAGTACCAGTTGAACTACTGGATGGACTACACGCTGACCGGCCGGGACGGCACTTTGCTGATCGCGCCGAGCACGATCGCCTTGAACCGGGCGATGACGTACAGCGACCAGGACACGCAGGCGAAGGCGACGGAAAGCGATCTGCTGTTCACCGACATGAAGAAGGACGCGGTCGACCAGTTGATCCGGCGTCTGGGCGTCGTGAAGACATTGCATCCGGCGCCGGGCCAGGAAGTGCCAGGGGTCGCGCCGCGCGTGCCGCTGCCGCCGCCGCCGCTGTAAATTCCGCCGCCGATTCATACTGCCGATCCACCGACTGCCATGCAACTGCGTCCCGACGCACTCGAACCGCATCTCGCGAAGAGCCTCGCGGGCCTCTATGTCGTGTACGGCGACGAGCATCTGCTCGCCCAGGAAGCGTGCGACCGCATCCGTCATGCGGCGCGCGCGGCCGGCTTCACCGACCGCTCGGTATTTACCGTCGAGCGCGGCTTCGACTGGAGTTCGCTGCTCGGCGCGAGCCAGTCGATGTCGCTGTTCGGCGATCGCCAACTGGTCGAGTTGCGCATTCCGTCCGGCAAGCCCGGCAAGGAAGGCGCCGACGCGCTCAAGACGCTGGCGTCGGCCGCCAATCCCGACGTGCTGATGCTGATCACGTTGCCGCGCCTCGATGCGGCGACCCAGAAAGCCGCGTGGTTCACGGCCATCAGCGAGGCGGGTGTCGCGCTCAAGATCGATCCGGTCGAGCGCGCGCAACTGCCGAACTGGATCGGCCAGCGCCTTGCGCTGCAGGATCAGCGCGTAGCACCTGGCGACGACGGGCGGCGCTCGCTGCAATTCGTGGCTGAGCGGGTCGAGGGCAACCTGCTCGCGGCGCATCAGGAAATCCAGAAACTCGGCCTGCTTTATCCCGCAGGCGTCCTCACGTTCGAACAGATTCACGACGCCGTGCTCAACGTGGCGCGCTACGACGTGTTCAAACTCAACGAGGCAATGCTCGCCGGCGACGTCGGCCGGCTGGCCCGCATGCTCGACGGGCTGCACGGCGAGGGCGAGGCCACCGTGCTCGTGCTGTGGGCGCTCGTCGAAGAAGTGCGCACGCTGCTGCGCGTCAAGCGCGGACTCGCCGCGGGCAAGCCGCTCGCGATGCTGCTGCGCGAAAACCGCGTCTGGGGTCCGCGCGAGCGGCTCGTCGGCCCCGCCTTGTCGCGCCTCACCGAGGCCACCCTCGAACGCGCGCTCACGCTCGCGGCGCGCCTCGACCGCCAGGTGAAGGGGCTGGCGGCGCAGGCGCGCGGCGAGTGGCGCAACGTCCTGCCGCCCGATGCCTGGGATGGCCTGTTCGAACTGGCGATGACGGTCGCTTCGCCACGCGAGCGCGGGAGCGCGCCCGCAGCGCCGACGGCGCGTGCGCCGGGTGTGCGCCCATCGGCAGGCGCGCCAGCGCGGCCGCCAGCGGGGCGGCGCCCAGCCTGACACGCTCGCCGCTGACGGCGTCTTGCGGCCACCGGTCATCCGGGCCCCTGCGGCAAATCCGTGACGTACGACTTACAATCAAACTATCTACGACAAACGCATCCTTCGACCGGGCGCGTGGCATCACGACAAAGACTATGGATATCGACCAGTACATGACCGATCTCGGTCGCCGCGCACGCCTTGCTTCGCGCGCGATGGCCCGTGCCTCCACGGCGGCGAAGAACGCGGCGCTCGAAGCGGTGGCGCACGCCATCGAACGCGATGCCGCGCTGCTCAAGGAAGCCAACGCGCGCGATCTCGCGCGCGCGCGTGACAAAGGCCACGATGCCGCCTTTATCGACCGTCTGACGCTCTCCGACAAGGCGCTCGCGACGATGATCGAAGGCTTGCGCCAGGTGGCCGCGCTGGCCGATCCGATCGGTGAGATCAGCAATCTCAAGTTCCGCCCGAGCGGCATCCAGGTCGGCCAGATGCGCGTGCCGCTCGGCGTGATCGGCATCATCTACGAGTCGCGCCCGAACGTGACGATCGATGCCGCCGCGCTGTGCCTGAAGTCCGGCAACGCGACGATCCTGCGCGGCGGCTCCGAAGCGCTCGAATGCAACACCGCGCTCGCCAAACTGATCGCCGAGGGGCTCGCTGCGGCCGGTCTGCCGCAGGACGCGGTGCAGGTCGTGGCGACGGCCGATCGCGCGGCGGTCGGCAAGCTGATCACCATGACCGACTACGTCGACGTGATCGTGCCGCGCGGCGGCAAGAGCCTGATCGAGCGTCTGATGGCCGAGGCGCGCGTGCCGATGATCAAGCATCTCGACGGCATCTGCCATGTCTATGTCGACGATCGCGCGGACATCGCCAAGGCGCTCAACGTGTGCGACAACGCCAAGACGCATCGCTATGGCACCTGCAACACGATGGAGACGCTGCTCGTCGCGCGCGGCATCGCGCACGAAGTGCTGCCGCCGCTCGGCAGGCTCTATCGCGACAAGGACGTCGAGCTGCGCGTCGATGCGGCCGCCCGCGCCATCCTCGCCGAGGCCGGGGTGAGCCCGCTCGTCGACGCGACCGAAGCCGACTGGAGCACCGAATACCTCGCACCGGTCCTCGCGATCAAGCTGGTCGATCATCTCGACGCGGCGATCGAGCACATCAACACCTATAGCTCGGCGCACACCGACGCCATCGTCACCGAAGACCATGACCGCGCGATGCGTTTCCTGCGCGAAGTCGATTCGGCGAGCGTGATGGTGAACGCCTCGACGCGTTTCGCCGACGGTTTCGAATTCGGCCTCGGTGCCGAGATCGGCATCTCGAACGACAAGCTGCACGCGCGCGGGCCGGTCGGCCTCGAAGGGCTGACGTCGCTCAAGTACGTCGTCCTCGGGCACGGCGAGGGCCGCGAGTAAGCGGGCGAGATCTTCGTCGCGCGGCCGGCGCGCCGGCGCGCCCTCGAATATCAATCTGTTTGCGAGGTTCCTCGATGCTTTGGGTCAAAACGTTTCATATCGTTCTGATTGCTTCCTGGTTCGCGGGGCTTTTCTATCTGCCGCGCATCTTCGTCAATCTGGCGATGGAAACGGAGCCCGCGGCAGTGCGCCGCCTGCTGCTCATGGCCCGCAAGCTCTACCGCTTCATGACGTTGATCGCCGTGCCGGCGCTGCTGTGCGGGTTGTGGCTGTGGCTCGTCGTGGGCATCGGGCGCGGCCAGGGATGGATACACGCGAAAGTCGGCGTGGTGCTGCTGTTGATCGTCTATCACGCCTACTGCGGGCGCCTGCTCAAGACGTTCGAACGCGGCGAGAACCGTCGCTCCGACAAGTGGTATCGCATGTTCAATGAGCTGCCGGTGCTCGGTATGCTCGCGGCGGTCGCGCTGGCTGTCATCAAGCCGTTCTGATTCTCCCCCGCTGCATTGACGGGACGTCCTGCGTCCCGTCCCTTCCACAGATAGCGCGCTCGCGCTGACCAAGCTGCACCCTCCCAGGCACTTTACCCGGACGTCGGTACCAGGCGCCGGATCGGCTCGCCAGTCGATCGGGCCGTCGCGCGTGCACGACCTCGTCGCTGTAGAGAAGTTGGGATAACGCAACAAAATAGCGCTGCTTGAAAACGCTTCGCCAGGCCACCCGGAAATGTTAAAGCGTGCCTCATGGTTAATTCGAATTAAATAATTCGGTATGCGAATCAGATATTGTAGTTTATTAACAATCGACATTTGATGTCGGATGCCAAATCTCACGCGTGTGCGAACTCATGTAGTGGCATGTAGGTATCTGTCCAATTCGAGGTCGCAGAGATTGCATTTTTAACGGACGGTGCTGATCGATTGCGCCGTCTGGGCTGAAGTCTCGCGACCCATATAGACAAATGGCCGCGATGTCGAATTGACAGTAGACCGTCCTGTTGCAGGTTTTTTCGCAGTGTTTCCGTCTGCTTTCGCTGTAGCAATTGAAGTCTGAATCAACCTTCCCAAGCCGTTTAGGAGTTCTCTTATTTTCCCTCCAATCCCGGATCAATAAAGTCGCGACTGTCATCGAAGATCGATTCATGGGGTTTCGCCACGGCCAGGTTCGGCAGGCGAATTGTTCCGTAGTCGACAGGAATCGTTGCACGCAAGAGATCAGCGCATTTTCTTTATCAACGAGGTCGCGGTCGGGTGTGCGTCGCGAACCCGGCCGGTACGCATCTGTAATGGCGCACGCGGATGAGATCTCTATCTGGGTGGTATCCCGTTTTTTACCAGGGCAAAAGATGAACAAGGCATATAGGTCGGTCTGGAATGAGTCCACGGGGACGTGGGTCGCGGTACAGGAAACTGCACAGGCGCGGGGCAAGAAGTCCTCCACACGTGGAGCATGCGTTGCGCTCGCCGCGTTGGGGATGGGGTCGGCATTGGTCACGTCCGGTGCCTTTGCACAGACCGCTGGTGCCGACGCTTCGCCGGCAGGCTCGGGTGTCGATACGGATAACCTGGCTTCTCACTACAGCTATGCCGACTTCTACACGAAGGTCAACGGTCTGGGCGACACCGGCAAGGGCTCCGACCAGAACGGTCCGTCCGACCAGGCGCGCTCAAACGGGCAAGGCTCGGTCGCGCTCGGTTCGAACGCCGTCGTGGAGCAGGCGGCGAATGCGGGCATCGCCGTCGGTGTCCAGGCGCACACGACGGCAAGCGACGCCGTGGCGCTCGGCGCCGGCTCGGTAGCGAACGTGGCGAATACGGTGTCCGTGGGCAGCGACGGCACTACGCCGCTCAAGGCCTGGGATCCGGGCCTCAACAATGGCAGTGGCGGCTGGACCACGATTGCCAGCGAGGCGAATACCCGCCGAGTCGTGAACATGGCGGCCGGTCTGAACGACAACGACGCAGTCAACCTGTCGCAACTGAAGTCGGCAGGCTTCGACGTCGACAGCGCGGGCGCGGTGGCCAACCAGGCAGCGACCTACGACGCGGCCTCGATCGCTTCGGGCTCGCCGTCCGTCACCCTGAATCCGGGTGCTGGCAACAGCCAGTACTACCGCAACGGCAATCGACAGGATGGCTTGTTGCCGAAGGGAACGGTCATCGGCAACGTCGCCGACGGCGTTCAGGATACCGACGCGGCCAACGTGGGGCAGGTGTACACCATCATGTCCGAGCAGGCTGGCGGTGACGGCGCGAGAATGCTTCGCGCGGGCCAGCCGATGATGCTTGGCGCCGGAGCCGGTGGATCGGGCGTCGACGACTCGACGGCCACCGTCTCGTACAAGACGGCCGCGTATTATTCGCAGGTGAATGGCCTCGGTAACGGCGCGGGTTCAACGCCGCCATCCGACATGGCGCGCACCACGTACGGTCTCAGTGGTACGGGCGGCGGTGTGCCCGGTGCGGTTGCGATCGGCTCGTATGCCACGACGCTCGGCAACCATGGCGTTGCGCTCGGTGTCCAGGCCTATACGTCGGCATCTGACGCTGTCGCAATCGGTGCGGGCTCCTACGCGAACCAGGCGAACACCGTTTCTGTTGGTAGTGACGGCACCGGGTCGTTCACGATCATGAACGCGAACGGGACGACGGGCACGATCAGCAACCCGGCCAATACGCGCCGTGTCGTCAACATGGCGGCCGGTCAGGCAGATACGGACGCGGTCAACGTCGCCCAGCTCCGCGGCGTGACGGGCGCGATCGGCGGCGGTGCTGCCGTGAACACGGACGGAACGGTCGCCGCACCGACCTATCAGCTGTCCGGCCGCACGTACCACAACGTCGGCGACGCATTGGCGGGTCTGGACACGACTACCCAGCAGCTTTCGACGGACGCGGTCAAATACGACACGTCGGTTCATGACAAAGTGACCTTGAGTGGCTCGAACGGCACGAAGATCACGAATCTGTCGCAAGGCACCTTGAGTGCAACGAGCACGGATGCCGTGAACGGCGCGCAACTGTTTGCAACGAACCAGCAGGTCGACCAGAACACGACGAGCATCACGAACCTGCAGGGTGACGTAGCGAATGCGGTGAAGTACGACACGTCGGCCCACGACAAGATCACGCTCGGCGGAGGTGCCAGCGGCGCGAAGATCACGAATCTGTCGCAAGGCACTTTGAGTGCGACGAGCACGGATGCCGTGAACGGCGCTCAGCTGTTTGCGACGAACCAGCAGGTCGATCAGACGCGTACGGACATCACGAATCTGTATGGCGAAGTGACTGACTCGGTGAAGTACGACACGTCCGCGCACGATAAGGTCACCCTCGGTGGGGGCGCCAACGGCACGAAGATCACGAACCTGTCGCAAGGCACCTTGAGTGCAACGAGCACGGATGCCGTGAACGGCGCGCAGCTGTTTGCGACGAACCAGCAGGTCGACCAGAACACGACGAGCATCACTAACCTGCAGGGTGACGTAGCGAATGCGGTGAAGTACGACACGTCGGCCCACGACAAGATCACGCTCGGCGGAGGTGCCAGTGGCGCGAAGATCACGAATCTGGCACAGGGCACTTTGAGTGCAACGAGCACGGATGCCGTGAACGGCGCGCAGCTGTTTGCAACCAACCAGCAGGTCGATCAGACGCGTACGGACATCACGAATCTGTATGGCGAAGTGACGGACTCGGTCAAATACGACACGTCGGTTCATGACAAAGTGACCTTGAGTGGCTCGAACGGCACGAAGATCACGAATCTGTCGCAAGGCACCTTGAGTACGACGAGCACGGATGCCGTGAACGGCGCTCAGCTGTTTGCGACGAACCAGCAGGTCGACCAGAACACGACGAGCATCACGAACCTGCAGGGTGACGTAGCGAATGCGGTGAAGTACGACACGTCGGCCCACGACAAGATCACGCTCGGCGGTGGGGCCAGCGGCGCGAAGATCACGAATCTGGCACAGGGCACCTTGAGTGCGACGAGCACGGATGCCGTGAACGGCGCGCAGTTGTTTGCGACGAACCAGCAGGTCGACCAGACGCGTACGGACATCACGAATCTGTATGGCGAAGTGACGGACTCGGTGAAGTACGACACGTCGGCCCACGACAAGATCACACTCGGTGGCGGTGCCAACGGCACGAAGATCACGAATCTGTCGCAAGGCACCTTGAGTGCAACGAGCACGGATGCGGTGAACGGCGCGCAGTTGTTTGCGACGAACCAGCAGGTCGACCAGAACACGACGAGTATCACGAACCTGCAGGGTGACGTAGCGAATGCGGTCAAATACGACACGTCGGCCCACGACAAGGTGACGTTGGCCGGCACGTCGGGGACGAAGATCACGAACCTGGCCGCAGGTGAGATCAGCGCGACGAGCACCGACGCACTGAACGGCAAGCAGCTCTACAACACGGCGACGAGCACGGCGTCGGCGCTGGGTGGCGGCGCGGCGGTGAACGCGGATGGCACGATCGCCACGCCGACCTTCACGGTGCAGGGCACGACAGCGCATGACGTCGGTACGGCACTCGGCGTGATCGACGCCGCGACGACGGACAACACGACGTCGATCACGAACCTGACGAAGAACATCAATATCGGCGCCGTGGGTCTCGTCCAGCAGGACCAGAATACGCGTGCGATCACGGTGGCCTCGGCGACGGACGGCGCGACGGTGAACTTCGCGGGCACCGCAGGCGCGCGCCAACTGAACGGCGTGGCAGCAGGCCTCGCGGATACCGCAGCAGTGAACCTGGCGCAGCTGAAGTCGGCGGGCTTCACGGGGGACGCCGCAGGCACTGTGCAGAACGCGGCCGCGACCTACGATACCGGCACGATCGCCGCGGGCAATCCTGGCATCACGCTGAATCCGGGCACCGGCAACAGCCCGTATTTCCGCAACGGCGACCGCGCGCAAGGTTATCTGCCGAAGGGCACGGTGATCCACAACGTCGCGAACGGTGTTCAGGACACGGACGCTGCCAGCGTCGGTCAGGTCTATGACGTCGTCACGCAGACCACCCAGTTCGATGGACCGGCCTTGATGTACGCTGGCCAACCCTCCCGGCTGGGCGCGGAGACCGGCGGTTCGGGCGTCAACGATTCGAGTGCCACGATCGCGTACAAGACGGCCGCGTACTACTCGCAGGTAGCGGGTCTTGCCAACGGCACGGGTTCGACGCCGCCCTCCGATATGGCGCGCGTGACTAACGGCCTCGGTGGTACGGGCGGCGGTGTGGCGGGCGCGATCGCGATCGGTTCGTATGCGACGACGCTCGGCAGCAACGGTGTCGCGGCCGGTGCCCAGTCCTTCGCGTCGGCGGCGGACACTGTCGCGCTCGGCGCGGGTTCGGTCGCGAACCAGGCGAATACGGTGTCGGTCGGTAGCGACGGCACCGGCTCGTTCACCATCATGAACCCCGACGGCTCCACGGGCACGATCAAGAACCAGGCGAACACGCGCCGTATCGTCAACATGGCCGCCGGTCAGGGCGACAATGATGCGGTCAACGTGGCGCAGTTGAAAGGCGTGACGGGTGGGCTCGGTGGCGATGCTGCTGTGAACGCGGATGGCTCGGTCACGGGGCCGACCTATCAGTTGAATGGTCACACGTATCATGATGTCGGCGCAGCGCTGTCGGGACTCGGTGCCGATACGCAGCAACTGTCCGCGGATGCGGTGAAGTACGACACGTCGGCTCACGACAAGATCACGCTCGGCGGCGGTGCCAGCGGCACGAAGATCACGAACCTCGCCCGGGGTGACGTCAGCGGGACGAGCACCGACGCCGTGACCGGGGCGCAGCTGTACGAGACCAACCAGCTCATCACGGACATGCAGGGCAACGTGACGGACGCGGTCAAATACGACACCTCGGCTCACGACAAGGTGACGCTGGCCGGCACGTCGGGGACGAAGATCACGAACCTGGCCGCAGGCGAGATCAGCGCGACGAGCACCGACGCACTCAGCGGCAAGCAGCTCTACAACACGGCGTCGGGCACGGCGTCGGCGCTGGGTGGCGGCGCGGCGGTGAACGCGGACGGCACGATCGCCACGCCGACCTTCACGGTGCAGGGCACGACGGCGCATGACGTCGGTACGGCGCTCGGCGTGATCGACGCCGCGACGACGGACAACACGACGTCGATCACGAACCTGACGAAGAACATCAATATCGGCGCCGTGGGTCTCGTCCAGCAGGACCAGAACACGCGTGCGATCACGGTGGCCTCGGCGACGGACGGCGCGACGGTGAACTTCGCGGGCACCGCAGGCGCGCGTCAACTGAACGGCGTGGCAGCAGGCCTCGCGGATACCGCAGCAGTGAACCTGGCGCAGCTGAAGTCGGCGGGCTTCACGGTGGACGCCGCAGGCACTGTGCAGAACGCGGCTGCGACCTACGATACCGGCACGATCGCCGCGGGCAATCCTGGCATCACGCTGAATCCGGGCACCGGCAACAGCCCGTATTTCCGCAACAGCGATCGTACCAAGGGCTACCTGCCCAAGGGCACGGTGATCCACAACGTCGCGAACGGCACGCAAGATACGGATGCGGCCAGCGTCGGTCAGGTGTTCGACATCGTGACCCAGACAAGCGCAGGCGATGGCACGAGCAGCGTGAGCATGCTGCGTAGCTCGCAACCGATGCTGCTCGGCGCGGACAATGGCGGCTCCGGTATCAATGAGCCGAAGGCCACGATCGCGTACAAGACGGCCGCGTACTACTCGCAGGTCGCCGGTCTTGCGGACTCCTCGGGTTCGACGCCGCCCTCCGATATGGCGCGCGTGACGTACAACCTCGGTGGTACGGGCGGTGCCGCGTCGGGAGCGATCGCGATCGGCTCGTATTCGACGAGCCTCGCCAACAACGGCGTCGCGGTCGGTGTCCAGTCGTATACGTCGGCAACCGATGCGGTAGCGCTCGGCGCGGGCTCGGTCGCGAACCAGGCGAATACCGTGTCGGTGGGCAGCGACGGCACGGGCTCGTTCTCGATCATGAACGCCGATGGCTCCACGGGCACGATCAAGAACCAGGCGAACACGCGCCGTATCGTCAACATGGCGGCCGGTCAGAGCGACACCGATGCGGTCAACGTGGCGCAGTTGAAAGGCGTGACGAGCGCACTCGGCGGCGGTTCGGCGGTGAACGCCGATGGCACGCTCAGCAAGCCGGGCTACGTGCTGGGCGGCAGCACGTACGGCGACGTGGGCACGGCGCTCGACGCCGTGGCGGACATGGCGCGTGCCGGTTCGGTCGATGCCGTGGTCTACGATACGTCGAAGCACGACAAGCTGACGCTCGGCGGGTCGAAGGCGAGCACGCCGGTCGAACTGTCGAACGTGGCGAACGGCACGGCGAACAACGATGCGGTCAATGTCGCGCAGCTCAAGGCGGCGGGTCTGAATATCGACACCGACGGCAACGTGACGAACGCCTTCGTCGCCTATGACGACAGCACGAAGAAGGCGATTACGCTGGGCGGCGTCGGCACGACAGGCCTCGTGGCGCTGCACAACGTGGCGCCGGGCACCATCGGAGCGTCCAGTTCCGATGCCGTGAACGGCTCGCAGTTCTATGCGGGCGTTGCGAGCGTCGCGAAGGACCTCGGCGGCAACGTCAAGGTGAACGCGGACGGCACGCTGAGCACGCCGAATTACGTTCTGTCCGGCAACACGTACAGCGACGTTGGCTCGGCGCTCGGCATGCTCGACGCGAAGGCTGGTTCGGGTTCGCCTGAAGGGGTGGTCTACGACGACACGACGCATACGTCAGTCACGTTCGGCGGCCTGAACGCGAAGACGCCGGTCGCGCTGCACAACGTCGCCGCTGGTGTCATCGGTGCGACGAGCTTCGACGCCGTGAACGGGGCGCAACTCTACGGTGTGGCCTCGAGCACGGCGGCCAACTTCGGTGGTGGCGCGACGGTGAAGACCGATGGCACGATCAGCGCGCCGAGCTACGTGCTGGGCGGCAGTACGTACGGCGATGTGGGCACGGCGCTCGATGCCGTGGCGGACATGGCGCGCGCCGGTTCGGTCGATGCCGTGGTCTACGATACGTCGAAGCACGACAAGCTGACGCTCGGCGGGTCGAAGTCGACCACACCGGTCGAACTGTCCAATGTGGCGAACGGCACGGCGAACAACGATGCGGTCAACGTCGCGCAGCTCAAGGCGGCGGGTCTGAACATCGACACCGACGGCAACGTGACGAACGCCTTCGTCGCCTACGACGACAGCACAAAGAAGTCGATCACGCTGGGCGGCGTCGGCACGACGGGCCTCGTGACGTTGCATAACGTGGCGGCTGGCGTAATCGGTGCGTCCAGTTCCGACGCCGTGAACGGTGCGCAGCTCTACGCGAACGCCGCGAGTGTCGCGAAGGGCATGGGCGGTGCCGCCAAGGTGAACGCGGACGGCACGGTCAGCTTGCCGAACTATGTGCTGTCCAGCCAGACGTACAGCGATGTCGGCTCGGCGCTCGATGCGATCAACGCCAAGGCTGAAACGGGGTCGCTCAACGGCGTGGCCTATGACGACTCGGCGCATACGTCGGTCACGTTCGGCGGCCAGAACTCGAAGATCCCGGTCGCGTTGCACAACGTGGCTGCAGGCGCGGTCAGCGCCACGAGTACCGACGCGACCAACGGCGGGCAGCTCTATGCGGTGGCCCAGAGTGTCGCGAAGGATCTCGGCGGCGGTTCGCAGGTGAACAGCGATGGCACGATTAGCGCGCCGTCGTACACGGTCGGCGGAACGACAGTCAACAACGTCGGCGCTGCCATCACGAATCTCGATGGTCGCGTGAGCACGGTCGAGAACTTCGTGACGAACATCACGGGGCAGGTGGCCAATGCTGTCCAGTACGACTCCTCGGCACATGACAAGGTGACGTTGGGCGGCGACAAGGGCACGAAGGTCACCAACCTCCAGGACGCGACCTTGAGCGCCAGCAGTACCGACGCGGTGACGGGCCGTCAGTTGTACGCGACGAACCAGGAAGTCGCTTCGCTGGGTCAGCAGATCCAGAATATCGGCGACACCGGTTCGCAGTACATCTCGACCAACACCACCAGCGGTCCGGCTGCTGCGACGGGTTCGAACTCGATCGCCGCAGGCGGCGGCGCCACGGCAAGCGGGGCAAGCTCGACGGCCATGGGCGACAAGGCGAGTGCGACGGGGAACAACTCGGTTGCCATCGGGGCGAACTCGGTCGCGGATCGCGACAACTCGGTGTCGGTGGGTTCGGCTGGGCAGGAGCGCCAGATCACCAACGTCGCAGATGGCAAGGCGGCGACCGACGCGGTCAACATGCGCCAGTTCCAGCAGGGCATGACCTCGATCCAGCGCGCGGCGTTCGGTGGTGTCGCGCAGGCCACCGCGCTCACCATGATCCCGGACGTCGATCAAGGCAAGACCATCGCGGTGGGTGTCGGCACTGCCAACTACAAGGGCTATCAAGCCGGCGCACTCGGTGCCTCGGTCCGCGTCACGCAGAACCTGAAGGTCAAGGTCGGTGCGGGCTACAGCTCGGGTGGCGGCACGGCGGTCGGCGGCGGGATGTCGTACCAGTGGTAAGCACCTGAAGCCGACGCCGCAGGCCGCCGACCAGGCGGCTTGCGCTCGACAAAGCTTCGCCGCCGTGTGCTGCGGCAATCCAGACGGGCTCCTTCGGGAGCCCGCTTTTTTGTCCGTCGCCGGTCAGCCTTGCGGGTCGATCCGGCGGTTCGAGATCAGGTCCTTCGCGCCGGCGAGTTTTTCGGCCAGTTCCGGGCCGCGCTGCAGCGCAACCCCCACCGCAAGGATGTCCCCGATCGCCAGGTGCGTAGTGCGCGAGGTCATCGGGGAAAACACGTCGGTGTCTTCATCGACGTTCGCGTGCAGGCCGATCGTGGCGATGCGTGCGAGCGGCGACGTCCCATGCGTGATCGCGATGACCTTCGCGCCGCCCGCCAGCGCGGCGCGCGCCGCGTCGACGATGTCGCGCGTGCGGCCGGTGTTCGAGATCGCCACGACGACATCGCCTGGACCGAGCAGCGCCGCCGACATCAGGAACGTGTGCGGATCGGAATAGGCGACGCTCGGCATGCCGAGCCGGAAGAACTTGTGCTGGATGTCCTGCGCGGCAATGCCGGAGCCGCCCGCGCCGTAGAACTCGATGCGCGTCGCGCTGGCGAGCAGGCCGATAGCCGCGCCGAGTGCGTCAGTCGACAGGTTGTTGCGCACCTGCATCAGCGCGCCGATGGTCCGGTCGAGCACCTTGGCCGCGACGCCCGGCACAGGTTCGTCAGGGTTCACGTCGCGGTAGACGGCGGGCAGGTCGCCGGCGACGGCCTGCGCGAGCCGGATCTTGAATTCGCGGAAACCCGAAAAGCCGAGCGCATGGCAAAAGCGCGCGATGGTCGGCTGGCTCACGCCGGTACGCTGGGCGACTTCGGTCATCGAGAGGTCGAGCACTTCCCGTGGCGCCTCGATGACGTAGTCGGCCAGCTTGCGCTCGGAAGGGCGCAATTGATCTCGGATGGCCTTCACCTGGGACAGCAGCATCGGGAAACTCGCACTATGCTGAAAGATGGGTGGACTATAGCGGAATGACTGAATTGTACAAAAACTACAGAATTTAAGGCTGGAATTTTTGGCGATGCCGACCTCTGTCTGGGCAGCTTTCAGCGCGTAACTATAAGGATTAAGCGCCGACTTCATCACGTCGGCCAAGTCTGTCGTAATTGCGGTCGTGTAGTTTTTCTACTAATATCGCCGTATGTCCGCTGCTTCCCAGGGCGGTTCGCGAAAGACACGATGAAGGAGATTCGATGGGTTCCCCGCACTCGCAGTTGATGAAGGTCACCCGCCGCGTGATCGAGCGCAGCAAGTCGACGCGCGAGGCCTATCTGGCGCGCATCGCAGCTGCGCAGGACCGCTTCCCGGCGCGCGGCGCGCTCTCATGCGCGAACCTCGCGCACGGTTTCGCCGGCCTCGAAGGCCGCGACAAGCTGGCGATCAAGGCGATCCGCGAGCCGAACATCGGCATCGTGTCCGCCTACAACGAGATGCTCTCCGCGCACGCGCCGTACAAGGATTACCCCGATCTCATCAAGAAGGCGGCACGCGAGAACGGCGGCGTCGCGCAGTTCGCGGGCGGTGTTCCGGCGATGTGTGACGGCGTCACGCAAGGCAACGCCGGCATGGAGCTGTCGCTCTTTTCGCGCGAAGTGATCGCGATGAGCACGGCGGTCGCACTCACGCACAACATGTTCGATGCGGCGCTGTGTCTTGGCATCTGCGACAAGATCGTGCCGGGTCTCATGATCGGCGCGCTTCAATTCGGTCATCTGCCGATCATTTTCGTGCCCGCCGGGCCGATGACGAGCGGTTTGTCCAACGACGAAAAGGCCAAGGTGCGCCAGCAGTTCGCGACCGGCCAATGCGGCCGCGACGCGCTGCTCGAATCCGAGGCCGCGGCTTACCACGGGCATGGCACGTGCACGTTCTACGGCACCGCCAACAGCAACCAGATGCTGATGGAAGTGATGGGCCTGCATCTGCCGGGCTCCGCGTTCATCCATCCGTACACGCCGCTGCGCGACGAGTTGACGGCCGCCGCCGCGCGGCGCGTGCTCGATCTCACGGTCGAGCGCGGCAACTACACGCCGATCGGCCATGTGGTCGACGAGAAGGCGGTCATCAACGGCATCGTCGCGCTGCTCGCGACGGGCGGCTCGACCAATCACACGATGCACCTCGTCGCGATCGCGCGCGCGGCCGGCATCCTGATCGACTGGGACGATTTCGATGCGCTGTCGCAGGCCGTGCCGCTGCTCGCGCGCGTCTATCCGAACGGCAAGGCCGACGTGAACCATTTCCACGCGGCGGGCGGTATCGCGTTCCTCGTGCGCAACCTGCTCGAGGGCGGTCTGCTGCACGAGGACGTGAAGACGGTCGCAGGCGAGGGCCTCACGCACTACACCCACGAGCCCAAGCTGCTCGACGGCAAGCTCGCGTGGGTGCCGGGTGTCGAGGCGAGCGCGGACACCGGCGTGCTGCGCGGCATCACCGAGCCGTTCCAGCCGGACGGCGGCCTGCGTCTGATGCAGGGGCGCATGGGGCGCGGTGTCATCAAGGTCTCGGCGGTTGCGCCGGAGCGCCGCAAGGTGCGCGCACCCGCCATCGTGTTCGATTCGCAGGAGGCCGTGCAAGAAGCGTTCGATCGCGGCGAGCTCAAGCGCGATTTCGTCGCCGTCGTGCGCTTCCAGGGCGCGCGGGCGAACGGCATGCCCGAGCTGCATCGTCTGACGCCGTTGCTCGGCGTGCTGCAGGACCAGGGCTTCCACGTCGCGCTCGTCACCGACGGGCGCATGTCGGGCGCATCGGGCAAGGTGCCGGCGGTGATTCACGTGTCGCCGGAGACGCTGCTCGAAGGGCCGATCGGCAAGGTGCGTGACGGCGACATGATCGTGATCGACGCGATCGAAGGCGTGCTCGACGTCGAGGTCGATGACGCCGAATGGAACGCGCGCCCGGTCGCTCTCCCTGCACATCAGGATCTCAACGAGGTTGGCTTCGGCCGCGAACTGTTCGGCGTGTTCCGCGCGGCTGCGGCGCCTGCCGAGCTGGGCGCGTCGGTGTTCGGCCCGCTCGTCGGCGAGGCCCCGCACGCGCTCGGCAAGCCGGCCGGCGAAAGCCACCAACCCGCTCACGCAACTGCTCAAGCAACGCACCATCAAGGAGTCTGAACATGACAGCAACCACGATCGCCGAAATCGTCCGTCTGGGTCCGGTGATTCCGGTGCTCGCCTTCGATTCGCCCGAGCAGGGCGAAGATGTGTCGCGTGCCCTGCACGCGGGCGGCGTCAAGGTCCTCGAGATCACGCTGCGCACGGCAGCCGGTCTCGAAGCGATCGAGCGCGCGACGCATATCGCGCCTGACATCGTCGTCGGCGTCGGCACGATCACGAAGCCCGAGCAGTGCGAGCTGGCGAAGAAGGCGGGCGCGCGCTTCGGCGTGTCGCCGGGTCTCACGCGGGAAATGCACGAGGCCGCGGTCGCCGCCGGCCTGCCGCTGCTGCCCGGTGTCATGACGCCGACGGACATCATCAACGCGCTCGAACTCGGCTACGAGACGGTCAAGTTCTTTCCGGCGCATTACGCGGGCGGCGTGCCGATGCTGCAGGCGTTCCACGGCCCGTTCCCAGCGCTGAAGTTCTGCCCGACCGGCGGCATCACGGCCGAGAGCGCACCGCACTATCTCGCGCTGCCGAACGTGGTGTGCGTGGGCGGCTCGTGGCTCACGCCGAAAGCCGCGGTCGCCGCGAAGAATTGGGATGAGGTGACGCGTCTCGCGCGCGGTGCGACGGAACTCGCCCAGCATCGTCGTTGATGAAAGCTGGCCGTCGTCTTCGGGCGACGGTTTCAGCGTCACCGGGTCAAACGCGCGGCGAACCTGCCGCGCTTTTAGCCGACCCACTCCATCTCGCCTCCCTCCGCGCAGCGCTCGCTGCGCTGCCAAACCCTGCACGGGCGTCGAAGCCCGCTCTCCACCGCGCCCTCCGCATCCGCTCCGTATCTTTATGGAACCGGTTCACTTATGGCAAAATCGCGCGCCGAAGTAGCCGCGACATGACAGCGATGCATCGAGCATCGAGCACGATTCGTGCGCTGCGTCGCCGGATCGCCGCGTCACGGCCGTCCGCCCGGTGGACCACCGGTGAGCCGTCCGCAGGGCGCGCCGGTGCGGCTCGTTTCTTGCGCGTCGCACCATTGGCGCGGCACACGACACGAGTTCGCGCACGCGGCTGAGAAAGCGGCTATAAACACGAAGGTCGGCACGTTCTCGTCCGGCCGCTCGGCGCACGCTTGAACAACACTACAAGGAGGCGCTTCATGGGAGCTGTCCACGGCAGCATGCTGCTGATCTATGCGGTGATCGCGATCGCAGCGCTGATCCTGCTGATCACGCGCTACAAGGTCTATCCGTTCCTCGTCCTGATCATCGTGTCGCTGCTGCTCGGCCTCGCGGTCGGCATGCCGATGGACCAGATCGTCAAGTCGTTCGAAACCGGCAACGGCAACACGCTCGGCCATATCGCGATCGTCGTCGGTCTCGGCACGATGCTCGGCAAGATGATGGCCGAGTCGGGCGGCGCCGAGCGCATCGCCACCACGCTGATCGAACGGTTCGGCGAGAAGCATATCCACTGGGCGATGATGTTCGTCGCGATCATCGTCGGTTTGCCGGTCTTCTTCGAGGTCGGCTTCGTGCTGCTGATTCCGATCGCGTTCAACGTCGCCAAGCGCACCGGCAAGTCGCTGCTGCTCGTCGGCATGCCGATGGTCGCGGGGCTGTCGGTCGTGCACGGGCTGATTCCGCCGCATCCGGCCGCGCTGCTCGCCGTGCAGGCCTATCACGCCGACATCGGCAAGACCATCGCCTATGGGCTGATCGTCGGCATTCCGACGGCCATCGTCGCCGGGCCTTTGTTCGCGCTGCTGGTGAGCCGCTACATCAAGCTGGCTGAAAACAATCCGCTCGCGGCGCAGTTCGTCGGTGGAGATTCGTCGAAGGAAGAGGGCAAGAAGCGCGAGTTGCCGGGTTTCGGCGTCACGCTCTTCACGATTCTCTTGCCAGTGATCCTGATGCTGATCGGCAGTTGGGCCGATTTGCTGTTCACGCCCAAGACGCTGCCGAACAATCTGCTGCGCTTCGTCGGCACGTCGGATGTCGCGCTGCTGATCGCCGTGCTGGTCAGCTTCTGGACCTTCGGCGCACGACGCGGCTTCAACCGCGAGCAGATCCAGAAGTTCTGCGGCGACTGTCTTGCGCCGATCGCGGGCATCACGCTGATCGTCGGCGCGGGCGGCGGGTTCGGTCGCGTGCTGATGGACAGCGGCATCTCGAAGCAGATCGTCGATGTGGCGCATGCGGCGCAACTCTCGCCGCTGCTGCTCGGCTGGTTCGTCGCGGCGCTGATCCGTCTCGCGACCGGCTCGGCGACGGTCGCCATGACGACGGCCTGCGGCATCGTCGCGCCGATCGCATCAGCGGGAGCGGCCGTCGTGAAGCCCGAGTTGCTGGTGCTCGCGACCGGCTCGGGCTCGCTGATCTTTTCGCACGTCAACGACGGCGGGTTCTGGCTGATCAAGGAGTATTTCGGCATGACCGTCGGCCAGACGTTCAAGACGTGGTCGTTGTGCGAGACCATCATTTCGCTGCTGGGGCTCGGCTTGACCTTCGCCCTCGCGGCTGTGCTGTAACGGGAGCTGTTGATGATTCTGATTGCGATGGGCGTATCGGGTGCGGGCAAGACGCGCATCGGCGAATTGCTGGCCGAGCGGCTCGCGTGCGACTTCACCGATGGCGACGCGTTTCACAGCGAAGCCAACAAGGAGAAGATGCATCGCGGCATCCCGCTCACGGACGAGGACCGCTGGCCCTGGCTGCGCACGATACGCGCGGCGATCGAGGCGAAGGAACGCGCGGGCGAGACGGCGGTGTTCACGTGCTCTTCGCTCAAACGCTCGTATCGCGACGTGCTGCGCGCCGGCGACGAGGGTGTGCTGTTCGTCTACCTCAAGGGCTCGTTCGAGGTGCTGCACGAGCGGCTCGCGACGCGCACCGGCCATTTCTTCGATCCGTCGCTGCTGCAAAGCCAGCTCGATACACTCGAGGAGCCGGGGCCGGACGAAGCGATCGTCGTGGGCATCGAGCATACGCCCGAGCAGATCGTCGATATCGTGATCGAGGAACTCGACACGCGTGCGCGCGGCGGCTGACGAAGCTGATCAAGCTGAAGTAGCACGCGGCAATAAAAAAGCGCCCGTCGGGCGCTTTTTTTCATCGAGGCGACGAGGCGTCAGGCGATCCGCTTCGCCAGTTCGACGGCAATGCCGACGTACGAGCCGGGCGTCATCTGCAACAGACGCGCTTTGGCGTCGTCGGGGATGTCGAGCGTGCCGACGAACGACTGCAGCGCATCGCGCGTGATGCCCTTGCCGCGCGTGAGTTCCTTCAACTGCTCATACGGGTTCTCGATGCCATAACGGCGCATCACGGTCTGCACCGGCTCGGCGAGCACTTCCCAGCAGTTGTCGAGGTCGTCGTTCAGGCGCTGCGGATTGACTTCGAGCTTGTCGAGGCCACGGATCAGCGCGTCGTAGGCGAGCAGCGAGTAGCCGAAGGCGACGCCGATGTTGCGCAGCACCGTCGAGTCGGTCAGGTCGCGCTGCCAGCGCGACACCGGCAGCTTGTCGGCGAGATGGCGCAGCGTGGCGTTGGCGAGGCCGAGGTTGCCTTCGGAGTTCTCGAAGTCGATCGGGTTGACCTTGTGCGGCATCGTCGACGAGCCGATTTCACCGGCCTTGGTCTTCTGCTTGAAGTAGCCGAGCGAGATGTAGCCCCACACGTCGCGATCGAGATCGAGCAGGATCGTGTTGGCGCGCGCCACGGCGTCGAACAGCTCGGCCATGTAGTCGTGCGGTTCGATCTGGATCGTGTACGGATTGAACGTGAGCTTCAGGCGCGTTTCGACGACATCCTTCGAGAACGCTTCCCAGTCGAATTCCGGATAGGCCGACAGGTGGGCGTTGAAGTTGCCGACTGCGCCGTTCATCTTGCCGAGCAGCTCGACCTTCTCGATGCGCGAGATCGCACGCGCAAGACGCGCCGCAACGTTGGCCATTTCCTTGCCGAGCGTCGTCGGGCTGGCAGGCTGGCCGTGCGTGCGCGAGAGCATCGGCTGGGTCGCGTGCGTGTGCGCGAGCGCGACGAGGCGCTGATGGACCGAGCGCAGCGCCGGCAGGATCACGTGCTCGCGTGCGCCGGCGATCATCAGGCCGTGCGAGGTGTTGTTGATGTCTTCCGAGGTGCAGGCGAAGTGGATGAATTCGCTTGCGCGCTCGAGTTCCGGCTGACCCTTCACCGACTCCTTGAGCCAGTACTCGACCGCCTTCACGTCGTGATTCGTCACGCGCTCGATGTCCTTGATGCGCGCTGCGTCATGCGCCGTGAAATTCTCGGCGAGCTGGAGCAGGAATTTTTCCGACGCTTCGGAGAAGCGCGGCACCTCGGCGAAACCGGCGTGCGAGAGCGCGATCAGCCAGTGGATTTCGACCGTCACACGGTGGCGCATGAACGCGGCTTCCGAAAGCCAGTCACGCAGGGCTTCGGTTTTCGCGGCGTAGCGGCCGTCGAGTGGGGAGAGCGCGGTGAGCGCGAAGAGAGTATCGGGACGGGTGTCGGACATGATGGGGACGTAACGGGCGAAGTTACGCTCAGATAGGAGACGGCGGGAACCGCGTATTTTATCACCGCGACGTGCCGGGCCGGCGTTGGGGCCGCATGAGCGTCATTTAGAGACGGGGGACGGCGGGTGCGGGTTATAAAGGCGGCCCGTGGGCGTGGACGTCGCGAGGCTCGGGCGGAGTTGGTCGAGGCCGCGCGGCAGGCGGCGTTCGTGTCGCCATGAACCTTCTCGCCGATACCGCCAGCGATGTCCGATCTCCATGATTCATCCGATGATTTGCTGGGCCAGTGCGTCGAGCACCGGCGCGCCGGCCGCCGCGACGCGGCGCGCGCCGCCTGCGAGCGGGTGCTCGCGCGCGATGCGCAGCATGCGCAGGCGCTCCACTATCGCGGGGTGCTCGCGATGGACGACGGGGAACTGGTCCACGCCGCGCAGTGGCTCGACGCAGCGATCCGTCTGCAGCCGCGCGACGCCGCGCTGCACAGCCATCGCGGCGTCGTGGCGGCACGCGCCGGGCAGCACGGCGAGGCGGCCGCGTACTATCGCGCGGCGCTGGCGCTCGCCCCCGACTTCGCCGACGCCCATAACAATCTGGGTAACGCGCTCGCCGCATTGGGCGAACTCGACGCCGCCGGACGCCACTACGCGCGCGCGCTCGAACTGGCGCCCGATTTCGCGGATGCCGCCACGAACCTCGCCCGTCTGCACGAAGCCGCTGGCCGCATCGACGAGGCACTCGCGTGGTACCGGCGCGCTCATCAATTGGCGGACGACGACACGCGCCCGATCGTGCTGGCAGGGCGGTTGCTCAAGCGCATCGAGCGCCTCGACGAAGCCGCCGCGTGTTTCGAGTACGTACTCGAGCGCGAGCCGCAGCATCTGTTCGCCTTGTCCGAACTCGCGTGGATCCGCGACGCGCAACATCGCTTCGACGAGGCCGTCGCGCTCTACCAGCGTGCACTCGCGCTGGCGCCGCAGCGTGCGGGGCTCGTCAACAATCTCGCGTTCGCGCTCACGGCGCTCGCACGCTACGACGAAGCGCAAGAGGGCTATCAGCGAGCCCTGCAACTCGATCCGGCCTTGCCGGAAGCAAGCTTTCAGCTCGGCATGTTGCTGCTGCGTCGCGGCGACATGGCGCGCGGCTGGCCGCTCTTCGAAAGCCGCAAGCGCACGGCGGTGGGCGCGCCGAACTATCGGCAGTGGCCGGCGGCGCAGTGGCAGGGCGAGCCCCTCGCGGGCAAGCGACTCTTGCTCGTGCGCGAGCAAGGCGTGGGGGACCAGATCCAGTTCATCCGTTACGCCGCCGTCTTGCACGCGATGGGCGCGGAAGTCGACGTATGGGTCGCGCCCGAACTCGCGCCGTTGTGCCAGCGCGCGCCAGGCGTCGCGCGGGCGCTCGAAGCGGCCCCCGACGACGCGCAATGGGCCCGCTACGACTACTGGTGCGACATGATGAGCGTGCCGCTGCACCTGCACCTGGATGGCCACACGCCGCCCGCAACGGTGCCGTATCTCTTCGCAACCCACGAGGCGAACGTGCGCCACCTGTGCGCTGCGGCGACGCGCTCGATCGGCCTCGTCTGGGCGGGCAATCCGCGTCATGTGTTCGATGCGTTCCGCTCGCTGCCGCTGGCCACGCTTGCGCCGCTTGCCGCGTGCGAGGGCATCGCGTGGTTCTCGCTGCAGAAGGGCGCGGCGGCGGAGCAGCTGGCGCCACTGGCAGCGCGCTGGCCGATCCACGCCTGCGGCGAGTCGCTCGGCGATTTTTCGGCGACGGCGGCGCTCGTCGCATCGCTCGATCTCGTCATCACCGTCGATACCTCGGTCGCGCATCTGGCCGGCGCGCTCGGCAAGCCGGTCTGGGTGCTGCTCGCGGCGCAGCCCGACTGGCGCTGGGGCCTCGGGCGCGCCCACTCGCCGTGGTATCCAACGGCGAGGCTGTTTCGCCAGACGACGCTCGGCGACTGGTCGAACGTCGTGGACGAGCTGGTGGCGGCGCTCGGCGGGCCGGCCACGCCGACCTGACGCAAAGCCCCGCGCTCCCCGCTTTACGGCGCAGGCAGCCGCGCCGCACTAGAATGCGGACTTCTTCCTCTCGCGCGGTGGTGTGGTCGGCATGGAACTGAAATGGCTCGAAGACTTCGTGTCGCTCGCGGAAACCCACAGCTTCAGCCGCTCGGCCGAGCTGCGGCACGTCACGCAGCCGGCTTTCTCGCGCCGCATCCAGGCGCTCGAAGCATGGCTCGGCACCGAGCTGATCGATCGTTCGGTCTACCCGACGCGGCTCACCGCCGCCGGCCAGGTCTTCTACGAGCAGGCGCTCGCGATGCTCTCGCAGTTCCACGAAGCGCGCACGCTGCTGCGCGGCCATACGGCGACGCCGGTGGCGACCATCGAGTTCGCCGTCCCGCACACGCTCTCGCTCACGTATTTCCCGCGCTGGCTGCAGACCATCGAGGCCAGGCTCGGACGCCTGCACACACGCCTGCGCGCGCTCAACGTGCACGATGCGGTGCTCTCGCTCGTCGAAGGCGGCTGCGACCTCGTGATGGGCTATCACCATCCGAGCCATCCGGTCACGCTCGACCCCGCGCGCTATGACACGCTCACGCTCGGCATCGAGTCGATCAGCCCGTTCTCGGCGCCGACCCGCGCCGGCCGCGCGCGCTATACGCTGCCGGGCACAGCCGAGGCGCCCACGCCCTATCTCTCGTACACACCCAACGCGTATCTCGGCCGCATGACTGAGGTGATCATCGCCAACGGGCCCTCGCGTCTCTATCTGGACCGGGTCTACGAGACCGATATGGCCGAGGGCCTGAAGGCGATGACGCTCGCGGGTCACGGTATCGCGTTCCTGCCGCACAGCGCGGTCGAGGACGCCGTCGCCGACGGCCGCCTGATCCGGCTCGATCGCGGCGGACGCGGTACACCGAGCGGGCTCTTCACACTCGACATGGAAATCCGTCTCTATCGCGACAAGCTCGCGGCGCAGGGCGACGAGGCGCGCAGGGCACTCGTGCGCGATGTGTGGGGCGCAGTGAGCGAGCAACTCGCGCAAGGCTCGACGCGTACGGCGGCCAAGTTGACGGCGCTGTAAATCGCAGCCTTTGTCGAGGACCACGCGCGAACACGAGGCGATGCGCCATAGCAAGCCTCGCGCATCGCCGCAAGGGCCTTGCGACAGGCTTTTTCGGGTTTTGCAACGTTATGCACGAAAAGCATAATGGGATGATCAAACGGCATTGGATTTCACTGCGGCGTTTTTTCACAATGGCGTCACCCGTTTGACGCTGGAGCGTTCATGTCATCCCAATCGCAGTCTGCAACTTCGTTGTCCGTCCCGTCCTACCTTCATAGCGACGATCTCGGCCCCTGGGGCAACTACCTTCGTCAGGTCGATCGAGTCGCGCCGTATCTCGGCCCGCTCTCGCGCTGGCTCGAAACGCTCAAGCGCCCGAAGCGCATTTTGATCGTCGACTGCCCCATCGAACTCGATAACGGTACGGTTGCTCACTTCGAAGGCTATCGCGTGCAGCACAACGTATCGCGTGGTCCGGGCAAGGGCGGCGTGCGTTATCACCAGGACGTGACGCTGTCCGAAGTGATGGCACTGTCCGCATGGATGTCGGTGAAGAACGCTGCGGTGAACGTGCCGTACGGCGGCGCGAAGGGCGGTATCCGCGTCGATCCGCGCACGCTCTCGCGTGGCGAACTCGAGCGCGTGACGCGCCGCTACACGAGCGAAATCGGCATCATCATCGGACCGAACACCGATATCCCCGCGCCGGACGTGAACACGAACGAGCAGATCATGGCGTGGATGATGGACACCTACTCGATGAACCAGGGGCAGACGGCCACTGGCGTCGTGACGGGCAAGCCGATCTCGCTCGGCGGCTCGCTGGGTCGTCGCGAAGCGACGGGCCGTGGCGTGTTCGTGGTGGGCTGCGAAGCAGCGCGCCGCACGGGCCTCCAAATCGAAGGCGCGCGCGTCGCGGTGCAGGGCTTCGGCAACGTCGGCGGCATCGCTGCGCGTCTGTATCAAGAGGCCGGCGCGAAGATCATCGCCGTGCAGGACCATTCGGGCTCGCTCTATAACTCGAAGGGCCTCGACTCGGTGGCGCTGCTCGAGCACGTCGCCAAGACGGGCGGCGTAGCGGGCTTCGCCGGCGCCGACGTGCTCGCCAACGACGAGTTCTGGACGATCGAGACGGACATCCTGATTCCGGCCGCACTCGAAAACCAGATCACGGAGAAGAACGCCGCGAAGATTCGTACGAAGATCATCGTCGAAGGCGCGAACGGTCCGACGACCACCGCCGCCGACGACATCCTGCACGACAAGGGCGTGCTGGTGATCCCCGACGTGGTCGCCAACGCCGGTGGTGTGACGGTGTCGTACTTCGAGTGGGTGCAGGATTTCTCGAGCTTCTTCTGGACCGAGGACGAGATCAACGAGCGTCTCGAGCGCGTGATGCGCGAAGCGTTCGCAGCCGTCTGGCAAGTGTCGAGCGAGCAGAAGGTGTCGATGCGCACGGCCGCGTTCATCGTCGCGTGCAAGCGCATTCTGATGGCGCGCGAAATGCGCGGTCTGTACCCCTGATCGGGGACGCGCCCGATGAGCGTCCCCCTCGCCGGGCACGGCGAGGTCGCGCTCGCGGGCGAGCCGTACTACAGTAGTACGGGAGCAGTAACTGGCAAGCGGATGGCATCGTATGATGCGGTCCGCTTTTGCGTATCTGGCGAGGTGTCGGAATGAGCGCCAGAAGGTTACGGATCAGGCATTCACCCGAATGCTTTCAAAATAATTACTTTGCTACACTGGCGTCGATTCTTGCCAAGGAGATCACAGATGAATATTAAAAAGGCCGCGCTCGTTCTCGCCTCTCTCGGTCTGTTCGCGATGGGCGCGCACGCGCAGGACGCGGGCACGCTCAAGAAGATCAAGGATACGGGCGTCATCTCGCTCGGCCATCGCGAGTCGTCGATTCCGTTCTCGTACTACGATGACAAGCAGAACGTCGTCGGCTATTCGCAGGACTTCGCGCTGAAGATCGTCGATGCCGTGAAGGCCAAGCTGAACATGCCGAACCTCAAGGTGAAGCTCGTTCCGATCACTTCGCAAAACCGCATCCCGCTCGTGCAGAACGGCACCGTCGACATCGAATGCGGCTCGACCACGAATAACGCCGAGCGTCAGCAGCAGGCTGCGTTCTCGGACACGATCTTCGTGATCGGCACGCGTCTCATGACGAAGAAGGACTCGGGCATCAAGGACTGGGCCGACCTCAAGGGCAAGACCGTCGTGACGACGGCGGGCACCACGTCGGAGCGGCTCCTGCGCAAGATGAACCAGGACAAGAACATGGGCATGAACATCATCAGCGCGAAGGATCACGGCGAGTCGTTCCTCACGCTGTCGACCGGTCGCGCGGTGGCGTTCATGATGGACGATGCGCTGCTCGCCGGTGAGCGCGCCAAGTCGAACAACCCGGGCGACTTCGTGATCGTCGCGGCACCCCAGACGCGTGAAGCGTACGGCTGCATGATGCGCAAGAACGATCCCGAGTTCAAGAAGGTCGTCGACGACGCGATCGCCAAGGTCGAGACCTCGGGCGAAGCCGACGCGATCTACAAGAAGTGGTTCGAATCGCCGATTCCGCCGAAGGGCCTGAACCTGAACTTCCCCGAAAGCGACGACATGAAGGCGCTCTTCAAGAATCCGAACGACAAGGCGATCGACTAAGGCGTCGGTCTCACCCTGTTCTGCATCTTGAACAGAACGGAAGAAGCCGCGCTTCTTCCGTTCTTTTTGTTGGAGTGTTCTTCATGTCCTATCACTGGAACTGGGGCATCCTGCTGAGCCCGGTCTCCACCGGCGAGCCCACCACGTACCTCGGCTGGCTGATTTCCGGCTTCTGGGTGACGATTTCGGTGTCGCTCGTGGCGTGGGTGATCGCGCTCATCGTGGGATCGTTCTTCGGCGTGCTGCGCACGGTGCCGAACAAATGGGCCTCGGGCGCAGGCACTGTGTATGTCGCGGTGTTCCGCAACATCCCGCTCATCGTGCAGTTCTTCATCTGGTACTTCGTGTTGCCGGAGATCCTGCCCAAATCGGTCGGCACCTGGTTCAAGGAATTGCCGCCCAATGTGCAGTTCTTCTCGGCGTCGATCATCTGTCTCGGCCTGTTCACCGCCGCGCGCGTGTGCGAACAGGTGCGTGCCGGCATCAATGCGTTGCCGCGCGGTCAGCGCGCCGCGGGTCTCGCGATGGGCTTCACGCAATGGCAGACCTATCGCTATGTGCTCCTGCCGGTCGCGTGGCGCATCATCGTGCCGCCGATCACCTCGGAGTTTCTCAACATCTTCAAGAACTCGGCGGTGGCTTCCACGATCGGCCTGCTCGATCTGTCCGCCCAGGCGCGCCAGCTGGTCGACTACACCGCGCAGTCGTATGAGTCGTTCATCGCCGTGACGGTTGCCTACATGCTGATCAATCTCGTCGTCATGACGCTCATGCGCCGGGTCGAGGCGAAGACGCGGCTGCCCGGCTACATAGGAGGCAAGTGATGCATCATTTCGACTGGAGTGGCATTGCGGGTTCGTTGCCGACGCTGTGGACCGGCGCGGTCGTCACGCTGCAGATCACGGTGCTCGCGATCGTGGTCGGTATCGTGTGGGGCACACTGCTCGCGCTCATGCGCCTGTCGGGCGTGAAGGTGCTCGAATGGTTTTCGAAGGGCTACGTCACGCTGTTTCGTTCGATCCCGCTCGTGATGGTGCTGCTGTGGTTCTTCCTGATCGTGCCGCAGGTGCTGCAAAGCGTGCTGAGCCTCTCGCCCGACATCGACATCCGTCTCGCTTCGGCGATGGTCGCGTTCTCGCTGTTCGAGGCCGCGTATTACTCCGAGATCATCCGCGCGGGCATCCAGGCCGTGCCGCGCGGGCAGGTCAACGCCGCGTTTGCGCTCGGCATGAGCTACAGCCAGGCGATGCGTCTCGTAGTGCTGCCGCAGGCATTCCGCGCGATGGTGCCGCTGTTGCTCACGCAGGCCATCGTGCTGTTTCAGGACACGTCGCTCGTCTATGTGATCAGCCTCGCCGACTTCTTCCGCACGGCCGCCAACATCGGCGATCGTGACGGTACGACGGTCGAGATGGTGCTGTTCGCGGGCGCCTGCTATTTCGTGGTTTGCGTGGTTGCGTCGAGCCTCGTCAAGGGTCTTCAGAAAAAGGTCGCAAGATGATTTCAATCAAGAACGTTTCGAAGTGGTACGGCCAGTTCCAGGTGCTGACCGACTGCACGACGCAAGTGCAAAAGGGCGAAGTGGTGGTCGTGTGCGGACCTTCGGGATCGGGCAAGTCGACGCTCATCAAGACCGTCAACGGACTCGAGCCGTTCCAGCAGGGCGAGATTCTCGTCAACGGCCAGTCGGTCGGCGACAGGAAGACCAACCTCTCGAAGCTGCGCTCGAAGGTCGGCATGGTGTTCCAGCACTTCGAGCTGTTTCCGCATCTGTCGATCACCGAGAACCTGACGCTCGCGCAGATCAAGGTACTCGGACGCTCGAAGGACGAGGCGGCCGACAAGGGCATGAAGCTGCTCGATCGAGTGGGCTTGCGCGCGCATGCGGACAAGTTTCCGGGCCAGCTCTCAGGCGGTCAGCAGCAGCGCGTCGCGATTGCGCGCGCATTGTCGATGGATCCGATCGCGATGCTGTTCGATGAGCCGACCTCCGCGCTCGACCCGGAGATGATCAACGAGGTGCTCGACGTGATGGTCGAACTCGCCCAGGAAGGCATGACGATGATGTGCGTGACGCATGAAATGGGCTTTGCGAAGAAGGTCGCGCATCGCGTGATCTTCATGGACAAGGGGCTCATCGTCGAGGATGACCGCAAGGAGGATTTCTTTGCGAATCCGAAGTCGGATCGCGCGAAGGATTTTCTGGCGAAGATTTTGCACTGAGCGTCCGGACCATGTGAGAACGCCGCGCGGGGCCGTTGGGCCTCGCGCGGCGTTTTTTTTGTTCGGTGCTATCTGTGCAGAGCGCCCGTGCGAGGGGTTATTCGTCCCAATTGTCGGCTTCGGCCGTGACTTCAACGCTTGCGTTGGCGCTCGCCGATGCATCGGTGGCGGGATTGCGCAACTTGTCGAGCACCTTCTGCGGCACCGGAATGTTTGCGCGCGCAACGACGTCGCCGTGCTGGAACATCAGCAGATCGCCCGGCGCGAAACGCGTCCACACTTCGTTGTCGGTGAGCGGCTGCGTGGCGATCACGGCGACGCGATCTTCGGGCGTCGTGTACTTGGCGAAGTCGATCGATACGTCGGCGTCGACGAGATGCGCGGTCGAGAACGGCCAGCGGCGCACGAGGTAGTAGAGATGGGTCGAGCAATGCGCGAACTGCGCCTGGCCATTCGACATCAGGAAGTTGAAGACTCCGAACTGGGTGATTTCGCGCGTGATCGATTCGAGCGCGGCGAACAGTTCGATAAGCGGCGGCTGCGAGCCCGGGAATGCCTGGCGCAGCCCCTGCAGCAAGGTGCAAAACGCGAGTTCGCTATCCGTGGTGCCGACCGGCTGATAGGGGCCCGACATCACCGGATTGAAGTCCTGCAGATCGCCGTTGTGCGCGAAGATCCAGTGACGGCCCCATAGCTCGCGCATGAACGGGTGGCAGTTCTCGAGCTGGATGTGGCCTTGTGTGGCCTTGCGGATGTGCGCGATCGTGTTGCGCGACTTGATCGGGTAGCGCTTGACCATGTCGGCGATAGGCGAGTGCGCCGAGGCCTGGTGGTCGATGAACAGGCGGCAGGCCTTGTCCTCGAAGAACGCGATGCCCCAGCCGTCAGCGTGATGATCGGTGACGCCACCACGCGCCGCGAAACCGGTGAAGGAGAACGTGACGTCCGTGGGGGCGGCGCAGTTCATTCCGAGGAGTTGGCACATGGTCGGCAATACAGGGTGAAACGGGGCAATGACCCGGTACAATGATGATTTTCCAAGCATATCACCGAGCTTATCGAGGCCAATACGAAATTTATCGCTGGCTTCGTGAGCGGCGCCGCGGCGTGGCGTGCTTGCCACGCTGAGTAAGGCTCCCTGTGATGCGCAGGCCGTCGTGCTCGTCGTGCGGCCGCTCACCTGCCTCGTCGCTGATTGCTGATTGCTGCTTGACTGCTGCTTCGGACCCCGTCTCACCGCCTGCTGCCTGCCATGAACACATCTGCTTCCCCCGCTACCCTCACGCTCGCCCGCCCCGACGACTGGCACCTGCACGTGCGCGACGGCGCCATGCTGGCCGCCGTGCTGCCGCATACGGCACGCCAGTTCGGCCGCGCGATCATCATGCCGAACCTCAAGCCGCCGGTCACGACGACCGAAATGGCCGCCGCCTACCGTGATCGCATCCTCGCGGCGTTGCCGCCCGGCGTGCGTTTCGAGCCGCTGATGACGCTGTACCTGACCGACAACACGCCGCCCGACGAGATCCGCCGCGCACGTGAAAGCGGCTTCGTGCACGGTGTGAAGCTGTACCCGGCCGGCGCGACGACGAACTCCGACGCGGGTGTGACCGACATCGGCAAGTGCGCGAAGACGCTCGAAGCGATGCAGGAAGTCGGCATGCCGCTGCTCGTGCACGGCGAAGTCACGAATGCCGACATCGACCTGTTCGATCGCGAGAAGGTCTTCATCGATCGCGTGATGACGCCGCTGCGCCGCGATTTTCCGGCGCTCAAGGTCGTTTTCGAGCACATCACCACGAAGGATGCCGTCGACTACATCCGCGCCGATGGCGCGCAGCCGGGCCTGCTCGGCGCGACCATCACGGCGCACCATCTGCTCTACAACCGCAACGCGATCTTCCAGGGCGGCATCCGTCCGCATTACTACTGCCTGCCGGTGTTGAAGCGCGAAACGCATCGCGTCGCGCTGGTGGAGGCGGCCACCTCGGGCGATCCGCGCTTCTTCCTCGGCACCGACAGTGCGCCGCATGCGAAGGGCCTGAAGGAGCACGCGTGCGGCTGCGCGGGCTGCTACACGGCGTTGCATGCGCTCGAACTGTACGCCGAGGCATTCGATGCGGCCGGCGCGCTCGACCGGCTCGAAGGCTTCGCGAGCTTCTACGGCGCCGATTTCTACGGCCTGCCGCGCAGCGCCGAACAGGTGACGCTCAAGCGCGAAACGTGGACGCTGCCTGCCGAAGTGATGGCAGGCGACACGCCCGTCGTGCCGCTGCGCGGCGGCGAGCCGATCGGCTGGAAGCTCGTCTGACGCACGCCATGCACGAAGCGGGCGCGCCAGCCTCAGCATCAGCGCCCGCTCGGGCGAACGCCGAGACGGATGCGGTTGCGCAAGGATTCGCCCGCATCGACTGGCAGCGTTCGTGGTTTGCGCCGTTCGAGGCCCGCGGGCGCCGCTGGCAGGCTGCTGCGCTCGCCGGCTACGGACAGTACCTCGACGAACTCAACGCCGATGCGCGCGCCGTCTCGCCACACACCGGGCGCGGACAGCCGCTCGCGTTCATCGCCCAGCACGATCTGCCGGCGGGCGCGGCCTACGAGGCGCACATCGGGGCGACCGGCTGCGTGCCGACGCGTCACAACCTGCACGACTTCTTCAATGCGCTAGTGTGGTTCGCGTTTCCGCGCATCAAGGCCGCGCTCAATGCGCGCCAGTCCGCGGCGATCGATGCGCTTGGCGTAGGTCCGAGGCGCGGTGGCGTGCGCGATGCGCTCACGCTGTTCGACGAGAACGCGGTGTTGTTCGCGAGCGCCGATGCGGCGTCGATCGCGGCGCTGCGCGGATTCGACTGGCGCGCGCTGTTCGTCGACGGACGCGCTCGCTGGGGCACGAGTTGCGAAGTGCGTCCGTTCGGTCATGCGCTGCTCGAAAAGCTGATCGCGCCGTACGCGGCGTGCACCGCGCACGCGTGGGTGGTCGAAGTGCCGGCCGATTATTTCGGCTGGCCGCGCGCGACGCGCGATGCGTGGCTCGACGAGACGGTGAGTGCCGCGTTGCTCGCCGACGCGGACCTCAATGGACGCAGTTTTGCGCCGTTACCCGTGCTCGGCATTCCGGGCTGGTGGCCCGCGAACGAGGCGCCGTCGTTCTACGACGACACGTCCGTATTCCGCCCGGGACGCACGCGCGACGGCGCGGCACGCTGAGGCGGGCGCCGCCGGGTGCGCTGCGCGCATGATAAGATCGCGCCCAGCAAAGCAGGCCAGGCAGTCGCGGCCCCAGCGGTTTCGGCCAACGGGGGCGAGGAAAGTCCGGACTCCACAGGGCAGGGTGATGGCTAACGGCCATCCGTGGCGACACGCGGAACAGGGCAACAGAAAGCAAACCGCCGATGGCCCGTCGCAAGACGGGATCAGGTAAGGGTGAAACGGTGCGGTAAGAGCGCACCGCGGCTGCGGCGACGCAGACCGGCACGGTAACCTCCACCCGGAGCAATTCCAAGTAGGCAGGCGCGCATCTTCGAGATGCAGGACGGGGCCCCCGTCTCGTCTGCGGGTAGGAAGCTTGAGCGCGTCAGCAATGGCGCGCCTAGAGGAATGGCTGCCACGCGCGCGGCATCTCCGGATGCAGCGCGTGCACAGAATCCGGCTTATCGGCCTGCTTTGCCGCTCAATACGACAAAAGCCGGCGCAGTCTTCGGGACTGCGCCGGCTTTTTCTTGTCTGCGCGCAGCGCGGCGGCGCGATCAGACCGCGACGATCTCGAACGAGTGCGTGAGTTCGGCGGACTTCGCGAGCATGATCGACGCCGAGCAATACTTGTCGTGCGAGAGGTTGATCGCGCGCTCGACGGTGGCCGGATTGAGGTTCTTGCCCGTCACCGTGAAGTGGAAGTGGATCTTGGTGAAGACCTTCGGATCCTCGCTCGCGCGTTCGGCCTTCAGCTGGACCGAGCAGTCGCTGATTTCCTGGCGGCTCTTCTTCAGGATCATCACGACGTCATAGGCCGTGCAGCCGCCCGTGCCGAGCAGCACCATTTCCATCGGGCGCGGCGCGAGATTGCGGCCGCCGCCTTCCGGAGCGCCATCCATCGTCACCAGATGCCCGCTGCCCGTCTCGGCGGCGAAGGCCATCCCGTCCTGTCCCATCCAGCTAACCTTGCATTCCATGCTTGTGCCCCTGCTCATGTTCTTGGATTCAATTCGGGATTGTAGCCGCTTGGTACTGGTATGTCCGGGGACGAAAGCGCTTGACGACGACCTCGGAGTGGCCGGATTGCTGCGTCGCACAATCCGACGCGAGCTGCCAATTGACTGCGCTGATTTAGGGGTTTTCTTCTAGCCAGGAAACAAGGCTTACGCGTTATAGACCGTTAAGCCATTGATTTTTATGATTATTTTGTAAGTCGCGAAAATTCTCGGGCGTTTTGCATTGTGGTGTTGTATTTCGTAATGCAGTTGTCCTTGCGTCGCACAAGGCACGTCCATATAATTTGTCTCGTTGGTGGTCGTGTTCACGACACCTCAGCATGTCTCCTCCACCCTCCTCCAAAAGGTGGATTAAACCCGAACAGCGCGTTCGGGTTTTTTTTCGTCTGCGGTCCGCACGGAGCGCCGCGAGCGCGCCCCCTGGCGGGCAACTGCGCAAATTTTGACCTCGCGCCGTTTTTTCCTTTATAATTCAGGGTTTTCCGTACCCATGCCCACGGGAAGAAACAGGGAGAGCCTGCAACAGCGCCGCGCCGGAGGAGTTTCGCCGGGAGCAGAGTGCTTCTAAACAAGCAGGAAAGAACACAGGGCACAGTATTTTTTTTGGATCGATCATGAAGACGTTTTCCGCAAAAGCCCATGAGGTGACGCGCGAATGGTACGTGATTGACGCGACGGATAAGGTTCTCGGCCGTGTCGCCAGCGAAGTGGCACGCCGTCTTCGCGGCAAGCATAAGCCTGAGTTCACCCCGCACGTCGACACTGGTGATTTCATCATCATCATCAACGCCGGCAAGCTGAAGGTCACGGGCAACAAGACCACAGACAAGAAGTACTACCGTCACTCGGGTTACCCGGGCGGTATCTATGAAACGACGTTCGGCAAGATGCAAGAGCGCTTCCCGGGCCGTGCGCTCGAGAAGGCCGTGAAGGGCATGCTGCCGAAGGGCCCGCTCGGCTACGCGATGATCAAGAAGCTGAAGGTCTACGCAGACGCAACGCATCCGCACTCGGCTCAACAGCCGAAAGCGCTCGAGATCTAAGGGGAGCCCATATGATCGGTAACTGGAATTACGGTACGGGCCGCCGCAAGAGCGCAGTCGCTCGTGTCTTCATCAAGTCGGGCAAGGGCGAAATCGTCGTCAACGGCAAGCCTATCGCTGACTACTTCTCGCGCGAAACGTCGCTGATGATCGTGCGTCAACCGCTGGAACTCACGAACCACGCGACGACGTTCGACATCAAGGTGAACGTGACGGGCGGCGGCGAAACCGGCCAGGCCGGCGCAGTTCGCCACGGCATCACGCGCGCGCTGATGGACTACGACGCAACGCTCAAGCCGGAACTGTCGAAAGCCGGTTTCGTTACGCGTGACGCACGTGAAGTGGAACGTAAGAAGGTCGGTTTCCACAAGGCACGCCGCCGCAAGCAGTTCTCGAAGCGTTAATCGGGTTACTGCGCGCAGTCGGACCCTCGGGTTCGATTGCCCGGCAGCCAAGGCCGCCTCGCGTTCACGCAGGCGGCCTTTTTCTTTACCTGAGTGCGTTGCACGATGGCGAGAAACCCTTGATTTTGTGGGCTTAAGCACGATCTCGTGAAGAGCCCTACAATAGCGGCTAGAAGCCTTTTTGGAGAGTTCGAATGAGCGCTGTCACCGACACCCCCGTGACCGAAATGCCGGGTCCCTTTGTCTTCACCGACGCAGCCGCTGACAAGGTCAAGGAACTGATCGACGAGGAAGGCAACCCCGAGCTGAAGCTGCGCGTGTTCGTGCAGGGCGGCGGCTGTTCGGGCTTTCAGTACGGATTCACGTTCGACGAAGCGGTCAACGAGGACGACACCGTGATGGTCAAGAACGGCGTCCAGTTGCTGATCGACTCGATGAGCTATCAGTACCTCGTCGGCGCCGAGATCGACTACAAGGACGATCTGAACGGCGCCCAGTTCGTGATCAAGAATCCGAACGCGTCGACCACCTGCGGTTGCGGTTCGTCGTTCTCGGTCTGAGCGACGTGCAGTAACGAAGACGGGGCCCTGTGGCCCCGTTTTTTATTGGTCGCGCGTGTTTCGCTCCCGATCAGCGCGGATAGTGCGCGCCCAGCACGCGCTCGCCTGCTGCCCCCGTGACCGCCGGCACATTGCCCGGCTCGCGCGCGAGGCAGCGCATCGCAAGCCACGCGAACGCGAGCGATTCCACCTGATGCGGCGGCACGCCGAGCGCATCGGTGGTCATCACCTTCACGCCGCGCAGGCCGGCCGCCGCCAGCGCCCCGTCGAGCGCCGTCATCATCACGGTATTGCGAGCGCCGCCGCCGCACACATAGACCGCGCGGCAGTCCGGCGCGTGCGCGGCGATGTCGCGCGCGACGCTCACGGCCGTGAGCGCCACCAGCGTGGCCTGCACGTCGGCGGGAGCGAGGGTCGTGAATGGCGCGAGCTTCGCGTCGAGCCACGCTTCGTTGAACAGATCGCGCCCGGTGCTCTTGGGCGGCAACTGGCCGAAGTAGGGCTCGTCGAGCAGCGCGTCGAGCAGCGGCTCGTGCAGCGTGCCGCTCGCGGCGAACTGGCCGTTTTCGTCGTAGGGCTTGCCGAGATGGCGCAGCGCCCACAGATCGACGAGCGCATTGGCCGGGCCGCAGTCGAAGCCGCGCACGTCGCCCGAGGCCGCGAGGATCGTCACGTTGCTGATGCCGCCCAGGTTGCACACCACGCGCGTCTCGTTCTTCGCGCCGAACACGACCGCATGGAACGCCGGCACGAGCGGCGCGCCCTGGCCGCCCGCGGCGACATCGCGCGTGCGAAAGTCGGCGATCACGTCGATGTGGGTCATCTCCGCGAGCAACGCGGCGTTCTGGATCTGCCGCGTGTAGCCCTTGTCGGGCCGGTGACGCACGGTCTGGCCGTGGGCGCCGATCGCGCGCACGTCGTCGGCGAGCAGGTTGCCCGCGCGCAGCAACTCGTGGCAGCACACGGCGTAGCGCGCCGCGAGCGCGTTGGCGGCGAGCGCTTCGCGCTCGATTTCGTTGTCGCCCGGTTGTTGCAGTCCGAACAGCGCGGCGCGGATGTTCGCCGTGAAGCCGACGAACGCCTCCGCGAGCACGACCGGCGGCATGCCGCGCTCGAAGCGCACGGCGATGCCGTCGACGCCATCCATGCTGGTGCCCGACATCAGTCCGAAATAGACGCCGTCGGCGGGGTGTGCGCGTTCTTTTCGTGCATCGCGTGGCGTCACGTCTGGTTCCTCAGGAAGTCGGTCCGATGGTCTGTCTCACCGCGATTATCGGTGCAACGGGCCGCGCGCGTAAGGGCCTCGCGCGCGCAAAGATCGGCGGGGTCCGGGGAATCACGTAAAATCGCGGTCTAACCTAATCGTTCCGTTTTCGCATGAGCTCCGAGTCCAATTCCCAAGCCACGCCCTCGTATCCGGTCACGGACGAGGTCCGTCACGCGCTCGCCGTCGCGAAGCGCGGCGTCGACGAGCTGCTGATCGAAGAAGAATTTCAGCAGAAGCTGGCGCGTAGCGCCGCCACCGGCGTGCCGCTGCGCATCAAGCTCGGGCTCGATCCGACCGCGCCCGACATTCATATCGGCCACACGGTCGTGCTGAACAAGATGCGCCAGTTGCAGGACCTCGGCCATAACGTGATCTTCCTGATCGGCGATTTCACCTCGCTGATCGGCGATCCGTCGGGCCGCAACGCCACGCGTCCGCCGCTCACGCGCGAGCAGATCGAGTCGAACGCGAAGACCTATTTCGACCAGGCCGCACTCGTGCTCGATCGCGAGAAGACCGAAATCCGCTACAACAGTGAATGGTCGATGCCGCTCGGCGCCGACGGCATGATCAAGCTCGCCTCGCGTTACACCGTCGCGCGTATTCTCGAGCGCGAGGACTTCACCAAGCGCTTCCAGGGCGGCGTGCCGATCTCGATCCACGAGTTCCTGTACCCGCTCATGCAGGGCTACGACTCGGTCGCGCTCAATGCCGACCTCGAACTCGGCGGCACCGACCAGAAGTTCAACCTGCTGGTGGGCCGCGAACTGCAGAAGCAGTACGGCCAGGAACAGCAGTGCATCTTGACGATGCCGCTGCTCGAAGGGCTCGATGGCGTCGAGAAGATGTCAAAGTCCAAGCACAACTATGTCGGCATCAGCGAGAAACCGAACGACATGTTCGGCAAGCTGATGAGCATCTCCGACACGCTGATGTGGCGTTACTTCGAGCTGCTGTCGTTCCGTCCGATGGACGAAATCGGCGGGTTCCGCCGCGAAGCCGAGGCGGGCCGCAATCCGCGCGACTTCAAGGTGATGCTCGCGCAGGAAATCGTGACGCGCTTTCACTCGCAAGGTGACGCCGAGCGCGCGCTCGAGGACTTCAATCACCGCGCGAAGGGCGGCGTGCCCGATGACATCGCATCGGTCACGTTGTCGGGCGCACCGCTCGCAATCGGCCAACTGCTCAAGCAAGCGGGGCTCGTGCCGTCGACGAGCGAGGCACTGCGCAACATCGAGCAGGGCGGTGTGAAGATCGACGGCACCACGATCACCGACAAGGGCCTGAAGATCGAGGCCGGCGAATACGTCGTGCAAGTGGGCAAGCGCCGCTTTGCGCGCGTGACGCTCGGCGCATGACGCTCGCGTTGCGGGAGCGCGCCCGATGATCGCGCTGATCCAGCGTGTGCGGCGCGCCGAAGTGCGCGTCGACGACCGCGTGAGCGGCGCGATCGGCGCGGGGCTGCTCGCGCTCGTGTGCGCGGAGCGCGGCGACACCGAGGCGCTGGCCGACCGGCTGCTCGCCAAGGTGCTCGGCTATCGGGTGTTCAGCGATGCGGCGGGCAAGATGAACCTGTCCGTGCAGAACATCGATGGCGCGGGTGCTGCGGGCGGCCTGCTGCTCGTCTCGCAGTTCACGCTGGCCGCCGATACCAACAGCGGTCTGCGTCCGAGCTTCACGCCCGCGGCGCCGCCCGATGAAGGCCGGCGCCTGTTCGACTATTTCGTCGGCGCTGCGCGCGCGAAGCATGCACTCGTCGAGACCGGCGAGTTCGGCGCCGACATGCAGGTGTCGCTCGTCAACGACGGACCGGTCACGTTCTGGCTGCAGGTGCGCGGCAACGCGCGCGAGTGACCCCGTACCGCTGCACGCGCCATGCGTGCAGCATTTGCGACAATGTCGCTTCGTTGCCCTCCATCGCTCTGGCCGCCCTCATGAACACGCAGATTCTCTTCATCCGTCACGGCGAAACCGACTGGAACCGCATCAAGCGCATCCAGGGGCACATCGATATTCCGCTTGCCCAGACCGGCGTCGAACAGGCACAACGTCTGGCCACGCGCCTCGCCGCCGACGCGAAGGCGGGTGCGCGGCTCGACGCAATCTGGTCGAGCGATCTCATGCGCGCGCAACAGACCGCGCAGCCGATCGCCGACGCGCTCGGTGTGCCCGTGCAACTCACGGAAAGTTTGCGTGAGCGTTCGTACGGAGCGTTCCAGGGCCACGACAGCGACGAGATCGCCGTGTGCTTTCCCGATGAATACGCGCACTGGCAGACGCGCGATCCCGGCTTCGCGCCCCCCGAGGGCGAGTCGCAGCGCGTGCTCTATCACCGTGTGCTCCACGCCGTCGAACCGATCGTCGCGATGCATGCGGGAGGGCGTATCGCCATCGTCACGCACGGTGGCGTGCTCGATTGCGTTTATCGCTTCGCACGCGGGCTGCCGCTCGATGCGCCGCGCAACTATCCGCTGCTCAACACGAGCCTGAACATCGTCGATTTCGAGCGCGACGACTACGTGATGCAGGCGAGCATCGTCGCGTGGGGCGACGTCTCTCATCTCGACGGCCAGAGCGCCGACGACGGCTTCAAGCGCACGCCGGAAGCCGGCCGCTGACGCGTTTTTCAATCTCCGGCGATGCTGCGCCGAGCCGCTGTGTCCATCGCACAAATTCGATGCGCGCGCATCGATATGCGCAACGCGTCGCGCAGCGCGCTTCATTCTTGACACTTCTGCGACGCCGCCTTACGCGGCGCTAACGCATTCGGGGTGAGCCTGTTACCATCGTGCTCGACCTGTGCGCCCGTCGTGCATCGCAAGCGCATCGTCGAAACGTTCCGGGGAAATGGCACAACGCCATCGGCGGGCCCGAGGTCGAGCACCAGAAGACTCTTCCAGAAAAAACGCAGGAGATTGAAATGCAAGTCAAGCTGTTGCCGCTATGCGCGGCTGTGGTTGCGTTCGCAACGATGTCGTCCGCTGCCTTCGCCGACCAGGTCGTCAAGATCGGTCACGTCGGTCCGCTCACGGGTGGCTCCGCTCACCTCGGCAAGGACAACGAGAACGGCGCGCGTCTCGCGATCGAGGAAATCAACGCGAAGGGCCTGAGCATCAACGGTCAGAAGGTCACGCTGGTGCTGGACGCCCAGGACGACGCCGCCGATCCGCGCCAGGCAACCCAGGTCGCGCAGAGGCTCGTCGACGACAAGGTCGCCGCCGTGATCGGCCACCTGAACTCGGGCGCGTCGATTCCGGCCTCGAAGATCTATAGCGACGCCGGCATCCTGCAAATCTCGCCCTCGTCGACCAACCCGGCCTACACGCAGCAAGGCTTCAAGACGACCTACCGCGTCGTCGCGACCGATGCGCAGCAAGGCCCGGCGCTCGCGAACTACGCTGCGAAGAGCCTGAACGTGAAGACGGTTGCCGTCGTCGACGATTCGACCGCCTATGGCCAGGGTCTTGCCAACGAGTTCGAGAAGACAGCGAAGGCGCTCGGCCTGAAGGTGCTCTCGCACGACGCGACCAACGACAAGGCGGTCGACTTCCGCGCGATTCTCACGAAGATCAAGGGCGAGAATCCCGACGCGATCATGTACGGCGGCATGGACGCCACCGGCGGCCCGTTCGCCAAGCAAGCCAAGCAACTCGGTCTGCGCGCGAAGGTCCTGTCGGGCGATGGCGTGTGCACGGAAAGCCTCGCGCAGCTCGCCGGCAACGCGGCCGATAACGTCGTCTGCTCGCAGGCCGGCATGGCGCTCGAAAAGATGGCGGGTGGCGCGGAGTTCTCGGCCAAGTACCAGAAGCGCTTTGGTCATGCGATCGAGTTCGATGCACCTTTCACGTATGACGCGGTGTACATCGTCGTCGATGCAATGAAGCGCGCGAACTCGACCGATGCAGCGAAGATCCTCGCGCAAATCCCGGGCACGAACTACAAGGGCGTGATTGGCACGACGACGTTCGACTCGAAGGGCGATCTGCAGCACGGCGTGATCTCGCTGTACGACTACAAGGACGGCAAGAAGACGCTGCTCGACGTCGTGAAGATGTAATCGGAGATCGCTGTCCGGTCTTGCGACTACTGCGAGCCTCTTCGGAGGCTCGCTTTTTTTGTCCGCGCGGGCGGCTAAGCCGTACTTCGCACGAAGACGAGAAGCAAACCGTAGTCACCTTTATCCGCCGCACGCAAGGCGTTCAGGTAATCCGAGCGGGCGTTATCCGCTTTAACCAGCGTCCCGCCGCCGCCCCATGAAAACGGCTCTTGTTTCATGCTGCGCAAGAGCGCATCAGCCATCATTCGTGAATGGCGACCATTGCCGTTTGGAAACGGATGAATCCACACCAGCTGGTGGTGAAATCGTGCGGCGATCTCATCGGGTGCGAATGTGTCGTTGTCGACCCACCATCGCGTGTTGTCGAAAAGGTTTTTCAGTTTGACGCTGACCTGGGTCCAGTCACATCCGATGTTCTTGTCCGACTTGCGGAAGGTGCCTGCCCACGACCAGGTCTGGTCGAACATTTTCTTGTGAAGGTCGCGACAGAACGCTTCGCTGAGGACATCGACCTTGCGTTGACGTCGAACCCATTGCACGGCTTGCAGGATGTTCTCCTGCTCCCAGTCGTTCAGGTCGCCCTGGGTGGCCAGATGCGCCGGTTTCAGCGCTGCACGCTCGTCAGGATCGAGCGGCGTCTGGCCGTCCTGTTCGTCTAGATCTGGCGCCATAGGTCGGACCAGCGACCCCGGAGCAGTTCCGCCGTTCTCTGCTCAACCTGTTTGCGAAGCCGGTCGGTGGCCGGACGTTGGTCTTCGAGATTCATGGTGTGCGCCACTGCGCTCACTTCCTGCAGCGCGATCGAGCGCGCCTGGTCTTCGACCACTTGAGTCAGTGGCTTTCTCGGCACCAGAGCATAGACCAGCTCGCAGTCCAGCCCGTCGGCCAGCTTGCGCAGTTGGCCGAGTGTGATTCGCTCCTCGGCCTCTGCCGACTCCGACTTGTGCAAGGTCGAACCGGTCACGCCCAATCGGTCGGCCTGCTGTCGCTCGGTGAGTCCCAATGACTCACGGATGGCCTTCAACCATCCACGCGGCGGAGGGCGACGGTTGGCCAAATCCGAGTACGCTGCAACCGACGCCTGGACTTGCTCGAGCCGGAGCTGTCTCATTCTGGAATCCATTTTGCTGGCCTATAGGCTATCAGAAACCAAATAAATAGTAGCCTATAGTGAAGCAGTTTTCAATTATTTGCTTCCTTATAATGAATCAAATTTAACATATTTGCTTCGACATAAGGACGCAAATTTGCCTGGTTTGACACGCGTTTCGACCATCGGTCGCCCGGTCCGATAGCAGGAATACCTTGGTGGTACGGGAAAAGTGCCAGACCGCGTGCCTTCTTATTGCCCGCCGCCCGCCTGGGCCTGCGCGCGACGCCGCGCGCGTTTCGAGACACCATTGACGAGCGCCCAGCGCAGCACGGGCGCGACCACCCGGATACCGGGCTGCACCAGCGCACGACGGGCGCGCGCGAAGCGCGAGAAGCCGAGCATGTCCTGCGCCCACGGCGGCAGCAAATCGATGCCCGCATGACGCATCAGCGCGCCGGCCGGACGCATCGCGGGACGCGGCGCGGGCATCTCCATGAGAATGCGCACGACCTCTTGGGTGCGCTCGCTCGCGACGAGTTGCGGCTGCATGGCGAGCAGATAAGCATCGATTTCAGCGCACGAGGACGGTACTTCGGTCGCGCCGAGCATGTGCGCGATGCGGGCCATTTCGGCGTAGTACTGGTCTTGCGCGGCGCGCGGCAGCGCGCGGTTCACATAGCGCAGGTGCGCCGCGAGAAAGCTCGATACTTCGGCGACGTGCACCCACGTGAGCAACGCGGGGTCGCTCGCGCGATAGGGGCGGCCGTCCGGCGCGGTCCCCGATACGCCGAGGTGGATCTGCTTCACGCGCTCGATCAGCGCGAGCGCGTCGGCGCGGCTGCCGTAGGTCGTGCCCGCGATGAAGGTCGCGGTGCGGCGCAGGCGGCCCAGAATGTCGGTGCGAAAGCTCGAATGATCCCAGACGCCCGCGAGCGCGAGCGGATGCAAGGCCTGCAGCAGCAGCGCGCTGATACCGCCCGTCATCATCGCGGTGAAGTCGGCGTGGACCTTCCAGCAGACCGCGTCGGCGCCGAACAGGCCGGGGTCGCCCGGCGGCGACGAATAATCGAGGCGCGGGCCGCTGCCCGTCGTCAAATGCGTGACGCTGTCGGCGAGCCGCATGCGCAAGCGCTGGGCGATCTGCCGCGCGAGGCCGCGCGGCTCCGGGGTATCGTGGCGGCGGCCGGCGTGCTGTTCGGACATGGGGCGATCGATCCTGGCGGCGTGCCGTTCAGGACGCGTTCGGATCCCACAAACCGCCGCTACCCGTCGAGTCCGGCGCGACCAGCCCGAAGTGGCGATAGGTGAGCTGGGTGGCGACGCGCCCGCGCGGCGTGCGCTGCAGATAGCCCTGCTGGATCAGATACGGTTCGAGCACGTCTTCGATGGTGTCGCGCTCCTCGCCGATGGCGGCCGCGAGGTTGTCGATGCCGACCGGACCACCGTCGAACTTGTACAGGATCGCTTCGAGCAGCTTGCGGTCCATCAGGTCGAAGCCAACGGGGTCGACGTCGAGCATCTTGAGCGCGGCATCGGCGACGGCAGCCGTGATGTTGCCGTCCGCCTTGACCTCGGCGAAGTCACGCACGCGGCGCAACAGGCGGTTCGCGATACGCGGCGTGCCACGCGCGCGGCGCGCGATTTCGAGCGCACCGTCGGGATGGATCTGCGCGCCGAGCAGCGACGCCGAGCGGCTCACGATGCGCGCCAGTTCCGACGCGGTATAGAACTCGAGCCGCGAGACGATGCCGAAGCGGTCGCGCAGCGGATTGGTGAGCATGCCCGCGCGCGTGGTCGCGCCGACCAGCGTGAACGGTTGCAGGTCGAGCTTCACGCTGCGCGCGGCCGGCCCTTCGCCGATCATGATGTCGATCTGGTAGTCCTCGAGCGCCGGATAGAGAATTTCCTCGACGACCGGCGAGAGCCGGTGGATCTCGTCGATGAACAGCACATCGTGCGGTTCGAGGTTGGTGAGCAGCGCCGCGAGGTCGCCCGCGCGCTCCAGCACCGGTCCCGAGGTCTGCCGCAGATTGACCCCCATTTCACGCGCGATGATGTGCGCGAGCGTGGTCTTGCCGAGTCCCGGCGGCCCGAACAGCAGCACATGGTCGAGCGGTTCGGAGCGGCGCTTGGCCGCCTCGATGAAGATTTCGAGCTGGCCGCGCACCTTTTCCTGGCCGACATATTCGTCGAGCTGGCGCGGGCGCAGGGCGCGCTCGAACGCTTCTTCGTTCGGCGAAGTCGGCGCGGCGGTGATCACGCGTTCGGCGCCGGTGCGGTTCGCGGCAAGTTTGTCGGTTTCGATCATGCGACGATTGTACCGCGTGGGCTGTGCGCCCACAGCCGCGTCCGGAGGCGCTTATCCGCGCCCGGCAGCCTGCGGGTTTCAGCCCTTCGAGAGCACCTTGAGCGCGAGCTTGATGCCCTCGGACACACCGGTGCCGGCCGGCACGCTCTTGATGGCGGCGAGCCCTTCTTTTTCCGAGTAGCCGAGCGCGAGCAGGGCGTTGAGGATGTCGCTCGCGTGGTCGGACGCCGAGACGGCCCCCGCCATCTCGCCGAGGTCCGCGCCGAGCTTGCCCTTGAGTTCGAGCATGAGCCGCTCGGCCGTCTTCTTGCCGATGCCGGGCACGCGCGTGAGGCGCGCCGCGTCCTGCAGCGTGACCGCCTGCGCGAGTTCGTGCACGCTCATGCCCGAGAGCACCGCGAGCGCCATGCGCGCGCCGATGCCGCTGATCTTGAGCAGTTCGCGAAACGTCGCGCGTTCTGGCGCGCTGCCGAACCCGTAGAGCAGATGGGCATCCTCGCGCACGATCATCTGCGTGAGCAGGACGACTTTCTCGCCAGTGGCGGGCAGGTTGTAGAACGTGCTCATCGGCACGTCGACTTCGTAGCCGACGCCGTTGCAGTCGATGAGCAGGTGCGGCGGATTCTTTTCCAGCAGGACGCCGGCAATGCGACCGATCATGGGGGAGTCAGTGGTAAGGAAACGGTGAGTGTAGCGAAGCGGCGAAATCCCGTGGAACGCGCCGCGTGCAAAGAATCGATCAGCCGATCAAGCGGCCGCGCCGCATGCGTACGCCCTTTTTCGCGAGCGCCGGGGCGAGCGCGCCGAGCGTCGCGAGCGTGTCGCCGCTGTGCGCGTGGCAGATGGCCATGCCGAGCGCGTCGGCGGCGTCGGTGCCGGGTGTGCCCGCGAGGCTCAAGAGACGCACGACCATCTGCTGCATCTGCTCCTTGGTGGCACGGCCATAGCCGACGACGGCTTGCTTCAACTGCAGCGCCGTGTACTCGGCGACTGGCACACCGCCCGCGACCAGTCCGCAGATCGCCGCGCCGCGCGCCTGACCCAGCAGCAGGGTCGACTGCGGATTGACGTTCACGAAGACCTTTTCGATCGCGGCCTGATCGGGCGCGTGCTGGCGGATCAGCGTCGAGATCCCCTCGAAGATGATGCCGAGGCGCGTGGGCAGATCGGCGTCGGTGGTGCGGATGACGCCGCTTGCGACATAGCTGAGCTGATGGCCGTGGCGCTCGACCACGCCGAAGCCGGTGACGCGCAAGCCAGGGTCGATGCCGAGAATTCTCATGAGTGGGCGGAGGAACGAATTGCCTGCGATGGTACAACGAACCTCACAACGTAAGCGAGGCTGAAAGGACGCCCAAAAAAACAGCCTGCGGGGCGCGGCGCCCGGCAGGCTGTTTTTGCAGCAGGTGCGATCGGTGCCGATCGGTGCCGATCAGTGACGGAAGTGGCGCACGCCCGTCATGACCATCGCGATGTTGTGCTCGTCGGCGGCGCCGATCACTTCGTCGTCGCGCATCGAGCCGCCCGGCTGGATCACGCAGGTCGCGCCCGCCGCCACCACGACGTCGAGGCCGTCACGGAACGGGAAGAACGCGTCCGACGCGACTGCCGAGCCCGCGAGCGTGAGGCCCGCGTTCTGCGCCTTGATGCTCGCGATGCGCGCCGAATCCACGCGGCTCATCTGGCCCGCGCCGACACCGAGCGTCATGCCGTTCGCGCAGAACACGATCGCGTTGGACTTGACGAACTTGGCGACGCGCCACGAGAACAGCAGATCGTCCATTTCCTTGGGCGTCGGGTGACGCTTCGTGACGACGCGCAGTTCGTGCGGCTGCACGTTCTTCGCATCGAGCGACTGCACGAGCAGGCCGCCGCCCACGCGCTTGAGGTCGAACGCGTTGTGGCCTTCGCCGAGCGCGATTTCGAGCAGACGCACGTTCTGCTTGGCGGCGAACACGGTCTTCGCGGCCTCGCTGAACGACGGCGCGATCAGCACTTCGACGAACTGCTTCGACACGGCTTGCGCCGCGGCTTCATCGACTTCGCGATTGAACGCGATGATGCCGCCGAACGCCGAGGTCGGGTCGGTCTGGAACGCCTTCGAATACGCTTCGTGCGCGTTCGCGCCGATCGCGACGCCGCACGGGTTCGCATGCTTGACGATCACGCAGGCGGGCGCGTCGAAGGTCTTCACGCATTCCCAGGCCGCGTCGGAGTCGGCGATGTTGTTGTACGACAGTTCCTTGCCCTGCAACTGCTTGTAGTTCGCAAGCGCGCCAGCCTGGGTCGCGATGTCGCGATAGAACGCCGCGCTCTGGTGCGGGTTCTCGCCGTAGCGCAGGTCCTGGACCTTGTCGAACGCGAGGTTCAGCACGGCCGGGTAAGTGTTGCGCGACTGGTGCTGGAGTTCTTCGGTCAGGCTCGTCAGGTAGTTCGTGATCGCGCCGTCGTATTGCGCCGTGTGCGCGAACACCTTGGTCGCGAGACGGAAGTTCGTCGCGTAGCCCACCGCGTTGCCGTTCGCGCGCATCTCGTCGAGCACGGTGGCGTAGTCGGCCGGATCGACGACGACGGTGACATCACGATGATTCTTGGCCGCCGAGCGCAGCATCGTCGGGCCGCCGATGTCGATGTTCTCGATGGCGTCCTCGAGCGAGCATTCTTCCTTCGACACGGTCTGCACGAACGGATACAGGTTCACGACGAGCAGGTCGATGGTCGGGATGTCGTGCTTTTCGAGCGCGGCCATGTGCTCGGGCAGATCGCGCCGGGCGAGGATGCCGCCGTGCACCTTCGGGTGCAGCGTCTTCACGCGCCCATCGAGCATTTCCGGGAAGCCCGTGTAATCGGCCACTTCGGTGACGGGGAGGCCGGCGTCCGCGAGCAGTTTCGCGGTGCCGCCCGTCGACAGGATCTTGACGCCGAGGGTCGAGAGCGACTTCGCGAAGTCGACGATGCCCGACTTGTCGGAAACGGAGATGAGCGCTTGCTTGATCATGATGGCAACGAAAGTAGAGTCGGAAAGCGTTGCGGTGCGCCTACAGCAGGCCGTGCTGCTGAAGCTTCTTGCGCAGCGTGTTGCGGTTGATGCCGAGATATTCGGCGGCGAGCGACTGGTTGCCGCCAGCCTGCTCGAGCACCACCTCGAGCAGCGGTTTTTCGACGATCGAAATCACCATTTCATAAACGTCGTGCGGGTTGGAGCCGTCGAGATCCTGGAAGTACATGCCGAGGCTCTCGCGGACGCATTGTTCGATATTGTGCTTGCTCATGCTGCCAGTCGATCGGTTGATTCGGACTCGCCGCGCTCGTCTTCGACATAGACGAGGCGCTCGGAGATGGCCTTCTGTTCGTCGAAGAACTGGTTGACGGCGGCGAGTTGTTCGCGCGTGGTGTCCAGCGTATTCATGCGATGGCGGAACGCGTTGGCGCCGCAAAGGCCGCGAGTGTACCAGCCGATGTGCTTGCGCGCAGTACGCACGCCGGTAAATTCGCCATAGAAGGCGTAGTGGTCTTCGAGATGCTCGTTCATGATCGACTGGATCTCGTCGACGCGCGGCGGCGGCAGCAATTCGCCGGTCGCGAGGAAGTGCGTGATCTCGCGAAAGAGCCACGGACGGCCCTGCGCGGCGCGGCCGATCATGATGGCATCGGCGCCGGTCGCGGCCAGCACCTCGCGGGCCTTGGCCGGATTCGTGATGTCGCCGTTGGCGACCACCGGGATGCGCGCGGCGGCCTTGACCGCCGCGATCGTGTCGTATTCGGCGTCGCCGTGATAGAGGTCCGCGCGCGTGCGGCCATGCACGGTCAGCATCGAGATGCCCGCCTCTTCGGCGATGCGCGCGATGGTGAGCGCATTGCGATGGTCGCGGTCCCAGCCAGTGCGGATCTTGAGCGTGACGGGCACCGCGTCGGGGCCGACCCCGACCGCCTCGACCACCGCGCCGACGATGCGCGCGACGAGCGGCTCGTTTTGCAGGAGCGCCGAGCCGGCCGCGACGTTGCAGACCTTCTTGGCGGGGCAGCCCATGTTGATGTCGATGATCTGCGCGCCGTTGGCGACGTTGTAGCGCGCGGCCTCGGCCATCATGGCCGGATCGGCGCCGGCGATCTGCACGGCGATCGGCTCGACCTCACCTGCGTGATTGGCGCGGCGCATGGTCTTTTCGCTCTTCCACAGCTGCGCGTTCGAGGCGACCATCTCCGACACCGCATAGCCCGCGCCGAGGCGCTTGCACAGCTGGCGGAACGGCCGGTCCGTGACGCCCGCCATGGGGGCGACGAACAGGTTGTTGCGCAGGGTGTGACGGCCGAGTGTGAACATGATGCGCGATGAAAATCCCGCCGCCGCGACAGGGCGCGGCAACGAAAAGCGAAAGGGGAAACGCGTATTTTAGCGTAAGCGCGCTCGCGCGCCTTCGATGTGCGTGCGGGAAAGCACGCGGCCGTGCGGCAAAGCGACTCGCCGGCAGGATGCAGTCGCGTTGGCTTTAAACGGGGTTGGATCGACTGGTAAATATCGGGCCAGAAACCGACCGACCCCCGTCCGCTAGAACTAGAGCTAGAGCCGCTGGCCGAACATCATCTGGCGTGCGAGCGCGGTCTTGACCGGCGGCACGAATTCGAGCGCCGTGAGCGCGAGGCCGCGCAGCGTGGCGAGCGGGGCGAAATCGATGGTGAAAAGCCGCGCGAGCGTATCGGTCGCGCCGATCGTCAGACGGCGATCGAAGCTGCGGCGGCGCGCGAAGTCGGCGAGCGCGAGCGGGCTCGCGCCATGCCGCGCGAGCGCCTCGACGAGCGCATGCGCATCGCGCAGGCCGAGGTTCAGGCCCTGGCCCGCGACCGGATGCAGCGTCTGGGCGGCGTTGCCGACGGCCGCCACGCGCCCTTTCACGAGCGAATCGAGTGCGTTCAGGCCGAGCGGGAAGGCTGCACGGCTGTGGATCTGCGTGAAGCGGCCCATGCGCGCGCCGAACGCGACATCGAGTTCGGCGAGCAGCGCCGCGTCGCTCAACTGCGCGCGACGCTCGGCTTCGGCGGGCGCGCAGCACCACACGAGCGCGTAATCGGCGCCGCGCGCGCCGCCCATCGGCAGGAGCGCGATCGGGCCCTGGCTCGTGAAGCGCTCCCACGCCACATGCGGCTGCGGCGTCGACACGCTGACCACGCCGACGAGCGCGGTCTGGCCGTAGTCGCGCGTGCGCTTCGGGTGGTTGGCATCTGGCGTTTCGGGGGCTTCGGGGGCTTCGGACGCAGCGTCGGCTGGGCGGAACAGTCCGCCCTCCGCGTTCACGAGAATGCGCGTGCGCAGCGTGCGCGTGCCCTGTGCGCTTTCGATCGGCAGCGTGATGCCGTCCTGTTCTTCGACGGGCGTGAGCGCGTGAGTGTGCTGGAGCCAGTGAACCGGCGTCGCGCGGACCGCGTCGGCGAGCGCTGCCACGATCGCGCCGTAGCTCGCGACATAGCCGAGCGCGGGCAGCGCGTAGTCATGGCGATCGATCAGCGTGCGGCCGAAATGACCGCGCTGCGAGACGTGGATGCGTTCGATCGAGGTCGCGTCGGCGGGCCACGCGAGCGCTTCGAGCAGCGTGCGGCTGCCTTGCGAGACCGCGATCGCGCGCGGGTCGGCGGCGCTGTGGGCGGGCTCGCGCGCGTCGATCAACGCGACCGACAGCGCTTCGGTCGCGCTGCGCCGCGCGAGCCAGCCCGCGATCGCGAGGCCGACCGGCCCGGCGCCCACGATCGTCACGTCGTAGTCGAGGGCAGCAGTTTGGGCAGCGGCGGGGGAGACGGCATTCATGTCGATTCGATGTCCTGCTTCAGGCGGGTTGGCGGGGCTCGCGCATCAGCGCCTCGATTTCGTCGGCGGCGACCGGCACGTCGCGCGTGATCAGCTCGCAGCCGTCGGCGGTGACGATGGCATCGTCCTCGATGCGGATGCCGATGTCCCAGTAGCGCTCGGGTACGTCCTCGGCGGCGCGCACGTAGAGGCCGGGCTCGATGGTCAGCGTCATCGACGCTCGCAGCGTGCGCCACGGCGGCGCCTCGCCCGCTACCGGCGGCACGGCGGGCTCGCCGCGCTCACGGTAGTCGCCCGCGTCGTGCACGTCCATGCCGAGCCAATGGCCGGTGCGGTGCATGTAGAAGCGCGCATAGGCGCGCTCGGCGATTACGTCCTCGACCGAGGCGAAGCGCGTGCGCTCGATGATGCCGGTGTCGAGCAGTCCCTGCGCGAGCACGCGCACGGCGGCCTCGTGCGGCGCCTCGAAGTTCACGCCCGCGCGCGTCGCATCGACGGCGGCCTGCTGCGCGGCCAGCACGATGTCGTACAGCTCGCGCTGGGCGGGGCTGAAGCGGCCGTTCGCGGGGAACGTGCGAGTGATGTCGGAGGCGTAGCCGTCGAGTTCGCAGGCCGCGTCGATCAGCACGAGGTCGCCGTCGCGCGCCACGGCGTTGCCCGCCGGATAGTGCAGCACGCAGGCATTCGCGCCCGCCGCGACGATCGAGCCATAAGCCGGCGCCTGCGCGCCGTGCTTGCGAAACGTGTAGAGCAGCTCCGCTTCGAGTTCGTATTCGCGCACGCCGGGCCGGCAGGCCGCCATCGCGCGGCGGTGCGCGAGCGCGGAGATTTGCGCGGCGCGGCGCATCACCGAGAGTTCGTGCGCGTCCTTGATGATGCGCATGTCGTCGATGAGCGGCAGCAGGTCATGTGCGGCCGCTGGCGCCGTCGTGCCGCCGCGCGCGAGCGCGCGCACGGCGTCGAGCCAGCGGCGCACTTGTCCCGTGAACGCCTCGGCGCCGCCGAGCGCGTAGTGGACGGCCGGACGGTTCGCGAGCAACTGCGGCAGGCGCGCGTCGATTTCGTCGACGGGCCAGGCCGCGTCGAAGCCGAACGCCTCGCGCGCCGCGTCGGGCCCCCAGCGAAAACCCTCCCACGTCTCGCGCTCGACGTTCTTCGCGCGGCAGAACAGGATCGACGACGGCGCGTCGGCACCGGCGCTCGCGTCGAGCACGAGCAGCGCCTCCGGTTCCGTGAAGCCGGTCAAATAGTAGAAGTAGCTGTCGTGCCGATACGGATAGTCGGCGTCGCGGTTGCGCAGCGCCTCGGGCGCCGTCGGCACCAGCGCGACGCCGCCGCCTTTCGCGCGCAGCGCCGCCAGCACGCGTTCGCGACGCGCCCGGTAGAGGTTGGCGGTGCCGTCGGGGCCGCGCGCATGGTCGGCTGCGCTCGCGATGGCGTTCAGGTCTTGGGGCAGGGTCGGCGTGCTCATGGCGCGATTGTAGCGCCCCCATCAGAAGCGGATCGGGCGGCCCGGCCGGCGAGCCCGGGCGCGGCCGCGCTGTTGCAGCTTGCCCACAACCTGTGGCCTGTCCTGGCGGCGCGCACACTGCTTATACGTCAGGAAACGTCGAAACCAACGTATACTTCCGCCGGATTCCAGAAAAGGCAGGTGTGATGAAACTCATCGGTTCGTTTGGCAGCCCGTTCGTGCGCAAGGCGCGCATCGTACTCGCCGAAAAGAAAATCGACTTCAAGCTGGTGCTCGAAAACGTGTGGTCCGCCGAAACGGCGATCCACGACTTCAACCCGCTCGGCAAGGTGCCGTGTCTCGTGATGGAAGACGGCGAAGCCGTGTTCGATTCGCGCGTGATCTGCGAGTACGTCGATACGCTGTCGCCGGTCGGCAAGCTGATTCCGCCGTCGGGCCGCGAGCGCGTCGAGGTGCATTGCTGGCAGGCGCTCGCCGACGGCATTCTCGACGCGGCCGTGGCGATCCGCACCGAACTCACGCAGCGCACGGCCGAACAGCGCAGCACCGAGTGGATCGCACGCCAGCAGCGCAAGATCGACGAAGGCCTCAAGGCGATGGCGAAGGGGCTCGACACCAAGACGTGGTGCGCCGGCAACCGCTACTCGCTCGCGGATATCGCCGTGGGCTGCGCGCTTGGCTACCTCGACTTCCGCATGCCGGAGCTGAACTGGCGCGAGCCCTATCCGAACCTCGACAAGCACTTCGTCAAGCTGATGCAGCGCGCGTCGTTCGCCGACACGGTGCCGCAGGGCTGATAGCCCGGCTCCTTGGCGAGGTGAAAAAACGGGCGATGGCTTTGCGGCCATCGCCCGTTTTCGCTCAGGCCGCCGCTTGCTCGATCTGCGGCGTGAACGTGTCGCTGCGCGCGATCGGCCACCAGCGCTCGTAGAGCTGGTAGCGATAGCGGCCTTCGAGCAGGTCGCCGGGCTGCAGGTACTTGAGCAGCTCCGACATCAGGCGCACTTCATACGACGACACGCGCCGCACGATGTGATGCGCGCGCAGTTCGGCCGGCGCGGCGAGGCCCGCCGCCTGGATGATCTCCTGCAGCGCGTGCAGCGTGTTGCGGTGGAAGTTGAAGACGCGCTCGCCCTTGTCGGGCACGTTGAGCGCGCGCTGACGCACTGGATCCTGGGTCGCCACGCCGGTCGGGCAGCGGTCCGAATGGCACTTCTGCGCCTGGATGCAGCCGACCGCGAACATGAAGCCGCGCGCCGAGTTGACCCAGTCGGCGCCGATCGCGAGCGTCCTCGCGATGTCGAATGCGGTGATGATCTTGCCGCTCGCGCCGATCTTGATCTTGTCGCGCAGGCCCGTGCCGACGAGCGTGTTGTGCACCAGCAGCAGCCCCTCCTGGAGCGGCGTGCCGATGTGATCGGTGAATTCGATGGGCGCGGCTCCCGTGCCGCCCTCGGCGCCATCGACGACGATGAAGTCGGGCAGGATGCCGGTTTCGAGCATGGCCTTGGCGATGCCGAAGAACTCCCACGGATGGCCGATGCACAGCTTGAAGCCGGTCGGCTTGCCGCCCGAGAGCTGGCGCAGCCGCTCGACGAATTCGAGCAGCCCGCGCGGCGTCGAGAACTCCGAGTGCCGGGCTGGCGACACGCAGTCGCGGCCCATCGCGATGCCGCGCGTCTCGGCGATTTCGGGCGTCACCTTCGCCGCGAGCAGCACGCCGCCATGACCCGGCTTCGCGCCCTGCGAGAGCTTCACCTCGATCATCTTGACCTGCGGCTCGGTGGCCTGGCGCGCGAACTTCTCCGCGTTGAACGTGCCGTCGTCGTTGCGGCAGCCGAAGTAACCCGAGGCGATCTCCCAGATGATGTCGCCGCCTTGCTCGCGGTGGTACTTCGACATCGAGCCTTCGCCGGTGTCGTGCGCGAAGCCGCCTAGTTTGGCGCCCCGGTTGAGCGCGCGGATCGCGTTGGCCGACAGCGCGCCGAAGCTCATCGCCGAAATGTTGAAGATCGACATCGAATACGGCTGCGCGCGTTCGGCGCCCACCAGCACGCGGAAGTCGCTGCCTTCGAGTTTGGTCGGTGCGAGCGAATGGCTGATCCATTCGTGGCCAATCGCCTTCACGTCGAGTTCGGTGCCGTACGGGCGGCTGTCCACCGTGTTCTTCGCGCGCTGGTAGACCACGCTGCGCTGCACGAGCGAGAACGGTTTTTCGTCGGTATCGTCCTCGACGAAATACTGGCGGATCTCGGGGCGCACGAATTCGAACAGGAAGCGCAGATGGCCCCAGAGCGGATAGTTGCGCAGGATGGCGTGGCGCTGCTGGGTCATGTCGTAGGCGCCGAGCGCCACGAACAGCGCGGGCACGACGGCGCACAGCCACGACAGATGAGCGAGCGCGGCGGCCGCCACGCAGCCGGCGAACAGCAGCACGGCGCACCACATCGCGAGATAACGTCGGGAAAACATGGGGACTCCTCGATCTTGATTGAGACGCTCGCGCGCTTGTGGTCGGCGGCACGGCGCTGGCGCGCGCTCGGGCGGCGCGGCCAGCGGGCATGATGCCCCAAAATCGGGAACCCGGCAGGAAAGCCGACAGGACGGGTCGCGACGGGTGGTACCGATGGTGCGATGGCCCGGTGACGCGCGTGCGACAAAAGCGCACATGCGCCGGGGCGAACTTGAGGTGTTGCCTGGCGCGTGCCCTTACGCGTTTCTGGCGCTCAGCAGCGCGGCTTTTTGCGGGGCGCGTTGGGCGTCTGCTGCTGCTTGGGGCTGCGCCGTCACCGCGTGTTCGATGATGCCGCCGCCGAGGCACACGTCGCCGTCATAGAGCACGGCCGACTGGCCGGGCGTGACGGCCCATTGCGCGTCGTCGAAATGGAGTTCGAACTGGCCTTCGCCGTGGCCGTGCGCGCTCTGAAACGTGCACTTCGCGTCCGCCTGGCGATAGCGCGTCTTCGCGCCGCAAGCGTGGCCGTCCGTGGGCGGCTCGCCGGCGACCCAGCTCACGTTGCCCGCGCGCAGCACGTGCGAGAGCAGCCACGGATGATCGTGGCCCTGCGCGACGTAGAGCGTGTTCGACGCGATGTCCTTGCCCGCGACGAACCACGGCTCGCCGCTGCCGTCCTTGCTGCCGCCAAGGCCGATGCCTTTCCTCTGGCCGAACGTGTAGAACGCGAGGCCGATGTGCTCGCCGACGACCTTGCCTTCGGGCGTCTTCATCGGACCAGGCTTGGTCGGCAGATAGCGGTTCAGGAAGTCGCGAAACGGCCGCTCGCCGATGAAGCAAATGCCCGTCGAATCCTTTTTCTTCGCGTTGGGCAGGCCGATCTGCGCGGCGATCTCGCGCACCTGGGTCTTCGGGATCTCGCCGAGCGGGAACATCGTCTTCGACAACTGCGCCTGGTTCAGGCGATGCAGGAAGTACGACTGGTCCTTCGTATGATCGAACGCCTTGAGCAACTCGAAGCGGCCCTCGCGCTCGCGCACGCGCGCGTAGTGGCCGGTCGCGATGGTCTCGGCGCCGAGCGACATCGCGTGGTCGAGGAACGCCTTGAACTTGATCTCGGCGTTGCACAGCACGTCGGGGTTGGGCGTGCGCCCCGCCGAGTACTCACGCAGGAACTCGGCGAACACGCGGTCCTTGTACTCGGCCGCGAAGTTCACCGCTTCGACGTCGATGCCGATCAGGTCCGCGACCGACACCACGTCGATCCAGTCCTGGCGCGTCGAGCAGTACTCGCCGTCGTCATCGTCTTCCCAGTTCTTCATGAAGAGGCCGACGACGTCGAACCCCTGTTCCTTCAAAAGCCACGCGGTCACCGACGAATCGACGCCGCCCGACATGCCTACCACGACTTTGCGTTTGCTCATCTCATTGCCTCAAGCCCTGGGACCTACTGCGTGCGTGTGCACGAAGTCAAGCGGCACGCGCGTGCCGGCGAGGTAGTCGTCGACGCACTTCATCACGAGCGGCGAACGATGCCGCGCGCTCGCCGCACGCAGCTCGTCCGCGTCGAGCCACAGCGTGCGCACGATGTCCGCATCGAGCGCGCGCTGCGCGATCGCGTCGGCGGCACGGCCGCAGTACGTGAAGCGCAGGTACGTGTCGCCGCTTTCGCCCGGCTTGCCGAAGTGCGTCATGTAGACGCCGACGAGCGCCTCGGGCGTGAACGGGTGCGCCGTTTCTTCGAGCGTCTCGCGCACGACCGCCTCGACGAGCGTCTCGCCCGGCTCCAGATGGCCGGCGGGCTGGTTCAGGCGCAAGCCGGCCGGTGTGTGCTCTTCGACGAGCAGAAAGCGTCCGTCACGCTCGATGATGGCGGCCACGGTGACGTGGGGTGCCCAGGTGTGCTGTTCCATAGACCGGCATTTTACCGGGACGAGGCAGGGCCTGCCGGGGGCCTGATCGCGCCCCGCATCGCGCGCGTGAGGCCCGACCGTCCGGTCGGACGGATTGTCGGCATTTTCCAACGCAATTGGCCAGATACTTTCCCGCTTTAGTTCGTTCACATGTTTCGGTTAAAGTGGGGTTCGTTTTGCCGTTGCATTAGAAGCCGGCGGAGCCGCGCCGGACCCACTCGTAGTACAGAACAAGAATTCGAGGGAGGAGTCAGCAATGCAGATCGGAGTACCCGCCGAAACGCGGGCCAACGAGGCGCGCGTGGCCGCGACGCCGGAGACCGTCAAAAAGTACCTCGCGCAGGGCCATCGCGTCGGCGTGCAGGCCGGTGCGGGCGTGCCCGCCAGCTTCCCCGACGAGGCCTATGTGGCCGCCGGCGCCGAGATCGTCGATGCGGCCAGCGCATTTGCGGCCGAACTCGTGCTCAAGGTGCAGTCGCCCGTCGCGAGCGAATTGCCGCTCATGAAGCGTGGCGCGGTGCTCGTCGGCATGCTCGATCCTTTCAATCTGGAGAACGCCACGCGGCTCGCCGAAGCGGGCGTGAGCGCGTTCTCGCTCGAGGCCGCGCCGCGCACGACGCGCGCGCAGAGTCTCGACGTGCTGTCGTCGCAGGCGAACATCGCCGGCTACAAGGCGGTGCTGGTCGCGGCCAATCTCTATCCGCGCTTCATGCCGATGCTGATGACCGCCGCGGGCACCGTGAAGGCCGCGCGCGTGCTGATTCTCGGCGCCGGCGTGGCGGGCTTGCAGGCGATCGCGACCGCCAAGCGTCTCGGCGCCGTGATCGAGGCCTCCGATGTGCGGCCGGCCGTCAAGGAGCAGATCGAGTCGCTCGGCGCGAAGTTTCTCGATGTGCCATTCGAAACCGATGAGGAGCGCGAAGCGGCGCAAGGCGTCGGCGGCTATGCGCGGCCGATGCCGCCGTCGTGGCTCGCGCGTCAGTCCGCGCTCGTGCACGAGCGCGCGCGCCAGGCCGACATCGTCATCTCGACGGCGCTGATCCCGGGGCGCGACGCGCCTATGCTGTTGCCCGCGCAGACGGTCGAGGCGATGAAGCCGGGCTCGGTCGTGATCGATCTCGCGGCGGGGCGCGGTGCTGTCGCCGATGAGGCGAGCGGACGGCGCGGCGGCAATTGCCCGCTCACCGTCGCCGACGAGGTGGTCACGCGGCACGGCGTGCAGATCTGCGGCTACACGAATCTGGCGTCGATGGTGGCCGCCGATGCGTCCTCGCTCTACGCGCGCAATCTGCTCGACTTCGTGAAGCTCATCGTGACGAAGGAAGGCTCGCTCAACATCGATCTGGCGGACGACATCGTCGCGGCGACGCTCATCGCGCGCGACGGTCAGCTCACGCGCAAATAAGGCCCGACCATGGAACTCATCAACCACACGGTGATCAACCTGATCATCTTCGTGCTGGCCGTGTACGTCGGCTATCACGTTGTCTGGAACGTCACACCCGCGCTGCACACGCCGCTCATGGCCGTGACCAACGCGATCTCGGCGATCGTGATCGTCGGCGCGATGCTTGCGACCGGACTCACGGTCGGCGGGCCGGGCAAGTTCTTCGGCACGCTCGCGGTGCTGCTCGCGGCCGTCAATGTGTTCGGCGGCTTTCTGGTGACACGGCGCATGCTCGAGATGTTCCGCAAGAAAGAGCCGAAGAAGCTCGCAGCGAAGGAGGGCGCGTAATGAGCATCAATGTCGTCACGCTGCTCTATCTGCTCGCCTCGGTGTGCTTCATCCAGGCGCTCAAGGGTCTGTCGAATCCGAAGACCGCTCGCACGGGCAACCTCTTCGGCATGGTCGGGATGGCGATTGCGATCGTCACCACGCTCGCGCTGATCACGCGGGAGTCCGCACAGCTCGGCTCCAATCTCGGCGTCGGGCTCGCGCTGTTGTTCGGAGCACTGATCGTCGGCGGCGGGATCGGCGCGTATGTCGCCGCGCGCGTCGAGATGACGAAGATGCCGGAACTCGTCGCGGCGATGCACTCGCTGATCGGTCTGGCGGCGGTGTGCATCGCGTATGCGGTGGTGTCGGAGCCGGCCGCGTTCGGGCTCGTTGCCGAGGATGCGCCTTATCCGGGCTTCATTCCCTATGGCAACCGCATCGAACTGTTCATCGGCACGTTCGTCGGCGCCATCACGTTCAGCGGCTCGGTGATCGCGTTCGGCAAGCTCTCGGGCAAGTACAAGTTCCGGCTCTTCCAGGGCGCGCCGGTGGTCTATGCGGGTCAGCATCTGATCAACCTGATGCTCGCGCTCGGAATGGTCGGTTTTGGCGTGCTGTTCTTCATCACGCAATCGTGGCTGCCGTTCATCATCATGACGCTGATCGCGTTCGCGCTCGGCGTGCTGATCATCATCCCGATCGGCGGGGCGGACATGCCGGTGGTGGTGTCGATGCTCAACTCGTATTCGGGCTGGGCGGCGGCCGGCATCGGCTTCTCGCTGAACAATGCGATGCTGATCATCGCGGGCTCGCTCGTCGGGTCCTCGGGTGCGATCCTCTCGTACATCATGTGCCACGCGATGAACCGCTCGTTCTTCAACGTGCTGCTCGGCGGCTTCGGCGGCGAGGCGGGTGCGGCGACGAGCGGCGGCGCGCAGGAGCAGCGTCCGGTGAAGTCGGGTTCCGCCGACGATGCCTCGTTCATGCTGGGCAATGCCGAGACGGTCGTGATCGTGCCGGGCTACGGGCTCGCCGTCGCGCGTGCGCAGCATGCGCTGAAGGAACTCACGGACAAGCTCGTCGAAAAGGGCGTGGACGTGCGTTATGCGATTCATCCGGTCGCGGGCCGCATGCCTGGCCACATGAACGTGCTGCTCGCGGAAGCCGAAGTGCCCTACGACATGGTCTACGAGATGGAGGACATCAACAACGAGTTCGGCCAGACTGACGTGGTGCTCGTGCTCGGGGCGAACGACGTGGTGAATCCGGCCGCGAAGAACGATCCGAAGTCGCCGATCGCGGGCATGCCGATCATCGAGGCCTACAAGGCGCGCACGGTCATCGTGAACAAGCGTTCGATGGCGGCCGGTTACGCGGGGCTCGACAACGAGTTGTTCTACATGGACAAGACGATGATGGTGTTCGGCGACGCGAAGAAGGTGATCGAGGATATGGTGAAGGCGGTGGAGTGAGCCTGATAAAGCGCGGCGGCGCAGGCCGCCGCGCGCTTCACCGTGACGGCGCATTCACGCGCCGCAGGTAATCGGCGAGCCGCCGGCCGCTGACATCGGGAAACGGTTCGAGCAATTCGACCTCGTTCATCCTCGCGATGTCGAAGTTGCGAAAGTCCTCGCGCAATTCGCACCACGCGCCGACCGTCCAGCGCGCCCCCCAATAGACGAGCCCGAGCGGCCACACGCGCCGCGCGGTCTGCGCACCGAGCCGGTCGCAATACGCGAAGCGCACGACATGACGGCCATCGACCGCTTGATGCAGCGCGTCGACCTTGCGCGAAAACTCCCGATCGACATGAAACGACGGCGCGAAGACCGCGAGCCGTTCGAGCACCGCGCGTTTGTCGCTCGGCATCGCGGCGGCGATCTTGGCGAGCGCGCCGCGCGCGCCACCCGCCAGCACCGCGCCGCCCCACGACTCGGCCATGCGCGCGCCGACCGCGAGCGCCGCGAGTTCATCGGCGGTGAACGTGAGCGGCGGCAGGCTCGCGGTGCGCGCGAGCCGGTAGCCGATGCCCGCTTCGCCTTCGATCGGCACGCCCGAGAGCTGCAGGTCGCGCACATCGCGATAGACCGTGCGCGCCGATACGCCGAGCCACTGCGAGAGCTGCTGCGCGGTGGTGAGCCGCCGGCCGCGCAGCAATTCGGCGATCTGGAACAGTCGGTCGGCACGGCGGGACATGGCGGCGGCGGGCGGCGGAACGGGAATGGGCCGATGATAGCGCCGCGCGCGCTCTCGTGCGGTTGGTGAGCCGACGCCTCAGGCGAGCTTCATCGCGTGCAGGCCGACGCGGTTGCCTTCGGTATCGATGAAAAAGCCGATATAGCCGTAGTTGTTCGGCAATTCGATCGCCGGGCCCTGTTTTTTGCCGCCGGCTTTTTCGGCGCGTGCGAGCGCCGCGCTCACCGATGGCTTCGCGTTCAGATAGACGAGCACGCCGTTGGCATCGGGCTTGGCTTGCTGCGGATTGAACACGATCGAGCCGCCCGTGTCGGGGTCGCCGTGATGGAACATGGCCATCGGCACGCCGCCGACCACTTCACGTTGCAACGTGACGTCGAGCGTGGCTTCGTAAAAGCGCGTGGCGCGCTCGAAGTCGGTGGCGGGAATTTCGAACCATGAAATGACGCGGGACAGATCGTTCGACATGATGCGCTCCTCGAAGGGCTTCACTGGGCATGCGCCGGATGGCGTAACCGCAGTGTGCCGAGGGGCTGCTGACAGCGTGGTGTCAGTAGCGATCGGCGATTGCACGATGCATGCAATGTCTGCAAACCGTTCGCTGAAAACCCGGAGTCCTGATCAATCGATGGCGAGGTGCCGAATGAAAAACGGCGCGCGGTAGTTGCCGCGCGCCGTTCGCAAACTTCAGGACGGTTGCTCGCCGCTCTTGTCCGCGCCCGCGCCGCCGCGCTGGCGCACGCTGCCTGCGATCAGGTCGAAGCGGAACAAGCGGCATTCGAGCGCGCCGTTGAACAGCGGTGTCTTGGTCGATTCGCGCAGGCGCATCTGGCCCGGCAGCTTGCGATCCGACGTGAGGACGAACGCGCTCCAGCCCGTGAAGCGCTGCTTGAGTGCATCGCCGAACGCCTGGAAAAACTCGCTGTCGGCGCCTTCGGTCTGCATGCGGCGGAAACCGTCGTCCTCGTCGCGCTGCTCGCGCCCGGTCGGCCGCACTTCGCCGCGCGGACCGCGTCCACGCACCTCGATACGCTCGCCATAGGGCGGGTTCGCGACGAGAATGCCGGCCGAGTCGGCGGGCGGCGTGATGTTGCGCGCGTCGAGCTGCTTGAGCGGCACACCGGAGAGGCCCGCGCGCGCGAAGTTCGCGCGTGCCTTCTCGAGCATGTCGCCCGAGATGTCGCTGCCGAAGATCTGCAGATCGCGCACATCGGCGCGTGCGGCCGCGCGGATGTCGGCGGCCTGTTTCTTCAGGTAGCGCCAGGCCGCCGTGTCGTATTGCTTGAGCCGCTCGAAGCCGAAACTGCGCTCGAGCCCCGGCGCGATGCCGAGCGCGACTTGCGCGGCTTCCGCGAGGAAGGTGCCGCTGCCGCACATCGGATCGAACAGCGGGGTGCCCGGGGTCCAGCCCGTGAGGTGCAGGATGCCGGCCGCGAGGTTCTCGCGCAGCGGCGCCGCGCCCTTGTCGAGCCGCCAGCCGCGCTTGAAGAGCGGCTCGCCCGAGGTGTCGAGGTAGAGCGTGCAGTCGGTCGCCGTGAGGAACGCGAACACACGCACGTCGGGGTAGGCGGTATCGATGCTCGGGCGCGAACCGGTTTTCTCGCGCAGCCGGTCGCACACGGCGTCCTTCACGCGCAACGTCGCGAATTCGAGGCTGCGTAGCGGCGACTTGATCGCGGTGATGTCGACGCGCAGCGTCTCGTCGGCCGAGAACCATTGTTCCCAGCGTTGTTCGACGGCGAGTGCGTAGATGTCCTGCTCGCTGCGGTAAGGGCGCTGGGCGATTTTCAGGAGCACGCGGCTCGCGATGCGCGAATGCAGGTTCGCGGCCATGCCCGCTGCCCAATTGCCGCGAAAATGCACGCCGCCGGGCACTTCGGCGCCCACTTCAAGGGCGCCGGGCGGCAGATGGCGGGTGCCGGTCTCGGCCAGTTCGGCGGCGAGCGCGGCTTCAAGGCCACGCGGGCAAGGGACGAAGAAATCGAAGGACATGAAAGATGGGAGGACGCTGCGGGGAAGGCGCTATTGTACGCGCCCGGGTGAGGGCCCGTGCCGGTGGATGGCCGGTGGCGTGCGGATTCGTGGCTGGCGGGGGGGGGTTGGGCCGTGTGCGCTGGGCTGGCAGCCTCGGGCGGGCACATCGGGACGAGCTAATCGCGGAGCCTTTCATCAAGCGCCGACGTGCGTCATAGGCCGGAGGGGATTAGAGGGGCGCCGCGCGAGGCGGTGCCAGGACTGAGCGAGGGCGGCGCGTCCTCGCGGGGCAGGTTGAGCGAGCCGGGCGGATCGGCAGGAGGAGATTAGCGGGGCGCCGTGCGAGGCGGCGCGGGGACCGCGCGGGCGCGGCGCACCCTCGCCCGCCACATCGATCGAGCCGGTCGGGCACCGGCATCAGCAAACGCAAACGCTCGCCGCGCTACCCGGCGCTGCCGCCCGTCGTGCCACCAGCGGCCGGCACCAGTGACGGACAGGGGATATTGACCGGCGGCGCGGCGCTCTTCGCAGTCTTCGCGCTGCGCGCCGGTTTCGCCGCCGCGACCGACGCCGACGCGGGCGCGCTCACCGCGGAGATCGAGCGCACGCCGCTCGCGATCGACTCCGCGAGCGCCGCGACCGCGCGCCGGTGGGCCTCGACGAGCGCGTCGTAGCCGCCGCTGACCGGCTCGTTGAGCACGCTGCGGCAGGTCATCACCGCCTGCGTGCCGAGCGAGCGCACGCTCCACACGGCGTCGAGCAGCGCGTGCGAACCCGGCCAGGACTCGAAGCGCTGCACGTTCACACTGACGCGATAGACCGGCACGCTGTCCGGATGCGGCGAGCCGTAGACATCGATCGTGTTGAGCTGCTGCGTGAGGTCGCCCGACAGCGCGCGGCGGATTTCGTCGCCGGGCAGCGATGCCCAGCGCTCCTGTTCGAGCACGCTGACCTGGGTCGCGTCGTTCTGCACGACGAGCTGGTTGCGCGAGACCTGCGGCGGCACGTCGATCGGCGAGAGCTCGATCAGCCAGGCCGGATTCGGCGTGCTCGGCCCCGCGACGGGGTGCGTGGCGTCGCCGCTCGGACTCAGCGTGTAGAAGCGGCTCGGCGGCGATGCACAACCGGCGAGCACGCCGAGCACCCCGAGCATGAGCGCGAGCGCGCCGGTCGTGCGCGTGAGCGATCCGGCGTTTGCCGTAACGATGGGCCGGATCGGTTTCATTGCTGGTCTCCTGATTTGCCGCGCAACAGCGATTCCGGGTGGCGTTCGAGGTAGTCCGAAAGCGCGTTGAGCGATTGCAGCGTGCGCGTGAGTTCCTGCAGCGCCTGATGGACATCCGATTGCAGCGGCGAATCCTGCTGCAACGTGGCCTGGGCGGCGCCGAAGGTCTTCTGCGCTTCCTCGATCATCGCGCGGGTCTGCGGCATCACTTCGGTGTCGAGCTGCGCGAACAGCTTGTTGGCGTTGACGAGCGCACCGTTCAGGTTGTTGCCGATCTTGTCGAACGGAATCTTGTCGAGCTTGTTGGCGATGTCGGCGACCTGCAGTTGCAGTTCTTCGAGCGAGTTCGGCACGGTCGGCAGTTCCATCGGATCGCGGTCGAAGTCGATCTTCGCGGGCGCGGCCTTCGGGAAGATGTCGAGCGCGATGTAGAGCTGGCCCGTGATCAGGTTGCCGGTGCGCAACTGCCCGCGCAATCCGCGCTCGACGAGCCGCTTGATCAGCTCGTGCGACTGCGGCGTGCGTGGCGTGGGCGCCTCGCCGCGCACGCGGCGCGACAGCCGCAGCGGGTAGAGGTCCATCGTGACCGGCATGATGAAGTTGTGGTCCTTCGGCACGTACTCGATGCCGATGTCCGTCACCTGGCCGAGCACGATGCCGCGGAAGTCGATCGGCGCGCCCACCGACAGTCCGCGCAGCGACTGATTGAAGTACATCACTACGCGCACCGGCGTGCCGTCGGGCTCGCGCATGGCTTCGGTTTCATCGGAGGCGAGCAGGAAGGTCGAGTTGTCGGGCGCCTGCGGGCCGATCGACTGGCCGGGCGGCGACTGGAACGCGAGCCCGCCCACCACGACCGTCGCGAGCGACTGCGTGTTCACCTTGATGCCGTTCGAATCGAGCTGCACGTTCACGCCGCTCGCATGCCACCAGCGCGTATTGATGCCGACGTATTCGTCGTAAGGCGCGCTCACGAACACCTGCATCGAGACGCCGGTGCCGTCCTTGTCGAGCGCGTAGCTCGTCACCTGACCCACCTGGATGCGCCGATAGAAGATCGGCGTGCCGATGTCGATCGAGCCGAGCGACTGGCCATGCAACGTGTAGCGATGGCCTTTCTCGTCGATGGTGACGGCCGGCGGCGTTTCGAGGCCGACGAATTCCGTGGCGCTCTCCGTCGAGCGGCCGGCGTCGGCGCCGATATAGGAGCCCGAGAGCAGCGTGCCGAGTCCCGACACGCCGCTCGCGCCAATGCGCGGGCGCACCACCCAGAAGCGGCTGTCCTTGACCGCGAACTCCTCGGCGTCCTTGGTCAGTTCGACTTGCACGAGCACATGCGAGAGGTTCGGCGAGAGCTTGATCGAGCGGACCGAGCCGATCTCGACGTCCTTGTACTTGACCTTGGTCTTGCCGGGCTCGAGGCCCTCGGCGGTCACGAAGCTGATCGAGATGGTCGGCCCGCGCGTCGCGACCGACTTGACGACGAGCGCGATGCCGATCAGTGCCGCGACGATCGGCACGATCCAGACGAGCGAGGGCAGCCAGCGCCGTGGCCGCACGACGTCCGGTTCGGGCAGGCTGGGAGGCGTCGGTCCTTGCGGGCTGTTCATGGGCGCGGTCCTTCCTGAGTATCGTTTTGTGGCGCTTGGGCGGGGTGGGCTGGGTGGTCGTCGTCCACGGGATCCCAGATGAGCCGCGGGTCGAACTGCATCGATGCGATCATCGTCAGGATCACGACCGAGCCGAACGCAAGAGCGCCGGGACCGGCCGTGATGACCGCGAGCGACTGGAAGCGTACCAGTGCGACGGTCAGCGTGACAACGAACACGTCGAGCATCGACCAGCGGCCGATGAACTCGACCAGCCGGTACAGCTTGGTGCGCTCGATGGGCCGCCACGTCGAGCGGCGCTGCGCGGTCAGCGTGAGCAGCGTGAGCACCGAGAGCTTGAGCATCGGCACCATGATGCTCGCGATGAACACGATCACGGCGAGCGGCGCGTCGCCCGAGGTCCAGAAGTAGGCGACGCCGCTCATGATCGTGTCGTCCTCGTCGCCCACCAGCGATGCGGTATGCATGACGGGCAGCAGGTTGGCCGGAATGTAGAGCAGCGCGGCGGCGATCAGCAGAGCCCAGGTACGCATCAGGCTGTCGGGATTGCGTCGATGGAGCGTCGAGTGGCAGCGCGCGCAGCGCTGCTTCGCGGTGGCGTGATCGTCGAACGGCTGCACCTGGCCACAGGCGTGGCACGAGCACAGGCCGGCTTCGGTGGCGGTCTGGTATTTCATCGCGGGTGCAGTCCGGGAGCGGCGTCGTGGGAGGCGCCGCGCGTCGGCGGCGTATCGATGGCCGGCGCGGCGAGCTCGGCTGGCGGCGCGCCGGTCGAGGGCGACGGCGAGGGCGAGGTGGTGGCCGACGCGGCGGGTGTCGTGGCGCTCGCACGGGATGCGCTACCGCCCGCATGCAGCGCACGCGCCGCGCCAGCGCTCGCGCGAGGATCGTGCGGGGCGGGTCCCGAGTCACTACCACCGCCCGGGTCACCAGCAGGTCCCCGGCGACGCGCCGCGTCGCGCGCACGCAGATCGTCGGCGATGTCCCACAGCGTGCGCGAGTCGAACGTGACGACGACGGTGAACATCAGCGTGAGCACGCCGAACGCGAACAGCGCGGTTTCGGGAATCACGCGCGCGAGGCTCACCATCTTCACGATCGTGATGAGCACGCCGAGCATGAACACTTCGAGCATGCCCCACGGCCGCACGAACTGGATCGCGCGCAGCACGGTGTTGAAGCCGGGCGGCACGACGCCGTGGCGTACCGGCAGGAGCACGTAGAGCAACGCGACGAGTTCGGTGAGTGGAAAGAGGGTAGTCGCGCAGAACACGATGACCGCCACCAGCTCCATGTTCTCGCCCCACAGCACGACGAGCGCACCGAACAGGCTCGACGCCGAGGTGATGCCGTTTGCATCGAGTTCGATGATGGGAAACGACTGCGCGATGATGAACGTGACGAGCGCGGCGAGCGTCATCGCGCAGATGCGGTCGAGCTGGGACGATTCGGCCTGCGCGAGGATGGCGCCGCAACGCGGGCAGCGTGCCTTCTCCTTGCCGGACAGACGCGGCATGCGGAAAAGCGTATCGCAGTCGTGACAGGCGATCAGTTTGTCAGTTGCCATGCGGGCCAGGTGCCAGGTGACGCAAAACGACGTGAACGAAGGACGTGCTGCGCCGGCGTGCCTGCCTTGGGTGCTGCCGCAGCCTCGCGCCATGTTACCAAACGGGTCTGTCGGTGCAACCTGAAGCGGCACGCGCCACGCCACGCCGGGCGCCGAAGCGGGTGCCGGTTCGCGCCGCCGGCCCCAAACGGTGCGGCGGGGCGAGGAGTACGATGACGGGCTGGAGTGTGCCACGGTTACGCGAGGCGCGTAGCCGCGGCGCGCAGCAGCGCTTGCGCGCACGAGTCCGGAATAATGGCGCGTGCGCCGTCGTTCAAGTCATGATGCGCTCATTGACGAACCGATGACCACGAATCTCACTCCCGCCGCGCCCATCGCCTATACGCGCACCGCGATCTCGCTCCACTGGCTGATCGCGCTCCTGATGGTGGCCGCGTTCTCGCTCGGCTGGGTCATGACGAGCATTCACGGACTGACGCCGGCCAAGCTCCGCTACTATTCGTGGCACAAATGGATCGGTGTGACGGTGTTCGCGCTCGCGTGGCTGCGCATCGGCTGGCGGTTCGCCCACGCGGCGCCCGCGCTGCCGGACGGCATGCCTGCGTGGCAGCGCGCGGTAGCCCACGCTACCCACGGGCTGCTCTATCTGCTGATGATTGCGGTGCCGCTGTCGGGCTATCTGTTCAGTTGCGCGGCCAACGTGCCGGTCGTCTACCTCGGTCTCGTGAAGCTGCCGATGCTGATCGGCCCCGATCCCGTGATGAAGCCGATCCTGCGCGACGTGCACGTGAGCCTCAACTACGTGCTCGCGGTGCTCGTGAGCGTGCATGTGGCGGCAGCGCTCAAGCATCAATGGTTCGATCGCGACTCGCTACTGTCGCGGATGATTCCTTTCATCCGATAAGGAGGCCCATGAAGGCGACGTTGCGGTTCCCGTCCTGGCCGTGCCGGCTGGCGGGCGCGGTGGTCGTGGCGGCGATGTGCGCGGTGGTCCCCGCTTGGGCCGACGCTCAGCTCGACAGCGCGAAGAGCACGCTCGTTGCCGTGTCGAAGCAGATGGGCGTGCCGGTCGAGGGCTCGTTCCGGCGCTTCACGGCCCAGCTCGATTTCGATCCCGCGAAACCGGCGGCGGGCAGCGCGCGCCTCGCCGTCGAAGTCGCGAGCTACGACCTCGGCGATGCGAGCTTCAACGACTCGGTTGCCGGACCCGATTGGTTCGCGGCGAAACAGTTTCCGCAGGCGACGTTCGTGTCGAGCGCGATCACGCCCGCGGGCGCGAACCACTTTCAGGTGAAAGGCAATCTGACGATCAAGGGGCACACCGAAACCGTGGTCGTGCCAGTCGTCCTGAGCCAGCAAGGCGCGACGCAGACCTTCGACGGCACGCTGCCGATCAAGCGGCTCGCCTTCAACATCGGCACCGGCGAGTGGAAGGACACCTCGACCGTCGCCGACGAAGTGCTGATCAAGTTTCATATCGTCGTCGTGCGCAAGTAGCGCGGCGCCCAACTGCCAGCCGAGGAGGTGTCCGTGAAACAACCGCTGTTGATCGCCGTAGGGGCGCTCGCCCTGTCGTTGTCGTGCGCGGCGCAGGCCGCCGATACGTATCAGCTCGACCCGCACCACACCTATCCGAGCTTCGAGGCCGACCACTTCGGCGGCCTGTCGGTGTGGCGCGGCAAATTCACCAAGACGACGGGCACGGTCACGCTCGATCGCGCCGCGAAGACCGGCACGGTCGACGTCACCGTCGATCCCGCGTCGGTGCAGACCGGCAACGCCGAACTCGACAAGCATATCGCGAGCGACGAGTTCTTCGATGCCGCGAAGTATCCGGTCGTGACCTACAAGGGCACGCAGATCGTGTTCGACGGCGACACGCCGAAGGAGGTGATCGGCACGCTGACGATGCATGGCGTGACGCGTCCGCTCAAGCTCGAGATCGACTCGTTCAAGTGCATCCAGCATCCGATGCTCAAGCGCGAAGTGTGCGGCGTGGAAGCGCAAACCGAATTCGACCGCTCGGACTTCGGCATGGATTTCGGCAAGAAATATGGCTTCAGCATGGTGACGAAGCTGCATATCCAGGCCGAGGGGATCAAGCAGTAACCAGCGGTTCGCCAGAAAAAAAGGCCGGTTCAGTCGAACCGGCCTTTTGCCTTGCTGGCGAGAAGGAGCGCGCTCCTTCGCTCAAACCTGGGCGCCCGCGTTCGGGTCGCTCGGGTCGTGACGTTCCTTCTTGTCCTTGATGAGGTCTTCGCGCTTCACGCCGAGCCACATCGCGAGCGCCGCCGCGACGAACACCGACGAGTAGATACCGAACAGGATACCGACCGTCAGCGCGAGGGCGAAGTAGTGGAGCGTCGGGCCGCCGAACAGGAACATCGACAGCACCATCATCTGCGTGGAGCCGTGGGTGATGATGGTCCGCGACATCGTGCTCGTGATCGCGTGGTTGATCACCTCGGTCACGCTCATCTTGCGCTCGCGCCGGAAGGTCTCGCGGATCCGGTCGAAGATCACGACCGATTCGTTGACCGAATAGCCGAGCACGGCCAGCACCGCCGCGAGCACCGACAGCGAGAACTCCCACTGGAAGAACGCGAAGAAGCCAAGAATGATGATGACGTCGTGCAGGTTCGCGATGATGCCGGCGACCGCGTACTTCCATTCGAAGCGGAACGACAGGTAGATCACGATGCCGGCGACCACGCACGCGAGCGCGAGCAGACCGTCGGTCGCCAGTTCCTTGCCGACCTGCGGGCCGACGAACTCGACGCGCTGCAGTTGCACCTGCGGATTCTCGGCCTTGAGCGTCGCCATCACCTGGTCGCTCTGCTGCGCCGACGTGAGCCCTTGCTTGATCGGCAGGCGGATCAGCACGTCGCGCGAGGTGCCGAAGTTCTGCACCTGGGCGTCGCCGTAGCCGATCTTCGCGAGCGAGTCGCGCACCGGTTCCAGCTGAAGCGCTTGCGGGTACTGAACCTCGATCACGGTGCCGCCCGTGAACTCGATCGACAGATGCAGGCCCCGATGCACGAGGAAAAATACGGCGGCGACAAACGTGATCAGCGAGATCGCGTTGAAGATCAACGCGCGCTGCATGAACGGAATGTCTTTACGGATGCGGAAAAATTCCATTGCTCTTCTCCGGGATCAGCGGGACGAACCCGGTTTGCCGGACGACGAGCCCGGGGTGTCGCCACCCGTGCGGCGCCGCACGACCGGCTTCGCACGCGCCGCGCCGGCCTTGGCCTTCACGGTGTCGCGTGACTCTTTCTGCACGGCGAGGACGGCGCGGCCCGTGTCGGTATCGCTATCGTCATCGCCGAGCGCGGCGGCTCCCGGCGTCGCCATACCTTCGGGACGCCACACCTGACCGATGGCGAGCGACTTGAGCTTCTTCTTGCCGCCGTACCAGAGGTTGACGAGGCCGCGCGAGAAGAACACCGCCGAGAACATCGAAGTCAGGATGCCGATACAGTGCACGACCGCGAAGCCGCGCACCGGGCCCGAGCCGAACGCGAGCAGTGCGAGACCCGCGATCAGCGTCGTCACGTTCGAGTCGAGAATCGTCGCCCAGGCGTGCGCGTAGCCGTTCTGGATCGCGAGCTGCGGCGGCGCGCCGTTGCGCAGTTCTTCGCGCACGCGCTCGTTGATCAGCACGTTCGCATCGATCGCCATACCGAGCGCGAGCGCGATAGCGGCGATGCCGGGCAGCGTGAGCGTGGCCTGCAACATCGAGAGCACGGCGATCAGCAAGAGCAGGTTCACCGACAGGCCGATCACCGAGATCAGGCCGAACAGCATGTAGTAGGCGATCATGAACACGGCGATCGCGGCAAAGCCGTAGACCACCGAGTCGAAGCCCTTCCGGATGTTGTCCGCGCCGAGGCTCGGACCGACCGTGCGTTCTTCGATGATGTCCATCGGCGCCGCGAGCGAGCCCGCGCGCAGCAGCAGCGCGAGATCGGCGGCGGCCTGCGGCGTCGGCTGGCCGGTGATCTGGAAGCGGTCGCCGAGTTCCGACTGGATCGTCGCGACCGTCAGTACCTCGCCCTTGCCCTTCTCGAACAGCACCATCGCCATCGGCTTGCCGATGTTGTCGCGCGACACGCTGCGCACGGCGCGGCCACCTGCGGCGTCGAGGCGGATGTTGACCGACGGGCGCTGATGCTCGTCGAAGCCCGCCGACGCGTCGATGATGCGGTCGCCGGTGAAGATCACCTGCTTTCTCAGCAGCACCGGCGCCTGGTTGCCCTGGGTGAAGAGTTCGTCACCCGGCGGCACGGGGTCGCCCGGATTCGGATGCAGTCCCATCGGATCAGCGAGGCGCGCTTCGAGCGTCGCCGTGCGGCCGATGATGTCCTTCGCCTTCGCGGTGTCCTGCACGCCCGGCAGTTCGACCACGATGCGGTCGTCGCCTTGCTGCTGGATCACGGGCTCGGCCACGCCAAGCTCGTTCACGCGGTTGTGCAGCGTCTGGATGTTCTGCTTGAGGGCCGCTTCCTGAACCGTCTTCCTGACTGCCGGCGTGAACGTGCCGACGAGCTGGTAGCCGCCCTGCACCGCGTTCTGGACCGTCCATTGCAGTTCGGTGAGGCCAAGTGCCAACGCGCTCTTCGCGTCGTTCGCGCTGGCCTGGTCGGCGAAGTTGATGACCACCGACTGGTCGACGCGGTTCACGCCGCCGTCGCGAATATTCTTCTCGCGCAGGAGTGTGCGGGCGTCGGCCGAATCCGAATCGAGCTTCTTGTTGAGCGCGCCGGCCATGTCGACCTGCAGCAGGAAGTGCACCCCGCCGCGCAGATCGAGACCGAGGTACATCGGCAGCGCGTGCAGCGCGGTGAGCCAGTGCGGCGACGCGCTTTGCAGGTTCAACGCGACGATGTACTGCGGATCGCTCGGGTCGCTGTTGAGCGCCTTTTGCAGCGCGTCTTTCAGGCGCAGCTGCGTGTCGGTATCGGCGACGCGCACGCGGATGTTCGCGTTGCTCGACGAGTTGTCGAACGTGACGTCGTCAGCCTTGATCTGGTTCGCGGCGAGCGCGGCTTCAACCTGCGACAGCGTGCCCGAATCGAGCTTGACGGTCGCCTTGCCGCTCGACACCTGGACCGCCGGCGCTTCGCCGAAGAAATTGGGCAATGTGTACACGAAGCCGATGACGAGCGCCACCAGCATCACGACATATTTCCAGAGGGGGTAACGGTTCATTGGATGGCCCAACGGGGAGGGGGTTTGCCTTGAAGCGAGGCGTCCGGCCCGGCCTTCGAAACGAGGCGGTGCCGGACGCGCGAGGGCGGGACGCTACGAAGGCGTTAAAGCGACTTGATCGTGCCCTTCGGCAGAATGGTCGACACCGACGACTTCTGCACGGTGACTTCCGTGCCGTCCGCGACTTCGACGCCGACGTAAGCTTCGCCCACCTTGGTGACCTTGCCGACGATGCCGCCGCTGATGATGACTTCATCGCCCTTGGCCATGGCCGACAGCATATTGCGATGTTCCTTCTGACGCTTCATCTGCGGACGGATCATGATGAAGTAGAGCACCGCAAACATCAGGATCAGCGGCAGGAAGCTCATCAAGCTCGATTCTGCGCCGCCTGCGGCGGACCCTTGCGCGAAGGCATTGGAAATGAACGACACGTTGGTCTCTCCGTGATTACCAATAAGTTCGAAAAATCAAGCCGGTCATTCTACCACCGGCGCTCGTCGCGACGGCGCAGCAACCGGGCCTTTCCGATCAATACCTTAGCGTCGGTCGGCAGGGGCCCGGCGTGCACCGTGTGAAAGTGAATTGTAAGTTATGGCGGGCGAGCGCGACCGCTTCGTCAGTCGACGCCCCGCGCGCGCTGCTCGGCGAAGCGCTGGCGGAACGCCTGGAACGTCTTCGCTTCGATCGCCGCGCGCATCTCGCTCATCAGTTCGAGGTAGTAGTGCAGGTTGTGAATCGTGTTCAACTGCGCGCCGAGAATCTCGCCGACCCGGTGCAAATGGTGCAGATAGCCGCGCGTGAAGTTGCGGCAGGTGTAGCAGCCGCATTGCTCGTCGAGCGGGCGCAGCGAGTTGCGGTGCACCGCGTTGCGGATCTTGATGTCGCCAAAACGCGTGAAGAGCCAGCCGTTGCGCGCATTGCGCGTGGGCATCACGCAGTCGAACATGTCGACGCCCGCGGCCACGCCGGCCACCAGGTCCTCGGGCGTGCCCACGCCCATCAGGTAGTGCGGCTTGTTGGCGGGCAGCTTCGGCCCGATGTGTTCGAGCACGCGCATCATGTCCACTTTCGGCTCGCCCACCGACAGGCCGCCGATCGCGTAGCCGTGGAACGGCATGTCGGCGAGGCCTGCGAGCGATTCGTCGCGCAGGTCCTCGAACATGCCGCCCTGGACGATGCCGAACAGCGCGTTCGGATTGTCGAGGCGGTTGAACTCGTCGATCGAGCGCTTCGCCCAGCGCATCGACATGCGCATCGACGCGGCCGCGTCCTGATGCGAGGTCGGCACGCCGTTGGTCGCGTACGGCGTGCATTCGTCGAACTGCATGACGATGTCGGAGTCGAGCACCTTCTGGATCTGCATCGACACCTCGGGGGACAGGAACAGCTTGTCGCCGTTCACGGGCGAGGCGAAGGTGACGCCGTCCTCGGTGATCTTGCGCAGCTCGCCGAGCGAGAACACCTGGAAGCCGCCCGAATCGGTGAGGATCGGACGCTTCCAGCCCATGAAGCGATGCAGGCCGCCATGGGCCGCGATCGTTTCGAGGCCCGGACGCAGCCACAGGTGGAAGGTGTTGCCGAGGATGATCTGGGCGCGCATTTCCTCGAGCTCGCGCGGCTGGACTGCCTTCACCGTGCCGTAGGTGCCGACCGGCATGAAGATCGGCGTCTCGATCACGCCGTGATTGAGCGTGAGACGGCCGCGCCTCGCCTCACCATCGGTCGAGAGCAGGTCGAACTTGAGGCCGTTGGCGGGGCGCTCGCCGAGATACGCGCCGTCTTCGGCGCGGTTTGCGTTGTAATGACCGTCGGTCATCGATGACTCCTGTGCCACCGGAAAATGCTTTGCATGGGACCGGAGTATGCGCTAAAGCGCCAACTCCGGATCGACAAGTCCGGCGCAGATAGTGAAGCCGCCCGCCAGTGCGAATCGGCTGGGCGACCGTGAGAAATTCAGGTTCGGAACGTCTTAAGGCTCGCGGCGCGTGAGCAGCATCGCGTCGCCGTAGCTGAAGAAACGATACCGCCCGGCGATCGCATGCTGATAGGCCGCGCGGATCGTCTCGACGCCCGCGAACGCCGACACGAGCATGAGCAGCGTCGACTTCGGCAGGTGGAAATTCGTGACGAGCCGGTCGACCACGCGAAAACGATAGCCCGGCGTGATGAAAATGTCGGTCTCCGCCGAGGTGGCCGCGAGCGGCCGGTTTTCGTTCGCGGCATCGCGTGCGGCGGCTTCGAGCGCGCGCATCGAGGTCGTGCCGACCGCGATCACGCGGCCGCCCCGCGCACGCGTCGCGGCGATCTTGTCGACCAGCGACTGCGGCAGTTGATACCACTCGCTGTGCATCTGGTGCTCGGCGATGTTCTCGACGCGCACCGGCTGGAACGTGCCCGCGCCGACGTGCAGCGTGAGCGTCGCGCGCTCGACGCCGAGTGCGTCGAGCCGCGCGATGAGCGCGTCGTCGAAATGCAGGCCCGCGGTCGGCGCGGCCACGGCGCCCGGATTCTGCGCGAACACGGTCTGGTAGCGCGATTCGTCGGTGGCGTCGGCGTCGTGCGTGATGTACGGCGGCAGCGGCAGACGGCCGTGGCGTTCGATCAACGTGAGGCAGTCGTCGGGGAAATGCAGCGTGTAGAACGGCTCGACGCGTTCGCCGAGCGTCACGTCGAACGCGTCAGCCAGACGCAGCGTCGTGCCCGGCTGCGGGCTCTTGCTCGCGCGGATCTGCGCGAGCGCAGTGCGTGCGCCGGTGAGGCGCTCGACCAGCACCTCGATCTTGCCGCCACTGGCCTTCTGGCCGAAGAAACGCGCCTTCAACACCTTGGTGTCGTTGAAGACGAGCAGGTCGCCCGGCGCAATGCACTCGGGCAATTCGGCAAAACGCCGGTCGACGAGCCGCGCGGGCTCGACACTGTTGTCGACCTCGAGCAGGCGGCTCGCGCTGCGCTCGGGCAGCGCGGTCTGCGCGATCAGCTCGGCAGGAAGGTCGAAATCGAAATCGGAAAGCTTGAACATGCGACCAGGAAAAACGAAAACGCGTAGCACGACGCGGTGAAAACGGCCGGTGGCGCTCTACCGCATGGCCAGCGCGGCGGCGGGGAGGTACCGCCGGGCGGCGTCGAGCGGCTATGATTGCGGGACGGCGGCGTCCCGATGCTGCGCGATGCGCGGGACGCGCCTCGCCGGAAAGCCGATATTGTACTTGCGAAGCTGCCCATGCCTTCATCCGTTAGCCGTTTGATGCCCGAAACCCGTCCTGAGAGCGATGCGCACGAGCGCGGCGCGGCGGCGGGCGAGCGCGCGGCCAGTCAGACGAGCGCGGCCGATGAAGCCGCCGAAGCCCGCGAACCCGTCGACGCGCAGGCGTCCGCGACCGCCAAACCGGCGCGCAAGAGCGCCGCCAAAAAAGGTGCGGACGGCAAGCCCGCCGCGAAGACCGCCACCAAGACCGCCGACCGCCTCGCCAAGCTCGGCCTCACGCGCGACATCGACCTCGTGCTGCACCTGCCGATGCGCTACGAGGACGAAACCTCGCTCACGCCGATCGGCGAGCTGCTGCCGGGCGGCATCGCGCAGACCGAGGGCGTCGTGTTCGACAACGAAATCGCCTATCGGCCGCGCCGCCAGTTGCTCGTGCGTCTGCGCGACGACAACGGCGACGAACTCGTGCTGCGCTTTCTGAATTTCTACGGCTCGCAGGTCACGCAGATGGCGATCGGTCGCCGCCTGCGCGTGCGCGGCGACGTGCGCGGCGGCTTCTTCGGCATGGAGATGGTGCACCCGGCGGTGCGCCCCGTCGACGACGACACGCCGCTGCCGCAAGCGCTCACGCCCGTCTATCCGACGACGGCGGGCGTCTCCCAGGCGTATCTGCGCAAGGCCATCGACAACGCGCTCGCGCGTACGACGCTGCCCGAGCTGATGCCCGCGCCGCTCGTCGATGAATTCATGAAGCCGCTCGAGCTGCCCGAACTGATGGACGCGGTGCGCACGCTTCATCACCCGTCATCGGAATCGGACGAGACCGCGATGATGGACGGCACCCATCCCGCGTGGACGCGCATCAAGTTCGATGAGCTGCTTGCGCAACAACTGTCGCTCAAGCGTGCTCATGAAGAGCGCCGCACGCGCGCCGCGCCCGCGATGGCGCTGCCCGATCCGGACAGCGCCGGCACGCTGGTCGCGCGCCTGCACGCCGCGCTGCCGTTCGCGCTGACGGCCGCGCAAACCCGCGTGGTCGGGGAGATCTCGCGCGATCTCGCCGTGCCGCATCCAATGCAGCGTCTGTTGCAGGGCGACGTCGGCAGCGGCAAGACCGTGGTGGCGGCGCTCGCGGCGGCTCAGGCTATCGACGCCGGTTATCAGGCCGCGCTCATGGCGCCCACCGAAATCCTCGCCGAACAGCACGCGCGCAAGCTGCGCGGCTGGCTGGAACCGCTCGGCGTCGAGGTCGCGTGGCTCGCCGGCAGCCTGAAGGCCAAGGACAAGCGCGCCGCGCTCGAAGCCGCCGCGCTCGGCACAGCGCGGCTCGTGATCGGCACGCACGCGATCATCCAGGACACTGTCGAGTTCGCGCGCCTCGGCCTCGTGATCGTCGACGAACAGCACCGCTTCGGCGTGGAGCAACGGCTCAAGCTGCGCGCGAAGGCGCAGCACGCCGCCGACGGCGCGCGCGAGTTCCAGCCGCATCAGCTGATGATGTCGGCGACACCGATCCCGCGCACGCTCGCGATGACCTACTACGCCGACCTCGAAGTCTCGACGATCGACGAGCTGCCGCCCGGCCGCACGCCGATCCTGACCAAGCTCGTCGCCGATGGCCGCCGCGCCGAGGTGATCGCGCGCGTGCGCGAGGCGGCGCTCACGGGCCGCCAGGTCTACTGGGTGTGTCCGCTGATCGAGGAAAGCGAGACCTTGCAACTGCAGACGGCGGTCGAGACGTACGAAACGCTCGTCGCCGCATTGCCCGAGTTACGCGTCGGGCTCGTCCACGGCCGCCTGTCGTCGACCGACAAGGCCGCCGTGATGGATGCGTTCTCGCGCAACGAAGTCCAGTTGCTGGTCGCGACGACCGTGATCGAAGTGGGCGTCGATGTCCCCAACGCCTCGCTGATGGTGATCGAGCACGCCGAGCGCTTCGGCCTCGCGCAGCTGCACCAGTTGCGCGGGCGGGTCGGGCGCGGGAGCGCGGCGTCGGTGTGCGTGCTGCTTTACAGCGGACCGCTTTCGCTCACGGGCCGCGCGCGCCTGCAGACGATGCGCGAGACGACCGATGGCTTCGAGATCGCGCGGCGCGACCTCGAAATCCGCGGTCCCGGCGAATTCCTCGGCGCGCGCCAGTCGGGCGCAGCGATGCTGCGCTTCGCCGATCTCGAGAACGACGGCTGGCTGATCGAACCCGCGCGTGGCGCCGCCGAGCGCCTCCTCGCCGACTGGCCGCTGGTCGTCACCCAGCATCTGAACCGCTGGCTCGGCGCGCGCGAGCAATATCTCAAGGCGTGAAAGGCCGCGCGCATCTGTTCCCGCCCGACGATGGACGTTGAATATTGGCTAATCGCCGCCATAGGTGTATAAGTTAAACCTATTGCTTCACGACTCTTGATTGGTCCCCCAATGACGCTCACTGAACTGAAATACATCGTCGCGGTGGCCCGCGAGCGCCACTTTGGCCGGGCGGCCGAGGCCTGTTTCGTCAGCCAGCCGACGCTCTCGGTGGCCATCAAGAAGCTCGAAGACGAGTTGAACGTGCAGATTTTCGAGCGCGGCACGAGCGAAGTGAGCGTGACGCCGATCGGCGAGCAGATCGTCACGCAGGCGCAACGCGTGCTCGAACAGACGCTCGCCATCAAGGAAATCGCCAAGCAGGGCAAGGACCCGCTCGTCGGGCCGCTGCGCCTCGGCGTGATCTACACGATCGGGCCGTATTTGCTGCCGACGCTCGTCAAGCAGATGATCAAGCGCGTCCCGCAGATGCCGCTGATGCTGCAGGAGAACTACACGCTCAAGTTGATCGAACTGCTCAAGCAGGGCGAGATCGACGTGGCCATCATGGCGCTGCCGTTCCCGGAGACCGGCCTCACGTTGCGGCCGCTCTACGACGAGCCGTTTGTCGTCGCACTGCCCTCGGGGCACGCATGGGAACAGCGTCCGAAGATCGATCCCGACGACCTGAAGCAGGAAACGATGCTGCTGCTCGGCAGCGGCCATTGTTTCCGCGATCACGTGCTCGGCGTCTGTCCGGAACTGATGCGTTTCTCGCAAAACGCCGATGGCATCCAGAAGACGTTCGAGGGGTCGTCGCTCGAAACCATCCGCCATATGGTCGCGAGCGGCGTCGGCATCACGGTGCTGCCGCGCATGTCGGTGCAGGAAGTGAAGCCGCACGCGGGCGGCGTCGATGCCGGACTGCTTTCGTACGTGGCGTTCGACGAGCCGGTGCCCGACCGGCGCGTCGTGCTGGCCTGGCGCAAGAGCTTCACGCGCATGCCGGCCATCGATGCGATCTGCGACGCCATCAACGCCTGCGACCTGCCGGGCGTCAAGAAGCTCGAAGCGCCGGCCGTCGCGGCCTGACCCAGACGCCCGGCCACGCCGGGCGTTTTTCCATGGTGCGCCCAGCATGGGCGCAATCTTGTGGGTGCAAGTCCCATCGTGAGTTGACCACAGCGAACGAAGCAAAGCGCAACTGCGTGAGGGCGACCGAGCGTGGGGAGGAAGCGTGGAGCGAAACTGCGAGCCGATGAACAAGAACCGGATATGAGGCGGTGCCGATCAGGGCGAGCGCGCAATGAAGCGCGAAGCTCTCGTGGTCAAGGATCAGGCATCGTAAATGCGGCGGTTGTGCGGTGAAGGATTGCGCTCTTACCTGGGGAGATCTCGCCTCGTGCCTGAAAGGGCAACGGCGTCGAGCCGGAGCGAGAAGTCAGCAGAGGCCGTAGTAGTCACAGGACAGGTCGATGAGGCCGAAGCTGGTGACGAAGGGCCAAACGGGAAGGAGTGTCCAACGTCATGTCGATGCGACAGGCAATGCGTCAGATGCCCGTGCAAACGGGGCGAGCGGGAGTAGCGCGCGGTGAAGCTGCACGCGTACCCGTGAGCGACGAAGTCTGCGGCCCGCGCCATGAATCCGGGGACACGGGGTCAGCGTTGCTGGAAGCAGCACTGACGAGAGAGAACCTGAAGCAGGCGTTCAAACGGGTACGGGCGAACAAGGGAGCCGCTGGCGTGGACGGTCTGGACATTGACCAGACGTCGCGTCATCTGGTGAGGGCGTGGCCTGCGATCCGTGAACAATTGCTCGAGGGGACGTACCGGCCCAGTCCGGTACGTCGGGTGACGATTCCGAAGCCGGACGGAGGCGAGCGCGAGCTTGGCATCCCGACGGTGACTGACCGGTTGATCCAGCAGGCGCTGCTGCAGGTGCTGCAACCGGTTCTGGATCCGACCTTCAGCGAGCACAGCTACGGCTTCCGGCCGGGACGGCGTGCGCACGACGCGGTACTTGCCGCGCAATCGTACGTGCAGTCGGGACGGCGAATCGTGGTGGACGTTGATCTGGAGAAGTTCTTTGACCGGGTCAACCACGACATCCTGATCGAGCGCTTACAGAAACGCATTGGCGACGCCGGAGCGATCCGGCTGATCCGTGCGTATCTGAACAGCGGCATCATGGATGGCGGGGTGGTGCAGCAGCGAGATCAGGGCACACCACAGGGTGGGCCGCTATCCCCGTTGCTGGCCAACGTGCTGCTCGACGAGGTGGACAAGGAACTGGAGCGACGGGGTCATTGCTTCGCACGCTACGCCGACGATGCGAATGTGTATGTTCGTAGCCGCCGGGCGGGCGAGCGGGTGATGGCACTGTTGCGACGCCTGTACGGGCGACTGCGTCTGAAGGTCAACGAGACCAAAAGCGCAGTGGCCAGTGTGTTTGGTCGCAAGTTTCTGGGCTACAGCCTGTGGGTGGCTGCGGGTGGGGTGGTCAAACGCAAGGTGGCGGCCAAACCGCTGCTGGCGTTCAAACACCGCATCCGTCAGGTGACTCGCCGATCCGGCGGGCGCAGCATGAAGGAAGTGGTGGAACAGTTACGGCCTTACGTGCAGGGCTGGAAGGCGTACTTCCGGCTGGCGCAAACGCCGCGCGTCTGGTTAGCACTGGACGAGTGGCTGCGTCACCGGTTGCGTGCCATTCAGCTTAAGCACTGGCGCCGTGGCGCCACCATCTACCGGGAACTGCGTGCGCTGGGGGCATCGGCTGCGGTGGCGCGACAAGTGGCGGCGAACAGTCGTTGCTGGTGGCGCAACAGCAACGGTGCGCTCAAGCGTGTGCTGACCATCGCCTACTTCGACCAGTTGGGCGTACCCCGACTCTCATAACCTCAACTTCCCGAACCGCCCGGTGCGGACCCGCATGCCGGGTGGTGTGGCAGGGGTACGGCCTCATGGCCGTCCCCTATGCCGATTGTCCCATGCTCTAATGCGCCTCGCGCGGCGATCCGTCCGGCTATCACATCGATAAAATCAATCAAAACATATAAATCGATAGTCTTGATATAGTGACCCCAATCGCAGCAAACACCAACGGAGGGCGATCATGAACCAGATGATGTCGATGGCGGCACAGGCCGCCTGCAGCGTGGCGCAACGCGGCTCGTTGGTGCGCGAGATTGCGACTTTGCGTCGCGCGCTGGGCTTCGCAATCGTCGTCAGCGGGTTCGCCGTGATCGGCGTGCAAGCCTTGCAGCACGTGGTTGGCGGCTGATTGCGCGACGGGCTTCATGTCCGTCGGAATAGGGCCGGATGAGCCGGCCGCGTCGAAAATCTACGATAAACTGACCGTCGATGGGGTATTCGCCGACGCCTTCGTGAACACGAACGGCACGCGAAGCACCCACAGATTCGTCTCATTGAGAAAAGGAGTCGTCATGGCCAAGAAGTCCACCGTGCAGCACGTCAACATCGGCATTACGGACAAGGATCGCAAGAAGATCGCCGAAGGGCTTTCGCACCTGCTGGCGGATACCTACACGCTCTACCTGAAGACGCACAACTTCCACTGGAATGTCACGGGGCCGATGTTCAACACGCTGCACCTGATGTTCGAGACGCAGTACAACGAACTGGCGCTCGCCGTCGATGCGATCGCGGAACGTATCCGTGCACTCGGCGTGTTCGCGCCGGGCAGCTACAAGGACTTCGGCAAGCTGTCGTCGATTCCCGAGGCGGATGGCGTGCCGAGCGCGGAAGACATGATCCGCCAGCTGGTCGAAGGTCAGGAAGCCGTGGTGCGCACGGCCCGCGCGATCTTCCCGTCGACGGAAGCCGCCAACGACGAGCCGACCGCCGATCTGCTGACGCAACGGATGCAGACGCACGAAAAGACCGCATGGATGCTGCGCTCGATGCTGGCTTGAGTTGAGGCTGAGCAGGGCCGCCCGGCGGCGGCTCTCGTTTTTTTCTGATAGTGACGGCCTGCCCGGGGAACCTGGCAGGCCGTTGTCGTTTCGTGGCTCGCGAGATTTGCGCGGGCACGCCGGGCAGGGCGACTTGCGAAGCTTCACTCGCCTACAATAGCGGCATCGTGTTACCCGGTTCGATCATGTTCGCCCGACTCCCGCTCTATCTGCGGCTCGTCCGCATGGACAAGCCGATTGGCAGCCTGCTGCTGCTGTGGCCGACGCTCAACGCGCTGTGGATCGCCTCGAATGGCCATCCGCCTTTGGCGCTGCTCGTGATCTTCACGCTCGGCACAGTGCTGATGCGCTCGGCGGGCTGCGCGATCAACGATTACGCGGATCGCGACTTCGACCGTCACGTGAAGCGCACCGCCGACCGCCCGATCACGTCGGGCCGCATTCGCGCGTGGGAGGCCGTCGCGATTGCCGCTGGCCTCGCGCTCATATCGTTTCTGCTGATCCAGCCGCTCAACACGCTGACCAAGCAATTGTCGGTAGTCGCGCTCTTCGTGGCGGCTTCGTACCCGTTCATGAAGCGATTTTTCGCGATCCCGCAGGCTTATCTCGGCATCGCGTTCGGCTTCGGCATTCCGATGGCCTTCGCGGCCGTGCAGGGCGAGGTGCCGCTGCTCGGCTGGGTGATGCTGGCGGCCAACGTGTTCTGGTCCGTCGCCTACGACACCGAATACGCGATGGTCGACCGCGACGACGATATCAAGATCGGCATCCGGACCTCCGCGCTCACCTTCGGCCGCTTCGACGTGCTGGCCGTCATGCTTTGCTACGCGGCGACCCTCGGCATCTATCTCGGCATCGGCATCCTGCTGGGTTTCGGGGCGCTGTTCTGGATCGGCTGGATCGCGGCGGCGGGTTGCGCCGTCTACCACTACACGCTGATTCGCGGCCGCGAACGCATGGCCTGCTTCGCTGCGTTTCGCCATAACAACTGGCTCGGCGGGGCGCTCTTTGCCGGCATTGCCGCGCACTACGCGCTGGCCTCGATGCAAGGCTGACCCGGCGCCGTCCGCATCGCGCGGCGGCGCCATCCCCGATCGCCTCGCTTACTGCTGACCGAATTCCTCGCCCATTTCCTTTGCGCGCGCATCGGCCGCGAGCGCGCCGCGCACGATCGCTTCCTTCACGCCCGACGCGTCGAATGACGCGAGCGCGGCCGCCGTCGTACCGCCCTTCGACGTCACGCGCTCGCGCAGCACGGCCGGCGATTCCTCCGATTGCAGCGCGAGTTGCGCCGCGCCCGCGAACGTCGCGATGGCGAGCGCGCGGCCCTGGGCTTCGTCCATGCCGAGCTGGCGCGCCGCTTCCTCGAGCGCCTCGATGAAATAGAACACGTACGCGGGGCCGCTGCCCGAAATGCCCGTCACCGCGTCGATTTTCGCCTCGTCCTCGAACCAGACCGTCTGGCCGACCGCGCCGAGCACGTCCGACGCGAGCTGGCGGCCTGCCTCGTCGACGCCGGCGCTCGCCACGAGGCCCGTCGCACCCATGCCGATCAGCGCGGGCGTGTTGGGCATCGTGCGCACGATGCGCGTGTGGCCGTTCAGCCAGCGCGACAGGTCGTCGCTGCGGATGCCGGCGACAATGCTGATCACCACCTGATGCGGCTTGAGAAACGGCGCGAGACCTGCCGCGACCGCCTTGACGATCTGCGGCTTGACCGCGAGCACGACCGCGTCGTACGCCGAAATTGCCGCGTCGGCGGCCGCGCCGGTGTGGATGCCGAACTGCTCGGCGCTGCGCTTGCGGGCATCTTCGTTCGGATCGATCGCGTAGATGTCAGAAGGGGCGACACCGCGGCGGATCATGCCGCCGATGAGAGCGGCGGCCATGTTGCCGCCGCCGATGAAGGCAATTTTCATGATGGTGGGAGACGTAGGTCAGTCAGTGAGAATAGTCGCGCGCGCCGAAGATGGCGGTACCGATGCGCACGATGGTGGCGCCTTCCAGGATGGCGGCTTCCAGATCGGCCGACATGCCCATCGACAGCGTGTCGAGTTCGAGTCCATCCGCGCGCAGCGTGTCGAACAGCTCGCGCAGCCGGCGATGCGGCGCGCGCTGCGCGTCGAGCGATTCGGCCGGTTCGGGAATCGCCATCAGGCCGCGCAGCCGCAGACGCGGCAACGCGGCGATTTCATGCGCGAGCGCCGCTGCCTCGTCGGGCGGCACGCCGCTCTTCGAGGCTTCGCCGCTGGCGTTCACCTGCAGGCACACGTTGAGCGGCGCGAGGTGGTCGGGCCGCTGTTCGGCGAGCCGTTGCGCGATCTTGAGACGGTCCACGGAATGCACCCAGTCGAACTGCTCGGCGACCGGACGCGTCTTGTTCGATTGCAACGGGCCGATGAAATGCCATTCGAGCTCCGCGCGCAGGTCGGCGAGTTCCTCGACCTTCGCGAGCGCTTCCTGCACGTAGTTCTCGCCGAACGTGCATTGGCCCGCGGCATGGGCGGCGCGCACGTCGCCGGCGGCAAATGTCTTGGAAACGGCAAGCAGCGTGATGGTGCGCGGGTCGCGGCCGGCGGTGTGCGCGGCGGCCGCGATGCGCCGATGCACGGCAGCGAGGTGGTGAGCGAGATCGGTCATCGACTTGAAGGACAGCCTGGCGGCACGGCGAGCGACGGTTCAGAGTAGAGCAGCGCAATTATACGGATTGGGCGCGCCACGAACATATGCCGAACGGCCGACTGTTGCGGCGATGCGCACGGCGCTACGCTGCCGTCTCGTCCCTCATTCTGCTGCCAGCATATGTTCGACCAGCTCGATCCAGTGTGTCACCGGCGTCTGCGTTCCGCTTTGCAGGTGCGCGATGCAACCCACGTTCGCCGACACGATCAGTTGCGGTTCGAGCGCCGAGAGGCGTTCGAGCTTCTGGTTGCGCAGCGTGTACGACAACTTCGGCTGCGTCAGCGAATAAGTGCCGGCCGATCCGCAGCACAGGTGACTGTCCACGGGCAGCCGCACATCGAGGCCGAGCGCGCCCAGCACTGCTTCGACACCGCCGCGCAACTGCTGCCCGTGCTGCAGCGTGCACGGCGGGTGCCAGGCCACCGTGTGGATGCCGCGCCCGCGTGTAGCCGCCGCGAGTTGCTGTTCGAACTGCGGCAGGATTTCGGAGAGATCGCGCGTGAGTTCGGTGATGCGGCGCGCCTTGTCCGCGTAAGCGGGATCGTTGCGCAGCAGGTGCCCGTACTCCTTCACCGTGGCGCCGCAACCGGAGGCATTCATGACGATCGCCTCGGCACCCTGTTCGACGTACGGCCACCAAGCGTCGATGTTCGCGCGCACGTCGTCGAGCGCGTCGTCCACGAAGCCGAAATGCAGCCGGATCGCCCCGCAGCAACCGGCCTCGCGCGCCACGATCGTCTCGATGCCGAGCGCGTCGAGCACGCGTGCGGTCGCCGTGTTGATGTTGGGCATCATCGAAGGTTGCACGCAACCGGCGAGCATCAGCATCTTGCGCGCGTGCTTGCGCGTCGGCCACGCGAGCGCACGCTGGCGCACCGGCACCTTGTCACGCAGCTTCTTCGGCAGCAATGCCCGCACTTGCTGGCCAAGACGCATCGCTGGCGTGAAGAGCGCGCTACGCGTGAGAAACCCGGCGAGAAAGCGGCGCACGAAGCGCTGGCGCGCCGGCCGCGTCACCTTCTCCTCGGCGATCTTGCGGCCGATCTCGACCAGCCGCCCGTATTGCACGCCCGAGGGGCAAGTGGTCTCGCAGCTGCGGCACGTGAGGCAACGGTCCAGATGCGTGAGCGTGCTGCGCGTGACGCTCGCGCCTTCCACCATCTGCTTCATCAGGTAGATACGCCCGCGCGGCCCGTCGAGTTCGTCGCCGAGCAGTTGATAGGTCGGGCAGGTCGCCGTGCAAAAGCCGCAGTGCACGCACTTGCGCAGGATCGCGTCGGCCTCGGCGCCGTCCTGGGTGTTGCGGATGAAGTCTGCGAGGTTCGTTTGCATTGTCGCTCAGAAGTCGGGGTACAGACGCGCGCGGTTGAACACGCGGGCCGGGTCGAACGCGGCCTTCAGGCCGCGATGGATCTTCATCAGCGGCGCGGGCAGCGGCGTGAACACGCCCGCACTGCGATCGTAATCGCGGCCGGTGCGGAACATCGTCGCGTGGCCGCCCGCTTGCTTCGCGCTGATGCGCACGGTCAGCCCATCCGTTTCGGTGATCCACCAGCGCTGCGCGCCGCCCCATTCCATCAGTTGCGCGCCGGGCAGTGGCAGCGGCTCCGTGATCGAGGGCAGGGCGAGCCGCCAGAGCGCCGCGTTCGGCGCGATGGCCGAAAAAAACGGGTCGGTTTGTTCGCGCAGGCCCGCCCAGAAGCGCTCGGCCTCCACGGCATCGACCACTTCGCCGCCCAGCGACGAGCGCGCGGCCTTGACGGCAGCCTCCGCGCCGCCCAGACGCAGCGCCAGCGTGCCGTTGCGCCAGGCGCTGGCGGTCATCGGCAGCGGGCGGCCGCCCCATTCGTTGAGCTTGCGCACCGCGTCCGTGCCGTTCATGTCGAACTTGAGCGTGGCTTCCGCCTTCGGAATGGGCAGCACCTTCACGGAGAGCTCCAGGATCAGGCCGAGCGTGCCAAGCGACCCGGCCAGCAGTCGCGAGACGTCGTAGCCGGCCACGTTCTTGACCACCTGACCGCCGAAATGCAGCACCTCGCCGTGCCCGTTCATGATGACGGCACCGAGCACGAAGTCACGAGCTGCGCCCGCGCTCACGCGGCGCGGCCCGGCGAGGCCAGCGGCGATGCAGCCACCGAACGTCGCCTGGGCGCCGAAGTGCGGCGGCTCGAAAGGCAGCATCTGGTCATGCTCGGCGAGCACGGCCTCGATTTCGGAGAGCGGTGTGCCCGCGCGCGCGGTGATGACGAGTTCGGCCGGGTCGTACGCAATGATGCCGCGGTGGCCGCGGGTGTCGAGAATTTCGCCCTCGAGCGCCTGTCCGTACCAGTCCTTGGTGCCGCCGCCGCGAATGCGCAACGGGCGTCCTTCCGCCGTGGCAGCACGAATGCGCTCGGACCAGACGGCGACGGTGTCGTCCTCTTTCATGGCGTGATGTTCGTTGTGGTTATTTTGATTGTACCGGGCGGTCTTGGCCCCGCAACCCGGAGTCGCCCGATGGCGCGCTGCGCACGGACGTGCGCAGGCGAGCGGCGGGCCAGCGTGCCCGCCGTGTTCAGCGTTGCCTTAAAAACGCGGCAGATCCGGATGGGGCAACAGGTTGCCGCGCACATGCATGCGGCCGTACTCGGCGCAGCGCGCACGCGTCGGGATGCCCTTGTCCGGGTTGAGGAGCCCGGCTGGATCGAATGCATGCTTGACCGCATGGAACGCGTCGCGCTCCTGGGGCGAGAACTGCACGCACATCGAGTTGATCTTCTCGATGCCGACGCCATGTTCGCCGGTCACGGTGCCGCCCAGTTCGACACAGGTTTCGAGAATGTCGGAGCCGAACGCTTCGGCGCGGTGCCATTCGTCGAGATCGTTGCCATTGAACAGAATGAGCGGGTGCATGTTGCCGTCGCCGGCGTGAAACACGTTGATGCAGCGAAGGCGGTACTGCTCTTCCATCGCGTGGATGCGGGCGAGCAGCGGCCCGATGCTGCGGCGCGGCACGGTGCCGTCCATGCAGTAGTAGTCGGGCGAAATCCGGCCCGCGGCGGGGAACGCGTTCTTGCGGCCCGACCAGAACTTCAGGCGCTCGGCCTCGGTGCGCGAAATCTGGATGCGGGTCGCGCCGTGCTCGCGCAGCACGGCGGTCGTGCGCACGATTTCTTCGGCCACTTCCTCCGGCGTGCCGTCCGACTCGCACAGCAGGATCGCGGCGGCATCGAGGTCGTAGCCCGCATTGACGAACTCCTCCACGGCGCGCGTCGCCGGCTTGTCCATCATCTCGAGTCCGGCCGGAATGATGCCCGCCGCGATGATGCCTGCCACCGCTTCGCCACCCTTCACGACGTCGTCGAAGCTCGCCATGATCACCTGGGCTGTTTGCGCACGCGGGATCAGCTTCACGGTCACTTCGGTGACGATCGCGAACATGCCTTCACTGCCGATCATCACGGCGAGCAGATCGAGGCCCGGCGCATCCGGGGCGAGCGAGCCGAACTCGACGATTTCTGCGTCCATCGTTACGGCGCGCACGCGCAGCACGTTGTGCACGGTCAAGCCGTACTTGAGGCAATGCACGCCGCCCGAGTTCTCGGAGACGTTGCCGCCAATCGTGCAGGCGATCTGCGAAGACGGGTCCGGCGCGTAATAGAGTCCATACGGCGCGGCCGCTTCGGAGACGGCGAGGTTGCGTACGCCGGGCTGCACGGTGGCCGTGCGCGCATAGGGATCGACTTCGATGATGCGTCGAAAGCGGGCGAGCGAAACCACGATGCCGTGCCGGATCGGCATCGCGCCGCCCGACAAGCCCGTGCCGGCTCCGCGAGGCACGATCGGCACGTCGAGGCGCCGGCAGATCTGCACGATGCGTTGCACCTGCGATTCGGTCTCGGGCAACGCCACCGCGAGCGGCAGGCGCCGGTAGGCGGCGAGGCCGTCGCATTCGTAGGCAACGGTGTCCTCTTCGCGATGCAACAGGCAATGCGCCGGCAGCACCGCCATCAGTGCCTGAACCACTTCGCGCTGGCGCTGCGCCAGCACTTCCGCCGACAGTTCGTCGGGTGCGTTCATGTCTCCTCCCGCTCTTTTATGCTGCTTCGCAGCCGCTCGACAGAACTCGTTCCCGGGGCGCCGGCATCCTCAAGCGGCCCACGAGAAAATCTTGCCGGGGTTCATGAGGTTGCGCGGGTCGAGCGCATGCTTGATCGCCCGCATCGTATCGACCGTATCGCTGCCGTGCTCTTCAAGCAAAAATCCCATCTTGTGCAGGCCCACGCCGTGTTCGCCGGTGCAGGTGCCGTCCATGGCGAGCGCACGCTGCACGATGCGATGGTTGATCCGCTCGGCCTCCTGCAGTTCCTCGGGCTTGTCGGGATCGATCAGGATCGCGACGTGAAAGTTGCCGTCGCCGACGTGGCCTACGATCGGGCAGGGCAGCGACGATGTGCTCAGGTCCTGCCCGGTTTCAACGACGCATTCAGCCAGCCGCGAGATCGGCACGCAGACGTCGGTCGTCACCGCGCGGCAGCCCGGTTTGAGCTGCAGCATCGCGAAGTAGGCATTGTGCCGCGCGTTCCACAAACGGCTGCGGTCCTCTGGGCGCGTGGCCCATTCGAAGCCTTCGCCGCCGTTTTGCGCGGCGATATCCTGGACGACTTGCGCCTGTTCTTCGACGCCCGCCGTGGTGCCGTGAAATTCGAAGAAGAGCGTCGGCGCTTCGCGCAGCGTGAGGTTCGAGTGACGGTTGATCGCTCGCACCGCGAGCGAATCGATGAATTCGACGCGCGCGATCGGCACGCCCATCTGGATCGTCTCGATCACGGCGCGCACGGCCTCGCCCATCGAATGGAACGTGCACACCGCCGCCGATACCGCTTCGGGTTGCGGGTGAAGCCGCAACGTGATTTCGGTGATCACGCCAAGCGTGCCCTCCGAGCCGACGAAGAGGCGCGTGAGGTCATAGCCCGCGGACGACTTGCGCGCACGTGTGCCGGTCTTGATCACGCGGCCATCGGCGAGCACCGCGGTGAGGCCGAGCACGTTCTCGCGCATCGTGCCGTAGCGCACGGCATTGGTGCCCGAGGCGCGCGTTGCCGACATGCCGCCGATGCTCGCATCCGCACCCGGATCGATCGGGAAAAAGAGGCCGGTGTCGCGCAGCGCTTCGTTGAGCGCCTTGCGCGAAATGCCGGGCTCGACGGTGACGGTGAGATCCTCGGCGTTGATCGACAGGACCCGGTTCATTTCGGAGAGGTCGATCGACACGCCGCCCTGCACGGCGAGCAAATGCCCTTCGAGCGAAGAGCCGCTGCCGTAGGCAATGATCGGGACGTCGTGCCGTGCGCACAGCTCGACGACGGTCTGGACTTCTTCGGTGCTGCGCGCGAAGACCACGGCGTCGGGCAGTTGTGGATCGAAAGGCGACTCGTCGCGGCCGTGGTGCGCACGTACGGCCTGCGCGGTGGAAACCCGCTCGCCGAACGCGGCGACCAGTTGATTGAGCAGTTCAGCGGGGAACGGGCGGCGTGCCGATGCAGGCGTCGCGGGGTGATTCACGCGGGGGTCTCCTTCGATCTAATGCTTCGAGTAGTCGTCGCACCGACGACATTCCATTTTACGCCCAAGCCCCCAGCCCCGTGGACGACGCGGGGCAAGCTTCGGCGCGAAATCTATAATGGGCGCCACATGCGGACCGCAGCGCTGCGGCACCGTGCTTTCCCGAACCAGCAAGGATCTCCATCATGGGTAATCGCCTCAGCAAGATCGTCACGCGCACCGGCGACGACGGCACCACGGGCCTCGGCGACGGCTCCCGCGTGCGCAAGGACGACGCGCGGATCGCCGCGATCGGCGACGTCGATGAACTCAATTCGAACATCGGCGTGTTGCTGTGCGAGTCGTTGCCCGATGACGTGCGCACGGCGCTCACGTCGATTCAGCACGATCTGTTCGATCTTGGCGGCGAGCTGTGCATGCCCGGCCATACGTTCATCACGGATGCGAGGCTTGCCGAGCTCGACGGCTGGCTCGCCGCGTGGAACGCGACGCTACCGCCGCTCAAGGAGTTCATTTTGCCGGGCGGCTCGCGCGCTGCCGCGGTCTCCCATGTCTGCCGGACGGTTTGCCGGCGCGCCGAGCGTTCGATCGTCGCCCTCGGCGCGAGCGGGGCCGAGGCGCAACTCGCCGATGCGCCTCGTCGTTACGTGAACCGGCTCTCGGATCTGCTGTTCGTGTTGGCGCGCGTGCTCAATCGCGCGCAGGGTGGCACCGACGTACTGTGGCGGCACGACCGAGGCAACGCAACTAACTGACCTCAAGCCCGGGCAGCGGCGACGCAGGGCGGAATTTGCGTCAAAGGAATCGGCGCAACCGTACGAAAGTCGCGCAAAGGGCCTGCGACAAAATGTCCGGGTCGGCGCGCCTCATTAAACATGTATTGTTTGTGAATGTTTAAAGGAGAGGCGATGACTGCACTTACCCCCGATCAGATGGCTCGCGTCAAGGCGACAGCACCGGTGTTCGCTGAACACGGCAGCAAGATCACGAAACACTTTTATGCACGGATGCTGAGCGCTCATCCTGAGCTCAAGAACCTGTTCAACCAGACTCATCAGAAGAGCGGCAGCCAGCCCGAGACATTGGCGCGGGCGGTCTATGCCTACGCTGCGAACATCGACAATCTCGGCGCGCTCGGCGAGGCCGTCACGCACATCGCGCACAAGCATGTGAGCCTCAATATCCGTCCGGAGCACTATCCGATCGTCGGCGAGCACTTGCTTGGCGCGGTCGTCGATGTGCTCGGCGATGCTGTCGACGAAGCCACGCTCGCTGCATGGGAACTGGCTTATCAGCAGCTTGCGCAGATTCTGATCGGCGTCGAGCAGAAGCTATACGACGGTGCGGGCTGGAGTGGCTTGCGTCCGTTCAAGGTGATCCGCAAGCACGTGGAAAGCGAAGAAATCACGTCGTTCTATCTCGCGCCGGCCGATGGCTCGTCGGCGGGGCGTTTCGAGCCGGGCCAGTACGTGAGCGTCACCCGCTTCGTCGAACAACTCGGCGTGGACCAGCCGCGTCAGTACAGTCTGTCCGATGCACCGAACGACCGCTGGCTGCGCATTTCGGTCAAGCGCGAAGTGGGTCGCGACGGCGCCGAGCCCGGCCATGTCTCGAATCTGCTGCACGATGGCGTCGAAGTCGGCACGGTCGTGCGCGTGAGCGCGCCGACGGGCGAGTTCAAGCTCGATCGCGCGAAGACCACGCCGGTGGTGCTCGTGAGCGGCGGCGTCGGCATCACGCCGATGGTGTCGATGCTTGCGACGCTCGCTGCCGAAGGCTGCAAGCGCGAAGTGGCGTTCGTGCACGCGTGTCGCAACAGCGGCGTGCACGCGTTCGACAACTGGTTGAAGGGCATCGTCGCCGAACACCCGCGTGTGAAGCGCGCGGTGTTCTACGAATACGCGAGTTCGGCCGATCGCAAGGGCGTCGACTACGACTTCGAGGGGCGTCTCGACTTCCGGCTGATCGAGGAGCTGCTGTTGCCCGACGCCGACTACTACCTGTGCGGACCGGCGCCGTTCATGCTGGCGCAGCGCAACGTGCTGGTCACGCTCGGCGTCGAGCCCGGGCGCATCCATACCGAGATCTTCGGTTCGGGCATGCTCGACTGAACTGCAAAGCCGCTCCGCCATAAAAAAAGGTTCATCGCAGGAAACCGTGGAGCATGAAGGAGTAGTTGAGTACCCTGAGGCCTGACTTGATGAAGCTCAGGAGGCAGAGTTGCTCGATCGCAAGGCACTTCAGGCATTGGGTTGCTGGACGGGTTACCGGCTTGAGCGCGTGGAATGGCCGCAAGGTGAAGGTCATACGCTGTCGCTGTATCTGAAGCCGGCCGGCAAGGTCATGTACTGCGAGCAGTGCGGCGCGCGTTGCCAGCAGATCCACGAGACCACCGTGCGGCGAGTGCGCGATCTACCCCTGTTTGAGTACCGGGTCGTGCTGCATGTCCCGCGCCGGCGGGTCTGGTGTGAGCACTGCGGTGGCCCACGGCTGGAGAAGCTGGACTGGCTGGGCCGTTATCAGCGGGTGACCGAGCGTTTTGCGAAGGCGTGCGAGAAGCTGCTGCAGGCGGCCAGCGTACAGGCGGTGGCGGCTTTCTACGGTCTGGGCTGGCACACGGTCAAATCGATCGACAAGATGCGCTTGCGTGCGCGTGTGGTCGAGCCAGACTGGTCGACCATCCGCTACCTGGCGATGGACGAGTTTGCGCTCCATAAAGGCCATCGTTACGCCACGGTGGTGGTCGATCCTGTGGGCCGGCAGGTGCTCTGGATCGGACAGGGACGCTCACGCGAGACGGCCCGGGCCTTCTTCGAACAGTTGCCGGCGGGCGTTGCTGAGCGCATCGAGGCGGTTGCAATCGACATGACAACGGCCTACGAGCTGGAGATCAACGCACATTGCCCGCAGGCTGAAATCGTCTACGACCTGTTTCATGTGGTGGCCAAATACGGACGCGAAGTGATCGACCGGGTACGGGTCGATCAGGCCAACCAGCTTCGCCATGACCGGCCCGCGCGCAAGATCCTGAAGTCCAGCCGCTGGCTGCTGCTGCGCAACCACCGCAATCTGAAGCCCGACCAGTCGGTGCACCTGAAGGAATTACTGGCGGCCAATGAGCCGTTGATGTGTGTCTACGTGCTGCGTGACGAGCTCAAGCGTCTGTGGTTCCAGCGTAACCCCACCCAGGCACAAGAGGCCTGGGAGCAATGGCTCGAGCAAGCCCGGCAAAGCGGAATTGACGCTCTGCAACTGTTCGCCCGGCGCCTGCAAGGCTACTGGCACGGGATTGTGGCGCGCTGCCGCCATGCGCTGAACACCAGCATCGTCGAAGGGATCAACAACACCATCAAGGTCATCAAGCGGCGAGCTTACGGCTACCGCGACGAGGAGTACTTCTTCCTGAAGATCCGCGCCGCGTTCCCCGGTAATCGTCGATGAACCTAAAAAAACCCGGTCACGAATCTGGCCGGGTTTTACCTGTTTCGAGCGCGGTTCAGACCGCCAACTCCCGCACTAGCGCTCAGTTCCCGCTACCGCGCGCCACACGTCGCTGGCGCACGGACTCGGCGAGCCCTTCGAGCACGCCGAGGCTTTCTTCCCAGTTGATGCACGCATCGGTGATGCTCTGCCCATAGGTGAGCTCGCAACCTTCCTTGAGATCCTGGCGTCCCGCGACGAGATGCGACTCGACCATCACGCCGACGATGCGCTCGTCGCCCGCGGCGATCTGGCGGCCGATGTCCGCGCACACGGGAATCTGGTTCTCGTGCTTCTTCGAGCTGTTGGCATGGCTCGCATCGATCATCAGGCGCGCGGCAAGTCCTGCCTTGCCGATATCGGCGCAGGCGACGTTGACGCTCTCGGCGTCGTAGTTCGGGGTCTTGCCGCCGCGCAGGATCACGTGGCAGTCCTCATTGCCGGCGGTCGAGACGATCGCCGAATGGCCGCCCTTCGTGACCGAGAGGAAATGGTGCGGCTGCGAAGCGGCCTTGATTGCATCGACGGCGATCTTCACGTTGCCGTCGGTGCCGTTCTTGAAACCGACCGGACACGACAGGCCCGAGGCGAGTTCACGGTGGACTTGCGACTCGGTCGTGCGCGCGCCGATGGCCCCCCACGAGATCAGGTCGGCGATGTACTGCGGGCTGATCATGTCGAGATACTCGGTGCCGGCGGGCAGGCCGAGTTCGTTGATATGCATGAGCAGCTCGCGCGCCGTGCGCAGTCCGTCGTTGATCTTGAAGCTGTTGTCGAGGAACGGATCGTTGATGAGTCCCTTCCAGCCCACCGTCGTGCGCGGTTTCTCGAAGTACACGCGCATGACGATTTCGAGGTCGTTTGCGAAGCGCTTGCGCTCGTGCACGAGGCGGTTCGCGTATTCCATCGCCGCCTTGGTGTCGTGGATCGAGCACGGTCCGATCACGACGATCAGACGGTCATCCATGCCGTGCAGGATGCGGTGCATCGACCGGCGCGCGTTGTAGATCAGGTTCGACACCGGCTCGGAGCACGGGAATTCGCGGATCAGGTGGGCGGGCGGCGTGAGTTCCTTGAGCTCGCGAATGCGGACATCGTCGGTGTTGTGCGGGGGCATGGTCGTTTCTCCTGATCCGTTTCGTAGCGTGTCGGCGTTTTTTCGCGGACGGTGCTTCAGGCAAGTCGGTTAAATGAAGTTGCTGCTCGGCTGGTGGGGACAAAAAAAAACCGCCAGTCTCGCTGGCGGTTTCTCGTGTATTCGGGGTGTTGCGCGTGCTATCAACCCTCTCGATCCGCCAGCGGTCTGAGATGCCAGAAAAAGTAAAAATAAAACTTCGTGGCGAACATGGCGGAATGCGTAGTGAACGTAAGTTCGTCTAAAGGGTTGACCGCCTTTATAACCCGAGCAGGATGAGCGTGGCAAGCGTCACTCGTCAAAAATGCGGAATTCCCGCATGAGCGATCAAAATCGCGCTCGTATCATGCGCGGCGATGCGAAAATTCCGCATCGCCGCGCATCGATCAGACCGTGCCGCCCACCGTCATGCGGTCGATGCGCAGGGTCGGCTGGCCGACGCCGACCGGCACGCTCTGGCCTTCCTTGCCGCACACGCCGACGCCGCTGTCGAGCTTCATGTCGTTGCCGATCATGCTCACGTACTTGAGCGATTCCGGGCCGCTGCCGATCAGCGTCGCGCCCTTGACCGGGTACGTGATCTTGCCGTCCTCGATCATGTACGCCTCGGAGGCCGAGAACACGAACTTGCCGTTCGTGATGTCGACCTGGCCGCCGCCGAAGTTGACCGCGTACAGACCCTTTTTCACGGAGGCGAGGATTTCCAGCGGGTCCTTGTCGCCGTTGAGCATGTAGGTGTTGGTCATGCGCGGCATCGGCAGCGCAGCGTACGATTCACGGCGCGCGTTGCCGGTGACGGGCATTTTCATCAGGCGCGCGTTGAGCGAATCCTGGATGTAGCCCTTCAGGATGCCGTCTTCGATCAGCGTCGTGCACTGCGTCGGGTTGCCTTCATCGTCGATGTTGAGCGAGCCACGGCGGTTCGGCAGCGTGCCGTCGTCGACGACCGTGACGCCCTTGGCCGCCACGCGTTCGCCGATGCGGCCCGCGAACGCCGACGAGCCCTTGCGGTTGAAGTCGCCCTCGAGTCCGTGGCCAATCGCCTCGTGCAGCAGCACGCCGGGCCAGCCCGGTCCGAGCACGACGGTCATCGCGCCGGCCGGGGCCGGGCGTGCGTCGAGGTTCACGAGCGCCGCGTGGACGGCGTCGTCGACGTACTTCGACAGCACGTCGTCGGTGAAGTAGCCGTAATCGAAGCGACCGCCGCCGCCGCCATTGCCGATTTCGCGGCGGCCGTCGTGCTCGGCGATCACGGTGACCGACACGCGCACGAGCGGACGCACATCGGCGGCGAGCACGCCGTCACTGCGCGCGACCAGCACGATGTCGTATTCGCCGGCGAGCGCGGCCATCACTTGCTTGATGCGCGGATCGCGCGAGCGCGCCATCTGCTCGATGCGCTCGAGCAGCTTCACTTTTTCGGTGGCTTCGAGCGAATGCAGCGGGTCGGACGGCAGATACAGATCGCGGCCCGCGACGCCCTTGAGCGAGGTGGCCACCTTGATCTTCTGCTTGCCGCCGCCGGCTTTCGCGATCGAGCGCGTGGCGATGGCCGCCTGGCGGATCGCTTCGGGCGAGAGGTCGTCCGAGTACGCGAACGCCGTGCGCTCGCCGGACACGGCGCGCACGCCGACGCCCTGGTCGATGCTGAAGCTGCCCGATTTGACGATGCCTTCCTCGAGGCTCCATGCCTCGCTGCGCGTCGCCTGGAAGTACAGGTCGGCGTAATCGACGCGATGAGTGAAGATTTCGCCGAGCGTGCGCGTGAGCACTGCCTCGTCGAGGCCGTACGGCGTGAGGAGCACGTCCTTCGCAGTCGCGAGATTGCGAATTCCTGGTTCGATGATGTTCATGCGGGCAGTGTATTGAGAGTTCGATTACGAAGTTCGGGCCGCCGGGCCGGATTGCAAGTCGGGAGCGACGAAGACGGCAGGCGCATCGGCGGGTTCATTCAGTCTCAGTCGAGCACGCGATGCCGCCACGCGGGCAGGCTCGCGCGCACTTCGGCGCTACGGGCGGTGTCGAGATTGCCGATCACGATCCCCGCGCCTTCGTCGAGCACGTCGACGATGTCGCCCCAAGGATCGATCAGCATGCTGTGGCCCCAGGTGCGCCGGCCGTTCTCGTGCTTGCCGCCCTGGGCCGCAGCGAGCACGTAACACTGGTTTTCGACGGCACGGGCGCGCAGCAGCAATTCCCAATGCGCGCGCCCGGTCGTGTACGTGAAGGCGGCGGGCACCACGATCAGCGCGCAGTCGCCCATGCGCCGGTACAGCTCGGGAAAGCGCAAATCGTAGCAGACCGACAGGCCGACCCGGCCGAATGGCGCGTCGAACGTGCGCACCTCGGCGCCCGGGCGGATCGTGCGCGCTTCGTCGAACGATTCCTCGCCTTTCTCGAAGTTGAACAGGTGGATCTTGTCGTAGCGTGCCGCCTCGGTGCCTTCAGGCGTGAACACGAGCGTCGTGTTGAGGACGCGCGTCGGCTCGGGCGCGACGAGCGGCAGCGTGCCGCCGATTACCCAGACGCCGTGCCGGCGCGCGGCTTCGGCGAGAAAGCGCTGGATCGGGCCGTCGCCGTGGGGCTCGCGGATGGCGAGCTTGTCGCTGTCCTTGTGGCCCATGAAGCAGAAATATTCGGGCAGCAACACGAGTTGCGCGCCGGCCGCGGCGGCTTCGGCGATAAGGCGGTCGGCTTCGGCGAGATTGCGCTCGCGATCGGGCGTGCTCACCATCTGCAGCGCGGCGACACGAAACGGCGTGGACTGGCTTGGAGATTCGCTCATCGACTGATCTGGATTACCCCGGGAAAAACTGCTGCGCCTTTGGTACGCGTCCCGCACCGCATCACGGATCAGTGCGAGATCGCCGCGGGCGCCGGCTGATTGCCCATCTTACCCTGATCGCCGTGCACCCGCTCGACGTGCGGTTTCGACCACGAGCCGGTGATCTGGTAGTTCATCGCGAGCGCTGTCTCGATCGAGTGCGACAGCGCGAAATCGGCGACCAGCGCGCCGAGGCCGATCAGCGGATTGATCACGGCCGCGGCGATCACGCCCGCGCCGACGCTGACCGTCGGGGCGACGTGCACGCGCAGCGCCTGGGTCTCGTGGGCGAGATCGATGGTGCCGCCGACTTCGACGCGCGCGGGCGCCGTGATCATCTTGAAGTCATGCGTACTGGCGATGCCGTTCTGGATCTGCCCGGTGCCGGTGACGCTCTCGAACGGCAGGCCTTCGCCGATCACGTCGCGGAAGTCCATCGTCGCGTAGCGCGCGAGGCTTTGCAGGCTCAGCACGCCGAGCAGCTTGGCGACGCCCGGATCGACCTTGAGGATCTGGCCGTGACGCAGATCGACGGTGAGATTGCCGTTGAACGTCGGGTAGTCGATGCGCGTCGGGCCGCCCTGCCAGTTGGCGTTGCCGGTGAGCGTGCCGACGCCCGCCTTGAGCGTGCGCGGCAGGCCCGCGCGTTCGAGCAGCGCGCCGGCGTCCTTGATGTCGAGACGAAAGTCGATGGCGGTGCGGCGCGACTGCGGATCGTTGCCGGTGGCATCGAGATTGTCCGCGTTGCGCCAGTTCGCGCTGGCGGTGAGATGCGCGGCCGGGTTGCTGATGTCGAGTGCGTCGAGCTGCCAGACCGGCACGCCGGCGTCGTCGAAGTTATGCGCGTCGACCTGCAGGCGGCCGAAATCGCGGCCGCGCACGATCAGCTGGTTCACGACGAGGTCGATGGCGGGCATGTTCTGCGCGGGCGCGGAGATCGCCTGGCCGAGCAGGTCGTTCTCGGTCGCGGCCGGCACGACGAGGCGCGCGAGCCTTGCCTGCAGCGTGCCGGGCGCGCCCGGCGTCGCGCCGGGGTGCCAGGACAGGTGGCCGGAGACCTGATTCGACGCGATGTTGGCCTGCCACTGGTTGCCGCTGCGCGAGGCGCCGACGACGAGGTTTTCCCAGTGCCGCTTGAGCAACGTCAGATTGCCGACGTGGACGGCGAAGCGCGACGGCAGATATTGCGCGAAGGCGCCGGACGGCAGGAGCGGCGAGGCGGCCGGGGTGGCTGCTTCGCCCGGCGCCGCCGCTTGCGTGCTGGCAGCGGCGGCCGGGGCGGCCGTGGCAGCGCTGGCCGACGGCGCGGGCGGGATCGCTGCGTTTTCGAGCGCGGCGTTGTCGGGTGCGCTGGCCGGGGCCGATGGCACGGCGGCGATCGTCGACGCTGTCGTCGTGGACGGTGCGGCAGCTGCAGCTGCCTTCGCGCTGGCGCGGTTCGCTTCGTTTCCGGCGCCGCCTGGCGGCGCAACGGGTTTGGCCGCGTCGATCGACGCGGCCGCTGCGATTGGCGTAGCCGGTGCGACTGCCGCGACTGGAGCGACGGGCGCTGCTTGTGCGGCGTGCCCAACCGACCCAACCGATGCACCCGCCGCCACACCCGCATTCGAACCCACCGGCTCACCTGAGGACCCACCCGCCGCGCGAGCGTCGCCGCTCCGGCTGCCCGCAGACTGCGCAGGCACCGCAACGGCGCTACCCGACACCATCGGCGCCAATCCCGCCGCGGCACGCAGTTGCACGAACACATGACGCCACGCATCGGCATCGAAGGTCGGCAAGTCGACCGCCGCGGTCACGCCTTCGGACGGCAGGTCCGCCGGGCGGTTCACGCCGATCGCGCCGCGCACCACCTCGGGCGGCTTGCCCGGCACGTGGCGCAATTCGTAACGTGCCGCGACCGGCCCGAAGGTGAGTTCGGCGTGCTGCATGCCGGCCTTCTTCGGATCGTCGCCGGTGCCGGGCTGGAACGACAGGCGCAACGGCATCGGCGTGCCGGCGCTCTTGCCGAACGGCGCGGGCAAATCGAGTGCAAGGTCGGTCAGGTCGGAACTTGCCGTCACATCCGGCAGCCGGCCGCGCGCGCCGCGCACATTGAGCGCGTAGGGTGCGCGTCCGCTCATCACGCCGAGCGCGGCTGCGGCCGGCCCGTGCAGACCGAGGCCGCGCGCCGCGTCGATCGCCACGTGGCCCGACAGGTCGAGCGCGTAGCGGCCGTCTTCGCTCAGGCCGCCATCGGCGTGCAAGTCGCCGCCGAGAAAGCGCGCCGCCAGGTGCTCGACCTGGGCGCTGCGGTTCGAGAAGCGCACCGTGCCGGTGAGGTTCGAGACGGGCGGCACGTTGTCGGCCGCGAGCTGGTTGCCGAGGAAGCCGAGTGAGCCCTCGACCTTGACCTTCGGCTTGGGCACGCGCGGGATATCGAGCTTGAGCGCGAGCGTCGCCGGTCCTTGCGCATGCACCTTTTCGCCGACGTGCTTGGTCAGGTAGCCGATCGAGCTGTTGTTCGCATAGTCGAGCATCTCGGCGAGCGGCCCGCGCCCGTTGCCGCTGATGACGAGATCGGAGGCCCGGGTGCCGAGATCGTCGATGCGGCCGGACACGCCGGTCAGCACGACGCTGTGGTAGTAGCCGCGCGCGACGTCGAAGCGCAGCTTGTTCTCCTTGAGCGAGAACACGCCGTCGATGCGATCGAACGCCGGCCACACGTTGGGCGCGCCGTTGCGCAGGGTCTTCGGCGGGAACGGCGTCGGGTCGAAGCGTCCGCCCGTGAACGGCGCGACGATACGGAACTGGCCCGCCTCGGGGTCGCGTGAGTACGGGAATTTCGTGAGGTCGCCGTGAATCTCGATCGTGCCGCCCTTCGAGACACCGCCTTGCAGCCCATGGCCGAGATAGACGCGCAGCTTCTCGCTGATGCTGGTCGGCAGGTAACGCGCGATGCGGTTGACCTCGGCATGGTCGAACTGCGCCTTGAGGTCGAGCGAGCCGCGTCCGTGGCCGGGGTTCGCGTAGCTCGCGCTCATGGTCGCGCGCGCGTCGGCGTTGGCGACGCCGAGTTGCTGGACGTTCACCTGGAAGGCCTTATGGGTTTCGCCCGGCGCGCGCTCTGGCGCGACCGTCCAGTTGGCGGCGCCGGTGAGGCGGTCGAAGGTGAGGCGCGGATCGTCGAACACACCGGGCAGCGTGACGGCGACGTTCGAGGTGTCGAGCGAGATCGTGCCGCGCGCTTCGTCGGCGTCGATGTGCCCCCACAGGTTCTCGAAACCGGGCAGACCGGCGCGCGGATGGTTGCGCGGCGTGAGCCCCGGCGGCGGCTCCTGGGCGGCGACGCTGATGCCCTGGAGATCGGCCTTGAAGCGGTAATGGACGACCGGTTCGACGCTCGAGGTGCGCTGCTCGGCGGCGGCTTCGCCCGACTCGGGCTTGGCGCGCTCGAGCGCGAGGTCATAGTTGGCGACGAGACCGCGCGGATTGAAGCGCACGAGCGCGTTGAGCACGCGGCCCGGCAGCGGCAGCGCGCGCATGAACTCGGCGAGGATGCCGAGATCGATGCGGTCGCCCGTCACGCTGAGCAACTGGCCATGCTGGAGGTTCTGCTGGCGAAAGTGCGCCGAGAGCGTCGAGAGCGCGAGCGCACGGGTGAGCGGCGTGCCGTCGTCGAGCGGCGGCTGGCCAAGCTCGGCGTGAAAGTCCGTGAGCTTGAGCGTGTAGTCGCCGGGACTCGTGCCCACTTGCCAGTCGAAGTGCGCAATCGGCAAGTCGAGGCGCGGCTGGGTCGCGCGCACACGCAGCGCGACATCGCGGCCGTCGAGCACGCCGTGCGCCGAGAGCAATCGGCCATGCGCGAAGTTCGCCCAGATGGTGTTGTTGATGCGGCCAGCATAGGTGGCGATCGGCAGGTCGACGTAGCGCGCGAGCGTGGGCAAGTCCACCGGACCGGTCGACAGATAGGCGTCGCCCTGCCATTCGGACGGCTTGCCGGCGACGGTGCCGTGTGCGTGCGTGAAGCTCGCGCGAAAGTCGAGCGGGCCGTGCAGCAGGCTGCCTTCGCTTGGCGCCTGCAACGCGAAGCGGTGCTCGTAGCCATCGTTGAGGATCGCGAGGCGCAGATCGGAGAGCGCGAGTTCGGGCACATCGCGCGTCGCGTCGCGCCAGCGCAGCGTGCCGCCGCGCAGCACGATCGCTTGCTGGCGCAAGAGCCAGGTCGTGAAGGTGGCGTTGCCCGTGTGCGCCGTCGGCATCGGCACGCCGGCGACGAGCAGCGTGCCGTCGTCATCGCGTTCGATCAGCACGTTGGGCCGCTCGACCACGACGCTCGAGAGCAATGGCTCCAGCAGGATCAGCGAGCGCCACGCGACGCTCGCGCTCGCGTGCGGCACGTTGAGCGCGAGCGTGCCGTTGCGGTCGCGGATCGTGAGGTCGGTGACGTCGATGCCGGGCTGGAAGCCGGACCAGTGCGGGGCGAGCCGCCCGATGCGAAAGTCGGCGTGGATCTTCTCGGAGACGATCGCCTCGATGCGGGGCCGCAGCGCATCGACATGCGGCAGCACCACATAGCGCAGACCGAGCAGCAGCACCGCGACGATAAAGTAGACGACGAGCGCGAACGCGAGCACGACGCGCAGCACATGGCGTAGCACGACGTGTTCTACATGGTCCCTCGGGGGCGGCGTATCGGACCTTGCCCCGATGCTGGCCTGTCCGGCTTGATGCGGGCCGGCGGAATCGTTTCGCTCGGACATGCTGCGGCGGGTGGGGTATGGTAGCGTTGCGTTCTGACCACGAAATGTATCACACGGGGGCCCGGCTTCGGCCATCCGGCGGACCTCGCAGCCTCATTGCAACATGCGCGCGTTCACGCCGGCCTGGCGGATGCCCTGCCTTCCAGCTGCAGAGCAACCAGCGAGCCAGACCTTTGATGACTGACATTGCGCTTCTCAGTTCCAACTATTCCCGTTATGCGGCGCGTGTCTACGCGGCGCGCCCCGAACTGGCCGCGCTCGTCGCGAGCCTCGCGGCCGAGCCGCTCACGCGCTCGCACATCGAGGCCCGTCTCGACGAGCTGTGCGCCTCTGTGCAAAGTGGCGCGACGGCCGCACCGCTCACCGACGAGCAACTGAAGAAGGCCCTGCGCCAGCTGCGCGCCGAAGTCTTTTGCGCGGTGATGGAGCGCGACCTGGGCGGTGTCGCCGACGTGGCCGAAGTGACTGGCGCGATGACCGATCTCGCCGAGGTCGCGATCCAGCGCGCGCTCGCGGTCGTGAGCGCCGACCTCGAGACGCTCTTCGGCGAGCCGCGCGGACCGAACGGCGAGCGCTTGACACTGGGCGTGGTCGGCATGGGCAAGCTCGGCGGGCGCGAGCTCAACGTCTCGTCGGACATCGACCTCATCTTCGTCTATGAAGACGACGGCGAGACCACCGGCGGCCAGCGCTCGCCCATTGCCACTCAGGACTTCTTCACACGCGTGGGCAAGCGCCTCATTGCGGCGTTGAACGATGTGACTGCCGACGGTCAGGTGTTTCGCGTCGACATGCGCCTGCGTCCCAACGGCGATTCGGGTCCGCTCGTGTGCAGCCTCGGCATGCTCGAAGAGTACTTCTACGTGCAGGGCCGCGAGTGGGAGCGCTACGCGTGGATCAAGGGGCGGCTCGTCTCGGAGGAGGAGAGCGAGCCGGCGCTGCGGCTCGCGCGCCAGCTCGACGCGCTCGTGAAGCCGTTCGTCTACCGGCGCTATCTCGACTTCGGCGTGATCAGCGCTATCCGCTCGCTGCATGTGCAGATTCGCCAGGAAGCGCAGCGCCGCGCGTCGATGCGCCCCGACAAGGCCGACGACGTGAAGCTCGGGCGCGGCGGCATCCGCGAGATCGAGTTCAGCGCACAAGTGTTCCAGCTGATCCGCGGCGGCCAGGACGCGGGCTTTCGCGTGCGCCCGACGCTCGCCGTGCTCCAGTACGCGGCGGCGCGCGGGCTGGTCGCGCCCGAGGTCTGCACCGATCTCACGCGCGCCTATCGCTTCTTGCGCGATCTCGAGCATCGTCTGCAGTATCGCGACGATGCACAGACTCACGCGATGCCCGTTGCGCCCGAGGAGCGCGAGGCGCTGGCCCGCTCGCTCGGTTTCGACGATTACGACGCACTGCTTGCCGTGCTCAACGAGCATCGCGAGAAGGTCGAGCAGCAGTTCGACCAGATCTTCGCCGACAAGGCGGGCGGCCAGGGCGGCCGTGGCGCATCCGAGGACGGCGCGGCGGCGGCAGTCTGGAGCACGGCGCTGGTCGAGGAGGGCGACGAGGCGCTCAACGCGAGTCTCGTCGAACTCGGCTTCGACGAGCCCGCGCCGCTCCTCGCGCGCCTGCGCGGGCTGTGGCAGTCGTCGCGTTATGCGGGGCTGCCCGAGCGCAGCCGCGAGCGTTTCGACAGCGTCGCGCAGCGCGCGCTCGGCGCCGCGCGCACGGTGCTGCCCGCCGAGCGCCGCGGCGACACGATGGCGCGCATGTTCGACCTGCTCGAAGCGGTGAGCCGGCGCGGCGCCTACCTCGCGCTGCTCACCGAGTATCCCGATGCGCTCAATCGCGTGCTCAAGGTGCTCGGCGCGTCGCGCTGGGCGGCGGGCTATCTGATTCGCCATCCGCAACTGCTCGACGAACTGCTCGACGACGAAGTGATGGCGAGCCCGTTCGACTGGCCCGAGTTCAAGCGCCTGTTGCGCGCGCGGCTCGCGGCGGCCGCCGATGTCGAACAACAGATGGATCTGTTGCGCCACGCGCACCAGGCCGAGGTGTTCCGCATTCTGCTCATCGATCTGGCCGGCCGGCTCTCGGTCGAGCACGTGAGCGACCGGCTCTCGGAGCTGGCCGACGCCGTGCTCGACGTGACGATCGAGGCGGTGTGGCGGCAGTTTGCCAAGCGCCATCGCGAGGTGCCGCGCTTTGCGGCGATCGCCTACGGCAAGCTGGGCGGCAAGGAACTCGGCTACGCGTCGGACCTCGACCTCATCTTCCTCTACGACGACGATGACGAACGCGCGGCGGACATCTACGCGATGTTCGCGCGCCGCCTGATCACGTGGCTCACGACGGCGACTGGCGCGGGCACGCTGTTCGATGTCGACCTGCGCTTGCGTCCGAACGGTGAGTCGGGATTGCTCGTGACCGACCTCGACGCGTTCCGGCGCTACCAGCTGCGCGAGGGCGACGCGGCCAACACGGCCTGGGTCTGGGAGCACCAGGCGCTCACGCGCGCGCGCTTCGGCGCGGGCGATGCACAGATCGGCGCGCAGTTCGAAGCGATTCGCGTGCAGGTGCTGACGACCCCGCGCGACGCGGCGCCGCTCGCGAAGGAGATCGTCGAGATGCGCCAGCGCGTCGAGGACGGACATCCGAACCGTACCGAGCTGTTCGACCTCAAGCACGATCGCGGCGGCATGGTCGACATCGAATTTCTCGTCCAGTACTGGGTGCTGCTGCACGCGGCGCAGGACCCCGAACTGATCCGCAATACCGGCAATATCGCGCTGTTGCGCGAGGTGTCGCGTTTCGGTTTGATGAGCGAGGAAGAGGCCGATACGATCGGCGCGGCGTACCGGCTCTACCGCAAGCTGCAGCATCAGTTGCGGCTCGACGGGATGGAGGCGGCGCGGGTTGCGCCGGCGCGCGTCGAAGGCGAGCGCGCGGCGGTGCTGGCGCTGTGGCGGCGTGTGTTCGGCGAGGCGCACTGAGCGTAGCGGGTGCGCTTGTGGCGCCCGCTTGTGGAGCCTTTCGTTGAGCTTCGTGGGTTCGCGCCGCGAAGCGCGCTCAGGCCGCCAGCATTTCCTTCGCGTGGCGCCGCGTGGTGGCCGTGATTTCGAGCCCGCCCAGCATGCGCGCGACTTCCTCGACGCGTCCCGTCCGATCGAGCGGCGTGACGACGCTGACCGTGCCGCCCTGGCCGTTCCCCGACTTCGCGACCTGGAAGTGATGATCGCCACGTGCGGCCACTTGCGGCAAGTGGGTGACGCACAACACCTGCCGCTCGCGGCCGAGTTGATGAAGCAGGCGCCCGACCACTTCGGCGACGCCACCGCCGATGCCGGTATCGACTTCGTCGAAGATCAGGGTTGGCGTCGGGCTCGCCGCGCTCGCGATGACGGCCAGCGCGAGGCTGATCCGCGCGAGCTCGCCGCCCGAGGCGATCTTCGCGAGCGGGCGCAGCGGTACGCCCGCGTGACCCGCGACGCGAAACTCGATCTGTTCGAGGCCGTGCGCACCACCCTCGGCGAGCGGCACGAGCGCGACCTCGAAACTTCCCCCCGCCATCGACAACTCCTGCATGCCCTGCGTGACTGCCGCGCCGAGCGCCTTGGCCGCCTTCACGCGCGCCTTGGTGAGGAGCTTCGCCTCGGCCGTGTACGCATCGTGCGCACGGCTGGCCGCCGCGCGCAGGCCGTCGAGGTCGGCGGCCGCGTCGAGCTTCGCGAGCTGCTCGCGCCGCGCCGCGTGCTCTTCGGGCAGCGACTCGGCCTTCAGACGGAACTTGCGGGCGCTCGAATGGAGCGCATCGAGCCGCTTCTCGACCTGGGCGAGCCGCCCGGGATCGAGTTCGAGTCGTTGCGCATAGTGGCTCAACGAATACGCGGCTTCCTGTAGCTGGATCGACGCGGGTTCGAGCGCGGCGAGCGCGTCGCCGAGCGCCGGATCGATCTCGGCGAGATCGCGCAGCTTCGAGACGATCGAGCCCAACTGCGAAATCATGGCGTCGTCGGACTCGGAGAGGGCGGCGAGCGCGCCTTGCACGCCGTCGATCAGATTGGCCGAATGCGAGAGCCGTAAATGCTCGGCGTTGATTTCCTCCCACTCCCCTGGCTGCGGCGCGAGCTTGTCGAGTTCCGCGAGTTGCCACGCGAGCCGCTCGCGCTCGAGCTGCAGTTCGCGGTCGCGCGACTGGGCGGTCTCCACGGCCTGCGCCGCCTCGCGCCACGCGCGCCAGCCGCGCGTGACGGCGGCCGCCATCTCGATGAGTCCGGCATGCGTGTCGAACAGCTCGCGCTGCGCGTCCGAGCGCATCAGCAACTGGTGCGCGTGCTGGCCGTGGATATCGACGAGCATTTCGCCGACTTCGCGCAGCTGCGCGAGCGTGGCCGGCGTGCCGTTGATGAACGCACGCGAGCGGCCGCCGCTGTCGACCACGCGGCGCAGCATGACGGCGGCGCCGTCGTCGGCGGCCGGTGCGAGCGCATGCTCGTCGAGCCAGCGCGCGACCAGCGGCGGCGCGTCGAATTCGGCGGTGATGTCGGCGCGGCTCTCGCCGGTGCACACGACGCCCGCGTCAGCGCGCGCGCCGAGTGTGAGCGCGAGCGCATCGATGAGAATGGACTTGCCGGCGCCGGTCTCGCCCGAGAATACCGTGAAGCCGTTGTCGAATTCGAGGTCGAGCGCCGCGACGATCACGAAGTCGCGTATCGAGAGATGGCGGAGCATGAGGGTCGTGTGGGTGGCAGATGGGTGGGCCTGGCGGCCCGCTTTCAGTCTTCCGGATCGCCCTGCAGCGACGGGTGCTCGTTCCAGTGCAGCTTCTTGCGCAGCGTGGCGTAGTAGCTGTAGCCGACCGGGTGCAGGAAGGGCACCGTATGGCGCGAGCGGCGCACCTCGATCACGTCGTTCAGTTGCAGCGACGTGAACGACTGCATGTCGAAGTTCACGTTGACGTCGCGTCCGGCGATGATCTGGATGCTCACTTTCGAGTCGTCGGGCAGCACGATGGGCCGGTTCGACAGCGCGTGCGGCGCGATCGGCACGAGCACGATGCCTTGCAACTGCGGATGCAGCAGCGGCCCGTTCGAGGACAGCGCATAGGCGGTCGAGCCAGTCGGCGTCGCGACGATCAGGCCATCCGAGCGCTGGTTGTACATGAAGCGGCCGTCCACGTACACGCGCAGCTCGGCCATGCCCGACACGCCGCTGCGGTTGACGACGACGTCGTTGAATGCGAGCGCGTGATAGATCGGATCGCCGTCGCGCGTGATGCGCGCTTCGAGCAGCGAGCGTTCTTCGCGCTCGAAGCTGCCCGCGAGCAGTTGCGGCACGACCTCCTGCATGTCCGAGAACGGAATGTCGGTGATGAAGCCGAGCCGGCCATGGTTGATGCCGATCAGTGGCGTGCGATACGGCGCGAGCTGGCGGCCGATGCCGAGCATCGTGCCGTCGCCGCCGAGCACGATGGCGACGTCCGCGCGCGCGCCGATCTCGGCGGGCTGGAGCGCGGGATAGTCCGCGGCGCCGATCTCCTGGGCGGTCTGGGCTTCGAACACGACCTCGAAGCCGAGCTTCGCAATGCAGCGGGCGAGGGCGATCAGCGGTTCGCCGATGCCCTGGGTATTGCTGCGCCCGACGAGCGCGACGGTCTTGAACTGGCTGTGGATCTGCATGCCGGCATTACACCATAGACAGATCATGAAAAGAACTGCCGCGGCACCCGGCGGCCACGAGGGCACGGGCGTTGCGCGCAATTCTGGCTAGAATGATGACGTAGTGATGACAGCACCGCCGGCGCGGCGCGAAGTCTCGCGGCGCCGCCTCCATTGCGTTAAAATTTGCCGTCATGCTAGATCCCCGTGCACAAACCCTCCTCAAGACGCTGATCGAGCGATACATCGCCGAAGGTCAGCCGGTCGGCTCGCGCACGCTGTCTCGCTACTCGGGCCTCGAGCTCAGTCCCGCGACGATCCGCAACGTCATGTCGGATCTCGAGGAGCTGGGCCTCGTCTCCAGCCCCCACACCTCCGCCGGGCGCGTACCGACGCCGCGCGGCTATCGCCTGTTCGTCGACACGATGCTCACCGTCGAGCCTTCCGCCGACGAAGACGCTGTCATGCGCACGGTCAAGACCACGCTGCTCCCCGGCGAGCCGCAAAAGGTCGTGGCCGCCGCTGCGAGCGTGCTGTCGAACCTCACGCAGTTCGCGGGCGTCGTGCTGACGCCGCGCCGCAGCCACGTGTTCAAGCAGATCGAGTTCATGCGCCTGTCGGACAAGCGCATTCTGCTCATCATCGTGACGCCCGAAGGCGACGTGCAGAACCGCATCATGGCGACGCAGCGGGACTTCTCGCCCTCGGAGCTGGTCGAAGCCTCCAATTACATCAACGCGCATTTCGCCGGTCTCTCGTTCGACGAGGTGCGCACCCGCCTGCGCGAGGAAATCGATGCGCTGCGCGGCGACATGACCACCCTCATGCACGCGGCGGTGACCGCGAGCACGGACGTGGCCGACGGCGGCGAAACGGTGCTGATCTCGGGCGAGCGCAACCTGCTCGAAGTCGCTGACCTGTCCTCGGACATGGCACGCCTGCGCAAGCTCTTCGACGTCTTCGACCAGAAGACCAGCCTGCTGCAGTTGCTCGACGTCTCGAGCCACGCGCAAGGCGTGCAGATCTTCATTGGCGGCGAGTCGAACCTCGTGCCGATCGAGGAGATGAGCGTCGTGACCGCGCCGTACGAGGTCAACGGCAAGATTGTCGGCACGCTCGGCGTGATCGGCCCGACCCGCATGGCATACAACCGCGTGATTCCGATCGTCGATATCACCGCACGGCTCCTTTCGCTCGCGTTAAGCCAGAACTAGGTTCATCATGCATGCGCGGCGCGCTTTGCGCCATTGGCCGAACGGCCAGCCTGACGCGTCGGCCCCCGCGGCTATAATGACCGTTTGAGAGAACGCTGCCGTGCTCCTGTGCGGCGCTATCCATCGCCTATGCGTTTCGATCTGGAGCGGCCCCTGCAGTCAGCCGGCGCGCATCGCGTCGCCGTGCTGCTGATCAACCTCGGCACGCCGGACGCGCCCACGCCGCGTGCCGTGCGCCGCTATCTGGCGCAGTTCCTGTCCGATCCGCGCGTCGTGGAAATTCCGGCGCCGCTCTGGCAGATCGTGCTGCGAGCGCTGATCCTGCCGCTGCGCGGGCGTTCCTCGGCGCGCAAATACGCGGCCGTGTGGACCACGGAAGGCTCGCCGCTGCGCGTGCACACGCAAAAGCAGACCGATGCGCTGCGCCATCTGCTGCAGCTCAACGACTACACCGTTCTGGTCGACTACGCGATGCGTTACGGCACGCCCGATATCCCGGCCATGCTCAACCAGCTGCGGCTCGCAGGCGCGGAGCGCATCCTGCTCATGCCCATGTATCCGCAGTATTCGGCGTCCACGACGGCCACCGCGTTCGATGCCGTGTTCGCGGCGCTAGCGCGCATGCGCAACCAGCCCGAAATCCGCACGGTGCGCTCGTATCACGACCATCCGGCCTATATTGCCGCGCTCGCCGCCCAGGTTCAGCATTACTGGCACGCGCACGGGCAACCCGACTTCGCCGCCGGCGACCGGCTCGTACTGAGTTTTCACGGCGTGCCGAGCCGCACGCTCGATCTCGGCGATCCGTATCACGACCAATGCCAGCAAACCGCCGCGCTGCTCATGCACGCGCTCGGATTGACGCCGGCTGAATGCCGGGTCACGTTCCAGTCGCGCTTCGGGCGCGCCCAGTGGCTGCAGCCGTACACCGCGCCGACCCTCAAGGAACTGGGTGAAGCCGGGGTGCGCCGCGTCGATGTGTTCTGTCCGGGCTTCACGGCCGACTGCCTCGAGACGATCGAGGAAATCGGCATGGAGGTGCGCGACGAGTTCTTGCACGCCGGCGGCAAGGAGTTTCACCGCATTGCGTGCCTGAACAGCGAGAAAGCGTGGATCGCGGCATTGGGCGAAATCGTCGCGCAGCACCTGCAGGGCTGGCCCGTGCAGGCGTCGCTGCCCGCGGGCGCGCTCGCGTGAGGCGGCCCGCGCGGCAAGGCGTCAGGCACTATTCCCGAACCGAACTGGCATGAACTACAAGATCTCGACCGAACCGTCCGCGAAACTGCGCATCGACAAGTGGCTGTGGGCGGCCCGCTTCTTCAAGACCCGCTCGCTAGCGTCGGACGCCGTCGCGAAGGGGCGCGTGCGTATCGGCGGGGAGGTGGTCAAGGCCTCAAAGGACGTGCGTGTCGGCGATCGGGTCGAGATCACGATCGAGACGGTGATCTGGCAGGTGGAGGTGCGAGGTCTGTGCGATGTGCGCGGACCGGCCAGCATCGCGCAGACGCTCTATGAAGAAACTTCGGAGGGCCGCGCGCAGCGCACGGCGGAGCTTGAGCGGCGGAGGGTTTTTCGCGAACCGGCGGCGGCCTTCCATGGCCGTCCGACCAAGCGCGATCGCCGTACTATCGACAAACTTGTGCGTGAGGATTGAACAGCGCTTCCATCGTTGCGTGCACGCCGCCGTATTCCGTCGTATTGTCGTTGACGGCTCCGGACATGCAGATGGTGGTGGTGCCGGCAATGAGTACCAGAGCGACCACCGATATTGCAAAGGTCAGTTTCACGGTACTCCTCTGCGAGGGTTCGGCTGCGGAAACGGGCAAGTCGGTTGGGCGCCGGTCAGGGTAAACACGTCCTCTCAGCGCATGACTGCTAGTGTAGGTCAGCTACCTTACTGGCTCAATTTCAAACTGATGCCGCGCGGGTAATGGTTGTAACCGTGAGTTTCCCCGGCACAGTGGCGGTGCAAAAAAGACGCGTGGGACCCTTGAAAACACAGATCCGGCCCTCACGTGCACTTCCGGTGTGCTTCGGCATGTGGCGCGTGCGCAACGACTTGCGCGCCTGCCAGCACGCAGACCTGGTCTGCTTCCTTATTTATTGAAAAACGTTCAGCGACATGGAAAACACGCAAGAGAACCCGACGAGCCAGAACCCGACGCCGGCGGACGAGCCGTCGCTTGAATCCGCCGCAGCCGCAGCGGCAGCCGCGGCAACCGCCCCGGCGGCCGGCGACGCGCAGCAAGCCGCGCCGGTCGGTGCCGAAACGGCGCTCGCCGAAGCCCAGGCGAAGATCGCCGAGCTGCAGGAAAGCTTTCTGCGCGCGAAGGCGGAAACTGAAAACGTACGCCGTCGAGCCCAGGAAGACGTCGCGAAGGCGCACAAGTTCGCGATCGAGAGCTTCGCCGAGCATCTGTTGCCGGTGGTGGACAGCCTCGAGGCGGCCATGGCGCACAGCTCGGACGACCTCGCCAAGGTTCGCGAAGGCGTCGAACTCACGCTGCGCCAGCTCACCGGCGCGCTCGAGAAAGGCCGCGTCGTGGCCGTCAATCCGGTCGGCGAGAAATTCGATCCGCATCGCCACCAGGCCATCTCGCTGGTGCCGGCCGAGCAGGAACCGAACACGGTCGTCGCCGTGCTGCAAAAGGGCTATGTGATTGCCGAGCGCGTACTGCGCCCGGCGCTCGTCACGGTTGCGCAGCCGAAGTAAGCACCGAAGACGATCAAACACGCCGCGCGGCCCGCTGAGGGGGCCGGAACGCCAGCGCGCGACGCGCGCGGCGATGGCCCGGCGGGGTCGATTGAAAAAAATAAAAGACCGCATTGCATTTGAGGTCTTGAAAACGCCGCTGCGGCACTTACCTTGACAGCAGTTACGAATTGAAGGTGGACGGCCAGCCGGTGCAAGGCACGGCAGGCGGTCCACGCCAGCGATCAAAAATCGGGAGATTAGTAAAAATGGGCAGAATCATTGGTATTGACCTCGGCACCACGAACTCGTGCGTGGCGCTGATGGAAGGCAATCAGGTCAAAGTGATCGAGAACTCGGAAGGCGCCCGCACGACGCCGTCGATCATCGCCTACATGGACGACAACGAAGTGCTGGTCGGCGCGCCGGCCAAGCGCCAGTCGGTCACCAATCCGCGCAACACGCTGTACGCGGTCAAGCGCCTGATCGGCCGCCGCTTCGACGAGAAGGAAGTGCAGAAGGACATCGGCCTGATGCCCTACAAGATCGTCAAGCACGACAACGGCGACGCCTGGGTCGAAGCGCATGGCGAGAAGCTCGCACCCTCGCAGGTGTCGGCTGAAGTGCTGCGCAAGATGAAGAAGACCGCTGAAGACTACCTCGGCGAGCCGGTCACCGAAGCAGTGATCACGGTTCCCGCGTACTTCAACGACAGCCAGCGTCAGGCAACCAAGGACGCCGGCCGCATCGCCGGTCTGGAAGTCAAGCGCATCATCAACGAGCCGACCGCAGCCGCACTCGCGTTCGGTCTGGACAAGGCCGAAAAGGGCGATCGCAAGATCGCCGTGTTCGACCTCGGTGGCGGCACGTTCGACATCTCGATCATCGAAATCGCGGATGTCGACGGCGAAATGCAGTTCGAAGTGCTCTCGACCAACGGCGACACGTTCCTCGGCGGCGAAGACTTCGACCAGCGCATCATCGATTACATCATCGGCGAGTTCAAGAAGGAGCAGGGCGTCGACCTCTCGAAGGACGTGCTCGCGCTGCAACGCCTGAAGGAAGCCGCTGAAAAGGCCAAGATCGAGCTGTCGTCGGGCCAGCAGACCGAAATCAATCTGCCGTACATCACGGCTGACGCATCGGGTCCGAAGCACTTGAACCTGAAGATCACGCGCGCCAAGCTGGAAGCGCTGGTCGAAGAGCTGATCGAGCGCACCATCGAGCCGTGCCGCGTCGCGATCAAGGATGCGGGCGTGAAGGTCGGCGAGATCGACGACGTGATTCTCGTCGGCGGCCAGACGCGTATGCCGAAGGTGCAGGAGAAGGTCAAGGAGTTCTTCGGCAAGGATCCGCGCCGTGACGTGAACCCGGACGAAGCCGTGGCCGTGGGCGCCGCGATTCAGGGCCAGGTGCTGTCGGGCGACCGCAAGGACGTGCTGCTGCTCGACGTGACGCCGCTCTCGCTCGGTATCGAGACGCTCGGTGGCGTGATGACGAAGATGATCAACAAGAACACGACGATCCCGACGAAGCACGCCCAGGTGTATTCGACGGCGGACGACAACCAGTCGGCCGTGACGATCAAGGTGTTCCAGGGCGAACGCGAAATGGCAGCGGGTAACAAGCTGCTCGGCGAGTTCAACCTCGAAGGCATTCCGCCCGCACCGCGCGGCATGCCGCAGATCGAAGTGAGCTTCGACATCGACGCGAACGGCATTTTGCACGTCGGCGCGAAGGACAAGGCGACCGGCAAGGAAAACCGCATCACGATCAAGGCGAATTCGGGTCTTTCGGAAGCCGAGATCGAGAAGATGGTGAAGGACGCCGAAGCGAACGCGGAAGAAGATCACCGTCTGCGCGAGCTGGCCGATGCGCGCAACCAGGGCGACGCGCTGGTTCACAGCACGAAGAAGGCCGTGGCCGAGTACGGCGACAAGATCGACGCCAGCGAAAAGGAAAAGATCGAAGCCGCGCTGAAGGATCTCGAAGAGACCCTGAAGAGCACGTCCGCCGACAAGGCGGAGATCGAGGCGAAGGTCGAGACCCTGTCGGCCGCATCGCAAAAGCTCGGCGAGAAGATGTACGCCGACATGCAAGCGGAGCAAGGCGCGGCGGCGAGTGCTGCGGCGGGCGCGGGCGCGGCCGGTGCGCAGGCAGGCGCGAGCCAGCCGGCGGACGACGTGGTCGATGCCGACTTCAAGGAAGTGAAGAAGGACTAAGCCATCATCGAGCCTCGGGCCGGAGCAGATGCAAAAGCTTTTTGTTCCGGCCTGGTTCGAAGCGGGCGGATGTTACGATTCGCACCGCATTGCGAGCGCCTGGCGGGCCTTTTAGGCTCTCCGGGCACATTTGTTTTCTGGACGCCGTTCGTGCGCGGTGCGCGCGAGGGGCAACACGGGTCGCGAGACTCCAGCATTCACGAGGAGCCGGCCGCTCCGCATGACGGGCGGCAGGCGTTGAACCGATATGGCGAAACGGGATTACTACGAGGTTCTGGGTGTCGCGAAGAACGCGAGCGACGACGAAATCAAGAAGGCGTATCGCAAGCTGGCGATGAAGTATCACCCCGACCGCAATCCGGACAATAAGGATGCGGAAGAGCATTTCAAAGAGGTGAAGGAAGCCTATGAAATGCTGTCGGACTCGCAAAAGCGCGGCGCCTACGACCAGTACGGCCATGCGGGCGTCGACCCGAACATGGGCGGTGCGGGCGCTCAGGGCTTCGGTGGTTTTGCCGACGCGTTCGGCGACATCTTCGGCGACATCTTCGGCCAGGCTGCCGGCGGTGCCGCGCGCGGTGGCCGCAGCGCGGGCCCGCAGGTGTATCGCGGCGCGGATCTGCGCTACAGCATGGAAATCACGCTCGAGCAGGCCGCTCACGGCTACGAGACGCAGATTCGCGTGCCCGGCTGGAGTTCGTGTGACGTGTGTCACGGCTCGGGCGCGAAGCCCGGCACCAAGCCGGAAACCTGCCCGACCTGTAACGGCTCGGGCGCGGTGCGCATGTCGCAGGGCTTCTTCAGCATTCAGCAGACCTGTCCGAAGTGTCATGGCACCGGCAGCTACATCCCCGAGCCCTGCGTGCACTGTCATGGCGCGGGCAAGGTGAAGGAAACCAAGACGCTCGAAGTGAAGATTCCGGCGGGCATCGACGACGGCATGCGCATCCGCTCGGCCGGCAACGGCGAGCCTGGGATCAACGGCGGGCCATCGGGCGATCTGTACGTCGAGATTCACATCAAGTCGCATCCGGTGTTCGAGCGCGACGGTGACGACCTGCACTGCCAGATGCCGATTCCGTTCACGACGGCGGCGCTTGGCGGCGAGATCGAAGTGCCGACGCTCGCCGGTCGCGCGAGCTTCACGGTGCCCGAGGGCACGCAGTCGGGCAAGACCTTCCGTCTGCGCGGCAAGGGTATCAAGGGACTGCGCTCGAGCATCGCGGGCGATCTCTATGTGCACGTGCAGGTCGAGACGCCGGTCAAGCTCACCGATCAACAGCGCGATTTGCTTCAGCAGTTCGAGAAGTCGCTCGTCGAGGGCGGAGCGCGTCACAGCCCGCAGAGCAAGAGCTGGTTCGACCGCGTGAAGAGCTTCTTCGATTGATCGGCAGGGCCGTTTTGCAGCAGGTGAAGCATGGCAGGTGAGGGCAGCGGCGCGGTGTTCGCGCTGCTCGACGACGGCGACGCAAGCGCCACGCGTGCGACGAGCCGTCTCTATACCGGCTTCGTGCGCGAAGCGGTGTGCGCGGAGCCGGCGCAGCTCGATGCGGTGTGCGCCAGCGTCGAGGCGGACCTGAAGCGCGGCTGCTTTGCGCTCGTGCTCGGCGACTACGAGTTCGGCCGCAATCTGCAATTCGGTTCGACGCACGCAGGCCGCATGGCCTCTATGACAACGCAGCACGGCGGTGACGCCGCGCTGCGTTTTTTATTGTTCGAGCGCTGCGCGAAGCTCTCGCGCGAGGCCGTCGATGCGTGGCTCGCCGGGCAGGATGGCGACGCGCCGACGCCATCGCTGGCCGGGGTCGCGAACGTCACGCCGGGCGTCGGTCGCGACGAGTTCGCGCGCGCCATCGGTGCGATTCACGACGCGCTGCGCGCGGGCGATTCCTATCAGGTCAACTACACCTACCGGCTCGGCTTCGATGTGTTCGGCACGCCGCTCGCGCTCTATCGACGGCTGCGTGCGCGCCAGCCGGTGCGCTATGGCGCGCTGATCGCGTTGCCCGATGGTCGCTGGGTGCTCTCGTGCTCGCCGGAATTGTTCGTCGAGAAGACGGGCAGCACGCTGCGCACGCGGCCGATGAAAGGCACCGCCGCGCGTTCGCCCGATCCCGACGAGGACCGGGCGGCCGCCGAGTTTCTCGCCGGCGACCCGAAAAATCGCGCCGAGAACGTGATGATCGTCGACCTGTTGCGCAACGACGTGGCGCGCGTCGCGCAGACTGGCTCGGTGCGCGTCCCCGCGCTCTTCAGTGTCGAGCCGTATGCTTCGGTGTGGCAGATGACCTCGACGGTCGAGGCGCAATTGCGTGCGGACGCAACGTTCGCCGACATCGTGCGCGCGCTGTTCCCGTGCGGGTCGATCACCGGTGCGCCCAAGCACCGGACGATGCAGTTGATCGACGCGCTGGAGCACGCGCCGCGCGGGCTTTATACGGGCGCGATTGGCTGGCTCGACGGGGCGCAGGCAGAAGCGCAGGCGGCGTGCGGGGACTTCTGCCTCTCGGTGGCGATCCGGACACTCACGCTCGATGCCGCCGCCGAGGGCGCGCCGCGCCGCGGCACGATGGGCGTCGGCGCGGGCATCGTGCTCGACAGCATCGCCGCCGATGAATACGACGAGTGCCGACTGAAGGCACGTTTTCTGACCGAGGCGGATCCCGGCATGGAACTCTTCGAGACGATGTACGCGACGCGCGAGGAAGGCGTGCGCCATCTGGAGCGGCATCTCGCGCGGCTCGCGGCGGGCGCTGCGGCGCTGGGCTTTCGCCACGACGAAGCGCTGCTGCGCGCGCGGCTTGCCGAGGCCTGTGGCGCGCTGTTGGCGCACACGCCGCAGCGCATGCGTGTCGCGCTCGCCAAGCACGGCGCGCTGCAGTTGACGAGCGCACCGCTCGCGCCGCTCGCGAGCGATGTCGTGGGCGTGATGCTCGCGCCGGAGCGCGGCTACGCTGCCGTGCGCTCCGATGACGCCTTGTTGCACTACAAGTCGAGCCGTCGTGCCGGGTTCGATCGCGCGTGGCGCGAGGCCGAGACGCATGGCGCGTTCGACATGCTGTTCTTCAACGAGCGCGGCGAGCTGACCGAGGGCGGTCGCTCGAACGTGTTCGTCAAACTCGACGGCCACTGGTGGACCCCGCCGCTTGCGTGCGGGTTGCTGCCGGGCGTGATGCGCGCGGTGCTGCTCGACGATGCGCAACTCGCGGCGAGTGAGAGGGTGCTCACGCGCGACGATGTGCTCAAGGCCGAGGCGCTGATGTTGTGCAATGCGTTGCGTGGTGCGGTAGAAGCGCACTTTGCCGTGGCATCGAGCGCGTCATAAGCACGATATGCAAGCAAAGGACAATCCGCCTCAACAAGCGGGTGAACCTGTGCCTGGCGCCGGTGGAGGCAAGCACAGAACGCGCGGCGTGTCGTAATGCGCCAAAATATGGGCGCTATTACTTGCACGGTCACGCAGACTAGTCACGCCGTGAATCCGTTCGGTCTGGCCGCACAAGTCGCTCCAAATCATCCAGATTGTCCTGGTAGAACATAGCCTGACTCCGGAACATTCGCGCGTACTTCCCATCTTGCTTGACGAGGCCGTCGTGCGAACCCTGATCAACGATGCGACCTTGATCAAGGACGATGATGCGGTCGACGAACCGTGTCAGTGCAAGACGATGGCTGACGATCACGGCGGTACGCGTCCGGGCAACTTCCAGGATCAAGCGCATGATGTCCGCTTCCGATTCCGGGTCGAGTGCGGACGTCGGTTCATCGAAAATCAGCAAATCGGCTTCCCCAGCATGTGCCATGGCACGGGCGATCGCGAGTCTTTGCCACTGCCCTCCCGACAGATCGACGCCGCCGGCTAGCTCGGTACTCAAAGGTGTATCTGGATTGTCCGCGAGCGGCGCGAGACCGACCATCCGCAAACAAGCGCTGGCCTGTCGCATGTCGGATTCTGCGAGATTCCCGCGCACGTCGAGAGGGAAGCGCGCAAAGTCCTGGAACACACCGATGATGCGCGGTGGTTCATTGGATGCCGACCATGTGATGTCACCCGAAGTCGGCACATATAGTTCGCTCAGTACCTTGAGGAGGCTGGACTTGCCGGCGCCGTTTTCACCAACGATCGCGATGATTTCGCGATGGTGAATCGCAAGATTGATTTCTGCCAGTGCCGCCCGATGGGCATCGCGATATTGCAAACACACGTTGCGAAGCGCGACCAGCGCCGTACCCGGCACGGTGTCTGGTATCGCGCGGGGTGGGGAGGCATGCGGGATGGCAACCGTCCTCCTTTGCACATCAAGAGCGAGCAGCTTGCGATATGGACGAATGCCATAGGAAACGCGCAACAAGTCGCCGATGTTATAGATGATCGCTGCAAGCCCATCCTTCAGCTGGACGAGCGCCCCTACGAGGAACGCGAGTTGGCCGATGGTGAAGTGACCTGCACGCAGTCCATTGATGACCCCGTAGACCGGCACGCCGAGGCACGAGCTTGCGAGCACTGCCGTTGCGGCAAGCCGTAGCGCATTGTGGATGCGTACTCGCTTGATCGTACTGAGATACTCGCCGTAGCGGCGCTGCCAGGTAGCGAGCAGTCGCTCCTGCATACGGTACATGCGCAGATCCTTGGCGAACTCCGGCTGCGTGAAGATTCGGTCGAGCAGGCGAAGCTCATTGAATGTCGCCGCGTGATGTTCCCGTACATCCCAGCTCTCACGCTCGGCACGCGCGCGCAGGACGATGGTCGGAATCATGCCCGTCAAGATCATGACGGGTATCCACCACGCCGTTTGCCAGGTGAAGGCAAGGATCGGAGCAACGGTGACGACGCCGCTGAAGACCGCGTGCAGATGCAGGATGAGATCGCTGACCTCTTCGCTAGCCTTCGTTGCGAGCAGCGCGGTTTCTCGCAGGTCGGTGTCTTCGTGGATGCTGAGGTCCGGAAATGTCGCGACGATGGTATTGACGTCCTGTTTCAGGCGCATGCTGGCCGAGTCTCGCAGCGTATCGACGACGAAACTCGTGAGTGCTCCCAACCCATCGTGGAGACCAGCGAGAATGAAATAGGCAGCCGTGAGACCCAGCACAGCGGCGGTAGCAGGGTGGACCGTGAGCCGTTCGATGAGTTGCGCGTTGACATACAGCAGCACCGCGGGAACGAGACCGACCGCGACGTTGAATAAAACCGCGATACATAGCGTCCGTGGTGACGATCGCCAAAGAAGCGCTATCGCCTGGCTGAGGTTACCGAGAATTTCCGGAGCTTTCATCGCGGTCCGTCATCCTGCCAGCGCGCGCAGCGGGGCGAACTTCAGCCGCTTTACAACTTCGTGTCGTGAGCCGGAAAATTTCGCGAGCCACGTCTCGAGATCGATCACACCGCGAATGTAGTGATACCGCGTGCCGAGTTCTGCGTTGGGATCTTCCGTCGCGACGATATACGCGATCAGGTGGCGGCGAAAGCGCACTTGGTCGACGAGTCCCCAATCGTTGAGGATCATGGGTTGGCCGCTCAGTTGTATCAACGCCTTCGCGCTGTTTTGGAACATCTTGCGGGCCATCAACCCATAACTCGTCTTGCTTGCCTTTTCTGTTGCGAACTTCGGAAGAACTTCCCGATACGCGTTCCGCGCCAGCATTTTTGATGTGGCGTATGGATTGTTCCGGTCGAGGTGTTTGAAATCGTGATGAAGATGGGGCGGGCATGCTAGTGCAAATGCGACCATTCGCGGATCGAGAAACGGATGAGCCTGTGTGCAATGCACGTTCAGTGTGTCGAAATAGGTGGCGCGGGGAAAGAGCATCGCCCTGATGTAGTCGTGACCGAGATAGGTTGTCCGTGGCAGCCCGTCAAGCAGGTGGGCGTGGCGTTGGGATGTTCGGCGTAGACTTTCGCCCAGGTAGTCCGGGAGATCAGGGGTTTTGTTGGAAAATTCCTTTCGCAGCCTTCGGCGGCCCGATATCGTAGGCAACGACGTCAGCATTGCACCGAAGTAGGCAGGTGAGAAACTGCGAGCGGCAAGATTCTCGGTCACGTAGTCATGAAGCGCGCGGATTCCCTTGTGGCGACGAATCGCATCATGAATCCAACGGTGCATCGACTCACCGAGCACGACGTCCCCGCCCTCACCAGTCATGACCAGTGAAACACCTCGATCCTGCAGGACACGGGCACACGCCTCCTTGGCAAGTGGATTGGCTGCCACGTCGGGTCCGTCGACGTAGGCGTCGGGATCGTCGAGCATTGGCAGCCGCAGGAAATCGTCAGCGTAAATGATCCGGTGCGGCACGCCGCAGCTACGGACTAGCGCCTCTACAAGCTTGTCGTCGTGAGCGAGCGCGAGATCCGTGCTTTTGAAACTCATGTTTGTACAAAAGGGCACATCACCCGGACATGCGGCAAGGCACGCCCCGAGAACCGAATTCGAATCGACTCCGCCACTCAGCATAATGCCGCCCGCGCCGGCTTCGAGGCGGTCTTTTACGCAGGCATCGAAGCGTGTGCGGAATTCGCACACGAAATCCTCACTATGAACGATCTTGTCGTCGAGTCGATGACATTCGAGGTCCTTCGCCCGGGGCAATGTGAGCATACGTCCGTGCCGATCGATACTCATAGTGCTGTTGGCCGGCATCTTGAACACGTCACGAAAGAAGGTCATGCCGCCGGCTAGTTCATTCTCGCCAACCATCACAGATTGAGTCAGAAGTTCGATGCACGATTCACGTCTGATTGCGATCGGCACGAGACGGCATAACAAGAGCAGCCTCAGGTCATTGCTTGCTACCCAATGTCCTTGTCTGCCGTGCCAATAGTAAACGGGGTGGGTTGCGTAGTGATCGGTCATCAAGACCACACGATCAACGTCGATCGTTGCGCAGCTAAATTCACCCACAACGGGCGTCTGAGTCGGGTCCAGCGTGAGCACATCCGAGCGTATCGAGGAGTGGATCGTCCCGGTGCGGAGCTCACGTAACCAGCCACTGTAGGTGATACCACCATCCGAAGCCGTGACGCGCAGAGGAAGTTCACGCTCGCGTTGGCACAGTCGTACGTCAAACTGGATAAGGGTTGCCCAGCCGCGATCCGTCCTGTGTGCATTGTCGATTTGAACATCGACCAAAGCGTCGAGGAGATCATCGATGTAGCAATTCACGTCTGTTTGCGTGCCGTTCGTTACGATCGTCCAGAGTTTCATAGGGAGTTTGCCCACTGGGTAATGGCGGCCTCAGGATTCATGCGGGTCAGCACGCGATACTCGTGAAGTCCGATTTCGCCAGGGTTGACGATGTCCGGCGACGGACTGTCCGTATGCAATTCAAGCCACGCATGGCCGATGAGCTTTTCGTCCTGCTTTCGGACGCCGAGCACCATATCGCTACGGATGCCGTGCAAAAACGCGAAAGCCTGAACCACGATGCAAGCCGAATAGCACGACGCGCGGTCCGTTTCGTGCATGTCGGTCAGGTAAATGCAGTCGCAGATTCCCTGAAGATATGAACGATCTACACGGTGTGACGAACGGGCGAACTCCCCTCGGATCGCGCCGGGAAAGATTGACTTGAAGATGCGAAGATATGCGCTATCGACTGGCTGGCAGAGCAACATGGCGCGCACGAAGTTATGAGCCAGATGGATATAGGCGATCTCATTTTTCATGGAGCGCACCCAGTTCGATCAGCGTACGGATATCGTTCAGAATCGTTGTTTTTTCGCAGTTCCGTAGCTCATGGCCGCTCGTGATCTCGTCGATGAGTTGTTCTGCGCGCAGTCCTACGCGTGATCTTCGGGCGATCTGGAGGATATCGGCTCCTATGCCCGATACGCCGACGTAGGCATTCCTTGTAGTGCTGAAGAAAATGATCTCACCATCGAGCGAGATGTAATCGATGGCTTCTTCTGGATATAGAAGCTTCGACAGAGGTTCCACCTTGCAGTTGTTCGGCATGTCGCCCACCATCGAAATGTTTGCGTGGCACGCGCTCAGATGTTCAGACGTGTGCCACGAACTGAGTAGTATTTTTACGCCGATGTATTTATCAGCCCTTTACGCCACGCCCGAATAGACCGTCTCCCGGGCTGGATTTCTTTGAAAGAATGACGGCCAGAAACGATCCATAGGTGACGATCCGGGTGGGTTTTACCAAAACGGTATTCATGTCGAACTCCTTGGTGAAAACGCGATGGACGAATGCAGCGGCTTATTCGCACCTCTCACGAGATGCGAGAGGTGCGAATAAGGATACCTAAACAAATATCTCTATAAATGAGAATGATAAGCGCTATCAAAAATAGTGGAAATCTGTCAGCGTGACTTGATTTTCGGACAGACTGTTTTTGCTTGGCGGCGCCCGCGCAATGCGGCGACAGCTATCGAAAACCAGTATGAATAGCTGATCGGTACAACACGCGCGGGTGAAAGGGTACGGGAGCATCGCGCCAGTACCCTTCTAGAAGGGGGCTGATTAAGAGACCATTTCAAAAAGACCCCGAGGGGGCTGTTAACCTTTTCGGCAAGCTGTTAACCTTAGCCATCTGAACAACAGGAACCAAGGGGATGGGCACGCCGATCATTGATGACGAACTGTGGGCATTGATCGAACCTTTGCTGCCGCCGCCAAAGCCGCGACGCAAGAAATATCCAGGCCGCCGCCCTGTTTCGGACCGGGCGGCACTGAACGGCATCCTGTTCGTGTTCAAGACCGGGATACGCTGGTGCGACCTGTCGATCAAGTTGGGATTTGGTTCGGGCCCGACCTGCTGGCGTCGCCTGCGCGACTGGCAAAAGGCCGGCGTGTGGGACCGGCTGCACGAGCTGCTGCTCGCGAAGTTACGCGAGGCCGGCCAGCTCGATTTCTCACGCGCAGCCGTCGATTCATCGTCGGTGCGAGCCGTTGGGGCGGGCGAAAAACTGGCCCGAACCCCACGGATCGCTCGCGACCCGGTTCCAAGCACCACATCCTCGTCGACGCAAACGGCGTCCCCGTCACCGCGATCCTGACTGGCGCGAACCGCAACGATGTCACCCAGTTGCTGCCGCTTGTCGATGCGATTGCGCCGATTCGCGGTGTACGTGGCCGGCCGCTTGAGAAGCCCAAAGTCATTTACGCCGATCGCGGCTACGACTCCGAACCACACCGCCAGAAACTTCGCGAACGTGGCATCAAGCCGGTGATCGCAAAGCGCCGGACCGAGCACGGCAGTGGTCTCGGTAAATTTCGCTGGGTGGTCGAGCGTACTCACGCATGGCTCCACAACTTTCGTCGTCTTCGCATTCGCTTTGAGCGTCGCGCCGACATTCACGAAGCATTCCTCAAACTCGGTTGCTCCCTCGTCTGCTGGAACATCTTCAGACGTACGGAGCTGTCTTTTTGAAACGGTCTCTAAGGGGCTGCAGGGTGGTGTAGGCTAGCGCTTACTGAAACCCGTGCTCCGGCCCCGGGAACGAACCATCCTTCACCGCGCGCACGTACGCTTCGACGCCGGCCTGGATGCTCGGTTGATTCTCCATGAAGTCTTTCACGAAGCGCGGCCGCTTGCCGGGGAAAATGCCGAGCATGTCGTGCAGCACGAGCACCTGGCCCGAGCACTCGACGCCCGCGCCGATACCGATCGTCGGAATGGTGAGCTGCTTGGTCACCTCGGTGCCGAGCGCCGACGGTACGGCTTCGATCACGATCAGCTGGGCGCCGGCGTCCTGCATCGCGCGGCCATCGCGCAGCAGCTGCGATGCGCCGCTCTCGGTCTTGCCCTGCACCTTGAAGCCGCCGAATGCGTGCACCGATTGCGGCGTGAGTCCGATATGCGCGCACACCGGCACCGCGCGCTCGACCAGCATCTTCACGGTCGGCGCGAGCCATTCGCCGCCTTCGAGCTTCACCATTTGCGCGCCGGCGCGCATCAGCTTGACGGAGTTGGCGAACGCATCCTCGGGAGTGCCGAAGGTGCCGAACGGCAGGTCCGCAACGATCAGCGCCGACGGCTGCGCGCGCGCGACGCAGGCGGTGTGGTAAGCGATGTCATCGAGCGTGACGGGCAGCGTGGTCGTGTGGCCCTGCAGCACGTTGCCGAGCGAATCGCCGATCAGGAGCACATCGACGCCCGAGCGGTCGAGCAGCGCCGCGAAGCTCGCGTCGTAACAGGTGAGCATGGCGATGCGTTCGCCGGCGTCGCGCATCTGCTGCAGTTTGGGGACGGTCACGGCGCTGCGGCTCGTTTCCTGCAAATAAGTCATGGGGCAGTCCGTTGGGAAGGGTCAACCGGGCACACCGCTTCAGAGCGATGCGCCCTTGACGAAGCTAGCCTTGCGGCCGCGCATCGTTTCGATGCGTTCGACGATGAGCGCAAGGTCCGCCTGCGAGTCGGGCGGATTCAGGTACTCGGCGCTGACGGTCAGCACCGGTGCGTGGTCGTAATGATAGAAAAAATCGTTGTAGCTGTCGCACAGGGCACGCAGGTACGCGTCCGGGATTTGCAGCTCCATCGGCTCCGCGCGTTTCTGCAGGCGCGCGAACAGCAGCTCGGGACTCGCTTGCAGGTACACGACCAGTTCGGGCGCCGGGGCATCGACGGCGAGCTGGGCGGCGAGAGTCCGGTAGAGCGCCAGTTCGTCGCCCGCGAGCGTGAGGCGCGCGTAGAGCTCGCTCTTGTCGGCGAGAAAGTCCGTGACGAACGCCGTGCCCGACTCGGCGAGCGCGCCGACTTCGCGCGCGAGCTGCGCGCGCGTGAGCGCGAAATGCAGCTGTACGGGCAGTGCGTGGCGTACGGTGTCGCGGTAGAACGGTTCGAGAAACGGATTGTCGCGCGCGGGCTCGAACAGCGTCGCCATCGACCAGCGTTGTGCGAGCAGTTCGGCAAGCGCTCGCTTGCCGGCGCCGAGCGGGCCAACGATGGCGATGTGCCGAAACGGTGGGCGCGGATCCGGCGGTGTGACAGTGAGCGGCGGCTGGTTCATCGGCACTCGTCCGGCGGGGCGGCGGGGCCGTCGGCGCTGCCCATGCATTGGCAAAGCGGCTTGACCTTCTCGATGCGCTGATCCGCGACGGCGGCGAGGAATGCGCTCGCCGGGCCGTGGCGCGGAATCGCGAGATCGGCATCGATCTCGACGAGCGGCACGAGCGCGAACGCGCGGCCGGTCATGCGCGGATGCGGGACGATGAGATCGGGTTCGTCGATCTCGTCGTCGCCGTAGAGCAGGATGTCGATGTCGAGCGTGCGCGGCGCGTTGCGAAAGGGCCGCTCGCGCCCGAAGTGATGCTCGATGCGCTGGCACAACGCGAGCAACTGGCGCACGGCTAGCGTGGTGTCGAGCTTGACGACGCAGTTGTAATAGTCGTCGCCGCCCGCGTCGATCGGGGCGGTCCGGTACAGGCTCGATTTCGCGAGCACCGTGATGGTGTGCTGCTGTGCGAGGCACACCACTGCGTCTTTGAGGGTCTGGCGCGCATCCCCGAGATTGGCGCCGACGCCCAGATAGGCAACCGTCATGGCTTCACTTCCTGCGACTTTCGTTCGATGGGCTGAGCGCCGCCAGGCTCAGTCGTCGTGCGAGTCGGACTCGGGCGCGTCGTCGCCGTCACGCTGGCCATCCGTCTCGCCGCCCGCTTCGCCACCTTCGCCCGCGCGGCGGTTCTTCGCGCCGCCACGCCTTCTGCGCTTGCGCGGCGCGCGCTTCTCGCCACCTTGCGAAATGAGCGTTTCGCGCGCGGCCGGGTCGCCGTCGATGAAGTCGGTCCACCATTGTCCGATCGATGCATCGAGCTCACCGGACTCGCAGCGCAGCAGGAGGAAATCATACCCCGCTCTAAATCTTTGGTGTTCCATGAGCTTGAGCGCGCCGCGGCCCTGGCGTTTCTCGAGGCGCGGCTGCAGGCCCCAGATCTCGCGCATGTCCGACGAGAAGCGGCGATGGATGGCGAGCTTCTCGGTCTGCGCGTCGATCACGTCGTCCATCGCGCGATGCAGCGCGGGCACGGAGACTTCGCCCTCGGCCACGTACTGCTGCCAGCGCTGCTGGACGTCGTGCCACAACAGCGTCGCGAACAGGAAACCCGGCGAGACCGGCTTGCCCGCGCGCACGCGAGCGTCGGTGCTCGAGAGCGCGAGCGAGATGAAGCGCTCGCCCTGGGGCTGTTCGAGGATCACGTCGAGCAGCGGCAAGAGGCCGTGATGCAGGCCTTCCTGGCGCAGCCAGCGCAGGCATTCGAGCGCATGGCCCGAGAGCAGCAGCTTGAGCATCTCGTCGAACAGACGCGCGGCCGGCACGTTGTTGATGAGGTCGGCGAGTTCGGCGATCGGTGCGCGTGTGCGCTCTTCCAGCTCGAAGCCGAGCTTGGCCGCAAAGCGCACGACACGCAGCATGCGCACCGGATCCTCGCGATAACGCGTGGCCGGGTCGCCGATCATGCGCAACAGACGCGCGCGCATGTCGGCCATGCCGTTGTGATAGTCGAGCACGGTCTGCGTGGCCGGATCGTAGTACATCGCGTTGATCGTGAAGTCGCGGCGGGTCGCGTCTTCATGTTGCTCGCCCCAGACGTTGTCGCGCAGCACGCGGCCGCTCGCATCGACGGCGTGGGTGCGGCGGTCGAGCTCGTCGCGGCGCAGGCGCTTTTGCGCGGGCGCGGGTTCGGCGGGCGCATCGACGAGCGCGCGGAACGTCGATACCTCGATGATTTCCTGGCCGAACTGCACGTGCACGATCTGGAAACGCCGGCCGATGATGCGCGCGCGCCGGAAGAGCTTCTGCACTTCGTCGGGCGTGGCGTCGGTGGCGACGTCGAAGTCCTTGGGCGCGATGCCGAGCAGCAGGTCGCGCACGGCGCCGCCGACGATGAACGCGCGAAAGCCCGCCTGCTGGAGCCCGTCGGTCACGCGCACGGCGTTCTTCGAGATCAGCGCGGGGTTGATGCCATGGACGTCCGCCGACAGGATGACCGGTACGTTCGGCTCGGGCGGCGTGCGTGGCGCGGCGCCGGTGCCGGCGCTGCTGCGTGCCGGCTTGCGGCGCGCGCGCGTGGTGCTGGTCGTCGTGCCGGTGGCCGTGCTCGCGGATTCGTCGCCGGTAGCGGGGCTGGCCGCGTCAGGCGCGGTGTGGGGTGTGTCGGTGCCGGACGCTTCAGAGGCGGCGTCCTGGCCGAACAGCTTGCGGATGAATTTTTTGATCACGAAGGTTGGAACAGGTCGAGGATGCGCCAGCCCTTTTGCTGTGCATGGGCGCGCAGCGTGTCATCGGGGTTGGTCGCGATCGGGTCGGTGACTTTTTCGAGCAGCGGGATGTCGTTGTGCGAGTCGCTATAAAAATAGCTGCGCTCGAAGTCCGACCACGTTTTGCCAAGCGAGGCGAGCCACGCTTCAGTGCGCACGATCTTGCCCTCACGGTAACTCGGCGTGCCCGTGGGGCGGCCGGTGTAGGCGGAGTCGGGATGACCGTCGACGGTTTCGACTTCGCAGGCGATCAGCTTGTCGACGCCGAACGCCCCGGCAATCGGGGCGGTGACGAATTCGTTGGTGGCGGTGACCATGCAGCACAGGTCGCCCGCATCCTTGTGCCGGCCGACGAGTTCGAGCGCGGCGGGCAGGATGGCCGGCTTGATGACCTCGTGCATGTACTGCTCGTGCCATGCCTTCAACTGCGCGCGCGGATAGCGGGCGAGCGGCGTGAGCGCGGCGACGAGGTAGGCGTGAATATCCAGCACGCCGGCCTTGTAGTCGGCGTAGAAGCGGTCGTTCTGCTGCGCGAAGCGTTCGGCGTCCACGATGCCGAGCTTCACCATGAAGCGGCCCCATTCGTGATCGCTGTCCGTCGGAATCAGCGTATGGTCGAGATCGAAAAGTGCGAGGTTAGCCATGGGCGCTCATTTTACTTGAAGCGGGTGAAGCCGTTGCCGGCATCGGAGTGTGCGTCGCCTGGCGCGTCCGGGCGAGGGTCGGTCGGAGGCGTCTTAGGGCCCTCTGTCCCGGCTTGTCCGGCATCGTCTGCGGCGGGTGCGGATTCGCCCTGGCCAGCGCCAGGCGCGGCCTCCAGATCGCCGTCCAGCTGGCCGTTCAGCTCGACGCGCAGGTCCTGGCCCGGCTCGGCGCCCAGTTCGGCGACCAGCTCGCCGCCGAGTTCGCGGTCGATTTCGGCGGCGAAGCCCGCGCCGAGTTCGCCATCGACGTTGTCCGTGTGTCCCTCGAAGTGCGTCGGCTGCGCTGGCGTCGGCAGCGATTGTTGTGCGAACGCGGCCGAGGCGGGCGGGTGGTCGGGCGCGGCGGATTCGGCGGATTCGGGCTCAACCGGCGATGCGCTCGTTCCGGCGGCATCCGTGCCAAGGTCCTCCCCGGTGGCTTCGTCGAACAGCCCGAGCGTAGCGTTCTCATCGTCCTCACCGAGCTGCACGGCCTGCGCGAGCGTGTCCGCGCCGGCCGCCAGCATCGTGCGCAACAGCGGCAGCGTGACCGCGCGCTTCTGTTCGAGCGAGAAGCGGTCGAGCGCGTCGAGCAGCGTCATCAGGCTCGGCATGTCGCGGCGGAAATGCGTGAGCAGGTAGGCGGGCACGTCGTCGGCGAGGGCGATGCCGCGCTCGCGCGCCGCGTGCTTGAGCACGGCGGCCTTGCCCTCGTCGGAGAGCGGCGCGAGGTGGAACACGAGGCCCCAGCCAAGGCGCGTGCGCAGGTCCTCGCGCACCGCGAGCCCGAGCGGCGCGGCGTCGCCGGTCGCGACGAGCGCGCAGGTCGGATGCGCGCGCACTTCGTTGAAGAGGTTGAAGAGCGCGATCTGCTGCGCGCCCGAGAGCTGATCGCAGTCGTCGACCGCGTAGATCGCGACGCGCGGATCGAAGGTGAATGCCGCGAGCGCGCTGGGCGGCCCCAGATAGCGCGCGTGCCCAGGCGGCGCTTCATGCGCGAGCGCGTGCAGCAGATGGCTGCGCCCGTTGCCGGCCTCGCCCCACACGTAGAACGTGCGGTCGGCCACCGGGCCGGCCGCGAGCGCGGCATCGAGCCCGCGCAGACGCGTGAGCAGTTCCCCGTTGGCGCCGGGGAAGAAGTTGTCGAAGGTCGATGGCGGCGGGGTGCCGAGATCGAGCGTTAGCTGTCGAGACACAATCAGTTGAATCAGTTCTTGTAGAGCGCGCTGGCGAGGTAGCTGCGCCGCAGCTCGCGCAACGCGATCGACAGGATCGCGCTCGCGGGCAGCGCGAGCAACACGCCGAAAAAGCCGAACAGCTGCCCGAACGCGAGCAGCGCGAAGATCACGGCGAGCGGATGCAGTCCGATGCGCTCGCCGACGAGTCGCGGCGTGAGGAAGAAGCCCTCGAGAATCTGGCCGATACCGTACACCACGGCGAGCGCGCCAAAGCCGTACCAGTTGCCGAACTGCAGCAGCGCGGCGACGAGCGCGAGCGCGAGACCCGTCGCATAGCCGAGATACGGAATCAGCACGGCCAGACCGGTGAAGATGCCGACCGGCAGCGCGACCTCGAAACCCGCGATCGACAAAGCGATCGCGTAGTAGGCGGCCAGCACGGCCATCACGAGCAACTGGCCACGCAGATACTGCGCGAGCATGCGGTCCATTTCGCGTGCAAGCTCCATGGTGCGCGCAAACCAGCGGCGCGGCACGAAGGTCTGCACGCGTGCGATCATCGCGTTCCAGTCGTAGAGCAGGTAGAACAGCACGAGCGGCACCATCACCACGTTGCTCACCACCGTGATCATCACGTTGCCGCTCGTGCGGATCGATGCCCACGCGGCGAGCGCGAGCGACTGCGCGCTTTCTTCGACGCGGCTCGTTATCATGTCGCGCAGGTTCGCGAAGTCGAGCGTGTCGGCGGCGCCGATCATCGCGAGCTTCGGCTGCAGCCAGTCGTGCAGATGCGTGAACAGCATCGGCACCTGGGCCTTCAACTGCGGCTCTTCTTTTTGCACGACGACGAAGAGCAGCACGACGAGCAGGCTCGCGACGAGGCCGAACATCAGCATCATCACGAGCGCGGCGAGCGCGCGCGGCACGCGATGGCGCACCAGCGCGGCCACGCCCGGCTGCAGGATGTACGCGAGGATCGCGCCGAGCAGAAACGGCGTGAGCACCGGCCGCAACAGCCAGAGCACGACGCCGAACGCGATCGCCAGCGTGGCCCAGATGAAAGCCTGACGCTGATACGGCGTGAAAATCGGTGTATTGGACGACAAAATGGTGATTTCCGGAGGTCGGCGGCCGAATTCGGCTTCGCCAGTCGGCCAGGCCGCTTCAATCGGGTAAAATCACATTTTACCGACCTTCTCGCACTTCCCCATGAATCAGCCGAAATCCGCCCCCGACACCCAAGGCCTGTCGTACCGCGACGCTGGTGTCGACATCGATGCGGGCGATGCGCTCGTCGATGCGATCAAGCCCTTTGCCAAGAAAACCCTGCGCGACGGCGTGCTCGGCGGCATCGGCGGTTTTGGCGCGCTGTTCGAGGTGCCGAAGAAGTACCGCGAGCCCGTGCTCGTGTCGGGCACCGACGGCGTCGGCACGAAGCTGCGCCTCGCCTTTCATCTGAACAAACACGACACGGTCGGCCAGGATCTCGTCGCGATGAGCGTGAACGACATCCTCGTGCAAGGCGCCGAGCCGCTGTTCTTCCTCGACTACTTCGCCTGCGGCAAGCTCGACGTGGCCACGGCGGCGACGGTCGTGAAGGGCATCGCGCAAGGTTGCGAGCTGTCGGGCTGCGCGCTGATCGGGGGTGAGACGGCCGAAATGCCGGGCATGTACCCCGACGGCGAATACGATCTCGCGGGCTTCGCGGTCGGCGCGGTCGAAAAGAGCAAGATCATCGACGGCAGCACGATCGCCCCGGGCGACGTCGTGCTCGGCCTCGCTTCGAGCGGCATCCATTCGAACGGCTTCTCGCTCGTGCGCAAGATCATCGAGCGCGCCCAGCCCGATCTGTCCGCCGACTTCCACGGCCGCTCGCTCGCCGACACGCTGATGGCGCCCACGCGCATCTACGTGAAGCCGCTGCTCGCGCTGATGCAGAAAATCTCCGTGAAGGGCATGGCGCACATCACGGGCGGCGGTCTCGTCGAGAACATTCCGCGCGTGCTGCGCGAAGGCCTCACCGCCGAACTCGACGCCAAGGCCTGGCCGCTGCCGCCGCTGTTCGCGTGGCTGCAGGAGCACGGCGGCGTCGCCGATGCGGAAATGCATCGCGTGTTCAACTGCGGTATCGGCATGGCGGTGATCGTGTCGGCCGCCGACGCCGATGCGGCCATCGCCGATCTCACGGCAGCCGGCGAACAAGTGTGGAAGATCGGTACGGTCCGCGCGAGCGCCGAAGGCGAAGCGCAGACGGTGGTGGTCTAACGCGTCTTCTCGCATCAGCGAAACGCCTGACCGAATAACAACGGCCCGCCAAGCGGGCCGTTGTGCTTTGTAAAGCGCGTGTTTTACAACACCGTGCGCACGTGCCACAGCTCCGGAAACAGCACGACGTCGAGCATCTTGCGCAGATACGGTGCGCCGTTCGTGCCGCCGGTGCCCTGCTTGAAGCCGATGATGCGCTCGACCGTCGTCACGTGGCGAAAGCGCCACTGGCGAAACGCGTCTTCGAGGTCGACCAGTTCCTCGGCCATCTCATACAGATCCCAATGCTGCGACGGGTTGCGATAGACCTCGAGCCAGGCGGCCTCGACCGAGGCGTCGTGCTCCGTCGGCTGGCTCCAGTCGCGTGCGAGCCGCTCCGGCGCGATCGCGAAGCCGCGCCGCGCGAGCAGGCGGATCACTTCGTCGTAGAACGAGGGCGCGTCGAGCGTCGCCTTCACCTGCGCGAGGATCTCGGGCCGATGCGCGTGGGGCTTGAGCATCTGCTCGTTCTTGTTGCCGAGCAGGAACTCGATCTGCCGGTACTGGTACGACTGGAAGCCCGACGAGCTGCCCAGATACGGCCGCATCGCCGTGTATTCGGACGGCGTGAGCGTCGAGAGGACGCTCCATGCCTGCACCAGCTGTTCGAGGATGCGCGAGACGCGCGCGAGCTGCTTGAACGCGGGCGGCAGCGCATCCTGATGCACATTGGCGAGCGCCGCGCGCAGTTCGTAGAGCGCGAGCTTCATCCATAGCTCGCTCGTCTGGTGCTGGACGATGAACAGCATCTCGTTGTGATCGGGCGAGAGCGGATGCTGGGCATTGAGCACCGAGTCGAGCGCCAGATAGTCGCCGTAGCTCATCGACCCGGAGAAATCGAGCTGTGCCTCGTGCCAGCCTTCGCCCGTGTTGCCGGGCGTGCCCGCAGGCTGGGCTGCCGCGCCGCCGCCGCCGAACGGGCAGCCGCCGCGCGTCGGGGTGCTGGTTTCATCGGTGGCCGGCATGCCGGGGACTTGCATATGGTCGGTCATCGCGTGTTCCTCAGGTCACCGCGCCGCGTGCGGCGAATTCGGGGGCGCGCCAGGCTTCGGTCGCGAGGATGTCGCGCAGCGTTTCCACCGCGTCCCACACATCGACATAGCGCACATAGAGCGGCGTGAAGCCGAAGCGCAGCACATGCGGCTCGCGATAGTCGCCGATCACGTTGCGCGCGATCAGCGCCTGCATCACCTCGTAGCCATGCGGATGCGCGAAGCTCACATGCGAGCCGCGCGATGCATGCTCGCGCGGCGTGACGAGTTCGAGCGGGAAGTCGGCGCAGCGCGCTTCGACGAGCTCGATGAAAAGATCGGTGAGCGCGAGCGACTTGCGCCGGATCGCTGCCATATCGGTCTGCAGGAACACGTCGAGCCCGCATTCGATCAGCGCCATCGACACGATCGGCTGCGTGCCGCACAAATAGCGGCCGATGCCGTCGTCGGGGCGGTAGGTCGGGTTCATCTCGAACGGCGCGCGATGGCCCCACCAGCCCGACAGCGGCTGCGAGAACGCGTTCTGATGCCGGCGCGGCACCCACACGAAACCGGGCGAGCCGGGGCCGCCGTTCAGGTACTTGTAGGTGCAGCCGACCGCGTAGTCGGCGTTCGCGCCGTTCAGGTCGACCGGCACCGCGCCGGCCGAATGCGCGAGGTCCCACAGCGCGAGCGCGCCGCACGCCTGGATCTGCGCCGTGAGCTCGGGCATGTCGTGCATGTAGCCGGTGCGGTAATTGACGTGCGTGATCATGGCGATCGCGACATCGTCGCCGAGCGCGGCGGGGAGTTCGGACGGATCGTCGATCAGCCGCAGCTCGTAGCCGCGGTCGAGCTGTTCGATGAGCCCCTGCGCGATGTACAGGTCGCTCGGAAAGTTCGAGCGCTCCGAGACGATCACGCGGCGGCGCGGATCGCGCTGCTGCTGCACGCGCAAGGCCGCCGACAGCACCTTGAACAGGTTCACCGAGATCGTATCGGTGATGACGACTTCGTCCTCGGCCGCGCCGATCAACGGTGCGAACTTGTTGCCGAGGCGGCGCGGCAGTGCGAACCAGCCGGCCGCGTTCCAGCTGCGGATGAGCCCGTCGCCCCATTCGCCGCCGATGACCTGCTGGGCGCGCGCGGCGGCGGCCTTCGGCGGCACGCCGAGCGAGTTGCCGTCGAGATAGAGGGTGGCGGCGCCCAGCGCGAACTGGTCGCGCAGCGTCGCGAGCGGATCGGCGCGGTCGAGCGCGAGTGCTTCGTTACGGTCGTTCATGAGTGTCGGGTGGTCGAGGGTCGGGGTGGTTGTCGAGGGACGGGCGCGTCACGCGTGCGGCCGTCCGGGCAGCGCGCGCAGCACGGCGCGCACGGGGCTCGCGTCGAGGGTCGTGAGCTTCAGCGGCAGCGCGATCAGTTCGTAGTCGCCGGGGGCCACTGCGTCGAGCACGATGCCTTCGAGAATCGCCATCCGGTGCGCGCGGATGCGGTGATGCGCGTCCATCGTCTTCGATTCCTGCGGATCGAGCGACGGGGTGTCGATGCCGATCAGTTGCACGCCGTGCGCGGCGAGCAGATCGATGGTCGCGGGCGCGACGGCGCAGAACGCGCTGTCCCAATGCGTGAGCGGCGCTTCGCGCCAGGTGCGCAGCAACACGCGCGGCGGCACGCCATCGAGCGCGGTTCGCACATGTTCGGGCTGCACGAGCGGCGCCGCGCCGATGCAATCGATCACGCGGCACTCGCCGATATAGGCATCGAGCGGCACGTGGCCGATGGCCGCGCCGGCGACGTCGTAGTGGAGCGGCGCGTCGGTGTGCGCGCCGGTGTGCGGCGACAGCGTGAGGCGCGCGACGTTTACGGGCGAGCCCGCTTCGATGCGCCACACGCGTTCGATGGCGACGGCCGTGTCGCCGGGCCAGACGGGCGTGGCGGGGTCGATCGGCGGGGAAATGTCCCAGAGTTTGGTCATGGCAGGATCGTGTCTCCTCTGATGCCTCGAATGATAGGCGTGGGCGCTTGAAATGTGCTTGCGAAAAAAACGCCGCAAGTGGCCCTTGTTGGCACATAATTTGAGACAAGACGCAAAGGGAGACCAAAAATGAATGCGATCTCACTTGACGCTACCGATTGCCGGATTCTGGCTGTGCTTCAGAACGAGGGCCGCATCAGCAACCTCGATCTGGCCGAGCGCATTTCACTGTCGCCGTCGGCCTGCCTGCGGCGGCTGCGGCTGCTCGAGGAGCAGGGAGTCGTCGAGCACTATCGGGCGTGTCTGAACCGCGAGATTCTCGGCTTCGAGATGGAGGCGTTCGTGCAGGTGTCGATGCGCAACGACCAGGAGAACTGGCACGAGCAGTTCGCCGCCGCGCTGCGCGAGTGGCCGGAGGTGGTGGGCGCGTATGTCGTGACGGGCGAGACGCACTACATGTTGCGCGTGCTCGCCCACAGCCTGAAGCACTACTCGGACTTCGTGCTGCACAAGCTCTACAAGGCGCCGGGCGTGATGGACATCCGCTCGAACATCGTGCTGCAGACGCTCAAGGAAGACGCGGGCGTGCCCGTCGAGCTGCTGTCGCAGAAGGTGGCGAAGGGGACTGCGCCCGCATAGAGCCGGGCGTGTGCGATGCTGCGGCGGCGCCAGCGCGCCGCGTTCAATGGGGTCAAACTGGTCCCAGGCCGTGAAACAGTCCGTTCTGGAACACGAGCGGCGCGATTTCCGCGGCGCGTTCGTGCACGCCGCAACGCTCGACTTCGCCGACGAAGATCACGTGATCGCCCTCGTCGTAGCGGCTGCGGTTATGGCACTCGAACCACGCGAGCGCGCCGTCCAGCACGGGCATGCCGCTGTCGCCGGCCGCGTGCGAGACGCCCTCGAAGCGGTCGCCCTTGACGGTCGCAAAGCGCTTGCAGAGGTCGATCTGCGAAGCGGCCAGCACGTTCACCACGTAATGGCTGTTGCTGCGAAAGACCGGCATCGAGGCGGAACGCGTCGCGAGGCTCCAGAGCACGAGCGGCGGATCGAGCGAGACCGTATTGAACGAGCTCGCAGTGATGCCGATCAGCTGGCCCGAGGGCGAGCGCGTCGTGATGACCGTCACGCCGGTCGCGAACTGGCTGAGCGCGCGGCGAAACGCGATCTGGTCGAAATTGGGTGGGCTGGCGGGGCGCGTCATCGGGGCGTGACTCCCTCGCTTGCGCGCGGGTGCGAAGCGGACGACGCCGCAACGGCGTAAAACGACGGGAGCGGCTGGTGCGGCTGGAGCGCCATAAGCGGCGAGAGCGAAAGTTTCAACGTCATGTGGAAATCGGGCGAATTGTCCCAATTTTAACGGAACCCGGCGCGCGCCGGCTGCGTGCCGCATGACCCCAAGCGGGCAAGGAGCGAACAGCATGAGTCAAACCGTCGAAACCGCCACCCTCGGCGGCGGATGTTTCTGGTGTCTAAAAATTTAGTTGCGTGGTTATGTGATTGAATTTATTTAAATTTATTCGAAGAAAAAATTTATATGGGTGAATTTTTGGGTGAATTGTGGCCGTGGCAGCACCTCCAAGAGCGACGCTATCGTTCCTTGGTAGGTAATAGATGGCGATATGGAAAGATGTGAAGGATGCCGTCAGATCCAACGGTGATCTGGTGGCACTGAAAAGCTAGCGCTTATGTCTGGCGGCTCGCTTTGCTTGCGACCTCTTGAACTGCGACGATAGTAGATCCAGCGTCTCCAGTAAGACGGCGCGCTCTTCCTTCGGTAGTCCCTCTAGCATGCGAGCGATGACCTGAGCCTGGTCGCTGGCACGGTTGCTCGACTCAAACAGCAACTCATCAATAGGGCACTCGAAAGCATCTGCCACTTGGATGATCTTGGAAATCGTCGGCAGGATTGTGCCGCGTTCCATCCTGCTGACGGCTTCGTAACCCACACCCAACTTCTCAGCCATTTGGCTTTGCGTCCAGCCAAGCGCTTTCCGACGCTCGGCAATCTTGCGTCCTATCGCAACAGCCAAGTCGATTTCATCCTGCTGCTTCTTCACAGCAACCCCCGTGTCAGTTCGACCCAAATGGTTGCCTATCGACTCACTTATATACATAACCCAATGAGTCGTATTTTCGTAAATATAAGACTCATTGAGTCGTGTATACGCTAATATCCGCTCCAGCATGGCTAGTGCCATGCCCAGTCAACCAGATCCGGGGGCGAGATGCGTCTGAAAGTGGCGGTGGCAGTTGCGATGCTGGCGGTGTCGTTGGCAGCCTGCGGTGGTGGAAGTGGCAACAGTGGCAATAGCCAGACCAGTTCATCAAGCAATGGGTCTTCGTCGCCGGTTGTTCCGAGCGATACACAAATTCTGGCTGATATCGCTACGAGCCAGAGCACGACAACGAACACGCCGATCTGGGATACCTCACAAGCGTATGGTGCGGTCGGCAATCCGTTCAAGGGCACCGTGGACGGCCAGCATTCCTATCGCTGGAACATCGAGCGCGATGGCTTGATCCCGATCCTCGACACCAGCGGCCGACCGGAACTGACTACAGCACTGAACAATCTGGAAGCGGCTGCGGGCAAAACCTTGTTTAACCGCCTGCCGTCGACCACGAATCCGGCTCAACTGGAACGGGGCGTCATCTTCAACAACCAGACACCGCCGACGCAGGGCACCAGTGAGCCGAATAACTGCGGCGAGCTGTATGCAAACCGGCAGAACCTTTTCAGCGAATGGGTTGACCCGACCTATTCCATCGGTCCGCCTCTCGCTGCCGACTGGCAAGCCGAAGTGGATTCCAGCCCGCTGATTGACCCGCGCACGACATTCAATGTTGATGTCGATTTCAGTAACGCGAACTGTGCCCCGCTCGAACCGCTTGTTGAGCACGAGTTGCTGCACGCGCTCGGGCTGACGAATCACTTTGATGGCTTTGGTCAAGGCAGTGGTGGCAACTGCAACGGGGCACTGTGCACCGACCGTGCGTATCCCGTGCTCAAGACGCTCTACGCGAATCCGCCGATGACCGTCATATCAAGCATGGCCATCGCCCGATAACGAAAGGACTTCCATGGAAACCACGGTTAAATTCAAGCAAGCCTGCCAAGTCACGACCCAACTGGATGGCTCTGTTGCCATCACTTTCCAGCAACGACGCATTAACTGGGCTGCTGCCGACATGCTGATCGCGTTGCCTGCCTTTGCTCTGCTCATTGTCGGCTTGCTGGCGAGTGCGGTGGTGGGTGTCAATCACGGATTCATCCTCGGCTTGCTGACACTCTTCGTCGTGTTCTTCCTGCCCGTCATCCTGTTCTATCGCCTGAACTGGACGACGGCGACGATCCATGTTGAACGTGAAGGCGTCCGCTGGGGTCGGCATACAATGACCTACGATGACATTGAGTCCTTCGGCTGGAGCCGCATGACACGTACCGGCCAGCGTAAGGTGAACGACTCTTACGTCTACATCACCTCCAAGGGCAGGGAAATTGTCATCACCAAGGAAATCAACGGAGAAGGCGGGCGTGACATTGCTGAGGCGTTGGACAAGGCTGCCGCGCATCAGGTGAACCAGTTGTCCCCTATCGTCAGATAGACCCGCCGTAGTCCATATTCTGAACGGCTTATCCACGGTTTTCGAAGCGACCGCCACTATCGGTCATGGGCTAGAAAACGGTGGGTAAGCCGTTCTGACTTTCAATGCTTTCCGCCTCCGGAAATGCGTGCGGCACCGCTTCCCATGTTGAGTTGCCGCTGTCGGGCCTGGGCAAGCTGCAATTCCATTCGCCGTTTGCGTTCCATCAGTGCCATCAATTTCCGTTCGGCACTGGTTCTCTGCTCGGGGCTTCTCGCGCTGTTCATCTCGGCAACTGCAGCATTGATGTTCGACTCGATATCGGACAATCCTGCCATCAGGCCGCCAATCCCGAAATCGCTGGTCATATTGGCACGGTCGCCGGTCACAGCCTGATCGCGCATCATTTTGATTGTCTTCATCACGCCAGGTTTGTTCTCGTATTTGATCGGTGACGTATCAGCGGTTTGCTGGTGGGCGATGGTCTGGGGTGGGTTCATTTCTTTCATGGCGTTCTCCTTGGTTGTTATGGTTGGTTGGGAAACGGGTTGTGGCTGTTGCTGTTGGCGTTGCTGCAACCGTTGCGATCGCAGCATACGAGGCATCAGGTAAGCACGGACATTGAACTGCCTGCGTGCCTCGACAAGCTGTTGGAGGGTATCTTGTGCCTGCCGGTATTCGGCGGGCGACAGGCGGTGCTCCTGCCGGTTATTGCGAGCTTGCATGACGATCTCTCGATAGTCGGCATCCGCACGATAGAGCGGGCCGCGAAAGCGTTTCGCTTTCTCTGCACCGGGAAACTTCATCGACAGATAGTCCTTACCCTTGCGGGTGATCTCGACCCCGTATTCGCTCGACAGGAAATCGCACAACTGGTCGCGGTCGGCTATCTGCCCCGTTCGGATAGCTTTGGTCAGACGGCGATGCAGGTATAGCTTGTTACTGCGATCCCGCTTGCCGTCCGCCGTGTATCGTTCAAAATCACTGAGGGCGAGCTTGAGCGGATCGGGCACAACCTGGGCATAGCCGAGCCGGTGATTGGTCACTTGGGTAAAGGCTTCATAGAGCCGGATATTCTGTTGGCCCGGTGGGTGGATGTTCATGCGTTTGCCGGTCATCTCGGTCATGGGCACGATGAAATGGATTTCAGTGTTGCCCTTGTCACGGTGCAGGACAAACAGGCTATTGAAATGTTCAGGCCCGAGGCCGGGACACATGGTCCGCTTGAATGACCGAATGACTTCGCGCATCTGCTCGCGCGTTGGCTGTTCGTTGTCGCGAAATGCGATCGCACCCGACACGTATTTATGTTTCCGCTGGATGCTGTTGATGACGGCGACTGGAGTTGACCCTGTAACTCAGGACACTCGGACACAGTTAGGTTGATGATGCAGCGGTTCGCCGGAACTCCCGGGGGGAACGGTACTTCAGTGCTTTATGCGGGTGGCGTTCGTTGTAATGTTCAAAGGCGCCGGCCAGATGCGCGAGTGCTGTTGGCACATCAGGCTTGTGCATAAAGGCAATGTAATCGTGCTTGATTGTCTTCACGAACGACTCAGCCATGCCGTTACTCTGCGGCGAACGAACGGGTGTAGTCAACGGCTCCAGACCCAGCTCGCGAGCGAAACTGCGCGTGCGATGGTCAATGTAGGCAGAGCCGTTGTCCGACAGCCACTCGATGGGTGCGCCTGCCTGCGTCGTGCCGAAGCGTTGCTCGACCGCTGCGAGCATCACATCACGCACGACGTCGCCGCTATGACCGCCGGTAGTCGCTGCCCAGCTGATAGCTTCCCGGTCATGGCAGTCCAGCGCAAACGTCACGCGCAACGGCGAGCCGTCGTCGCAACGGAACTCAAAGCCGTCCGAGCACCAGCGGACATTACTCTGGTCAACGGCAATGCGTCCGTCATGCCGGCGGGTATCGCGACGTTGGCCAAGGCGCCGAAGCAGCAACTGGTGGTCTCGCATGACGCGATAGACCCGCTTGGCGTTCACGCACGGCACACCAGCCATTTCGTGACTACGTCGCAGCAGTGCCCAGACTCGCCGGTATCCATAAGTCGGCAAGCCCGCCACATGCTCGTGGATTGCAGCTACCAGTTCCGTGTCGTCGGTCTGTCGGGCACGGCGGCCGTCCTGCCAGTCCGGGGAGCGGGCCTTTCTGACTGCCAGAGCAGAGCGCGCTACGCCGAGAACATCGCAGACCGTTTTCATTGGTCGTCCCCGGGCAGTAAGGGCGAGCGCGCAATCCAGTTTTTTGAGCGGCCATACTCGACTGCTTCCTTCAGGATTTCTGCCTCCTGCGTCTTCTTGCCAAGCAGACGCTGCAGCTCCCTGATTTCCTTCATCGCCGTGGCTAACTGCGAGGCGGGCACTACGGCTTCTCCAGCCTTCACCGCAGCCAGGCTGCCTTCCTCGTATTGCTTGCGCCACGCAAACACCTGGTTTGGGTTGACCCCGTGTCGCCGGGCAACCGCTGAAACTGTTGCTCCCGGCTCCAGGGTTTCCTGCACGATGGCCACTTTCTCCTGGACCGAACGTCGACGACGACGCTCCGGCTCGGTCAGAACTTCAATGCTTTCCACGATTTGCCTAGGCTTAAAACTAGTCACAAGATTCCCTCTTATTTTAAGAGGTGTCTCGTGTCCTGAGAATCAAGGGGCTACTCCAGCGACCGTGAGGTCGGGATTGCCTTCGATAATTTCCGGGGCAACCGAACGGGGCTGGCCGGTGTGATCACGGTCGCCCATCAGATAGTTGACCGGGGACTCGCCACGCGAAATCCCCGCATTGAAAACACGGACGATCATGCGTTGCCCGTGTTTCTCCCCTGCTTTACTTCTTTCCAGACATATTCCGCACACTCCTGAAGCTGGAGCAGGGCGACCAGCATCTCGTCGTCGGGCTGCTGGCGATCCCGGAGCAGGGTGGCGATTTCGGCGACATTGTTGCCGATGAAGTTGATGGCCTGCAGCCATGCAGTATGTGCGTCGCCGGATAATGATGCCGGGCCTGCGAGTGCGGTTTCGCGAAGGTATTGGGCGAGGTTGCCGTAACCGGCTTCGAGGGCAAGCTGGCCGATCTTGTCACGTTCGGCTGGACTGACACGGACATCGATATGTCGATCGCGGCGATGGATGTTGCCGTCAAGGCCGCTCTGTCCTGCTTGCTTCTTGATTGGGGCGGCGAGTGCCGCATGCTGTTGCTGTTCCATAATGGCTCCTGTTTTAGTTGTTATTTGGGCCGTGCGTTGCTGCGTCCGTATCTGTGCGGCGATGTTGCCTTTCAGGGGACTGGGGGAACCCCAGATATATCGTTTCACACGGCGCGTCCCTGTGAAACGTTGACCTGGCTTAGGTTCTCTTTCGTTCGGCTTCCTATACCAATACCGGAATTTTTATGGAATGCAAGGGCCATCCGACGAACGGCAAGGATACCGCTTGAGCGGCATCCTTGCCTTTTCGAAGAGATGGTCAGAGGAGCCCGTTTTATTGCCGGATTTTCAAGATCCTGAATACCCCCTGCGTATTGCTCGCAAGGTGTCTACATTGCCCAAAAAAAATCTATCAGCCAGTTGTTCGTCCTTCATTGCTGGGTAGTCATCTTCAATCTTCAAACCAAGCAATCCTTTAGCCGCCCATGAGCCGGTAGAGGCAACTTGCTCAACGAGTTCGCGTTTCTCCGCGAGAAGATAGTCCTTCCACTTTGGAAATCTATGTAGTCGGGCAATCGTCGAATGCCCCAGATTGTCATAGGTCACGCTTGACCATTCCGTCACACGCATGTCTCCGAGCGACCTCTCCGCCAAAAGGGTCTTGTAATTCGGGATGGCAGCGAGAAGTTTCTTCTCCAACTCCCAGTAGGCTCGGAGATGACGCTTTGCCGACTCCGTCTGGAAGTCACCTTTTTCCGTCCTGTTCTTCAAAACGAAGTCGTCCAACGCTGCAATCGCCTGAGCGTCCATGAGATGGATTAGTTGTCCCTCAGGAGAGGCGATTACTTGGGCCCATGAAATCTCGGGGAGGGTAAAGCGTGCGAGAGCGTGTAAATCTGACCCCAACTTTTGAATTGCATCATTGGAGATGACGTTGATCTTGGCGATGCGCGCAACGGCTCTCGCTGCGAGTAGCACCAGCCGGTATGGCTCGTAGTCCTTGAAGTAAGTCAGGCACTGATCCAGAAAACATTTTATTGCTATATCCAGTTCCGCGTTTCCCTGTCTGCTTGGAGCCAGCCATGCCGGAAGCCACTCCACAGTGGCACGCTTTTCAGCCAATCCAGCTAAATAAGCAGCGGCCTGCGACATGAAGGCGTCGTTGGCGGCCCTAGGGTTGTCGGGGAAGATTCGATACATGACGTCGAAGCTTCTGGGCATACTAAGATCTACGAGGCGCCTGTTCACCGCGTTGTCGATGGGAATAGGGAAATCGAACTTCATGTAAAGTTCGGTTAGCTCGGGCAACGTCGCCGATGCAGCCTTCTCTCGCTGCGCATCGGAATCCGGTTTCACCGTTTTGCGGAAGTTCTCAACTATCGTGTTTCGCTTGACACGCAGTCTGCGTTGCAGAAGATCTGAAAACTCCTCGACCCGATTCATGACGAATTCTTTGTCGAAGACGCGATCTAGCAGGCGAATGACGCGCCGCTTTTGAAAAAACCAGACCTGCATTGGTTCGAGTATCGCTCGCACCTTGTCGAATTCGGCCACAAGGTTTTTAATCTCGACGTGCAGAACCGGGCTTTCGACGTCGACCTCGCGATCAAAGATTTCCAACTTTAAGCCATCGCATAGGACGATCAATGCAGCGTTGACACTAGGGTGAACCGAGTACTCCAACGCTTGGGAGAAGTCTTCGTAGCCGAAGGAGGAGACGTCGATCTGTGGTCGCTTTGCTTCCAGTAGCCAAAAATTTTCATCCCACAAGTGAACATGGTAGTCGGACCGACGTGTTTGACCAACAAACGTCAATTGGCGCTCAAGACTGGTTGAGAAAGGTGTTCCTTTGTCATATCCCAAAACTCGCAACATCGGATCGATGATGTAGGAACGAACCTCAGCTTCGTTAAATTTCGAGACGTCGTAACCCTGTATGTGTTGCAAAGTAGCAATTTTTTCGGGCGTGAGCGGCTCCGTTTGTTTCGACACCATGAGCATGTCAATGTCGAGCGAACCGGACAAAAGGGGGTCCATGTTAGTTTTCTCCGATGTGCGTGTTTGAACGACTAGCTGAATTGGACCATGCTCATCTAAAACAACCATGCGAAGGGAAAAGGTGTAACCCGCCGACAGCTGCTGCATCTGAACGACTCGTTGAGCAGAATTCGGGCGCAATTGTGATGCGTAAACTTTAGTGGTGTTTCGCAAGCTTCACATTTGAGTGTGGCTAGAAGATTTGCAAAATGGTGCTGAATTTGGAGGCCCGCCTCGATTCCTTGGACGAGATGGTATCCGCCCGTCGATCGCACAGTGAATGCTCGCTTGGCTCCCTCGTCCATCGGCTGCATTTGCTGAAACAATTCCATTACGACATGACTCAGATAGAGGAGCACGCCCGGAAGCGCATCATAGACGCCGACATAGACGTCGTCATCCGTATGTCTCTTGAAAATAAAATTGAAATTCTCCGGCTCCGTGCGAAGCTCTACTTTCTGTGTCGTTATAAGATGAACAGCACGTTGCAGGAGCCAATAGAGCCCTCGCTTGTTTGCAGAATCAAAAAGCGTTGACTCTACCCAGTCAGCCTTGATTGTGTCCGTTATCTCTGTTTTCGAGAGAGCAGAAGAAATGATCAATGGCCTACGGTTTCCAACGAGTTTCGCCGTTAGGCCGGCCGGGGACTGCTCGGTGAAGGTCCGGTAGAAGTCTTCCTCATCGCCTAGCATCCAGGACAAGAAAACCAAGCTATCAAGAAGTGGTTTACGAAGCAAGTTGAGGGCGACGACGAACTTTCGTCGCTCCATGCAGCGTAACGCTTCGAATATATGATGCATGCAGTCAGACACCATTGCCAATGTAACGGTGTTCAAGACCACACGACGAGCTTCCTCCAAACGACCGATAGCTCTTAGTCCGGCAACTGCCGAGTCTGCGTCCGCAATTGCTTCGAATTTTTCTGCCTCAGCTTTGCTTTCAAATTTAAAGCGCACAAGATGGGCCTCTGCTTTCTCATACTCGGCCAGTATCCGCACGCAGCTATCATGCAGAAAATAGCAATATTCGTGTGCCAGTCGCTGAGAGGAGGGGATCCACTGAAGGCGCTTGCGTGGAATCAAGCCGACAGAAGATTGTTGTGTCATGTATCACTCTCTTCGGAAACCCATCATGTTAGCTATGCTTATCGGAATCCGACGCTTCCTTAAGTTCGATAGCGCCCTCAAGCAGGGTTATTGCGAACCCCATTCTCGTGCCATTGCGGTGGGTGAGCCAGGCGACGAGGTAGAAACAAACGCAAACTGCAATTGCGTTCCACATCCACGAAATAGGAACGGCGGCCCCGAACTGTTCAACGATCTTCGGAATAGTAGTCAACGCACCAATAACCACGGGTAACAAACCAATCTTGTCAATCGGACCAGGTAGGAAGTAGCGACGTCTATCGAATGCGTCGCGTTGCAACGTTAAATGAGTTTTTACCCATTTAAGATCGACTGCGTCGTATGTTGCTAGCTCGGCGACGTAGGGTGCATATAGGTTCATGTCAATACGGGTCAACCTGAACAGCGGGGCGATAGGATTCTGGCGAACCCTGTTTAGATATACAGCCTGTCCTATAACGATCGCGATCAGAGACAGAAGGGCCGTCAACTCAGAATAGATGCCGACCAACAGGGCGACTTCGAATGGAATCCGGACGTGCCCGACGCGAGAGATCGGCACCAATGCGACCAACACGAGTAGGCCAACAATCGAAGCGACCAGAAAACCGACATTGCATCGGTCTATCAATTTCTCGAAGCTATCGAGTGAGCGGCTGGGTCGTTTGAGCTTCAGGACGTCGTCAAGAAGGTTGAGGATGTTGTCGCAGTCAGCGAGGTTGTGCACAGACGGGAGATTTGCTTTCATGTCGTAACCTAGTGGCAATCGAAGAACCGTGTAAGCCATTTGTCACTATGAATAACGGCGTTATCGTTTAGAAACTTTATTGATGCTCGCTTATGAATCGCTCTTTTCTTCGGCTGGTTATGCTTACCGCTTGAGCGGTATGCTACCCATCCGATTAACGCTTTTCTGCCTTGTATGATTCTCACCGAGCTTCGCATCAAGTTGAGCCTGCTTCCGGCTGAAACGCCGTTTACGATAGCCCATGTGGCTGCATTGGCTGAAGTGCTGCTCTCCGCGCCTGAGACGTACTCCCTTGCCGGGCAACCCGTTACTGAGCATGGTCTGGCTACGCTTCTCGGCGAGACGGAATCCGCCATACGGAACTGGCGGATTGCGGGGCAAGGTGGTGGCGTTCGCTACCGTGCTGGTAATGTTCGCGACTGGCTGAATACTCACGCGGCGGTGGATGGTCTGCCTGTCAGGGCGAGCCGGTTTGAGGATGGCGGCGAAACATATGAATGGGGTGATCCGTTCCCGGCAATCATGGTCGGCGGGCGGATGAGAGGGTTTTTCTCCAGTCTGGATGATTCGGAAGTCGAGCCCGACGGCTATCGGGTGCTGCGTATCGCCACGCCTGTAGTTGTCTCTTATGCGCCAGCAAGCCTGACGCGGGATCAGTTTGACGAATTGCTGGCAGTCGTTGGTGCGCTGGGGGATTTCGAGGAAAAGATGCAAGCTTCGCCTTTGGAGGCGAGGGAAATTTTCGACAGTCTGACGGGGCAGATGACACCGGATGCACGGCTCCTGTTTTTGCGCATCTCGCTCGGACGGCCCGGGGGTGTTGCCGATCACGTGCTGAACACCGTGCCCAAGGAAATGCGGCAGCAACGCATCAATCCTGCCGAATGGCTGTATCGCTTATGGCAGGCTAACGGTTTTTGCTCGCTCGACTTCGAAGGACTGAAAGCCACCCTGTTTGCGGATGGGATTGAGCTGAACCGGAATGCGCTGGTTGCGGAGAGTAACGGCGACGTCGTGTTTCATGGGACCGTCGGGCATCTGCTGGCTGACACAACTGGAACATTCTTCCAGCTTCAACCGCCAGAGAAATGTGAGAACCCGTTTTGCCATCAGGCATACATCGACCTGCTCATCAAACTTCTCAAGGACAGGTTGCTGGTCGATAAACCAAACCGGGACCGGCTGACACCCCGAACCATCGGCGAACGTATTCATTCCGAAACCGGATCGGGGTGGTTCAAATCCATCCTTGGCAGATACGAACTCAAGGAAAAACTAGACAGCGAGTTGCCGATCAACGCATATGACGACAGCGTCAAAGTGACAATCAAGCTGTAGCGTTGGCCGGCTTTACCGTCCTCGGAGTATGGCTCAGGACGGCGAGGGCGTGAGCCCGAACTGATTACGGACTTTCACGGCTGATTGCAGATCCAGCAGGCCTAGATGGTATTCAATCGCCACGGCACCAATCAGATCGCGGATGCCTTCACGAATGCCATGCTGATCCAGGATCGTTTTTGCTGGTCCGTCGATCAGGCTGGCCAGTAAAAGCTCAAGCAATTTCACGTCGGTTCTGTCGACCATTGCGCAACGCCAACCCGCGATGGCCGCAGCGAATCGGGACAGTGTCGGTGTGAAGTAACCGGACTCTGCGGACGCGTCAATGGCGTTGCCGTCTGGCCAGCTTGGCATAGACTGATTTCTGGCTACCGCCCATGCGGCAGGCTCGGCGAACAGGCCCAGCACGAACTCAGTGCACGAGCATGCGCCGCGCATGATGCCTATGTCCGCCAGTATTTCATCCAAGTATTCTGCGAAATGCGCCCGTTCCTCGAACAAACGCCATAGTGGGATATTCACCCCATCCTCCATGGGGCCAATTTCCAGAACCCGTGATGAACCGAGACCGACCGGCCTAGTCTCGACAAGCCTGGCGGTTTGGTCTGGCTTCCGGTTTCCGCTCATGTAGTGATGCCATGTCCGTTTGGTGTCCGTTTCTCCAAAGAGCGCACGGTCCAGTGCGGCATAGGTCTTTGTGTTCGTTCGTCGTTTTAGATCGGCTACCCATGCCCGACTGCGGACGTTATCCAGAATGCTGCGCGGCTTCGGCCCGGTCTTGGCTTTCCCTTTCTCATTTCCTTCCTCTCCCTCTCCCTCGTTTTCCTGTTCAGCAGCCATTCCTTTTCATCCCTGTCTGCAAATTTCGCCCTGATGGCTAATTGTAAGAGTTGTCGATGCCGATGAGCCGGGTTTACCGACAGCATTCCAGAAAAGCTGTCAGGTGAGATTTTGGCACCATCCGGGCAGAATCCTCTCTATCGACACGACGCAGCAAAAGCGGGCCGATCTGGCCCAGATGTCGATATTGACCAACTTTCAAGGAGCCTTATATGCAACTCAATTATGACCAAATCGCACAAGACATGTGCACGCTCGTTAAACAGAACCTGCTGGCCGAACAGGCGACGGCAATCCGCAAACCGATGGCCGAAGTCCAGGCCGCAACCCAAATGGCTGCCGAGGTGGTGACCGGGATTAATCTCAACGATCCCAAAAGTTGTGCCTCGGCGATTCCGGTGCTTCATGACCTGATGCAGACCGCTCATGCTGAATTGGCGAAGGCGCAACAGATCAAGGATGACTTCGAGGTGATGATGGGTAACCCCATGACCCACCTGGAAATCATTGCCCGCTACAAGAAGGCATCCGGCGCGGACTGGGTGCAATCGCATACCAGTCCGGGTGCCTGTGCCGTGATCCCCGAACTGGAAAACCGCGAATTCTCCGACATGACGATTGTCGAGGTTGTGCGTCAGTGCCTGCCGCAAATCGAGTCTGCTCTCGAAAATTTCTCCCGCGAAGAGGTGCATGCCTTCTTTGTGGCCAAGGGACTGCGGGGCAAGATGCTGTCGTTCTACCAGGCCGTTTCGGCCACCCGGAACTAAACCGGATACCTTATTTTTTAGTCAATCAACCATTTAAATATAGGAATACTAATCATGGAAAACAATGAAACTATCGAGTACCAGATCCACAGTGCTGCAGAACTGTTTCCGCCGATGTCCGACGAGGAGTTCGCGCAGTTGAAAGCGGACATCGAGCAGAACGGCCAGAAGATGCCGATCCTGGTGTATCGCAACAAGATCGTGGATGGCCGTGAACGGTTGCGGGCCTGCCGTGAACTCGGTATCGAGCCGCGTTACGACGATGTGGGCAAGCTCGACGGGCCGACTCAGTCCTACATCGTCAGCCAGAACTTGCACCGTCGTCATTTGAACGACAGCCAGCGGGCGATGATTGCGGCGAGGTTGTCTAACACGAAGAAAGGTGCGAACCAGCATACCGCCGAGGCGGTATCCCAGAAGCAGGCCGCCCAAGCCTGCAAGGTTTCCATTGACTCGGTGCAGCGGGCAAAGGCGGTGCTCAACTGCGAAACGCCGGCACTGGCCCAGGTCGTGAGTGATGGCGATCTCGATGTGAGCACTGCGGCATTGCTGTCGCAGATTCCTACGGCCGAGCTTGACCGGCTGGTGAAAGAGAAAGTGGAAGTCATGAAGGAAGAAGCCCGCAAGCTGCGGCTTAAAAAAACCGAGGAAAAGCGCAAGGAATCGATCGATCGTATTGCGAAACGGACCGTGAGCCAGTCCGTGAAGAAGGCAATCGGGCCCTTCAATGTGGTCTATGTCGATGCGCCGTGGGATGCGGTTGACGACCGTGGTCTGCCGGTCATGTCTCGCAGTGACCTGGAGCTGAAGCCGGTGCAGCAGCTCTCCGGCGACGATACGATGCTGTTTCTGTGGGTGCCGGACGACCGGCTTGAGGACGGGCTTAAGGTTCTCGCCGCCTGGGGTTTCCGTTATCGCACGCATGCGGTCTGGAACAAGGGAGGGAAGGGGGCTGGCCCTTAGAGACCATTTCAAAAAGACCCCGAGGGGGCTGTTAACCTTTTCGGCAAGCTGTTAACCTTAGCCATCTGAACAACAGGAACCAAGGGGATGGGCACGCCGATCATTGATGACGAACTGTGGGCATTGATCGAACCTTTGCTGCCGCCGCCAAAGCCGCGACGCAAGAAATATCCAGGCCGCCGCCCTGTTTCGGACCGGGCGGCACTGAACGGCATCCTGTTCGTGTTCAAGACCGGGATACGCTGGTGCGACCTGTCGATCAAGTTGGGATTTGGTTCGGGCCCGACCTGCTGGCGTCGCCTGCGCGACTGGCAAAAGGCCGGCGTGTGGGACCGGCTGCACGAGCTGCTGCTCGCGAAGTTACGCGAGGCCGGCCAGCTCGATTTCTCACGCGCAGCCGTCGATTCATCGTCGGTGCGAGCCGTTGGGGCGGGCGAAAAACTGGCCCGAACCCCACGGATCGCTCGCGACCCGGTTCCAAGCACCACATCCTCGTCGACGCAAACGGCGTCCCCGTCACCGCGATCCTGACTGGCGCGAACCGCAACGATGTCACCCAGTTGCTGCCGCTTGTCGATGCGATTGCGCCGATTCGCGGTGTACGTGGCCGGCCGCTTGAGAAGCCCAAAGTCATTTACGCCGATCGCGGCTACGACTCCGAACCACACCGCCAGAAACTTCGCGAACGTGGCATCAAGCCGGTGATCGCAAAGCGCCGGACCGAGCACGGCAGTGGTCTCGGTAAATTTCGCTGGGTGGTCGAGCGTACTCACGCATGGCTCCACAACTTTCGTCGTCTTCGCATTCGCTTTGAGCGTCGCGCCGACATTCACGAAGCATTCCTCAAACTCGGTTGCTCCCTCGTCTGCTGGAACATCTTCAGACGTACGGAGCTGTCTTTTTGAAACGGTCTCTTACTTCCATGTGAATCACGAGTTGCTGCTTTTCGCGACCCGTGGCGAGGTGCCGATGGTTCCGGCCGCCGCCCGTGTGGTTTCGGTGCTGGACTGGCCCGCAAAGGGCAAGCAGCGGCCGCAGGAAGCCTACGACCTGATCGACAGCATGTTTCCCGAGCTTTCCAAGATCGAACTGTTTCCGTGTGAGGCTGCCAGTGCCCGTGCGGGCTGGTATGACTGGAACAAACCGAAGGCAAGCAAGGCGAAACAGTTGAAAGACAATTTGCAGAACCTGAGCGACTCGATCACGGTTGACTACAAGCGGCTGGAACTGGAAACCGCATAACGAAGTATCGTTGGCCGTGGCATGCGCAATCGCGGCAATGAACGACGATTTGACGGAGGCCGATGCTGTAAAAGAATGGTCGAAATGCGCTTCGGCCATTTTTTATTTCTCTTTGCCCTTCGGGCTGGTGTTTTCTCACTGTTCCCCTGCCCGGGACTTCGACTTCCCGCTGATTTGCATGCCGCTCATGCGGTATCCTGCCGCTGGCTGTGCGCGAACGCGATTCCAGCATACGGGCTAATTACCTGACCGGGGCCGTTCCGGTCGAAAAACACCAATTCTCGAAGCGCAATCCTACGACAAAATGGTGTAATCTTGACCGCACATCTGTCCGAGGTGCGTAAAGATGGCCGAGCATGATCCCTTACGTTTTGCTACAGGTCTGAGCGCCAAGCTTGCGACGCGGTCCCGTCATGTGTGCGCGTTGTTTGGTGCAGGCACATCGAAGGCATGTGGACTGCCGGATGTAGCTGAGTTACAACGGCGAATTCTTGCTGCACTCCCGAAGCCTCAAAGCGACGCACTAACCGGACTGCTCAACGGGCGGAATCTTGAGGAAGGCTTGAGCAGGCTTAGGCGCATCTCTGCGCTTTTGAGCGGCGATCAGGCCATCGATGGACTAACCGCTGCTGATGCGACAGCGCTTGATCGAGCAATTTGTCGGGTAATCATTTCGGAAGTGGACATAGGTCACGCCGATCTCACCTCGACGCGCCACTTCGCCGCGTGGCTGGCACGAGCAAACTATCACTTCCCGGTAGAAATATTCACGGTGAATTACGACCTTCTTTTCGAGACGGCACTCGAAGAGCTGCAGGTTGCCTACTTTGACGGATTCATAGGAAACCTTCGGGCAAGATTTCAAACGGATCTAGTCGAGACCGCTCCGGGATCGGAGCAAGATTCAGTGCCCGCTTTCTTCACGCGCCTTTGGAAACTCCATGGGTCAGTGAATTGGGCGTGGGATGCCAGGCAGGTGGTTCGCGTCGGCCAGGCCGTGGGCGAAGAGGTCGCGGCGGCAATATATCCATCCGACACGAAATACGAAGAGTCACGGCGCGTTCCCTTTCTCGTGCTGCAAGACCGGATGCGCAGGGCGTTGCACCAGCCAGAGACGCTTGTAATTGTCGCCGGTTATTCGTTTGGTGACGCGCACCTCAATGAATTGCTGTTCGATGCCGCTGTTCGCCGGGAACGAACCGAGATTGCGGTCTTCTGCTATTCAACTATTCCTGAGCTACTTGCTGAGCGAGCGCTGCTTACTCCGAACATACAGGTAGTTGGAGATCGCGAAGCCATTATCGGGGGCATACGGGCTGCTTGGGCAGTCCCAGAAAATAGCATAGGCGGGATATTTGAAGATGGCCGCTTTCTGCTGGGTGATTTCCGTCGATTGGCGCAATTTCTGGCGAAAAGCGCGTCAAGGGAGCCTGATGTTGATGGCCGTTTGCGTCAGTTGCTTGATGTGGTAGCGCAGAATCTGCCTGCTAATGGAGGAGCATGACGATGCGGGATCTTGATCCGACATGCGTAGGTAAGGTCCGTCACGTCCTTGGGTCAACCATTACCGTTGCTTTGAATCCCGACTTGGCTGGCGTGGCACCGATCTATAAAGGGCAGTTGCAACCTATCGGGCAGATTGGCTCACTGGTGCGAATTCCCCAAGGGCTCATCGATCTCATCGCGACCGTCACCTTGGTAGGAATCTCCGAGCTTGTCGACAAAGTAGCTCCACTCGACGCGGTTCAGCGAGACGAACGGTGGCTTCAGATTCAACTGCTCGGAGAAATTGATCGTGCAACCGGGCGGTTTCAGCGGGGGGTGGGCACGTTCCCAGGCCTCGATGACCCAGTGCATTTTGCAACCCCTGAAGAGTTGGCGGCCATATTCCCGCGAGCGGATGAAACGCATCTTCGTTTGGGTCGTTTAGCTGCGGCCGAAGATGTGCCGGTATGTGTGAACGTATCGAAATTTGTGGTCCGTCACGCGGCGGTCGTGGGATCGACAGGATCTGGTAAGACGAGCGTTGTCGCCTCGCTGATGCAGAATTTTGTGCGTGGAGGATGGAGTGCCGCAAACATAGTCGTTGTTGATCCGCATGGCGAATATGCTCGGGCGCTTGCCGACAGTGCGTCGGTTCGCAGTGTATTGGTAGGGCGGGCCGAAAACCGATTGCGGGTCCCTTATTGGGCGCTTTCCGCCGTAGACATAATACGTATCTTTACAGGTACGTCGGGGGGTGCGAGCTTCATCAACAGATTTAATGAGCTGGTTGCTCAAGCGCGGCGGGAATTCGTAGCGGCAGCAGAGTGGCTAAACCTAGATCCTACTGCGGTAACCGCCGATACTCCGGTTCCGTTCGATATCCGTCCTGTATGGCACAGACTGGACTCCGAGAACCGTGAAACTCGCCGCGTCAAGGCAGATTCGGCGACAGTATGTAGGGAGGATGAGGGTGACCCGGCCACGCTTCGGTCAGCAAGATTCACCCCATATGGGCAAGGCGGTCAACCGCCGCATCAAGCGCCGACTTACGGCGTGTATGGTTCCATGCCCGAGTTGCTACGACTTGGGTTGCTTGACCAGCGACTCAGATTCTTTCAAGAGCCTATGGGGAATCATGCTGGACCGGATCCTCTCGTGGAAGTTATGCAGGAATGGCTCGGGGGAGATCGTCCCGTTTCGGTGCTTGATTTCAGCGGTGTGCCAGCGACGGCGGCAGATCTCGCTATCGGTGTAGTTCTCAATATGCTGTTTGAGGTCGCACTCAGAAGCGAACCGGAGGGGCCAGGCATCGGAAGGCCAAGCCCGGTTTTGATTGTCCTTGAGGAAGCTCATCGATACTTGGGTGAATCAGCAAACGCGACGACTCGCGACTCGGCAAATCGTATCGCCCGCGAAGGGCGTAAATACGGCGTGGGGCTTCTGCTCGTGACACAACGACCAACGGAGCTTCCGGACACAGCCCTGGCGCAATGCGGGACGCTAATTGCTCTTCGCTTAACAAACGCCGGAGATCAGGGAGCAATACGTTCTGCGTTACCAGACATGGTGGCAGGACTTGCCGCAGTTTTGCCCTCGCTGCGGACGGGCGAGGCGATTGTGAGTGGAGAGTCACTCGTCCTACCTGTTAGGACTATGCTGGATAAACCGAATCCAATGCCGCTTGCTGAAGATCCTTCGCTCGATTCATGGCGCATGGATCCTCGGCCGCCTGATGTTGCGGCTCCTTTGGCCGCTTGGCGTGGAACCTACGAGGCTGAACATGAATGATTGGCTCGCTGTGGCAGGCTCAACCCGGATCGTCGCGGAAAAATACGATGCGGAGTCCGAGACGATTTATGTGCGATTCCCCAATGGAGTGGAATGGTGGTATTCCGGTTGTCCTCTGCATGTGTGGGAGGCATTTACAGCACCAGGGCAGTCGCGAGGGCAATACATCCATCAAGTGCTCGACCACAAACCGAATGGTCGTTACGCTGGCTAATTGATTGCGTTTAGTGTTCAGATGCGTAAAGCGCTTCAAAACCCCGGGTTCCTTGTCATTTTTTCGATGTTGACGGTCGTTTTGTCTATTCATGCCGACCTGGGACAGTCGTCATGGGCGTGGTTTCAACGATCGGGGGCAGTCGTTACGTTGGTTGGGGCATTGCTCGGTTACCGCAGCATCGTTCGCCTAGGCAGACACGGTGTCGGTGGTGCATCCATGCATGTCGCAATGGGAAAAATCGTATCAGTAGATGACTCTGGTCCGATTCAGACTGCAAAAGTTGAATACGACGAAGCGACGACTGAGCGGTTTCGGCAAGACGATCTGGACAAGATGGCCGGTTATCTCGGGGCGTGGATGATCGTTCTTGGTACCGCCATTTGGGCTTATGGTGATTTGCTTGGGAAAATTTTCTAGTCTCTCAGTCCAAGATGTGCGGTTGCTTCCTCAAAGTATTTGCTGATCGTCTTGATGTTCATGCCGGTGTGCTCCATGAGCAGGCGACGGCTGAGTTCATTTCCGTAGACGGGATACAACTGACGGGCTGCGGCGGTCAGGGTATCCAGCGACTTTTGACGACGGACGGTGTTGGTATGGTCCGCACCGCTTCGCATTCGCTCGACGGCGGTTTCATCGGTAAAGGACAGCACACGGCGGCGACTGTCGGTAGCATGGCGGTTCTTCCAGTGCCATTTTGCGACGGATCGGGCGGTTGCCTTCACTTCGGAAAACGGTAGTGGTCTCTCGAAGTGCCCGCTGATTTCCTCTGCCTGCACAAGGGCGGACCGATACCATGCATCCATGTCGCCATGCTGACCAACAGCACTGTATGCCCACATGCGCAGCGTGTGGAATAGCTCGTCGTTGCGGCCTTCAATCCTGATATGGTCAGGTAGCGAATGCGCCGCCGACCATCGGGGCAAATCGACCCACTCGGTGAAGTCCGTCAGATCGTAAGTGGTCGGGAATGTGATGACTTCCCAAGCAGAATGCAGGGGGTTCTTCGTGAGGGCGTGATTGAAAGCTGTGTCTGCCGACAGACGGGATTCCATCGCGGACTGGATCGCCTCGAAATAGTCCTGCGGGGCACTACGGCTGTTCCGGTGATATGCAACCGGAGTATTGAGCCGGTAGAGCATGTGGGAGTGCCCGTTCGTCCGATTCACAGTGATGATCGTGGGGGCCGGCAGGTTGACATCCTCAAACCGGAATGCGGATGCGGGACTGTCGAGGTCAAAGCTGAGGTAAGCCCGGTAGACCGGATTCAGTCCGCAGTAGGCGAACTGATTGACTTTCTCGCGCTTGCGAAACTTGGTGCCTTCGGCGAAATCGTTGGTGGTGACTACGGCCTCATTCAGATGGTTATAAAAATCTTCTAGTTGTCGGTTCATTCATTTTGTTTGTTGTGCAGACTACTAACAAACAAAATTTCTTGCGGAAAGTCAAGGCCGCATTGCCAGCTATGCTGGCTTCTTGGTGGCAATGCTCAAGAGGTGATCGAGGTTGATGTTCATATATCCCTTCGTCGTCTGTGCCCATGAGTGGCCGAAATTCTTCAAGGCATAAGGCTGGTTGGTTGGGGCGTGCTCGACGGATGAAGCATGCAGTTCTTCCAGCTTTGGCACTGACTGCATGCCGATGAACTCGGTGATGAACACGCTGTTCTCGGCACCAAGCTTCATGATCAGGTTGGAAATGTTCTTGCGTCGCAGATCGTGGAAGTGAACGTGCGCGAGTTCGTTGTCGTGCGTGAATTGACGAAACACTCGGTCGAATCCTGCGATCGTGTAGTTGAACAGCTTGCCGCTTTTGTCCACTGGCTTGAGCGTCTTGACGAAGTCCCGTGCCTCAACGGTCAGGTAGACCTTTCTGGGCCGTCCCGATTTGGTATGGTGCAATTGGATATAGTTTTCACCGATCTGCGAGAGATTCAGCGTGAGGATTTCTGAACGTCTCATTGCCGTCAGCAGGGACAGCTTGGCGACCTTGTAAAGCTCTTGATTTGCCTTGGCACGCAAGCCGTCCAGCAGCCTCTTCTCGTCCTCGTCCGATACATAGACCTCGCGCTTGACCGTCCGGTTTTTTAGCAGGTCACGATCATGCTTGTAGACGGGGTTGTCCAAATCGCAAAGCGACTCGTTGAAGTATTTGAGCTTGTTGAAAACGTTGGCGATATGGCTCAGTTCACGGCTGACGGAAATCGGCTTCTTCCCTTTTTTTAGGCGGGCCTTGATGTAGTGGTTGATCTCGATGGCTTTGATCTGACGGACATCGAACCCCTTCATGAAGACCTTGACGACGGCATCCGCTTCTAGGCCCATTTCCTGCTTTTCCGATGGCGAGAGGTAGCGGTTGGGGATACTGGTATTCTGGATCGTCTTAAGGAACGACAAAATGTTCGCGCGGTTGCGCTGCTGCAATTCGGTGTCGTCGGGGCGCGTCAGCACGTATTGCTCGATGTATTGCTGACAGAAGTGGCCGAAGCTGTAATCGGTGGTGCGCGACTCCTGCGTTCGCTCGGCTAGCTTTTTGACCCGTTCTTCTTCGGTGATCTTGAAGATGATTTCCTTCCCCTTCTTCACCTTGCTGAGGGCGAGGAATTCCTTGGCTTCACCGAAGTCATCAAAATAGCGATCAGCCTTGAAATCCTTCCGGACGATCCTCACACGATACTTCTCGACCTGTTGCCCGTCTGCGTTCGTATACTCGACGGTCTGCACACCACGAACCTTGGGGGAAGCCATGAATAGCCATCATCCTATGGGCGAATTGATGGGCAAATTTTACAGGAATTCGCCCATGATAGGCGATTTTTTGACTTCGAATATTTTCTGTAACTTATTGATTTTACGGTGATTGATATGGCAGAAATTGCGACATTAGGCGGTGGTTGCTTCTGGTGCCTCGAAGCGGTGTATCTGCGCGTGGACGGCGTCGAGTCGGTCGAGTCGGGCTATGCGGGCGGCCACCTCGCCGATCCGTCCTACGAGCGCGTGTGCGACGGCGACACGGGCCATGCCGAGGTCGTCAACGTGAATTTCGATCCCGCGCGCATCAGCTATCGCGAGATTCTCGACATCTTCTTCGCGATTCACGATCCGACCCAGCTCAACCGCCAGGGCAACGACGTCGGCACGCAGTACCGGTCGGTGATCTTCACGCACTCGAATGCGCAGCGTGATACGGCCGAGCAGGCGATCCGCGAGCTCACGGCCGAGGGCGTCTACGACGGCAAGATCGTCACCCAGGTGCTGCCGCTGCCGGACGACGACGGCCGCTACTGGCCCGCCGAGGCGTATCACCAGAACTACTTCGCGCAGCATCCGAATCAGGGCTATTGCGCGTTCGTCGTCGCGCCCAAGGTCGCGAAATTCCGCCAGAAGTTCGCCCACCGGCTCAGGGCGGAGTGAGCGGGGCGTCGTCGCCGTCGCCGTTGTCGTCGTGCGCCGCTTCGGCGCGCAGGCGCACGTATTCCTTCACGATCGCGCGGCCCAGTTCGACGCACGACAGCGGCGCCGAGCCCTCGGCCTTGTTGTTGGTCGTGATGACGACGGGCTGCCCCGCGATCGCGTAGCGCGCCGCGAGCTCGGCGAGCGCGTCGCGCGTGCGCGGGTCGGCATCGACGATCTGGTTGAAGGGCTCGTAGCGGGCTTTCGCCTGCTCGTAGCGAAAGCCGCTGTGCAAGCTCCAGCGCACGATCAACGGGCCTGCGGGCTCGTCACCATCCATCAACGCAAGCGCCGCCGCCTGGCGCAGCGGATCGGGCATGCGCGCATGCAGACCCACGCAGTAGCGCACGCCCGCCTGGCGCAGCGCGCGCACGAAGCGCGGCGTGAGCAGGCAGCCGTCGCGGATCTCGACGGCGTAGCAGGCATCGACGGCTGTGGCGCAGAGCGTGGCGATCGGCGGCAGCGCGTCGAGGAACGCTGCGAGCCGCTCGATGACGGCCGCCGGATCGGCGAGCAGCGTATCGGGCAGCGGCGGAAACTGGAACACGAGTGCGCCGGCTTTCGCGCCGAGCCCTTCGAGGCAGGGCCGCACGAACTCGCTCAGCGCAAGCTCGGGATTCAGAAAACACGGATTGGCCGCGACCGGCTCGCCACGTTCGCCGCGCACTGCCGCATCGGTGATCGAGGCGGGCGCCTTCACCGTGAAACGGAAATGGTCGGGCACCTGCTGCGCGTAGCGCAGATAGTCGGCCACGCTGAGCGGCGCATAGAACGAACGGTCGATACTGACCGAGCGCAGGAGCGGATGCGCGCCATAGGCGGCGAGGCCGTCGCGGGCGAGCTTCGAATTGCTGTAGTCGTCGCCGTAGACGATGCCGCGCCAGCCGGGAAACGACCATGACGAGGTGCCAAGACGCACGTGCGGCGGCAGTTCGGCGCCGAGATCGCGCACGTCCTGCGGCGGCTCGGCCGCGAGGACGCCGCGTGCCCGGCGTTTCGGGCGGGCGGTGTCTGCGGGCGCGTCCGGGGGCGCTGCGGCGCTGCTTTTGCGGCTTGGGCGCGTTGGCGATTCCGCTGCGGGGGCTGCGGCCGGCTCGATGCCGAACAGGTCGGATTGGCTGCTGCCGGGAGCGGCGTGGCGGGGGGCTTTTTCGCTGGCACCGGCGCCCGGCCCGGTCGTCGTGCGCGTCGTGCGCATCGTGAGCGCATGCCCGCCGCCGGCCTCGTCGTCGTCAAAAAGCGTGCTCTGGTTGTCGGGTGCGCCCGCTGCGGACGCTTCGCTGTCGTTCATCGGTATGCATCGTGAGCAGGGCTGCCGGCCGGCCTGTGCGCCGCGCGCACCGGCAGCGCCGGGCTCACAGCGGCTTGTCGTACATGTAGCGGCGCGACCACGGCAGCTTCGTCGCGCTCTGCCCGGCCTTGCGGCAGACGATCTGGTAGATCGACACGTCGTCGTTCTCGAACGCGTACGCGCAGCCCGCCAGATAGACGCGCCAGATGCGGAATTTTTCGTCGTCGACGAGCTGTTTCGCGTCCTGCGCGCGCGCCTCGAAGTTTTCTGCCCACAGGCCGAGCGTGTGCGCATAGTGACGGCGCAGGCTCTCGACGTCAACCGCCTCGAGCCCGCCGCGCTGCGCCGCTTCCAGCGCGAGGCTGATATGCGGCAGCTCGCCGTCCGGGAACACATAGCGGTCGATGAATTCGCCGGCGCCGAGCGCGGTCTCGCCGCTGTCCGCATCCGATGAGGTGATGCCGTGGTTCATCGCGACGCCGTCGTCGGCGAGCAGTTCGCGCACCTTTTGGAAGTAGCCGGGCAGGTTCTTGCGCCCGACATGCTCGAACATGCCGACGCTCGTGATGCGATCGAACTGGCCCGCGACGTCGCGATAATCCTGCAGCCGGATCTCGATGCGATCCTGGAGGCCCGCCGTCTTCACGCGTTCGACGGCGAGGTCGTGCTGGTTCTGCGAGAGCGTGACGCCCACGCAATGCGCGCCGAATTTCTGCGCCGCGCGCAGCACGAGCGCGCCCCAGCCGCAGCCGATGTCGAGCAGGCGCTGGCCGGGCTGCAACTGGATCTTCGTGAGGATGTGGTCGATCTTCTTTAATTGCGCGCTCGCGAGGTCCTCGTCGCCGTTCTCGAAGTAGGCGCACGAATAGACCATGTTCTCGTCGAGCCAGAGCTTGTAGAAGTCGTTCGAGACGTCGTAGTGATACTGGATCGCCTTCTTGTCCGAACTGCGCGAGTGGCTGAAATAGCGGCGCACGCGGGCGAGCTTGTTGGCGCTCGTGACGGTGCTGCGCGCGAGCGAATAGCCGATGTTGATGATGTCCGAGAGCTTGCCCTCGATGTCGATCTTGCCCTTGACATAGGCCTCGCCGAGATTGTCGAGGCTCGGTTCGAGCAAGAGGGGCAGCGCGGAGGCGCTGTTGACCTTGAGCGTCACGCGCGGCGCCGCGAAACTGCCGAAATCGTACTGTTGACCGCTCCACAGCACGAGGCGCGCGGGCAGGTTGGCCTTGTTGCGCACTTCGTCGACCCAATGTGCCAGCTTTTTCTCCCAGAACATGCTTTTCTCTCCGTTGTTCAATGAACGTCAAAGCAAAAAACGGCTGGTTCGCACCCTGAAGGCGGCGAAAAACTGCGGCTACATCACATCACTTCCCGGCGGCCGGCGGCCGGCGACCGGCTTGAACGGCGGGGCGCGCCGGCAAGCGGACGCCCCGCGACGCGTTTTACGGCGACAGGCGGTCGATCTGCCAGCCGCTCGCCGTGCGCGTATAGACGATACGGTCGTGCAGACGCGACGGCCGGCCCTGCCAGAACTCGATCGCCTCGGGCACGACGCGGTAGCCGCCCCAGTGCGGCGGGCGCGGCGGATTCTCGCCGTACTTCGCGCTGATCTCGCGCTCACGCGCCTCGAGTTCGGCGCGGCTCGCGATCACCTTGCTCTGCTCGGACGCCCACGCGCCGATGCGCGAACCAAGCGGACGCGACTGGAAATAGGCGTCGCTTTCGGCGGCGCTGGTCTTTTCGACGGTGCCTTCGATACGGACCTGGCGCTCCAGCTCGATCCAGTGAAAGAGCAGGCTTGCGCGCGGATTGGCGTCGAGTTCGCGGCCCTTGCGGCTGTCGTAGTTCGTGAAGAACACGAAGCCGCGCTCGTCCACGCCCTTGATGAGCAGGATGCGCGCGGCGGGGCGGCCGTCGGCGTCGACGGTCGCCACCGTCATGGCGTTCGGTTCGGGCAGTTGCGCGTCGAGCGCCTGGTCGAACCACGTCTGGAACTGGCGAACGGGATCGCGATCGACGTCGGACACGTCGAGCGAACCCAATGAGTAGTTTTTGCGGAGATCGGCGAGCGAAGTCATGTTTTATGCAAACACTTCAGTTGGACAGAGTATAGCGAAGGTCAAATTTTCGTGCGTCGATGCAAAATGTGTGCGCAACGTGCGATGCCTGTGCACACGATTGACTGCTTTCTTGGCCTGAATCAAGCAAAATACGGTTTCTGGCGAGACCGGAGCACCGTTGGTGCCCGGCTGCCGCTGTTTTCTGACCGCAATGTCCCCGATCACGACGCTTTCCTCCTCCAATATTACCGCGCCCTCAATAGTTTCCGACAGCAGCGCGCCCGCTGAAACGGCGCCCGATGTCGCGCAGGCCGCCGCCGATCACGCCCGCCGTTTCGGCGGCATCGCGCGGCTCTACGGCGACCACGGGCTGGCGGCGTTCGAGCGCGCGCACGTCGCCGTGATCGGCATCGGCGGCGTCGGCTCGTGGATCGCGGAGGCGCTTGCGCGCAGCGCGCTCGGCAAGCTCACGCTGATCGACCTCGACAACGTCGCCGAGAGCAACACGAATCGCCAGATCCACGCGCTCGATGGCAACTTCGGCAAGCCGAAGGTGGAGGCGATGGCCGAGCGCATCGCGCTCATCAATCCGGCCTGCGAGGTGCGGCTCGTCGAGGATTTCGTCGAGCCGGAGAACTTCGATGCCGTGCTCGGCGGCGGCTTCGACTACGTGATCGACGCAATCGACAGCGTGCGCACGAAGACCGCGCTGATCGCGTGGTGCGTCGAGCGCGGCCAGCGGCTCATCACGGTCGGCGGCGCGGGCGGTCAGCTCGATCCGACGCGCATCCGCATCGACGATCTCGCTTTGACGATTCAGGATCCGCTGCTCTCGAAGGTGCGCGCGCAACTGCGCAAGCAGCACGGTTTTCCGCGCGGACCCAAGGCGAAATTCAAGGTGAGCGCGGTCTATTCGGACGAGCCATTGATCTATCCGGAGACGGCTGTTTGCGATATCGATGCCGAGGCCGAGCATGTGAGCACGTCGCCCGGGCATCACGGGCCGGTGGGCCTGAACTGCGCGGGCTTCGGTTCGAGCGTGTGCGTGACGGCGAGCTTCGGCTTCGCGGCGGCGGCGCACGTGTTGCGCGCGTTGGCGCACGAGGCGGCGCCGGTTTGAGACCGGTTGCGAGCCGCGCAGTGGCACAAAAAAACGCGGCCGAGCGAGCCGCGTTTTTTACGCCTGTTTCAACCGCTCAATTGAGCGCCGCGCTCAGCTTGCGGCGCCACTCCGACACGATCTGCGGCTGATGCGCCGCGAGATCGAACACGGACAGCATCGTCTTGCGGCCGATGTCGTCGCGGAAGGTCCGGTCGCGCTTGACGATCTCCAGCAACTGTTCGAGCGCGAGCGCCCATGCGCGCCGCGCGATCAGCGCGCTCGCGAGGTCGAAGCGCGCTTCGAGGTCGCCCGCATCGGCGGCCACTCGTGCTTCGAGTGCATCGGTGGGCGGCAGGTCGCTCGCGACGTCGAGTGCGTCGAGCCGAGTCTTGAGCGCGTTGTAGCGCGGATCGATGCCTTGCGTCGTTTTGGGCGAGAGCAGTTCGGCCTCGTCCTGTGCTTCGTCGCTGCGGCCGTCGTCGAGCAGCAGCTCGATCAGGTCCATGCGTGCGTCGTCGAAGCCCGGGTCGTACGCGAGCGCGGCCTTGAGCGCGTCGTAGGCCTCGTCGCGGCGGCCTTCGGCGAGCGCGCTATGCGCCGCGTTACGCTCGGCCTGCGCCGCATCGGGAATCAGGCGGTCGAGGAACTGGCGCAGCTGCCCCTCGGGCAGCACGCCGATGAACTGGTCGACGGCCTGGCCATCCGCGAACGCGACGACGTGCGGGATGCTGCGCACCTGGAAGTGCGCGGCCAGTTCCTGATTCTCGTCGACGTTGACCTTCACGAGCCGCCACTTGCCGGCATATTCGGCTTCGAGCTTCTCGAGCATCGGCCCGAGCGTCTTGCACGGGCCGCACCACGGCGCCCAGAAATCGACCAGCACCGGCGCGAGCGTCGATGCATCGATCACGTCTTTCTCGAATGTGGCGAGAGTGGTATCCATACTTCAGTCCTCGAAAACGAAAAACGGTCCGAACGCAAATGGGGGCGGTGCGCCCGAAATCAATGTGCCGGTTTCTTTTCGGGCAGCGGGATCCACTCGGTCTCGCCGGACACCGTGCCCATTTCCTGGCGCGTCCACGCCTCCTTCGCGCGCTCGATCTTCTCGCGCGAGCTCGCCACGAAATTCCACTCGATGAAGTGCTCGCCCGCGAGCCGCTCGCCGCCGAGCAGCATCACGCGCGCGCCGTGCTCGCTTGCGAGCGTGACGGTTTCGCCGGGCACCAGCACGGCCATCGTTTCGGGCGCGAGCGGCGTGCCGTCGATGGCAAGGTCGCCGTCGACGAGATAGACGCCGCGTTCCTCGTGCTCGGGCTCGAGCGCAAAGGCGCTGTGCGGCGCGAACGCGGCGGCGACGTAGAGCGTGCCGCTGAAGGTCGTGGCCGGCGATGTATAGCCGAATGCGCTGCCCGCGATCACCCGCATCGTCACGCCGTTGCGCTCGAATTCGGGCAGCGTGGCGGCCGCGTGATGCGCGAAGGCCGGCTCGGTGTCTTCGTGTTCGAGCGGCAGCGCGACCCACGTCTGGATGCCGTGCAGCGTCGAGCCCGCTGCGCGCGAGGCGGCGGGCGAGCGCTCGGAGTGCACGATGCCGCGCCCGGCGGTCATCCAGTTGACGTCGCCGGGGACGATCTCCTGCTCGGACCCGAGGCTGTCGCGATGCATCATCGCGCCGTCGAACAGATAGGTGACGGTGGCGAGTCCGATGTGCGGATGCGGACGCACGTCGACACCGGTGCCGGGCGGCAGCGTGGCCGGTCCCATGTGATCGAAGAAGATGAACGGACCGACGAGACGGGCGGCGAGCGCGGGCAGCACGCGGCGCACGACGAGGTTGCCGATGTCGCGTTCGTGGGGCTTCAAAACCGCTTTGATCGAGGATGACATGGACACTTCCCTGGTTGGCCGCGCGGGGCGATCCCGAGGCGGGAGAGCGCTCATTCTAACGCCCGTCGAGAGGGCCGTGCCGGGCGTGCGGCAGCGCCCTCCGGTACACTCCCTCGCTCAACAGGCATGCGGGAGCGGGCGATGTCGCCGAAGGATTTGTTGCTGGCGCTGGTGGTGGTGCTGGCGTGGGGCGTGAACTTTGTCGTGATCAAGGTGGGCTTGCACGGCGTGCCGCCGATGCTGCTCGGCGCGCTGCGCTTCGCGCTCGCGGCGTTCCCGGCCGTGCTGTTCGTGAAGCGCCCGCAATTGCCGCTGCGCTGGCTGATCGCGTATGGAGCCACGATCTCGCTCGGGCAGTTCGCGTTCCTGTTCTCGGCGATGTACGTCGGCATGCCGGCCGGACTCGCCTCGCTCGTGCTGCAGGCGCAAGCGTTCTTCACGCTCGTGCTGGCCGCGTTCTTTTTGCATGAGCGCTTCACGCCGCACAACCTGCTCGGACTCGCGATCGCGGCGGCGGGGCTCGCGCTGATCGCGTGGCAGGGCGTGGCGGCGGGCACGCATGCGATGACACTCGCGGGTTTCGTGCTCACGCTGTGCGCGGCGCTCATGTGGGCGTGCGGCAACATCGTGACGAAGAAGGTCGGCAAGGTCGATCTGGTGGGCCTCGTCGTGTGGGGCAGCCTTGTGCCGCCGCTGCCGTTTCTCGCGCTCTCTTACTTCATCGAAGGACCGGCGCGCATCGGGTCCGCGCTCAGTGGCATTGGCATGAGCTCGGTGCTCGCGATCGTTTATCTCGCGTTCGTCGCGACGCTCGTCGGCTACGGATTGTGGAGCCGGCTGCTCGCGCGCTATCCGGCGAGCCAGGTCGCGCCGTTCTCGCTGCTCGTACCCATCGTCGGGCTCGCGTCGGCGGCGCTGCTGCTCGGCGAGCGGCTCACGCTCGCCGAAGTGGCGGGCGCCGTGCTGGTGATGGCGGGGCTCGTCGTCAATGTGTTCGGCGGCTGGCTGAAGGCACGCTTCGCGCCAGCCCGCTGAACACATTCACGCCTTACGCCATGCGATTCTTCGCGAGCGGCGGATTGGCCGCGAAGTAGCGCTTGATGCCCTTCATGATCGCGTTGGCCATCTGGTCGCGATAGGCGTCGTCGTTCAGGCGCCGCTCTTCGTCGGGGTTGCTGATGAAGGCGGTCTCGACGAGGATCGACGGAATGTCCGGGGCCTTGAGCACCGCGAAGCCCGCCTGCTCGACCGAGCCCTTGTGCAGTTTGTTGATGCCGCCGATCTCGTTGAGCACGAAACCGCCGTAGCGCATCGAATCGCGGATCTGCGCCGTGGTCGACATGTCGAACAGCGCGCGGTTCACGGCCGCATCGGCGGTCTTCACGTTGATGCCGCCGATCTGGTCCGACGAGTTCTCGCGGTTGGCCATCCAGCGCGCCGCCGCACTCGAGGCGCCGTGGTCGGACAGCGCGAACACCGACGAGCCGCGCGCGTCGGGCGTCGTGAACGCGTCGGCGTGGATCGACACGAAGAGGTCCGCGCCCACGCGCCGGGCCTTTTGCACGCGCACGTTGAGCGGCACGAAGAAGTCGGCGTCGCGCGTCATCATCGAGCGCATGTTGGGCTGCGCGTCGATCTTCGCGCGCAGGCGCTTGGCGATGTCGAGCGCGACGTGCTTTTCGTAGGTGCCGCTCGCGCCGATCGCGCCCGGATCCTCGCCGCCGTGGCCTGGATCGATCGCGACCGTGAGCAGGCGTACCGTGCCGCCCTTGTTGCTCTTGGGCGAGGCGAAGCCATAGGAGTCGTCGCCGCTCGCGGCCGTGTCGTTGTCCTGCGCGAGCGCGGTGGGCGGCGGCGCGGCCGGCTTGGGTGCGGCCGGCTGCGGCGCCGGTGTCTTCGGCAGGCTCGCGATGGGCGGCATCGGCGGGGTGATCGGTGCGGGACGCGCGCGCGGTGAGGCGGGTGCGCCGTCGCCTTGCGCGTAGCGCTCGAAGAACGCGTCGCTGTTATCGGCCGACGAAGGGGACGCGGGCGGCGTGTTCGGCCCCGCGAGCGTCGCGGGCGGCGTGTCGTGCAGATCGCTGCGCGCGTTCAGTTGCTGCTGCTTGCGCTCGCTTTGCGCGAGCAGGTCCATCAGCGGATCGGGCGGCACGGCCGGGTAAAGGTCGAACACGAGCCGGTAGCGATACGAGCCGATGGGTTCGAGCGTGAACACCTGCGGCTTCACCGATCCCTTGAGGTCGAACACCATGCGCACGACGTGCGGCTGATACTGGCCGACACGCACGGCCTGGATCTGCGGATCGTTCGGCGTGATCTTGGAGACGAGGTTCTTCAGTGCATCGTCGAGGTCGAGCCCGGACAGATCGACGACGAGCCGGTCCGGCCCCTGCAGCAGTTGTTGCGAGTTGGTGAGCGGCTGGTCCGATTCGATCGTCACGCGCGTGTAGTCGCGCGCCGGCCACACCCGCACGCCGATCACCGAGGTCGCCCACGCAAGGCGCGGCGCCACGAGTCCGAGCACCAGCGTGGAGGCGCCCGCTTTCAGGATCTGCCGGCGTCGCCACGTGTGCGTAGCGGTGGCGGCCGATTCGATCGAGCGGAACGGTTTGATTAACATCTTTCTAGACATGCCTTTCCTGAAGCGCTGTACGCCTTTGCAGTGAGCACGCGGCCCTCGCCGCGCGCGTCCGGTTCGAGCGAGAACACGAGATCCGGCACGCCGAGCAACAAGCCTGCGCGTTGCGGCCATTCGACGAGACAGACCGCGCCGCTGTCGAAGTACTCGCGAAAGCCGGCGTCGGCCCATTCAGCCGGATCGCTGAACCGGTAGAGATCGAAGTGATAGAGCTGGAGTTCCCCGCTGGCTGTGTCGACGGTGTATGGTTCGACCAGCGTGTAGGTGGGGCTGCGCACGCGTCCGGCGTGGCCGAGTGCGCGCAACGTGGCGCGCACGAGCGAGGTCTTGCCGGCGCCGAGGTCGCCTTGCAACTGCACTTGCAGGCCGGCGAACGGGGTGTGGTCGGCGAGCAGCATTTCGAGCGCGCGAGCAAAGCGCGCGCCGAACGCCTGGGTGGCGGCTTCGTCGGCGAGTTCGAAGCGCTCGTCGGCAAGGGCCTCGGATTGTTGGTCGTGACCGGGAGTAGCGGGCATTCTCGTAAAATGGCGTGATGAACCGCAGTCCGTTGCACCCCTCATCCGGCGAGCCGCCCGACGCGCAGCGCGCCATCGACGACACATCGAGCGTCGCGCACGAGCACGCCACGACACTCGATGAAGCCGCGCTCGCCGCGCTCGCGGCGCGCATCCGCACGTGGGGGCGCGAACTGGGATTCGGTGCGATCGGCATCAGCGACATCGATCTTTCCCATGCCGAGGCAGGGCTTGCCGCGTGGCTCGAAGCGGGCTGCCACGGCGAGATGGATTATATGGCCAAACATGGGATGAAACGCGCGCGCCCAGCCGAGCTTGTGGCCGGTACGCGACGCGTGATCACGGCCCGCATGGCCTACTTGCCGGCACAATCGCTCGCGCTCGCGAACCCCGCAAGCGCTTCGCAAGACGCGCGCCCGGCCATGCATGCCGACTGGCGCAAGCGCGAACTCGCGCGTCTCGCGGACCCGCAGGCGGCCGTCGTGTCGATCTACGCGCGCGGTCGCGATTATCACAAGGTGCTGCGCCAGCGGCTGCAGCAACTGGCCGATCGCATCGAGGCCGAGATCGGCGCGTTCGGTCATCGCGTGTTCACCGATTCCGCGCCCTTGCTCGAAGTCGAACTCGCGCAGAAGGCCGGCATCGGCTGGCGCGGCAAGCACACGCTGCTCTTGCAGCGCGATGCCGGATCGCTGTTCTTTCTCGGCGAAATCTTCGTCGATGTCCCGTTGCCGACCGATGCCGAAGATGACACGAATGCCCGCGCGCCCGAGACGCCCGGCGCGCATTGCGGCCAGTGCACGCGCTGCATCGATGCGTGCCCGACGGGTGCCATCGTGGCGCCTTATCGCGTCGATGCGCGGCGTTGCATTTCGTATCTGACGATCGAATTGAAGGGCAGTATTCCCCTGGAGTTGCGGCCGCTGATCGGCAATCGTGTCTATGGCTGCGACGATTGCCAGCTCGTGTGCCCCTGGAACAAGTTCGCGCAGGCGGCTCCCGTCGGTGACTTCGATGTGCGGCACGGGCTCGATCGCGTCACGCTCGTCGAGCTGTTCGGCTGGAGCGCCGAGCAATTCGACGAGCGCATGCAGGGCAGCGCGATCCGGCGCATCGGCTATGAAGCGTGGTCGCGCAACATCGCGGTTGCGCTCGGCAACGCGTTGCGCGCGGAGGTCGGCGTGCTTGGCGACGACGCGCGCGCCGCGCTCGTCGCCGCGCTCGAAGCGCGCGCGAACGACCCGTCGGCGCTCGTGCGCGAGCATGTGGCGTGGGCGCTCGAAGCGGCGCACGCGGTAAAGTAGCGGCAAGCTCAAGGAGGCAGGCATGTTCAACGCGGTGATCGACGCGCCGTTCGGCAAGGTCGGCATACGCACCGATGGCGTCGCGGTGCGCGAGATCGTCTATTTGCCCGCGACGACGCCGGGTGTGGCGCCCGGCGACGCGATCGCCGAGCGCGCGGCCGAACAGATGGCGCAGTATTTCGCGTGCGCTTCGACGGCCTTCGACTTGCCGCTCGCCGCGCGCGGCACGGCGTTCCAGCGCCGCGTGTGGCAGGGCATCTGCGCGATCGAGCGAGGCGAAGTGATCACCTATGGCGAGCTGGCGCGGCGCATCGGCAGCGTGTCGCCGCGCGCGGTCGGCCAGGCGTGCGGCTCGAATGCGTTTCCGCTCGTGATTCCGTGTCATCGCGTGGTGTCGGCGAGCGGTATCGGCGGCTTTGCGCATCATGGCGGCGAGGGCTTCTTTCGCGACGTCAAGCGCTGGCTGCTCGCGCACGAAGGTGTCAAGCTCCAATGAGCACCACGCTACAGCCCGTTGAAGCCGGAGATAGCGCGCCTTCGCCGGCGCTCGGCGCGAGCCGTCTCGCCATCGATACGTTTTGCGACGCGCTGTGGCTCGAGCACGGCCTCTCGCGCAACACGCTCGACGCCTACCGGCGCGATCTCACGCTGTTTGCGCAGTGGCTTGCGAAGGCGCGCGAAGCGATGCTCGACGAAACCGTCGAAGCCGACCTCATCGCTTACGCGGCGGTGCGCCGCGACGATAAATCGACCTCGTCGAACCGGCGCCTCTCGGTGTTTCGGCGCTACTTCGGCTGGGCGGTGCGCGAGCGGCGCGCCCAAGCCGATCCGACCGTGCGCGTGCGCTCGGCCAAGCAGGCGCCGCGCTTTCCAACGACCCTCACCGAAGGCCAGGTCGAAGCGTTGCTGGCCGCGCCCGATGTCGCGACCCCGCTCGGCCTGCGCGATCGCACGATGCTCGAACTGATGTACGCGAGCGGTCTGCGCGTGACGGAACTCGTCACCTTGAAGACCGTCGAGGTCGGCCTGAACGAAGGCGTCGTGCGCGTGATGGGCAAGGGCTCGAAGGAGCGGCTCGTGCCGTTCGGCGAAGTGGCGCAGGACTGGATCGAGCGCTATCTGCGCGAGGCGCGGCCCGCGCTGCTCGGCGCGCGCACGACCGACGCGCTGTTCGTGACCGCGCGCGCCGAGGGCATGACGCGCCAGCAGTTCTGGCACATCATCAAGCGCCACGCGCTCGCCGCCGAGGTGCGCGCGCCGCTCTCGCCGCACACCTTGCGCCACGCGTTCGCGACGCACCTGCTCAATCACGGCGCCGACCTGCGCGTGGTGCAACTGCTGCTCGGCCACAGCGACATCTCGACGACGCAGATCTACACGCACGTTGCGCGCGAGCGGCTGCGCGTGTTGCACGCCGAGCATCATCCGCGCGGCTAGCGCAGCGTGGCGCTGCCAGTACAATCGCCCCGATGAGCAAATCGAAACACGTATCCGAAACGCCCGCGACGCAGTTACTGCGCCGCCACGGCGTGGCCTTCGGCGAGCATCCGTATGACTACGTCGAGCATGGCGGCACGGCGGAGTCGGCGCGCCAGCTCGGGGTGGACGAGCATCGTGTGGTGAAGACGCTCGTCATGGAAGACGAGCACGCCAAGCCCCTCATCGTGCTGATGCACGGCGACTGCAAGGTGTCGACCAAGAACCTCGCGCGCCAGATCGGCGCGAAGCGCGTCGAACCCTGCAAGCCCGAAGTCGCCAACCGGCATTCGGGCTATCTGGTCGGCGGTACGTCGCCGTTCGGCACGAAGAAGGCCATGCCGGTCTACGTCGAGGCGAGCATCCTCGCACTCGACCAGATCTGGCTCAACGGCGGCCGGCGCGGCTATCTCGTGAGCCTTGCGCCCGAGGTGCTCACGGCGCTGCTCAAGGCAACGCCCGTGCAGTGCGCGAGCGTCGAGTAGACCCGCCGCGCGTGAGGTTGTGTTGGCAACGGCGCGCGGCGCTTGGGTAGAATGGGCGCCTTCGCGCGCGAGCGGCCAAACGTGGACGCCTCGCAGGCAGCGCTTTCTTTCCTTTCAGCAAACGGGTTTCGTGCATGTATAACGTGATCGTCGCGGCGCTGGCCTATCTGATCGGCTCGGTGTCGTTCGCCGTGGTCGTGAGTGGCTTCATGGGGCTCGCCGATCCCCGCTCGTACGGTTCGGGCAATCCGGGCGCGACCAACGTGCTGCGCAGCGGCAACAAGAAAGCGGCGATTCTCACGCTGCTCGGCGACGCGTTCAAAGGCTGGCTCGCGGTGTGGCTCACGGCGCACTTCGGCCCGCGCTTCGGCCTCGGCGACACGGCCGTTGCGCTCGCCGCGATCGCCGTGTTCCTCGGCCACCTGTATCCGGTGTTCTTCCGCTTCAAGGGCGGCAAGGGCGTCGCGACCGCCGCCGGCGTCCTGCTCGCGATCCATCCGGTGCTCGGGCTCGCGACCGCGCTCACCTGGCTCATCATCGCGTATTTCTTCCGCTATTCGTCGCTCGCGGCGCTGGCGGCGGCCGTGTTCGCGCCGATTTTCTACGTGTTCCTGTTCGGGCCGCACATCGTCGCGCTGGCCGTCCTCGCGATGAGCGTGCTGCTGTTCTGGCGCCATCGCAGCAATATCGCGAAGCTCGCGGCGGGCACCGAAAGCCGTATCGGCGGGAAAAAGGCTGCGCAAAGCGCGGCCGACTCGGGAAAGTAATTCCCACATGCTGGATGGGTGAGCGGATTCTTCCGCATTTTTGACTGGGGTCAAGTTGTGGCCGGGGATCGCCGTAAACCCTGGTGTGCAGGACCAACACAACTACAACTTCTCTCCCGGCTCGCAACGCCCATCCATGTTCAAGACCATTCGTGCGCGCATTGTCGCGCTGAGCGTCGCCATCGTCGTCGCCGCGCTGGCGGCCAACGGCGCACTCAATTACTTCGTCGCCCATTCCTATAGCCAGAAGGCGATCGGCAAAACGCTCGCCTCGATCGAGAACAGCCATGCCTTGAGCGTCGCGGACTGGGTCGCGTCGCACGAGCAGATGATCAATTCGCTGCAGGACGCGGCGCTGCAGCCCGATCCGCTGCCCGCGCTCAAGCAGGTGGCTGCTGCGGGCGGTTTCACGAACGTCTACGTCGGCTATGCGGACAAGACGGCGAAATTCTCCGATCCGACCGGCATCCCGCCCGACTACGACCCGACTGGCCGGCCGTGGTACAAGCAGGCCGTCGCGGCAGGCAAGCCGGTTGTGACGCCGCCGTACCTCGACGTCGGCACCGGCAAGCTGGTGGTCGCGTTCGCGGCCCCCATCGTGCGTGACGGCGCGGTCAAGGGCGTGCTGTCGGGCGACGTCGCGATGGACACGGTGATCGCCAACGTCCGCTCGATCCAGACGACGCCGGGCAGCTTCGGCATGTTGATCGACTCGAACAACCAGATCGTCGCGTATCCCGATCCGAAGCTCACGCTCAAGCCGGTCACCGACCTGACGCCGGATCTGACCAGCGACACGCTCGCAAGCATGCTCGACGCTCCGCTGCCGGTGCATATCGACGTCGACGGCGCGGGCAAGCTGGTGCGCGCTCAAGCCGTGCCGGGCACCGACTGGCGCGTGATCGTGGCGTTCGATCGTGACGAGGTGAATGCCGGCACGAGCGCGCTGCTCACTTTCTCGTTGATCGCGCTCGTCGTGATCGGTCTCGTGGCCGCAGCGGTGGTGGCGATGGCGACGGCGGTGTCGTTCCAGCGCCTCTCGAAGGTGCGTGACGCGATGGACGCCATCAGCGCGGGCGAGGGCGACCTGACCGCGCGCCTGCCGGCGGTGGGCGAGGACGAAGTCGCGCAGATCGCGCGGGCGTTCAACGGCTTCATGGACAAGCTGCGCGCCGTGCTGCGCGACATCCGCGAGGCAAGCGAGTCGGTGCGCACCGCGAGCGACGAGATCGCCGCGGGCAACGTCGACCTGTCGGGACGCACCGAATCGGCGGCGGCGAGCCTCGAAGAGACGGCGGCCTCGATGGAAGAAATCACCGCGACGGTCGGCCAGTCGGCGAGCGCCGCGCGCCAAGCCGACACCACGGTGGCCTCGGCTTCGAAGGTCGCCTCGCGCGGCGGCCAGGTGATCGCCGATGTGGTGACGACGATGGGCGAGATCGAGAAGGCTTCGGTCAAGATCGCCGACATCATCGGCGTGATCGACGGCATCGCGTTCCAGACCAACATTCTCGCGCTCAACGCGGCGGTGGAAGCGGCGCGCGCAGGCGAGCAGGGCCGTGGTTTCGCGGTCGTGGCGGGCGAAGTGCGCAGCCTCGCGCAGCGCAGCGCGCAGGCGGCCAAGGAGATCAAGGACCTGATCGAGTCGACGGTGTCGAGCGTGACCTCGGGCTCGATGCTCGTGCGCCGGGCGGGCGAGACGATGGACGAGATCGTGTCGAACGTGTCGAACGTGACGACGATCATCGCCGAGGTCACGGGCGCCGCGAGCGAGCAGACGCGCGGCATCCAGGAAGTGAACCGCGCGGTGACGCAGCTCGACGAAATGGTTCAGCAGAACGCCGCGCTCGTCGAGCAATCGACGGCTGCGGCCTCCGCGCTACGCGCGCAGGCGAGCCATCTCGCCGACGCGGTCGGCCAGTTCAAGCTCGATTGAAGCTCAGTAGCAGATGCAGCCGAGGCGGCGCGAGGCCGCCTCGCGCCGCACTCAGTCGCGGAAGTTGTTGAAGTCGAGCGGGGTGTCGGTGACATCCTTGCGCAAGAGCGCGATCGCGCTTTGCAGATCGTCGCGCTTCGTGCCCGAGACGCGCACTGCGTCGCCCTGGATGCTCGCCTGCACCTTGATCTTGCTGTCCTTCACGAGCTTGACGATCTTCTTGGCGAGATCGCCCGAGACGCCCTTCTTCACGGTGATGACCTGCTTGACCTTGTCGCCGCCGATCTTCTCGACCTTGCCGTAGTCCAGAAAACGCACGTCGACGTTGCGCTTGGCCATTTTCGACAGCAGCACGTCTTTCACCTGGTCGAGCTTGAAATCGTCGTCGGCGAACGCGGTCAGCTCGCGTTCTTTCTGCTCGACGCGCGAGTCCGAGCCCTTGAAGTCGAAGCGCGTCGAGATCTCCTTGTTGGACTGCTCGATGGCGTTCTTTACTTCGATCATGTTGGCTTCGCTGACGACGTCAAACGATGGCATTGCATTCTCCAAAAAGGGCGATGTCGGGCTGCGGCCACACTTTGGCGGGGGCCGCCGCGCACTCGCTATAATCACGGACCGGTGTCATTTTACCGACCCCGTTCCTTTTTGCCCAAGGCCGTGCGCTGCACGCCCTTAGCCGGATCAGTCCGGCGCCTCTCTGAAGCTCGTTGCCGTTTCGTCAGATGTCCCAGCCCATAGCCCTCGCCGGGTCGCCCAACGCCCATCGCGCCGCCGCCACCTGGTTCGCCGCCGACTACCCCTTGCGTGCCCACAACACGTTCGGCTTCGACGTGCGCGCGCGTCTTGCGTGCCACATCACGCATGAGGCCGATCTGGCGGACGCGTTCGCCGACCCGCGCGCGCTCGGCCAGCCGACGCTCGTGCTCGGCGGCGGCAGCAATATCGTGCTCACGCGCGATTTCGACGGGCTCGTGCTGCTGATGGGCCTGCGCGGGCGCCGCGTTGTGCGCGAGGACAGCGATGCGTGGTACGTGGAGGCCGGCGCGGGCGAGACCTGGCACGATTTCGTCGAGTGGACGCTCGCCGAGCAGATGCCGGGCCTCGAGAATCTGGCCCTGATACCGGGCACGGTCGGCGCGGCGCCGATCCAGAACATCGGTGCGTACGGACTCGAAATGGCCGAGCGCTGCGTGGCGGTGCGCGCGCTCGAAGTGGCGAGCGGGCGCGTCGTCGAATTCGATGCGGCCCGGTGCGAGTTCGGCTATCGCGACAGCTTCTTCAAACGCGCCGGGCGCGATCGCTACGTGATCACGGCGGTGACCTTCCGCCTGCCCAAGGCGTGGACGCCGCAGGCGGGTTACGCGGATCTCGCGCGCGAACTCGCGCAGCGCGGGCTCGGCGAGGCGCCCCAGGCACGCGACGTGTTCGATGCGGTCGTCGCCGTGCGGCGTGCCAAGTTGCCCGACCCGGTCCAGCTCGGCAATGCGGGCAGCTTCTTCAAGAATCCCGTGATCGACGCGCCGCTCTTTGGCGAGCTGCTGGCACGCGAGCCGCAGATCGTCTCCTACGCGCAGCCCGACGGCCGGGTGAAGCTCGCGGCGGGTTGGCTGATCGACCGTTGCGGCTGGAAGGGCCGCGCGCTGCGCGCGGCGGCCGTGCATGAGCGCCAGGCGCTCGTGCTGGTGAACCGGGGCGGCGCGACGGGGCTCGATGTGCTCGAACTCGCCCAGGCGATCCGCCACGATGTGCTCACGCGCTTTGGCGTCGAACTCGAACAAGAGCCGATCAGCCTCTGAGCGACGCGCGTCGCTGCTCTCTCACACCACCCGTTCCACCGCCGCGAACAGCGGCCCCTGCACGAAGCGCACGTCGTACTGCTGCAGCAGGTCGTACTGCGCGGCATCGGCGACGCCGTTGAAAATCAACGGAATGCGCAGCCGGTTCGCATAGCCCACCAGCGGCTTCACCATCGAGTCGCGCAACGCGACGCCCGCATCCATCTTCACGAAATCGAGCCGCGCCATGTCCGACACGGACAGGATCTGGCCTGCGTTCGGCAGGTTGCCGGCCACCTTGAAGCCGTAGTGCTGATAGCTCTTCGTCAGATAGCCGAGGAAGTTGCGGTGCGCGACGGCGGCCGGCGGCAGCTCGATCACGATGCGTCCCGGATTCAGACCGAACGACACCAGTACATTCGAAAAATGGCGGCCGTGGTCGTATTTCACGCTCTTGAGCAGCCGTTCGTGCACGCGCAGGAACAATAATCCATGGCGCTGGGCGCCGAAGAAATTGATCGCGTGCAGCGCGCGCACCATGCGGTCGATGGCGACGAGATTGGGGTCGTCGAGGCGGTCGTCGAACGGATCGAACACCGGCGCGCTCACGGCCGCGTCCGTGCGCAGCGCGACGGCCTGAAAGCCCAGTTCGTCGCCGAAGCGCGCCGCGTTCACGGGATCGGCGAGCAGCGCCTGCGGGATCGCGTGCGTGCTGATGTCGAAGATCGGCTCGTAGGCGCTCGTGAGGGTAATGGCGCCGCGCCGCGCGACGGCTTCGTGGGCGTGGAGGCCGGAACCCATCGCCAGATGCTCGCCGAGAAACGGATGGCTCGCGGCGCGCTCGACAAGCTCAGGAATGGTCAGCGGGATCATGTCTCGATTTGAGGGCCGCGCGAGGCAGCCACTGATGAAATTCGTGCGGACACCTTCGAGAGGCGCCTTCCGTGTTGATGTTAGCAGCCTGTTGCGCGACGTCATGGACTTATTGCTCATAACGTTATCGGCCGTTCGTGCCGGAGAGGCATGATTTGAGGGTTTACGCCATGTTTCACTAAACGTAATTGGTTTACCATTCGTGAATCTGAGCGTGAGCGCCGTTGAAATCGCACCGTCTGCAGGTAGCGTGGTCGAACGGAACACGACGAACATGAGGAATGTGGGGAGCCCATTCATGAATACATCGATGCGACACGACCGCGAGCCGGGCTACATGAGCGGCTTCGCCAACGAATTCGCGACCGAGGCGCTGCCCGGCGCGCTGCCCGCGGGCCAGAACTCGCCGCAGCGCTGCGCCTACGGGCTCTACGCCGAGCAGCTCTCGGGCACGGCGTTCACGGCGCCGCGCTCGCACAACCGCCGCACGTGGCTGTACCGTATCCGGCCCGGCGCCGTGCATCAGCCTTTCACGCCGCTCACCGGGCGCGCGAGCGTGCAGGGCGCGCCGCGCCTCGTCGCCGATTTCGGCGCGGTGCCGCCGACCCCGCCGAACCAGCTGCGCTGGGACGCACTGCCGATGCCGGTCGAGCCGACCGATTTCATCGACGGCTGGGTGACGATGGCGGGCAACGGTTCGGCCGCGTCGATGAGCGGTTGCGCGATCCATCTGTACGCGGCGAACCGGCCGATGACGGACCGCTTCTTCTTCAACAGCGACGGCGAGTTGCTGATCGTGCCGCAGCAGGGCCGTCTTGCGATTGCGACCGAGATGGGCCGTCTCGAAGTCGAACCGTTCGAGATCGCCGTGATTCCGCGCGGCGTGCGCTTCGCAGTCGATTTGCCCGATGGCGAGGCGCGCGGCTATATCTGCGAGAACTTCGGCGCGCTGCTGCGGCTGCCGGATCTGGGCGTGATCGGCTCGAATGGTCTCGCCAATCCGCGCGACTTCCTCACGCCGCGGGCGGCCTACGAAGACCGCGAAGGCCAGTTCGAGCTGGTGACCAAGTTGAACGGCGAGCTCTGGCGCGCGGACATCGGTCATTCGCCGCTCGATGTGGTCGCGTGGCACGGCAACTACGCGCCCTACAAGTACGATCTGCGCCACTTCAACACGATCGGCTCGATCAGCTACGACCATCCCGATCCGTCGATCTTCCTCGTACTGCACGCGCCGACCGATACGCCGGGCGTCGATGCAATCGACTTCGTGATCTTCCCGCCGCGCTGGCTCGCCGCCGAGAACACCTTCCGTCCGCCCTGGTATCACCGCAACATCGCGAGCGAATTCATGGGGCTCGTGCACGGCGTCTACGACGCCAAGGCCGAAGGTTTCGTGCCGGGCGGCGCGAGCTTGCACAACTGCATGTCGGGCCACGGCCCCGATGCCGAGACCTTCGAGAAGGCCTCGCACAGCGACACGACGAAACCGCACAAGGTCGCCGACACGATGGCGTTCATGTTCGAGACGCGCACGCTGATCCGCCCGACCCGCTACGCGCTCGAAACGGCGCAACTGCAGGCGCATTACTACGAGTGCTGGCAAGGCCTCGCGAAACACTTCAACCCGGAGCAACGATGATGAGCGCTGTCACGACCGAGGCCCTCGCGGCCACCTGCGATCCGTCGAGGAAAAGCTGGATCGACAGCGCCAACGCTGCGCAGTGCGACTTCCCGATCCAGAACTTGCCGTTCGGCATCTTCAGCGATGCGCGCAACCCGGCGCGCCGCGCGGGCGTCGCCATCGGCGAGCTGATCGTCGATCTCGCCGTGCTCCACGAGGCGGGCTATCTGGTGCTGCCCGCGCACGCGGGCTCCGGCGTGTTCGCGCGCCCCACGCTCAACGATTTCATCGCGCTGGCTCGCGACGCCTGGCGCAGTGTGCGCATCCAGCTCTCGTCGCTGCTCGAACGTGCGACGGCGACGCTGCGCGACGATGCAGCGCTGCGCGAGCGCGCATTCGTGCGCAGCGCCGATGCGACGCTGCATCTGCCCGTCGAGGTGCCGGGCTACACGGATTTCTATTCGTCGAAGGAGCATGCGACCAACGTCGGCGCAATGTTCCGCGATCCGAAGAACGCGTTGCTGCCGAACTGGCTGGAGATGCCGATCGGCTATAACGGGCGCGCGTCGTCGGTGGTCGTGAGCGGCACGCCGGTGCGCCGGCCGCGCGGCCAGCTCAAGCTGCCCGATCAGGAGCGTCCGGTGTTCGGCGCGTGCCGGCGGCTCGACATCGAACTGGAGACGGGCTTCATCATCGGACGCGGCAACGCGCTTGGCGAGCCGATCGCGTGCGGCGATGCCGAGGATCACATCTTCGGCATGGTGCTGCTCAACGACTGGAGCGCGCGCGACATCCAGCAATGGGAATACGTGCCGCTCGGACCGTTCAACGCCAAGACTTTCGCGACGACGATCTCGCCGTGGATCGTGACGCTCGACGCGCTCGAACCGTTTCGCGTCGCGCAGCCGAAGCAAGAGCCGCAGCCGCTCGACTACTTGCGCCACGCGGGCGAACACGCGTTCGACATCGCGCTCGAAGTGCAGCTGCGCCCCGAAGACGCGCGCGCGGCGACGACGATTGCCCGCACCAATTTCCGCCACATGTACTGGACGATGGCGCAGCAGCTCGCGCATCACACGGTGGCGGGGTGCAACACGCGCGTGGGCGATCTGATGGGCTCCGGCACGATCAGTGGCCCGACGCCGGACTCGTATGGCAGCCTGCTCGAACTGACGTGGGGCGGCAAGAATCCGCTCGCGCTCGTGGAGGGCGGCACGCGCACGTTCATCGAGGATGGCGATGAACTGACGCTCGCGGGATGGTGCGAGGGCGAGGGCTATCGGGTGGGTTTCGGGCGTTGTGCCGGGAAGATCTTGCCGGCGGCATAGCGTTTGCCGCTTGCCGGGCCGGGACGATTACGCCCGGCCTTTGAGTTCGCGCTCGGCGTCCTGCGTATAGCTCAACTCGCGTTGATGGCGGATGGACAGCATCAGGACGCGCGAACTCGAATGCGCGTAGAGCAGCACATGCGCGCGCAGCACGTATTCGCGCAGATCGGGCAGGCCTGTTTCGAGCGCCAGTTGCAGCACATCGAGCAGGCGTTTTTGGCCCTCGGCGGATCGGGCGCCCAGCAACTCCGCACGCCGTCCGATCGCCGGATGCAGCTTCACCAGGTCGACGAAGCGCAGAACCTCGGTGTGCAAGTCCTCGATTCTTTCCGGCGCCGAGCTTTCGTCCTGACCCTGGATGAACGCTTCGACTTCGCTCAGCCGGTCCGCGAAACTTTGTGCGAACTCGATCCGCATTATTTGCCGGACCTGGGGCGCCGCAGCGATTGGCGAAACTCGTCTTCGGACAGCACCCGGCCTTCCAGTGCGTCCTTGAGACCGCGTTCGGCGTCATCGAGCATGACCAGACGGCCATGCTCGGCTTCGAGCGCATGGTAGTAATCGAGCTTGCGCGCGTCGACGATCGCGACGTAGGCCGAGCCATTCTTGGTCAAGACCTTTTCGGCACCGGCTACGACGTCCTCCGCCAGCTCGGTGAGCCGGGCGCGCGCGTCGCTGATGGGAACCACGTCCCTCGTGCGAAATGCCATGGCACATATCCTGTACAAAATCTGTTAACGAAAACGTACAGGGATTTGTGCCGATGGTCAAGCCGTGTCGGGCCGCCTGTTCGTCGCGATCCCGCGCCGTCGCTCCCAGCCGAGCGCGGCAAGAAACGCGAGCGCGCCTGCGAGCAGCACCCACAGGATCGAATCGCGCCCGCTGTGTTGCATGAGCGCCCCCGCGACGAGCGGGCCGCCAAAGCTCGCGGCGCTCCACGACGCGCTCACGACGGCGCTAGCCGACACGAGTGCCACGCCCGTGAAGCGCTCGCCACAGGCGACGATCGCGAGCGTATAGATCGAGCCCGCCGCCGCGCCGAGTACGAACAGCAGCGGCCAGCACAGCCACGGAATCGATACGGCCCATGGCAAGAGCGGCAGCAGCGCCGCGACCACGATGCCCGCGCCGAGGTGGACGCGCGCGCGGCCGAGCCGGTCCGCGAGCCAGCCGATCGGGAACTGCATGGTGGTGTCGCCCAGCAGGATCGCGGAGGCGAACAGTACCGCGACTTCGCGGCTGATGCCGTGGCCCATCGCGAAGAGCGGCAGCAGCGAGAGCGCGAGCGTGTCGAACAGCGCGAAGAAGCCGGTCGCGATCACGAGCGCCGGCATGCGCGGCAGGACGTGAGCCCAGCTGCCGTGCGGTTCGTGAGCGCCGCCCGCTGGCTGCGGGGTCGTGCGGATTGCGGCGAGGGTCGGCAGCGCGACGAGGAAGATTGCGCCGCAGATCGCGAAGCGCCACGCATTGAAACCCGCGATCTGGCTCACGAGCACCGGCCCCACCATCTGGAACAGCGTGAAATTGGTGGCGTAGATCGCGACGACGCGCCCGCGCGTGGCGTCGTCGGCGAGTTCGTTGACCCATGCCTCGCCGATCGTGAAGAGCAGCATCAGCGCCGCGCCGCACACGATGCGCAGCGCCGCCCACAGCCACAGGTCGTGCGTGAGTTGCATGAGCGCGGTCGCGAGCGCGACGGCGATGACCGAGCCGACGATCACCTGGCGATTGCCCAGGCGTGCCGTGATCCACGGCGTGAGCGGCACGGCGAGCAGCCCCCCGCCCGCCTGCGCGGCGGTCATGAGGCCGACGACGGCGCTGCCATAGCCGGCGTCGGTGAGGGCGAGCGCGGTGAGCGGCAGTGTCGCGCCGGAGCCGAGGCCGACGACGGCGACGCTCAGGATCAGCGCCAGAAAATCGCGGGTGAGGACAGCCTTCATCGGACGCGCGGGGTGCTGCGCCTCACGCGCAGGTCGTCGGTCCGGCGAGCGCGACGCGCGCGCGCTCGCGCCGTTCGAGCGAGGCCGAGACGAGCGTGAGCGCGAGCGCCGCCGCCGACATCGCGAGGCCGACCCACGGCAGCGTGGTGAGCGGGGCGCCTGCGCTGATTGCGAGGCCGCCGAGCCAAGCGCCGCTCGCGTTGCCGAGGTTGAACGCACCCTGATTGAGCGTCGAGGCGAGATTCGGCGCGTGGCTCGCGCGGTCGACCACGAGCATTTGCAGCGGCGGCACGATCGCGAACGTAAGGATGCCCCACACGAAGATCGTGATCATGGCGGGGACCGGCGCGTGCATGGTGGCGGCGAAGATCGCGAGGATCACGCCGATGGCGCCGAGAAACGCGAGCAGCGACGGCATCAGGCGCCAGTCGGCCAGTTTGCCGCCGAGCATGCTGCCGACCGTGAGGCCGAGGCCGAACAACAGCAGCACGAGCGTGACGGCATGCGGCGTGAAACCGGTCACGTCTTCGAGAATCGGGGTGATGTAGGTGAAGACCGCGAACAGGCTCGCCGACGCGAGCGTGCTGATGCCCAGCACCATCAGGACCTGGGGATTCTTGAGCACGCTGAATTCGCGCAGCAAGCTGGCCTTTTGCATCTCGATGCGAGCAGGCAGGCACACTGCGAGCGCAATGGCTGCGAGCACGCCGATGCCGGTCACGGCCCAGAACGTCGCGCGCCAGCCGGCCAGCTGGCCGAGTGCGGTGCCAAGCGGCACGCCGAGCACGTTGGCGAGCGTGAGGCCCGTGAACATCAGCGCGATGGCTTGCGCGCGGCGGTTCGGCGCGACGAGGCCGGCGGCGACCACCGAGCCGATGCCGAAGAACGCACCGTGGCAGAACGCCGTGACGACGCGCGCGGCGAGCAGCACCGCGTAGTTCGGCGCGAGCGCGCACAGCAGATTGCCGACGATGAAGACGCCGATCAGGCTCATCAGCGCCTTCTTGCGCGGCATGTTGGCGACGGCGATCGCAACGATCGGCGCGCCGATCGTGACGCCGAGCGCATAGGCGGACACCAGCATGCCCGCGGCCGGAATCGACACGGCGAGATCGCGCGCGACGTCCGGCAAGAGCCCCATGATGACGAACTCGGTGGTGCCGATACCAAACGCGGCAATGGCGAGGGCTAGAAGCGGGAGGGGCATGTTGGGGACGTCGGAAGCGGTGAACGGCCGCGAGTGCGGCGCGCTTGCGCGCCCGACGGCCAATAGTCGGGGATTGTACCTAAGGACTTGCCCGCGAGTGTCGGGCGATTGCAAGGCGGTGGGCGCTGTTGCTTTTGCGATAACGGCGCTGTGGGCAGGACGCGGTGGATCGCGAACGTGTGCCGAACGGGTGTCGAGCGTGTTGCTCTGGCTGGCCGGAATGCGCTGGATTTGTATGATGCGCCAGATGTGCCGAACGAGCCGAACGAGCCGAACGAGCCGAACGACCGGCCGCTCTCAAATGTCACGTGGCGCGGCGTCCATGCCGCCATCATCGCCCTCTATCGCCCCGCCATGGCGCCCCGCGCCGGCCGCGAAACGCGCGGCGCCCGCCAGCCCTTCGTCGAGCACGGCCCGATAGCCGTTCGCGCCCTCGCGCCGCAGCGCGTCGCCGAAATCGGGCAGGCCACTCCATTCGAGCGCCGAGCGCCGGTCGGCGAGCAGCGCTGCCTGGGGAAATGCGGCGAGCTGGGCCGCGAGGGCCTCGGCGGCGGCGCGTGCCGTGCCGTGCGGCACGACCCGGTTGGCGAGGCCGCAGGCGAGCGCCTCGGCGGCATCGACGGCGCGGCCCGTCAAGATCAGATCGAGTGCGCGCGACAGGCCGATCAGGCGCGGCAGCCGGATGGTGCCGCCATCGATGAGCGGCACGCCGACGCGCCGGCAGAACACACCAAGCACGGCATCCTCGTCGAGCACGCGCAAGTCGCACATCAACGCGAGTTCGAGGCCGCCCGCGACAGCATGGCCCGTCACGGCCGCGATCACGGGCTTGCCGAACGCCATGCGCGTGGGGCCGAGCGGTCCTGCGCCGCTGCCGTCCTCGCTCAGCACATTGCGGCGCGCGTCGTCGCCGAGCGCCGTGAGATCGGCGCCCGCGCAAAACGTGCCGCCTGCGCCGTACAGCACGGCGGCGCGCCAGTCGTCACGGGCTTCGAAGCAGGTGAACGCAGCGAGCAGGGCGGCGGCGACGGGCCGGTCGATCGCATTGCGGCGCTCCGGGCGCTCCGGGCGCTCGAGCACGATCGTCGCCACGGCCGGGCTCGCGGCATCGTCGACTTCGATGCGCACATGCGGGCCGAAGGTCTCCTGGATCATGGCGGACTCCTTGTGGGCGGAGGACAATGGCGGGAACGGGCGTTGCCCCGTCGGGATTGCGACAGGGTGTATGACTTGTCATGCCAGCGTCACGATCGCCCGATAGATTGGTACCCCTTTTTTACCCGCTTTCGAAAGAAGGCGAGCCATCCAGCCGGCCGACTCCCACCATGTCCGACACCGTTTCGAGCAACCCGCCGCCCGCCGGGTTCGGGCCGCTATGGACCGTGCCGATCGCCGGCCATCCTGGCTACGACCACGTGCGCTTCAAGCGCGTGTTCGTGACGGACGGCGCGCGCCATGTGGTCGTCATCGTCGATGTGCGCAAGCTGCTCGTGTGCGCGGACCGCGACAACACGGACTACGTGCTGCGTCCGGTCAACGACTGGCATTCGGGCAAGGTGCGCGGCATCCGCGAGTTTCTCGATCCGGCCAACACGCGCGTGCCCGAGATGCCGTACGTGACCGTCACGACGCGGCGCGCAGCGGGGTTGTTCGGGTTCGTCGGCCTGCGCCGCGAGGGCGTGGTCGCGTTTCGCAACGGCCAGCATCGCGCGCGCTATCTCGCACATGCGGGCGCGGCGTGGCTGCCCGTCGAAGTGCACGAGCGCGAAGCCGGCTTGCTGCGCGAGCTGTGCGGCTGCGCGGAACCGTCGATGGTCTCCGCGCCTTCCGCAGCCAGCTAAAGCCGCCACCTAAAGCCGCCAGGCTTCAGCCCGGCACCTGCACCTCGTTACGCAGCGCGCCATCGCGCCATGCCGCGACGTTCGACAGCGTCGTGTGGGCGATCTCGTTCATCGCCTCGCGTGTGAAGAACGCCTGGTGCGCGGTGACGACAACGTTAGGAAACATAAGCAAGCGCGCGAGCACATCGTCTTGCAGCGGCAGGTCCGAATGGTCCTCGAAGAAGAGACCGCCTTCTTCCTCATAGACGTCGAGCCCCAGATGGCCGAGCTGACCGCTCTTGAGCGCGCCGATCAGCGCATTGCTCTCGACCAGTCCGCCACGCCCCGTGTTGATGAGCATCGCGCCGCGTTTCATGCGTTCGAGCGCAGTCTCGTTGATCAGATGATAGGTGGCCGGCACGAGCGGGCAATGCAGGCTCACGATGTCGGATTCGGCGAGCAGCGTATCGAGCGGCACGTACTCGACGCCGAGCGCGACGAGATCGGGTGCGGGCGTGCCCGGATCGAACGCGAGCACGCGCATGCCGAAGCCCGCCATGATGCGCGCGAAGGTGCGCCCGATCATGCCGGTGCCGACCACGCCGACGCTGCGCCCATAGAGATCGAAGCCGAGCAGCCCCTGCAGCGAGAAGTCGCCCTCGCGCGTGCGCGCGACTGCGCGCGGCAGGCGCCGGTTGAGCGCGAGGATCATGCCGACCGCGTGCTCGGCGACCGCGTGCGGCGAGTAGGCGGGCACGCGCACGACGGGAATCTTCAGACGCGACGCGGCTTCGAGGTCGACGTGATTGAAGCCCGCCGAGCGCAGCGCGATGAGCCGCGTGCCCTGCGCATGCAGCTGCTCGATCACGGCCGCGTTGAGCTGGTCGTTGACGAATGGGCAGACCACGTCGAAGCCGTCGGCAAGGATCGCCGTATCCGGTTCGAGATGGGCTTCCTGGAAGTGCTGTTCGAAACCGAACGTGGCGTTCGCCTCGGTGAACGTGTCGCAGTCGTACTGGCGGCTGCTGAAAAGGATGATGCGCATGATGCTCCCTCGCCGTGCTTGCGGCCGCCTGCCGGTTGGCAGGCGGACTTCAGGTTCCGGTCGCCAGTTGGTGCGTGGCGACGGCATGGCTCGCGCCGCCACGCGCCGTAGCCGGCGCGGTTGAGCGGCCGCCGTCGAAGTGCTCGACGGTGTAGTCGACAAAGCGGCGCGTGCGCGCCGGCAGGTACTGGCGACTAGGATAAACGATCGACATGCTGGCCTGTGGATCATCGATCTCATAGTCGGGCAAAAGGCGCCGCAGCGTGCCGGCGGCCAGGTCGTCGGCGACGAGCTGGCCCGGCACGATCGCGATGCCCATGCCGGCGAGCGCGGCGAGCCGCACCATCATCACGTTGTTCACGACGTAGGCCGGCTCGAGCGTGATCTGACGAGTCGGCTCGCCAGGCTTCGAGAAGTGCCAGGTCGCGCTGCGCTGCTCGGGCGGCAGCGCGAGCGCCGCGTGCAGCACCAGATCGCCGGGCGTGCGCGGCTCGCCGTGCTCCGCGAGCCATTCGGGCGCCGCGCACGGCACGAAGGTGGTGGTGCCGAGCGCGCGCTCGACCAGTTCGCCCTCGAGCGCGCCCGAAGTCGACATGATGCCGACGTCGAAGCCGTCTTCGAGCAGGTCGATCGCGCGCTCGGCCACGGTGAGCCGCACGTTCACGCGCGGATAGAGCCGCCGGTAGCCGTCGATGAGCGGGGTGAGGGTGGCCGGCGAGAGCGTGCCCGCCGCCACCACGCGCAGCGTGCCGCTCGGCTCGCGCTCGGGATGCGAGACGGTGTGTTCGAGATGATCGAGTTCTTCGAGCAGGCTGCAGCAGCCTTCGAGGTAGCGCAGGCCTGCTTCGGTGAGCGAAAGATTGCGCGTCGTACGATTGATGAGCCGCGTATGCAGATGAGCCTCCAGCATGGCCACGGAGCGCGTGACGAGGGCATTCGACACATCGAGCTGCTCGGCGGCGCGACGAAAGCTCTGGGCTTGTGCGACCTTCACGAAGACACGCATGGCATGTATCTGGTTCATTGAGTTTCGCCTCGTATGCTGATTGCATCGACCGGATGGATGGGCACGCTATGGCTACATGACCGACGCATGCGCGTCTTTTGGAGTAATGTTCTGCAGAATTCCAGTCCGTGTTATGGAACGAAAATAATATTGACAGTCTAGCGGAATTACAATATCTATCTCAAAAGCGTGTCGCGTTTCATCGCTGTAACGCAATTCAGTAATCATCTGGCATGGTAATTGAATGGCGGCATGCAATTCACATGTGTCGCGCCAGTGCGGTTTAATTGCGGTTCTCGTTTACGGATAGCGGTTTTCCCGGTTGTAAGCAACCTCGCGAGGAATCGATGTCTGTCATGCCTGCAGCGGCTTGCCGCCATGATTCCGGGTGTTTTTTCGTAGCGTGCCGCGCTTGTGCGTGGATGCGCGCAACACGTGACCCGGTCATGACAATTACATAATCTGCGAATAAAAGTAGCGGATCACTTAAGGCAGGCCGCAGCATGGGTTTACGCTGCGGTGCAAATAACGGCACGCGCACCATAATGTATTTCCTATGCATTTTGGGCGCTTTAAAACGTAAATCGGCGGAACACATGATCGTTGATTTGCTGAAGTCGCAGCCCGAAATCGCCTTGTTCACGTGCCTTGCGCTCGGCTATCTGATCGGCTCGGTGCGGGTCGGCCCGATTTCGCTCGGGGGCGTGTGCGGCACACTGATCGTCGCGCTCGTGATCGGCCAGACCGGTGTGCGTCTGGCGCCCGATCTGAAGAACATCGCTTTCGCGCTGTTCATCTTCGCGCTCGGCTTTACGGGCGGTCCCCAGTTCTTCGCCAATATCGGACGCGGCTGGCGTTACGGGCTGCTGTCGGTGGTTGAAATCGTTTCCGTGCTCGCGCTCGTGATGATCGCGGTAGTCGCGATGAAACTCGATGCCGGCACCGCCGCTGGCCTGCTCGCAGGCGCGGCCACGGAGTCCGCCGTGATCGGCACGGCGACGGAAGCCATCGCGAAGCTCGGCGTTCCGGCCGACCAGATCAGCGCGATGCAGGCGCACGTGGTCACGGCCTACAGCGTGAGCTACCTGTTCGGCCTGATCACGATCGTGCTTTTCACGAGCCAGTTCGCGCCGCTCATGCTGCGCATCAACTTGCGCGACGAGGCTCAGCGGCTCTTGCAGAAGCTCGGTGGCGAAGGCTCGCTCGAGGATGGTCAGCGCCTCGCGGTGGCGCCGCTCGCGGGCCGCGCATTCCTCGTGGGGCCGGCGGCGGGCATGCTCGCTTCGGCGTTCGAGGCGCGCTTTGGCAACAACGTCACGCTGGAGCAGGTGCTGCGCGATGGCCAGCAACTGAGCGTCGATGCGAACTTCCAGCTCGCCGCGGGCGACACGGTTTTCATCGTGGGGCGGCGTGAGGCGATGATCGAGGCGTCGCAGCAGTTCGGCGAGGAAGTGTCGGGCGAGAAGTTCGTCAAGCTCGCCGCGCAGCGCGTCGACGTGATGCTCACGCGACGCGAATACAACGGCCTGACGCTCGCCCAGGTGCGCGAGCGCGCCACGCCCGAAAACGCGCGCGGCATCTACGTCGCGGCCGTCACGCGGCTCGACACGACGGTGCCCGCGCTGCCGGGCACCGAGGTCCATCGCGGCGACGTGCTCACGCTGCTCGGTGCGCCCGCCGATGTCGCGCGCGGCGCGAAGCGGCTCGGATATGTCGTTCCACGGACGCAAAAAACCGACTTCGTCTATCTTGGACTGGGAGTGATGTTCGGCATGCTGATCGGCCGCTTCGGTGTGCGGGTCGGCGGTGTGGCGCTCGAACTCGGTACCGGCGGCGGGTGCCTCCTCGCGGGGCTCCTGTTCGGCTGGGCTCGCTCGCATTTCCCGGTAATCGGCTCGCTGCCTTCGGCGGCGGCGCAGGTGCTCAAGGACTTCGGTCTGGCCACCTTCATCGCCGCCGTGGGGCTGTCGGCCGGACCGGACGCCATCAAGCTCGTGCGCGAATACGGCATTGCGCTGCCGCTCGTCGGGATCTCGATGGTGCTTGTGCCCGGATTGCTGTCGCTGTGGATCGGGCGTGTGTTTCTCAAGCTCGAAGCGCCGATGCTGCTCGGCGCAATTGCAGGTCAGCAGTGCAGCACGCCGGCGATCAGTGCGTTGGTCGGCGTTACCGGCAATTCGACTCCAGTGATCGGTTACACGATCACGTATGCGTTGTCGAACATCTTGTTGCCGCTGATGGGGCCCGTGGTGGTCGGACTCGCGACGAAGTTCGGCTGACGGGCAGCGCGAAGCCTGGTTTGCGCGCCTGGTTCCGGCCTCGCCGTTGATCCCCAACAGCAGGTCGTTTCTTAGAGACCATTTCAAAAAGACCCCGAGGGGGCTGTTAACCTTTTCGGCAAGCTGTTAACCTTAGCCATCTGAACAACAGGAACCAAGGGGATGGGCACGCCGATCATTGATGACGAACTGTGGGCATTGATCGAACCTTTGCTGCCGCCGCCAAAGCCGCGACGCAAGAAATATCCAGGCCGCCGCCCTGTTTCGGACCGGGCGGCACTGAACGGCATCCTGTTCGTGTTCAAGACCGGGATACGCTGGTGCGACCTGTCGATCAAGTTGGGATTTGGTTCGGGCCCGACCTGCTGGCGTCGCCTGCGCGACTGGCAAAAGGCCGGCGTGTGGGACCGGCTGCACGAGCTGCTGCTCGCGAAGTTACGCGAGGCCGGCCAGCTCGATTTCTCACGCGCAGCCGTCGATTCATCGTCGGTGCGAGCCGTTGGGGCGGGCGAAAAACTGGCCCGAACCCCACGGATCGCTCGCGACCCGGTTCCAAGCACCACATCCTCGTCGACGCAAACGGCGTCCCCGTCACCGCGATCCTGACTGGCGCGAACCGCAACGATGTCACCCAGTTGCTGCCGCTTGTCGATGCGATTGCGCCGATTCGCGGTGTACGTGGCCGGCCGCTTGAGAAGCCCAAAGTCATTTACGCCGATCGCGGCTACGACTCCGAACCACACCGCCAGAAACTTCGCGAACGTGGCATCAAGCCGGTGATCGCAAAGCGCCGGACCGAGCACGGCAGTGGTCTCGGTAAATTTCGCTGGGTGGTCGAGCGTACTCACGCATGGCTCCACAACTTTCGTCGTCTTCGCATTCGCTTTGAGCGTCGCGCCGACATTCACGAAGCATTCCTCAAACTCGGTTGCTCCCTCGTCTGCTGGAACATCTTCAGACGTACGGAGCTGTCTTTTTGAAACGGTCTCTTACAAAGCGAGGGCACGATGGAATGGCTACATGACATCTTTCACAAATCCCCGGAAATAGCGCTCTTCCTGTCGCTGGCGGCGGGCTACTGGGTCGGGCAGATCAACTTCGGGAAATTCCAGCTGGGTGGCGTCGGCGGCTCGCTCCTCGTCGCGGTGCTGGTGAGTCAGGTCGGCGTCACGATCGACAACGGCGTGAAGTCGGTGATGTTCGCCGTCTTCATCTACGCGGTCGGCTACGACTCCGGTCCGGGATTCTTCAACTCGCTCAATCGCAAGACGCTGCGCGAAATCGCCATGTCGGTCTTCATGGCCGCCGCCGGTCTCATTACGGTGATCGTCTGCGCGAAGCTCTTTCACCTCAACAAGGGCCTCGCCGCCGGTCTCGCTGCGGGCGGCATGACGCAGTCGGCGATCATCGGCACGGCCGGCGACGCGATTGCGCGCCTCGGTCTTTCGCCTGAGGAAACCAAGTCGATGCAGGCCGATGTCGCCATCGGCTACGCCGTGACCTATGTGTTCGGTTCTTTGGGCGCGATCATCGTCTGCGTGAACATGCTGCCGAAGTTCATGGGCAAGGGCCTGAAGGAAGCGTCGATCGAGGCGGAGAAGGAGATGTCGGGCGGCACGAGCACGCTTGGGGCCGGCCAGGTCGCGGCACTGCCCGAGCTATTTGGCCGCGTGTTCCGCGTGGCTGCAGGGGCGGGGCGCACCGTGAAGGAGATCGAGGTGGCCGAGCAGGATTACGTCGCGGTCGAAAAGGTCCGGCGCGCCGGCAAGCTCGTCGATCCGACACCCGACTTCGTGCTGAGCAAGGATGACATCGTTCTCGTCGTCGGGCGGCGCGAGAACATGGTCGAGGTCGGACCGTTGATCGGCCCCGAGGTGGCCGACAGCGGCGGCATGAGCCTCGTCATGCAGACGCGTCAGCTCGTCTTCACGAGAAAGGGCATGAACCATACGACGCTTGCCGAAGTGCGCAAGAACGTAGATCGCGACCTGCGCCACGGCGTCTACGTCGAGAGCATCTCGCGCGCCGGTCAGCCGGTGCCGGTGCTGCCCGAAACCAAGCTCGAACACGGCGACCTCGTCACGCTGTACGGCACCGCGACCGATACCAAGCGTGCGGTGCAGGCGGCCGGCTACGAGATGGTGTACAGCAACAAGACCGACTTCATCTACATGGGCGTCGGCATCGTGCTCGGTCTGTTGATCGGCCTGGTCGTCTGGAACGTCGGGGGCATTCCGCTCACGCTCGGCTCGGGCGGCGGCTGTCTGCTCGCCGGTCTGCTGTTCGGCTGGATGCGCGGCAAGCATCCGATGTACGGCGTGATGCCGCCCGCGGCCTCGCAGCTGCTCAAGGACTTTGGCCTTGCCGCGTTCGTCGCGGTGGTGGGGTTGAACTCGGGCCTGCAGGCGGTCGTGACGGTCAAGCAGAGCGGCATCACGATCTTCCTGCTCGGCGTGGTCGTGACGATGGTGCCGCTGCTGCTCACGATGCTGTTCGGGCGCTACGTGCTCAAGTACAACAACGCGGCCATTCTGGCCGGTGCGCTGTCCGGCTCGCGCAGTGCGAATCCCGCGTTCGGCGGCGTGCTCGACAAGGCGGAGAGCGCCGTGCCGACCGTGCCGTTCGCCATCACCTACGCGATCGCCAACGTGCTGCTCACGCTGCTCGGGCCGCTCGTCGTGGGTCTCGCTTAAAGCAGATGACCAGGCGCTCGATAGAGGCGCCCAACCCCTCAATCCTTGTGCCGGCGCGCCGTATCGAACTGCGCGTCCGGCATGCTCAAGGCACCTTCACACGGAGATTTCATCATGGCAAAAGCTAAGGCGAATGAAAACGAAAAGGCCGGTCTCGCGGCGCTGAGCCCGTTCGAACTGAAGGACGAACTGATCAAGGCGGCCGGCGGCGGCGCGGTGGAGCGTCCGGCCAATGCGTCGATGCTCAACGCGGGCCGGGGCAATCCGAACTTCCTCGCGACGATTCCGCGCCACGGCTTCTGGCAGCTGGGCCTCTTCGCGATGCGCGAGTCGGAACGCTCGTTTGCCTATATGCCCGAAGGCGTCGGCGGCTTTCCGCAGCGCGCGGGCATCGTCGAGCGTTTCGACCTGTTCCTGCGCGACAACCGGGGCACGGACGGCATCGACTTCCTCGCGGGCGCGGTGTCGTATGTGCGCGACCAGCTCGGCCTGTCGGCGGGCGACTTCCTCTATGAAATGACCGCGGGCATCCTCGCCTGTAACTATCCCGTGCCGGACCGCGCGCTCTCGCTGAGCGAAATCATCGTCGGCCAGTACCTGCGTCGCGAGATGATCGGCAAGCATCCGTTCGTCGGCGAATTCGACGTGTTCCACGTCGAAGGCGGCACGGCCGCGATGACGTACATCTTCAACACGATGAAGGAGAACTTCCTCATCAAGGCCGGCGACACGATCGCGCTCGGCATGCCGATTTTCACGCCCTACATCGAGATTCCCGAACTCAACGACTACCAGCTCCACACCGTGCATCTGAATGCCGATGTCGCCAACGGCTGGCAGTACTCGAAGAAGGAACTCGACAAGCTGCGCGATCCGAAGGTGAAGGCGTTCTTCCTCGTGAACCCGAGCAACCCGCCGTCGGTGAAGATGGACGATGAGAGCCTCGAGTACATCGCGGAGATCATCAAGGAGCGTCCGGACCTCATCCTCCTCACCGACGATGTGTACGGCACGTTCGCCGACAACTTCGTGTCGCTGTTCGCGCTCGCGCCGAAGAACACGATTCTCGTGTACTCGTACTCGAAGTACTTCGGCGCGACGGGCTGGCGTCTCGGCGCAATCGCGACGCATCGCGACAACGTGCTCGACCATTCGATCGCCAAGCTCTCGAAGGAGCAGAAGAAGGAACTGCACAAGCGCTATGAGTCGATCACGACGGAGCCCGATCAGCTCAAGTTCATCGACCGGCTCGTTGCGGACAGCCGCACGGTCGCGCTCAATCACACGGCCGGCCTGTCGACGCCGCAGCAGGTGCAGATGGTGCTGTTCTCGCTGTTCTCCTTGATGGATACGCCCGATGCGTACAAGAACGCGCTCAAGCGCCTGATCCGCAGCCGCAAGCGTGCGCTCTTCGAAGGGATGGGCATCACGTACGACGAAAGCGATCCGAACCAGGTCGATTACTACTCGATCATCGACATGGAGTATCTGGGCGGGAAGATCTACGGGCGCGAGTTCGTCGACTGGCTGCTCAAGGCGGTGAAGCCCAACGAACTGCTGTTCCGTCTCGCGGAAGACGCGCGCGTCGTGCTGTTGCCGGGCAAGGGCTTTGGCACCGAGCATCCGTCGGGCCGCGTGTCGCTCGCGAACCTGAACGAATCGGACTATCGCAAGATCGGCCGCGCACTGCGCAAGCTGACCGAGGAATACGTGGAGAAGTACAACGCGGCGACGGGCAAGAAGCTCAACACCGAAGCGGTGCAGAAGTAGGAGCAACGCGGCGGCGGGTTGGCTGCGAGGGAGGGATGGCCGCGCACGCGGGGTTTGCGTGCGCGGTTTTTTATTGCCTGGGCTGGGTGGAAACGGTTCGCTCGGGCGTGGTCGATGGCGCTCACGATGGCATCTCGCAGCCGACGGTGCAGATCGTCGGACCAGCGGGCCTCGTTCATAACGGTTGCGCTTCTGCCAGCACCTTCGCCCGGAATGACGGTGGCAGGTCGGCCGGGGTACGCACATCGACACGAACGCCGAGCAGTGATTCCAGCTCCTCTTGTAGACCGCCGAGGTCGAATAGCGTCGCGCCGGGCAGCGCGTCGACGAGCAGATCCAGATCGCTGCCGTCCTCGTCGGTACCGTGCAGTACCGACCCGAAGATGCGCGGATTCGCAGCACGAGAGCGGCCGACGGCTTCACGCACGGCGAGTCGCTTCATGTCGAGTGCCACGGACGGTCGCATGAAAGTCCCTTCCTGTCGAAACGCGTGGAGATACGCCGACTCTGCGGTTCACCCCAGCGTCTGCACGCTTCTCCGATAAAGCACCACCGAAAGCCCGACGGCCGCCGCCGAGGCCATCGCCGCGAACAGGAACACCGAGCCGTAGCCGAACTCACCCGCGACGTAGCCAGCGAGCGGCCCGGTGATGCCCAGCGACAAGTCGAGAAACACCGAATACGCCGACAGCGCCGCACCGCGGCTCGCGGGCGGCACGAGGCTGACGGCCTCGACGCCGAGCGCCGGGAAGATCAGCGCGAAGCCGAAGCCGGTGAGCGCCGCGCCCGCGAGCGCGATGTGCGGCAAGGGCGCGAGCCACAGGAGCAGCAGCCCCGCGCATTCACACGAGAACGACACGATCGCGACGCGAAAGCCGCCGTATCGCGTGATCGTGTGCGCGAACAACAGGCGCGCGCCGATGAACATGGTGCCGAACACGGTGAGCGAGAGCGCCGCGTTGGGCCATTGGTGCGCCGCGTAGAACAGCGTGATGAACGTGGCGATCGAGCCGAACCCGGCCGAGCCGAGCGCGAGGCCCAGACCGTGCGGCAGCACGCGCGTGAAGACACTGCGATACGACATGCGCTCGCCGTGCACGATCGGCACCGAGGCGATCGGCCGGGTCAGGCGGTAGCCGAGTGCCGCGAGCGCGATCACGACGACGCCGAGCGTCCAGAAGCCGAACACGCGCGAGATCTCGACGCCGAGCGGCGCGCCGATCGCGAGCGCGCCATAGGTCGCGATGCCGTTCCAGGAGATGACGCGCGCGTTGTTGGCGGTGCCCACGCGGCCGATGCCCCACAGGATCGAGCCGGTGCCGCACAGGCTTTCGCCGAGGCCGAGCACGAGCCGGCTCAGCACCAGCAAGCCGATGCTCAATGCCGGCCAGTGGTCGCACAGCGCCGCGAGCAGCAACAGCACGCCGCTCGCGCCGCAGGCGATGAGCCCGTTCGAGACGGTGCGCTTGGGGCCGATGGTGTCCGCCGAGCGGCCCGCGAGCGGTCGCGTCGCGAGCGTGGCGAAGTACTGCACGCTGATCGCCGCGCCCGCGAGCACGGCGCTGTAGCCGAGATCGTTGTGGACGTAGCCGGGCAGCACGGCCAGCGGGATGCCGATCGTCAGATAGCAGATAAAGGTAAAACAGACGACGGAGACGATCTGCAGAGTCGTCGACAAGTCGCTGCGCGCCTGCGCTGATTCAGCGGACATGGGGAAAGCGAGGATTGAAAAAAGCGGAAGGCACCGATTGTCCCATGGAACCGGTTCTCATGCAGACGCTTCAAAAGTACAAAATGCATTCGAAGATCGGCTGGAATGCGTTATTGCAGCGTTCAAACGGTGGTGCACGTTCTCGTGAGACTTGCAGGGGTATTCGGAGAAATTGATGGGTTTTGCGAGAATTTGCCAGAAATCAGAGCGAGCAAGCGCCTCTCGGGCCGGCCGGACGGAATCGCCTGTGCGGTAGTCGCGATGGCAATTTCAAACCAGATTTTCAGAAAAAGCGGCAAATACGTCAGTTCTTCATAAGCGATCGACCGCACCACACCGCCGATTTATCGTCCCAACGATATGTCGCCCATGCTCATGCGCCTATGGGTTGTAAATATTGACGGTGATAGCTTTCGAGTCATCGAGTGAAAGACCACGAGCACGACGAACATGAGCCAGCCGATCCGCTTCTATCACCGCAACGCGATCCGCGAAGTCAGCGACGCGGCGGTCACCCGCACCGTTCTTCAGTATCTGCGCGAAGACGTCCACTGCACCGGCACGAAGGAAGGCTGTGCCGAAGGCGACTGCGGCGCCTGCACGGTCGTCGTCGGCGAGCGCGACGAGGCGGGCGGCGTGAGCTTCAAGGCGGTCAACGCCTGCATCCAGTTCCTGCCGACCCTCGACGGCAAGGCCCTCTTCACGGTCGAGGACCTGCGCCAGCCCGATGGCTCGCTGCATCCCGTGCAACAGGCGATGGTCGATTGTCACGGCTCGCAGTGCGGCTTCTGCACACCCGGTTTCGTGATGTCGATGTGGGCGCTGTACGAAAAGAACGGCCACGAACACAAGTGCGCGGGCTCGGCGTGCACGGTGCCCTCGCGCGAGCAGATCAGCAACGCGCTCACCGGCAACCTGTGCCGCTGCACCGGCTACCGGCCGATCATCGAGGCGGCCGAGCGCATGTTCGAAGCCGGCGCGCCGAAGGCGCCGCTCAATCGCGAAGCGCTCGCGAACACGCTCGCCGCGCTCGAGCGCAAGGACACCTTCCACTACGAGAGCAGCGGCCAGCAGTACGATGCGCCGCGCACGGTCGATGCGCTCGCCGCGCTCAAGGCCGCCCGGCCGGCCACGCGCATTCTCGCGGGCAGCACCGACATCGGCCTGTGGGTGACCAAGCTCATGCGCGATCTCGGCGATCTCGTCTACGTCGGGCAGATCGAAGCGATGCGCCGTATCGCCGTCGATGACGACTGGATCGAGATCGGCGCGGGCGTGTCGGTCGAGCGTGCCTACGCGGAACTGGCCAAGCACTATCCCGAACTCGAGGAAATGTGGCAGCGCTTCGCGTCGCTGCCGATCCGCAACGCAGGCACGCTCGGCGGCAACATCGCCAATGGCTCGCCGATCGGCGACTCGATGCCGGGTCTCATCGCGCTCGGCGCGCGCGTCGTATTGCGCGGCGGAGACGTCACGCGCGAACTCGCGCTCGAAGACCTCTATCTCGCGTACCAGAAGAAGGACATGGCCGAGCACGAGTTCGTGCTCGCGCTCAAGGTGCCCACCCGCAGCGGCGCACGCGCGCAGTTGCAGTTCCGCACCTACAAGATCTCGAAGCGCTTCGACTCGGACATCTCGGCGGTGTGCGCCGCCTATGCGTTCATCGCGGATGGCGACACGGTGCGCGAGCCGCGCATCGCCTTCGGCGGCATGGCGGCGACGCCCAAGCGCGCAAGCCACGCCGAAGCGGTGCTGGCCGGCGCGCAGTGGCACGAAGCGACTGCGCAGGCCGCGATGATCGCGCTCGGCAACGACTATGCGCCGCTTTCCGACATGCGCGCGACCAGCGACTACCGGCTCGAGGCGGCGAAGAACACGCTCTATCGCTTCTGGCTCGAAACGCGTCCGCATCAACCGCTCGGCAAGGAGGCGCTCGACGTGCGCGCCGTGTGCGCGGCCGGTGCGGGCGGCATGGTAGATGACAACACAACGACGACGGCTTGACAGGACACGCAAGGAAGACGGAGACACACCATGAATCAGCAAGCCGAACCGTTCCTGAAGGAAGCCGAGGCGCGCGAACCGTTCGCGCAAGTCCACGTTTCGCGCCCGCATGAATCGGCGCATCTGCACGTGAGCGGCCGCGCCACTTACACCGATGACATTCCGGTCGTCGCGGGCACGCTGCACGCGGCGCTCGGGCTCTCGACGAAAGCGCACGCGCGCATCGTCTCGCTCGGACTCGCGAAGGTGCGCGCGACGCCGGGCGTGGTCGCCGTGCTGACCGCCGAGGACATTCCCGGCGTCAACGACTGCGGCCCGATCATCCACGACGATCCGGTGCTCGCCGACGGCCTCGTGCAGTTCGTGGGCCAGCCGATCTTCATCGTCGTCGCGACTTCGCACGAAACCGCGCGACTCGCCGCGCGCCGCGCCGAGATCGTCTACGAAGAGTTGCCCGCGGTGCTGACCGCCCAGCAGGCGCGCGCCGCACAGCAATACGTGTTGCCGCCGATGAAGCTCGCGCGCGGCGACGCCGGTACGCGCCTCGCGCGCGCCGCGCATCGTCAGGCGGGCGAGATGCTGCTCGGCGGCCAGGAGCAGTTCTACCTCGAAGGCCAGATTGCCTACGCCGTGCCGAAGGACGACGACGGCATGCACGTGTGGTGCTCGACCCAGCATCCGAGCGAGATGCAGCATCTCGTCGCGCACGTGCTCGGCGTCGCCTCGCACAACGTGCTGGTCGAATGCCGGCGCATGGGCGGGGGCTTCGGCGGCAAGGAATCGCAGTCGGGCATCTTCGCGTGCTGCGCGGCGCTCGCCGCGTGGAAGCTCTTGTGCCCGGTGAAGCTGCGCCCTGACCGCGACGACGACATGATGATCACGGGCAAGCGCCACGACTTCCACTACACCTACGAAGTCGGCTTCGACGACGACGGCAAGATCGATGGTGTGTCGGTCGACATGACCTCGCGCTGCGGCTTTTCCGCCGACCTCTCCGGCCCGGTGATGACGCGTGCCGTCTGCCACTTCGACAACGCCTACTGGCTGCCCGATGTGTCGATCGCGGGTTTCTGCGGCAAGACCAACACGCAGTCGAATACCGCATTTCGCGGCTTCGGCGGCCCGCAGGGCGCGTTCGCCATCGAGTACATCATGGACGACGTCGCGCGCGCGCTCGGCGCCGATTCGCTCGACGTGCGCCGCCGCAACCTGTACGGCAAGGACACGGACAACGTCACGCCCTATGGGCAGACGATCGAGGACAACGTCATCGCGGAGCTGATCGACGAGCTGGCGGCGACGAGCGACTACCGCGCACGCCGCGCCGAGATCCGCGAGTTCAACGCGCGCAACACGGTGCTGAAAAAGGGCATCGCGCTCACGCCGGTGAAGTTCGGCATCGCGTTCAACGTCACGCACTTCAACCAGGCCGGCGCGCTCGTGCACATCTACACCGATGGCTCGGTGCTCGTGAATCACGGCGGCACGGAGATGGGCCAGGGCCTCAACACGAAGGTCGCGCAGGTCGTCGCGCACGAACTGGGCATTCACTTCGCGCGCGTGCGCGTGACCGCGACCGATACGAGCAAGGTCGCCAATACCTCGGCAACGGCAGCCTCGACGGGCAGCGACCTGAACGGCAAGGCCGCCCAGGACGCGGCGCGCCAGTTGCGCGAGCGGCTCGCCGCGCTCGCGGCGCAGACGTGGGGCAAGGGTCTTGTCAGCGCGGCCGAGGTGCGTTTCGCGCATGACAGCGTGATCGTCGGCGAGGCGGTGATCCCGTTTGGCGAAGTGATCGCTAAGGCGTATCTCGCGCGCGTGCAGCTTTGGTCCGATGGCTTCTATGCGACGCCCAAGCTGTACTGGGACCAGGCGAAGCTGCAGGGCCGGCCGTTCTACTACTACTCGTATGGCGCTGCCGTCTCCGAGGTCGTGATCGACACGCTCACGGGTGAGATGCGCGTGCTGCGCGCCGATGCGCTGCACGATGTGGGCGCCTCGCTCAATCCGGCGCTCGACGTGGGCCAGGTCGAAGGCGGCTTCATCCAGGGGATGGGCTGGCTCACGACCGAGGAGCTGTGGTGGAAGCCGGATGGCAAGCTGATGACGCATGCGCCGTCCACCTACAAGATCCCGACCATCAACGACATGCCGCCCGATTTCCGCGTGCGCCTGTTCGCGAACCGCAACGCCGAGGACAGCATCCATCGCTCGAAGGCCGTCGGCGAGCCGCCGTTGCTGCTGCCGTTCTCGGTGTTCTTCGCGATCCGCGATGCCATCGCGGCCGTCGGCGACTATCGTGTGAATCCGCCGTTGAACGCGCCGGCCACCGCCGAGGAAATCTTGAAGAGCGTGCGCGCGGTGCGTGCCGCGACCACCGCCTGAGCCTGCTTGAGGCCAATCACAAGGAGTGCCCAGCGATGAACGCAGCCAACCTGTCGAGTTCCGCGACCGTGATCGGACGGCGCAGCACGGGCGTGCCGCGCTATCAGCCGATGCATGTCGTGCTGTTCGGCGCGGGCCACGTGGGCCATGCGCTCATCACGCTGCTGGGCGCGCTGCCGTGCGTGGTGCAGTGGGTCGACGAGCGCGATGAACTGTTCCCCGACGAAGTGCCCGCCAACGTTCAGGTCGAGGCTACCGACACGCCCGCGGCGATCGTCGATCACGCGCCGCCGGGCAGCTTCTTTCTCGTGATGACGCACAACCACGCACTCGATTTCGAGCTGACCGAGCGCATCATGAAGCGGCGCGATTTCGCGTGGTTCGGGCTGATCGGCTCGAAGACCAAGCGTGTGAAGTTCGAGCGGCGGCTGCTCGATCGGGGCGTGGCGCCCGAGCGGCTCGACGAGATGGTGTGTCCGATCGGTGTGCCTGGCATTGTCGACAAGGCGCCGCCGTCGATCGCCGTGGCGGTCGCCGCGCAGCTCATGCAATTGCGTGTGCGTTGCCCGGCGGGCGTGGAGGAGCGAGTCGCGCTGGCTGTATAAAGACGTCTGCGGGCGCTTTCTTAAGCCGCCTGACGCGCCCCGGCGCGGCGGGTCTTCGGTTTCTCTCCCACTCCCTGTCCCGCGCCAACGCGCTTCGCACGCGAGCCCGTGCCGCGCCCGGTGAGCGTGCGCGACACTTGTTCGATCAACTCGCGCAGCCACTGCAGGTCGCCGGGACGGTCCGTCTGGGCGTTCCAGAGCTGATAGCAGCGAATCCGCGCGAACGCGATCGGCGGCTCGACCACGGCGATCGGCAACAGGTCCGCGTAGTGCATCGCGAAGCGGCGCGTCGTCGTGAAGATCAGATCCGATTGCAGCAGCACCTGCGGCACGAGACCGAAGTAAGGCAGCGTCGCGACGATGCGCCGTTGCGCGCGCGCCTTCGTGAAGCCTGCGTCGATCACACTGGGCCGCGCGCCGCTATAGGGCGTCGGCGCGAGATGCGGCGCCGCGAGGTACGCCTCGCGTGTGAGCGGCGCGAGCGCGAGCGGATGGTCCGCGCGCATCATGCAGACGATCTTGTCGGTGAAGAGGTCGCTGCGCGCAAAGCGCGGGTCGGGTTTGGGCCAGTTGCCGATCACGAGATCGAGTTCGCCGGCGTCGAGCGCGGCGTGATGATCGAGCGTCGGCGTGAGCGAGACGATTTCGAGCCGCGCGTTGCTCGCCGCCTCGCGAAAGTTCGCGATCAGCGTCGGCATGAAGAAGTCGTTCAGATAGTCGGGCGCAGCGACCCGGAAGGTGCGCCGCGAGCGCTCGGGGTCGAAGTCGCCGTGCGGCGTCGCGACGAAGTCGACATCGCGCAGCACGCGTTGCGCATGCTGGAGCAGCGACTCGCCGTACTCGGTCGGCACCATGCCCGACTTGCCGCGCACGAGGATCGGATCGTTGAGCACTTCGCGCAGCCGCCGCAGCGCGGTGCTGATGGCGGGCTGGCTCTGGCTCAGACGCACCGCTGCCTGCGTGACGCTGCGCTCGACCAGCAGCGCGCGCAGCACGCGCACGAGCCAGATATCGAGGGAAGCAGCGTTGTCGTCCATGGCGGAAGTGGGGCGGTGAAGAGGCTGGCCGCACGGGGGCACAGCCCTAACCTTAGGCCGACTCGCGCGCGCGCGCCATAGCGTGGCCGGTATGGCCGGTATGGCTGTCAGCAGGCGCGCGGCCGGCCGCGCAGCGACGGCTTGGCAACGCCGCGCGTCAGCTTCCCGTGCCGCCCGGCTTGGGCAGTCCCGACGGCAGCGAACTGATGCGCTTCACCTCGCGCGATTCGAGCCAGTTGGGCGTGCGCGCGCAGTAGAGCACCATCGGCAGCGCGTCCTCGCCCCAGAACAGCTGCTTGTTCATCCAGAAGGTGGGTACGCCGAACACGCCGAGCGAGATCGCATCGGTCGTGTTGCGACGCAGTTGCGCGCGCACCATCTCCTGTTCGATCAGGGCCGGCCCTTGCGGCAGGCCGAGACGCTCGCACAGTTGCTCGAAGCCTTCCTCGCTCGACGGGTCGCGCCCCTCGCGCCAGATGAAGCGGAAGATCTCGCGGATGCTCGCCATGTCGCCGCCCGCCGCGATCGCGAGCAGCATCGGCTTGACGGAGTCGAACGGATGCGCGGGCGGCATCTTGAACGGAATGCCGAGCTGGTCCGCGCGAAAGAGCGCGTGCCGATACGTGAAGATGCGCTTCGAGGGCGTCGTGTAGGCGCTCGTCTGCCCCCAGTGACGGTACAGGTCGGCCAGTTGCACGGGCACGAGCGCGAAGTCGAAACCGGGCCACTTGTCTTGCTGCTCGAGCAGCAGATACGAGAACGGCGATACGAAGTCGAAGAACCAGGCTGGCTTGTTGGCATCGATGCCGTTGATCATGTTTTCCTCCCGAATGCCTTGTGTATTGCTTGCAGGCGGAACGCCAGTCGCGGGTTCCGTCGAATTGTCTGTGCCGTCGTGCGCCATGTCGGTCGTGCTCCGTTCAGCGCTGGCCGGGCGCATCGTCGCGCGAGACGGCAGCGCTTTCGCTTTGCTCGTCCTCGCCTGGCTCGTCGGCCGCCGGCGCGGCGGGTTGGGCGAGCCGCGCGCGCACGAAGCCGATATGTTCGCGCAGTACGTAAAACTGATCGGCATACGCGAGCGGCATCTTGAGCCCGTTGACCGCTTCCTCGATGGTGTCGAGCTGGCGCAAGAGCGCGTGCCGCTCGGCCGGCGAGGTGTCGTTCATGGCGGCGCGCTCGATGGCGATGAGCGAGCCATACCAGCGGTAGATGCGCGATTTTACCCGCCACGCGTAGAGCGCCGGCACGAGCCGCAAACCCGGGATCAGCACGACGATGATCGGCACGAGCAACACGATCAGCCGGTCCGCGAGGCTCGCGAGCCAGAACGGCAGGATCCGGTAGAGGAAGCTCTTGCCCGACTTGTAGTAGCGCGCGGCATCGTCGCTGATCGGGAAGTCCTGGGCGCGCGGCGCCGGGAACTCACCCGCGTTCTGCATCAGCGTGGCGCGGCCGTGCACCTCCTTGGCCGCCTCGATGAGCAGATCCGAGAGCGCCGGATGGAGCGAATCGCGCGCGACCAGCTCGGTGGTCGGCGCGACCATGTGGTACGGCACCGGCGGGATGTTGCGGCCGAGGTCGAGCGCGCCCATCGGCAAGGTGAGCGCGGACAGATAGGGAAAGCGCCGCGCGTAGGCGTCGGCTTGCACGACGTCGAAGAAACGCACGCCGTTGCTGCGAAAGAGCCGGGCCATCACGGGCGGCTGTGCCGAGTCGCCCGCGAGGAACGCGACGTCGATCTTGCCGTCGGCGAGCGCCGTGGCGGCGTCGTCGCCCGAGAGCGGGAACAGCTCGGTCGTGCCGCCCGGCTCGATGCCGTTCGCCTTCAGCAGCGCGAGCGCGAGCACACGCGTGCCGCTGCCTTCGTTGCCGATCGCGATGCGCTTGCCCGCGAACTGCGAGAGCCGCTGCACGACCGGCCCGTGATAGAAGATCGCGAGCGGCACATACGCGACGCTGCCAAGCGACACGAGCCCGCTCGGCGCCTTGGTCGCGAGACCGTCCTGGACGAAGCCCACGTCGACGTGCGTCGAAGGATCGGCGAGTCGCTTGAGGTTTTCGACCGACCCCTCCGACTCGAGCACCTGCAGCGTGATGCGATTGCGCGCGAGGATCGCGCGGTACTTCTGCGCGGTGTTCCAGAAGGTGCTGCCCTTGGGGCCGGCGCTGATGGTGAGCGTGCTCGGCGGGGCCGGCTGGATGAGGCGCACAGCGAGCCAGATCGCGGCGATGCTCACGAGCAGGATCGGCCCGAACGATACCGCGAGATCGCGCCACGAAATCGCGACGAAGCGCGCGACGAGTCGGGGAGGAGATTTGCGGCCGGTGGGTCGGTTCATCCAGGGTGGGGGCGGAAAAGCGGGGTTGGCGCTTGGGCGGGCGCCGTGCGTGGGCGGTTGGTCCCGCGCGCGGCCTCGGTATGCCCGTCGATGGTACATGAGATTGGCTGCCACGCGATGCTGCCGGCTGGCGCCCTGGCGTTAGCACTCACCCGGCCGCCGCCGTTGTGACCGCCTGATGAAGCCCGCGTGGCGCGCGCGCCGCGCTCTTGCTCTAAACCCTTTGCGCTTGGCGCGCGACCAGGCTAAATTGTGGTTCGCCGCCGCGTAAAAACGGTTGCGCCGCGACCCGGTGGATGAAAACAAGCATGGGCGCGGACGCAAGCACATCGCAGCGGGCGTACGGCGTCGCCGTTCGCATCCATATTCCTCGCCTCTCGCACACCGTGACCTGACCTGGGCTCGCGCCCGCTGCCGCGCTTTTTCGCGCGTTCAGCCCGCGTGCGCCTGCTGTTGTCGTAACGAAGCCGTCCGACCGGCGCCCGCGAGCCAGACTGCAACTGGCGACCGGGCGGGGAAGACGGTCCAATCCGGAGCAACAAGGAGAAAACATGAAAACGGTCGCTTTTCTGAAGACGCTGGGCGCGGTGGTGTGTGTGGCAGTGGCCTGCAGCGCGTATGCACAGGACGACGCCGCGAGCGCGGCAGCAGGCACGATGGCCACGGCGCCGGCGAAGAGCACGAAGTCGACGGACCGCAAGCTCGGCTACGCCGTGCGCAAGGCGATCTCGCGCGCCCAGGGCGTCGATGTGTCGAACATCTCCGTGCGCGCACGTGGCGGCGCGGTCACGCTGACCGGCTCGGTGCCCGACCAGGGGCAGATCGACAAGGCTGGCGACGCGGCCAAGGGCGTAGCGGGCGTGACGTCGGTGAGCAACAAGCTGACGGTGATGCAGCAGTAAGAAGCGGCGAGCCGCCGCGCGACTCCAGGGGGCGCGCGGGAAACGGATCGCCACGCATCGCCACGCGACGGACGGGCTCTGGCTTCGCAGCCAGGGCCCGTTTGCATTGGCGCGGCCGGTTCAGGCGAACACGAGCCGCAAACCGACCAGCGTGAGGGTCGCCGCCAGCAGATTGCGCAGCAGCGCATCGGGCGCGCGTGACGACAGCATGCTGCCGATCGCGATACCCGGCAGCGAACCACACAAGAGCGACAGCAGCAGCGACCAGTCGATCGAGCCGAGCAGCCAGTGGCCGGCCCCCGCGAGCAGCGTGAGCGGCACGGCGTGCGCGACGTCCGAGCCGACGATGCGCACGGTCGGCAGCGCCGGATAGAGCAGCAGCAGCACCGTCACGCCGATCGCCCCCGCGCCGACCGAAGTGAGCGACACGAGCACGCCGAGCACGGCGCCGGTGAGCACCGTCAGCAAGAGCGTGCGGGCTTCGCCCGGAGCATGCCGGCGGCGCGCGGCGAGCGCCGCGAGCTGCGGCCGGAAGATCAGCGCGATCGCGGTGATGAGGAGCGCTGCGCCGAGCACGGCCTGGATCAGATGACTCGCGCGCGGCGAGTCCATGCCATAGCGATGCAGCAGGATCAGCGTGATGGTGGCGGCGGGGACGCTGCCGGTCGCAAGACGCAGCGTCACGCGCCAGTCGACCGAACCTTTGAGCCCGTGCACGAGCGTGCCCGCCGACTTGGTCGCGGCGGCGTACAGCAGGTCGGTGCCGACCGCCGTCGCCGGGTGCACGTTGAACACCAGCACGAGCAGCGGGGTCATCAACGAGCCGCCGCCGACGCCCGTCAGCCCGACGAGAAAGCCGACGCACAGGCCGGAGAGCGAATAAAGCAGATCGATATGGGGTAGGGACATCGCGCGGACCGGCTCGGGCCGGAGTCAAGGTGCAGGCTGCGAGAGCTGCCCGGGCCACTTGGGCCGCGCTGCCTCGCTACGTCGTGTAAGTGCCGCGTCAGGGTGGACAGCGTCAGTCGTAAGCGGTGAAAATCCGCTATTGTCGCAAAAGCCGGAGCTCACCGCTGCGGCCCGATCAAAGATGAGCTCGAACGAGCGCCGCGCGCGCCGAGCGTCGAGCCCCGCCGCGCCCGAACCACAACCGATATGAATCCCGGCATCCTCTACGCGTTTCTCGCCTTCGTCATCTGGGGGCTGTTTCCGTTTTACTTCAAGGCGCTGCACCAGATTCCCGCTCTCGAGATGCTCGCGTACCGGATGGTGTGGTCGGTGCTCTTTCTCGCCATCGTGCTGATCGTGCGGCGGCACTGGCGCTGGCTGTGGCCGGTGCTGCGCGAACGGCGCCTCGTCGTGCGCTTCATGGCGAGCGCCGTGCTGCTCTCGGCGAACTGGGGCATCTATATCTGGGCGGTCAACGCCGGTCACATCGTCGAGGCGAGCCTCGGCTATTTCATCAATCCGCTCGTCAACGTGCTGTTCGGCTTCTTCTTCCTGCGCGAGCGGCTGCGCTGGCTGCAGTGGTGCGCGGTGGCGCTCGCGAGCGCGGGCGTCCTGTGGCTCACCTGGGCGGACGGCGCGCCGCCGTGGATCAGCCTCGCGCTCGCGTTCACGTTCGGCGGCTACGGGCTCATGCGCAAGACCGCGCAGCTCGGCGCGCTCGAAGGCCTTACGCTCGAAACGATCCTGCTGCTGCCGCTCGCGCTGATCTGGCTCGCGATCGTCGGCGCGCAAGGTGGAACCAGCTTTTCGCATGCGTCGTTCGGCGTGAAGCTGCTGCTGGCCGCCGCCGGACCGGTCACGGCTGTGCCGCTCTTGCTGTTCGCGGCCGCCGCGCGGCGCATTCCGCTTTCGACACTCGGCGTGATCCAGTACGTCACGCCGACCCTGCAATTGCTGACCGGCGTGCTCATTTATCACGAGCCGTTCGGCTCGACGCTCGCGATCGGCTATGGGGCGATCTGGCTGGCGCTCGCGATCTACTCGTTCGAGGGCGTCTGGCGCAGCGTCTCGGTGCGCCCGCCTGGCGCCTCGACCGCCTGAGCGCTCACGCGTAACTCAGACGCGCGGCCGGCGTGGCGCGGTATGCTGACGATGCGCGCCGCATTGGCGCGCATCGACGAGCGGAGCGTAGCCCCTGATGAATCATGAAGTACTTGAGCGCTTCGAGCGCGAATTCGCGCCACGCATCGCGGCGCATCTCGCGGAGATCTTCGGTTCGGCCGTCACGGTGACGATCGAGCCGGCAAGCGGACCCGGGCATCCGACCCGCGTGCGTGTGCGAGCGCCGATGAACGAGCATCGCCATCCGTACGAGCACGCGCTGAACCTCGCGCTGACCTGGGACACCGACGAGATCGAACGGCTCATGGAGCCCGCCGGCGCGGCGCGCTTCGAGCGCTATCTGGAGGCCATGTCGCGCAAGCTGCGGGCGTGGGAGAGCGCCCGCTCGCTCGATATCGGTACGCGTACCCAGGGCGAAGCGGAGATCCTGCTGGGCGGCCTCGATTTCGAGGCTTGACGAGGCCTGACGAGGCCTGACGAGGCTTGAAAGAACCCGCGCCGGGGCAGCGCGGCTACGCCATCAATGCCCGAACCATCCCGTTGCGTGGATCGCCAGAGCGGCCTTGACGGCCATGCCGAACGCGATCGCGCCGGCGAACAAGGCAAACCCCTGTTGCAGCCGCGCGCCGCTCACATGACGCGCGCAACCCCGGCCGAGCAGCATGCCTGCGAGCGCGCCAGCCGCGAACGGCAGCGCGTTGAGCCACAACAGATGGCCGGTCGCCGCCGACGCAATCACACCCGAGGTCGACACGAGCGCAATCACCGCGAGCGAAGTCGCGACGATGCCCTGCATCGGAATATCGGACGCGCGCTTCAATGCCGGCACGATCACGAAGCCGCCCCCCACGCCGAGCAGTCCCGAGAGAAAGCCCGCCGTCGCGCCCGAGAGCGCGAGCGAACGCGCGCACGGCGCGGTCCAGTCGAGCTTGCCGCGCTCGAGGTTGAGCCGGCAGGGCAGTGCGGCGAGGTCCGTTGGCGTGGCCGTGCCCGTGCTTGGCGCAATGCCTCCGTGCTGGCGGAACATGCGTTGCGCGACGTAGACCAGCACGCCCGCGAATACGAGCATGAGCGGTGCGTTGGGCACGCGGTGCGCGGCCCACAGGCCGAGCGGCGAGACTACGGCGCCGCTCGCGGCCATCAGCAGCGCGGCCTTGTAGCGGACCTGGCCCGCGCGCAGCGCGAGCAACGCACCGAGCGCCGCGGCAAGGCCGACGGCGAGCAGGCCGATCGGTGCGGCCTGCGCGACATCGAGCCCGAGGCCGAACACGATCAGCGGCACGGCGATGATCGCGCCGCCCGCGCCGGTGAGCGCGAGAATCAGCCCGACGAGCGAGCCGAGCGCGAGGCTGACGAGGGTGGCCGGATCCATCGCCCGGCGCTCACTGCTTGGTCGTGCCGACGAACCACTCGCGGCCCTTCAACATGCCCCACCAGTAGAAATCAGGCAGGAAGGTGGCCTTGAGGAACCACATGAGACGGCGCGCGCGTGTCGGATCGAGCGGGAAGGTCGGCATGAGGCGCCCGCCATAGCCGAACTCGGCGAGGATGACCTTGCCCTTCTCGACCGTGAGCGGGCACGAACCGTAACCGTCGTAGTGCGCCGCGAGCGCGCGGCCCGCGCGTGCGGCGAGCAGGTTCTCGGCGACGATCACGGCCTGCTTGCGCGCCGCCGCGCCGGTCTTCGCATTGGGCGCCGAGGACACGTCGCCGAGCGCGAACACGTTGGCATGGCGCGGGTGCTGCAGCGTCGCGTGATCGACTTCGCACCAGCCGGCGGCATCGGCGAGTTCGCTCGCGCGGATGAACTCGGGCGCGACCTGCGGCGGCACGACGTGAATCATGTCGAAGTGCTTGTCGATGCGCTGGGTGTTGCCATCGGCGTCCTTCACTTCGAAGGTCGCGGTGCGCGAGGGGCCATCGATCGCGACCAGATTCGAGTTGAACACGAGGTTCGCGTTGTAGCGCTTCACGTACTCCATGAGCGGCGGCACGAACGTCGCGACGCCGAACAACACGGCGCCGGCCGCGTCGAATTCGACCTTCACGTTCGCGAGCGCGCCGTTGCGGCGCCAGTGATCGCACGCGAGGTACATCGCTTTTTGCGGCGCGCCCGCGCATTTGATCGGCATCGCTGGCTGCGTGAAGAGCGCGCTGCCGCCCTTCATCGACTGGACGAGTTCCCACGTATAGGGCGCGAGGTCATACCGATAGTTCGACGTGACGCCGTTCTTGCCGAGCGTGTCGGCGAGTCCCGCAATGCGGTCCCACGCGAGCCGCAAACCAGGGGCGACGACCAGATCGCGATACGCGAGCGTCTGGCCGTTGTCGAGGCGCACGACGTTCTGCCCGGCCTCGACACGCGTGACCGACGCGCGGATCCAGTCGACGCCGCGCGGTATCACGCTCGCCATCGGCCGGCGCGTTTTCTTCACGTCGTAGGCCCCGCCACCGACCAGCGTCCAGGCGGGCTGGTAGTCGTGATGCTCGTTCGGCTCGACGATCGCGATGTTCAGGTTCGGCGCTCGCTTGAGCAGCGACGCCGTCACGGCGATGCCGGCCGTGCCGCCGCCGATCACGACGACGTCATAGGTGGTGTTCTGCGCGGCTTGCTCGCGGGCGAGCCGATAGAGCGACGTCGAGCGATTGCCGCTGCGGCAGAACGCGAGCACGGGGCCGGGCAGTTCGGCGAGGAGCTGGGCGAACGCGGCGGCATCGGCGGGCGCGATCGCGCCGGGCGTCACCGGCAGGTACGCGAACTTCAGGCCGAGCGCGCCAGCGGCGGCACCGAGCGTCTCAGCCGCGGGCTGGGCCGCGCCGCCTTCATGATCGGGGCGGTTGCAGATGATCGAGCGAAAACCTGCGGCGGCGAGCGTCGCGAGGTCGTCGGGGCTGATCTGGTCGGCGCTCGAAAAGCGTTCGTCGTGTTGCACGATCTGCATGGTGCTGAAAACTCCTGGTCAAGGACGGTTGAGGCGGCGCCGTTCGAGCCACGCGAAGAGCGCCATGCCGCCGAGCATCGCGGCGACGAAAAGGAGGGCCGACGGCAGGCCGCTGCCGGCGGCAACCAGCGCCGGCCCCGGGCAGAAGCCCGCGAGACCCCAGCCCGCGCCGAACAGCAGACTGCCGCTGATCAGACGCGCGTCGATCGTGCGCGTGGTCGGCAGTTGCATGGGCGCGCCGAGCACGCTTTGTTTGCGCCGCTGCGCGACGCGCAACGCCACGGCGGCGAGCGCGACGGCGCCGGCCATCACGAACGCGAGCGACGGATCCCACTGGCCGGCGAGATCGAGAAACGCCTGCACGCGTGCCGGATTGGCCATGCCGGAGACTAGCAGGCCGATGCCGAACACGAGACCGCAGACGAAGGCATTGAATACGCGCATCTGACGCATGTCATGCCCCAAGAAGATGCCGGACGAAGAAAACGGTCGCGAAGCCCGTCGCCATGAAGCAGGCGGTCGCGACGAGCGAGCGCGGCGAGCCGCGCGCGACGCCGCACACGCCGTGGCCGCTCGTGCAGCCCGACGCGTAGCGCGTGCCGATGCCGACGAGCAGGCCCGCCGCGACGACCACGAAAGGCGAAGCGCTGACGATCGACACGGGCAGCGGCGGCGCGAAGCCGCCATGCACAGCAAGCCGCCAGAACCACGGCGCCGCGACGAGGCCAGCGATGAAGGCGACGCGCCACGCGATATCGCCGCGGCGCGGCTGCAGCAGATTGCCGAGCACGCCGCTCACGCCGGCGATGCGGCCGTTGCCGAGCACGAGCAGCGTGACGGCCGCGCCGATCATCAGGCCGCCGGCGAGGGCGGGCAGCGGCGCGAAGTGGACGAGATCGACGCTCATGCGGGGCGTGCGCGGAGCCGGCCGCAATAGAGGCTCGACAGGGTATGCATGACCTGGATCACTTCATGTCCGGCGAGGCTGTAATAGACGTATTTGCCTTCGCGGCGCGTCTGCACGAGACCTTCCTCGCGCAGCACGCCCAGATGCTGTGACAGGCTCGGCTGGTGCACGCCGACGAGCGCTTCGAGTTCGCCGACGTTGCGCTCGCCTTCGGTCAACTGGCACAGCAGCAGCAAGCGGTCTTCATGAGCGAGCGCCTTGAGCAGCGCGCACGCCTTCGCGGCCGACTCGCGCAGCGCGCCGAGTGCTTCGGGAGTGAGGGGTGAGTTCATTTGTCGCGCTCTCGTGGCAGGCTTTGCAGCGGGTCAGGTGCTTTCATTACATTGACAGACATTATATGAATAAATAATATGTTTTCCAATAGATGAAGAGAGAGGGCACCATGTCTGAATCGTTGCGCGCGCAAGCGTCGTCCCATGCCGAGCCTGCTGCGCCCACGCCGCTGGTGCAGCCGTTTTTCGACCCCACCACGAGCACCGTCACCTACGTCGTGCATGCGGGTCCGGGCTCGGCCTGCGCGATCATCGACTCCGTGCTCGACTACGATCCCAAGTCGGGCCGCACTTCGCATGCGTCGGCCGAGCGCGTCGTCGCGTTCGTGCGCGAGCAGCGTCTGTCCGTGCAATGGCTGCTCGAAACCCATGCGCACGCCGATCATCTGTCCGCCGCGCCGTATTTGAAGGCGCAGATCGGTGGACGAATTGCGATCGGCGAGCACATCCGCACGGTACAGGGCGTGTTTCGCGACGTGTTCAATCTCGGCGAGACGCTGGCCGTCGACGGCTCGCAGTTCGATCGCCTGTTCGCGGACGGCGACACCTTCGCCATCGGCGCGCTGGTTGGCCGCGCGCTGCACGTGCCGGGCCACACGCCCGCCGATCTCGCCTATCAGATCGGCGACGCGGTGTTCGTCGGCGATACGCTGTTCATGCCCGATGTCGGCTCGGCGCGCTGCGACTTCCCCGGCGGCGACGCGCATCAGCTGTATCGCTCGGTGCGGCGGCTGCTCGCGCTGCCGGACGCGACGCGTCTGTTCATGTGCCACGACTATCCACCCGCGTCGCGCGAAGTGCGCTTCCAGACCACCGTGGCCGAAGAGCGGCGCGCCAACATCCACCTGCACGACGGCGTGAACGAAGCCGCGTTCGTCGACATGCGCACCGCGCGCGACCGCACGCTCGACATGCCGAACCTGATCCTGCCGTCGATCCAGGTGAACGTGCGCGCGGGCCGCTTGCCCGAGCCGGAAGACAACGGCGTGCGTTACCTGAAGATTCCGCTCGACGCGCTTTGACGGCAAGAGCCGCTATGCTATGGCGCAGCGCCGCCGCTTCCCGCGCGCGGCCCGCCTGCCTGACGCCACACCATGCCTGAAGCCCTGCCTCCCGACCTTGCCGCCGGCCCCGAACGCGGCCGCTCGCTCGCGCGCCGCTATGCGCGCGCGACGCATATCGAGCCGCATGCGCACGACTGGGCCCAGGTGCTCTATGCCGTCTCGGGTGTGATGTGGGTCGAGAGCGGGCGTGCGGCGCTCGTCGTGCCGCCGCAGCGCGCGGTATGGCTGCCGCCCGGCACCGTCCACGCGATCACGATGATGAGCGCCGTCGAGATGCGCAACCTCTACCTGCACGAGCGCTACGTTCGCCATTTGAGCCGCGACTCCGAAGTGTTCGAGGTGAACGGACTGCTGCGCGAACTGATCACGACGCTGGCCGAGCACGAGGCCAATCGCGACGACGACTATCTGGACGCCGCTTACCGGCTCGCCGTTCTGGAACTCGCGCATGCACCGCGTCACGGCCAGCGCATCGCCTTGCCGGGCACCTCGGACCGGCGCCTCGCGATGCTGTGCGACGCGGTGATCGCCAACCCGACACTCGATGTCAGTTTCGAGCAGCACGCGGCCTCCGTCGGCGCGAGCTCGCGCACGCTCGCGCGCCTGTTCCGGCGCGAACTCGGCAGCGGCTTCGCCGAATGGCGGCGCCAGGTGCAGCTGGCGGTGGCGGTCTCGCGACTCGCGGAGGGACAGCCGGTGAGTCGCGTGGCCCGCTCGCTCGGCTATCTGCCGAGCAGTTTCAGCGACATGTTCCGCCGCGAACTGGGCGCATCGCCAACCGGCTTCTATCCGGGCCAGACGCTGCGCGCGCTCGACGACGACACGCCCGCCGCCGCCTGAAGCACGCGGGGCGCTTGTTGCGCTTGTTGCACTTGTTGCGCCCGCTTTGTCCGAAATTCGAAAGCATCTGTCCACTCGATCGCGCGGCGCCCACCTAGACTGCCGTCAAGACGTTCGACATCGCGTCGAACCCGACACGCCACGGAGTCTCCCCATGAAAGCCATCCAGTTCAGCCGCTTCGGCACGCCCGAGGTCCTCGAATTCGTCGATCTGCCCCCGCGCGAGCCCGCGCCCGGCCATGCGCTCGTGCGCGTGATGAGCGCATCGGTGAATCCGAGCGACGTGAAAAACGTGTCCGGCCATTTCGATCACACGCAACTGCCGCGCGTGCCGGGACGCGACTTCAGCGGCGTCGTGACGGCCGGTCCCGATGCATGGATCGGCGCTGAGGTGTGGGGCACCGGTGGCGACATCGGCTTCACGCGCGATGGCTCGCATGCCGAATACATCGAGATTCCGGTCGCGGCGCTCGCGCGCAAGCCGGCCGCGCTCTCGCATGCGCAGGCCGCGTCGATCGGTGTGAATTTCGTGGTCGCGTGGCTCGGCACGATCGACTACGCGCGCCTCGCGGCGGGCGAGACGATCGTCGTGATCGGCGCATCGGGCGGGGTCGGCGGGGCGGTCACGCAGATCGCCAAGGCGCATGGCGCGCGCGTGATCGGTGTCGATCGCAGCGCGCTCGATGCGGATTCGCCGGCGGCGCGCCGCGTCGATGCCGCCGTGCCGCTCGACGACGCCACCGTGGCGCGCGTGCGCGAGCTGACCGGCGGAGCGGGCGCCGACGTGGTCTACGACACGGTCGGCGGAGTCGCGTTCGAACTGGCGCTCGCGCTTGCGAAGCGCCGTGGCCGGGTCGTCGAGATCAGCGCGACGGGCAAGCGCCGCGTCGAATTCGACCTGATCGACTTCTATCACAACGAGACGCAGCTCTTCGGCGCGGACAGCGCGAAGCTCGGCGTCGTCGAATCGGCGCCGATGCTGGCAGCACTGGCCGAAGGCTTCGATGCCGGTCTTTACGAGGCGCCCGTGGTCGCCGCGCGCTATCCGCTGGCGCGCGCGGGCGAGGCCTATGCCGCCGTCGCGGCCGGTGCGCGCGGTCGCGTCGTGATCGAGATGGCGTGAGCCCCACGCGGAGGAATATGTCGATGAAGCCTTATCTTTTTTCGCTCGCCGCAGGCGTCGTGGTCGGCCTGCTCTATAGCGCGTTCAACATCAAGTCGCCGGCGCCGCCGACCGTCGCGCTCGTCGGGCTGCTCGGCATGCTCGCGGGTGAAAGCGCATTGCCCTGGATCCGCACGTTCGTCGTGCATCTCGCGAGCTGAGCGTGGGGCGTCCTATGCGTGGCGCACCAGCCGCTCGGGCAGCCGCTCGCGCAGCGTGCGCGGATCGAGCGCCACATAGTCCTTGTCGAGTTCGAGCGAGATGAGGGCCTGGGTGGCCGCGTCCAAATGCTTGCGCAGCACGCCGAGAAACGCAGGCGGCGCGGCGACGACGAGCGTGCCGTAACGGTTTGCTTCGCGCGCGCTCGCGAGCGAGAGCGCGATCTGCGCGGCGAACACGGCGGCCTCGTGATCGTGCGGGCTCGTATCGGAGTCGCTCGCGTGACGGCCGGCGCCCATGCGGTCGTAGGTGCGGCCCGGCTTGTCGGAGACGAGGCTTTGCTGCGGCACGCGTCCCTCGGGATGGAAGAGCGTTTCGATCTCGTCGATCGCGCCAAGCGGGCTGGCCGTTTCGAAGATGCGCGCCGTGACGCGGTTGGCGACCACAATCCAGATGGTTTTCGACATGCTGTCCTCGCTGCCTGAGCTTCGGGTCGGCGCGGCGGCGCATGCCTGAGCGTCAGCGGGGCCGCGGAAGCGGTGAGTGGGCTCGCGCGCGGCGCAGGCGCTCGCCGCGAACTGCCAGCGTAGCGCGATCGGTCCCGCGAGGTCCTGAAGGTGCGCGGCGCGCGGGGAGTCCCAGTCGATTGTACGCGCCGGCGGATCAGCGCCGGCGCATCACGGCCGGTGCGTCTTGCGCACCACCAGCCACTTGGGCGAGCGAAAGCGCACGATGCTCACGTAGAGCCACACGTAGGTTGCGGCGAACACCACGACGAAGCAGAACAGATGAACCGTGTGGCGCCAGAACAGCGTCGCCGGAATCACGGCGATCAGACACAGCAGCCACAGATACGGCGAGGTGAGCGAATTGCGGCGGGTGAGTTCGTGCGCGGTGCGCGCGCCGACCGCCCAGCGCATGAGCCGCTTGTAGACGAGCATGTGCAGATGCACGCCATCGGGAATGCCGGGCGAGATGCCGCGAATGAACTTCTTGCGGTAGATCGAGAAGCAGGTCTCGAAGATCGGATACATGAACAGCAGCACCGGATACCACGCCGACACGTCGCGATTGCGCATCACGAGCATGATCGCGAGTTCGCCGAGCATGAAGCCGATGAAGTACGCGCCGCCGTCGCCGAGAAAGATCAGGCCGGCCGGGAAGTTCCAGATGAAGAAGCCGAGCACCGCGCCCATCATGATGAGCGAGGCCGACAGCACGACCGCGTCGTGCACCTGGAACGCGACGTACGCGAGCGAGGCGAACATCATGATGGCGACCATCGAGGCGAGCCCGTTGAAGCCGTCGATGATGTTGACTGCGTTGGCCAGCGCCGCGACCGCGAGCACCGTGACGATGCACGAGACCACCGGCCACGCGAGCACGAAGTCGAGCGGCGGCACACTGATGCGGGTGACGGCGATGTCGAGCAGAAAATACGCGAGCCCGGCGGCGGCCATCGTGCAGATCAGGCGCGCGAGCGGCGAGACGCGCTTGGTCAGGTCCTCGACGAGGCCGGCGGCGAATGCGGGCAGCCCGCACGCGACGATGCCGAGAATGCCGCCCGACACAGCCGGCCACGCGCTGTGCAACTGCACGGCGGACGCGATGAGGCCCACGAGGATGCCGGTTCCGCCGATCCGCGGCACCGGCCGCACGTGAAATTTCTGGACCCCGGCGAGGTCGGTATCGGTCGAGAATTTTTCATGCAGATGCGCGTAACGCACGATCAGCAGGGTGACCAGCAATGAAACGATGAAGCCGAGCGCGAAACTAAGCATGAAAACACAACCCGCGTGAAGAATGCGCGATTATACAAAGCCGGCGGCCCGGGCTGGAACGCGCGAGCGGCCGGCGCCTCGTTGCCAGGAGGGACGGGGACTTCCATTGTGCGCCCGGCGATGTCGCGGCGCGTGTACACCGGCTCGCGTTTTCATTCAGTGCTCGCGTGGCGGGTGTTCTCCTGCCAGCAAGCAGTCTGCAAGGCCTCGCGGCTGCGCGCCTGGCCGCACCTCGCGCCCTGGCACTGGGCAATGCGCGAAGCGGCGTAACATCGGCATGCACTCGCCACGGCCCGTGACGGGTGCACGGCGAAGGGAGACGTCATGCCCCATTCCGCGTGGACGCGCGAAGCGATTCGCAAGATCGAAGCCGACTACAACCGTTCGGCCGATACCCACCTGATCCCGCTCGACCTGCCCGGCTTCGCCGGCATCCGCGTCTACATCAAGGACGAATCGAGCCATCCGACCGGCAGTCTCAAGCACCGCCTAGCCCGGTCGCTGTTCCTGTATGCGCTGTGCAACGGCTGGCTCAACGCGAAGAGCACGGTCGTCGAGGCATCGAGCGGCTCGACCGCGATCTCGGAGGCGTACTTCGCCCGGCTGCTCGGACTGCCGTTCGTCGCGGTGATCCCCGCCAGCACATCGGCTGCGAAGATCGACGAGATCGGCTTTTACGGCGGCCGTTGCCATCTGGTCGGCGATCCGGCCGGCATCTACACCGAGTCGCACCGCATCGCGCTCGAAACGGGCGGCCACTTCATGGACCAGTTCACCTACGCCGAGCGCGCGACCGACTGGCGGGCCAACAACAACATCGCCGAATCGATCTACCGGCAAATGGCCGACGAAGACTACCCGGTGCCAGCCTGGCTCGTGTCGAGCGGCGGCACGGGCGGCACCATCGCCACGCTTGGGCGCTATGTCGCGTACCGGCGTCATCACACGCGTGTGCTGTGCGCCGATCCCGAGAATTCGGTGTTCTTCGACTACTTCAAGAGCGTGCATACGGGACGCCCCGATCGCTCGCTCACGCTCGCGACGGGCTCGCGCATCGAAGGGATCGGGCGGCCGCGCGTCGAGCTGTCGTTCATTCCGACGTGCATCGACGCGATGGTCAAGACGCCCGACGCGCTGTCGTTCGCGGCGATGCGCTATCTCGCGGCGCGCCTGGGGCGGCGCGTGGGCGGCTCGACGGGCACCAACTTCGTCGGCGTGCTGTATCTCGCGCAGACCATGCAGGCCGCGGGCGAAACCGGCGCGATCGTCAGCCTGCTGTGCGACAGCGGCGAGCGCTACCGCAACACCTACTACGACGATGCGTGGTACGCGCAGCAGGGCATCGACATCGCCGCCGCCGATGCGCTGATTGCGCGCGCCGTGAACGGCGAGCCGGTTTTCGTGCAGGATGCGCCGGCCGGGTTCGAGGCGTTTCACCGCTCGATCAGCGACGGCAGCGGGCCATAAGGCAGGAATCCGTACGATTGCAGCGCCTGCATGGCACACCATGCGCCCGCTACCGCGACGAGACAGCCGCTCACGCGCGCGACGCGCGCTCCATGCCGCGCGTGCCGTTCGACCGTGATGGCGACACCGATCGCAATCATGGCGCGCAGATCCATGACGCCGACGACGAGCAGCACGGCCATCCAGTTCGCACAGCACGCGTGGCAGTCGATGCCCAGACGCAGACCATCGCGCCAGGCCGACGCGAACGTTGCCGCGTCGTGGCCGCTCGGCACGGCGTCATGGCAGCGGGCCAGCCGGCGCGCCTTCCACGCGCTGGCCTGCAGCAGCCCGGCGACGATCACGACAGCGCTGCCCGCAAGCGGCGCCACGCGAGTCAGCGCGGGCCAGCAGGTCGCGATCTCGACCAGCGCGAGCCCGCCCAGGTACACGGCCACACCGGACACGAGCCAGACGAAGAAATAGCCGAGGCCCGCGAGCAGCGAGGCGAGGACCGTGCGATGAACGTCGCGCAGGCGCCACAACATCGGCGTGAGCGTCGGCGCCGTCATCGCGGCGGTCATCGCGAGCCACATTCCCGCGAAGGCCGCCATCGCGCCGGCCCGCGTCTCGTCGCACAGGCGCGACCAGGCGAGCGGCATCGCTGCGCCGCCGGGCATCGGCAGGGCGGTGGAACCCGGCATCGAGCCGCACCACGCGAGCGTCGCGCTCACGCCCGCGCCGAACAGCAGCGCGGCTGCGGCGCCGAACAGCGCGCGCGATCCGCGCGGGTTTCCGGCTGCTTTCCGGACGATGTCCCGCTTCACGCAGAGGAGGTCCATGACGACGCTCAGCGCGCGGCGTACTCGTCGTGGCGGCGCCACCAGACACCCGCCTCGTTGCGCCCGAGCGGCGCGCGGTCGAGCCACTGGTACATGCCCCACAGGCCATCGAGGCCGCGTGCGAAAGTCGAATACGTGTGCCACACGACACCGTCTTCGAGCACGAACGCGCTCATGCCTGGACGTTCGCGCGCGTAGGTGGGCGCATCGGTGCCGCAGGTGGCCGCGAATTCGGCGACGGGCGGCGGCGCGGGCACCGCGTCCATCGCGTGACGGCCGCGCTGGTAGTTGTAGTCGACGGTGCCCTCGCGTTGCTGCGCCTCGGTGAACGCGACATTGAAGTCGTAATTGAAATCGCCGCCGTGCGACGAGGCCCACGGGAAGTCCCAGCCCATGCGCTGCCGATACGCCTGCAGCTTCGCGAGCGGCGCGCGCGACACCGCCATCAGCATGACGTCGTGATGGGCGAGGTGCACCGCGAAGCCGTCGAAGCCGTCCGCGATCGACGAGCACGACGGGCAGCCCGCCGCGTAGTCGGGCCCGAACATGAAGTGATAGACGAGCAACTGCGAGCGGCCCCGAAACAGATCGGCGAGCGTCGCACTGCCTTCGTTGGTGTCGAAGCGATAGGTCTTGTCGATGCGGACCCACGGCAGCGCCTGGCGTTGCTGTGCCACTTCATCGCTTTGCCTGGTCAGCGCCTTCTCGGCTTCGAGCAGCTTGAGTCGTGCCGCGAGCCAGTCCGCGCGGGTCCCTGTCGTGTGGGTCGTCATCATCGGTTCTCCGGTCGAGGCCCGCGGCGTGCGGGCCAGTGGTGCTAGATTAGGAGCGGGCGACGACGAGGAGGGAGTGACAAGTGTGGCGGGATTCGCAACGGCTCGATGCACCGCTCGACCTGCCGCTCGCGGCGGCGGCGCGCGCGCTCGCGCGCGGCGATCCGCTCGGCGCGCTCGGGCGAGTCGCGTTGCGCGAGGATGCGCCCTCGCTCGCGCTGCGCGGCATCGCGATGGCGCAGCTGGGCGAGTTCGGCCGCGCGCGTCTGTTGTTGCGCCGCGCGGCGCGTGCCTTCGGCGCGCAGGCGCCGCTCGCGCGGGCGCGCTGCGTCGTCGCCGAGGCGGAGATCGCGCTGGCGTCGCGCGATCTCGCCTGGCCGGTCAAGTCGCTAGATGCCGCGCGCGACGTGCTCGAACGCCATGGCGACCGGCTCAATGCCGCGCACGCACGCCACCTCGTGGCGCGGCGCCTGCTGTTGATCGGCCGCATCGACGAGGCCGCGCACGCGCTCGAGGCGAGCGATTCCGACCGCCTGCCCCCCGCGCTGCACGCAGTGCGCGACCTGCTCGTGGCCGGCATCGCGCTGCGGCGCCTCGCGACCAGCACCGCGCGCGCCGCGTTCGGGCGTGCGCGCCGGGCCGCGCGCGAAGCGGGCATCGCGGCGTTGACTGCCGAGGTCGAAAACGCGGCGGCGGTGCTGAAGGCACCGGCGGCGCGGCTCGTCGCACGTGGCGAGGCGCGCCTCTTGCTGCTCGACGAGGTGGAGGCGCTGCTCGCGTCGGAGCGACTCGTCGTCGACGGCTGTCGCTACGCCGTGCGCATCGGCGCGACGATCGTGCCGCTCGCGACGCGTCCCGTGCTGTTCGCGCTGTTGCGCGAACTGGGCGAAGCGTGGCCAGCCGACGTGCCCCGCGAGACGCTGATGGCCCGCGTATTCCGCACGCGCCACCCCGACGACTCGCACCGCGCACGCTTGCGCGTCGAACTCGGCCGGCTGCGCGCGGCGCTCAAGCCATTGGCCGCCGTGAGCGCGACTCGCGACGGCTACGCGCTCGCGCCGCACGACGCGCGCGAGGTCGTGGTCCTCGCCCAGCCGTCCGACGAGCGTCACGCGAGCGTGCTCGCCCTGCTCGCCGACGGCGAGGCGTGGTCGAGTTCGGCACTGGCGCTCGCGCTCGGGGCGAGCCAGCGCAGCGTGCAGCGCGCGCTCGAAGCGCTCGCGGCGGCGCACAAGGTGTGCGCGCTCGGCGAGGGCCGCGCGCGCCGCTGGACGACACCGCCCACGCCCGGATTCGCGACGACTTTGTTACTCCCGGTGGCGCTGGCGGACCTGCATGATGGCGGGTCCGGCTGATGCACCGCTACGTTGAAGTGAATTGAAGTGAAGCACCCACGACAGGAGGAACCGCCCATGAAGCGCCAGGCTGCCCAGATCATTCGCGAATACGGACCCTTTGCGGGCGTCGAGGGCGTGCACGGCGTCACGTGGGATGGCCGCCAGGTCTGGTTCGCGGTCGGCGAGCGCATCGTCGCGCTCGATCCCGAGACCGGCGAGACGCTGCGCTCGGTCGATGCCGCCGCGCGCGCAGGCACCGCATTCGATGGCCAGCACCTCTATCAGATCGCCGATGGCCTGATCCGCAAGCTCGAGCCCGCGACCGGCCGTGTCCTCGCGACCATCCCCGCGCCTGGTGGCGGCGGCGATTCCGGACTCACGTGGGCCGAAGGCATGCTGTGGGTCGGCCAGTACCGCGAGCGCAAGATTCATCAGATCGATCCCGCGACGGGCGCCATCGTGCGCACGATCGAATCCGAGCGGTTCGTCACGGGCGTGACCTGGGTCGACTCGGAGCTTTGGCACGGCACGTGGGAGGGCGACGAGAGCGACCTGCGGCACATCGATGCGCAAACCGGCGAGGTGCTCGAACAGCTCGACCTGCCGCCGGGCGTCGTCGTGTCGGGGCTCGAATCCGACGGCGGCGACCGCTTCTTCTGCGGCGGCGGCAATAGCGGCAAGTTGCGCGCGGTGCGCCGGCCGTTGCGCGAAACGGTCGAGGCGAGCGAGCCCGGCAGCGAGAGCGAAGTGGGTGTTGCGACGGAGCCGGATGGAGCGCAGGTATAGTCGCTAGCCTGAATCACGCAAGCGCCGATCGACGAATGAAAGCTCTCCTGCCTGCGCAACTGCCTGCTTCGCTGACTGCGTTGCTCGCCGCCGCGCTGTTCGGCGCAACGACGCCGGTCGCCAAACTGCTGCTCGGCACACTGTCGCCGTTCATGGTGGCCGGACTCTTCTATCTCGGCAGCGGCGTCGGCTTGGGGCTCATCCTGCTCGGACGCCGCGTCATGCGCAGCGCCGATGCGCGCGAGGACGCCAACCACATTCAGGCGCACGAGATCCCGTGGCTCGCCGGCGCCATTGTGGCGGGCGGGATCGGCGGGCCGTTGCTGTTGATGCTGGGGCTCGCCAGCACGCCGGCGGCGACCAGTTCGTTGCTGCTGAATCTCGAAGGCGTGTTGACGGCGGTGATCGCGTGGGTCGTTTTTCGCGAGAACGTCGATCTGCGCGTCTTTCTCGGCATGCTCGCGATCGTCGCCGGCGGCGTGCTGCTGTCGTGGCAGCCGGGCGCGGCGGGGCTGTCCGTGGGCGCGGTGCTCGTCGCGCTCGCCTGCCTGTGCTGGGCCATCGACAACAACCTCACGCGCAAGGTGTCGACCAACGATGCCATGGTCATCGCCTGTCTCAAGGGACTGGTCGCCGGTCCGGTCAATCTCGGTATCGCGGCGCTGGCCGGTGCGCACCTGCCCGGCGTGGCCGTCGCCGCCGCCGCGATGGCGACGGGATTCGCCGGTTATGGCGTGAGTCTCGTGCTGTTCGTCGTGGCGCTGCGCAATCTCGGCACGGCTCGCACGGGCGCGTATTTTTCCGTGGCGCCGCTGTTCGGGCTTGGGCTCTCACTCGCGCTCTGGCCCGCGATGCCGTCGCTGCTGTTCTGGGTCGCGGCGGCGCTGATGGCGGCCGGCGTCTGGCTGCATCTGCGCGAGCAGCATGAGCACGCTCACACGCACGAACCGCTTGAACACACGCATCGACATCGTCACGATGAGCATCACCAGCATGAGCATGCGTTCGAATGGGACGGCAGCGAGCCGCATACGCACCCCCACCGGCATCTGCCGGTCACGCACACGCATGCGCATTATCCGGATGTTCATCATCGGCATTTGCATTAGGGGTGGGGGGCGGAGCGATCTCAGGGTCGCAGGTGCGAAGGCGGATTTTATGGGGCACGATGACGTTTTCGGCTCCGGCGAGCGATGCGGGAGCAAAGACTGGGGAATTCCCCAGGCCGCCTGTTTCCTCGTTGTCCCCACGGTTTTAGCCCCTCGGGGGGCGCAGAGCGCCTGCCAGCCGCCCCTTTTCGGGCAACGCCTGTCGTCGGTTAAGTTATTGTTTCCGTTAGGAAATATCCTGCAACTTCCTGCCTGACGGGGTGTCTGAGCGTCCGGCACCAGCGAGCACGGTGCGACATTCAAAAAATCTCCCCACCTTCCATCACCCCCGTTCTTGAATTTGTCATCCCCCGTCCATATAATTAGCACTCACCGCACGAGAGTGCTAACAACTTTCCTGGCTGATGGTGTTCGGTCAGCCAGGTGTTCTTGACCGTTCTTCAAGTCCCAATCAAGAGAGAGGATTTATCCATGAACCTTCGTCCTTTGCATGATCGCGTGATCGTCAAGCGCCTGGATCAGGAAACCAAGACCGCATCGGGCATCGTGATCCCGGACGCAGCCGCAGAAAAGCCGGATCAAGGCGAAGTCCTCGCCATCGGCCCGGGCAAGCGCGACGACAAGGGCGCTCACATTGCGCTCGACGTGAAGGTCGGTGACCGCGTCCTGTTCGGCAAGTACGCTGGCCAAACCGTCAAGGTCGACGGGCAGGAACTGCTCGTGATGCGCGAAGAAGACATCATGGCCGTGGTGAACCGCTAAGTTCTCCCCGTACATTCCTACTGAAAGAATTCAAGGAGTTTGAAGATGGCAGCTAAAGAGGTCGTGTTCGGCGATATCGCCCGTGCCAAGATGGTTGAAGGCGTGAACATTCTCGCCAATGCAGTGAAGGTCACGCTCGGTCCGAAGGGCCGTAACGTTGTGCTCGAGCGCAGCTTCGGCGGCCCGACGGTCACCAAGGACGGTGTCTCGGTCGCCAAGGAAATCGAGCTGAAGGACAAGCTGCAGAACATGGGCGCGCAAATGGTCAAGGAAGTGGCTTCCAAGACCAGCGACAACGCAGGCGACGGCACGACGACGGCAACCGTCCTCGCGCAATCGATCGTTCGCGAAGGCATGAAGTACGTCGCATCGGGCATGAACCCGATGGACCTGAAGCGCGGTATCGACAAGGCCGTCGCGGCTGCAGTCGAAGAACTGCGCAAGGTCAGCAAGCCCTGCACGACGAACAAGGAAATCGCGCAAGTCGGCTCGATCTCGGCGAACAGCGATTCGTCGATCGGTGACCGCATCGCTGAAGCGATGGACAAGGTCGGCAAGGAAGGCGTGATCACCGTCGAAGACGGCAAGTCGCTCTCCGACGAACTCGAAGTCGTCGAAGGTATGCAATTCGACCGCGGCTACCTGTCGCCGTACTTCATCAACAATCCGGACAAGCAAGTCGCCGTTCTGGAAAACCCGTTCGTGCTGCTGCACGACAAGAAGGTTTCGAACATCCGTGACCTTCTCCCGGTTCTGGAACAAGTCGCGAAGGCTGGCCGTCCGCTGCTGATCATCGCTGAAGACGTCGAAGGCGAAGCGCTCGCAACGCTCGTGGTCAACAACATCCGCGGCATCCTGAAGACCGTCGCCGTCAAGGCTCCGGGCTTCGGCGACCGTCGCAAGGCCATGCTCGAAGACATCGCGATCCTGACCGGCGGTCAAGTGGTTGCGGAAGAAACGGGCCTGACGCTCGAAAAGGCGACGCTGCAAGAACTGGGTCAAGCCAAGCGCATCGAAGTGGGCAAGGAAAACACGACGATCATCGACGGCGCTGGCGAAGGCGCAAGCATCGAAGCGCGCGTGAAGCAAATCCGCACGCAAATCGAAGAAGCGACCTCGGACTACGACCGTGAGAAGCTGCAAGAGCGCGTCGCGAAGCTGGCTGGCGGCGTGGCAGTGATCAAGGTCGGTGCTGCGACCGAAGTCGAAATGAAGGAAAAGAAGGCACGTGTCGAAGACGCTCTGCATGCAACGCGCGCAGCAGTGGAAGAAGGCATCGTCCCCGGCGGCGGCGTTGCACTGATCCGTGCTCGCACGGCAATCGCAAGCGTGAAGGGCGCGAACGCCGATCAAGACGCAGGCATCAAGATCGTGCTGCGCGCGATGGAAGAGCCGCTGCGTCAGATCGTCACGAACGGCGGCGAAGAAGCTAGCGTCGTCGTCGCGGCTGTCGCGGCTGGCAGCGGCAACTACGGCTACAACGCAGCAACCGGCGAGTACGGCGACCTCGTGGAAGCTGGTGTTGTCGATCCGACCAAGGTGACGCGCACGGCACTGCAGAACGCCGCTTCGGTGGCAGGTCTGCTGCTCACGACCGACGCAGCTGTTGCAGAACTGCCGAAGGAAGATGCTCCGATGGCTGGCGGCATGCCCGGCGGCATGGGCGGCATGGGCATGGACATGTAATCACGGCATTTGCCGCGATTGCATCGAAATGCAGGGGACGCGTCGAGAGACGCGTTCCTCGCCAAGGAAAAAAACCCGCAGCGATGAACTGACCCCTCGAAGTTGGACAGTTAAGAGCTAGGCGGCCAAGGGCTGAGTCCTGTATTGCACGGGGCTCAGCCCTTTCAGTTTGAGCCTGATGCGCTCGTGATTGTAGTAGTGAATGTAGCGTCGCAGTCCTGCCTGCAACTGCTCGATGCTGCTAAAGCGGTTCAGCCGGAAGAACTCTGACTTCAGTGTGGCAAAGAAGCTTTCCATGGCCGCGTTGTCCAGGCAGTTCCCCTTGCGCGACATGCTTTGCTGCACGTGATACCTGGCCAGTGTCCGCCGCCAGGCGGACATCTGATACTGCCAGCCCTGATCCGAATGCAGCAACGGTTTGTCGTCGTTGCCCAGCCGGGCGAGCGCCTTCTTCAACATGCCATTAACCAGTTCGAAGCTTGGGCGGCGCGCCGTCTGCCAGGCCACGATCTCGCCGTTGTACAGGTCCAGCACTGGTGATAGGTAGAGCTTCTGACCGTTGACATTGAATTCGGTCACATCAGTGACCCACTTCTGATTCGGTGCTTGAGCTTCGAATTCGCGGCTCAGCAGGTTCGGCGCGATGCGTCCGACTTCACCACGCCAGGACCGGTAGCGCTTGGGGCGTACGAGTGATTTCAATTGCAGTTCGCCCATGAGCCGCTGCACCCTCTTATGGTTGACGATCTGACCAGCATTGCGGATCGCCGCCGTGATGCGTCGGTAACCGTAGCGGCCCTTGTGACGCTCATAGACCGTACGGATCCTGTCTTTCAGTTCAAGGTGGCGCTCGCCGGCCTCCAGCACGTGCAACTGGTAATAAAACGTACTGCGCGCCAGTCCTGCGACCTTCAGCAGCACAGCAAGCGCATGCCTGGATCTGAGCCCGTTCACGATTTGTGTTTTTTCTTTTGCGCTGCTGGCTTCTTTGCCTTGAGCAGCGCATCGAGCTTTTTTAGGTACGCCACCTCCGCGCGCAGGTACTCGTTTTCCTTGAGCAGTTCTTCGCGCGTGCGCGTGTCGGGCGCTTTTTCTTCAGCAGGCTTGTCGGGCTGGATAATCATCTTCCGGGGGCGGCCCTGCGGGCGGGGCGCCAGAGCGTTAATTCCGCCCTCATCATACAGACGTGCCCAGCGCGAGACGCTGCCCGCATCGCGAATGTCATACAGTGCCGTGACTTCCCGCGCCGACAGTCCCTCGCGCCTCATGTGCTGCACCACTTTCAGCTTGAAGCGGGCGTCACGGTATTTGTATCTGCCTCGCAACGCTGCACTGCCGTGCAGACGAAATGCGGCAACCCAGCGACGTAGCATCGAGTAGTCAATCCCATGCCGCGCGGCCAGCGCCGGTAAGCTGATGCTCCCGCGCAAATAGGTGTCGACTAGCTTCTGTTTGAACCGCTCATCGTACTTCGCCATGAAAAACACCCCAAAGGTTGGATCGGTGTCCAACTTTTGGGGTGCAGTTCAGCGATGCGGGTTTTTTTTCGTCTGTACGCGGCGCAGGCGTGGGTCAGCGCTGCGGGTCTTGTGCTTTCGTCTCGAGCACGCCTTCGGCACGCAGATAATCGAGGACGCTGGCGACGCTTTCCGACGGCTCGAACGCGGCGGTATCGATCTTCAGAGCGGGATTTTCGGGCGTTTCATAGGGTGCCGAAATGCCGGTAAACGACGGGATCTCGCCCGCGTAGGCCTTCGCGTAGAGTCCCTTCGGGTCGCGCCGCGCGCAGACTTCGACGCTCGCCGTGAGCCAGGTCTCGACAAAGCGTGGGGCGCCGATGATGTCGCGCGCCATCGAGCGGTCTTCGCGCATCGGCGAAATCAGCGACGTGATGACGATGAGTCCCGCGTCGTTCATCAACTGCGCGACGTGCGCGACGCGCCGGATGTTCTCGCGCCGGTCCTCGGGTTTGAAGCCGAGATCGCGGGTGAGGCCGTGCCGGATGTTGTCGCCGTCGAGCACGTAGCACGGGTGACCGAGCCGCACGAGCTGCTGCTCGAGTTCGAACGCGAGCGTCGATTTGCCGGAGCCCGACAATCCGGTGAGCCAGATCGTGACCGGCGTCTGGCCGAGCATGTCCATGCGCGTGGCGAGATCGACTGCGCCGGCGAAGCGTTTGACGTGCGCGCCGTTGGGATTCGGCGCTTGTGCGTCGGGGTCCGGCGGGCGGTTGCCATGCGAAAGAAAGGGAGGCTGCCGACCGTTCACTTGCAACTCCAGGTGCACCGGCATGCCTTCGAAAAGGGCATGCACGGACGTGCCGGACGGTTCGCCGCTGCTCCCGGCTCGCGATGAAAGCATCGCGCGGCTCGAGCGAGGGTGATCATGGGGACGGATTCCGCTTTATTACTATATTGTAAATTCTATCGCGGAAGTCCGACGCCCGGTGTAACGCTGTATTACTCGGGTAATACATTACTGTTAAATATCAGGATCGAGTCAGCGGTATCATCCCGCCGACATTCAATGCCCCTGGGTCTGTGGTGGCTGCTTCTCGTCATCATCGGCCGGGGCATCGTCATCGTTGCTGCGCGCCCAGAAGAAGCGGTCGGGCAGCCATGCGCCCATTCCGGGGCGAAACGCGCTGCGCACGGCCTGATACAGATATTCCTGGGCTTCGCGCACCGCTTCGGCGGGCTCCTGGCCATTCGCGAGCAATGCCGCGATCGCCGCGCCGAGCGTGTCGGAGAGGCCCATCAGCGGGTGCGGCGAACGGTCCCACAAATCCTGGCGCAGCTGTCCGTCTTCGCTAAAGAGTGTGTTGACGATGCGATGCGTGCCGGTCTCGGTCGACAGGATGTATTCGCAGCCTTGGGACAGCAGATGCGAAATGGCCGCGTCGATGCTCGGCGCCTCGGCGTCGCCGTCCGGTTGCGCGAGGGCCAGCAGTGTCGAGGCATCGGCGACGATCAGCGTGGTCTGCGGCGCGAGCAGATCGGCCATCGCCTCGCGCAGTTCGTCGGCGGCGAGCACGTGCTCGTCGTCGAGCGTGAAATCCGGCGCGAGGATGAGCGGAATGTCGTCGTAGTCGGCGACGACTTCGGCGATCGCACTCACCACTTCTGCACGCGTTGCCGCGCCGACCTTGAAGGCGGCGACCGGCATATCCTCGAGCAGCATTCTCGCCTGGGTCGCGACGGTTTCAGGGTCGAGGCCGGTGACTTCGTCGCAGCCGGCGGAATCGCGCACGGTGTAGCCGGTGAGTACGCTGACACCATGGCAGCCCATGCTCGCGAAGGTGAGCAGGTCGGCTTGCACGCCGGAGCCGCCGGTCGGATCGGCCAGGCCGAAAGTGAGGATGATCGGAGGGGTGTCGCTGGACATGTAGAGTGTGGGTTCGAGAGGGACCAGGCCGGTTGGCGCGCGCCCGCATGGGCGACGTGCGGCTCAATTATGCTGCCTAACCGGGGCGTCGGGTCAAATCGTCCCGGATGCCTCGCGAACGGGGCGCGCGTGTACTTGCCGGCGGCCGGGATGCACTGTCGCGGTTGCTAGGCATGGGGGCCTCAACACGGTACCATCATGGCTCCTGATTCCCGGATCATTTTCGACTTTTCAACGCGGCATAAGAATGGAATATAGAAGCTGGATGTGCCTGATCTGCGGCTGGATCTACGACGAAGAAGCCGGTTTGCCGGAAGAAGGCATTGCGCCGGGCACGCGCTGGGAGGATGTTCCAATCAACTGGACCTGTCCCGAGTGTGGCGCGCGCAAAGAAGACTTCGAAATGGTTCAGATCTGACGCCCGCCGGGCCTCGGCAAGCCGGGGCCTGCGCACGGCCGCCGTCGCGCGAGCGACGGTCTGTCCGTCACGGGTTCGTCATCGTTTTGTCGCGGGACGCGTTTCACGCAACGACGGCGAGAAGCGCCGCCCTCGACGCGTAGCGCGCAATCTAACCGGCGAGCCGCCGCCTCGCGCGCACGCCTTTCGTTATCGGCGCTGCCCATGACCCTTCGTCCTACGCCTGCCGCCACTTTCGAAGCGTTGCCCAACCCGCGCGGCGGCCAGGTGCCGTCGGCGCACGCGGCGCTCGCCGAAGCCCAGCTCGCCTTTGCCGGGCACGGCGACATGGCGGTCCCGTTGCGGCACGCTGCGCGTGCGTTGCGCGAGGCCGGCTGGCTCGCGAGCGCGCGCTACGTCGAGTTGCTGATGCTCGTGTCGCCGTGGGCGATCCCGGATGGGGCGAGCCGCGCCTCGCATGGCACGCATGCGGGCGATGCCGCCACGGCCGATGCAAACGCACCCGGCGCGGTGCGCCAGTTGCTGGGCGACGCGCTCGACGATCTGCGCATCGCACTCGATCGCCACAACCTGCGCGAGCTCTCCTGCTCGCCGGCGCTGTTCGCACGCGAGCGCGCACTGTGCGACGTGCTCGCGCCGCATACGCCCGGCTTCACACTTCATTTCGAGGACATCGCGCTCGCCGGCCGCCCGGTGCCGCCGGCCACGCTGCGCGTCCAGCCGGCCCAGCGCCTCGCGCTGGTGCGCGCTCGCTACGAGGCGGCGCTTCTGCCGGCGTTGCGCAGCGACACCAACGGCAGTCGTGCGGCGGCAGCGTGGGCCGAAGCCTCGCTCGGCGAACTCGATGCCTGTCTCGTCGAGCTGACGAGCGACGATCCCTATGATTTCTGGCGACTTGCCTCGGCGTGCGGACGCGCGTTGCGGCGCAGCGCGCCGTCGTGGGGCGATGCCGAAATGAAGCGCTTCTACGCGCGCTGCAACCTCGTGCTCGCCGATCACGCGCATGGCATCCGCCACGTGCCGCACTCGCTCGTGCGCACGACGCTCGCGCTGCTGTGGCGCGACTATGCGCTCTTCGGCGCAGCGGCCGAGGACACCGACGACGTCGACCTGCTGCACGACTACGGTCTGACGGTCGACTGGCACGTCGCGGGTACGCAGGCGTCCGAGGCGCTGTGGGAGGAAGGCGCTGCGCAGGCTGGCCTCGTGGCATCCCACGTGGCGCCGATGCGCGAGCTGGGCGCGCTCGCGGTCAATGCGAACGCGTATGAAGATTTCCTGCAGACCGCCGACGCCTCGATGACCACACTCGGCGCGCAAGCCGACGCCCCCGCCGCACCCGAGCCCGGCGAGGCACTGCTCGCGGCGGACGCGGCTTACCGGCTCGGTGCGTCCGCGTGGGCGCTCGGCCTCGGTCATGTCGGACTGCTCGCCGATGCGCTTGGGCTCGCATGGCGCCGCACCGCGCACGCGCTGGCCGTGCCGGCGGCCGCGCGCGCCGCGACAGCGACGGATCAGCCCGGGCGCGCCGCGCTCGTGCAGGCCACCGAGTCATTGCGCGCGATGCTGCACAAAACCGCCGCCGGCGTCGCGCAGCCCGACGCGAGCACCGCGCTCAAGGCACTCGGCGCGGCACTCGGCAGCCAGCCCGGACATTGACGCGAGCCGCGGTTCGCGACAGGCATAGTGATTGCTGTGGCGAGAGCCATCGCGATACGCATCGCGACACTCCCACCGCGCGCCTCCACGAAGCCCGCGAAGCGCGGCCGCCCGCATGATAGAGTGACCACCCATATGGCCGGCACAAGAGGCCCGTCATCGAGGCCACGGCGTCGCTCCGGGCGTCGAGGCGCATCGAATGGCCGAAGCACCGCTACCCCGCATCGTCTTTGCTAGAATTCAAATCATGTCCAAGAGTACCGATCGCATCAACCTGACCAACCAGTTCCTGATCGCCATGCCCAACATGGCGGACCCCACGTTTTCAGGAACGGTGGTCTACCTTTGCGATCACAGCGAGCGCGGTGCGCTCGGCCTCGTTATCAATCGTCCCACGGATATCGATCTGGAGGCGCTGTTCAGCCGCATCGACCTCAAGCTCGAAATCGAACCGCTGCTGCACGTACCCGTCTATTTCGGCGGTCCGGTGCAGACCGAGCGCGGCTTCGTGCTGCATGCGCCGGCTGAGGGCACCAACTACACGTCGTCGATGACCGTGCCTGGCGGCCTTGAAATGACCACCTCGAAAGATGTGCTCGAAGCGGTCGCGAACGGCAGCGGTCCCGAGCGCTTTTTGCTCACACTCGGCCATGCAGGCTGGGGCGCGGGTCAGCTCGAGGACGAGATTTCGCGCAATGGCTGGCTCACGGTGGAGGCCGATCCCAAGATCGTCTTCGACGTGCCCGCCGAAGAGCGCTTCGAGGCGGCTCTCGCGCTGCTCGGCATTTCGTCGACGATGCTCTCGGGCGAAGCAGGTCACGCATGAGCGTGGTCGCCGGGCCTGAGGCGACGCTGCTGGCGTTCGACTACGGCGAAAAGCGCATCGGCGTGGCGCTCGGCAACGGGCTCACGCGCAGCGCGCGAGCGCTCACCGTGATCCAGAACCGCAGCCGCGACTATCGCTTCGAGGCGATCGGCGCGCTGATCCGCGAATGGCAGCCGAATCTGCTCGTGGTCGGTCTGCCTACACACCAGGACGGCACCCCGCACGCGATGACCCAGCAGGCCACGCGCTTCGGCAACCAGCTGAACGGCCGCTTCAACTTGCCGGTGGCGTGGGTCGACGAGCGCTACTCGTCCGTCGATGCCGAGGCGCAACTGCGCGAGCGACGCGGCGACACGAGCCAGCTCGACGCCGAGGCCGCCTCGATCATCCTCCAGCAATATCTCGACGAATTGCCGTCATGATCGAGCTCGATGCATGAGCGCGCCGCGTGTCGTCCATTCCAGCTTGAACAAGGCCCGTTCACGATGAACCCGTCCGCTGCCGGCGAGCGCTTTCGCTACGGATTCCTGAAGGGCAATCCGCAGCTCACGAAGAACGGCGAGTTAAAGCACCTGCTCACGATCGAGGGCTTGCCGCGCTCGATCATCACGCACATCCTCGATACGGCCACGCAATACGTGGGCGCGAGTGGGCGCGACGTGAAGAGCGCGCCGCTGTTGCGCGGCAAGTCGGTGTTCAACCTGTTCTTCGAGAATTCGACGCGCACGCGCACGACCTTCGAGATCGCCGCCAAGCGTCTCGCGGCGGACATCGTCAATCTGAACATCCACGCGTCGTCGACGAGCAAGGGCGAATCGCTGCTCGACACCATCGATAACCTCAGCGCCATGCATGCCGACCTGTTCGTCGTGCGTCATGCGTCGAGCGGCGCGCCGTATCTGATCGCCGAGCATTGCGCGCCGCACGTGCACGTCATCAACGCCGGCGACGGTCGTCACGCACACCCGACCCAGGGGCTGCTCGACATGTACACGATCCGCCACTACAAGCAGGACTTCACGAACCTGCGTGTGGCGATCGTCGGCGACATCCTGCACTCGCGCGTCGCGCGCTCCGATATCCATGCGCTCACCACGCTCGGCGTGCCCGAAGTGCGCGCGATCGGACCGCGCACGCTGCTGCCGGACGGCCTCGAACAGATGGGCGTGCGCGCGTTTCACAATCTCGACGAAGGGCTCAGGGACGTCGACGTCATCATCATGCTGCGGCTGCAGAACGAGCGCATGAGCGGCGCGCTGCTGCCCTCGGGCGACGAGTACTTCAAGAGCTGGGGCCTCACGCCCGAGCGCCTCGCGCTCGCCGCACCCGACGCGATCGTCATGCATCCGGGGCCGATGAACCGCGGCGTGGAAATCGATTCGCGCGTGGCCGACGGTGCACAGTCCGTGATCCTGAGCCAGGTGAGCTTTGGCATCGCGGTGCGCATGGCGGTGATGGGCATCGTCGCCGGCACGCCTGCTTGAGCAGGCAAGGTCAACACGAAAGAACAAGGCAGCGCATGAAGATTCACATCGAGGGCGGCACGCTGATCGATCCGGTGAGCGGCACGCAAGCACGTGAGGACGTGTTCATCGTCGACGGCAAAGTCGCCGCGCTCGGCACGGCGCCCGCCGGCTTCGCGGCGACCCGGACCCTCGATGCGCGCGGCCTCATGGTCGCGCCGGGCCTCGTCGACCTGAACGCGCGGCTGCGCGCGCCCGGCCACGAGCACAAGGCGACCCTCGAATCGGAGCTGGCCGCCGCGCTCGCGGGCGGCGTGACGAGCGTCGTGTGCTTGCCCGATACGGAGCCCGTGCTCGACGAACCGGGCCTCGTCGAGATGCTGAAGTTTCGCGCGCGCAATCTCGACGGCGCGCACGTGTATCCGCTCGGCGCGCTCACCGTGGGCCTCGCCGGAGAAACCCTCACGGAGATGGTGCAACTCACCGAGGCGGGCTGTGTCGCGTTCGCCCAGGCCGATGTGCCGATCGTCGATACCCAGGTGCTGTTGAATGCGCTGCAGTACGCGAGCACCTACGGCTACACCGTCTGGTTGCGGGCGCAGGATGCGTATCTGTCACGCGGCGGCGTGGCCGCGAGCGGGGCGCTCGCGTCGCGGCTCGGTCTCGCGGGCGTGCCGGCGAGCGCCGAGACGATCGCGCTGCAGACGCTCTTCGAACTGATGCGCGTGAGCGGCGCGCGCGTGCACGTCGCGCAGCTGTCGTCGGCGGCCGGTGTCGCGCTCGTGCGCGCGGCCAAGGCCGAAGGCCTGCCGGTCAGTTGCGACGTGAGCGTCAATCACGTCCATTTGACCGACATGGACATCGGCTATTTCGATGCGCGCATGCGCTTCGATCCGCCTTTGCGCCAGCAGCGCGATCGCGAAGCGATTCGCGCGGGACTCGCGGACGGCACCATCGACGCGATCTGCTCGGCGCACACGCCGCTCGACGCCGACGAGAAACTGCTGCCGTTCGCCGAAGCGACGCCGGGCGCGACCGGGCTCGAATTGCTGCTGTCGCTGACCGTCAAGTGGGCGCAGGAGGCGCGCGTGCCGCTCGTCGAGGCGCTGACGCGCGTCACCTCTTCAGCGGCTGGCGTTCTCGATTTGCCGGCGGGACGCATCGCACCCGGCGCATGCGCGGACCTGTGCATCTTCGATGCGCAGGCGCACTGGCGCGTCGAGCCACGCGCGTTGCTCAGCCAGGGGCACAATACGCCGTTCGCCGGCTACGAACTGCCCGCGTGCGTGCGGGCGACCGTCGTCGCCGGACGCATCGCCATGGAACGGCCATGACGGCCGGCCCGTGTTATCCATCGTTACGCTCATGAAGCTATTTTTTCGCAAGATCCGACTGCTCGCGCACCTGTTCAAAGGCGCATGGACCGTGGCCCTGCGCTTTCCGCGTGCAAGCGCGCAAGAGCGCATGGTGCTCAATCGCGCGTGGTCGCTCGAGATGCTGCGGCTGTGCGGGCTCGAACTGATCGTGCATCACGACGCCGCGCGTCTCGACGCGGGCGCGCTCGTGGTGTGCAACCACATCTCGTGGATCGATATCTACGCGATCAACGCATGGCGGCCGACGCCGTTCGTGTCGAAGGCCGAGGTGCGGCACTGGCCGCTGATCGGCTGGTTCGCGCAGCACCTCGATACCGTGTTCATCGAGCGCGAAAAACGCAGCGACGCGCGGCGCATCATGCATGAACTCGCCGATCGACTGACGCGTGGCGAGCTGATGTGCGTGTTCCCCGAAGGCACCACGACCGACGGACTCGCGCTCAAGCCATTCCACTCGAACATGTTCCAGGCGGCCGTATCGGCGGGGCGGCCCGTGCAGCCGCTGTGCCTCATGTACGAAGACGCGCAGGGCCGCCAGTCGACCGCTCCCGCCTATATCGACGACGTCTCGCTCAAGGACGCGCTCGACACGATGCTGCGCAGCGGACCGCTCAAGGTGCACGTGTATGTCGGCGAGCCGATCGAGGCGGGCGCGGACCGGCGTGCGCTCGCGGCGCGTGCCGAGGCGGCGGTCGGTGCGGCGCTCGCAGCGATGCAGGCAGCGTTGCCGGGCGCCGCCGCTTCTACGGTTGTCGACGCCGCGAGCGTCGCGCAAGCCGATCAGGGCAGGGCGTCGGCCTGACCCTGTTGTTCACGCGCTGGCGCGCTGGCAGTCCGGACATGCCACCTGGGTGAGCGTGCGCTCGCGCGGATCGGCGGCGAGGCGCACGGCCGAGAGCTGATTGCCCCACACACAGCCGGAGTCGAGCGCGATCAGGTCGTCGCGCAGCTTCAGGCCGAGGGCGGCCCAGTGGCCGAACACGACGGTGGCGTCGGCGGTGCGTCGGCCGGGCACGTCGAACCAGGGCATGCAGCCGGGGGGCGCCGCGTTCGGGCCCCCGCTCGAGGTGAAGTCCATGGTGCCGTCACTGCTGCAAAAGCGCATGCGGGTGAGCGCGCTGCAAGTGATGCGAAGCCGTTCGATACCCTTTAGCTGCTTCGACCAGCGATTGGGCTGGTTGCCGTACAGACCCGCGAGCGTCTCGGCCCAGTTGTCCGCGCGCAGCGCCTTTTCGAGGTCGCGCGCGAGTTCGAGCGTGAGCTCGACGTCCCATTGCGGCAGCACCCCGGCGTGGACCATCAGCATGCCGTCCTCGTAGTGCGCGATCGGCCGGTGGCGGACCCAGTGGAGCAGGTCGGCGGCGTCGGGGGCGTTCAGGATGGCATCGATGGTGTCGCCTTTCTTGACCTGGCGGATACCCGCCGATACCGACAGCAGATGCAAGTCGTGATTGCCGAGCACGGCGACGGCGCGCTCGCCGCGCGCCATCACGTCGCGCAGCGTGCCAAGCGAATCGGGGCCACGGTTGATCAGGTCGCCGGCGAACCAGAGCGGGGTATCGGGGGAGGGTGCGGCGGCGGCCAGCAGATCGTGCAGCGCTTTACGGCAACCTTGCACGTCGCCGATGGCGAGGGGGGAAATCCTGGAAATAGAAGTCATCTATGGGACAAGTTCGGCGGATTGGTGCGAGTCGCAAGCTGTTAGATTGCCATACCGGGAGAGCCTGCGGGTTAATTGCAAGCGAACTGGATGACATGCGGTTTCGTCCGCAATCAACAGGCAAATCCCGGACGCGGTAAAACGGGCCGTTTTCGAAGCGTTACGCGTCACCGCCAAACATTTAACACACGCGGATGACATGTAAAAGATCGCGTGGGCAGGTCGTTCACCATGTTGCCTTCGCGAAGCGCGACGGGACGCCCGCGCTGATCGTGGACCCGCTGTAATGAGGGTGCGCTGCCCTGTGCGCGCTCATTCGCGGCCGGTGAGGGCTTTATAATGTGCGCTCTGATTATTATGGGGATGGGTCGGATTGCAGCGCATCCTCGAAGTTTTTTGCATCCATTCGCTAAAGGATGTCCTCGATTCGATGAGACATCGTTCGGTTGTGCTTGATTCGCCCGGCGTTTAAGAGGAACTCATGATCTTGGTGACAGGAGGCGCAGGTTTTATCGGCGCCAACTTCGTGCTGGACTGGTTGCGTGAGTCCGATGAAGGCATCGTTAACGTCGACAAACTGACGTACGCAGGTAACCTGGGGACGCTCGCTGCGTTGCAAGGCGATCCACGGCATGTGTTCGCGCGCGTCGACATTTGCGATCGTGCCGCGATCGATGAACTCATGGCGCGCTACCGTCCCCGCGCCATTGTGCATTTCGCCGCTGAAAGCCATGTGGATCGTTCGATCCACGGACCGGCCGATTTTGTACAGACGAACATCGTCGGCACCTTCACGCTGCTCGAAGCGGCCCGGCAATACTGGTCGCAGCTCACGGACGGCGAGAAGGTGCAGTTCCGCTTCCTGCACGTATCGACCGACGAAGTCTTCGGCTCGCTCACTGAGCAGGCCGCGCAGTTCACCGAAGCCACGCCGTATGCGCCCAATAGCCCGTATTCGGCCAGCAAGGCGGGCTCCGATCATCTCGTGCGCGCGTGGCATCACACGTACGGGCTGCCGACGCTGACGACGAACTGCTCGAACAACTACGGTCCGTGGCAGTTTCCCGAGAAGCTCATTCCGCTCGTGATCGCCAATGCGCTTGGCGACAGGCCGCTGCCTCTCTACGGCGACGGACGCAATGTGCGCGACTGGCTCTATGTTGGCGACCATTGCGACGCGATCCGCACGGTGCTCGCGCGCGGCACGCCCGGCGAGACGTACAACATCGGTGGTTGGAACGAGAAGACCAATCTGGAAGTCGTCGAGACGATCTGCGCATTGCTCGACACGATGCACCCGAAGGACAGCGGCTCGTATCGCGACCAGATTACCTTCGTGAAGGATCGTCCGGGCCACGACCGGCGTTATGCGATCGATGCCCGCAAGCTCGAACGCGAGCTCGACTGGAAGCCAGCCGAAACGTTCGAGACGGGGCTCGCGCGCACGGTGCGCTGGTATCTCGACAATCAACAGTGGGTGGCCGACGTCGCTTCAGGCGAGTATCTGAAGTGGGTCGATGTCAACTATGCGCAGCGTGGGTGAGGGCATGACACATGGCTCGTAAAGGCATCATTCTCGCGGGGGGATCGGGTACGCGGCTGTATCCGGTGACGCAGGTCGTATCGAAGCAATTGCTGCCGGTGTACGACAAACCGATGATCTACTATCCGCTGAGCACCTTGATGCTCGCGGGCATTCGCGATGTGCTCGTGATCTCCACGCCGCAGGACACGCCGCGCTTTGCGGCGATGCTCGGCGACGGCAGTCAGTGGGGCATGAATATCGGCTACGAAGTGCAGCCGAGTCCGGACGGACTCGCCCAGGCGTTCCGCATTGGTCGCCGCTTCGTCGGCAACGATCCGTCCACGCTCGTTCTTGGCGACAACATTTTTCACGGGCACGACCTCGTCGCGTTGCTCGAGCGCGCGAGCGCGCAGAGCTCCGGCGCCACCGTGTTCGCGTACCGCGTGCACGATCCCGAGCGTTACGGTGTGGTCGAATTCGACAAGAACCACCGAGCGTTGTCGATCCAGGAAAAGCCGCTCGCGCCGCGTTCGAACTACGCGGTCACGGGCCTGTACTTCTACGACAACAACGTGTGCGATATCGCCGACGAGATCAAGCCGTCCGCGCGCGGCGAACTCGAAATCACCGATATCAACCAGCACTATCTGGCGCAAGGCTCCCTCGATGTCGAGATCATGGGGCGTGGATTCGCATGGCTCGACACGGGCACGCACGACTCGCTAATCGAAGCCGCCACGTTCATCGCGACCCTGCAAAGGCGTCAGGGACTCGTGGTTGCTTGTCCGGAGGAAATCTCGTGGCGCCGCGGCTGGATCGACGCTGAGCAGTTGCAAAAACTTGCCGCGCCGCTGGCAAAGAACGCCTACGGCACTTATCTTCAAAGTCTTCTCCGGGATCACCCAGCATGGCCATCACGGTAACGGCGACATCGATTCCCGATGTCAAACTGATCGAGCCTCAAGCATTCGGCGACGCGCGGGGATTTTTCTTCGAAAGCTACAATGTGCGCGAGTTCGCGAGCCAGGTCCGCCCTGGTTTGAGCTTCGTGCAGGACAACCAGTCGCGCTCGGCCAAAGGCGTGCTGCGCGGGCTCCACTATCAGATCCAGCATCCGCAGGGCAAGCTCGTGCGCGTGCTCGAGGGCGAGGTGTTCGATGTCGCCGTCGATTTGCGGCGCAGCTCGCCGACTTTTCGCCAATGGGTCGGCATGAAGCTGTCCGCGGAGAACCGGTTGCAGCTGTGGGTGCCCGAGGGCTTTGCGCACGGTTTCGTCGTGCTCTCCGAATTTGCCCAGGTGCTGTACAAGACGACTGACTATTGGCATCCGGAGCACGAACGCAGTCTCGCATGGGATGACCCCGAGGTCGGCATCGACTGGCCTTTCGACGGCGCACCCGTCCTCGCTGCGAAAGACCGCGACGCGCCACGACTTGCTGCAGCGGAGCTGCACGCGTGAGCGGCGCTCGAACCATGGGCGCTGATCTGCGCATCCTCGTAACGGGCTCGACGGGCCAGGTCGGGTGTGAACTCGTGCGCTCGCTCGACGGGCTTGGCGTGATCGCGGCGCCGACGCGCGTGGAACTTGACCTCGCGCAAGAAGACGGCATTCGGCGCTTCGTCCGGGACTTCAGGCCGACGCTGGTTATCAATCCGGCGGCTTACACCACGGTCGACAAGGCGGAAAGCGAGCCCGAAGTGGCGTTCGCCATCAACGCCATGGCGCCCCGTATCCTTGCCGAAGAAGCGTTGCGGGCAGGCGCGGCGATGATCCACTATTCGACCGACTACGTTTTCGATGGTGAGAAAACCTCGCCCTACGTCGAAGACGACCCCGCGTCGCCGAAGAACGTCTATGGCAGAACGAAGCTCGACGGCGAGCGCGCGGTGCAGGCGAGCGGCGTCCCCCATCTGATTTTGCGCACGAGCTGGGTCTACGGCTCGCGCGGCTCCAATTTCCTGTTGACGATGCTGCGCCTCGCGCACGAACAGCCAACATTGCGCATCGTGGCAGACCAGATTGGTGCGCCGACCTGGAGCCGCACGATTGCCGAACTGAGCGCCGCGATCGTCGCGCAGGCGGTTGACTCGGGGAGTGACCCCGGCACATGGATCGGCGAGCGCTCGGGCGTTTACCACTTGACCGCGCACGGCTCGGCGTCATGGGCCGATTTCGCCGAGGCCATTTTCGATGAGGCCGCATTGACGGCCACGCCGCATGTCGAGCGCATCACCACGGCCGAATTTCCGCGTCCCGCACCGCGGCCGCTCAATTCGCGGCTGTCCGGCGCGAAACTTCAGACGAAATTTGGGGTGACACCACCGGATTGGCGCGAGGCGCTTCGCGCCTGCCTGAGCGAGCGGTGACCGAACGACGCACGCAATAAAGGCGCTGTATCGGACCCGGTTGGCGCCGGGTTTGTCAATTGCTCAAGCACCGGCCATCTCACGAATAGTCACAAAGTTTTTGCTGAAAGTAACTTTGCTCCACATCGGCTGCCTTTAACGGTAGACTCAACTTTTTTGGCTGTTCGATTTTGTATTATCGAAAGCTTTCAGTGTGCGTAATGTAAGATCCGTGCTGCCCAGTTGCATCGGCAAGCCTGCGGACGCATCCCCCGTGTCGGCGCGCTTTTAAGCCCCCTATAAAGCTTGTGTAGGAGAAGATGGATGAGTACTGCGCTGCGCGAGAACGATTTTCTCGTGGCATTGAAATCCCGTGATTTGTGGATTTATCTGGCTTGGCAAGATATCCGGCTGCGCTACCGTCGTTCGAAGATTGGTCCGCTTTGGATCACGCTCAGCATGGCGATTTTCTGTCTTGCACTGGGTGTCGTATATAGCAAACTGTTCAAGGCCGATGTCAACGAGTATCTGCCGTTCTTGTCCGTCGGGTTCGTGTTCTGGGGGCTCATTTCCGGCATGTTGGGCGAATTTCCGAATGTTTTCGTGGATAACGCCTCATACATCAAGGATATCCGGATCAATCCGTTTACCATCTTGTTCCGGATGGTGACGCGACATCTGATCACGTTTGCACACAACGCTGTAATTATCGTTGGTGTGTTCGTTATTTTCAGGATCAAGCCCTCGCCGGTGATTTTTCTGGTTATCCCGGCGATGCTGCTCGTTCTGGCCAATCTCGTTGCAATCGGCGTGCTGCTGAGCCTCTTTGGCGCGCGCTTCCGCGATGTTGCGCCGATTACGCAGAGTCTGATTCAAGTGTTGTTTTTCATTACGCCGATTACCTGGTTTCCGAAACTTCTCTCCGAAAACAGCCTCGTGATGCGCGTTAATCCGTTTGCCCATTATCTGGATCTGCTGCGGGCACCGGTTCTCGGCTATGCGCCATCCATCCATTCGTGGATCGTCGCCAGCGTGACGCTGGTCGTTCTTGGGGTATTTGCCTCGATCCTGTACCGCGCAAAAGCGGGGCGTATTCCGTTTTGGGTCTGATATGAGCATGATTCGAGCAGAGGGGCTTCACCTCGACTATCCCGTCGTCGGGATGGGCAGCCGGTCCCTCAAAAACCACTTGTTGAGCGCCGCCACGGGCGGCCTGATTTCGCGTGGTGACGGCGTGCCGGTGGTCAATGCTTTGCGCAACGTCAGCTTTCAGGTGGCGGAAGGCGATCGCGTCGGCATCATCGGGCATAACGGTGCGGGCAAGTCCACGCTGCTGCGCGTGCTCGCGGGCATTTACCGCCCGACGGCGGGCAGTCTGAAGGTCACGGGCCACGTGGTCTCGACGCTCAACCTCGCGTTGGGCATGGAGCCTGAGGCGACGGGCAAGGAAAACATCGTCACGCGCGGCTTGCTGCTCGGGATGAAGCGTCGCGAGATCGAAGCCAAGCTCGACGAAATCCAGGCGTTCACGGAACTCGGCGAATACCTCGACATGCCCGTGCGGATCTACTCGTCGGGGATGGTGACGCGCCTCGCCTTTGCGACCGTCACGGCAATGAACGCCGACATTTTGCTGATGGACGAAGTCATCGGCACCGGCGACGCCTCGTTCATCGACAAGGCTGAGCGCCGTCTCAAGGAATTCATGAACCGCAGCAAGACCTTGATGCTCGCGTCGCACAGCGACGCCGTGATCAAGAAGTTCTGCAACAAGGCGATCCTGCTCGAGCATGGCGTGCTGATCGAGATGGGCGAGGTCGACGACATCCTCGCGCTCTATCACAAACGCGTCGCCATGCAGGAGGAGGGCGCGTGAGCGATTTTCAACCGACGGAAGCTATCGTGCTCGCAGGTGGCCTCGGCACGCGTCTGCGTTCGGTCGTGCAGGACGTGCCCAAGCCGATGGCGCCGGTTGCCGGGCGTCCGTTTCTCGAGTACCTGTTCGATTTCCTGATCGGTCAGGGCATTGAGCGTTTTGTCGTGTCGATCGGCTATCTGGGCGACAAGATCCGTTCGCACTTTGGCCCGACCTATCGCGGCTGCGCGGTCGAATATGTCGATGAGCCGGAGCCGCTCGGCACCGGCGGCGGCATTCGCCGGGTCGTCCAGCAGACACGCTGGCAGGGCAGGCATGCGCTGCTTGTCAATGGCGACACGTGGTATGAGGTCGACGTGCGCAAGCTCGCCGACGATGCGCAGAAATCGGCGCTCCCCGTCGTGGTCGCACTGAAGCCGCTCGCGCAAAACGACCGTTACGGCGCCGTCGCCGTCGACGCTCAAAACAGGATCAACGCGTTCGGGATTCAAACGAGCGGGGCCTGCCTGATCAACGGCGGGTGCTATCTGCTCGACGTACAAAGCCTGCAGGATGAGCTGGCCGCCTACCCCGAGCGCTTTTCGTTCGAGCAAGATTTCCTCGTGCCAATGGCGAGCGCCGGCAAGATCGGCGCGAGCATTCAGGACGTGACTTTCCTCGACATCGGGATCCCCTCTGACTATCAACTCTCATCCGGCGTAATAGCCAAGGCGAACACGATGACACCAGCAGAGTTTTTGACACGCAACATTTCGGAATCCGTGGCGGCCAAGGCGCAACTGCTCGAAGACAGTGCGACGATGGCCATTTTCGATGCAGCCGTCGAGCACGTGATCGAGTGCTACCACAAGGGCGGGCGTCTGTATGTGGCAGGCAACGGCGGCTCCGCAGCGGATGCACAGCATCTCGCGGCCGAGTTCGTGAGCCGGCTCGCGCGCGACCGCCACCCGCTGCCCGCAGAAGCATTGACAACGGACAGCTCGATCCTAACCGCAATCGGCAACGATTACGGTTTCGACAAGGTGTTTTCGCGACAACTCGCCGGCAAGCTGCAGAAGAACGACGTTTTTCTCGGCATCACGACGTCGGGTCAATCGCCGAACATCCTGTTGGCGCTCGAGCAATGCCGCGAAGCTGGCGTGAAGAGCATCGTGTTCGTTGGACGCGACGGTGGACCTGCGAAGGCTGCTGCCGATTACTGCGTCATTGCTCCGGGCAAGCGCACGAGCACGATTCAGGAAATTCACATCGTACTGGCGCATACAATGTGCGAATGCGTGGAAACCGCGTTGTTTCCAGTTTGATTCAATTTGTGAGGAAGAAATTCATGGCACACAACATTCTCGTTACGGGTGGCGCTGGCTACCTGGGCTCGCTCATGGTTCCGGACCTGCTCGCGGCGGGTCACAACGTCACCGTGCTGGATAGTTTCCTGTACGGACAGAACAGCCTCGCGCACGTGTGTAACGATCCGAAGTTCAACGTCGTGCGCGGCGACGTGCGCATCGAGAGCGTTGTGAAGCCGTTGCTCGCCAAGGCCGATGTCGTGATTCCGCTCGCCGCACTCGTCGGCGCGCCGATCTGCTCGCGCGACCCGGTGGGCGCACAGACGGTCAATCACGACTCGGTGATCACGCTCCTGAAGAACTTGAGCCAGGATCAGCGCGTGCTGATGCCGACTACCAACAGCGCGTACGGCTCCGGCGACAAGGACAACTTCTGCACGGAAGACTCGCCGCTCAATCCGATCTCGAAGTACGCGATCGACAAGGTCGAAATCGAAAAGGAATTGATGGCGCACGCGAATGCGATCAGCTTCCGCCTCGCGACTGTGTTCGGGATGTCGCCGCGAATGCGTATCGACCTGCTCGTGAACGACTTCACGTACCGCGCCGTGCATGACCGTTTCGTCGTGCTGTTCGAAAGTTCGTTCAAGCGCAACTACATTCACGTGCGCGACGTGAGCCGCGTGTTCCAGCACGGCATCGACAACTTCGACAAGATGAAAGGCCAGATCTACAACGTCGGCCTGTCGGACGCGAATGTATCGAAGAAGGAACTGTGCGAGCGCATCCAGAAGTACGTGCCCGAGTTCGTGTTCATCGACGCACCGGTCGGCAAGGACCCGGATCAACGCAACTACATCGTGTCGAACGAGAAGCTCGAAAAGACGGGCTTCAAGCAGACGCACTCGCTCGACTTCGGCATCCAGGAGTTGATCAAGGGCTACACGATGATCCGCAATACGCGCTACGGCAACGTCTAAGCGCGGTCCCTGTCGATGACGATACCGCCCCGGCCGTTTGTGTAACGCGTCGGCCCGGCGTTTGTCGTGAAGATCGGCATCAAGCGCATGCAGGCTGCAGTGCTGGCGCTCCGGCAATGATCGCCGAGGTGGGCCCTGCAGGTTACGGACGGCGGACAGGCGAGCGCGAGCCTTTGCGGCGTGCGCTCGTCCGGCGACGCGACAGCGGCGCGGCGGCGTGCTTCGGCTCAAAGCCAAAAGCCGCGGACGTCAGTCGTCCTGTCATGCGCGTCTCATAAGATGGTGCCCATGCATTGTTCAATTAACGCATCGCGTTCCGCCGAGCCGACACGCGCCGTTTTTCTTGATCGGGACGGCACGATCAATGTCGAGAAGAACTATCTGTATCGCGTCGCGGACTGGGAATGGATTCCGGGTGCGCAAGCGGCGATCGCGCAACTGAATGCGGCGGGTTATCTGGTCGTCGTCGTCAGCAATCAGGCGGGCATTGCGCGCGGTCTGTATACGCCCGACGACGTCGAACGCCTGCACGCCTACGTTGCGGATGAACTTGCTGTGGCGAAGGCGCGAATCGACGCGTGGTTTTATTGTCCGCATCACCCGCAACATGGCGCGGTGCGCGAATGCGCCTGTCGCAAGCCGGCGCCTGGGATGCTGCTCGAGGCGGCGCGCCAACTCAATATCGATCTGGCGGCGTCGTGGATGGTGGGGGATAAGGCCATTGATGTCGAAGCGGCAGAGGCAGCGGGCGTGCGAGGCATTCTGGTTGAGACGGGTTATGGGGCGCGGGAGCGAGGTCAGCTTTCGGACCGCGACCTTTCGGCAGCCGATTTGCCTGCCGCCGTCCAGATGATCATAGAGGCTAACAAAAAGGGTTGCTGAGTGGCGTCATGAGAAAATTTATCTTGATCGACCAGTCCATTAAGGACGCCGGGGGGCATCACCTCGAATACGCATTGCGCGTGCTCAAGGCCGCAAAGAACCTCGGATTTGAATCTGTGCTCGCGACGCACAAAGACTGCGGTTCGGTGACGAGCGAGCACATCGACGTGGTCGATCGTGCGTTTAGCTATACGTTCTGGGAAAACTTCCAGAGCGAGTTCCTTGCGCTTAGTCCCAAGGAACGGCGCTTCCTCAATTTCGTGAAAACCAAGAAAGACGAATTGCTCTATGGGCTGCTGGGAAGCTCGATCGGCTTCTCGTACATGGCGGCGGCGCATGGGTTGCGCCTTCCCGAGTTGTTCGCCCGCTATGGGACCTCTACGGCGGGCAAGCGGCTATCGTCCGTGACTATTCTCGCCGGCTACGTGCTCGTTCGCGTCAACCACGTCGCGCACGTTGTGTCGCGCAAGCTGAGCCGTCTTTCACGCCTCGGCCGGCGTATTGCACGCTGGGGTGCGCTGGGTCTTGCCGGCGTCATCGGGCTCGCACTCTCGCCAGTTCTGCTGCCGTATCTGCTGATCCGGTGGCGCCGCATGGTGTCCAAGTCGGATACGTACGTGTCGCGCTTCGCAGAGGATATCAAGCGACTGCTCGTTCGCGTGAAAGCGTCGAGCGGCGACGTTGTCTTTATTCCGACGTTGGGCAACGTGGAGTTAATTGGCTCCGGCATTTGCGCCGAGGGCTTTCCCGTCGAGGGTCTCAGCTGGCATTTCCTGTTTCGGCGCAATTTGTTCAAGGGCCGCGAACCATCCTATCAACTGCAGATGGATAAGCAGCTCAAGACTCTGCAGGCCCTTTCCTCGTACAAGCGACAGGCTCCTGCCGAAGCATCGGCGTTCTACACCGATACGGATGCACTGACCGAGCAATACAGCCGACTTGGCGCGTTCAAGTTCAAGACGTTGCCGATCCCACTCGATGAATCCCTGGGTAAGACGGCCAGTGAAGACCGGCGCGTGAATATTGTCTATATCGGCGATGCACGCGATGAGAAGGGTTTCTCGATGCTTCCCAGACTCGTCGCGGATTTACGCGCGGCCGGCTACACCCAAGACGACGTTCGTTTTACGTTTCAAAGCAATTTCAACGTGCCAGGCGGCGAGCCGGGCTCGCGCATCGCCAAGGCTGAGCTGGCAGCAGAGTCTGCGGACCAGGTCCGCCTCGTGGAAGGGCCGTTCGAAAGCGCCGAATACACCGACATCGTCAACGACGCGGACATTATTTTGGTTCCGTACGACGCTGAAAACTATTACGCGCGCAGTTCAGGTGTGTTCGTCGAGGCGCTGGTCGCTGGCATTCCAATTGTCGCGAGCGACAAATCATGGATGTCGCAGGAAATGCTTATTCTTAATCAGGAATACTATCGGGATTTGCTTGCCGGCCGCGAAGTGCTTCAGACAGTTGCGTTCGACGCTACGAAGGGCAAATCCAAACTGGCGCTTAGTCCGAAAGTCTGTGATGGTGCTTGCTGGCTGATGGTCGAGGTGAACCAGCTGTTCGAGAAGCCTGGTCAATATATGCACATTCGCTGGAGCGCAGATCCGCCGATCGTGCTCCGATCGGACCGGTCGGCGTCGTTCTTCCGCCAGGTGACGGTCGATCTGCGCATGGCGCAGAGCTTTGCCCTTTTGCGAGTGCCGTACTGCGACAAGATTACGCTCACGTTCGAAATCGATGATGGACGCGGAAACGTATCGCAATTGCACAAGGCAGAATCCGCGGCCCTCGCGGTCGCTGTGCACGAATTGAGAATGGACGCAGCGGAGCCTCAATATCAGGCTTGCACATTCTTCAGCCAGGAAGGCGATTTCTCGACGGCGATCATTGAGATCATTGAGCGACGCGACCAGTACGAAGGGCACTCGCGGCGCTTGAGCGAAAACTGGCGCGCGTATCACAACTCCGAGCGACTCGTTGAATTCCTTGCGGAGGACAACCTGTGAAAACACGTGTAGTCACGGTTTCCGATGTGATGCTCGGTTATGGTTCGTCGCAGATCCTCCACTTGACGGATTCGATTTGCCGCCTCATGAACAGCTCGGGCGTCATTTGCCAGCCGTTGCTGCCGCAGCGCAAGTTCATCGAAGTGGTTCAAGCTGGATTGACGGTCGAAACGATCAGCACGGCATCCCATCCTTTTTCCGGTGTCGGACGACGCGAGTACTTGACGAAATGTCTCGAAGTCGTCAATAGGGTACGTCCAGACGTCCTGTTGATCACGAACTACATCTTGTTCGAATTGCTCGAAGGGCTCAATTACAAGCCAAAGCGGGTGATCCATTTGGCGCTCGAAGATCTTCAACCCATTATAGATGCCGGATTTGGTGCAGGTCGTATCGCCAAGCTGCGCCAGCTGACCCCGAGGGTCGATCTGTGGATTTTTCCTGAATCGAACCGGGCAATTCACGACGCGAGATTGTTGGGCATCACGCAGGACCGTATTTCGATTTTCTACAATACGGCCGAAAGCGCTCACGCTCATCTAGACACCCCGAAGAACAACCGTATCATTTACGCGGGCACGCTCGACGTTGAAACCTCGGTCGGTGGCTTCATTTTCGACCGTGAGCTGGCGCATTTCCCGCTCGACGTATATGGCGACCTGCAAGGCGCGCGCCAATCAGTCACGGAGATGGCAAAGAAAATCTCGGTGATGAAAAAAATGGGGGGCGGTGCATGTAGTGTTCGATGGCATGGGCAAATTCCGAAGGACGCGTTGGACAAACTCATGCCCGCGTACAATTTCTCTGTGATCTACTGGCGTCCAGTACGCCATGCACTGCTTAATGCGGCGCCGAACAAGTTTTTTCAGGCCGTAGGGGCGGGAGTCCCGGTGATCAGTGCGCCGCATCCGCAACCCAAGATGTTTATCGAGCGATACGGATGTGGCGTGCTGCTCGATGGCTGGGACAAGAAGCACCTTTTGTCCGGCTTGCACCAGGCTGAGAGGCTCATGCATTCCTCTGCGTACGAGGAAATGAAACGGAACTGCTATCACGCAGTTGCGACCGAACTGTCGTGGGATCGGCAGATGAGCAAATTTGCAACCCGATTTAACGTGAAGGATTGGTAAATGAGCGCAAAGCGAATTGTGGTAACTGGTTCAACCGGCTTTCTTGGACGTCATCTGATGCCGATTCTCGAGGCACAGTACGGCAAGGAGCACGTGGTGGGTCTGAACTCAAGCGACTTCGACCTGCTGCGCCAAGACCAGGTCGAAAAAATGTTCGAAACGCACAAGCCGGAAGTGCTCGTGCACCTTGCTGCTTATTCGGGCGGTATCGGTGCGAACCGTACGTTTCCGGCTGACTTTTTCTTCAAGAATTCGATGTTCGTGTCGATGGTGTTCGATGCGGCGGCGCGCCATGGCGTGAAGAAGATGGTCTACACAATGGGCGGCTGCAGCTATCCGGCGACGGCCAAATCGCCGATCTCGGAAGACCAGATGTGGAATGGGTACCCACAAAACGAGAGCGCCGGTTATTCTGCAGCGAAGAAGATGGGCATTGTTGCGTCGCAAAGCTACCGGCAACAGTATGGTCTGAATTCAGTCGTGCTCATTCCTGGCAATATGTATGGTGAATTCGACAACTTCCGCAACGCAGAGTCGCACGTGGTACCCGCAATGGTTCGCCGATATTTCGAAACGAAATTGCGCGGGGAGCAGGAAATCACGATGTGGGGCGACGGAGCTCCGGTTCGCGATTTTGTTTACGCAGGCGACGTCGCGCGTGTGATCCCATGGTTCATGGAGAACTATGACAGCAGCGAGCCTGTGAACATTTCGTCGGGTACGGAAACGAGTATTCGTGAGCTCGCCGAGACGATTAAGGACAAGATGAACTGGACCGGCGAGATCGAATGGGACACGAGTAAGCCCAACGGCCAGATGGTCAAGATATTCGACGTGGCACGACTGAAATCTCTGGGTCTTGGCTGTGCGACGCCGCTTGGCGAAGGTCTCGACAAGACGATTCAGTGGCTCGAGAAGAACTACGCGACTGCATCGGACGGTATTCGCCTCTAAGCTGCCAGCGCGATTCGCGGGAGTGCCCCTATCAGCATCAGAGATAGGGTGCGCCGCGCGATGTCGGGAGTGCCGGCGCACCGAGTTGTGAACCGGCTACGCCCGGCGAGACGAAGTTGACCGCATCGTCGACCGAATGGACGGGCAAGGCATAGGGATGGGTCGGCGTCGTTCTAGTCGGACGTGACGCGCGCGCTTAATCAAATTTGGGTGGGAAATGATTTATATCCTCGGTGGGAACGGATTCGTGGGCAGCGCGTTCAGTCGCTACCTGAAGGTAACTGGACGCGAGTATCGCGTGATCGACCGAGCGCGCTACGATGAACTCTCGGGAACTGAGTGCGACGTGTTGATCAACGCGAACGGCAACTCGAAGAAGTTTCTTGCGAAGGACGACCCGAAGGGTGAATTCCAGGCGAGCGTGACGACTGTGCGCAACAGCCTCGTCGACTTCAAGTTCCGCAAGTACGTGTTCCTGTCCACGAGCGACATTTACCCCGATTGCTCGGTGACGGAATCAACGACGGAGGATACTCCGATCGACATCGCCGCACAGAGCCCTTATGGCTTTCATAAATATCTTGCCGAGCAGTGTGTGCGGCATGCGGCCAAGAATTGGCTGATTGTCAGGCAGGGCGGTTTCGTTGGTGAAGGCATGAAGAAGAATGCGGTCTATGACGTGCTTCACGGCGAGAAACTGTGGGTGCATCCGGAAAGCCGCTTCCAGTTCATCAATACCGACGACTCGGCGCGAGTGATCATGTCGCTGGTCGACGCCGATGTGCAGGGAGAGATTTTTAATCTGACCGCGATGGACACGATTTCCGTGCGGGAAATCATGGACCTTGCCGGTCGCGCAATTCCGCACGACCCCAACGCAAAGGCAGTGCGCTACGAGATATCCACTACGAAGGTGGCGAGCCGCGTGCAATTGCCGAACACATTCGATACCGTGGGTGCGTTTCTCGCGAGTGGTATGCGCGGATGAGTCGACTGTTTGCGAAGCTGGCACGACAGGTGCCGGCGGTGCGCCGGGTACTCGATGAGCGCAAACGTTACGCCGAGGAGGTCGCGCGTCTGGCTGCCGAGGTAACTGCACTCAATGGGCGCAATGCTGCGTTGAAGGATGAGCGGGACTCTCATGCGACGCAGGTTACACGCCTTGATGCTGAAATTGCGTCCCTCCGCCCCGAAGTCGCGCACCTCAGCGCCGAATTAGGTGCGGCTGGAACCGCATGGCGTGCGCTAGTCGACGAGCGGGATAGCCTCGAATCAGAAAACGTTCGGCTTATGCAGGCCGCGAATGCGGCAACGCTTCGGCGCAAGAGGGCGAAACGTTTGCACGTCGTCGGGTACGCCCGTTCGGGCACGACCATTCTGATGGATATCCTCAACTCGTCCCCGGACATGTTCGTTTTCTCCGAGTTGAACCTGCATGCGCTGCGCCACTACCCAGATCTTTTTGCGGGATATGGCGGAGCCGGTTTTGTCGAGCATTTCGACGCTCGAAAAAAATTTGAACTGAAGGCGCGTTACAAGGGTGCTATTGCGCCCCGTACGGCAGCGGAATATGACACGCCCGACGAATATATCGACGCAATTGGCGAAGACTATCGCTACGTCGGAGACAAAATTGCGACCGGTTGCCGGTTGATGGAGGGCGTGCCCGATATTGACTTGCTCAGGACGTTCGTCGAGACGGAAGAGCGTGCGGGCGCCACAATGCTCTTCACAATGCGACGGCCCGGCGAGAATCTCCAGAGTGTATTGAAGATGTTCCCCGACGCCGACGCCGATGAATGGGGACGCTCAATCGCGCAAACGATGGTTCTCGTGCTCGAGGCGTTTCTAGCCGGGAATCGATCCGCGTTGGTGTTTCATCAGGACATAGCCCCGCCGCTCATTGCCGAATTGTCGACGATGCTTGAGATCGAATTGCCGATGAGCCATACGCTAGTCGGCAGTGTGTATAGAACGAAGCATGAACTAGAAGTGGACGAGGCATCTGCTCGCGTGGCCGTTCTTAATAGTGCGTACGAGCGGCTTTACGGGCTTTATGCGTGCGATGGCGGCCCGTTAAAGCGCTCGAAGACGGATCTGCTCGTGAAACAAGTGGCCGATGTAATTGCTGAGCTCGAGACGCAATGCTGATCAGAACGTTGAAGACGCTCGGGCGGCCGCTGCGTAGTCTTGAGCGAATTCCCGAACTGGATCGCCGCCAGCTAAAGTCGGAGCATGCTGTACGGGCGCACGCGGCATCCGGCGGCCGGCGGCTCGACGCGTTGATGGCTCGCGTCGACGCTTGCGCGGAAGTGATGCGCCGGACCGTCACGACCGGGCACGACGCGGAACCCGGATCGCTCTACGCGGAACCGGACGAGCTTAAGGCCGGGCAAGCGAACCTCCCGAAAGAACAAGCTGCTTTCGCGAAGTCGCTGGCAGTGGCCTCTGAAGATCTGCGAAGCAATATCTTCTTCCTGACTTCGTGTGGCCGAGAGTGTTCGCCTGGAAGAAGCTACGCCGTGGCGCCGGACTACGCGTTCGCGATCGACTCCAGTGGCCACCTTTTTCCGCGCAGATCGGCCAATCCTCGCGGCCCGAATTGGCATGTCGTCAACGACGCGTCGGTGGGTCCTCATTTGTATGTTCCCCCGAGGCACGCCGCGCAGGGGCTGAATTGACTTGTTACAGCGGCCTGGGTATCGTCTTCTGGCGCGGTACGCAGATAAAATATAACGCATCGGGCCGGGATGGGCGGAATGCAAAATGCTTCCGGCTATTGCATCGTGCGGCCAGGCAATCGAATGGCCGTTAATCAGGTCGACGGCGAATTCGACAACCGAATCGCCTTCCCGGAGCGCTATTCACTAAGGTGACGAGCCCAGTCGGAGTGAGCGTCGACTCCCCTGTATCGCTTCGGAATCCGGGTAATCGGGTCGTCGTTAAACTGAGTTTTCGCAAGGACATAACGCAATCCATGATCATCTCGCGTACCCCATTTCGTATTTCTTTTTTTGGCGGTGGCACCGACTATCCGCCCTGGTTCAGAAAGAACGGCGGCGCTGTGCTGTCCACCTCGTTCGACAAGTACACCTACATTACTTGCCGCGTGTTGCCGCCTTTTTTCGACCATAAATATCGCATTGCCTATTCGAAGGTCGAGAACGCCAGGGAAGTTGGCGACATCGAACATCCGGCAGTGCGCGCCGTGCTCAACGAGATGGCACTTGAACGTGGTCTCGAAGTGCATTGCGATGCCGACCTGCCGGCTCGCTCCGGGCTTGGCTCGAGTTCGTCGTTCGTCGTAGGCATGCTTCATTCGCTGAGCGCGCTGCAGGGCCGACGTGTGACCAAGGAATGGCTCGCACACGAGGCGATCCGCATCGAGCAGGACGTGTTGTGCGAGAACGTCGGCTCACAGGATCAGGTTGCCGCCGCGTACGGCGGCTTCAATGTGATTCATTTTCAACCCGACGGGACGGTGCGGGTCGATCCGCTCGTTCTTCCTGCGTCGCGCAAGGAAGAACTGAACGATCACCTGATGCTGTTCTTCACAGGCTTTTCGCGCATTTCTTCGGAGGTCGCGAAAGCCCAGGTCGCCAACCTGGACAAGAAGACGGCCGAACTTCATCGTATGCGTGAAATGGTCGACGAGGGGGTAGGCCTGCTGTGCTCTGACGGGGATATTCGTCAGTTTGGCGAACTGTTGCATGCCGGCTGGATGTACAAGCGCTCCATGTCGGACCAGGTGTCGAACGCCAGCATCGATGCGCTTTATGACACCGCCCGCAACGCGGGCGCGATTGGCGGCAAGATTCTCGGCGCAGGCGGCGGGGGTTTCATGTTGCTGTTCGTCGCCCCTGAACGTCAGGCCGCGGTACGCGCGGCGCTTCCCAACCTGATTCACGTACCGATCAAGTTCGAGACTTCAGGCAGCCAACTTATTTACTACCAGCCCTGATCAATGATGAAAGAAAAGAGCCGTATCCTCTGCGTCGTTGGCACGCGCCCGGAAGCGATCAAGATGGCGCCAGTCATCCTGGCGCTCAAGAACGAGCCGTGGGCCGAAGTGCGGGTGCTTGCCACCGCGCAGCATCGCCATATGCTCGATCAGGTGCTCAACTTTTTCGGCATCACGCCGGACGTCGATCTCGACATCATGCGACCCAACCAGGCGCTGACGACGTTGACCGCGCGCCTGCTGCTCGAACTCGATCGCGTCCTGCTCGAAGAGCGCCCTGATGCCGTCCTCGTGCAAGGCGATACGACCACGGTCATGGCCGTGGCGCTTGCCTGTTTCTACCATCGCATTCCCATCGGACACGTCGAGGCAGGTCTGCGCACGTGGGACATGCAGAATCCGTTTCCTGAGGAAGCGAATCGCGTGATCGCGGGCAAACTCGCGCACTGGCATTTCGCACCAACGGAAAGTTCGAAGGCGAACTTGCTGCGCGAGGGCGTGCCCGAGAGCGAGATCCTGGTGACGGGCAACACGGTCATCGATGCACTCCTGATGACTGCGTCGCGCGATCTCGAACTGGGCATCGATCTCGACGACAGCAAGCGGTTGATTCTCGTGACGTCGCATCGGCGCGAGAACTTCGGGCAGCCGTTTCGCAACATCTGCACGGCCTTGCGCACGCTCGCGGAGCGCAACCCCGATGTCGAGTTGCTCTATCCCGTGCATCCGAACCCGAACGTCAAGGATGTCGCTCACGAAATGCTTGGCGACTGCCCGAACGTTCGTCTCGTGGCGCCGCTCGACTATGCACCGTTCGTGGCCGCGATGAAGCGCGCCTATATCGTGATCAGCGATTCGGGCGGCGTGCAGGAAGAAGCGCCCGCGCTCGGCAAGCCGGTGTTGGTGCTGCGCGACGAGACTGAGCGGCCCGAGGCGGTCGAGGAGGGCGTCGTGAAGCTCGTCGGACCGAACACCGAGCGTATCGTCGCCGAGGCCCAGCGCCTGCTCGACGACGAAAACGCCTATCGCGAGATGGCGCGCGGTATCTCGCCGTATGGCGACGGCAAGGGCGCGCAACGTATCGTGACCGCGCTGCGAGAGCACTTCGTTCGATGAAGCTGGTTTATCTGTCGCCGGTGGCGTGGGATAGTTTCGCGCAGCGACCACACAAGTTCGCACAGTGGTTCCATGCCCGCTCCGGCGGCGAAGTGCTCTGGATCGATCCTTACCCGACACGCCTGCCGACGCTCGCGGACTTCACGCGCCGCGTGGCCGCTGCACCCGTGCGGCAGACCACGCCGGACTGGCTCACCGTCGTGCGCCCGCGGGGTCTGCCGATCGAGCCGCTACCGCTGTCCGGCACCGTGCACCGTGTGGCCGCGTGGCGGGCCGTGCAGACGCGCATTGCGAGATTTTCGGCGGGCCGTGCGTGCCTGCTCGGTATAGGCAAGCCGTCGAAGCTCGCGTTGCAGACGCTGGCAGCGCATCCGTTGCTGCCGTCGTTTTATGACGCCATGGACGACTTTCCCGCGTTCTATTCGGGGCTGTCGCGTCGTTCGATGCTAAGGCGCGAGGACGATCTCGTTGCCCGCGTCGGCACGATTCTGGTGTCCTCCACTGCGCTCAAGCAGCGCTTTCACCCGCATCGGCAACGCATGGCGTTCGTGCCGAATGCGTGCGCGCTCGAGAGTCTGCCCCCAGTCGCCGCGTTGCCGTCAAGGCCCGAGCGCGTGGTGCTCGGTTACGTCGGCACGATTGCGCAGTGGTTCGACTGGCCGCTCGTCATCGCGCTCGCCCGGCAGAATCCTTCGGCGACCGTCCGTCTGATCGGACCGGTCCATACGCAGGTACCCGAACTTCCTTCCAACGTGGACATGCTGCCCGCCTGCTCGCACGCCGACGCGATCCGGGCGATGAGCAGTTTTTCCATCGGCCTCATTCCTTTCAAGCGAACTCCGCTCACTGTCTCGGTCGACCCGATCAAGTATTACGAGTATCGGGCGCTCGGCTTGCCGGTCATCTCGACGCCGTTCGGCGAGATGTGTCATCACCAATCCGATGGTGGCGTGCTGCTGGCCGACGAACATGCTGATCTCGCCCGGTGCGTCGCGACTGCGCTCGAACGCCACGACGATCCCGACGCCATCGAAGCGTTTCGGGCTGCCAACGGCTGGGATGCGCGCTTCGATCAAAGCGGCTTGCTCGATCGCGGCAACAAGCTATCAGCTCACGCCTAGCAGAGCTTCCAGCCGAAGCGGCTGAAGAATTTCAGCGCCGAGGTCACGAACAGCCGTATATGGAGCCATCCCTTGCGCGCCGCGCCGCCACCGTGGTGGACGATGCGCACATCGGGCACATAGGCGACCCGGGCCAGATCATGTGTGCGCAGACTGAGATCGTAGTCCTCGAAATAGAGGAAGTAGCGCGGGTCGAAACCGCGCACGCCGTGCAACACGGACGTGCGGAAAAACATGAAGCAGCCACTGACGATCTGCGGGTCCCAGACGATATCGCGTTCATTGATGCTCTCGCGCATCTCGTAGCGGGCGAGACGGCGCGCGAACAGCGCACGCAGGCGCGCGGGCAGGAAGCCGCGTGCGAGCAGGTCGAGCAACGTGGGATAGCGCCGACACAGGTACTGGATTTCGCCGTCGTCGCCGCGGATCAGCGGCGAGAGCAGTCCGGCATCGGCATGGCGCGAGAAGAACTCGTGCGCGCGCAGCAGCGCGTCGGGGGCCAATTCGACGTCGGGGTTCAGGATCAGGTGGTAGTTGCCGTCGGCTTTGTCGATCGCGATGTTATGTCCGCGCCCGTAGCCGACGTTGCCATGGCCGCTTGCGATGCCGAGCGCGATATCGTGCGGTGCGAGCCGTGCGCGCAGCCATTCGGCCGGCGGCGCGCCGCCGTTGTCGACCAGCGTGAGATGGACCCGGCACGGGCCTGCCGCGTCGCGCAGGGCGTGCGCGGCGACGCCGAGGCTATCGAGGGTGCGGGCAAGCAGGTCGAGATTCGGGTGAAAGACCACAAGCGAGATGCTCAAATCGGCTCCACTCGTTGCGCCTTGAGCGATGTGAGGGGTGCCGGTGCTCGATGATGGTGTCGTATCGATGGGTTGCAAAATTGATGCGCAATGTTCGTTGAGGGACAAAATTTACTACAAACTGCGGCTACATTGCGAAGTGCGCTGAACGCCGATGTGGTGACCGGCGGGGGCACCCCAGAGTGCCGTGTGCAAAAGATCGCTTTTTCGCGCTTCGCCGGCAGCGGACGGGGAATGCGCATCGGGGGCGCTTGGCGCTTCAACTTCCGCACGCGCGGAAAAGTCTTTGGGCTGACCGATCAACAATGAGCACCGTGCTTTCCTGGGGCCGTTACCCAAACCGACCACAAGCGTCCCACGCGATAGCCTGGCGCGACGCCGCAGCCACGACCTGGCGCGAGCTCACGGAGCAGCCCGGCGTGACGACGCTCGCCTTCGGCAACGGCCGCAGCTACGGCGACAGCTGCCTCGCCGCCACCGACCGTGTGCTCTCGATGCGCCAGCTCGACCGTCTCATCGCAGCCGACTGGTCGACGGGCGTGCTGCGCGCAGAACCCGGCGTGACGCTCGAACAGATTCTCGATGCCGCGATCGCGCGCGGCTGGATGCTGCCCGTGACGCCCGGCACCAAATACGCGACGCTGGGCGGCGCCATCGCCAACGATGTGCACGGCAAGAATCATCACGTGCGCGGCACGTTCGGCCGCCACGTGCGCCGCTTCGGCCTCGCGCGCAGCGACGGCACCCTGCTCGAATGTTCGCCCGACGAGCATCCCGATCTGTACGCGGCCACCATCGGCGGTCTTGGTCTCACCGGCCTCATTCTGTGGGCCGAAATCCAGTTGATGCCGATCCGCTCCAGCCTGATCGACGTGCTCAGCATCCGCTTCGAGAATCTCGACGAGTTCTTCGCGCTCTCCGAGCGGCTCGATCCGCTGCACGAGTACAGCGTGGCGTGGGTCGATTGCCAGAGTCACGGCGCCGATCTCGGGCGCGGCATCTTCATGGTCGGCGACCACGCGACCGACGGGCCGCTCGAGCGCGACACGCGCAAGAAGCACACGGTGCCGTTCGTCTTTCCGGTGCCGGTCTTCAACAAGATGACGTTGAGCGCCTTCAACGGTCTTTATTACCATCGCCAGCAGCGGCGCGAGGTGCGCTCGCGCATCGGCTATGACCGCTATTTCTATCCGCTCGATGCGCTGCTCGAATGGAATCGCATCTATGGCCGCGCGGGCTTTCAGCAGTATCAGTGCGTGGTGCCGAAGGCGGTCGCCCGCGAGGCCACGCGCGCAATTCTCGCAGCGATTTCGTCGAGCGGCACGGGGTCGTTTCTCGCGGTGCTCAAGCGTTGTGGCGACCTTCGCTCGCCGGGTCTGCTGTCGTTCCCGTTCGAGGGCACATCGCTCGCGCTCGACTTTCCGCAACGCGACGAGCAGATCCGCAAGCTTTTCACGCGGCTCGACGCGATTGTCCGTGAGGCAGGCGGCCGGCTCTATCCGGCCAAGGATGCCCACATGTCGGGCGAGGACTTCCGGCGCGCCTATCCCGCGTGGGAGCAGGTGGAGCGGCTGCGCGATCCGGCGCTGCTGTCGCGCTTCTGGGAGCGGACCACGCGATCATGACCATGGCGAAGAATATCCTCATCGTCGGCGCTACGTCGGGGATCGCGATGGCGTGCGCGAGGCTCTGGGCGGGGCAGGGGGCGCGTCTCTTTCTGGTCGGTCGCAACACGGCGCGGCTGCAGCAGGTCGCCGACGATCTCGTGGTGCGCGGCGCCGTCGAGGCGTTTACGCACGAACTCGACATCAACGCGCTCGCTGCTCACGCGGCGATGCTGGAGCACGCGCGACGTGCGCTCGGCGAGTTCGATATCGTGCTGGTGGCGCCCGGCACGCTGCCGGATCAGGCGCAGTGCGAGGCCGATGCCGAGGTCGCGGTGCGCGAGTTCACGACCAACGCGACGGCGCTGATCGGCCTGCTCACGCCGCTTGCCAATCTGCTGGAAGGCCAGCGGCGCGGCACGCTCGCGGTGATCGGCTCGGTGGCGGGCGATCGAGGGCGGCCGACCAACTATCTGTATGGCAGCGCCAAGGCCGCGCTCGCGGCCTTCTGCGAGGGGCTGCGCGCGCGTCTGTTCAAGAGCGGCGTGCACGTGCTGACGATCAAACCAGGCTTCGTCGCCACGGCCATGACGGCGGGCTTGCCGCTGCCGGGGCCGCTGGTCGCCACGCCCGAAACGGTCGCGAATGACATCGCGCGCGCCATCGACAAGAAAAAGGGCGTGCTCTACACGCCCTGGTTCTGGGCCGGCATCATGCTGGTCATCCGCTCGATTCCGGGCCTCGTGTTCAAACGGCTGTCGCTGTAGCCGCAGCTATTTGACCTGCTTGGTCTGGCGCGGCAGGGGCAGGTCGGGCACGCTCGTCAGGACCGGCGCGGCGGCCGGCTGATACTCGGGCACCCAGCGGCGCAGATCGCGGCGCACTTCGTCGTCGTTGGGCACGCGATGCTGCATGAGCCACGGCAGCAATTCGTCGAGCAGGTTGTCGGCGGTTTCGCGCGCGCGGGCGATGCGCAGTTTCGGATGCGGCGTGCGCGTGGTCATTTCGTCGTCGGCGAGCAATTCTTCATACAGTTTCTCGCCGGGGCGCAGGCCGGTGAAGGCGATGCGGATCTGCTCCTCGGTGAAGCCGTAGAGGCGGATCAGGTCGCGCGCGAGGTCGACGATCTTCACGGGCGTGCCCATGTCGAGGATGAAGATCTCGCCGCCATGGCCCATGCTGGACGCCTGCAGAACCAGCTGCGAGGCTTCCGGAATCGTCATGAAAAAGCGCGTGATTTCCGGGTGCGTGACGGTGACCGGTCCGCCGCGCGCGATCTGCTGCTGAAATTTCGGAATCACGCTGCCCGCGCTGCCGAGCACGTTGCCAAAGCGCACGGTCTCGAACTGCGTGCGCTCGCTGGTTTGCTGCAGCGCCTGGCAGACCATCTCCGCGAGCCGTTTGCTCGCGCCCATCACGTTGGTCGGATTGACGGCCTTGTCGGTCGAGATCAGGATCACGCGGCGCACGCCGTGACGGATCGCGGCGCGCCCGACGCGGTAGGTGCCGAGCACGTTGTTGCGGATCGCCTGCCACGTGTTGAGTTCTTCCATCAGCGGCACGTGCTTGTAGGCCGCCGCGTGATAGACGACGTGCGGCGCGTAGCGGCCCATCACCTGTTCGAGCAGCATCGAATCTTTGGCATCGCCGACGATCGGCACGACAACCTGACCCGGGCAACGGTCGCGCAGATCCTCGGTGAGCGTGTACATCGCGTACTCGGAGAGATCGAGCGCGATCAGCTGGGCCGGGGCGAAACGCATGATCTGGCGGCACAGCTCGGAGCCGATCGAGCCGCCTGCGCCGGTCACCATGACGACGTGGTCGCGCAGCAGCGCTTCGACGTGCGGGGTGTCGATCTTGACGGCGTCGCGGCCGAGCAGGTCTTCGAGGTCGATGTGACGAACCTGCGAGAGGAACGCTTGGCCCTTCGTGAGTTCCATGAGCGCGGGCAGCACGAGCGCCTTGACGCCTGCGCGCACGCATTGGGTCGCCACGCGCCGCTGCACTTCGACCGTGGCCGATGGAATCGCGATGATCGCGTAGTTGCAGCGCAGGGCTTCGGCCCAGCGGGCCAGATCGTCGATCGGGCCGAGCACCTTGTAGCCGTAGATTTCGCGGCCCTGCTTGGCCGGATCGTCGTCGAGCAGGCCGACGAGGCGCCATTCCGCCGAGCGCGACAGTTCGCGCGCGAGGTTCGCGCCGGCACCGCCCGCGCCGATCACGATGACGGGCTTGCCCTGGGCGATCAGGCCGCCGTACAGGTAGAACTCCTTGATGGCGCGGTAGAGCGCGCGCGAGCCGCCCATCGCGAGAAACAGCAAGAGCGGTGTGACGACCATGACCGAGCGCGGCACGATCGGCGCGGGCTGGATCAGCACGGCGGCGACCATCACCACCAGCGCGCCCGAGACGACGGCCTTGGAGATCCGCACGAGGTCCGGCAGGCTCGCGAATACCCACATGCCGCGATACAGGCCGAAGATGCGGAACATCACTGCATTGACCGGTAACACCCAGACGAGCGCCTTGACGCCGCTCGCCCAGTATTCGGGCGGTACCGACCCGTTAAAGCGCACGACGTAGGCCGTGAGCCAGGCGGCCGCGACCGCGCAGACATCGAAGAGAAAAGCGCTAAAGGACAGCCAGGACGCTTTAGTGCGAGGCATTAGTGTCGACCTCTGATTGCCTGATTACGGTTGACTGAAAATGGCGCCAGCGCGAGTCAATTGCGACGCCCAGTAAAACCAGAGCGGCAGCCCAGATTACGATGAGTCCCCATTGCATTACCACGCTACTACCTAGTGCCAGCAAAGCGAATATTATGCCGACAAACATCACCGCATACCACGACAAAGCCGTGCGAGCATGTCCCATGCCTGATCGCACCATGCGCTGATAATAATGTTCTCGGTGCGCTTGCCAGAATTTTTCGCCGCGCAACAGCCGCCGCAATAATGTGACGGATGCATCGGCGATAAATGGCGCGAATATAAAGGCGGGAAACCAGACCGGCCATGTGCCACTGCGCCATCCCCAATAGCCCAATGCTCCGGCCAGAAAGCCAAGTGTAATGGAACCGGCATCGCCGAGAAAGAGGCGCGCGGGCGGGCGGTTGAACAGCAGGAAACCGGCTGCGGCGCCCGCCACGGCGGCGCTCGCCCAGCCGAGCGCGGGCAGCGGCGCGGGGCCGGCGAGTGCGGCAATCGCATAGCCGCCGAAGCCGAACAGCGCCATGCCGCCCGCGAGGCCGTCGGCGCCATCCATGAAGTTGTAGAGATTGACGAGCCAGAGCATCAGAAAGGCCACGACGGCGAGCGCCCACCAGGGCGCGCTGGCCGGATAGGCGATCACCAGTGCAAGCACGGCGATCAAATGGGCGCCGAAGCGCACGCGCGCGGGCAGTCCGCGCCGGTCGTCGATCTGCGAGACGGCGGCAAGCCAGGCCGCGCACAGCGCGACGAGCCACAGCGATGGCGCGAGCAACGCGATGGCGATGAGCGCCGCTGGCACGATGCCCCAGCCGCCGATACGCGGGGTCGGACGGATGTGCAAAGAACGATCGTTCGGGATATCGGTGGCGAGGCGCCACGCGAGGCCGGTCTTGAGCAGCACGCCGAGAATCAGCGCGCAGACGAGCGCTGCCCCCACGGCGGCGATGCCGGCGATACAGCCGGCGCTAAGGGAAACGATCGGGCTCAGCATGGTCAGGTTGGCTTGCGCGTCGAAAGGAACCATCGCGCGGTGTCGGCGAGGCCCTGATCCAAAGAATAGGGCGCGGACCAGTCGAGCGTCGTACGAAGGTGGGTGGTGTCGAGGGTCAGGCTGCTCGTGAGGCGTTCGATCTGCGCGCCGCGTCCCGTGAGCCGTCCGGCCAGCTGCAGCCACGCGAGTGGCACGCGCGGCAGGCGCGCGGGCCGGTTCAGTTGCGCGCCGAGCCGCGTGAGCAGTTCGGGGACGGTCGGGGCGACATCGTCGGCGACGTGGAAGCACTGGCTGGCCGCGCGCGCGTCGGTGGCCACGCACGCGAGCGCATCGGCGAGATTGCCGACGTACACGAGGCTGCGGCGCGCCGTGACGGCGCCGAACGGCAGCGGCACGCCGCGCGACACGGCGTTCATCATCTGCAGGAAGTTCGCGCGCACCTGCGGGCCGTAGACGAGCGGCGGGCGCACGATCGCGATTTCCAGTCCGCTCGCCTGGCCGAATTCGATCAACGCTTGTTCGGCGGCGAGCTTCGAGCGGCCGTACGCGTCTTCGGGATGAGGTGCGTCGGTCTCGCGGAGCGGGCGACCCGCATCGCGCTCGGCAAGCGCTTTGACGCTGCTCACGAATACGAAGCGGCGCGCACCCTGCGCGCGGGCTGCCCGCGCGACGCGCAGCGTGCCTTCGACGTTGGTCGCGTGAAAGGCGGCGTCGGGGTTGGGCGCTTCGTCGTGCATGACGTGCACGCGGGCCGCGAGGTGAATGACGACGTCGGCCTGCAGTGCGGGCGGCCAGGCCTCGTCGAGGCCCGCGTAATCCGTTCCCGCGAAGACCCACGGCGTCGTGCCGGCGGGGCCGGCGTCGGGCCGGCGCACGAGGCCGGTGACGCGGTGGCCGCCAGCCAGCAGCCGCGCGCAGACGGCCTGGCCGACGAAGCCGTTGGCGCCGGTAACGAGGATGTGGCTCATGATGCTCCCCGCCGAGACCAGCCGAACGTGACGCCGCCGCTCGCTGCGCGGCGCGGATTCGGTCGGTGCAGCGTGCGTGTCAAACAGATCTCGCGCAGGACTCGGGCCAAGCGGGATGCCGCGCTCAGACGTAGCCGCCCGGATTCTTTTCCTGCCAGCGCCAGTGATCGACGCACATGCGCTCGATGCCATACGCGGCCTTCCAGCCGAGCAGCGCTTCGGCCGTCGCGGGGTTCGCGTAGCACTCGGCGATGTCGCCGGGGCGGCGCTCGGCGATTTCGTACGGCACCGGGCGGCCCGACGCCGCTTCGAACGCGCGCACGACTTCGAGCACGCTATAGCCGCGGCCCGTGCCGAGATTGACGACGAAGCCGGCGTCCTTGCTCGCGAGCGTATCGAGCGCCGCCAAGTGGCCGCGCGCGAGATCGACCACGTGGATGTAATCGCGCACGCCCGTGCCGTCCGGCGTCGGATAGTCGCCGCCGAACACGCGCAGCTTGGCGAGCTTGCCGACCGCGACCTGGGCGACGAACGGCATCAGGTTGTTCGGCACGCCGGCCGGATCTTCGCCGATCAGGCCGCTTTCGTGCGCGCCGACCGGGTTGAAATAGCGCAGCACGGCGATGCGCCACGACGGATCGGAGATCGCGACGTCGCCCAGGATCTGTTCGGCGATCAGTTTCGACTGGCCGTAGGGGTTGGTCGCGGACAGCGGGAACGTCTCGTCGATCGGCGAGCTTTGCGGCACGCCGTAAACCGTCGCCGACGAGCTGAACACGAACTGCTTGACGCCATGCTGGCGCATCACGTCGAGCACGACGAGCAGGCCATCGACGTTGTTGCGGTAATACTCGATCGGCTTCGCGACCGATTCGCCCACGGCCTTGAGCGCGGCGAAGTGGATCACGCCGCGCACCGCGTGCGTCTTGAAGATCTGCTGGAGCGCGGCTTCGTCGCGCACATCGGCTTCGTAGAACACCACCGGCTTGCCGCTGATCTGCTCGATGCGCGCGAGCGCTTCGCGGCGGCTGTTGACGAGATTGTCGACGACGACGACTTCATAGCCGTCGCCGAGCAGTTCGACACAGGTATGCGAGCCGATGAAGCCCGCGCCGCCCGTGACGAGAATCGTGCCTTTGGTGTTTGTCGATGTCATACGTGGATTCCGTGATTCGTGAGCTGTTTGCCGGTTCAGAACGTCGCGCCGGCGATGTCCCTGACCAGTTCCCGGTAGCGTTGTACCACAACCTGCTCGTCGAATTCGTTTGTAACTTTTTGTCTCCCTCGTTGACCGAGGGCCGCTCTTTCTGCGGGGCTCATGTCGAGGATGCGGGCGAGCGCGTCGGCCAGCGACGCCGCGTTTTTCGCTTCGCACAGGAGCCCGTTCACACCATCGGCGACGACTTCGCGGCAGCCCGGCACGTCGGTGGCGACGATCGGGCGGCCCATGGCGCTCGCCTCCATCAGCGTGCGCGGCACGCCTTCGCGATACGACGGCAGCACGACGCAGTCGGCATCGGCGATATAGGGGCGCACGTCGGCGGTCTCGCCCAGATACTCGACGATGCCTTCGCGCTCCCAGGCCGCGACTTCATCGCGTGTGATCGCGCTCGGATTGTCGACGCCGACCGGGCCGAGCAGCTGGAAGCGCGCCTGCGGGTAGCGTGCGCGCAATTGCCGCACCGCTTCAACGTATTCGCCGACGCCCTTGTCCCACAGCAGGCGGCCGATCAGCACGAAGCGCAAGCCGTCGCGTTGCGGCAGCGGCGTGAACGCGTAGTCGTTCAGGTCGACGCCTTCGCCATGCAGCAGACGCGCGCGCTCGGGATGGACCAGCAGGTTCTGGTCGACGAACGCGGCCTCATCGTCGCGATTGAGGAACCAGACTTCGCGCGGGAAACGGAACGCGAGGCGATAGAGGCGCTTGGCGACCTGCGCCGCGCGGCTCGACTGGATGAACACATAGCCGAGCCCGGTGGTCACGGCCACCGACGGCACGCGCGCGAGCCACGCGGCGATCGAGCCGTAGATGTTGGGCTTGATCGTGTAGTGGAACACGACGTCGGGGCGAATCGCACGGTAGTGCTTAAAAAGCGCCCACAACGTGCGCAGGTCGTGGAGCGGATTGGTGCTCTTCGAGGCGACAGGCAGATCGATGCAGCGGCAACCCATCGCCGCGAGCGGTTCGAACGTGCGGTCGCGTGGTGCGATCACGCTCACTTCGACGCCCGCTGCGTTCAGCGCGCGCAGGAGGCCTTGGCGATAGGTGTAGATCGCCCAGGCGGTGTTGCAGACGAGGGCGATACGCAAGGTCGGAGTGGAGTTCACGGGTTCGATTCGAAGACGCAGAAGCAGTGGCGTTGTTACAAGGCAAGGGCACGCAATCGATCAAGCGCTCAAGGCGCGGCCCGCGAGCTGTATAATCGCGCCTTCACGCGTTGCAGCAGCCCATACGGTGTTACTAGATGGAGCAGGTTCTTCGCGAGCCCGAGCCAGTCGCATGGATTCGTCAGACGGAAATAGCGCAGTTGCAGCCGCAACGTCGAGCCGATCTGGCGGCGCCGCTTCGTCGCGCTGATGCCGCCTTCGTTGAGCTCGTAATAGAGCCCGAGTTCGGGCAGGTTTGCGCAGTCGTAGCGTTCCATCAGGCGCAGGAACAGGTCGAGATCTTCGGCCGCCGGATAGGCGCGCCGATAGTTGCCGACTTCGCGCACGGCATCGATGCGCAGCATCACCGAGGGATGCACGAGCGGCGAGCGCAAAAAGCGCGTGCGGCGCAATTCGTTCGCATCGGCGCTCGGGCGCAGCATGAAGAGCGGCTTGCCCGCGCGATCGACGACCTGGGTCCACGTGCCGAGCGCCGCAAGCGCAGGCTCCGCCTCCATGCGTGCACGCTGTTTCGCGAGCCGCTGCGGCGCGGCGAGGTCGCCCGCGTCGATACGCGCCGCGTAGCGAAAGCCGCGCGCGGCGAGCGCCTCGATGCCGGCTTCGAGCGCGCGCTCGATGCCGCCGTTCTCCGCCATGCGCACGATCTCGATGTCGAGGCCGGGCACGGCGGGTGCGGCGATGGGCGGCGTGCTGCCATCGTCGACGATGAGCGCGTACACCGTTGCGCTTTCGGCGAACGAGGCGAGCGTGCGTTCGACGTCGGCCTGTCCGTTCCAGGCGGGCATCAGCACGGCGACGTCGGCGAGCGCGCCGCTGCGCGGGCGGAGGGCGGATGGGGACGTCATGACGCGAGTTTGAAGCGGATGTAGTAGAAATTCACACAGGTCGCGGCGACATAGCCCGCGGCGAGCCCGACGAGCGCGCCGTAGGCGCCCAGGCGCGGAATCGCCATGAGGTTGACCGCGAACGCGACGGCGAGCGCGAGCAGCCACTTGGCGAGCAGCACGAATTTGGCCTGGTACTTGAGCACGACGAGATTGCCGATCGCCTCGATGCCCGCGGGCACCGAGAGCCAGACGGCCCAGCGGAAGATGCCGATGGCGCCGTCGTAGGCCGGACCGAACACGCGGCTGATGATGAAGCCCGCGAGCGCATCGAGCACCAGCGCGCCCGCGACCATCAGCAGCGCGGTCAGCGCGAACAGGCGCAAGAGGTTGCGGCGCAGTTGCGCGGACTCGTGCACGCGATAGATGAACGCGGGAGCGATGGTCTGCGAGAGCATCAGCGCGAGCGTGATCCAGTTTTCGTTGAGCTGCTGGGCCGCCGAGTAACGGCCGAGATCGGCGAACGAAATGATGCGTTCGAGCATCAGGCGGTCGAGCTTGAGGAACAGGTACATGCAGACGAGCCCCAGCCAGAACACCGTGCCCGCGCTCGCGAAGTGGCGCAGCAGCGCGCGGTCCACGTGCCAGCCGAGCTTGCCGCCATGACGCTGCCGGTAATAGAGCATGAGCACGGCGCCGATCACTGCCGCCTCGAGCGCCCACAGCCAGCCGAAGCCGGCGGGCGCGAACGCGGCGCGCGCGAGCAGCCAGACGAGCGCGGCCTTGACGAGCGCAGTCGACATGCTCGCGATCAGCTGCGGCTTGCTGAACGTCATGCTCTGCAGCCACGCGTTGATCACGCCGACGAAAGGTTCTCGAAAGATCATCGTCACGGCGAGGCCGGCCAGCATCGCGCCGACGAGCGGATCGGTGAGCCCGGCGGCGATGCCGGCCCACGTGAGCAGCAACGCGAGCGCGGACACGCCGAGGCGCAGCGCGAACGCGCTGCCGAGCACCGTGCCGAGTTCGCCGGGCGGGCGGTGCACTATGGTCGGTACGAGGATCTCGGCGCCGCACACCCAGGTGATGGGGGCGAGCACGAGCAGGAGCGTGTTGGCGTATTGCCACTTGCCGAACACGTCGGGACCGAAATAACGGGCGAGCACGCCGCTCACGACGATGGCGACGCCAATCTGCGTGACGCGTTCGAGTCCGAGCCAGACGATGTTGGCAAACGCGCGTCGCACGTCGGGGTTCGTGAAGCGCCCGAGCATCAGCATGGCGCGCGCAATGACGAGCCGGCTCGCTTCGCGTGAAGTGCAAGCATGTGTTGCATCGTTATCGCAGCGAAACAGGGAGGCATTAGAATGAGCGGACGACGGCCAAAGTCGGCCATTATAGTTTGTAACGGGTATGACTCTGAGTAACGGGGAAGCGGGCGGTTGGCAAACCTGTGTTATCGATAGATGTTCCCGTTTTCATTGCACCTTGTGAGTTCAATCATGATTTCGAAATCGATTTTCAAGGCATACGATATTCGCGGTGTGGTCGGCAAGACACTCGATGTCGATGCAGCCCGCGCCATCGGCCGCGCATTCGGCAGTGAAGTGCGCGCGCAGGGCGGCGACGCCGTGGTGGTCGCACGCGATGGACGGCTCTCCGGTCCCGAACTGGTCGGCGCGCTGGCCGATGGCCTGCGTGCTGCGGGCGTCGATGTCGTCAATGTCGGCATGGTGCCGACGCCGGTCGGCTACTTCGCCGCGAGCGTACCGCTTCAGCTCGCGAGTGGCGAGCGTCGCGTCGATTCGTGCATCGTCGTGACGGGTAGCCACAATCCGCCCGACTACAACGGCTTCAAGATGGTGTTGCGCGGCGCGGCCATTTACGGCGAGCAGATTCTCGGCCTGCATCAACGCATCGTCGAGAACCGCTTCGAGTCGGGCGCCGGCAGCTATGCCGACTACGACATCGTCGATGCGTACGTCGATCGCATCGTGGGCGACGTGAAGCTCGCGCGGCCGATGAAGATCGTCGTCGACACCGGTAACGGCGTGGCGGGCGAGCTGGCGCCGCGTCTGTTCAAGGCGCTCGGTTGCGAGTTGGTCGAACTCTTCACCGAGATCGACGGCACGTTCCCGAATCACCATCCCGATCCCGCGCATCCCGAGAATCTGCAGGACGTGATCCGCGCATTGAAGGAAACCGATGCCGAAGTGGGCTTCGCGTTCGACGGCGACGGCGATCGTCTTGGTGTCGTCACCAAGGATGGCCAGATCATCTACCCGGACCGCCAGCTGATGCTGTTCGCGGAGGATGTGCTCACGCGCAATCCGGGCAAGCAGATCATCTTCGACGTCAAGTGCACGCGCAATCTCGGCAAGTGGATCAAGGACAAGGGCGGCGTGCCGCTCATGTGGAAGACCGGGCATTCGCTCGTGAAGGCGAAGCTGCGCGAAACGGGTGCGCCGCTCGCGGGTGAGATGAGCGGCCACGTGTTCTTCAAGGACCGCTGGTATGGCTTCGATGACGGTCTTTATACGGGCGCGCGTCTGCTGGAGATTCTCACGCGCACGCAGGACCCGAGCGCGCTGCTCAACAGCCTGCCCAACTCGCACTCGACGCCTGAGTTGCAGCTGAAGCTCGAAGAAGGCGAGAACTTCGAACTGATCGCGCGTCTGCAAAAGAGCGCAACGTTCCCCGATGCCGATGACGTCGTGAAGATCGACGGTCTGCGCGTCGAGTATCCGGATGGCTTCGGGCTTGCGCGCTCGTCGAATACGACGCCGGTCGTCGTGATGCGCTTCGAGGCTGATGACGATGAAGCGCTCAAGCGGATTCAGAGCGACTTCCGCCGCGTGATTCTCGCGGAGAAGCCGGACGCCAAGCTGCCGTTCTGATTGCACGCGCGCTGTACTGCGCGCTTTATGCAAGGCCAGGAAACGATCATCGTTTCCTGGCCTTTTTCTTTGTGCGCCCAGCACGGGCGCAATCTTGTGGGTGCAAGTCCCATCGTGAGTTGACCACAGCGAACGAAGCAAAGCGCAACTGCGTGAGGGCGACCGAGCGTGGGGAGGAAGCGTGGAGCGAAACCGCGAGCCGATGAACAAGAACCGGATATGAGGCGGTGCCGATCAGGGCGAGCGCGCAATGAAGCGCGAAGCTCTCGTGGTCAAGGATCAGGCATCGTAAATGCGGCGGTTGTGCGGTGAAGGATTGCGCTCTTACCTGGGGAGATCTCGCCTCGTGCCTGAAAGGGCAACGGCGTCGAGCCGGAGCGAGAAGTCAGCAGAGGCCGTAGTAGTCACAGGACAGGTCGATGAGGCTGAAGCTGGTGACGAAGGGCCAAACGGGAAGGAGTGTCCAACGTCATGTCGATGCGACAGGCAATGCGTCAGATGCCCGTGCAAACGGGGCGAGCGGGAGTAGCGCGCGGTGAAGCTGCACGCGTACCCGTGAGCGACGAAGTCTGCGGCCCGCGCCATGAATCCGGGGACACGGGGTCAGCGTTGCTGGAAGCAGCGCTGACGAGAGAGAACCTGAAGCAGGCGTTCAAACGGGTACGGGCGAACAAGGGAGCCGCTGGCGTGGACGGTCTGGACATTGACCAGACGTCGCGTCATCTGGTGAGGGCGTGGCCTGCGATCCGTGAACAATTGCTCAAGGGGACGTACCGGCCCAGTCCGGTACGTCGGGTGACGATTCCGAAGCCGGACGGAGGCGAGCGCGAGCTTGGCATCCCGACGGTGACTGACCGGTTGATCCAGCAGGCGCTGCTGCAGGTGCTGCAACCGGTTCTGGATCCGACCTTCAGCGAGCACAGCTACGGCTTCCGGCCGGGACGGCGTGCGCACGACGCGGTACTTGCCGCGCAATCGTACGTGCAGTCGGGACGGCGAATCGTGGTGGACGTTGATCTGGAGAAGTTCTTTGACCGGGTCAACCACGACATCCTGATCGAGCGCTTACAGAAACGCATTGGCGACGCCGGAGCGATCCGGCTGATCCGTGCGTATCTGAACAGCGGCATCATGGATGGCGGGGTGGTGCAGCAGCGAGATCAGGGCACACCACAGGGTGGGCCGCTATCCCCGTTGCTGGCCAACGTGCTGCTCGACGAGGTGGACAAGGAACTGGAGCGACGGGGTCATTGCTTCGCACGCTACGCCGACGATGCGAATGTGTATGTTCGTAGCCGCCGGGCGGGCGAGCGGGTGATGGCACTGTTGCGACGCCTGTACGGGCGACTGCGTCTGAAGGTCAACGAGACCAAAAGCGCAGTGGCCAGTGTGTTCGGTCGGAAGTTTCTGGGCTACAGCCTGTGGGTGGCTGCGGGTGGGGTGGTCAAACGCAAGGTGGCGGCCAAACCGCTGCTGGCGTTCAAACACCGCATCCGTCAGGTGACTCGCCGATCCGGCGGGCGCAGCATGAAGGAAGTGGTGGAACAGTTACGGCCTTACGTGCAGGGCTGGAAGGCGTACTTCCGGCTGGCGCAAACGCCGCGCGTCTGGTTAGCACTGGACGAGTGGCTGCGTCACCGGTTGCGTGCCATTCAGCTTAAGCACTGGCGCCGTGGCGCCACCATCTACCGGGAACTGCGTGCGCTGGGGGCATCGGCTGCGGTGGCGCGACAAGTGGCGGCGAACAGTCGTTGCTGGTGGCGCAACAGCAACGGTGCGCTCAAGCGTGTGCTGACCATCGCCTACTTCGACCAGTTGGGCGTACCCCGACTCTCATAACCTCAACTTCCCGAACCGCCCGGTGCGGACCCGCATGCCGGGTGGTGTGGCAGGGGTACGGCCTCATGGCCGTCCCCTATGCCGATTGTGCGCCCAGCATGGGCGCAATCTTGTGGGTGCAAGTCCCATCGTGAGTTGACCACAGCGAACGAAGCAAAGCGCAACTGCGTGAGGGCGACCGAGCGTGGGGAGGAAGCGTGGAGCGAAACTGCGAGCCGATGAACAAGAACCGGATATGAGGCGGTGCCGATCAGGGCGAGCGCGCAATGAAGCGCGAAGCTCTCGTGGTCAAGGATCAGGCATCGTAAATGCGGCGGTTGTGCGGTGAAGGATTGCGCTCTTACCTGGGGAGATCTCGCCTCGTGCCTGAAAGGGCAACGGCGTCGAGCCGGAGCGAGAAGTCAGCAGAGGCCGTAGTAGTCACAGGACAGGTCGATGAGGCCGAAGCTGGTGACGAAGGGCCAAACGGGAAGGAGTGTCCAACGTCATGTCGATGCGACAGGCAATGCGTCAGATGCCCGTGCAAACGGGGCGAGCGGGAGTAGCGCGCGGTGAAGCTGCACGCGTACCCGTGAGCGACGAAGTCTGCGGCCCGCGCCATGAATCCGGGGACACGGGGTCAGCGTTGCTGGAAGCAGCACTGACGAGAGAGAACCTGAAGCAGGCGTTCAAACGGGTACGGGCGAACAAGGGAGCCGCTGGCGTGGACGGTCTGGACATTGACCAGACGTCGCGTCATCTGGTGAGGGCGTGGCCTGCGATCCGTGAACAATTGCTCGAGGGGACGTACCGGCCCAGTCCGGTACGTCGGGTGACGATTCCGAAGCCGGACGGAGGCGAGCGCGAGCTTGGCATCCCGACGGTGACTGACCGGTTGATCCAGCAGGCGCTGCTGCAGGTGCTGCAACCGGTTCTGGATCCGACCTTCAGCGAGCACAGCTACGGCTTCCGGCCGGGACGGCGTGCGCACGACGCGGTACTTGCCGCGCAATCGTACGTGCAGTCGGGACGGCGAATCGTGGTGGACGTTGATCTGGAGAAGTTCTTTGACCGGGTCAACCACGACATCCTGATCGAGCGCTTACAGAAACGCATTGGCGACGCCGGGGCGATCCGGCTGATCCGTGCGTATCTGAACAGCGGCATCATGGATGGCGGGGTGGTGCAGCAGCGAGATCAGGGCACACCACAGGGTGGGCCGCTATCCCCGTTGCTGGCCAACGTGCTGCTCGACGAGGTGGACAAGGAACTGGAGCGACGGGGTCATTGCTTCGCACGCTACGCCGACGATGCGAATGTGTATGTTCGTAGCCGCCGGGCGGGCGAGCGGGTGATGGCACTGTTGCGACGCCTGTACGGGCGACTGCGTCTGAAGGTCAACGAGACCAAAAGCGCAGTGGCCAGTGTGTTTGGTCGCAAGTTTCTGGGCTACAGCCTGTGGGTGGCTGCGGGTGGGGTGGTCAAACGCAAGGTGGCGGCCAAACCGCTGCTGGCGTTCAAACACCGCATCCGTCAGGCGACTCGCCGATCCGGCGGGCGCAGCATGAAGGAAGTGGTGGAACAGTTACGGCCTTACGTGCAGGGCTGGAAGGCGTACTTCCGGCTGGCGCAAACGCCGCGCGTCTGGTTAGCACTGGACGAGTGGCTGCGTCACCGGTTGCGTGCCATTCAGCTTAAGCACTGGCGCCGTGGCGCCACCATCTACCGGGAACTGCGTGCGCTGGGGGCATCGGCTGCGGTGGCGCGACAAGTGGCGGCGAACAGTCGTTGCTGGTGGCGCAACAGCAACGGTGCGCTCAAGCGTGTGCTGACCATCGCCTACTTCGACCAGTTGGGCGTACCCCGACTCTCATAACCTCAACTTCCCGAACCGCCCGGTGCGGACCCGCATGCCGGGTGGTGTGGCAGGGGTACGGCCTCATGGCCGTCCCCTATGCCGATTGGGTTCGCGCGGTTGCGAAAACGCCACGGTATTGCCAGGCAATCCTGATGTCGGTATGCGCAACGATTTAATGCAGTGCTTGATGCGCAAACGTTTTCCTGGTTGATTTGACAGCGCTTTCCGGCTCTTGTGTGACGAATCCAACACGGTGCCGAGAGGCCTCCCGGCTCAAATGTCTGCATGCGTGGGCTAGCGCACCAAGCATGCAGTTTGCATCGGGTACAAATGAATCGCCTGAACAATGAATGTGTTTTCAAACCGCAGCATCCCATGAGGCCACAGGCAGCTCGGGGGTTCGAAGTTAATCTAACTTGTGGAGAAAAAAACATGCAAAACATCATCGCTACGGCAAAGCAATTCATCAACGACGAAAGCGGCGCGACGGCGGTTGAGTATGGAATGATCGTCGCTCTTATCGCTGCCATCATCATCGCGACCGTCACCACGCTCGGCACCCAGATCAACAACGCATTCACTGCTATCACGACCGCGCTTCCTGCCGTCAAGTAATCGTTGGCCAGTTTCCGCCCGGCCGACCACGACCAAGGCCGCTCGGGCGGCAACACCAAACACAGTTCTCACGCCAGAAGTAACGCATAGACCACGTAGCTTTAGCGGGAGACGGCAATGACCACGACAAGTGCAATTGCCAGGCAGTTCGCAAAAGATGAACTAGGCGCAACAGCCGTCGAATACGCACTGATCGTATCGATGATCGCAGGCGCCGTAGCAACAGCAGTCGGATTACTGGGTGGTTCGGTGAGCGGGGCGTTTCAGCTGTTCGTCACCAGGTTCACCGCAGCCATGGGCTGAACAAGAAAAAAGCAGTACGGGGGCAACATGATCATCACGCAACTTCCGCCGCAACCGATTCCACTGGCCGTGACCGTGCTCGTGGTGCTCGCGGCCAGCACGGACCTCGTGGCGCGCCGCGTGCCCAATGTGCTCGTCGCGGCCGGACTCGTCCTCGCGTTCGCGGTGCAGGTGTGGTTGCGCGGGCCGCTCGGCGGCGCCGCGCAATGGATCGAAGGCATCCTCACCGGACTCGTGCTGCTGCTGCCCGTCTATCTGCTCGGCGGCATGGCGGCCGGCGACGTCAAGCTGCTGATGGGCGTCGGCGCATGGGTCGGCCCGGACATGACCTTCAGCGTCGCGCTCATCACCTTCCTTGCGGGCGGCGTCTGGGGTCTCGCGCTCGCGCTGCGGCGCGGCCGTGTGCGGCCTCTCCTCAAGAACCTCGGCTTTCTTCTCAGTGCGCTCTGGCAGCCCGGACGCAAATTCGTGCCGCCCGACCAGCTGCCGGCCGAATCGATCGGCACCATTCCCTACGCCGTCGCCATCGCGGCGGGAACGCTCGGCATGCTCTGGAGTCTCGCGAACTAACGCGACGCCGCCGGGTTCATTCCGGAGCGTGGGTGCGCTTGTCGTCACGCCGCCGGTCTACATCGATGAGTACGAGGAGGAGCACATGAAAAACAGCCGCGCTCTCGTCATGCTGGTGATTGCCATGCTGACGGGTCTGGTCGCCGTGATGTTCGCATCGCGCTGGCTCATGCAGGCGTCCTCGGGCACGACCGTGCCCGTGTCCGTCGCCAGCGACGATGTCAGTCTCGGCCAGCCGCTCAATGAAACGATGGTTCACACCATCAACTGGCCCAAGGACAGCGTGCCGTCCGGCACGTTCGCAAATCCGAAGCTGCTCGAAGGCCGCGTGGTGCGCGCGAGTCTCGCGCGCGGCGAGCCCGTGCTCGAGTCGAAGCTCGCGCCGGCGGGCACGAAGGGCGGACTTTCGGCCGTGATCGGCGAGGGGCATCGCGCGATCACCGTGCGCGTCAACGATGTGGTCGGCGTCGCGGGTTTCGCGCTGCCGGGCAATTACGTGGACGTGATCGTCAACACCCAGGAGCCCGAGACGAAGGCAGGCTCCCAGCAGAGCATCTCGAAGATCGTGCTCGAAAAGATTCTGGTGCTCGCGGTCGCCCAGCAGGTCAATCGCGACGACACGGCGCCCAAGGTCGTCAATGCCGTCACGCTCGAAGTGTCGCCCGATCAGGCCGAGAAGCTCGACCTCGCGCGCAGCGTCGGCACGCTGTCGCTGGTGCTGCGCAATCAAGTCGATGCCAACACGCTCGCGACCGGCGGCGCGACCAAGGAGACCTTGCTCGGCAGGCCCGCGCCCGTGGCGCAGCCGGCCTCGGCACCGGCGGCGCCCAAGCCCGTGCGCGTCAAGTATGCGACGCGTGCGGAACCCAAGCGCGATTGCGTGGGCGTGCTGGCAGGCGTGAACGGCAGTCAGGAGTGTTTCTGAGCGAAGACGACGCGGCTCGCGCGCACGGGACCACATGATTTGTCGTGCGCGACGGATGACAAGGCTGGCCGCATTAAACACGCTGTAGACAACGGGGCATAACGATATGGATACCGAACAAAAGTATTCCAGCCGGTTGCGCGTGCGGGGTCGCCTTCCGGTAAGCGTGGCGCTGGCCATCTGCCTTGCCGTGGGCTTGCCTCACGCGAGCCCGGCCACGGCACAGGAAGCGGCCGATGCGGGCAAGGGCGCGGCCGTGCCGCTGCCGGCCGGTTCCGGTAAAGGACCGATGCAGATGACCATCAGCATGGGACCGACGCCTGGCAGCCAGGGCGCGCCGAAGGCCGTGGCCGGACCGCTGCGCGGGCCGAACTGCGTCGGCCCGATCCGGGGCGAAAGCAGCGTCGTGGTGCCGCTCGGCAAGTCGACCCTGGTGCCGATCGACGAACCCGTGCGCAACCGCACGATCGGCAACCCCGAGATCGCGCAATCGACCATGGTGTCGCCGCAGACGCTCTATCTGGTGGGCCAGGCGGTCGGCACGACCAACATGATCGTGCAGGGCCGGAGCGGCGCGTGTCAGGTCATCGACGTGATCGTGAGCGCCGATGCGGGCGGCCTGCAGACCGCGCTTGCGCAACTGCTGCCGGGCGAGCGCGATATCCGCGTGTCCACGGCCGCCGACAATCTGGTGCTCGCGGGCCACGTGTCGAGCGCGCAGGCGGCCCAGCAAGCCATGGAGATCGCCAAGGTATTCGGCGTGAGCCAGCCCGGCTCCAATAGCGCGAAGACGGGCGGCGTCATCAACATGATGATGGTGGACGCGCCGCAGCAGGTGATGCTCGAAGTGAAGGTCGCCGAGGTCGACAAGACGCTCATCGACCAGCTCGGCGCCGCCGTCAATATCCAGGGCGGCTTCGGCTCGTGGACCGGCGGGCTCGTCTCGAACCTGCTTGCCGGTGTGTCCAGCGCGTTCGGAATCTCGAAGGCGAACAACAAGCCCTTCAATATCGCCGTCGATGCGCAGAAGACCGACAACCTCGTCAAGATTCTCGCGGAGCCTAACCTCGTGACGATCAGCGGCCAGGAGGCGACCTTCCTCGCGGGCGGCGAAGTGTTCATTCCGGTGCCGCAAAGCGGCTCGGGCACCGGGGCGACGGCGATCACGCTGCAGGAAGAGGAATTCGGCGTCGGCCTGAAGTTCACGCCGACCGTGCTCGGCAATGGCCGCATCAACTTGAAGGTGGCGCCGGAAGTGTCGGAGCTTTCGCCGACCGGCGTCACGCTGAGCGCGGCCAACGTCAACGGCACGACGATCCTGCCGCTCATTACGACGCGGCGCGCCTCGACGACGGTGCAGATGGGTGACGGCGAATCGTTCGCGATCGGCGGGCTCATGAGCAACAACATCTCGGGCTCGCTCAAGGCGATACCGGGGATCGGCGAAATTCCCGTGCTCGGCGCGCTGTTTCGCAGCACCTCGTTCCAGCAGGATCGCTCGGAGCTGATCTTCATCGTGACGCCGCATCTGGTGAAGCCGGTGAAGAACGTCGCGCAATTGCCGATGCCGACCGACAGTTTCTCGCAGCCGCTTGAAGCCGACGTCTACGCGACCGGCAACATGGAAGGCCGTGTCGCGAGCAAGCAGGGCCGCTTCGCGCCTGCCCAGCCTGCTGTGCCTGGCCAGCCTGCCGTGGCGCCGTCGCAGCCGGCCAATCCGGGCGCACCGGCGACGCAGACGGGACCGGTGACGATGGCCGCGCCGCCGCAAGCGGTCGTCGTGCAACCGGCTGCTGCTCAACCCGTCGCGCAACCGGTGAGCACGCAACCAGTCACGGTGCAGCCGCTGACCGAGGCGGCGCCGCCGCCCACGACGCAAGCCGATGCCGAGGCGCGGGCAGCGCGCATCGAGCGCGACGCCGCGCGCCTCGCCGAGCAAGCCGCCGCGGCGGCCACGCCACCGCCACCGATGCCCGCGCCCGCACCGGCGACCCAGGCGACCGCTGCGCCCGCCGCCGAGGATGACACCACGCGCATTGCCCGCATCGAAGGCAACGCAGCCCGGCTCGCGTCCGGCGACGCAGGCAGCACCGTCGCCGCCGCCGGCGCCGTCCACTGACTCCGAGGGGAAGGGGAACGCCATGAAACTCGAATACATCGTCGCGCTGGCGCTCGCCGCGCCGCTCGCGGGCTGCATGAGCAGTTCGCCGGTCTGGGAGTCGCATTTCGGCGAGGCCGTGCAGACCGCGGTGCAAGCCCAGATCATCGACCCGGACGCGGCCGAGCATGGGGTCACGACGCAGGGCATCGACGGCAAGTCCGCCACGTCCGCGCTGAACCTGTACGACAAGTCGTTCCAGCAGCCACCGGCCACCAACAACGCCTTCACGATGGGCGTGAGCGGAGGCGGCGGCGGTGGCAGCCAGTAACACGCACCACGCCCGTGGCGGCCACACGCTCCACGGGCGCACGACACGGCACGCACGAGGTACTACGAATCATGATCGACATCCTCACCACTTCGACCGACGCTGGCCGGCTTGCCCAGATCGCGCGGCTCATCAATGAGTGCGGCACGTACCGGACCACGCGCTCGATGGGCAGGCCCTCCGATCTCGCCGCGCGCGGCGACACGCTGGAGGCCTTCGACGTGCTGATTGTCGACGCGGCATCGATCGCCGATGCCGATCTTCCCGCCGTCACGGAACTGTGCCGCCGGCACGAACGGCTCACCTGCATCCTGCTTCTGCCGCAGGCGAGTCCCGAAGCGCTGATCGCGGCGATGCGCGCGGGCTTTCGCGATGTGTTGAGCGGCCCGCCCGATCGCCACACGATCGCCGATGCGCTCGAACGCGCGCATGGCCAGCGCGTGAGCCCCGGCCAGCACGCGACGCGCATCGTCTCGTTCATGTCGTGCAAGGGCGGTGTCGGTACGAGTTTCATCGCGGCCAACGTGGCGCATCTGGTCGCGTCGAGACAGGCGCAGCGCGTGTTGCTGATCGACCTGAACCAGCTCTATGCCGATGCGGCGTTTCTCGTCACCGCCGAGACGCCGCCCTCGACGCTCGAACAGTTGTGCGCGCAAGTCGAGCGCATGGATGTCGCGTTCTTCGAGGCGAGCGTCATGCACGTGAGCCCGAACTTCGACATCCTCGCGGGCGCGGGCGATCCGGTGAAGGCGGGCGAGATCCGCGCCGAGCGGCTCGAATGGATTCTCGGCGTGGCGACGCCGCGCTACGACTGCGTGATCCTCGATCTCGGCCAGACGATCAATCCGCTCTCGATGCTCGCGCTCGATCGCAGCGACCAGATCCATATCGTCTTGCAGGCGAGCATGCCGCATCTGCAGGCGGGGCGTCGGCTGCGCGAGATTCTCGGCTCGCTCGGCTATGCGCCCGAGCGTCTGCGTCTGCTGCTGAACCGCTATACGCGGCACGGCGAGCGTGCCCGCGAAGTCACCGAGGAAGTGCTCGGCATGCGGCCCTGGCAGGTCATCCCCGACGACTTGCGCGCGGTCTCCGACGCCGTGAACCAGGGCCTGCCGATCGCGGTCGCGGCGCGCAACAGCCCCGTCACGCGCAGTCTGCAAACGCTCGCCGAGCACGTCGCCGCGCCATCGCGCGAGAAGGCGGAGCGCGGCGCGAAGAGCGAGTCGCTGCTCGCGCGCCTCGTGGGCCGTAACGCGCCGGCCAAGCTCGGCACGATGTAAGCCACAGGAGAATCCGCCATGTCGCTTCGAGAACAGATCTTCGCGCAACGCCTCGAACCCGCGCTCGCCGAGCGCGCCGAGAACACGGCGAGCGCCGCGCGCGCGAAGTCCGAGGGCTATCAGAAGCTCAAGTACGAAATGCATCAGGCTGTGCTCGAACAAGTCGAGCTGGAGCGTCTGTCGCGCATGCAGGAAGAGCAGGTGCGCCACGAGATCGGCGCGTTGATCGGGCGCATTCTCGAAGAGCGCAAGTCGCCCGCGAACGATCCCGAGCGCCGCCAGCTCGTCATCGACGTCTACGACGAGATGTTCGGCTTCGGCCCGCTCGAAGTGTTGCTGCGCGATCCCAGTGTGTCCGACATTCTCGTCAATACGAGCCAGCAGACTTACGTCGAGCGCCGGGGCCGGCTCGAACTGACCGACATCACGTTCTACGACGACGCTCATCTGATGAAGGTGATCGAGAAGATCGTCTCGGGCGTAGGCCGCCGCATCGACGAATCGAGCCCGATGGTCGATGCGCGCCTGCCCGACGGCTCGCGTGTGAACGCGATCATTCCGCCCTCGGCGGTGGACGGTCCGCTCGTGTCGATCCGGCGTTTCTCCGCGACGCCGCTGCAGGTCGCCGACCTGATCGAGCTGCAATCGCTCACCCCGCCGATGGCGCAGGTGCTCGACGGCCTCGCGCGCGCCAAGGTCAACATGCTGGTGTCGGGCGGCACGGGCAGCGGCAAGACCACGCTGCTCAATCTGCTCTCGGGCTTCATTCCGAACGACGAGCGCATCGTCACGATTGAGGACGCCGCCGAGCTGCAACTGCGCCAGGAACACGTGCTGCGGCTCGAAACGCGTCCGCCCAACATCGAGGGCCGTGGCGAGATCACGCAGCGCGCGCTCGTGCGCAACGCGCTGCGGATGCGGCCCGATCGCATCATCCTCGGCGAAGTGCGCGGCGCGGAAGCGCTCGACATGTTGAACGCGATGAACACCGGCCACGAAGGCTCGCTCGCGACGATCCACGCGAACACACCGCGCGATGCGCTCACGCGGCTCGAAAACATGATCAGCATGGGGGGTCTCGCGCTGCCGCCGCGCACCATGCGCCAGCAGATCGCCTCGGCGATCTCGGTCGTGGTGCAGGCCGCGCGCCTGACCGATGGGCGCCGCAAGATCCTGAGCATCTCCGAGCTGACCGGCATGGAGGGCGACGTGATCAACATGCAGGAGATCTTCACGTTCCGGCGCACCGGCGTCGATGGCGACGGCAACGTGCGCGGCCATTTCTGCGCGACCGGCGTGCGCCCGCAATTCGGCGAGCGGCTGCAGGCGTTCGGGGTGAATCTGCCCGACAACATCTTCGACCCCGGCCGCCGCTTCGAGACGAAGTGAGCCGCACGTTGTCATCCAGGAGACCCGCATGAGTCCGATCTTCATCACGGCCATCGTGCTGCTGTTCGTCACGGTGGTGCTCGGTTTCGAGGGCGCGTACGAATGGTGGACGAGCCGCTACGGCGCGCATGCCCGTCGTATCGACGCTCGCATCGAGGCGCTCGCGGCGGGCGGCGACGCGCGCAAGGAAGCGCTCTCGATCCTCAAGTCGCACATGCTGAGCGACAAGTCGCTCGTCGGGTGGCTCTTGCTGAAGATGCCGGGCATCCGTTCGATCGAGGCGTGGCTGCTGCAGTCGGGCACGGGCTGGTCGGTCGGGCGTCTCATCGCGACCTGTGCCGCGCTGCCGCTCGCCGTGTTGTTCGGCTCGCTGTTCGTGCCGCTCGGCTGGCCGGCGCTCGTCGCCATCGCCGTGGTCGTCGCGCTGCTGCCGGTGCTCTACGTGCGTCATTGCCGCGCGCGCCGCTTGCTGCGCTTCGAGCAGCAGCTGCCCGAGGCGTGCGACATGCTGGCTCGCGCGCTGCGTTCGGGGCATGCGTTCTCGGGTGCGATCGATCTGGTCGGCACCGAGTTCGCCGAGCCGATGGGCGGCGAGTTTCGCATCACGTTCGACGAAATCAACTACGGCGTGCCGCTCAACGAAGCCCTCGCGGGACTCGCGCGGCGCATGCCGGTGCGCGACCTGCGCTACTTCGTGATCGCGGTGCTGATCCAGCGCGAGACGGGCGGCAATCTCGCCGAACTGCTCGACGGCATCGCGAGCCTCGTGCGCGAGCGCTTCAAGCTGTACGACAAAGTGCGCGTGCTCGCGGCCGAAGGAAAGATGTCGGCGTGGGTGCTCGGCCTGTTGCCGGTCGGCGCGGCGGCCCTCATCAGCGTCTCGAACCCGGGTTTTCTCGCGGTGCTGTGGCAGGACCCGTCCGGCATCCGGCTCTCGGAGGTCGCGCTCAGTGCGATGGCGTTCGGCGTGCTGTGGATCCGGCGCATCGTGCGCATCCGCGTCTGAAGCGAACCACCACATCGACGGGGGAAACGACATGCCATCACTCGATACGACCCAGTGGCTGATGCTCGCGTGCCTGTTCGCGGGCGTGGTCGCCGTGAGCTTCGGCGTCATGCATCTGTTCGGGCCGCGCGATTTGCGCCAGCGCGTCGAGCAGGCGGGCGGCGCGGCGCCGGCGGTCAATGCGGCGGCGGGCGAGGACGGCGCCTGGTTCGACAAGCTCGTCGAGATTTCGCAGCCGATCTCGAAGCTCTCGGTGCCCAAGGAGGGCTGGGAAGTCTCCGCGCTGCGCGTGCGCCTGATGAATGCGGGCTGGCGCTCGCCGGGCTCGCTCGCGATCTACTTCGCCGCGCGCACGGCACTCGCGATTTCGTGGCCGCTCACTGCTGCCGTGTGCCTCACGCAGTGGTCCGTGCATACGACCACCGCGCAGTTCTCGCTGATCCTCGTGCTGCTCGCCGCGCTCGGCTACTACCTGCCGAGCTTCGTGCTCGCGCGCTTCGTCGCGCAGCGCCAGCGCACGATTTTCGAGGACTTCCCCGATGCGATCGATCTGATGACCGTTTGTGTCGAAGCGGGCCTCGGACTCGATGCGGCGCTCATGAAAGTGGCCGAGGAAATCCGTCTGCGCAGCCCCGTGATCGCCAGCGAACTGGAGTTGATGCTGCTCGAAATGCGCTCGGGTTTCTCGAAGGAAAAAGCGTTGCGCAATTTCTCGATGCGCACCGGCGTCGACGATATCGATGCGTTCGCAACGATGCTGATCCAGGCCGAGCGCTTCGGCACCAGCATCGGCACCTCGCTGCGCGTGCTCTCGGACACGCTGCGCACGCGCCGGCGCATGCGGGCCGAGGAGCAGGCCGCGAAGATCGCGCTCAAGCTACTCTTCCCGCTCATGTTCTGCATCTTTCCCGTGCTGATGACGGTGCTGATGGGGCCGGCGTTCCTGCATATCTACCGCTCGCTCGTGCCCGCAATGGGCGGCGGCAACTGAACGGTGCGGCCGATGAGAACGATCATGAAGAGACGACAACGGGGCGCGACGGCCGTCGAATTCGCGCTGACCCTGCCGGTGCTGCTCGCGATGCTGTTCGGCATCGCGCAGCTGGCGTGGTGGATGATGAGCTACGTCGTGCTGCAAAGCGCGGCCGCGACCGGCGCGCGTCAGCTCTCGATGGAGCGCGGTTTCGGCACGCCGTACACGGACACCGTCAACGCGATTGAGCAACAGACCGGCGTGCTCGCGAACGCGACGACGATCGTGCTCTCGGTGGGCGGCACGGTCTGCGCGAATGATGTCACTTGCACCTCGGCGCTTGGCAGCAGCACCGACGCGCCCGTGGCCGGCACCCAGGCGGCCGTGTCGCTCAACTACACGTTCAAGCCGCTCTTCACCGGCAGTCTCGACGGACTCGGCACGCTCTTGCCGACGACCCAGACGGTGACGACCGCGTCGCTCGTGCAGTGAGCCAGACCACCGACGAGGGAGGAAGCACGCGATGAACCAACGATTCAAAGCACGCTCGCGACGGCGCGAAAAAGGCGTGGCCGCCGTCGAACTGGCGCTCGTCACGCCGATGCTGATCGCGCTCACGATCGGCGTCGCGCAGGTCGGCTGGCTCGTCATGAACTATGCGGTCGCGGCCAATGCGGCGATGGTCGGCGCGCAGTACCTGGCGGGTCAGCGCGGTAACGCCAGTCCTTCGACGGGCACGGTGCTGCAGGTGTCGGACGTGGTCGGCCAGATGGGTTCGAGCCTGCAGATTCTGCGCTCGGTGGCGGGTACGCCCTGTTCGACCGACACCGATTGCGCGTCGGCGCTCACCGCCGGGCAGGGCGAAGCCGCCGCGGTTTCGGTGACGTTCAACTTCGCGCCGCTTTGCGACACCACGCTGCCGGGCCTCGCGATGCCCGCGACCATCACGGCGACCTCGATCGCGCGGGTGCAGTGAACAAAACGTAGAACGACTCAGGGGAGGGGATCATGAGAACACTACGCAACCGTTACGCCCGCACTGCGGCGCGAGCCCGGACAAGGCAGCGCGGCGCCGTGGCGATCGTGGTCGCCGCGTCGATGGTCGCGCTGATCGGCTTTGCCGCGCTCGGCGTCGACATCGCCAACGTCGTCTACGCGCAGCGGCGCCTGCAGGCGGCCACCGATGCCGCCGCGCTCGCGGGCGCGATGGACCTGTGGACGCAGACCTGGGAGGTCGCCTCGGGCCACGCGCAGTCCTACGCGGCGGGCCAGCAGAGCGCGACCAGCAACGCACTCGCGGGCAACGTGAGCGTGACGAGCACGGAGGTATCCGGCCTGCAGCTCTCGGCGACGACCGAAGTGCTGCCGTACCAGAAGGCGGTCTCGAAGTACAACGGCATCCAGGTCACGCAGCAGGCGAGCGTGCCCATGTACTTCGCGAGCGTGTTCGGCATCACGACGCAGACCGTTTCGGCCACCTCGAAGGCGGGCGCGGGCGGCGGCGCGCAGCCCGCGCAGTACAACGTGATGATCGTGCTCGACACGACTGCGTCGATGAACGACAGCGATAGCAACTGCAAGCTCAACGGCAAGACCGCGACGCGGATCCAGTGTGCGAAAGCGGGCGCGTTGCAGCTTCTCACGCAACTTTCCAATGCCGGCGACAACGTCGGGCTGATGATGTTTCCGCCGATGACGCAGCAATACAACTTCGCGTGCAGCAGCACGCAGCCGGCCACCGGGGGCAGTTACTCAAGTGTTCCGACGGTGCCGAAGGGCAGTTCGACCACGCCGACGCTCGCCACCGGTTATCAGGTCGCGACGCTCGGCACCGGCTTTCTGAACGGCTCGGGCGCGGTCAACACGAGTTCGGCGCTGGTGCAGGCGCTCGGCGGCCAGTCGGGCTGCTCGGGCCTCGCGGCCAAGGGCGGTCTCGGCACCTTCTACGCGGAGGCGATCACGGCCGCTCAAAGCGCGCTGGTGGCGGAGTCGTCCACGCAGACTCCACCTGGCCAGAACGCCATCATCTTGTTGAGCGACGGCGACGCATCGTCATCGACGACTCAGCTCGGCAGCACCTTCTCGAGCACGGCGGGAGCCGAATGCAAGGCGGCCGTCGATGCCGCTACCCCGGCCAAGACGGCCGGCACGACGATCTACACGATCGCGTACATCGGCGGCGAGTCGGCCTCGGCCACCTGCAGCGACTCGGTGACGACGACCACCACGACGACGAAGAACGGCAAGAAGACGACCACCACCACGACGACAAACGACCCGATGACGCCGTGCGGCACCATGCTCGCGATCGCGAGCAGTCCCGCCGACTTCTTCTCGGATACTTGTACGAACGCGAACGGCACATCGAGCCTGAGCGTGATCTTTTCGCAGATCTCCTATGCGCTGACCAAGGCGCGCCTGATCCCGCTTACGGCGACCTGAGCGCGGCGGCCGCGGGCGCCTGTACGGCGCTGTGTTTTGCCGGTGCGCTGCCACGCGGGGGCAGACGAGCATACGGGCATGCGGCCACGCCCGCCGTCCCCGCCGCCTGCCGCGCCGCGCTGAGCCCCTGCGGCCGCGGCGCTTTTTCCATTAAATGAGGCCAGCCGCGCTAAAATTGCGGACCTTTCACCGCTTCGTTCGGCCCGCTCGCGCCGACTCCCCATCTTGAGCGTCCAAAAGATACTGATCGTCCGCGTGTCGTCGCTTGGCGATGTCGTACACAACATGCCCGCGATCGCCGATATCCGGCGCCGGTATCCCGATGCGCAGATCGACTGGCTGGTCGAGGAGAGCTTTCGCGAACTCGTCGAGCTCGTGCATGGCGTGCGCCGCGCGATCCCGTTCTCGCTGCGGCGCTGGCGCAAGCGCTTGTTGTCGGCGGCGAACTGGCGCGAGATCGGCGCGTTCCGGCGCGCCCTCGCGGCCGAGAAGTACGATCTCGTGATCGACTGCCAGGGGCTCATCAAGACCGCGTGGGTGGCGAGCTGGGCGCGCGGGCCGCTCGTCGGTCTCGGCAATCGCACCGAAGGCGCGGGCTACGAATGGCCGGTGCGCTTCTTCTACGAGCGCTCGGTGCGCATCGAGCCGCATACGCACGTCGTCGAGCGCACGCGCCAGCTGGTCGCCGCCGCGCTCGACGCGCCGCCCCCGCAACCGACCGACGAGATCGACTTCGGCCTCGACACGCAGCGCGCCGCCGAGGCGTTCGCGCGCGTCGGCCTGAACCTGCCGGTGCCCTACGTCGTGTTCGTGCACGCGACCTCGCGTGCGGACAAGCAATGGCCCGACGCGCACTGGATCGAGCTGGGCCAGGCGCTCGTGCGGCGCGGCGCGTCGCTCGTCTTGCCGTGGGGCAGCGACGCCGAGCGCGCGACGAGCGAGCGTCTCGCGCGCGAGTTCGGTGGCGCGGCCATCGTGCCGCCCAAACTGTCGCTGCCGGCCGTGGTCGGGCTCATCGACGGTGCGGCGGCCACGGTCGGCGTGGACACGGGGCTAGTGCATATTGCCGCGGCGCTCAAGCGGCCGAGCGTCGAGTTGTACAATTTCGCGACCGCGTGGCGCACCGGTGGCTACTGGTCCCCGAACGTCGTCAACCTCGGGACGGCGGGCGCGCCGCCGTCACTGTCGCAAGTGAAGGACGCGCTGGCCGGGTTCGGACTGCTGTAGCGCCGCGCCGCCCGCCGGTGCTCAGGCGAGCCGGGCCGCGCGGCCCGGCACCCTGCGGCACACGCCATGCGCAAAAAACGCATGGCAAGCGCAACGTGGCAAGCAAAGCGGCATCGGCATCGCGCGCCGTGCCGGGTACCGGCCAGCCGGCAAGACCAACGGTTTCACCGCTCCAGCGCTTTACAAGGGCGACCATCGACCATGAACGAATCCCAGATCATCACCATCGACTCCGCCGACTGGCAAGGCCAGTACCTGTCGGTGCCGCGCGAGACGCTCGTCGACGCGGTCGAGCAGGGCAAGGTCCTGTACTTTCCGAAACTCGAGTTCGCAATCGACGGCGGCGAGCGCGCGCTGCTCGACCCGAAGCTCGCCGACCCGAAGCGCAAGAACATCAGCCTCGATCCGAACGGCGGCGCGCTGCACGGCGTGCTCGGCGATACCGTCACGCAGTCGGCGGTGCGCGCGCTGATCGCGCGTTACCAGCAGTGCGCGCGTTCGCTGATCGACGGGCTCTTTCCCGAGTACGACGGCAAGCTGCGCGTCGCGCCGACGAGCCTGCGCCTGCATCAGGTCGAAACCCGCGAGACGTCCTGGCGCAAGGACGACAGCCGCCTGCACGTCGATGCGTTCCCGTCGCGGCCGAACTACGGCGAGCGCATCCTGCGCGTGTTCACCAACGTGAACCCGCATGGCGTGCCGCGCGTGTGGCGTGTCGGCGAGCCGTTCGAGGACATGGCCAGGCGCTTTCTTCCGCACATCAAGCCGCAATTGCCTGGCTCGGCGTGGCTCCAGCATCTGCTGCACATCACGAAGTCGCCACGCAGCGAATACGACCATCTGATGGTGCATCTGCACGACAGCATGAAGGCCGATCTCGACTACCAGCGCACGAGCCCGCAGGAGACCATGCCGTTTCCGCCCGGCTGCGTGTGGGTGTGCTTCTCCGATCACGCCTCGCACGCGGTGATGTCGGGGCAGTACATGCTCGAACAGACGTTCTTCCTGCCGGTCGGCGCGATGGTCCATCCCGAATGGGCGCCGCTTGGCATCCTCCAGCGCCTGAAGGGCAAGGAGCTGGTTTGAGCCGAGCCCTTTTCGTGACGCGCGCGCTGCGGCGTGCGGCGGCCTCGCGTTCGTGTGCCGGACGCCTGCCATGCTGAGGGCGATCTATCGGGCCGCCTGGTGGCTGATCGCGCCGCTCGCCGTGTTGCGGCTGTATATCCGCTCGCGCCGCGAGCACGGCTATCGCGAGCATATCAACGAGCGCTTCGGCTACGGCACGGGCCGTCTGCCCGAGGACGATGCACCGCTGATCTGGGTGCACGCGGTGTCGGTCGGCGAGACGCGCGCGGCGCAGCCGCTCATCGAGGCGCTGATGGCCGCACGTCCCGACGCGCGCATCCTGCTCACGCACATGACGCCGGGCGGGCGCGCAGCGGGCGAGCAGCTGTTCGGCGCGCGCGTGTCGCGCTGCTACGTGCCCTACGACATGCCCGGCGCCGTGCGGCGCTTTCTGCGCGCGTGGCGCCCTTCGCTCGGTCTCGTGATGGAGACCGAAGTGTGGCCGACGTTGATCGACGAATGCCGCCGCGCGGACGTGCCGCTCGTGCTCACCAACGCACGCATGTCGGCGCGCTCGTTCCGGCGCGCGGCGAAGTTCGGCGACGCGGCGCGCGACGTGTTCGGCGGCTTCACGCGCGTGCTCGCGCAGAGTCCCGCCGACGCCGAGCGGCTCACGGCGCTCGGCGCGCGCAACGTGGCCGTGCTCGGCAACCTCAAGTTCGACATGACGAGCCCGCCCGAACTCGTGGCGCGCGGCCACGAATGGCGCCACGCGATCGGCACGCGGCCCGTGTGGGTCGCGGCGAGTACGCGCGAAGGCGAGGAGGAACTGGTGTTGCAGGCGTTCGCGGCGGCCGCCGTCGAGGGCGCTCTGCTGATTCTCGTGCCGCGCCATCCGCAGCGCTTCGACGATGTTGCGGCGCTGGTCGCGCGCAAGAACCTGCGTCTCGCGCGCCGCTCGCAATGGGCGCCGGGCACGCTGCCCGCCGCCGCGCCGCACGCGGGCCTGCGCGCGCTGCCGCAGGACGTCGACGTGCTGCTCGGCGACTCGATGGGCGAGATGGGCGCGTACTACGCGGCGGCCGATCTCGCGTTCATCGGCGGCAGTTTGCTGCCGCTCGGCGGGCAGAATTTGATCGAGGCGTGCGCGGTCGGCGTGCCGGTACTGATCGGGCCGCACGTGTTCAACTTCACCCAGGCCACCGCCGATGCCGTCGCGGCCGGCGCCGCCCTGCAAGTCGACGATCCGGCCGCGCTCGGCCGCGCGCTCAACGAGCTGTTCGCCGACAAGCCGCGCCGCGTCGCGATGGGTGCGGCGGCCGCCGCCTTCGCCGCGCGCCATCGCGGCGCGACCGCACGCACGGTCGATGTGCTGCTCACCGTGCTGTAACGCCTGACCCTGGCGTGACCGGCGGCGCGTCCGCCGGTCCTTCCTGCCTGTTTCCCTTTCGTCTGTCCATTAGCGCCGCGCCGCCGTTGCCGTGGCGCGTCACTTTGCGCGCGAAGTGTGGAAGAAGTGCGGGAGAAGCACGCGCGCCGGGCCTTGCGTTGCCTGGCGAACATACGCGCGCGAGCCCGGGCTTTAGTTTGGCGACGAGGCGCTCTGTCGTCGTCGGCATTCTGTAGCTCAATTCCAGGTATGGTGAAATGTACAAACTATTTCTATTGCTGAGCGGCACGTTCAGCGCGGGGGCCAGTATCTTGCTGCGTATCGCGGGGCGTTCCAGCGAGGATTTCAGCCGGCTCACGCTCGCGCTCATCGACCGTCCGATGATGCTGCGCGCAGGCGCGCTGTGCGCCTACGCGGCGGGTTTCATCTGCTATGCGGTCGCGCTCAAGAAGATCGAGCTGAGCATCGCGTATCCGTTGATGGTCGGCGTGACGATCTTCGAAATTCTCGTCTTCAGCGTGTTCACGAACGAGACCGTCACGATCAAGACGGTCGCGGGCGCAGCGTGCCTGCTCACGGCGATGTTCCTGCTGTACTCGCCGAGCGTCGAGACGAGTTGAGCGCCGTGCTACTCACGCGCACCGAATGGGAGACCGGGCAGCCATGAACACCGCTTTCAGCGCGCCGGCCGCAGCCGGCCTCGCGACGAGCCGCGCAGCGCGCCTGCGCCAATTGATCTACCTCGCGACGGCCCTCTTTGCCGGCGCGCTCTTCTGGATCGCGCCGCGCCCGCCGATGGGCGACCTGCCGCAGCACGCCGCGCAGGTCGCGTTGCTGCACGATCTCGTGACCGGCACGTCGCCGTGGGCCGATATCGTGCGCATCAACTGGTTCACGCCCTATCTGCTCGGCTATGGCCTCGCGTTCGCGTTCTCGTTCGTGATGCCGGTGCTCGCGGCGCTCAAGCTCTTCATGATGCTGGCGTACTTCGCATCGGTGGCGGCGGGCGTCGCGCTGCGCCGCGCGTTCGATGCCGACGAGCGGCTCGACTGGCTGTTCGTGCCCGGCTTCTTCGGCTTCGCGTGGCAGTACGGCTTCTACACGTTCTTGCTCGCGATCCCGCTCGGCCTCTATTTCCTGATCGTCGCGCGCCGCTATGCGATGGCGCCGACGCTCGCGCGCGCGCTCGGCGTGTGCGCGTTCGGCATCGTGCTGTTTTTCTCGCACGGGCTGGTGTTCGTGTTCGCTTGCGGCGTGGGCGCGGCGTTCATTCCGTGCTTCACGCGGCGCCCGCTGACCATGCTGCGCGCGGCGCTGCCCTACGCGGTGCTCGCGGCGCTGATCGTGCTGTACCTGTGGTTCGTCAAGCACGCCGATCTCGTGATCCCGAACGATCCCGCCGCCGCGTCCTCGCCCATCGCGTGGGACTGGACGGGGCCGTACGGCTGGCATCGCAGCTACAACTTCCTGCTCTACACGCTCGCGACCGAGATGAAGGACTGGTACTTCATGCTCGGCGCGCTGTTCCTGCTCGCGGCGCCGTGGCTCATGGGCGCGCGCCTGAACCGGCGCGACCCGAGCGCGTGGCTGCCGTTGCTCGCGGTGGTCGCGATCTGGCTCGTCGCGCCCTCCGATGGGCTTGGCATCGCCGCGCTCTATCATCGCTTCGCGGTGTTTCTGCTGCCGGCCTACGTGCTGATCTTCCGCGCCGACGACTCGTCGTGGCGCTCGACACGGCCCGCCCCGCGCGTGCGCGCGACGCAGATCGCGCTCGTGCTGTTCTGCTGGTGCTATCTCGGCGTGCTCGCGCAACGCGAGCATCGCTTCGCCCAGGAAAACGCCCCGTTCGAGACGCTGCTGGCCGCCGCCGAACCGGGTCAGCGTGCGCTCAGCCTGATTTACGCGCCCGAGAGCAACATCGTCCACAACCTGTGGACCTATCACACGTATCCGCTCTGGTATCAGGCGGAGAACAAGGGCTTCGTCGACTTCAACTTCGCGTTCTTCCTGCCCGAGGTCGTGCGCTTCAAGCCCGACCACATTCCTGCCGTGCGGCCGGGCGCGGCGATCGCCGAGGCGCGCACGTTCGACTGGCACAAGGTCGATGGGCGTCTGTACCGTTATTTCTTCGTGCGGCATACCGAACCGCTGCCGGCGCACCTGTTCGATAACGACGAATGCGAGGTGGTGCTCGTGAAGTCGGTGCCGGACTGGTCGCTCTACGAACGGCGGGCGTGCCGGGGGTAGAACGGTGAGGCTTGCCTTTTCGCGTTTGGGTGCTATCATTGATAGCATTCGATGCGTGGAGGTGGAGCATGGCGACGTTATTGGTGCGGAACGTGGACGAGGAACTCGTCCAGAGCTTGCGTGAGCAGGCCGCAGCGCATGGCCGCAGCGCCGAAGCGGAGCATCGCGACATCCTCTCGAAGGCGCTCGCGAAGCCCCAGCGCAGGACCTTCGCGCAAGTGCTGACGAGCATCCCGGAGGTGGGCGAAGACGCGGATTTCGCCCGTACCGATGACGGCGAGGCCGGGCATGTATTTGATTGACACCAATGTCATCAGCGAATTGCGCAAGAGGGGTCGGGCGGACCGGGGCGTGATCGACTTTTTCCACCGGGCGGCCGAGGAGCATGCGGGACTCTATCTGTCGGTGGTTACGGTCGCGGAACTGCGGCGCGGCGTGGAACTGATTCGCCATCGAGGCGACCTGCCGCAGGCGGGGCGCCTCGAAGACTGGCTCGACGGCATGTTGCGCGACTACAGCCAGAACATCCTCGGGGTGGACGAGGAGATCGGACAATTGTGGGGGCGCTTGCGCGTGCCGGGCGCCGAACAGGCGCTGGACAAGCTGATTGCGGCGACCGCGCTGATTCACGATCTGATCGTGGTGACGCGCAACGTCGCGGATTTCAAGGGCACGGGCGCCCGCGTATTGAACCCGTTCGTCGCGTGAAGGGCGCTTACCCGCGCCGGGACTCGACGATCATGGCAGCGAGGACATCACGATGAACCGCATGCACTGGAAATCGGCGTGGCTCGGCTTGTCGCTGTGTCTTGCGCTGTCGAGCGCTCATGGCCAGCCCGGTTGCGTGACGCCGCAGCAAAACGCCGTCGCCGCCGAGCAACTGAGCCGCAACTACACGCAAGCCAACCAGAATCGCCTCGAAGCCCAGGCGACCATGCGCAAGTGCCAGGCGCGCCAATCGCAAGGCGCGCGTTGCGGCCGCGAGATCGACCAGTTCAATCTCGCCGACGTCAACTACCGCAACGCCGCGCAGGCCATCGCGGCCAATCGTTCGTCGCTGTGCCCGTAGCGCTGCCGCGTGCGTGTCTCACGAGACGAAGAGTCCCTTCTTCTCGATGAACGCGATCACCTGATCGAGGCCGTCCAGCGCCTTCAGGTTGCACATCACGAACGGACGCTCGCCGCGCATCTTGCGCGCGTCCGAGGCCATCACGTCGAGATTGGCGCCGACCAGCGGCGCGAGATCGGTCTTGTTGATGACGAGCAGATCCGACTTCGTGATGCCGGGGCCGCCCTTGCGCGGAATCTTCTCGCCGCCCGCGACATCGATGACATAGATCGTCAGATCGGACAGCTCGGGGCTGAAGGTCGCGGCGAGATTGTCGCCACCCGATTCGATGAACACGATATCCGCTTGCGGAAAGCGCGTGAGCATCTGGTCGACCGCTTCGAGATTGATCGAGGCGTCTTCGCGGATCGCCGTGTGCGGGCAGCCGCCCGTTTCGACGCCCATGATGCGCTCGGCGGGCAGCGCGCCCGCCACGGTGAGCAGGCGCTGATCTTCCTTCGTGTAGATATCGTTGGTGATGGCGACGAGGTCGTAGCGCTCGCGCATCGCCTTGCACAGCATTTCGAGCAGGGTGGTCTTGCCGGAGCCGACCGGGCCGCCGACGCCGACGCGCAGCGGCGGCAGTTTCTTCGTGCGTTGCGGGGAGTGAGGTGCGTTCATGGTCGTCTTCAGGAGCGAAAGAGCCGCGAATACTGCGACTCGTGGCGCGCCGACAGGATGCCCAACTGCGGCGCGAAAGTATTGATGTCCCCGGGCGAGGTGGCGAGCGCACGGGCGACGGCTTCTTCGATCACGGGCCGCAGCGCGACGAGAATGCGCTGGCCCGCGACCTGGCCGAGCGGCACCGCCTTCAACGCGGCGGCCGTCTGGTTCTCCACCCAGCTGAACGCATAGGCGGCTAGCGCGGCGTCGGGAGCGGCGTCGTGCGCGAAAGCGGCGTAGGCGAAGGCGGTGGGTTGCGCGACGACGGCGAGTGCTTCGAGCGTCGCGCGGCGCGCCGCGTCGCCCCATTCCAGTTGCGTGCACAACTGCCGCAGCGACCAGCCCATCTGCAAGGTTTCGCGGCGCAGCTCGGCCGATTCGCGGCTCGCGATGAATTCATCGTTCGCGGCAGCGATGGCAGCGATCGCGTCGCAGTCATGCGTGCGCCAGCGTTCGAGCTGATGCGCGAGGAACGGCAGCTCGCCGCGCGCGAGCACCTGCGCGAGACCTTCGGCGATCCAGTGGCGAGCGTCGTCGGCGTTGTTGACGAGCTGCGCGTCGATGGCCGCTTCGAGACCCTGCGAGTAGCTGAACGCGCCGATCGGCAGCGCCGGCGACGCCAGATGCAGGAGCGCGGTGAGTTCAGCGATGCGCATGGGGGTGATCGTGGGCGTGGTCGTGCGCGCAGTCGTGATCGTGTGGGTGATCGTGCTCGTGCCCATGATGCTCGCCAAACACACTCTGCGCGAGCGCATAGTCCTCGGCGAACGACGCATCATGGCCATGCCGGTGGCCGCCGCCATACGCGCCCGCTTCGGGCTCGAACGGCAGCGTCGCGCGCGTCACTTCGGCGCCGAGGCGTGTGAGCATCTGCGCGAGCACCGCGTCGTCTTCGAGCTTCAGGTAGTCCACACCGACTTCGACCGGCGTATGCCGGTTGCCGAGGTGATACGCGGCGCGCATCAGCGTGAGCCGTTCGGGCGAGCGCACGACGAGCACGGCCTCGGCCGCCGCGACGACGCGCACGAGCGCGCCATCGTCGGCGACCAGCATGTCGCCGTTGCGCAGCACCGTGCCGCGCGGCAGCACGAGCGCGATGTCCTCGCCGCTGTCGAGCGTGGCCGCGAGGCGGCTGCGGCAGCGCGCGTCCCAGGGCAGCGTGAGCGTGGGCGCGCGCTGGATCAGCACGGGTGCGAGCCTGGCGTTGAGCCGCTTGTCGATGGTACGCATGTCAGAAGAGGAAGTAGCGTTGCGCCATCGGCAGCACGGTGGCGGGCTCGCAGGTCAGCAACTGGCCGTCGGCGACGACCTGGTAGGTTTCGGGATCGACCGTGATCGACGGCTGCCATGCGTTGTGGATCATGTCCGCCTTCGACACATGACGACAGTTGCGCACCGCGACGATGCGCTTTTGCAGGCCATAGCGTTCGGCGATACCGTTCTCTTCGGCGAGCTGCGAGACGAACGTGAGCGAGGTCTGCGCAAGCGCGCGTCCGCGGGTGGCGAACATCTCGCGATAGTGGACCGGCTGCGGCGTCGGAATCGAGGCGTTCGGGTCGCCCATCTGCGCGAGCGCGATCATGCCGCCCTTCAGCACGAGCGAGGGCTTCACGCCAAAGAACGCGGGCTCCCAGAACACCAGATCGGCCCACTTGCCAGGCTCGATCGAGCCGACCTCGTGCGCGATGCCATGCGTGAGCGCCGGATTGATCGTGTACTTCGCGACATAGCGCTTCACGCGGAAATTGTCGTGACGCGCGCTGTCGCCGGGCAGCGTGCCGCGCTGCACTTTCATCTTGTGCGCGGTCTGCCACGTGCGGATGATGACTTCGCCTACGCGTCCCATCGCCTGCGAATCGGACGACAGCATCGAGAGCGCGCCGAGGTCGTGGAGGATGTCTTCGGCCGCGATCGTCTCGCGGCGGATACGCGACTCGGCGAACGCGATGTCCTCGGCAATCGATGGATCGAGGTGATGGCAGACCATCAGCATGTCGAGATGCTCGTCGAGCGTGTTGACGGTGTAGGGGCGCGTCGGGTTGGTCGACGAGGGCAGCACGTTGGCTTCGCCGCAGACCTTGATGATGTCGGGCGCGTGGCCGCCGCCCGCGCCCTCGGTGTGATACGTGTGGATCGTGCGGCCCTTGAACGCGGCGACCGTGGCCTCGACGAAGCCCGCTTCGTTGAGCGTGTCGGTGTGGATCGCGACCTGCGTGTCGGTGTCGTCGGCGACGCTGAGGCAGTTGTCGATCGCGGCGGGCGTCGAGCCCCAGTCTTCATGAAGCTTCAAGCCGATCGCGCCGGCGGCGATCTGCTCGCGTGCGGGCTCGGGCAGGCTCACGTTGCCCTTGCCGAGAAAGCCGAGATTCATCGGCCAGCCGTCGGCGGCCTGCAGCATGCGCTCCATGTGCCACGGGCCCGGCGTGCAGGTGGTCGCGTTGGTGCCGGTCGCGGGGCCGGTGCCGCCGCCGAGCATCGTCGTCACGCCCGAGGCGAGCGCCTCGTCGATCTGCTGCGGGCTGATGAAATGGATGTGCGTATCGACGCCGCCCGCCGTGACGATCAGCCCTTCGCCCGCGATCACTTCAGTGGCCGCGCCGATCGGGATCGTCACGCCCGGCTGCACGTCGGGATTGCCCGCCTTGCCGATCTGCCAGATGCGCCCGTTCTTGATGCCGATATCGGCCTTCACGATGCCCCAGTGATCGACGATCACGGCGTTCGTCACGACGGTATCCGCGACCTCGGCCGCGTTGCGCTGCGATTGCCCCATGCCATCGCGAATCACCTTGCCGCCGCCGAACTTCACTTCGTCGCCGTAGACCGTGTGGTCGTGTTCGATCTCGATGATGAGTTCGGTGTCGGCGAGGCGCACGCGGTCGCCGGTCGTGGGGCCGAACATTTCCGCGTACGCGCGGCGGCCAATACGTAGTGTCATGGTGTCGATCCGCTAAGCGTGGAGGACGAAGGGACGGGCGCGGGCCGCTTCAGAGCGGGCCCATCACCCGGCCGTTGAAACCGTAGACGTGGCGCGCGCCGGCGAGCGCCACGAGTTCGACCGTGCGCTCCTGGCCGGGCTCGAAACGCACCGCGGTGCCTGCCGCGATGTTCAGGCGAAAGCCGCGCGCGGCCTCGCGCTCGAATGCGAGCGCGTCGTTGACTTCGTAGAAGTGAAAGTGCGAGCCGACCTGCACGGGACGATCGCCCGTGTTCGCCACCGTGAGCGTCACCGTGGCGCGGCCCGCGTTCAGTTCGATCTCGCCGTCGTCGACGAGCAGTTCGCCGGGAATCATCGCGCGCTCCTTCAGGGAATCGGATGGTGGACCGTGACGAGCTTCGTGCCGTCGGGGAAGGTGGCCTCGACCTGGATGTCGGGGATCATCTCGGGCACGCCGTCCATGACGTCGTCGCGGGTGAGCAGCGTGGTGCCGTAGTGCATGACCTCGGCGACGGTCTTGCCGTCGCGCGCGGCTTCCATCAGCGCGGCCGTGATGAACGCGACGGCCTCGGGGTAGTTGAGCTTCAGCCCGCGTGCGCGGCGCCGTTCGGCGAGCAGCGCGGCGGTGAAGATCAAGAGCTTGTCTTTCTCGCGGGGAGTGAGCTTCATCGTGGGATCAGCCAGGAACGGTGAGGGCGGTTTCGTCGCCAAGCATAACCGACCAAATTCAATCTTTCATGCACGCATCAGGTCGTCCAGAGCCGCAACGGTTGCGCCGCGACGCCGTGCACGAGCGGACGCAGTTGCAGCCAGCATTGCGCGAGCGTGTGCTGCAGCGGCTCCATCGAGCGTGCGAGCACGCGCACGAGCAGCACGCCTGGACACACGCAGGTCGCTGCGGCGCGCAACGCGGTCTCGAAGGGGAGCGTTGTGGCGAGCGTCTGCGCGAGCGCGTCGTCGCACGCGGGGCCGATCGCCCACAGCACGCCGAACGCCGGATAGCCGGCGAGTCCTTGGGGCGCGTCGCGCAGCGGGTCGTCGGCAGCGATGAGCGCGCGCTCGAACCACAGCAGCGCATCGTCTGCGGCGCGCTCGCGTACGACGCGCGTGAGCATGCGCAGACTGCCCGCCGACCAGCGCTCGCCCGCCGCCTGGCGGCCGAGTTGCGTAGCGTCCCAGCCGATCGCGCTGGCGCCATCGGCCAGCTTCAGCGTGAACTCGAGTTCGGCGCGCGCGTGTTCGAACAGCAGATTGTTCTGCGGCAGCCAGTCGAGCTTCGCGTTCTCGCCGACATGGATGTCGATGTGCTGGCGCGCGACGCGCCCGTTCGACTTGTACCACTTGGTCGCGCCTGGCGTCGTGACGAGCGCGTGGGCATCGGGGCCGACGCGCACGTCGATGTCGAGACGATCGCCGCCCGCGATGCCGGCAGGCGGATGCACGATCACGGCATGGCAGATCGATGCGCCTTCGGGGTAGAGCGGGCGCTGCACGCGCAGCGGACCCTGATGGCGTCGATGCACGAGCGTCGTGCGTCCCTTGGGGGCATCGGCGGCAAAGCCGAGTTCGAGCCGCGCGGCCCATTCGGACAGCGCGGGCACCGGGTCGGCCGCGACGAGGGCGGTGTGATCTTCGTGAAGCGACATGCGGGAACGGGTGTGGGGCGCAGCGCTGAAAAGAACGGGTGAAGGACCTCGTCGAGCATAGCACGCACGGCTCGACGCATCGCAGGTCAAAACGCGCCGGCTCACACCGCAATCAGCTCGCGCACGCCATCGGCATCCATGCTGGCCCCGGCGCCGCCCGCGATGATCTCGCCGCGACTCATCACCCAGTAGCGATCGGCGATGGCCTTGGCGAAGTCGTAATACTGCTCGACGAGCAGCACGCTCAGCTGCATCTCTTCGACGAGCTGTCGCAAGGTCCGGCCGATGTCCTGGATGATCGATGGCTGGATGCCTTCGGTCGGCTCGTCGAGGATCAGCAACTGCGGTTCGCTCATGAGCGCGCGGCCGATGGCGAGCTGTTGCTGCTGACCGCCCGACAGGTCGCCGCCGCGTCGCGCCTTCATGTCCTTCAACACGGGAAAGAGCCGGTAGATGTGATCGGGCACGCCCTTGGGCGCGCGCTTTTTGCTCGCCGCGCCGACGAGCAGATTTTCCTCGACCGTGAGGCGCGGGAAGATATCGCGTCCTTGCGGCACATAGGCGAGTCCCGCGCCCACGCGTGCATAGGTCGGCAGCTTCGTGAGCGCGCGATCGCGCCACGCGAGCGTGCCGCTCTTCGCGGGCACGACGCCCATCAGGCAGCGCAAGAGCGTCGTCTTGCCGACGCCGTTGCGCCCAAGCAGCACGGTCAACTGGCCATCGGGCACCGTCATCGAGACATTGCGCAAGATGTGGCTGCCGCCGTAGTACTGGTTCAATCCGTCGATAGTGAGCATGGTCGTGTCTGCAAGAAAGATCAGCGGCCGAGATACGATTCGATCACGGCCTCGTCGCGCTTGACGTCGTCGAGCGTGCCGTCGGCGAGCACGCGGCCTTCGGCCATCACCGTGACACGTCCGCTCTCGCCCGCGAGCGCCGCGACGAATTCCATGTCGTGCTCGACCACCATCATCGAGCAGCTGCCGCGCAGCCGATTGAGCAGCGCGGCCAGCTCCATCGTTTCGTCGTCGGTCATGCCGGCGGCGGGCTCGTCGAGCAGGAGCAGGGCCGGGCGCTGCATCAGCAGCATGCCGATTTCGAGCCGCTGCTTCTGGCCGTGCGAGAGTTCTCCGGCGAGCCGCCGCGCGTCGCCTTCGAGGCGGATCACTTCGAGCGTCTCTTCGATCTTCGCCTGCGCGCTGCGATCGAGCCGCGCGCGCAGCGACGCCCACCAGCGCTTGTCGGCCTGCATCGCGAGTTCGAGGTTCTCCCAGACCGGATGCTGTTCGAACACGGTCGGCTTCTGAAACTTGCGGCCGATCCCGGCGCGCGCGATCGCGGGCTCGTTCATGCGCGTCAAGTCGATGGTCTGGCCGAGAAACACCTTGCCCGCATCGGGCTCGGTCTTGCCCGTGATGACGTCCATCATCGTCGTCTTGCCCGCGCCGTTGGGGCCGATCACGCAGCGCAACTCGCCCGCGTCGATCGACAGCGTGAGCTGGTTCAGCGCACGAAAGCCATCGAAGCTCACGCTCACGTCCTCGAGATAGAGGATCGTGCCGTGCGAGAGATCGATCACACCGGGTTCGAGCACGTGGCCCATTTCGGCGACGCCGGAAAGCTGCGGCACCTCGTGTTCGTCGAACGGGTTGTGGCCGAGCGGATCGGCCACCATCGCAAAGCCGTGCATGGTTCAGGTCCTCCGGCGCGTGAGGGTTTCGATGAGGCCCATGATGCCGCGCGGCAAGAAGAGCGGCACGAGCACGAAAATGAGGCCGAGGAAAAACAGCCAATACTCCGCGAAATACGCGGTGAAGAAGCTCTTCGCGCCATTCACCGCGAACGCGCCGATGATCGGCCCGATCAGCGTGCCGCGTCCGCCCACCGCGACCCAGATCGCCATTTCGATCGAGTTGCCCGGCGACATCTCGCCCGGATTGATGATGCCGACCTGCGGTACGTAAAGCGCGCCCGCGATGCCGCACAGCACGGCCGACACGGTCCACACGAACAGCTTGTAGCCGAGCGGGCTGTAGCCGAGAAACATCAGCCGCGTCTCACCGTCGCGCACGGCGGTAACGACGCGCCCGAGCTTCGAGGTGACGATCGCACGTGCCGCGAGAAACGCGAGCACGAGCGTCGCGAAGGTCATCAGGAACAGCACGGTGCGCGTGCCCGGATGCGTGATCGGGAAGCCCGCGATGCGCTTGAAGTCGGTGAAACCGTTGTTGCCGCCGAAGCCGGTTTCGTTGCGATAGAACAGCAGCATCGCGGCGAACGTCATCGCCTGGGTGATGATCGACAGATAGACGCCCTTCACGCGCGAGCGGAACGTGAAGAAGCCGAACACCCACGCAATCACGGCTGGCGCGAGCACGACCAGCGCGAGCGCGTACCAGAGGTGCTCGGTGCCCTGCCAGTACCACGGCAGCGCATGCCAGTCGAGGAACACCATGAAGTCGGGCAGGTCGCTGCCGTACTTGCCGTCGTGGCCGATCGCGCGCATCAGGTACATGCCGATCGCGTAGCCGCCGAGCGCGAAGAAGAGGCCGTGGCCGAGGCTCAGGACGCCACAATAGCCCCACACGAGATCGAGTGCGAGCGCGGCGATCGCGTAGCACATGAGCTTGCCGGTGAGCGTGAGCGCGTAGGCCGACAGATGCAACGCGCTCGATTGCGGCAGCACGAGCGCGCACACCGGTACGCCGATGCCGATCGCGAGGATCAGCGCGATGAGCGCGAGCCACGCGCGCCGCGAGAGCAGTGCGGGTCGCGCGGGCAGGCCGAGCGCGAAGGTCTCGCCTTGCGGCGCACTTTGCGGCTCGCCATAGGGCGCAGGGCGGGTCACATGGGTGGCGGTGCTCGTCATGTCAGGCCTCCGCGCTGCGGCCCTTGAGGGCAAAGAGCCCCTGCGGCCGCTTCTGGATGAACAGCACGATCAGCACCAGCACGACGATTTTCGCGAGCACGGCGCCCCAGAACGGCTCGATCGCCTTGCTGACGAGCCCGAGCCCGAAGCCGCCGATCACGGTGCCCGCGAGCTGGCCGACGCCGCCGAGCACGACCGCCATGAACGAATCGATGATGTAGCTCTGGCCGAGGTCGGGTCCGACATTGCCGATCTGCGAAAGCGCGCAGCCGCCAAGACCGGCGATGCCCGCGCCGAACGCGAACGCATACGAATCGACGAGCGCCGTCTTCACGCCGACGCAGGCCGCCATGCGGCGGTTCTGCGTGACGGCGCGCACGAAAAGACCCAGCCGCGTCTTCGTGAGCACGGCCCACGCAATGGCGACGACGATCAGCGAGAACGCGAGGATCGCGAGCCGGTTGTACGGCAGGATCAGATTCTGCATGACAGTGAGGCCGCCGCTCATCCACGACGGGTTCGCGACCTGCACGTTCTGCGCGCCGAACAGCGTGCGCGTCGCCTGAATCAGGATCAGGCTGATGCCGAACGTGGTCAGCAGCGTTTCGAGCGGGCGCCCGTACAGATGCCGGATCACGAGCCGCTCGATCACGACGCCGACGAGCGCGGCCACGACGAACGAAGCCGGAATCGCGATCAGCGGATACCAGTCGAATGCGCCCGGCGCGTAGCGCTGCACGAGCGTCTGCACGACGTAGGTCGCATAGGCGCCGATCATGAGGAATTCGCCGTGCGCCATGTTGATGACGCCGATCAGGCCATACGTGATGGCAAGACCGAGCGCGGCGAGCAACAGCACGCTGCCAAGCGAGAGCCCCGCGAACAGCGTGCCGAAAATCTCGCTGCGGCGCTGGATCGAATCGAGTGCGTAGAGGCCTTCCTGAGCGGCGGCGCGCACCCGCTCGTCGGGTTCGGCCCACGCGCCGCTTGCGTTCTTCGCGACGAGCGGGCGCAGCAGTTCATACATGTCGAGGTCGTGGCGCGCGGCGACGAGCTTCACCGCTTCGAGACGCGCGGCGGCATCGGCATCGTGCAGCGCGCTCATGGCCCACAGCGTATCGAGACGCTTCTTGAGCGCCGGGTCCGTTTCCTTCGCGCGCGCTGCATCGATCAGCGGCTTCATCGCGGGGTCGGGGTTCTTGAGCAATTCGGTGATGGCGGCCGTGCGCGTGGCGAGATCGGGCGAACCGAGCTGCAAGCCCGACACCGCGCCCGCGACCTTCGAGCGCAACAAGTTGTTGAGCGTCACGGCTTGCGCGTTGCCGGCGGCGACGCTCTTGCCGCTCAGCGCATCGCGGGCGGTGTCGCCGTCCTGGATCAGCACCTCGCCGGCATCGGTGGCGAGCAGGTTGTCGTCGGCGAGCGCCTTGAGCACGGCGAGCGACGCCGCGTCGTGCGTCGCGATCAGCTTGTCGACGGCGGCGGTTTTCGCGTCGTAGTCGTCGCCGGCGAGCGGGGCGATATCGGCGGCCGTGAGCGCGAAGGCGCTCGCCGGCAGGCACGCCGCGAGCGCGCAGGCGAGCAGCGCGGCACCGCAATGATGGGCAAGCCGCTTGAGCAAGATTGGCACCATGATGATCTTCGTCGAGGAAGCAGCGCGAGCGCTGCTCCCGTGCGTGCGCAAAAGGCCGCGCGCGCCGCGAGAGTAGTGCGGCACGGCGCGCGGGTGCCTGGGTCAGGCGACGCGCGAGCGGCGCAGGAACGCGGGTATCGAGGTCACGATATCGGGCTTGCCGGCGTTGCCCGCGATAAACGGACTCCACGGCTGCGCGCGAATCGCGTCCTTCGTTTTCCACACGACGTTGAACTGGCCGTCGCCGCGAATCTCGCCGATCATCACGGGCTTGTGCAGATGATGGTTGCCGTCCATCGACAGCGTGAAGCCCGAGGGTGCCGCGACGCTCTGGCCGATCATCGCGACGCGCACCTTGTCGACGTCGGTGCTCTTGGCCTTTTCGACGGCCTGCTTCCACATGTGGATGCCGACGTAAGTCGCCTCCATCGGGTCGTTGGTCACGCGCTTCGATCCGCCCGGCAGGTTCTGCGTGCTCACCCACTCGGCGAACTGTTCCTTGAACTTCGTGTTGGCCGGGCTCTTCACCGACATGAAGTAGTTCCATGCCGCGAGATGGCCGACGAGCGGCTTCGTGTCGATCCCGCGCAGCTCCTCCTCGCCGACCGAGAACGCGACGACGGGTACATCGGTGGCCTTCAGCCCCTGGTTGCCGAGTTCCTTGTAGAACGGCACGTTCGAGTCGCCGTTGATGGTGGAGATGACCGTGGTCTTGCCGCCCTGCGAGAACGTCTTGATGTTCGCGACGATGGTCTGATAGTCGCTGTGCCCGAACGGCGTGTAGACCTCCTGAATGTCGGCGTCCTGCACGCCCTTCGAATGCAGGAACGCGCGCAGGATCTTGTTGGTGGTACGCGGATAGACGTAGTCGGTGCCGAGCAGGAAGAAGCGCTTCGCGCCGCCGCCCTCGGCGCTCATCACATACTCGACGGCCGGAATCGCCTGCTGGTTGGGCGCCGCGCCCGTGTAGAAGACGTTGCGCGACATCTCTTCGCCTTCGTACTGGACCGGGTAATAGAGCAGCCCGTTGAGTTCCTCGAACACCGGCAGCACCGACTTGCGCGAGACCGACGTCCAGCAGCCGAACACGCAGGCGACCTTGTCCTGGGTGAGCAGCTGGCGCGCCTTTTCGGCGAAGAGCGGCCAGTTCGAGGCCGGATCGACGACGACAGGCTGGATCTGTCGACCCATCACGCCGCCGTTCTTGTTGATGTCGCTGATGGTCATCAGCGCGGTGTCCTTCAGCGACGTCTCCGAGATCGCCATCGTGCCCGACAGCGAATGCAGGATGCCGACCTTGATGGGGCCGCTGCCGGTGTCCGCGTGCGCGAACGGCACGCGGCCCGCGAGTGCGAGCGCGCCTGACATGGTGCCCAGTTTCAACAGACTGCGACGTTTCATGAGATGCCCCTTTCCGGTGGATGGGTGATGTCGCGGACGCTGCGGGCCTCCAAAGGTCGCCGTCCGTTTCTCGTGCCTGTCTTGCCGAGCGACACCTGCAAGGGCTATGCCAGATCGACGCGCAGCGGGCAAAAGCGCCCGGATGCGCGAGCCAGGGCCGTCTGGCGGGCAAAGGCGCAGCTCGCGCCTGGGTGGCCGAACGCACGGCAAAAGCGCAACGCCTGAGCGATGCTGGTGCAACCGCGCGTGCGCACGGCCCGCATTGCGCCGCGTCAGTGCGTGGCACGGCGGCTCGCGCGGGGCCGCGCGAGCGGGGCGCAACAAGCGCGTACGATACGGTGCAGCGGCGCTGCTTCGTTGTGCACACCTCAACGGTGTGCCTACACTGGAAAGACCGCCGCGAGCGTTCTCAACCGTGCCGTGACCTGCCAGAAGGAGATGCAGATGAATGCCAGCCTGCCCGACCTGTCCGCGTTCTGGATGCCCTTTACCGCCAATCGTCAGTTCAAGAGCGCGCCGAGACTGCTCGCGAGCGCGAAGGGGATGTACTACACCTCGCACGACGGACGGCGGATTCTCGATGGCACAGCGGGTCTGTGGTGCGTGAACGCGGGTCATTGCCGCGACGAGATCGTCGCCGCCGTCGCCGCGCAGGCGGCCGAGATGGACTTCGCGCCGACCTTCCAGATGGGCCACCCGAAAGCGTTCGAAGCCGCCACGAAGATCGCGCAGCACACGCCCGGCGACCTCAAGCACATTTTTTTCACGAACTCGGGCTCCGAGGCTGTCGATACCGCGCTCAAGATCGCGCTCGCATATCACCGCGCACGCGGCGAGGGGCAGCGCACGCGCCTGATCGGCCGCGAGCGCGGCTATCACGGGGTCGGCTTCGGCGGCATCTCGGTGGGCGGCATCGCGCCGAACCGCAAGGCCTTCTCGGGCCAGCTGCTGCCGTCCGTCGATCATCTGCCGCACACGCTGAACCTGCGCGAAGCCGCGTTTTCGAAGGGACAGCCGACGTGGGGCGCGCATCTCGCCGACGAACTCGAGCGGCTCGTCACGCTGCATGACGCATCGACCATTGCCGCGGTGATCGTCGAGCCGGTGGCGGGCTCGACCGGCGTGCTGATCCCGCCGCAAGGCTATCTGCAACGACTGCGCGAGATCTGCGATCGCCACGGCATCCTGCTCATCTTCGACGAGGTGATCACGGGCTGGGGGCGGCTCGGCGCGCCGTTCGCCGCGCAGTACTTCGGCGTGACGCCCGACTTGCTGACCATGGCCAAGGGCACCAACAACGCGGCCGCGCCGCTCGGCGCGGTGGCCGCGAGCGCGCGGGTGCACGACACGATCGTCGATGGCGCGTCGGCCGGCATCGAGCTCTTTCACGGCTATACGTATTCGGCGCATCCGATCGCGGTCGCGGCGGCCTGCGCGACCATCGATCTCTACGAACGCGAGGGGCTGTTCGAGCGCGCCGCGCGCATGGCGCCGAAGTTCGAAGCCGCGATTCATCAGCTACGTGGCGAGCCCAATGTGATCGACGTGCGCAATCTGGGGCTGGTCGGCGGCGTGGAGCTGAAGTCGCGCGACGGCGCGCCGGGCGCGCGCGCCTACGAGGTGTTCGTGCGCTGCTATCAGAAGGGCGTGCTCACGCGCTACACGGGTGACATTCTGGCGTTCTCGCCGCCGTTGATCGTCGACGAGGCACAGATCGACGAGATCTTCGCGACGGTCGCGCAAGTGCTGCGCGAGGTCGAATAACGGCGCGCCGGCAAGACGGCGGGCTCGGGGGAGGGCGTCAGAACCCGAGCCAGCGCGCGACCAGCGCGCGTTGCTCGTTGCTGAAGGCAAATGTGCTGCCTGGCGTGAGGTACTCGCGCACCATGCCGGGCGTGAGGCCTGCGAATCCCTGCTCGAGCATTTCTTGCTGCAAGCCGGCCGGCTCGGGCCCGTGCGCGTTGAGCCAGTCGTAGATCTGGTTGAACGTCGTATCGCCGAGCTGGTTGGCGTCGTCGACGTACATGCGCATCTCGTTGCGCCCCCAGCCTTGCACAGCGGGTGCCGGCCCGGCCGATGTCGAGGGGCTTGTACCGCCCGCAGACGGAGGCTCGGCGCTCACCACGCGCTGGCGCTTCGCGGGGGGCGGCGAGCCCGGGGGCGAGCGTTGCTGGAGCGGTTCGACATAGGCCTGCCTCGAGGGCGACCAGTAGCCGTCGCCCTGTTCGACGCTCTTGACCCAAGACTCCGGCACGCCGGTGGCGGCGGCGATTTGTTGCGGCGTCTGCTGTCCGTCGTCGTAACGCTGCTGGATGTCGTCGTATTGCTGGCGGGACATCGGATCGACCTGCGGTTGAAGATTGGCCGGCGTATCGGCGAGCGGCGCGGGTCCTTTTGTGACGTTCAAGTTGATTGCCTTCACGCGGGCGTCGACGACGGGTTGTACGGGGAGATCGTGTTTGCTCGCGTAGCGCAGCGCGCTGCGTGAGGCGGCGATGGTGTTGCCATTGGTGTACTGACTTGCGACTTCGTCGAGGGAACGTCCGGCTGCCAGGTTCTCGTAGATGGATTGGCCCGACGTATCGCTCATCCAGCGCGTCTCGAAGAACTGGGCGGACCGGTAGGGGCCCGGGAGGCCGTTTTCGTCAGCGTAGCGCTCGATCCACTTCCTCGCGCTCTCCTTATTGATGCTTTGTCGCTTGCTGATCTCGGTGTAGTTCGAGCCGTTCATGTAATCCGTGTACGCTTCGCGGCCGCCGCTCTCCGTGTATTTCGCCTGGTTGTCGAACTTCGGCCGGCCGCCGCCGGGCAAGCCCGTCTCCGGATTGATCTCCCAGTTGCCGCTACTGTCCAGCCTGACCTTGTACGTCGGCTTGGGCCCGCCTTCGGGCGAATTCACGGCCCACGTCTGGTTGTCCTTGTCATAGCTGACCTTGTAGCGCTGGCCGCCCTGCTGGATATAAGCGTCCCCTTTGCTGTCGCGATAGATGCCGCGCAACGCCGGATCGGGCGTGAGCTCGCCGACCGGTTTGCCGGCCCAGCTATCGGGCACCTGCGCAATCCCGCCGCGCGACATGGCCGGCCGCGCGGCCACGCCAACCGCGCCGCCGGACGATGCAGGCGGGCGGGGCGCGCCAGCCTCGGCCGCCGCCCCAACCTCGGGCGCGCCTGGCATTTTCACTCGCAAGCTCTCTGCCTCCTGCACTTCGGCTTTGCGCGCGGTGAACTCCGGCAGGCCTGGCAGTTTCGGAATCTTTACTTCGGACAACACCATGCCCAGCGCGCCCGCCATGATGTCGATGCCCATTTTCGCTTCAGGGGAGAGCGACTCTGCTGGAACGATGAAGTCCGCCAGCATGTTCACGCCCGGCACGAGGTCGACAAAAAAGCGCGCCAGCGAGTCTTCGGCCTGGCGTTGCCACAGCGGCTTCGGCTGCGTATGGGCGGAGAGAAATTCCTGCTTGATCGGCCCTCCCTGGCTTGCCGCGTGATACATCTTTTCGTTTTCGCCGACGATGGCGTTCGCCGTCTTGTAGCGATCGAGCAGATTGGCGCCGAAGTTGCCCATGGGCAGATCGTCGATGGGCACGTTCGCGAGGTCGGGCAGCGCGGGCGGCAGATTGGGCGCGCGTTGAAACGGATTGCTCTGAAGCTTGTCGTGCGCCTGCTGGCTTTTGGCCGACGCGTCGTTGTACCAGGCCTTGAGGTCCTTGAATGCGTCGGGATTGGTCTGCATCAGATGCTGGAACGCCTGGGCGTTGCGCTCCGAAGTGAACGCCTTGTCGGCAAACGTCTTTAACCGCTCGAATGAACTCGTGTTGTCGAGTTCGCCGGTCGCGGAGTCGATTTGCAGGCTGCGGGCCTGGTCCCGGGCATCGTAGACAGCCTTCTCGGCGTCGGCCCACTGCTGGCCGCTCTGCTGCCTGCTCTGCTCGATGCGGCTCGCGATCTGCAACTGCAAGGGACGGCGGATGGCACTCGCCTCGCGGTACAGCGCCTTGCGTTCCTGGGCGGTGCCGGCCTTGGCGAAGCGTTCGCGCAGTTGTGCGAGTTGCGCGGCCTGTTGCCGCCCCGACGCGCCGAGATACTGCACCCCGAACGGCGGATTGAAGACCTGCTGAAGACGCTGAGCCGGGTCGGCCGCGCTTTGCGACAAAGCTGCGGCGACCGGCTGGTCCAGCTTTTCGGCCACGATCTTGGCGATGTTCTGGCGATCGGCGGGCGTATCGGCGGACTCGTAGGCGGCGATGCCCGCTGCCTGCATGCCCGAATAACGCTCGCGCTCCTTCTGGGGCAGCGCGGCGATCTTCTGGCGCGTGAGGACCTGCTGCTTCTCGAAGTCGACAGCCTCCTTGGGCATGCTGCGCAGTCCGTCGGTCTGCAACCCGGCGAGCGACTCGGCGTTGGCCGCGTCGCTCGGGGAGTCCTTGTCGTCGTCACTGGTGCTCAGCAGTTGCAACGCTTCGGCCGGCGACACGGGAGCCGCCGACGAACGCTCCGGTGCGAGCGCGGACGTGGTGGCTGCCTGCGGGTTCTGCGCTCGCGATATCCGCAAGAGTGTCGGTACGGCGTTTTTCGACGCTGCGGGTTGTCGCCGGATCTGCGGGGGTGCTTGTGGCTGTGGCTGCTGCTGTGCCTGCTGCGGCTGCTGCGAGGCGCGGTCATCGGCCGACGCTTCACTCGGCCATGGACGGGAGGTGGAGGGGGTAATCGAAGTGGACATGGCGCGACCTTGCCTTGGTGGTAAGTGCATTCACGCTCGTGCGTGGCACCTACATGACAATCGATCGTCGAGTCGCCGAGGTAATGCAATGCGATGCGCTGGCCGCGCAGAAAAGCAAAAAGCGCGACATGTGCCGCGCTTTTCGTGTGCCGTGCTTCGTGCCGCTGCTTCAGTAAGTCGGCACAGCCGGATCGACCTGGCGCGACCACGCGTCGATGCCGCCTTGCAGGTTGAAGAGCTTCGTGAAGCCACGCGATTCGAGGAACATCGCGACCTGGGCGCTGCGCGCGCCGTGGTGGCACACGCATACGATCGTCGCTTCGTCGTCGAGCTCTTCGCTGCGCGCGGGAATCTCGCGCATCGGGATCGACACGCTGCCGGCGATCTTCGCGGTTTCGATCTCCCAGGGCTCGCGCACGTCGAGCAGGACAGGGGCGGCGCGCGACGAATCGGCGAGCCATTCGGCGAGGGCGGGGGCGGTCAGGTTCTGCATGGAAAACTCGTTGTGACGGGGAAGACTCAGGCCGGGCGTCGCAACACGCGATGCACCCGGCGCGCAAGCCGCGCTACAGGCTCAGAACTTGAAGCGCGACGGGTGGACAGCGTTCTCGAGCGGTTCGACATACGTCTCGAACACACCGGCGATGCGGAATTGCTTGTCGTCGACGCGCGTGATGATCTGCGCTTCCATGACGGGCGCGGCGCCGACGAACACCGCCAGGCGGCCGCCGACCTTGAGCTGTTCGAGCAGTTCCTGCGGCACGACCGGCAGGCCGCCCGACACGCAGATCACGTCGTACGGCTCGGCCACGCGCCAGCCGCGCGCGCCGTCGCCGACGGACACTTCGGCGTTGAGCACGCCGTTCTTGACGAAGTTGGCGGCGGCGAACTCGGCGAGTTCCGTGTCGATCTCGACGGTGAGGACTTTCTGGGCGCGATGCGCGAGCAGCGCCGCCATGTAACCGGAGCCCGCGCCGATTTCGAGCACGTTTTCATGCTTCTTCACGGCCAGCTCCTGCAGCACGCGCGCCTCGACGCGCGGCGCAAGCATGTGCTGGCCGTTGGGCAGCGGCACTTCCAGATCGGCGAAGGCGATGTCCCGGTAGACCGGCGGGACGAAGTTTTCACGCTTGACGATCGAGAGCAGATTCAGCACGTCCTGGTCGAGCACCTCCCAGGGGCGGATCTGCTGTTCGATCATGTTGAAACGCGCTTGTTCGATGTTCATGGTGACTCGGCGTTGTGGTTCGAAGGTTCGAAGGTTCGGTTTCGAAAAACAGCTGGCTACGACGCGGTGCGCTCCTGCGTGCGGCTTCGTGCCCATGACGGCACCGTCGGCAACCCCACGCGCGAGCGGCGCCCTGCAACCGCTGGATTGTACCAAAGCGCCTTCGTGCAACGCCGCCGCGCCGGCTCGTCGAGGTTGGTGTTTGTCCTGGCATCGCGATGCCTTGAAGTTTGGCGTGCGAGCGACCAAGAATGTAATCGATTACATCTTGCCCCTCGACGCTATGGCGCAACCCACCGCACGCCGCACGACCAGGCCCGCGCCGCCGCGTGCGGGCGGGGCGGGTGCATCGGCGGCTGCGGCTGCGGCGCCGGTCGATTCGATCGCGGGCGTGGCGCAGCGCGCGGGGGTGTCGGTGGCGACCGTGTCGCGGGTGATCAACGGCCACGCGAACGTGCGGCCCGACACGCGCGAGCGCGTGCTCGCCGAGATCGCCGCGAGCGGCTATCGCGTGAACGAACTCGCGCGCAACCTGCGCACCGCCGAGAGCCGCCTGCTGCTGACCATGGTGCCGGACTTCGGCAACCCGTTCTATGCGGAGATCGTGCGGGGCATCGACAGCGTCGCGCGCGCGCACGGCTATTTCATGCTGCTGTGCGACACGCTCGCCGACGCGGGCCGCGAGCGCAGCTACTTCGACCTGTTGCGGCGCCATCGCGCGGACGGCGCGATCTGCCTCGATCCGGCCACCGTGCAACAGGCGCTCGCCGACGAATCGACGGCGCTGCCGTGGGTCGCGTGCTGCGAGTTCGATCCGGCGGTCGGCGTGCCGTATGTCGGTATCGACAATTACCGGGCCGCAGGCGACGCCGTGCGGCACTTGATCGCGCGCGGCCATCGGCGCATCGCGCTGATCAATTCCGACGAGCACTACCTGTACGCGCGCCAACGCCAGCAGGGCTACCTCGATGCGCTGACCGACGCGGGCATCGCGCCGCGCGAGGCATGGCGCGTGAACCTGAACTGCCTCGACTACGCGGCGGGCGCGCAGGCGGCGGCGCGTCTGATGGACGGCGCCGACGCGCCGAGCGCGATCTTCGCGGTCTCGGACACGCTCGCGGTCGGTGTGATCAACGGCCTGCGCGGCGCGGGGCGGCGCGTGCCCGACGATGTCGCCGTGGTCGGCTTCGACGATCTCGCGCTCGCCGCGCAGATCGACCCGCCGCTCACGACGATCGCGCAGCCCATGCGCGAACTCGGCGAGACGGCCGCGCGCCTGTTGCTGCAACGTCTCGCCGATCCGCACGCGCAGGTGCCGGGCGTGTTGCTGCCGCATCGGCTGGTGGTGCGCAGGAGCGGATAACAAAGCGGACAGCAACAAGCAGCGAACCCGATGTTCGAACGAGGAGGCGTGTTCCACCATGAGCGTTGCCGTCAGTTTCGACCAGATCCGCAAGGACTTCGGCCCGGTGCGCGTGCTGCACGGGGTCACCTTCGATCTGGCGCCGGGACGCATCCATGGCTTGCTCGGCGAGAACGGCGCGGGCAAGTCCACGCTCATGAAGATTCTCGCGGGCTACGAGCGCGCAAGCGGCGGCGAAATGCGCGTCGATGGCGAGGCGCGCAGCTTCGATGGCCCGCGCGAGGCGGAGCACGCGGGCGTCGTGCTGATCCACCAGGAGTTCAATCTCGCCGAGCATCTGAGCATCGCGCAGAACATCTGGCTCGGTCACGAAAAACGCCGCGGCCTGTTGCTCGACGACACGACGATGCGCCGCGAAGCGCGCCAGTTTCTCGACCAGGTGGGCCTCGCGCGCGACCCCGACACTCGCGTGCGCGATCTGATCGTCGCCGAGAAGCAGCTCGTCGAAATCGCCAAGGCGCTCTCGCGGCGCGCGCGCCTGCTCATCATGGACGAGCCGAGCGCGACCCTCACGCCGCCCGAGACCGCGCGGCTCTTTGCGCTGATGCGCCGGCTGCGCGAGGACGGTGTGACGATCGTCTACATCTCGCACAAGCTCGATGAAGTCGAGCGCATCACCGACGACGTCATCGTGATGCGCGATGGCCGCTTCGTCACGGCGAGCCCGACTGCCGCGCTCACGCGTCAGCAGATGGCGAACCTGATGGTCGGCCGCGAACTCTCGGACATGTTCCCACCATGCATCGAAGCGAGCGCGGGCGCTGCCGTCGCGCTGCGCGTGCAGGGTCTTTCGGTGCCCGGCTGGGTCGAGGATCTGAGCTTCGAAGCGCGCGAGGGCGAAGTGCTCGGTTTCGCGGGTCTCGTCGGCGCGGGTCGCACTGAAGCGTTCGAGGCGATCGTGGGCTTGCGCGAGCGCAGCGCGGGCACGGTCGAGATCGCGGGGCGCGCGTGCGCGCACGGCGGCCCGCGCAATCCGCGCGAAGCGATGCGCGAAGGCCTCACGTATCTGAGCGAGGACCGCAAGGGCAAAGGGTTGCACTTGAGCCTCGACCTGCAGGACAACCTCACGCTGATGACGCTCGAACGTTATTGCCATCCGCTGCTCGACCTGAAGGCGGGCCGGCGTGCACTCGATACGGCCGTGCGCGAATTCGGCATCCGCGTGGGCGACCTCGCGAGCCGCGCGCGCATGCTCTCGGGCGGCAACCAGCAAAAGCTCGCGCTCGCGAAGTTCCTGCAGCCCGACCCGCGCGTGATCGTGCTCGACGAGCCGACGCGCGGCGTCGATGTCGGCGCGAAGCGTGACATCTACTTTCTGATCCAGCGCCTCGCCGCCTCGGGGCGCGCTGTGATCGTCATCTCGTCCGAACTCGTCGAGCTGATCGGCCTCGCACACCGCGTCGCGGTGATGCGCGGCGGCCGGCTCGTCGCGACGCTCGGGCGCGAGGCGTTGAGCGAAGAGGAACTGATCGCCCATGCAACCGGTACCCACTGAAGCGTCGGGCGCGCACCGACGCGCGCTCTCGGTCGTGAGCAAGCTCGCGGGCATCGGACCGCTGGTCGGGCTCGTCGCGCTGTGCGTGCTCGGCACCGCGTTGAACCGCGATTTCGCGACCGCCGACAACCTGCTCAACGTGCTCACGCGCACGTCGTTCATCGGCATCATCGCGGTCGGCATGACCTTCGTGATCATCTCGGGCGGCATCGACCTGTCGGTGGGTTCGATGGCCGCGCTGATCGCGGGCAGCATGATCTGGACCATGAACGCTCTCGCGGGCGGCGTCGGCGGGCATACCTTCGCGCCGCTCACGATCGTCGTGCTCGGTATCGCGCTCGCGTTCGTGCTGGGTGCGCTGTTCGGGCTCGCGCATGGGCTGCTCATCACCAAAGGCCGCATCGAGCCGTTCATCGTCACGCTCGGCACGCTCGGCATCTTCCGCTCGGTGCTCACGTGGCTTGCCGACGGCGGCGCGCTCACGCTGCAGAATTCGCTCTCGGATCTCTATGGCCCGGTCTACTACGCGAGCCTGTTCGGCGTGCCCGTACCGGTGTGGGTGTTCGCGTTCGTCGCGGCGGGCGGCGCGCTCACGCTCAATCGCACCGCGTTCGGCCGTCACGTGCAGGCGATCGGCTCGAACGAGCAGGTCGCGCGCTATGCGGCGATCCGCGTCGATCGCGTGAAATGCGCGACCTATGTGCTGCTCGGCGTGTGCGTCGGCGTCGCGACGATCCTGTACGTGCCGCGTCTGGGCTCGGCCACACCGACCACGGGCCTGCTCTGGGAGCTGGAGGCGATCGCTTCGGTGGTGGTCGGCGGCACGGCGCTGAAAGGCGGCGAAGGACGCATCGCGGGCACGGTCATCGGCGCGGTGCTGCTGTCGGTGATCGCCAACATCCTCAATCTCACCAGCATCATCAGCGTGTATCTGAATGCAGCCGTGCAGGGCGTGGCGATCATCGCGGTCGCGTTCCTGCAGCGCGGGCGCCGCTGACGTCCGGCAACACAGACTTTGCAGTGAAGCAGTTCGAGGAGGCATCGGTCGTTCCACACGAGTTCCACACTAAAGGGCGCAGGCGCCCGACTGGAGACAGGACATGAAAGAACGCACTGGCAAGGCTCGCATGGTCCACGCGCTCGGCGCGCTCGCGCTCGTCGCGGGCTTCGGCGCGAGTGTCACGAACAGCGCGCACGCCGACGAGAAGGTCACGCTCGGCGTCGCGATTCCGACCGCCGATCACGGCTTCACGGGCGGCATCGTCTGGTGGGCGAACGAAGCGAAGAAGGACCTCGAAAAAGCCCACCCGGACTTGAAGATCATCGTCAAGACGGCCGCGAACGCGCCCGACCAGGCGAACCAGCTGCAGGATCTCGTGACGGTCAACAAGATCAACGCACTGGTGATCTTCCCGTTTGAATCGGCATCGCTCACGCAGCCGGTCGCGCAGGTGAAGAAGAAGGGCGTCTATGTGACGGTCGTCGATCGCGGCCTGACCGACACGAGCGCGCAAGATGCGTACGTAGCGGGCGACAACACCGCGTTCGGCAAGATCCCCGCCGAATATCTGGCCAAGCAGTTGAACGGCAAGGGCGACATCGTCGCGCTGCGCGGCATTCCGACGACGCTCGACAACGAGCGCTGGACCGCGTTCACCGATGTGATGAAGAACTATCCCGGCATCAAGATCCTCGACGCGAAGTACGCGAACTGGAATCGCGATGACGCGTTCAAGACCATGCAGGACTACCTCACGCGCTTCAAGCACATCGACGCCGTGTGGGCCGCCGACGACGACATGGCGGTCGGCGTGCTGAAGGCCATCGACCAGGCCAAGCGCACCGACATCAAGATCGTGTTCGGCGGCGCGGGCTCGAAGGACATGGTCAAGCGCGTGATGGACGGCGATCCGCTCATCCAGGCCGATGTCTCGTACTCGCCGAAGTTCATCTACGACGCGATCAAGCTTACGGCCGAGGCGCGCCTCGCGGGCAAGGCCCTGCCGCCGACGACGATCATCCCGTCGGTGCTGATCACGAAGGAGAACGCCAAGCAGTTCTACTTCCCCAACTCGCCGTTCTGACGCGGCGCACGTTCACCACGCTCGCCGCGCGCAACGAGGCGCGGCGAGGCCTCGAGGGAGGGCATGGCCAATGAAGACCATCAAGGGGCCAGCGATTTTTCTCGCGCAGTTCCTCGGCGACCAGGCGCCGTTCGACAACTTCGCGCATCTGGCCGAGTGGGCGGGCCAGCTCGGCTACAAGGGCATCCAGGTGCCGGCCGACGCGCGCCTCATCGATCTCGAAGCGGCCGCGTCGAGCGATGCCTATTGCGATGACCTGCGCCAGGTCGCCGAGGACGCCGGCGTTGCGATCACGGAGCTGTCCACGCATCTGCAGGGCCAACTCGTCGCCGTGCATCCGGCCTACGACCAGATGTTCGACGGCTTCGCGCCGCCCGAAGTGCGCGGCAAGCGCGACGCGCGCACGGCCTGGGCGATCGAGCAGTTGATGCTCGCCGCGCGCGCATCGCAGCGCTTGAAACTGAACGCGCACGTGACGTTTTCGGGCGCCTTCGCGTGGCCGTATCTGTATCCGTGGCCGCAGCGGCCAGCGGGCCTCGTCGAGGCCGCGTTCAGCGAACTCGCCGCGCGCTGGCGGCCGATCCTCGATGCCTTCGATGCGGCCGGCGTCGATGTCTGCTACGAACTGCATCCGGGCGAAGACCTGCACGACGGCGTGACCTTCGAGCGCTTTCTGGCCGCGCTCGACGATCATCCGCGCGCGAACATCCTCTACGACCCGAGCCACTTCGTGCTGCAGCAACTCGATTACCTCGCGTTCATCGACCGCTATCACGCGCGCATCAAGGCCTTTCACGTGAAGGACGCCGAGTTCCGGCCCGATGGGCGACAAGGCGTCTACGGCGGCTATGGCGACTGGGTCGAACGCGCGGGGCGCTTTCGCTCGCTCGGCGACGGCCAGATCGACTTCGGTGCGATCTTCTCGAAGCTCGCGCAATACGACTATCCGGGCTGGGCCGTGCTCGAATGGGAGTGCGCGCTCAAACATCCGCACGACGGCGCGCGCGAAGGCGTCGAGTTCATCCGGCGCCATCTGATCCGTGTCGCCGATCATGCGTTCGACGACTTCGCGCAAAGCGGCGTCTCGCGCGAGCAGATCGACGCGCTGCTCGGCTTGTCCGGCGCAGGAGCCACACCATGACACGACGACTGAGACTGGGCATGGTCGGCGGCGGCGAGGGCGCCTTCATCGGCGCGGTGCATCGGCTGGCCGCCCGACTCGACGATACGTGGCTGCTGGTCGCGGGCGCGCTCTCGTCCGACGCCGCGCGCGCCGAAGCGAGCGCCGCGTCGCTCGGCCTCGCGCGCAGCTATGCGGACTGGCACGAGATGGCGCGTGTCGAGGCGACGCTCGAAGACGGCATCGATGCAGTCGCGATCGTGACACCGAACCATCTGCATGCGCGCATCGCGCTCGCGTTTCTCGATGCGGGCATCCACGTGATCTGCGATAAACCGCTCGCGGTATCGCTCGCCGAGGCCGAAGCGCTCGCGCAACGCACGCGCGAGACGAACCTGGTGTTCGCGCTCACGCATACGTACTCGGGCTACCCGCTCGTGCGCCACGCACGTCACATGGTCGAGGCGGGCGAACTCGGCGAGATCCGCGTGATCCAGGTCGAGTACGCACAGGACTGGCTCGCGCAGCCCGTCGAGCACGACGGCACGAACCGCCAGGCGGCATGGCGCACCGATCCGGCGCTCGCGGGACCGGCCGGCTGTCTCGGCGATATCGGCACGCATGCGTATCAGCTTGCGGCGTTCGTGAGCGGCTTGTCGCCATCGGCGGTATCGGCCGAGGTGCATACGTTCGTGCCGGGACGACGCGTCGACGATCACGTGCAGGCGATGCTGCGCTACGCCAACGGCGCGCGCGGCATGCTGTGGGCGAGCCAGGTGGCGAGCGGCGCGGAGAATGCGTTGCGCCTGCGTGTCTACGGCACGCGGGCGAGCCTCATGTTCGACCAGGAACAGCCCAACGAACTCTGGTTCACCGAGCAGGGCGCCGAAGCGGTGCGCCTCACACGCGGCCGCGTGAGCAGCGCAGCGGCGCGTCACGCGACGCGTGTGCCGCCGGGGCATCCCGAGGGCTATCTGGAAGCGTTCGCGCAGCTTTATCGCGACGCGGCGCTGCAGATCGCGGCGCGCAACGAGGGCCTGCCGTCGCCACCCGAGAGCCTGTTGCTGACCACCGTCGACGACGGCGTCGAGGGACTGCGCTTCATCGATGCCGTGCTCGCGAGCAGCCGCGCCGATGGCGCATGGCAAACGATGAAGGCAAGTGTGGTGCCGTGAGCGTAGCCACCGTCGGACCGGCGGCGAGCCCGGTTAAACTCGGACTCGTGTCGAATTTCCGGCGATAGCATGGACACTCAACTTGGGATCATCTGCGGGCTCACCTTCGTGATCCATGTGATCGCGACATTGGCGTATGCCGTCCGGATCGCCGGGGTCCGCACGCGCCGGATTGCGCTGTCGTTTTCGCTGTTCGGCATCATCGCCCTGGTGTCGAGAACGGCTAATTCCTTTCAGGGACCATTCATCGCGAAGCGAGTGGAGCTCGATATCGCCCGCCACGTTGGCCAGAGTCTGCTCGGTGACTTTCGCCTTTTTCTGCTCACGGCCACCGTGGCCAGCGTCGTCGGGACATGCCTGATTCCAACCTTCCAGCGCTACTTCAGCCGTGCAGTCAATCACTTCCAGGCGCATCGTTCGCTGCCTCGTCTGCTGCTCCACGTCTTCAGTCCCGCGGGCGTCAACTATGTCCGCATGGGTGCGCGGCTGCCTTCCAGACACAACCTGACCCAATTGGCGACAGGCGCCGGCGTGTCCTGGAAGGTCATGGCACTCAACGTGTTCGCGATGGCGATCTGGACGGTCGGCGTTTTCGCGTCGCTTTATGCCGGGTACCTGAAGCCCGAGCTACGCGTCACGTGCGCGAACCTGTCGTCGGTCATCAATGGCCTGGCAACCGTGGTATTGGCCGTCGTCATCGACCCGCAGGTATCGGTGATGACCGATGACGTGATCGAAGGCCGACTGTCCGAAAATCGCTTCCGGCGCGCGATTACCGCCCTTGCAGGGGCGCGGGTTCTCGGGACCTTGTGTGCCCAGGCGGCGCTCGTTCCCGCAGCCTTCATCATCGTGCGTGTCGCCGAACTCATTTAGCGAATGGTCCTGACGCCAGTCCATCGCTTCTTCGTCATAGCGCCGTCATCCACCTCTGTTGGAATGCCTCGACTTTAAAAACGGGCGGCATCGCCGTCCTTCTTTTCATCGGGGGAAGACTGCAATGAAGAAGTGGATCGTCATCGGTGCCGCGCTTGCGCTGGGCACCTCAGCTGTTCAGGCACAGACCTCGCGGACCAGCTGGGTCGTCACGCAGATCTACAACTACAACCATCCGTTCGCGGCGACCGACAGCACCGATCTCGCGACCAAGATGTCGACCATGTCCAACGACTCGTTCGACTTCTTTCGCGGCACGGATCACCTCTTCTATCAGGACATGCTGACCTTGCCGGCGTCGAAATACACGACGGCCCAGACGGGCTACACGTGGATCGGCGGCGATGCGCACATCGGCAATTTCGGTGCGTGGAAAGACAGCGGCAGCAACTACGTGTTCTCCGTCGACGATTTCGACGAGGGCTATCTCGGCCAGTACGTGTGGGACTTGCGCCGGCTCGCCACCAGCATGGTGCTCGCCGGCCGCGTCAACGGCATCGCGGACAGCGACATCACGACCGCCATCAACACGATGGTCGGCGCCTACGTGAGCGAGATGAACAACTTCATGGGCAGCAGCGCCGAACTGAGCTTCCAGTTGAAGAACGGCAATACGTCGGGCGTCGTGCAGAGCACGATCAGCGCTTCGAGCAATGACAGCCGCTCGAACCTGCTGAGCAAATACACCCAGGTGACGAATGGCGTGCGCAGCTTCCAGACCATCGCGAACACGCTCGCGACGGTCAACAGCACGACGTACAACAGCATCGTCGCCGCGATGAGCAGCTACATCAGCACGATCTCGTCGTCGAAGCAGTATGCGGCGAGCTACTACCAGGTGAAGGACATTCGCCAGAAGCTCGGCTCGGGCGTGGGGAGCCTCGGCAAACTGCGCTACTACGTGCTGATCGAAGGCCCGTCGACCTCGACGTCCGACGATGTCATCCTCGAACTGAAGCAGGAAGTGAGCAGCGCCGTCGCGCCGGCGAGCAGCAACGCACAGACGCTGCTGTCCGCCGACGGCAGCAACGATGGCAATCGCGTCGCCATGACGAACAAGGCGCAGACCATCAACGCCGATGTGCTCGCGGGCTACGCCACCATCAACGGCATGACGTTCTATTTCCACGAGAAGTCGCCGTTCGAAGAGGACTTCGACTATACGCAGCTCACCAGTGCCGGCAAGCTGAACACGGCCGCGACCTACCTGGGCCAGGCGCTCGCCTCGGCACACGCCGTTTCGGATCAGGACTACAACAGCGCGATCGTGACATACAGCATCGACAAACAGGTGAGCAGCGCCGTGACGAGCACGAGCGGCCTCGAATCGGAAATCTCCGCATTCGCGTTCAGCTACGCGAGCCAGGTCAATCTGGACTGGCAGTCGTTCGTCAGCGCTTATAAGGCGGGTACGCCGCTGTATTGAGTCGGGATAGCGAACGAGGACCATGCTCGCGGCCGGACGGAAGAGGGATCCGTCCGGTCGCAGCGGTGGTCTCTTGCACGCGCGAACTACTTCGCGCTCCACACCACCTCGCCGTCCACGGAATAAACGCGGCATCCCGCGTGAGCGTTTGCACACTGCGCCAACGCTGTATCGACCGGATCGACGCCGGATGCTTCGCCCCACGCCCCGTCCGGTGCGATCGCGAACGCCCGTGGCCGGACAGCCGCGAGATAGCGCGTATAAGCGCGCCGCCCATCGGCCCGCAGATAGGGCACAGCGTCGACGTCCTGCAGCGCGGCGAAGTCCGTGCGAGGCGGTGCGGACGGTTGACGTGGCCACACGACCGTATTGTCGAGCGCATAGAGCTGGCAATACCGCGAGACTGACCAGCATTGCTGCAACGCGGTCCGGGCAGGATCGAAACCGCCCGAGGCCCACGAAGCGCTCGTGCGCCCGATCGCGATGGCTTTGGGCAGCGGCGCAGCGAGGAAACCAGCGTACGTCGAGGCGATCTGCTTCGCGCCCAGATACGGAATCGCGCTCAAGTCGCCGATGCTCGCATAGCCACTGGCCTTGTGCGCGGCCGGAGGAAGGTAATCCTGATCGACTGGCTGGCTCGGCATGCCGATGCTGGCGAGAAAAGCGTCGGCTTTCGCGACCCAGAGCGGCAGGCCCGCGCCGGACGCGGTCATGGCGTGCGCGTCCGTCTGGAACGCGCCGTAGTCGACCAGCTCGGCATGACCGCCCGCCGCCGTGTAGCGACTGTACATCGCGCGCCAGGTCGCCTCGGAGAAGATCTGATCGTTGTCGCCATAGAACCAGATCGTGGGCAAGCGTGCGTGCGCACCGAGTTCGCCGGCCGCGGAAATCAGACTCTCGTCGGGCTTGCTGCAATCGCTTTCTTTTACGCCGCCCGCGAAATTGAGCAGCCCTTTTACGTCGGGCGGATTCTGCGCACCGAACACGAGCGTGTTCCAGCCGCCCATGCTCTTGCCCGCCATCACGATCCGCGTGGCATCGACGCCCGGAATTTTCTTCGCATAGTCGAGCACCTTGCGAATGTCGTTAGCGGCATCGGAGCCGGTGGCGAGGACATCACAACCATGCGCAACCGTGTGGCCCAAAGAATGCGCATAGCCGCGCATCATCGGCATGACGACGGCGTAGCCCCGCGAAAGGAAATACCAGGGGATGAACTGATCGCCGACGCGTGGGGCATTGGCCGGGTCATGCGACGCGCCATGGTTGACGAGCGCAATCGGATAGCGGTCGCCGCCCGCCGAGTGGGCCGGCAGATACACCGTCACTTCGAGACTGACCGGTGGTGAAGCCTGAACCGGGATGCGAATGATTTTTTCGTTGAGCGGCATTGTCGGTTCGACTTCGCTTTGCTGCGCTGACCATGAAGCCAGCGGCAATGTCGAAAGAGAAAAGCAAGCTGCTAAAAGAAAGGGAATCGAAATCTTTGGCCGTGGCGTCATCTGCGCTGGTCTTTTAGTATTTGGGCTCAAATTCGTGGCAGCGCTGCTGCAAGACAGGCTCAGTGTTTTACGGCTTGGCCGACAAGAACTTGAAGCGTTCGCGACTCTCTCGCAACGTCGCCTGGTTCAAGCGGTTCAAGCGGCGCAATTGAACATCCACTGCACGCCAAATCGATCGGTCAGCTTGCCGAAGTAGCCACCCCAAGGCTGCACCGGTTCGGCATCCTCATTGTCGAACGTGCAAAAAAGCATGCCCGGGCCTTCGAATCCGGCGTGCATGATTTTGCCTCGCAAGGCCTCGTTCTCAAGAGGGGCATCGAGTTCGCCGTAGCGTAAAGCGGCGCACGGCCCGGGCCGTGCGTAACTAGGCAGTGCGGCTGCCGTAGGCGTCGAACGCGGCGACGATACTGTCGATCATCGCCACGATGCGCGCGGTGTGCCGCAGGTCTTGATGCGTGACGAGCCAGACCTCGTAGACCGCCCCGCGCGCGGGTTCGGGCCAGATCTGGACGAGGCCGTCGAGTTCGGCCAGATGGATCGGCAGTTCGCCGACGCCGATGCCGGCCTTGACCGCCGTGCGCAGCATGAGGCTGGAATTGAACGTCGAGACGATGCGCCCCGCGTGCAGCGGCTCGCCGGCCAGCATCGGCGCCCGATTGGCAGCGCCTTGCCCCTGATAGCCCTGATAGATCACCAGATCGTGACCCGCGAATGCGGTGCCGGCCACCGGCTTGCCGTGCCGCTCGACATACGCGTGCGAGGCAAAGAGCGCCATGGGCCAGCGCGCGAGCCGTCGCGCGACCAGATCGGGATTGTCCGGCCGCACTGAGCGGACCGCGATATCCGCTTCCCGTTTCGCCAGATTGAGCACGCGCGTCGACGTGTCCAGCAGGACGCGCACTTCGGGGTGCGCCGCGTGCAGGCGCTCGATGGCGGGCAGCAGGAATTCGAGCGCGATCGAATCGGTGCTGGTGAGCCTGACGTCGCCCGCCAGCCGTGTATCGGTGCCTTGCGTGCGCCGGACGAGTTCGTGCGCGGCATGTTCCATTTGCTCCGCGGACTTCAGCGCGGCCTCGCCTGCGGCGGTCAGCGCATAGCCCTCGGAGGTGCGCAGAAACAGCGTCGCGCGCAGCGCATGTTCGAGCGCGGCGATCCGCCTGCCGACCGTCGCCTGATCGAGATTGAGCGTTCTGGCCGCTCCCCGGAGCGTTTTTTCGCGCTCCACTGCGAGAAACACTCGCGCGTCATCCCAGTTCATCGTCCCGTCCCCGTGATGCAAATTTGCATCTCACGGCGTGAATAATGCTGCGTGAATTCATCAGTGTCGAGGCCTAGACTTGAATGCAAGAGTTCCTCGGCAGTGATCCACCCGGATCAAGCGAGCCTCATCGATAGAAGGAGTGGTATTCATGTCGGCTTCAACTTTTGCCGTGCCGTCGTCCATGACGGCCATCGAGATCAAGCAACCGGGCGGTCCCGAGGTGCTGGTTCCGACGACCCGGGCGGTGCCCACGCCCGCTGCCGACGAGGTGCTGATCCGCATCCACGCAGCCGCCGTCAACGGCCCCGACGTGTTCCAGCGCAAAGGGCTGTATGATCCGCCCCCCGGCGCTTCGGACATTCCGGGGCTGGAAGTGGCGGGGCAGGTGGTGGCCGTCGGCGCAGACGTGTCCCAGTTCAAGATCGGCGAGCTGGTGTGTGCGCTGATTCCGGGCGGCGGCTACGCAGAATACGCCGTCGCGCATGCCTGCAACGCCATGCGGATACCGCAGGGCCTGACGCTGGTGGAGGCGGGCGCCATGCCCGAAACGCTGATGACCGTGTGGCTGAACCTGTTCCAGCGCGGCAAGCTGGCGGCCGGCGAAACGGTGCTGATTCATGGCGGCGCATCGGGGATCGGGACGACGGCGACCCTGCTCGCGAAGGCGTTCGGCGCGGCGAAGATCATCACGACCGTGGGCTCGCCGGCGCATCGGGAAGCCAGCCTCGCGCTCGGCGCCGACGTCGCGATCGACTATCGCGAGGCCGATTTCGTGGCCGAAGCGAAGCGCGCTACCGATGGCAAAGGCGTCGATGTGATCCTCGACATCATCGCGGGCGATTACGTGGCCAGAAACTACGACGCGGCGGCCATGGACGGGCGAATCGTCCAGGTGGGCGTGATCAAGGGACCGGCGAAAGATCTGAGCCTCGTGCCGATGCTGACCAAACGCCTTACGCATCTGGGCTCGACGTTGCGATCACGCACGGCGGCCGACAAGGCGACCATCATCAGCGAACTGGAGCAGCAGGTCTGGCCGCTCATCGAAAGCGGCAAGATCAAGCCGGTCGTCTACAAGACCTTCGCGCTGACCGACGCGCGCGGCGCCCACGAACTGATCGACTCCGGCACGCACTTCGGGAAGATCGTCTTGACCACCGGTGCTGAACTCATCGCGTGATATGGGCTTTGTCGGCGCCCGCCGTCAGCCGCGACTCTTCTTGATCTGTTCCTCGAAGGCGGCATCGTTTTTGGTCGTCCGGCGTGGCTGTTGCGGACCGTAGCCATTGACGAAGGCGACAAACTCGTCGAGCGCCAGCGGCTCGCACAGCTTGTCGTCGCGGCCTTCGGCGCGGTCCACCAGATAGAAACGACCGCCCGGCATCGCGATGGCTGCAAAGCGGGGGTTGCCGCTGCGGGTCTTGAGCCGCTCGACGGCATGAATGGCGCGGGTGGTACGCATGACGCTCGGTCCAGTTCAAAGATTTCCATACTACGGCAGGCGTGCTCGCCCGAGCGTCAAAGCTCGTACGATTCGTGCTCGCCCTTGAGCGCCTGCTCGATCAGCTTGCGATTCAGGTTCGGCGAAAGCAATTCGACGAGCGTGTACACATAGCTGCGCAGATACGCGCCTTGCTTGAGCGCGACGCGCGTCACGTTGCTGCCGAACAGGTGGCCAACGGGCACCGCGCGCAGATGACGGTCGCGCTCGGCATTGAACGCGATGTCGGCCATGATGCCGACGCCGAGGCCCAGTTCGACATAGGTCTTGATGACGTCGGCATCGATTGCTTCGAGCACGATGTCGGGCGAGAGGCCGCGCAGCCGAAACGCCTCGTTGATCTTGGTGCGGCCGGCGAACGCGTTGTCGTACGTGATGAGCGGATATTGGGCCAGATCGTCGAGCGAGAGCGGCTTGCGTTCGAGCAGCGGATGGTCGGCCGGCATCACGGCGCAATGGTGCCAGGTGAAGCACGGCAGCGACACCAGTTCCTTGTAGTTCGAGATCGCCTCGGTGGCGATGGCGAGGTCGGCCTGATCGTGGATGACCATTTCCGCGACCTGGGTCGGGCTGCCCTGCAGGATCGACAGATGCACTTTGGGAAAGCGCCGCTTGAACTCTGCGATCGCGGCGGGCAGCGAGTAACGCGCCTGGGTGTGGGTCGCGGCGATCGTCAGGTTGCCCTGGTCCTGGGCCGCGTAATCCTTGCCGACGCGCTTGAGACTTTCCACTTCCTGGAGGATGCGCTCGACCGAGGCGAGTATGATGCGGCCCGGCTCCGTGAGTGAGCGCACGCGTTTGCCGTGGCGTGTAAAAATTTCGACCCCGAGTTCGTCCTCGAGCTCGATGATCGCCTTCGATACGCCCGGCTGGCTTGTATACAGGGCTTTGGCGGCTTCGGTGAGGTTGAAATTCTGCCGTACGGCCTCGCGCACGAACCGGAATTGGTGCAGGTTCATATATAACCCTTTGGCATATAGACAGAATTTTTTAGTCGTTTGAAATATAAGGCGAGTTTATTACGATTTCACCAACTTTTCCAATATGGATATCTGTTTTTGTCATTAGCAAATGACGGCGCCTCAGAAGAGCGCCTGGCAAGCGGCAAAAACAGGAGTTGGAAGCGCGGCGTAACCGGAACGCCGCGTCGAGTGCAACTGAGTAACTGAGCGAAAACTGGGGTCCCCGCATGTACCAATACGATCAGTACGACCAGACCATCGTCGACGAGCGCGTCGCGCAATACCGCGACCAGGTTCGCCGCCGCTTGTCGGGCGAATTGAGCGAAGAAGAGTTTCGTCCGCTGCGTCTGCAAAATGGCCTGTACTACCAGCGCCATGCCTATATGCACCGCATCGCGATCCCTTACGGCAACTTGCGCAGCGACCAGTTGCGCATGCTCGGCCAGATCGCGCGCGAGCACGACCGCGGCTACGGCCACTTTTCGACGCGCTCGAACATCCAGTACAACTGGATCAAGCTCGAAGAGACGCCCGAGATCCTGGAAAAGCTCGCGTCGGTGCAGATGCACGGCATCCAGACCTCGGGTAACTGCATTCGCAACATCACCGCCGACCAGTTCGCGGGCGTCGCGCCCGACGAAGTCGTCGATCCGCGCCCGTGGGCCGAGATCATGCGCCAGTGGTCGACGTTCCACCCCGAGTTCGCCTGGCTGCCGCGCAAGTTCAAGATCGCGGTGTCGGGCTCGAAGGAAGACCGCGCGGCCGTGCAGATCCACGACCTCGGCGTGTACCTCGATCGCAACGCCAACGGCGAAATCGTCGCAAGCATCCTCGCGGGCGGCGGCCTCGGCCGCACGCCGATCATCGGCGCGATCATCAAGCGCGATCTGCCGTGGCAGCATCTGCTCACCTACTGCGAAGCCGTGCTGCGCGTGTACAACCGCTTCGGCCGCCGCGACAACCTCTACAAGGCGCGCATCAAGATTCTCGTGAAGGCGCTGTCGCCCGAGAAGTTCGCGCAGCAAGTCGAGGAAGAGTGGCAACACCTGAAGGACGGCCCGTCGACGCTCACGCAGGCGGAAGTCGAGCGCGTCTCGCAGTACTTCGCGCCGCCCGCCTACGAAAAGCTCGCGGATACCGACGCGGCCTTCGAAACGCATCTGCTGGAAAGCCGCGCGTTCGCGCGCTGGGTCGAGCGCAGCGTGCGCCCGCACAAGGTGTCGGGCTACGCGTCGGTGACGCTCTCGCTCAAGCCGAACAACGTGGCGCCTGGCGACGCGACTGACAAGCAAATGGAAGCGGTGGCCGACTGGGCCGACCTCTATTCGCTCGGCCAGATCCGCGTGTCGCACGAGCAGAACCTGATTCTCGCCGACGTGAAGAAGCGCGACCTGTTCGCGCTGTGGGAAGCGGCCAAGGCGCAGGGGTTCGCGACGGCCAACGCGGGCCTCCTGACCGACATCATCGCGTGCCCGGGCGGCGATTTCTGCTCGCTCGCGAACGCCAAGTCGATCCCGATTGCCCAGGCGATCCAGGACCGCTTCAGCGACCTCGACTTCGTGTACGACCTGGGCGACCTGTCGTTCAACATCTCGGGCTGCATGAACTCGTGCGGTCACCATCACGTCGGCAACATCGGCGTGCTCGGCGTCGACAAGGACGGCTCCGAGTGGTATCAGGTCTCGCTCGGTGGCGAGCAGGGCAACGGCGCCAATGGCGCGCGGCTCGGTCGTGTGATCGGCCCGTCGTTCTCGGCCGACGAAATGCCCGACGTGGTGCAGAAGGTGATCGATACGTTCGTCGAAAACCGCATCGACGGCGAGCGCTTCATCGACACCTATGACCGCATCGGCATGGCGCCCTTCAAGGAGCGCGTCTACGCTTCGCGCCAGCCGGCCCACGCCTGAACACCGCAACGAGGTAACTGAAGAATGGCTTTGATCATCAAGAATCGCGCGGTCGTGGAAGATTCGTGGACCGTGGTGCGCGCAGCCGAAGACGGCGCATTGCCTGGCGTCGCCGACCTGCCCGCGGGCAAGGTCATCGTGCCGCTCGCGCTGTGGCAGTCGGCCCGCGCCGAACTGGTCGCCGCGAAGGGCGCGGCTGATCTGGGCGTGTGGCTCGCGCCCGACAGCGAACCGGCCGATATCGCCAACGACTTCGACGCACTCGCGCTCGTCGCCATCGATTTCCCGGTGTTCCGCGACGGCCGCGGCTATTCGATCGCGCGCCTGCTGCGCGAGCGTTACGGCTACAAGGGCGAGCTGCGTGCGATCGGCGACGTGCTGCGCGACCAGGTGCTGTTTCTCGAGCGCTGCGGCTTCGACGCGTACGCCGTGCGTGCCGACAAGGACATCCACGACGCGCTCAACGCGTTCACGGAATTCACGGTCAAGTACCAGGGCGCCGTCGACAACCCGTCGCCGCTGTTTCGCCGCCGTGCCGCGCAACAGGCTTCAGCATGAGCACGACGCCTGAACTCGATGTGAAGATCGCGCGGCTGAACGCGCTGATCGACAGCATCGCGGCCCGCCACAAGAGCGTGAAGCTCGCGAGCAGCCTCGCCGCCGAGGACATGCTGCTCACCCACGCGATCCTGTCGCGCGGCGCCGCGATCGGCATCTTCTCGCTGAACACGGGCCGTCTGCACGCGGAAACGCTCGGCATGATCGACGCCGTGCGCGAGCGCTACGGCTACGAGATCGAGCAGTTCCATCCGCAGACCGACGCGATCGACGAATACGTGGCGCAGCATGGCCTGAACGCGTTCTACGAGAGCGTCGAGCTGCGCAAGCGCTGCTGCGAGATCCGCAAGGTCGAGCCGCTCAATCGTGCGCTCGGCGGCGTCGAGGCCTGGGTGACCGGGCAGCGTCGCGAGCAGTCGGTCACGCGCGCGGAACTGCACGAGCAAGAGCAGGACGCGGCGCGCGGCATCGCGAAGTACAATCCGCTGGCGGACTGGAGCGAGGCCGACGTGTGGGCCTATTTGAAGGCCTTCGACGTGCCGGTCAATCCGCTCCACGCACGCGGCTATCCGAGCATCGGCTGCGAGCCGTGTACGCGCGCTGTGCGCCCCGGCGAGGACAGCCGCGCGGGCCGCTGGTGGTGGGAGTCGCGCGACACCAAGGAGTGCGGCTTGCACATCTCGACGGTGTCGGCCATTTCGGTCGTCGAGGCACGCTGAGCGGGCCCTGACCCCGAGCCGGATTGCCGGATCGAACCCCGACAAGTCCCCCGCGCCCGCCGCGCGGGGGCGACAGACTCAAAGAGTTAGCATCTTGCGCCGCGCCCGGCTCCAATCAGCCGGTGCGCAGCGTGAACCCAACGAAGGATCTGATTATGAGCACGACGCTCGATGCCACTGTGAACGCGCCGCTACAAGTCACCGCAAACCGCATGGACCACCTCGACTGGCTCGAAGCCGAGTCGATCCACATCCTGCGCGAACTGGTCGCCGAATGCAGCAAGCCTGCACTGCTGTTCTCGGGCGGCAAGGACTCGGTGGTCGTGCTCGCGCTCGCGCTCAAGGCGTTCGGCCTCGGCGCGAACCGCAAGACCTCGTTGCCGTTCCCGCTCGTCCATATCGACACGGGCCACAACTACGGCGAAGTGATCGATTTCCGCGATCGCCGCGCGGCCGAAATCGGCGCGCAGCTCGTGGTCGGCCACGTCGAAGATTCGATCAAGCGCGGCACCGTGCGTCTGCGCCGCGAAACCGACTCGCGCAACGCCGCGCAGGCGGTCACGCTGCTCGAAACCATCGAGGCACACGGCTATACGGCCATGATCGGCGGTGCGCGCCGCGACGAAGAGAAGGCTCGCGCGAAAGAGCGCATCTTCTCGTTCCGCGACGAATTCGGCCAGTGGGATCCGAAGGCCCAGCGCCCGGAACTGTGGAGCCTCTACAACGCGCGTTTGCACAAAGGCGAGCATCTGCGCGTGTTCCCCATCTCGAACTGGACGGAACTCGACGTGTGGCAGTACATCGCGCGCGAGAACCTCGAACTGCCGTCGATCTACTACGCGCACGAGCGCGAGATCGTGCGCCGCAACGGCCTGCTCGTGCCGGTCACGCCGCTCACGCCGATGAAGGAAGGCGAGACGAGCGAGCTCGCGCAAGTGCGTTTTCGCACGGTCGGCGACATCAGCTGCACGTGCCCGGTCGAGAGCGATGCCGACAACGTCGAGAAGATCATCGCCGAGACGGCCGTGACCGAAATCACGGAGCGCGGCGCGACGCGCATGGACGACCAGACGTCCGAAGCCGCGATGGAACAGCGCAAGAAGCAAGGTTATTTCTAAGAGCACGCAGAGGAAGAATTGAACATGGTTACGACGCATCAACCTGAAGACCTCGGCGTGCTGCGCTTCATCACGGCGGGCAGCGTAGACGATGGCAAGAGCACGCTGATCGGCCGCCTGCTGTACGACAGCAAGGCGGTGTTGTCCGACCAGTTGTCGGCGCTGTCGCGCGCGAAGAACAAGCGCACCGTGGGCGACGAGATCGACCTGTCGCTGCTCACCGACGGCCTCGAAGCCGAGCGCGAGCAGGGCATCACGATCGACGTCGCGTATCGCTACTTCGCGACCGCCAAGCGCAAGTTCATCATCGCCGACACGCCGGGCCACGAGCAGTACACGCGCAACATGGTGACGGGCGCCTCGACGGCGCACGCCGCGATCATCCTGATCGACGCAACGCGCGTCACGTTCGAAGACGGCGTCGCGCAACTGCTGCCGCAGACCAAGCGCCACAGCGCGATCGTCAAGCTGCTCGGTTTGCAGCACGTGATCGTCGCGATCAACAAGATGGACCTCGTGGACTATAGCGAAGCGCGCTTCGACGAAATCCGCGATGCGTACGTCACGCTCGCGCGCCAACTCGGCATCGCCAATGTGCGTTTCGTGCCGGTGTCGGCGCTCAAGGGCGACAACATCGTGAGCGCGAGCGAGCGCATGCCCTGGTATGCGGGCGAGCCGCTGCTCGACGTGCTCGAAGCACTGCCGCTCGAACTGCCGACGGGCGACGCGCTGCGCTTCCCGGTGCAGTGGGTGGCGCGCCAGGACGGCGCGAGCGCGGACGACTTCCGTGGCTACATGGGTCGCGTCGAAGCGGGCGAAGTGAAGCTCGGCGACACCATCACGGTGCTGCCGGCCGGCCGCGAAGCGACGGTTGCCGAAATCATCGCGCCGGTGCCGGGCGGCACGGCGCCGGTCGATCGCGCGTTCGCGGGCCAGACCGTGACGATCCGCCTCGGCGAAGACGTCGACGTCTCGCGCGGCGACACCTTCGTCCACGCGGGCGAGAACGCCCAGCCGGCGAAGAAGCTCGAAGCGGACCTGTGCTGGTTCGACGAAGAGCCGCTCTCGCTGCAGCGCAAGTACCTGCTCAAGCAGACCACGAGCACGGTGTTCGCGAAGATCGGCGCGATCAAGGAAGTGCTCGACGTGCATACGCTCTCGCACGCGATCGACCGCCACGACCTCGCGATGAACGACATCGGCCGCGTCTCGCTCACGCTGCAAAAGCCGCTCCTGTGCGACGCCTACGATGTGCATCAGGGCACCGGCGCGTTCGTGCTGATCGACGAGGCGACGCATCACACGGTCGCCGCCGGCATGATCCGCACGTACTCGGCCTGACGCGCGGACGGCTCATGGGCAAGGTCTACTTGATCGGAGCTGGACCGGGCGCGGCGGACCTCATCACGGTGCGCGGCGCGCGCCTGCTCGCCACGGCGCAAGTCGTGCTGCACGACGCGCTCGTCGAGGCGGCGATGCTCGATTACGCGCCGCGCGACGCAAAGTTCATCGCGGTCGGCAAGCGCTGCGGCCAGCGCTCGACCGCGCAGCACTTCATCAACAAGCAACTCGTCGATGCAGCGCGCGAGCACGGCGTCGTCGTGCGCTTGAAGGGTGGCGACCCGATGCTGTTCGGCCGCGCCGATGAAGAAATGCGCGCGCTGGAAGCCGCCGGCATCGAATACGAAGTGGTGCCCGGCATCACGGCGGCGCTCGCGAGCGCAGCGTCGCTGCGCCGCTCGCTCACGCTGCGCGGCGTCGCACGCAGTGTCGCGCTCGCGACGCATTCGCGCGCGCCCGACACCGAGGCGATCCGCGAGCAGGTCAACGCCGATTCGCTGGTGTTCTACATGGGCCGCGACAGCGCGCCCGACATCGCCCGGCAACTGATCGACGCAGGCCGCGCGGGCGCGACGCCCGTGGCGATCGTCGAGGCGTGCAGCACGCCGCGCGAGCGCATGCTCACGCTGACGCTCGCACGGCTTGCCGCGGGCGAGGCCCAGGCTTGGCTCGACGCTACGCAGCCGAGCTTGCTGATGATCGGCGATGCATTCGCCGAGCGAGCGGGCGCGGCATCGGATGTCGACGTCGAGGCGGACGATTCAGAAGAGGGTGGGGCGCGCGCGGCGGCCTAGCGCAGCGCTGCATCGGCCGAAGTTCAGATGTTCAAAGCGCCTGGTTCAAGGCGGCTTGCAGACAGTATTGCGTGATCGCATCGAGCACGGCGTCGTCTTCACCGACGGCGCGCGCGCAACGGATCGTCACGCCCGGATGCGCGGCCTCGCATTGCGCGACGATGGCCGGCAAATCGCGCCGCACGTGGCCGCCCTGGCCGAAGAACACCGGTACGACCGTGATCGTGCGGCAGCCCGCCGCGACCTGCGCCGCAACGGCCGCAGGCAGATCCGGCGACATCAACTCAAGAAACGCCAGACTGACCGGACCCGCGCCGGCGCGCGCCGCGCCGAGCTTCGCGGCGAGCCGCTCGAACGGCTCGGCCCAGCGTGCATCGCGCGCGCCGTGGCCGAAAAGCACAATGCCGTGCGGATCCGTGGTCGACATGGTCAATGTCGATCGACCCACTTCAGCCCGATCAACCCGAGCGCCAGATAGATGAGCCCCGGTGTCGCCGCCGTGAGCGGCGCGGGCCACGTGTTGAGCGTGCCCATGTGCGAGAACAGCGTGTTGATGAGCTGGAAGCTCATGCCGAGCATGATGCCGCCGAACACCTTCACGCCGACCACGCCCGCACGCGTGTGCAGATACGCGAACGGCAGCGACAGCACGAGCATCACGAGCACCGCGAACGGGTAGAGCAGCTTGCGCCACAGCGCGATCTCGTAGCGCTGCGTGTCCTGATGGTTCTCGGTCAGGTGGTTGATGTAGCGCATCAGGTTGAACATCGACATGCGATCGGGCGACACCAGCAGCACCGAGAGGATCTGCGGCGTCAATTCGGAGCGCAGCGAGTATTCGGGCAGCGTCGTCTGCTCGGCGCGATAGACCGGATTAAGCGCATCGACGGGCTGGCCCTTGGGCGGCGGCACGTTGATGAGCTGCGTGTCGGTCACGTCCTTGAGCAGCCAGTGGCCCGGCGGCTCATAGGTGCCGCTCTTCGCGAGGCGCACGTTCGAAAGACGGAACAGCGAATCGAATTCGTAGATGCGCACGTTGGTGATCTTCGCGTCGGGCTGCAGCGCGCCGACGTTGACGAAGCGCGTCACCTGTTCGCCGTCCGCGCGCGCGGTGAGCGTGTCCTTGACCCACACCCCCGACTGAAAGTTGCTCGACACGGCCGAGCCGAGCGCTTCGAGCCGCACGCGCTCGGAGAGCTGGTCCGTGTACGGGCCGACCACTTCGCCGATCAGGTAAGTGATGAACACGAGCGGCACGCCGATCTTGAGGAGCGAGCCGAGCGCCTGGCGCGTCGAGAGCCCCGAGACGCGGAAGATCGTGTACTCGGAGTTCGCCGCCATCTGCGCGAACACGTAGATCGCGCTGATGAGCGCTGCGACCGGAATGATCTCGTAGAAGCGCGAGGGCGTCTGCAGCGCGACGCGCAGCACCGCGTACTGGAACTTGTAGTTGCCGTGGCCCACCGAGTTCAGTTCGTTGATCAGGTCGAAGAAGAAGAACAGACCCGAGAACGCGAACAGGATGAAGATGAACGTCAGGTAGACCTGGCGCGCGAAGTATTTTTCGTAGATGCGCATTGGCTTTAGCTCCCCTGCGACGCGCGCCGGAAGGTCGCGCGCGAGATGAGCGGACGATTGCGCACCCGCATCCAGAAGATGAACACGACGAGCGCCGCCACGACGAGGTGGAGCGCGACGAGCCCGACGCCGAACGACACCTTGCCCTGTTCGATCCACGACTGGACCACGTTGAGCAGGTTCGAGTACGTGAGGTAGATCAGCACGGCCATGACGAGGTTGATCGTGCGGCTGCGGCGCGGGTTCTGGTACGCGAGCGGGATCGCCAGCAGCATCAGGTTGATCGCGATGAGCGGCAGGCCCGCGCGCCACGCGAGTTCGCCCAGGTTGTCCTTGGTCGGCGAGCGCAGCAAGTCGAGCGTCGAGGTCGAGGTGGCGGTCGGGTTCGAGACCACCGGCTGGCTCTGGATCTTCACGCCGTAGCGCGCGAACTCCATGATGCGAAAGTCCGGATGGCCGGGCTCGCCGTCATAGCGGCGGCCGTTTTCGAGCACGACGAAGCGGTCGCCGTTGCTGTGGGTTTCCGTGTGCCCGTTCTTCGACACGATCACGTTGACCTTGCCGTTCTCGGTGCTGGTCACGAACACGTTCTCGACGTGCGACTGGTCCGAGGCCATCTTCTCGATGAAGAACACGCGGTGCGTGGTCGGCGACTCGCGGAACTGGCCCGGTGCGAGCAGCGACACTTCATCGCGTTGCTGGAAGCGCGCGCGGATCAGCTTGTTCTGCGAGTTCGACCACGGCCAGCCGATGAACGCGAAGAACACCACCAGCAAGATGATGGGTGTGGAAAAGACGGCGATCGGCTTGATCAGGCGCGTGAGGCTCACCCCCGAGGCGAGCCACACGACCATTTCCGAGTCTTTGTACCAGCGCGTGAGCACGAACAGGATCGACACGAACAGCGTGACGATCAGCATCACCGCCATGTAGCCGATCACGGTGAGCCCGATCAGCACCAGCACGTCGTGCGGATCGATCTCGCCAGACGCGGCGAAGCCGACGATGCGGATCATCATCGTCGTCAGCATGATCGTGAGCAGGACCATGAACACGGCGCCGGCCGTATACGCGAGTTCGCGCTGCAGGGAGCGTTCGAAGATCATTATTGATGGACTGAGCAGGCGGCACGCTGCACGAAGTACAGCCCGCGCCGCGCGGGTCGCGCGACTGCCGGGGAGCCGCCGCGGGAAAAATAGCGGATAATTGCGGCTTTCATCCTAAGCCCAGATTTTATCCGAGGACAAGCGCGATGGACTTTAGCATAAAAGCCTGTGATTGGAGCAAAGGCGCGGAAGGCTGGTTCCTGACCGGCAAGGCGGATTGCCTTGTGGTCGGTGTATTCGAGGCGCAGACCCTCACCGGCGCGGCCTTCGCCATCGACAAGGCGATCGGCGGCCAGATCGCGCGCGTCGTCAAGGCAGGCGACATCGACGGCAAGCCGGGCTCGTCCCTGTTCCTGCCGGAAGTGACCGGCATCGGCGCTACGCGCGTGCTGCTGGTCGGTCTCGGCAAGCAGGACGCATTCGGCCAGAAGGCGTATGGCGAGGCCCTGCGGGCCGCGTGGCGCGCCATCCTCGGCACCAAGATTGCCCAGGTCACGTTTGCGCTCGCGCAACTGCCGGTCAAGGACCGTGGCGGCGACTGGGCCGTGCGCGCCGCGATCCTCGCGCTGCGCGGCGAGACGTACCGCTTCACGCAGATGAAGAGCAAGCCGGACAACGGCGTGCGTGCGTTGAAGCGCGTCGTGTTCAGCGTCGATGCCGCCGACGAGAAGACCGCCAAGCTCGCCGCCAAGCAAGCCGTCGCGCTCGCCAACGGCATGGACCTCACGCGCGATCTCGGCAACTTGCCGGGCAACGTCTGCACGCCGACCTACCTCGCCGCGACGGCCAAGAAGCTCGCACGCGACTGGAAGCTCAAGGTCGAGGTGCTCGGCCAGCGCCAGATCGAAGAACTCAAGATGGGCTCGTTCCTGTCGGTCACGCGCGGCTCGGTCGAGCCGCCGCAGTTCATCGTGCTGCACTACCAGGGCGCGGCCGCCAAGGCCGCGCCGGTCGTGCTGGTCGGCAAGGGCATCACGTTCGACACGGGTGGCATCTCGCTCAAGCCGGGTGAGGGCATGGACGAGATGAAGTACGACATGTGCGGTGCGGGCTCGGTGCTCGGCACGATTCGCGCAGTCGCCGAGATGGGCTTGAAGCTCAACGTGATCGGCATCATCCCGACCTGCGAGAACATGCCGGCCGGCAACGCCACCAAGCCGGGCGACATCGTCACGAGCATGAAGGGTCTCACGATCGAGGTGCTCAACACCGATGCCGAAGGGCGCCTGATCCTGTGCGACGCGCTCACCTACGCGGAGCGCTTCAAGCCGGCTGCCGTGATCGACGTCGCGACGCTCACGGGCGCCTGCATCATCGCGCTCGGCCACCACAACTCGGGCCTCTTCTCGACCGACGACGCGCTTGCGGGCGAGTTGCTCGACGCATCGCGCGAGGCGAACGACCCGGCGTGGCGTCTGCCGCTCGACGACGAGTATCAGGACCAGCTGAAGTCGAACTTCGCCGATCTCGCCAACATCGGCGGGCGTCCGGCGGGCAGCGTGACGGCGGCATGTTTCCTGTCGCGCTTCACGCAGAACTACCCGTGGGCCCACCTGGACATCGCCGGCACCGCATGGAAGAGCGGCGCGGCGAAGGGGGCGACGGGGCGTCCGGTGCCGCTGCTCGCGCAATTCCTGATCGACCGCGCCGGCCAATGACGCGGCGCAGTACGCAAGCGAAGGCACAGAGCGGGCGATGACGCGAATCGACTTTCACTCCAACGTGGGCGATTCGCTCCTGTACGCGTGCCGCCTCGTGCGCAAGGCTTACCAGGCCGGCCAGCAGGCTGTCGTGCTGGCCGAGCCCGCGCGGCTGCGCGCGTTCGACGAAATGCTGTGGACCTTCGCGCCGCTCGATTTCGTCCCGCACTGCATGGCCGACAGCGCGCTCGCGGCCGAGACGCCGGTCGTGCTGACCTCCGACCTCGAACGCGTGCCGCATCATCGCGTGCTGGTCAACCTGGGCGCCGAGGTGCCCGCGCAGTTCGCGCGCTTCGAGCGGCTGCTCGAAGTGGTCGGCAACGCGCCCGAGGAACTCGTGGCCGGGCGCGAGCGCTATCGCTTTTACCGCGATCGCGGCTACGCGCTCAACAACTACAAGCAGGGCGGCTGACGCGGCCCGCTTTATGCTCGAGCGTTGGCGTCTTTTTTCGATCCATGGAGGCTAACGGTGTCAGACTTTGACGATAGCTCGATCCCGCTCTTGGCCGAAGTGGTGGTCGCGGGCAATCCCGGCCGCGCGCGCAGCGCGGCATCCCTGCCGGACGAGACGCCGTTCGCGCCCTCGGCCGCCGCCCAGCACATGGCCCGGCCCATGGCGCTCACGGCCAGCGCCGAGGCGCGCGAGGCCTATGACGCCGATGCGCTCGTCGAGCGCCTGCGCGGGCGCTGCCTCACCTATCTCGCCGGCGATGGCCGCTCGGTGATCGAGGCGCGCTGCCGCGCCGCGTTGCAGGAACATTCGAACTGGCTCGTCGGCCACATCACCCGCGAGATCGGCCTCGCGCTCGAAACCGAGCTGACCGGCTGGGTGAGGGCGGCGGTACGCGAGGAACTGGCCGCGCGCTCGCCACGTCCGGGCGACGCGCCGCACTAAACCGGTCGGCGCTGGCCCGACGCGAGGGTCACTTCAACGACAGGACCCAGTCCGCGAGCGAGGCTGCCTGGCCCGGCGAGAGTTGCGTGTTGGCCGGCATCGGCACCGGGCCCCAGACGCCGCTGCTGCCTTCGGCGATCTTGTGGGCGAGGTAGGTCTGCGCGTCGGGACGTCCCGCGTAGCGTTTGGCGACGTCGCGCAGCGACGGGCCCATGAAGGTCCGCTCGACCGAATGGCAGCTCATGCAATTTTGTTGCTGTGCGAGCGCGAGTCCCTGCGGCGCGCTCTGTCCGTACGCCGAGCCGACGAGCGAGGCGAAAAGCGCCGCCGCCACTGCCGCCGTTACCGTATTCACGTGCGACTTTCGATTCATGCTGGTCTCCGCCAGCGTGGCTCGCCGGCTATGGTGTGGTCGCATTATAAGCAAAAGGGGGACGCAGTCCCCCGCGTCCCCCTTGCGTGCATTTTTCAGCGCGTTTCAAGCCCTCTCTATCCCGTCACTGCGCCCCGGTTGGCCGGCAGCGCGAGCGCCGCGAACTTGGCCAGCACGCCACGCGTGTAGCGCGGCGCCGGCGCCTTCCAGGCGGCGCGGCGGCGCGTCAGCTCGGCATCGTCGAGGTTCAGTTGCAGCAGCAACTGGTGCGCGTCGATCGTGATCGAGTCGCCTTCCTGCACGAGCGCGATCGTGCCGCCCTCGAACGCCTCGGGCGCGACGTGGCCGACCACCATGCCCCAGGTGCCGCCCGAGAAGCGGCCATCGGTGATGAGACCGACCGATTCGCCGAGGCCCTTGCCGATGATCGCCGACGTCGGCGCGAGCATCTCCGGCATGCCGGGCCCGCCCTTCGGGCCCAGATAGCGCAGCACCACCACATCGCCCGCCTTGATCCGGTCGGCGAGGATTGCTTCCAGCGCGCTTTGCTCGTCGTCGAACACGCGCGCCGGGCCCGTGATGACGGGATTCTTCAGGCCCGTGATCTTGGCGACCGCGCCCTCGGTCGCGAGATTGCCCTTGAGGATCGCGAGGTGGCCTTCGTTGTAGAGCGCCTGGTCGAGCGGATAGATCACCTTCTGGTCCGCGCGCGGCTTCGAGGGCACGTCCTTCAGTTCCTCGGCGAGCGTCCTGCCGGTGATGGTCATGCACTCGCCGTGCACGAGGCCCGCGTCGAGCAGGATCTTGAGCACCTGCGGAATGCCGCCGGCCTTGTGCAGATCGGTCGCGACGTACTGGCCCGAGGGCTTGAGGTCGCAGATCACCGGTACCTTCTTGCGCATGCGCTCGAAGTCGTCGATGTTCCAGTCGATCTCGGCCGCATGCGCGATCGCGAGATAGTGGAGCACCGCGTTGGTCGAGCCGCCGGTCGCCATGATGAGCGCCACGGCGTTCTCGATCGACTTCCTGGTGATGATGTCGCGCGGCTTGAGGTCCTTTTTCACCGCCTCGACGAGCACGCGCGCCGATTGCGCGGCCGAGTCCACTTTCTCTTCGTCGGGGTTGGCCATCGTCGACGAGTACATGAGCGACATGCCGAGCGCCTCGAACGACGAGCTCATGGTGTTGGCCGTGTACATGCCGCCGCACGAACCGGTCGAGGGGCACGCGTTCTTCTCGATGCCGTCGAAATCCTCTTGCGACATGCGGCCCGCCGTGAATTCGCCGACGGCCTCGAAGGCCGAGACGATCGTCAGATCCTTGCCTTTCCAGTTGCCCGGCCGGATCGTGCCGCCGTACACGTAGATGCCCGGCACGTTGATGCGCGCGAGCGCGATCATGCCGCCTGGCATGTTCTTGTCGCAGCCGCCGATCACGACCACGCCGTCCATCCACTGGCCCTGCACGCAGGTCTCGATGCAGTCGGCGATCACCTCGCGCGAGACGAGCGAGTACTTCATGCCCTCGGTGCCCATCGACATGCCGTCCGAGATCGTCGGCGTGCCGAAGGTCTGCGGATTCGCGTCCGCACCCTTGACGGCGGCGACCGCGGCATCGGCGAGACGCTGCAGGCCTGCGTTGCACGGCGTGATGGTCGAGTGGCCGTTGGCGATGCCGATCATCGGCTTGTCGAAGTCCGCCTCCGAGTAGCCGATCGCGTAGTACATCGACCGGTTCGGCGAGCGGGCGACCCCTTGCGTGATGTTCTTCGAGCGACGGTTGTAGGGCATGGGAAGCTCCAGTGGGGTTGTCTCCGGGGCCGGCGTTAGCGGCTGTCAGGAAGACGTGCCGGCGCGTCTCGAAAAGGATGCGACTTACCGAGTAGAATGTCTAATATATTATTCATGCCATATTGAGTCGTAAAAAGAATCAACGATGAGCACTGCGATCCCCGATCTGCGCCAGATGCGCTACTTCGTGACGCTCGCCGAGGAGCAGCACTTCGGCCGCGCGGCCGCGCGTCTGTCGATGACGCAGCCGCCGCTGTCGCAGGCGATCCGCGCGCTCGAAGACACGCTCGGCGCCGAACTGTTCGCGCGCACGCGCCGCTCGGTCGAGATCACGCCGGTCGGCGCCGCCTTGCTGCCCGAAGTGCGGCGCCTGCTGGCGGCGGCCGAGGCGCTGCGCCCGCTTGCGCAGAGCCTCGCGCGCGGCGAGGCGGGCGTGCTGTCGCTCGCGTTTGTTTCGACGGCCGATTACGGGCTGTTGCCGCAACTGCTGCGTGAGTTCGGCGCGCGTTATCCGCGCGTGCGCCTGCAGCTCGCCGAGGCGACGAGCGACGTGCAAATCGAAGAACTCGTCGCGGGACGCATCGATGCGGGGCTCGTGATCGCGCCGCTGCCGCCACGCCACGCGGCGCAGCTCTCGTATCTGCCGGTGGCGCGCGAGCCGCTCGTGCTGGCGATGCCGGCAGCGCTCGCGGCCACCCAAGACGAAGACTCGGCGCCGGTCGATCTGCGTGAGTTCGCCGATTTACCGCTTGTCATCTTCCCGAGGCATCTGGCGCCAGGCTTTTATGACATCATTATGGATTGCTATGGCGCGGCCGGGCTGGCTGCGCGCGTGGGGCAGGAAGCGATCCAGATGCAGACGATCGTCAGCCTCGTGTCGGCCGGCATGGGCGTCGCGCTCGTGCCGCAGTCGCTGCGGAACCTGCGCCGCACCGGAGTGGTCTACCGGCCGATCGCGGGAAACGTGCCCGTCATCGAGACCGGTCTCGTGTGGCGCACGGCCGAGGTGAGTCCGGTGCTCGCGGGCCTCATCGAGATCGTGCGCGCGCAGGCCGCGACGGCGGGCGTCGCGGCGAGGGACAACGCGCCGAACCTTTCATCCAGAACCATCGACAAATCATAATTCCCTGATGCTCATTCACCCGAATTTCGACCCCATCGCCATCCATCTGGGGCCGCTTGCCGTGCGCTGGTACGGCTTGATGTATCTCGTCGGCTTCATGCTCGCGATCGTGATCGGCCGGTTGCGCCTGCGTCTGCCCTACGTCGCCGCGCAGGGCTGGACCGCCAAGGACATCGACGACATGCTGTTCTACGGCGTGCTCGGCACGATTCTGGGCGGGCGCCTTGGCTACGTGCTGTTCTACAAGCCGGACTGGTACTTCGCGCATCCGCTCGACATCTTCAAGGTGTGGGAAGGCGGCATGTCGTTTCACGGCGGCTTTCTCGGCGTGACCTTCGCGATGGTGCTGTTCGCGTGGCAGCGCCATCGCACCTGGCTGCAGGTCACCGACTTCGTCGCGCCGATGGTGCCGACGGGTCTCGCCGCCGGGCGTCTCGGCAATTTCATCAACGGCGAGTTGTGGGGCCGCGTCACCGATCCGAACGAGCCATGGGCGATGATGTTTCCGGGCGCCTCGGGCGAAGACGCGCACTGGCTCGCCATGCATCCGCAACTGGCCGCGCAATGGCATCTGAACGAAGTCTTCGCGCAGTACCACATGCTGCCGCGTCATCCTTCGGAGCTGTATGAGATCGCGCTCGAAGGCATCGCGCTGTTCTTCGTGCTGATCCTGTTCTCGCGCAAGCCGCGTCCGATCGGCTCGATCTCGGCGATGTTCCTGATCGGTTATGGCCTTGCGCGCTTCACCGTCGAGTTCGCACGCGAGCCCGACGATTTCCTCGGGCTGCTGGCGCTCGGGCTGTCGATGGGCCAGTGGCTGTCGCTGCCGATGATCATCGTCGGGGTGGGGCTGTTGATCTGGTCGTATCGGCGCGGCGGGCGCGAGAACAATGCGCCTGTGCACGCGGGCTGAACGCCTGACACGCTCGACAAAAAAACGCCGCGAAGGTCATCTTCGCGGCGTTTTTTTTCGCGTACGCGAGGAAGGTCGCGCTTACTTCATCTGCACCGAGCCCGACACGTTGACGGTGACCGTCGAGGTGCCGCCTTCGAGCGGCATCGGCGCGGCCTTCGCATCGGCCGACATCGCGCGTGCGCTCATCATCATCATCGGGCGCGGCGGCACGCCTTGCTGGCCGACGTTCACGTCGCGGATCGTATAGCTGCTGTAGCCGAATGCGCGTGCGGCCGCGGTGGCCTGTTCGCGGAACGAAGCGATCGCCTGGCCCGCGAGTTTCTGCTCGGCGGCGCGCTGTGCTTCGGGTGAAAGCGAGAACTGCACGTTGCCGACCTGCATCACCGATGCCAGGTCGCCCGCGAGCTTCGAGGCCGCCGCGAAGTCATGCGATTCGAGCACGAGTTCCGTGCGGCCGCGCCACGCGGAGATGCGGCCGTCACGATCGGTGGACGGATAGATCGAGAACTGGCCCGAGCGCGCGCTCACGCCTGCGACGCCTTTCGCGCGCTGCGACGCTGCGTCGGCGCGCTGGTTGAGTGCAGCGGTGAGCGAGGCCGGATCGTTCGCTTCCTGTTCGTAGAACATCGTGATCGTCACGACGTCTTGCGGCACTTCGGTGCTCGCCTGCGCGGACAGCGACAACACGCCCGACGGTTGCTGCCAGCGCGCCTCGCTTTGCGCCAGCGCGGCACGCGGCGTGAACATCAGCGCGAGCGGCAGGGCGGCAGTGAGCGCGACGGCAAACGTCGCGACGGCTTTTCTGGTCATTGGGTTGGCTCCTTGCTGAAACGGTTTGCGCGAGAGCGTCCGCGCGCGGCGGACGCTGGATCGATCCATTCGATCATGGCATGGCGCTTGCAATGAAGCGCGCTGCGTGCACCGTTAGTGCAAGGCAAGGCGGCCGAGGTTCCCGTGCGTCGAGCAAACCCGAGGCCGCGCTCGAATATCACCTCACATCAGATGTTTGGTGATGAAGTTCCACTCTTGCGCGGTGACGGGCGTGATCGACAGACGATTGCCCTTGGCGAGCACGCGCATCTCGGCAAGTTCGTCATGCTCGCGCAGCGTCGCGAGCGGGATCAGCGCAGTCTTCTTCTTGAACACGACATCGACGAGCAGCCAGCGCGGGTTCTCCTCGCTCGATTTCGGATCGTAGTACGGACTCTTCGGATCGAATTGCGTGGGGTCGGGGTAGGCGCTCGAGGATACTTGCGCGAGTCCGGCGATGCCGGGCTCGGGACAGCTCGAATGGTAGAACAGCACGCCGTCGCCGACTTTCATCGTGTCGCGCATGAAGTTGCGCGCCTGATAGTTGCGCACACCAGTCCAGGGCAGCGTGCGCTCGGGCGCATTCGCGAGGTGGTCGATGCTGGCTTCATCGGGTTCGGACTTCATCAGCCAATAGCGCATGATTCGAAGTGAACGTCGCAAAAGAAGGAGGCGAAAAACCGTCGCCCAAAAGGAAAACGGCATCGGACTTTCGTCCGATGCCGTTTGAATAGGTCCCCGCCTTGGCCGCTAGGCCGGCATCCTGAACCGAGGGTTCAGAATTGGTCGCAGTTAGCAGCACTTCGGGTACATCAGACAGAGTGACGCGCACACCCGTGCTACAAATTTCCGCAACCGTGCACATGGCATTGGTTCAAGGAATATATGACCTTGGCGAACCAGGCAGGGAAGCTAACTTGAAAACTTGAAACTGTTTCGAAACCTGTACTGCCAACTCGTTATTGCACGTTGTACTGCTGGATCACCGCGCCGAGTTGTTCATTCATTTGATGCATTGTACGACGGATTTCTTCGGCTGGGAATGCTTCTCCGTGTCGCACGCTCGCTTGCAATCGAAGCAGTTCCGACGCGAGCGAAAGCGCGGCCATCACCGCGATGCGGTCCGTGCCGCGCACGTTGCTGTGCGTGCGGATCTTGAGCATCTCGGCGTCGACGCGCGCGACAGCTTCGAGCAAGGCGGCCTCGGTCTCGGGCGAACACGCGAGGCGATAGTTCTGCTCGAGAATAGTCGCGTCGATCAGCTTGGTCGTCATGCGCTTTCTCCGTGGCGGGCCGCGTTACTGTCTTGATCCTCTGCCGGCTGGTTCGGCGCGAGCAGATCGAGCTGGTTGTCCGTTTCTGCATGCGCTCGCGCGCGCGGCAGCTTTTCGAGGATTGCATTGAGGCGCACCTGGGCGTCGTCGATTTTCGCCGACAAGCCGTCGCGTTCAGCCTGCAGCGCGTTGCGCTCCGCGCGCACCTCTTCGAGTTCGGCGCGCGTGGCATCGCACTGCGCGCGCAATTGCCCAAGTTGCTCTTCGAGCGCCAGACGTGCCTCGTGATGGCGCTGATTAATCTCGATCAGCCGCCCGATGTTTTTTGAGAGTGTTTCGAGTTCGTTGAGCATGTGCTGCGTCCTCTAAAGACAGGCATTCTAGCGCGGATTAACTTACATTCCGACAATTGTGTCGTTTCCAGACGTAACCGCATGGCTTCGTGCTCGCAACGGACGCTAGCGTGCGCGACTGGAACACATTTTGCGGACGCGTTCATCGATTGCGGCCTTTCTTGACGCTCGCATCACCCGCTCCTACACTGGCGGCACTTTTCGCACCCGAGCCCCGAAAAAAGCCGGTCTGATGGCGTCGCGGAGGCTGGAATCAGGGAGCGAAGTGCGCGTATTCACGTGTGCCCCCGATGCTAACGCTGCTGCGGCTGCTTCGCCAGTCCTTGTCGGGTTCGTACGATCGATTGGCCGGCAACGGCCGCTTGAACGTCGTGGCAAATCCGGTGCGGGCGCAACGAATTTCGTTGTACTCCGGTTTCGCGGCAGCCGCCGCCGGACCGCGCGCACGTTATAACATCCCGGTTTGCGCCTTCCGTTCACGCGCTCACCCTTAAGTCCCGACAACCAACATGAAAGCATCCACACGCACGACCCACTGCGGCGAACGGGTGCGGCTTGCGTAGCCTGCCCGTCATGAACGCCCGGCGCGCCGCGTCCATCTGGATCGCGCTCGCGCTCGTCGCGCTCGTCGTCTTCGGCGTGTCGCTCAGTGCGGGCAGTGTCGCGGTGCCGTGGCGCGCGGCGCTCGATGCGCTCGTCGCGCCCGCGACGACGCATGGCGCGGGCGACATGGCCGTCGAGATCGTGCGCACGCTGCGCCTGCCGCGCGCGCTCGCCGGCTTCGCGTGCGGCGCGCTGCTCGCGGTGGCGGGCGCGCTGCTGCAAGTGCTGTTGCGCAATCCGCTCGCGGAGCCGTACGTGCTCGGCGTATCGGGCGGCGCCGCCGCGTTCACGCTCGTCGCGATGATCGCCGATCTCGCGTGGTGGGCCGTGCAGGCCAGCGCTTGCGCAGGCGCGTTCGTATCGATCCTGCTGGTGCTCGGTCTCGCGCGTCGCGAACTATGGCGTGGCGAGCCGCAGGACAGCTCGCCGCGACTGCTCCTGACCGGTGCCGTGATCGCGGCGGGCTGGGGCGCGACGATCACGCTGCTGCTCACGCTCGCTCCCGATGCGCGGCTGCGCGGCATGTTGTTCTGGCTGACCGGCGACCTCAACGGCGCGAGCGCGCCCACGGCCGCGCTCGTTGCGCTCGCGCTGGTGCTTGCGTTCGCGGTGAGCGCCGCGCCGCGCCTCAATGTGCTGTTGCGCGGCGATGCGGCGGCCGAGGCGCTCGGCGTGCCGGTGCGGCGGTTACGCATCGGCGTGTACCTGGCCGCCTCGCTCGCGGCTGCCGCGGCCGTCACGACGGGCGGCACGATCGGCTTTGTCGGTCTCGTCGTGCCGCATATGTTGCGGCTCGCGTTCGGCAACGATCAGCGCATGTTGCTGCCGGCGTCGGCGCTCGCGGGCGGTGGCGCCGTGATGGGCGCGGACCTCGTCGCCCGCACCATCGCTGCGCCGACGCAATTGCCGGTCGGCGTCGTCACCGCGCTCGCGGGCGTGCCGGTGTTTCTGTGGATGCTGTTGCGCAGGCGGCCGTCGTGATGCCCGCCGTCGCCGTTCATGCACCGCCGTTGCTGGCCGTGCGCGATCTCACGTTGCGCGCGGGCGCACGCACGCTCGTCGGGCCGCTCACGCAGTGGTTCGGCGCGGGCGAGATCTGGTGTGTCGCGGGCGCTAACGGGGCGGGCAAGACCTCGCTGATCGCCGCGCTCGCGGGGCTGGCGAAGCCGGCGGCGGGACACGTCGAACTCGATGGCCGCGCGCTCGCGCACTGGTCGCCGGTACGGCTCGCACAGCGGCGCGCGCTGATGCCGCAAGATATCCGCGATGCGTTCAGTGCGGGCGTGCTCGACATCGTCATGCTCAACCGCTTTCCGCATCTGGCCGGCTGGGGCTGGGAGCGCGACGAGGATCGCGCCGCCGCGCGCGCGGCGCTCGCGCAACTCGGCCTCGAAGCGCTGGCCGCGCGCGACGTGCTCTCGCTGTCGGGCGGCGAGCGGCAGCGCGTCGCGCTCGCGGCGGTGCTGTGCCAGCAGGCGGACGTGCTGCTGCTCGACGAGCCGCTTGCCCATCTCGACCTTCATCACCAGATCGCGTGTCTCTCGGTGCTGTCACAGTGGGTGAGCAGCGGCGCGCGTCTCGTTGTGTTTTCCTGTCACGATCTCAATCTTGCACGTCGCTTCGCGACGCATGCGCTGCTGCTCGACGGACGCGGCGGTGCGCATGGCGGTCCCGTGCGCGAGGTGCTGACGCCCGAGCGCGCCAGCGATGCGTTCGGCCATCCGCTCGTGCTGATCCGCGAGGACGGCCACGAAGCGCTGGTGCCGGCACTGCACCCGAAGCAATGAAACACCTTGAACGAACTCACCATGACGTCATCTCTCTTTGCCATAGAACCGCTTGACGCGAGCTTGCGCGACGAACTGCAACGGCTCATCGACACGCGCACCAAACCGCCCGGCAGCCTCGGCCGCCTCGAAGCACTCGCGCGCCAGCTCGGCATGATCCAGCGCACCACGCGCCCGGGCGTCGAGCGTCCGGTGATGATCGTCTTCGCGGGCGACCACGGCGTCGCGAGCGAAGGCGTGAGTCCGTATCCGCAAGCAGTCACCGCCCAGATGGTCGCCAACTTCGTGGCGGGGGGCGCTGCCATCAATGCGTTCAGCGGCGTGGCCGGGCTCACGCTCGAAATCGTCAACGCGGGCGTGGCCTCGCCGTTGCCGGACTCGCCGCTCATCGTCGATGCAGCGATCCGCGCGGGCACGCACAACTTCGCGCGCGAACCCGCCATGACACGCGACGAGGCACTGGCCGCGCTCGAAGCGGGCGCGGCGCGTGTGCGTCATCACAAGGCGCTCGGCACCAACGTAATCGGCTTTGGCGAAATGGGCATTGCCAATACGTCGTCGGCTGCGTGCCTGATGAGCCGTCTGTGCCGCGTGCCGATCGACGAATGCGTCGGGCGCGGCACCGGCCTCGACAACGCAGGGCTCGCGAAGAAGCGCAACGTGCTCGCCTCGGCGCTCGAACTGCATGCGGGCGTGACCGATCCGCTCGACGTGCTCGCGACCTTCGGCGGCTTCGAGATCGCGATGATGACGGGCGCGTATCTCGCGGCGGCGCAGGAGCATATGGCGATCGTCGTCGATGGATTCATCGCGACGGCGGCGCTGGTCGTCGCCGATGCGCTCGCGCCCGAAGTGCGCGAGTACTGCATCTTCGCGCATGCTTCGAACGAGGCGGGCCACCGGCGCATGCTCGATCACTTCGGCGCGCGTCCGTTACTCGCGCTCGATCTGCGCCTCGGCGAAGGTACGGGGGCCGCGCTCGCGGTGCCGCTGCTGCGCGCGGCCGTGGCGTTTCTCAACGAGATGGCGAGCTTCGAGTCGGCGGGCGTCGCCAATCGCGACGAACGTCATGACTGAACGGCGCACGCTCACGCACGGCCTGCACGCGCGATGAATCCGCTCGCTGAACTGCGTTACTTCTTCACGGCGCTCGGCTACTTCACGCGCGTGCCGGTGCCGCGCTGGGTCGGTTTCGAGCCGCAATGGCTCAACGCGGCAGCGCGCTATTTCCCGCTGGTCGGTGTGCTGGTGGGCTCGCTCGGCGCGCTCGTCTATCTCGGTGCGCTGCGTGTCCTGCCGCCGGGCGTCGCGGTGCTGCTCTCGATGGCGGCGACGCTGATGGCGACGGGCGCTTTCCACGAAGACGGTCTCGCCGATTGCGTCGATGCATTCGGCGGCGCTTACCAGCGCGACGACGTGCTGCGCATCATGCACGACTCGCGCATCGGCGCATTCGGCGCGATCGCGCTTGTCGTCGCGCTCGCGCTCAAGTGGCAGACGCTCGCCGCGCTGCCGCCGATGCGCGCGGCGCTGCTGATGATCGCTGCGCACGCGGCGAGCCGCGCGTGCGCGATCAGCTATCTGCTCACGCTCGATTACGTGCGGCCCGAAGGCAAGGCGAAGCCGGTCGCGCAGCGCATGGGCGTCGGTGCCTGGCTGGTGGCGTGCGGCTTCGGCCTGCCGTGGCTCTTCTGGCCCGCGTGGCCCGACTGGCGCGCGGGCGTCGCGACGCTCGCGCTGCTGGCCATGCTGCGCTGGGCGCTCGGCCGCTACTTCGTGCGCCGCATCGGCGGCTATACCGGCGACTGTCTCGGCTTCGCGCAGCAGATCTTCGAGTTGGCGATCTATCTCATGGGGCTCGCATGGATCTCGTCCTGATCCGCCATCCTGCCGTCGCGACGCCTGCGGGCGTGTGCTATGGACGCACCGATGTACCGCTCGCCGACGAAGCGCCGGCGTCGAGCATGGCGCTCGCGAAACGTCTCGATGCGCTCGGTGTCGCCGCGCCCGAGCGCATCGAGACGAGTCCGCGCTCGCGCTGCCGGCAGGTCGCCCAACCCATCGCCGCGTTGCATGGCCTCGTGCTGCACGAGGATGCGCGCCTTGCCGAGATGGACTTCGGCGACTGGGAAATGCAGCCGTGGGATGCAATTGCGCGCGCGCAGATCGACGCGTGGGCCGCCGATTTCCTCCATGCGCGCGAGCACGGCGGCGAAAGCGTCGCGCAGTTCGATGCGCGTGTGGGGACGTGGTTCGACGCCTGCGGCGATGCGCCCGCGCTCACCGTGTGGGCGTTCACCCACGCGGGCGTGATGCGCGCGATCGTCGCGCGCGCGCTCGCGTTGCCGCTCGAACAGTGCGTGCGCTGGCCGCTCGAATTGGCGGGCATTGCGTGGCTGCGCCGGACGAAGCCGGGCAAGCCCTGGCTGCTTGCGCGCTGGAATGTCTGAATTCGATTCGGAATCCGATTGATCCGCGGGCTGGCCTGGCAAGCGCTTTCAGTGCGCTGCGGGTCGGCGCGAGCGGGCGAGGTCGAGATCGCGGCACAGCAGCGCGGCTCCGTCGGCCAGACGCGGTGTGGGCCGGTTGAGCAGATCGCCGTCGATGGCGAACAGGTTGTTGCGCGCGACCGCATTCAGCATCGGCCATGCGCGCCAGCGCTCTAGCCCTGGCAACGGCCGGTCGGGCGCGCTCGCGCCTTGTGCGGCCGTCACGATGGCTTCCGGGTTCGCGGCCAGCACCGCCTCGCTCGAAACGGTCGGCACTAGAGGCTTGAGCGAGGCGAACACGTTGCGTCCGCCGCACAGCGCGATCACGTCGCTGATCATGTGCGCGCCGTTGAGTGTCATCAGCGGCTGATCCCAGACCTGATAGAACACGCTGACCGCCGGCGCATCGGCGTATTGCGTACGCAGGCCCGCGATCTTCGCGCGATACGCATCGGCGGCGGCTTGCGCGGCGGGCTCGGTGCCGAGCAGGGTGCCCAGACGCGTGAGCGAACTGGCGACATCGTCGAGCTTGTGCGGCTCGCTGAAAAAAAGCGGGATATGCAGCGCGCGCAACGCGTCGATCTGCTGCTGCGCGTTGCCGTGACGCCAGACCACGATCAGGTCGGGCTTGAGCGCGGCGATGCGTTCCAGGTCGAGCGCGCGGTTGTCGCCGACCTGCGGCAGTGCGAGCGCTGCGCGCGGATAGTCGCTGTACTTGACCACGCCCACTACCTTCGCGCCGCCGCCCGCCGCATAGAGCAACTCGGTCACATGCGGGGCGAGGCTCACGACGCGCGCGGCCGGTTGTGCGAGCGTGACGCTCGCGCCGGTGTCGTCGACGACGCTCACGCTCGCGAGCGCCGCGTGCGCCGCGTGCGCTGAGACGAGGGCGAGCGCGCCGAACAGCAGTCGCAGCTTCGTCATCGCGAAGCCCCGTCGCCGATGTCATGCATGGCTTGCGTCAAAGCTTCGTCGAGGCGTCCCCATTCGTATTCCGACGCGGGCAGTCCGAGGCGCAAGCTCGCCGGGTTCGCGAAGCGCCGGGTCCATACGCCACGTCGCGCGAGCGCGTCCTGCAATGCGGTTGCGCGCGCATCGACTATCCACGCGAAGAGCGGCGTCGCCGCGGGTGCGAAACCCGCACCGCGCAACAAGGCCGCGAGACGCGCGCTGTCGTTGGCGAGTTGCGTGCGCATTGCCTGCTGCCAGGCCTCGTCGGCGAACGCGTGGGCGACCGCGTGGCGCGCCGGGCCGCTCACCGTCCATGCGCCGAGGCGCAGGCGCAGCGCGTCGAGCAGCGCGGGCTGTGCCAGAGCGAAGCCGCAGCGAGCGCCCGCGAGACCGAAGAACTTGCCGGGCGAGCGCAGCACCACGAGTCCGTCGAGCGTCACGTGCGCCGCAAGCGACGCCGATGCATCGCGCGGCCACGCATCGGTGAACGCTTCGTCGACGATCAGCGTGCCGCCGCGCGCCGCGAGTTGCGCGCGCCACGCGAGCAGCTTCGCCGTGTCGAGCCGCTCGGCAGTGGGATTGTTCGGATTCACGACGACGACATGCCGCGCGTCCTCGGGCGGCGCATCGCGCGTGACGTCGAGCGGCACCACGCGATGGCCCGCCGCCGTGAACGCGGGCGCGTATTCGCCGTAGGTGAGTGGCGCAACCGCCACCGCCGCGCGCGGCAACAGCGTGGGCAGCGCGCGGATCGCCGCCTGGCTGCCGGCGACCGGCAGCACGTGCCCGGCATCGGGCGCGCCGTAGTAGCGCGCCGCGCTCTGCGCGAAGCCGTCGCCTTCATCGGGCAGGCGGCGCCACGCCGAGGCGGGCAACGGTGGCACAGGATAGCCGTGCGGATTGATGCCCGTCGACAGATCGACCCACGCGTCGTACGCGATGCCGTAGCGGCGCGCGGCTTCGTGCAGATTGCCGCCGTGCAGGATCGGTGCGTCAGCCATGATTGGCCACGCTCACGAAGGCGAAGGCGAGCAGCACGGCGAGCCACAGGACCAGCGTGCGCTCGACGAGCCGCAACGCGGCATCGATGTCGCCTGGCGCCGGCGCCTTGCCGGCGCCGAGCGTCGGGCGCTCCTCGATGGCGCCGTGGTAGGTCGCCGGGCCGCCGAGCAGCACGTTCAGGCTGCCCGCACCGGCCGCCATCACGGGTCCGGCATTGGGGCTGTCCCAGCGATGCGCCTGGTCGCGCCAGCACGCGAGCGCGAGGCGCGTGTCGCCGAGCAGCGCGTAGCTCGCGGCCGTGAGGCGCGCGGGGATCCAGTTGAGCACGTCGTCGATGCGCGCGGTCGCCCAGCCGAAGCGCAGGAAGCGCGGCGTGCGATAGCCCCACATCGCGTCGAGTGTGTTGGCCAGACGAAACGCGAGCGCGCCCGGGCCGCCCGCCACGGCGAACCAGAACAGCGCGCCGAAGATCGCGTCGTTGCCGTTTTCGAGCGCCGATTCGACGGCGGCGCGCGAGAGGGCGGTTGCATCGGCCTGCGAGGTATCGCGCGAGACGATGCGCGAGGTGAGCTGGCGCGCGGCGACGAGGTCGTGCTGCGCGAGCGCGCGGGCGATCGGCGCGAGATGGTCGCGCAGGCTGCGCGCGCCGAGCGCGAACCACAGCAGCGCGACGTGCAGCACCACCGCGAGCGGCCAGGGCAGCACGGCGGCGAGCCATGCGGCGAGCGCGACCGGCGGCCCGACCACGGCCAGCCATGCGACGAGGCCGAGCGGGCGGCCGCGCCGGCCGGTGTTCAGGCGCGCCTCGACGCGGGTCGCCAATCGACCGAAGGCGATGAGCGGATGGGCGCGGCGCGGCTCGCCGTACCAGCGGTCCACGGCGACGGCGGCGACGGCGAGCGTCGCGGTGGCGGCCAGCGTGAGCATCATGCGCGGCCCGGCTTGAGGGCGAGCGGCAGCCCCGCGACGACGAACGTCGCGTGATCGGCGAGTCTCGCGATGCGCTGATTCAGGCGGGCGAGTTCGTCGACGTAGAGACGTGTCGCCGCGCCCATCGGGATCACGCCCAGACCGATCTCGTTGCTCACGATGAGCACGGTGCCGCGCGCGCGTTCGCAGGCGCTGGCGAATGCGTCGATGCGCGCGGCGTGGTCGGCGAGCGGCGCTTCGGCGCCGGGCGGACACAGCAGGTTGGCGAGCCACAGCGTGAGGCAATCGATCAGCACGCAGCGTCCGGGCGCGGCGGCGGCATCGAGCGCGCCGGCCAGATCGAGCGGCGCCTCGACGAACTGCCAATGCGCCGGACGGCGCGCGCGATGATGGGCTACGCGCTCGGCGAATTCGTCGTCCGCGACGCGCGCGGTGGCGATATAGGTGACAGCGAGGCCGCTGGCCGTGGCGAGTTGCTCGGCGTGCGCGCTCTTGCCCGAGCGCGCGCCGCCGGTGATGAAGGTGAGGTCGCGCGAAGTCATCGCGAGATTGTACCGACGCGCGCCCGCGAGGCGATGGGATAATGCGGCACTGCGTTTTACGTACTTTCCGATGACCGTTTCCCGCGAAGGTGTGCCGCACGGCACGCTGATGATTCAGGGCACCACCTCCGATGCCGGCAAGAGCACGCTCGTCGCCGGCCTGTGCCGGCTCGCGCGCCGCGCGGGCGCGCGCGTCGCGCCGTTCAAGCCGCAGAACATGGCGCTCAACAGCGCGGTGACGGTCGATGGCGGCGAGATCGGCCGCGCCCAGGCTTTGCAGGCGATTGCGGCCGGCATCGAGGCGCACACGGACCTGAACCCGGTGCTGCTCAAGCCGACGAGCGATCGCGGCGCGCAGGTCATCATCAACGGCCACGCGCGCATTAATCTCGACGCGCGCGGCTATCACGCCTACAAGCCGGTCGCGCGCGAGGCCGTGCTCGCGTCGTATGCACGGCTCCAGGCGTGCTACGACACGATCTTCGTCGAAGGCGCGGGCAGCCCCGCCGAAGTGAACCTGCGCGCCAACGACATCGCCAACATGGGCTTTGCCGAAGCAGTCGATTGCCCGGTGCTGCTGGTCGCCGATATCGACCGGGGCGGAGTGTTCGCGCATCTGATCGGCACGCTCGCGTGCCTGTCCGACAGCGAGCGCGCGCGCGTGCGCGGCTTCGTGATCAACCGGTTTCGCGGCGATCCGGCGCTGCTCACGCCCGGCCTCGAATGGCTGGAGGCGCAGACCGGCAAGCCCGTGCTCGGCGTGCTGCCGTATCTGCACGGACTCACGCTCGACGCCGAGGACATGCTGCCGCGCGCGAGCGCCCGGGTGAGCGGCGAGCGCACGCTGCGCGTGATCGTGCCGGCGCTGCCGCGCATCAGCAACCATACCGACTTCGATGCGCTGCGCGCGCATCCGCAAGTGGACTTCAGCTACGTGCCGCCGGGCGAGACCCCGCCCGCCGCCGACCTCGTGATCCTGCCGGGCTCGAAGAACACGCGCGCCGACCTCGACTGGCTGCGCACCCACGGCTGGGAAAGCGCGCTCGCGCGGCATCTGCGCTATGGCGGACGGGTGATCGGCATTTGCGGCGGGATGCAGATGCTCGGGCGCAGCATCGCCGATCCGCATGGCGTGGAAGGCGCACCCGGCACGACGGCGGGCTTCGGCTGGCTCGACTACGACACGGTGCTCACGCGCGAGAAGACGCTGGAAAACGTGCGCGGCACGCTGACGCTCGACGGCGCGGCCGACGTACGGGGCTACGAGATCCACATGGGCGAGACGCACGGGCCGGCGCTGGACGCGCCTGCGCTCAGGCTCGGAGAGGATGGCGGGCGGCCCGACGGCGCGCGTTCGGCCGACGGACAGCTTCTCGCGACCTACGTGCACGGTCTCTTCGATACGCCCGCGGCCTGCTCGGCGCTGCTCGCCTGGGCCGGGCTCGAAGCGGCTGCGAGCGTCGACTATCCGGCGCTGCGCGAAGCGTCGCTCGACCGGCTTGCCGATACGCTCGCGGCACATCTGGACCTGGAGCGCGTGTTCGGAGCGATCGGCTGATGCGCCCCTGACCGCAACCTCAGTAGAGCACCATCTGCGTGCAGCGAAAGAGCGCGATCGTCTTGCCGTCGGGGGCGGTCACGGTCGCATCCCAGACCTGCGTGCTGCGGCCCAGGTGCACGCCCGTTGCGACGGCCTGAATCGTGCCCTCAGTCGCCGTGCCGAGAAAATTGCTTTTCAGCTCGATGGTCGTGAAATTCTTCGCATTGGCCGGCAGATGGGCGATGCAGCCATAGCCGCACGCCGTATCGGCGAGACCGATCACCGTCGCCGCGTGCAGAAAGCCGTTCGGGGCCAGCAAATTGCTGCGCACGTCCAGCTCGGCGACGAGGCGGCCCTGTTCGAGGGCGATCGGCCGAAAGCCGATCAGTTCGGGCAGCCTGCCGCGCTGGCGCTCCATCAGGCGGTTCAGATCGAAGTCGGTGCGCAAGATGCTCATTGACTGAATTTCTCCTCCAAAAGCGGTAGTGGGCATACATAGGGCCGCATCGGGGGTTCGATGTGGCCGCATTTGCCGATATTATCAACGGCTGGGTTGCAGCGCCGCGCCGTTCACCGGCGGCTCGCCGCGCGCCGCCCACAGCATCCGCAATCCGGCTGGCCGGGCGCCAGCCTTCCTGACGGGAGTATTCATGACGGTAATCGTGGTGGCGAATCCCAAGGGCGGCGTCGGCAAGAGCACGCTGTCCACCAATCTGGCGGGCTATTTCGCGGCCCAGGGCGAGTGGGTCGCGCTCGCCGATCTCGACCGGCAGCAGTCGGCCCACGCGTGGCTCGACCTGCGGCCGGCCGCGCTGCCGCCGATCGAAGCCTGGAAGGTCGATCTCGACGCGCCGCAAAAACCGCCCAAAGGGCTCGAACACGCGGTCATCGACACGCCCGCCGGGCTGCACGGCAACCGGCTCGGCGTGATGATCGAGCTTGCCGACAAGGTGATCGTGCCGCTGCAGCCGTCGATGTTCGACATTCTCGCGACGCAGGATTTTCTCGACCGCCTCGCCAAGGAGAAGGCGGTGCGCAAGGGCGCGATCGAGGTCGGGGTGGTGGGGATGCGGGTCGATGCGCGCACGCGCTCGGCCGAGCAACTGCAGCGCTTCGTCGAGCAGCTGAAGCTGCCGGTGCTCGGCTATCTGCGCGACACGCAGAACTACGTGCAGCTGGCCGCGCACGGCCTCACGCTGTGGGATGTGGCGAAGAGCCGGGTCGAGAAGGATCTGGAGCAGTGGCAGCCGATCCTCGAATGGGTCGGCAAGAAGCCGGGCGCCTGAACGAGCCCGCCCGGCAGCGGGCGCTTTTCAGCTCCAGCTTTGGGTCGGCACGTGGTCGCGGCTGCCCTTGATGCGGTTGTTCTCGTCGACGAACACCAGATCCGGCTTCCAGCCCGCCTTGAGCTCGGCTTCCTCGACGTTCGCGAAGGCCGCGATGATCACGAGGTCGCCCAGTTGCGCGCGGCGCGCGGCCGAACCGTTCAGCGAAATCATGCCGCTGCCGCGCTCGCCCTTGATCGCGTAGGTCGAGAAGCGCTCGCCGTTGTTGATGTTCCAGATGTCGATGCGCTCGTTTTCGACGATGTTCGCCGCTTCGAGCAGGTTTTCGTCGATCGCGCACGAACCCTCGTAGTGCAGCTCGCAGTGGGTCACGGCGGCGCGGTGGATCTTCGACTTGAGCATATGGCGTTGCATGATGGATCTCCGTCGCGCGCCGCCGGCAGGGCCTCGCGGCGCGTCGTCTTAAGGGGTCAGATTTCGAGGTTGTCGATCAGGCGGGTCGCGCCGAGCTTTGCGGCGGCGACCGCGACGAGCGGCTCGTTGTCCTGCGGCAGCGGCGGCAGCAGGTTCGAGCGCTTGCGGATCGCGATGTAGTCGGGTTGCCAGCCGCGCGCGGCGAGCGTCGCCATCGCGTCGAGTTCGAGCTGCTGGAAGTCGCGCCGGCCCGACAGCACCGACTCGCGCAGCGCGCGCAGCACATTGGCCAGCTGCGGCGCTTCGGCGCGCTCGGCTTCGCTCAGGTAGCGGTTGCGCGAGCTGAGCGCGAGGCCATCGGTGTCGCGCACGGTCTCGGCGGCGATCACCTCGGTCGGCAGCGCGAACTGGTTGCACATCGCGCGCACGATCATCAACTGCTGGTAGTCCTTCTTGCCGAACACGGCGACGCGCGGCTGCACGCACGACAGCAGCTTCATCACGACCGTGCACACGCCGGTAAAGAAGCCGGGCCGGAATTCGCCTTCGAGGATATCGCCGAGGTTGTGCGGCGGGCTCACGCTATATTCCTGCGGCTGCGGATACATGTCGCGCTCGGTCGGCGCGAACAGCACGTAGACGTTTTCCTTCTGCAGCTTCTCGATGTCGGCTTCGAGCGTGCGCGGGTATTTGTCGAAGTCCTCGTTCGGGCCGAACTGGAGCCGGTTGACGAAGATGCTCGCCACGACCGGATCGCCGTGCTGGCGCGCGAGGCGCATCAGCGACAGGTGACCTTCATGCAGATTGCCCATGGTCGGCACGAACGCCGTGCGGTTTTGGCCGCGCAGCTGGTCGCGCAACTCGTGGATCGAACTGATGACTTTCATGATCGGTGTCTAAAGCGTCGCGCGAAGGCGGACGAAGTTGGCCACAACGGCCGGGCCGGGCGGCCGGCGAACCAGGCCGCGTCTAGCGCGCCCGGCGTCGAGGCTGGGCAGGCGCGGGCGATTGTAGTGGATTTGTTTGCGCGGCGCACCCACCGTTGTGGGGAGGCGGTGCGTCCAGTTTGCCATAGCGGCGGCGCACCCGCGCGTGGCCTCAGGCCGGCAGGTAAGCGAGGCGCACGTAGATGGGCGCGAACGGTTCGGGCTGGGTGATTTCGATCAGCGACTCGCGCGAGAGCTCCAGCATCGCGATGAAGTTCACGATCACGACGGGCACGCCGCGCGCCACGTCGAACAGCTCCGAGAACTCCATGAAGCGCGCGTTCTGCAGCTTGCGCAGGATGACGCTCATGTGCTCGCGCACCGACAGTTCCTCGCGCGAGATCTTGTGGTGCTGGACCAGCTTCGCGCGCTTGATGACGTCGGCCCACGCTGCGCGCAGGTCGTCGGTATCCACGTCCGGAAAGCGCGGCGTGATGCTCTGCTCAATGTAGACCTCGGCGCGCAGGAAATCGCGCCCCAATTGCGGCAGATGGTCGAGCCGCTGGGCTGCGAGCTTCATCTGCTCGTATTCGAGCAGGCGCCGCACCAGTTCCGCGCGCGGGTCCTCGGCTTCCTCGCCGGTATCGGCCTTCTTGACCGGCAGCAGCATGCGCGACTTGATTTCGATGAGCATCGCCGCCATCAGCAAGTACTCGGACGCGAGTTCGAGGTTGGTCTTGCGCAGCTGCTCGACGTAGCCCAGATACTGGGTGGTCACGTCGGCCATCGGGATGTCGAGGACGTTGAAGTTCTGCTTGCGGATCAGGTAGAGCAGCAGATCGAGGGGGCCTTCGAAGGTCTCGAGGAAGACTTCGAGCGCGTCCGGCGGGATGTACAGATCCTGCGGCAGCTTGAAAAGCGGCTCGCCGTACAGGCGCGCGAACGCGACGCCGTCGACCGTGTCGGGCGTCGAGTCAGTCGCGGGCGCGACCAGCGCGTCGTCGGATTTCGCCGCGCGTGCCCCGTCGGGCGCTGTCATCAGAAGTTCTGGTAGTAGACGTACGAAGTCTGGCGAACTCGCGATGCCTGCTGGCGCTCGCGCTCGTCGAGGTCGATCGGCTGCTTGTCCCACAGGAGCGCGCGGCCTTTGCGCTGCTGCTCCTCGAGTTGCGGCTTCTGATCTTTGAGCTGGTTCAGGAACTGGGTGATGTCCGACTGATACATGGTGTTGACGTCCGCCAAAAATGGCGCCTCGCTGGGGTGCGCGGGCCGCCGCTGTTCATGTCGGACGTGATTTTACAGCAAGCGCCCGGCTCGGGAACATCGGCGCGGCAGCCGGGCCGCAGGCGGGTCCGTCGGCGTGCTTCCGATCCCGGCGTAGGGGAAGGGGGCGCTCGTGCCGGTTTTTTGCGCTCGCCAAGTCGGATGGGCGGCCGTGCGCGGCGCGAATTGGCGTCGGCGGCGCCGGATTGCCGGCCGTTTGTGCGGAAGAACTGCGTCAGTGTGGTCAAATAACGCGTTCGCGCCCGCCGCGTGGGGCCCAGAGGCGCGAATCGCACGCAGTTTTCGACGGCCGGAGGTCTTGTTTGGCGGGATGGAGGATCGAACCCTGGGGGATGCCGCGCGGCGCGCTCGCCGGCCGCCCGCCGCGCCCGCGCGGCCCGGGCCGTTCCTGCGCGCGTGCGGTGTCCGTCGTCGCGAGCTCCGGCGCCGCGCGCGCCGGCTGGCGCGCGCTCTGCTGTGTCCTCGGTCTGATCTGCCTCGCCCTGTGGGCCGACGCCGCCTGCGCGGCCAAGGCGAAACCGTCCTACGACGTCGAGGTCAAGGCCGAGCCGCGCGCGCTGCGCAAGCTGCTCGAAGATCATCTCGACATCGCGCGCTTCGCCAAGCGCAACGACGTCTCGGCCGACCAGTTCGAATTCCTCGTCACCGCGACGCCGCAGCAGGTCCACGATCTGGCCTCGACCGACGGCTATTTCTCGCCGGTCGTGCGCACCGACGTGCGCACCATCGATGGCCGCAAGCACGTGATCGTGAGCGTCGAGTCGGGCCAGCAGACGAAGATTTCCTCGGTGACGCTGACCTTCAACGGCCCGGTGCAGACCGAGGACAAGGCGCGGGAGAACGCGGCGCGCTTCGCGTTCTCGCTGCACGAGGGCGATCCGTTCACCCAGGCGGGCTGGTCGGACGCGAAGAACGCCGCACTGAAGACGCTGCAGGCGCGCCGCTATCTGGGTGCGAAGATCACGCGTTCCGAGGCGCGCATCGATCCGCTCGCCCACGACGCCAAACTCTCGGTCACGTTCGAAAGCGGGCCGACCTTCACGATGGGCCCGCTCGACGTGTCGGGCACCCAGCGCTACCCGGAGCGCATCGTGACCAATGTGAACCCGATCTCCGAGGGCGAGATCTACGACGTCCAGCGCGTGACCGAGCTGCAGCGCCAGTTGCAGAACACGCCGTACTACGCGAGCGTGGCGATCGACGTCGACGACAATGTCGACAAGCCGTTGCTCACGCCGCTGCACGTGAAGGTGAGCGAGTACCCGTACAACAGCTTTCGCGGCGGCGTCGGCTATTCGACCGATACCGGGCCGCACATCCAGGGTTCCTACACCTACCTGAACACGTTCGGCGCCGCGTGGCCGCTGCAACTGCAAGGACGCGTCGACGACATCCAGAAGTACGGCCAGATCCAGCTGTCGATGCCGCCGGGCCAGCGCGGCTGGACCAACAGCGCGCTCGCGTCGTACACCAGCACCGACGTGTCCGACACCGTGATCTACAGCGCGCGCGGCGGCATTCAGCGCACCCGCACCTCGCAGAACATCGACTTCGCCTATGCGCTGATGTTCTATCAGGACCGCCTCACGCAGAACATCGAGCCGCCCTCGACCGCCCACGCGCTGATGCCCTCGTTCTCGTGGACGCGCCGCAACGTCGACGATCCGCTCTTTCCGCGCACGGGCAACGTGATCCGCTTCGAGACCGGCTTTGCCGTGAAGAACGCGCTTGCGGAGCAAACCTTCGCGCGCGCCTACATGCGCGGCCAGCAGTATCTGCCGATCGGGCGCGCGGACATCGTGCTGTTTCGCGCCGAGCTCGGCGGGATCTTCACGAGCGGCCCGTCGAGCGGCATTCCGGCCTCGCTGCTGTTTCGCGCGGGCGGTTCGAACTCGGTGCGCGGCTATAGTTTCCAGAGCATCGGCAACAATGTCGGCGGCTCGATCATTCCGACCAAGTACCTCGCGACTGGCTCGGCCGAATACCAGCACTGGTTCAATCACGACTGGGGCGCGGCGACCTTCTTCGACATCGGCACGGCGACCGACACCTGGCACGAGAAGGTGTTCTATCCGGGCATCGGCTTCGGCGCGCGCTGGCGCAGTCCGGTCGGTCCGGTGAACGTGGACCTCGCCTATGGCATCCGCAACAAGAGCGTGCGGCCTTATCTGACACTCGGGATCGCATTCTGATGATGACCACGCGCGCGCTCCTCGTTCCTTTCGCGGCGCCCGGCGCCGGCCCGGCAGCATGACGACCCGTCCGCCCGATCCGCCCGCGCAGGAGCCGCCTGCGGGGCCGCCGCCCGAAGCGCCGCCCGGTGCGCCCGGTGCGCCCGGTGCGCAGGACAAACCGCCGCGCCGGCGGCGCCACCTCGTGCGCTCGCTCGCCTTCACGTTCGGCAGCGCGATGCTGCTGGTCGCGTTCGTGGCCGCTCTGTTGTACGGAGCGTTCATGACGGAGCGCGGCACGCGCTACGCCTGGCAGACGGCAGTGACGCTGCTCGATGGCCGGCTCGCGGGCGAGATCGACGGCGGCACCATCGCGACGGGCATCAAGCTGCGCAACGTGGCATGGCACGGCGGCGACGGCACTTCGCTCACGGTCGATCGCGTCGCGGGCGAGTGGCAGCTTTCCAGCAAGCCCTGGCGCTTCGTGGTCGAGTATCTGCATGTGGGTAACGTGGACGTGCGTATCGTGCCGTCGACGACGCCGTCGAAGCCGCTCGCGCTGCCGCAGGACCTGCGCCTGCCGCTCGCGCTCGACGTGCGCGACCTGCAGGTCGCGCGGCTCACCGTGCACGAGGGCACCTCGACGACCGAGCTGTCGCGCTTCCTGTTCCACGGACGCAGCGACGGCCGTCATCACGAGGCGGCCATCGAGCGTCTCGACACGCCCTATGGCGCCGTGACCGCGAGCGCCAAACTGGATGGCGTGCGGGCGTTCCCGCTCTCGGGGGAGCTTGGCTACGCGGGCAAGGTGAACGATGAGGCCGTGCAGGTGAACGCGGTGCTCGGCGGGTCGCTCGAAGCGCTCACGGCCGAGGTCGAAGCGAGCGGCATGAAGCTGACCGGCCATGCGCACGTCGAGGCGACGCCGTTCGCCGCCGTGCCGCTGCAGCGCGTGACGCTCGCTTTCGATCACGTGAATCCGCAGGCGTTTGCCCCCGGCGCGCCATTCGCGGATCTCGCGCTGCGGGCGCAACTGGAGCCGGTGGCGGCGGGTGCGGCCGGGGCAGCGGCATCGGCGACGGGCTCTTCAGCGGCGAGCGCAACCGCTTTCGCGACGGCGAGCGCGGCGGCCTCGGCAAGGACCCCCGCATCGGCTTCGGCAACAACCGCCGCATCGGCAAGCGCATCCACCGCCGCCCACACCACGCCCCACACCGCACACAGCGCGGCGAAGCCCGCGCCATCGCCCGGTTTCGCGGCGCGCGGCAACGTCTCGATCACCAACGCCAAGCCCGGCGCGATCGACGCCCATCTGCTGCCGCTCATCGACGCCCACGCCGACGTCGTGCTCGACGCGAAGACCCAGCGCATCGCGAACCTGAACGTGCGCCTCGTGAAGAACGCGACGGTGACGGGCGGCGGCGTGCTCGCCGGCAAGCGCGGCAGCTTCGATCTGAAAGTCGCCGGGCTCGACCTGAACGCGCTCGAAGCCGCCGTGCGGCCCACCAGCCTGTCCGGTCCGATCGGCATTCGCCTGAACGACGACGTGCAGAGCGTGACGCTCGATCTCGCCGATCCGAAAGCCGCGCTGCGCGCCCAGGGCAAGGTCACGCTCGACCCGGCGCGCATCAGCTTCAACGACGTGCGCATCAGCTCGGGCGCGGGCCGCCTCGATCTCACGGGCGCGCTCAAGCACGACGCCAACTCGACCTATACGCTCAAAGCGTCGCTGGTCGATTTCGATCCGCTCTCGCTCACGTCGCAGACACCGTCGCGCTCTGCTGTGCCAGCGAAGCAAGCGCGCGCGGCACCGGCTGCTGCCGCCAGCACTGCATCGCAGACGCCGAACGCCGGCAAGACCCGGCAAACCGCCCCTTCCGCGAAAGCCCCGGCCAAGGCCCCCGTGCGCCGCATCGAGGCCCGCGTGAACGGCACGCTCGCGGCCTCGGGCGTGCTCGCGCCGACCTTCACCACCAAGGCCGATTTCAAGCTCGGCGAGAGCGTCTACAACGATCTGCCGCTGACCGGCGCGGGCACCATCCAGCTGGCCGGCTCGCGCATCCTGCCGAGCCGCGCGAACCTGTCGATCGCGGGCAATACGGTCGATCTGCAGGGCAGCTTCGGCGCGCGCGGCGACCGGCTGCGTTTTCGTGTCGATGCGCCGCAGCTCGAGCGGCTCGGCTTCGGCATCGCCGGTCAGCTGGCGGCGAATGGCGATCTGACCGGGACGTTCGCCCATCCCGATGTCGAACTCGACTACAAGGCCGATAGCGTGGTGTTCGGCTCGACCCGGCTCGGCCACGCCGAGGGCCGGGCCGAAGCCCGCGACGGCGCGAACGGCGCGCTCGCGTTCAGCACCGACGCCCGCGACCTGAGCGCGGCCGGCGTCGAACTCGCGACGCTCAGCGCGCGCCTCACCGGCACGCGCGCGAAGCACGAGCTGGTCGCGAGCGCGGCGGGCAAGCTGCAAGGCCAGCCGCTCGCGCTGAAGCTCGCGGCGAACGGCAAGCTCACCGACAGCCCGGCCGGCACGCGCTGGGACGGCACCATCACCGAGCTGCAGAACAGCGGCGCCCCAGACGTGAAGCTGCAAAGCCCGCTCACGGTCAGCGCGGGCGCGGACAAGGTGACGCTCGGCGCGACGCGGCTCGCGCTCGAAGGCGCGACGCTCGATCTCAAGTCGTTCGACCTCGACCACGGCCGCATTCATTCGACCGGCTCGCTCACGGCGGTATCGCTCGCGCGGCTGATGGCGCTGCGCCAGCGCTTCACGGGCACGCCCTCGACGCTCAAGACCGATCTCGTGTTCGACGGCGACTGGGACTTCAACGTCGGCCAGAGCGCGAGCGGCTATGCGCAGATCAAGCGCCGCTCGGGCGACATCACCGTCGAAGTCGGGCGCGGCATGGCGCCGCTCGGCATCGCCGATCTCGTCGCGCGTGCGCAGTTCAGCGCGGGCAATCACCTCGAAGTGAGCGCGCATGCGCAGGCGAGCCGCATCGGCGTGCTCGATCTCGACGCCCGCACGGCGCTCGCCCCGCGCGACGGCATCCTCGCGCTCGCCGACGATGCGCCGCTCGCGGGCACGCTCAAGGCCGAGGTGCCATCGCTGCGCACGACCGGCGGCCTGCTCGGGCCGAGCTATCTGCTCGACGGCCATCTGGCGCTGCAACTCGCGCTCGAAGGCACGCTCGGCAAGCCGAACGTATCGGGCTCGCTGACCGGCGACGGCTTGTCGGCGACCGTCGTCGATCAGGGCATCCAGCTCAAGGACGGCGTCGTGCGCGTCGCGCTCTCGCACAACCTCGTCGACTTCCAGCAGGTCGAGTTCCACGGCGCGAGCGGCACGCTGCGCGCGACCGGACGCGTGCGTCTCGACAACGACGAGCCCGACCTCACGGCGAGCATCGTCGCCGACAAGCTCGAACTGTTCGCCTCGCCCGAGCGCAAGCTGTCGCTCTCGGGCAGCGCGAGCATCGCCAACGGCGGCCATCTGGGCGGCATGCAGATCACCGGCAAGTTCACCGTGGACCGGGCGCTGTTCGACATGCCCGAGCAGGCCGCGCCGGAACTCGGCGACGATGTCGTGATCGTGCGGCCCGACGGCACCACGATGGGCGGCACGCCCCAGCTTGCCGCCGCCACCGACAAACCCGCGGTGCGCTTCTCTCCGCGCGCGAACATCGAAATCGATCTGGGCCATGACTTCCGCTTCCGTGGCCAGGGTGCGGATCTCGGACTCGCCGGCACCATCACGGCGACGAGCGAGCCGGGCGTGCCATTGCGCGCCGTCGGCAACGTGCGTGTGACGGAGGGTTCGACCTACACGGCGTTCGGCCGCAAGCTTTCGATCGAGAACGGCTTCTTCACATTCAACGGACCGGTCGCGAACCCCGGCATCAACATCCTCGCGATGCGGCGCAACCAGGAAGTCGAGGCGGGCGTGCAGGTGACGGGCACGGTGCAGGCGCCGGTCGCCAAGCTCATCTCGGAGCCGAATGTGCCCGACAACGAAAAGCTCTCGTGGCTGCTGTTCGGCCATGGCACCGACCAGGGCAATAACGTTGGCCAGCAGAGCGCGATGACGACGGCGCTCGCGCTGCTCGGCAGCGCGAGCGGCAAGCGCATCGCGCAGACGGTCGGGCTCGACGAGTTCTCGATCGGGCGCAGCGAGGTCGGCCTGACCGATCCGCAGGTCGTGATGCTCGCCAAGGCGATCAACGAACGGCTCGTGATCGGCTACGAGCAGGGGCTGCAGTCGGCGGCGAACGCGGTCAAGGCGACCGTGAGCATTTCGCGCTACTGGTCGGTGACGGCGTACGGCGGCACCTTCGACGGTGTCGATCTGCTTTATACGAGACGTTTCGACCGGCTGCACTGGTAGCGCGAGCGCATAAAAAAACACGCCCCTGGCGGGGGCGTGTCTTCGATACAGCTGCGGCGCGGCGTGAGCGTCTTAACGCACGCGCATGCCCGGCTTCGCGCCGCTGTGCGGCTCGAGGATGTAGAGGCCCGGTTCGGCTTTCTCGTCGGTGGCCGACGCCGCCAGCACCATCCCTTCGGACAGGCCGAATTTCATCTTGCGCGGCGCGAGGTTGGCGACCATCACGGTCAGCTTGCCCTTGAGGTCTTCCGGCTTGTAGGCCGAACGGATGCCCGAGAACACGTTGCGCGTGCGGCCGTCGCCGACGTCGAGCGTGAGCTGCAGCAGCTTGTCCGAGCCCTCGACGATATTGCAGTCGACGATCAGCGCGATGCGCAGATCGATCTTCGCGAAGTCGTCGATCGAGATGACGTCGGATGCGCCGTCTTCAGCGGCCTTGTCCTTGCCGCTCGCGCTGGCCTTGGTCTTCGCCTTGGCGGCGCTTGCTGCCGCGGCCGGTGCCTCGGTGGCCTGCAGCGAGTCGCGGTTCGCGGCGAGCAGCGCGTCGATCTGCTTCGGATCGACACGCGTCATCAGGTGCTTGTACGCGTTGATCGGCTGCTGCGACGACAGCGGCGTGGCAGCGCTCGCCCACGTGAGCGGGCTGATTGCGAGGAAGCCCTCGACTGCGGTCGCGAGCGTCGGCAGCACCGGCTTGAGCGCGAGCGAAAGCAGGCGGAACGCCTCGAGGCTCACGCTGCAGGTTTCATGCAGCGCGACCGCGTTGGCCGGATCCTTGGCCTGGTCCCAGGGCTTGGCCGTATCGACGTAGCCGTTGACGGCGTCGGCCAGCTCCATCGTATGGCGCAGCGCGCGGCCGTACTCGCGTGCCTCGTAATTCGCGGCGATCTGCGGGATCGCTTCGCGCAGCGTGGCGAGCAGCGGATGATGCATCGCGCTGTCCTGCACGCGGCCGTCGAAGCGCTTGCTCAGGAAGCCCGCCGCGCGGCTCGCGATGTTGATGTACTTGCCGACGAGGTCGCTGTTCACGCGCGCCTGGAAGTCTTCGAGGTTCAGGTCGAGGTCTTCCATCGTGCTGTTGAGCTTCGCCGCGAAGTAGTAGCGCAGCCATTCCGCGTTCAGGCCCGCGTCGACATAGCTTTGGGCGGTGATGAAGGTGCCGCGCGACTTCGACATCTTGGCGCCGTCCACGGTCAGGAAGCCGTGCGCGAACACGTTGGTCGGCGTGCGATGGCCCGAGAATTCGAGCATTGCCGGCCAGAACAGCGTGTGGAAGTACAGGATGTCCTTGCCGATGAAGTGGTACTGCTCGGTCTTCGCGCCCGGCTTCACCCACGCGTCGAAATCGAGACCGCGCTTTTCGCACAGGTTCTTGAAGCTCGCGTAGTAACCGACCGGCGCATCGAGCCAGACATAGAAGTACTTGCCCGGCGCGCCCGGAATCTCGAAGCCGAAATACGGCGCGTCGCGCGAGATGTCCCAGTCGGCGAGCTTCGACTCGCCCGCTTCGCCGAGCCACTCGCGCATCTTGTTGGTGGCTTCGGGCTGCGCGAGACCGCCGACCCACTTGCGCAGGAAGGACTCGCAGCGCGGGTCGGACAGGCGGAAGAAGTAATGCGTCGAGGTCTTCTTGATCGGCGTCGCGCCCGAGACGACCGAGTACGGGTTCACGAGTTCGGTCGGCAGATAGGTCGAGCCGCACACTTCGCAGTTGTCGCCGTACTGGTCCTTCGCGCCGCACTTCGGGCATTCGCCCTTGATGAAGCGGTCCGGCAGGAACATGTTCTTGACCGGATCGTAGGCCTGCTCGATGTCGCGCGAGTCGATCAGACCGGCGTCCTTGAGCGCGAGGTAAACCGACTCCGACAGCACGCGGTTTTCCTCGGAATCGGTCGAATAGTAGTTGTCGAACGAAATGCCGAAGCTGTCGAAATCGCGCTTGTGCTCCTGCCACACGCGCTCGATCAGCTGCTTCGGCGTGATCCCTTCCTTCTCGGCGCGCAGCATGACCGGCGTGCCGTGGGTGTCGTCCGCACCGACGTAGTAGACCTCGTGGCCGTGCATTCGCAGCGCGCGGACCCAGATGTCCGTCTGGATATATTCGACCAGATGGCCGATATGGATTTGCCCGTTGGCATAGGGCAGGGCAGACGTGACGAGGATCTGGCGGCCCGATGGCGCGCCGGCTGCTACGAGGTCGGTGGCGGGTGCTGACATAGAGGGGATTTCCGGTGTTGCGGGAGGACGAAACCTCGATTTTAGCAGGGCAGCCGGCGCGCGCTGGCAAGCCGGGGCTGGCCTGGCTGTACGGCAAACGCGAAAAGCGCTCGAGCGCGGTGGCGCTCAGTGGCAAGCGACGCAGGAACGCCGGGCAAAAAAAACCGGGGCTCGATTGGGGCCCCGGAGCAACAACGACAAGAGGAGAATGGTGACGCGGCGGCTTCGCCCGTCGCGTACCGTAAAGACAGACCTCGGAATTGCGCGAGAGTTCGAAATTTTTTTCGCCGGTCGTATTGGGGTTGTCCCGAATCCTTGCCGTCAAGCGCTCCGGTGGGAGCGCCGGCAGCCGCGCCGCGCCGCCCGGCAAGAGCGGCCCGGCGCCGGCCGGCGGGCGTTACTGCGCGTGCTGCGCCGTGGCGCGCAGGTAGATTTCCACGCGACGGTTCTGCGCCCGGCCCGCCTCGGTGCTGTTGTCGGCGATCGGCTGGGTATCGCCACGGCCTTCGGCCGACAGGCGCTGCGACGCGACGCCGTGCTGCGCGAGGTAGTTGACGACGCTCTGCGCCCGGTTGACCGACAGCGTCTGGTTGTACGCCGGCTGGCCCGTGTTGTCGGTGTGGCCGACGACCTGGGCGATCACCTCGGGATTTTGCTGCAGCGTCTGCGCGACCTGGTCGAGCACCGGTGCGAACGACGGCTTGATCGCGTAGCTGTTGGTGTCGAAGGTGACGTTGCTCGGGATGTTCAGCTTGAGCGAGCCGTCCGGCTGCTCGGTGATCTGCGTACCAGTGCCCTTGGTCGCACCGGACAGCTTGTTGTGGATCGACTGCCAGTTGTAGCCGGTGACGCCGCCCACCAGCGCACCCGCGCCCGCGCCGATCGCCGCACCCTTGCCGCCGCCGAAGATGGCGCCGATTGCCGCACCCGCGCCTGCGCCAACCCCCGTGCCGACCGCCGTGTCGGTGCCCTGCTGCGTCGCGCAGCCTGCCACGAGCGCACCGGCGATAGCGAAAACGGACAAGCGGGTGATGGTTCTTTTGTTCATTTTGATCCTCTCTTGAGTGGAACAGACAACAACAATGAATTCTCGCGGGCCCGCCGCCGCCGCTGCGGGTCCGATAGCCGGGCAGGGTCTTGCGGCGGGCGCGGCCGTGGGCTACTACAATGACGGCGTGACGTGCAACGCTCGGCTGCGCCGATGAGTCGCGCCCTGCCTTGACCTGCCGGCCGCGCGGTTTGACCGCGGCTGCCGCGAAGGGTGCCTTGCCGGGCCGGGCCGCGCAATCCAGATTAACAATTTCTTTCGAATTTCGGCGTGAGAGCGAGCACCCGCGAGGGCCATCGCCGCCGTCCCCACGGAGTTTCAATGAGCATAGACCGCGCTTTGGTCGACGCCGCGCTCGCGGCCCTGACGGATCCGAACACCCAACGGCCGCTTGGCGCGTCGCGCGGCATTCGCAACGTCGCCATCGAGGGCGGCACGGTGAGCGCCGAGGTCGTACTCGGCTATCCGGCGAAGAGCCAGCACGAAGCGATTCGCGCGCTCGTCGCCACGGCGCTCGCGGCCGTGCCGGGCGTGACGCTCAGCCGCATCGAGGTGAGCCACGAGATCGCCGCGCACACCGTGCAGCGCGGCGTGAAGCTGCTGCCGAACGTGAAAAACATCGTCGCCGTCGCGTCGGGCAAGGGCGGGGTCGGCAAGAGCACGACCGCCGTGAATCTCGCGCTCGCGCTCGCGGCCGAAGGCGCGTCGGTGGGCGTGCTCGACGCCGATATCTACGGCCCCTCGCTGCCGATGATGCTCGGCATCACCGGCCGTCCCGAGTCGCCCGACGGCCAGTCGATGAATCCGCTCGAAGGCCACGGCGTGCAGGCCAACTCGATCGGATTTCTGATCGAGCAGGACAATCCGATGGTGTGGCGCGGCCCGATGGCCACCTCGGCGCTCGAACAACTGCTGCGCCAGACCAACTGGCGCGAACTCGATTATCTGGTGGTCGACATGCCGCCCGGCACCGGCGACATCCAGCTCACGCTCTCGCAGCGCGTGCCGGTCACGGGCGCCGTGATCGTCACGACGCCGCAGGACATCGCGCTGCTCGACGCGAAGAAGGGCCTCAAGATGTTCGAGAAAGTCGGCATTCCGATTCTCGGCATCGTAGAGAACATGGCCGTGCACGTGTGCTCGAACTGCGGTCATGCGGAACACATCTTCGGTGCGGGGGGCGGTGCGCGCATGGCCGAGGAATACGGCGTCGAAGTGCTCGGCAGCCTGCCGCTCGACATTCGCATCCGCGAGCTGGCGGACTCGGGGCATCCGAGCGTCGTCGCCGATCCCGAGGGCCGTGTGGCCGGCATTTACCGCGATATCGCGCGGCGCGTCGCGCTGCAGATCGCCGAGCGGGCGCGCGACATGAGCTCGAAATTCCCGACGATCGTCGTGCAGAACACCTGAGCTTGCCGTTTGCGGCACGCCTCGCGCTCTTCGCGAGGCGTGCACGCCTGCGCGCGCGCGGTATCATGTCGGCTTCATCGTGACCGGTTCGATGGCTGCAGGGGCAGCCCCCGGCCGGCAAGAGGATCGCATGGGAAAAGGAATCGACAGGCTGACGGGACAGGCGCTCAACGGTGCATGCATCGCACTCGTGGCGAGTTGCCTCATGCTCGGCGGCTGCACCGGATTCTTTCTGAAACCACAGGAAAAGCGCGCAGACGCGCAACTGCTGCCGACCGTGAACAACCAGGTGCGCGGCTCGGTGACCTTCATCGAGCGCTCGGACGGCGTGCAGGTGAGCTACAACCTCGCGGGGCTGCCGCCCGACAGCGATCACGCGCTGCAGGTCCACGAGCGCGGCGACTGCAATGCCGCCGATGGCTCGAGCGCGGGCCCGGTGTTCGCGCCGGCCGCCGACCGCCTGAAGGCGGGCATGCGCGTCGAGGGCGAACTCGGCAATATTCACGCGGATTCCAACGGTGTCGCGACGGGCTTCATCGTGGCGCCCGATGTGTCGCTCGACGGCGTGCGCTCGGTGCTGCAGCGCTCGGTGCTCGTGCATCGCGACGCGCTCGACCCGTATGCGTATCCGCAGCGCGGCGTCGGCCCGGCGCTCGCTTGCGGACTGATCCGGCAGTAGTTCTGGTCGATCCGGCGTGGCGCTTTTGCTGCGCTGCACTTACTGCGCACCCGCTTTGCGGCACGCGCATCCATATCGCGTAAAATAGGCGCCTTTCGTGGCCGGCCAGCGCCGCTCGCGCCTTTTAAGGCGCGGCGCGCGGCATGCTCCATCCCCCATCCGTACTCTCACGTCAAGACGCAGCGAACAGCTATGGCAATCAAATCCGACAAGTGGATCCGCCGCATGGCCGAAGGCCACAAGATGATCGAGCCGTTCGTGCGCGATCAGGTTCGCACGTCGGAAGACGGCCGCAAGATCGTGAGCTACGGCACCTCGAGCTATGGCTACGATATCCGCTGCGCGGACGAGTTCAAGATCTTCACGAACATCAATTCGACCATCGTCGATCCGAAGAACTTCGACGAAAAGTCGTTCGTCGACTTCAAGGGCGACGTCTGCATCATCCCGCCCAATTCGTTCGCGCTCGCACGCACGGTCGAGTATTTCCGCATTCCGCGCAATGTGCTGACCGTGTGTCTGGGCAAGTCCACGTACGCGCGCTGCGGGATCATCGTCAACGTGACGCCGTTCGAGCCCGAATGGGAAGGTTATGTGACGCTCGAATTCTCGAATACGACACCTTTGCCTGCCAAAATCTACGCGAACGAAGGTGTCGCCCAGGTGCTGTTCTTCGAGAGCGACGAAGTTTGCGAGGTGTCGTACGCGGATCGCGGCGGCAAGTATCAAGGTCAGCACGGCGTGACGTTGCCCAAGACGTGACGGCGAACGCGCATAGACTCACCAGCCATATCCGGGTGACCGCTGCGCAGGCAAAGCAGCGGTCGTTCTTTTTGGAGAATCGCCCATGAAGTTTCGTTTTCCCGTCGTCATCATCGACGAAGACTTTCGCTCCGAGAACATCTCGGGTTCCGGCATCCGGGCACTGGCCGAAGCCATCGAGAAAGAGGGCGCGGAAGTCCTCGGGCTGACGAGCTACGGCGATCTCACGTCGTTTGCGCAGCAGTCGAGCCGCGCCGCGTGCTTCATCCTCTCGATCGACGACGACGAGCTGCTGCCCTACGTCGAAGGCACGGACGGCGATGCGCCCGAGCACGCGCCTGCGATCGTCGCGCTGCGTGCGTTCATGGAAGCGGTGCGCAAGCGCAACGCCGACATCCCGATCTTCCTGTACGGCGAAACGCGCACCTCGCGCCATCTGCCCAACGATATCCTGCGCGAGCTGCACGGCTTCATCCACATGTTCGAGGACACGCCGGAGTTCGTCGCGCGCCACGTGATCCGTGAAGCAAAGGTGTATCTCGACGCGCTGTCGCCGCCGTTCTTCAAGGAACTCGTCAAGTACGCCGACGAAGGCTCGTACTCGTGGCACTGCCCGGGTCACTCGGGCGGCGTGGCGTTCCTGAAGAACCCGCTTGGCCAGATGTTCCACCAGTTCTTCGGCGAGAACATGCTGCGCGCGGACGTCTGCAACGCAGTGGAAGAACTCGGCCAGCTGCTCGATCACACGGGCCCGGTCGCGGCTTCGGAGCGCAACGCGGCGCGCATTTTCAGCGCCGACCACGTGTTCTTCGTGACCAACGGCACGTCCACTTCGAACAAGATCGTCTGGCACGCGACCGTCGCTCCCGGCGATATCGTGCTGGTGGACCGCAACTGCCACAAGTCGATCCTGCACGCGATCACGATGACGGGCGCGATCCCCGTGTTCCTCACGCCGACGCGCAACAACTTCGGCATCATCGGCCCGATCCCGCGCGACGAGTTCAAGCTCGAAAACATCCGCAAGAAGATCGAGGCGAATCCGTTCGCGCGCGAAGTGCTGGCGAAGAACCCGAACGTCAAGCCGCGCATCCTCACGATCACGCAGAGCACGTACGACGGCGTCGTCTACAACGTCGAGATGATCAAGGACCTGCTCGGTGACCTGCTCGACACGCTGCACTTCGACGAAGCGTGGCTGCCGCACGCCGAGTTCCACGAGTTCTACCAGGACATGCACGCGATCGGCGCAGGCCGTCCGCGCACCAAGGCGCTCGTGTTCGCGACGCACTCGACGCACAAGCTGCTGGCCGGCATCTCGCAGGCCTCGCAGATCGTCGTGCAGGATTCGGAAGACAGCACGTTCGACCGTCACCGCTTCAACGAAGCGTATCTGATGCACACGTCCACGAGCCCGCAGTACGCGATCATCGCGTCGTGCGACGTGGCCGCCGCGATGATGGAAGCGCCGGGCGGCACCGCGCTGGTGGAAGAGTCGATTGCTGAAGCGCTCGATTTCCGCCGCGCGATGCGCAAGGTGGACGCCGAGTACGGCGACGACTGGTTCTTCCAGGTCTGGGGCCCCGACGATCTCGCCGAAGAAGGCATCGGCTCGCGCGAGGACTGGATGCTGCGCCCGAACGATCACTGGCATGGCTTCGGCGCGCTCGCCGAGGGCTTCAACATGCTCGACCCGATCAAGGCGACCATCGTCACGCCGGGTCTGGACGTGGACGGCGAGTTCGGCGAGACCGGCATTCCGGCCGCGATCGTGACGAAGTATCTGGCCGAGCACGGCATCATCGTCGAGAAGACCGGGCTCTACTCGTTCTTCATCATGTTCACGATCGGCATCACCAAGGGCCGCTGGAACTCGATGGTCACCGAACTCCAGCAGTTCAAGGACGACTACGACAACAACCAGCCGCTGTGGCGCGTGCTGCCCGAGTTCGTCGCGCAGCATCCGGCGTACGAACGCATCGGCTTGCGCGACCTGTGCCAGCAGATCCACAGCGTCTATCGCGCCAACGACATCGCGCGCCTCACGACCGAGATGTACCTCTCGACGATGGAGCCGGCGATGAAGCCGTCCGACGCGTTCGCCAAGCTCGCGCACCGCGAGATCGATCGCGTGCCCGTCGACGAACTCGAAGGCCGCGTCACGTCGATCCTGCTCACGCCGTATCCGCCGGGCATTCCGCTGCTGATTCCGGGCGAGCGTTTCAACCGCACGATCGTGAATTACCTGAAGTTCGCGCGCGAGTTCAACGAGCGCTTCCCGGGCTTCCACACGGATATTCATGGCCTCGTCGGCGAGATGATCAACGGGCGCATCGAGTACTTCGTCGATTGCGTGCGGGACTGACGATGAAGCGCGCGCACGCGTGGCGCATGCTCACGCTGGTGGCGCTGATCGCAGGTGGCGTGCTCGCGCACACGGGCGCGCACGCCGAAGTCGGCGCCGCCGATCCGATCGACACCGCGATGCGCGCGTGCCTCGCGCGCGCGGACCGCTCGTCGACGGCGGGTCAGGTGCAGTGCATGGACGCGGCGCGCACCGCGTGGCGCGGCGCCGCCGATGCAGCGCTCACGCAGTTGCTCGCGAAGGTGCCGGCGGCGCAGCGCGCGCGCTGGCAGGCGAGCCAGAAGCAGTGGAGCGCATGGCGCGAAGCCGAGGATCCGATGCTCGGCGCCGTCTTCGCGACGACGACGGGCTCGACCAATGTGATCTACGAAGCCGACATGCGCCTGCAGCCGGTACGCGATCGTGCGCTTGCGCTACGCGCGGCGGCCGCGAAGGCGAGTCCGACCGATCGCCTGCCGCGCGCGCGTGCCTGTTCGGCCGACGCCGACTGCGAGCACGCGACCTACGATCTGAATCGCTACTACCGCAAGCTCTACACGCGCATGCCGGCGCACGCGCGGCCGACGCTCCTGCGCGCGCAGCGCGCGTGGCGCGCGTATCGCGACGCGACCACGCCGCTCATCGACGAACAGGCGCGGCTCGATCTGGTCGGCGGCCGTCTCGCGACGATCAAGCGGCTCGGGGATGCCGTGGGCAATCACTGAGGCACGGGCCTCAATGAAGCACGTATTGCTCGTTCGGGCCCGGCGCGGGTTCGGTCGGCTCGCCCAGCAGGTCGTGCAATGCGGCCTCGATACTGTGCGAGAGCGCGGTGAGCGGCAGGTCGTTGTCTTCGAGCCCGAACGGCTCTTCGATCTGCGAGGCGATCGCTTCGTGCGCCATGAACGCGTACGCGACGAACACCGCGAACACCGGCGTGAAGCGGCCGATGCTGTCGACGAGTCCGAACGGCAGCAGCGCGCAGAAGAAATAGACAGTGCGGTGAATCATCACCGTGTAGGCGAACGGCAGCGGCGTGCCCGCGATCCGCTCGCAGCCGCCGATCACATCCGATAGACCATTGAGGTTGCGCTCGAACGCGAGCACGGCGTAGCCGTCGAGACGGCCATCGCGTGCTTGCTGGCGCATCCATTCGGCGGCGCACAGCAACAGCGTGGCGGCGCGATAACGCGAGTTGAGCACGCGTTCGAGCACGGCGGGCGGCAGGCGTGTCGCGAGGTCTTCGCGCGGATCGGTGCCGCGCAATTGATGGCGCAGCGCATGTGGCAGCGCGCCGAGCAGCGCGACGAAGTCGCGCGCGCGTTGGCGCTCTTCGACGGCCGACTCGCCCGCTTCGCCTGACGTGCCTGCGGATGACCCGAGCGTGAGCGCTTCGCGTACGAGCGAGCGCGACTCGTTGAGCAGTTGCCCCCACAACTTGCGCGCTTCCCAGTAGCGGTCATAGCTCGCGTTGTTGCGAAAGCCGAGGAACACAGCGAGCGCGATGCCGACAAGCGAAAACGGCACGGTGCTCAGCGTGACGGTGAGCCTGAGGATGTGATCGTGCGCGGCGACCGCGATGATCGACAACACGAGGATGAGGGCAAGGCGCGGCAGCAGTTGCGGCAGCACGGAGCCGCGCCAGGCGAGCAACATCCGGAACCAGTTGAGATGAGGGCGGACGATCATCGGAGCATGGTTTCCTGGCTGGACTTGAGGAGAGCGGCGAGGACGGCGGCGCGGCTTGATGCGGTGGCGAGCCGAGGCGGGCGACGTGCGCGACGTGCGCGAACCACGTGCGCGAACCGCGCGCGAGCGGCCCCGCCGAAGCGAAAAGAAGCCGCGCGTATTGGCGGCGTCGTCTCGTTCGTTACTTCAGCGCGGCGCGCGCGGCCGCGACGGCGGCGCGTACTTGCGCGGGCGCGGTGCCGCCCGGATGGTTGCGGCTCGCGACCGAGCCGTCGAGCGTGAGCACCTCGAACACGTCGTCACCGAGCAGGTGCGCCACGGCAGGCAATTCGCGGCGCATCTCGTCGAGCGTGAGGTCGGCGAGATCGCACTGGCGGTCCACGCAGATCCGCACGGCGTGCGCGACGGCTTCATGCGCGTCGCGGAACGGCAGACCCTTTTTCACGAGGTAGTCGGCCAGATCGGTGGCCGTCGAGAAGCCCTGCAGCGCCGCGGCGCGCATCGCATCGGCCTTCACGCTGATGCCCGCGACCATTTCCGCGAAGATGCGCAGCGTGTCGGCGACGGTATCGACCGTGTCGAACAGCGGCTCCTTGTCTTCCTGATTGTCCTTGTTGTACGCGAGCGGCTGGCCCTTCATCAGCGTGAGCAGCGCCATCAGATGGCCGTTCACACGGCCGGTCTTGCCGCGCGCCAGTTCGGGCACGTCGGGGTTCTTCTTCTGCGGCATGATCGACGAGCCGGTGCAGAAGCGATCGGCCAGATCGATGAAGCCCACGCGCGGGCTCATCCACAGCACGAGTTCTTCCGAGAAGCGCGAGATGTGCGTCATCACGAGCGCCGAGGCCGCCGTGAATTCGATCGCGAAGTCGCGGTCGGACACGGCGTCGAGCGAGTTCGCGCAGATGCCGTCGAAGCCGAGGGTCTTCGCGACCGCATGCCGGTCGATCGGATAGCTCGTGCCCGCGAGCGCCGCCGCGCCGAGTGGCAGGCGGTTCACGCGCTTGCGCGCATCGACCATGCGCTCGGCGTCGCGCGAGAACATCTCGACGTAGGCGAGCAGGTGATGGCCGAAGGTGACCGGCTGCGCGACTTGCAGATGCGTGAAGCCGGGCATGATGGTGTCGGCGTGCTGTTGCGCGAGGTCGAGCAGCGCATGGCGCAGGTCGCCGAGCAGCCCGCCGATGCGGTCGATTTCGCCGCGCAGCCACAGGCGGATGTCGGTGGCGACCTGATCGTTGCGCGAGCGGCCCGTGTGCAGGCGCTTGCCCGCATCGCCGATCAGCGCCGTGAGGCGCGCTTCGATGTTCAGGTGCACGTCTTCGAGGTCGAGCTGCCACTCGAATTCGCCGCGCTCGATCTCACCCTTCACCTGCGCCATGCCGCGCTGGATGGCCGCGAGGTCGTCGTCGGCGATGATCTTCTGCGCGGCCAGCATCGCCGCATGCGCGAGCGAGCCCTCGATGTCGACGAGCGCCAGACGCTTGTCGAAGAAGACCGATGACGTGTAGCGCTTGACCAGCTCCGACATGGGTTCGGAGAAGCGAGCCGACCAGGCTTCGCCTTTTTTGTGCAGTTGGGAGGTCATGGTGATGGGGCGATGAACGAGCAGTGGCAAGGCTTGCCGCCGCGCGCGGCGCGAAACGGCAGGGAAAGAACGCAATTTTAGCATTGGCGGGGCGAGCGGCCCTCAGCCGCGCACCAGCACCACCAGCTTGAGGTCTTCGCGATGCGCGGGTTTGAGCGTGATTTGCTCGTACGCGAGGCGGCCGTGGCGCGGATGATTGAAGTCGCGCAGGCCGCCTTCGCGCTCGCCCACGTCCTGCGAGGCCCAGAAGCGCGCGAAGTCGTCGCTTTCGGCGGCGAGCGAATCGATCAGCGTGCGCGTGGGCGCGTCGTTCAGGTGCCGGATCGTATCGGCGCGAAACTCGGCGACGAGGCGCCGCGCGCGCGTTTCCCAGTCGACGATCAGCGAGCGCCCGAGCGGCCCGGTAAAGGTGAAACGCAGCAGGTTGCGGTCGTGCTCGCCGTCGAGCCAGCCCGTGAACAGGTCCGCCGCGTGGGCGTTCCAGGCGAGCGCCGTCCACTGGCGGTCGAGCACGTAGGCGGGCGAGTCGATCAGCGTGACGGTGCGCAGCAGGGTGGCGGGCGCATCGCTCGTCGCGGCCGGGTCGGGCTCGGCGGGGTCGCGCTGCTGGGCGAGTTCGAACAGATAGGCGCGCTCGGCGCGCGAGAGCTGCAGCGCGACAGCGATGCGCGCGAGCGCGTCGGCCGACGCGGACACCGGGCGGCCCTGCTCGATCCACGTGTACCAGGTCGGGCTCACCGCGCACAGCTGCGCGACTTCCTCGCGACGCAGACCAGGCGTGCGGCGGCGCGGGCCGGGCGGCAGACCGACGGCCTGCGGCGAGAGGCGCTCGCGGTGCGCGCGGATGAAGTCGCCGAGCGCGCGTGCGGGCGTGGCTTCGAGCGTGTGGGCGGCGCCGGAATCGGGAGAAGCGGTGGTCATGATTTGTCGTGCTGGTGCAGCTGGTGCTTTCGATACCAGAATAATTGCTTAACTTGTACTGGTACAAGGAGGGCTCTATTGTAATGGCAGACGCGCGCTCCGGACCGGCCGGGGCGAGCCAGAACCCAAGGAGCATTCGATGAAGCATCATGACCAGGTCGCCGACGCATTCGGCTCGACCGCCGCCGCCTACCTCACGAGCCAGGTCCACGCGACGGGCGCCGACTTGCAGACGCTCGCCGAGACCTTCAAGGCCACGTGCGGCGGCGCGCGCGTGCTCGACATGGGATGTGGCGCGGGCCACGCGAGCTTTGCCATCGCGCCGTATGTGCGCGAAGTGGTCGCTTACGACATCGCCCCGCAGATGCTCGCCACCGTCGAGGCCGCCGCGAAGGAGCGCGGCCTCACGACGATCCGCACGGAGCAGGGCGCGGCCGAATCACTGCCGTTCGCCGATGTCTCGTTCGACTGGGCCGTGAGCCGCATGAGCGCGCATCACTGGCGTGACGTGCCGAAGGCGCTTGCCGAAGTGCGGCGCGTGCTCAAGCCGGGCGGGCGCGTGCTGTTCATCGATATCGCGGGCATCGACGATCCGCTTTATGACACGCATATTCAGGCGGTTGAGGTGTTGCGCGATGGCTCGCATATTCGCGACTATCGTGCCGACGAATGGCTCGCGATGTTCGAGGGCGCCGGTTTCACGGCTGAGATTCGCGAGCGTTGGCGGCTTGCGATCGACTTCGATACCTGGGTGAAACGCATGCGTACGCCCGAAGAGCGGGTGGTCGCGATTCGGTCGTTGTGGGAGCGCGCGCCCGATGAGGTGCGGCAGTATTTTGATGTGCAGGGGGATTGTTCTTTCAAGCTGGATGCGCTGATGGTTGGGGCGCGGGTTTCGGGGTAGGGTGACCGGGACCTATCCGTGATTTTGTGGGCGAGGCATCAAACGAAAGTCGCTTCATGGCCGACTACAGCCTGTCAACAAGCGCCATCCCCAGAAATCCGCGGGTTAACACAAAAAAAGGGAGTTGGCATCAAAGACGCCAACCCCCCCTTTTTCACATCTCACCACACAGCTAAATCACCCCGTATTGCGCAACCCCGCCGCAATCCCGTTGATCGTCAAATGAATCCCGCGCCGCACGCGCGGACTCGTGTCCCCCGCGCGATACCGCTTGACCAGCTCCACCTGCAAGTGATTAAGCGGATCGAGATACGGAAAGCGATTCTTGATCGACCGCGCAAGCAGCGGATTATCGGCAAGACGATCGCTCGCGCCGGTGATCTCGTTGAGCACGCGCGTCGTGCGTTCCCATTCGGCGACGATGCGCTCGAACACATGCTTGCGCAGCTTCTTGTCGGCGACGAGCTGCGCATAGCGCGACGCCACCGCGAGATCGGTCTTCGCAAGCGTCATGTCCATGTTCGACAGCAGGTTCGCGAAGAACGGCCAGCTCTTGTACATCTTCTTGAACATCGTGAGACGGCGTGCACGCTCCGCGTCGCTGCCGGCGTCGTCGAGGTACGACGATACCGCGCTGCCAAAGCCATACCAGCCCGTGAGCAGCAGACGGCACTGGCCCCACGAGAAGCCCCAGGGAATCGCGCGCAGGTCGTCGATCTTGCGGTTCTTCGGGTCCTGCAGCTTGCGCGAGGCGGGCCGGCTGCCGATGTTCAACTCCGCGATCTCGGTGATCGGCGTCGAGGCGAAGAAGTAGTCGGTAAAGCCCGGCGTCTCGTAGACGAGCGAGCGGTAAGCCGCCATCGCGCCATCGGAGAGGTGCTGCATGGCTTCTTCGAACGCGGCGAGTTGCGCGGGCGTGTTGGCCTGCTTCGTGCCGGCGCTGCTCGCGACCGGCATCAGCGTCGCTTCGAGCGTCGCGGCAATCACGGTTTCGAGGTTGCGCCGGCCGATCTCGGGGTTGCCGAACTTGCTGGCGATGACTTCGCCTTGCTCGGTGAGGCGGATCTGGCCGTCGACGGTACCCGGCGGCTGCGAGAGGATCGCCTGGTAGGTCGGACCACCCCCCCGGCCGACCGTGCCCCCCCGGCCATGGAACAGGCGCAGCTTGATGCCTCGTTCGCGATACAGCGCGACGAGCGCGATCTCGGCGCGGTACAGCTCCCAGTTCGACGTGAGGAAGCCGCCGTCCTTGTTGCTGTCCGAGTAGCCGAGCATGATTTCCTGCTCGTTGCCCTGATGCTCGACGATGCCGTCGATGCCCGGCAGCGCGAGCAGGTCGCGCATGATGTGCGGGGCGTTGCGCAAGTCGGGAATGGTCTCGAACAGCGGGATCACCATCAGCGCTGCGTGCGCCGGGTCATCGGCGTGGCCGAGGCGGCCGTCCATCAGGCCGGTTTCCTTCTGCAGCAGCATCACTTCGAGCAAGTCGGAGACCGTCTCGGTGTGCGAGATGATGTAGTTGCGCACGGCGCGCGCGCCAAATTTCTCGCGCGTCACGCGCGTCATTTCGAGCACGCCCAGCTCGCTTTTCACGAGGTCCGAGTAGTCGAGGTACGGCGAGCGCAGCGTGCGCGGGTCGGCGAGCTGGCGCAGCAGCACGATCTGCTTGTCGTCTTCGCAGAGCGCCGCGTAGTCGGCTTCGACGCCCGCACGCGCGAGCAGTTCGGTGATCACCGCTTCGTGGATGTCCGAGCTCTGGCGCAGGTCGATGGTCGCGAGGTGGAAACCGAACACTTCGACGGCGCGCAGGAGCGGAGCGAGGCGCGGCGTCGCGAGCGAGCCGCCGTGATGTTCTTCGAGCGAGTCCATCAGTACGCGCAGGTCGCGCGAGAATTCGGCGGCGTCCGCATACGGTTGCGCGCGCACCGGTGCCTGGTTGCGGCCCGAGCTGCGCACGGCGACGACGCCTTCGCCGAGGCGCACTCGCGCGCTCGCGGCAAGGCGCGTGTAGACGCCGATCAGCGCGCGCCGATACGGTTCGTCGACGCGATGCGGCGACTGGTCGGGCGACGCCTCGGCGAGCGCCTTCAGTTCGTCGCTCGCGCCTGCCAGCAGGTTCGACACCGAGAGTTCCGCGCCGAGCTTGTGCACTTCGTCGAGGTAATGCTGGAGGATCACCTGGGCCTGGCGCTCGCTCGCTTCTTCGAGCGTGCCGGCGCTGACGTTCGGGTTGCCGTCGCGGTCGCCGCCGATCCAGCTGCCCATCTGGAAGAACGCGGGCAGCCGCGCCGAGAGGCCATGGTCCTTGAGCGACGTTTCGATCTCGCCGTAGAGCGCGGGAATCTCGGTGAGGAAGGTCGTGTGGTAGTACGACAGCGCGTTCTCGATTTCGTCGGTGACGGTGAGTCGCGCGTCGCGCAGCATGCGCGTCTGCCACAGCGAGGTCACGCGTGCGCGCAGCAGCGAGTCGTTCAGCGCGCGTTCGCGCTGCGTGAGCGGCTGGTCGCGCTCGGCGAGCAGGCGCGCGATGTCGTGCTGTGCATCGAGAATGCTCTTGCGCTGCACCTCGGTCGGGTGGGCGGTCAGCACCGGCATGATCAGCGCGTCGTTGAAAAACTGCTGGAGCACGGGCGTCGCGGCGGCGCCTGCCTCGACGAGGCGCTCGAGCGAATGCGAGATGGTGCCCACTTGCTGCGCCGAGCCCGCGAGATCGTGGATGCGGTGACGGCGGTTGCGATGGCGGTCCTCGGCGATGTTCGCGAGGTGCGAGAAATAGCTGAACGCACGCACGACGCTCACGGTCTCTTCGGGCGAGAGCGCGCGCAGCTTGCGGTCGAGCGTCAGCGCAGCGGCGCTGTCGTCCTCGCGGCGAAAGCGCACGGCGTTCTGGCGGATCGTCTCGACCACATCGAACACGGCGTCGCCTTCCTGCTCGCGCAGCACGTCGCCGAGCAGACGCCCGAGGTAGCGGATATCCTCGAACAGCGGCTGATCCTTGTCGTCGCGCGTGCGGGCCGCGCGCGTCGTGGGCGCGCTCGGCTGGGCCGTGCTCTTGATGGCAGTCTTGATGGCCGTTTTGGCGGCGGTCTTCTTCGCTGTCTTCCCGGCAGCGGTGTTCTTCGGTGCCGCTTTCGACGGGGTGGCTTTCGTTGCAGACTGGCCGGCAATGGCCTTGGTCCTGGTCGTCGAGGCGGTGGGTTGCGATGCGTTGTTGCGGCGCTCGGTACGCGCCGATCCGGGAGACTTCACGATGATTTCCTCAGGCAAGCCAGGATGTTTGTTGATGGAGGAACGACCAACTACGGAATCCCAGTAAATGGGACAACTACAGAACTGCCGGGTGAAACGAGGGTGTTACCGCAGGTGCAACCGAGGTGAAGCGTTAGCGCAACCACGCGAAGGCGGGTGGAACCCGGTTCGTGCAGGTGACGCCAGGGGCAGTGCCGGCATGGCAAGTGTCGCAGAGAGGGAGGGGCAGGCTGCGCGCCGGGCTACTGCCACAAGCGCGCGGCGGCGTCTCTCCTCCTCTCTTATGTCCTCTGTCGCGTCGCCGCGAGGCCCGCGCGGCGGGGCAAGCCGCCGGGGCGCCGCGAACCCGCGTGCTAACATTGCCGGTTATCCGATCCTGTTTTTCGATCCCGTCATTCGATGTCCTTGAGATGAACTCCGAGACGTTATCTGCGCCCGTGCCCAGCAGTCCTGGCAGCCTCGTGATCGCTTCGCGCGAGAGCCGCCTTGCGATGTGGCAGGCCGAACATGTGCAAGCTGCGCTGCACAAATTATATCCATCCTGCGACGTGAAAATCGTTGGAATGACGACACGCGGCGATCAAATTCTCGATCGCACGCTTTCCAAGGTCGGCGGCAAGGGCCTTTTCGTGAAGGAACTCGAGACCGCGCTCGCCGAAGGCCGCGCCGATCTCGCCGTGCATTCGCTCAAGGACGTGCCGATGGAGCTGCCCGCCGGCTTCGCGCTCTCGGCGATCATGGAGCGCGAGGATCCGCGCGATGCGTTCGTGTCGAACGACTTCGACTCGCTCGATGCGCTGCCGCCCGGCAGTATCGTCGGCACGTCGAGCCTGCGCCGCGAGTCGATGCTGCGCGCGCGCTTCGCCCATCTCGACGTGAGGCCGCTGCGCGGCAATCTCGACACGCGCCTGTCCAAACTCGACCGTGGCGACTACGCGGCCATCATTCTCGCGGCAGCCGGGCTCAAGCGCCTTGGCCTCGGCGCGCGCATTCGCGCGTTGATCGAGCCCGAGGACAGCTTGCCGGCCGCAGGGCAGGGCGCGCTCGGCATCGAGATTCGCGCCGATCGCACCGATCTCGCCGCATGGCTCGCGCCGCTGCACGACGCACGCACGGCGGCGGCGGTCGAAGCGGAGCGCATGGTGTCGCGCGCGCTCGGCGGCAGTTGCTCGGTGCCGCTCGCGGCGTTCGCGCAGTGGCAGGGCGACATGCTCCATCTGCGCGGCATGGTCGCGCTGCCCGATGCGAGCCGCGTGCTGCGCGCCGAGGGCTCGCTGCGCGCGCCCGACACGGCGCAAGCGATCGAGCTGGGCCGCGAGGTCTCGGCGGCGCTGATCGCCGAGGGCGCGCTCGACATCGTCCGCGCGCTCGCGGGCAACCACGGATCCGACGCGTGATGGCGGGCGACCCGAACCGGCCCGGCGCGGCCACCCATCAAGCGGCGCCGGGCACGCGGCGCTTCACGGCGGTCGTGACGCGCCCGGCCGGCCAGTCGGCCGCGCTCGTCGCGCAGCTGGCCGCACGCGACATCGACACGCTCGAATTCCCGCTCATCGCGATCGCGCCGGTGCTCGACGACGCGCCGCTGCGCGCCGCGCTCGGCGCGCTCGACCGCTATGCGCTCGTCGTGTTCGTCTCGCCGAACGCGGTGGACCGCGCGTTCGCCGCATACGCAGCCGTCTCGTCGATCTGGCCGCCGGGCTTGCCGGTCGCCGTCGTGGGACCGGCCAGCGTCGCGGCGCTCGCGCGCCACGGCGTCGCCGCGCCCGCGTATCGTGTCGTCAGTCCCGCAGGTCATGCCGCCGACGAAGAGCCCGCGCGCTTCGATTCCGAATCGCTCTATGCGGCGCTCGAAGCGACGCTCGGCGAAACGGCGCTGGCGGGCAAGCGCGTCTTGATCGTGCGCGGCGACGGCGGCCGCGAGTGGCTCGCCGAGCGGCTGCGCGAGGCGGGCGCCGAGGTCGAGGCGGTCGCCGCCTACCGGCGCATCGTGCCGGAGCCGTCGATCGGCGCCTGGACGCGCGTGCACGCGCTGCTCGCGGGCGAGCCGCATGCGTGGCTCGTGACGAGTTCGGAGGGCATGCGCAATCTCGAAGACCTCGCGCGCGAGCATTTGACGGCGGGCGAGGTGGTCGCGCTGCATCATGCGCCGCTGGTCGCGCCGCATCCGCGCATCGCCGAGACGGCGCGCGGATTGGGTTTTGATAGGATGACGGTGTCCGGCGCGGGCGACGAGCGCATCGCCGAGACCTTGCTCGAACTTGCAGCTTCCGTTGTTCAACCGGTTTCGAACCATCCGGCTTCCACGCCGGCAAATTCCCGCATGACTGATTCGAACACTCCACGCAACGTATCCCCCGAGGCGGCGCCGACCCGGCAGCCGCCAGCCTCCTCGTCCATGTCGCCGAGCTTGCCGCCACCGCGCACGCGCGGCGGCAGCGGCGCGCTCGTGTGGCTCGCGATGCTGGTGCTGGTGTGCGCGGCAGGTGCCGGCGGCTATGCGCTCAACCACAAGGTCGAGCAGGTCGACAGCCAGATCGTGCAGCGTCAGCAGGCCAACGACGCGCAGACCGCCGAGTTGCGCGTGCGCACCGATCAGGCGGTCTCGACCGTGCATCAGATGGATTCGCAGATCGCCCAGCTCGAAGGCAAGCTCGCCGATGCGCAATCCTCGCAGCAGGCGCTCGCGCAGCAGTACGCCGATCTCGCGAAGAATCGCGACGACTGGACCTTTGCCGAAGTCGGGCAGATGCTGTCGAGCGCGAGCGAGCAACTGCAGCTCACCGGCAACACCCAGCTCGCGCTGTTCGCGCTGCAAAGCGCCGACAAGCGCCTTGCCGCCTCGGACAGCTCGCAGGCGGTGGCCGTGCGCAAGGCGATCGCGCAGGACATCGACAAGCTCAAGGCCGCGCCGTCGACCGATCTCACCGGTCTTGCGATCAAACTCGACACGGCGCTCGGCCAGATCGACGCGCTGCCGCTCGCGGGCGAAGCGCCGCTCGCCAGACGCACGCCGCAGGCCGCCGCGCCCGCCAACGTCGCGCAGATTGCGAGCGCGACCGGCGAGCCGCGCTGGAAGGTGTGGGGCGAGCAGTTCCTCGCCGGCATCGGCGCGCAGATTTCGAGCCTCGTGCAGGTGCGCCGCATCGATAACGCCGATGCCATGCTCGTGTCGCCCGACCAGGGCTACTTCGTGCGCGAGAACCTGAAGCTGCGGCTGCTCTCGGCGCGCTTGTCGCTGCTCTCGCGCAACCCGTCGACGCTCAAGTCCGATCTCGCGGCCGCCGACGCCGCGCTCGCCCGTTACTTCGACAACGCGTCGAAGCAGACCCAGGCGGTGCGCGATCTGGTCAAGGAGGTGGATGCGGGCTCCGCAGCGGTGGCGCTGCCGAACCTCGACACGAGCCTGCAGGCGATCCAGCAATACCGGAGCCGGGGGTAAGCATGGCGATCCGTGGACTCCTGTGGCTCGCGGCGCTCTTCGCGATCGCGGTCGTGCTGGCGACGGTCGGGCGCTTCGATGGCGGCCAGGTGCTGTTCGTCTATCCGCCGTATCGCGTCGATGTCTCGCTCAATCTGTTCGTCGTCGGCGTGGTGGTCGCGTTCATTCTGCTCTACGCGATCCTGCGCTTCACGCGCAATCTGCTGTCGATGCCGCGCCGGGTCGCCGCCTATCGCGCGCGCCAGCGTGCCGAGAAGGCGCAGTCGGCGCTGCGCGACGCGGTCGGCAACCTGTACGCGGGCCGTTTCTCGCGTGCCGAGAAGGCCGCCAAGGACTCGCTCAACGACGCGAAGAACAACGGCGCGGCGAGCCTGATCGCGGCGAACGCCGCGCATCGCATGCATGAATACGCGCGCCGCGACGACTGGCTCGCGCAGATCGACGACACCGAGTGGCAAGAAGCACGCCTCATGGCGACCGCCGACATGCATGCCGACGCGCGCGACCCCGAAGGCGCGCTCGCCGCGCTCACGGAGATGCGCACGCAGGGCGGGCGCCGCATTCACGCCCAGCAGATTGCGTTGCGCGCGCAACAGCAGCTCAAGAACTGGAGCGAAGTGCTCAAGCTCGTGAAGACGCTCGAAAAGCGCGAGGCGCTGCATCCGGCCGTGGCCGTGCGGCTGCGCCAGCTGGCGGCGGAGAACCTGCTGCGCGACCGGCGTCACAACGCCGATGCGCTGCTGGAGCTGTGGCACTCGCTGTCGAGTGTCGAGCGTCATTCGCCGCGTCTCGCCGATCTGGCCGCCGAACTGCTGATCGGCCTGAACCGGCCGCTCGAAGCGCGCAAGATCGTCGAAGAAGCGCTCGCGCAGAACTGGGACGCGCGTCTGTTGCGCCGCTATCCCGACACGGCGGGTGAAGATGCATTGCCGCTGATCCAGAAGGCCGAAGGCTGGCGCAAGGAGCGGCCCGACGATGCCGATCTGCTGTTCGCGCTCGGGCGTCTGTGCCTGAAGCAGCAGCTGTGGGGCAAGGCGCAATCGTTCCTCGAGGCGGCGCTCAAGTCCGCCGACAACGAACCGCTCAAGATCCGCACGCATCGTGCGCTCGCGCGGCTGTTCGAACAGCTCGGCGATGGCACGAAGGCCGCCGAGCATTATCGGCAGAGTGCGTTGTCGATGACGATCGTTTGATGACCGTTTGATTGCGCGCGCTGGCGCGTGCTGTGTCCTGATCGACGCCCGATGCATCGCATCGGGCGTTTTTCATTGGTCGCTGCCGCGCGTCATCTCGCGTTCAGTGAGTTCGCTTGCGCGCGCCTCGAGCTTGTTCATGAGCGTCTCGAGCAGGCGAGCTTCGTCGTCGGTCATGCAGGCCGCGATTTCCATGTTGTAGCGGCGTGCGGCGGCGTGCGGCGGCGTGCGCCCGGGCATGGACCGCCTCGCCGGCCTCGGTGAGGCGCAGCACCGACACGCGTTTGTTGGCCGGCGCGCGCGTGTTGACCAGCAGGCCGCGCCGCACGAGTTGCGTGACCGAACGGCTCGCGATTACCGTGTCGAGCCCGGCCAGATCGGCGAGGCGCGTGAGGTTCAGATCGGGGAATCGTCCCACGAACGCGAGCACGCGCCACTCGCGCCGGCTCACGCCGATATCGCGGCGGAACATCAGGCCGACGCCCTGGGTCGCGATACGCGTGAGCGTGTGCAGCCGGTACAGCAGAAACTCGTCGATATGAGCGGGGCGCTTGAGCAGTGGCAAGGCGGACATGTCGGACGTATCGGACGTCCCGGACGACGAAGCGGTAGTGCAAGGCACGGAACATTCCTCCCGGCAATGGAAGCGGTCGCGATGCGCGAATTGTGCGTGTGCACATACGTTTGATTTGGTCAAACGTAGGTGGCCTCATTAGGATCGACGCATCCCCAGGTCCAACGGATTCACACGACACCCGATGACAGTCATCCGCAACGTGCTCTTCGTCATGTGCGACCAGTTGAGACGTGATCATCTCAGCTGCTACGGCCATCCGTATTTGCGCACGCGCAACCTCGATACGCTGGCGGCGCGCGGCGTGCGCTTCGACAACGCCTACGTCAGCGCCGCGGTATGCGCTCCGTCTCGCATGTCGTACTACACCGGCCGCACGATGACGAGTCACGGTGCCAACTGGAACCGCGTGCCGCTGTCGATCGGCGAAATCACGCTCGGCGAGTATCTGCGCCGTCACGGCCGCTCGCTCGCGCTCGCGGGCAAGACCCACATGCAGGTGGATGCGGCGGGCATGTCGCGGCTCGACATCGCACGAAACAGCGCGCTCGGTCTGCGTTTGTCGGCGGGTTCGTTCGTCGAACTGGAGCGCTACGACGGGCATCACGAGCCAGGTGGCGAGAGCGGCTATCCGGCCTGGCTGCGCGAGCGCGGCTATGCCGGCGAGCGGCCGTGGAGCGATTACGTGATCAGCGTCGAGGACGATGCCGGGGGCGTTCATTCGGGCTGGCAGATGCGCAACGTGCGCTGGCCGTCGCGCGTCGCGGAGGCGCACTCCGAAACCGCGTACATGACCGATCAGGCGATCCGCTACATCGAGCAGCAAGGCGATGAGCCATGGGCGCTGCACCTGTCCTATGTGAAGCCGCATTGGCCTTATGTCGCGCCCCGGCCGTATCACAACCTCTACTCGCTCGATCAGTGCCTGCCGCCGGTGCGTTGCGCCGGGGAACTCGCCGATGCGCATCCGGTGAGCGCCGCGTTTCGCCAGCACGAAGAGAGCCTCAACTTCTCGCGCGACGAAGTCTCGAACACCGTCCGCCCCGTTTATCAAGGCTTGATCCAGCAAGTCGACGATCACCTCGGCCGTCTGTGGGAGACGCTCGACAAATTCGGCCGATGGCGCGACACGCTGATCGTCTTCACGGCCGATCACGGCGACTTCCTCGGCGATCATTGGCTCGGCGAGAAGGAGTTGTTTTACGACGCGGCGCAGCGCGTGCCGCTGATCGTCTACGATCCGTCGCCCGCCGCCGACGCGCGGCGCGGGCAAGCCGACGCGCGCTTCACGTCGTGCATCGACGTAGTGCCGACGGTGCTCGACGCGCTCGGACTGCCGTCGTACGCCGAGCGTATCGAAGGCCAGTCGCTGCTGCCGCTCTTGCGCGATGCGTCGCTGCCCTCGGGAGGCTGGCGCGACTGCGTCGTCTCCGAACTCGATTACAGCTTTCGTCGCGCGCGCCAGATTCTCGGCCGCCCGGTCGACGAATGCCGTGGCTGGATGGTCTGCGACGGGCATTGGAAATACGTGCATTGGGTCGGCTATCGGCCGCAGCTATTCGATCTCGTGGCGGACCCGCACGAGTTCGTCGATCTCGGCGCCGAGCGCATGTACGAAGCGGTCCGCACGCGGATGCACGCACGCTTGCTCGACTGGCATGCGTCGCTCAAGCAGCGCGTGACGATCGATGAAGCCGAGGTCGAACGCCGCACCGATACGCACAAACAGGCGGGCGTGTTCTACGGCGAGTGGTAACGCGTTCACGCGCGCAACGAAGTCCAGACACTAAATACGCCTCAAAACGAGGGGCACAGGAGACAACATGATCAACGCGCCGGCCAGCGCCGTCGACGATGCGCTCGCGCGCAAGATCGCGCGGCGCATTCTCCCTTTTCTGTTCGTGTGCTACGTGATCAGCTATATCGATCGCGTGAACATCGGCTTCGCGAAGCTTCAGTTGCTGCAGGATCTGAAGCTCGACGACACCGTGTTCGGCGTCGCAGCCGGCATGTTTTTCATCGGCTACGTGATCTTCGAAGTGCCCAGCAATTTGCTCGCGGCGCGCGTCGGCGTGCGCAGGACGCTGCTGCGCATCATGGTGCTGTGGGGCGCGCTCACGATCGCGCAGATGTTCACGCGCAGCGCGGCCACGCTCCATACGCTGCGTTTCTTGCTCGGCGCGGCCGAGGCCGGCTTCTTCCCCGCCGTCGTGCTTTATCTGACCTGGTGGTTTGCGCCGGAGCGACGCGGCCGCATCATGAGCCTGTTCGTGATGGCCGTGCCGGTCGCGGGCGCGATTGGCGGCCCGCTGGCGGGATGGATCATGAGCCGTCTGCATGGTGATATGGGGCTGGCCGGCTGGCAATGGCTGTTTCTCGTCGAGGGCGTGCCGGCGATCGTGCTCGGCATCGCGGCCTGGTTCGTTCTCGACGACAAGCCCGCCGCCGCGCGCTGGCTCGACGATGACGAGAAGGCCCGCATCGACGCTGCATTGCGCGCGGGACACGCGGCACAGCCGCTGGCCGCGCATGCGCCGAGCCGCTTTCGCGATGCCCTGACCAATCCGCGCGTCTACCTGATGGCGGCGATCTACTTCTGCATCTTCATGGCGCTGAACGCCATCGGCTTCTGGATACCGACGCTGCTTCGCGAGATCGGCGTGCACCGCCTCGACGAGATCGGCTGGTTGAGCGGCGCGATCTCGACGTGCACCGCGCTCGGCATCGTGCTGATCGGCCGCCGGTCGGACCGCCGCGCGGACCGGCGCTGGTATGTCGCCGGCTGTGGCTTCGCGAGCGCGGCGTGCTTCGTGTTGCTTCCGCTCGGCGCGCACAGCGTGGCGCTGACTTTTGTGCTGCTCGCCGTTGCATCGACCGGCATCTACGGGGCGCTGTCACTGTTCTGGACGATCCCGATGGCGTATCTGCGCGAAGGCGCCGCCGCGGGCGGCTTCGCGATGATCGCGGCGATCGGCGCGCTGGGCGGGGCGGTGAGTCCGTGGCTGATCGCGACGCTCAAGGCGCTCACGGGCAGCCTCTATCCGGGGGCCGCCGTGATCGGGGTGTTGCTTGCTTTGGGCATGACGAGCGTGCTGTGGGTTACGCGGACGTCTTCACGCGGGGCGCTGGCTGGTGAGGCGCTGGCTGATCATTGAGGCAAGCGCGAACTGCAAGCGAGCGACGTGAAGACTCGCGTCTTTCGCATTCGTCGGAATCTACCGGGAATAAAGAAGGACGGAGATACACGGACTGTAGGCGCGCGGTTGGCAGTATTGCGGGCTGTCAATCCATGGCGAATTTCTGACTGAAGCCTGTTGAGGCGAAATTGCACGGGAGGTAGAAAGCGGGGTGGGCTGAATCAGCCCAGCATCGCGGCCTGGTCCCCTTTGCAGTCCTGATGCACCGGCCGCGTCTCCTACCACGATCAGCAAGGAGATCAGTCGATGGCGGACTCGCAAGACACATTGCTCACCGTACCGGGACAGCAGGCGTTTCACCTGGATGTACCCGGCACGAGCAGCGCGGCGGCACTCTCAGTGGTGTCGTTCATCGCCACTGAAAAGATGGGCGAACCCAACGTCGTCCGTATCGATCTGACCCACCCGCAGCAGTTGCCGCGCGCCGACTACCTGAACCGTGACGCGGTTTTCAGCATCGTGGCCGACGATGGGACCGTGAGGAAGTTTTCCGGGTATATCGAACGCTTCTCGACGGTTCAGACCACGAGGGACTTCGTCAAGTACGAAGTCGAGTTGAACTCGCGTCTGGCACGGCTGAAAGCCGTCGCGCGCACGAGGATTTTCCAGCACGGCTCGACGCCGGACATCTTGAAGGCAACCCTGCAAGGTCATGAGATGCGGGACCATCACTTCCGGTTTCGGCTGCGCGGATCGTATCCCCAGCACGCGTTTCGCATGCAATACGGGATGACCGATTTTGACTACGGGCACATGCTTCAGGAGAAGTCCGGCGTCTATTCCTATGTTGTCGAGACCCAATACGGCGACGAGGTGAATTACGGCGACGACATCGACCATTACATGTACGAGCCGCAACTGGTGGTCCCCTACCGCGAGGCGGCAGGACTCGAAGCGGGCGGCGTCGAGGTCGTGACGTCACTGAAAACGCACACCAGGACGGTGCCGCAGTCGTTCATGGTCGCGGACTATAACCCGGATGCCGCCTGGGAGCGCTTCAGGGATGAAGCGAACGTCGCACCGCAGGACCCCACCACCTCCGGCCAGCCGTATGTCTACGGCACGCATCACCTGGACCAGGCGGGCGCGCAGTGGGAGGCGCAGCTTCGGCACGAGGCGGCCATTGCCCGGCAGGTCGTGTACGAGGGCGCGAGCAACGTGCTCGCGTTGCAGTGCGCGCGCGTGTTCGAAACGGACGTGGTATTGCCCGATGCGCCGAAAGGCATGGTCATCATCGAAATCACGCACAGCGGCGCGCGCGACAAGCCCTATGCGAACACCTTCAGGGCGATACCCGCCGACCGGCGTTTCCGCCTGGAACTGGAGCCGGAAAAGTGGGCAACGGTGAGCGGCACACTCAGTGGGCGGATTTGCAGCCCGGACAGATACACCTACTCGTTCATCAACCAGGACGGGCGTTATATCGTCCGCTTCGATTCAGACTTCGAAACCTGGCCCAATGGCGGCGAAAGCGTGCCGCTACGTCTCGCGAAGCCGTTCGCAGGCAAGCTGCAAACCGGCATGCACTTCCCGGCACTCGACGATGCCGAGGCCGTGATTACCTGTCGCGACGGGGACCCGGACAAGCCCGAAATCAGCGGGTTCCACCATCACAGCCAGGCGCGCGACCTGGTGACGAATGACCGGCGCTGGCTCTCGCGCAACATGATTCGCACGCAGAAGAACAACAAACTGCGGATGGAAGACTGGGCGGGCCAGGAAGGCATCAAGGTCAGCACCGAGCATTCAGGCAAATCGCAACTGAATCTCGGCTACCTGGTGAACAGCAAGCTGGAGTACAGGGGCGAAGGCTATGAGCTTCGCTCGTCGGGTTGGGGGGCGCTTCGCGCAGGCAAGGGCGTGATGATCACGACCTACGACCGCCCAGGCGCGAGCGGCAAGCAACTGGACATGCAGGAGACCATCGCGCAGATCGAAAGCGCGCTGGAGATCGCGAAGGCGCTGGCGGCGTCCGCCAGCAGCGCGAAGGGGGAGCCCGCCGACACTGCCGCACAGCAGTCGATGAAGGAGGACTTTGACGGCCTGAAAAAGCCAGCGCTGCTGATGAGTACCCCGGCGTCGGCGGGCATCGTCGCGGGCGGTGGCATGCAGTTCTCGGCAGGGGAGAGCATGTCGGCAGTCGCCGGGAAGAGCGCGGACTGGAGTGTGCTGAAGCGCTGGACCGTAGCGGCGGGTGAACGGATTTCGTTGTTCGCGCAGAAGTTCGGCGTCAAGGTTTTTGCTGCCGAGGGGCCTGTCGAGATGCAGGCGCCAGGCGATGCCATGTCGTTGACCGCGGACAAGGACGTACTGACCGCCAGTGTCAACGGCACGGTCAGAATATCGGCTGCGAAAGAAATCATCCTGGAGTGCGGTGGCGCGTTCGCGCAGATCAAGAACGGCAGTATTACGTTCGGTGGCCCTGGTGATCTGTTCATCAAGACGATCACGGTCCAGAAGAAGGCCAAAGCATCGCTGAACATGCCGCTGGACCTGAACCATCCGGCGCTTTCAGGCATGCCGACCGTGCCGCTGTCGCTCAACACCACCGGTTCGCCCGCTGCGCGAGCCACGATTCCCGCTGGCATGCCGTACAAATTGTTTGCCGGCAAAACGCTGGTGCAGGAAGGCGTATTCGATAAAACCGGTCTGCTTCAGATCGATCATCATCCGACCACGCAGAAGTACACGCTGAAGCTCGCAAACGGTGTCAGCTATACGATTCCCGTCGCTGAACAATACCGCGGCAACGCCGGCAACGGAGCCCTTGCGAATCAGGGTATTCCGTTTCACGAGAGTGAGCCCGGGACGGATGCCGGGATGGTTGATCGTGCCGAGCACCGCACTCGCTACGACAAGCTGCTCAATCCCGATACGGACGCCTCATCATGAAGCGAGAACAATCCATTACCGTACCGATCGCACTGTCGTGTACCCGCAGTGCGACCATCACGGCGCCATGGTTCGTGCAGCAAACGGAATACAACCCCGCCGAGGCAACCTGGCTGCCGCTCGTGAACGGAGAGAAGGCATTCGCGGCGGTATTCGACGCGATACGGAACGCGCAGCACAGCATCGATATTCTGTGCTGGGGTTTCCAGCCATCGATGTATTTCAGGCGGGGCAGCGATGCCCAGGGTTCACCGTCGATCGGCGAGTTGCTCGAATACAAGGGCCTCGAAAAACCCGGCATCAAGATCCGGTTGCTGGTCTGGAGCGACTCGTTGCACGTCGCGTCCTTTTCGGAAGACATGATGCCCGGCAATCACGGACCGATCGGATTGGCGGGCGCCGCTAAAGACGGCCGCACTCGTGCCCAGCAGGAGTTCGACATGCTCTGGTACAGGCGGGCCAACCTGAACAACGTCACGCGGGTTTCGGCGCAGACGAAGGCCAATCCGTTCTCGGCGGCGAAATCCGTCGCCAGCGCGGCATTGAACGCGTTGCCGGGCGCGCCCAAGCCGCTGAAAAACATCGAATTCGCTACGCGTGATTTCGATCTGCGAGAGCGTGCCGAAATCGCATGGCGCACATGGCTGAGCGGGCCGGACGACCCCATGCTCAAAAAAATGAATACGGCGGCGATGACGGCCGAGCCTTCGCATCACCAGAAGATGGTGCTCGTCGATTATGACTCTCCCGAGCAGGCTATCGGGTTCGTGATGGGGCACAACACGCTCGACGAATACTGGGACACGGACGATCACACGTGGATGCGTCAGGCGCCGAGGATGGGACGCAACGGGCTTCATCCGCGACAGGACATGTCCGCCAAGGTGACGGGCCCGATCCTCGAATACCTCAACAAGAACTTCTGCGAAGCCTGGGATGACGCCACCGGCCAGCACCTGGCCCAGGCGCGCGCGGCGCTGGCGTGCCGGCTGAAGTTGCGCCCGGAACACGGCACGCCGGTCATGGCACAGATTCTTCGCACGCAGTCGCAGTTCGGCAAGGCGGGCAAGCACAGCAAAGACGCCACGAAGGACATCTCGGCGTTGTACCTCCAGGCGGTGAACAACGCGACGAATTTCGTGTACATCGAAAACCAGTATTTCCGGTACATGCCGGTGGCCGACAAGCTGCGGGAGAACGTGAGCGCGCAGATGAAGTGCGGGCGCAATTCCGCGAAGCACGGTGACGTCTATCTGTTCGTGATAACAAACTCGAATGACGACGGCATAGGACTCGGGACGGTCAGCAGCTATCAGATGCTCAATGCGCTCGGCTATGGCGACCGGATGCCCGGTGTCGAGAAGCTGGAGCGCAACGACCAGCTGACGCGGCAGGAACAGACGTTAAAGGATCAACTCGCCAGCGAACAGGCAGCGGAGCGGCGCGCGATGGCACAAGGCGCGGACTTCTCGCACATGCAGGGGCTTGCGAACTACCTTCAGGGCACCCGGGCCCGGCAGAGTGAAATACAGCAGCAACTCGATCAGACGAGACAGGAGCAGCTCCAGGTGGCGAAGGTCAGCGCGGAGGGCATGACAAAGGAGGGGGATCTGGTGCCGCCGCAGGATATGCCCGGCTTGAAAGTGTTGATCTGCACGCTGGTCGCTCCGGACACGCCGGCAGGGCAGCCCTGGGATTACGTCTATATCCACCAGAAACTCATGATCGTCGACGATGTATTGACGACGCACGGGTCGGCCAATGTGAACCGGCGCAGCATGGAAACCGACAGTGAATTGAATATCTGCCACGAGCATGGGGGAGTCACGCGTGCGCTGCGCAAGCAGTTGTGGGGGATTCATACGAACAATCGGGGGGCTCAGGATGATGTTTCGGAGGCGTATCTCGCGTGGAGTGACCTCATTTCCCGGAACACCAAACGACATAGCGATAAGAAAGCGCCGGTTGCATCACTCGTCGGCTTTCTGCGGACCTCGCCCACTCGCACCTACGCGGATTGAACCATGAAACGAATCATTCTGATCACCCTGCTGGCCGGTCTTGCCTGCGCCTGTACGAAGGAGAATCCATTGGCTTCGCTACCTGACGTGAGCGCCTTGCGCGCGAATCTCGCCTTTACCTGCGTGCATCAGGCCGATCACCTGCCGCCGCTCGACCCCGACGCGGACCAGTTGTTCAAATACGCCCGTTACCTGCAAAAGCGGGACGGCGCGAAGGACTTCGACGATATCGCGCGGTATTACCGCATTGCGGCGGCCCACGGTCACTACAAGGCGAACGCCAACCTTCAGCAACTGGTGTCGACCGGCCTGGCCCATTCGCCGAACTCACGGAAAGAGACGATCGACCTGGCGATCCAGCTGGTGAAGCAGGGCGTGCCAGGCGGCTACTACGACATCGCACACTACCTCGAACTGGGCTACGGCCTGAAGCAGGATAGCGAGACCGCCTCGCGCTATTTCCGCAAGGCGGCGGATCTGGGCAGTCCCGATGCACAGTATTACCTCGCGGAGAAGCTGGACCCGATCGACGCCGCACCTGAGGTGGCGCTGCAGATGTACCGGTGCGCAGCGGATCAGGGACATGGCAAGGCAGCGACTTCCATGGCGATAGGTCGTCTGGATGACGAGTTCTATGCCGAAGCACTCAAGGCCTTCCAGCAGGGCCTCATGGCGGGAAACCGCCAGGCCGCCTCGTTTTTAGCAAATGGCTTCAAGGGCCCGCCACCCGATGATCGCCTGTACTACCTCGGCGTCGCGAACGATCCCGAACGCTCACGTCGCTACAAACTGATCGGCAAGTTCCTCGACGACAACGAAGGCCTCAATCCAAAAGTCCCCGATGTCGACCAGATCGTGCCGCTGCCGCCCGCAAAGCTGCCGCCGTGGGACGGCACGTTCCAGTGGCAAAAGGAGCAGGACGCCGCGAAACCACCGCCCGTGCCAGCCGAAGCGCTGGTCGCAAAGCTGGCCCGTGACAAGAACCTGGACCCGGCGACAGGACTTCCCCTTGAGACCCCGGGCAAGAGCGCCGAAGCGCAATGCGTACCGCTGGGCAGTGCGGCACGTACAGGCGAGGTGTGCCCGCAGAACGGCATCTGGTCGGTCCGGCATGTCGCAAGCATTTGTCTTGAGGCGACACGCTATTTCAGGAAGGGCGAAACCATGCCGCCGCTCACCATCAACAATCGCCGGATGATTCCGGGACTCGATGCGCTGCTGGGTATGCGCACGTATAGCACCGATGAGACGTGGCGTCTCGAGTCATACGGCCGTGACGATGCATGAATCGTGCATCACCTTGGTCAGGCGCACCGGTGAGGGTTGGCCGATGAAACGAGGCATCCTGACTGTCTTGCTGGCGGGTCTTGCCTGCGCCTGTACCAAGGAGAACCCATTGGCTTCACTGCCTGACCTGAGTGGCGTGCGCGCGAATCTCGCCTTTACCTGCGTGCATCAGGCCGACCACCTGCCGCCGCTCGACTCCGACGCGGACCAGTTGTTCAAATATGGCCGTTACCTGCAAAAGCGGGACGGCGCGAAGGACTTCGACGATATTGCGCGGTATTACCGCATTGCGGCGGCCCACGGTCACTACAAGGCCAACGCCAACCTTCAGCAACTGGTGTCGACCGGGCTGGCCCGCTCGCCGAACCCCAGGAAAGAGACGATCGACTTCGCGATCCAGCTGGTGAAGCAGGGCGTGCCTGGCGGCTACTACGACATCGCACACTACCTCGAACTGGGCTACGGCCTGAAGCAGGATAGCGAGACCGCGCTGCGCTATTTCCGCAAGGCGGCGGATCTGGGCAGTCCGGACGCGCAGTACTACGTTGCTCAACAATTGTTTCCGCTCGACAACGCTCCAGATATTGCACGGCAGATGTGGCAATGTGCAGCCGACCAGGGGCACAGCAAGGCGGCCCTTGAATTGGCCGTTGATCGCGCGCGAAACAAGTCCTATGCCAAAGCAATCGATGCCTACCAACGGGGAGTCATGTCGGGAAGCCGACTAGCCGCATCGTTTCTCGAAGACGGTTTCAAGGGCCCACCACCCGACGATCGCCTCAACTACCTCGCGGTCGCGAACGATCCCGAACGCTCGCGCCGCTACAAACTGATCGGCAAGTTCCTCGACGACAACGAAGGCCTCAATCCAAAAGTCCCCGATGTCAACCAGATCGTTCCGCTGCCGCCCGCAAAGCTGCCGCCGTGGGACGGCACGTTCCAGTGGCAGAAGGACCAGGACGCCGCGAAGCCACCGCCCATGCCAGCCGAAGCGCTGGTCGCAAAGCTTGCCCGCGAAAAGAACCTTGACCCAGCGACAGGACTCCCCCTCGAGACCCCGGGCAAGAGCGCCGAAGCGCAGCGCGTGCCGCTGGGCAGTGCTGCCCGTACCGGCGAGGTGTGTCCGCAGAACGGCATCTGGTCGGTCCGGCATGTCGCAAGCATTTGTCTTGAGGCGACACGCTATTTCAGGAAGGGCGAAACCATGCCGCCGCTCACCATCAACAATCGCCGGATGATTCCGGGACTCGATGCGCTGCTGGGTATGCGCACGTATAGCACCGATGAGACGTGGCGTCTCGAGTCATACGGCCGCGACGATGCATGAATCATGGACAACCTTGGTCAGGCGCACCCGTCACGTTCGACCGATGAAACAAGGCGTCCTGTTTGCGTTGCTGGCGGATCTTTCCTGCGCTTTGTCGACCCAGCCTGGAGCGTTCTTCCGCATGCATATATGCCTCCCTTTCCCTTAACCCCCGACGCAATCAACTTTTGGACCACGTTATGCTCAGAAATATGACTATTGGCGGATCACGCTTTATTCGCCCGATCTGCTGTATCCCAGTGATTGCAACGTTTCTCTTTGCTCAAAGCGCTAGCGCAGACGATGACTGGTGGCAGAACCAGCACGCCCGAACCGACTGGGTTTTCAAGGAATTGAGCGAGAGCGATGTCGCATCTACGCTCGACCGCGTGTTAAAGAATCAGGAGCGATGGGCGAAACTACCCGAAAATGCACCGACTGAATTCAGTTGTACCAAGCTTGAAATTCCGCCGCCTTCCGCCGCGGCGCTTTCCGCGTTCGATACTGCGGCGTCTACGAAGCGCGGCCCCGAAGCGGACCGGGCGTATGCGAAAGCGGCATCTCTTGGGTCTTGGCGCGCTGCAGCCCGGCTCGTGAACAGCACTCTTCAGGACGAGTACTGGGAAGGTGCAGTGCCGATTGTCGGGTGGCTGCTTGCACATCACGTCCCTGCGGGATACAACAAGCTCGCAGACGTGTTTCAGGCGCGTCTGGGTTACGATGGCGAGCCTGCCGGCGACGGTGCGCTCAATACGATCGAGTCGTTGCGTTGGCGTGCTGCTCGCGAAGGCGATCCGGTTGCACAGGCGCAGATGGCGGATATTTTTGACAAGATCAACAGGCCTGTCATTGCGGCATCATTGCGTGCCTGTGCGATTGAACAGAATCCGGATATCGCGCGCTAGCGGGCGGCTGCGATGCGGGTGGCAACATTCGCGGAAGAGCACATTGTTGCCGCGCGATCATGCGCGGCGCCGACATTTTCATCGAGCGCTCGTCTTCCTTGCGCCAGCTGGACGAGACCGATGGCCAAATCGCGCGCATTCCCCCAAATGCCGCGACGCCTTCGGCTGTCGACGCCTGGGCATTGAATCACCGATTCACCCTCCTCGCCGGCGCACTCAACGCCAGCAACCCGCCCAGCACCATGAACGCCGCGAGCAGATACATCCCCGCATCGTTCTTCGCGCTCGCCTCCTTGAGCCAGCCCACCGCGTACGGGCTCAGAAAGCCCGCGAGATTGCCGATCGAGTTGATGAGCGCGATGCCGGCCGCCGCGCCCGTGCCCGCGAGCAACGCGGTCGGCAGGCTCCAGAAGAGCGGCAGCGTGGTGAGGATGCCCATCGTCGCGAGCGTGAGCGCGGCCATCGCGAGCACGGTGTTGTGCGCCCACACGACCGACAGCACGAGCCCGAGCGCCCCCGCGAACGCCGGCACGGCGATATGCCAGCGGCGCTCGCGCGTGCGGTCGGCGCGTCTTGCCACCAGCACCATCGCCACCACGGCCGCCGCGAACGGCACCGCCGAGAGCAGGCCGATCGTGAGCGTATCCTTCACGCCGGTCGCCTTGATGATGGTCGGCAGCCAGAAGCTCACGCCGTAGAGCCCCATCACGAACGAGAAATACGTGAGGCTCATCACGAGCACGCGCGGGTTCACGAGCACCTTGGCGATCGGCGGGTCTTGCTTGGTGGCGTCCTCGGCGGCGATGTTGCGCTCGAGCAGCGCGCGTTCCTCGGCGGTGAGCCAGGTCGCGTTGCGGATACGGTCGTCGAGCATGAAGAACACGATCACGCCGACCACCAGCGACGGCAGTCCTTCGAGCAGGAACAGCCACTGCCAGCCTTGCCAGCCGTTCAGGCCGTCGAACGCCTTGAGGATGTAGCCCGACACCGGCCCGCCGACCACCCCCGAGATCGCGATCGCCGTCATGAACCACGTCGTCATGCGGCCGCGCCGATGCGCCGGATACCAGTAGGTCAGGTAAAGAATGATGCCGGGAAAGAAGCCCGCTTCGCACAGGCCGAGCAGAAATCGCATCACGTAGAACATGGTGGGTGTCGTGACGAACATCGTCAGTATCGACACCAGTCCCCACGTGATCATGATGCGCGCGATCCACACGCGTGCGCCGACGCGATGCAGGATCACATTGCTCGGTACTTCGAACAAAAAATAGCCGATGAAGAAAATGCCCGCGCCGAAGCCATAGACCGCATCGGAGAGGTTGAGCGCGGCGCTCATCTGCAGCTTCGCGAAGCCGACGTTCACGCGGTCGAGATAGGCGACCACATAGCAGAGCATCAAGAGCGGGATGAGGCGCCACGCGACCTTGCGATAGGTCGCTTCCTCGAACGCCGAGGGCGGGGCGCCGGTGCCGGTGTGGGGCAGCGGATTGGCGGGGCTGGCCATGTTGTCTCCTTGTGTTTTGATTGGCCTTCGATGTTTCTAGACGCAGCGCCCGCCGTCCACGTCGAGACAGACGCCGGTGATGAACGCGGCTTCGTCGGAGGCGAGATACAGGCACGCGTTGGCGACATCCTGCGGCGTGGAGAAGCGCCCGAGCGGAATGCCCGCGATAAAGCGCTCGCGGTTTTCCGGGGTATCGGGCACGCCCATGAACTCGGCGGTGAGGCCGGTTTCGCCGATCACGGGATTCACGCAGTTCACGCGGATCTGCTCGTGGCCGAGTTCGGCCGCGAGCGCCTTGCTCGCGACGATCATCGCGCCTTTGCTGCCGTTGTACCAGACGAGCCCGGGACGCGGGCGCACGCCCGCGGTCGAGGCGATGTTGACGAACACGCCGCCGCCGACGCTGCGAAAGTACGGCACGAACGCCTGCACGCTCCAGTAGAGGCCCTTGACGTTGACCGCGTAGACGCGGTCGAACTCGGCCTCGGTGACTTCGAGCACGGGCTTGTTGCGATGGGTGATGCCGGCGTTGTTGACGACGATCTGCACGCTGCCGAAGTCGGCAAGCGCGGCTTCGCGCAGCGCGTGCCAGTCGTCGGCGCGCGTGATGTCGCCGGCGAGCGCGATCGCCTTGCCGCCCGCGAGGGCGATCTCGCTCGCCACGCGCTCCGCCGCCTCGCCATGAAGATCGTTGATGACGACGTTGGCGCCTTCGCGCGCGAAGGTCTTGGCGATGCCCTCGCCGAATCCCGAGCCGCCGCCGGTGACGATGGCCGTCTTGCCTGTGAGCCGCATGGTGTCTCCGTGTCGATGTGTCAGCCGTGCCGCAGCGCGATGGTCTTGAGGACCGTGAAGCCGTACAGCGCTTCGAAGCCTTTTTCGCGGCCGTGTCCCGAATGCTTGACGCCGCCGAAGGGCAACTCGACGCCGCCGCCCGCGCCGTAGTTGTTGACGAACACCTGGCCCGAACGCAGGCGTCTCGCGACGCGCATCTGGCGCGCGCCATCGCGTGTCCACACGCCCGCGACCAGCCCATAGGGCGTGCCGTTCGCGAGCGCGAGCGCCGCATCTTCGTCGTCGAACGGCATCGCCGCGAGCACCGGACCGAACACTTCTTGCTGGGCGAGCGCGTTGTGGGGCGGCACGTCGCGCAGCAGCGCCGGGGCTTCGTAGAAGCCGCCGGAGGGCGCATCGGCGACGATCTGGCCGCGCGCGGCGACGCCGATGCCGTCATCGAGCGCGGCCGCGAGAAAGCCCTGCACACGGCGCAGTTGTTTGGCGCTGATGAGCGGCCCGCAATCGAGGTCGGCGCTCGACGGTCCGGTGCGCAGCGCGCGAAACGCGTGCGCGAGCCGTTCGAGCAGCGGCTCGTAGGCGCTCGACTCGATCAAGACGCGGCTGCCCGCCGAGCAGGTCTGCCCCGCGTTTTGCACGATCGCGTTGACGAGGACCGGCACGGCGGCGTCGAAGTCGGCATCGGCGAACACGATTTGCGGCGACTTGCCACCGAGTTCGAGCGTCACCGCGATGTGATTGGGCGCCGAGAGTTCGGTGACGAGCTGACCGGTCTGCGTCGAACCGGTGAACGACAGATGGTCGATGCCCGGATGGGCCGCGAGCGCGGCGCCGGCTTCGTGGCCGTAGCCGGTGACGATGTTGAGCGCGCCGGCGGGCAGCCCGGCTTCGCGCGCGAGCGCGGCGACGCGCAGGATCGACAGGCAGGCATCCTCGGCGGGCTTGACGACGCAGGCGTTGCCGGCCGCGAGCGCTGCGCCGACGCTGCGGCCGAAGATCTGCAGCGGATAGTTCCAGGGCACGATGTGGCCCGTCACGCCGTGCGGCTCGCGGATCGTGAGGACCGTGTAGCCCGCCTGGTAGGGCAGCGTCTGCCCGTGCAGCTTGTCGGCGGCGCCCGCGTAGAACTCGAAATAGCGCGCGAGTGCGGCGGCGTCGCCGCGTGCCTGCTTGAGCGGCTTGCCGGTGTCGCGCGCCTCGAGTTGCGCGAGCGCCTCGCGCTGTTCGGTGACGAGCGCGGCGAGCCGGTACAGCAGGCGGCCGCGTTCGGCGGCGGCCAGCGCGCCCCAGGCGCCGTCGAAGGCGTGGCGTGCGGCGCTCACCGCAGCGTCGATATCGGCGGCGTTGCCGCGCGCGATCTGCGCGAACGGCTCGCCGTCGGAGGGATCGATGACGGCGAGGGTCTCGCCGCTCTCGGGCGCACACCATTGCCCGTCGATGAAGTGCTGCGCTTGTTCCATGCCTCGCGCCTCGCAACAAAAGAGGAAATCGCAATACGGATAACGTGGCTCGCGCTCATTATCGCGCCAAACGGCCGGCGCGCGCGGCCGCCCTCGGGGAGGGCCGCCCCTGATTGGCTATAATGACGCCATCCTCAATCGTCCGGTGCCCCGCGCGAGGCGGGCGTGGCTTGCCACGTGACGCAGCGCGCCGCGAGCGAGCCGGATTCTTTCTGACCAGAGAACGCTCATGAGCTTCAGCAACGTCCCCGCCGGCAAGGATCTGCCGCACGATTTCAACGTGATCATCGAGATTCCCGCGCAAAGCGATCCGGTGAAATACGAGGCCGACAAGGATCTGGGCCTGCTCGTCGTCGATCGTTTCGTCGGCACGGGCATGCGCTATCCGGTGAACTACGGCTTCATTCCGCAGACGCTCTCGGGCGACGGCGATCCGGTCGACGTGCTGGTGATCACGCCGTTCCCGCTGCTCGCGGGCTCGGTCGTGCGCGCCCGCGCGCTCGGCATGCTGCAGATGACCGACGAGTCGGGCGTCGACGCGAAGCTCGTCGCCGTGCCGCACGACAAGGTCTGCCCGATGACGGCCAACCTCAAGTCGCTCGACGACGTGCCGCAATACCTGAAGGACCAGATCAAGCACTTCTTCGAGCAATACAAGGCGCTCGAGAAGGGCAAGTGGGTCAAGGTGGACGGCTGGGCCGACATCGATGCCGCCCACAAGGAAATCAGCGAAGGCGTCGCGAACTTCAAGAAGTAAGCGCAACAGCCGCGTAAGCTAAAGCAAAAGCAAAGCCGCATGAGCCTTCGGGCCATGCGGCTTTTTTCATGCGGCCTCGTCGGTCTGTGCGACGGCCTCGACCTCGGCCTCGGGTTCAGGCGCGGGCAGCACGTCTTCGAGCGCGAGCATGCCCGCCGCGAGCGCGCGCTTGTCGCGCGGCGTGAGGCGTTTCACCCGGTATTCCGCGCGCGACGCGCTCGCACGGTCGGCCAGTTCGAACGACGCGAGCACCTGCACGGGTTTGCGCGAGCGCGTGTAGCGCGCGCCGGTGCCGTTGACATGCTGCGCGAAGCGCGCGGCGACATCGACGGCGATGCCGGTGTAGACGCTGCCGTCCGCGCATTCGAGCAGATAGAGGAACCACGGCATGATGGGTCAGGGGTCTCGTTCGGAGGACGTTTAGTCGGTGTGACGAAACGGATTGTGTTCGTGCAGTTCGTCGACGTACGCGTGAATGTGATTGGCCTCGCCTTCGAGAAAACGCGCCACGGCGTCGCTGAAGGCCGGATGCGCGAGCCAGTGCGCCGAGCGCGTGATGGTCGGCATGAAGCCGCGCGCCATCTTGTGCTCGCCCTGCGCACCGCCTTCGAACGCGTCGAGCTTCTCCTCGATGCAGAATTCGAGCGGCTGATAGTAAGCCGTCTCGAAGTGCAGGCAGGGCACGCTTTCGAGCGCGCCCCAGTAGCGGCCATACAGCGTGCCGCCGCTGCCGTTCTCGCCGCGCTGGTACACGACCAGCGAACTGGCGATCGGCTTGCCTTCGAACTCCGCGATCACGAGCAGCAGATTCTCGGGCATGCTCGCACCGATCGCGCGAAAGAAATCGAGGTTTAGATACGGTGTCGAGAAATGCTCGCGATAAGTCTGCTTGTAGCAGCGATTGAAGAAGCGCCACTCGGCATCGCTGATGTCCTCGCCGCGCACACGGCGCATCGTGACGCCCGCCTCGCGCACCTTGCGACGCTCGGCGCGGATGTTCTTGCGCTTTTTCTGTTCGAGCGTCGAAAGAAAGTCGTCGAAGTCGCGATAGCCGTCGTTGAGCCAGTGAAACTGCACGCCTTCACGCTGCATCATGCCGAGGTCGGTGAGCGCTTCGGCGTCGTCGGCGGTGGGGAAGAGCACGTGCAGCGAGGACACGTCGGCCTGTTCCGCGAAGGCGACGAGTGTGGCGGCGAGGTGGCGTCGCGCGGATTCGTCGGCGGCGATCAGGCGTGTGCCCTGCACGGGCGTGAACGGCACTGCGCACAGCAGCTTCGGGTAGTAGTCGAGGCCGTTGCGCTTGTACGCATCGGCCCAGGCCCAGTCGAACACATACTCGCCGTACGAGTGCCCCTTCAGATACACGGGCGCGGCGGCCGCGAGCCGGCCTGTGCTCGCGTCGGTGAGCGTGACGAACTGCGGGGCCCAGCCCGCGTCGGGCGTGGCGCAGCCCGCCGTGTGCAGCGCCGCGAGAAACTCGTGACGCAGGAACGGCGTGGGCTGGGCCTGGCGCGCGAGCAGGGCGTTCCACTCGGCGGCATCCAGCTCGAGCGGTGAGCCGAGAATGCCCGTGCGATAATCGATACGTTCCTGATTCAATCTGCCTGAGCGTCCCATACGCGTGTGTTTCGTTCGACGCGTGTCGCCGCGGGGGCTTCGAAGGCCCGCGCGGCCGCGCAAAACGGTCATGGTAATGCATCTGCCCGGATCGGGCGCGGACCGGATCGGAGCGCATCGACGACGAGGCGCCGGGATCGACCCAGAAGGCGCGTGCCATCCACGCGCGCGAGAGTAATCGACATGACAGAGCGTTTCTTCAATCTTTATACGCATGGCTTCGCGCGCGTCGCCGTGGGCGTGCCGCGCTGCCGCGTGGCCGACCCGGCGTTCAACGCGCAGCAAACCCTCGCGCTCGCGCAGCAAGCGGCGCAAAACGGCGCAGTGCTCATCGCGTTTCCCGAACTCGGTCTGTCCGCCTACACCTGCGACGACCTCTTTCATCAACGCGCGTTGCTGCAGGCGTGCGAGCGCGCGCTCGGCACGATCGTCGCGGCCTCCGAAACGCTGCCGCTCGCGATGATCGTCGGCCTGCCCGTGCGCGTCGGCCATACGCTCTTCAATTGCGCGGCCGTGGTCGCGCGCGGCCGCGTGCTCGGCGTGGTGCCGAAGAGCTATCTGCCCAACTACGGCGAGTTCTACGAGGCACGCCAGTTCAGTCCCGCCGACTGCGCGAGCGTCGACACGATCCGCTTGCTCGACGATGACGTGCCGTTCGGCGCGTCGCTCGTCTTCGATGTGCCGTCGATCGCCTCGATGCGCTTTCACGTCGAGATCTGCGAGGACGTGTGGGTGCCGATCCCGCCGTCGTCGTTCGCGGCGCTCGCGGGGGCATCGGTGCTCGTCAACCTGTCGGCGTCGAACGTCGTGGTCGGCAAGGCCGGCTATCGACATCAACTGGTGTCGCAGCAATCGGCGCGCTGTCTTGCCGCCTATCTGTACACCTCGGCGGGACAGGGCGAATCGTCGACCGATCTCGCGTGGGACGGCCAGGCGATCATCTACGAAAACGGCGAATTGCTCGCACAGTCCGGGCGTTTTCTCGACGACTCGCATCTCATCTATGCCGACGTCGACATCGAACGGCTCGCGCAGGAGCGCATCCGCCAGACCACCTTCGGCGATTCTATCCGGCGCCACGCCGACGAAGTCGCGCGTTTTCGCGTGATCCGCTGCGATATCGAGGCGCCGCAGGCGGACAAGCTGCCGCTCGCGCGCCGTGTCGAGCGTTTCCCGTACGTGCCGGCCGATCCGAAGCGGCGCGACGAGCGCTGCAACGAGGTCTACAACATCCAGGTGCAGGCACTCGTGCAGCGGCTGTCGTCGAGCGGCATGAAGAAGGTCGTGATCGGCGTGTCGGGCGGGCTCGATTCGACCCACGCGCTGCTCGTGTGCGCGAAGGCCATGGACCGGCTCGGCCTGCCGCGCGCCAATATCCTCGCCTACACGATGCCGGGCTTTGCCACCAGCGAGCGCACGCTGCGCCAGGCGCGCCAGTTGATGGAAGTGGTCGGCAGCACGTCCGCCGAAATCGACATTCGCCCGAGCTGCATCCAGATGCTCGAAGACCTCGGCCATCCGTACGCCGAGGGCAAGGAAAGCTACGACATCACGTTCGAAAATGTGCAGGCCGGCGAGCGCACGAACCATCTGTTCCGGCTCGCGAACTTCAACCAGGCCATCGTGATCGGCACGGGCGATCTGTCCGAGCTTGCGCTGGGCTGGTGCACGTATGGCGTCGGCGATCACATGTCGCACTACAACGTCAACGCGAGCGTGCCGAAGACGCTGATCACGCACCTCGTGCGCTGGGTCGCGGAGACGCGCCAGATCGGCGACACCGGTTCGGATGTGCTCGAAGCGGTGCTTGCCACCGACATCAGCCCCGAGCTGATTCCGGGCAAGGCGAACGGCGCGCCCGAGCAGAAGACCGAGAGCGTGATCGGACCGTACGAGCTGCAGGACTTCAACCTCTACTACACGTTGCGTTTCGGTTTCGCGCCCTCGAAGGTCGCGTTCCTTGCGCTGCATGCATGGGGCGATCGCGAAGCGGGCGCGTGGCCCGAGAACGCGAAGGTCGCGCGCAACGAGTACGATCTCGCGGCAATCAAGCGCAACCTCGCCATCTTCCTCGACCGCTTTTTCCGCACGAGCCAGTTCAAGCGCTCGTGCGTGCCCAATGCGCCGAAGGTCGGCACGGGCGGCTCGCTCTCGCCGCGCGGCGACTGGCGCGCGCCGAGCGACTCCGAAGCCACCGTGTGGCTCGACGACCTCGAGCGCGTCCCGGACTCGTCGGGCGCGCGGGCGTAGAATTACCGGACAAGTTTTCTCATCCTTTACACAGACACGAGACGAGGATCGCCATGAAACGCATTACCGCCGTTATCAAACCGTTCAAGCTCGACGAAGTGCGCGAGGCGCTCGCGGAAGTGGGCCTCACCGGCCTGACCGTCACGGAAGTGAAGGGCTTTGGGCGTCAGAAGGGGCATACGGAGCTGTATCGCGGCGCCGAATACGTCGTCGATTTTCTGCCCAAGGTGAAGATCGAAGTGGTGGTCGCCAACGACCAGACCGATCAGGTCATCGATGCGATCATCGGCGCGGCACGCACCGGCAAGATCGGCGATGGCAAGATCTTCGTGACGGATGTCGAGCGCGTGATCCGCATCCGCACCGGCGAGGAGAACGAAGCCGCCGTTTGAGGGCTTTACGACTGGCCTCGCAGCCGACGCCGCGCGAGACAAGCGCGGCGTTTTTTTGCGCCCAAAATAAAAAACGGTGCGACACCCTTGCGGACATCGCACCGATACGCGCCTCTCGCAGCAGCGTGAAAACGTAGATGTAGCTGTTTTGCCTAACCGTAGACCGGTTTAGAAGTTGTGCCAGATGTCGGCGTAGACGCCGGTCTGCGAATGACCCGGCAGCGGGTTGCCCGTAGCGGGCGACGTGCCGTAGTTGTTCGCGTTCAGACCGTAGTTGGCCGTCTTGCTGTTCTGCGTCGTGGCAACCTGCATGCCGAGCATCGTGCGCTTGGACAGGTTGTACGTGCCGCCGATCGTGTACAGCGTCGCGTTGCCTGCGCCGTTGTTGCCGTTCACGTGATACACGGCACCGATCAGTGCGGCTGCCGGCGTGGCTTGCCACGTGATGCCGCCCCACTCGGTGTCGAGCGTCGTCGGCAGGCCGACTTGCGTACCCGTCATACCAGCCGAGCGGACTGCCTGATACGCGCCCTGGATCTTGAACTGGCCGAGGAACACGTTGAGCAAGGCCGAGTATTCGCGCGAGAACGCGTACACACCTTGACCGGTGTTGCCGCCGTTGATCGTATCAGCGTAGGCGCCGCCGGGCGTGCCGTTCGCGCTGCGGATTTCGTCATAGATACCGCGGACCTGGAACAGCGCGTTCGTGTAGGTCAGTTGCAGGCCGCCTTCACGACCAGCGTTGAAGTTCGTCGAGTTCGAGAACGCGTACTGACCGTACACGTCGAAGCCCGCGAAGTTCGGCGACTGGTACGACACGTTGTTGCTCGATTGCGGCCAGTTGCGGCCACGCACCAACGTTGCCGACGACCAGTTCGACTGACCGAACGGATCGAAGTCCCACACGCCGTTCGAGATGAACAGTTCGCGACCGAGCAACAGGGTACCGAACTGGTCGTTCTCAAATCCGACCGTCGCCCAGCGATTCCAGATCGAGCCGGCCGAGCCGAGTGCGCCGGTCGCCGTGCTGAAGCTGCCTTCGAGGTGGAACAGAACCTTGTTGCCGCCACCGATGTCCTCGACGCCCTTCATGCCCCACAGGCTCGTGCCCATATAGCCGCTTTCGAGCAGGACTTGATGCGAGCTGTTAGTTGCCGGTGCATTGTTCGACGGGCCCGTTCCAATGCCGCTCATATAGGCGATGCCCATATCGAGGCGGCCATACAGCGTGACGCTGCTCTGTGCGTGGGCGACCACGCCAGCCGACATCAGTGCTGCGGCAAGCAAAGCTTTCTTCATCTTCTCCTCCATAACCTGTCAAAAAGTCAACCCTGGGTACTGCGAAAGACGTCCACGCGCCGTGGCGCTGCGAACAGAAAACATTCGAGAGGAGCGTACTTCGGGGACTACGGCCGTATTGGAGCGGCCAGACAAGCAAGGTCTTGTTGTCATGCATCCCCTGGTTGCTTGTCCTCTCCTGTTCTTTTTTGAAGTGAAACTACTTTTAATGAACTTTGTTTTGCTACTTTGGTTACTAATTTAGCAAAAAAGCCCAGGAGTGGGAGAAGAAAATAGAGTACGGACGAACCGGTGTCGTCAAATTGCAATAACGCCGTGCCTGGGGGTGTTCCCGAGGTCCCGGAAAAAAGGGCTAAAAGCCTTGTGCCACAAGGCACTCATGGATCCTGTCTGACAATGTTCAGGATTGACTCTATTGACGGAAAAACGCGTTCGGGGTATGGCGAAAAACGCTGTTTTTTTGGCCTGGAGCGCGGGGGGAAGGGGCGAAAATGCGTGGAGGACGTGAAAAAGAAAAGGCGCCGTAAGCGCCTTGTAATACTACGGAAACTACAAGCAGTCCCCAACGACTATTTGAGGCTGCCCGAGAGGAACTGACGCAGCCGCTCACTCTTCGGATTGCCGAACAGCTCGGACGGATGACCCTCTTCCTCGACGCGTCCTTGATGCAGGAACATCACGTGATTGGAAACGTTGCGCGCGAAACCCATTTCATGCGTGACGACGATCATCGTGCGCCCCTCTTCGGCGAGCTTCTGCATTACCTTGAGCACTTCGCCGACGAGTTCGGGGTCGAGCGCCGAGGTCGGCTCGTCGAACAGCATCACGTCGGGATGCATCGCGAGCGCGCGCGCGATTGCGACGCGCTGCTGCTGACCGCCCGACAAATGCGACGGATACTGCTTCTCGACGCGCGGCGCGAGCCCGACTTTCTCCAGATACTCGCGCGCGCGCTCCTCGGCTTCGCGGCGCGCGAGGCCGAGCACATGCACGGGCGCCTCGATGATGTTTTCGAGCACGGTCATGTGCGACCACAAGTTGAAGTGCTGGAACACCATCGCGAGCTTCGTGCGCACGCGCTGCAACTGCTTCGCGTCGGCGACCTGCAGGCCGCCGCTGCGCTTGTCGGCGCGCGTATGCACTTCTTCCCCGTCGACGACGATACGCCCGGCGTTGGGCTGCTCGAGGAAGTTGATGCAACGGAGCATCGTGCTCTTGCCCGAACCGGACGAGCCGATCACGCTGATTACATCGCCGGCGTTCGCCTTGAGCGAAACACCCTTGAGGACTTCATTGTCGCCGTACTGCTTGTGAATGGCATCGACGAACAGTTTTTGCTTCTGGGAATTCATCAGGGTCCTCGGCGGCTTACTTGCCTTGCGGTCGCAGATAGGCGAGCCAGCGGCGCTCGGCGCGGCGGAACAGCCACACCAGCGTGAATGAAATGATCAGGTAAAGCATCGCGGCGATGCCGAATGCACCGAACGATTGATAAGTCGCCGAATTGACGTCGCGGGCGATCTTCAGGATGTCGGGGACGGTGGCGGTGAAGGCGACCGTCGTCGCGTGCAGCATCAGGATGACTTCGTTGCTGTAGTAGGGCAGCGCGCGGCGCAGCGCCGACGGCAGGATCACGCGCCGGTACAGCGTGAACGACGACATGCCGTAGGCACGCGCCGCCTCGATCTCGCCGTACGGCGTCGCCTTGATCGCGCCGGCGAAGATTTCGGTCGTATAGGCGCAGGTGTTGAGCGTGAACGCGAGCAGCGTGCAGTGCATGCCGTCGCGGAAGAACGCGTTGGTCAGCTCGTTGTTGCGGATGATGTCGAGGCTGTAGAGGCCGGTGTAGCAGATCAGCAACTGCACATAGAGCGGCGTGCCGCGGAACACATACGTATACAGCCACACGAGCCCGGCGAGCCACTTCTTCTTCGACACGCGCGCGACCGCGAGCGGGATCGACAGGCAGAAGCCAAAGCCGATCGACACGACGAGCAGCCACAGTGTGATGGCAACGCCGGTGAAGTGGTAGCCGTCCGTGTACAGATAGTTGCGCCAGTATTGCTGGATCAGCTGGATCAGGTCTTGCATGTCGGGGCCCTTAGAGATCCGCTTTGCGCACGCCACTCGAGTAGCGTTTTTCGAGGTACATCAGCACGAAGTTCGAGACCGTCGTGATGACCAGATAGATGGCGCCCGCGAGCAACGTGAAGAAGAAGAAGCGCAGCGTGCCCTTGCCGGCGTCCTGGGTCGCTTTCACGACATCGGCCAGACCGATGATCGACACGAGCGCCGTCGACTTCACGAGCACCTGCCAGTTGTTGCCGATGCCGGGCAGCGCGAAGCGCATCATCTGCGGGAACATGATGCGCGTGAAGACCTGCCAGTTCGACATGCCGTACGCGTGACCGGCTTCGAGCTGGCCGCGCGGCACCGAGAGGAACGCGCCGCGAAAGGTCTCGGTGAAGTACGCGCCGTAGATGAAGCCGAGCACGATCACGCCGGCGACGAACGGATCGATGTCGATCTGGTTCCAGCCGAGCATGTCGGTGAGATCGTTGAGCCAGATCTGGATGCTGTAGAAGAGCAGCAGCATCAGCACGAGGTCGGGCACGCCGCGAATGAGCGTCGTGTACAGCGTGCCCGCGCCCTGGCTCACGCGGTTCTTCGACAGTTTCGCCGCGGCGCCGAGGAGTCCGAGCAGGAACGACAGCGCGAGCGAGAGCACCGCGAGCTCGACGGTCTGCCAGGTGCCGGCGAGGATCTGTTGGCCGTAGCCTTGAAGCAACATAGGTGAGTCCTTGACGACGGCGCTGGGCCCCGCGAAAGACGCGGCGTGCGCGCGGCCCGGGCTGCGGTGTTCGCGTGCCCGCGCGGCGCGCGCTGCGCCGCAGTTCAAATCCGTTCAGGATTGCCTGGCCGCGCGTTCTTGCCCGGCCGGGCAGCTTGAGTTTTCAACTGTATTACAACGCCCCTGGCCGGCCCATCGGTGCCGCCCCGAGGCAGGGGTCCGTTCTTCTTGCGTACTTGTTTGCCTGTATAGATATCGAAGTCGAAATCGCGCTGTGCGAGCTTGTCGAGTCGTCCCGTCGGCGTGCAGCGAGGCGAGCGCGGCATCGAACCTGGCCTTGAGGTCCGCGTCCTGCTTGCGCAGGCCGATTGCCGTGCCTTCGTCCATTGTCGCCGGATCTTGCCCTGGCGGGCCAGCCGGTGCCAAGGCCTGGCCGCGCGGCGTCTTCAGAAAGCCGAAATCCGGCAATCGACGCTGCTCCAGGCGAAACACGCGCCCAAGGCGCCGACGCACTGGCGGGCGGCCGCAAGCACAGGCCGAAAAGCGCGGTATTTTACCCGAAGCGGTGGGGGGCGCCAGAATTGTGGCCGGCGCATTGGTGCGATTGCCGAAACGATGCGGTGCGCGGCTGCCGATTGTGTCCTGCGGGGGCGCCCATACATGATGGCCATGACATTGACCGAGGAGAACGCGATGTTCGAGATTCGCCGCGCCGACGAACGGGGCCACGCCAATCACGGCTGGCTCGATTCGTACCACAGCTTTTCGTTTGCGGACTACCACGATGCCGCTCACACGCAGTTTGGCGCGCTGCGCGTGCTCAACGACGACCGCATCGCGGGCGGCGGGGGTTTCGGTGCGCACGGACATCGCGACATGGAGATCGTGACGTATGTGCTCGATGGCGCGCTCGCGCACCGCGACAGCATGGGCAACGGCTCGACGATCCGGCCCGGCGACGTGCAGCGCATGAGCGCCGGCACGGGCGTGATGCACAGCGAATACAACGCATCGCGCGACGAGACCGTGCATCTGCTGCAGATCTGGCTGTTGCCGCTCGCGCGCGACACGGCGCCCGGCTACGAGGAAAAGCGTTTCGCGGATGCCGACAAGCGCGGCCGCTTGCGGGTGGTCGCGTCGCCCGACGGGCGCGGCGGCTCGGTCACGATCGGCGCCGACGCGTCGATCTACGCGGCGCTGATCGACGGCGACGAGCGCGCGAGCTGGGCCGTCCCGGCGGGGCGGCGCGTCTATGTCCACGTCGCGCGCGGCTCGCTCGACGTGAACGGCACGCCGCTCGCAGCGGGCGACGCGGTGAAAATCGAGGCGCTCGACGAAGTGACGCTCGCGAACGGCCGCTCGGCCGAGGTGCTGCTGTTCGATCTCGGCTGAACGCGCGGCAAGCGCACAACGACAAAGGCCACGGACGCGAGCCCGTGGCCTTTTCTTCATCGACGCTCTGGATTACTGCGCGGCGGGGGCCGAAGCCGGTGCGCCGTGGCCGCCGTGTTGCTGCCATTGCTCGCGCATCTTGTCGTGGCGCGCTTCCATCTTCGCCATGCGGGCCTTGAGCGCGCTGCTGACGGTGGTCTTTTGCTGGTCGTTCAGGCCGTTATAGAACACGAGCCATGCATTCGCGGTCTGCTCGCGCAGCTGCGCATCTTGCTGCTCGACCTGCTGGCGCGCGGCATGCAACGCGTTCATGTCGAGAATCGGCTGGTTCTTCATGGCGTCGAACTGCTTCTTCAACTGCATGTGGTTCGCGCGCATCGCCTCGTGATTCTTCTTCATCGTGTCGAGCGCGGACTGCCACAGCTTCTCCTGATCGGCGTTCAGGTTCAGCTTGTTGTGCAGCTCCTGCATCCCTTTCATCATATTATGACCGTGATGCCAGCCTTCGGGACCGCCGGGGCCGCCCGGGGGCGGCGTCTGGGCGTCGGCGGCGCCGATCGTGAGGGCGAGGGCGGCGGCTGCTACGGCGAGAAAACGCGAAGTCTTCTTGTACATGGTGAAGCTCCTGACAAATCCGTGAAGGGTTTTATCCGGTGATACCGGCGCCTCTTCGGTGCCATGTCGTATCCGGTGCCCCTAGCGTAGATAGCTCTGCCACTGCGCGTGTTACGAGCCGGGTGCCGGGCATTACACGACATTACGTGAGCCTTTCGTCGTAACGGCCCGTAACCCATTGGACGTTCCCGTAAGCAAACCCGCGCCCCGTGCGCGTTAAACTTCTTGCCATGGCTACTCAAATCCTGGTCGTCGACGACGACGTTGAACTGCGCGACCTGCTGCGCGACTATCTCGCCCGCCAGGGCATGGAAGTGTCGGTGCTGCACGACGCGGGCTCCCTCGAACGGCGCCTCGAACGCGAGCGCCCGGACCTGATCGTGCTCGACCTGATGATGCCCGGCGTGGACGGCCTCACCGCGCTGCGCAAGCTGCGCGCGTCGGGCGACGATATCCCCGTCATCATGCTGACCGCGCGCGCGGACGATGTGGACCGCATCGTCGGCCTCGAACTGGGCGCCGATGACTACCTCGGCAAGCCGTTCAACCCGCGCGAGCTGCTCGCGCGCGTGCAGGCCGTGCTGCGCCGGCGCCGCACCATGCCGTCGGCGGCCGCGCCCGAGCAGCGCGAGCCGTTCTCGTTCGGTCGCTTCACGCTCGATTTCCAGTCGCGCACGCTGCATCAGGAAGGCCGCCCGCTCGTACTGTCGGGCAGCGAATTCGCGTTGCTGAAGATCTTCGTCAACCATCCGATGCGCACGCTCACGCGCGAGCGCCTGCTCGAATTGCTGCACGGGCCCGAGTACGACGGCACCGACCGCGGCATCGACGTGCAGGTGTGGCGCCTGCGCCGCATCCTCGAAACCGATCCCTCCACGCCCCGTTTCATCCAGACCGTGCGCGGGCGCGGCTATGTGTTCGTGCCGGACGGCGAACAGAGTCCCCATGCGCCGGCCGGTTGATTCACTGTTCGGACGCCTTGCGCTGGTCTTCATCGGCGTCCTCCTGATCTCGCATATTGCGTGGTTCGCGCTGATGCGCCTCGAGCGCAACCAGATGCAGGTCCATTACGCGGTCGAAGAGGCGGCCTTCCTCGTCGACTCCGTGCGCCAGCACGTGCAGCGCACGCCGGACTTGCCGCTGCCGTCGCGCGTGCGGCTCGTCGAGCCCGACAATCCGCTGGTGCCGCCGCCCCCGAACGAGGATACGCCGGCGCCGCTGCGCCGCTTCATCGAGGATGTGCAGGACCGCATGCCGGCCGGCGCCGAGGTGCGCGCGGGCCAGCCGGGCGGGCCGCCCACGCTGTGGGTGAAGGCGCCCGGCGACCCGCGCTGGATCGTCGTGCCGGTGCAGCCGCTGCGCCTGATGCGGCCGATCGACCGCGCGATACCGTGGTTCGTGCTGATCTTTTGCGCGGCGGTGATCGCGGCGCTCGTGGCCGCGTGGCAATTGCAGCAGCCGCTGAGCGCGCTCGCGCTCGCCGTCACGCGCTTTGGCCGCGGGCTGCCGGTGCCGCCCGTGCCCGAGCGCGGGCCGCGCGAGATGCGTCTGCTCACGCACGGCTTCAACCAGATGGTGCAGGAAGTCGCGCGCACCGATAACGATCGCGCGGTGATGCTCGCGGGGGTCGCCCACGATCTGAAGACGCCGCTCGCGCGGCTGCGCCTGCGCGCGGAAATGATGGACGATGCACGCACGCGCGACGGCGTCGTGCGCGACGTCGAATCGATGGCGCACATCGTCGACCAGTTTCTCGCGTTCGCGCACGACAGTCCCGACCGCAGCGCGCCCGTCGAGGTGGACGAGCAGTGCCTGCGCATCGTGCGCAACTACCGTTCGGTGGGCGGCGACACGATCGTCCAGACCCGCCTCGAAGCCGGCCCCGAGTTCCAGCTGCCGACCGCCACGCTGGAACGGGTGCTGTCGAACCTGCTCGACAACGCCCACGCGTATGGCGCGCCGCCGGTCGTCATCGAGACCGCGCGCACGCCTGAAGGCTTCATGCTGAGTGTGCGCGACCACGGCACGGGCATCGCCAGCGAGCAGGTCGAACACGCGAGCCGCCCATTCGTGCGGCTCGATCCGGCGCGCGGCGGCAACGGCCACAGCGGGCTCGGGCTCGCGATCGTCGAGCGGCTGGTGCGCCGCGTCGGCGGCGAGTGGGAGATTGGCAACGCGGATGGCGCCGGGCTGCGCGTGCGCATGACGTTCCCGTTCGAGGCGGTGCAGCGCACCGTGGCGGAAGCAGCCAACGCGTGGTGAGCGGGACGGCGCAAACAGCGCACACAGCGCACACAGCGCCGCCCGGTCCTGGCTGGGCCGCTTACGCGGCGAACAGCGCTTCGAGCGACGCGGCCGCGTCGCTGTCCACCGTGTTGTAGGTGACGGTCGTCGCCTCGAAGATGTAATGCGTCGTATAGCGGCCGATGCGCTCCAGAATCTCTTCCTGGATCAACTCGGGTGCCGCGTCGAGCTTCAGGTACCAGGCGGTCGATGAGAGTCGCGTCTGGAACGCGCCGTATTCGACCATCAGCGTGTCGAATGCGCTCGCATCCTGATCGCGGCAGACGATGACGAGATTTCCCTTCATGCGAACCTCCTGAGCGGACGGCGTCCCCCGATGGGCGCCTTCGCGTCCATCATAACGCGCCGCAGCACGCAGGCTTTGCGCTCACCACGTGGTGGTCGTGGCGGCGCGCGGGGTGGGGATGGCTTCGTCGGGCGGGATGGGTTCGCAGCGGTCGCGCCCGTGCGACTTCGCCAGATAGAGCGCCAGGTCGGCGCGGCTCATCAGGCTCTCGGGCTGGTCGAGCCGGTGCAGCTCGGTGATGCCGATGCTCACGCTCAGGTTCGCTTCGGCGGGCAGGTCGATGCAGGCGCGGTCGTGCACCTGCAGGCGCAGACGTTCGACCACTTCGAGGCCGGCCGCCAGACTCGTCGCGGGCAGCAGCAGGCCGAATTCCTCGCCGCCGAGACGGCCGACCGCATCGTCGGTGCGCAGCTGCGCGCGGCAGGTATCGACGAAGTGGCGCAGCGCGCGGTCGCCGGCCGGGTGGCCGAAGCGGTCGTTGATCTGCTTGAAGTAGTCGAGGTCGGCGATCGCCATGCAAAGCGGCGTGCCGAGCGCCGTGGCTCGGTCGATTTCGTGGCGCAGCAGGTCGAGGAAGTAGCGGCGCGAGAGCGCGCCGGTCAGCGCGTCGTCGCGCGCCTCGGCCGCGAGCAGCGCGTTGGCCGATTTGAGCTGCTCGGCGAGATCGCGCGTCGCGCGGTGCAGACGTCGCTCGCGCACCCACGACACCGTGATCACGGCGGCCAGCGCCACGCTTCCCGCGAGCGAGAGGAAGATCAGCAGCCGGTCGCGCTTGTGGTTCGCGAGCAGTTCGGGCCAGGCGGTGAGCGGATCGACGAGGTGCGCCGACAAGCCGGAGTTCAGGCCGCCGCGCGACTCGTAGAGCGCGGGCGAATGCTGGCCCGGCAGCTCGACGAGTCCGGTGGCTTCGCCGCGCGGGATCCACGGCGCCTCGTCCTCGACGGTGCGCGCGGCGGGGCGCAGCGCGATCGGCGCGAAGTGCTCGCGCAGGTAGGTGCTCACGCGCTCGACGGCGTTCATTTCCTCGACGTGCGCGCCGGGGATCGCGAGCCCTTCGAGCGTGCTGTTGTGCGCCATGATGATGACGCCGTTGCTGTCCGATACGAAGGTGCCCGGGTGCGCCACCCAGTGGCGCAGCCGCGCGATGCCGACCTTGGCGACCACGGCGCCGACTAGCAGGCCATCGTCGTAGACCGGCGCGGCGACGAAGATGCCGGGCTCGCCGCTCGTCGTGCCGACCCCGTAGGTCTCGGCGAATGCGCCGAGCAGGGTGTCGGCCAGGTACGCGCGCGGGCGCATGTCGATGCCGACGTACGAGACCTTGTCGCGCGCGTTGCTCGACGCGATGCACACGCCGTTGGTGTTGATGAGCCAGATCGCGTCGAGTCCCGAGAAGCCCTGGGCGTCGTGCAGGAAGTCGTTCACGCCATCGAGTCCGGGCGACTTGAGCAGATCCGCGCGGCGCGTCTGTTCCGACGAGTTGTTGTTCGACGCGTACTGCGCGCTCGCCGAAAGGGCTTCCTGGACGACCCGTGTCTCGGCCATCGTGGCCGGAATCGCGCGCGACATCGCGAGGTCGCTCGCGATCACCTCAGCCATGTTGTCGACGACCGAACTGCTCATCTGCTGCTGCCCATGCAGCGCCGAGTCGAGCTCCTGACGAACCATGTGATCGGCGATCAGATCGGCGGCCGCCCAGCAGACGAGCGCCACCAGCGCCACCCCGATGGGGGCGGCGGCCTGGCGCAGGAGTCTGCTTTTCATCGGTTGATCGATCCCATCTGAGCGTTTGTTTGGCGAGCCGCGCGGGTGCGAATCCGGCTTTGGGCGCCGTCGCCCGCCGGTCCTGGTCGCCGCTGAGCGCCGATTTTAACTCCGCCAAGGCCGCTGCGCCTGGGTTCGTGGCTTTCTGGCGCCACTTTTGGGCATGCCGTGTACCGCGCGAGGTTGTGCCTGTCACACAGGTTGTAGTAGTGTCGTGCCGTCCTTAGCAGGGCGCCCCCCGCGCTGGCGGGCCGGCAGATCGCGCTGCTGCGTCGTTCACGAACCTTTGTACCCATGCGTTCCTCCATGTCTGACTTCCGCTCGACGGTTCCCCAGCGTGCGCTGCGCGCCGCGTCACCGCCCCCTGCGCTGGCTGCCTGTAGCCGGCCCGCTTCACACCCGGGGGTGCGCTGATGGACTTCAGCTTCAGCAACCTGAACCGCACCGCGAACGCCTCGGCGTGGCGGCTCTTGCCCAACGGCTGGGACTTCGTCGCGTTCCCGCTGATCCTGTGCGGCATCGCGATGGCGGCGGTCGGTTTCCACGAGACCATGGCGCCGATCTCGACGCTCAAGACCCAGGTCATCTCGCTCGATCCGTCCAACCTGCCCGAGTACGCGATGCGCACGACGCTGCGCATGCTCGCCGCGATGGTCGCCTCGCTCGCGTTCACGCTCGTCTACGGCACGCTCGCCGCGAAGAGCCGGCGCGCCGGCATGGTGCTCGTGCCGATCCTCGACATCTTGCAGTCGGTGCCGGTACTCGGCTATATCTCGTTTACCGTTACGTTCTTCCTCGCACTGGTGCCATCGCGCGTGCTCGGTGCCGAACTGGCCGCGATCTTCGCGATCTTCACGAGCCAGGCCTGGAACATGACGTTCAGCTTCTACCAGTCGCTGCGCACGGTGCCGCGCGATCTGGACGAAGTCTCGCGCGGCTTTCACCTGACCGGCTGGCAGCGTTTCTGGAAGCTCGAAGTGCCGTTCTCGATGCCGGGCCTCATCTGGAACATGATGATGTCGATGTCGGGCGGCTGGTTCTTCGTGGTGGCCTCCGAGGCGATCACGGTCGGCAACAACACGATCACGCTGCCCGGCATCGGCGCGTACCTCGCCCAGGCCATCACCGAGAAGGACCTGCATGCGGTCGGCTGGGTGATCCTGACGATGGTGGTCGTGATTCTCGCGTACGACCAGTTGCTGTTCCGTCCGCTCGTCGCGTGGGCCGACAAGTTCCGCATGGAGAACACCAGTTCGGGCGACGCGCCGCAATCCTGGCTGCTCGACCTGATCCGCCGCACGCGTCTCATCAACCGTTTGCTCGTGCCGATGGGCTGGCTCATCGCGAAGACCGCGCGCCTGCCGCTGCAACTGCCCGCGCTACCGATGATCCAGCGCGCGGCGCCGCTCGCCGTGGGCTCGGGCGGCAAGCGCTCGCGGCTCGGCGACGTGGTCTGGTCGGTGCTCGTGCTCGCCGTCACGGTCTACGTGGTCTGGCGCGTCGTGGGCTACGTGCGTACCGGCGTCACGCTCGACGAAGTCGGCCACGTGCTCGTGCTCGGTCTCATCACGCTGCTGCGCGTGGTGCTGCTGATCGCGATCGCCTCGGTGATCTGGGTGCCGCTCGGCGTGCTGATCGGGCTGCGCCCGGCGCTCGCCGAGAAGATCCAGCCGCTCGCGCAGTTCCTCGCGGCGTTCCCGGCCAACCTGCTGTTCCCGGTGTTCGTGATCGTCATCGTGCGATTCCACCTCAATCCGGACATCTGGCTCTCGCCGCTGATCGTGCTCGGGACCCAGTGGTATATCCTGTTCAACGTGATCGCAGGTGCGAGCGCCTATCCGAACGACTATCGCGAGGCGGCGCGCAACTTCCAGATCCGCGGCTGGCAATGGTGGCGCCAGGTGATGCTGCCGGGCGTGTTTCCGTATTACGTGACGGGCGCGATCACGGCGTCGGGCGGCGCCTGGAACGCGAGTATCGTCGCGGAGTTCGTGCAGTGGGGCGACACCAAGGTCGCCGCGCACGGTCTCGGTGCGTATATCGCCGAGACCACGGCGGCCGGCGACTACCCCAAGATCATTCTGGGCATCGCCGTGATGTCGCTGTTCGTGACCCTGTTCAACCGCCTGCTGTGGCGTCCGATGTACGCCTACGCTGAGGCGAAGCTGCGGCTCGATTGAGCCCGAAATCAAGGCAAATGCGATGCAAAATCCCAAGACCCTGAGTGCCGGCGACCTGCAGAGCGCCGGCTCCCCCCCGCGCCTCGGCGAAGAAATCCTGTGCGTGAAGGACGTGTGCCGCGGGTTCAACAAGACCCAGGGCGAACTGCTCGTCCTCGACGACGCCAACCTGTCGCTGCGCGAGGGCGAGATCGTCGGGCTGCTCGGCCGCTCCGGCTCGGGCAAGTCCACACTGTTGCGCATCATCGCCGGGCTGATCGAGCCGACGGCGGGCGAGGTGACGTGGCGCGGCAAGCCGGTCGACGGCCCCGCCGAGGGCGTCGCGATGGTGTTCCAGACCTTCGCGCTGTTTCCGTGGCTCACCGTGCTGCAGAACGTGGAAGCGGGCCTCGAGGCGCAGGGCGTCGGCGCGCGCGAGCGGCGCGAACGCGCGCTCGCGGCGATCGACCTGATCGGTCTCGACGGCTTCGAGAACGCTTATCCGCGCGAGCTGTCGGGCGGCATGCGCCAGCGCGTGGGCTTTGCGCGCGCGCTCGTCGTGGACCCGATGCTCATGCTGATGGACGAGCCGTTCTCGGCGCTCGACGTGCTGACGGCCGAGACGCTGCGTACCGACCTGCTCGATCTGTGGACGCAAGGGCGCCTGCCGATCAAGTCGGTGCTGATCGTCACGCACAACATCGAGGAAGCGGTGTTCATGTGCGACCGCATCCTCGTGCTGTCGTCGAATCCTGGGCGTGTCGTCGCCGAGATCAAGGTGCCGTTCAAGCATCCGCGCAACCGGCTCGACCCGGCGTTCCGCAAGCTCGTCGACGACATCTACGCGAAGATGACCGCGCGCCAGACCGACGAGGCCACCAAGAAGGGACTCGAGCTGGGCAGCTGGCTGCCGCGCGTGTCGACCAACCTGATGGCCGGTCTCATCGAGACGCTCGCCGCCGCGCCGTATCACGGCCGTGCGGACATGCCGGAAATCGCGCGCTCGCTGCATCTCGAAGTCGACGATCTGTTCCCGATCGCCGAAGTGCTGCAGAACCTGGGCTTTGCCGACGTACGTGAAGGCGATGTGCTGCTCACGCCGCCTGCACGCGTGTTCGCCGAGTTCGGCACGCAGGAGCGCAAGATGATGTTCGCCGAGCATCTGTTGCGGCACGTGCCGCTCGCGGCGCGGATCAAGAAGGTGCTCAACGAGCGCCCGGGCCATCGCGCACCGCGCGTGCGCTTCGAACAGGAACTGGAAGACTCGCTCTCGGACGGTGCCGCGGAAGAGACGCTCGACACCGTGATCGACTGGGGCCGTTACGGCGAGATCTTTTCGTATAACGACCAGTCGGAGATCTTCAGTCTCGAGGACGTCGAGTCCTGAAGTTCATTTGCGGCGCCCCGGGCCGGTCCCGGCGGCGTCAGCTCCATTCCACCGTGTCCCGTTGATCCGGCCTGGCGCCGGATGGATCGGCACATGGCACGCCGGGCAGCGCAAGGGTCGCCACGAGACCGCTGGTTCCGTCGTCGCGATTTGCCAGCACGACCTTGCCGCCATATTTGGCAACCACCGTCCTGACGATGGACAAGCCGAGCCCGCTGCCGTCCACGACACCCTGGTTGAGCCGGAAGAAGCGATCGAATACCCGTTCGAGCGAGGCTTGCGGGATGCCTGGCCCGGTGTCGGTCACCCGCACGATGACTTCTACGCCCTGGCCGTCCGGCGCGACCTGCTGGAACAGGTCGATGTCCACGCATCCACCTTCGGGCGTATAGCGCAGGGCGTTCTGCAGCAGATTGCTCACGGCGATGCTCAAGTCCTCTTCGCGCGCTGCGACGCGCGCCGGCTCGAAGCGTTTGAAGCCCAGATCGATCGAGCGCCGCACGGCGATCGGCAGCATGTCGGCGAGCAGTCCCTGGAACATCCCGCGCATGTCGACGCTCACGAGCGTCGCGCTGTCGACCTGGGCGTCAGCCCGCGCCAGCCCGAGCAACTGGTGAACCATGGCGGCGTTGCGCGCAACCGCGTTGCTCAGTTCGCGCTCGCGTTCGGCGCGGGCCGCCGGGTCGGGGGCATTGCGCAGATTGTCGACACGCAACTGAAGGGCGGCGAGCGGCGTGCGCATCTCGTGGGCCGCGTCGGCGATGAAGCGCTTCTCGGCATCGATGCCGGCTTCCAGTCGCGCGATCATCCGGTTGATCGAATCGGCGAAAGGACGGACCTCGTCGGGCATCTGCAGGACGTCGAGTGGCTTGAGCCGCGCGACGCCGAGCGCCTCGACATCGGCTCGCGCGCGCTCGAGCGGCGCGAGACTCGCGCGCACGAGCAGCACGATCGCCAGCCAGACCAGCGGAATCCGGATCAGTCCGGGCACCAGGCTTTCCAGCGCGGAGTGCATCGCAGTCTGTTCGCGGTACGCGAGCGGCTGGCCGACCTGGTAGGTCAGCGCGCCGTCGTCGTGACGCAGGGTGTAAAGGCGATAGATTTGACCGTCGACGGATTCCTCGGAGAAGCCGGCAGGCGCGTTGCGATCGAACAGGACGGAGTCGTCGGTGTTGTCGGTCGGGGTCGAGATATCGCGTTTCCACACCTGCCCCACGAAGCCGTCGACAGAATGCTGCGGCGGCCCGTCGGTACCGAGCGCGCCCACTTTGCCGGCAGCCAGCCACACGGCCGCGCCTTGCAGATGCGAGTCCATCAGATCGTCGATATGCCGCCTCGACAGCCAGAAGCTGGCTGCGGCGTCGAGCACGCTCACGAGCACGAGCAGCGTGGTCAGCGTGATGACGATGCGCTTCTTCAGCGATCCAGCTTGGCGGGGGCGATGAGCTTCAGACATCGAGGTGGCTTTGACGTGTCGAGTGCAGGACCACGGAGATGGTCCGAACTCACCTCAGGCTAGCTCAGGAAAGTTAGCTTAAGGTGAGCGCACGGGAGGCGGCGCCTGAGTTCGCGGCAATGATGGGTGTGCTCAGAACGGCGCGACGCGTGCTTGTTCGACTGAAACGGGGGCAGCTGAAGTACCGGCGCTCGCCGGGTGTGCCGGTGCCGGGTTGGCCGGCGCGACCTTGGCAATTTCGGCCGATGACAACCCGGTGGTGCCGTCTTCCGCCCCGCCCGCCACGAGCACTTCGCCGTTTGGCAGCGCAGTACCGACCAGATACGCACGCGACACGCTCATCTCGCCGGCGTAAGTCCATTTGTTGCTGACAGGATCGTAAAGCTCCGTCGACGATGCAAACTCGCCGTTCACATACTGGCCGCCGGTGGCAAGGACCTGGCCATCGGGAAGCACTGCGCTCGTGAAATAAGCCCGGATGCTGTTCATGTTGCCGGCATAGGACCACGAATTGGTGGCCGGGTCGTACAGGTCAGCCGAGGGCGCCTGTACACCGCCCGCCACGAGCACCTTTCCGCCCGGCAGCAGGTTGGCGCTCGCGCCCACGCGTGCCGTGCTCATCACGCCTGCGGGCGACCACTTATTGGTCGACGGGTCGTAGAGCTCGGCAGCCGTATTGCCGTTGGCGGTAGGATTCATGCCGCCCGCCACCAGCACTTTGCCGTTCGGGAGCAGCGTGCCGACAAAGTCGCAGCGGGCAAACTGCATGTTCGCGGCGCGAGCCCATTTGGCGGTCGCGGGGTCATACAGCTCCGCCGACGACACGCATTCCCGCGACGAGGCGCCACCCGCTACCAGCACCTTGCCGCCGGGCAGCGCTACAGCGACCGCTCTGGCTCGCGCAACATGCATGCTGCCGGTGCTGGACCAGCTATTGGTCGAAGGCGCGTACAGTTCGGCGCTCGCATCCGGCTTGCCGGCCTGGTTGAGTCCACCCGCTACCAGCACCTCGCCGTTGGGTAGTTGCACGCTCAACGGCCACGCCCGTGGCACGGTCATGGTCCCGGCGCTGCTCCACTGGTTGCTGGCTGAATCGTACAGTTCAGCCGAGGCGAGATTGCTGCCTGGCTGCGACGCGCCACCCACGACGAGCAACTTGCCGTTCGAAAGCAGCGTCGCCGAAGCGCTTGCCCGTGCGACCGACATGCTTGCCGCCGGCGTCCAGCTGACGCCGGATCCGGCCGCGTTGCTGACGCTGGCATAACAACAGAGGATGGCAGCCATGGCGGCTACTGAGTAGTGCTTCGTGTTCGTCATAGATCGAGCGCGCGGGGAGTGGGACAAGAAGGCCGTGACTGACTGGCCAAGTCGACACGGAACACACACTCACGGTAGCACCCCCGCGTGAGCGGAGAATGATGAAGCCGCATCATCGTGAGCTAATTCTGCGCGGCTAGTCTGGCCCTGTTGAGATAGGGGACGAGCAGATGAACACTACCAGCGAAACAGTCGTCGACGTGGCCGCCAGGCGCCGCGAGCCGACCCGCGTGCGCGCCGTGCTGGCGAGCGCGGTCGGCAATGCGATGGAGTGGTACGACTTCGCCATCTACGGCTTGATGGCGAAGGTGCTGGCCCAGAATTTCTTCCCGGCGCACGACGCCACCATCTCGCTGATCCTCACGTATGGTGCGTTCGCGCTGTCCTTTCTCGCACGCCCGGTGGGCGCCGCGCTGTTCGGACACATCGGCGACAAGCACGGACGCCGGCCGGCCCTCATCCTCTCGGCGGGCGCGATGGCGCTGTGCAGTGCGCTCGTCGGCCTGCTGCCGGTGTATCGCGAAGCAGGGCTGCTTGCACCCGTGCTGCTCGTCGTGTTGCGGCTGATTCAGGGCTTGTCGGTCGGCGGCGAACACGCGACTTCGGCGATCGTGCTCGTCGAGCAAGCCGCGAAGAAACGGCGCGGTTTCCTGAGCAGCTTCGCGGTGGTGGCGGTCGCGGCGGGCACGCTGACCGGGTCGGCCGTCGATGCCGTGCTCAGTTCGATGCTGTCGCCTGCCGCGATGCTCGAGTGGGGCTGGCGCGTTCCGTTCCTGCTCGGCGTGGTGCTCGGCGGCGTCGCATTGGCGTTGCGCAAGACGAGCCTCGCGCATGAAGCTGAATCCGCGCCGGTCGCAATGCCCGTCGTCGAGGCGCTGCGCACGGACTGGCGGGCCATGACGCGCGCCTTCGTGCTGGCGATGGCGCCGGGCGCGGGGTTCTATCTGACTTTCATCTATCTGCCGACCTTTCTTCAGCACGTCGACGGCATGCACCCGGCGATCGCACTGCGGCTCAATACCCTCAGCATGATCGTCATGATGGTGCTCACGCCGCTGTTTGGCCTGATCTCTGATCGCATCGGCAGGAAGCCGGTGCTCGCGACGGCGCTGGTCGGATTCGTGTTGTTGTCCTATCCGATTTTCACGCTGTTGCTGAGCGGGCAGTTTGCGCTTATCGCCTTCGGCCAGATCGGGCTCGCCGTGCTGAATGCGATTTACAGCGGCGCGGCGCTCGTCGCGCTCGCCGAGATGTTCGAGCGTCGCATCCGCTGCTCGGCGATGTCGTTGAGCCTGAACGCGGGCATGGGGCTGATCGGCGGCACGGCGCCGGTCATTGCGGTCTACCTCGTGCGTTGCCTCAACGATCCGGCGGGGCCCGCGTTCTACCTGATGTTCATTGCGCTGCTGGTGCTGGTGTTCGGCGTGGCCGGCTGGAAGCCCTGCGCTGAGGTGCGCGCCGAAGCGTCCTGAGGGTGGGCAACAGTGCCGCGTTACTGAAGTGCGCCCCAGCGCTCGACCGCCGGCTCCGCCGAGGCCCACTTCCAGCTGCCGCTGTCCTGCCGGCACGTGCTGGCCGAGAACCACTGTTCGGGCGAGCCGGGCGCGTCGCCATCGACGACCGAGAACACGAATTCCTTGCACAGCGCGAGCGACGAGGCGAACGCGCGCACCACGCGCACTTCGCCGTGGCCGTTCTCGACCGGCAGCGTATGGGCGACGCGCCAGGGCTGCGTGCCGCCGACCGGCAGCGCGCCGGCGGTGGCCGCGATCAGATCCTGCTGGTCCGTGTGCATGGTGCGCATGAAGCGGTTGACGGCTTCGTCGGTGGCCGCCTGCACGACGATGCCGACGCCGATGCCGACCGCCGGATTCGCGGTCACGAGGCCCGAGGCGGCAGCGGCGGCCGCACCGCTCGCCGCGCCGATCGACGTGCAGCCGTCGAGCAGCGCGGCCGCGCCGAGACAAAGCGCGCCACCCGCGAGCCAGCGCGCGAGAAGCCGTGAATGTCCGCGATGCGGCGCCCGCCCGGCACGCGCCATCATTGCAGCGCTCCCCAGCGTTGGGTCGCCGGTTCCGCCGAGGCCCATTTCCACTGGCTGCCGTCACGGCAGATCGAGGCGACGTAGAACGCACTCGAGGCGGCCGCTTTCTGCGTGGCCGGTTGATCGACGGAGAAGACGATTTCCTTGCAGTCGAGCGCGCCCGAGCTGATCGCGCGGCTGACCGTGACGCGGCCGTGCTCGTCGTCCTCGATCGGCACCGAGTGGGTGATCGACCACGGCGCGACTGCGCCGACATCGAGCGGCCCGGCCGCGAGTGCGATGCTGTCCTGGGTGTTGCGATGGACGACCCGCTCGGAGTACTGAACGCCGGCGCGCGCGGCCGCGACGGCGCCGAGGCCGATGCCGGTCGCGACGGCGGCGTTGTCGGTGACCTTGGCGGCGATGGCCGCGCCGGCGATACCCGCGCCCGCCTGGGCGCCTTCGGAGTAGAGCGAACTACAGCCGCCCAAGCCGCCCAGCGACAAGGCGGCGGTGGCCGCGATCAAAGCCCAGGCGGCGCAACGTCGGTATTGCATGTTCTCGTCCTGCGTCTGGCGCGGTACCCGTGTGACGGGCACGGCGCGTGTGTTCAATGGCGCAGGCATTGTGCCGGATGCGCTTTGTCAGCGGGACGAAAAAAGTGCAAGAAATTGCAAAAGAGCGAGCCGCAAGCACCGGCTGCGTGCTGCGATGGCGGCGCTACGCTTCGTCGTCGGGCGGGGGCGGCGTGTCTTCGGTGCCGTAGCTGCCGAGCCGGTTATAGAGCGTCTTCAGGCTCACGCCGAGTGTGCGCGCGGCGAGCCGCTTGTCGCCGCCGCAGTAGCGCAGGGTGCCGAGGATGATCTGCTTTTGCGCATCGGCGAGCGGCGTGCCGATCCAGACGCTCATCGCGTCGCCCTGGGTAACGGGCTTCTTCACCTTCGAGGCGAGCTGCGGATGCGCGACCTCGACGACTTTCTCCGCGAGGATGAATGCGCGATACACGGCGTTCTTCAGCTCGCGCACGTTGCCGGGCCACGACCAGCTGCGCAGCGCCTCGAGCGTGCGTTTGCTGAACGCCTTGCGGGTGCCTTCCTGCTCGTTGAACTCGGCAAGGAATAGTTGCGCGAGCAACTCACGGTCCTGCTCGCGCTCGCGCAATGGCGGCGCGCGCAGCGGAAACACGGCGAGCCGGTACAGCAGGTCTTCGCGCAGGCAGTTCTCCTTCACGGCGACGACCGGATCGCGGTTGGTGGCCGCGACGATGCGCACGTCGCCCTGAATCGCATCGTTGCCGCCGACGCGGAAAAATTCACCGGTCTCGAGCGCGCGCAGCAGCTTGACCTGATGGACGGGCGCCATCTCGGTGATCTCGTCGAGAAAGAGCGTGCCGCCGCGCGCGTATTCGAAGTGCCCCGTGCGTTCCTGCACGGCGCCCGTGAAGCTGCCTTTTTCGTGACCGAACAACTCGGCCTCGATCAACTCGGTCGGAATCGCGCCGCAGTTCACGGCGACGAACGGCCCGTCGCGGCGCGTGCTGCGCTGATGGATGGTGCGCGCAATCAGCTCCTTGCCGGTGCCCGATTCGCCGACGATGAGGGCAGTTGCTTCCGTGATCGCCACGCGCTCGATCTGCGCGTACAGTTCCTGCATGACAGTCGATGAGCCGTACAGCAGGCCATACGACTGCAGGCCGGCCACGCGTACCGCGGCCGGCGAGTCCAGCTCGGTTGACGGCATAACAGTTGAGTCCTGCAAAGTACTGCGCTGCCTGAGACAGGCAGCGCGTTGTCGGGGGGCTCGAGCGTCGGCGACACGGTTTGTCCCGCCGACAGTCGAGTTCGATCCTGTAGACATTTAACCACTGCCTTGCATGACAGGGCAATCGACGCCGCAGCCGACCCGGCACGATTGATGCTGATGGAACTCATTCATGTCGACGCGATCGACAGGCTGAATGCGTTTGAGGAGGAATGACATGTCCAGACAGAAAGTTGGCATATTCGGGGCTCTCGTGGCTGTGGGCGGTGTACTTGCGTGGCGTTGGGCGCAGCGGCACCGGAGTTCGCAGGCGGGGCTCAATCGCGAACTGAGCCGCTGGGAAGACGAAGGCGGCTCGCTCGCGACCAGCACCCAGACGGCGCCGTCGCACCCGACGCCCCTTGCTTCGGCAGTCGGTGCCATGGGCGAGCGCAGCAACGGCGCGGCGGGTCAGGCATGGCCGTTTCCGCAAACCGATACACGTAACCAATCGTGAGCAGGCTTGCATCTTACATCTCGAATACGTCTATAATAGGTTGGATTCACAACAATCATGGTTTGGGTGGCCGCTTACCCGCAACATTGTTGCAGCGGCGACCTTAATAAGGCGGTTTGCCATGTTCTGGCAGTGGCCCGTTGTTGCGGGACGCTGACCCGTTTCGTACTCCATTGCAGCGTTGCAGCTGGGCGCGCCGAGAGGCGCCGCCGGCAGCGGCCGCATGGAGCCATTCACCTTGACAGGCTGACGAGACGCGATGCCACATGTATTGATTGTCGATGACGATGCCGGCACCCGTGAGGCGCTAGCGGAAGTCGTGAGCGCCGACGGCCTCACCACTGCGCTGGCGGGGGATCTGCGCGAAGCGCGCATCCAGCTCGTGCGGCAGATGCCCGATGTCGTGTTCACCGATTTGAAGCTGCCCGACGGCAGCGGCATGGATCTGTTCCAGGATCTCGACCCGCGCTCGGGCGTGGAGGTCGTGGTCATCACGGGCCACGCGACGGTCGAGTCCGCCGTCGAAGCGCTCAAGTCCGGCGCGACCGATTACCTCGTCAAGCCAATCAACCTGCAGCGCGTGAAGGCGATCCTCAATCGCATGCCGCGTCCGGGCGACCTGAAAGCCGAGATCGGCAACCTGCGCGGCGAGTTGCGGCGCATGGGCCGCTTCGGGCTGATGCTCGGCAGCTCGCCGGTGATGCAGTCGGTCTACGACCAGGTCGGACGCGTCGCGCCGACGGCGGCATCGGTGATGCTGGTTGGCGAATCCGGCACCGGCAAGGAAGTCGCCGCGCAGACCGTGCACCAGCTGAGCCTGCGCCGCAAGCACGAGTTTCTCGCCGTGAACTGCGGCGCAATCTCGCCAAACCTGATCGAGTCCGAAATGTTCGGCCACGAGCGCGGCTCGTTTACCGGCGCCGATCGTCAGCACAAGGGCTATTTCGAGCGCGCGAACGGCGGCACGCTGTTCCTCGACGAAATCACCGAAATGCCGATCGAGCTGCAGGTCAAGCTGCTGCGCGTGCTCGAAACGGGCGTTTTCATGCGGGTCGGCACCACCAAGGAAATCGAGACCGACGTGCGCCTGATCGCCGCCACCAATCGCGATCCGGAGCAGGCGGTCGCCGACGGCAAGCTGCGGCTCGATCTCTATCACCGGCTCAATGTGTTCCCGATCAGCCTGCCGCCGCTGCGCGAGCGCGGCAAGGATGTCGAACTGCTCGCCCAGGCGTTTCTCGACGACTTGAACGAGCGGCACGGCACGCGCAAGATCTTCCCGCCCGCTGTGCGCGACATGCTGCAGTCCTATGCGTGGCCCGGCAACGTGCGCGAGCTGAAGAACTACGTGCAGCGCGCGCACATCATGTCGGGGCCGGAATCGGACCTGACGGCCGTGGTGCCGTTGCAGATCTCGTTGTCGCGGCCCGCAGCCGGGACGGCCGTCACGATTGCGTTCGGCACATCGCTCGCCGATGCCGACCGCCAGCTGATTCTCGCGACGCTCGACCAGTGCGGCGGCGTGAAGACGCGGGCGGCCGAAATCCTCGGCATCAGTCTCAAGACGCTCTATAACCGGCTCGTCGAGTACGGCAACGAGACGGGCAAGGGCGGTGCAGCCGATACGCTCGCCGAGTCGCGCGTGGCTGGCGTGTAGCACGTTTCCCGGGTGGCGGTGCGCGGCACATCGCTTGCGCAACCGCTGCGCAAGACGCCACAAGGAGTGGACGATGCGCACGCCTCAATTTTCCGCTTCGGCGCGCTGGCCCCTGCCGCGCGCCGCCCATACGCCGCAACCCGACGAACCGCCGGTCGAACCCGGCGAACCCGATGCGCCCCCGATCGGCGATCCGCCGAGCCCTCCCGGCGAAGTGCCGCGCGCCGTCCCACGGCGCACTCCATCACCTCGCGCTTTTATGTAATCGATACAAAGGGGATGCGCTTTTTACCGGCAAATTCGCGCACCTGACTCTAGACTATGGAAAAGCCACCGTCCTGGTGGCGGCCTTCCTGCTGGAGGCATCGAAATGAGACACCCTGCATTGCGCCGCTCGGCGCGTCATTCGGGCAAGCGCGGTCCTCGTGACTCGGAGGCGAAAAGCGGCGCGGCGCTGCCCGGCGCGAGCCCCGACCCTGACGGCCAGAATCGCCCAGCCCCCGCCACCCCGCCGGACGGCGAGCACAACCAGGGCGGCACACGCGCGGAAGGGCTCGAGTACCAGCGCGATCTCGGCTCCGAACAGGACGCCTGACAGCCACCGATGCGTGCGGGCGCACTTCGACTCGCACGCATACCGACCCTTGATCCGGATTGGCGCGTTCATGCGCGGCATGCGTTCGTCTGCAGCGTGCCCAATGACGCGCATTTTTGTGTTTTGCGCACTGCGGCATGATGTTTGCTCTGTTCGTTGGGCAACGTCGCACGCAATACATTGAGGAGGCAAAGCCACAATGGGCAGACTGATCGTAGTATCGAATCGCGTGGCACCCATTCAGGAAGGACGCCCGGCAGCAGGCGGCCTCGCGATCGGCGTACTGGACGCACTCAAGGAAACCGGTGGTGTGTGGTTCGGCTGGAGCGGCGAGACCGTCACCGAGCCGTCCGCCCCCGTGATCGAGCAGCAAGGCAGCGTCACCTACGCGACCGTCGGTCTGACGCGGCGCGATTACGACCAGTACTATCGCGGTTTCTCGAACACCACGCTCTGGCCGACCTTCCACTACCGCACCGACCTCGCGCGCTATGAGCGCCAGGAATACGGCGGCTATCTGCGCGTGAACGTCACGCTCGCGCGCCAGTTGTTGCCGCTCATCGAGCCCGACGATGTGATCTGGGTGCACGACTATCATCTGCTGCCGTTCGCGCGCTGCCTGCGCGATCTGGGCGTGAAGAATCCGATCGGCTTCTTCCTGCATATCCCGTTTCCGGTGCCGGAAGTGCTGCGCTCCGTGCCGCCGCACGAGGAACTCATCAAGTTCATGTGCCACTACGACGTCGTCGGCTTCCAGACCGATTCCGATCGTCAGGCTTTCCTCGACTACATCGAGCGCGGTGGCCACGGCACCTCGAGCGATGACGGCATGGTCCACGGCTACGGACGGTTCCTCAAGGTCGGCGCCTATCCGATCGGCATCTATCCCGATGCCATCGAGCAAGCGGCAGCGCAGTACAGCGATCGCAAGCCGGTGCGCACCCTGCGCGAGGCGATGCGCGGACGCAGGCTGATCATGAGTGTCGACCGGCTCGATTATTCGAAGGGTCTGGTCGAGCGCTTCCAGTCCTTCGAGCGGCTCCTGCAGAACGGCCCGGGCTGGCATGGCCGCGTGTCGCTCGTGCAGATCGCGCCGCCGACGCGCTCGGACGTGCAGACCTACCAGACCATTCGACGCAACCTCGAAGGCGAGGCGGGGCGCATCAACGGCCGCTTCGCCCAGCTCGACTGGACGCCGATCCAGTACCTGAACCGCAAGTACGAACGCAACTTGCTGATGGCGCTGTTCCGGCTGTCGCAGGTGGGTTATGTGACGCCGCTGCGCGACGGCATGAATCTCGTCGCCAAGGAGTACGTGGCGTCGCAGGATCCGGCCGATCCGGGTGTGCTCGTGCTGTCGCAGTTCGCGGGCGCCGCCGAGCAGTTGCCGGGCGCGCTCGTCGTCAATCCTTACGATTTGGCGCAGACGGCCGAGGCTCTGGAGCGTGCGCTGTCGATGCCGCTCGCCGAACGCCAGGCGCGCCATGGCGACATGATGGCGTCGCTCAGGGAGAACAACTTGTCGGTCTGGCGCGATACGTTCCTGGCCGACCTGCGCAGCGTGGCGACGGCGGCTTCGGTGACGGCCAACGCGAAGCTGCGTTCGGCGGCGAAGGCGGCTTGAGGCGCGCGCTTCGCACAATGACCTACCCGCACGGCGGCCTTCTTCAGGCCGCCGTGTTTTTTGCGTCGTAGGCTGAGTCGCTCAGGCGTGCTGCTGCTTGAATTCGGCGTAGGGCGTCGGCGCGGCGGTCGGATCGAAATCGGCCCAATGGCCGCCTTGCCAGCGTCCCGATGCCCGCTCGATATCGGCGCCGCCCGCTTCGCGCAGGATCTCGGCAGCGCTTGCCTGATTCTCGGCATCGACGTGCACGGCGAGCAGCACACCGGAGTTGCGTGTCTCGTGCTGCACGCGGGCGTAATGCTCGTGGGCGCGCTGCCGCTGCCATAGCTGGCCGCCGAACGCGCCGAGCCAGGCGCCGACGCCCGCTGCGATCACCATGACCGGCAACGAAGTGCCGAATCCTCCGAAGATCACCACGCCGAGCACCGCGCCCGCCACGCTGCCCAGCATGACGCTGTGGCTGTGGTGATGCGCCGCGAGCGAGCGCGTGGAAGCGGCCCGTTCGAGTTGCTCGTGGTGGTGGCGGGCGTGCTGCCCGCGCGGATTGACGAAGAAGAGGTTGACGTCCTCGTCGATGAAGCCGCTGGCGAACAACTTGTCGGCGGCGGCTTCGGCGGCGGGGAATGTCGTGAAACGTCCAGCGACGATCAGTGACATGGAAGTCCCCTTGGCATGGTCGATGAACCCGACCAGGAAGTACGGCGCGGACGTCGCCGCGTCGCTACGTCGTTGGACAGCGTGCGCGGCGTGAAGTGCGATGCGCGCGTTGCGCGTTTCAGCGCTGCTGGCCGGTCGATGGCGCCGCGTTGCGCGGCATCAGCCGCAGCACGCTCACGCATGCCGCCGCCAGCGAGAACGCGGTCGCCGTGAGCAGTGCGATCATCGGTCCGTGCTGCGGCGCGACACCGAAGATCAGCGCGACCAGCGCCGCGCCGAGGGTCTGGCCGGTGAGGCGCGCCGTGCCGAGCATGCCGCTCGCGCCGCCGCTGCGCTCGCGCGGCGCCGACGCCAGCATCTGGCGGTTGTTGGGCGACTGGAAGAGGCCGAAGCCGGCACCGCACAGCGCCATGCGCCAGCAGATGTCGAAGCTCGCCGGATGGCCGCCCAGCAGCGCGAGCGAGAGCAGGCCCGCGGCGAAGATCGCCAGTCCGATACCGCCGAGCAGTCCCGCCGGATAGCGGTCCGACAGCACCCCGGCGAGCGGCGCGGCACCGATGATGACGAGCGGCCAGGGCGTCATCAGGAGGCCGGTGGCGACCTGCGAGAGTCCGAGCGTGTCCTGCAGCATGAACGGCAGCGCGACGAAGGCGAGCATCTGCGCGCAGAACGAGCAGATCGAGGTGCCGATCGACAGCGCGAAGACAGGAATGCGCAGCAGATCGACGGGCAACAGCGGCGCGGGCTGATCGAGCTGGCGGCGCACGAAGAACCAGCCGATCACGACCGCGCCGAGCAACTCGGCCGCCACGTAGCGGCGCGATTCGCCGTGCCCGAGGCCGTCGACGGCGAAGATCAGGAGACCGAAGACGAACGCGTTCATCACGGCGCTCAGGTAGTCGTACCGCCCCTTGTGGCGCACGTTGGCCGGCAGCGCGCGCAGCCCGCGCACGAGCGCGGCGATGCCGATCGGCACGTTGATCGCAAAGAGCCACGGCCACGAGGCGATCGCGAGCACGCCCGAGGCGAGCGTCGGCCCGACGGCCGAGGCGACCGCGACGACCATCGCGTTGATGGCCACGCCGCGGCCCAGATGCTCGCGCGGATAGATCATGCGCACGAGCGCGGTGTTTACGCTCATGATGCCGGCGCCGCCGAAGCCCTGGATCATGCGGGCGAGTGCGAGCGTCGGCAGCGAGGTGGCGAGTGCGCAGCCAAGCGAGGCCACGGTGAAGAGCGCGAGCCCGCCCAGATAGACACGGCGGTAGCCGATGCGGTCGCCGAGCGAGGCGAGCGGCAGCAGCGAAATGGTGACCGCGAGCTGATAGGCGTTGACGATCCAGATCGAGTCGGCAGCGCTCGCGTTCAGGTTGCGCGCGATGGTCGGCAGCGCGACGTTGGCGATGGCGCCGTCGAGCACCGCAAGCGTGATGCCGAGCGCGACCACGAGAATCGCGTGATAGCGCTGGGGCAAGGGCAGGCCGCTATCGGCTGGGGACAACGCGGGCTCGTCGGCCTTGGCGGCGGACGCGGTGGCGGGGCGGGAAGAGTCGGACGATGTGCGCATCGAAAGTGGGAAGGCGCGGCGCCGCTGCATTGGCACCGCGCGTGCGGCGAGCGCGAGTCCGGGCGAGACGTGCGCCGCCTCGGCTTACTTGAGTTCGTAAAGGCCGATGTAGGTGGTCGAATCGAGTTCGTTCAGGTGCGTCATGAAGCGCGCGACGGCATTCGTGGTGTCGAGCGTGACCGGCAGTTGCGCCACCTTCAGCGCATGGATGCGATAGATGTAGCGGTGCGGCTTGTCTCCGCGCGGCGGCGCGGCGCCACCGAAGCCGACCGTGCCGTAGTCGTTGTGCACCTGCACGGCGCCTTGCGGCAGCAGGCTGCCGTCGGCCTTGCCGGCGTTGCGCGCGAGCGAGCGCACGTCGGCGGGAATGTTGACGACGACCCAGTGCCAGAAGCCGCTGCCGGTGGGCGCGTCCGGATCGTAGACGGTCAGCGCGAAGCTTTGCGTGTCGTCGGGCGGGGCTTCCCATTGCAGTGCGGGCGAGATGTTGTCGCCGTCGACGCCGAATGCCCGATTGTCGAATTCCTGGGCTTTCGGCATGAAGCCGTTGGCCGGAAAGTCGTCGGACCAGATGCGAAAGTCAGCCATCGGATGCCTCCTTGAAGGATGGTTCTGTGGTGGATGGACAGGCCATGCGCGCACGCGTTGGCACGGCGCAGGCGATCCGGTCGAGTTTATCACCGGGCGGCGGCGGGCAACCGCGTGTTGCGTCATGTACGCCGCGCGCCGCGCTCCTCGAACCACGTCGATTCACCGCTCGCGAGCCACGCGGCGAGCCGCTCGACGCTCGCCTCGGGATCGCTCGCCTCGCCGCGCAGCGCGCACTCCCAGACCACCGCGATGCGCCAGCCCTGGGCCGCGAGCGCGGCGAGCGCGCGAGCATCGTTGGTGCGATTGCGGTTGATCTTCTCGCGCCAGAACTCGGGACGCGTCTTTGGCCACTTGAAGAACGCGCAGTCGTGGCCGTGCCAGAAACAGCCGTGCACGAACACCACCGCGCGGTAGCGCGGCAACACGATGTCGGGGCGCCCGGGCAGCTCGCGCACGTCGAGCCGGAAACGAAAACCGCGCCGATGCAGCAGGCTGCGGATGAGCCGTTCGGGCTGCGTGTTGCGTGCGCGGATGCCGGACATCATCCGGCTGCGGGTCGCGGCGTCGACGACATCGACCATGACGCCGCTTCTCTCGCTCAGGCCGCGAGCGGCGCGACCTTGGTGCGGCCGGCGGTGCGGCGCGCTGCCGGTTGGGTCGTCGCGCCGAACGGCAGATGTTCGAGCATCGAGCGGGCGACCTCGCGCATCACCGGCATCACGACGCTGTTGCCGAACTGGCGATAAGCCTGGGTGTCGCTCACGGGAATGCGGAAGGTATCGGGAAAGCCCATCAGCCGCGCGCATTCGCGCGGTGTGAGACGGCGCGGGCGCATCTCGTTGCCTTGGTGCACGAGGATCTCGCTGCCGTCCTTGTGATAGCGCGCCGAAAGCGTGCGCGTCACGCTATGCGCGTGCGCCATGCCGAAGCCAAAGCCGTTGCCCGCCGCGCGATGCTTCTGCGCGTACGCCTGCAGATAGGTCCAGAGGCCGGGCGTGAGCGTGTACTTGGGCTGCACGCGGCGCGCCGCGTGGTCGAAGAAGCGCTCGCCGTCCCACGGCAGCAGCGGCTCGCTGCCGTCCGTGCGATGCAGGATCGCGCCGAGACGCGGACCCTCGGCGGGCAGGCGCAGCGCATCCCACGAGAACTCGCGCGGCTCGCGAAAGCCCGCGATGATGATGCGCTCGCGATGCTGCGGCGTGAAATGGCGCCCATCGATCACGCGATAGTGGACGTCATAGCCCAGTTCGTCGCGCAGCACCTGCAGGATCACCTCGAAGGTGCGGCCGCGATCGTGCGACAGCAGGTTCTTCACGTTCTCGAGCAAAAAGGCGGCGGGCCGCTTCTCGGCGATGATACGGGCGACATCGAAAAAGAGCGTGCCCTGCGTCGTGCACTCGAACCCGTGCGGGCGGCCGAGCGCGTTCTTCTTGGAGACCCCGGCGATCGAGAACGGCTGGCATGGAAAGCCCGCGAGCAGCACGTCGTGATCGGGCACGTCGGCGGCCGGAAACGAGACGATGTCGCCGATGAAGGTGTGCGCCTCGCCGTAGTTCTCGACATAGGTCTTGCGCGAGAACGCGTTCCACTCGCTCGTGAACACGCATTCGCCGCCGTGCGCCTCGAAGCCCATGCGAATGCCGCCGATGCCGGCGAACAGATCGATGAAGCTAAAGCGCGCGGGGGCCGCAGCGGCGCTCGCGCCGGTCTGCAGCAACTCGCGCAGCGCGGCTTCGAGCATCGCGGGACACGGCGTCTCGCCGCTTTCCCATCGACGGATGGTCTTGACGTCCTTGCCGACGTGTTCGGCGATCTGCCGCTGGGTGAAACGTTGACGCGCCTGCTGAAGCAGATCTCGCGGAGTGGCCGTGGGCACAGATGTCCTCGCTGGGTATTTTGGCGGACATTATGACCGATAGGCGACCCGCGGTCGCGGGAGAATTTGTGCTGGCGCCGCTCAGCCGCTCAGCCGCTCAGCCGCTCAGCCGCTCAGCCGCTCAGCCGCTCAGCCGCTCAGCCGCTCAGCCGCTCAGACGCTCAGACGCTCAGACGCTCAGACGCTCAGACGCTCAGACGCTCAGACGCTCAGACGCTCAGACGCTCAGACGCTCAGACGCTCAGACGCTCAGACGCTCAGACGCTCAGACGCTCAGACGCTCAGACGCTCAGACGCTCAGACGCTCAGACGCTCAGACGCTCAGACGCTCAGACGCTCAGACGCTCAGACGGCCGCGCCGCCCGCAGCCTGAATGCGGGGCGCCGCGTTTTCGTATTGCAGGTCGTAGTGATCGAGTTGCAGCAGCAGACTGTCGATTTCGCACAGCTGCGCCTTGCTCACGTGCCCGGTGTCGAGCAGACGATGCAGACGCTTGCGCCAGTAGTCGGCGGGCAGGATGGGACCCGCGAGGTCGCCGCGCAACGACAGCGGCATCACGCGCCGGATGTGCGCGATGTCGTGATCGATCAGGGTCGAAGTGAGCAGACCGGCGGGGAGGGGACGGGGCGAGTCCATGAGCGCTATTACGGACGCGCCCGGGAATACTTGAGCCCCTTTTTTCTCCATGTTTACCCGCGGCTCGCGCATAGCACGCACTGGTGCGGGTCGACGGGGAGGTTCAGCCGAGAAAAAGCATCGCCAGCGACGAAAACACGACCGCGGCAAGCAGGGCGATCACGGCGAAGATGTAGGGAGAGGTCATGGCAGGGCGCTCACACGAACGGCTTACGGGATGCCGTCGATGGCTGCCATAGTATTCCGGCGTCAGAAAGGCAACTGTTAACAATTGACAAACCGGCCCGGTTGCCCGCTCAACCTTCTGCGGGCGGCGGCGCGTCGGACTCGTACGGTGCGGCGACGGCGCCTTCGAAGAACCGGCGGGTCGCCTCGAACGACTGCAGCATCGGCTCGGGCCAGGGCGTCTGGAGCATGACGGCCTGATGATTTTCGAATGCCGAGGTGAGCAGCTTCGTGAGTTCGGGCGAGCGCAGATGGCGCAGCAGCACGCTCACGGCGATGGCCGTCGCCTGGCTCGCGCCGGCGGTCTGCAGTTCGGAAGCGGTGAGTGCGGCGACTTGCTTGTTGATGTCCATGATGACTGGCCTCTCGTGAGCAGATTCTGCGGAGCAGGGAGGAATGCGGGGTTGGAAAACGGCTGGGCCGGCGCGGGCAGCGTGCGCCGCGCGGTGTTGCGCTTGGGAAACGTTGCGTTGGCAGTACGGATGCGGCGAACGGCGCTCGCCGATGGACCATTCGATGGTCCCCCTGACAGGAATTTTGGTCCCTGTTTCGCTCCTAGGGGCCGTGGTGGTCCGCAGCCCTGAAACCCAAGCCTATCAATCCTCACAGCCCTAGTCAATCCCTGAGGGTCTGAGGACTCACATCGGCCCGTTGGTACAGCCAGAGGTCACCCGTTGGTACAGTCAATATATTAGGGACATAAGGGGTCCACGGATACCGGGCGCTCCCCCCTGGGGGTCACCCTTTGGGCGCGAAGGCCCCCCACTTCCAAGCAGTCGCTACAGAAAGTCCCCAACTAGGCCCCGGCCCCCCTGGGGGTCCCGTTATAGGAAAAGAGGTCCCCCCTTGTCCGCTGGGTTCCATGGGGAAAAGTCCAAATCGAGTATTACGATTCCGTAAGGTCTTTGGAATTCCCACGGGGGGCACTCTCACGACGAGCGTCCAACAACAACGAACAACTCGAAGGTTTAACACTTTCGTTGAAGTGGGTGCCGGGCAGTACTTTAGGTACCGGTACCTCGCCCCGCATGGATTCAAGATCGGTTTGAAAAATTCCAACGCGCTACTCCTCCACTCAAGCAGTCGGACCGAGCTTCCTCATTGCGCCCGAAGTAGCTTCGTCTTCTGCGCCTGAAACTCTGCGTCCGTGATGACCCCTTCATCCTTCAGCGCCTTGAGCTTTTCGAGGTTCGTATAAAGGTCGCCACTTTGCTGGCGTGGCTCAAGCCCCTTTACAGTCTCGTTGACCTCTAAATGTTGGGTTGGCGGCCTCGCGCTATCGAAATCTCCCTTCTTCCCGTAGCTCACTACACGCCCATTTCTGATTGCGATGAAGTAGTCATCGGGGAAGTTGCCGTCAGCAGCTATGACCGTCTTTACCCAGCGATACTGGAGATACTCTAGGTCACCACTGGCAGAAATCGACTTTGGCTCGCCCAATGTGTGGATGACCTCATCTCGCGTCATACCAACCGAGACTTTGTTTAGTTGGTCGGCCGTGCCAAAGATCATTGCCATGCAGCCAGTCAGCAAAACCGCCGCGCTACATAGCAGTGCCGTTATCAGTGTCCTTCTCATGCCAACCTCGTTCCTTCGTTGTTTGAATTGACCGCGCGACACTCATGGGAATAGGGGCGCGTCCGAAGACACCGGGCAGGCCCCTCACGCGCACCACGGTCGATTACATGGCCTTCAAGATTTCCTGTTTCTTCGCGGCGTATTCTTTTTCCGTGATCAGCCCTTGCTTGTACATGCTGCTTAGCTCAGCGAGCTTCTGAGCAGAGGGTGTGGCAGTCACGACAGGCTGGGCTGCGGGGCAAGACCCAGCGCATACCTTCAGCGATTCATTGCAGTGAATTTGTTCCGCTATCGGAAAGAGCTTGAATCCCGTGGTGCAGGTCGAGTACTCCGATGAGCAACGTTGAGCGCAGGTTGAATCGAGCTTGCTTAGATCGAGGTCAGGAGCCGATACGCAGCCGGTCAGCGCCGTCAAGAGGACGGCAATAGTCAATCTCTTCATCAATTCCCCGAATGCGGTCTTTTGGCTTTTTGTCTGGGCGCTAGCCCATAGGGACCCCGTGGCGGGACCCCGCAACATTCTAAGGGACGACTGCAGGAAGGTGTGCCGGTGTTTTTAACAACGCAGCGACGGGACGAAATGTAGGCTCACAAGGTATACATTGGAGCTACCCACTTTGATAGCCAAATACAATGGCTCAAAAGGTTGACCGTGTTCTGAGCTACCTTTACTATTGAGCCATACAAGTTTTGAGCCACTTAGCTCACCAGACACCGAGACCGACCATGAACGCGACCACCACAGCAGCGAAGACGATCACCCTGTATTACGGACGTATCTCAACCACGGACGGCCAGACCTCAGCAAGCCAGTATGACGACGCAGCAAAGCAGGGCGTAAGCGCCAAGCACGTCCATGTTGATGAAGGCGTGAGCGGTTACCACGTTGCCCCCATGGAGCGCAAGGAGTGGGCGCGAGTGATGGACAAACTGAGCGAAGGTGGCGTGCTCTATGTTCGCTGGCTCGACCGTATCAGCCGTAACTACGACATGCTTTCCAAGACCATGAAGGAATTGATGGACATGGGCGTCAAGGTCGTATGCACGCTCAACGGCATGGTGTTTGATGGCACGGCAACGGATGCAATCTCCAAGGCCACCCGAGACGCAGTGCTGGCGTTCATGGCCGCTCAAGGCGAGGCCGATTACCTCAATCGTCGTGAGATGCAAAAGCGCGGCATTGCGACCGCTCAGGCCCAAGGGAAAGAGATGGGACGTCCCAAGGCCGCAGAGGCATCCGTGGTGGTCGCATGGCGCACCGAGCACGGCGCAAGTATCAAGGAGACCGCAGAACATTTTGGTATCGGCATTGCCACGGTCAAGCGGTATTGCGCTGGTCGTGCCCACGGCCACTCAGCGGCCTAAGGGTCCAAGGGGGGCGGCGCGAGTTTGCCCCACTAATCACACACACAAACAACCAGCGAGGAGTAGTAAGAGATGTTGACGTATGCACAAGAGCGAGCCCTACAGCTATCACCCGAGGACCTCACAGAGTGGCGCAAGAAACCCACGGCAGAGAAGCACCGCGACATTGTTGAGTGGCGAACCAAATATGACGAGACGATTAGCACGACCGCACGGCACTTTGGCGTAAGTCCTAGCTACGTGGGCGCAGCATGGCGCAAGGCCGGTATGTCAGGCTTTTGGCGCATTGGGACAGGTCTGGATAGCAGCGAGGCCCTAAGGCTTGCAAAGGACTACGGGAGCGCAGACGACCATTGCAAGGCCGCATTGCTCCTCAGTAGCGCCTTGGAGTGGCAAACGAGCAACGAAGCCGCATAAACGCGCCGCCGAATCATAAACTTCTAACCCTGTATCAACTACCGACTAAGGACCTGCAGAGTATGAGTATCAAGCAAGTGTTAATCGGGGCATTGATTGTGACCATCCCCGTGGCCGCATGGGCCGCTTGGCAGTACAAGACTGGCGTAGACCTCCAACACAGCATCGAAGTCTGCAGCGGTCCCCATGGTTTGCCCTTTCCGGGGTACACGATGGAGGAGACACGCCGGATGTGCGTAGTCGCTGAAATGCATGCACTAGGACACTGATCACACACAGAAGCGAAGCTGAGAAGCGCGGAGCGATGCTCCTTGACGCCCCGCACACACACAACACCAAGGGACCCTCAGGGGTCCTTTGTCATTTCATATAGCGAAATTATCATGACGGAACACATCACGGGACGGAAGCGCGGCCCCGATAAGAAGCCACGCAAGCGCAGGACCGACAACCCAGCGAGTTACCTTCCCAAGACCGCAGACGCCCACCGGACAGCCAGGGAGCTAGGCAAGCGCCCCGGAAGGCCCCACGGGAGCCGCAACGGATGGACCAGGGAGGAGCGGGCGCTTGAGTGGGAACTGGCACGGGCCAAGGCGCGGATTGAGGTCGCATTCTATGAAGCCACGGGGGCGCTTGCCACCGGGGAAGCCCTAAGGGTGCTGTACAAAGCGATTGATCCTGATTTGTGGTCGAGAGTAGCGCAGATGCGCGAACACCGGCAGCGGCGACTAGAGGCCCTCAGGCTGACACCTTCAAGCGGCACTGCTCATTCCACATTGTGAAATAGATAAGCATTAGACGTGGTTTGGGAGACGGTCCTTTCAACACGGCAGACGGACCCCTAGGACCTCTCAGGCCACCACGCTACAACCGTGTTTTAGCCGCTCCCGAGGCCCCGGGAATACCAGAGGCAGGGTGAGCAGCGACAAGCCGTCCTAGCGGAGCCTTTGCACAGAAAATGAGCATGTATGCATTTCTGCGACCGAAGTGACCGAGCGCCGCAGGATTCACCGAAGAACCCCAAGGTGTTCCAAGCACTGATAACCACCATATAACCACAAGATAATCAGCGGATAATCCGGTCCAGCAGTTAAAATAGTGTGGGGCATAATGGGGGAGATAATCGAAGATCGATTTTAAGACCCCTGTAGGATACTGGGGAACGGCCTAAGCATCTGACCAGTAGAGGAACCACTCTAGATGACCTACTATAGGACCCCTTTGTGGTCTGAGACCCTTGCTGGTATTGACCTACAGCGCTTTGATAGTAGACCATTTGCTTTGTAGACCATCTCTGTTACCCTAAACCTAAGGTTCCTAAGGAATCTAAGGAAGTACTAGGGATTCTTAGGAAGTACCTAGGTATTATTTATGTATAAGTAAGGTACAACCTTAGTACCTCCTTGGAATCCTAAGGTAACCAGTAGAGTCCCTAGATTATCTCTGGTAGAAACATCATTGATAATAACTCAGGAGTAAATCCATGGGTCCATGGGTCCATGGGTCCATGGGTCCATGGGTCCATGGGTCCATGGGTCACCGAGGGGTCCAGACAGCCTCAGAAGGGCCACCTGTCCAGAGGCCCCTAGAAGCCGCTGGAGACCTCTGGGCACCCCTACATACCTCCAAGGGTCAACCCGCGGCTTCTAGGGGCCTATAGAGAGGTCAGAAAGGCATTCCTTGGCGGGGGCCTAACCTCACTTTCACTCTGCAGCCCAACTTTGGACGTTTTCGGTCCTCCGAGACGCATCCGAGGGTCCCCGAGATGCCGGGTAGGTCAATAGTGGTCCGTGGGGTTTTATTATCCCGTGCGTTGATTATCTCGGTCCCATTATCTCAGCCCCATTATCTCAGCCCCATTATCTCAGCCCCATTATCTCGGTCCCATTATCGGGGGCTAGTTTATCCGAGGGATGGTCGAGGTCGTAAGACCGATTAACTCCCAAGTAACTCCCACGGACAAACCAGGCAGATAATCACTCCTCCAGGTGTTTCTCCAATACCGCAGCCTTATTAATCCACTCAGCCAAAACAGTTAATGGATAACCAGTCCCGTAACTCGCTCCAACCCCAGGTGTTGAATGACCGAGTATTGCGTCCTGTATTGAATCAGGGCATTGGGCGGCGCGAAGCCGGTCCTTGAGACCATGGCGCAGGGAGTGATTACCCAGCTTGGTGCCCATTAGGCCGTCCTGGGCCCTAACCCACTTGACCAGTGAGGCGCTGACCGAATCATTCTTACCGGCGCGACCGGGGAATAAGGGGCACCGCTCGCTGGTCACAGCAAGCTGTTCCGCGCTTCCTAGCTCATTGGCATCCGCACTCAGCCCGAGCGCCACCTTAGCGGCCTCCACGGCCCGAGGACTCAGCGGCACCACGCGGGTAGACCCAGGGGTCTTGAGGGACCGCCACGGATGCCCTTGGATTCTCAGGGACGCCAGGGGGCCTGACAGGTCGAGGTCCGCAGCAGCAAGACCGACTATCTCAGCCAACCGTGCGCCGGTCTCAGCCACCAGCGTGAGAATGCAGCGCAGGGGGTCAAGGCCCTTGGTCTCAGACCAGTGGTCTAACGCCGCATACAGGTGCCGGTACTGATCAACGGTGAAGGTCTCCCGCTCCTTGGCGTCCTTGCCCTGGTCCGGTATCTCCACCTGGGCGAACACGTTCTCAATCCTGAATTCATTCTCTTTGATGGCACGCCCGAAGGCCGCACGTAGGGTGGTGAGGTAACGCCCTACAGTGGTGGTCGAGACCGCCTTACCGCCTAGCGAGCCACGGCGAGGGTGCCTCTCAGCGTGCCCGCCCTCTAGCAGCCACACCACAAAACCATTCACGTCCGGACGCCGCACCTTGCGCATGTCCCTATCACCCTCGAGGTACGCGACCAGATACCCAAACACAAGCCGTGCGTCTTTCTCGGTCGATGGCCTGGCCGTGATGTATTGATCGAGACAGTCGGTGAGGGTGAATGGTGTGCGGCCCTGGTACGCCTGCAGGGCGGCGCGGTGCGCTGGCGGTAGGTTCCGGTCCAGTTCCTGGGGCGTGGCCTCCGTGGCCTCTCTCAAGTGGGGCGGTAGCTGGGCCTCCAACATGTCCTCAAAGGCCCACCGTGCGCCGTCCTCAGACTCCTTGAGGTCCACGGGGTCTGTGCCACGCCCGACCAGTAGCCGGTGAGCCTGATCCCTGATAGGCACAGGGGCGGGGTTCCGAGGAGTGCCACTCCGTGCCTCTCTCAGCGCCTCCCACGCCTGGTCCTGTGCGGTGACATGATCGGCAATCAACCGTGCCGCCTGCCGGGGGTCTCGAGTCCCAAGGGAGAACTGTATCCACGTCTTGCCGACCACGGACACCAGGTCCTTGGGGACCTTACGCTTGAACCAGAGGGACGCCGTACCGGGTCTAGACCACAGATAGCGGATTGACACAGACATGATGTTGCTGACACGAATGACGGGCATCGGATTGGTACAGTCGTAGGTACAGTTCTAGGTACGCTACAGACTACCTTGAGACCCTTGGAGCCTTGCTGGGCGGTACTTTCAGCCCGATTGGGGCCTTGTTCCTGGTCCCCCTGACAGGAATCGAACCTGTATCTAGCGCTTAGGAGGCACTTGTTCTATCCATTGAACTACAGGGAGAGCACGGCGGTTTCCGCTCTTGTGCCACGTTCCCAAGTGACCCGTCGTGGCGCGGAATCAGGACGATCCGGTCGGCGCGTGGCGCCGCGGACGCGTGCCGCAGGACCCGGAGTATAGCAAACGCGTCAGGACGCGAAAATGCACGCGCGCGTCGTGTGCGACGCGTGGGGAAACTCAGAACTCGACGACGGCGAATTCGGCCTTGCCCACGTCGCACAGCGGGCAGCGCCAGTCCGCCTCGATGTCGGCGAAACGCGTGCCCGGGGCGATGCCTTCGTCAGGCAAACCTTCTTCTTCGTTGTAAATCCAGCCGCAGATCACGCAGACCCAGCTTTTGTATTCGATGACTTCGCTCACAGCGTACCTTCCATTCCGATAAACGCCGCTCATCTGGCCCCGCTTCGAGGCGCTCTGGCGGCGAGCAACCTGCGATCTTACCGGAATTCGCGGCGCCGCCAGCGCGTGATATCGCCGCGGCGATGTATGCTTTTGAGAGCAGGGCGTCGTGCGGCAGGCTCATCGATTCACCACTGACGAGGAGAACAAGATGATCGGCAAACATTGGCTGGCAGGCGCTGCCTGCGTCTCGCTGCTGGCGCTGAGCAGCGTCGCGCGGGCTGACGGCGTGTCCTTCGTCGAGCCGCAGGACGGTGCGACGGTCACGAGCCCCGTGCACGTGAAGTTCGCGGTCGACGGCATGACGGTCGCCCCCGCCGGGACGATGACGCCGGGCACCGGGCATCATCATCTGCTGATCGACAGTGGTCCGCTGGCGAAGGGCACGGTCGTGCCCGCCAACGACAAGTCGATCCACTACGGCAAGGGCCAAACCGAGACCGACGTGCCGCTCGCGCCCGGCGATCACACGCTGACCGCGCAATTCGCCGACGGCGCGCACCGTTCCTACGGGCCCGACTGGAGCAAGACCATCACCGTGCACGTGAAGTAGCCACGCGCTCACGCGGGGGGTATCAGGGGTGCGGGCGTCACGACCGGTCGGGGCGCCCGGTACAATGCGCCCATTCCGGTTCAACGCAGGTCTCCTGTTCTCCTCATGTCGCTCTATTCCATCACCGGCGCCCAGCTCGCGTTCGGCCACGTCGCGCTCCTCGATCACGCCGATTTCTCGCTCGAGGCGGGTGAGCGGGTCGGGCTGATCGGCCGTAACGGCGCGGGCAAGTCCTCGCTGCTGAAAATCGTCGCCGAACTCGCCAAACCTGACGACGGCCTCATCACGCGTCAGCAGAGTCTCTCGACGGTCTACGTGCCGCAGGAGCCCGAGTTCGAGGCCGACCTGTCGGTGTTCGACGCCGTCGCTTCCGGCCTCATTGCGGCGCGCGCGCTGCTCGACGAATACGATCGCGTCGCGCACGAACTCGCCGATACCCCCGAAGGCGCCGCCCACGACGCGCTGCTCGCGCGCATGAACACGCTGCAATCGTCGCTCGATACGAGCGATGCGTGGAACTGGCGCACGCGCGTGTCGACGACGCTTGCGCAGATCGGGCTCGACGGCGACATGCGCGTCGATGCGTTGTCGGGCGGCATGCGCAAGCGCGTGGCGCTCGCACGCGCGCTCGTCGTGCAGCCCGACGTGCTGCTGCTCGACGAACCGACCAACCACCTCGACTTCGATGGCATCCGCTGGCTCGAAGAGCTGCTGGTCACGCAGCGCGCGAGCCTCTTGTTCATCACCCACGACCGTGCGTTCCTCGATCGCGTCGCCACGCGCATCGTCGAACTCGATCGGGGGCGGCTGCTCTCGTATCCGGGTAACTTCTCGCAGTATCAGGAGCGCAAGGCGCAGCAGCTCGAAGTCGAGCGCGTCGAAAACGACAAGTTCGACAAACTGCTCGCGCAGGAAGAAGTGTGGATCCGCAAGGGCGTCGAGGCGCGCCGCACGCGCAGCGTCGGGCGCATCGCGCGGCTCGTGCAGATGCGCGGCGAGCGCGCCGAGCGCCGCAACGTGCAGGGCAACGTGAAGCTCGACGTCGCGCAGGGCGAGAAGTCCGGCAAGATCGTCGCGGAACTCACGGATGTCGTGAAGCGTTACGGTGGTCGCACCATCGTCGAGCGTTTCACGGGCACGGTCATGCGCGGCGACAAGATCGGCTTTGTCGGGCCGAACGGCGCCGGCAAGACCACGCTGCTCAAGCTGATCCTCGGCGAACTGAAGCCCGACGACGGCACGGTGCGCGTGGGCACCAATATGCAGGTCGCGTATTTCGACCAGATGCGCGCGCAACTCGACCTCGACAAGACCCTCGCCGATACCATCAGCCCGGGCAGCGACTGGGTCGAGATCAACGGCGCGAAAAAGCACGTGATGAGCTATCTCGGCGACTTTCTGTTCGCGCCCGAGCGCGCGCGCTCGCCGGTCAAGTCGCTGTCGGGCGGCGAGCGCAACCGGCTGTTGCTCGCGCGGCTCTTCGCGCGGCCCGCGAACGTGCTCGTGCTCGACGAGCCGACCAACGACCTCGATATCCCGACGCTCGAACTGCTCGAAGAACTGCTCGCCGAGTACGACGGCACCGTGCTGCTGGTGAGCCATGATCGCGCGTTTCTCGACAACGTGGTGACTTCGGTGATCGCGGCCGAGGGTGCGGGCCTGTGGCGCGAATATGTCGGCGGCTTTACCGACTGGCAGACGCAGAGCGCGCGTTCGCAGCAGCTGGCCGACACGCGCGCGCCGCGCGAGCCGGTCAAGGAAGGCGCCGCGAAGGACAGCGCGGCGGGCCGCAACGCGCAGCGCAGCGTCAAGCTGTCGTTCAAGGAGCAACGCGAACTCGACGAGCTGCCCAAGCGCATCGAGGCGCTGGAGACCGAGCAGAAGACCATCGGCGCGCAACTCGAGGACGGCTCGATCTTCGCGAAGGATGCCCAGGAGGGCGCGCGGCTCACCGATCGCTATGCGGCGATCGACGAGGAGTTGCTGGTGGCGCTGGAGCGCTGGGAGGAGCTGGAGGGTAAGCGCAAGTAAGGCGCGCCACACGCGGGCCTTCACCAATCGGCCAGTGCGCCGTTATCCAAATTGCCGTGCGAGCCCAAATCAGTACAATACCTCGCGAACCAACCCGCGACGGCGTTGCGGATCGCGCCTGCCCGTGGGGCGGGCAGGCGATCCACTGCGTTGTTTCGTTTCGCTTTTTTTGAACACTCAACGCCTTGTCCACGCACATGTCCACAGGACCTGTGGACAACTACGATGAAACCGACGGACCGGATTCGCCATGTCTACGAAGAAGTCAAACGCTGCCTACAGCGAAGCGTCGATCAAGGTGCTCAAGGGCCTCGAGCCCGTCCGGCAGCGGCCGGGCATGTACACGCGCACCGAGAATCCGCTGCACATCATCCAGGAAGTCATCGACAACGCCTCTGACGAAGCGCTCGGCGGCTACGGCAAGCGCATCACGGTCACGCTGCACGCGGACCAGTCGGTCTCGGTCGAGGACGACGGCCGCGGCATTCCGTTCGGCCTGCACCCCGACGAGCGCGTGCCGGTCGTCGAGATCGTTTTTACGCGGCTGCACGCGGGCGGCAAGTTCGACAAGGCCGCCGGCGGCGCCTACACGTTCTCGGGCGGCCTGCACGGCGTGGGCGTGTCGGTGACCAACGCGCTGTCCACGCGCCTCGACGTCACGGTCTGGCGCGATGGCAAGGTCGCCGAAATCGGCTTCGCCAACGGCGATGTCGTGAAGCCGCTGCAATCGCGCAACGCGGCCCGCGACGAAAAGAAAACCGGCACGCGCGTCACGGCGTGGGCCGATCCGAAATACTTCGATTCGCCGAACCTGCCGTTCGGCGAGCTGCAGCGTCTGCTGCGCTCGAAGGCAGTGCTGCTGCCCGGTGTCGAGGTCGAGCTCGTCAACGAGAAAACCGGCGAGAGGCAGAGCTGGAAGTACGAAGACGGGCTGCGCGGCTACCTGCTCGAAGGCATGGGCGACAGCGATCTGCTGATTCCGCTCTTCGAAGGCGAGCGCTATGCCGACAACTCGCGTGCGTCGGACGACACGACTTTCGCGGAGGGCGAGGGCGCCGCATGGGTCGTCGCGTGGAGCGAGGAAGGCACGCTCACGCGCGAATCGTACGTGAACCTGATTCCGACGCCGGCTGGCGGCACCCACGAATCGGGCCTGCGCGATGGTCTGTTCCAGGCGGTCAAGAGCTTCGTCGAGCTGCACAACCTGCAGCCGAAGGGCGTGAAGCTGCTCGCCGAAGACGTGTTCGCGCGCGTGTCGTTTGTGCTCTCGGCGAAGGTGCTCGATCCGCAGTTCCAGGGGCAAATCAAGGAGCGCCTGAATAGCCGCGACGCCGTGAAGCTCGTCTCGTCGTTCGCGCGTCCTGCGCTCGAACTGTGGCTCAACCAGCACGTCGAGCACGGCAAGAAGCTCGCCGATCTCGTCATCAAGCAGGCTCAGGCGCGCACGCGCGCGGGCCAGAAGGTCGAGAAGCGCAAGAGCTCGGGCGTGGCCGTGCTGCCGGGCAAGCTGACCGACTGCGAATCGACCGATATCGCGCGCAACGAACTGTTCCTCGTCGAGGGCGACTCGGCGGGCGGCTCGGCGAAGATGGGCCGCGACAAGGAATACCAGGCAATCCTGCCGCTGCGCGGCAAGGTGCTCAACACGTGGGAGACCGAGCGCGACCGCCTGTTCGCGAACAACGAGGTGCACGACATCTCGGTGGCGATCGGCGTCGATCCGCACGGTCCCGACGATACGATCGATCTCTCGAATCTGCGTTACGGCAAGATCTGCATTCTCTCGGACGCGGACGTCGACGGCTCGCACATCCAGGTGCTGCTGCTCACGCTGTTCTTCAAGCACTTCCCGCAGCTGATCGAGCGCGGCCATGTGTGCGTGGCGCGCCCGCCGTTGTTCCGCGTCGATGCACCCGCGCGCGGCAAGAAGCCCGCGCAGAAGCTCTACGCGCTCGACGACGGCGAACTCGAAGCGATCCTCGACAAGCTGCGCAAGGACGGCGTGCGCGACACGCAATGGGCGATCAGCCGCTTCAAAGGCCTCGGCGAAATGAGCGCCGAGCAGCTCTGGGACACGACGATGAACCCCGACACGCGGCGTCTGTCGCCGGTGGCGCTCGGCGCACTCGACTTCGACGCGACGGTCGCGCGCATGACCATGCTGATGGGCAAGGGCGAGGCGGCCTCGCGGCGCAGCTGGATCGAAGAGAAGGGCAACGAAGTCGAAGCGGACATCTGAGGCGCGAACGCTTTCGCGCGACCACGGACACGGATTGATTGAATGAACGACCAGGACGATCTTTTCACCGGGCCGGTTGACGCCCCGGACGGCGACTTCCTTACGCTTGGCCACTACGCGGAGCGCGCGTATCTCGACTACGCGATGAGCGTGGTCAAGAGCCGCGCGCTGCCCGATGTCTGCGACGGTCAGAAGCCGGTGCAGCGCCGCATTCTCTACGCGATGAACGAGATGGGTCTCGGCGACAACGCCAAGCCCGTGAAGTCGGCTCGCGTGGTCGGCGACGTGCTCGGTAAATATCACCCGCACGGCGACCAGTCGGCGTACGACGCGCTCGTGCGGCTCGCGCAGAACTTTTCGATGCGCTATCCGCTCATCGACGGTCAGGGCAATTTCGGCTCGCGCGATGGCGACGGCGCGGCGGCGATGCGCTACACCGAAGCGCGCCTCACGCCGATCGCGAAGCTCTTGCTCGACGAAATCGACATGGGCACGGTCGATTTCATGCCGAACTACGACGGCGCGTTCCAGGAGCCGAAGACGCTGCCCGCGCGTCTGCCGATGGTGCTGCTCAACGGCGCCTCGGGCATCGCGGTCGGCCTCGCCACGGAGATCCCGTCGCACAACCTGCGCGAAGTCGCATCGGCTGCGGTGGCATTGATCCGCAATCCGAAGACCTCGCACGCCGAGTTGATGGCGATGATCCCCGGGCCCGATTTTCCGGGCGGCGGCCAGATCATCTCGAGCGAAGCCGAAATCTCGGCGGCCTACGAGAGCGGGCGCGGCAGCCTCAAGGTGCGTGCGCGCTGGAAGATCGAGGAACTCGCGCGCGGCCAGTGGCAGCTCGTCATCACCGAACTGCCGCCGAACACGTCGGGTCAGAAGGTGCTCGAGGAAATCGAGGAACTGACCAACCCCAAGCTCAAGCTCGGCAAGAAGACGCTCACGCCCGAGCAGTTGCAGAACAAGCAGACCATGCTCGCGCTGCTCGACGCCGTGCGCGACGAGTCGGGCAAGGATGCGCCGGTGCGGCTCGTATTCGAGCCGAAGACGAGCCGTATCGACCAGGCCGAGTTCGTCACGTCGCTGCTCGCCAACACGAGCCTCGAATCGAACGCGGCGCTCAACCTCGTGATGATCGGCGCCGATGGCCGGCCGCGTCAGAAGGGCATCGGCGAGATCCTGCAGGAGTGGGTCGGCTTCCGTTTCGCGACGGTCACGCGCCGCACGCAACATCGCCTCGCCAAGGTGGACGACCGCATCCACATCCTCGAAGGGCGGATGATCGTCTTCCTCAATATCGACGAGGTGATCCGCATCATCCGCGAGGCCGACGAGCCCAAGGGCGCGCTGATGTCGGCGTTCGGGCTGTCCGAGCGTCAGGCCGAGGACATCCTTGAAATCCGGCTGCGCCAGCTCGCGCGGCTCGAGAAGATCAAGATCGAGAAGGAACTCGCGGAACTGCGCGACGAGAAAGCGAAGCTCGAAGAGCTGCTCGCCAACGAGTCGTCGATGAAGCGCCTGATCGTGAAGGAAATCGAAGCCGACGCGAAGCAGTACGGCGACGATCGCCGCACGCTGATCCAGCAGGAAAAGCGCGCGACCTTCGAAGTGCGGGTCGTCGACGAGCCGGTTACGGTCGTGGTGTCGCAAAAGGGCTGGGTGCGTGCGTTGAAGGGCCACGGACTCGATGCGGCGAGCTTCATGTTCAAGGCCGGCGACGGTCTCTATGGCGTGTTCACGTGCCGCACGCCCGACACGCTGATCGCGTGGGGCAGCAACGGCCGCGTGTATTCGGTGGCGGTGGCGCAGTTGCCGGGCGGACGCGGCGATGGCGTGCCGGTCACCTCGCTGATCGAACTCGAAGCGGGCACGCGCTTGCTGCATTACTACGCGGCCACCGCCGATCAGGCGCTGCTGCTCGCGTCGAGCAACGGCTTTGGCTTTGTCGCGAAGATCGGCGACATGGTGAGCCGCGTGAAGGCGGGCAAGGCGTTCATGACCATCGACGAGGGCGCGGAGCCGCTCGCGCCGATGCCGATGCTGCCCGACGCGATCCAGGTCGCGTGTCTGTCGGCGGGCGGGCGTTTGCTGGTGTTCGGCCTCGACGAGATGAAGACGCTCTCGGGCGGCGGGCGCGGCGTCACGCTGATGCAGCTCGAAGACAACGAAAAGCTCGTGCAGGCGCTCGCGATCAGCAAGGCAGGTGTCGTGCTCACGGGTACGATTCGCGGCGGCAAGCCGGGCGAGGATCTGCTCGCCGGGCCGGTGCTCGCGCCGCAGATCGGCAAGCGGGCCCGCAAGGGCCGTGCGCCCGATACGCGGGTCAAGCAGATCACGGGGCTGCGTCCGGCACTGCCCGCGTGAACGGCGCGGCATGCGGCGTGCGCAGGCCTTGAGCGCGCACGCTGCAGGTCGGCCCCGCGCCGGCGTGGAATAATGCGGTGCGCCTTGCGCATCGAAGTACAACATCCGCAATACGGCACAAGACGACACTGAACTCGCGCACGCGCCCACGGGTCGAACGCACTTCATCGAGCCTGCAACGTGCGCCGTCCGCGGCGCGCGCAGCGGCCGGGTCGTCCACATACAACAAAGGGAATACGGGCATGGGCCACGCGATCGAAGTCGCGCTCTTTCTGCATCTGCTGGGTGTCGCCGTGTGGGTCGGCGGCATGGTGTTCGCGCACTTCTGCTTGCGCCCCGCGCTCGAAGACCTCTCGCCGCAATTGCGGCTGCCGTTGTGGGAGTCGGTGTTCGGCCGCTTCTTCAACTGGGTCGCGGGTGCGGTGCTCGTGATCCTCATCACCGGCGGTTTTCTGCTCATGCAGTTCGGCGGCGGCCATGCGAGCTGGCAATTGCACGCGATGGCCGGGCTCGGCGTGATCATGATGCTGATCTACGGCCACATCCGCTTCGCGCTCTTTCCGCGCATCCGCCGCGCAGTGCAGGCGCAGAGCTGGCCCGATGGCGCGCGCGCGGTCGGCACCGTGCGCCGTCTCGTCGTCATCAATCTCGTGCTCGGCATCGTGACGATCGGCGTCGCGGTGATGTCGCGCGGCTTCTGACGCGGACGTCCAGACGCGCTCGCTATAGCCGTTCGGCGAGCGCGTAGCGCTGCATGCAGCGCTCCATGCCGTCGAGGAACGCCTGCTCGGCGGCATTCATCTTGCGCTCGCGATGCCACAGCAAGTGGATATCGACATCGATGAGCCCTTCTTCGGGCGGCAGCCGCCACAGGCGCTGCTGCGCGAGGTCCTCGCGGACCGTGTGCTCGGGCAGGCAGCCGATGCCGAAGCCCGCGAAAATCAGCCGCCGCACTTCATCGAGGCTCGGCGACGACGCCACGATCCTCCCCGTGAAGCCCTTCTGATCGCGAAACACCGTGAGCGGCGACAGGCTGTCGCCGATCTGGTCGCTCGTGAACGAGACGAAGTTCTCGGCGAGCAAATCCTCCATGCGCAATTGCGAGCGTCCGAACAGCCGATGGTGACGGCCGCAGAAGATCGCATAGCGCTGGCGCAGGAAACCGCGCATCTCCAGCTTCTCGACCGCCGTGCGGCACAGGCTCAGGCCCGCGGTCGCGGTCTTTTGCAGCAGCGATGAAATGATCTCCGATGCGCGCATCACCTCGATCTGCAGATCGACACGCGGATAGGTCGCGTGAAACTCGGCCAGAAATTCGTCGTACACACGCGATTCGATGCGGCTCACCGTCAATAGCCGGATCGACCCGGTGATTTCCTCGGTGCGCTCGTCGAGTTCGGTTTCGAGCCGCGAGATGTTGCCGTAGATGTCGCTCGCGATCCGGTAGACCTCTTCACCCGCCTGGGTCGGCACGAACTGCGCGCCGCGCCGCTCGATCAACTTGCGTCCGAGCGCTTCCTCGAGGCGGCGCAGCGCCTGGCTCACGGCCGGCTGCGTCACGTAGAGGCGCGCCGCCGCGCGCGACAGGCTGCGCTCCTGCATGATCGCGAGATAGGTGCGCGGCAGGTTCCAGTCGAGCCGGTCGTTCAGAAAGCGGGTCGCGTCGGCACGCATGTCGTGATCCTTCGATGGGCGAGGTATTAGCCAAATTTATGTGGCGAATAATAACTCGAAATTTGACTAATGTTTTGTGGAAGGGGATAAAGCTCTCACGCGCCGACATATCGTCGGCATGGGACTGGAGACACCCGCAATGACCCCCAATAACGCCGCCACGCGCCAGCCGGTGCGTGCCGCCGCCGCTGCTTTCATCGGCACGATGATCGAGTGGTACGACTTCTACATCTATGCGACCGCCGCCGCGCTCGTGTTCGGCGAGCTGTATTTCCCGTCGCACGACCGCTTCGTGAGCACCATGGCGTCGTTCGCCACCTTTGCCGTCGGCTTCTTCGCGCGGCCGCTCGGCGGGCTGATCTTCGGCCATCTCGGCGACCGCATCGGGCGCAAGAAAGCGCTCATGACCACGCTGATGATGATGGGCGTCGCGACCGTCTGTGTGGGCCTCTTGCCGTCCTATGAGCGCGTGGGCATCGTCGCGCCGGTGCTGCTGGTGCTGCTGCGGGTGGTGCAGGGCATCGCCGTCGGCGGCGAATGGGGCGGCGCGGTGCTGATGGCGGGCGAGCATGCGCCCGTTGGCCGCCGCACGTTCTTCGCGTCGTTCGCGCAGCTCGGCAGCCCGGCCGGCCTGATCCTCTCGCTGATCGCGTTCCGCTCGGTCACCTCGCTCGACAAGGCCGATTTCCTCGCGTGGGGCTGGCGTCTGCCGTTCCTCATCTCGGCGGTGCTGCTGGTGGTCGGCATCATGATCCGGCTCGGCGTGAACGAGTCGCCCGAGTTCGAAAAACTCAAGGTCGCCCAGCGGACCGTCAAGTTGCCCATCGCCGAAGTGTTCCGCTCGGCGTCGGGGCTCGTGTTCCTGTGCATCGGCGCGAATACGATCGGCATCGCCGGCGTCTACTTCACCAACACTTTCATGATCGCGTACACGACGCAGTACGTCGGCATCACGCGCTCGCTGATCCTCGACTGCCTGTTCGCGGTCGCGATCATCCAGTTCCTCGCTCAGCCGCTCGCCGCCTGGCTCGCCGAGCGCATGGGCAGCGCGCGCTTTCTCAAGTGCGCCGCGCTCGCCGCGATGGTCTCGCCGTATCCGATGTTCGTACTCGTGCAGACGGGCCGTGTCGTGCCGATGGTGATCGGCATCGCCATCGCGGTCGTCTGCATGGCGAGCTTCTATTCGGTGATCGCGGGCTTCGTCTCGGGCGTGTTCCCGACGCGTGTGCGCTATTCGGCGATCTCGATTGCCTACCAGGTATGCGGTGCGATCGCGGGCGGCCTCACGCCGCTCATCGGCACCTGGCTCGCGCATCAATACGCGGGGCAGTGGTGGCCGCTGGCGCTGTTCTATACGGGGCTCGCGAGCGTTTCGCTCTTGTGCATCGTCGGGCTCGACGCGCGTCGCGCGAGCCACGCAGAAGCTGCCGAGCCGTTGCGCGCGCACTGATTATTGTTTTGAATCAAGCGGATTCGATGTGATGAAAGACCTCCTGCAAATCGACGGCGCGCGCCTGTGGGCGAGCCTCATGGACATGGCGAAGATCGGCGCGACAGCCGGCGGCGGGGTGCGCCGCCTCGCGCTCACTGACGAGGACCGGCGCGGCCGCGAGCTGTTCGTGCAATGGTGCCGCGACGCGGGCATGACGGTGTGGACCGATGAAATCGGCAACCTGTTCGCGCGCCGCGCGGGCACCGACGAGCACGCCGCGCCCGTGCTGATGGGCAGTCATCTCGACACGCAGCCCGAGGGCGGCCGTTTCGACGGCGTCTACGGTGTGCTCGCGGCGCTCGAAGTGGTGCGCGCGCTCAACGACGCGAACGTGCGCACCGCAAAGCCCATCGAGATCTGTTCGTGGACCAACGAGGAAGGCGTGCGCTTCACGCCCGCCATGCTGGGCTCGGCGGTCTTCACGGGCGCGATGTCGCCGGCCGACGCGCTCGCGCGCACGGATGCCGACGGCGTCACACTCGGTGCCGCGCTCGATGCGTGCGGCGCACGCGGCACGCGCGCGGTCACGGGCGTCGCCGTCGATGCCTATTTCGAGGCGCATATCGAGCAAGGCCCGATCCTCGAAGCGAACGGCACGACGATCGGCGTCGTGACGGGAGGCCAGGCGATCCGCTGGTTCGACGTGACGGTCAAGGGCGTGGCCGCGCATGCGGGCACGACGCCGATGCCGTATCGCAAGGACGCGTTCTTCGGCGCCGCGCAGATGGCGCGCGAGATCGAGGCGATGATCGCGCGCTACGCGCCGCGCGGCCTCGTCACGATCGGCCAGGTGCAGGTGGCCAACGCGTCGCGCAACACGATCGCGGCCAACCTGACCTTCAGCGTCGATCTGCGCCATCACGACGACGCGCAACTCGACGCGATGGAGCGCGATCTGCGCGCGCTGGTCGCCGAGGTCGCGGCCGCGCGTGGTCTCGCGGCCGACGTCACGCATTGCTGGACGAGCCCCGCGACACCGTTCGATCCCGCCTGCGTCGGGCTGGTCGCCGAGGCGAGCGCAAAGCTCGGCTATAGCCACGAGCGCATCGTAAGCGGCGCGGGCCACGACGCCATCCATCTCGCGCGCTATTGCCCGACGGCGATGGTGTTCATTCCGTGCGTCGGCGGCCTCTCGCACAATGAGGCCGAGGACGCCCTGCCCGAGGACGTCACGCACGGCGCCAATGTCCTGCTCAACGCCGTCGCCGCGCGCGCGCTTGCGCGCATCGACGCGGCGGCGAGCGCCTGAGAACCATCGAGGAGATCCTTGCCATGCTGACCTGGTTCCATCCCGAACAATTGCTGCACCATCCGAAGTCCTATCTGTCGCGCGGCCAGATGCGCTCGCCGCAGGAAGTGCCCGAGCGTGCCGCGCGTTTGGTCGCCGCCGTGCGCTCGCTCGATTTCGATCTGCGCGAGCCCGCCGATTTCGGCTGTGCGCCGCTCGCCGCCGTGCACGACATGAACTACCTGCGCTTTCTCGAAGAGGCGCACGGCGAATGGCTGAGCATGCCCGACGACTGGGGCGACGAAGTAATGTCGAACATCTATGTGCGCGAGCCCAATCCGCTGCGCGGGGTGCTTGCGCAAGCTGCGCGCTATCTGGCCGACGGTAGCTGTCCGGTCGGCGCGAACACGTGGCGCGCTGCGTACTGGTCGGCGCAAAGCGCGCTCGCGGCGGCCGCCGCGATCAACGACGGTGCGCGCGAAAGCTACGCGTTGTGCCGGCCACCGGGCCATCACGCGCGCGCCGATGCGGCGGGTGGCTTCTGCTACCTGAACAACGCGGCGATCGCCGCGCAGTCGTTGCGCAGCCGCTTCAAGCGCGTCGCGATCCTCGACACGGACATGCATCACGGCCAGGGCGTCCAGGAGATTTTCTACGGCCGCGACGACGTGCTCTATGTGTCGATCCACGGCGACCCGACCAACTTCTATCCGGTCGTCGCGGGCTATGAGGACGAGCGCGGCGCGGGCGTGGGCGAGGGCTTCAACGTCAATCTGCCGATGCCGCACGGCGCGAGCGAGGACGCGTTCTTCGAGCGCGTCGATGCCGCGCTGCGCGTGCTCGCGCGCTTCGAGCCCGATGCGATCGTGCTCGCGCTCGGCTTCGACATCTACAAGGACGATCCGCAATCGAAGGTCGCGGTCACGACGCCGGGCTTCGGGCGACTCGGCTCGGCGATCGGCGCGCTCGGCCTGCCGACGGCGATCGTGCAGGAAGGCGGCTATCACCTCGCGAGTCTCGAAGACAACGCGCGCGCGTTCTTTGGTGGTTTCAGCGCGGCGCGCCGCACCGCGTGAAGTAAGTCTCGATTAGCGCGACGTCGAAGTATCGTCGTCGCGCGCGCCGTGTGCGATCTCGGCCAGATGCGCCATGCCGCACACGCCGAAGCGCTCGATCAGCACCGGCACGCCGTCGGCCGGCACGGGGCGCGAGAACAGGAAGCCTTGCGCCTCGATCGGACCGAGCGCCGAGAGCCACGCGATCTGCTCTTCGGTCTCGGTGCCTTCGACGACGACCGTGAGCCCGAGCGAGCGCGCGAGGTTGACGATCGCCGACACCATCACGCACACGCTGCGATCGGCGGGAATGGCCTGCACGAACGAGCGATCGACCTTGAGCGTGTCGACTGCGAAGCGGTTCAGATACGAGAGCGACGAGTAGCCGGTGCCGAAGTCGTCGAGCGCGACGCGTACGCCGAGGCGCTTCAGCGCGAAGATTTTCTCGGAGACGAGATCGGGATATTCCATCATCGCGGTCTCGGTGATTTCGAGTTCGAGCCGGTGCGCCGCGATGCCGGTTTCCTCGATGGCCTGGGCGATGGTCTCGTAGAGATCGCCGCGCCAGAACTGCACCGCCGAGATATTGACGGCGAGCGTGAGCGTCTCGAAGCCCTGCTGCTGCCATTGCGCGAGCTGCGCGCAGGCGGTGCGGATCACGAAGTCGCCGACCGGCACGATGAGTCCGGTCGTCTCGGCCACGGGAATGAATTCGCTTGCCGGAATCAGTCCGTACTGCGGATGGTTCCAGCGCGCGAGCGCCTCGAAGCCGGTGATGCAGCGCCGGTGCAAGTCGATCTTCGGCTGATAGGCGAGAAAGAGCTGGCCTTCGTCGAGTGCGACGCGCAGTTGCTGCTCCCACTTCATCAGGTGATCGGCGCGATGCGCGAGCTGCGGCGAATAGAACCGGAAGCAGTTGCGGCCCGCTTCCTTCGCGGCGTACATCGCGAGGTCCGCTTTCTTGAGCAAGTCGATCTCGCTCTCGTGCGCAACCGCGTAGAGCGCGATACCGATGCTCGCGTGCAGCACGAACGCGCTGCCGCGCACTTCGAACGGCTGCGAGAAGGCGGCGCTCGCCGCTTCGGCGAGCGCGACGGCGCGTTTCTCGATGTCGTCGCCCTTCAGGATCACGACGAATTCATCGCCACCGATGCGCGCGAGCGTGCCCGCATGGCCCACCGCCGAGTCGAGGCGCGCGGCGCTCATCTGCAGGACCACGTCGCCGGCGTTGTGGCCGAGCGTGTCGTTGACGGTCTTGAAGTTGTCGAGGTCGATGAAGAGGATCGCGAGATGGCCGAGGTTGCCGGGCTGCGCGACTTCGTGGCGTAGCCGCTGCATCGTCGAGTAGCGGTTGGGCAGGCCCGTGAGCAGGTCGTGGCGCACGAGTTCGGTCATCTCGCGCTCGCGGCCGAGCAGCTTGCCGATCAGCCCGGTGGCGACGCCGAAGAACGACAGCATCGCGAGCGAGATGAACGTCGCCATCAGCAGATAGACGTCGCGCGTGTGGTTGTAGTCGGCGAATTCCTCGGCCTGCGAAAGACCCACCAGCACGCCGAGCGGATAGCCGTCGATGTGGCGATACGAAACGATGCGCGTCACGCTGTCGAGCGGATCGGTGTAGATGCCCGACACATGCTCGGACATCGGATAGACGCCGCTTGCCGAGAAGGTGCCCGCCGGATTGTCGGCGCTGCCGGTGCGCCGCGCGAGCACGGTGCCCGCGTCCGAGATCACGGCGATCACGCCGTCCCGGCCAATGGCCGCGTTGTTGTAGAAGTCGCTCGTGAAGTAGCTCGGGTCTTCGGACACGACCACCACGCCCGCGAACGAGCCATCGGGGTGATTGAGACGGCGCGTCATCTGCAGCGTCCAGTGGCCCGAGAGGCGGCCGAGCACCGGCTTGCTGATATAGAGCTGGTCGTCGTTCTCGTGCTCGTGCACGCGGAAGTGCTCGCGATCGGACAGGTCGATCGGCTTCGGATTCGGATCGGCGGTGTTGGCGATGAGCCGCCCATGCTCGTCGATCAGCGACACCTGCACGAGCGAGTCGCTCTGCACGACGCCTTTCTCGACCGTGCTCGCGAGGTCGAAATGTCCGGGCGACTTTTCGAATTCGTATTTGACGAAGCGCGTGATCTGGTCGACCTGGTGGATCGCCTTGACCGTGTGCTGTTCGAGTGCGGCCGAGAGAATCGCGGCCGATGCCGTGGCCTCGCGCAGCGTCGCTTCTTTCTCGACTGAGAGGCGCGTGAAGATCACGGCCCACAGCAGCACCAGCACGAGCATGCCGAGCGCGGGGATCGCGAGCAGCGCGCGGGTCCGTTTGGGCGCGACGCCGGGTTCCCGGCGCAGGCCGAATTCGCGTGTATCGGATTGACCGGGCCGATTCATCGAGCCGCCGGCGCAATAGGACCGGCGCGCCGCAGAGGCGGCTGCGCGTACTGCGACGGAGCAGTCGGAGTCATTGGCGGCATGTTGTACAGGTGACGGCCCGGGAGACAGTGCTGATTAATGGTCGTGCCTCGGCGCGCAAAAAGCGCGCAGACGCATCGGCCGGCTCGCGCCGGCCCGGCTCTTCGATATTACTGAATGGGAATAGATTAAGGAAGCGGCGTCGGCCCGGGTATACGCGCGGCCGCGCCTTTGATTCATTGCGCATCATGCGAGCCAGCACGCTTCGCTGGCGTATCGCGCGAGCTTGGGGTGAGCGTGCCCTTGTCTGGTGCGCGCGGGCAGCCGCTCAGGCGAGCCGGAAGGTGCCGTCGACGACCGTCACCGAGGCGCCGCCGACCCAGGTGCGCGCGACGCCATCGTCGTACACGATGCTCACCCGGCCGTCGCGGCCGAGCGCGGTGCCCTGGCGTACCGTGTAGCGCGCGCCGGGGCGGCGCTCTTGCAGCGTGAGCAGGCCGGCAATGGCCGCGTTGGCGCTGCCCGTCACCGGATCCTCGCCGATGCCCAAGCGCTCGCCCGCCATGAGACAGCGCACCTCGAACGTCGCGGGGCCGTCCGCCGGATGCGGGCCATAGGCGGCGAGACCATGCGCGCCGACCGCCTGCACGAGCGCGGTGAGCGCGACGGGATCGGGGTCGAGCGCGAGGCACGCCGCCGCCGATTCCATGCGCACGACGAGCCACGGCGCGCCGTTGTCGACGCCGCTCGGCGCGGCGGAGAAATCGATCGCACTGCTGTCGAGCGCGGCGGCGAGCGCATCGTATTGCGCGGCGGGCAACGGGGTCAGGCGTGCGGGCGGCGCGTTGAAGGCCCAGGCGCCGCCTTCCTGCGCGGCGAGTTCGACGAGCCCCGCCGCGCATTGCTGGACGAGGCGGCCTGCTTGCCTGGGCTGATAGCCGCTTTCGAGCAGCGCGTGGGCCGTGCCGAGCGTCGGATGGCCCGCGAACGGCAACTCGCCGCCGGGCGTGAAGATGCGCACGCGATAGTCGGCCTGCGGCTCGGTCGGCGCGAGCAGGAAGGTGGTTTCGGAGAGATTGGTCCAGCGGGCGATGGCTTGCATCTGGCGCTCGTCGAGCGCATCGGCGTCGAACACGACGGCAAGCGGATTGCCCTTGAATGGCGTCGACGTGAACACGTCGACCTGCTTGAAGCGCACAGTGTGGGCTGGCATGGGAAAAGGCACTCCGGCAAACGGGGGAGAGTGCCGTGCGCCGTGCCGTCCCGGACTTGTCCGCGTGGGGCGGCGCGAGGCCGCACGGCGTGCCGCGCAGCGCGTGTCGAAACGCGCTGCGCGGTGCTTCAGGCTTACTCGACTTCGGCGATCATCTCGATCTCGACGCACGCGCCGAGCGGAATCTGCGCGACGCCGAACGCCGAGCGCGCGTGCTTGCCCTTCTCGCCGAACACCTCGGCGATCAGCTCCGATGCGCCGTTGGTGACGACGTGCTGCTCGGTGAACGTGAGCGTCGAATTGACGAGGCTCATCAGCTTGACGATGCGCTTGACCTTGTTGAGGTCGCCCGTGTGGGTGTGCAGCGTCGCGAGCAGATCGATCGCGATCGAGCGCGCGGCGGCCTGGCCTTCCGCGGTCGTGAGCGAGTCGCCGAGCTTGCCGGCCCACACCTTGCCGTCCTTCTTGGCGATGTGACCCGAGAGGTACACCGTGTTGCCGCTTTGCGCGCTCATCACGTAGGCGGCCGCCGGCGCGCCGGCCTGGGGCAGTTCGATGCCGAGTTGTTCGAGGCGGTCGTAGATGTTGTTGTCAGCCATGATCGGAATCCTTGTGCGAGAGGGGAAACGGGGAAAAGCGCGCGACGGGCCGCGCGCCTTGCGTGCTTGGCTGCGTGCTTAACTGCGTGCGCGGATCAGCGCGGCGAGCTTCGCGACGCCTTCGTCGATCTTCGCGGGCGGCACGGTCACGAACGACAGGCGCAGCGTGTTGTGGCGCGCCTCGTTGGCGAAGAACGGCGCGCCCGGCACGAACGCGACGTTTTGCGCGACGGCTTCTTCGAGCAGCTTCATCGTGTCGATCGACTCCGGCACCGACACCCAGATGAACATGCCGCCTTCCGGACGATTCCAGCTCACGCCCTCGGGCATGTGGCGTTCGAGCGAGGCGTGCATGGCCTCGCACTGGTCGCGGTAGAGCGCGCGCACCTTCGGCACGTGCGTGTCGAGAAAGCCATCTTTCACGACTTCGTGGACGATGCGCTGGGTGAAGCTCGGCGTGTGCAGGTCGGTGGCCTGCTTGGCCTGCACGAGTTTGAAGTGCAGGTCCTCGGGCGCAATGATGTAGCCCACGCGCAGGCCCGGTGCGAGCACCTTCGAGAACGAGCCGAGATGGACGATGTGTTCGGGCGCCATCGAGAGCAGCGTCGGCAGCGGGGTGCCCGCGTAGTCGAGCGCGCCGTACGGATCGTCCTCGATGACCGGGAATGGCGCGCGCTTCGCGAACTCGGCGAGCGCCTGGCGGCGTTCGAGCGGCAGGCGGCGGCCAGTCGGGTTCTGGAAGTTCGGGATCGCGTAGAGCAGACGCGCGCCGGCCGTGAGTTCGGGCGTGAGCGCCTCGGGGATGAGGCCCTTGTCGTCGGTCGGCATCTGCACGTAGTGCGGCTGATAGAGCGAGAACGACTGCAGCGCGCCGAGGTAGGTCGGCGTTTCGACGAGCACCGGGCTGCCTTCGCAGACCAGCACCTTGCCGATCAGGTCGAGCGCCTGCTGCGAGCCGGTCGTGATCAGCACCTGCGACGCACGGATCTTCGCGCCGCCCACCGAATGGCGCTCGGCGACCCATTCGCGCAACGGCAGGTAGCCTTCGGTTGCGCTGTACTGGAGCGCGCCGGCGGGTTCGTCGCGCAGGATGCGGTCGGCGGCCGCGCGCATTTCCTCGGCCGGGAAAGTGGCGGGCGAGGGCAGGCCGCCCGCGAACGAGATGACTTCGGGGCGTTCGGTGACCTTGAGGATTTCGCGAATCGCCGAGCTGGTCAGCTTGCGGGCGCGCTCAGACAGTTGCCAAGCCCGCGGGGCTTGAAGATCGCTTTGGTCCATGAGGTCTCCTGGTCGGTCAGTCTTGCAGTGAATCGGATCAATGGGGCAAAAACGGGGACGCTTGCCGCGTCCGGAAACCTTCGATTATGACGCGAATCGTCAGGTCGCGCGCGCCGGAACGGGTACGGTGCGCACGGTGGCGCGCCGTCCGAGCATGACGGTGGCGATCACGGCGGCCGCGTAGAGCCATGCGGTGGGTGCGACATGCTCGCCGAAGAACAGCGCTGAGAACGCCATCGTGAAGAAGATTTGCAGCAGCTGGACCTGGCCCACGCGCGCGGTGCCGCCCATTGCGAGGCCCGCGTACCACGCGAAAAAACCGATGAACTGCGAGAAGAGCGTCACATAGCCGAAGGCGAGCCACGTCTTGAGCGCGACCGGCTCCGGATGCAGCACGTGATGCTGCCACGCGAGCCAGCCGACCGGCAGCACGAGAACCGGTGCCGACACGACGAGCGCCCAGCAGATCACCTGCCAGCCGCCCAGCTCGCGCGCGAGCCGCGCGCCTTCCGCATAGCCGAGCGCGCCGATGCCGACCGCGACGAGCATCAGGAAGTCGCCCGCCTGCAGCGAGCCGCCGCCCGCCTGGAACGCGAACGCGACGACCAGTGCGCTGCCGGCGAGCGCGCTCGCCCAGAACGCCTTCGAGGGCCGCTCGTGCGAGAGCCACGCCGCGTAGATCGCGACCGCGAGCGGCTGCAAACCGTTGACGATGGCGCCGTGCGAGGCGGGCACGCTCTTCATGGCCCACGCCGAAAACACCGGAAACGCGACGATCACGCCAAGCGAGACGACCGCGAGGCCCTTGAGCTGGCGCCGGTTCGGCCAGCGCTCGCGGCGCCACGCGAGCAGCAGCGCGGCCGGCACGGCGGCGGCGAGCGCCCGGCCGAGGCCGTTGAGGAGCGGATGGAATTCGGTGACGACGATGCGCGTCATCGGCAGCGTGAGGCTGAAAATCATCACGCCGACGAGGCCGAGCAGCATGCCTTGGGTTTCACGTGCTTTCATGGGTTTCGGTATCGGGGGACGGAGTCGCGCTCGCCGCGGCCTTGCGCGACCTGGCAGCGCGCGCGGGGCGGGCGGCGCTCGGTTCGGGCTCGGCGAGGGTCGGCAGCCCGCCGAGCGTGCGCGGGCCGTCCGGGGTTTCGAATTCGGCGGCGAGCGTGGGCGTGCCGTCGGTGGGTTGCAGGTCGATCAGATGGGCCGCGCCGAGCCACGCGAGTTGTTCGGCGAGCAAGGCCGCCTGCGGATGCCAGCCCTGGAGCTTCTTCAGCGCGATACCCGTTTCAGGCAGCAGCGCCGCCGGATGGCGCGCCGTGTCCCACTGGATCAGCGAGGGCAGGACGCCGTCGCCCGCGCCTTGCCAGCAGGGGAAGGCGCCATCGGCGGGTACGGTCAGCGTCCAGCTCAGTTCGCCGCGCGACATTGCCATGCCAGGCGCGATGCGCGCCGGATACTGTGTCTGCCAGCGCGTGAGGCTGCGCGGACGCTCGACGCGGGCGACCCAGTGCGACAGGTACGGCCCCTTGGCGAGACGCGCGGCCACGGCTTCGTCATCGAGCGCGAACCAGCGCGGGCGTCCCTCGCCGCGCGCGTCCGGGTCGATTGCGATCACCTCCAGATACACGCCGCCCCACAGGCCGACGAGCCGGTTGTGCGTGCGCATCAGCGCATGGGCGCCGCCGCCCGAGGGCGTGACGCCGAGCGCGGCGGCGACGTACTCCACGCCTTCTTCGAGCGTGCGGGCGGAGACGACGAGGTGATCGAGCTGAATCAGGGGTGCGGTCATGGAGTTCAATCAAACGGGTGAGCCCACGGCGAGCGTTGGCGCTCGCCGCGGCGGGGCCGTCAGCATAACGCGCTCGCACGTGCTTGCTTGAGCGACGGCAACCCGAGCGTCAAATGTATCGGGAGGGACCAGCACAGTAACGGTACAATCGACCCGATAGTGTTCGGTACAGTTGGAGCCGCCATGTCGTCCGTCCCGCTCGACCAGATTCCCGCCCCCCATGACGCCGCCTCGCTCACGCTGGTGGACCAGCTCGTGCAGTGGGGCCGCCGCCGTATCGAGGAACGCGTGTTCCGCCCCGGCATGCGCATGCCGTCCATCCGCAAGCTCGCGCTCGACAAGGGCGTGTCGCGCTTTACCGTCGTCGAGGCCTATGAGCGGCTGGTCGCGCAGGGTTATCTCGATTCGCGGCGCGGCTCGGGCTTCTATGTGCGCGAGCGTCTCGCGCTCGTGAGTCCGGGCGAGCGGCGCGCTGCGCCGGCCGGCGCCGCCAACGACGCGCCGGTGGCCGTGGCGCTCGAACGCGCGCCGGCGCCGAGCACGATCGACGTCGTCTGGCTGTTGCGCAACATGCTGCACGCCTCGACGCGGCCCGAAAAAGGGCCGGGGCTCGGCTACCTGCCGGGCCGCTGGCTCGACGGCGAGCTGATCACCGGCGCGCTGCGCTCGCTCGGGCGGCAAAGCGGCGCGCAGCTGCTCGGCTTCGGCTCGCCGCAGGGTTTCCTGCCGCTGCGCCAGCAATTGCAGACGCGTCTCGAAGAACTCGAAATCGGCGCTTCGCCCGAGCAGATGGTGCTCGTCTCGGGCGTGACCCAGGCCATCGACCTGCTCGCGCGCCTCTACGTCGAGCCCGGCGACACGGTGGTCGTCGGCGACCCCGCCTGGTTCCAGATGTTCGGCCGCTTCGCGGCGCAAGGCGCGCGGCTCGTCGGCCTGCCGTACACGCCCGAGGGGCCCGATCTCGACGCGTTCGAGGCGCTGGTGCAGACGTGGCGCCCGAAGATGCTCGTGATCAACTCGGTGCTGCAGAATCCGACCGGCACCTCGCTCACGGCCGCCCAGGCGTTCCGCATCCTGCGCCTCGCCGAGCAATACGATTTCATCGTCGTCGAGGACGACATCTACGGCGACCTGTGTCCGGCCGGCTATCCGGCCACGCGGCTCGCGAGCCTCGACCAGCTGCGCCGCGTGATCTATCTCGGCAGCTTCTCGAAGACGCTCGCCCCGAACCTGCGCGTGGGCTTCATCGCCGCGCGCCGCGAAGTCGTCGACGCGGTCAGCGACCAGAAAATGCTGGTCGGCATGACGAGTCCCGAACTCAACGAGCGCGTGCTCTATCGCGTGCTGACCGAGGGCCATTACCGGCGCCATGTCGAGCGCCTGCGCGGGCGGCTCGACGGCGTGCGCGACAAGACTGCGCGGATGCTCGAACGGGTGGGCCTGAAGCTCTTCATGTCGCCCGGTGCGGGCATGTTCCTGTGGGCCGACACCGGCGTCGATGCCGACGCGCTCACGGCGGCCGGCCACGAGGCCGGCTTCCTGCTGGCGCCAGGCAGTCTCTTTTCGCCGCACCAGTCGCCGACCACGTGGATGCGCTTCAACGTCGCCAATTGCGGCGACCCGGCGCTCGCCACGTTCCTCGCGCGCTACCTGGACGGCGTCACGCGCCGGGGCGCGAGCGCCCCTTGAAAGCCGCCGGCCACATCCCCATATGCGCGCCCAGCACGCGCGCGGCATCGACCGGGCGCGCCCGGACGCGAACACACATCGCTGCAACATTCAGAGAGGAAACCCGACCGTGGCACAAGAAACCATGAGCTTCCAGGCAGAAGTGAAACAGCTTCTGCACCTGATGATCCACTCGCTTTACAGCAACAAGGAAATTTTCCTGCGCGAGCTGATCTCCAACGCGTCGGACGCCGCCGACAAGCTGCGCTTCGAGGCCATCGCCGACAGCGCGCTCTACGAGAACGATGCGAACCTGCGCATCCGCATCGCCTACGACAAGGCCGCGCGCACCCTCACGATCGACGACAACGGCATCGGCATGAGCCATGACGAGGCGGTCGCGAACCTCGGCACGATCGCGCGCTCGGGCACCAAGGAGTTCTTCGGCAAGCTCTCGGGCGACCAGCAGAAGGACGCGGCGCTGATCGGCCAGTTCGGCGTCGGCTTCTATTCGGGCTTCATCGTCGCGGACCGCATCACGGTCGAGAGCCGCCGCGCGGGTCTGCCGGCTGCCGAGGGCGTGCGCTGGGAAAGCCACGGCGAGGGCGACTTCACCGTCGAGACGATCGAGCGCGCGCCGCGCGGCACGACCATCACGCTGCATCTGCGCGCGGACGAGGACGAGCTGCTGTCGTCGTGGAAGCTCAAGCAGATCATCCAGAAGTACTCGGACCACGTGGCGCTCCCCATCCTCATGCAGAGGGAAGAATGGGACGCGGAAAAGAGCGAGATGGTCGCGCGCGACGAAGACGAGACCGTCAACCAGGCGAGCGCCCTGTGGACGCGCTCGAAGAACGACATCACCGACGAGCAGTATCAGCAGTTCTACCAGCACATCGCGCACGATCACGACAATCCGCTCAGCTGGACGCATAACCGCGTCGAAGGCCGCAGCGAATATACGCAGTTGCTGTACGTGCCCGCGCATGCGCCGTTCGATCTGTGGAACCGCGATCATCGCGGCGGTCTGAAGCTCTATGTGAAGCGCGTGTTCATCATGGACGAAGCCGAGCAGTTGCTGCCGGCGTATCTGCGTTTCGTGAAGGGCGTGGTCGATTCGAGCGATCTGCCGCTCAACGTTTCGCGCGAAATCCTGCAGGAAAGCCGCGACGTGCGCGCGATCCGCGATGGCGTCACGAAGCGCGTGCTGTCGATGCTCGACGACATGGCGAACGCGCAGACCGACGTCGAAGCGAAGGGCGAAGAGAAGGCGAAGTACACGACCTTCTGGAGCGAGTTCGGCCAGGTGCTCAAGGAAGGCGTCGGCGAGGACCACGCGAACCGCGAGCGCATCGCCAAGCTGCTGCGCTTCGCTTCGACGCATAACGACAGCAGCGAGCAGACCGTGTCGTTCGCCGACTACGTCGCGCGCATGAAGCCCGAGCAGACCAAGATCTACTACGTCACCGCCGACACGTGGCAGGCCGCGAAGAACAGCCCGCACCTCGAAGTGTTCCGCAAGAAGGGCGTCGAAGTGCTGCTGCTCACCGATCGCGTCGACGAGTGGATGCTGTCGTCGCTGAGCGAATTCGACGGCAAGCCGCTCGCGAGCGTCGCGCGCGGCGACCTCGATCTCGGCGCGCTCAACGATGAAGAAAAGGCGCAGCAGGAGAAGGTCGGCGAAGACTTCAAGCCGCTCGTCGAGAAGATGAAGGAAGCGCTCAAGGACAAGGCCAAGGACGTGCGTCTCACGTTCCGCCTCACCGATTCGCCGTCGTGCCTCGTCGCCGACGAAGGCGACATGAGCGGCTATCTGCAGCGCATGCTCAAGGCCGCGGGCCAGCAGGCGCCGATGTTCCATCCGATTCTCGAAGTGAACCCCGAGCATCCGCTCGTGAAGGCGCTCTCGACCGACAGCGCGGACTTCGCGGACTGGTGCCATCTGCTGTTCGATCAGGCGCTGCTCGCGGAAGGCGGCGCGCTCGAAGACCCGTCGAGCTTCGTGAAGCGCACCAACGCGCTGCTGCTCGCGCGTTGAGTCGCGCGGTGGACCGCTGAGGTCCTGAAACACCCCGCCTGGCACGCACCGGCGGGGTGTTTTTTCGTATGGGTTTTGAGACGGCTATCGCGGGCGTGGCAGTAAGTTGTGCGCTTGCCGATTGTCTGGCGCCACGAGAGCGCCGCCGCTCATGAACCCGAACTCCCCGAACACCGAACGCCCCACCGATGATCCGTTTCGCGATGTCTGGATGACCTTGCGCGAGCGCGGCGTCGGGGCCGCGCAAGCCCTTGCCGCGAGGTTCGACGCGCTCGGCGTTACATCGCTGCTCGAAGCGGATCTGCGCGCGAGCGCGGGCACGCTCGACGCTGCGTATCGCCACGCATGGCAAGCCGCCGATGCGCTCACGCGCGGCGCGCGCTACGTGCGCCTTGCGCTGTTCGCCGATGCGCAGGGCCAGGAGGCAGCAGCGCGCCACTATCTCGACGAAGCCGCGCGCCTCTTTCCCGTCGATGAAGCGCTGCAGTGGGCCGGCTGGCTCGCTGACTGCTGCGGCGAGCGCGATGCCGCGTTGCGGCTGGTCGCCGTATCGACGGTTCGTCACGCGCACGACATGGACGCGCAATGCCGCATCGCGGCGGCGCTCGAACCCGTCGGCGACGCCGGCTCGCGCGCCGTGCGCCGCGATGCGCTGCTGCGCGCGTGGCAGTTGGCGGGCGACACCGCGAACGCGGCGCCGCTTGCGCTGCAAGTAGTACTCGCGTGCCGTGCCATGGGCGACTGGAGCACCATCGAACAGATCAGCACCGCGATGCTCGCGCGCGACGCGACGAACGCGGAGTTCGCGTGGCAACTCGCGAATGCCCAGTGGCATCGCTTCGATGCGGCTGCAGCCGTCGCCACGATGCGCGCGCTCGATCGCGCGGCGCCCGGCAATGCCGACGTGCTGGCGGCGCTGGCGTATTTCGTCGCCGAAGAGGCGCGCTACGACGAAGCAGCACGACTCGACGAAGCCGCGCTCGCCATCGCGCCACAGCACACGGACGCCGCCGTCGATCTCGCGCAGCTCGAATTGCGCCGTGGCGCGTGGGAGACCGGCTGGCCGCGCTACGAGGCGCGCCTCGCGCGCCGTGACCGCGAGGCGAACAACGTCGTCACGCTGATGAGCACGGTCGCACCGCGCTGGCGCGGCGAGCCGCTCGCGGGACGCACGCTCGTCGTCTACAGCGAGCAGGGTAACGGCGACGACATCCAGATGATGCGCTTCATCGCGCCGCTCGCAGCACGAGTACGCGACGAAGGCGGCCAACTGGTGCTGGCCTGCCGGCGCGCGCTGCGCGGCCTGTTCTCGCGCCATTACGTCCCGTGCGTGGCCATCGAGGACGGTGCGCTGCGCCGCCCCGACTTCTGCTTGCCGATGATGAGCGTGCCGCTGATGCTGAACCTGCAGCCGGTGCAGGTGAGGGGCGTGCCCTACCTGCGCGCCGATGAAGCGCGCATCGCCGCATGGCGCCAACTGATCGAAGCGGCGACGCCGCAGCGCGCCGCGCTGCAGGTCGGCCTCGCGTGGCGCGGCAGTCCCACGCATCGCCGTGACGCGCAACGCTCGATGGGGCTCGACACGCTCGCACCGCTCCTTGCGCTTGCGCACGTCGTATTCCATCCGCTCACGCCGGGCCAGACCGCGCTGCCTGCGCCGGCCCTGTGCTGCGATCTGACCTCGCACTATCGCGACGACTTCGAGGACGTCGCCGCGCACCTGAGCGCGCTCGATGCGGTCGTGACGATCGACAGCGCGCCGTTGCACCTGGGCGGCGCGCTCGGCGTGCCGGTGCTGGCGATGCTCGATCGCGTCTCGCACTGGTGCTGGGGCACGGGTGAAACGCAAGCGTGGTACGACAGCGTGCAGGTGTTCCGGCAGACGCGTGCGGGCGAGTGGGGCGACGTGCTCGCGCGGGTGATCGAACGCCTGAGCGGCATGGGTCGTCCGCACGCCTGACGGGGTGGCGCGCCGGGCGCGCCGATGCGCAGTGGCGACTTATAATGCGCGCCATGCCTATTCGTTTCGATGCCGCCGATGCGCACTGGCGCGCCACGCCGCTGCCCGCTTTCACTCGACACCAGCGCGACTGGCTGACGCGCGGTGGTTCGCTCACCGCGCATCTGCGCACGCTCGGCGCAGTCGAGGTGCGCATCACGCGCGAGGTGGTCGCGCTGCCATGGTCCGATGAATGCGCGGCGCTGGCACTCGCGCCGCGCGCACCGGTATGGGTGCGCGAAGTCGTGCTCTCGGTCGATGGCGTGCCTTACGTCGCCGCGCACAGCATCACGCCGCTCGCCGCGAGCCTCGGCATCTGGCAGGCGATGCGGCGCCTGCGCACCCGTCCGCTCGCGGAACTGCTCTATAGCGACAGCAGCGTCGCGCGCTCGGCGCTCGTGAGCCGGCGCATTGCCGCCCATCATCCGCTGCACGCGCTCGCCGCGCGCGAGAGCGTCGAGCGCGCGCCTCACACCTTCGTGGCGCGGCGCTCGGTGTTCGAGCGACACGGTGCACCGCTGATGGTCACCGAATGCATGTTGCCGGCGCTATGGGCGCATCTGGCCGGCGCGATGGCGCCGCGCGGCACGCATCCGGGACGCGAACGCGGAGCGCTGGACCATACGTCGGCGCGCTCGCAAGGGGGCTCGACGCTCGCGCGCAAGGACAAGGACGCGCGATGAGGCACGGGCGCGGACTGTGCTCACCGGCGAGCGTGGCTTGATGCTCAAGCGCTCGTTCGCCCCGGTGGTGGATCGGCATACGCGGGTGCTGATTCTTGGCAGCCTGCCCGGCGAGATATCGCTCGCGCAGAGCCAGTATTACGCGCATAAGCAGAACAAGTTCTGGGCGCTGGTGGGCGAGGTGATCGGGCGCGATCTGGTTGGCATGGACTATCTCAGTCGACTCGATACGTTGCTCGCACATCGCATCGGCCTGTGGGATGTCGTGGCCGAAGCACGGCGCGTCGGTAGTCTCGATAGCAGTATACGTGAGCATGCGAGCAACGATCTCGTCGCGCTCGTGGACACCTTGCCGAGTCTGGTTGCCATCGCGTTCAATGGGGGCACTGCCGAGCGGATCGGGACGCGTGCACTCGGTGCGAAGGCCAGTCAATATCGACTCGTTCGTTTGCCTTCGAGCAGTCCGGCGCACGCGGCAGTTTCTTATAAGGAAAAAATGGCGGACTGGCGTCGACTTCAGCAATACTTGGCGCACTGATTCGATATTGAATTGCTGGGCAGAATACCGGTTAGCGCGCGTGGAATGACCACCTATTGTCGTTGTATCCGAAGCCGACGAGCAAGGTCGTGCACTGCTGGCTGACTGGCTCGTGCGTCGGTTTCTGGCGATGCAACGCCCGCTCTTCGCCAGGCGTTGCATCGCCAAATCAGACGTGGTCGGGAGCCGGCGCGGCGGTGAGCTTTACGCCAAGTGCATGAAGCAGTTTGAACACTGTCTCGAGCTTCGGTTTTGATCCGGGGGCAAGAGTTTTGTAGAGGCTTTCTCTACCCAGCCCGGCGTCAGCCGCAACTTTTGCTATGCCACGGGCTTTGGCTACATCCGCGATGGCCGCGACTAACAGGTCCGCGTCCCCTTGCTCGAGAGCAGCATTCAGGTATTCAGCAATCATTTCCTCGCTGTCGAGGTAATCGGTCACGTCAAAGCGTGAGATTTCATACTTATTCATGGCTGCTCCTTGGCAATCTCGGCCCAAAGGGTCGCGGCGCGTTTGATGTCCACTTTCTGGGTGGACTTGTCGCCACCGCACAGCAATAGATAAACGATCCGGCCTTCTCGAGCAAAATAGACTCGGTAACCGGGACCGAAGTCAATTCTCATCTCACATACACCGTGGTCCAGCACCTTGTAGTCGCCGAGGTTGCCGAGTTCGGCATTCCGGATGCGAACCAGAATCCGTGCGCGAGCCCTCAGATCCTTTAGTTCAGCAAGCCACCGGCTGAACTCCGCCGTGCGATTGATCGTGTTCATGCATTGATTGTATCCTATTGGATACAGATGACAAGGAGAGATCAGGTTTTCTTTCTTGTGACTGAGCGTTGCTCCAACATCGCATCGACCTGTGGGATGTCGTGGCTGAAGCGCAGTGCACGAACCACCACCGTCCTTCCCTTGTTGTGCAATCGAAAGCCCGCATTCCTAGAATGGCCGACGCAGACAACCACAACGATCCCGACCATGAGAAAAACAAAGACGCTGTTCCTGTCATTGCTCGTCGCTCCCGCTTTCGGCTACGCCGCATCGGTCCCGGCGCCGGCGCTCCAGCCCGGCGATACGTGGACCTATGTCGACACCGTGGAAACCGCACCGAACGGATGGCGCCAGTCGCATGACGAGATCGTCGTGTTGCGTACGACCTCGGATCACATCTATTTCGAATCGAAGCAGGCGGGCTCCACGCAGGCCGCGCGCGAGCTGATCGCAGGCGCGGACTGGAGTCGCTCGCGCAACGTGAACGGCTCTGAAACGCTCGTCAACCGGCCCTTGTCGTTTCCGCTTTCGAGCGGCAAGAGCTGGGACGTGAAGTACACCGAGCTGCATCCCAACGTGCAGCATAGTTCGGAATCCTTTGATACGCACTTCAAGGTGGTGGGTCCCGAAACGATCGAGGTCGCCGGCGGCAAGTTCGAGACGATCAAGGTCGAGGCGGAAGGGGACTGGACCGCGGAAGTCGCGCCTGCGCAGGTGGCCTCGTCGATGGCGATTCACAATCAGGCCGGCGCGACCGTCGTGGCGCAGGCCCGCAACGTCGCACCGGTCACCGCGACCGGACGCACGTATATGGCTTTCTGGTACGCACCGGATGTCGGCCGCTGGGTGAAGTCGGTCGAGGAGTACTACGGCAGCAATGGCCAGCGCAACCAGCGTTTCTCGAGCGAACTCGAATCGTTCAAGCACGGCGCGTCGCAGCAACAGTAGTTGCGCAGGCAAGCTTACGGGCCCCGTTATTCCCGCGTAAGCCGCGCGCAAGGGCCGGTCATATTCCGCAATCAAGTTTTGCCCCGTTCCTGCTAACTTCTGGCGGTCGGCGCCGTTACCGAAGACCCGCGAAGTTTGAAGCGGTCGGCGCCGGCGTGATCGAGCTTTGGGAAAGGGAATTTTTGATGTCGACGACGCGCGATACGCGGCCCGGGAGCGCGCAGCAATGGATGGACGAAGGCACCGCGTGCGTGGCGCGCGGCGATCTCGACCGCGCGGTTGAGTGCTACCGCCGCGCGGTGATGCTGGAACCGGCCCATGCGGGCGCTGCGAAGGCACTGGGCGCCGCGCTGATGCAACAAGGGTGTCTCGATGATGCGCTCGCGGTCTATCGCGATGCGTGCGAGCGCATAAGTGACGATGCGGACCTGTGGCACGCGCGCGGCTGGGCGCTCGAACAAATGGGCAAGCCCGCCGACGCCGTGACGAGCTATCGCGAAGCGCTGCGCCTGAACCGCGGCGCGGACGGCTCGTTCAACAATCTCGGCAACTGTCTGCAAACCCTCGGCCGCTTCGACGAGGCGCACGAGGCGTACCGCTCGGCGATCCAGCTCGCGCCGCAATGCGGACTCTACTACCGCAACCTCGTACAGACGCATCGTCTGAAGCCCGACGATCCGTGCTTCAGCGCGCTCGAACGTCTGGCGACCGAGGGGCACGGCCAGCCCGTGCCAAACCAGATCGAAGCAAACTTTGCCTTCGGTCAGGCGCTCGCCGACATCGGACAGAACGACCGCTCGTTCACACATCAGATGATGGCCAACGCACTCGCGCGTCAGCGCACGGCCTACGATGAGGCCATAACGCTAGGCCTTTTCGCGCAGTTGCCCGGTTTTTTCCCGGCGCGTACGCTGCGCGCAAAGCACGGGCTCGGCGATGCCTCGGATGCGCCGGTCTTCGTGATCGGTATGCCGCGCTCCGGCTCGACGCTGATCGAGCAGATCCTCGCGAGCCATCCCGCTGTATTCGGTCTCGGCGAATGCCCCGACTTCGGCAAGGCGCTCTCGGCGGCCATCGTGCAAGGTGACGCCAACGATGCCGGCAAGCTCAGTCTCGAAGGTCTCGATGCTTCGAGTGCCGCGCAATGGTCGGCGCTCGGCGCCGACTATCTGCGCCGGATCGCGGAGCAACCGGGCGCAGACGGGTCATCGCGGCGCATCGTCGACAAGTACTTGTTCAACTTCATGAACGTCGGTTTCATTCATCTCGCGTTGCCGAACGCGCGCTTCATCCATAGCCGCCGCTCGCCGCTCGATACTTGTCTGTCGATCTTTTCGCGTCCACTGCGCGACGTACCCTTCGGTCAGGATCTCGGTGAACTCGGCCGCTACTATCGCGCCTACGACGCATTGATGGCGCATTGGCGCCGCGTGCTGCCCGAGGGCGTGATGCTCGAGGTGCAGTACGAAGATCTCGTCGACGATCTCGAGGGCAACGTGCGCCGCATGCTCGCGCATTGCGGCCTCGACTGGGACGCGCGCTGCCTCGCGTTTCATCGCACCGAGCGCGAAGTGCACACGGCCAGCGCGCTGCAGGTGCGCACGCCGATCTATCGCAGCTCGCTCGCGCGCTGGCGCCCGGACGCGGCGCTGCTGCGGCCGCTCATCGATGGACTGGGGCCGGCACTCGCGTCCTGAGCGCTTTTTCAACGGGGCGTTCGCGCGAGAGTGCTATCCTCTCGTCCGGTTCAACCTGCGCAATCTGCGTTCTCACGCGAAAGTTTCCCTATGACGACTCTTATCAAGCGCGCTTCGGCTGAAGCGCGCGCGTTCGCCCAGACGCGCGACGAAGCCCCGACGACGAACAAGCGCGCGGCATCCCGTGCGAAGCGCGCCGACGATGCCCTCGACGACGCCCCGGTGATCGACGCGCCGCGCAAGCCGCGCTTCGCGCCGGTCACGTTCTCGGAAGAGGGTGGCGTGCGCTATCTGCACTTCGGCACCGAATGGGTGCAAGGCGCGATGCGCCTGAAGAAGCCGGAGCACATCGAGCTCGAATACGCGCAGCAAATGATGGCGTGGCTGCTCTTTCTCGCGACGCCCGAGCGCATCGTGCAACTCGGTCTCGGCGCGGCTGCGCTCACCAAGTTCGCGCATCGCTATCTGCGGCCCGCGAAGGTCGAAGCGGTCGAGCTCAATCCCGCTGTCGTGGTCGCCGCACGCACGATGTTCGAACTGCCCGCCGACGACGCGCGCCTCACGGTGCACGAGCGCGACGCATGGGACTTCGTGCAGGACCGCGCAAATCACGGCACGATCGGCGCATTGCAGATCGACGTGTATGACGCGACCGCACGCGGCCCGGTGCTCGACAGCGTCGCGTTCTATCGCGCGGTGCGTGCGTGTCTCACCGACGCGGGCGTCGCGACGATCAACCTGTTCGGCGACCATCCGAGCTTCGTGCGCAACATGAAGCGCCTGAACGAGGCATTCGAGGGTCGCGTGATCGCATTGCCCGAAGTTCACGACGGCAATCGCGTCGCGCTCGCCTTCTCGGGCCCGGCGCTCGAGGTGCCATATGCACTGCTGGAAAAGCGCGCGCGAGTGCTCGAAACGAAGCTCGGCTTGCCTGCCGCGCAGTGGCTGAAGGGATTGCGCGAATCGAGCGGTCAGAACGGCGAGAACTTCTCGATCTGATCGCGGCAGCGGGGACACCCTGTCCCCGCACAAGAGGACGCGCTATAGCGCCGGCCATCGAGGCCGGCGCTTTTTTTTGGTTCATCGACGATTACCGGGGAACGCGGCGCGGATCTTCAGGAAGAAGTACTCCTCGTCGCGGTAGCCGTAAGCTCGCCGCTTGATGACCTTGATGGTGTTGTTGATCCCTTCGACGATGCTGGTGTTCAGCGCATGGCGGCAGCGCGCCACAATCCCGTGCCAGTAGCCTTGCAGGCGCCGGGCGAACAGTTGCAGAGCGTCAATTCCGCTTTGCCGGGCTTGCTCGAGCCATTGCTCCCAGGCCTCTTGTGCCTGGGTGGGGTTACGCTGGAACCACAGACGCTTGAGCTCGTCACGCAGCACGTAGACACACATCAACGGCTCATTGGCCGCCAGTAATTCCTTCAGGTGCACCGACTGGTCGGGCTTCAGATTGCGGTGGTTGCGCAGCAGCAGCCAGCGGCTGGACTTCAGGATCTTGCGCGCGGGCCGGTCATGGCGAAGCTGGTTGGCCTGATCGACCCGTACCCGGTCGATCACTTCGCGTCCGTATTTGGCCACCACATGAAACAGGTCGTAGACGATTTCAGCCTGCGGGCAATGTGCGTTGATCTCCAGCTCGTAGGCCGTTGTCATGTCGATTGCAACCGCCTCGATGCGCTCAGCAACGCCCGCCGGCAACTGTTCGAAGAAGGCCCGGGCCGTCTCGCGTGAGCGTCCCTGTCCGATCCAGAGCACCTGCCGGCCCACAGGATCGACCACCACCGTGGCGTAACGATGGCCTTTATGGAGCGCAAACTCGTCCATCGCCAGGTAGCGGATGGTCGACCAGTCTGGCTCGACCACACGCGCACGCAAGCGCATCTTGTCGATCGATTTGACCGTGTGCCAGCCCAGACCGTAGAAAGCCGCCACCGCCTGTACGCTGGCCGCCTGCAGCAGCTTCTCGCACGCCTTCGCAAAACGCTCGGTCACCCGCTGATAACGGCCCAGCCAGTCCAGCTTCTCCAGCCGTGGGCCACCGCAGTGCTCACACCAGACCCGCCGGCGCGGGACATGCAGCACGACCCGGTACTCAAACAGGGGTAGATCGCGCACTCGCCGCACGGTGGTCTCGTGGATCTGCTGGCAACGCGCGCCGCACTGCTCGCAGTACATGACCTTGCCGGCCGGCTTCAGATACAGCGACAGCGTATGACCTTCACCTTGCGGCCATTCCACGCGCTCAAGCCGGTAACCCGTCCAGCAACCCAATGCCTGAAGTGCCTTGCGATCGAGCAACTCTGCCTCCTGAGCTTCATCAAGTCAGGCCTCAGGGTACTCAACTACTCCTTCATGCTCCACGGTTTCCTGCGATGAACCTTTTTTTTGCGCGCGCCGGTTGCGGTGCGTCGTCGTCGTGAGCGATTGCGGCCCCGATTCGGGTTGACCCTGCTTGACCGGCTCCAGGTGACTCCATAGTCTTTTTGAGCGATTGCGGGGACCCAGGAAACGCGCGAGCAAACACCGTTCGCCGGACCTGCCGAAGTCCGCCCGACACCGGCGGACCACAGATCAATATAATGAAAGAGGAGACGTCATGGCTCACGACGCCGACGCCGATACCCGAAGGGCCAGCCGTCGCTGGCTATGGCTGTTAGTGCTGCCCTGGATCGCCATGATCTGGGTGCCGTCGTACAACAGGATCGAACCCACGCTGTGGGACTTCCCGTTCTTCTACTGGTATCAGTTGCTCTGGGTGCTGATCAGCGCCGTCATCACGGCTGTCGTCTATCAGAAGACCAAGACGCGCTCGAAGCGTCCGCAAGGAGGCGCGCAATGAACATCACCGCGACCTTCGTCTTCATCCTCTTTTTCATCGGTGTCACGATTCTCGGCTTCGTCGCCGCGCACTGGCGTCGTGGCGATCTCGCGCATCTCGACGAGTGGGGTCTCGGCGGCCGACGCTTCGGCACGGTCGTCACGTGGTTCCTGCTCGGCGGCGATCTGTACACGGCCTATACGTTCATCGCGGTGCCGGCACTGGTGTTCGGTGCGGGTGCAACGGGTTTCTTCGCGCTGCCATACACGATCCTCATCTATCCGTTCGCGTTCGTCGTGTTTCCGAAGTTGTGGGCGATCGCCAAGCGCCATCGCTATGTGACTTCGGCCGATTTCGTGAACGCGCGTTACGGCAGCCGCGTGCTCGCGCTCGCGATCGCCGTGACCGGCATCGTCGCGACCATGCCGTACATCGCACTGCAGCTGGTCGGCATCGAAGTGGTGATCGGTGCGCTCGGCTTCGACACGACCGGCTTCGTCGGCGATCTGCCGCTCATCATCGCGTTCGCGATTCTCGCGGCCTACACGTACACCTCGGGCCTGCGTGCGCCCGCGATGATCGCCGTCGTCAAGGACTTGCTCATCTACATCACGATCGCGGTGGCCATCATCGTGATTCCGGCGCAGATGGGCGGCTTCGGCCATATCTTCGGCGCCGTGCCGCCGGCCAAGCTGCTGCTCAAGGCACCCGATGCGTCGAGCCTCAATGGCTACAGCGCTTATGCCACGCTCGCGGTCGGCTCCGCGCTCGCGCTGTTCCTGTATCCGCATTCGATCACGGCGGTGCTGTCGTCGTCGTCGGGCAACACGATCCGCCGCAACATGGCGATGCTGCCCGCGTACTCGCTCGTGCTCGGCCTGCTCGCGCTGCTCGGCTACATGGCGCTCGCCTCGGGCGTGAAGGACATGCCCGAGTTCGCACCGTACTTCAAGGCCTTCGGCCCGAACTTCGCGGTGCCGGCGTTGTTCCTGCATTTCTTCCCGTCGTGGTTCGTCGGTGTCGCGTTCGCGGCGATCGGCATCGGTGCCCTGGTGCCGGCGGCGATCATGTCGATCGCGGCCGCCAACCTCTATACGCGCAACATCCACAAGGAGTTCATCAACCGCAACATGAATCACGAGCAGGAGACCAACATCGCGAAGATGGTCTCGCTGATCGTGAAGGTCGGCGCGGTGGCGTTCATCCTCGGGCTGCCGCTCACCTATGCAATCCAGCTGCAACTGCTCGGCGGGATCTGGATCATCCAGACGCTGCCCGCGATCGTGCTCGGCCTCTATACGCGCATGCTCGACTGGCGCGGTCTGCTGCTCGGCTGGGCCGTGGGCATCGCGATCGGCACATGGATGGCGGTCTCGCTGAGCCTCAAGGGCTCGATCTTCGTCGTGCATCTGTTCGGTGTGGACATTCCGGGCTACGCCGCGGTGTGGTCGCTGATCGTGAACCTCGTCGTCGCGGTCGTGGTGAGCGCCGTCGTGCATCTGTCCGGCATGGAAAAGGCCGTCGATCGTACGCGTCCGGAAGACTATCTCGACGTCGTCGAAAGCTGAGCGACGGGTAGCCGCAGCACCCCAGCTTCCCAAGCCCGCAACGAAGAGTTGCGGGCTGTTCTTTTTATGGTGCACGATAGGTGCCTCGGCACCGTTGCGGGCGTCACCGCGTCCGCGTTGCGCTCATGGCCTCCATCGATCCCCGTCCCGCTGTGCGCGCCTCGCCGCGCCGCCGCTCATGGCTCGCGCGCATGTGGCGGGCGTTCACGTCGCCGTTCTATCGCTATCGCAACGCCAAGATGATCCATAGCGTGCGCGTGGGCCTCGCGATGCTCGCGTCGATCCTCGCGACGACCGGCATCAACGTACCGCACGGCATCTGGGCCTCGGTGACGCTGCTGGTCGTGATCGGCGGGCTGCAGCACCACGGCAACATCCGCAAGAAGGCCGCCGAGCGCGCGCTCGGCACGCTGCTCGGCGCGCTGATCGGGCTGTCGCTGATCGTCGTGCTGGCTGCGACCGGATCGTTGCCGCTCACCTATGGATTGATGTCGCTGGTGGCGGCCGTGTGCGGCTACTACGCGATCGGCAAGCCCGGCTATGTCGCGCTGCTCACGGCCATCACTATGTGCATCGTCGCCGGTCACGGCGACAACCTGATCGATACCGGCCTGTGGCGCACGCTCAATGTGATGATCGGCATCGTGATCGCACTGGCGTTCTCGTTCGCGCTGCCGCTGCACGCGACCTATTCGTGGCGCTATGCGCTCGCCGACAATCTGCGCGAATGTGCACGCGTCTACACGGCGCTCGTGAACGGCGAACACATCGATGCCGACGTACAGATCGAGACCTTCATGCGCCTCAATACGCGCCTCGTGCAGTTGCGTGCGCTGATGCCGTCGGTGGCCAAGGAGATCGACGTGCCGCTGGCGCAGCTCGAACAGATTCAGCGGCTGCACCGTTCACTGTTGAGCGCGCTTGAAATGATGTCGACGGGGCTCGAACATGCCGAGCAGCGCAGCGTGCAATGCGCCTTCGCCGAACGCGCGGGGCGGGTGCGCGCGATGTTGCTCGCGACCGCGCGCGCGTTGCGTTTTGGCGGCGGGAGCCGCCATGTGGTGGCGTCGGAGGCGTTGCGTGCGGCCACGATGCCGCCAGACTGCGCGATCGCTCTCGCGGGCGCGTCACCCGCACTCGGCGCGGATCTCGAAGGGGCACGCTGGCTGGGCCAGCGCGTCGAGGAGCAGGTCGATCAGTTGCGCGCGCTCGTGCTCGCCACGGAGCCGAACTGGAACATCGAGCGCACGCATCAGGTCATGTGAGACAGCGCGCGTTCAGCTCGGCTGTTCCTGCGGCGGCGCCGTGACCATCCAGTGCACGCCGAAGCGGTCGGTCAGCATGCCGAAACCCGGCGACCAGAAGGTCTTCTGGTACGGCATCATGACGTTGCCGCCCTTCGCGAGCGCATCGAACAGGCGTTGCCCATCGGCGGCGTCCGAGCCGGTCAGCGAGACGCTGAAGCCGCTGAAGGTCTTCTGCTCGCTCATGCAGCCGCCGTCCGACATCATCACGATCGACTCGCCGATCTGCAGCGATGCATGCATGACCTTGTCGGCGAGTTCGGGCGGGGTCGGTTGTTCCGGATTGGGCGGCGCGTCCTTGAAGCGCATCTTGAACATTTCCTTGGCACCGAGTGCTTCGCTGTAAAACGCGATCGCTTCGTCACACGTGCCGTTGAAGAACAGATAGGTGTTGATTTCCATCGTGATGTCCCGGCAGTTGAGGGGAGATGGCCCGGACGGGCCGGCGTACGGAAAGCGGCCAAATGCGCCGATGTGCTGATTGTAGGCGCGCGGTTTCGCGCCCAGCGCGATTTGTGTCGCCAGGGTTTGCGAGCACGCGCTCGGGAATGCGGTTTGATGGGGCAGGCGGTGCGAGCCCGGGGCCCGCGCCGCCTGCGCATCGATCAGCGCAACCCTTCGATCAGCTTCTCGAGCTTGACAGCGTCCGCCGCGAACGCGCGGATGCCTTCGGCGAGCTTCTCGGTGGCCATCGCTTCGTCGTTGAGCTGGAAGCGGAACGACGCTTCATCGACGGCCACACGCTCGATCTGCGTGTCCTTCGACGTCTCGGGCGAGAGCTTGCGTTCGATCTTGTCGGTGCTGTCCTGCAGCTTCTGCAGCAAATCGGGGCTGATCGTGAGCAGGTCGCAGCCCGCGAGCTCGGTGATCTGGCTGGTGGTGCGAAAGCTCGCGCCCATCACCTCGGTCGGGTAGCCGAACTTCTTGTAGTACGCGTAGATGCGGCGCACCGACTGCACGCCCGGATCGTTCGCGCCGCCATCCTTCGCCTCATCCCAGTTCGGGCCCGCGGCCTTCTTGTACCAGTCGTAGATGCGGCCGACGAACGGCGAGATCAGCTGCGCGCCGGCCTCGGCGCAGGCGGCCGCCTGGGCGAGCGAGAACAGCAGCGTCATGTTGCAGTGGATGCCTTCCTTTTGCAGCACCTCGGCCGCGCGGATGCCTTCCCACGTCGACGCGAGCTTGATCAGCACGCGCTCGCGCCCGATGCCGGCCGCCTTGTACAACTCGATGATGTGGCGGCCCTTGTCGATCGACGCCTGGGTGTCGAACGACAGGCGCGCGTCGACCTCGGTCGAGACGCGCCCCGGCACGATCTTGAGGATCTCGGTGCCGAACGCGATCAGCAGATGGTCGATGATGTCGCCGACGGGCTCGCTCGCGTGATCGCGCACGACTTTCTCGAGGAGCGGCCGGTAGTCGTCCTTCTGCACAGCCTTGAGGATTAGCGACGGGTTGGTCGTCGCGTCCTGCGGCTTGTACTGAGCGAGTTGCTGGAAGTCGCCGGTGTCGGCGACGACCGTCGTGTATTGCTTGAGTTGGTCGAGTGCGGTAGTCATGACAGCCCTTGGACGCGCTTCGTGCGCGCGTGGTCGAAGGAGTGGAATGGCCGGGCGCCTTGTGAGGCGCACCGGGCTGGAACGTCAATCGCCGCGGCGCCGCGCCCGTGGCCCGCAAGGCGGAAGGGGGGCGCACGCCGTTTCCGTCATTTTATGGCGGAATCGGCGGCGCGGGCGAGGACGGCGGCCAGGCGGCACGGCGCCGAGTGTTTGAGCGCGTCCCGCGCGCCGGGCGAGCGGGGCGCCGGCGTGCCTCAGGCGCGCCGGGCGTTGAGCACGACTTGCGTGAGCACGCCCGCGACGAGCCCCCAGAAGGCCGAGCCGATCGACAGCAGCGTGAGCCCCGAAGCGGTCACCATGAACGTGACGAGCGCGGCTTCGCGCTGGCGCGGGTCCTGCATCGCGTTGGTGAGGCCGCTCATGATCGAGCCGAACAGCGCGAGCGCCGCGATCGACACCACGAGCGCTTTCGGGAACGCCGTGAAGAGCGCCGCGATGGTGGCGCCGAAAGTGCCCGCGATCAGGTAGAAAATGCCGCACCAGACGGCGGCGGTATAGCGCTTGTTGCGGTCCTCGTGCGCCTCGGGGCTCGTGCACAGCGCCGCCGTGATGGCCGCGAGATTGACGCCGTGCGAGCCGAACGGCGCGAGCAGCAGCGAGGCGGCGCCGGTCGTCGCGATCAGCGGCGAGGACGGCGTGGTGTAGCCGTCGGCGCGCAGCACGGCGATGCCCGGCACGTTCTGCGAGGCCATCGCGACGACGAACAGCGGAATGCCGATGCTGACGATCGCGGCCACCGAGAACGACGGCATCGTGAACACGGGCTTCGCGACGGCGACGTGGAAGTGGCTGAAGTCGAGCAGGCCAAGCCCCGCGGCGACGGCGATGCCGGCGACGAGCGTCGTCACGATCGCGTAACGGGGCGCGAGCCGCTTGACGATCAGGTAGGTGAAGAACATCGCGAGCACGAGCGGCGTCTGATACTGCGCCGCGCGAAAGATCTCGATGCCGATCTCGAACAGGATGCCCGCGAGCAGCGCGGCGGCGATGCCGCCCGGAATGCGCTTCATCAGCGTGTCGAACCAGCCCGAAACGCCGACGATCGTGAGCAGCAGCGCGCAGACGATGAACGCGCCGATCGCCTCGGCATACGGCACATGCGGCTGCGAGCTCACGAGCAACGCCGCGCCGGGCGTGGACCACGCGATGACGATCGGCGCGCGGAACCACAGCGACAGGCCGATCGTGCACACGGCCATGCCAATCGAGAGCGCCCAGATCCACGAAGAAATTTGCGCATCGGTGAGATGCGCGGCCTGGCCCGCCTGGAACATCAGCACGAGCGAGCTCGTATAGCCGGTCATCATCGCGACGAAGCCGGCGACGACGGCCGAGAGCGACGTGTCGGCGAGCGGACGCAGCGGCCCCCGCCGCGTGCCGGACGACAGCGCGGACAGATCGGGGGAAGGGGGCGTGGCCATGCGGGGAGTCTCCTTGTTGTCTTGTTGTGTGGTGCTTGTCGTGCTGCGTGCTGCGTGCTGCGTGCGCTTCGTGGCGCTTATTTGCTCAGCACGCGCATGGCCGTTTCGAGTCCGGCGAGCGTGAGCGGATACATGCGATGGCCGAGTATCTCGCGGATGATCGACACCGACTGCCGGTATTCCCAGAGCCGCTCGGGCTCGGGATTGAGCCACGCGAAGTGGGGGAACTGGTCGGCCAGCCGGCGCAGCCACACGGCGCCCGCTTCAGGGTTGTTGTATTCGACCGAGCCGCCGGGTTGCAGCACCTCGTACGGACTCATGGTCGCGTCGCCGACGAAGATCAGCTTGTAGTCGGGCGTGAAGCGATGCAGCACGTCCCAGGTCGGCGTGCGCTCCGCGTGACGGCGGCGGTTGTGCTTCCACAGGTAGTCGTAGACGCAGTTGTGGAAGTAGTAGAACTCGAGATGCTTGAACTCGGCCTTCGCGGCCGAGAACAGCTCTTCGGTGCGCTTGATGTGATCGTCCATCGAGCCGCCGACATCGAGCAGCATCAGCACCTTCACGTTGTTGTGCCGCTCGGGCACCATCCTGAGGTCGAGCCAGCCCGCGTTCGCGGCCGTGCTGCGGATCGTGCCCGGCAGATCGAGTTCCTCGGCCGCGCCTTCGCGCGCGAAGCGGCGCAGACGCCGCAACGCGACCTTGATGTTGCGCGTGCCGATCTCGACCTGGTCGTCGTAGTCGCGATACGCGCGCGCGTCCCACACCTTCACGGCGCTGCGCTGACCGCCTTCGCCGCCGATGCGGATGCCTTCCGGGTTATAGCCGCCATGGCCGAACGGCGAGGTGCCGCCCGTGCCGATCCACTTGTTGCCGCCTTCGTGGCGCTCTTTCTGTTCGTCGAACAGCTCTTTCAAGCGCTCCATCAGCTTGTCGAGGCCGCCCATCGCTTCGATTTGCGCTTTCTGCTCGGGCGTGAAGTCGCGTTCAAGACGCTTTTTCAGCCAGTCTTCGGGCACGTCGAACGCGAGTTGCGACATCGCCTCGACGCCGCGAAAGTACGCGCCGAACGCCTGGTCGAAGCGATCGAAGTACTGCTCGTCTTTCACGAGCGTCATGCGCGAAAGATAGTAGAACTCGTCGAGCGAAGGCGCGATCACGCGCTCCTTGAGCGCTTCGACGAGTGTCAGGTACTCCTTCACGGAGACGGGCAGCTTCGCGTCGCGCAGCTTGTAGAAGAAGTCGATCAGCATGAGACTGTCTGCGCCTCGGCGCTTGCTCGTTCAGCGGTTGTGGCGGTTCATGTAGATGAGCCGTTCGAAGAGGCTCACGTCCTGCTCGTTCTTGAGCAGCGCGCCCGCGAGCGGCGGCATCGTCTTCTGGCCTTCGAGGCCGCGCAGCGCCTCGGGCGGGATGTCCTCGGCGAGCAGCAGCTTGAGCCAGTCGAGCAGCTCCGAAGTCGACGGTTTCTTCTTCAGGCCCGCCACGTTGCGCAGCTCGAAGAAGCTCTCGAGCGCGGCTGCCAGCAGCGTTTTGCGGATGCCCGGATAGTGGACCTCGACGATACGTTGCATCGTCACCGGATCGGGAAAGCTGATGTAGTGGAAGAAGCAGCGGCGCAGGAACGCGTCGGGCAGTTCCTTCTCGTTGTTCGACGTGATGATGACGAGCGGACGATGCTTCGCACGCACGAGCTCGCGCGTCTCGTAGACGTAGAACTCCATGCGGTCGAGTTCGCGCAACAAGTCGTTCGGGAATTCGATGTCGGCCTTGTCGATCTCGTCGATGAGCAGCACGGTCTGCTCCTCGGCCTCGAATGCCTGCCACAACACGCCCTTGACGATGTAGTTGGCGATGTCCTTCACGCGCTCGTCGCCGAGCTGCGAGTCGCGCAGGCGCGACACCGCATCGTATTCGTACAGACCCTGCTGGGCCTTGGTGGTCGACTTGATGTGCCACTGCATGAGCGGCATGCCGAGCGCGGCCGCCACTTCCTCGGCGAGCATGGTCTTGCCGGTGCCGGGCTCCCCCTTGATCAGCAGGGGGCGCTTGAGCGTCATGGCGGCATTGACCGCGAGCTTGAGATCGTCGGTGGCGACGTACTGGGTAGAGCCTTCGAAACGCATGGCAAAGCGCTCGCTGGAATAAAAAAACCCAGTATAAGTCAGAAGGGGTGTTGTGTCGGAGAGGCCTCGCGTATCGTGTCACCGCCTCGCTGTGCGTGCGGCGCGCAGGTGCCGTCCGGGTGGCCGCCGGGTGGCGGGCATACGCGCGGCAATGCGCGCGGGTGTGCTCGCGGGTGTGCTCGCGGGCGGTCGTCGCACGAACGGGGGCCGCCTCCCGCGGCGCGTGCGAGAGGCCCGCCGGCTGTGCCGCGGCCGGTGGACGTGCGGCGCGGCGTCGCGGTACAATCGGGTCGATTTTTTTCGGCCTGCATGGCGGCACAAAAGACGGCACATAAGTAAAACATCGGTACAACGGCGGTAAAACGGTGCAGGTCCTTGCCCGTTTTCGGGCGTTCGTTTCCCCCTCAAGCCAGGGTAGATGCTATGAAAAAATTCGTCGGTAAGCACGTCGTGACAGGAGCACTCGCCGTGTTTGCGGGCCTCGCGGGTGTCGCGCATGCTGACATCGTCGGCAACGCGAAGGCGGGTCAGGGCAAGGTTTCCATGTGCATCGGCTGCCACGGTATTCCTGATTACCGCACGGCCTATCCCGAGGTCTACCACGTACCGATCCTCGGCGGCCAGAACCAGCAATACATCGAGAACGCGTTGCACGGCTACAAGAAGGGCGATCGCCACTTCGAGACGATGCATGCGATCGCAGCTTCGCTGTCCGACCAGGACATCGCGGATATCGCGGCCTATTACGCGGGCCAGACCGCCGCGTCGAAGAGCAATCTCGACAAGTAAAACAACATGCTGACCCCACGGGATCTCAGCAATCTTGCATGGGTCCGCAGCACGTGCTCGACACTGGAGAATTCATGAACAAGCCCCACGAGGCCGCTCAAGCATCCGGTAAGTTGTTCAGGGCGGTTGCCGCAGCCGCCGCGCTCGCCGCGCTCGCGCCGCTCAACGCAGCGCACGCCGCCGATGCGGCCAACGGCAAGGTGATCGCCGACAGCCACAACTGCGCCGCCTGCCACGGCCCCGGCCTGAACAAGCCGGTGACGCCCGAATATCCGAAGCTCGCGGGCCAGCACGCCGACTATATCTTCTGGGCGCTGCGCCAGTACCAGATGGGCAACGGCAACGCGATGCTCGGCCGCAACAACCCGATCATGCAGGCCCAGGTGCAGAACCTCTCGCCGAACGACATGAAGGACCTCGCCGCGTACATCGAATCGCTCAAGGGCGATCTCGTCGACAAGAAGTGACAGTGGCGCGCATGCCGCGTCGCTTTGCGTTGGGAAGCACCCCGGCAACGGCCTGATTCGACGGGCTGGGTCCGGGGTGTTTTTTCGTGCAGCGTGCGTTGTTCAATCGCGCGAGGCGCGGCGCTCGATGCGCGCGAGATACGCGTCGGTGTCGGGCGGCGTGTTGGTGCGTTGCGCTTCCCAGATCGTCTCGCCGAGACATTCCATGATCGCGTGCTGCGCGTCGTGGGTCGAGCCGAGGCGCGCCGCGAGCCGCTCGTGGGCGGCGCGGATGCCGGGCGGCTGGTCGATCGACAACTGTTCGCTGATCGCGAGATGCATCGACAGATGAAGGAACGGGTTGCTCTGTCCGCGCTCGGGCGAGTAGTCCTGCGCGGCGGCGGCTTCGGGATCGGCGAGTTCGGTGTGGTATTCCGGATGCTCGACGATCCAGTCCGCAGCGATCGCTTCGAGCGGCGTGAGGATTTCGCCTGCGCGCTGCTTGCGCCAGGTCTCGGTGAAAAAACGGCGGACTTCGTCGCGGCTGGGATTGAACATCGTAGGAAGGCGAAAAGTGGTGCGGCAAGCCGCTATTTTACGACGTCGGCGGCGCGCTCGCCGGGCTCACAAATCGGGCGGCGGCGTCTTCGGCTTGTAGTCGCACAGCGGCTCGATCACGCAGTGCCAGCATTCGGGCCGGCGCGCCTTGCACACATAGCGGCCATGCAGGATCAACCAGTGATGCGCATGCTGGAGGAACTCGGGGGGCGTGAACTTCTCGAGCGCGGCCTCGACAGCGCGCACATCCTTGCCGGGCGCGAGACCGGTTCGGTTGGCAACCCGAAAGATATGGGTATCGACGGCGATGGTGGGCTCGCCGAACGCGATGTTGAGCACCACGTTCGCCGTTTTGCGGCCGACCCCGGGCAGCGCTTCGAGCGCCTCGCGCGAGGCGGGCACCTCGCCGCCGTACTGGTCGAGCAGGATCTGGCTCGCCGCGACGGCGTTCTTCGCCTTGGTGCGATACAGACCGATCGTCTTGATGTAGTCCGCAACCGCCGCTTCGCCGAGCGCGACGATCTGCGCCGGGGTGTTGGCGACTGGGAACATCTTGCGCATCGCCTTGTTCACCGAGACATCGGTGGCCTGCGCGGACAGCATCACCGCGATCAGCAACTCGAATGGCGTCGAGTACTCGAGCTCCGTTTCCGGATGCGGATTGAGACTCTGCAGCGTTTCGTAGATCGCGCGGCGTTTGGTGGCGTTCATCGCGGCGTGGAGGGTTTCGGGTCGCTTGGGTCGCTGGGGTCGCTGGGGTCTTGCGGCGGGTTCGACGCGTCGGGTTCGCCGCCCGGCTGTGTTGCGGCCTCGATGCCGAGGCGGCGGCGCCTTGCCTCGGCCGCGTCGATCTGCACCTGCACGTCGGCGCTCACCTGTTCGGTGTTGCGCGGCGCGAGCCCTGCCTGGGCCTGTTCGGCTTTCTTCGCGCGCGCGCGCTCGAGCGCGGCCTGGATGATCGCGCGTTTCTTCGCTTCGGCGTCGTCGGTTGCGGGGGCGGACGCGGGCTTGTCCACGGGGGCGGTCGTGGCCGCCGCGGCAGCCGCGGGCGCGGCGCGCCGGGCGGCCGCGCGGGCCTCGGCCTCGCGGCTCTCGCGCGCGAGACGCGCGAGCCGCCGGTCGTGGCGCTGGCGCGCGTCGTCGGCCTGCTGCTGGGTCCATGCGTCCCAGCCGGTTGCGTCGCCCGTCACCGGGATCATCGCAATGCAGTCGACCGGGCAGGGCGCAACGCACAGGTCGCAGCCCGTGCACTCGTCCTTGACGATCGTGTGCATCTGCTTCGGAGCGCCGACGATTGCATCGACCGGACATGCCTGCATGCACAACGTGCAGCCGATGCACAGGCTTTCGTCGATGAACGCGACGGGGCGCGCGCGCTCGACGCCGTTGACCGGATTGATCGGGATGACGGGCTTGCCGAGCAGCTGCGCGAGGCGCGCGACGCCCTCGGCGCCTCCTGGCGGGCACTGGTTATAGTCGGCCGAGCCGGCCGCGACGGCTTCGGCATAAGGCCGGCAACCGTTGTAGCCACACTTGGTGCACTGCGTCTGGGGCAGCAGATCTTCGATGCGATCTGCGAGAGTCTTGGAATCGGTCACTTTCACGGCTTCAGGATGGGCCGGCGCAAAACGCCATGCGCGAGGCACACCGGCAGCCCAGCCGGGCCGGCACGGCCTGCGGGGACACGCCTTGTCTGCCAAAGGCGTCATTATCGCCGATTTCACGCCTTTCCCGGATTGCCATTGCTATAGCATGTGCCATAATCGAAATGCCTTGCATCAAAGATGAAAGACCGTACGACGAAGGGTGTCCCTTAACCTGGCGCGCCCGCTCTACGCTGCCGCCAGAAGGGTGAGGAGAGGCCCGGTAGCGTAATCCGGCTCACGCGGCTCATTAATCATCTTGCCACCATGAATCAGCCGAAAATCAAAAGAGATCCAGAAGGCACACGCCGCCGCATCCTGTTAGCCGCGGCAGAAGAATTCGCGAGCGGTGGGTTGTTCGGTGCCCGTGTCGACCAGATCGCGCGCCGGGCCGAAACCAATGAGCGCATGCTCTATTACTACTTCGGCAGCAAGGAGCAGCTGTTCACCGCCGTGCTCGAACATGCGTTTGGCGCGCTGACCGAGGCGGAACGCGCGCTCGACCTGTCGGGGCTCGCGCCTGTCGAAGCGATCACGCGGCTTGCCCACTTCGTGTGGGACTACTATCGCGACCATCCCGAGTTTCTGCGGCTCATCAACAACGAGAATCTCCATGAGGCGCGCTACATGCAGAAGTCGACGCGCATTCGCGAGATGATTTCGCCGATCGTCGCGACGCTTGGCGCGATTCTCGCGCGTGGCGAATCGGCGGGGCTGTTTCGCTCCGATATCGATCCGCTGCGGCTCTACGTGACGCTCTCGGGGATGGGCTACTACATCGTGTCGAACCGCTTTACGCTGGCGGCGACGCTCGGACGCGACTTCAGCACCCCCACTGAGCGCGCCGAGATCATCCGGCTCAACACTGAGATGCTGCTCGCGTATCTGCTGCGCAAGTAAGCGCGGCGGCAGCGGCGGGACAAAAAAGCCGGGCAATTGCCCGGCTTTTGTTCGTGCTTTCACAAGCGCGGCGCGACTCTAGGCGAGTACACGCTCTTTCGTCTTGGGCTTGACCGTGTTGTGCTGCTGGATGAATTCGCGCAACTGCGGATAGATGACGGTGCGCCAGCGGCGTCCCGAGAAAATGCCGTAGTGGCCGCATTTCTCCGCGGTCAGATGCTGCCGGTGCGCCTCGGGGATGCCCGTGCACAGGTCCTGCGCGGCGCGCGTCTGGCCACTGCCCGAGATGTCGTCGAGTTCGCCCTCGATCGTGAACAGCGCCGTCGTGCGGATGTCCTGCGGGCGCACGCGCTCGCCGGCCACGTCCCACGTGCCTTCGGCGAGACGGAACTCCTGGAACACGATGCGGATCGTCTCGAGATAGTACTCGGCGGCCATGTCGAGCACGGCGTTGTACTCGTCGTAGAACTGGCGGTGCGCTTCCGCGTCTTCCTCGTCGCCGCGCATCAGGCTCTTGTAGAAGTCCCAGTGCGAGGCCGCGTGGCGGTCCGGGTTCATCGCGACGAAGCCCGCGTGCTGCAGGAAGCCCGGATAGACCTGGCGGCCTTCACCCGGATAGTTCGCGGGCACGGCGTGGATCACGTTGTTTGCGAACCACTCGAGCGAGTGCTGGGTGGCGAGCGAGTTGACCGCGGTCGGGCTGCGGCGTGCATCGATCGGGCCGCCCATCATCGTCATCGTGAGCGGCGTGTCCTCGCCGCGGCTCGCCATCAGCGAGACGGCCGCGAGCACCGGCACGGTCGGCTGGCACACGGAGATCACATGCAGGTTCTTCGCGCCGATATGGCGGATGAATTCCTGGATGTAAGCGATGTAGTCGTCGAGATGGAACGGGCCCGCTTCGAGCGGCACCATGCGCGCGTCGACCCAGTCGGTGATGTAGACCTTGTGGTCCTGCAGCAGCGTGCGCACGGTGTCGCGCAGCAGCGTCGAGTGGTGGCCCGAGAGCGGCGCGCACACGAGCACGACCGGTTCGTCCTTGAGCGTCGACACGGCGTTGCTGTCGTCGGCGTAGCGCTTGAAGCGCAGCAGGCGGCAGAACGGCTTCTCGACGATGGTCTGCTCGACGATCGGGATGTTGAAGCCGTCCTTGACGATCTGGTGCAGGTTGAATTCGGGCTTCTCGTAGTCCTTGCCGAGCCGGTAGAGCAGTTCGTAGCCGGCCGCCAGCCGGGCGGCGCCGGGCACGAGCGAGAACGGACTCGCGGGATTGACGAAGGATTTGGAAGCCGCCTGGGCCCAGGCGGTCAGCGGGCTCAAAAGCGCGCGCTGGAATTCACGAAATTGGTAGAGCATGGTCGCTCCCGCAGGGGGCAGGTTCTACCCGGCCGCACAACAAGGCGTGCAGCGCAGAAGCGGGCCAGAACAGGTTGTTGGAAAAGTCATTATGGGCCAAGGGCTTATGCCGATCATATCGGACGGGAACGGTTTGTGCAATGCAGCAATCCAGGTGCACGCCCCTGGCGGGGGCGCGCTGTGCGGGCGGTGCCCGGTTGATGCCTTGCAATAACCTTACATCGACGTCAGGCGACCAGGTTCTCGCCGGGCAGTGCATCGGCCGGCAGGCCATCGGAGCTGGGATGACCGGTCGCTTTGGCCATTTCCTGCTCGTGCTTCATGAGGTTGAGTCCCGTGTGGACGAGCGCCACGTGCGAGAACGCCTGCGGGAAATTACCTACCAGCCGGTCGGCCACAGTGTCGTATTCCTCAGACAGCAGGCCGACGTCGTTGGCGAGCGAGAGCAGCCGCTCGTACATGTCGCGGGCCTCGTCCATGCGGCCCTGCAGCGCGAGATTGTCGACGAGCCAGAAGCTGCAGGCGAGGAAGGTCCCTTCGCCCGGCGGCAAGCCGTCGTTGAACTCGGCCGTGCGGTAGCGCATCACGAAACCGTTGCAAACGAGATCGCGCTCGACCGCCGCCACCGTACCCGCGATGCGCGGATCCTGCGCGGGCAGGAAGCCGACGAGCGGCATCAGGAGCAGGCTCGCGTCGAGTTCGGTGCCGTCGTATGTCTGCGTGAAGCTGTTCAGTTCGGCATTCCAGCTGCGCTCGCACACCGTCGCGTGAATCGTGTCGCGCAGTTCGCGCCAATGGTCCACGTCCCCCGGCAGCGCGAATTTTTCGGCCGTGCGGATGGCCCGGTCGAAGGCGACCCACGCCATCACCTTCGAGAACGTGAAGTGCTGGCGCCCGCCGCGCGTCTCCCAGATGCCTTCGTCGGGCGCCGTCCAGATCGTTTCGAGATGTTCGAGCATCGCGCACTGGATCGACCAGGCGGTGTCGTCGGCCTGCAGGCCCACCACGCGCGCGAGATGAAGCGCGTTCATCACTTCGCCGTAGACGTCGAGCTGAAGCTGGCCGACCGCCATGTTGCCGACGCGCACGGGCTTGGCACCCTCGTAGCCGGGCAGCCAGTCGATCTCGAACTCGGGCAGGCGCCGCTCGCCCGCGAGGCCGTACATGATCTGCAATTGCTGCGGCGAGCCCGCCATCACGCGACCGAGCCACGCGCGCCATGCGCGTGCCTCGTCGTAGTAGCCGCCGCGCATCATGGCGAGCAGCGTGATGGTCGCGTCGCGCAGCCAGCAGTAACGGTAGTCCCAGTTGCGCGTGCCGCCCAGCTGCTCCGGCAACGAGGTGGTCGGGGCGGCCACGATACCGCCGGTCGGCCCGTACGCGAGCGCCTTCAGCGTGATCAGCGAGCGGCGGATCTGGGGTGCCCAGCGGCCCTCGACGGTGCTGCGCGAGGACCACTCGTCCCAGAAATTTTCGGTGCGTGCGAACGCGCTGAACGGGTCGCGCGGCGGCGGCAGGCGCAGATGCGATTGCGCGTACGCCATCGAGAACGGGACGCGCTCCCCTTCGCTCACCGTGAATTCGCCGATGGTGCGCATGTTCTCGCCTTGCAACTCGACCGGCGTGCGCAGCACGACCGTATCGGGGCCCGCGATCGCCTTGATGCCGTTTTCGTAGGTGAGCCTGCTGACCCACGGCACCGAGAAACCGTAGTCGAAGCGCAGCACGAGTTCCGAGCGCATTTTCACGGTACCGCGCCGGCCGATCACGATGCGCACGAGCTCCGACCAGCCGTTGCCGGGCGTCATGAAGTCGACCAGCGTGACGGCGCCCTCGGGCGTTTCGAAGTCGGTCTCGAGGATCAGCGTCTCGCCGCGATAGCGGCGCGTGGATTTCACCTCGGCGCTGTCCGGGGCGATCAGCCAGCGGCCGTTCTCCGCCGTGCCGAGCAGCGCTGCGAAGCACGCGCCGGAGTCGAAACGCGGCCAGCACAACCAGTCGATCGAACCGGTGCGGGAGACGAGCGCGGCCGTGTGGCCGTCGCCGATCAGGGCATAGTCTTCAATGAGTGCGGGCATGGTGGGCGGCAAGAGTGACGGGAGACCGCGACGCCACGCTCGCACGAGCACGGCTTCGCTTCCCGCACAGCTTAGAGGGTGTCGGGGCTCGCGCGCAACGGACCTGACCAAACGGCCGATCCGTTGAGCCTGCATCGTGCGCCCGTCGGCTTTCGGTTGCCCTGCAGGTCGGCCGTTCGGCCAGCTCCGGCGCGCCGCGTCAGAAGTGCGTCGAGCCCACGCCGAACAGGCCGATCAACCCGATGATGATCAGGTAGAGCGCCACGATGTAGTTGAGCAGACGCGGCACGAGCAGGATCAGGATGCCGGCGATCAGCGAGGCGAGCGGCCCCAGAGCGAGGTGAATGTTCATTTCGTGTTCCTCCAGCGTGGCGGGTGGCCACGTGCACTTGTCCAGTTGGCCAGCGGCGGTCAGCGAACGGGCACGACCCCTTTATCCCTCGTATACTTCGCCCATCCGCTGGATTACAAAGCCGGGCGCGTCGCCGCCTTGCCTCGTCGTTGCGGGCATGGGCGCGGCAACATCAAGAAGGAGTCTTCAACATGTTTGCACGTCCGTTGTGCCGTTCTATCTGTGCGTTCAACCGTCATTCGCGGGGAGCACGTGGCGTGCCCGGTGTCTCGGGCCGGTCATGGCGCGCGCCGCTCCTTGCCATTGCGAGAGGTCTTGTCATCATGGTTTCCGTCGCCGCGACGCACGCGTTCGCCCAATCGTCCACCGCCGCGCCCGCAGACGGGGTCTACGACCTCATCGTCGGCACCTACACGGGCGGCAAGAGCGAGGGCCTCTACGTCTACCGCTTCGACACGAAAACGGGCGACGCCACGCCGGTGTCGGTCGCGAAAACCGTCAACCCGTCGTGGCTCGTCGTGAGCGCCGACAAGCGCTTCGTCTATGCGGTCAACGAACTGCCCGGCGACAACGGGCCGGCCACCCAGCGCGGTGGCGTCAGCGCGTTTCGCCTGGACGCCGCGAGCGGGCAGCTCACGCTCATCAACGAGGTGTCGTCCGAGGGCAACGATCCGTGCTACCTGAGCTTGTCGCCGGACGGCCGCTATCTGCTGGCTGCGAACTACTCGGTGGCGGCCGATCCGGGCGGCAGCTTCGCGGTGCTGCCGGTGCGCGAGGACGGTTCGCTCGGCACGTCGGTGCTCACCGTCCATCATGACGGCAACGGGCCGGTCAAGGGCCGTCAGGACAACGCCCACGTGCATTCCACGGTGTTCTCGCCGGACGGCCAGTATCTGTACGCGCAGGATCTCGGCACCGACAAGGTCTACACCTATCGCTATACGCCCGACGGCAGCCGCGGGCTCTTCGGTCCCGCTGACTGGCGCTACACCTCGCTGCCCGCCGGCAGCGGCCCGCGCCATCTGGTGTTCGCGCCGGGCGGCAATTACGCGTACCTCACGAGCGAGCTGAAGGCCACCGTGACCGTGCTGCGCGATGAGGACGGCAAGCTCGTGCCGGTGCAGACCGTGCCGCTCACCGAGCCCGGCTTCAAGGGCGAAGTCGGGGCGGCCGCGCTCCATCTGTCGCCGGATGGGCGCTTCCTGTACGCATCCAATCGTGGGGACGCCAATGAAATCGTGATCTTCGCCGTCGATGCGGCCAACGGCCATCTGAAACTGGTCGGCCGCCAGTCGAGTCTCGGCAAGTCGCCGCGCGAATTCGCGATCGACCCGACCGGGCAGTGGCTGATCGTCGGCAACCAGAACAGCGACACGGTCTATGTGTTCCGGCGCGACCGCGAGACGGGACAGCTTGCGCCGAACCCGAAGCGCATCGACATCGGCTCGCCGGTCGACTTCAAGCTGGTCGCGCCGTCCTGAGAGACGGCGCGGCGGGTGATGGGCGCGTCATACGTTCTGGGGCGGGCAGACGCGCCCAGGCTCGCGTGCCTCGCGCCCGGACGGCGCGCCTATTCGGCCGGGCCGCCCGGTGCGAGCACTTCGCGGCTGCCGTTGATGCCCATCGGCGAAACGAGGCCCGCCGCTTCCATCTGCTCGACCAGACGCGCGGCCCGGTTGTAGCCGATGCGCAACTGACGCTGCACCGATGAGATCGACGCACGGCGCGTGCGGACCACGAATGCGACCGCTTCGTCGTAGAGCGGATCGGCTTCGACGTCGGGGGCATCGCCGAAGAGGTCCTGCGTCGCGCCATCCGACGCCGGCCCGTCGAGAATCCCTTCGACATACTCGGGCTCGCCGAACTGCTTCAGATATTCGACGACCGCGTGCACTTCCTCGTCCGCGACGAACGCGCCGTGCACCCGTTGCGGGTAGCCGGTGCCAGGCGGCAGGAGCAGCATGTCGCCCTGGCCGAGCAGGGACTCGGCGCCCATCTGGTCGAGAATCGTGCGCGAGTCGATCTTCGACGAGACCTGGAAGGCGACGCGCGTCGGAATGTTGGCCTTGATGAGGCCGGTGATCACATCGACCGACGGCCGTTGCGTCGCGAGGATCAAGTGGATGCCGGCGGCGCGTGCCTTCTGGGCGAGCCGCGCAATCAGCTCTTCGATCTTCTTGCCCGCCACCATCATGAGGTCGGCGAGCTCGTCGATCACGACGACGATCATCGGCAGCGTCGAGAGCGGCTCGGGCGCCTCGGGCGTGAGCGAGAACGGATTGCCGATCTTGCGCTCGTGCGCCTCGGCATCGCGGATCTTCTGGTTGAAGCTCGCAAGGTTGCGCACACCGACCGCCGACATCAGGCGGTAGCGCTTTTCCATCTCGCCGACGCACCAGTTGAGCGCGTTGGCGGCGAGCTTCATGTCGGTCACGACGGGCGCGAGCAGATGCGGAATGCCTTCATAGACGGACAGCTCGAGCATCTTCGGATCGATCATGATGAGCCGCACGTCCTCGGGCGTCGCCTTGTAGAGCAGCGAGAGGATCATCGCGTTGATCGCCACCGACTTGCCCGAACCGGTCGTGCCGGCGACCAGCATGTGCGGCGCCTTCGCGAGGTCCGTGACGATCGGCTGGCCGATGATGTCCTTGCCCAGCGCGATCGTGAGGCGCGAAGGCGAGCGCTCGTACGGCACCGATTCGAGGATCTCGGAGAGGCGGATCATCTGGCGGCGCGCGTTGGGCAGCTCGAGGCCCATGCAGGTCTTGCCCGGAATCGTCTCGACGACGCGGATCGACGTGAGGCCGAGGCCGCGCGAGAGATCCTTCATGAGGCCGACGATCTGGCTGCCGCGCACGCCGAGCGCCGGCTCGATCTCGAAGCGCGTGATCACCGGGCCGGCCGATGCGCCGACCACCGTCACCGGCACCTTGAATTCCTGCAGTCGTTGCTCGATCAGCTGGCCGGTCTCGGCGAGCCGTGCTTCGGAGACGGGCTCGATGTCGCTCGAAGCCTGCTCGAGCAGATCGAGTCCCGGCAACTCGACCGACGACGCGGCGGGCGGGCGGAACTCGAAGCTCGTCGGCGCGTGACCGCGCACGACGGGACGTGCTGCCGGCGCGGACTGCTGCGGCTCGGGCGGCACCGCGGACGGCTCGTGGTCGAGTCGCGGGAAATGAACGACGGTCGACAGATCGGGCGCGGTTGCGTCGATGGGTCCCGCCGGCGGCACGCCGACGGGACCGGGCAACGGGTCTTGCAGGAGTGCTGGCCAGCTCAGGTCGAGGTCGGGTGCTGCGGGCGGGGCGGGGAATCCGGTGAAGCCGGGTTCGAGCGCTGGCTCGACGGCAGCCAGCGGCGCCGCTGACGTGATGGGCGCGTCGAGCCATGGCGCCGGTGCGAGCGGCGTGAACGTCGGAACGGGCGTCGCCGGTTCCGGGTTGTCCGTGAGTTGCGGATCGAACGCGGCTGGGATCGTCGGGGGTGTGGCGGGTTGCTGGTAGCTCGGCGCCAACGGCTCGGCCGGCGCGAACGGCGGCGGTGCGATCGGGGCGAGCAGAGCGGTTGCCGAAGGCGTGATCGTTGCGGCTGACAGCACGGCAGTCATTGCGGACTCGGCCGGAGCGACGGGGAGTGCGGGCTTTGCGTGCCCGATCGAGACGTCATCGGACGCGATGGATTCGCCCGATTCGACCGTTGCGTGCGCAACGGCGGCGGCCATGGCGTCTTGCGTGGCAGCTGTGTCGGTGGCGGTCAAGCGCGGGTGCGACGCGACTTCGTGCGCGGATGGGATATCGGCGGCAATGATCGCGGCTGCGGCTTCAATGACGGGCGCCGCCGTGGACGTGGTCGCTACGTGCGGGGAAGCGTCGTCGGCAGCGGGGGCGATCGGAGCGTTCTGGGCAACGGAGGTGAAGGGCTCGATTGCGACGTGATGTGCAGCGTCGGCAGCTTGCCCGGCCGAAGCGCTCTCGGCAGCGGACGTGACGGGCTCGATTGCGACGTTGGCTGCAGAGTCGGCAGCGGGCTCGACCGAAGCGGCTGGGGCAGCGGATATGACGGGCTCGATCGCGACGTTGGCTGCAGCATCGGCAGCGGGCTCGACCGAAGCGGCTGGGGCAGCGGACGTATCGGGCTCAGTCGCGACGTTGGCTGTGGCGTCTGCAGCAGGCTCGACCGAAGCAGTCGGGGCAGGGGACGTATCGAGCTCGATCGCGACGTTGGCTGCAGCATCGGCAGCGGGCTCGACCGAAGCGGTCGAGGCAGCGGACGTGACGCGCTCGATCGCGACGTTGGCCGCAGCTTCGGCAGCGGCTTCGACCAAAGCGGCCGCGTCAGTGGACGCAACAAGTTCGCTTGCGCCGTGAAATATAGCGTCGGCGGCAGGTTCGATCGAAGCGATCTGGACAGCGGAGACAATGGGCTTGATCGCGCCGTTGGCCACAGTGTCGGTATCCAGTTCGACCGAAGTGGCCGGGGTAGCGGATGTGACAGGTTCGAACGCGACGTGACGAGCAGAGTCGATAGCGGTCTCGACCGAAGTGGCCGCGACAACGGACGTGAAGGGCTCGATTGCTACGTGACGCGCAGCGTCGGCAGCAGGTTCGACCGAAGCAATCTCGGCAGCGGAGTCAACGGACTCGGTCCCGAAGTGGGCTGCAGCATCGGTAGCCGGCGCAACGGACGTGACAGGCTCGCTCGCGACGTGAGGCGCAGCTTCGACCGAAGCGAACGCGGCAGCGGAGGCAACTGACTCGATCGAAGTCGACGGCACACGCTCGACTACAACGTCGGTCCCATGTTCAAGTGTCGCGGTGTGCGACCCGGATGCGACCACGCCCGGCAACATAACCGAACCCGATTCGCGCTCAGCCGAAACTGCATAGCCCGGGTTTTCCACGGGCAACGCGTCGCCAGCGGGCTGGAGCGAACCGCCTTGCGACACATCGTGGGACGCTTGCCCGGTTGCAGACCAGCCGAGGTCGAGGGCGACGACTTCGTTCGACTCAGCGGCCGGATCGGCGACGTGCCCGGCCGATGCAGCGTCGTGGGCGGTATCCAGTTCGTCGTCGAGCAGTATCCACGGGGCCAGGCCATTGTTATCCGCTTGCCACAGCGCCGACGAATCTTCGCTGGCCTCGGTCGTGTGCTGCGCCTCGGCGCTCTGCGGCATCGCGATGGCCCAGCTATCAGGCGTCGCGGCGGGCTCGACGTGCTGCCCGGCGTGCGACGCCGCGTCCGGTTGCTGCGTGGTCTGCGCTGTCGCCCCGGCGACGTCCATGATCGCGTGGCCGGCGGCGGGAGCCACCTGTCCGTCAAACGACGCGCGGTCCTCCGTGGCGGCACCCAGCGCGAGGTGTGCTTCGTCGCTGGTCGTCGCTGCGCCTTCGTGAGCATCGAGCTGCGAGTGAGAAAGTGCAGATTCGGCCGTCGCGACATCGCCCGGCATGCCGGATGCATCCGCTTCGTCCGTGCCGCTGCGGCGCGCGAGGCTCGCGCCTGCGAGCGACGTCCAGCGGGCGGTGTTTTCCTCGATCGAGCGCAATGTTTCGAGCACGCCCGGCGACAGCGGCGCCTGAGATCCCGCCGCGACTGGCGTTGCCGGCAATGAGTAGGCGGGCAGGGTCGTGGCGCGCGCGCTTTGGGCTAGCGTATCGGTTGGCGTCTGCGTGAGAGCGTCGCGCTCGGGGCGGCTTGGCCAGACGTACGGTCGCGGCGGCTTGGGGGAGCGCGTCGGCGGAGCGGACGCTGCGGCGGCACGCGCGGCCGTGCTGCCAGCAACCGGCGGCGGCCCGCTGCGGCGTTGCGGCGCCGGGCTGCTGAAAGGAGATTGCACGAGCGGTGTGGCCGCAGGTTCGACGGCGCCATGCGCGCTGAAACCGCGCGACGCCGGTCCGCCGGCGCTCGAGGCCGGTGTGCTTGAACTTGTCGAAGCCGCTACGGCCGTAGCGGCGAGCGTCGAAGCCGAAACTGCAGCTGAAGCCGCAGCAGAACCCGAAGCCCCCGCAGCAAAAGCCCTTGAAACCGCAGCCGCCGCCGAAGCCGACGAACCCAAGGCTGCCGAAGCCATGCGAGGGGTCGCCGACGCGGCAACGCCGACTCCGCCCGCCATCGCCCCGCGACCAACTGGCGTATTGCGCAAAGCATCCTGGCGACGCGGCTCGGCGCTCGCGCTGGTATTGAACGGCGCAGCGGTGCGCGCGGTGTCATGCAGCCATCCCGACGGCGCGACTGGCTCGGCACGCGTCAACGGAGCAGGTTCGCTCACAGCGGCGGAAAAGCGCGGCTCGGTGCGAGCCGCGAGCGGATCGAACGAAGCGGCTGCGCTTGCCGTTTTCGCTGCGCCCGCAACGGTCGCGGCGGCCGCCGCGCCTTTGCGCGTGATCGCGGGCGGTCGCCACACCGTCGGCCGGCGCCGCGCGGCATCGCGCGGTGCACCGACGCCAAACGTTGGCGTGCTGCGCACAGGCGCGCTCTCGCTGGCTTCGCTGCGCCGGCTCGGGCGCGTTTCCGTGCGGCGTTTCGTCTCGCCGCGCGCGGCGCCTCCCGCAGCACGCGCGCCAAGGCCGAGTCCCAGTCCGAGCGACAGGTCCGCCCACGTGAGGAAGTCGATCCAGCGGAACTCGAGAAACCAGGGCAGGCTCACCAGCAGCAGGGCCGTCATCGCGAGTGGTGCGGCGAGGTGACCCAGCACGCGGGTGAAGCCGCTCGCGAGCAGATGGCCGAAACCGTCGATCCCGGCGATGCCGAGCGCCATCGCTTCGAGCGTGCAACTCGCGACGAGCACGCACACGAAGCCGAGCCACAGGCGGATCGTGCCGGGTCCGCGCAGGCCGACACCGCCCGGGAGCACCGAGCGCACGAGTCGCCAGATCAGAGGAAGGAACCAGACGGCCGATGCGCCGAACCAGCCGAGAACTACCGTGTGCATGCGAGACGTCAACGAGTGGAAGATGTGCAAGCGGGCGAGTTTAACCGCTCAGGCGCCCGGTCCGGAAACGCTTTGATGAAGCCGCGCTGCCGCTGCGGGCAGCACGGGCGGCCAATTTCGTGCGCGCTCAACCAAAAAAGCGTGCGCGCCGGCTGACCGGCGCGCGCCTCACTGGGCGCGTCGCGAGAACGTCAAGCGGTCGCCGTTGTCGAGCACGAGCAGCAGTTGCTGGGGCTCGCGCATCTGCACGCCAGTGCGCGCGATGTGCGTGAGCGCTGCGAGATAGGCGCCTTCGATGGCTTGCGCGCCGCCGAGACAGGCCATGCGCGTGCCCGCGAGCGGACCGAACGAGAGCAGGCCGTCCTTGAGCATATAGGTGCCGGTATAGCGGTTGCAGCCCGAGAAGCCGCTCGCGCGACGCTGGCCGTTGGCCGTCGACAGGTCGAGTGTGACCGGGCGGGCATCCGGACCCGGCGCACTCGCCGCAGCCGAAGAAGCAGCCGAAGAAGCAGCCGAAGCGGCGCTAGCCGCCCCGCCGCCCGGCACGGCGCGCATCGTGCCGTCCGCGTTCTTCCACTCGACGAGCTGCCACTGCGTGTTGTCGAGCAGTTGCGTCGCGGCCGGATTGAACGGGTCGGGTTCGGGCGCGCTGGCATCGGTGTGCCTGGGTATCGCGCAGGCGGCCAGCAGTGCGGCCATGGCAAAGGGCAGTGCGCGCCGCAGGGCGAGCGACGCGGCCTGACGCGCGACGAACGGTGCGCGCGAGCGGGTTGTCATGACGATGTTCCTATTCGATCTGGCGAAGCCGTAAGGGTAACGCAGCAGCGGCTGACGGGGCAGGGGTGCGTGTTAACATCGACGCTTGAACTCAATACCCGCAGTACCCTATTCGGAGACTTCATGCAGATCGGCCAACGCATTGGCACGCCGCTTTCCGGCTCGGCCACCCGTGTCATGCTGCTCGGTGCCGGCGAGCTGGGCAAAGAAGTGATCATCGCGCTGCAGCGGCTCGGCGTCGAAGTGATCGCCGTCGATCGCTATGCGCATGCGCCGGGCCACCAGGTCGCGCATCGTTCGCACGTGATCGACATGACCGACGGCGCCGCATTGCGCGCGCTGATCGACGCGGAGAAGCCGCATCTGGTCGTGCCCGAGATCGAGGCCATCGCCACCGATGCACTCGCGTTCGTCGAAGCCGAAGGCCGCGCCGAGGTGATCCCCACCGCGCGCGCCACCCAACTGACCATGAACCGCGAGGGCATTCGCCGCCTCGCTGCCGAGGAGCTCGGCCTTGCCACCTCGCCCTATGCGTTCGCCGACTCGCTCGACGAACTGAAGGCCGGCATCGCGAAGGTCGGCTATCCGTGTGTCGTGAAGCCGGTGATGTCGTCCTCGGGCAAGGGGCAGTCGGTCGTGCGCAGCGCGGGCGACGTCGAGCACGCGTGGCAGCACGCGATGGCAGGCGGGCGCGTGAACCGCGGCCGCGTGATCGTCGAGGGCTTCATCAACTTCGACTACGAGATCACCCAGCTCACCGTGCGCGCCATCGATCCGGCGAGCGGCAAGGTGGCCACGTATTTCTGCGATCCAATCGGGCATCTGCAGGTGGACGGCGACTACGTCGAATCGTGGCAGCCGCAGCCGATGAGTCCACTCGCGCTCGAACGCGCACGCGAGATTTCGCACAAGGTGACCGAGTCGCTCGGTGGACGGGGTCTCTTCGGCGTGGAACTTTTCGTGCGTGGAGACGACGTATGGTTCTCGGAAGTGAGCCCGCGCCCGCATGACACCGGCCTCGTCACGTTGTGCTCGCAGCGGTTCTCGGAGTTCGAGCTGCACGCGCGCGCGATCCTGGGTCTCCCGGTCGATACGACGTTGCGCTCGGCGGGTGCCTCGGCGGTGATTTACGGCGGTCTCGACGAGACGGGCATCGCGTTCGAGGGCGTCGCTCAGGCCCTCGCCGTGCCGGGTTCGGACCTGCGCCTGTTCGGCAAGCCCGAGAGCTTCGTCAAACGCCGCATGGGCGTCGCGCTCGCGAGCGGCACCGATACCGACGAGGCGCGCTCGCGTGCCCGTGCAGCGGCCGCCGCGGTGCGGCCCGTGCGCGGCTGAAGCGGGCGTGATGTGCGCGGCGGTGACTGCCATCGTCGCGTTGAATTGATCGAAGTGATCGAACCGGTTGAATTGATTGAATTGATTGAGGCGGGAATGTGATGTCGCCGATGTTTGAAGTTGTTTGCACGCGCCGTGTGCTGCGCGTCCTCGCCGGGCTTGGGCTCACGCTGGCGCTGTCCGGCTGCGGTCTCGCGGCGGCCCCGTGCCGCATCGCCTCGGCGGGGCTCAAGATCGTGCCGGTCGTCGGCCACGTGGCGGCCGCGCCCACCGATGCGTGCGCCGACGTGATCGATCCCTGAAATCCTGCCGATTCCCTTTGTGGAGAAAGTCATGAAGAACGCAGCGCTCGCTGCCGTGGTCGCGTTGCTGCTCGGCGCCGCCGTCCCGGCCGGGGCCGCGCCGCTCGATCTGCAGGAAATCCAGATCCCGAGCGGGACGCGCCATACCTACAGCTACACCTGCGCCAACGGCAAGACCTTCAAGGTCACGTATCTGAATGCGAAGAACGGGCAGAGCTTCGCGCTCGTGCCGGTGGACGGGCGCAACCTGCTGTTCGTGAGCACGATGGCGGCCTCGGGCGTGCACTATCAGGCCGATCGCTACGTGTGGTGGACCAAGGGCGGCCGCGCCGACCTGTACGACACGACGGCGGGCGAGAACGCCCAGCCGGTCGTCGCCGGCTGCGCGACCATCTTGCGCTGACGAAGCGCGGCGCCCGGCATCGTCGCACCGATGCCCCGAGCCTGCGCGAGCAAGCCCGAGGGCCGGGCCCGGACAGAAGCGTGCCCGCTTCGCCATTGGGATTTGTGCCGAGATGCTACAATGCTGCGCTTTCGGTCGATCTGGCACCGGCTTGCAGCCGGCCCTCACTACCGAAGCCCGGCGCACGCTCACGCGAGCGTCACGTTCAGGAGCCGCTGCGGCGGCAACACCTGTCCCGGCACTACGCGAGGCGGGCGTCTATCCTGCGTGCCCTTCGCGCGATCCGCCTGACACGATTGGCGGTCGAACGAGGCCGGCTCCAGCCACGACGCGGTTCGCGCGGCTGTCGAGCGGCCGTCATGCGGCCATCCCGAGCCGCCGCGCCCCCCAAGGCGCTTTTATAGCGAAAGCCACCATGTCCGACACAGCCGTCAAGCCCAACACTGCGACCTTCGACCAGTTCGGCCTCGCTCCCGATATCCTCAAGGCCATCAAGGAGCAGGGCTACACGACGCCCACGCCGATCCAGGCGCAGGCGATTCCGGTCGTCCTCACCGGCCGCGACGTGATGGGCGCGGCCCAGACCGGCACCGGCAAGACCGCGAGCTTCTCGCTGCCGATCCTCCAGCGCCTTTTGCCGCTCGCCAGCACGAGCGCATCGCCCGCGCGCCATCCGGTGCGCGCGCTGATCCTCACGCCGACGCGCGAACTCGCCGACCAGGTCGCCGCGAACGTGCGCTCGTACGGACTCCACACGCCGCTGCGCAGCGCGGTCGTGTTCGGCGGCGTGGACATGAATCCGCAGTCGGAAGAGCTGCGCCGCGGCGTCGAAATCCTGATCGCGACGCCGGGCCGTCTGCTCGACCACGTGCAGCAGAAGACCACCAATCTGGGTCAGGTGCAGATGCTCGTCCTCGACGAGGCGGACCGCATGCTCGACATGGGCTTCCTGCCGGACCTGCAGCGCATCCTGAACCTGCTGCCGAAGGAGCGCCAGACGCTGCTCTTCTCGGCCACCTTCTCGCCTGAAATCAAGAAGCTCGCGGCGACCTATCTGCGCGACCCGCAGACCATCGAAGTGGCGCGCAGCAACTCGACGGCCACCAACGTGACGCAGATGGTCTTCGAAGTCGCCGAAGGCGACAAGACCGGCGCGGTCGTGCAGCTGATCCGCGATCGCGGGCTCAAGCAGGTGATCGTGTTCTGCAACAGCAAGATCGGCGCGAGCCGGCTCGCGCGCCAGCTGGAGAAGAGCGGCGTGGTCGCGACCGCGATTCACGGCGATCGCACGCAAAACGAGCGCATGCAGGCGCTCGACGCGTTCAAGCGCGGCGAGATCGTCGCGCTCGTCGCCACCGACGTCGCCGCGCGCGGCCTCGACATCGTGGAACTGCCGGCCGTCATCAACTTCGATCTGCCGTTCAGCGCGGAAGACTACGTGCACCGGATCGGCCGCACGGGCCGCGCGGGCGCATCGGGTGACGCGCTGTCGCTGTGCAGCCCCAACGAGAGGAAGCAGCTTGCCGACATCGAGAAGCTGATCAAGCGTCCGCTCGACGTGCAGCGTCTCACGGTCGATGTGCCGGTGGCGCATCAGCACGAAAGCCGGGGCCCCCGCCACGAGCGTTCGGAGCGCACCGAGCGTGGCGAGCGCGGCGGCGAGCGTGGTTCGCATCGGCGTTCGGGTGGCTTCGAGCGCACGCATCATCGTGCGGCGCAGCCCGTCGACGACTTCTTCCTCAAGCCCTACGAGCCGTCGCCGAGCAACGTGCGCAAGGCCGAGGAAAAGCCGGCCGCCGCGCCGCAGAAGCCCGCTTCGAAGCAGCCGCTCGCGGCGCTGCTCGGCGGTCTGGGCATGCCGCTGCGCAAGCCCTCGTCGACCTCTTCGTCCTGAGTCCCGGGCTCTGAGCCCTGAGCCCTGAGCCCCGAGCCCCGAGCCCCGAGCCCCGAGCGGGGCGCGCGGCGAATGAGCCGCTCATGAAACAACGGCGTGCACGCATCGAGCGGCACGCCGTTTTTGTTGGTGCGCTCTTTACGTCGTGCCGAGAAGTTCGAGTCGCCGCGACCAGGCCGCGATGGCATCGGCATAAAACGCATCGAGCGAATCATGAGCGCTCGATGGCAACACGAGGCCGAGGTGGCGCGCCGCCGCGTGCAGCGCATCGAGTGGCCGGGCCGGGTCGAGCGCCTCGGCGCCGGTCTGCTTGCTGAGCTTTTCGCCCTCGGCGTTGGTGACCACCGGCACGTGCATCCAGCGCGGCGTCGGCACGCCTAGCGTATGCTGCAGCCAGATCTGGCGCGCCGTCGAGTCGAGCAAGTCCGCGCCACGCACGACGTGGGTGATGCCCGCGGCCGCATCGTCGACGACCACGGCCAGTTGATAGGCCCACTGGCCGTCCGCGCGCAGCAGCACGAAGTCGCCGACCTCGGTGGCGAGATCCTGCGACTGCGGGCCCTGCCAGCGGTCATCGAAACGAATCAGCGCCGTAGCGTCATCGGGCACGCGCATGCGCCACGCGCGCGCCGGCTTGCCGTTCAGGCCGTCGCGGCAGGTGCCGGGATAGAGCAGCGTCGTGTTGCGTGCGTGGGCATGGAGCTGCGAATCGGCGATCTCGCGGCGCGTGCAGTCGCACGGATAGACGAAGCCCGTGGCGACCAGCTGATCGAACGCGCGCTGGTAGTGGTCGATGCGGCGGCTTTGCCACTCGACCGGTTCGTCGGCGTCGAGACCGAATGCGGCGAGCGTCGCGAGGATGTCGTCGGCGGCGCCGGGCACGGTGCGCGGTCCGTCGATGTCCTCGATGCGCACGAGCCACGCGCCGTCATGCGCGCGCGCGTCGAGCCAACTGGCGAGTGCCGAGACCAGCGAGCCGAAATGGAGCGGCCCGGTCGGCGAGGGCGCGAAGCGCCCGCGATACGGCTCGCCCGTGCTGGCGAGGCTCACGCCGCGCGGACTGCCGCCGCGCCGGCAGCGGCATCAGCGTGCCCCGGATGGCACGCGGGGCAGCTCTTGCCGACTTCGTAGAGCGGCGAGCGCTGGCCTTCGGGCGTGACGATGGCGCGGCATGCGAAGCATTGCACGGTGCCGTTCGGCTGCAGTTGCGGATCGAGCGCGGTGCGCTGGTCGAACACGAAGCAGTCGCCGTGATAGTGCGCGCCGCCGACTTCCTCGAAATACTTGAGGATGCCGCCTTCGAGCTGATAGACGTGCTCGATGCCGACTTCCTTCATGTGAATCGCGGCCTTTTCGCAGCGGATGCCGCCGGTGCAGAACGACACGACCGTCTTGCCTTCGAGGTCCGCGCGATTGGCCTCGATCACGGCCGGGAACTCGCTGAACTTGTCGATGCGATAGTCGAGCGCATGGTCGAAGGTGCCGACGTCGACCTCGAACGCATTGCGCGTGTCGAGCATGACGACCGGGCGGCCTTCGTCGTCGTGACCGCGATCGAGCCACGCCTTGAGCGTGCGCGCTTCGACGAACGGCGCGCGGCCTTCCTCGGGCCGGATCGCCGGCTTCTTCATCGTGATGATTTCGCGCTTCAGGCGCACGAGCATGCGATTGAACGGCTGGTTCGACGAGAGGCTTTCCTTGAACTGCAGGGTCGCGAATTTGCCCTCGAACAGCGGGTCGTGGCGCACGTACTCGATGAACGCGCGCACGTTGTCCTCGGTGCCCGCGATGAACAGGTTGATGCCTTCGGGCGCGAGCAGGATCGTGCCGCGCAGACCGAGCGCCTGGCAGCGTTCGAGGACGAGGGGACGCCACTGTTCGGTTTGCTCGAGCGTCGCGAACTGGTAGGCGGAGAGATTCAGAATACGCATGGTGTTTCGCACAGAAGTGGACGGCCACGCCGACCTGGCCCCGTGGACGGCGGCGGGTGGCGGGCGCAATCCACTATTATCCCTCAACCCAGCGTAGCGTTGCCGCGCGGCGTGTGGACGCGGTTGGGGCGCGGCGCTGCGCCTTTGCCCAGCTCCTGGCCGGACGGCCAGTGCGGCCGCTCACGTGCGTTTCACGGCAAAAATCGCGGGGACGTAGAGGTACAATGTCGCCCATGTCAGATCCCCGCTTCGTTCATCTTCGCGTTCACTCCGAATTCTCGATTGCCGACGGCATCGTGCGTCTCGACGACATCGTCAAGGCCGCGGCCAAGGACGGTCAAGGCGCGCTCGCGCTCACCGATCTCGGCAACGCATTCGGTCTCGTCCGGTTCTACACGGAGGCCCGTGGCAAAGGGGTCAAACCCATTGCCGGCTGCGACGTCTGGATCACCAATCCCGACGACCGCGACAAGCCTTCGCGCCTGCTCCTGCTCGTCAAGGACAAGCGCGGCTATCTGAACCTGTGCGAGCTGCTCTCGAAGGCGTGGCTCACCAATCAGTACCGGGGCCGCGCCGAAGTCGACGTCGCGTGGCTCGAAAGCGGTCTGGGCGAAGGGCTGCTCGCGCTCTCGGGCGCGCAGCAGGGCGACATCGGCATGGCGTTCGCGGCGGGCAATGCCGAGGCCGCCAAACGTCACGCCACGCGCTGGGCCACCCTGTTTCCGAACGGCTTTTACATCGAGCTACAACGCTGCGGTCAGCCGGGCGAGGACGCCTACGTGCAGCAAGCGGTCGCGCTCGCCGCGCAACTGAAGCTGCCCGTGGTCGCCACGCACCCGGTGCAGTTCATGGACGCCGACGACTTCACCGCGCACGAAGCGCGCGTGTGCATCTCGGAGGGCGACATCCTCGCGAATCCGCGCCGCCCGAAGCGTTTCACGACCGGCCAGGGTTTTCGCACCCAGGACGAAATGGCCGCGCTGTTCGCGGACATTCCGTCGGCGCTGGCGAACTCGGTGGAAATCGCCAAGCGCTGCAATCTGACGCTCGAACTCGGCAAGCCGAAGCTGCCGCTCTTTCCGACGCCCGACGGCATGTCGCTCGACGACTACCTCGTGCAGCTGTCGAAAGAGGGGCTGGAAAAGCGGCTCGTGCAGCTTTATCCGGCCGAGGCCGAACGCGAAACCGAGCGCGCGCGTTACTACGAGCGGCTCGAATTCGAGTGCGGCACGATCATCAAGATGGGCTTTCCGGGCTACTTCCTGATCGTCGCGGACTTCATCAATTGGGCCAAGAACAATGGCGTGCCGGTCGGTCCGGGCCGGGGCTCGGGCGCGGGCTCGCTGGTCGCGTACGCGCTCGGCATTACCGATCTCGATCCGCTGCGCTACAACCTGCTGTTCGAGCGCTTCCTGAACCCGGAACGCGTGTCGATGCCCGACTTCGACATCGACTTCTGCCAGGAAGGGCGCGATCGCGTCATCCAGTATGTGAAGGGCAAGTACGGCGCCGACGCCGTATCGCAGATCGCGACCTTCGGCACGATGGCCGCGAAGGCGGCGGTGCGCGACATCGGCCGCGTGCTCGATCTCGGCTACAACTTCACGGACGGCGTCGCGAAGCTGATTCCGTTCAAGCCCGGCAAGCACGTCACGATTGCCGACGCGATGAAGGAAGAGCCGCTCCTGCAGGAGCGCTACGACAACGAAGACGAGGTCCATCAGCTGCTCGACCTCGCACAGCGAGTCGAAGGCCTCACGCGCAACGTCGGCATGCACGCGGGCGGCGTGCTGATCGCGCCCGGCAAGCTCACCGACTTCTGCCCGCTCTACACCCAGGGCGACGACAGCGGCGTGGTCAGCCAGTACGACAAGGACGACGTCGAAGCGGTCGGCCTCGTCAAGTTCGACTTCTTGGGCCTGACCACGCTCACCATCCTCGACTGGGCCGAGCGCTATATCCGCCGGCTCGATCCGTCGAAGGCGGACTGGTCGCTCGCCGAAGTGCCGCTCGACGACCCCGCGTCGTTCCAGATCCTCAAGAAGGCCAACACGGTCGCCGTGTTCCAGCTGGAAAGCCGCGGCATGCAGGGCATGCTGAAAGACGCCCAGCCGGACCGTTTCGAGGACATCATCGCGCTCGTGGCGCTGTACCGTCCGGGCCCGATGGACCTGATCCCGAGCTTCTGTGCGCGCAAGCACGGCCGCGAAGTGGTCGAGTATCCCGATCCGCGCGTCGAACCCGTCCTGAAAGAGACCTACGGCATCATGGTCTATCAGGAGCAGGTGATGCAGATGGCGCAGATCATCGGGGGCTATTCGCTCGGCGGCGCCGACCTGTTGCGTCGCGCGATGGGCAAGAAGAAGCCCGAGGAGATGGCCAAGCATCGCGAGATCTTCGCCGAGGGTGCGGCCGTGAACGGCCTCACGCGAGAGAAGGCCGACGAGACCTTCGACTTGATGGAGAAGTTCGCGGGCTACGGCTTCAACAAGTCGCACGCGGCGGCCTACGCGCTGCTCGCGTACCACACGGCGTGGCTCAAGGCGCACCATCCGGCCGAATTCATGGCGGCCAACATGTCGCTCGCCATGGACGACACGGACAAGGTCAAGATCCTGTTCGAGGACTGCCACACCAACGGCATGAGCGTGCTGCCGCCCAACATCAATGCGTCGGCGTATCGTTTCGAGCCGGTGGCGGAAGCTGACGGCAAGCGCTCGCGCACGATCCGCTACGGTCTTGGCGCGGTGAAGGGCAGCGGCCAGAGCGCGATCGAAGAGATCTTGCGCGCGCGTGAAGACGGCCCGTTCAAGGACCTGTTCGATTTCTGCGAGCGCATCGACCGGCGCATCGTCAATCGCCGCACGATCGAGGCCATGATCCGCGCGGGCGCGTTCGACACGCTGCACGAGAACCGCGCGCAACTGATCGCCTCGGTGCCGCTCGCGATGGAGGCCGCCGATCAGGCGAGCGCCAACGCGATGCAGGCGGGTCTGTTCGACATGGGCGACGCGCCGCTCGCGGCGCACGAACTCGTCGACGAACCGGCCTGGGGCGACAAGCGCAGGCTGCAGGAAGAGAAGGGTGCGCTCGGCTTCTACCTGTCGGGGCACCTGTTCGACGCGTACAAGGACGAAGTGCGCCGTTTCGCGCGCCAGAAGATCGGCGAGCTCAAGGAAGGGCGCGACAAGCTCGTCGCGGGCGTGATCGCGTCACTGCGCACGCAGATGACCCAGCGCGGCAAGATGCTGATCGCGTTGCTCGACGACGGCACGGGCCAGTGCGAAGTGACGGTTTTCAACGAGCAGTTCGAAGCCCACAAGGCGCTCTTCAAGGAAGACGAACTGCTGGTCGTGCAGGGGCAGGCGCGCAACGACGCGTTCACGGGCGGCATCCGCTTCACGGTCGATACCGTGATGGATCTCGAACGCGCGCGCAGCCGCTACGCCCAGGCCGTCAAGGTGCAGATGAACGGCAATGCCAACGCGCAGGCGCTGCGCCAGGTGCTCGAGACGTATCGCGCGAAGCCCGACGACACGCTGCCCGCGAGCACGGCGCAGACCGAGCGGCGCGGCTTCGGCTCACAGAGCCGCGAGCGCGTCGCGATTCCGAACGGACTTGCTGTGCAGGTGGTCTACCGCAGCGACCGTGCCGAGGGTGAAGTGCGGCTCGGCGACGCCTGGCGCGTGAAGCCGACCGACGAACTGCTCGCCGCCCTGAAGGGCGAGTTCGCCGGCAGCGCGATCGAGATCGTCTACTGAGCGCCGGGCCCCTGATGCGGGTCCTGCTTGCCGCGCTGGTCGGCGAGCAGGGCGAGCTTCAGGAAGCGGTAATAGACCGTCTCGGCGTTGAACACGGCGATCATGAATCCCGCGCGCCCGTCGAGAAAACCGCGTCGCAGGACCCAGGTGCGCACGAACGCCCACGCGCCGCGCGCCACGGCCTTGCCAAAGCTCGCGCGCGCTCCGGCCGCGGCACGCTGCGCGGCGCCCGCGCTCGAATAGGCGTCGAGCTTGCGCAGCACGGTGTCGTAGTCTTCGTATGAGTAGTGGAGGAGCTGACCCGTGAGACGGGCCGTCCTGCCGTCGAACACGAGCCGCTCGTGCACGAGGTCGGCGGAGAAACGCGCCGCGCCGCGCCTGAAAAGCCGTGGCAGCCAGTCGGGGTACCAGCCGCTGTGGCGGATCCAGCTGCCGCAGAAGCTCGACAGCCGGTCGACGCAATACACATCGGCTGCGGGCGCGGCGAGGGCGGCGCGAATCGAGGCGGCCAGTTCGGGCGAGACCACTTCGTCGGCATCGATCGAGAGGATCCAGTCGGTCGAGAGCGCATCGAGTGCACGGTTCTTCTGCGCGCCGAAGCCGGGCCAGTCGGCACGCTCGATCACGCGCGCGCCATGGGCGCGGGCAATGTCGAGCGTGGCGTCGGTGCTGCCGCTGTCGAGCACGACGACCTCGTCGGCGAACGACAGCGCGGCGAGGCACTGCGCGAGCCGCGCGGCGGCGTTTCGGGTAATGATGGCGACGCCGAGCGTGGTGGTGTTCATGTGACGTTGAGCGTTGGCAGGACCGGCCCGCAATGTCGCGCAAGTATACACACCGGCAGTGGCGCTCCGGGGCTCTGACAGTGCTGGCCCGTCGAACGTTTACAATGCCGTACCTTCTTTCCCGCCGATCCGGCGGGATTTTCTGAGCGCTTTACCAGAGGATTCCTTGAGCGAGACTTCCAGCCAGTCCACTCTCAGCAAGCCGGTCGGCTCCGGCAAGACGACGTCGCCCTCGGCGGTCGGACGGCGTCTGTGGCCGTATCTGAAGCCGCTCTTGTGGGTGATCATCGCCGGCGTCGTCGCGATGGGCGTCGTCGCCGCCACGGAGGCCGGCATCCCCGCGCTGCTCAAGCCGCTGCTCGACCACGGCTTCGGCACGCGCGGCAGCCCGAGCGCCAAATGGCTCGTGCCGCTCGCCGTGATCGGCCTCGCGCTCGTGCGCGGCCTGGCGCAGTACGCGTCGGGCTATCTGCTCCAGTACGTATCGAACCGCATCCTGCTCGATCTGCGCCTGAAGATGTTCGAGCGCATGATTCACGCGAGCGTCGGCTTCTTCCAGCGCGAGACGGCGAGCACGATCATCAACGCGATCGTGTTCGAAGTGAACCAGATCCTCAACGTGCTGATGGGCGTGATGGTCACGCTCGTGCGCGACTCGCTCACGGTCGTGTTCCTGCTCGGCTATCTGTTCATCCTGAACTGGCGGCTCACGCTGATCGTCGCGGTGCTGCTGCCGGGCATCGGCTGGCTCGTGAGCAAGATCAACCGGCGGCTGCGGCGCCTGAACCGCGAGCATCAACTGCTCACCAACGAGCTGTCGTACATCGTCGAGGAGACCGTCGGCGGCTACAAGGTCGTCAAGGTCCACAACGGCCAGCAGTACGAGATGAACCGCTTCGGCGAATTGAGCAAGCGTCTGCGTGGCTACCAGATGCGCATGACCATCTCGGGCGGCCTCGCGCAGCCGCTCACGCAGTTTCTCGCGTCGATCGCGCTTGCGCTCGTCATCACCATCGCGGTCGTGCAGGCGTCGAATGACCAGACCACGGTGGGCGGCTTCGTCGCGTTCGTCACGTCGATGCTGCTCGTCATTTCGCCGCTCAAGCATCTGATCGACGTGAACCAGCCGCTGCAGCGCGGCATGACGGCGGCCGAGCTGATCTTCGGTCTGATCGACGAGCCGGCGGAGCCCGAGGGCGGCGGCAAGCCGCTCGAGCGCGCGCGCGGCGAGATCGAGTTCCGCAACGTGTCGTTCACGTACGGCGCGGGCCCGCGGCCGATTCTCGAAGGCGTGACGCTGCGCGTGGCACCGGGCGAGATGGTTGCGCTCGCGGGGCCGTCGGGCAGCGGCAAGACCACGCTCGTGAACCTGTTGCCGCGCTTCTTCGATCCGACCAGCGGCGAGATTCTCGTCGATGGCGTGCCGCTCGACGAGTACGGCATTCACGCGCTGCGCAGCCAGATCGCGATGGTGAGCCAGGACGTCGTGCTGTTCAACGACACGGTCGCGAACAACGTCGCCTACGGCCAGACTGCGGACCCCGAACGCGTCGAGCACGCACTGCGCGCCGCGAATCTGTGGGACACCATCGCCGCGCTGCCCGAAGGCATCGACACCCTCATCGGCGACAACGGCATGAAGCTCTCGGGCGGGCAGCGGCAGCGTCTCGCGATCGCCCGGGCCATCTACAAGGATGCCCCGATCCTGATTCTCGACGAGGCCACTTCGGCACTCGACTCGGAATCCGAGCGCCACGTGCAGGCCGCGCTCGAAACGCTGATGGCAGGGCGCACGACACTCGTGATCGCCCACCGTCTGTCGACGATCGAGCGCGCCGACCGCATTCTGGTGATGGAAGCCGGGCGCATCGTCGAGCGCGGCAGTCATCAGCAGTTGCTGGAACAAGACGGCCTGTACGCCCACCTGCACAAGATCCAGTTCCAGCAGAACGCCGCGTGAGGGCCGGGCGCAATTGCCGCAGCCCCGGATATGGGCTATAACCGGATCGAATTTGTAATACACGTCAGCCACGGGCCGCTTGCGCGGGCCGGCCTGACGTGGCGCCGCGCGGTGGGCCGCGCGGCGCTCGTCGATCACAGTCGTGAAACACCGCCAATAAAAGCTGGAGCCGTCAATCCGTGATCGATCTGTTGCAGCGAGTGAGCGTCCTGCTTCTCATCGCTTTTCCCACGACCATGCTGACCGTGCGTGGCGGGACCGGAGTCTGTTTCTTCCTGTTGTTGTTCATCGCGTTCGTGTCGTTCACTTCGCGCAAGTGGCGTGACGCGGCTGCCGTTTGCGGCGCGTTGCGGATGAACCGTTGGTATGTCGCCGGAATGTGCGCGCTGCCGGTCGCCATCCTGCTGCAGCAGGCTTTCAGCTGGCACGGGGCCTTGCGCGCCTATGACGTGCCGCTGCGCCTGATGCTCGGCGTGCCCGTGTTCCTGTATCTGCGCACGCTGCCCGTGAGCCGGCTCAAGCTCATGCACTGGGGCTTCACGTTCGGCGCGATCGGCGCGGCGCTGGTCGGCTGGAACTGGACCTTCGTCGATCACCTCGGGCGCGCCACCAACTACTTCCTCAACGCAGTGCCGTTCGGCAATATCGCTGCGCTGCTCGGGCTGCTCTCGGGGCTCACGATCGTATGGGTGCCGCGCCGCCAGCACTGGGTGATCGCGCTCAAGGTGATCGGCTTCGCGGCCGGCATGTGGGCCGCCTATCTGTCCGAAACGCGCGGGGCCTGGGTCATGGCGATCGTGCTGCTGGTCGCCGCGCTCATCTCGATCCAGCATCTGTCGGTGCGCCAGCGCGTCGTGCTCGTCACGGGCATCGTGTTGCTGTGCGTGCTCGCGTTCTTCTGGATTGGTCCGGTGCACGAGCGCGTCATGGCCGCGATGTCCGACATGAAGGGCTACGACCACGGCGATGCCGCGTCGTCGATCGGTTATCGCATGCAGTTGTGGCGGCTCTCGTGGGACATGTTCTTGCAGCATCCGCTGATCGGCGTCGGCGCCGGCAATTTCAACGATGCCCTGCAGGCGATGGTCGCGCGCGGCGAGGCGAGCGCCGCGCTCGTCGAATTCCAGCACGCGCACAGCGAGTTGCTCTTCAGGATGGCCGAGCTCGGCATGCTCGGCCTCGTGGCCACGCTGCTCGCTTATGTCGGCCCGGCCGTCTCGCTGTGGCGCGGTCTGCGCGCGCCGCTGCGCGATCAGCGCATCGCCGCGCGCATCGGCGTGATTGCGTGCGCATCGGTGTTCCTCTCGGGCCTCACCGAGACGATGTACGTGCTCACGATGTCGACGGCCTTCTACAGCCTGCTCTTCGCGGCGCTGCTCGCTGCCGCCGATGCGCAGCGCGCCACGCTTGCCACGTCAGAGGCGAAGGACGCACGATGAAACTCGGCATCTCCGGCAACGCGCTCAAGCATAGCGGCGGGCTCGAACGCTACGCGATGGATCTCGTGCGCGGACTCGCCGCGCGCCACGTGCGGCCGACGTTCTTCGCGCGCAAGTTCGATACGTCGCTGCCCGAAAGCGCGCTGGTCGAGCGAGTGCGCGTGAATGTGTCCTGGCTGCCCGGCAAGCTGCGCGATCTGTGGTTCGCGCGACGGCTGCGCGCGCTGCGGCGCGCCGCGGGCATCGACGTGCTGATCGGCTGCAATCGCGTCGATGGCTCGGAGATAGCGATCTGCGGCGGCACGCATCGTGGCTTCCTGCGCGCGAGCGGCCGGCCGACGCGTGCCTCGGATCGCTGGCAGATCGGGCTCGAGAGCCGGCAGTACGCGAACGCGCAAGTGATCGTCGCGCACTCGGGCCTGATGCGCGACGAACTGCGCGAACTGTACGGCATCGACGACGCGAAAATCGAAGTGCTGTTTCCGCCCGTCGACGCCACGCGCTTCACGCCCGCCGCTGCCGCGCAGCGCGCCGAGTTGCGACGCCGCTTCGGCTTCGCCGATCACGAGGTGGTGCTGCTGTTTCCATCGAGCAGCCACGAACGCAAAGGACTGCCGCTGATCGAGGCGGCGCTCGCGGGCACGACGCTGCCGGTGGTGGTCGCGGTGGCGGGGCGCGCGCCCGATAACCCGCCGCCTTTCGTGCGTTACGCGGGCTATGTGAAGGACATCGAAAACGCTTACCGGGCGGCCGATTTCACGATTCTCGCATCGAGCTACGAACCGTTCGGGCTCGTGGGCGTGGAGTCGGCGCTGTGCGGCACGCCGGTGATCGTGCCGACCAGCATCGGCTGTGCCGAGGCGCTCGCCGATGCGGCCAAGCGCGAGTTCACACCCGGCGACGCGGCGAGCCTGCGCGCGACCATCGAGCGCGCGGTGGCCGAAGTGCAGGGCGCCGCGCTGCCCGCGCGCGATGCGCTCGCACGCGCTGCGTTGTGCTACGACGCGGGTGTCGACAGTCACGTGGAGCGGCTGCTTGCGCTGGCCGAGCGTATCGAGGCGGGGCGCAAGGCGCGCACTTGATGTGAGTATCCCAGGCGAGCGCGGCGACGGCCTGGCGACACGCCGCGCACGCAGCCACCTCCGCCCTCGATCGAGACCCGCCGCGCCAGCTTCGCCCACGGCGGCCGGCCCGCGCCTCGCGCACCGCTTCAAGTATAATTTCGGGCTTCCGCGATGCGGCCGGCGGGCCTTGGCGGCTTCTCGTCCAGTACGATCCGCTCGCCCTTTCGTCGATACGGCCCCGCGCCGATGCCGGGCCGCCCGCCCGCCCGCCGTCAACCCGAGTGCACCATGGCGCGCAGCCTCTGCGAGACTGCGCCCTCATCAGTACCATGAACCGAATCCTGATAGTCAAAGTGACCTCGCTGGGCGACATCGTGCACGGTCAGCCCGTGGTCGCGGACCTGCACCGGGCCTTCCCGGGCGTGAAGGTCGACTGGGCCGCCGATGCCGCCTTCGCCGAAATCCTGCGCTGGAATCCCGGTATCGACCGCGTGCTGTGCGCGCCGCTGCGCCGCTTCAAGAGTGCGCGCAGCCTCGCCGATCTGAAGTCGATCGCTGCATCGATCGCCGAACTGCGTGCCGTGAAGTACGACGCGGTGCTCGACATGCATGGCGTCTACAAGAGCGCGATCATCGCGTTCCTCGCGCGCAAGCGTCTGTGTTACGGCTATCGCAAGACCGATCTCGGCGAGACGGGCGCGGCGTTCGCCTACAACCGGCGCTTCCCGTTGCGCGAGCAACTGCCCGCATGGGAAGGGCTGCGCACCTCGGCAAGCCAGATCTTCGGCTATTCGATCGACCGCGATCCCGAGTTCGGCCTGCAGGTGCCCAAGGCCACCGGCGCGTTGGTCGGCGCTGAGCACGCCCCTTATGCAATGCTCTTTCACGCGACCTCGGCCGACGAAAAGAAATGGCCGATCGAGCAGTGGCACGCGATCGGCCGTCATATCGCCGGGCGCGGTCTCACGCCGCTGATCCCGTGGGGCTCTGAAGGCGAGCACAAGGAAGCACAGGCCATCGCGGCCGGCGTGCCGGGCGCCGTGGTGCTGCCGCGCCTCTCGGTGCTGGAGGTCGCGCAGCATATCGATGCCGCCGCGCTCGTGGTCGGCACCGATACGGGCTTCGTGCATCTGTCGAGCGCGCTGTCGCGCCCGACGGTCATGATCTTCGCCGCGTCCTCGGCGTTCTACTATGGCGTGAACGTGCCGGGCCGCTCGCTTTCGGTCGGCGAAGAAGGCCGCCCGCCTGGCGTCGACGAGGTGCGTGCCGCCATCGACAACGTCTGGCCCGCCTCGCACGTCTCGAGTTCTCCCCTGTCACGCGACGAGTAACGCACGCGACAAAGCCGTTTCTGCACTATGAAAATCCTGTTGACCAATTTCCACACCGGACGCGGCGGCGGTCACGTCACGTATCTGGTCGCGATCGCCAAGGCGCTCGCCGGGCGCCATGCGATTCACGTCGCGACGCCCCAGACGAGCGTGCTGTTTCAGCAGGCGCAGGCCATCGACGGTGTGCTCGCCGTGCCGATGCCGTTTCCCGGCAAGGTCAAGCAGTTGCGCGAAATGTGGCGTGCCGCGCGCGCGCTGCGCGCGTTGATCCGCCGCGAGCGCTATGACTTGATCCACGTGAACGGCTCGGCCGATCACCGGCTCGTGATGTTCGCGACCGCGGGACTGGGTGCGAACAAGCCGCGCATCGTGTTCACGAAGCACAACTCGATTGCGGTCGGCAGCGGCCTCGCGACCGTGATTCGCGCGCGCTCGGCGACCCACCATGTGATCGCCGTGTCGGACTTCACGGGCGACATGATGCGCAAGACGCCCTATGGTCATTGCGGCATCACCGTGGTCAAGAACGGTGTGGCGCTCGCGCGCTTCACGCCCGTCGATGCCGAGCGCGCCGCGCGCAACCGCACGCAGCTCGTGGGCGCCGCGCACGCAGGCAAGCTGCTGATCGGCACCGTGACGGGCTTCGAGTGGTACAAGGGCACCATGGACATGGTGCAGGCGCTCGCCGCGCTGCCGGCGAGCGTGCGCGAGCAGGTGCATCTGGTTGTCGTCGGCCTCGAACCCGATGACGAGCAGCGCGCGACCATCGACAAGCTCGGCCTCGCCGGGCAGATCACGATCGTCGGCGTGATCGACGACGTGCGCGACGCGATCGCCGCGTTCGACGTGGGCTTCGTGCTCTCGCATGCCATCGAGACCGTGTCGTTCGCGTGCCGCGAAATGATGGCGATGGGCAAGCCCGTGATCGTGAGCCGCTATGCGGGACTGCCCGAGAACATCGACGACGGCGTCGATGGCTGGATCGTCGAGCCGCGCAATCCTGTGGCCCTCGCGGCGCGCATCGAGGCCATCGTGGCCGCGCGCGAAACGCTCCCGCAGATCGGCGCGCGGGCGCTCGCGCGAGCGCGCGCAGAGTTCTCCGACGAGCACTTCATCACCGGCACCGAAGCGGTGTATCGCAAGCTCTACGAGACTCGCCGGACGTAATTTGCCAGACGCGCGTGCAACGCACGCGTCAGTGCATCAGTAACCGCTCGTCACCAGCGAGAGCACCGACAGGTCCGGATGCGTCCCGTCGACGATGCTCTCGCCAATCTGCACCGCCTCGTGCAGCGCGTCCTGCTCGCTGCGAAACGTCTCTTCGCCATCGGCATGAAAGGCCACCGCGTGACCCGGCAGGCCGAGGTTCGCGCCCGGATGGCAGACATAGCCCGTGTACGTGTAGCGGGGTGTGTCGGGCGCGACCGGGCGCGCGTCGACGTGAATCTCAAAGCCTTCGTAATCGACCTTGTGCAGCGGTAGCGGCTGATCGGCCATGGCGCTCTCCGTACGTTTTCGCGACGCCACACCTCAAGCGTCGTTCGCCTCAAGGGAAGTCTAGGCGATGCGCGTGTGCGGACCAATGCATCGCGGTCGGGATTCTTCTGTGGATTGGAACAATGCCTTCGATGCTTAGGGGTTAACCCTCGGATTTCATGCGCCTAGACTGCGTTTATCGGTCGCAGACACATTGTCACCCTGGCCGCAACAAGTCATCTGGAGGTCATACCGTGAAGTCCCTGATTCAAGCCATCGCCGTTGCCGCTGTTCTCGTTGTCCCGGTTGCATCGTTCGCGCAGTCGAACGCACCGATCACGCGCGCGCAGGTGCGCGCTGAACTGGCCCAGCTCCAGCAGGCAGGCTATCGCGTCGGCGATGGCGACAACGCCCACTATCCTGACGCAGTGCAGGCTGCGGTTGCGCGCGTCGCCGCGCAGAACGGCGCCGCGAGCGGCTACGGTGGCGTGGCGAGCGGCTCGTCGCAAGAGGGCGGTGCCGCGCGTGTGTCGGCTGCGGACTGGAACGCGATGTATAGCCGTTGAGTTCGGTTGTCGATGTGCCGCTCGAGCGTCGCATCGACGTGATCCACACCGCCGCCGACGAACTGGTCGTTTGCGGCGGTGTCGTCGATTGAATACCTCCGTCGCCGCTACGCGGCGACTTCGCCCGGGGCTTCGGCTTCGGGCGTTTTTTATTGGTGGGTTTGGCCGTCGGTCTCCAGAAATGCCATAACCGGCCACACGTGAACTCGGCCCGCGAGTTGGACGTTGCGCCACGCATGGCGCATGCGCCTCGCATCAATTGCGTGCCGGTCAAGATGGCGCAAGGTCAGCCGCCTGGCGGCGTGCTACTTAACACGCCACGACCAGCGGAGGTGACATGCCGTTTCCCGAATGGGGGCGTTCGTATAACGCGCTCTATGTGCCGCTCGAAGGTGGCTGGCAATGCGCACTGGTGCCCGTGCGCGATATCGAAGATGTGGATCGCGGCTGGCGGCTCTCTTACGAGGAGCGGCGCAAGGCACGCGAGGAGCGCGAGGAACAGATCGAACAGGACAGGCGGGATTTCGATCGGTTATTCCGGGTGAACTTCAGCCGGCGTGCAGCGCGCGTCGACGGAGATTTCAGTGCCTACGTCGCGTTTATCGGCGAATACCTGCGCGTCTCGGGATTGTCTGCGCCTCTAGACGGCGAAGGCGTGACGCGCATCCTGCGTAGTGCTGTACGCGATGGATCGTTAATTCCCGCGATCAATCGGGCCTGGCGGGGTAGTCGGCGGGTTACCCGGTCCTACGCGCCGCAAACCTGGCCACAACGTGAGCCCGATCCCACGCCGACTGTCTACGCCGTGCGCAACGGTCAGTTCTATCCGATGGCAAGCAGCGCCTCGGATATCACGAGATGCTAGAGCGAGGACGGGACCTGTTTGGAGGCGGTGATGATTGATACCAAGGCAGAAATTGGAGAGCGTCTCTCTGCGCTCATCGGGCTCGATGTGAGTTGGGTCAGCCACGCGGGAGACATGCTCACCGTGCAGTTCGGTCCGCAAAGACGTTACACGCTCAGAGGCCGGGATCGCGAGGACGGCGCATGGGCCCTTCACGTGCAATGCGCCTGGACGATCGAACGGGAGGGCAACACGATAGCGACCCGCGAAGATCTGCGTTGTGATGACGACAAAGCGCACGCCGTGGCTAAGCGCCTGCACGAAACGCTAGCAGGACAAGGACCTGTCCAGGTCGAGGCTGCATCGGCTGACAACGCGGGCGGCGTGGTTGTTTCGTTATCACAAGGGTATCGGCTTGTAGTAGTCCCGGACGGCGTTGAAGACGATGAGGACTGGCGCTTCTTTGCGCCGGGTATTGATGTCGCGCACTTCGTGATTGAGGCCGGGAAAGTTGCTCCCGAGTCGTTTTCGTGAGCGAGGACCACGCAAGGCGGGGCCGCCTTGCCAGGGAACCTGCTCGCTTCGTGCAAGGCGCACGCGGGCCACGATCCAAACGACCGCAGGTACGACAAGGTAGTTGAAAAGGCGACGCGCAGATTGCGGCCCGAATATCTTTCGAGTTTGCTGCCGGGCGATGGCGAGCCGGATGCTGCCGATTGAAGCTGAAGTCGACCAGCGGGCTAAAGATATGTTCAATCTGTGGTGATACCAGACAGCTTGAGAGGGATTTCCATGTCCAACAATCAAAACGCTATCGAGCAACGTTTATCGGTACTTCAAGGACTGGAGTGGAGCAGCGTCAGCCGCGCAGCAGACATGCTCACTTTGGGTTTCGGTCCGAAGCACGAAACGAAGAATTTTTATGGAGTACCCAAGCAGGTGAGCGCATGGGCTCTGCATATTCAGTGCACCTGGACACTGAGTGAGGCGGGCAGAGTCATCGCAACTGAGCAATCTATCGCGTGTTCCGACGACGAGGTAAACGCACTCGTCCTGCGTCTGCAAGGACTGTTGGACCGGAATATACCGATCGTCGTTGAACGCATATCGGCCAACTCCGACTGTGATCTGATCGTTTCCTTGTCGCAAGCGTTCCGCTTGATTGTCGCGCCGGACGTAACTTCGGACGATGAGGACTGGCGGTTCTTCGAGTCGAAGCGCGATGCGAAACATCTTGTGATTGAAGGTGGCAAGGTTGCCCCTTATTCGCAATCGTGAGCTTGGATCGAAAGCAGGTTTGCCTGGCTCGGGAAACCTGTTTGATTCACGTGGACCGTTCAGTCCCGCTGTGCCCTCGTCGGGCGAGATATCGTCGAGCGGGCTGGCACCATCCGTTGGAACTGCCCGACGTCGATGGGAAAAGGGACAACGCGCACCTGCCGATGTCTCCGATCGACTGCAAATGAGGGCGGGGCGATGAACAATCCGGAACAGACATGGGGTTGGGAACTGGCAACCCATAGCGACGCACTGAAGAGAATGCTGGGCGCGTACCCTTCGTTTCACGATTCGGCTGTCCGCTCCTTTTGCATGAGCCGGCGGCGGGAGACGCGGGATGGGCTGGACGGTCGGCCTTTGCCCGGTGTGCGTATGCGCGACCTTGTGGATGTGCGACTGGAAGTCCTTCACAACCGCTACGGGCCGCCTCCTGCTGGACGGCCCCACGACTACGTGGTGTTCCTCGACTGCTTCGATGTGCGCACGTCGGACATCGACGTGAACGCCATGCTCGAGGAAGCCACTGTGATGGAAATGACTTTGGCCCGGGGCGAAGGCGGATTGATCCGGCTGGACCTGACGCCGAACGTCGGACTCGATGTGAGACTGACGTGTGTGCAGGTCGTGATCAGCGACATGCAGCCCTATGTTCGGCCAGTGACGTGAGCGAAGCGCGAGACCGGCTATGAAGAACCAAACGCGCCGATTCGGATGGAACTGCGCGCATCACGGCAACCCTAACGGCAACAACCGTGGTACGGGCGCCCCGGTTTCCCTGCTTCCCAGATGAATCGAATGACCGACAATGCATTGACAGCATGGAATGACTTCCACGATTGGTCTCTGGACAGCGTGACGATTGGGCCGAACATTGAGCCCCGAACGTTGACACTCGGCTTGTACCTCGGCGACCGGCGCGCGATAGTGAGTTTTGAAGGCGTCACTTGCGTCTGCGTGGAGCGCCTCGGGTTGCTGAACATCGTCTACGGTATTCACGTTGTTCCACCGACCGATGCGAAGTACGCGCGCGCCAGAGCTGTGCTTGAGCGCGGCGAGCGGCCCACTCACAGGAAAGCGCCGTTGCTTGTGTTCGTGTATTCGACTCTCGGCGCTGAAATCGCCATTGAGTGCGCCTCCCTGATGGCGCAAGACGTGGAGTCCAGGCCGTGAGCGCAAATCAAAAACAGCGGCGCCTCGCCGGCGAACTCGCTTGCTTCGTGCAAAAGTACGCGCGCAAGGCACACGCGGGTCACGACCCCAACGACCGCCATCCCCGGCCAGCGGGGATCGTGGATAAATCAACGATGCGGTCTACTCCGACGCGACCTTCACATCAAAACAATATCGTACTGCTCCTGACTCAAATTCGACTCCACCTGCAACGAAACCGGCTTGCCGATAAAGTCGATCAGCATCGCCAGATGCTGCGACTCTTCTTCGAGGAACAGATCGATCACCTGCTGCGACGCCACCACGCGAAACTCGCGCGGATTGAACTGCCGCGACTCGCGCAGGATCTCGCGCAGCACGTCATAGCAAACCGTGCGCGGCGTCTTCACCTGGCCCTTGCCCTGGCACACCGGACACGGCTCGCACAGCACATGCGCGAGCGATTCGCGCGTGCGCTTGCGGGTCATCTCGACGAGCCCCAGTTGCGAGAAGCCATTGACGGTCACGCGCGTGCGATCGCGCGCGAGCGCCTTCTTCAACTCGCCGAGCACCTGGTCGCGGTGCTCGAGGTTCTCCATGTCGATGAAGTCGATGATGATCACGCCGCCCAGATTGCGCAGACGCAGTTGCCGCGCGATCGTATGCGCGGCTTCGAGGTTGGTCTTGAAGATCGTGTCGTCGAAGTTGCGGGCGCCGACATAGCCGCCCGTGTTCACGTCGATCGTCGTCATCGCCTCGGTCTGGTCGATCACGAGATAGCCACCCGACTTCAAATCCACGCGCCGTGACAGCGCACGCTGGATTTCGGCCTCGATGCTGTAGAGATCGTAAAGCGGCCGCTCGCCGGTGTAGTGATGCAGCTTCGCCAGCACATTGGGCGTGAACTCCGCTGCGAACTCGGTGAGCTTCTGGAAGGTCTCGCGCGAATCGACCTGGATGCGGGTGGTCTCGTCGTTGACGAAGTCGCGCAGCACGCGCTGCGCGAGGTTCAAGTCCTGGTACAGCAGGCTCGTCGCCGGCATGCGCTGGCCCTGCGCGATGATCGTCGCCCACGTCTTGCGCAGATAGGCGACGTCGGCGGCGAGCTCTTCGCTCGTTGCGTCCTCAGCGATGGTGCGCACGATGTAGCCGCCTTTCTCGTCGGCGGGCAGCACGGCGGTCAGGCGTGCACGCACGGCCTCGCGCTCGGCTTCGCTCTCGATCTTCTGCGAGATGCCGATATGCGGCTCCTGCGGCAGATACACGAGCGTGCGCCCGGCGATGCTCACCTGCGTCGAGAGCCGCGCGCCTTTCGTGCCGATCGGGTCCTTGACGACCTGCACCATCAGCGTCTGCCCCTCGAAGACGATCTTCTCGATCGGCTGATGCGGCGGGGCATGCTGCGGGTCGCTCGCGAGCCGCGGATGCCAGATGTCGGCGACGTGCAGAAAGGCTGCACGTTCGAGCCCGATGTCGATGAACGCGGACTGCATGCCGGGCAGCACGCGCACGACCTTGCCGAGGTAGACATTGCCGACGCGTCCGCGCGACAGCGTGCGCTCGACGTGAAGTTCCTGTACTGCACCTTGCTGGACCAGCGCGACGCGCGTCTCCTGGGGCGTGACGTTGATCAGGATTTCTTCGTTCATGATGTTGTTCTAAAAGTCGATGCCGGCGCGGCGCAGCAGCGCTGCGGACTCGAAGAGCGGCAAACCCATGATACCCGAATAGGACCCGTCGATCCGCTCGACAAATTCCGCCACGCGTCCCTGAATACCATAGGCCCCGGCCTTGCCGAACGGCTCGCCGCTGGCGACATAGCGTTCGAGCGCGTCACGCCCGGCGCTGCAAAAGCGCACCAGCGAGCGCGATAGCGCCACCGGCAACAGGGCACCCTCGCCCGTGACGACGGCGACGGCGGTCAGCACTTCGTGGTCGCGGCCGGCGAGGCGCGTGAGCATCGCGAGCGCATCGGCGGCATCGAGCGGCTTGCCGAGGATCGCACCGTCGATGCTGACGGTCGTATCGGCGGCGAGGATCGGCGCGCGTGCATGACCGCCTGCTTCGAGCCGTCGGCGCGCGGCCTCGGCTTTTGCCGCGCATACACGCACCACGTAGTCGGCGGCGCGCTCATCGGGCAGCTCGGCTTCGAGCGCCTCGGCGTCTTCGTCGGGGCGCGGCAGCAGCAGTTCGAAGCGCACGCCGAGCTGCTGCAGCAACTCCTGGCGGCGCGGGCTCTGCGACGCGAGATAGACGAACGGAAAGGGCGCGACAGGGGACTGCGGCATCGAGGGTCTCAGTAAGTGAGGATGATGGGGTTGGATGCACGCGCTCGCGTGAACGACCGGGAAGGGTACGCACCACGGCACAACAGCACAACTGCACGACGAACGCCGGGCCCCGGCGTCGTGCGCGTGTCGCGTCAAACGCGATGATAGGGATGATTTTGCGTGATGGTCCACGCGCGGTAAAGCTGTTCGGCAAGCAGCACGCGGACCATCGCGTGCGGCAGCGTGAGGCTGGAGAGGCGCAGCAGCGTGTCGGCGCGCGACTTGAGCTGCGGGTCGAGCCCGTCCGCGCCGCCGATCAGGAACGCCACGTCGCGCCCGTCTTGCTGCCACAGCGGCACCGCTTGGGCGAGCTGCATCGTGGTCCAGTCCTTGCCGCGTTCGTCGAGTGCAACGATGCGCGCGTTCTTCGGCAAGGCGGCCTCGATGCGCTGGCGCTCGGCGGCCATCACGCTCTCGGCGGAACGTCCCGACGAGCGCAGCTCGGGCTTGATCTCGCGAAGCTCGATGCGCAGCTCGGGCGGCATGCGCTTCGCGTACTCGTCGAAGCCGGTCGCGATCCAGTCGGGCATCTTGTGTCCGACGGCGACGATGTGCAGTTTCATTGCGTGCGCAAGGAACTTACTTGCGCAAGTGCCCGCTCTTGCGCGCGGGCTTGGCCGCCGGCGCTTCGTCCTCTTCGTCGTCTTCGAGCGGCTCGCTCGGCTGCGCGCCGCCAAAGCCGCTCGTGTTCGCGAGCTTCACGCGCACGGGCTTGTCGCCCCAGATCTCTTCGAGACGGTAGTACTGGCGCAGCGCCGGTTGCATGATGTGCACGACTGCGTCGCCGCAATCGACGAGCACCCATTCGCCGACGTCGTCGCCTTCGGTGCTGATGATGTCGCCGCCCGCTTCCTTGACCTTTTCACGCACGCTCGAAGCGAGCGCCTTGGTCTGGCGGTTCGAGGTGCCGCTCGCGACGATGACGCGGTCGAACAGCGAGGTGAGGTGGCTGGTGTTGAACACCTTGATGTCTTGCGCCTTGACGTCTTCGAGACCGTCGATGATGAGGCGTTGCAGTTTGCGGATGTCCATGATTACCCGTGGTACAGATGATGTTGAAGAATATAGTCCCATACTGCCGCGGGAATATGCCCGGCGGTGCTTGCGCTGCCGCCTTGACGATGCGTTGCAACGCACTCGCGCACGTAGCGGCGGATGTCGGTCGCCGAGACGTCGAGCGCGAGCGCGTGATCGATGAGGATGTGGCCGTGCGCGCTTGCGGCGAGCACGGCGGGTTCAGCACGGCGCGCAGTGATCTGCTGCGCGACGGCGGCGGGCACAGCGGCGAGTTCGAAGCCGGGACGGCTCGCGGCGCCGATGTGCGCGTAGTCGAACAGGTGCTGCCATTCGTGCCAGCTGTCGAGATGCACGAGCTGGTCGGCGCCCATCAGCAGCGTGAGCGACGCGTGATCGCCGTGGCGCGCGCGCCAGCGGCGCAGCGTCTCGACGGTGTAGGTCGGGCCGTCGTGTTCGATCTCGTCGGCATCGACGCTCACCGTGACGCCCGGCAGCACGAGCGAGGCCGCGGCCGCGCGCGTCATCGCGAGGCGATGTTCGGGCGCGGACACATCGGCCTTTTGCCAGGGCTGGCCGGCAGGCAGCAGCACGATCTCGGTGAGCGCAAGCAGTTCGGCAAAGCGTCGCGCGAGCGCGAGGTGGCCTTCGTGAACCGGATCGAAGGTGCCGCCGAGAATGCCGACACGGCGTGCGAGCGGGGCGGATGGGGAAGTGCGTAGCGTCACGGCGTCAGACCCAGTCGCGCACGGGCAGGAAGTCGCTGTAGAGCCGCGCTTCCGGTGTGCCGGGCTCGGGCTGCCAGTCGTAGCGCCAGCTCGCGTTGGGCGGCATCGACATCAGGATCGATTCGGTGCGCCCGCCGCTTTGCAGCCCGAAATGCGTGCCGCGATCCCAGACCAGGTTGAACTCGACATAGCGGCCGCGCCGGTAGCCCTGGAACGCGCGCTCGGGCTCGCCCCACGGCATCGCGCGGCGCTGCTCGATGATCGGCACGTAGGCTTCGAGGAACGCATCGCCGACGCTGCGCAGCATGGCGAACGAGCGCTCGAAGCCGAGCTCCGCGAAGTCGTCGAAGAAGATGCCGCCGATGCCGCGCGCCTCGTTGCGATGCTTGAGGAAGAAATAGTCGTCGCACCAGCGCTTGAAACGCGGATACAGATCGTCGCCATACGGCGCGAGCGCATCGCGGCACACACGGTGAAAGTGTTGCGCGTCTTCCTCGAAGCCATAGTAGGGCGTAAGGTCCATGCCGCCGCCGAACCAGAAAACCGGCGCTTCGCCGGGCTTGGTGGCGATCAGCATGCGCACGTTCATGTGCACGGTCGGGCAATACGGATTGCGCGGGTGCAGCACGAGCGACACGCCCATCGCCTCGAAGCCGCGTCCGGCCAGTTGCGGACGCGCTGCGCTCGCGGAGGGCGGCAGGGCGTCGCCGGCCACGTCGGAGAAACCGATCCCGCCGCGCTCGAAGAACTGGCCCTCTTCGACGATGCGCGTGCAGCCGCCGCCGCGCAGCTTTTCGCCCGGCGCGCGTTGCCAGCTGTCAGTGGCGAACGGCGTGCCGTCGAACGCGCCAAGCGTATCGGCGATGCGGGACTGCAGGCCTTGCAGCCAGGCGCGGACGGCCGCGCTGTCGTGGATCGGTTCGGTCATCGAGGAAATGAGCGCGGTGCCGCGCGTGTATCTGGCATCTATCAGGTTAGGTCCGGCGCAAGCGCCCGGACCGGCACAGCGGCAGTGTAGCGCCGTTTGCGGCGCAGGCCGCCGTGCGGTGCGCCACGCCGGGCAAAGCGCCGCGCGAGGGGGCGGGGCGTTGCGGCGGCTGTGCGACTTGTGCGGTTCGCGCCGCCGGACGTTTGCGCTGGTTGGCCGGCGCCGCGGTGGGCGCTGCGCCTGGCTTGTGTGTCAGGTGCCGCCGCTGCGCAGCGCAGACGCGGCACCCCCATGAGGCGGAAGGCGGCAGGCCTTCCGTCTGGCCGCCTTAGCCGTGCTGCTTGCGGTTCGCCGCGCGATAGCCGATGTCGCGCCGATACTGCATGCCGTTGAACGAGATCTGGTTGACCGTCTCGTAGGCGACAGACTGCGCGCTGCGCACCGAGTCGGCGAGTCCGACGACGCACAGCACGCGGCCGCCCGACGTCAGCAGCTTGCCGTCGACGAGCGAGGTGCCCGCGTGGAACGTGACGGCGTCCGCCGTCTCGGCCGGGATGTCGCTGATGCGGTCGCCCTTGCGCGGTGCATCCGGATAGTCGTGCGCGGCAAGCACGACGCCGAGCGCCGTGCGGCGGTCCCAGTCGAGTTCCACCGTGTTCAGCGTGCCGCCGATCGCGGCCTCGACCACCTTCGAGAAATCGCCCTTCAGGCGCGCCATGATCGGCTGCGTTTCGGGGTCGCCCATGCGGCAGTTGAATTCGAGCGTCTTCGGGTTGCCTTGCGCATCGATCATCAGGCCCGCGTACAGGAAGCCGGTGAAGCGCACGCCTTCCTTCTCCATGCCGACGACGGTCGGCATGATGATCTCGCGCATCACGCGAGCATGCAGTTGCGGCGTCACGATCGGTGCCGGCGAATAGGCGCCCATGCCGCCCGTGTTCGGGCCCTGGTCGGCGTCGAGCAGGCGCTTGTGGTCCTGGCTCGAAGCGAGCGGCAGCACGTGCTTGCCGTCGACCATCACGATGAAGCTGGCTTCCTCGCCCGCGAGGAACTCTTCGATCACGACGCGCGCGCCCGCATCGCCGAGCTTGTTGTCGGCGAGCATCATGTCGACGGCCGCGTGCGCTTCCTCGAGCGTCATCGCGACGACGACGCCCTTGCCGGCCGCGAGGCCATCGGCCTTGATGACGATCGGCGCGCCTTGCTGGTCGATATACGCGTGCGCGGCGGCGGGCTCGGCGAAGGTCTCGTAGGCCGCGGTCGGGATCTGGTGGCGCTTCATGAACGCCTTCGCGAAGTCCTTCGAGCTTTCGAGCTGCGCTGCCTGCCTGGTCGGCCCGAAGACCTTCAGGCCACGCGAGCGGAACAAGTCGACGATGCCGGCCGCCAGCGGCGCCTCAGGACCGACCAGCGTGAACGCGACCTGCTCGCGTTCGGCGAAGTCGGCGAGCTCCTCGATGTCCGTGATGTTGACGTTCGCGAGGCGTTCGTCCTGCGCCGTGCCGCCGTTGCCGGGCGCGACGTAGACGAGCTGCACGCGCGGCGATTGGGCGAGTTTCCACGCGAGGGCATGTTCGCGGCCGCCAGAACCGACGACGAGTAACTTCATGTAAATCCCCGAAGACTAAAAAACAGTGACGGCCGACGCATCTGCATCAGCCGTTGAATAACCAACCACGATGGCGAACGTGCCGCGCCTCACTCCTCGGCGATCGACGCGTTGCTGTAGACCTCTTGCACGTCGTCGAGATTTTCGAGCGCGTCGAGCAGCTTTTGCATCTTCACCGCGTCGTCACCGCTGAACTCGATTTCGGTCTGCGGCTTCATCGTGACTTCGGCCATCTCGGCCTTGAAACCCGCGCTTTCGAGCGCGGCCTTCACCTTCGGGAAGTCGAACGGCGGGCACACCACTTCGATGCTGCCGTCGTCGTTCGTGACCACGTCGTCGGCGCCGGCTTCGAGCGCCGCTTCCATCAGCTTGTCTTCGGCGGTGCCGGGCGCGAACACGAACTGGCCGACGTGATCGAACAGGAACGCGACCGAGCCGTCCGTGCCCATGTTGCCGCCGAACTTCGAGAACGCGTGGCGCACTTCCGCGACGGTGCGGGTGCGGTTGTCGGTCATCGTGTTGACGATCACGGCCGCGCCGCCGATGCCGTAGCCTTCGTAGCGGATTTCCTCGTAGTTCGCGCCATCGACGCCGCCGACACCGCGCTGGATCGCGCGGTTGATGTTGTCCTTCGGCATGTTGGCGTCATAGGCCTTGTCGACAGCGAGGCGCAGGCGCGGGTTCGAGTCGATATCGCCGCCGCCCATGCGCGCCGCGACCTGGATTTCCTTGATGAGGCGCGTCCAGACCTTGCCGCGTTTCGCGTCAGCGGCTGCTTTCTTGTGCTTGATGTTGGCCCATTTCGAATGACCCGCCATACCTTTCTCCATCGCATGCGCCGGCGCGGCGCACACATTGTGCAGTTGTCGTTGCGTTTAAGCGGGCGCGGCACGGCGCGTGAACCGGTGCGTGCCCTGGAATGTCTGTCCGCCAGGCCCCCCGTGGGGCCGCGCTGCCGCGCGATGCGCACAAGCGGGCGGGCGGCGTGGCGGGCGTTCGCCGGGAGCGAGGCCTGCCCGGGCCGGCTCAGGCCCGCGCGCGCTTTTCGCGCGGCTGCCACCCGGGGCGCGCCACAGCGGCGATGAGCGCGCGGGCGTTCGCCTCTTCAGGCGGATCCGAATTTTATCACGGCGGGGCCACCCGGCCCCGTCCGTAAAAGCGTTCCGGTACGTTCGAGCCCGTCAGTTCTTGGTGCCGAACAGCCGGTCGCCGGCGTCGCCGAGTCCCGGCACGATGTACGCGTGCTCGTCGAGCTTCGTGTCGAGCGACGCCACGTACAGTTTCACCTCGGGGTGGGCCTGCTGGAACACCTCGACGCCCTCGGGCGCGGCCACCAGCGCGAGAAACAGGATGCGCTCGCCGTCGACGCCACGGCGCTTGAGCACATCGATAGCGTGCGCAGCCGAGTAGCCGGTCGCGACCATCGGATCGCACAGGATGAACGTGCGGTCTTCGAGATCGGGCAGCCGCACGAGGTACTCGACGGGCCGGTGGTCATCCGCGCGATAAACGCCGATATGGCCGACGCGGGCCGACGGGATCAATTCGAGCAGCCCGTCCGACATGCCGACCCCGGCGCGCAGCACCGGCACGATGGCGAGCTTCTTGCCCGCGATCACGGGCGCGTCGATCTCGACGAGCGGCGTCTCGACGCGGCGCGTCGTGACGGGCAGATTGCGCGTGATTTCATAGCCCATCAGCAGCGTGATTTCGCGCAGCAGCTCGCGGAACGTGCGCGTCGAGGTGTCCTTGTCGCGCATGTGGGTGAGCTTGTGCTGGATCAGCGGGTGATCGAGGATGAAAAGATTGGGAAAACGGCTGTCCTGTTTCATGACGGGGCGCACAAGGCTGCAAGAGGGATCGGCGGGTGCCGGCGGGCGGCACGGCAGACGCGGGCGCTGCGGGCGTGCGGGCGGCCGGGCGAGGGCGCCGGCTGCGCACGCGCCGCTGGGCGGTCGCGTTACAGGCGCAAGTATACCGAGAACTGCCGTCAGAACGGCCGCCGCGCGAACGGAAGAAAAGCGCGCGGCGGCCGACGGGGGCGCGGCGATTCTTCTAGAATTGGGGGAAGGTCGCCGGCACGGCCTTCTCGCGGCACATGAAAGAGGGCGGGAGCGGCCGGCGGCCTCAAGTCAGAACGTCAGACCAACAGCCAAGCCGATCTCAGGAAGGACCAATTTCGATGGACATGGGCATTGCAGGACGCACCGCGCTGGTGTGCGCGGCAAGCAAGGGACTCGGGCGCGGCTGCGCCGAGGCGCTCGCGGCAGAGGGCGTCAATCTCACCATCGTCGCGCGCACCGCGGCGACCCTCGAGGAAACCGCCGAGCGCATTCGCGTCGTGACGGGCGTGAGCGTGCAGGCCGTGGCCGCCGACATCACGACCGAAGCCGGCCGCGCCGCGGCGCTCGCGGCCTGCCCGCAGCCCGACATCCTCGTCACCAACGCGGGCGGGCCGCCCCCGGGCGACTTCCGCCAGTACACGCACGACGACTGGCTGCGCGCGCTCGAAGCCAACATGCTCACGCCGATCGCGCTGCTGCAGGCCACCATCGACGGCATGATGGCGCGCGGCTTCGGGCGTGTCGTCAACATCACGAGTTCGTCGGTGAAGGCGCCGATCGATGTGCTCGGGCTGTCGAACGGCGCGCGCTCGGGGCTCACCGGCTTCGTCGCGGGCGTCGCGCGCAAGGTGGCGCCGAACGGCGTGACGGTCAACAACCTGCTGCCGGGCGTGTTCGACACCGACCGCATCGCCGTGACCATGGACGCCCAGGCGAAGGCCGGCAACCGGTCCGTCGACGAGGTCCGCGCGCAGCGCATGAAGTCGATTCCGGCCGGGCGCTTCGGCACGCCCGAGGAGTTCGGGCGCGTCTGCGCGTTCCTGTGCAGCGTCCACGCGGGTTTCATCACCGGCCAGAACTGGCTGCTCGACGGCGGCGCGTATCCCGGCACGTTCTGACGCGCGCAGGTTGCGAAACATTCCATCGAACCATCACTGACCATCACTGACGAAGAGGAAAGAGTCCATGACAACCCGCGTCGCGCTGATTGCGCACGACCATAAAAAGGACGACATCGTCCAGCTCGCGGGCGAGTACGCCGACACGCTGCGGCAATGCGACCTGATCGCCACCGGCACGACCGGCGCGCGCATCGCCGAACGCCACGGCCTGACCGTCGAGCGCATGCTCTCGGGCCCGCACGGCGGCGACCTGCAGATCGGCGCGCAGCTCGCCGAAGGGCGTGTCGACATGGTCATCTTCCTGCGCGATCCGATGACGCCGCAGCCGCACGAGCCCGACATCAACGCGCTCGTGCGCGCGTGCGACGTGCACAACATCCCGTGCGCGACCAACATCTCGACGGCGCGCATGATTCTCGACGTGCTCAAGCTGCGCTTGTCCGGCAGCGTTTGACGCCGGTCGCGCGCGAGGCGCCGGCTTGACGATCCAGGAGACATGATGAGCAAGGCAATCCGCTACGACAAACCGGGCGGCCCGGAAGTGATGAAGTGGGTCGAGGTCGAAGTCGGCGAACCCGGCGAGGGTGAGATCCGCTTGCGTCAGCGCGCGGTCGGGCTCAACTACATCGACGTGTATTTCCGCACCGGACTGTATCCGCAGCCGCTGCCGGGCGGCCTCGGCATGGAGGCGGCCGGCGAGGTGAGCGCGCTCGGGCCGGGCGTCACGGGTCTCGCCGTGGGCGATCGCGTCGCCTATGTCGCGCGGCCGCCCGGCGCATATGCCGAGGAGCGCGTCCTGAAGGCCGCGCAGGTCGTGAAACTGCCCGATGCGCTCAGCGACGAGCAGGCGGCCTCGGCGATGCTGCAAGGCCTCACCGCGCAATACCTGCTGCGCCGCACGTATCGCGTGAAGGCCGGCGACACCATCCTGATCCAGGCGGCGGCGGGCGGCGTCGGCCTGCTCGTGTGCCAGTGGGCGAAGGCGCTCGGCGCGACGGTGATCGGCACGGTCGGCTCCGACGACAAGGCGGCCATCGCGAAGGCGCACGGCTGCGACCATCCGATCGTCTACACGCGCGAGGACTTCAGCGCGCGCGTGCGCGAGATCACCAACGGCGCGGGCGTGCCGGTCGTGTACGACTCGATCGGCAAGGACACGTTTGTGAAGTCGCTCGACTGCCTCGCGCCGCTCGGCATGTTCGTGAGCTTCGGCAATGCTTCGGGGCCGCTGCCGCCGATCGATTCGTCGGAATTCGCGGGACGCGGTTCGCTGTTCTTCACGCGCCCGACGCTGTTCACCTACATTGCGAAGCGCAGCGACTACGAGGCGATGTCGGCCGAACTGTTCGAGGTGATCGCCTCGGGCAAGGTCAAGACCTCGATCAACCAGCGCTACGCACTCACCGATGTCGCGAAAGCGCACGCGGATCTCGAGGCGCGCCGTACCACCGGCTCGACGGTGCTGCTGCCCTGACGCGTCGCTCGCACGTTGCTGCAAGGCCGGCCTCGCGCCGGCTTTTTTTCGTCGTGCGCCCAGCATGGGCGCAATTTTGCCCGTGCCAACGGGGCGATCGGGAGTAGCGCGATGAAGCCGCGCGCGTACCCGTGAGCGACGAAGTCTGCGGCCCGCGCCATGAATCCGGGGACACGGGGTCAGCGTTGCTGGAAGCAGCGCTGACGAGAGAGAACCTGAAGCAGGCGTTCAAACGGGTACGGCCAAACAAGGGAGCCGCTGGCGTAACGGTCTGGACATTGACCGGACGTCGCGTCATCTGGTGAGGGTGTGGCCTGCGATCCGTGGCGCGATCCAGCTCAAACACTGGCGCCGTGGCACCGTCATCTACCGGGAACTGCGTGCGCTGGGGGCATCGGCTGCTGTGGCGCGGCAAGTGGCGGCGAACAGTCGTCGCTGGTGGCGCAATAGCGACGGTACGCTTAAGCGCGTGCTGACCATCGCCTACTTCGACCACCTTGGCGTACCCCGACTCTCCTGACCTCAACTTCCCGAACCTCCCGGTGCGGATCCGCATGCCGGGTGGCGTGGCAGGGGCCCGGCCTCATGGCCGTCCCCTATGCCGATTTTTGGCCCATCAACTAGCCCATCAGCGGGCAAAAAATCGCCACCGTTTACGTCCGCGAGCGTCCGCTTGAATCCGGGTATGTTCGCCGCAAATCGCGAGGCCAACGATCGGTGAGCCACGATCAGAGTCATTCGCTGGCATCGCAGCCGCCGCGCGGTCGACATTCGTCTAGCGATCGCGAAGCGATGGAGAAGCTGGCCGCCGCGACTGGCGGTATGGGCCGCACAGGCGTTCGGGCGGCGGCATGAAGCTGGTGAGGACGAGGAGGAACGGCGCATGCTCGTGCTCACTAACCCGGTGCGGCACTGAGGGAACGCCTGCACATCCTTTTTTTGATATATCTAAAAAATAGAGGAATCCTATGAATGATATTGGAGTGGTGCTGGGCGATGTGATGGTCGATGCGCCATCCTGCTCGTGGCTGTACCGATTGACGCAACTTTCGTCTGGAAGCGGCAGGGGGCGACAAGTCACTTGTCGAAGTGTGACGACGGGCCATCAATCACAGGGTGTGATTTTTGACGGCTGCCATCAGGTACAGCAGATAGGTCAAATATTGCAAAGTCGGTTCATCGCGCACGCACAGTCGGTTATTGTAATTTCAGACAATTGAATCGAACGGAATAGCGCCAGGTCTGGCGGGCCAGTGAGGCTGTCTGCTTTCGCTGGCTGGTTGCGCTGATGCGTCGCTGGCACTTTTCAGGAGCAGGGAGTGGCGAGATTTGATCCATTACGTCGGGACATAGCAGGAGGCCAGGCGTATCAACTCGACGTACCCGGCACGGCCAGGGCGAGCGCGCTGTCCGTGTCGTTCAAGGCAACCGAAAAGATGGGCGTGCCGACCGAGGTGCGTATCGAGTTGACCCATCCGACACAACTTCCCCGTACAGACTATCTGAACCTCGATGCCGTTTTTTCTGTCGTGGCAGAGGACGTCGCAGGCAAAGGCACCGTTGAGTTCCAGGCGCAGGACGGCCCGATGTCATTCATTGCGGACAAAGACGCGATCGTTGCCAGCGGCAATGGCACGGTCAATCTGGCCGCCGCGAAGGAAATCATCCTGGAGTGCGGCGGCGCGTTTGTCCAGTTGAAGGACGGCAGCATTACGATCGGCGGTCCCGGCGATCTGTTCCTGAAGACGATCACAGTGCAGAAGAAGGGCAAGGCGTCGCGGAACCAGCCGCTGGACCTGAACCACCCAGCCCTCTCCGGGTTGCCGATCACGCCGCTGACGTTCTTGACGGGCGCATCAACTGCGTCGCGTGCGGCCATTCCAGCCAGTGTGCCCTACAGCTTGTTCGCGGACAGTACGTTGGTCAAGCAGGGCGTCATGGATGACACCGGGATGATCCAGGTCCATCACCACTGCACGACGCAGCAGTACACGATCAAGCTCGCCAATGGTGCGAGCTACGCGATTCCGGTTGCAGAGCAGTACGCGGGCAACGCGGATAACGGAGCGTTCGCTAATGGCAGTTTGGATTTTCACGAGGGACAGCCGGACGCCGGCTCTCGCGCAGTTGATCGGGCGGAACATCGCATCTGCTGCAACCAATTGTTTGATCCCGAGGAGGATGCCTGAGCATGGCACAACAACCCATTGTCGTACCCATTGCGCTGTCCTGCACCCGGAGCGCAACGCTTACGCTGCCGTGGTTTGTGCAGCATACGGAATATAACCCGGCTCAGGCGACATTCAAACCGCTGGTGAATGGTGAGGAAGCCTTTGGAACGATATACGACGCAATCCTGAATGCGAAGCGCTGCGTCGATATCCTCTGCTGGGGATTCCAGCCATCGATGTATTTCAGGCGTGGCAGCAACGACACCGTGCCAATCGGGCAGCTACTGGCGCGAAAAGGTGCGGACGGGGTTCGGGTGCGATTGCTCTGCTGGATGGACGACTTGCACGTTGCGCAATGGAGCGAGAATAACATGCCGGGGAACAATATCGCGACGATGCTCAAGCCATATATACCGGACTGGCTCCTGTCGATGCCTGGCATGTCGATGGGTTCTCGGGACTATCAGAAGAATTTTGAGCGGGAATTTGATCTTGAATGGTATCGCAGGGCCAACCTGAACAACGTCACGAAGGGGCGTCTGATGCGGCCGCTGCCATTCGCGGCTACGCAGGAAGGGTTTAAAGGCATCGAGCTCGCCACGCGCGATTTCAGTTTCACTAATCGAGCGGAAATCGCATACCGCACAGCGTTTCATAGTAAGGACTCGCAGCGAAGCGCATACACGACGACCCAGAACAGCGTCTCGATGGGCGTTGCCGAGCCGACGCATCACCAGAAGATGGTGCTGATCGATTACGAACTGCCCGATCAGGCGGTCGGTTTCGTCATGGGACACAACATGCTCGATACTTACTGGGATCGCGACGATCACAGCTATGTACGCATGCATCCCAGGATGGGCCGTAACGGCGAGCACCCGCGGGAAGACATGTCGAGCCGCGTAAGCGGTCCCATTCTCGAATATCTGAACCTCAATTTCTGTCAGGCGTGGGACGATGCCACTGGCCAGACACTCACTCAGACGCGGGCGGCCCTGGCGAAGCAGTTGAAGTTGCGCCGCGACTTCGACACCCCGGTGATGGCGCAGATCGTGCGCACGCAGTCACAGAAGGGGAAGAAGGACATTGAGGCCCTGTACCTTCAGGCGGCGAATAACGTCACGAAGTTCATCTACATCGAGAACCAGTATTTCCGGTATGTGCCGCTGGCGGAGAAGATTAAGCAGGCTGTTTCCGCCCAGACGTGGGGGGGACGCGACGCGGGCAAACACGGGTCGGTCTATCTGTTCGTGGTAACGAATTCCAACGACGAAGGCATCGGTGTGGGGACGGTCAATACATACCGGATGCTGGATTCGCTCGGCTGCGCGAACCAGCTTCCGGGGGTGGCGACACTGGAGCGCGAAGATGCACGGCAAGCCGCATTGAAACGGGAGTACGCGGCGGCGACGGCGCAGCAAAACCAGGCGAGCCAGGAGATCAGCGGGGCGTACCAGATTCCGGGGTATGCCGGTTCGTCGGCGGGCCAGCAAAGCCTCGCCCAATCGCAACAGAAACTGACGCAGGCGAAGGCGAAACGGGCCGATCTGGAAAAGCAGATGAAAGCGCCGCCGCAGGTAGTGGTGCCCGCGAACATACCGGGGTTGAATGTGCACGTGTGCACGCTGGTTGCCCCGGACTCGCCGCCGGGGAAATGGGACTATGTCTATGTGCATGCGAAGCTCATGGTCGTTGACGACGTATTCATGACGCTGGGTTCGGCGAACGTCAACATACGCAGTATGGAAGCCGACAGCGAACTGAACATCTGCCATGAGAACATTGCTGTGACGCAGCCACTACGCCGGCGTTTGTGGAATCTGCATACTGGGGGTAAGGGGGCACAAGATGATCCGGCGAAGGCATTTGAACAGTGGGGGAAAATCATCGATCGGAATACAAGTAACCAGAAAAGCGGACTGGCACCCATCGCGTCGCTGATCGGCTTCATGCGCACATCGAGCGACCGTAGCTATGCGGACTGAGCCATGACTCGGAGACGCCTGTTTGTTTCACTGTTAATTCTGCTCTGTGCCTGCACCCACAAGGAGAACCCGATGGCTTCGCTTCCCGACATGAGCTTGGTGCGCGCCAATCTTGAATTCACCTGTGTTCACGAAGCGGACCATCTGCCGCCGCTCGATCCGGAGGCCGATGCGCTGTTCAGCTACGGCCGCTACGTGCAAAAGCAGGATGGACCAAAGGATTTCAATGCGGTCGCACGCTATTACCGTATCGCAGCGGCCTATGGCCACTACAAGGCCAATCACAACCTGCAACTTCTGGTTTCGCAGGGGTTGGCCGATTCACCCGATGCACCGAGGGAAACGGTCGACCTTGCCGCGCAGATGGTCCAGCAGGGCGTGGCCGGTGGCTACTATGACATCGGGCATTACCTTGAGATTGGCTACGGGTTGAAACAGGACAGTGAGAAGGCTTTGCGGTATTTCCGCAAGGCGGCTGATCTGGGAAGTCCTGAAGCACAGTATTACGTCGCAGACCTGCTTTCGCCCCGGGACAAGGCTCCAGAAATTTCGCGCCAGATGATGGAGTGTGCAACCGGTCAGGGATACGGGAAGGCCGCGAGCTATTTGGGCATAGACCTATCAACCAAGAAGCTGTATCCAGAAGCCGTCAAGGCTTTCCAGAAAGGCGTCGCCGCAGGTAACTCGCAATCGGCATCCTTTTTGGCGGACGGTTTCAAGGCTCCCCCTGCATCAGATCAATTAGACTATCTTGCACTTCTTCGCGACCCTGAACGGTCCAGCCGCTACGAACTGATCTGGAAATTCCTTGTTGCCAACGACGGCCGCAACCCCAAGGTGCCCGACATCGACCAGATTGTGCCGCTGCCTCCCGCGAAGCTGCCCGAGTGGGATGGCACGTTCCGGTGGCAGAAAGAGCAGGAGGCCGCGAAGCCGCCGCAGAAACCCGACGAGAAGCTTGTCGAACGCCTTTCGCGTGAGAAGAATCTTGACCCCGCGACCGGGCTTCCCCTTGCGCCCGCCAAAGGCGCGAAGGCCGAGCGCGTGCCACTGGGGACAGTGGTGCGCACGGGTGAAGTTTGCCCGGAGGATGGCGTTTGGTGCGACAAGCATTGGGTAGCGGTCAGCTATGACGCGACACGACGTTTCAGGAAAGGCGAGACGATGCCGCAACTCGTCATGGACGACCGACGCCCCATCGCCTTGCTCGATACATTGTTCGGCATGCGTAAGTACAGCACCAATGCGGACTGGAGCCTGGTGTCCTACGACGAGCAGGCATGATAGTGAAATCGCGCCAGAGGCGTGTTAGCCAATGCCATACAAAACGTAACAAATAAAAAATGCGCACCTATCGAATATTCTATTCTTTGATCTGCTTGCTGTTAATGCTGCCTGCATTTGCGCATGCGGACGATCGCCGTCTTGAAGAGTTTAATCATTCAGTTCGTTTCGATGGTGTTAGTGCCGACGAACTGGACAGAACGTGGATTTCCGAATTCAAGAAAGGTGACTTCGTATGCCGTAATGCTGTGGACTATACGCCGCAGGAGACGGCCCCGGCCCAGCGGGAATTTGCTGAGTTTGTTCGCTTCGTAAAGCTGGGAGGCGCAGACGAAAATTTCTGGACGAATCCGGCTAATCGAAAAAAGCGCGAAGATTTGATGGCATCGGCAGTCAAGGCGGGAAGCTGGAAAGGCGCCTATGTCGATTCGGTCTGGTCGATCCGTTTTCCAAAGCCGGGCCAGTCGCCACAGGAAGTGTCCCGGCAGCTGGAAGAGCTTGTTCGTCAGGGGATTCCTATTTCCGCCTACAAGTATGCAACGTATCTTTATGGCCGGGATGACGACACGATGCATTACCTTATGAAAGCGGCAATCGACAGAGGGAGTCCGAATGCCATGGAATGGGTCGGCGGGAGCATCGTTGTCCGATCAAAGCAATTGCGTCCGTTGGCCAAGTCGATGCTTGCTTGCGCCGCAGCTCAGGGCAACGCAAATGCCTATGCTGATCTTGGTCGTCTCGCCGACATGGAAGGTCGAAAGGTTGATGCCTTCCGTCTTTGGGTCAAGGGAGTAAACAGCGGATGTGACCGATGCGTCGAGAATTTGGCCAGGTTTGCCAAGATCCGCACGGGCTATGACCCCGCTACTACCTCACTGATGGATTTGATGCCTGAATTGAAGCAGATCGATCATTTTTACTCGGAAAGCTTCATGTACGAAGATACAGAGCTGCCCGATCTGTTTCGTCCGCTGCCGGTTGCTTTGGAATTCCATCCAACCGATGAAGACATTCTCAAGCTGTTGGAGTTCGAAGCTTCAAAGAGTACCGAATAAACCGGAAGCGATAGCTCGGGCTGAAAGTTCACGGCGACGTTTATTGTGAAAGCAGATCCGGATGCAGGAAGAATGCGACGAACTACGCAAGCGCATGCCCCAGACTATCTCGCCGGGGCGAAAACGCCGCTCGCGCGAAGAGTCCTTTTCGCGGCCAGTCCAGTATTTCTTTATGCAGAATCCGGAGTGACTTCTTATAAAAACTGGTGTTTCCGCAGGCCGCACTGCGGCGTGTTTTGGGGGGAGCCACGAAGGGTGGGGAGGTCTTGATGTATTGACCCAGCGAAACCTGGCTTGTAAAGACCAACCCGTTGTCGCTTCTCAGCAAAAACGGCTCGGGAACTCGGCCTGGCGTGCCGAAGCGCGCAATCAGCGCATGCTCGAGCGCACTCGAAGCCGTTGTGGCCTTGCCGCTGCGGGACGGATGCCAGCCCAGCAGCTCGCGGGTGTGGCAGTCAATCACCAGCTCCAACGTCGCCCAGCTGTCTCGGCCTGCCCAGACGCGGCATAGATCGGTCGACCAGCGTTCATTCGGCGCCGTAGCCACTGACGGCATGGCCTGAATCCGTGGGCATAAGCCAATCGGCCGCTTGCGAATCTGCCAGCCCTTTAACTGGAATATCCGTTGCACCGTGTTCTTTTTGACACCCAGCAGATAAGCCACCGTCCGATAGCCGAATGACGGCGATTCCTCGATCATCGCCTTGATCAGTTCGGCGAACCGGGTCTGGATCGTTGGCGCTGACTTGACTGCCGTGTAGTACACGGTCCGGCGCGGCACTTCGAACCATCGGCACAGCTTCGAGATCGAGACGGTAATGCCTTCTGCTTCAAGTCCCTGGCGGATCGTCGGGGACGCCCAGTCTCGATCACTTCTCGTCCTCGCCCAGCAGGGACTGCAATGTTTTTCTGGCGCGCAGCTCCAGCATCGCTTCGCCGTACGCTTCCTGCAAATCCTTGATCTGCCGTTCGTACTGTTCTTTCACGTCCAGCGGGTTGGCGCGCAATGCGTTTTCCATTCCTCGCTTGCCGTCGTCGACCCAGTTCTCGACCTCAGAGGGCGACAGGTCATAGGCGCGGCTGGCCTCTGCTACTGTCGTCTTGCCCTGGATGATGTCCAGTACCAGCGCGCTCTTACGCTTCGCCGTCCACCGCTTGATGTCTTCTTCCATTGTCTTGCTCATCGTCACGTTCCTTCAATTGTGACTTGAGCAGGTTTTCACTGGGTCAATACAAATGCGGCGGTTGTGCGCTGAAGGATTGAGCTCTTACCTGGGGAGATCTCGCCTCGTGCCTGAAAGGGCAACGGCGTCGAGCCGGAGCGAGAAGCAGCAGAGGCCGTAGAGGTCACAGGACAGGTCGATGAGGCTGAAGCTGGCCTCATGGCCGTCCCCTATGCCGTCTGAACGACACGAAGCGCTGCTCTCCCGGCACGACAAAACCGCCGCGTTTACGACATTTTTATACCGCGCCCCCCATCTTTATCCCGTCCTTAACGGCCAAAAGCCTACCTTAGCGACCATCCGTCATCCGTGTATGGAGAACTCGAAAATGGATGTGCTGTATGTCGGGGGGCTCGTGGTGTTCGCCGCGCTCACCTTTGGTTTGATCGCTGGCTGCGAGAAGTTGATGCAGTTCCGGCGCAGTGACAGGGGAGCGCGCTCATGAACTGGATTCTGTGGCTATCGGGGGCGGCGACGCTGTTGCTGTTCGTCTATCTCGTCCATGCGCTGCTGCGCGCGGAGGATATCGAATGAACACCAACAACCTGTTGCAGACTGCGCTCTTCATCGTCGTGCTGCTGGCGCTCGCAGTGCCGGTGGCGGGCTACATCACCCGCGTGATGGACGGACGCTCGCGCGTCGTGCGGCTGTTCGCGCCGCTGGAGCGCGTGCTCTACCGCATCGCCGGTGTCGATCCCGCGACCGAGATGGACTGGAAGCGCTACGCGTTCGCGACCATCGCGTTCAACGTGCTGGGCACCGTGTTCCTCTATCTGCTGCTGCGCGTGCAGGGCTGGCTGCCCGGCAATCCGCAGGCGTTCAGCGCGATGAGCGTCGATGGGGCGTTCAACACGGCGGTCAGCTTCGTCACCAACACGAACTGGCAGGACTACACGCCGGAGCAGACGGTCAGCTATCTCACGCAGATGCTCGGCCTCACCGTGCAGAACTTCCTGTCCGCCGCCACCGGCATCGTGGTCGTGATCGCGCTCGTGCGCGGCTTTGCGCGCCACACCACGCAGACCATCGGCAACTTCTGGGTGGACATCACGCGCGTCACGCTCTACGTGCTCGTGCCGATGTCCGCGCTCATCGCCGCGCTCCTCATGAGCCAGGGGATGATCCAGAACTTCAAGTCCTATGAGGACGTGCCGGTCCTGCAAACCACGACCTACGCGGCGCCCAAGCTCGATGCCGCGGGCAATCCGCTCAAGGACGCGCAAGGCAACGCGCTCACCGTCGATACCAAAGTGAGCACCCAGACGCTCGCGATGGGTCCGGTCGCCTCGCAAGTCGCGATCAAGATGCTCGGCACCAACGGCGGCGGTTTCTTCAACGCTAACTCGGCGCATCCGTACGAGAACCCGACTCCGGTCTCGAACATGATCGAAATGTTCGCGATCCTGATCATTCCGGCGGCGTTGTGTCTCGTGTTCGGCAACGTGATCGCCGACCGGCGCCAGGGCGTCGCGGTGCTCGCGGTGATGACGATCGCATTCGCAATCGCCGTATTCGTCGAGCTGGGCGCCGAGCAGGCCGGCAATCCGATGTTCGCGTCGCTCAACGTCGATCAGCACGCGAGCCTCGTGCAGGCGGGCGGCAACATGGAAGGCAAGGAAACGCGCTTCGGCATGGCGCAGACCGGCATCTTCGTGGTCGCTACCACGGCCGCGTCGTGCGGCGCGGTCAACGCGATGCACGACTCGCTCACGCCGGTCGGCGGTCTTGTGCCCATGCTGTTCATCCAGCTCGGCGAGGTGATCTTCGGCGGCGTCGGCTCAGGGCTCTACGGCATGCTGGTGTTCGCGCTGCTCGCCGTGTTCGTCGCGGGGCTGATGATCGGGCGCACACCCGAGTACGTCGGCAAGAAGATCGAGTCGTTCGAGATGAAGATGGTGTCGATCGTCGTGCTGCTCACGCCGATGCTCGTGCTCGTCGGCACCTCGATCGCCGTGCTTTGCGCTGCGGGCAAGGCGGGCATCGCCAACCCCGGCGCGCACGGCTTCTCGGAGATCCTCTACGCGTTCAGTTCGGCCGCCAACAACAACGGCAGTGCGTTCGCAGGGCTCTCGGTGAACACACCGTTCTACAACTCGCTGCTCGCCATCGCGATGTGGTTCGGCCGCTTCGGCACCATCGTGCCGGTGCTCGCGATCGCCGGTTCGCTCGCGCACAAAAAGCGCATCGCTGAAACGGGCGGCACGCTGCCCACGCACGGACCGCTGTTCGTCGTGCTGCTGCTCGGCACGGTGCTGCTGGTCGGCGCGCTCACCTATGTGCCCGCACTCGCGCTCGGTCCCGGCGTCGAGCAACTGATCATGCTCGCAGGCCATTGAACGCATCTTCGGACATCGACAACATGAATCAACATAGTGCAACACGTTCCATGTTCGACCCGGCGCTCGTGCGCCCGGCCATCGTGGATTCGTTCAGGAAGCTCAAGCCGCGCACCCAGTTGCGCAATCCCGTGATGTTCTGCGTCTACGTCGGCAGCGTGCTCACGACGATCCTCTGGGTCGCCGCGCTCGCGGGCCAGGCGGAGGCGCCGGCCGGCTTCATCCTCGCCGTCACGCTGTGGCTGTGGTTCACGGTGCTGTTCGCGAACTTCGCCGAGGCGCTGGCCGAGGGCCGCTCGAAGGCGCAGGCCGCGTCGCTGCGCGAGGCCAAGCGCGACGTGATGGCCAAGAAGCTCAACGAGCCGCATCCGAAGGCGCCGATCCGCATCATGACCGCGTCCGATCTGCGCCGCGGCGACGTCGTGCTGGTCGAGACCGGCGACACGATTCCCGCCGACGGCGAGGTGATCGACGGCGTCGCCTCGGTCGACGAATCGGCCATCACGGGCGAATCCGCGCCGGTGATCCGCGAATCGGGCGGCGACTTCTCGTCGGTGACGGGCGGCACGCGCGTGCTGTCCGACTGGATCGTCGTGCGCGTCACGGCCAATCCGGGCGAGGCATTCCTCGACCGCATGATCGCCATGGTCGAAGGTGCGAAGCGCCAGAAGACGCCCAATGAGATCGCGCTCACGATCCTGCTCGTCGCGCTCACCATCGTGCTGCTGCTCGCGACCGCGACGCTGCTGCCGTTCTCGATGTTCTCGGTCGAGGCCGCCAAGGCGGGGCACGTCGTAACGATCACCGCGCTCGTCGCGCTGCTCGTGTGCCTGATTCCGACCACCATCGGCGGGCTCCTGTCCGCGATCGGCGTGGCCGGCATGAGCCGCATGATGCAGGCCAACGTGATCGCGACCTCGGGCCGCGCGGTGGAGGCGGCCGGCGACGTCGATGTGCTGCTGCTCGACAAGACCGGCACGATCACGCTCGGCAATCGCCAGGCGTCGCTGTTCGCGCCCGCGCCCGGCATCACGGAAGAAGCGCTCGCCGACGCGGCGCAACTCTCCTCGCTCGCGGACGAGACGCCCGAGGGCCGCAGCATCGTCGTGCTCGCCAAGCAGCGCTTCAATATCCGCCAGCGCGATCTCGCTTCGCTGCACGCGGTGTTCCTCGCCTTCAGCGCCCAGACGCGCATGAGCGGCGTCGATCTGCCGGCGCGAGACGGGGCCTCGGCCCGCGAGATCCGCAAGGGCGCGGCCGATGCCGTGCGCCACTACGTCGAACTGCATGGCGGACGTTTCCCCGCACAAGTCGACAAGGACGTCGACGACATCGCCCGGCGCGGCAGCACGCCGCTCGTGGTCGCGCATCTGCATGACGGCACGGCGCAGGTGCTCGGCGTGATCGAGTTGAAGGACGTGGTGAAGGGCGGCATCAAGGAGCGCTTCGCCGAGCTGCGCAAGATGGGCATCAAGACCATCATGGTGACCGGCGACAACCGTCTCACGGCGGCGGCCATCGCGGCCGAGGCGGGCGTCGACGACTTCCTCGCGCAGGCCACGCCCGAGACCAAGCTCGCGACGATCCGCGAGCACCAGGCCCAGGGCAAGCTGGTCGCGATGACGGGCGACGGCACCAACGATGCGCCCGCGCTCGCCCAGGCCGATGTCGCGGTGGCGATGAACACCGGCACCCAGGCGGCGAAGGAAGCGGGCAACATGGTCGACCTCGACTCGAACCCGACCAAGCTCATCGAGATCGTCGAGATCGGCAAGCAGATGCTGATGACGCGCGGCTCGCTCACGACGTTCTCGATCGCCAACGACGTCGCCAAGTACTTCGCGATCATCCCGGCCGCGTTCGCGACGACCTATCCGCAGCTGAACACGCTCAACGTGATGCATCTCGCGACGCCGGGCTCGGCGATCCTGTCGGCGGTGATCTTCAACGCGCTCATCATCGTGCTGCTGATTCCGCTCGCGTTGAAGGGCGTGAAGTACCGGCCGCTCGGCGCGGCCATCCTGCTGCGCCGCAATCTGCTCGTCTACGGCCTCGGCGGGATTCTCGTGCCGTTCGTGGGCATCAAGGCGATCGACATGGTGCTCGCCGCGTTCGGCTGGGTTTGATCAAACAGGACAAACAGGAACCAACATGAAAGCGCAGTTTCGTCCTCTCATCGTGATTTTCGCGGTATTGACCGCGTTCACCGGGCTCGCCTATCCGGCGGTGATGACCGCGTTCGGGCAAGCGGCCTTCCATCGCGAGGCCAATGGCAGCCTGATCGAGGTGAACGGCAAGGTGGTCGGCTCGGCGTTGATCGGCCAGCAGTTCGATGCGCCGCAGTATTTCTGGGGCCGTCTGTCGGCAACCTCGCCGATGCCGTACAACGCCCAGAGTTCGGGCGGCTCGAACCTCGGCCCGACCAACCCGGCGCTCGCCGACGAGGTCAAAGCGCGCATCGCCGCGCTCAAGGCCGCGGGCACCGACGTGAGCAAGCCGGTTCCGGTCGATCTCGTGACGTCGTCGGCGAGCGGGCTCGACCCCGAGATCTCGCCCGCTGCCGCCGCGTATCAGGTCGAGCGCGTCGCAAACGCGCGCCACCTGAGCGTCGCCGCCGTCGAGGCGCTGGTCGATCGTTACACCAAGGGCCGCCAGCTCGGCGTGTTCGGCGAGCCGCGCGTGAACGTGCTCGAACTGAACCTCGCGCTCGATGGCAAGGAGCCAAGCTGATTCGACGAGGTCGTGCGAGCGCTGTCGGGGCACGCCGTGGCAACACGGCGTGCCCCGATGTTTGCCATTTCGTCGCCGGAATGCGACGATCGATCGATGTTTCGCGCCCGGCCATGCCTGACCGGTCTCGTTGCGCACAACCGAAGAACCCCGCATGAACCGACCCGATCCCGACGAACTGCTCGACCGCCTGCAGCGCGACGAAGAAAAACGCCGCCGCGGCAAGCTGAAGGTCTTCTTCGGCGCGTCGGCGGGCGTCGGCAAGACCTATGCGATGCTGCAGGCCGCGCGGCGGCGCAGCGAAGAGGGCGTCGATGTGGTCGTCGGCATCGTCGAGACGCACGGCCGCAGCGAAACCGCTGCGCTCACCGACGGCCTCGACGTGCTGCCGCGCCAGCACCTCGCGTATCGCGGCCGCACGCTCGACGAGTTCGATCTCGACGGCGCGCTCGCGCGCAAGCCCCAGCTCGTGCTCGTCGACGAACTGGCGCACTCCAACGTGCCGGGCGCGCGCCACCTGAAGCGCTGGCAGGACGTCTACGAACTGCTCGACGCGGGCATCGACGTCTACACGACCGTCAACGTCCAGCACCTCGAAAGCCTCAACGACATCGTCGGCCAGATCACCGGCATCCGCGTCTGGGAGACCGTGCCCGATCGCGTGTTCGATCACGCCGATGAAGTCACGCTCGTCGACTTGCCCGCCGAGGAACTGCTCGACCGCATGCGCGACGGCAAGGTCTATCTGCCGGCGCAGGCCGAGCGCGCGGTGCGCAACTTCTTTCGCAAGGGCAACCTGATCGCGCTGCGCGAACTCGCGCTGCGCCGCACCGCCGACCGGGTCGATGCACAGATGCGCGAATATCGCGCCGACCGTTCGATCCAGCACGTGTGGCAGGCGCGCGAGCGTTTGCTCGTGTGTGTGGGACCCGGCGCCGAAGCCGCCGCGCTGGTGCGCGCGGCGGCGCGCCTCGCCGCGAGCCTGAAGGCCGACTGGATCGCCGTCTATGTCGAGACGCCGAAACTGCAGCGCCTGCCCGACGCGCTGCGCGAGCGCACGCTCGGCGCGCTCAAGCTCGCGGCCGAACTCGGCGCCGAGACGGCCACGCTCGCGGGCGACGACGCCGCCGCGACGCTGGTCGGCTACGCGCGCGTGCGCAATGTCTCGAAGCTCGTGGCGGGCGGTTCGACGCGCACGGGTTTCGCGCGCTGGTGGCGGCGTCCGTTCGGCGAGCGCCTCGCCGACAAGGCCGGCGACCTCGATCTCACGCTGGTGCGCGCAGGGCGCGCCGAAGGGCGCGCGGACGCAGGCGCGCTCGCGCGTGCCACGACGGGCTGGCGCGGCGCGCTGGCGGCGGCGGGCGAGCGGCGCTCGCCGCCGCGCGCCTATGCGTTCGCGCTCGCAATCTGCGCGGGCGTCACGCTGATCGCGAGCCAACTGATCGACCGTATCGATCTGGCCAATCTCGTGATGCTCTATCTGCTCGGCGTGATCTTCACGGCGGTCAAGATCGGGCGCGGCCCCGGCGTGATGCTGTCGTTCGCGAGCGTCGCCGCGTTCGACTTCTTCTTCGTGCCGCCGCGCATGTCGTTGTCGGTGTCCGATACGCAGTACCTGCTGACCTTCGTCGGCATGCTGCTAACCTCGCTCGTCATCAGCCATCTGACTTCGAGCCTGCGCCGCGAGGCGAGCGTCGCGCAGCGGCGCGAGCAGCGCACCGGCGCGATGTACGCGATGGCGCGCGAGCTGGGCGCAGCGCTCACCGTCGAGCAGATCGTGGCGATCGGCAGCCGGCACGTGAGCGAAGTGTTCGGCGCGCGCGCCGCGATCCTGCTGCCCGACAGCAACGATCTGGTGCAGCAGAAGATCGAAGAGCCCGATCCGCAAGTCATCCTCGACGCAGCGAGCCTCGATCGCGATGTCGGTCAGTGGGTCTACGACCAGCAAAAGCCCGCGGGCCACGGCACCGACACGCTGCCGGCCGCCGCCGCGCGCTATCTGCCGCTCAAGGCGCCGATGCGCACGCGCGGAGTGCTCGCGGTCGTCACGCGCGACGCCCAGGAGCTGCAGGTGCCCGAGCAGCAGCGCATGCTCGACGCATTCGCCGCGCAGATCGCGCTCGCGCTCGAACGGGTCCACTACGTCGAGATCGCTCGCGACGCGCTCGTCAGCATGGAATCCGAGCGCCTGCGCAATTCGCTGCTCTCGGCCATCTCGCACGATCTGCGCACGCCGCTCACCGCGATCGTCGGCTTTTCGTCGATGCTGGCCGAGGCGCGCAATGGCACGAGCACGAGCGCGGCGATGCCCGAGGCCAAATTCGACGAGCTGGTCGAAGCGATTCACGACGAGGCGCTGCGCATGACCGGCATCGTCACCAACCTGCTCGACATGGCGCGGCTGCAGGCGGGCAGCCTCAAGCTCAACCGCCAGTGGACGCTGCTCGAAGAGACGGTCGGCGCGGCGCTGGGCGCCTGCCGGCGGGTGCTCGCGCGCCATCCGGTGCAGGTGCGGCTCGAGGAAGGCTTGCCGCTGCTGCAGCTCGATGCCGTGCTGATGGAGCGGCTGTTCGCGAACCTGCTCGAAAACGCCGCCAAGTACACGCCGCCCGACACGCCGCTCGTGATCCGCGCGCAGCGCATCGAGCGCGGCGGCGAGCCGTTCGTGCGTGTCGCCATCGACGACAGCGGCCCTGGCCTGCCCGCCGGCATGAGCGAGCGCGTGTTCGAGAAGTTCACGCGCGGCGAGAAGGAATCGGCGAAGCCCGGCATTGGTCTTGGGCTCGCGATCTGCCGCGCGATCGTCGAGGCGCACGGCGGCGCGATCGGCGCGGCGAACCGGACGAGCGCCGATGGACACGTCGAGGGCGCGTCGTTCTGGTTCACGCTGCCGGTGGAAACGCCGCCGCCGTTGCCCGAAGGCGCGGATGACGAGGAAGCCGCCTCACCGGACTGGCCCGCCGACGACGCTCAAACGCGTCCACCGACCGATACTCCCGAATCCCCTTCTCTGGCAAAACCCGCTCATGAGTGACCCGACCCTCGCCGTCGTCCTGATCGAGGATGAAAAACAGATCCGCCGCTTCGTGCGGGCGTCGCTGGAGGGCGAAGGCATTGCCGTCTTCGATGCCGAGACGGGCAAGCAGGGTCTCATCGAAGCCGCGACCCGCAAGCCCGATCTCGTGATCGTCGATCTGGGCCTGCCCGATACCGATGGCCTCGACGTGATTCGCGAGCTGCGCGGCTGGAGCGACATGCCGGTGATCGTGTTGTCGGCGCGCACCCAGGAGAGCGAGAAGGTCGCCGCGCTCGACGCAGGCGCCGACGATTACCTGACCAAGCCGTTCGGCGTCTCGGAGCTGCTCGCGCGCATCCGGGCCCATCTGCGCCGGCGCAACCGGGGCGGCGCCAACGAAGCGCCGCAGGTCCATTTCGGCCCGGTCACCGTCGATCTCGCGCTGCGCCGGGTCACGCGCGAGGGCGAGGCCGTGCATCTGACGCCGATCGAATACCGGCTGCTCGCGACGCTCGTGCGCGACGCGGGCCGCGTGCTCACGCACCGCCAGTTGCTGCGCGAGGTGTGGGGGCCGTCGCACGTCGAGAGCAGCCACTATCTGCGCATCTACATGGCGCACCTGCGCCAGAAGCTCGAACGCGATCCCGCGCAGCCCGAACATATCGTCACGGAGACGGGCGTGGGTTACCGGCTAGTCGGTGTGCAATAGGGTGGCCGTGGTTTGTTATAATTACAGAACTGTAAGGACGACCTTGCAGCCTTCTTTTTGTCGGGGACGACCCCAGTTTTCGATGGAGCGTCCCAGATGTCCTGGTTTCTTCTATTGATCGCCGGCCTGCTCGAAGTGGCGTGGGCGGCGGGTCTCAAGTCCTCCGACGGTTTCACCCGGCTCGGCCCCTCGGTGTTCACCGTCATCACCGCGCTCGCCAGCTTCGTGCTGCTGGCCCTCGCCATGCGTCAATTGCCGCTCGGCACGGCTTATGCTGTGTGGACCGGCATCGGCGCGGTCGGCGCGTTCGTGTTCGGCATCGTCATGATGGGCGAGGCGGTCAGCCTCGCGCGCATCGCGAGTGCCGCGCTGATCGTGATCGGCCTGATCGGCCTGAAGATCACGTCCGGTCACTGACACGCCTGCGCCGAAGGCGTGGGGCGCAGCCAACGCCGTGCTGCGGAGCACGAATTGGCGTGGCTATAATGAGAGCGTCATAAACCCAACATTGCCGTGCCACGGGAGAGACCGGTCCGCCGCCATGGGGAGGCAGGCCAGTCGGGGCATGGTGCCGGCCGCCACCGCGCCGGTCGCCGCGGCGTCGCGTCGCGTGAGGAGGCAGCCATGCTGGAACCACTATCGCTCGCAGCAGGGCTCGCCTGGGGCAGCGGCTTGCGCCTCTACCTCACCGTGCTGATGGCCGGCGTGCTGGAGCGACTGGGTCTGATCCATCTGCCCGATACCCTCATGTCGCTCGCTTCGCCCTGGGTCATCGGGGTCGCGGCCGCGCTCACCCTGCTCGAATTCCTCGCTGACAAGATCCCCGCGTTCGATTCGCTGTGGGACGCGCTCCATACCTTCATCCGCATTCCCGCCGGCGCGCTGCTCGCCGCCGGTGCGCTCGGTCATGCCGATCCGGCGCTGCTCACCATCGCGGCGCTCGCCGGCGGCACGCTCGCCGGCACCGCGCATCTGGCCAAGGCCGGCACGCGAGCGCTCATCAACCTCTCGCCCGAGCCCGTCTCGAATGTCGTCACCTCGACCACCGAGGACGGCATCACCTTCGTCGGCGTGCTGCTCGCGTTCTTCGTGCCGGTGCTGTTCCTCGTGCTGCTCGTCGGCTTCCTCGCGCTCGCGGCATGGGCGCTGCCGCGCCTGTGGCGCGGCGTGCAGGGCGGTTTTCGCGGCATGGCGGCCCACATGGTGTCGCGCTTCGGCTCCCTGCGGAGCCATCACGATTGAGCCGCGCCGCGCCGCCAGCGCGCCCGGCCGCGCGCCGCCCCGGCTGGGCCGACATCGTCAGGCTCGCGGCGCAGATGAGCGCGCGCGACTGGCGCGCGGGCGAACTGACGATGCTGCTGCTCGCGCTCGTGCTGGCCGTGGCGGCGCTCTCGAGCGTCGGCTTTCTCGCTGACCGGCTCGAACGCGGGCTCGACCGCGACGCGCGGCGCATGATCGGCGCCGACTTCATCGTGCGCGCCGATCATCCCGTCGATCCCGTCTTTCTGCACGAAGCGCAGGCGCTCAAACTGCAGACCGCCACGACGGCGATCTTTCCGAGCATGGTGAGCGCGGCCGCGTCCAATGCGGCATCGGCCCCGCAGCCCTCGATCGCGAGGCTCGCCGCGATCAAGGCTGTATCGCCCGGCTACCCGTTGCGCGGCACGCTGCGCATCGCGTCCGCGCCCGGCGCCCCCGATCGCGCAGCCGACGGCGTCCCGCCCCTCGGCACGGTCTGGGTCGACGACGAACTGTTCGATGCGCTCAAGCTCCACATCGGCTCGACCGTGCAGGTCGGGGCGCGGCGCTTCACGGTCGGCGCGATCATCACGCGCGAACTCGATCGCGGCTTTTCGTTCGTCAATTTCTCGCCGCGCCTCATGATGCGCGCCGATGAACTGCCCGCGACGGGCCTCATCACTTTCGGCAGCCGCGTCCTCTACCGGCTGCTGGTGGCCGGCCCGGACCCGGACGTCGCGCAGTTCGCCAAGTGGGCCCATGCGCGCATCGACGGCGGGCAGATGCGGGGCGTCGCGCTCGAATCGCTGCAGGACGGCCAGCCGCAGGTGCGCCAGACGCTGGAGCGCGCGCGCCACTTCCTCACGCTGGTTTCGCTGCTGACCGCATTGCTGGCCGCGGTCGCGATCGCGATGGCCGCGCACCGCTACACGCGCCGCCATCTCGACGGCTGTGCCGCGATGCGCTGTCTCGGCGCGAGCCAGCGCACGCTGCGCGCGCTGTTCACGCTCGAATTCGTGGCGCTCGGCGTGCTGGGCGGCGTGCTCGGCATCGCGCTCGGCTATGCGGGCCATCTCGCGCTGCTCAGCTGGCTAGGCAGCCTGATTTCGGTGACCCTGCCGCAACCGGGCCTGCTGCCCGCGCTCGAAGGCATCGCCGCCGCCTTGGTGCTGCTGCTCGGCTTCGCGCTGCCGCCGCTGCTGCCGCTCACGCAAGTGCCGCCGGTGCGCGTGCTGCGCCGCGAGTGGGGCGAGGCGGGGCGCACGGCGTGGGCCGCCTATTCGCTCGGCGTCGTGCTGTTCGCGGGCTTGCTGGTGATCGCGGCAGGCGAAGTGAAGCTCGGCGGGATCGTCGCGGGCGGCTTTGCGCTCGGGCTGGTCGTGTTCGCGGGGCTCGCGCGGCTCGCGCTGTGGGGCGCGGCGCGCGTCGCGCGCAGCGAGCGCGTCAACGCGGGCATCGGCTGGCGTTTTGCGCTCGCCTCGCTCGAACGGCGTCCGGGTGCGAGCGCGCTGCAGATCACGGCGCTCGGCATCGGCCTCATGTGCCTGCTGCTGATCGCGATGACACGCAACGACCTGATCGACGGCTGGCGCAAGTCCACGCCGCCCGACGCGCCCAATGAGTTCCTGATCGACATCCAGCCGCAGCAGCGCGACGCGATCGCGGCGTATCTGCGCGGCGCGGGCATCGCCCAGGTCGAACTCGCGCCGATGGTGCGCGGCCGTCTCATCTCGATCAACGGCAAGCCGATCAATCCCGACGAGTACAAGAGCGAGGACGCGCGCCGTCTGGTCGATCGCGAGTTCAACCTCTCGTACACGACCCAACTGCCCTCCGACAACCGCATCGAGGCGGGCGAGTGGTACGGCAACTCGGACGCGCCGCAGCTCTCGATCGAAGCCGGTCTCGCGAAGCTCTTGCACGTGAAGCCCGGCGATACGCTGCGCTTCGACGTCACGGGTCTCGAAGTCGATGCGCCGGTGACGAGCGTGCGCAAGCTCGACTGGGGTTCGTTCAAGGTGAATTTCTTCGTGCTGATGCCGCCGCCGCTGTTGCGCGACTTCCCGGCCACCTTCATCACCAGCTTCCATCTGGAGCCGGCGCAGCGCGGCGTGGTCGACGGACTCGTCGCGCGCTGGCCCAATGTGACGGCGATCGATACCGGCCCGATCCTCGCGCAGATCCAGCGCATGCTGGAGCAGGTGATCGGCGCGGTGCAGTTCCTGTTCGCGTTCACGCTCGCGGCCGGCGTGCTGGTGCTGTACGCGGCGCTCGCGGGCAGCCGCGACGAGCGTATGCGAGAATCCGCGTTGCTGCGCGCGCTGGGCGCGTCGCATCGGCAGGTGCGCGCGGTGCAGATCGCCGAGTTCGTGGCGGTCGGCGCGCTGTCCGGGCTGATGGCTGCGCTCGGCGCCCAGGCGATCGGCTGGGTGCTCGCGACCCGCGTGTTCGAGTTCTACCTGGTCTTCAACCCGTGGCTGCTGCCGGCCGGCGTGGTGGCCGGCGTCGCGTGCGCGGGCATCGGCGGCTGGATCAGCCTGCGCCACGTGCTGTCGCGCCCGGCGCTGCAATCGCTGCGCGACGCGTGAGGCGCCACGCACGGCGCCCGAACCTCGCCCGCTAACCCATTTCACGCGGCCCGCCCACGCGGCAGGCCGCTCACGACACTTTTAGTTCAGTACTGGTATGACCGATCCAATCGACGAAACGCCGACCCAACCGACGGCGTTCGAACTCGTGGGCGGCGAGGCGCGTGTGCGCGAACTCGTCGACCGTTTCTACGACCTGATGGACCTCGAAGCCGAGTTCGCCGGCATCCGCGCGATGCATCCGGGCACGCTCGACGGCTCGCGCGACAAGCTGTTCTGGTTCCTGTGCGGCTGGCTCGGCGGCCCCGATCACTACATCGAGCGCTTTGGCCATCCGCGTTTGCGCGCACGCCATCTGCCGTTCACGATCGCCTCGGTGGAGCGCGACCAGTGGCTGCGCTGCATGGCGTGGGCAATGGAGGACGTCGGCCTCGACCTCGCGCTGCGCGAGCGTCTGCTGCATTCGTTCTTCGATACGGCCGACTGGATGCGCAATCACCCGGGCTGATTGTCATGGCGCGCCGGCCAGTACAGTCCGGCGCGCGCAGCGCGAGGCACTGCCTTTCGTCAGCGCGCCTGCGCCAGCGATAATGGCCCATCGCCACATCGAGGAGACCCGCGCCATGACCACGCGTGCATTGTTTCGCGACGACGCCTATTTGACGCACTGCGACGCCACCATCATCGCGCTCGACGAGCACGGCGTGCGGCTCGACCAGACCGTGTTCTATCCACTCGGCGGCGGCCAGGCCGGCGACGCGGGCGCGCTCGTGCTCGCCGACGGCACGCGCATCGCCATTGCGGACACGCGCAAGGCGAAGTTCGAGGGCGCGACGCCCGACGACGCGCTGCACGTGCCCGCCGAAGGCCAGCACGAAGCGCTCGCGCGCTTGCGCGTGGGCGACGTGGTGCGCGCCGAGATCGACTGGGCGCGCCGCCATCGCCACATGCGTCTGCACACGGCGAGCCATTTGATGTGCGCGGTGCTGCCTTATGCCGTCGACGGCTGCAGCATCACCGTCGACTACGCGCGGCTCGACTTCGCGACGACCGAGCCGATCGAACGCGAGAGCGTCGAAGCGCGGCTCGCCGAGCTGGTTGCGGGCGCGCATCCGGTGGCGACCGAATGGATCACCGACGACGAGATGGCGCAGCGGCCCGAACTCGTACGCACGATGAGCGTGAAGCCGCCGATGGGCCTCGGCCGCGTGCGGCTCCTACGCATCGAAAACGTCGATCTGCAGCCGTGCGGCGGCACCCATGTGCGCAACACCGAGGAAATCGGCGCGTTGCGCGTCGCGAAGCTCGAAAAGAAGAGCGCACGCACGCGGCGTCTGGTGCTGGAGCTGGCATGAACGTGAGCATGAACACGAACGGCGCGGCAAGTTGGGAAGCCGAATACGCGGCGCTCGATCCGCGTGCGCGTGCCGTGCTCGAATGCTGGTTCGGCGTGCCCGGCGAGCCGGGCTATGGCGAGGTGAAGCAGCACTGGTTCGCAGGCGGCGCGGCCTTCGACGACACCTTGCGCGAGCGCTTCGGCCCACTGCTCGAAGCGGCGCGCGCGGGCGAACTCGACGCTTGGGCCGCGAGCCTGCCCGGTGCGCTGGCGCTCGTGATCGTGCTCGACCAGTTCATGCGCAACTGCCATCGCGGCACGTGGCAGGCGTTCGCCGGCGATGCCAAGGCGCTGCGCGTCGCGCGCGAGATCGTCGCGAGCGGCGCGGACCGGCGCTTGCCGTTCGCGTGCCATCGCGCGTTCGCTTATCTGCCGCTGGAGCACTCGGAGTCGCTCGCGGACCAGCGCGAGTCGCTGCGCGTTTTCGGAGCGCTTGCGAGCGAAGTCAACGGCGCGGGCTTTCATGACTATGCGCTGCGTCACGCGCGGGTGATCGAGCGCTTCGGGCGCTATCCGCATCGCAATGCGCAACTGGGGCGGCCGTCGAGCGCGGCCGAAGAGGCGTTCCTGCGCGAGCCGGGCTCGTCGTTCTAGCGCCCGCCGCTCACATCGACGAGCGCACCCGTCACGTACGACGCCGCATCGCTCAAGAGCCACACGATGGTCTCGGCGACTTCCGCCGCGCCCCCGGCCCGGCCGAGCGGCGTCTGCGCGCCGAGCACCGCGGCCCGCTCGGGGCGACCGCCGCTCGCGTGGATCTCGGTGTCGATGAGGCCCGGGCGCACCGCGTTCACGCGGATGCCCTGCGGGCCGAGTTCCTTGGCGAGGCCGATCGTCATCGTGTCGATCGCACCTTTCGATCCCGCGTAGTCGACGTATTCGTTGGGCGAACCGAGCCGCGACGCCGCTGAAGACACGTTGACGATCACGCCGCCATCGCCGCCGCGGTCCTTCGACATGCGCCGCGCCGCTTCGCGCGCGCACAGGTAGGCGCCGTACACGTTGACGTCGAACATGCGCTTGAGGCGCTCCGCGCTCATGTCCGCGAGCGGCAGCGAGGGCGCGACGATGCCCGCGTTGTTCACGAGCGCGTCGATGCGGCCGAAGGTGGTTTCGAGCGTATCGAAGAGGGCGATCACGTCGGCTTCGTTCGCCACGTCGCCGCGCAGCACGCGCGCGCGGCCGCCGGCCTGGCCGACTTCGGCCGCGGTGTCGTCGGCGGCCTGCTGGTTGTGCAGATAGTTCACGCCGACGGTCCAGCCGCGCGCGCCGAGCAGCGTCGCGCATGCGCGGCCGATGCCGCGGCTCGCACCGGTAATCAGGACGACCTTGCTCATCGGGCACCTCCTGTCAGTTGGCGCGGGCAAACACAGCCTAGACGGCGTCGCGCAGGCCCGCTGCCCACTTGTCCGCGACCGGCGGCTGATAGCGCTCGAGTCGCGCGATCAGCGCGGTGGGGTCGGCATCGATCTGCAGCAGGTCGTAGTACTTCGGCTGCATGAAGCCTTCGCTCACGGTGTGCTGGAGCAGCGCGAACAGCGGATCGTAGAAGCCGTCGATGTTGAGCACCGCGACGGGCTTGTGGTGATAGCCGAGCTGCGCCCACGTGTAGACCTCGAACAGCTCTTCGAGCGTGCCCACGCCGCCAGGCAGCGCGACGAACGCATCGGAGAGATCGGCCATCATCTTCTTGCGATGGTGCATGTCGGGCACGACGTGCAGCTCCGAGAGCCCGTCGTGGCCGACTTCCTTGTCGACCAGCAGCTCGGGGATCACGCCGATCGCGCGGCCGCCGCCCGCCATCACGGCATCGGCGATCACGCCCATCAAGCCGACCTTGCCGCCGCCATAGACGAGCGCGAGGTTCGCTTGCACGAGCGCGCGGCCGAACGCTTCGGCGGCTTCGCGATAAACCGGGTTCACGCCCGGCGACGACCCGCAGTACACGCAGACGGCTTTCATCAGTCGAGATCCTTCGAGTCCTTCGCACCGGCGCGCGCGTTGCCGGCCGCAGAGGCAGCGGCGGGCGTCGCGCCCTCGCGCGGCGGCAGATAGTCGTAATACTCGCGCTTGGGCAGCTTGCCCGAGGCGAGATCGTCGTAGAGCTGGCGCGAGCGGCCGCGCAGATACGGCGCCATCAGCGAGATGATCTGCACGCTCACCTGATGCAGCTCGGCCTGGATCGCTTCCTGGTCGTTGTACTTGCGCGGGTTCATCACGAACTGGTACGACAGCCAGTAGGTCGCGATCACGCCGATGTTGGTGGCGATCACGTGGATCTCGTCGGGTGTCGCGATCATCTCGCCGTCGGCGACGAGTTGCTCGCAGAACTGGCCCGCGAAGCGCACCTTGTGGCTGATGATCTGCTTGAAGTGCATCTCCAGCGTGCGATTGCGCGCGAGCAGGTCGTTCAGGTCGCGATAGAGGAAGCGGTAGCGCCACGTGAAATCGACCATGTACTGCAGGTACGACCACATCTCGTCGATGGTCGCGCGATGATCGTCCGGGAAGCGCAGACGCTTTTCGATCTCCAGCTCGAACTGGCTGAAGATGCTGTTGATGATGTCGTCCTTGTTGCGGAAGTGGTAGTACAGGTTGCCTGGACTGATTTCCATTTCCTCGGCGATCGTCGTGGTCGTGACGTTCGGCTCGCCGATCTCGTTGAACAGTTTCAACGACAGTTCAAGAATCCGTTCGCGTGTGCGGCGGGGAGGTTTGGCTTCCATGTCGTCCGGCCCTGAGTGTGCCGGGCTGGCGCGCTGCTGCTCACTGGCTGCTGCTGCGTTGACCGCCCGGACGCGGTTGGTCTTTGTCCATCAAGACTGTCGGTCGATTATAAACCGACCCTTCCCGCGCCATGGGGGGCTGGCGTGCGATTGGCGCACGCGCGAGGCGCACTCGGGCTAGCGCAGCGCCTGCAGCCAGCGCAGCACGAGCGGCCACACGAGCGGCACGAGGATCAGCCCCCACGTCATCACGCACACGAACAGGGCCACCATGACGGCGGCGCTGCCGAGATCCTTGGCGCGGCGCGACAGCTCGTGCCGTTCGAGCGAAATCCGGTCGATGGCCGCCTCGACGCTCGAATTGAGCAGCTCGACGATCAACACGAGCAGCACGGAGCCGAGCAGCAGCGCGCGGGCCACGGGTTCGACCGGAACCACGGCGCCGATCGGCAGCAGGATCGCCGAGAGCGTGAGTTCCTGGCGAAACGCGCTTTCCTCGCGGATCGCGACACGAAAACCCGCGAGCGAGTTCTTGAGCGCATGCCACGCGCGCGTGAGGCCGCGGTTGCCTTTGTACGGATTGAACGGCAGCGGCGCGAGCGGATCGTCGGGACCGAGCGGTTCGTGCGCGTCGGCCGGGTCGGGTGGCTCGGCTGCGCGCCCGGGCGAGGCGCTCGAAGCGGGGCTCGAAGCGGGGCTCGCGGAGGCAGGCGGGTTGGGGCGCGCCGTGACGGCCGGGCGCGCTGCCCCGGCCATTACAGCGGGAACGTGCGCCGAGGCCGAAGCGTCGGCGCTGCTTTCTGACGGCAACTGGCGCACCGTGGAAGGCCGGGTCATCGTGGTACTCCCGTGTCGGCCAGGCTAGAGCGCTGCGCTCGTATTTTCCTGCAGCGTGACGCCGGGACGCGGCTTCAGATGCGCGGCGAACTGCTCGGAAGCCGCGCGCCACGAAAAGCGCTCGGCCCATGCGCGCGCCGCCGTGCGATCGATGCGCAGCGCCTGCAGGCAGGCTTCGCGCAGGTCTTCATCCATCGCGCCAGCGTCGCCCTTGCCGAGCACATCGATCGGCCCGGTCACCGGATAGGCCGCCACCGGCGTGCCGCAGGCCAGCGCTTCGAGCAGGACCAGACCGAACGTGTCGGTGCGGCTCGGGAACACGAAGACATCGGCGGCCGCGTAGACCTTGGCGAGTTCGGCCTGGCTCAGCACGCCGAGATAGTTCACTTGCGGATAGCGCGACTTAAGCTCGCCGAGCGCGGGGCCTTCGCCGGCCACCCATTTCGAGCCCGGCAGATCGAGCTTCAGGAATGCCTCGACGTTCTTCTCGACCGCGACGCGCCCGACGTACAGAAAGATCGGCCGCGCTGTGTTGAGCACCTTCGAGTCCATCGGATGGAAGATGTCGAGATCGACGCCGCGCGTCCACAGCACGACGTTCGTGAAGCCGAACTTTTCGAGGTCGGTCTTGACGACCGGCGTCGGCGCCATCACCGCGAGCGAGCGCTTGTGGAACCAGTGCAGGAAGCGATAGGTGGCCGCGAGCGGGATGCCGAAGCGCGCCTGCACATACTCGGGAAAGCGCGTGTGATAGGCAGTCGTGAACGGCACCTGGTGCTTGATCGCCCAGGCGCGCGCGGCGAGGCCGAGCGGGCCTTCGGTGGCGATGTGGAGCGCATCGGGCGCGAACTCGTCGATGCGCTGGTTCAGATGGCGCTTCGGAAACAACGACAGACGGATCTCGGGATACGTCGGGCACGGCACCGTGCGGAATTCGAGCGGCGTGAGCAACTCGACGCGGTGACCGAGCGCGATCAGCTCGCGCGTGGTGTTCTTCAGGGTGCGCACGACACCGTTGACCTGCGGTTCCCATGCATCGGTCACGATCATCACTTTCATTGGTCGTCGGCCCTCAGTTGGTGCTGCGTTGGTGTTGCGTTGGTCGTGTGCAGGCGCGCTCGCTCAGGCGCTCACGCGGGTTTTGCGCGGGCTCGTTTCGGCGGCGGGGGCGGACTGCATGACGGTCCAGTAGACAATGCGCAATTCGCCCTCGAAGGTCTCGACCAGTGCCGAAAGACTCTCGACCCAGTCGCCGTCGTTGCAATAGAGCACGCCGTCGATGTCGCGGATCTCGGCCTTGTGAATGTGCCCGCAGACGACGCCGTCACAGCCGCGCCGGCGCGCCTCGTCGGTCATCACCTTTTCGAACGACGAGATGAAGTTCACCGCGTTCTTGACCTGGTGCTTGAGGTACTGCGAGAGCGACCAGTACGGGAAGCCGAACTTCGAGCGCACGCGGTTGAACCAGCGGTTGAGCACGAGGATCAGCGTGTACGCGGAGTCGCCGAGATAGGCGAGCCACTTGGCGTGCTGGATCACGCCGTCGAACAAGTCGCCGTGCACGACCCACAGGCGCTTGCCCGCGAGCGTCGTATGGAAGGCTTCTTCGCGTACGTGGATGTCACCGAACGCGAGATTGCAGAACTGCCGCGCGGCCTCGTCGTGATTGCCCGGGATGTAGATGACCTGGGTGCCCTTGCGCGCCTTGCGCAGCACTTTTTGCACGACGTCGTTGTGCGCCTGCGGCCAGAACCAGCCCTTCTTCAGCTGCCAGCCGTCGATGATGTCGCCGACGAGATACAGGTACTCGGCTTCGTTGTGACGCAGGAAGTCGAGCAGATAGGACGCCTGGCAGCCGTTCGAGCCGAGGTGAATGTCCGAGAGCCAGATGGTGCGGTAGCGATGCGGTGCGGGATGGTCGTCGTCGTGATGGGCGCCGGCGGGATCATGCTCGCCGGTCAGCGGCAGCGGGTTTAGTGTAGCGGCGCCTGGCCCCGGGCGAAACGCGACGGGGTCGGTGGCCGGGCCGGTCGTCTGCCGGAAGAGGGAGGTCGCTGGCGTCTTCGGGGCCATGGCTCACGTGGCGGGTTGCGATATGCGCATTACGCCGTGAGGTCATGACCGTGCCGTGACAGTCACAAGAAGGTCTTGTTACGGAGTGCCCATGATCGATCCGGGCGACGATGCCAGCGACACTCAGCGCGCGATGCGTGGCACCGCAACGACACGCGTGCCCGCGAGCCGGTCCTGAGGCAACTGGCCGCCGCGGCCGACGAGCGCGCTCGCGCTCCACAACACGAACCAGACGAGCGCGATCACGAGCGTGTGCGGCAAGCTGAGCCCGAAGAGCGGATGCAGGGCGAGCGGCGGCAGGAACCACAGCCACGCGATGAAGTAGCGCAGCGCCGCGCGCGCGATCGACGGCGGCGTGCCGTGCGGGCCGACGACGCGCAGCCGCCAGGTTTTCATCGGCAGCGTCTGGCCGCCGTGATGCCAGAAGCCGACGAAGTACACGCCGAGCACGAGGCCGATCCACGCGGCCATCAGATGATGGCCAGTAAGTCCGTTGCGTTGCTGGGTGGCGATGCTGAGCGCGAAGCCCGCGACGAAGACGACGCCAAACAGCAGCACGCCCTCGTAGACGAGCGCGATGAGGCGGCGGCGCAGTGAAGCGGGAGCAGGGGAGAGTTCGGTCACGGCGTCGTCGGTTGGGATGCGCATGCCTGTGGAGGAAAGCCCGAGGAAAACCCGCGTGGCGCCTACGAGCCTTTGTAAGCGGCGGGTGCTTCGGACGGCGAAACGGGAATCGGTATGGCCGGCACGAAACTGCCCGCAGCCGGAATACCGGCGTTGGCGGGCGGCGTGACGACGACGGCGCCGCTTGCGGCGGCCGGCGCCGAAGCGCCAGGCGGGCGGCTCGGCGTGGCGCGCCGTTCGCGCTCGTTGACGAGCCGGTCGATATCGTGCACTTCGGTCTTGCCCGTGGGCGGGGCGCTCACGACGGTCGGCCGGCGCTTGCGCTCGGTCGCGGCGAGGCGCTCTTTCTGCTCTTCGGGCAATTGCTGATAGGCCTTCCAGGCCTTCTGGCGCGCCTGCGCCGGCAGTTCCTTGGAGGCCTGGTAGTTTTCCCGCGCGAGGCGCCGCTGGTCGGGCGTCATGCGAACCCATTCCGTCATGCGCGCCTGCAGGCGCTTTTGCTCATCGGGCGGCAACTTCGGGTAACGCGCGGCGATCTTGAGCCATTTGCGCTTGCGAGCGTCGCTGAATTGATCCCATTGGGTGGCGAACGGCGCGAGCGCCACGCGCTGCGCGTCGGTGAGACGCGACCACGCGAGCGGATTGCTGTTGGGCCGCAGCGCGCTCAAGTCGGCGGCGAGCGATGGCTCCGTACCCGCGGCGGGTTTTGCCTGGGCGCCCGGCGCCGCTTCAGTGGGCGCTACGGGATGAAAGCGGGGATAAGTCGCGGCATACGACACCAGGGCCGCGATCACGCATCCGACAACAACGGCCAAGCCGCGCTTGTAACTCACCCCGCTTTTCTCCTTCGCCTAGTGTGCGCGCGAAAGATACGCGTTGAAGCCGTGGTCGAGGTAGGCGGTGAGCGGCAGGTCGTCGCTCAGCATGGCCGCGTCGATGTCGGCCAGCTCCGCTGTGCGCTGCTGGTCTTCCCAGTAGGCAATCGCGAAGAGCCCGGCGACCAGCGCGACGAGCGGCCACGCGAGCGCGAAGCGCGCGAGCCGCGAGCGGCGGCGCAATGGCTGGCTCGGCATGCCAGCCGGCATGCCGGCGAGCGCGGGCACCCGCACCATGACGGGCTCGAGCGCGGGCTCGGCCTTCTTGCGGGCGAGCGCGGCGCTGCGTGCCGCAGCGAGGCGGTCGGTGGTGGCGGCGGGGAGGCTGGCCGCGTTCTCGTCGAGCGCACGGCGCAGCTGCCGCGCAAACTCGAGTTCTTTGGTTTCGAGAGCGGAGCTCATAGCGTGATTCCTTTGGCCTTGAGCGCTTGAGCCAGCGTGTGCGTGGCCCGCGAACAGTGCGTTTTCACGCTGCCCTCGGAACACCCCATCGCGGCCGCAGTCTCGGCGACATCCATGTCTTCCCAGTAACGCATCAGAAACGCCTCCCGTTGACGTGCCGGTAATTTCTGGATCTCTTCGTCGATCATCAGCAAGACCTGGCGGCGCTCGAACTGTTGCTCGCTGCTCTCGACGCCGGTGCCGCCCTGTTGGCTCTCGAGGGTCTCGAGCGGGTCGAACTCGTCGTCGTCCGCGTTGCCGAGCGACGAGAAAAGGCTTACCCAAGTATTGCGAACCTTCTGCCGACGAAAAAAGTCGTGCATCGTGTTCTGGAGAATACGCTGAAATAAAAGCGGTAGCTCGGCGGGGGGGCGATCGCCGTATTTTTCGGCGAGCTTGATCATCGCGTCTTGCACGATGTCGAGGGAGGCGTCATCGTCCCGTACGGCGTAGACCGTCTGCTTGAACGCGCGTCTTTCGACGCCCGCCAGAAAATCGGCGAGTTCCTTGTCTGAAGCCATCCGTTCGTTGCAGTCGACGCAGCAGGTGCGCGCGTAATCGTTTGAAAAATGTCGTAAAACTCGCGGATCCTAGCAAATTTTCGTGTCATCCGGGTAACGAAAACCTTGCATGGCAGCGCCAGGTCATGTTTTCCGCTCCGGTCCCACCGGAAAGATTTGCTTGACCGCCTCGCTGTAAGCCGCTATTGTCGGCGGTTCGCAACATAAGTGACTTGTCTCAATTCAGGTGTGGCCCATGAGGCTCATCTGTCAACTGGACGCGCCGCTTGAACCCGAGCCACAAGCCCGGCAGAGAGCACCCGATCAATTTTTTGCCGAAAATTCGAAAGGTGAATGATGAATATGCCCAGCGCGGAATTCTCCACGTCGGTTCCCCCCATCTCCCAAGATTCTGACCCTCAAGACGGCCCGCAAGGCCAGTCCATCGGCGCAACCGTGCTGATGAAGGCGCTCGCCGACGAGCAGGTCGAATTCGTCTGGGGTTATCCCGGCGGCTCGGTACTTTACATTTACGACGAGCTGTACAAGCAGGACAAAATCCAGCACGTTCTCGTGCGCCACGAACAAGCCGCTGTGCACGCCGCCGACGCCTATGCGCGCTCGACCGGCAACGTCGGCGTGTGTCTCGTGACCTCGGGTCCCGGCGTCACCAATGCGGTGACCGGCATCGCGACGGCCTACATGGACTCGATCCCGATGGTCGTGATCAGCGGCCAGGTGCCGACGGCCGCGATCGGTCAGGACGCCTTCCAGGAATGCGACACGGTCGGCATCACGCGTCCTTGCGTGAAGCACAACTTCCTCGTGAAGGACGTGCGCGATCTGGCTGCTACCGTCAAAAAAGCTTTCTACATTGCGCGCACCGGCCGTCCCGGTCCTGTGCTGATCGACATTCCGAAGGACGTCTCGAAGACCCCGTGCACGTATGAGCCGGTCAAGAGCGTCGCGCTGCGCTCGTACAATCCGGTCACGAAGGGCCACTCGGGGCAGATCCGCAAGGCGGTGTCGCTGCTCCTGTCGGCCAAGCGTCCGTACATCTACACCGGCGGCGGCATCATCCTCGCCGACGCCGCGCGCGAGCTGAACCAGTTCGTCGATCTGCTCGGCTACCCGGTCACCAACACGCTGATGGGCCTCGGCGGCTATCGCGCGAGCGACCGCAAGTTCCTCGGCATGCTCGGCATGCACGGCACCTACGAAGCCAACATGGCGATGCAGCACTGCGACGTGCTGATCGCCATCGGTGCGCGCTTCGACGACCGTGTGATCGGCGACCCGGCGCACTTCGCTTCGCGTCCGCGCAAGATCATCCACATCGACATCGACCCGTCGTCGATTTCGAAGCGTGTGAAGGTCGATATCCCGATCGTCGGCGACGTGAAGGAAGTGTTGAAGGAACTGATCGAGCAGCTCCAGCACGCCGAACATGGTCCCGACACCGAGGCGCTCGCCGACTGGTGGAAGGACATCGAAGGCTGGCGCGAGAAGAACTGCCTGAAGTTCGACCGCTCGAGCGACATCATCAAGCCGCAGTACGTGGTGGAAAAGGCGTGGGAACTCACGGGCGGCAACGCCTTCGTGTGTTCGGACGTCGGCCAGCACCAGATGTGGGCTGCGCAGTTCTACCGCTTCAACCAGCCGCGCCGCTGGATCAATTCGGGCGGCCTCGGCACGATGGGCTTCGGCCTGCCGGCGGCGATGGGCGTGAAGATGGCGCACCCGGACGACGACGTGCTGTGCATCACGGGCGAAGGCTCGATCCAGATGTGCATTCAGGAGCTCTCGACCTGCAAGCAGTACGAGACGCCCGTGAAGATCATCTCGCTGAACAACCGCTACCTCGGCATGGTCCGCCAGTGGCAGCAGATCGAATACAGCAAGCGCTATTCGCATTCGTACATGGATGCGCTGCCTGACTTCGTGAAGCTCGCCGAAGCGTACGGCCACGTCGGCATGCGCATCGAAAAGACCGCGGACGTCGAGCCGGCGCTCAAGGAAGCGCTGCGCCTGAAGGACCGCACGGTGTTCCTCGATTTCCAGACCGACCCTTCCGAAAACGTCTGGCCGATGGTTCAGGCCGGCAAGGGCATCACTGAGATGCTGCTTGGATCGGAAGACCTCTAACGGTATTTGAACGGCACCGCCCCCACTTCGCGCGGCGCGCGTCCACACAACGGACGCGCGGGTTCGCGGGGAAAGGGCGGCGCCACGCTCAACTGGATAAAGCGCGGAACACACCATGAGACACATTATTTCCGTTTTGCTGGAAAACGAGCCGGGCGCGCTGTCGCGCGTGGTCGGGCTCTTTTCGGCACGCGGCTACAACATTGAAACCTTGACGGTGGCGCCGACCGAAGACCGTTCGCTGTCGCGCATGACCATCGTTTCCATTGGCTCGGATGACGTGATCGAACAGATCACGAAGCACTTGAACCGCCTGATCGAGGTGGTGAAAGTGGTCGACCTGACCGAGGGCGCCCACACAGAGCGCGAGCTGATGCTGATCAAGGTAAGGGCGGTCGGCAAGGAACGTGAAGAGATGAAGCGGATGGCGGACATTTTCCGCGGCCGTATCATCGACGTCACCGAAAAGACCTACACGATCGAGTTGACGGGTGCGAGCGACAAGCTCGACGCGTTCATCGAAGGGCTCGACGCCACCGCGATTCTCGAAACCGTCCGCACGGGCAGCTCGGGGATCGGTCGCGGAGAGCGCATTCTGAAGGTGTGATGCCCGGCCTCGTGTGCCGATTCAGGCCGCCGATTGATCACCGCACTCTGGCCGGACGCGCCGCGCGCGCAGCGTGTCCGGAGCAGCAGACGAACAGCAGTACCGAATTTTTTTGATTTCTCGCCAAGGAACAGACATGAAAGTTTTCTACGACAAGGACGCCGACCTCTCCCTCATCAAAGGCAAGCAGGTCACGATCATCGGCTACGGCTCGCAAGGCCATGCCCACGCACTGAACCTGAAGGACAGCGGCGTGAACGTCACGGTCGGCCTGCGCAAGGGCGGCGCTTCGTGGAGCAAGGCTGAGAACGCCGGCCTGCCGGTCAAGGAAGTCGCTGACGCCGTGAAGAACGCCGACGTCGTGATGATGCTGCTGCCCGACGAGCAGATCGCCGAAGTCTACGCGAAGGAAGTCCACGCCAACGCCAAGCAGGGCGCCGCGCTCGCGTTCGCACACGGCTTCAACGTCCATTACGGCCAGGTGATCCCGCGCGCCGACCTCGACGTCATCATGATCGCGCCGAAGGCCCCGGGCCACACGGTTCGCGGTACGTACTCGCAAGGCGGCGGCGTGCCCCACCTGATCGCTGTCCACCAGGACAAGTCGGGCGCGGCGCGTGACATCGCGCTGTCGTACGCAGCAGCCAACGGCGGCGGCCGTGCCGGCATCATCGAGACGAACTTCCGCGAAGAAACGGAAACCGACCTGTTCGGCGAACAAGCCGTGCTGTGCGGCGGTACGGTCGAGCTGATCAAGGCTGGCTTCGAAACGCTGGTGGAAGCCGGCTACGCGCCGGAAATGGCGTACTTCGAGTGCCTGCACGAACTGAAGCTGATCGTCGACCTGATCTATGAAGGCGGCATCGCCAACATGAACTACTCGATCTCGAACAATGCCGAGTACGGCGAGTACGTGACCGGCCCGCGTGTCGTCACGGAAGAGACGAAGAAGGTCATGAAGGACGTCCTCAAGGACATCCAGACCGGCGAATACGCGAAGAGCTTCATTCTCGAGAACAAGGCTGGCGCACCGACGCTGCAGTCGCGCCGCCGTCTCGGCGCCGAGCACCAGATCGAAGTGGTCGGTGGCAAGCTGCGCGCGATGATGCCGTGGATCGCAGCGAACAAGCTCGTCGACCAGTCGAAGAACTAAGCTTCGCACGCAATCGAGCTTGCGAATCGCGCGTGGCGGCGAGCGGCCCGCGCGCTTCTGATCCGGTAAAGGCCGCCCAGGTGTGATGAACCCTGGGCGGCTTTTGCTATCCTACGGTTTTACAAAAATACCGAAGCCACCATGAATTACCCTCATCCAATCATCGCTCGTGAAGGCTGGCCGTTCATTGCCATCGCGGCCGTCGTGGCGTTGCTGATCCAGGCGATCGCCGGGTTGGGTCTCGCATGGCCGTTCTGGCTGATCCTGATCTTCGTCGTGCAGTTCTTCCGCGATCCGCCGCGGCCCATCCCGCAGCAGGCCAACGCCGTGCTGTGTCCGGCCGACGGGCGCATCGTCGCCGTCGAGACCGCGCACGATCCGTATGCCAATCGCGAAGCGCTGAAGATCAGCGTGTTCATGAACGTCTTCAACGTGCACTCGCAGCGCTCGCCGGTCGACGGCGCCGTGTCGAAGGTCGAGTATTTCCCGGGCGCGTATCTGAACGCCGCAATCGACAAGGCTTCGACCGAGAACGAACGCAACGCCGTCGTGCTCACGCTCGCCGACGGCACGGTGGTGACCTCGGTGCAGATCGCCGGCCTCATCGCACGCCGCATTCTTTGCTACGTGCGCGCAGGCGAGCCGCTGTCGCGCGGTCAGCGTTATGGTTTCATCCGCTTCGGGTCGCGCGTCGATGTGTACCTGCCGGTCGGCAGCCGCCCGCGCGTGTCGATTGGCGAGAAGGTGTCCGCCTCGTCGACGATCCTCGCTGAACTGCAAACGCAATCCGCATAAGGAGGCGCTGCGATGGCCGGACTCAAACCGCGTCGTCCCCGCAACCCCGGCTCGGGGCCGCTGCCGCGGCCTTTTCGCCGCAACAAGTCGATGCAGGAGGGGCCGATCTCGGTCGATGCGGGCCGGCGCGCCGCGCGCCAGCAGTTCCTGAAGAAGCGCGGCATCTATCTGCTGCCGAACGCCTTCACGACCGCCGCGCTCTTTTGCGGCTTCTTCGCCGTGGTGCAGGCGATGAACGTGCGCTTCGAGATCGCCGCGATCGCGATCTTCGTGGCGATGGTGCTCGACGGCATGGATGGCCGCGTCGCGCGCATGACGCACACGCAAAGCGCGTTCGGCGAGCAGTTCGACAGCCTCTCGGACATGGTGTCGTTCGGCGTGGCGCCCGCGCTCGTGATGTACGAGTGGGTGCTCAAGGACCTCGGGCGCTGGGGCTGGCTCGCGGCCTTCGTCTATTGCTCGGGCGCGGCGCTGCGGCTTGCGCGCTTCAACACCAACATCGGCGTCGTCGACAAGCGCTTCTTCCAGGGTATGCCAAGCCCGGCGGCAGCGGCGCTGATTGCCGGCTTCGTGTGGCTCGCGACCGATAACCGCGTGCCGGTCAAGCTCGTCTGGCTGCCCTGGGTGGCCTTCGCGCTCACGATCTATGCAGGCGTCACGATGGTGTCGAATGCGCCGTTCTACAGCGGCAAGGCGCTCGACGTGCGTCATCGCGTGCCGTTCGCGGCGATCCTGCTGGTCGTCGTGGCGTTCGTGCTGGTGTCGTCGGATCCGCCGTTGATGCTGTTCGGGCTGTTCGTGCTCTACGGTCTGTCGGGCTATGTGTTCTGGGCCTGGCAAGTCGTGCGCGGGCGGGGCAATCCCGCTCGTTCGTCGCCGCGCGAGCGGTAGGGCGCCCAGGCGCCCCGAACGGCCGTCCGGCTGTTTCGGGGCGCTGGCCGGGCCAGCTCGCGGCCGGGGCCGCAAGCCTGCGCGTTCCGTGCCGCCGCCAATTGCGCTATCGCCAGAATCGGGCTATAGTCGCCGACATGGCAACTTTCCAGTTCCCCTTTCTTCCCCTGCAAGCCGGCGCGCGTCTATGCGTGCTAGCGCTAGCGCGCCTGCCGCGCTGACTCGTCTCGCCCTCCGTCCGCCTCGTTCATAGTCAGCGTCGCCAACGGTGGCGCGAACACCCGAATTCCGTTTCTAGACTTTGAACGAATCCCCCCGGAGACCCCAAATGGCCGACAAACTCATCATTTTCGACACGACCTTGCGTGATGGCGAACAATCGCCCGGCGCATCGATGACGAAGGAAGAAAAAATCCGCATCGCCAAGCAGCTCGAGCGGATGAAGGTGGACGTGATCGAGGCGGGCTTCGCGGCCAGCTCGAACGGCGACTTCGACGCGATCCACACGATTGCATCGATGGTCAAGGACAGCACGATCTGCTCGCTCGCCCGTGCGAACGACAAGGACATCCAGCGCGCCGCCGACGCCCTCAAGCCCGCCAACCAGTTCCGCATCCACACGTTCATCGCAACCTCCGCGCTGCACATGGAGAAGAAGCTGCGCATGAGCCCGGAACAGGTGCTCGAGCAGGCGAAGCTCGCGGTGCGTTTCGCGCGCAAGTTCACGAACGACGTCGAGTTCTCGCCGGAAGACGGCAGCCGCTCGGATCTGGACTTCCTGTGCCGAGTGATCGAGGGCGTGATCGCCGAGGGTGCGACGACCATCAACATCGCCGATACGGTCGGCTACGGCGTGCCCGAGCTGTACGGCAACCTCGTGAAGACGCTGCGCGAGCGCATCCCGAACTCGGACAAGGCCGTCTTCTCGGTGCATTGCCACAACGATCTGGGCATGGCGGTCGCGAACTCGCTCGCGGGCGTGCAGATCGGCGGCGCGCGTCAGGTCGAGTGCACGATCAACGGTCTCGGTGAGCGCGCGGGCAACACGTCGCTCGAAGAGATCGTGATGGCCGTGAAGACCCGCAAGGATTATTTCGGCCTCGACCTCGGCATCGACACGACGCAGATCGTGCCGGCCTCGAAGCTCGTCTCGCAGATCACGGGTTTCGTCGTGCAGCCCAACAAGGCCGTGGTGGGCGCCAACGCGTTCGCGCACGCCTCGGGCATCCACCAGGACGGCGTGCTCAAGGCGCGCGACACCTACGAGATCATGCGTGCCGAAGACGTGGGCTGGAGCGCGAACAAGATCGTGCTCGGCAAGCTCTCGGGCCGCAACGCGTTCAAGCAGCGTCTGCAGGAGCTCGGCATCACGCTCGACAGCGAAGGCGAACTGAACAGCGCGTTCGCGCGCTTCAAGGAGCTCGCGGACCGCAAGTCCGAGATCTTCGACGAGGACATCATCGCGATCGTCACCGAAGAGTCGGCCGAAGCGCAGGAGCGCGAGCACTACAAGTTCGTGTCGCTCGCGCAGCGCTCGGAAACCGGTGAGCGCCCGCATGCGCGCATCGTGTTCTCGGCGGACGGCTCGGAAGTGGTGGGCGAGGCGGCCGGCAACGGCCCGGTCGACGCCACCTTCAACGCGATCGAAACCGAAGTCGGCAGCGGCTCGGAACTGCTGCTGTACTCGGTCAACGCGATCACGACCGGCACCCAGGCGCAGGGCGAAGTGACGGTGCGTCTGTCGAAGGCCGGTCGCATCGTCAACGGCGTGGGCACCGATCCCGATATCGTCGCCGCTTCGGCGAAGGCCTATATCTCGGCGCTCAACAAGCTCCATTCGGATTCGGACAAGCTCAATCCGCAGCGCTCGTAAGCGCCGTCCGGCCGATAAAAAACCGCCGCGTTCTGTGTGGAACGCGGCGGTTTTTCGTTGTTGCGCCGTTGTAGCGCCTAGAAACCGAGGCGGCGATCCGGGTCGTGCAGCGGATCGGGTGTCTTTTGCGTGAGGCGCAGCACGCCGTCGCTGTCGAAGTAGAAGTTGTACAGCATGTACCAGACGCCGTCTTCCTGATAGCGATAGGTCCACACGTCGCGCTTCATCAGCGGGAAGTAAGCGGTCTCGACCGGGCGTCCGAAGTTTACAAGCACGTCGGTGCGGGTCCACTTGCCGATCTCTGCGCGATAGAACTCGTTCACCTGCAGCACCTGGCGCACGTTGACGACCTTGCCGGCGCCATCGATGTCGGCGGCCGTGGTGACTTCGCCCATCGGCTGGGTCGGCCACATCAGCCGCTTGCCGCCGTTGGGCAGGTCGTAGACTTCCTTGGGCGGCCCGAAGCGCGCGATGACGGCTTGCGCGTCGTCCCCCGCATGGAACTGCTGCCACGGCTGCGCGCAGCCCGTGAGCGCAAGCGCACCGAGACCGATGAGCGCGCCGTATCGAAAGCGTGCCGCGAGCGCGGCTCTGAAGCGGGTCAGCATGAATGTCCCCCGATGGCGAAGCGTCGAGCTTCGTTGTCGTCAATACGCTATTTTGACACGCGCAGTCGCCGCCAAGCGCGCGACATGAGCGCGGCCGAGGCTTGCTTGCGCGCCGCGTCGCGCCCTATGATCCGCGCTTCGAATGCGAAGAATGAATGGAGTGCACATGAAGGCGAACTGGACGAAGGCGATGGCATCGTTCGCGATGGCGGCGGCGCTCGCGACCGGCGCGGCGCAAGCAGCGGCGCAAGCACAGGCGCAGACGCCGGCAGCGGGCGCGCCGATCCAGCTCGCGCTGGTCGAGGGCATGTCCGGCCCGTTCGCCGATGCGGGCGCGGCGGTCGAGCGCAATCTGCGCTTTGGCGTCGAGCGCGTGAACGCGCGCGGCGGCGTGACGCTGCCCGACGGCCGCCATCCGCTCGAACTCGTCGTGCTCGACAGCCGTGGCAGCACCGAGGCCGCGCTCGTGCAGTTGCGCGCCGCCGCCGACCGCCATATCGGCTTCATCCTGCAGGGCAACAGCTCGGCGGTGGCCGCCGCGCTCGTCACGGCCATCGAGCGGCAGAATTCGCGCGAGCCCGACAACCGCGAACTGTTCCTCAACTATTCCGCCGACGACCCCGCGCTCACCAACGCGAACTGCAGCTTCTGGCACTTCCGCTTCGACGCCCACGCGGGCATGCGCATGGACGCGCTCGCCGACGTGATCGCCGCCGATCGCTCGGTGAAGAAGGTCTATCTGCTCAACCAGGACTACAGCTTCGGTCACGACGTGAGCACGCTCGCGCGCTCGACGCTCGCGGCGAAACGGCCCGATATCGCCGTGGTCGGCGATGAGTTCCACCCGATCGGCCGCGTGAAGGATTTCGCGCCGTACATCGCCAAGATCCGCGCTGCGGGCGCCGACGCGGTCGTCACCGGCAACTGGGGCAGCGACCTCACGCTGCTCGTGAAGGCGGCGCGCGAGCAGGGCCTCGGCGCGACCTTCTACACGTTCTACGGCAACAGCCTCGGCGCGCCGGCCGCGCTCGGCGACGCGGGCGTGAAGCGCGTGATCGCGGTGGCCGACTGGCATCCGAATGTCGGCGGCGCGGCCTCCGACGCGTGGTACGGGGCATTTCGCGCCCGCTATCCGGCCGCCCAGGACGACTATCCGGTGTTGCGCATGGACGTGCTCGTCGAGATGCTCGCCGCCGCCATCGAGCGCGCGGGCAGCGCGGCGCCCGAGCCGGTCGCCAGGGCGCTCGAAGGCGCGCGTTTCGACAATGGCTTCCACCCGGCGACGATGCGCGCCGAGGATCATCAGCTGATTCAGCCCCTTTATGTGATGCAGATGGACCGGGCGGGCACGCCCGGCGTGCGCTTCGACAACGAGGGCTCGGGCTACGGCTTTCGCACGGTGCTTGCGCTGTCGGCCGCGCAGACGGCGCCGGCGACCGTGTGCCGCATGAAGCGGCCGTGAAAAGCGCCCATAGCACCCAGTCCGCGCCCGTCGCGCTCTGTGCTACAATACGCCCCTCGTTGTAACCCACGGCACGGCCTTTCTTCCGTGACCGCTTGTTTGTTTTAAGGAAATCAAATGTCCGTAGCAGATATCAAGAAGTCCGACGTCGTCGCGCAATACGCGCGCGGCACCAATGACACTGGCTCGCCCGAAGTGCAAGTGGCGCTGCTCACCACCCGCATCAACGAACTGACCGTTCACTTCAAGGCACACGGCAAGGATCACCACAGCCGTCGCGGTCTGCTGCGCATGGTTAGCCGTCGCCGCAAGCTGCTCGACTACCTGAAGGGCAAGGACGCTGATCGTTACCGCTCGCTGATCGAAAAGCTGGGTCTGCGCAAGTAACCGGACGGCTGTTCATCAAGATGCCTGTGTCAGTTCCTGCTGATACAGGCATTTTGTTTTTGAACGGTGCGCTTCATGTGGCGCGCACCGTGTTGTTGCAGCAGGGATTTACACGGCAATACTGACCAGGCCGGGCCGCAGGGCAGAGCTCTGTGTCATTCCAGCGCATCGTACGGACGGCGTGCGTCGCGCGATTCGCTGGAATGGCATAACACTCCTCTTCCCGCCGTGGCGCCGGTCCACGAACTGTTTCGCTGTTGAGTGCCAAGGTCGGCGCGCAAGGGCGCGGCATAACAATGAATGAAGGAGTGACCATGACCATGTTCAATAAAGTCGTGAAAGAATTCAAATGGGGCCAGCACAACGTGCGCCTCGAGACGGGTGAGATCGCTCGTCAGGCAAGCGGTGCCGTCATCGTCGACGTCGAAGACACCGTCGTGCTCGCGACCGTCGTCGGTGCGAAGACCGCGAAGCCGGGTCAGGACTTCTTCCCGCTGACCGTCGACTACATCGAAAAGACCTATTCGGCCGGCAAGATCCCGGGCGGCTTCTTCCGTCGCGAAGGCCGTCCGTCGGAAGGCGAGACGCTGATTTCGCGCCTCATCGACCGTCCGCTGCGCCCGCTGTTCCCGGAAGGCTATTACAACGAAGTGCAGGTCGTAATCCACGTCCTGTCGATCAACCCGGAAGTCCCGGCCGACATCCCGGCGCTGATCGGCGCCTCGGCGGCGCTCGCGATTTCGGGTCTGCCGTTCAACGGCCCGGTCGGCGCGGCTCGCGTGGCCTACATCAACAACGAATACGTGCTGAACCCGACGCGTGCGCAGATCAAGGAATCGAGCCTTGACCTCGTCGTCGCCGGTACGGAGCGCGCGGTACTGATGGTCGAATCGGAAGCCGACCAGCTGCCCGAAGACGTGATGCTCGGCGCGGTCGTGTTCGGCCACGAGCAGATGCAGACGGCCATCGACGCGATTCACGAACTCGTGCGCGAAGGCGGCAAGCCCGAGTGGGACTGGCAGCCGGCGCCGAAGAACGAAGCGCTGATCGCACGCGTGACCGAGATCGCCTACGACAACCTGCTCGGCGCGTACCAACTGCGCGACAAGCAACAGCGTTCGACCAAGCTGAAGGAAGTCTACGCAGCGACCTCGGCGAAGCTCGAAGAAGAAGCGGCGGCAGCCGGCACGACGGCGGCCGACAAGGCCACGGTCGGCAACGTCATGTTCGACCTCGAAGCGAAGATCGTCCGCTCGCAGATCCTCAACGGCGAGCCGCGTATCGACGGCCGCGACACGCGCACCGTGCGTCCGATCGAGATCCGCACCGGTGTCCTGCCGCGTACGCACGGCTCGGCGCTGTTCACGCGTGGCGAGACCCAGGCACTCGTCGTGGCGACGCTCGGCACGAAGGGCGATGAGCAGATCATCGACGCGCTCGAAGGCGAGTACCGCGAGCGCTTCATGCTCCACTACAACATGCCCCCGTTCGCGACCGGCGAAACGGGCCGCGTGGGCTCGCCCAAGCGCCGTGAAATCGGCCACGGCCGTCTCGCCAAGCGCGCGCTCGTCGCGTGCCTGCCGAGCGCCGAAGAGTTCGGCTACTCGATCCGCGTCGTTTCGGAAATCACCGAGTCGAACGGTTCGTCGTCGATGGCTTCGGTGTGCGGCGGCTGCCTCGCACTGATGGACGCCGGCGTGCCGATGAAGGCACACGTCGCGGGTATCGCGATGGGCCTGATCCTCGAGGGCAACAAGTTCGCGGTGCTGACCGACATCCTCGGCGACGAAGATCACCTCGGCGACATGGACTTCAAGGTCGCGGGCACGGAAGCGGGCGTGACGGCGCTGCAGATGGACATCAAGATCCAGGGCATCACCAAGGAAATCATGCAGGTCGCGCTCGCGCAAGCGAAGGAAGGCCGCATGCACATCCTCGGCAAGATGACCTCGGCGGTGGCAGGCGTGAACACGCAGATGTCGGCTTACGCGCCGCGCATGATCACCATCAAGATCAACCCGGAAAAGATCCGCGACGTGATCGGCAAGGGTGGTTCGGTGATCCGCGCGCTGACCGAAGAAACGGGCACGACGATCGACATCTCCGACGACGGCGTCGTGACCATCGCGAGCACGTCGAGCGAAGGCATGGCCGAAGCGAAGAAGCGCATCGAGAACATCACGGCTGAAGTCGAAGTGGGCCAGGTGTACGAAGGCGCGGTCCTCAAGCTGCTCGACTTCGGCGCGATCGTGAACCTGCTGCCGGGCAAGGATGGTCTGCTGCACATCTCCGAGATCGCCAACGAGCGCATCAAGGACATCAACGACTATCTGAAGGAAGGCCAGATCGTGAAGGTCAAGGTCATCCAGACGGACGAGAAGGGTCGTGTGCGTCTGTCGGCCAAGGCGCTGCTCAATGAAGCAGGCGGCAACGGCGCACCGCAGGGCGAGCCGCAGCAGTAAGGCGGTATAGTCTGGAACGGCCGGCAGCGCAAAAGCGCGCCGGCCGTTTTTTCGTGAAGGATGGATTGCGCTGGCTTCGGCACACGGCACGCGGCACACGAGGCCAGCGCAATCCACACCTTGGGAGGCGGACATGCAAGCGATCGAGATCACCGAGTTCGGCGCACCGGACGTGCTCAAGCTGGCCGAGCGGCCGATGCCGGAGCCGAAGACTGGCGAAGTGCTGATCAAGGTGTCGGCATCAGGGATCAACCGGCCCGATGTGTTTCAACGCAAGGGTGCGTATGCGCCGCCTCCGGGTGTCTCCGATCTGCCGGGGCTCGAGGTAGCGGGTGAGATCGTCGGCGGGACGCTCGAGGCGAAGCACAACCCGTTTGGCCTGAAGCTCGGCGATCGCGTATGTGCACTGATTGCGGGCGGCGGCTATGCCGAATATGTGAGCGCGCCGCTGCTGCAGTGTCTGCCCGTGCCGAAGGGGCTCACCGACGTCGAGGCGGCGTCGCTGCCCGAAACGTTCTTCACGGTCTGGAGCAACGTGTTCCAGCGCGCGCAACTCGGCCACGGCGAAGGCGGCGAGAACGAGACCCTGCTCGTGCAGGGCGGTTCGAGCGGCATCGGCGTGACGGCGATCCAGATCGCGCACGCACTCGGCTATCGCGTGTTCGCGACCGCGGGCTCCGAGGACAAGTGCCGCGCGTGCGAGTCGCTCGGCGCCGAGCGTGCGATCAACTATCGTAGCGAGGATTTCGTCGATGTCGTGAAGGCCCTCACGAACGATCGCGGGGTCGATGTGATTCTCGACATGGTGGGCGGCACCTACGTGGGGCGCGAGTTGTCGGCGCTCGCCGACGGCGGCCGCATCGTCATGATCGCGATGCTCGGCGGCAGCAAGGCCGAGGTCAATCTGAACGAGATCCTGCGCCGTCGTCTGACGATTACCGGCTCGACGCTGCGTCCGCGTCCGGTCGAGTTCAAGGCGCGCATCGCGGCGGAGCTCAAGGAGCGCGTGTGGCCGCTGATCGAAGAGGGCCGCATCAAGCCGGTGGTGTGCAAGGTGTTCCCGGCCGCCCGGGCTGCCGAGGCCCATGCGCTGATGGAAAGCAGTACGCACATTGGCAAGATCGTGCTCGATTGGGGCGCGAAGGCTTGACTTGTGCGCCGATTTTCTGCGCCGGTTTGACCGGGACGCGCGCTGCACAGTAAAATTGCGTGTTTTGCCGTACCCGATTAACGCTAACCGAAACAATGTCCAAACAACGAGCCAAGCTGGTAGTCGGTAACTGGAAGATGCACGGTCGCCTCGCAGGCAACGCCGTGCTGCTGCAAGCAGTCGCGCAAGGCGCGCGCAATCTGCCGGAGCACGTGCGTGTCGGCGTTTGCGTGCCGTTCCCGTATCTGGCGCAAGCCCGGGCGGCGCTCGAGGGCAGCAGCGTCGCGTGGGGTGCGCAGGATGTGTCGGCGCACGAGCAGGGTGCCTATACCGGTGAAGTCGCCGCGGCGATGGTGGCGGATTTCGGCGCCGCGTATGCGATCGTCGGTCACTCGGAGCGCCGCGCGTATCACGGCGAAAGTTCGGAGCTGGTCGCGCAGAAGACGAAGCGCGCGCTGGCAGCGGGGCTCACGCCCATCGTGTGTGTCGGCGAAACGCTCGAAGAGCGCGAGTCGGACGCGACCGAGCAGGTGGTCGGCGCGCAGCTCGACGCGGTGCTCGTGGCATTGACCAATGCGGAGGCGGCGCGCATCGTCGTCGCCTACGAACCGGTGTGGGCAATCGGTACGGGCAAGAGCGCGAGCTCGGCGCAGGCTCAGGCAGTGCACGCATTCTTGCGTGCGCGTCTCGCCGCCAAGGGTGCTGAAGTCGCGGACGTGCCGCTGTTGTACGGCGGCAGCGTGAAGCCGGACAACGCAGAAGAACTGTTTCGTCAGGACGATATCGATGGCGGCCTGATCGGCGGCGCATCGTTGAAGGATGCGGATTTTCTCGCGATCTGCGCGGCCGCTGCGGCGGACGCGGACATCGCGGGCTAAGCCCGTTGGGCCGCAAGGGCTACATGCACGCATCGCACATGAGGTGCGTGCTTAACAAGGGACTCGGGTGAGTGTGATGCTGTATTTGAAAACGTTGATTATCGTCGTCCAGTTGCTGTCGGCGCTTGGGGTCATCGGCCTCGTGCTGCTTCAGCATGGCAAGGGCGCGGACATGGGTGCTGCATTCGGTAGCGGTGCATCGGGCAGCCTCTTCGGAGCGAGTGGCTCGGCGAACTTCCTGTCGCGCACTACTGCCGTTCTTGCAACGGTATTTTTCGTGTCGACGCTTGCGCTCACGTACCTCGGCTCGTATCATTCGAAGCCGTCGGCAGGGGTGCTCGGCGTAGCGGCTACGGCACCTGTTCTGGCCTCCGCTCCGGCTGCTTCCGCCGCTGCAGCATCGGTGCCTGGCGCGGCCTCGGCGGCTGCTGCGATGGGCTCCAGCGCGGGTCAGGATGTACCGAAGTAAATTTTCGAACAAACCCGTTTTTGTGCGTTGAACAAACCGCTTAACTGGGTTAGAATTGAAGTCTTGAAGCGATTCGCGGGTTTCAGTAAATTGTTGTCCCGGATTGCATGTAGTGCCGACGTGGTGAAATTGGTAGACACGCTATCTTGAGGGGGTAGTGGCGAAAGCTGTGCGAGTTCGAGTCTCGCCGTCGGCACCAATGTTATCTAAATGCCAGCCGCTTGCTTCAGCTTCGGCTGGCATTTTTGCTTCTGACGTCGTGTTTGTTTTTTGTTCGCAGCGCGAAGTACGTGAAGTGACTCCCGCAGGGCGCAACAAGTTCGTGCGGAATCCCGAACCAACCGATTGAGGATAGCCTTGAACCTCGCAGCCTACTACCCCGTTCTGTTATTCCTCGTCGTAGGTCTCGGTTTGGGTATAGCGCTGGTCAGTATCGGCAAGTTCCTCGGTCCCAATCGGCCCAACAGCGAAAAGAATTCACCGTACGAGTGCGGCTTCGAAGCGTTCGAAGACGCGCGCATGAAGTTCGACGTGCGGTACTACCTCGTGGCCATTCTCTTCATCATCTTCGACCTCGAAACGGCCTTCCTGTTTCCGTGGGGTGTCGCCCTGCGCGATATCGGGTGGCCCGGCTTCATGGCGATGATGATCTTCCTGCTCGAATTCCTGCTGGGCTTTGCCTATATCTGGAAGAAAGGCGGTCTCGACTGGGAATGACGGGTTAAACGCCGGTTAGTATTGGGTGGCGCCGCAGCGCCGCGGGCTGCACGTCTGGAGTGGAAAGCACATGAGTATCGAAGGGGTCTTGAAGGAAGGGTTTGTCACCACGACGGCTGACAAACTGATCAACTGGACGCGCACCGGCTCGTTGTGGCCGATGACGTTCGGTCTCGCGTGTTGCGCGGTCGAGATGATGCATGCGGGCGCCGCCCGTTATGACCTCGACCGTTTCGGCGTCGTGTTCCGTCCCAGTCCGCGTCAGTCGGACGTGATGATCGTCGCCGGCACGCTGTGCAACAAGATGGCGCCTGCGCTGCGCAAGGTCTACGACCAGATGGCCGAGCCGCGCTGGGTGATCTCGATGGGCTCGTGTGCCAACGGCGGCGGCTACTATCACTACTCGTACTCGGTGGTGCGCGGGTGTGACCGTATCGTGCCGGTCGATGTCTACGTGCCGGGTTGTCCGCCCACCGCGGAAGCCCTTGTCTACGGGGTGATCCAGTTGCAGGCGAAGATCCGTCGCACCAACACCATCGCCCGTCAATAAGGCCGCGAGGTTTCCCACAATATGGCAAGCAAACTCGAGACCCTGAAAGCGAACCTCGAGGCGGCGTTCGGCGCGCGCCTCGTGAGCCTCACCGAGGCGCTCGGCGAGCTGACGATCGTCGTCAAGGCGGGCGATTACCTTGACGTGGCCAAGGAGCTGCGCGACAACCCGTCGCTGCGCTTCGAGCAGCTGATGGACGTGTCCGGCGTCGACTATCAAACGTACGGCGATGGTGTGTGGGAAGGCCCGCGCTTCGCTGCCGTGTCGCATCTGCTGTCGATCGAGCACAACTGGCGTGTGCGTCTGCGCGTGTTCGCGCCGGACGACAGCGTGCCGATCGTGCCGTCGGTCGTCGACATCTGGAATTCGGCCAACTGGTACGAGCGCGAGGCGTTCGACCTCTACGGCATCGTGTTCGAGGGTCACCCGGACCTGCGCCGCATCCTCACCGACTACGGCTTCATCGGTCATCCGTTCCGCAAGGACTTCCCGGTTTCGGGCTATGTCGAAATGCGCTACGACCCGGAGCAGAAGCGCGTGGTCTATCAGCCGGTCACGATCGAGCCGCGCGAAATCACGCCGCGCGTGATCCGCGAAGAGCGCTACGGCGGCATCAAGAAATACTGAGAGGGTCGCATGTCAGAGATCAAGAACTACACGCTCAACTTCGGCCCGCAGCATCCGGCAGCGCACGGCGTGCTGCGTCTGGTGCTCGAACTCGACGGTGAAGTGATCCAGCGCGCCGATCCGCACATCGGCCTGCTCCATCGCGCGACCGAGAAGCTCGCCGAAGGCAAGACCTTCATCCAGTCGGTGCCGTACATGGACCGTCTCGACTACGTGTCGATGATGGTCAACGAGCACGGCTATGTGCTCGCGATCGAAAAGCTGCTCGGTCTCGACGTGCCGGTGCGCGCGAAGTACATCCGCGTGCTGTTCGACGAAATCACGCGCGTGCTGAACCACCTGATGTGGATCGGCTCGCACGCGCTCGACGTCGGCGCGATGGCGGTGTTCCTCTACGCGTTCCGCGAGCGCGAAGACCTGATGGACGTCTACGAGGCGGTGTCGGGCGCGCGCATGCACGCGGCCTATTATCGTCCGGGCGGTGTGTATCGCGATCTGCCGGACGCGATGCCGCAATACAAGGCAACGAAGATCCACAACGAGAAGGCACTCGCGCGCATGAACGAAGCGCGCCAGGGCTCGGTGCTGGACTTCATCGACGATTTCTTCACGCGCTTTCCGGGCTGCGTCGACGAGTACGAAACGCTGCTCACCGACAACCGCATCTGGAAGCAGCGGCTGGTCGGCATCGGTGTGGTGAGCCCGGAGCGTGCGCTCCAGCTCGGTCTGAGCGGTGCGATGCTGCGTGGCTCGGGCATCGAATGGGATCTGCGCAAGAAGCAGCCGTATGAGGTCTACGACCAGATGGATTTCGATATCCCGGTCGGTGTGAACGGCGACTGCTACGACCGCTATCTCGTGCGTGTCGAGGAAATGCGCCAGTCCACGCGCATTGCGAAACAGTGCATTGAGTGGCTGCGCAAGAATCCGGGGCCCGTGATGGTCGACAATCACAAGGTTGCGCCGCCCTCGCGCGTGAACATGAAGTCGAACATGGAAGAGCTGATTCACCACTTCAAGCTCTTCACCGAAGGTTTCCACGTGCCGGCAGGCGAGGCTTACGCGGCCGTCGAACATCCGAAGGGTGAATTCGGTATCTACCTGGTGTCGGATGGCGCGAACAAGCCGTATCGTCTGAAGATTCGTGCGCCGGGTTACGCACATTTGGCCGCGCTCGACGAAATGGCGCGCGGTCACATGATTGCGGATGCGGTCACGATCATCGGCACGCAGGATATCGTGTTCGGGGAAATCGACCGCTAGCATCAAGGGCAGGGCGCGCGCATTGGTCCCCCGCCGCGCCCGGAACTACGCCAGGAACGCCACGTCTGCCGCAGCATGCAGTAACGCACCACGCGCGGCAGGTTTTCGTTCGGTAGGATTTGAAAGAGTCGTGTCAGAAAATGATCTCAGCTGAAGGCCTGAAAGAAATCGATCGTGCGATCGCGAAGTACCCCGCCGATCAGAAACAGTCCGCCGTGATGGCGGCTTTGGCCGTTGCCCAGGAAGAGCATGGCTGGCTGTCGCCCGAACTGATGCAGTTCGTGGCCGACTACCTTGGCATGCCCGCTGTCTCCGTGCAGGAGGTCGCGACCTTCTACACGATGTACGAGACGCGCCCGGTCGGCAAACACAAGATCACGCTCTGCACGAATTTGCCGTGCCAGCTTGGCCCGGACGGCGGCTCGGAAAGCGCCGCCGAGTATCTGAGGCACAAGCTCGGAATCGACTTCGGCGAGACCACGGCCGACGGCCGCTTCACTCTCAAAGAGGGTGAATGCATGGGCTCGTGCGGCGACGCGCCGGTGCTGCTCGTGAACAATCACCGCATGTGCAGCTTCATGAGCCGCGAGAAGATCGACCAGCTGCTCGAGGAGCTTTCGAAATGACCGCCTTGCACGATCGTCACATCAAACCGCTGATTCTCGCTGGCCTGAACGGCGAGAACTGGCATCTCGAAGACTACGTCGCGCGCGGCGGCTACAAGCAGCTGCGCCGTATCGTCGAGGAAAAGATTCCGCCCGAGCAGGTCATCGCCGACATCAAGGCGTCGGGTCTGCGCGGCCGTGGCGGCGCGGGCTTTCCGACCGGCCTCAAGTGGAGCTTCATGCCCCGTCAGTTCCCGGGGCAGAAGTACCTCGTCTGCAATTCGGACGAAGGCGAACCGGGCACGTTCAAGGATCGCGACATCCTGCGCTGGAATCCGCATGCGCTGATCGAAGGCATGGCCATCGGCGCGTACGCGATGGGCATCACCGCGGGCTACAACTATATCCACGGTGAAATCTTCGAGGTGTACCGCCGTTTTGAAGCAGCGCTCGATGAAGCGCGCGCGGCGGGTTACCTCGGCCAGAACATTCTCGGCACGGATTTTTGCTTCGAGCTGCACGCGCATCATGGCTATGGCGCGTACATCTGCGGCGAAGAAACCGCGCTGCTCGAATCGCTCGAAGGCAAGAAGGGCCAGCCGCGCTTCAAGCCGCCGTTCCCGGCGAGCTTCGGCGTCTATGGCAAGCCGACCACGATCAACAACACCGAGACGTTCGCGGCGGTGCCGTTCATTCTCACGATCGGACCGCAGGCGTATCTCGAACTCGGCAAGCCGAACAACGGCGGCACCAAGATCTTTTCGGTCTCGGGTGACGTCGAGCGTCCGGGCAACTACGAGATCCCGCTCGGCACGCCGTTCTCGACGCTGCTCGAACTCGCGGGCGGCATGCGCGGCGGCAAGAAGTTGAAGGCCGTGATCCCGGGTGGCTCGTCGGCACCGGTGCTGCCGGCCGACCTGATGATGGCGACCGACATGGACTACGACTCGATCGCGAAGGCCGGTTCGATGCTGGGCTCGGGCGCCGTGATCGTCATGGACGAAACGCGCTGCATGGTGCGCTCGCTGCTGCGCCTCTCGTACTTCTATTACGAAGAGTCGTGTGGTCAGTGCACGCCGTGCCGTGAAGGCACGGGCTGGCTCTATCGCGTGGTGAACCGCATCGAGCACGGCGAGGGCCGCCAGGAAGATCTGGACCTGCTGAACTCGGTGGCGGAGAACATCATGGGCCGCACGATCTGCGCGCTCGGCGATGCGGCTGCGATGCCGGTGCGCGGCATGCTCAAGCACTTCTGGGACGAATTCGAATATCACGTCGCCAACAAGCGATGCATCGTCGGCGGACATGCCGGCTCGCAGCTGGCCTCGGAAACGGTCGCCGCATAACGGGGGCTACCGGCGCGAACCGCGGCACAGCGCGGCGAACGATAGAGCGGTAACAGGTTAAGGACGATTGACCATCATGGTTGAACTTGAAATAGACGGCAAGAAGGTGCAGGTGCCCGAGGGCAGCATGGTGATCCAGGCTGCGCAGCGGGTGGACACGTACATTCCTCACTTCTGCTATCACAAGAAGCTGTCCATCGCGGCCAATTGCCGGATGTGTCTCGTCGATGTCGAGAAGATGCCGAAGGCCGTGCCCGCGTGCGCGACCCCGGTGTCGGCCGGCATGGTCGTGCGCACGAGTTCGGAAAAGGCGGTGAAGGGCCAGCAAGCCGTGATGGAGTTCCTGCTCATCAACCATCCGCTCGATTGCCCGATCTGCGACCAGGGCGGCGAATGCCAGCTGCAGGATCTGGCAGTCGGCTACGGCAAGTCCGCTTCGCGTTACAGCGAGGAAAAGCGCGTCGTGTTCCACAAGAACGTCGGCCCGCTGATCTCGATGGAAGAAATGTCGCGCTGCATTCACTGCACGCGCTGTGTGCGCTTTGGCGAAGAGATCGCCGGCGTGATGGAACTCGGCATGCTCGGCCGTGGCGAGCACTCGGAAATCACCTCGTTCGTCGGCAAGACGGTCGACTCCGAGCTGTCGGGCAACATGATCGACCTGTGCCCGGTCGGCGCGCTCACCAGCAAGCCGTTCCGCTACAGCGCCCGCACGTGGGAACTGTCGCGCCGCAAGTCGGTGAGCCCGCACGATTCGACCGGCGCGAACGTCGTCGTGCAGGTCAAGAACAATCGCGTGATGCGCGTGCTGCCGTTCGAGAACGAAGCCATCAACGAATGCTGGATCTCGGACAAGGACCGCTTCTCGTATGAAGGCCTGAACGGCGAAGACCGTCTCACGCACCCGATGATCAAGCAGGGTGGCGAGTGGGTCGAGACCGACTGGCAAACCGCGCTCGACTACGTCGTGAAGGGCTTCAAGGGCATCAGCGACGACCATGGCGAGAACGCCATCGGCGCGCTCGCGAGCGCCCACAGCACGGTCGAAGAACTGTTTCTGCTCAAGCAGCTCGCGAACGCGATCGGCACGCCGAACGTCGATTTCCGTCTGCGCCAGAGCGACTTCTCGGTGCAGCTCGACGGCGCGCCGTGGCTCGGCACGAAGATCGCCGACCTGTCGTACGTCGACTCGGCCTTCGTGATCGGCTCGTTCCTGCGCCGCGACCACGCTTTGTTCGCCGCGCGTCTGCGCCAGGCCGCGAAGGGCGGTGCCTCGCTCACGCTGCTGCAGGCGACCAACGACAGCTGGCTCACGCCGGGCGCGCAACGCATCGTCGCGGCGCCGTCGGCATGGCTCGACGAACTCGCGGGCATCGCTGCCGCTGTCGCGCAAGCGCGCGGTGTCGCGCTGCCCGAGGCGTTCGCCGGTGCCGAGGCGAGCGACGCAGGCAAGGCGCTGGCTGCCGCGCTCACGAGCGGCGAGCGCCGCCTCGTGCTGCTCGGCAATGCCGCTGTCCAGCACCCCGATTTCTCGCGCCTGCACGCAGCCGCGCAATGGATCGCCGACAACACCGGCGCGACGCTCGGCTTCCTCACCGAAGCCGCGAACACGGTCGGCGCGCACCTCGTGGGCGCGCTGCCGGGCAACGATGGCCTCAACGCACGCGAGATGTTCGAAGCGCCGCGCAAGGGCTATGTGCTGCTCAACGTCGAACCCGAATTCGATACGGCGAACCCCGCCGCGGCACGCGCCGCGCTCGGCGCCGCCGAGATGGTCGTCGTGATGTCGCCGTTCCGCACGGGCCTCGAGTACGCCGACGTGCTGCTGCCGGTCGCTCCGTACACGGAGACCTCGGGCACGTTCGTGAACGCCGAAGGCACGGTGCAGACGTTCAACGGCGTCGTGCGTCCGCTCGGCGAGACGCGTCCGGCGTGGAAGGTGCTGCGCGTGCTGGGCACGCTGCTCGGCGCCCGCGGCTTCGAGTTCGATACGGCTGAAGACGTCCGCAATGCGGCACTGGGCTTCGGCGACCTGACTGCGCGTCTGTCGAACAAGACGGCCGCAGCGCTCTCGCGCGGTACGGTTGCGCGCGCAACGGAAGGCCGCTTCGAGCGTGTCGCCGATGTGCCGATCTATCACGCCGATCCGCTTTCGCGTCGCGCCGAAGCGCTTCATCTGACGATGGCCGCGCGCGTCGCCAACGCGATCGGTCTGCCGGCAACGCTCTTCGACCAGCTCGGCCTGAAGGAAGGCGAGGCGGTGCGTGTGCGTCAGGGCGACCTGACGGTGAGCGCGCCCGCGACCCGTGATGCCAATCTCGCGGCGACGGTGGTGCGCGTGTCGGCGGCGACGCCTGCCGGCGCGGCGCTCGGCAGCCTGTTCGGTGAACTGCTGGTGGAGAAGGCGTAAATGAGCTTGTTCGATACGATCAATGCAGGCGGCACCCAGCTGCTCGGCGTGGCATGGCCCACAGTGTGGGCGCTCGTGCGCATTCTCGTCGTCGCCGTGGCGATCCTGTTGTGCGTGGCGTACCTGATCCTCTGGGAGCGCAAGCTGATCGGCTGGATGCACGTGCGTCTCGGCCCGAACCGCGTCGGCCCGGCAGGTCTGCTGCAGCCGATCGCCGACGTGCTCAAGCTGCTGCTGAAGGAAGTCATCCAGCCGACCCAGGCAAGCCGCTGGATCTACATGGTCGCGCCGATCATGGTGGTGGTGCCGGCGTTCGCGGTGTGGGCGGTGATCCCGTTCCAGGCGGGCGCGGTGCTCGGCAACATCAACGCGGGTCTGCTCTACGTGATGGCGATCTCGTCGATCGGCGTCTATGGCGTGATCCTCGCGGGCTGGGCCTCGAACTCGAAGTACGCGTTCCTCGGCTCGATGCGCGCCGCGGCGCAGATGGTCTCGTATGAAATCGCGATGGGCTTCGCGCTCGTCGTCGTGCTGATGGTGTCGGGCAGCCTGAACCTGTCCGATATCGTGGGCGGTCAGGAACGCGGCATTTTCGCGAGCTGGGGGCTGAACTTCCTCTCGTGGAACTGGCTGCCGCTCCTGCCGATGTTCGTCGTCTACTTCATCTCGGGTCTCGCGGAAACGAACCGTCACCCGTTCGACGTGGTGGAAGGGGAGTCGGAAATCGTCGCGGGTCACATGATCGATTACTCGGGGATGGCGTTCGCGCTGTTCTTCCTCGCCGAGTACATCAACATGATCGTGATCTCGGCGCTTGCCTCGGTGCTGTTCCTCGGCGGCTGGAGCGCGCCGTTCGGCTTCCTGTCGTTCATTCCGGGCGTCTTCTGGCTGGTCTTCAAGGTGTTCTGCCTGCTGTCGGTGTTCATCTGGGCGCGCGCGACGTTCCCGCGCTATCGCTATGACCAGATCATGCGTCTGGGCTGGAAGGTCTTCATTCCGGTGTGTGTCGTGTGGCTGATCGTGGTCGGCTTCTGGTACATGTCGCCGCTCAGCATCTGGAAATAAAGGCGGAAGAGTCCATGAACGCAATCCAAAACTTCTTCAAGACATTCTTCCTGACCGAACTGCTGAAAGGTCTGGCGCTGACTGGCCGTTATACATTCAAGCGCAAGGTCACCGTGCAGTTTCCGGAAGAAAAGACGCCGATGTCGCCGCGTTTTCGCGGACTGCACGCGCTGCGCCGCTATGAAAATGGCGAAGAGCGCTGCATCGCGTGCAAGCTGTGCGAGGCCGTGTGCCCCGCGCTCGCGATCACGATCGAATCGGAAGTGCGTGAAGACAACACGCGCCGCACGACGCGTTACGACATCGACCTGACCAAGTGCATCTTCTGCGGTTTCTGCGAAGAGAGCTGCCCGGTCGATTCGATCGTCGAGACGCATATTCTCGAGTACCACGGCGAGAAGCGCGGCGACCTGTACTTCACCAAAGACATGCTGCTGGCCGTCGGCGATCGCTATGAAACGCAGATCGCGGCGAACAAGGCAGCGGATGCGCCGTATCGTTGATTGGCAGTTTGATGCTACATCGGCCCGCGGTCCGGGCCGGTTGCGGGGCAGCTTTGTGCGCGCCGCAGCCCAAGGGCCGCGGCGCGATGCTTGCTGGTCTGGCCGCCAGTCTGCACCGCGCAACCCGCCTCACGATGGCCTAACGATGAACCGGTAATCATGGAATTCACGACCGTACTGTTCTACATCTTCGCGCTGCTGCTGGTGCTCTCAGGGCTGAAGGTGATCACCTCGCGCAATCCTGTCTCGTCGGCGCTCTTTCTCGTGCTCGCGTTCTTCAACGCGGCCGCGATCTGGATGCTGCTCGAGGCGGAATTCCTCGCGATCCTGCTGGTGCTCGTGTATGTGGGCGCGGTGATGGTGCTGTTCCTGTTCGTCGTGATGATGCTCGACATCAACGTCGACGTGCTGAGCCGCGACTTCAAGCGCTTCATTCCGGTCGCCACCATCGTGGGCGCGATCATCGTCGTCGAGACCGCGCTGATCCTGTGGCACGGCTACGGCGCGACCAGCGCACCGGTGCGCGACACCTCGGCGGCTGCGCTCTCGTCGGTGTCGAACACGCAACTGATCGGCAAGATCATCTACACCGACTACATCTTCGCGTTCGAAGTCGCGGGCCTCGTGCTGCTCGTCGCGATCATCGCGGCCATCGCGCTCACCGTGCGTGAGCCGAAGGACAGCAAGCGCCAGGACGTGTCGAAGCAGGTCAAGGTACGCCGCCAGGATCGCGTGCGCCTCGTGAAGATGGAAAGCGTCAAGGAAGTGCCCGAAGAGCCGGCGAAGGAAGAAGCCGCGCCGGGTACCAACGGCTGACGCGCGAAGGAGAAGAATTCATGTTGACTCTCGCTCATTACCTTGTCCTCGGCGCGATCCTCTTTGCGATCGCGATCGTGGGCATTTTCCTCAACCGCCGCAACGTCATCATCATCCTGATGGCGATTGAACTGATGTTGTTGGCGGTAAACACTAATTTCGTGGCGTTCTCGCATTACCTGGGTGATGTGCATGGCCAGATCTTTGTGTTCTTTGTGTTGACCGTCGCGGCAGCGGAAGCAGCGATTGGTCTGGCTATTCTGGTCACCTTGTTCCGCAGCCTCGACACGATCAATGTCGAGGATCTAGACCAGCTCAAAGGCTAAGAAGGTTGTTATGGCAACGACACTCAATGAAAACCTGCTGCTGGCGATCCCGCTTGCACCCCTCGCTGGCTCCCTGATCGCAGGGCTGTTCGGCAAGACGGTCGGGAAAGCGGGAGCGCACACGGTCACGATTCTCGGCGTGGCGATCGCGTTCGTCCTCTCGGCGATCACGCTCGTCGACGTCATGGGCGGGGCGAGTTTCAACGGCACCATCTATGAATGGATGTCGGTAGGCGGTCTCAAGTTCGAGGTCGGCTTCCTCGTCGACTCGCTGACTGCACTGATGATGTGTATCGTGACCTTCGTGTCACTGATGGTGCACATCTACACGATCGGCTACATGGCGGAAGAAGACGGCTACCAGCGCTTCTTCTCGTACATCGCGCTCTTCACGTTCTCGATGCTGATGCTCGTGATGAGCAACAACTTCCTGCAGCTGTTCTTCGGCTGGGAAGCGGTGGGTCTCGTCTCGTACCTGCTGATCGGCTTCTACTTCACGCGTGAGAGCGCCATCTACGCGAACATGAAGGCGTTCCTCGTGAACCGCGTCGGCGATTTCGGCTTCCTGCTCGGCATCGGTTTGCTGCTCGCGTACGGCGGCTCGCTCAACTACAACGACGTGTTCGCGAAGAGCCACGAACTCGCCGCGCTGACGTTCCCGGGCACCTCGTGGAACCTGCTGACGGTGGCGTGTATCTGCCTGTTCATCGGCGCGATGGGCAAGTCGGCGCAGTTCCCGCTGCACGTGTGGCTGCCGGACTCGATGGAAGGCCCGACGCCGATCTCGGCGCTGATTCACGCGGCAACCATGGTGACGGCCGGTATCTTCATGGTCTCGCGCATGTCGCCGCTGTTCGAACTGTCGGATACGGCGCTGTCGTTCATCGTCGTGATCGGTGCGATCACTGCGCTGTTCATGGGTTTCCTCGGCATCGTGCAGAACGACATCAAGCGTGTCGTGGCTTACTCGACGCTCTCGCAGCTCGGCTACATGACCGTCGCGCTCGGCGTGTCGGCGTATCCGGTCGCGATCTTCCACCTGATGACGCACGCGTTCTTCAAGGCGCTGCTGTTCCTCGGCGCGGGCTCGGTCATCATGGGCATGCACCACGATCAGGACATGCGCAACATGGGCGGCCTGCGCAAGTATATGCCGATCACGTGGATCACCTCGCTGGTCGGTTCGCTCGCGCTGATCGGCACGCCGTTCTTCTCGGGCTTCTACTCGAAAGACTCGATCATCGATGCGGTGAAGCTCTCGCATCTGCCGGGTTCGGGCTTTGCCTACTTCGCGGTGGTCGCGAGCGTGTTCGTGACGGCGCTGTACTCGTTCCGCATGTACTTCCTCGTGTTCCATGGAGAGGAGCGTTTCCGCAAGCCGAAGCATCCGGAGTCGCCGATGGGCATCGAAGCGGCCCATGGCGGTCACGGTGCGCATGGCCACGACGACCATCACCATGTCCACGTGCCGCATGAGTCGCCGTGGGTCGTGTGGGTGCCGCTCGTGCTGCTCGCGATTCCGTCGGTGATCGCCGGCGCGATCGCCATCGATCCGCTGTTGTTCGGCAACTTCTTCCAGGGTGGCGTGGCGTTCGAGAAGGTCATCTTCATCGGCCAGAACCATCCGGAACTCGCTGAAATGGCCGAGGAATTCCACGGCTGGAGCGCGATGGCGCTGCACTCGGTGTCGGGCCTGCCCGTGTGGCTCGCGCTCGCCGGCGTCGTGACGTCCTGGTTCCTGTATCTGAAGCGCCCGGATCTGCCGGCTGTGATTCAGCGCACTTTCTCGCCGGTGTACAAGCTGCTGGCGAATGCGTATTACCTCGACAAGATCAACGAAATCGTGTTTGCACGCGGAGCGGTGGCGATCGGTCGTGGTCTGTGGAAAGAGGGTGACGTTGTCGTTATCGATGGCGTTGTAAACGGGAGCGCGAAGTTCATCAGCTGGTTTGCAGGCGTGATTCGCTTTCTTCAATCCGGCTATATCTATCACTACGCGTTTGCGATGATCATCGGTATGCTGGGGCTCCTGACCCTGTTTGTAACGCTCGGCGGCAAATAAGGAGAAGGAAACGAATGCACGCTTACCCGATTCTCAGCATTGCGATCTGGATGCCGATCATCTTCGGCATCATCGTTCTTGTAGTGGGTTCCGACCGGAACCCGGGCACGGCCCGCTGGCTGGCGCTTATCGGTTCAGTGTTTAGTTTCCTCGTTACCCTGCCGCTCGTTACGGGCTTCGATTCGTCCACCGCCGACCTCCAGTTCGTGGAGAACGCGGTCTGGATCGAACGGTTCAATATCGCGTATCACCTCGGTATCGACGGCATTGCGTTGTGGTTCGTCGTGCTGACCGCGCTCATCACCGTGATCGTCGTGATCGCGGGCTGGCAGGTCATCACGAAGAACGTGGCCCAGTACATGGCGGCGTTCCTGATCCTCTCGGGGATCATGATCGGTGTCTTCTGCGCGGCCGACGGTCTGCTGTTCTATGTGTTCTTCGAGGCCACGCTGATCCCGATGTACATCATCATCGGCGTGTGGGGCGGCCCGAACCGCGTGTACGCGGCGTTCAAGTTCTTTCTGTACACGCTGGCCGGCTCGCTGCTGATGCTGGTCGCGCTGCTGTACATGTATCGTCAGACCGGTACGTTCGAGCTCGCCGCGTGGCAAGCCGCGAAGATCGCGATGACGCCGCAGATCCTGCTATTCGTCGCGTTCTTCTTCGCGTTCGCCGTGAAGGTGCCGATGTGGCCGGTCCACACGTGGTTGCCCGACGCGCACGTCGAGGCACCGACGGGCGGCTCGGTCGTGCTGGCCGCGATCATGCTGAAACTCGGCGCGTACGGTTTCCTGCGTTTCTCGCTGCCGGTCACGCCCGATGCGAGTCACTATCTGGCGCCGGTCATCATCACGCTGTCGCTGATCGCCGTGATCTACATCGGCCTCGTGGCGATGGTGCAGTCGGACATGAAGAAGCTGGTCGCGTATTCGTCGATCGCTCACATGGGTTTCGTCACGCTCGGTTTCTTCATGTTCGACCAGCTCGGCATGGAAGGCGCGATCATCCAGATGATCTCGCACGGTTTCGTGTCGGGCGCGATGTTCCTTTGCATTGGCGTCCTTTATGACCGCATGCATTCGCGCCAGATCGCCGATTACGGCGGTGTGGTGAACACCATGCCGAAGTTCGCGGCGCTCGTGATGCTGTTCTCGATGGCCAACTGCGGCCTGCCGGGCACCTCGGGCTTCGTCGGCGAATTCATGGTGATTCTCGCGGCCGTGAAGTTCAACTTCTGGATCGCGTTCGGTGCAGCGTTCACGCTGATCCTCGGCGCGGCCTACACGTTGTGGATGTACAAGCGCGTCTATTTCGGCGCGATTGCGAACGATCACGTTCGCGAACTCAAGGACATCAATTCGCGCGAATACCTGATGCTCGTGGTGCTCGCCGTGTTGACGCTCTTCATGGGCATCTATCCGAAGCCCTTCACCGATGTGATGCACGTTTCCGTGGAAAACCTCCTCTCCCACGTCGCAGTGTCCAAGCTGCCGCTGTCACAGTAATACCGAGCGGAGGAATTAAAGATCATGCAAAACGCCCCTATGAACGCACTGTTGCCCGACGCGCTGGTGATGCTGGCCATCGTCGTCGCATGGCTCAACGATACGTTCGCCGGCCCCTCCGGCCGTCGCACGACTTATTTCATCGCGTTGGTCTCGACGCTCGCGGCTGGCGTCTGGTACACGGTGAACGCGTTCGACCCGCACGTGTACTACTTCTTCACGCGCATGTATGTGGTCGATCCGTTCGCGAGCGCGATGAAGGCGGTGGTGTCGCTCGGCTACGCGGTCTCGATCGTGTACTCGCGCAAGTACCTCGAAGACCGCGATCTGTTCCGCGGCGAGTTCTTCCTGCTCGGGATGTTCTCGTTGCTCGGCCAGATCGTCATGATCTCGGGTAACAACTTCCTCACGCTGTACCTCGGCCTCGAACTGATGTCGCTTGCGCTCTACGCGGTGATCGCGCTGCGCCGCGACGCCTCGCAGTCGAACGAAGCGGCCATGAAGTACTACGTGCTCGGCACGCTCGCCTCGGGCTTCCTGCTGTACGGGATCTCGATGATCTATGGCGCGACCGGCTCGCTCGAACTGAACGAAGTGCTCAAGGCGATCGCCTCGGGTCACATCAACGATATCGTGCTGCTGTTCGGCGTCGTGTTCATCGTTGCAGGCCTCGCGTTCAAGATGGGTGCTGTGCCGTTCCACATGTGGGTGCCCGACGTCTACCAGGGCGCACCGACCGCGATGACGCTGCTCACCGGCGGCGGACCGAAGGTCGCCGCGTTTGCGTGGTCGTTGCGCTTCCTCGTGATGGGCCTGCTGCCGCTCGCGGTCGACTGGCAACAGATGCTGATCATTCTCGCGGCGCTGTCGCTGATCGTCGGCAACATCACCGGTATCGTCCAGCGCAACATCAAGCGCATGCTCGCGTACTCGGCGATCTCGAACATGGGCTTCGTGCTGCTCGGCCTGCTCGCGGGCATCGTCGACGGCAAGGCCACCTCGACGGCGAGCGCTTACAGCTCGGCGATGTTCTACAGCATCGTCTATCTGCTCACGACCGTGGGTGCGTTCGGTGTGGTGATGCTGCTCGCGCGCCGCGACTTCGAAGCCGAAACGCTCGACGACTTCAAGGGTCTCAACCAGCGCAGCCCGATGTTCGCGGCCGTGATGATGGTGATCATGTTCTCGCTCGCGGGCATTCCGCCGACCGTCGGCTTCTACGCGAAGCTCGCCGTGCTCGAAGCGACCATGAACGCCGGCCTCACGTGGCTCGCGGTGCTCGCCGTGATCACGTCGCTGTTCGGTGCGTTCTACTACCTGCGCATCGTCAAGCTGATGTACTTCGACGCGCCGCTCGATACGGCGCCGCTCGAAGGCGACGCAACGAAGCGTGCGCTGCTCGCGCTCAACGGCGTGGCAGTGCTCGCGCTCGGCATCGTGCCGGGTCCGCTGATGTCGCTCTGCCTGCAGGCCGTCACGCATACGCTGCCGCTTTGATGTCGGCAGCGGGTTGGTTCATCGTGCTGTTGGCGTTCGTCCTCGCCAACGTGCCGTTCCTCAACCAGCGTCTGTTCGGTGTCATGCCGCTGCGCGCGCCGAAGAAGAGCGCCTGGTGGCGGATCGCCGAGCTGATCGTGTTGTATTTCGTGGTCGGCGCGCTGGGCTTCGCACTCGAAGCGCGCGCCGGCAACCGTTTTGAACAGGGCTGGCAGTTCTACGCGATCACGTTCAGCCTGTTCGTGGTCTTCGCGTTTCCCGGCTTCACCTGGCAATACCTCGTGAAGCGTCGCGCGCCGTAACGCGGCTGGCCCAAGGCTTGACAGAGGTTGAACATGGCCGCAGAAGTCCCCGAACACGACGCGGCGCTTGCCGAACAACGTCTCGACAGCTCCACCGTCTATTCCGGCAATTTCCTCACGCTCAAACGCGACACCGTGGCGCTGCCGGATGGCAAGCACGCCACGCGTGAGTTCGTCGAGCATCCGGGCGCCGTCATGGTGATTCCGTTGTTCGACGACGGGCGCGTCCTCATGGAGCGTCAGTATCGTTATCCGCTCGCACGCGTGATGACGGAATTCCCGGCAGGCAAGCTCGATCCCGATGAAGGCGCGCTCGCCTGCGCCAAGCGCGAACTGCGCGAAGAGACCGGTTACACGGCGCGCGAGTACATCTTCCTCACGCGTATCCATCCGGTCATTTCCTATTCGACCGAGTTCATCGATATCTACCTCGCGCGCGGGCTGACCGCCGGCGAACAAAAGCTCGACGATGGCGAATTCCTCGAAACCTTCACCGCGACGCTCGACGAGTTGGGCGAGTGGGTTCGCACGGGTCGCATCACCGATGTGAAGACCGTGATCGGCACGTTCTGGCTCGAAAAAGTGCTGTCCGGAAGCTGGTCGCTCGGCGCGCCGGCCTAAACGCGGCACGTTTGCATTCAACAGCGGCCTCGGCCGCTGTTGTCTTTTGGGCCGCTCCATTTCGACGCGCAGCGCCGCGTGGCGGGCGGCAGTACAATCGCTGTCGCGCCGCGATTTCGACGGCTGGAAGACGATCGCGATTTTTTTCGAACGACCGTTCACAAATTTGCATTTTGCGCTAAACTCCTACGCAAGCCCTGATTCCAGATGAAGGTTCTCGATTTACAGTGCCCCGATGGTCATCGGTTCGAAGGCTGGTTCGCTTCCGCCGATGAGTTCGAATCGCAGTTGTCCCGCAAGCTGGTCGAATGCCCGGTGTGTGGCGCAACCGAGGTGAACCGGCTGCCTTCCGCGCCCCGGCTGAACTTGTCGGGAGCGGGGCAGACGAGCACGCCCCCGGACGCCGCGCAGTGGCAGGCGCAACTGATGCGGGCGGTGCGCGAGGTGCTGGAAAAGACCGAGAACGTGGGCGACCGCTTCGCCGAGGAAGCACGGCGTATCCACTACAACGAAGCGCCCACGCGTAACATTCGCGGGGTCGCTTCGGCGGAAGATGCGCAGGCACTCGTCGAGGAAGGCATCGACGTGATGCCGCTGCCTGTTCCGGCGGCGATGAAGGGCCCGCTCCAGTAAGCCAGCGCGCTCTCCTGCCGCGCGAAAAGGTTGCGGCGAGGAGACACTGCGCATGAACCTGGACTATTCGGCCGCCGACGAGGCGTTCCGCAGCGAAGTACGCGCATGGCTCGAGGCAAATCTGCCCGAGACGCTGCGCCACAAGGTACTCAATCACAAACGACTGAACCGCGAAGACATCGCGAGCTGGCACAAGTTGCTCGGCACGCGTGGCTGGTCCGCGCCCGCATGGCCCGTCGAATTCGGTGGCCCGGGCTGGAACGCGACCGAGCGGCATATCTGGGAAGACGAGTGCGCACGCCTCGGCGCGCCGATGGTGCTGCCGTTCGGCGTTTCGATGGTGGCGCCCGTCATCATGAAATACGGCAACGAAGCGCAGAAGCGCCACTACCTGCCGCGCATTCTCGACGGCACCGACTGGTGGTGCCAGGGCTATTCGGAGCCCGGTTCGGGATCGGACCTCGCATCGCTGCGCACCCGCGCCGAGCGCCAGGGCGATCACTACATCGTGAACGGCCAGAAGACCTGGACGACGCTCGGCCAGCACGCCGACATGATGTTTTGCCTCGTGCGCACCGACAGCGGCGCGAAGAAGCAGGAGGGCATCTCGTTCCTCCTGATCGACATGAAGACGCCGGGCATCACCGTGCGTCCGATCATCACGCTCGACGAGGACCACGAAGTCAACGAGGTCTTCTTCGAGGACGTCAAGGTGCCGTGCGAGAACCTCGTCGGCGAGGAAAACCGCGGCTGGACCTACGCCAAGTATCTGCTCGGCCATGAGCGCACGGGCATCGCGCGCGTCGGCACGTCGCGTCGCGAACTCGATTTCCTCAAGCAACTCGCGATGCAGCAGAAGAAGAACGGCAAGCCGTTGCTGCACGATCCCGTGTTCGGGACGCGCGTCGCCGCGCTCGAGATCGAATTGATGGCGCTCGAAGTGACGGTCCAGCGCGTCGTCGCGAGCGAGGCGGGCGGACGTGGACCGGGGCCCGAGGCCTCGATGCTCAAGATCAAGGGCACGGAAGTCCAGCAGGCGCTCACCGAGCTGATGGTCGATGCGGTCGGGCCGCTCGCCGCGCCCTTCGATGTCGAATTCCTCGAAGGCGAGCGTGAGCATGCGGCGGGTGGCGACGACGACGCCGCGCCGCTGGCCGCCTATTACTTCAATTACCGGAAGACCTCGATTTACGGCGGGTCGAACGAAATCCAGAAGAACATCATCGCGCAGATGATTCTCGGCCTCTGAGGAGCGACGCATGGACTTCAATTTCAGCGAAGAGCAACAGCAACTGGCCGACGCGCTGCGTCGTTATCTGGACAAGCAATACGGCTTCGAGGCGCGCCAGGCGATCGTCAAATCGGCCGAGGGCGTGTCGAGCGAGCACTGGAGCGCGTTCGTCGAGCTGGGCCTCACGGCCTTGCCGGTGCCGCAGGATCAAGGCGGCTTCGACGGCAGCCCGCTCGACATGCTCGTGGTGATGCAGGAACTGGGCCGCGCGCTCGTCGTCGAGCCGTACTGGGCCACGGCGGTCGGTGTCGAGGCACTGAAGCTCGGCGGCGCCGCGCATGCCGATAATGCGCGCCTGCTCGAAGGCGTCGCCGCCGGCGAGATCAAGCTGGCCGCGGCGTTTCACGAGCCCGGCGCGCGCTACGACCTGTTCGCGATCGACACACGTGCGCACGATCGCGGCGACGGCTTCGTCCTGTCCGGACGCAAGGCGGTCGTGCAGCATGGCGCCCAGGCCGACTACTGGATCGTGCCGGCTCGGCTCGCGGGTGAAGTGGCGCTGTTCGTCGTCGCGCGCGGCGCGGCGGGCGTCGAGGTGAACGAGTACCGCACCATCGACGGTCAGCGCGCGGCCACGCTCACGCTGAGCGAGAGCCCGGCGCGACGTCTTGGCGCGGCCGAGCTCGGTGCGGCGAGCTGGGAGCGCATCGCCGACTACGCGACGCTCTTGCTGTGCGCGGAAGCCGTCGGCGTGCTCGACGCGCTGATCCATGCAACGGTCGAGTACACCAAGACGCGTCAGCAGTTCGGCGTGCCGATCGCCCGCTTCCAGGCGCTCCAGCATCGCATGGTCGACATGTTGATCCACGCCGAGCAGGCGCGCTCGCTCACGTATCTCGCCGCGGTGCGTTATAACAGCGAGGAAGCCGACGAGCGGCGTCGCGCGGTATCGGCGGCGAAGGCGCGCGTCGGTCAAGCGGCGCGTTTCGTCGGGCAGCAGGCCGTGCAGTTGCACGGCGGCATGGGCGTCACCGATGAAGTCGCGGCCGCGCATCTGTTCAAGCGCGTCTCGATCATCGACACGACGCTCGGCGACACCGATCATCATCTGGAGCGTTTCGCGCGTCTGCCGGGCTTCGCGCCCGCTGCGTGAAGACGCCAGGCAACAAGGAGGCAGCAACATGGGCGTGAGTTTCGAAGACCTCGAGGTCGGCAAGGCGTATGAAGTCGGTTCGCATACGTTCACGCGCGAGGAAGTCATCGCGTTTGCACAGCAGTTCGATCCGCAGCCGTTTCATCTGAGCGAGGCGGGCGGCGAGGCGTCGATGTTCGGCGGGCTCGTCGCGAGCGGCTGGCACACGTGCTCGGTCATGATGGGCATGCTGGTGCGCAACGTGCTCGCCGATTCGACCTCGATGGGCTCGCCCGGTATCGACGAGATTCGCTGGCTCAAGCCGACGCGGGTCGGTGACACGCTGACGATGAAAAACGCGGTGCTGGCCAAGCGCGTATCGGCGAGCAAGCCCGATCGCGGTATCGTCGAGACGCAGTGGGAGGGCACCAATCAGCACGGCGAACTCGTCGTGACGGTGCGCTCGAAGGCGCTCTTCGGGCTGCGCAATCCGGAGGCCGCCCAATGAGCGAAGGGGCTGTGCCCGTGATCGCGGATGCCGCGGCGCTGCATGCGCTCACGGGCGTCGCGGCGCATGTGAGCGAGTGGGTCGAGGTGAGCCAGCCGCACGTGCAGAGCTTCGCCGATGCAACGGGCGACCAGCAGTGGATCCACACCGATGTCGAACGCGCGCGCCGCGAGTCGCCGTTCGGCGGCCCGATCGCGCATGGTTTTCTCACTCTGTCACTGGTGCCGGCGCTGCTCGAACGCACGGTGCCGATGCGTCAACGCATGGCCGTGAACTATGGGTTGAACCGGGTGCGCTTCACGGCGCCCGTGCCGGTCGGCTCGAAGCTGCGCGCGCGCTTCGCGGTGCGCGAGGTGAGCGACATCGGCGAGGGTGGTGTTCAGGTCACGTGGGATGTCACGCTCGAACGCGAAGGCAGCGAGCGTGCCGTCTGTATCGCCGAGTTCATCACGCGGCATTATTTCTGACTGCCGCGCGTATCAAAGGGACCTGCGGGTCCCTTTTTTTGTTCAATGCTTCTTGTACTGGGTCGCGCCGAACAACACCTCGCGGGCCTTGTCGTCGGTCAGCACCTGGCGCTGCGATGCGAGCACCTCGACGCCGCGCTGCACGGCCGGGCGCGCCGCGATGGCTTCGTGCCAGCGCTTGACGTTGGGCAGCGCATCGAGATCGATGCCCTGGTTCTGCCACGAACGCGTCCATGGGAACGCCGCAATGTCCGCGATCGTGTATTCGTCGCCGGCAAGATACGCGGACTGCGCGAGGCGCGTGTCCATCACCGTGTAGAGACGCTTCGCCTCGTTGGTATAGCGGTTGTACGCGTACTCGATCTTCTCGGGTGCGTAGACCCGGAAGTGGTGCGCCTGGCCGAGCATCGGTCCGAGGCCGCCCATCTGGAACATCAGCCACTGCAAGGTTTCGTGGCGCGCGGCTGGATCGGCCGGCAGGAACTGGCCGGTTTTTTCCGCGAGGTAGATGAGAATCGCGCCTGACTCGAACAGCGAGAACGGCGCGCCGTCCGCGCGTCGCGGTCCCTCGGAATCGACGATCGCGGGGATCTTGTTGTTCGGGCTGATGGCGAGAAACTCGGGCGCGAACTGATCGCCCGCGCCGATGTTCACGGCATGCGCGCGCCAGGGCAGCCCGGTTTCCTCGAGCATGATGTGAACCTTGTGGCCATTCGGCGTGGCCCAGCTATAGACGTCGATCATCGTGTTTCCCTCAGAGCGTGAACGAGCGGGGTCTCACGGAAATTAGACCACGGATGGCTTATGAGCGTGTGACGGGCAACTCGACGTTCGCGGCTGCATCCGGTTCGAGCCAGCGCGTGAGTTCGAGTTTCGCGATGGCGTTGCGATGGACCTCGTCGGGGCCGTCCGCGAAGCGCAACGTGCGCGCCGCCGTGTACGCGTAGGCGAGCGGAAAATCATCGCTCATGCCGGCCGCCCCGTGCACCTGCATCGCCCAATCGATCACCTGGCAAGCCATGTTGGGCGCGACCACCTTGATCATCGCGATCTCGCCGCGCGCGCCCTTGTTGCCGACCGTGTCCATCATGTACGCGGTCTTGAGCGTGAGCAGGCGCGCCTGCTCGATCATGCAGCGCGCCTCGGCGATGCGCTCCTGGGTGACCGTCTGCGCCGCGACCGGCTTGCCGAACGCGACGCGCTGCAAGGCGCGCTTCGCCATCAATTCGAGCGCACGCTCCGCGAGTCCGATGAGCCGCATGCAATGGTGAATGCGGCCCGGGCCGAGACGTCCCTGCGCGATCTCGAAGCCGCGCCCCTCGCCGAGCAGGATGTTCGATGCGGGCACGCGCACGTTTTCCAGCGTGATTTCCATGTGGCCGTGCGGTGCGTCGTCGTAACCGAACACCGTGAGCGGACGGCGCACGGTGATGCCCGCCGCGTCCGCGGGCACGAGGATCATCGACTGCTGTTGATGGCGTGGCGCGTCGGGCTGCGTCTTGCCCATCACGATATAGACCGCGCAGCGCGGATCGCCCGCGCCGGACGACCACCACTTGCGGCCGTTGATCACGTAGTCGTCGCCGTCGCGCTCGATGCGCGTCTGGATATTGGTCGCATCCGACGAGGCAACCTCGGGCTCCGTCATCAGGAACGCCGAGCGGATTTGCCCCTGCAGCAGCGGTTCGAGCCATTCGCGTTTGTGCGCCTCGCTGCCGTAGCGCTCGATCGTCTCCATGTTGCCGGTGTCGGGCGCGCTGCAGTTGAAGACTTCGGGCGCCCAGGGCACGCGTCCCATGATTTCGCACAGCGGCGCGTATTCGAGGTTCGTGAGCCCTGCGCCGCGCTCGGACGCGGGCAGGAACAGGTTCCACAGGCCGGCTTCGCGTGCCTTCTCCTTCAACTGCTCGATGATGCGGGTCGGCACCCAGGCGTTGCCGGCCGCGCGGTTACTCGCGATTTCCTCGTGCCAGGTCGCCTCGTTCGGATAGATGTGTTCGTCGAAGAACGCCATCAGTTGCGCGCGCAACGTCTCTACTTTCGGGGTGTAGTCGAAGTTCATCGTGACCTCGCGGTTAAGGACGTGTGGGGTTGAATGGGGCCGGAGGCTGGGATCAACGCACCTTCTGCGCGTAGCGCCACGCGAGTTCCGCCATCGGCTTCGCGCGGCGGCCGGCGTCCACGGCTTGCGCGCTCGCTGCCGTGCCGTCGACCACGCGTTTCATGATCCCTTGCAGGATCGCGGCGATGCGGAACATGTTGTAGGCAAGATAGAAATTCCAGTCGCCGCGAATCGCGAGGCCGGTGCGCTCGCAATAGCGCTCGACGTAGCGACGCTCGTCGGGAATGCCGAGCGCGTCGAGATCGAGTCCGTCGATGCCGCGGAACTGAGCCGGATCGACGTGCCACGTCATGCAGTGGTAGGCGAAATCGGCGAGCGGGTCGCCGAGCGTCGACAGCTCCCAGTCGAGCACGGCCAGCACGCGCGGCTCGCTCGGGTGAAAGATCAGGTTGTCGAGCCGGTAGTCGCCGTGCACGATCGAGACGCGCGAAGTGTCGTCGGCGGGCATGTGCTGCGGCAGCCATTCGATGAGCCGGTGCATGGCATCGTTCGGCTCGGTCTCGGACGCCTGATACTGGCGGCTCCAGCGATCGATCTGGCGTGCGAAATAGTTGCCGGGTTTGCCGTAGTCCGCGAGGCCGATCTCGGCGGGCGCAGCGTTGTGGAGTGTTGCGATCACGCGGTTCATCTCGTCGAAGATCGCGCCGCGTTGTTCGCGCGTCATGCCCGGCAGCGCCGGATCCCACAGCACGCGGCCCTCGACGAATTCCATCACGTAAAACGCGCGGCCGATGATCGCTTCGTCCTCGCAGAGCGCCAGCATCTTCGCGACCGGCACATCGGTGCGCGCAAGCGCGTCCATCACGCGATACTCGCGCTCGATCGCGTGCGCCGAGGGCAGCAGCTTCGCCTTCGGTGCGGGCTTCACGCGCATGACCCAGGTGCGCGACGGCGTGATCAGCTTGAAGGTTGGATTCGACTGGCCGCCCGCGAACTGCTCGACGCTGAGCGGTCCTTCGAAACCCGCAATGTGCGCCGCGAGCCAGGCCGCGAGTGCTTCGGTGTCGAAGCGCTGTTTCTGCGCCACCGGGCGCGTACCTTCGAACGCGGCGTATTCTCCTGCCGGGGTGGCCTGGGCCATCGTCTCCTCCAGTCGATGAGAGCCGCTACGCTCAGGTGTTGCGCGGTCGGTAGCGGACGAACTGCACGTACAGCATTTCCATCGTCGTGTTGCGCACGTCGCGATGCAACGGCGACGGCGGCGAGTGGTTGAGCGCTCGCACGACCCAGTCGCGCGGCGCGGCGCCGACGTCGAGCACGTTGATGCAGCCGGTCGCCTGCGCGAGATGGCCGTAGAACGTGCGCGCACCGGCTGCGATCGCGTGCGAGAGAATCGCGCGGTTCACGCCGCCGTGCAGCACCAGCAGCACCGTGTCCCACGACGTATCGGCGCGCAGCGCGGCGAGCGCGGGCAGCACGCGATCGAGCAGCGCGCCAATCGTCTCGCCGCCGAGAAACGCGACGTCCTCGGGCACGATGCCGTCGAAGACCCGCAGGAACGCATCCTCGACGTCCTCGGGCGCGAGATCGGCGAGCCGCCCGCCATGGATCTCCTGCCATGCCGGCTGCGTGTCGATCGCGATCGTCTGGCCGGTCTCGGCGAGCACGTGCTGCGCGGTTTCGATCGTGCGCGGCAGGCCGCTCGCGATCACCCGGTCGAAGCGGATCTGCTGCGCCGCGAATTCGCGCCCGGCGGCACTGGCCTGGCCGCGGCCTTGCTCGTTGAGCGGCACGGTGTCGGGATCGATCGCGCGACCCGATGCATCGAAGTAGGTCACGTCGCCGTGCCGCATCAGGTAGATGCGGCGACGCTTGGGCAACTGGAATTCGCTCATTTAGCGGTACACCGGTGGGCGCTTCTCGAGGAACGCGGAGATGCCCTCGAGCCCGTCACGATGATGGAGCGACGCGACGAAACTGTCGCGCTCGGCGACGAGGTGCTCGGTCAGCGAATGGCTGCACGCGACGTTGACGAGCCCCTTGATGCGCGAGACCGAATTCGGGGAAATCTGCGCAAGGTCGTCGGCCCACGCGAGCGCGGTATCGAGTGCGCTGCCGTTCTTCGCGAGCCGGTTCACGACGCCGAGTTCCGCAAGACGCGGCGCGCCAACGGGCTTGCCTTCGAACATCAGCTCGGCCGCCAGCGTGCGCGGCAACGCCTGGGCGAGAAACCACGAACCGCCGCCGTCGGGTGTGAGGCCCACACGCGCATACGACATGACGAACTTCGCATCGTCGGCCGCGACGAGCAGATCGGCGGCCAGCGCGAGCGAGAAGCCCGCACCGGCAGCCGCGCCTTCGACGGCGGCGATCACCGGCTTGCTCGACTGACGCAGCGCGGTGATCCAGCTGCCCAGCATGTCGATGCTCGCCGCCTGCACGGACGGCTCCTTCGCGCGATTTTCGAGCAGGCGGTTCAGATTGCCGCCCGCGCAGAAAAAGCCGTCCGCTCCGGTCAGCACGATCGCGCGCAGTGACGGATCGCGCTCGGCGGCATCGATGGCTTCGATGCCGGCCGCGTACATGTCGGGGTGAAGGGCATTGCGCGCGCCGGGATTCGACAGGGTCAGCACGAGCGTCGATTCATGGCCGTCCGGGCGGCTGCTCAGCAGTTCGGCGCTCATTGCACGGCCTCGTCGATTGATACCCGGTTAGTCTCAAGATTGTAATGACGGGAGTTCATTGGGAAACTCGACTCCAAGGTTGAATTAGAATAGCACGGTCGTCCATTTTCGCGGGGCCGATCCGGCTTCGCGAGTACACGGATCAGGACATCAACGGAGACACAGATGATCAAGCTGCATGGCTTTGCGCTGTCCAACTACTACAACAAGGTGAAGTTCGTCCTGCTCGAACACGGCATCGAATTCGAGGAAGTGTCCATCAAGCCATCGCAGGAACCGGCGCTGCTCGCGCAGTCGCCGCTCGGCAAGGTGCCGTTCATCGAAACGGAGCAAGGCCGGTTGTGCGAGTCGGCGGTGATCGTCGAGTACCTCGCCGCGCGTTTCGCGGACCGGCAGATTTTCTCGGCCGACCCGTGGGAAGCGGCCAAGGAGCGCGAACTGATCCAGTTCGTCGATACGCATCTGGAACTGGTCGTGCGCGAGCTGTACCCCGAGGCGTTCTTCGGCGGCACGGTGAGTGATGCGGTGAAGGCGAACGCCGAGAAGCGACTCACGCGGCACGTCGCCGGCTTCAAGCGGCTCGCGCAGTTCGGTCCTTATCTGCGCGGTGAGCGTTTTGGCGTCGCGGATACGGCGGCGTTCGTGACCCTGCCGCTCGTGGGCATGGCGACGCAGAAGATCTACGGACGTGATTTCCTCGCCGAGGTGGGCATCGACTGGAAGGCCTACGCGGGCCTCGTTGGCGAGCGTCCCGCTGCGCAGAAGGTCAACGCCGATCGCAAGGCGTATATCGCGGCGAACATGTAGCCGCGCGACGTTGCGCGGCCGGCTGCAAGCGACGCGCGAGGCGGGGCGGTTCCGGGTTGGTTGCGGCCGCATCGCGCGTGAGGTACTCAGAGTCGCGCGAGCCGTTCGAGCGCGCTCGCGAGCGTGCTTTCCTTCTTCGCGAAGCAAAAGCGCACGACGCCCGATTCGTGGGCCTCGTGATAGAACGCCGACACCGGAATGGCCGCGACGCCGATTTCGGTCGTCAGCCACTTCGAGAACTCGGCTTCGGGCAGATCGCTGATCGCCGAGTAATCGACGCACTGGAAGTACGTCCCCTCGCACGGCAGCAGCTTGAAGCGCGAATTGGCGAGGCCCGCGCGAAAGAAGTCGCGCTTCTCCTGATAGAACGCGCCCAGTTCGAGATACGGGCGCGGATCGCGCAGATACTGCGCGAGACCCACCTGCATCGGCGTGTTCACCGTGAACACGTTGAACTGATGCACCTTGCGGAACTCCGCCGTGAGCGGCGCGGGCGCGGCGACATAGCCGACCTTCCAGCCCGTCACGTGATAGGTCTTGCCGAAGCTCGACACGATGAAACTGCGCGCGGCCAGCTCGGGATAGCGCGCGACGCTCTCGTGGGGCGCGCCGTCGTAGACCATGTGCTCGTACACCTCGTCGGAGAGGATCAGCACGTTGGTGCCGCGCACGATGTCCTCGAGCTTGCGCATGTCCTCGGCGCGCCAGACCGTACCGGTCGGATTGTGCGGCGTGTTGATCAGGATGAGGCGCGTTTTCGGCGTGATCGCGGCCGCGAGCCGGTCGAACGGGATCGCGTAATCGGGTGCCTCGAGTGTGACGAACACCGGCTTGCCACCTGCCAGTTCGATCGAGGGCAGATAGCTGTCGTAGGTCGGTTCGACGACGATGACTTCGTCGCCCGGATGCACGGCGCACAGGATCGCGGTCAGAAGTGCCTGGGTCGCGCCTGCCGTCACCGTGATTTCGCTTGCGGCGTCGTAGCGCCGGCCGTAGACGTGCTCGATCTTGTCCGCGATCGCCTCGCGCAGCGGCGCGATGCCGGTCATCGGCGGGTACTGGTTGTGGCCTTCACGCATCGCCTGCGCGACGGCATCGAGGATGCGCGGGTCGCAGTCGAAATCGGGGAAGCCCTGACCGAGATTGACCGCGCCCTTTTCGGCGGCGAGCGCGCTCATGACCGTGAAAATCGTGGTCCCGACATTGGGCAGGCGCGACGGAAATGAGGGCGTGAGCGACGGTGCCTGGGCGAGATGGGGAGCATTCATGGCGCGAAGGGACGTTCCGGCGAAAGTGGACAGAGAACTCGATTGTAGGGAAATCGGGAGGGCTGTGCGTGGATTGGCCTGAGGGGCGGGGTGGCGGGATCGGTGAGGCCGAGTTGGAGGCCATGCGGGCGGGCTGAGCGGGTGGTCGAGCGCGCAGTCCAGCAGCTAGCTGCACGGCAGCCAGTCAGCTCAGGCCGGCGCCGCCCCGTGCGCGCCGCCGTCGGCAGCATTGGCGTGCGCATCGTCCGCAAGCCCGCAGGCCACGACGAACGGCGCCGGCTGGGCGATGCGAAAACCGAAATCGCGCGCGATGCGCTTCGCGAGCTTGAGCACCGCGCGATCCTTCGAAACCAGCCACGCGGCGCCGCTCGCATGGGCGAGTTCGAGGAATTTCTGGTCGTCGCGGTCCTTGCAGCGCGGCAATGGCCTTGCGTCGGGCTCCAAGGCGGGCGGGGCGACGAGCCGCGCGAGACGCTCCACGGTGGCCAGTGCTGCGGCCTTGTCCAGCTTGCGCTCGACGAATTGCGGGTAGTCGAGCACGTAGGTGAGCTCGGCGAGGCAGCGTGCGTCGATCAGGGCCCGCAGCGCGCCATTTTCGAGCGCGGCGAGAATCGGGCGCGTGTGGGGATCGTCGAACACGAGGATGTCGATCCACACATTCGAATCGAGCACGACATCAAGCGCGTCTACTTGGGGCTGAAAACCGGGCATTCTTCACATTCGCTACAATCGGGCTTTCGCCTTTGAACATCGGGCACCTGCGTGCCTGCAAGCCTCTATGATAATCGTTCTGTCGCCGGCCAAATCGCTCGACTATGACACTCCGCCGCATATCGACAGCCATACGATCCCCGCTTTCGTCGACGATGCTGCCGAACTGATCGGCGGCTTGCGCCAGTTGTCACCGCAACAGATCTCGACCCTGATGAGCATTTCCGACCCGCTCGCGCGCCTGAACTTCCAGCGCTATGCCGACTGGTCGACGAAATTTTCGCCGTCGAACGCGAAGCAGGCCGTGCTCGCGTTCAATGGCGATGTCTACGAAGGGTTCGACGCCAAAACGCTCTCATCGGCCGATCTCGACTACGCGCAGCGCCACGTGCGCGTGCTCTCGGGACTCTACGGCGTGCTGCGCCCGCTCGACCTGCTGCAGCCGTACCGGCTCGAAATGGGCACGCGCTTCGAGAATGCGCGCGGCAAGGATCTCTATGCGTTCTGGGGCGAGCGCATCACGCACGCGCTCAACGAACGGCTCGAACAAATCGATGCGTCCGCACGCGTGCTGGTGAACTGCGCATCGACCGAATACTTCAAGGCCGTCAAGCCGAAGAAGCTCGCCGCGCCTGTCATCACGCCGGTGTTCGAGGACTGGAAGGGCGGCCGCTACAAGATCATCAGTTTTCATGCAAAGCGCGCACGCGGTCTGATGGCGCGCTACGTGGTCGAAAACCGGATCGTCGCGCCCGCAGCGCTCAAGGACTTCGACGCCGAGGGCTACGCGTTCGATGCCGCCGCTTCGAACGACACCACCTATGTATTCCGCCGCCGCATCGCCGGTTAAGCGATATGCAGCATTCAAGCAGGAACCTGCCATGACGATTTCCATCACTTCCAACTTCGACGCCGGCTCGATCGAGATCGTGTCGTTGGAGCGCGCCGACGACATCCGCCTGCGCGTGCGCAACGACACGCAGTCGGAGTTCGCGCAATGGTTTTATTTCCGCCTCTCGGGCGCACGTGGCGAGCGCTGCGTGATGACCTTCGAGAACGCCTCGACCTGTGCGTTCCCCGATGGCTGGCGCGACTACCAGGCGATGGCGAGCTACGACCGCGTGAACTGGTTCCGCGTGGCGACGAACTACGACGGCACGACGCTCACGATCGATCACACGCCCGACTTCGACTCGATCTACTACGCCTACTTCGAGCCATACGGCGCGGAGCGTCACGCTGAGTTTCTCGGCGCGATCCAGCAGATGCCGCACGCGACGCTCACCGAACTCGGCACGAGCATCGAAGGCCGGCCGATGTCGCTGCTCACGCTCGGCACCCCGAGCGATGCCGCGACTGGCGCGACCGGCGCGACCGGCGCAACGGCGAAGAAGACGATCTGGATCATCGCGCGCCAACACCCGGGCGAGACGATGGCCGAGTGGTTCGTCGAAGGGCTCGTCAAGCGGCTCGCGGGCTGGGGCGACTGGGCGGGCGATCCGGTCGCGCGCAAGCTGTTCGACCGTGCGGTGTTCCACATCGTCCCGAACATGAACCCGGACGGCAGCGCGCACGGCAATCTGCGCACCAACGTGGCCGGCGCGAACCTGAACCGCGAATGGATGGAGCCCGACGCGGCACGCAGCCCCGAAGTGCTGTGCGTGCGCGAGGCGATTCACGCGACCGGTTGCGATCTCTTCTTCGACATCCACGGGGACGAGGGGCTGCCGTACGTGTTCGTCGCGGGTTCGGAGATGCTGCCGGGTTTCACGGAGCAGCAGCGCCTCGAGCAAGCCGCGTTCATCGACGCCTTCAAGATCGCGAGTCCCGACTTCCAGGATCAACACGGCTACGCGGCGAGCCGCTATCGCGAAGACGCGCTGAAGCTCGCGTCGAAATACATCGGCAATCAGTTCGGCTGCCTGTCGTTGACGCTCGAGATGCCGTTCAAGGACAACGCGAACCTGCCCGACGAGCGCGTGGGCTGGAACGGCGAGCGCAGTGCCGCGCTCGGGGCGGCGATGCTGCAAGCGGTCCTGCATCATATCGAAGCGTTCGCGTGAACGTCGCGAGAACGATGAGCAAGGGGGACTTCGGTCCCCCTTGTTGTTTGTCCCTAGTGAGCGGATTGAGACGAAGGTTTCTTGCCCGTCGATACCTTCTTCGTTGTCGCGCTCGTTTGCCGTGCACTGATCTTGCCGATGCTCGCCTGGGTCGAAGACCGGTTCGCCGAACCCTTCGACGCGACCTTTTGGCTCGTCGAGTTCGACTGGCTCGATACGGATTTCTTTGTGCCCGTGCCGCTCGATTTCTTCTGCGAGCCCTTGCCGTTCGACGGATGCTTGCCCCGGCCATGGGCGCCGCTCGATGCTCCCGAGCCGCCGCCATGAGCCTTCGTCGGCGGTTGCGGGTCGTTCCAGCTAAACGCGAGCATCTGGTTGCTCACGTAGCCACAGCGGAACTTGAGATCCAGCGGCGGGCTGTCGCCTCTCTGAGGGATGCCGATGCCGTCGACCTGCACCACGGTGTCGACCTTGACGCGTTGCTTGCCTTCGTCGAATGAGTCGTTCCACGGCGTGACGCTCGCATGGGCGCTGTCGAACGAGCTGGCCGGAAACTCGACATGGTCGAGTACACCCGACGTGCTGACGATGAAGTCACCGTGTGCCGCACAGTCGGCCACGAGCGGGTCGGCGTGCAGGTCGTTGACGAACCGGGTGACGAGTTCGCTATGCCGTTCGAGTTGATCGGCGCGGGCCGGGGCGGTGCAGACTAGCGCGAGGCCCACGGCGCAGACGGCCAGTCTGCCGGCTAGCGCGTGCATTCTGCGCGATGCGTTGAAGCAGTCCATTGATATATGAATGAGGCGGGATTTGGACGTCAGGCTTCGTAAGATGCCGCGCAGGGCGCGCGAGTTCAACTTCGCTGCTGTTTTTTTGCACTCGCGCGAGCGCCGTCAGTGACGGTTGCAGCGCGGGGAAGTCGATGATGCGGCCACGTGATGGACCCTCACGCGGCGTGAAGCCCCGCTCAAGTTCGCGGGCCGCCGAGGCGATAGCGACGCACATCGTATGTCGTCACCCATGCCGGACGATAGACGGCGATCAGCGCAGTGGCCATGCCGGTAAACCATGCTTCGCCCGACGCGAGCAGCAGCACGCTCAGCACGTAGCCAGCGGGCACGACGAGCATGGAGCCGCCCGTCAATGCGATATGGATGCCGAGTGCGAGATAGGCCGCCGATGCAACCGAGATGGCGGGCGACACGAATCCTTGACCCACGATGAACGTGAACAGGTTGCGTGGCAGCCATGCCGTGAACGCCCGTTGCAGCAACGCCGACACCCCCACGGGGAAGGCGCCGAACACGAGGAACGTGAGCGCGATGCCTTCCCATGGCGCGTCGAAGACAACCGCCGCCAGTCCGGCGACGGCGGCCATGGCGACGAGCGCGAGCGCCCAGTCGAACAGCGTGACGACGAGCGTGGCGCCGAGCAGGTGCAGCACGGTGCCGTCCTCGAGCCAGGCATTGCTGGCCCAGAGTACGGCGACGGCCGCGATGATCGCGAGCCAGACGTGCTGAAGTGTGGCGTCCTGCAGCCGACGGAAGGGGTTGCGCCACAGCGCGAGCGCGAGCAGGCCCGCGGCGGCGATCCAGCCACCGACAGCGACCCAAAACGGAAGCGGTGTGTAGAGAAACCCCATGTGCTTCATATTACTCGTTGGACGACAAAACGTGTGAGTGCGTGGCGCTCGATGGATCGTCCGGCGACTCCTCTGCAGCTTGCTCAGTTGGGGCCGCCACGGATGGCGCGGGGCTTTCTCCGAACGGAATGGTCGGTTCTGCAGCGATGGCCAGTTCCGCTTCGGTGTCGTCTACGTGCAACGGATAGCGAAACGACCTTGCCCGCCGGGCGCTCAGGGGCACTGGTGCCGGTTCTCCGCGGGCGGGATGGGGCACACAGTCGGCCCTCGAGCGCAAGACCTGCAATTGACCGGATAGCCAACCGTTGTAGATGGCGACGGCGGCGGCGCGATTCGGCGCGCCGAGTAGCTGGAAGATGCTCGCCAGATGGATTTTCACGGTTCCTTCGCTGATGCCGAGCGCCCGGGCAATCATCTTGTTCGTGCTGCCCATGTGGACGCAGCGCAGTATCTGCTCCTGGCGCGGTGAAAGGCGCCCTGTCACGCGCATCTTGCGGCTGGTCGCCGGTGCGGTAGAGCCACCGCGTCGCGGCACGGAGGGCAGCATGAGCGGATAGCTGTTCGGTTGCAGGACTTCGGCCGGCACATGGGTGCCGCCCAGCAGCACGACTTCGAGAATGCGCACGATGACTTCAGGCGTGACCGTGCGGGGAATGATGCCGCGCGCGCCTTCGTTGAGCAGTTCGATGACGCCGGCGGCCGATGTGTCGTCGGTCAGGACGGCGACGGGGACATACGGATAGTTGGCGACGAAGGTGAGGAGCTCGCCCCGGCGCATGGTGTCGTCCCAGTCGACGACGAAGAGGTTAGGAGGGAAGCGCCGCAGTCCGCGCTCTGCGCTTGGCCAGTCGGGCGCGTCAGTGAAGCGCGCGCGACGGTCGATTTGTCGGAGTAACGCCTTGAGTCCTTCACGCCTTTCGGCGTCGGGGTTGAAGACTGAAAACCGCATGTGATGCCTCCTCATTGGCCTGTCGGGGGAGATGGGCAGAGTGGTAGGCGCGTGGACTGAGTCGCATCGGTGCGCCGGGCATCATCATGACAAAACGCTTGCAAAAAATCGGCCTGTCCAGAAGGCATAGGAATATTCCAAAAAAAATCCCGCACGATGGCGGGATTCTGGGCAGGGTGTTGTCGGACTCAGAGAGTCAGAGAATCAGTGAAAGTGCGGCTGGGCCGGCTCGGCGTCCTCGGGCATTTCGGCATGGACAATCTCGCCGAGCGGGTCTGCGTATAGCGGCACGCCACAGTCGTCGCAGTACTCCGGCTCGAAACGGCCAGCGTGACGCCGGATGTCAGTGATGCCCGATTCCTTAAGCAGGGCGACGATTTCTTCGAGCGGGCCATCGACCGGACCTTCCTCGCCCGGTTCTTCGTCGATCTCGGCTTCGCCGTTTTCACGGCCATAGAGCGGCCACACGACGCCGTAGAGGACATCGTTGCTGCCGCGACGCGTGAAGCCAATACGGTATTCGTCGATACGTCGCTCGCCAAAGCCCGCGACGACAGCTCGCAGGTCGGGCGCGGCAGCGCCAATCGTGTCGATCAGGTAGCGCACCGCGGTGCGGATCGTGTGCGGGCGCACCCGCTCGTCGGCGTCGCGGCAGGCCGAGTAATAGGCGTCGGGTAGCAGGCACTCGAATTCGCAGCCGGGCATGACGACGGCGAGATTGGCGCCGCCCTGGGTTGCCCACTGCTCGAGGCACTGGCCGCGCTCGATGCGCGAACCGTGCTCCTCCTCTTGCCAGCGGAACAGCGGCGTGCCTTGCGGCGCGGCCACGACGGCGAGCAGGAAGCGCGGGTCGGCAAGAATTGGTGACGTTTCGGGCAGCTCGCCCGCATTGATTCGCGCGTTGCTGCCGCCCATAGCCGACTGAGTCAGTTGCTGCGCGAGGCGCCACGTCTCGACGTGATGGCGCGGCAATTGGTCGATGCTATAGAGATAAGGCGCCATGGCGACGCGTGTGCCGGATGCGAGCACGTGCGCCTGCAAATGGGCGCGCAGCGCGTCGGCCGCATCGAGCTTGAGCGGACCCGACGGGATCATGTAGCGCGTCCACGCGAGCACCGGCGCGGCGATCAGAAGCGCCTCCCAAGTGCCGCCTTCGTGTTCGATGACGAACGATTCGCTGTGCGTCTCGGCCATGTCGGCGAGAGCGCCGTAGGCGTCTGGATGATTCTGCTGCAGATGATCGAGCGCGGCATCGAGGGTGGTCTGGTTGCCGTTGCGCACGATCTTGGCGAGCAGCGCGTCGAGCTTCGCCTCCCAGAAGCGATCTTCGGTACGGCTGCCCGAGGCGAACAGGGCTAGCGACAGGCCGACCAGCTTGTCGGCGTCGGGAGGGAGACGTTTGGCGATTCGCGAGCGCATAAATCCAGATATTGTTAGATGCAGAGAACCCCTTATTCTAGTCGGTTCCGTGCACCTTATCCCTTTGCGTCGCAATGGCGCTCGTGAGCACAGGGGATCGAGCAGGGAATTCCCTCGCGAGCGACGCAGCTGGCTCCGTAGAGACGGCCGCTGCCGGAGACTCGGCAATAGCCCTTGCGCTTCGGTCGATGGCCGACTAGAATTCCGTCCTTTCGCGCTTTCATGAAGAAGGCGCGGGGAAACGGAGCAAGCGGATCAACCTGCCAAAGGCGGGGGCTTCCCGTGGATGGCGAGCAGTCAGCGCCGGTCGACTGTGAAAGAAGTTAAAAAACAGTTGACGACCTGCAGGATAGTCTGCATAATCTCGTTTCTCTGCTGCAGACGCAGCAACGCAGAAAACGCCGGAAGTTGTAGCAGTTTTAACGGCCGCTTCGCGAACGATCTTTAAAAATTTACAGCCGATAAGTGTGGGCGCTTGATGCAGGAGCTCCCCCGGAATTGCCTTCGGGCGATGATGGGTAAGGCAAAAGTATCAAGAGTCTCACACTAAAGTAAGTCAGGTTTATGAAGTAATTCAGAACCTGTCAGCTTTGAGTGAGCGACCTGTCTCGAGAGAGACAGAAAACAGTAACAGGTTTGAACTGAAGAGTTTGATCCTGGCTCAGATTGAACGCTGGCGGCATGCCTTACACATGCAAGTCGAACGGCAGCGCGGGAGCAATCCTGGCGGCGAGTGGCGAACGGGTGAGTAATACATCGGAACATGTCCAGTAGTGGGGGATAGCCCGGCGAAAGCCGGATTAATACCGCATACGATCTACGGATGAAAGCGGGGGATCGCAAGACCTCGCGCTATTGGGGTGGCCGATGGCGGATTAGCTAGTTGGTGGGGTAAAGGCCTACCAAGGCGACGATCCGTAGCTGGTCTGAGAGGACGACCAGCCACACTGGGACTGAGACACGGCCCAGACTCCTACGGGAGGCAGCAGTGGGGAATTTTGGACAATGGGCGAAAGCCTGATCCAGCAATGCCGCGTGTGTGAAGAAGGCCTTCGGGTTGTAAAGCACTTTTGTCCGGAAAGAAATCCTGATGGCTAATATCCGTCGGGGATGACGGTACCGGAAGAATAAGCACCGGCTAACTACGTGCCAGCAGCCGCGGTAATACGTAGGGTGCGAGCGTTAATCGGAATTACTGGGCGTAAAGCGTGCGCAGGCGGTGATGTAAGACCGATGTGAAATCCCCGGGCTTAACCTGGGAACTGCATTGGTGACTGCATCGCTAGAGTATGGCAGAGGGGGGTAGAATTCCACGTGTAGCAGTGAAATGCGTAGAGATGTGGAGGAATACCGATGGCGAAGGCAGCCCCCTGGGCCAATACTGACGCTCATGCACGAAAGCGTGGGGAGCAAACAGGATTAGATACCCTGGTAGTCCACGCCCTAAACGATGTCAACTGGTTGTCGGGCCTTCATTGGCTTGGTAACGTAGCTAACGCGTGAAGTTGACCGCCTGGGGAGTACGGTCGCAAGATTAAAACTCAAAGGAATTGACGGGGACCCGCACAAGCGGTGGATGATGTGGATTAATTCGATGCAACGCGAAAAACCTTACCTACCCTTGACATGTATGGAAGTCTGCTGAGAGGTGGATGTGCCCGAAAGGGAGCCATAACACAGGTGCTGCATGGCTGTCGTCAGCTCGTGTCGTGAGATGTTGGGTTAAGTCCCGCAACGAGCGCAACCCTTGTCCCTAGTTGCTACGCAAGAGCACTCCAGGGAGACTGCCGGTGACAAACCGGAGGAAGGTGGGGATGACGTCAAGTCCTCATGGCCCTTATGGGTAGGGCTTCACACGTCATACAATGGTCGGAACAGAGGGTTGCCAAGCCGCGAGGTGGAGCCAATCCCAGAAAACCGATCGTAGTCCGGATCGCAGTCTGCAACTCGACTGCGTGAAGCTGGAATCGCTAGTAATCGCGGATCAGCATGCCGCGGTGAATACGTTCCCGGGTCTTGTACACACCGCCCGTCACACCATGGGAGTGGGTTTTGCCAGAAGTGGCTAGTCTAACCGCAAGGAGGACGGTCACCACGGCAGGATTCATGACTGGGGTGAAGTCGTAACAAGGTAGCCGTATCGGAAGGTGCGGCTGGATCACCTCCTTTCAAGAGCTTGGTAGCTCCACGCGTTAAGCGCTCACACTTGTCGGCTGTAAGAAAGACAGACTCAGGGGTCTGTAGCTCAGTCGGTTAGAGCACCGTCTTGATAAGGCGGGGGTCGATGGTTCGAATCCATCCAGACCCACCATGTCGATGATCGTTGGCGCTTTAGCGCCTACGAGCATCCCACCCCCGAAGGGGGCGGGACTGAAACACGCCACTGAGTTTGAATGGCAGCGGGGGGATTAGCTCAGCTGGGAGAGCACCTGCTTTGCAAGCAGGGGGTCGTCGGTTCGATCCCGTCATCCTCCACCAATCCACAATGCCTAGTGTCCGGTGCCATACGAACCGGGGATTACGCATTGGCGATTGAGCCAGTCAGAGCGGTACGCAAGTATCGGCTGTCGTTCTTTAACAATCAGGAAGAAGTAGTAAAGAGATTCACGAAAGCATACTTAGAGATGGGTGTGCGAGTAGGTGAATCAGGGTTGTGATTGTATCAATGTATTTTTAAGTGATCGAAAGATTGCCTTGAAATACGGCGCAACACGAATACTCAACCTGTAGCGAGTGTGTCTATCCCCTTCGGGGATCGGGCCCCTCGTAAGCGCTAAAGCGCTAACGATGGGCGCGAGAGACGCACCCGTTATAGGGTCAAGCGAACAAGTGCATGTGGTGGATGCCTTGGCGATCACAGGCGATGAAGGACGCGGTAGCCTGCGAAAAGCTACGGGGAGCTGGCAAACGAGCTTTGATCCGTAGATGTCCGAATGGGGAAACCCACTCCGAATGGAGTATCCATGACTGAATACATAGGTCATGCGAAGCGAACGCGGCGAACTGAAACATCTAAGTAGCCGCAGGAAAAGAAATCAACCGAGATTCCCAAAGTAGTGGCGAGCGAAATGGGATCAGCCTGTACTCTTTATCTGTACCGTTAATCGAACGCTCTGGAAAGTGCGGCCATAGCAGGTGATAGCCCTGTAGATGAAAACGGAACGGAAGAACTAGGTGTACGACAAGTAGGGCGGGACACGTGAAATCCTGTCTGAAGATGGGGGGACCATCCTCCAAGGCTAAATACTCGTGATCGACCGATAGTGAACCAGTACCGTGAGGGAAAGGCGAAAAGAACCCCGGGAGGGGAGTGAAATAGATCCTGAAACCGCATGCATACAAACAGTCGGAGCCTCGCAAGGGGTGACGGCGTACCTTTTGTATAATGGGTCAGCGACTTACATTCAGTGGCAAGCTTAACCGAATAGGGCAGGCGTAGCGAAAGCGAGTCCGAACAGGGCGTTCAGTCGCTGGGTGTAGACCCGAAACCAGGTGATCTATCCATGGCCAGGTTGAAGGCACGGTAACACGTGCTGGAGGACCGAACCCACTAACGTTGAAAAGTTAGGGGATGAGCTGTGGATAGGGGTGAAAGGCTAAACAAACCTGGAAATAGCTGGTTCTCTCCGAAAACTATTTAGGTAGTGCCTCGTGTATCACCTTCGGGGGTAGAGCACTGTCATGGTTGTGGGGTCCATTGCGGATTACTACGCCATAGCAAACTCCGAATACCGAAGAGTGCAATCACGGGAGACAGACATCGGGTGCTAACGTCCGGTGTCAAGAGGGAAACAACCCAGACCGCCAGCTAAGGTCCCCAAATATTGCTAAGTGGGAAACGAAGTGGGAAGGCTAAAACAGTCAGGAGGTTGGCTTAGAAGCAGCCACCCTTTAAAGAAAGCGTAATAGCTCACTGATCGAGTCGTCCTGCGCGGAAGATGTAACGGGGCTAAGCAATATACCGAAGCTGCGGATGCACATTTATGTGCATGGTAGGAGAGCGTTCCGTAAGCCTGCGAAGGTGCATTGAAAAGTGTGCTGGAGGTATCGGAAGTGCGAATGCTGACATGAGTAGCGATAAAGGGGGTGAAAGGCCCCCTCGCCGTAAGCCCAAGGTTTCCTACGCAACGTTCATCGGCGTAGGGTGAGTCGGCCCCTAAGGCGAGGCAGAAATGCGTAGCTGATGGGAAGCAGGTCAATATTCCTGCACCATTGTTGAATGCGATGGGGGGACGGATCGCGGAAGGTTGTCCGGGTGTTGGAAGTCCCGGTCCTTGCATTGGAGAAGGCGCTTTGGCAAATCCGGGCGCGGAATTCAAGGGTGCGAGGCCAGTCGCTTAGGCGACGAAGCAACTGGAAGTGGTTCCAAGAAAAGCCTCTAAGCTTCAGTTCAACAATGACCGTACCGCAAACCGACACAGGTGGGCGAGATGAGTATTCTAAGGCGCTTGAGAGAACTCGGGAGAAGGAACTCGGCAAATTGGTACCGTAACTTCGGGATAAGGTACGCCCTTGTAGCTTGACTGGCCTGCGCCAGGAGGGTGAAAGGGTTGCAATAAACTGGTGGCTGCGACTGTTTAATAAAAACACAGCACTCTGCAAACACGAAAGTGGACGTATAGGGTGTGACGCCTGCCCGGTGCCGGAAGATTAAATGATGGGGTGCAAGCTCTTGATTGAAGTCCCGGTAAACGGCGGCCGTAACTATAACGGTCCTAAGGTAGCGAAATTCCTTGTCGGGTAAGTTCCGACCTGCACGAATGGCGTAACGATGGCCACACTGTCTCCTCCCGAGACTCAGCGAAGTTGAAGTGTTTGTGATGATGCAATCTCCCCGCGGCTAGACGGAAAGACCCCATGAACCTTTACTGCAGCTTTGCATTGGACTTTGAACCGGTTTGTGTAGGATAGGTGGGAGGCTATGAAGCGTGGACGCCAGTCTGCGTGGAGCCGTCCTTGAAATACCACCCTGATCTGTTTGAGGTTCTAACCTTGGTCCGTGATCCGGATCGGGGACAGTGCATGGTAGGCAGTTTGACTGGGGCGGTCTCCTCCCAAAGGGTAACGGAGGAGTACGAAGGTACGCTAGGTACGGTCGGAAATCGTGCTGATAGTGCAATGGCATAAGCGTGCTTGACTGCGAGACTGACACGTCGAGCAGGTGCGAAAGCAGGTCATAGTGATCCGGTGGTTCTGTATGGAAGGGCCATCGCTCAACGGATAAAAGGTACTCTGGGGATAACAGGCTGATACCGCCCAAGAGTTCATATCGACGGCGGTGTTTGGCACCTCGATGTCGGCTCATCTCATCCTGGGGCTGTAGCCGGTCCCAAGGGTATGGCTGTTCGCCATTTAAAGAGGTACGTGAGCTGGGTTTAAAACGTCGTGAGACAGTTTGGTCCCTATCTGCCGTGGGCGCTGGATATTTGAAGGGACCTGCTCCTAGTACGAGAGGACCGGAGTGGACGAACCTCTGGTGTACCGGTTGTCACGCCAGTGGCATCGCCGGGTAGCTATGTTCGGAAGAGATAACCGCTGAAAGCATCTAAGCGGGAAACTCGCCTTGAGATGAGATATCCCCGGGGCTTCAAGCCCCTTGAAGGGTCGTTCGAGACCAGGACGTTGATAGGTCAGGTGTGGAAGCGCAGTAATGCGTTAAGCTAACTGATACTAATTGCCCGTAAGGCTTGATCCTATAACAGGTGTGTGTCGGCAGCCGTTAGTGCTTTAGCACTTATGGATGCCCCATCCT